>JAUIDI010000005.1 GCA_030428705.1 Bacteroidia bacterium
ATGGCGACGGGGCCCACCCCTTACCATTCCGAACAGGGAAGTTAAGCCCGTCAGCGCCGATGGTACTGCCACACAAGGTGGGAGAGTAGGTCGCCGCCTTCCTCGACGCCCCCCTGCACAGCGCAAGGGGGCGTTTTTTTGTTTTTATGCCATAGGGTAACTCCCACTTTTTATAAAACCCAAAAATCAACATGGTTTTACTATTTTTATTCCAAAGCGAATAAAATGTTCAAAGTCATTTATTTCTATACAATTTTATTTTTAGGGTTATTGCTTGTTGCAGGTTGTCGAATGGAAAGTGATCAAATTGAAAAAAAGCCGAACATTGTATTTATTTTGGTCGATGACCTTGGTCTGCACGATTTAAGCGTGACGGGTAGTGAATTCTACGAAACCCCTAATGTTGATCGAATAGCCAAAGAAGGTATGATGTTCACCCAAGGATATGCGGCAAGTAGGGTATGTAGCCCCTCTCGGGCAAGTATCATGACAGGGAAATTTACGGCAAGGCATGGTATTACCGATTGGATCGGTGCTGCTTCTGGTACCGAGTGGCGAAAACATAACCGTCATGATAAACTGCTTCCGGCAGAATATGTGCATAACTTGCCAAAAGATGATGTGACGTTGGCCGAAGCCATGAAAGCTGCTGGTTACACTACTTTTTTCTCCGGAAAATGGCATTTAGGTAATGAGGGATCCTATCCCGAAGACCACGGTTTCGATATCAACAAGGGAGGTTGGGAAAAAGGGAGCCCTATTGGGGGCTATTTTTCTCCTTGGGAGAATCCAAAATTACCGAATAAAATTGATGGGGAAAATCTTTCAATGCGGTTGGCAAAAGAAACAGTAGATTTTATCAAACAGCATAAGAATACTGCTTTTTTTGCTTTTCTTTCGTTCTATGCGGTTCATGGTCCTATTCAGACCGCACAACAAAAATGGCAAAAGTATCGAAACAAGGCTGAGGCCCAGGGAATCAATGAGAAAGGATACAAAATGGAACGGGTTCTGCCTATAAGACAGGTTCAGGATAATCCGATTTATGCTGGTTTAGTAGAGAGTATGGACGATGCCGTGGGCCTAGTACTTCAAGCTTTGAAAGATACTGGTCTGGAGAAGAACACAATCGTGGTCTTTACTTCGGATAATGGAGGAGTCGCCTCGGGCGATGCATTTTCTACCTCGAACCTGCCACTAAGAGGAGGAAAAGGTTATCAATGGGAAGGTGGTATTCGAGAACCTTATTTTATAAAAGTACCTTGGTTGGACGACTCCGGTTCTCAAAGCGATTTTCCGGTCATTGGGGCCGATTTTTATCCCACGCTACTTGATTTGGCGGGAATCGAGCTTTTACCTGAACAGCATATGGACGGCATTAGTCTTAAACCTCTTTTGGAAGGAAAGAAAATAGATGTCGATCGGCCCTTGTTTTGGCACTACCCACATTACGGTAACCAAGGGGGTAACCCTTCTTCGGTCATTCGGGAAAAGAATTGGAAGCTCATCCATTATTGGGAAGATGGCACTGAGGAACTCTATAATCTGGCTGCCGATGTTGGCGAACAGCGCAACGTAATCGATGAACATGCCGATGTGGCCAAAACACTTAGTGAAAAACTTCTCGGTTGGTTGACCAGTGTCAATGCCGACATGCCGAAATCCGACCCAGAATATGACCCCGTTCTTGCCGCCAAGCGACGTCAAACAATTATTGACGAAAGATGGCCGGCCCTAGAGGCCCAGCGTATGGAGTTTCTGTCCGAAGATTTCAAACCCAACGACGACTGGTGGGGGAGCAAGGCTACTAAAGATTGATTTCCTCATTCCCTATATCCTTGGCAAATCTCCATCACCTTTTAAAGGCAATGCAGATTCTCCCATAAGATATTTATCGATATGGTGGGCCGCTTGCCTCCCTTCTGATATGGCCCAGACAATCAAAGATTGTCCTCGGCGTTGATCACCCGCAGCAAAAATTCCCGGAATGTTTGTTTTATAATCAATTTCCGAAGCTTTTATATTGGTTCTAGAGTCGATATCAAGGCCAAGTTGTTCGGCAATGGTCATTTCAGAACCGGTAAAACCTAATGCTAGTAATGCCAATTCACATTTCCACTCTTTTTCGGTTCCTTCAACTTCTTTCAATTGGGGTCTTTGCCCGGGAACAGTGACCCATTCCACTTCAGAGGTAACCAAACCTGTCAAATTTCCTGAAGCATCACCTATGAATTTTTTGGTGGAAATACTGAATACCCTTTCGGCTCCTTCTTTGTGCGAAGAACTGGTTCGCAATCGCATGGGCCAAAATGGCCAAGGCTGGTTTTCGGGCCTTCCTTCAGGGGCCATGGGCATGATTTCAAAATTGGTAACCGATTTTGCACCATGGCGAAAAGAAGTACCGATACAATCGGACCCCGTATCACCTCCACCGATTACGATTACATGTTTATCGGTGGCTTTTATTTCTTCGCCAAGGATTTTGATACCGTCTACTCGCCTATTGTTCTGGGCCAGAAAATCCATAGCTTGGACCACGCCCTTTAGATCAGCACCTTCAATAGGAAGTGGCCTTCTTACCGTAGCACCTCCCGATAGGATTACAGCATCAAAATCGTTCTTTAATTTGTCGGCTTTTACATCGATACCGACATGGACACCACATTTAAATTCAATACCCTCTTCCTCTAAAATTTTCAATCTTCGGTCGATAATATGTTTTTCCATTTTAAAATCGGGAATCCCATATCGCAACAACCCGCCTGGTTTTTCATCACGTTCAAAAACTGTGACCAGATGTCCCGCTCTGTTCAATTGCTGTGCTGCGGCCAGTCCGGCAGGGCCAGAACCCACGACAGCAACTTTTTTGCCGGTTCTATTTACAGGGGGTTTGGCGACGACCCACCCTTTTTTAAAGGCCGTTTCAACGATATTTTTTTCGATGTTCTCAATTGAGACGGGATCTTCGTTAATGCCAAGTACGCAGGCTTCCTCACAGGGTGCCGGGCAAAGTCTTCCCGTGAATTCGGGAAAGTTGTTGGTGGCATGAAGAATTTCGGCCGCCTTTTCCCATTTACCGCGATACACGGCATCGTTAAAATCGGGAATCAAATTCCCTAAAGGGCATCCGCTATGGCAGAAAGGGATACCACAATCCATACAGCGTGCCCCTTGTTCTTTAAGTTCCTTTTCCTTTAAGGGTAATGTAAACTCCTTATAATTTTTTACACGCTCCGCTACCGGGGCGTAAGGCTCCACTTTTCTATCGAATTCCAAAAATCCGGTAATCTTTCCCATGTATCGATATTATATTGTTTGCAATTTTTCTTGTTCCAGTCGAATAAGTGCCTGACGGTATTCCTCCGGGAAAACTTTTACAAAATCCGGAAGACATTTTTCCCAATTTTCAAGAATGCGTTGGGCCAGAGGGCTCATCGTATGATTATAATGACTTTCGATCAGGTCTTTAAGCTGTTTGATATCCTCTGCTTCCTGGACAGGTAAAAGGTTCAATGCCTCTTTATTACATTTTTTCTCAAAGGTCTTGTTCTTGTCATAGACGTAGGCAATACCACCGCTCATACCTGCTCCAAAATTTCTTCCCACTTCGCCCAAGATTACGGCAACACCTCCCGTCATATATTCGCAACCGTGGTCGCCGATACCTTCGACGACGGTTTTGGCTCCGGAATTACGAACACAGAAACGCTCTCCCGCCTTACCATTGATGTAGGCCCTTCCTGCGGTCGCACCATATAGAGTCACATTGCCCGTAATTATATTTTCTTCGGGTACAATGGTCGATCCGTCAGGTACTTTTATGACCAATTTCGCTCCCGACAGTCCTTTTCCGAGGTAGTCATTGGTATTTCCATTTACGGTCAACGTCAATCCACGAGTAGCAAAAGCACCAAAGCTCTGTCCTGCGGAGCCTGTAAAATTCAACCGAAGTGTATTGATGGGTAGCCCTTGCGCACCATATACTTTTGAAATTTCGTTGCTTATAATGGCCCCGACCGCACGATCTGTATTGTGTATCGGAAAGTCTAGACTCAATTTTTCTTTTCTAAACAATGACGGATTTGCCTTGGCGATTATCTCAAACTCAATTGATTTATCGACATCGTGTTTCTGTTTTTCCGTATTGTAAAATTTGGTGCCTTTTGGCACATCGATTTGGTGCAAGATGGGAGTCAAGTCGATTCCGGCCGATTTGTAATGGTCTATGGCCTTTTTACGGTCCAATTTTTGAACCTGTCCTACCATTTCGTTAACGGTACGGAAACCTAACTGAGCCATGATTTCACGAAGTTCTTGGGCCACGAAGTACATATAGTTGACCACATGCTCTGGCTTGCCTTCGAATTTTTTGCGCAGTTCAGGGTTTTGGGTGGCAATACCAACAGGACAAGTGTTCAAATGACAAACACGCATCATGATGCAACCCGATGCAACTAGCGGTGCCGTAGCAAAACCGAATTCTTCGGCTCCTAAAAGACAAGCTACCGCAACATCCCGACCTGTTTTCAATTGTCCGTCACATTCCAAAACAATGCGATTTCGCAGATCGTTCATGACCAAAGTCTGCTGGGCTTCGGCAATGCCCAATTCCCATGGTAGGCCGGCATGCTTCAATGAAGTTAATGGAGATGCTCCCGTACCACCATCCGAACCGGAGATCAGTATAACATCGGCCTTGGCTTTCGAAACCCCGGCAGCAACGGTACCTACACCCACCTCGGATACCAATTTTACATTGATTCGGGCTTTTCTATTTGCCGATTTAAGATCATAGATCAATTGCGATAGATCTTCAATGGAATAGATATCGTGATGCGGCGGCGGCGAGATCAACCCGACATAAGGTGTTGAATTTCTAGTTTTGGCAATTGAAGGATTGACTTTTGGGCCGGGCAATTGACCACCTTCACCGGGTTTTGCACCCTGGGCCATTTTGATCTGTATTTCTTTTGCGTTCGTCAGGTAGTTCGATGTCACCCCGAATCGCCCGGAGGCTACTTGTTTGATGGCACTGTTGCGCCAATCTCCAGTGGCATTTTTATAAAAGCGTTCTTCGTCTTCGCCACCCTCGCCCGAATTGCTCTTGCCTCCGATACGGTTCATGGCTATGGCCAAATTCTCATGAGCTTCTTTGCTGATGGACCCATACGACATGGCCCCGGTTTTGAAACGCTTCACGATTTCCGTCCACGGTTCGACTTCATCCAAAGGAATCGGGTCATAGTTCGAAAACTCGAACAGCCCGCGAATGGTCATTAAGTTCTTCGATTGCCTATTGACCATTTCTGCAAATTCCTTATAGGTTTCGGGTTCATTACCTCGAACGGCCTTTTGCAATTTCGCGACCGAAAGCGGATTGAACATGTGTTTTTCGCCATCACGCCTCCAGCGGTATTCCCCGCCGATTTCCAAATCCAGATTTGCGGCGACCTCTTTTTTGGCAAATGCTTTTTGGTGCCTTTTGGAAATTTCCTTTTCAATCTGATAAAGCCCTATACCCTGTATTCTAGTCGGAGTATTGGGGAAATATTTGTTGACCACTTTGGTATTGATGCCAATACACTCGAACAACTGCGAACCTCGGTACGAATTGAGCGTAGAGATACCGATTTTGTTCATCACCTTTAAAATACCCTTGCCTATTGCCTTATTGTAGTTCTTAATGGCTTCTTCAAACGTGAATTCCGTGATGTCATTTTCCTCAATCTGTTCGCCAATGATCTCGTTGACGAGATACGGATTGATGGCGCTTGCGCCAAAACCGAACAACAAACAGAAGTGGTGCACTTCCCTAGGCTCGGCGGATTCAACGATGATGCTCAATTTTGAGCGTTTTCCAAGACGTTGAAGTCCACTGTTGACATAGGAACAGGCCAGCAATGCGGGAATCGGCGCATCATCTTTATTGACATTTCTGTCGGAAAGTATGATGATATTGGCGCCTTCGTCGATGGCTTTTGAGGCTTGGTCCAAAATTGACTCCAAGGCATCTTCCAAACCATTATGCCCTTTTTCAACTTCATAAAGAATCGGAATGGATACTACCTTGTAATCCGGACTCGAATCATAGTTCTTGATTTTATCCAAATCTTCTTTTGAAATTACTGGATTTTGTATTTTCAATTTTCTACAGTGGTATTCACTTATATTAAAAATGTTTTGATCCGTACCCAAGGTCAGACTGATATCGGTAATCATCTCTTCGCGGATACCGTCTAAAGGCGGATTTGTCACCTGTGCGAAAAGCTGCTTGAAATAATTGTATATCAACTGTGGCCGCTGCGATAGCACGGCGATCGGAGTATCGGAACCCATAGAACCGATCGGCTCTTTGGCATATTGGGCCATCGGTAGAATGATCGTATTGATATCTTCCAAGGTGTAGCCGAACACCGACTTTCTTTTTTCAACGGATTCCTCACCAAGAAACAGGGGACAATCGTTGTAAGGTATATCCCTGAGATGAACCAAATTTTCATCCAGCCATTTTTTATAAGGATGCCGTGAAGCGATTTCTTCCTTGATTTCCTCGTCGTTGACGATTCGTCCCTCTTCCATGTTTACCAAGAACATTTTGCCCGGTTCCAACCGGCCGTGGAATTCGATGTTCTCAGGTGCAATATCCAATACGCCCGTTTCGGATGACATAACTACATAACCATCTTTGGTCACGGAGTATCTAGAGGGGCGAAGACCGTTCCTGTCCAAAACTGCACCGATGTAATTGCCATCGGTAAAGGGTATGGAGGCAGGGCCGTCCCATGGTTCCATCAGGCAGGAATTGTATTCGTAAAAAGCCCTTTTGGCCTCTGACATATCAGGATTTTTTTCCCATGCCTCAGGCACCAACATCATCATTACCTCGGGAAGTGAGCGACCTGTCATCAATAAAAGCTCTACGACCATGTCCATAGTGGCGGAATCCGATTTCCCGGGCAGTATAATCGGGAGTATGTTCTTTATTTCATCACCGAACCAACCACTTTCCAAAAGTCCCTCCCTTGATTTCATACGAGAAACATTGCCCCTTAAAGTATTGATTTCGCCATTGTGGCACATATACCGAAAGGGTTGGGCCAGATCCCAAGTAGGAAAAGTGTTGGTCGAAAAGCGCTGGTGTACCAGAGATAATCGGGTAACCACCCTAGAATCCATTAAGTCTTTGTAGTAAAGACTAATATCCCTGGGCATCAGGAGCCCTTTAAAAATGATAATCTTGGTTGAAAGACTGGGGACATAGAAAAAACCGCTTTCGGATAATTTGGAATTTATTATCGCATGTTCGGTCAATTTTCTTGCTATGTACAACTTCAGGTTAAAATTGAAGTCGTCTTGTTCGTCATTTTCCTTGGTAATGAAAATTTGCTTAACAAAAGGCTCGGTTTCCATAGCAATACGGCCGGGGACCGTACGGTTGACCGGTACGTCGCGCCACCCCAGAAGTCGAAGCCCTTGCTTCTCGATATTTTCCTCGAAAATATTGACGCAGAACTGTCGTTGATTTTCTTTTTGGGGCATGAATATATTGCCTACCGCATAGTTACCTGCATCCGGAAGTTCAAAATTGCATACCTGATTGAAAAAATCATGGGGGATATCGATTAAGATTCCCGCTCCATCACCCGTTTTACCATCGGCACTTACCGCACCGCGATGTTCAAGTTTATCTAATATTTCCAAAGCCTTATGAATGATGTCATTAGACTTTTCGCCTTTCAGGCTACAGATAAAACCCGCTCCGCAATTGTCGTGTTCGAATTCCGGCAAATACAATCCTTGTTCCCTCAATACCATATACAATTCATTTTACTTACAAGGCCCATTTTGGGCATTCCGAGCCTATAAAAATATCATTTTTGTTGAATTATTTACGCTGTTTTAGGTATAATCCAACAAAAAACCCAACGATTGTAATAAACCATTAAAAAATCTTGAATTTCGAAATTTCGACCCCTTTTATTTGAGATATTGATAACGAGATTTCGAGGTACGAGGTGGGAAGTACGAAGTACGAAGTGAGAGGTTCGAAATGCGAAATATTGAGATATGAAACATGAAATACGAAAAAGGAAGTTGGAATAGAAGAAAACACCCAAAACCTGTGACACTATTTGTAGAAAGCCGAAAAAAACTTCATTTTCGCATCCAACATCCAGCATCAATCCCTTAAAATACTTCTCGAAATAACGATTTTTTGAATCTCCGAGGTTCCCTCATAGATTTGGGTAATCTTGGCATCGCGCATCAGTCGCTCGACGTGATAATCTTTTACGTATCCATTTCCACCGTGGATTTGAACTGCTTCAATTGTCGTTTCCATAGCTACCTGCGATGCATAAAGCTTGGCCATCGCCCCTGAAAGGTCATAGTTCGAGCCATTGTCTTTATCCCACGCGGCCTTATAGACCAAATGTCGGGCCGCCTCTATTTGGGTATGCATATCGGCCAGTTTAAAGGCTATGGCTTGATGATTGGCGATTTCAGTGCCGAACGCCTTTCTTTCTTTCGCGTATTTTTTGGCCAGTTCATAGGCTCCGGCCGCAATTCCCAAAGCTTGGGCGGCAATACCGATGCGCCCACCGGCCAAGGTTTTCATTGCAAATTTGAATCCAAAACCATCCTCTCCGATCCGGTTTTCCTTGGGTACTTTTACATCGTTGAAATTCAGTGAGTGCGTATCGCTGCCGCGAATGCCTAATTTGTCCTCCTTAGGACCTATTTCAAAACCTTCCATTCCCTTTTCCACGATTAGCGCATTGATGCCTTTATGGCCTTTCTCCTTGTCCGTCTGGGCAATAACAAGATATATTTCGGCCGTACTACCATTGGTTATCCAGTTTTTTGTACCGTTCAAAATATAATGGTCGCCCATATCGACAGCGGTGGTTCTTTGTGAAGTGGCATCGCTGCCTGCTTCGGGCTCCGATAAACAAAAGGCACCGATAACCTCCCCGGTTGCCAAACGGGTCAGATACTTCTTTTTCTGTACTTCATTTCCAAAGGTTTCCAATCCCCAGCATACCAATGAATTATTGACCGAAACTACGACCGAAGCCGAGGCGTCGATCTTGGATAGCTCTTCCATTACCAACACGTATGAAATTGTATCCAATCCGCTTCCGCCATATTCTGGATCCACCATCATTCCCAAAAAACCGAGCTCCCCCATTTTTTTTATCTGCTCCTTGGGAAAACGCTGGGCATTATCCCTTTCTATTACTTCTGGAAGCAATTCGCTTTGGGCGAAATCCCTTGCGGCTTGTTGGATCATTAATTGTTCTTCGGAAAGTGTAAAATCCATAGTATTACGGAATTGGTAAATGACAGTGCAAATATAAGGGTATGTTTGAAAATTCGGGAGAATATCTAATCCGCTTTTAAGAATAATTCAAAGGATTTTGCTTTTTCGGATATCGATTAAACAATGCCAAATTTTTATATTTGTTCGCCAAGCTTTAGGGTAATTGATTTAATATAAAAATTATGAGACAGCATTAACCCCGCAAGGGGGATGAAAATCAACAATCAAGACTTGCTAAATCGCCCATGGGGGCGAATAATCCATAATTTTAAATAAATCAATAAGATGAAGGAGTTACTTAAGATATATGAGGACAAACAGCCTGAAATCGTTTTCAATTGGAAAGATCCCGAAACCGAGGCAGAAGGTTGGGCGGTTATAAATTCGCTGAGGGGCGGGGCGGCAGGCGGTGGTACCCGAATGCGAGAAGGCCTTGATATGAACGAAGTGCTTTCGTTGGCCAAGACCATGGAGGTGAAATTTACCGTGTCCGGGCCACCGATAGGCGGAGCCAAATCGGGCATCAACTTCAATCCCAACGATCCACGAAAAAAAGGGGTTTTAGAAAGGTGGTACAATGCCGTCGCACCCTTGTTGAAAAGTTATTATGGTACCGGGGGCGATTTAAATGTCGATGAGATCCATGAGGTCATTCCCATAACAGAAGATGCCGGGGTGTGGCATCCGCAAGAAGGTGTCTTCAATGGACACTTCAAACCGACCGAAGCCGATAAGATCAACAGGATTGGACAACTTCGATTGGGTGTTATCAAGGCATTGGAAAGCAAGAAGTACTCGCCCGATATTTCAAGAAAATATAGAGTGGCCGATATGATTACCGGCTACGGTGTCGCCGAAGCGGTACGACATTACTACGATATTTTTGGTGGAAATGTTATGGGGAAAAGGGCCGTCGTACAGGGTTTCGGCAATGTAGGTGGTGCAGCGGCCTTTTATTTGGCACAAATGGGTGCCAAGGTCGTGGGTATCATCGATCGCGCCGGGGGTGTCATTAAGGAAGAAGGTTTTTCTTTTGAGGAAATACAATCGTTCTTTCTCAATAAAAAAGGAAATAACCTGATGGCCGATCCCGACCTGATGATTCCTTTCGAGGAAATCAATGAGCGAATTTGGACGCTTCCCACAGAAATATTCCTGCCTTGCGCAGCTTCTCGGCTTATTACCAAAGAACAGATCGCCAAAATGATCGATACGGGACTCGAGGTCGTTTCTTGTGGTGCCAATGTACCCTTTGCCGATAAGGAAATTTTCTTTGGTCCAATCATGGAATATACGGACGGACGGGTAAGCCTCATTCCCGATTTTATTTCAAATTGTGGAATGGCCCGGGTTTTTGCCTATTTTATGGAAAAAAGGGTGGGGATTGATGATAATTTAATATTTAATGACACTTCCGATACGATTAGAAAAGCAATTTTAAATATCTTTAGCCAGAATCCCTCGAAAACCAATTTGAGCAGAACCGGATTTGAAATTGCACTGAAACAACTGATTTAACGATTTGGTTCTTTTGATGAATATTTGATATATTTCAAGCGGACCACTAAAACCGACTGAACATGGAAACCATCATTGTCATTGTATTTGTTGTGGGTTATCTCGCAATAACCATGGAGCATAACCTGAAAATCGATAAGCTGATTCCAGCTTTGGCCATGATGGCTATTTTGTGGGCAATTATTGCATTGGCCCATATGCCGGTATTCGAGGTCAATGCCGACCTTAAAGAATTGGAGCCAAGCCATTTGGATGAAATGCTATTGCATCATCTGGGTAAGACGGCCGAGATTCTCGTCTTTTTGTTGGGGGCAATGACAATAGTGGAAATCATTGACTATTTTGACGGTTTCGCCACGATCAAAGGTTTCATACGAACGAAGAGCAAGCGTAGACTTTTATGGCTTTTTTCAATATTGGCATTTATTCTTTCGGCCATAATAGATAATTTGACCGCAACTATCGTACTTGTCACGATTTTACAAAAGGTGATCAGTGATAGAAATACCCGGCTTTGGTTTGCAGGGATGATTATTATTGCGGCCAACGCAGGGGGGGCATGGTCGCCCATAGGCGATGTTACAACGACGATGCTATGGATCGGCAATAAGGTGACCGCATTACAATTGATAGAACATGTACTGCTGCCCTCGATTGTTTGTATGGTCGTACCCGTGTTGGTTGCGAGCCGGTACAAGGCTTTTAAGGGTAATATCGAAAGTGATATGGATTCTTTGGACGAGCCGAAATCGAGATTCGGGGCGACAATGTTGTACTTGGGCCTGGGCGCCATAGTGTTCGTGCCGATATTCAAGACGATTACGCATTTGCCGCCGTATGTAGGCATGATGCTTTCATTGGCTGTTGTGGCGACCTTTGCCGAGATTTATAGTAATTCGAAGTTCACGATTTCCGATGCGGTCGATGTTCCCGGTGAGAGCGATTCGCATGGTCACCATAGTCCGGTTCATGCCTCGCTTTCAAAAATTGAACTGCCCAGTATTCTATTTTTCTTAGGGATATTGATGGCGGTTGCAGCTATGGAATCTTTGGGATTGCTTTTCCATTTTGCCGAAAGTCTGGATCGAACTATGCCTATGTTAGGGACTGAATCGATCGGGGAACATGTATCGGATCTAGTAGTCTTGATATTGGGTGTTGGATCTGCGGTTATTGACAATGTGCCCTTGGTCGCGGCCAGTATGGGGATGTTCTCTGTGCCGATCGATGATCCGGTTTGGCATTTTATTGCCTATTCGGCCGGAACAGGTGGCAGTATGTTGATAATAGGCTCGGCGGCGGGAGTCGTAGCCATGGGCATGGAAAAAATAGACTTCTTTTGGTATCTAAAGAAAATTGCCTGGTTGGCGTTCCTCGGATTTATTGGTGGAGCGGTTGCTTTTATATTAATGCGAAATTTAGTGTTGAACGCATAATTTAATCGATAAAATACCGTTATAAGGGCAAATCAACTAAGAGAAATTATATGTTTTTGATGCAAGACCTTGCCACTGACCCTACCACAGGCGAAGTACTATCTGAAGAAAAGACCCTTTCGGTAATGGATTTGATTTTTAGCGGTGGCACCGGAAGTGTCCTAATTATTTCCGTATTGTTCATTATGCTTGCCGTTGCACTTTATATCTACTTTGAACGTTTGTTGGCGGTCAATGCAGCCTCTAAGATCGACAGTAACTTTATGAACCAAATTCGCGACCATGTGACGAACGGTAAATTGGAGGCGGCCAAAATACTGTGTGCGCAAACCGATTCCCCTGTCGCCCGATTGACGGAAAAAGGAGTGTCGAGAATCGGAAAACCATTAGATGATATCAATACCGCAATTGAAAATGCGGGAACTTTAGAGGTCTATAAATTGGAGAAAAACGTTAGCATTTTAGCCACGGTGGCTGGTGCGGCGCCGATGATCGGCTTCCTTGGAACCGTGATCGGCATGATTTTGGCGTTTCACGAAATGGCCACAAGTGGAGGCCAGGCCGAAATGGGCTCCTTGGCATCGGGTATCTATACGGCCATGACGACTACGGTCGCCGGATTGATCGTTGGTATTATCGCTTATATGGGTTATAACCATTTGGTCAACCGTACCGACAAGGTCGTTCATAAAATGGAGGCAAATGCGGTAGAATTCCTGGATCTCTTGAACGAACCGCTTTAATCCTGGAATATGAAATTGAAAGGAAGAAATAAAGTAAGTCCCGATTTCAGTATGTCGTCGATGACTGATATCGTTTTTTTGTTGTTGATATTTTTCATGCTGACGGCAAACTCACCCAATGCGTTGGATTTGTTGTTGCCCAAGGCAAAGGGTAAATCGACCAATACCCAGAATGTTTCCGTGAGTATCGACAAGAACTTACAGTATTTTGTGAACAACGAGAGAATAAACGGAGAATACATAGAAATTGAATTAAAAAAAGCACTCGAAGGTCAAGACAAACCGACAATTATCCTGAGGGCCGAAGAAAGCGTTGCGATCAAGGAGGCCGTTAACGTCATGGATATTGCCAACCGCAATAATTATAAGGTTATCTTGGCAGTGCGACCCAATTAACGCATGTCGTTCTTAGATACGAGACACAAGAAAAAATCCTTTACACTAACAACGTTATTGTTAAGTGTACTCCTGCTTGTTTTATTCTACATTGGCCTGACTTATATGGATCCCCCCATCGAAAATGGAATCACTATTAATTTCGGAACGACGGATTTCGGTAGTGGTCAAGTACAGCCAAAAGAAAAAATCCGTTCGGAACCTTTGGATACGCCGCCCGTAGAACCGACCAAACAAGAAGAGGTAGTCGAGGAAACGGCGGAGGAAGTAGTGGAAGAAGAACCGGAAGAAACAGTGGTCAAGGAAGCTCCTTCTGAAAAAGTGCTTACCCAAGAGAATGAAGAGGCCATCAAAATAAAGCAAGCCCAAGAAGCCAAGAGAAAGGCAGAAGATGCTGCTAGGGAAGCCCAACGCAAAAAAGAAGCAGAGGCCCAAAAAGCAAAGGCCGAAGCCGAACGAAGGGCAGAAGAGCAACGCAGGGCGGAAGAGAAAAAAAGACAGGAACAAGAGGCCAAAAAGAAAAAATTGGATGAGTTGATGGGCGGTCTGAACAAATCGGACGGAAGTGCCTCGGGTAGTGAAGGCGACGATGACCGGGCAGGTGATAAAGGCTCTCCCGATGGCGATCCCTATGCCACAAGTTATTATGGTAGTCCTGGTTCGGGTAGCGGTACGGGTGGTTATGGACTCAATGGCCGGTCGTTGGTAAGTAAAGGCAAGGTCCAGCAAGAATGTAATGAAGCAGGAAGGGTAGTCGTCAAAATCGTCGTAGATAGAAACGGTAATGTCGTTAGTGCAACACCGGGGGTCAAAGGAACTACCAACAATGCACCCTGTCTTCTAGACCCTGCCAAAAAAACGGCCTTCATGCATAAATGGAACCTTGATTCTAATGCGCCCAGCCAGCAGATAGGATTCGTAGTGGTCAATTTCAAACTGGGCGAGTGACCTACGAAACGACGCTTGATTGGATGTTCTCCAGACTTCCAATGTACCAACAAAAAGGTAAAATTGCCTATACCGGAAAGCTCGACAATATCAAGGCGCTTTCGGAACACTTAGGAAATCCCGAAACAAAGTTTAAAAGCATCCACGTAGCCGGAACCAATGGCAAAGGTTCGAGCAGTCATATGTTGGCCTCCATTCTTCAAGAGGCCGGTTATAAGGTCGGGCTATATACTTCACCACATTTGAAGGATTTTCGAGAACGCATCCGAATCAATGGCAAACCTGTAGGTAAAAAGTTCGTTGTCGATTTCGTTGCGCGCAACAAATCTTTTTTTGAAGAGAAAAAGTTGTCTTTTTTTGAAATGACAGTAGGTATGGCCTTCGAATATTATGCTGAGAGCAAAGTTGATATTGCAGTCATTGAAGTTGGTCTCGGAGGGCGTTTGGACTCTACCAATATAATCGTACCCGAAGTTTGCCTAATTACGAATATAGGTATGGACCATCTTGATTTTTTGGGCGATACACTTCAAAAAATTGCAATGGAAAAAGCAGGAATTATCAAGAAGGGAATACCTGTCATAGTCAGCGAATACCAGAACGCCGTTGCCCCCATATTTGAATCGGTTGCCAAGAACAATGACGCAAAACTGGTGTTTGCCGAAAAAGAAGTTTTAGATAGGTTCGATACATCCTTATTAGGGGATTACCAACAAAAAAATATCAAGGGAGTCATTGTAACCGTCAAAGAGCTAAAAAATTTTGACGTCCATGAAAAGGAAATCAAATCAGGCCTTTTAAAAGTTGTCGAGAATACAGGACTAATGGGCAGATGGCAGGTACTTCGAGATCGTCCGAAAGTAATCTGTGATACCGCGCATAATAGTGAAGGGCTATCGTTGGTTTTGGAGCAAATTAAAAAACAGGAGTATGATAAACTCCATATCGTTTTAGGTTTTGTGAAAGATAAGAACTTGGACACCATACTACCCCTTTTTCCTAAAAACGCCAATTATTATTTCGCAAAACCTAATATTCCGAGAGGGCTTGATGTTACCATTTTAAAACAAAAGGCGGCAGAATTTAAACTTATTGGTGATGCTTTTCCTTCAGTTGGTAAAGCATTTAGAGCTGCTCTGAAACGTTCGGAAAAAGATGATTTTATTTTCGTGGGAGGAAGTACTTTTGTAGTAGCCGAAGTGGTATGATTTTTCTTTTTTTCTTTTGGGAGTATCTAAAACTGTTCTATATTTGCACACCTTTTTAAGGGCAATTAGCTCAGTTGGTTCAGAGCACCTCGTTTACACCGAGGGGGTCGGGGGTTCGAGCCCCTCATTGCCCACAAAAGCGACCCGCCTTGGCGGGTCGCTTTTTTTATATCCAATGTATTGGCTTTAGGTAGTAATTTGAGTTCGAGTAAATCGTTAGGGTAGTCAAAAAGATAGAGGTTTATTTCCCATTTTCTCTTAGAATTTCATTTCATCCTTACTATTTAGTCGTGAAAGTCCTGCCACGAAAACATAGATAAAGCCTGTGTAGGTCGTTGTATTTAGTGTACTTGATTGCCCTAGATTTATCTTTGTAATAATGTTAACCCCACGGAACTTGAACTTCATGGACGTTATCATTGGTAAAGACTGTACAATTAAGAATACAGGCCGGCTGAGTTCAAAGGCATTATTGAATCGTAAAACCATCAACATTGGTAATATACGGTTCATAAATAAAGACCAAACCTAGTTTTTAAGATTTGAACCACGATTAGAAGAAGCGATTTAATGTTTGGTAAGTTTTTAATCTTACTATGAGATTCGTATCAAAAGACATAAAATAATTGCTCGTTGTAGAAAAAACAGTGGTTTTTTTGTGATTATCATCAAATATTTTAAAGGATTCTAATATTCCCCTGAAAACAATTTGACTTGACTTTAAACTCTAAAATTCATGAATTTTAGAGTTTTTTAACGTGTCTGTCATCCATCTACTATACTATAAGTTTAATTTGGACTATCAAAATTCTTGAATAGCTAGTCAAAATGTAAAACGTGGGCAATTGGTTGCCAAGACCGGTAATCATGAAACTTTCGATATTTTACGCGAACCTTGCTTTTTGGGAATATTAGGATTAACTAACTTAAAAACTCAACTTTTTATGAAGATTAAATTGCTTAAAAGTTCTTTGCTTTTAGGGGCATTTTTATGCTTTGGATTAGCAAAAGCACAGACTGTATCCGGAACCGTTTCGGATGAAACAGGCCCCTTACCGGGTGCCAATGTTATTGTAAAGGGTACAACGAATGGTACCCAGACCGATTTTGACGGAAATTATACATTGGACAATGTGGAATCCGACGCAATCTTGGTTTTTAGCTATATTGGTTATAGAACTGCCGAGGTTCCCGTAAATGGACAGGCCACAATAGACCTGATCATGGAGGAGGATGCCGCGGCACTCGATGAAGTAGTTGTAACGGGTTATGGTTCCCAGACCAAACGCGACGTTACTGGTTCGGTGGCCACAGTTGATGCAGAAGAGTTGACGGCGGTACCAGCCACTACTTTTGCACAACAATTGCAGGGAAGGGCCGCGGGTATCGGTATTGTAAACGATGCAACGCCTGGTGGCGAGGCTACCGTACGTATTCGTGGTTTTGGTACAATTGGTAACAATGATCCCTTATATATTATAGACGGGGTGCCTTCGCGCTCGCAGTCAAACTTGAACCCTGGTGATATTGAGTCGTTGCAGGTTCTGAAAGACGCATCCGCAGCTTCGATTTACGGATCCCGAGCAGCGAACGGGGTAATCATTATTACCACAAAACAGGGTAAGATGGGTAAACCCGTCATCAGTTTTGAGACGTTTTACGGAACACAATCCGCCTCTAATGATGTAGAGGCACTTAATGCGGCAGAACTAGGTCAATATCTTTATTTGGCTGACCTTTATGCCGGAAAGGATCCAGGTCATGGGCAATATACGTTTGGCCCGAACGGAGAAGTTACCATACCTGATTATGTATTCCCAAGTGGGGCATTTGAAGGGGATCCGGCAGCTGATCCTAGCTTATACGCTTTGGAGGACGGAAATATTTATGCGATTACGAGATCGGCCGATACCAATTGGTGGAAAGAAACCACGCGTTCGGCACCCATTCAAAATTACCAGATTTCAGCGTCGGGGGCAACAGAAAGCGCACGTTATGCCTTTACCTTAAACCACTTCTCATGGGATGCTATTACTAAATTTGTGGGGTATAATAGAACTTCGATTCGTGCGAATACCGAATTCAGGGCATTGAACAATAGACTGGCCATTGGCGAGAATTTAACGGTAAGTTTTGATAACCGAAAAGGAGGCTTTAATAACGATGAAGAACAAAACACCGTCTCAGGCGCATACAAACACCATCCGTTGCTTCCAATTTATGATATTGCAGGTAATTTTGCCGGAAGTAGGGGGGCGAACTTGGGAAACAACTTCAACCCGTATGCCGTACTTCATAGAGATCAAGATGATCGAAGATATCGATCCAGGGTATTTGGTAATGTATATGCGGCCTATGACATCTTGGACAATTTAGAGTTGAAAACAAGTTTTGGAATCGATGCCGCCAACACAAGGGTAATCAATTTGCGCAGGCCCCAGCCTGAATATGTCGAAGGTAACTTTATCAATGGTTCTACATCAGAGAATGCCTATGAATACCAATGGCAGTGGAACACGGTCTTGACCTATGACAAAACCTTTAATGATGTACATAATTTTAATGCCTATGTGGGTATCGAGAGTATTCAAGCATACGGAGAGTTCTTCAATGCGAGTAGAAATCAGTTTGCATTTGAAACCACCGACATTTTGAGGTATTTAAGATTGGGTGATGCCACTACGTCAAGTAACGATGGCGCATCGTTCAGGGATTTTACATTGTTTTCACAATTTGGCCAGTTCAAATACGATTATGATGGCAAGTATTTGGCGCAGTTTACCATACGAAATGATGCTTCTTCAAGGTTTCAGGCCGCTTCAAGAAGTGCGGTTTTCCCTGCTTTTAGTTTGGGATGGCGTGTAAGCGATGAAAAATTCATGGAAAATGTCGATTGGATCGATGAATTGAAATTACGTTATGGCTGGGGTAAAACCGGTAACCAAGAAATCGGTGATTACAACGCCTTTACCACATATCGCTCGAACATTTTCAATGCGGGATATCCGATCGATGGCTCTCCAAGTGCCCCTACGATTGGGTTTGACGCCTCGGGCTTTGGAAATCCTGACGCCAAGTGGGAGACCACGACTTCGAACAACTTTGGTGTCGACCTATTGATGCTAGATCGTCGATTGAACATCAATCTCGATGTTTGGGATAGGGTTACTTCCGATATGTTGTTTCAAACACCGGTTACCTATAGCGCAGGAGATGCATCGGCACCTTTCTTTAATGTAGGTCAGATGACCAATAAAGGTATTGATTTTAACATTTCTTGGGATGACAGTGTTGGGGAAGATTGGAGATACGGCATTAGCTTTAACCTGTCGCAGTACACCAACGAGGTTGATAAATTGAGTGAAAATGCAGATACCCGTCTTTTTGGTGATGGTTCCCGGGTTCCCTCACTGACTGTTACAGAAGTAGGAACTCCGATTTCATCTTTCTATGGATTCAAGACAGTCGGTATCTTCCAGTCGCAGGCCGAGGCAGATGCATGGCCTGCCTATGGTAGCTACAATGCTCCTGGAAAATTAAAGGTTGCCGATATCAACGGAGACGGTGTAATCGATGATGACGACCGAACCATAATTGGTAGTCCGCATCCTGATTTTACCTATGGGATCAATTTGGATTTAAGCTACAAGAATTTGGCACTTAACATTTTTGGTAACGGGTCACAGGGTAACGATATTTATAATTATGTGCGATACTTTGCCGACTTTAACACCTTTCAAGGGAACCGGTCAAAGAGGGCATTATATGGCGCTTGGCAGCCTACGAACCCAACAGCGGATCCCAGTACTTGGGTAGCTGCCAATCCGAATGCGACTGTACCTATAATGGATGCCAACGATCAAATAAGTAGCCGGCCTTCATCGTATTTTATTGAAGACGGTAGTTACTTTAGGTTGAAAAATGTTTCTTTAACCTATACCTTTCCCCAACAACTTTTGGGTAATGGTGGCATTTCAAACTTTCAGCTGTATGTGCAGGGCCAGAACCTTCACACATGGACCAAATACACGGGTCTAAACCCAGAGATTCAAGGGGCTGGCAGGGATGATGACACACTTGGTTTTGATGGTGGTTATATGCCGGTCGCAAGAACCTATACCCTTGGTTTAAGAGTAAGTTTTAAATAAGAAATTGCATGAATGAGGTGAATCGATATTTTATTATCCAAATGTGATTAGATATAGTGTCATTCATTTCAAGAAAATTAACAAACATAAATGATAGTAAAAATGAAGAATAACAAATCAGTTTTAACGATATTCATCGCACTGGTAATGTTAATTACCGGTTGTAATGATGAATTTTTGACCCGCGAGCCCGAAGGCCAGTTTGGTCAGCCTAGCTTGCAGACTCCTGACGGTGTTAAAAGTCTATTGATAGGTGCCTATGCGATGATAGATGGTTCTGGGTTGGACGGAACGGCCGATTGGAACGTTACCGTTGAGAATTGGGCCTTTAACTTGGCCTCGGATGATGCCCTAAAAGGAACCGATGCAGGTGACCAGCCAGAACAGTCTTTTATAGAAGCATATGATTATCAAGCATTCAATGGGCATATTAACAACCGTTGGAGGTCACTTTTCAAGGGAGTCGCAAGAACGAACGACGTTATTACCTCGGCAAATGCAGTTGAAGGCCTAGGTGATGCCGAAAAAGCTCAGATTATTGCCGAAGCCAGATTCTTAAGAGGTGTTTTTCATATGGAAGCCCGTAAGATGTGGAGGATGCCCCCTTACATTAGTGATGAGGTTTTCGATATTAACGATGTAAACAGTACCTTGATACCTAACGACCGTGAGATTTGGCCATTGATCGAGGCCGATTTTGAAGCGGCAATGGCCGTGCTACCCGAAACACAATCCGAAGTAGGTAGACCGACCAGCTGGGCCGCCAAGGCATTTTTGGCGAAGTCAAAAATGTATCAGGGCTGGAACGAAGATGGTTCGGCCAATACGGCCAAGTTGCAAGAGGCTAAACCCTTGTTGGAAGATATCTTAAATAATGGGCCTTTTAGTTTGGTAGATGATTTTGAAGATAACTTCTTGATTGCAACTAGAAATAATTCAGAATCAATCTTTGAGATTCAGTATGCGGTCAGTAGCGCAGCCGACCAGGCATCTAGTAGGGGTATGGGCCTTGCCCATCCATATACAGACCCGTGGGGATGTTGTGGTTTCTATCAAGTTTCCCAAAACTTGGTCAATGCGTACCAAACTGAAGATGGTTTACCGTTACTCGATACATTCGATGCCAACGATGTTTCACCTGACACTAATGCAGATGGTACTTCTGTCGTTACTACGACCTTGGATCCCAGATTAGATCACACTGTGGGTCGCCCCGGAATTTTATACAAAGGATTTAAGATATATCAGACCGATTTTGTTCGCGATTTGTCTTATGCAGGACCATTTTTTTCGAAAAAACATGTTGCCGAACCCGAAGGATTTGGCATAGGAGGTTGGGGCAACCTTACGGCTAACAACTATCGCTACATGCGTTTGGGTATGATAATATTATGGTTGGCAGAAGTTGAAGTAGAAATAGGAAGTCTTGAAACAGCCCGCGGACTGGTTAATATGATTCGTGAAAGGGCCTCTAATCCAGATAGTTGGGTGCCAAGGGCAATTCAAGGTACGGATAGAAACGATTTTACGGTTGTAGACGGTGAAGCAGCGGCCAATTATGAGATTTCACAATACAACACTGCATGGACCGATCAAGATATGGCTAGGAAGGCGGTTCGTTTTGAGACCCGTTTGGAGTTTGCAATGGAAGGCCATAGATATTGGGACCTGGTGCGATGGGGAATTGCGGCCGAAACACTCAATGCATATATTGCCAGTGAATCGCAACACCGTCAATATCTGGCAGGAAAATCATTTACCAAGGGTAAACATGAGTATTTCCCAATTCCGACTCAGGCTATTGATCGTTCCTTCAAGGATGGCGTAGCTACCTTGACCCAAGATCCTGCGTATTAGAATTAGAGGGACTAAAATATAAAACGATAGAAACGGTGATAGGAAATTTCTTATCACCGTTTTGTTTAAAAAATTCTAGTTCTGTAATTGTGGGCCAAAAATAAACTGATTTGTAAATTAGTTATTCTTTAGTATTATTTAACTTCATGAGGACCTATATATCAAGTGTTTTTGTAATTTCCATTTTCTTGTTTTCCTGCAATGACAAAAGAGAACAAGTACTGTTTAAACAAAAGCCAAGTACTTCCACCCATATAACTTTTAATAATCGTATTGTCGAGACCGATAGTGCCAATATACTGACCGAAGAATATATCTTTAATGGTGGCGGTGTTGCGGTAGGTGATTTTAACAATGATAAACTCCCGGATTTGTTCTTTACTGGAAATCAGGTATCAAATAAATTGTATCTAAACAAAGGAGGGTTCGACTTTAAAGATGTTTCTATTGAAGCTGGTATTGAAGCGACCGACCAATGGTGTACTGGAACAACGGTGGTCGACATCAACCAAGATGGCTGGCTAGATATCTATGTTTGTGCTGCACGGGAAACGGATTTAAAAAGAAGGGCCAATCTTCTGTTCGTCAACCAAGGTCTAAATGAAGAGGGAACCCCTGTATTTAAGGAATCTGCACTTTCATACGGAATTGCAGAACAAGGTAACAGTATGGGTGCAGCTTTTTTCGATTATGATAAGGATGGTTACTTAGACTTGTATGTACTAAACAATGAACAGGTACATATACTTCCTACAAACTATAGAAAAAAGGTAAATGATGGCTCTGCCGTAAGTAATGACCGTTTATACCACAATAATGGTGACGGCACCTTTACCGATGTTACTTTGGCCGCCGGCATAAAATATGAAGGTTTCGGGCTTGGCATAGCCATTGGCGACTTGAATTACGATGGCTGGCCCGATATCCATATAAGCAATGACTACCTGACCAATGATTTGCTATATATTAATAATGGAGATGGTACATTTTCGAATGACATCAAAGATTTTATAAAGCATCAAAGTAAGTTTTCTATGGGTTGTGACATATCTGACTATAATAATGACGGTTACTTGGATATAGTTACCCTAGATATGTTGGGGGAGACCAATTATAGAATGAAGACTACGGTTGGTATGAACAACTATATTAAATACGTGTTGAATGAACGTTGGGACTATGAATATCAATATAGTAGAAATATGTTGCATGTTGGTAATGGGCCTGGTATTCCCTTTAGCGAAATAGGCCTTCAAGCAGGTGTTTCAAGAACGGATTGGAGTTGGTCACCTTTGTTCGCCGATGTTGATAATGACGGTTTTCGAGATTTGTTGATAACCAATGGATTTCCCAGGGATATTACGGATAAAGACTTTGGAGATTTTAGATTGAGTGTAAGCCAGTATTTAAGTCCTTATAAGATCTTGGATTCCATTCCTGTAGCCAAGGTGCCGAACTATGCTTTTAAAAATACAGAGGATGGGCTTTTTCAAGATATGGGAAACAATTGGGGACTGGATATACCTTCATTTTCCAATGGTGCGGCATACGTTGATTTGGATAAGGATGGTGACTTAGACTATGTCGTAAACAATATTAATGATGAGGCCTTTGTCTTTGAAAATACGATTGGCGGCGATTCCGAATCTCCACAATCTCTTAGAATATCCTTGAATGGTCCTAAATCAAATCGAATGGGTATTGGTGCCAAAATAGTTATAAGATATGGCGAAAATCAGTTTCAATATTATGAGCATTATTTGACAAGGGGCTATATGTCTTCCGTAGAACAAGTCGTTCATTTTGGTCTTGGCAATAATGAGTTCGCCGATTCGGTCGAAGTACTATGGCCAGATGGCACGTTTCAAAAAATTTTTGATGTAAAGACAAATCAGACTTTGACATTGAATTATGACGATTCCGATACTACTGCCGAAACAGAACCTGTCTTCCCGCTAGCACCAAAGAAAATCGAACCAATCTTTAAAGAAATATCAAAAGAATTATCTATTGATTTTGTCCATCAAGAAAAAGACATTGTTGATTACAACATTCAGCGTATTCTACCTCATAAGCTTACCCAGAATGGTCCTTGTTTGGTTGTAGGCGATATAAATGGCGATGGCCTTGAAGACTTTATTGTTGGTAGTTCTTCAACTTTTTCGCCTAGCATGTTCTTTCAGATGGATGATGGCACCTTCAACGAAATAAAACTTTTTAACGCTGAGGAAGATATGATTTTTGAAGAAGAGTCAATGGCTTTGTTCGATTTGGAGAATGACGGCGATTTAGATTTATACCTTGTTTCTGGAAGTGCCGAATTTGAAAAGAACAGTAATCAATATGCTGACAGGTTGATGATTAATGATGGGAAAGGCAATTTCATAAATGATAGTGACAAGCTTCCCGATGTTCGTTCCAATGGCTCGGTGGTAAAGGCGATGGATTTTGACAAAGACGGTTTTACCGATTTATTTGTTGGAGGAAGAACGGCTATAGCCAACTACCCCTTGCCGGATAGTAGTTATTTATTAAAAAACGAAGAAGGGGTACTTACCGATGTTACTGAAAAATATAGCGATGAACTTAGGGAGATTGGAATGATAACCGATGCTGTTTGGGCGGATGTCGATATGGATGATCTGCCAGATCTTGTTGTTGTAGGTGAGTTCATGCCGGTTACGATATTTAAGAACAATAAAATCTCATTCGAAAAGATTGACGCCCCGGATCTCGAGAATGACCTGGGCTGGTGGGAAAGTATATCTGCAAATGATTTTGACAATGATGGTGATGTAGATTTTTTAGTGGGCAATGTTGGATCCAATAATCTGTATCAACCTTCAAAACAAAGACCGGTCACTGTTATAGCCAAAGATTTTGACGGAAATGGTAGCATTGATCCTATAATGTTTGCCTATTTCAAAAAGAACGACAAAGATTATGAGGCCTTTCCCGTAAATTTTTGGGGTGATTTGAATGCTCAGAGCCCCGTGTTTAGAAAAAAGTTCAATCTCTATAAAGAATTTGCCAGAGTGACCAAGGAAGATTTGTTCACGGAGGCCGAAATTCTGGGTTCAAGGATTGATACGGGTAACAATGATAAAAGTCTGTACTTGGAAAATTTGGGCAATGGGAGGTTCAAATCTTCCGAATTGCCATTGAAAGTGCAAGTGGCTCCAATAAATGGGTTTAATCTGTCTGATTTTAATGGTGATGGTAATATAGATGTGCTGGCGATAGGTAACGATTTTGGTAATGAAACTTTCATAGGCAGGTATGATGCCTCGAATGGCCATGTTCTTTTTGGAAACGGAGAAGGTGGTTTTGAAGTAGTGCCTTCCCAAGAAAGTGGTTTTGTTGTAAATGGAGATGCTAAGGCCATTGGTACTTTGAACAGTGTTTTGGGAGGACAACTTTATATCATTACGCAGAATGAAGGACCAATTTTAATATACAAAAAAGTGCTAGAGGTTGCTTCAGTGGTTAATAAAATTGAATGAAGGAAAAATTCATGAATTTTAAGTCGTTTTGACCTTTACCTTTCCTAATCGAACAAGGTATTCGATTAATTTTAAAAAGAAGTTTAGTAATCCAGTCCATAAAATATGGTTTTTTAAAAGATGTTTCATTTTTGACCAAAACCTAATTGCGGCAGCGATTATTTTGTTAGTTTATTTGAGTTAACCACAAAACAGCACCTTGTTGGATACGCAGGTGCTGTTTTTTTAAACCAATTAAATAGTTAAATCACCGGCTTACTCACGTAGTTTTCAAAGGAAAAAGAAATTTGACCTTCTGTTTTATTTCATTCAACCTAATCGTTAAGATTGTTGAAAATTTGGTTTTAACCTATCCTCTTCTTCGTTAAGCTTGTTGATAAAATAGGAAGGAAGAATACCTTGTCTTTTTTTAAAAGCTGAATTGAATGTATTAAGATTATTGTAACCTATTGAGGCGGCTATATAGCTCAGTTTACTGTTTCTAAATTCTTTGTCTTTGACTAATTTTGATAGCAGATAGGTTATTCGAAGTTCATTGATGTAGTTGTTGAAGTTCGATTTTTTTTCTTGATTTATTACCTGTGAAAGATATTTCGAATTTGTCTTTAATTTTTCTGAAAGCTGGTGTAGATTACAATTTGGATCCAAGAAAAAGTTTTCCTTTTCCAACTTGCTCAATTTTGACAAGATAATATCTTTTATATCTTCATCAATAGTGTGATTATTTTTAGTCCGACTAGCGCCATTATCTTGTATTTCTTCAGGGACCTTTTCTTTGCGGAAAAAGCTCGATTGATTTTCAAAACTAATTTGCATTTCTGCTAGTTCAATTGTCCTATTGAACAGCAATCTATTTTTATTTTTTACCTTGATATATGAAAAAATTGCTGTTCCGCTGACAATCAGAAAAAAGACTAGAGCTATCATAATAGTACGTACCCTTTCTTTTTGCGCTAAGTTTTCAAGCTCTAAAATACTTTGTTTCTCGGTTATTTCCTTAATTCTTCTTCTCGCTTCAAGTATTGCTATTTTTTGTTCTTTTTCATTCGTGAAAAGTGAATCATTGATGGTTTGATATATCGTCTCGTACTCCTTGGCCTTTGAGGGTTGATTTGTCAACGTAAATAGATTTATCAAGATAGAACTGTTGCACTTGACTACATCGAATGCATCTATCTGTTCTGCGGCATCAATACTCTTTTCGTAGTTTGATATCGCATTGATAGTATCCTTCATTTTCATGTGGAGCTTAGCTTGCAATATTAGAGCTCTTGGAATCCTGAAACGATAGTTGTTCTTATAGTTTACTTTAATAGCTTCTGAAAGATGATGTTGGGCTTTTTCAAAATCCCCGCTGTTCATATAAATATCGGCCATATTCATATATACAATACTTTGAATATAATCTCCTGGCGGTGAAATCTCTTTTTCCAACTGGGAATAAAATTCATAAGCTTCCAAGGCCCTGTCGGGGTCATTTAGCTTTGCCGTCATTCTAGCAATCTCGTCTATCTTGGGGAAAAAATATTGTGTCTTCTTTAATTTAATTATAAAGTCCAATCCCCTTAGGCAATATTGAAGGGCTTTGGAGAAGTTTTCGGTTCTAAGATAATAATGAGATAAAGCCGCATATGCTTTCATTAGTAGATAATCGTTATCTGTTTTTTCGGCTCTATCCAATAATTGCAGCCCTGTTTCCAAAGCCATATCATATTCGCCTCTTTCGGTGTAGATATCAGATTTTAGAGTAGCAAAATCTGCATGAATATTAGGATAAACATCTGGGTCTATATTCTGTTCACTATTTGATGCCAACTGCATGGCTCCATCAAAATCACCTTTAACAAACATTAAATAAGCCGAATTGTAATTGGCCATCAAAATACCCTTTTCATAACTCAATGATTCGGCAAGCGCCAACGCACGGGAATTATATTTATTTGCTTCAGAAGTAGATTTGTAAATATTGGCCGTATAAAGACTCAATAGGGTAAGTACTTTTTCCTTACCCCATATTCCTTTGCTTTTGGCCTCCAAATAATCTACGTCTAAAAAAGCTTCGGGAAACTTTTCTTTCTCCGAAACCAGTGATTCTATCTGTTGAAAAGCCTTTTCAATCGAGTCTTTCAATTGTTCTTGACCATATAATACTACCGAAGTACTTATAAGAGCCAATAACGATATTAAGATTGATTTAGCACGCAAAATGAAAGCTTTTAGTTTAAAAAAAAGACGATACTACAGCCAAAACCTATGAAAACTGAAATTGTGAAAACATACACAAAAATGAAAACTACCCATTTTTATCAATATGCTTTTGACTATTATTTTTCGTAGGTTTCCTGAATCATCCGATTGGTTTCTTCAATACATTTAAAGACGCTAAAATCCCGTCCTTGTGTGCGTTGGGCTCCTAATGCATTTGCATATTTGGTTGCAGTTATATAATCCGTTCTGTTTTTTAAAAGTCCGTAGCCCAGGCCGCCGGCAAACGAATCGCCACAACCCGTAGTGTCCACAACATGATCCACATGAATCGATTTGACCATTTCATGATGCATCTCTCCTTCCTTTTTAAAAAAAACAGCACCGCCATTCGAGTCTAAGGTAACAATTAAGGATTTTACCCCATTTTCAAGGGTATGTCTTGCAAATTCGGGAAGATGTTCCGTAGACCCATCATGCAGATTTACCAAGTTTTCCGAATGGTATTCTTTTTCGAACCAGCAACATTTCGATTCTTCCAAATTCATTTTGAGTACATCGATGTAAGGCAGCCATTGATCTCGGTCGATCCAAAATTTGACCAGTCTATCTCCGGTCATAGTAACGGTATTCGTAGGTCCGTGGGCATCGAATATGATTGCACCGTCACTTTTCTTTTTAATATACTTCAATGTTTCCAGCGGTACTTCATAGTCCGTAATCGGTACGCATACAAAAACATCACAGTGTAAAAGATGTTTTACGTCTTTGGGAACGATCGGGTTCATAAAACCTGTCTGTTTCTCCAAGCGATTGTTTTGATCCACAAATTTGAGGCTGATAACATCGCCTTGGTCTTGATCGGAAGTAATATTATCGACATTTATATTCTCATAGTCGGCAAGAATCTCTTTGATGGCCTTTTCATCTTTCTTGCGAACGTGCGAAACCAGATGAACTGTTCCTTCATCACCAAGGAGTTTTGACAAACCAATGGCGGTATGGGTAGCACATCCATATTTTTCGATGACTTCACCCCTATGGGTCGTTATATGATCCCTAGGGATGGGGCCTAAAACGGCGATGTTGTATTTTGACATAGTTATCTGCTTGGTGCTGTTAATTACAACAGTAGTTCAAAAGAACATAAGAAGATACGATTTTTTTGGAAAGTTTAATGTAAGATGAGGTTAGACTCGATGTAACTTGATGGGATAGGTTTTTCCGGATGCCCATTGGGGAACGTAAAGGTTTTCATCGTTGTCTATGAACACATCATGCGGATTTCTAAAAGTTTTTCCGTCATATTGTGGAGGGGCCAAGGTATCCCCTTTGTATTCCGGACTGTTTCCCCCAGGAAAGGAGACAACTTTATTATCCTTGTCAAGAACGGCCAGCATACCGTCATAACTGTCCCAAGTTTTGGTTACGATTACGGCAAAGTAAAGATTGTCGCCATGAATTACAGGTCTACAAATGGAACATCCTGGAAGTGGAATGGTTTCCAAGTGCTTTCCGTCCAAAGAGAAACGTTTGAATTTTTGGCTGGCCCGAGAGGTAATAAGTAAGGTGTGATTGGTTTTATCTCTGGTATCCAAAGTTATGCCATGACAACAATTGAATTTGTTGTCTTCTTCACCAGTTCCGCCAAAATGATTTAGGTATTCACCTTTTGAATTGTAGTGAATAATAAAATTCTTTCCATAACCATCGGCAACGTAAATGTCGCCATTGGGCATAATGGCGGTCTCGGTGGGTAGAAATTGGTCGTCCTTTTCATATTCACTGACCTCTTTTGGTCTTTCTAAGGTCATCAAGATACGGCCATCCAATGTTGTTTTTGTGACCCTATGTGTTTCGGGATCTGTTATAAAAAGAAATTGGTCGCTATCATCACCGGTGATGGTCAACCCATGCGCTCCTGGAAATTCGGTACCCCAAGAATCCAGTACTTTCCCAGATTTATCATATATCAGAACATTGTTGTTGTTCGTACCGGTAGTTGTCATAAAAATACGCCCTTTATAGTCCATGGCCATTTCATGACAATCATTTACTGGTATTTTCGATGGGTCTTGTACCCCCCATTCCTTATCCACACGATATTTGAATTCTCCATGTCCTACAATTTCTTCCATATTTTTTGTTGAGTATGTAATTCCAAAAGTATAGTTAGGTGCGGCCAAAGTTGCCCCGACCACTATAGTCGACTTTTTCAAGAACTCTCTCCGTTTATTATTTTTCTTCATAATCTTTCTATTTGTATTTGGTGCGTAATAATTCAAGATTGCATTGTCCAAAGTGTTTTTTGTTTCGGACAACTTTAACCGGATTGCCCTAAATTTACATTTTTTGGCCTAAAAAATCATCATTGTCCAGTTTAGTGCATCATAAGCTTAAGGGAAAACCATCTTTTTTGAATCCAAAAATAGTTATACCTTAGCGGCCTCTTTTGGGTCATTAGCTCAGTTGGTTTAGAGCGCTGCCTTGACAGGGCAGAGGTCATTGGTTCGAATCCAATATGACCCACATTCTTTCTCATTTCAAGACTTTTGCCGTTCTCGATATTTCATATCTAAAGTTCTCCCGGTTTTTCATAACTACTTTTTGCAATGGTCAATACGGCAACGCTGTTTTGAAATCCAATCCAACTTAGGTCTTTTTCGCCAAAATAGTTCGGCTTTCACCACAATCATTTGTTACTTTTGAACGTTAAGGTTTACGGGAGTTTTTCGACGAACGGAACTCTTTTTGCAAACAACGGAATATGCTTGATAGGGGCATCAAATTTTTGATCGATAACAAACTGGTAGCCGCCATTTTGATGCTATTGTTTTTAGTATGGGGACTGATACATTCCCCTTTCGATTTTGGCGCAGGGGTCATTCCAAAAAATCCCGTATCGGTAGATGCGATTCCAGATATCGGGGAAAACCAGCAGATTGTTTACACACAATGGAATGGACAATCCCCACAGGATATCGAAGATCAAATAACGTATCCCCTCACCTCGAATTTACTGGGCGTGCCCGGGGTCAGGACTATACGAAGTTCTTCGATGTTCGGGTTTTCGAGTATCTATGTAATTTTCGATGAAGACGTAGAATTCTATTGGGCTAGAAGTCGGTTGCTAGAAAAGTTAAACGCCCTGCCCAATGGTTTGCTTCCCGAAAACGTCAAACCGACCCTTGGTCCCGATGCCACTGCGTTGGGCCAGATATTTTGGTATACTTTGGAAGGAAGGGATGAAAATGGAAATATAACCGGTGGCTGGGATCTTCACGAAATTCGAAGTGTTCAGGACTTTTATGTGAAAAATGCCCTATCGGGAGTGGCGGGGGTGGCGGAAGTTGCTTCCATTGGGGGTTATGTTAGAGAATATCAGGTCGATGTCGACCCAGAACTTATGCGCCAATACGGGGTATCGCTTCCCGAGGTCGTGCAAGCTGTAAGGAATAGCAATAGGGATGTCGGTGCGAAAACACTTGAGATAAACCAGACGGAATATTTTGTGCGTGGACTTGGTTATGTAAGGAACATTGAGGATATCGAAAACGCCGAGGTCAAGTCAGAAAATTTTACTCCGATCCGAGTCAAGGATATTGCACATGTTACCTTGGGGCCGGCCGAACGAAGGGGAATCCTTGACAAAGAGGGAGCCGAAGTAGTTGGAGGGGTCGTGGTATCGCGATACGGGGCAAACCCGATGGAAACTATTATTGGGGTCAAACAAAAAATGGATGAAATTGCATTGGCACTTCCGATTAAACTTTTGAAAAATGGCACGAAGTCTCAACTGACCATTGTTCCTTTTTATGACCGTACCGAACTTATCGAAGAAACATTGGGCACCTTGGGCAATGCCTTGACCTTTGAAGTCTTGATTACAATTCTCGTGGTGGTGGTATTGTTATACAACTTACGTATTTCGGTACTAATAGCAGGCCTGATGCCAATTGCCGTACTTACTATTTTTATTGCGATGAAATTGTTCAAGGTCGATGCAAATATCGTCGCTTTGTCGGGTATTGCAATAGCGATCGGTACTATGGTAGATATGGGCATAATATTGTCCGAAAATATTGTTCGCCATATAGAAACACATCGCAATCTTGGTACATTTGATATGGATAAGGTAGTTTATGAGGCGACTTCTGAAGTATCCGGGGCGATTTTGACCGCAGGGCTTACCACTATAATCAGCTTTATTCCTGTCTTTACATTGACCGGGGCGGAGGGCAAGTTATTCGCCCCTTTGGCTTTTACAAAAACAGTGGCTTTGACCGCCTCTATGATAATTGCGCTTTTTTTGATACCGCCCTTCGCGGCACAGTGGTTCAAAAAAAGAAAATCCAAAAAGAATCTTTTGATCATTTTGGGATCGATTTTATTACTTATTGGGGTAATCGCCATTGCTTTTGGATATTTATTGGGAATCGTGATCATAGGGTTCGCGATCATTGATTTGTTCGGCAACTTCGATAAAATAAGGAAGGACCGGAAGCAAACCTATTTACTCTTTTGGAGTGCTCTGTCCATTGTATTTCTGTTGGGCTATTATTGGCGTCCTTTCGGTTACGGACATAATTTGGCAATTAATGTACTGTTCGTCGTGGCCATCTGTGCCATGATACTAGGAGGTATTATTTACTTCAAAAAACAGTACGAACGGATTATGACCTGGGCCCTTGACAATAAAGTAAAATTTTTGAGCGTTCCCTTGGTGATATTGTTCCTGGGGATTTTGATTTTGTTCAATACAGGTAAGGAATTTATGCCTTCTTTGGACGAAGGTTCCTTTCTTTTGATGCCGACTTCAATGCCCCATGCAGGTATTGCGGAAAACCAACGTGTTCTAAAGCAGTTGGATATGGCGGTGGCCAATTTGCCCGAAATCGAGACCGTAATCGGTAAATCGGGTCGCGCCGAATCGGCGTTGGATCCTGCACCTTTATCGATGTACGAAAATGTCATTTTTTATAAGCCCGAGTTCATTTTAGATGGAAAAGGCAGTCCGATGACGTTTAAGACCGATGAAAAAGGGTTGTTCGAAACGATTTCTGGGGATTTTGTAAGTGCAGGAAGCGGTTTCGATAAAGAGGATCTTATTGAAGACGATAATGGGGCATTTTATAGAAATTGGCGGCCCGAGATCCGGAATAAACAGGATATATGGAATGCGATCGTGACGGTGACCAGTCTTCCCGGAGTGACCTCCGCCCCCAAATTGCAGCCTATTGAGACCCGGCTCGTAATGCTTCAGACCGGTATGCGTGCACCCATGGGAGTTAAGGTAAAGGGTCAGGATTTAAAGGATATTGAAGCATTTGGACTTCAATTGGAATCCATATTGAAAAATGTGGAAGGGGTAAAGAAGAAGGCGGTTTTTGCGGACAGGATTGTTGGCAAACCTTATCTTTTGATCAACATTGACAGAAATAAGATTGCACGATATGGCGTATCCATATCAGATGTTCAGGAAACACTTGAAGTTGCCATCGGAGGTAAAATATTGTCTCAGACCATAGAAGGTCGGGAACGTTATGGGATACGGGTGCGATATCCCAGGGAACTTCGTGGTTCTCCCGAAGACTTAGAAAAAATTTACCTAGATGTTCCCGATGGAATTTCGGTGCCGATTTCAGAATTTGTGACCGTTGAATACGAACAAGGTCCACAGAACATCAAAAGTGAAGATGGATTTTTGGTAGGTTATGTGCTATTCGATAAACAAGATGGTTATTCAGAGGTAGGCGTCGTAGAAAATGCTCAAAATGCAATACAAGAAAGAATTACCGAGGACTCGTTGAAGGTACCTATAGGAATCAGTTATCAATTTACTGGGACCTATGAAAATCAACTACATGCCGAAAAAACATTATCGTTTATAGTACCTTTGGTACTGTTGGCCATTTTTTTGATTCTGTATTTGCAATTCCGCTCGGTATCCATTTCATTGATGGTCTTTACAGGTGTTGCAGTGGCCTTTGCAGGAGGGTTTATCATGATATGGCTCTATGGTCAGTCATGGTTCATGAATTTTGGTGTTGCGGGTACCAACTTTCGTGACGTATTCAATATACACACGATAAACTTGAGCGTGGCGGTATGGGTGGGCTTTATCGCGTTATTTGGAATCGCCACTGATGACGGGGTTATTATGGCCACCTATCTGAAACAAGAGTTTAAAAAGAACAACCCCAATGATATTAAGACGATACGTCAATCGGTATTGGAAGCGGGAAAGAAACGTATTCGCCCCTGTTTGATGACAACGGCAACGACCCTGTTGGCATTGTTGCCCATATTAACATCCAACGGGCGCGGAAGTGATGTAATGATACCGATGGCCATTCCAAGTTTTGGAGGAATGCTGATTGCCTTGATTTCTTTGTTTATTGTTCCGATATTATTTAGTTGGAGAAAAGAAGCGGAATTGAAATATTCCGAACAAAATAAAGTTGTAGGAGTATGATCAAGAAGTATGGAACATATCTGGCACTTTTGTTGGCGGGCTTGATTATAGGTTATTTGCTCTTTGGAACCGGGAGCGGTATAGACACTCATGCAAACAGTACAAATGTTGAAGTGGCAACGCATTGGACGTGTTCCATGCATCCTCAGGTAAACAAAACCGAAAAAGGAGAATGCCCTATGTGTGGTATGGCCTTGATTCTGATTGATGTCTCCGAAAGCTCATTGGGGCCAGATCAATTTCAGATGTCCAAAAATGCCATGGCATTGGCGGATATAGAAACGACCACGATTGGAATCGATAACATGACCGATAATAGCTTGCTCTTATCGGGAGTAATTACTTCCAATGAGAAAACAGACGCGGTACAGACCACGATTTTTGATGGTAGAATCGAGAAGCTTAATATCAATTATGTAGGCCAATATGTCAAAAAGGGACAGCAAATAGGAGTAATCTATGCTCCTGAAATGTATGCGGCGCAAGATAAAATGCTTACATCTTCATCCTACCAAGATACGCATGAAAAATTATGGGCAGCGGCAAGAAACACCTTATCGCTATGGAGAATGACCGACGAACAGGTCGAAGAGGTTATTCGAACGGGCAAACCCATTGCGAATTTCCCATTGATTGCGGATGTTTCAGGTACCGTTACCGAGGTTGTAGCATCCGAAGGTAAATTCTACGAACAAGGAGACCCTTTATACAAGGTTTCCAATCTATATACGGTTTGGGCCGTTTTCGATGCATACGAGAACCAATTACCGTTTTTAAATATGGGACAGGAGATTACGATTACCTCGAAGGCATTTGAGGGCAAACGATTGGAAGCAAAAGTCTCTTTTATAGAACCTATTTTAGATACATCTAAACGTACGGTTTTGGTCAGGGTAACCTTGAGCAATAAAGAGCAACTGCTTAAACCGGGAATGTTCGTTCAGGGAGCCGTTAAAGTGAAAAGTGCCGATCAAATATTGACCGTGCCCAAATCTGCGGTTTTGTGGACGGGCAAACGTTCGCTGGTCTATCTTAAACCAGATCCGAATAGGCCGGTTTTTGAAATGGCAGAGGTTACTTTGGGAAATGTTATTGGTAATTCTTATGCAGTGATCGATGGATTGACCCCTGGTGATGAGGTCGTCGTAAATGGAACATTTACGGTTGATGCCGCTGCACAACTTCAGGGTAAAAAGTCTATGATGAACCGTATGATTGATGGTGATCATAAAGGGCATACCATTGAAGGTGACAGTTCAGGACTCGATTTTGATGATGGATTTCAAGAACATTTTTCGAAAATAATTGACAATTATATAGAATTGAAAGATGCCCTGGTGGCCACAGATGTGAAAAAATCAACTAGTAAAACACAGGTTTTACTCGAAGAGCTAGATAGGCTTGAAATTGGTATGTTGAATGATATGGCCCGTTCACATTTAGAAAAGATTAAGGAGTCCGCCATAAGGATTGTAGAAACAGATGAAATTGAAGAACAACGAAAACAATTCAAGCCCATGTCGGAGCATATGGTTGCGATCGCTTCGACCTTCAGCAACCTTGATAGGCCTATCTATGTACAGTTTTGTCCAATGGCAGATGGTAATAAAGGTGCGAATTGGCTGAGTTTTGAAGATAAAGTGCTGAACCCATATTTTGGTGATAAAATGTTGACCTGCGGCAGTGTCACCAAGACCATTGAATAATAGTTAGAAGAAATCTAAAACACGTTCTAAGGCCATACCTCGCGAACCTTTTATTAGAATGTTTCCTTTGGGTAGCTCATTTTTTTTCAAATAACCGGCCAGTTCTTCGAAGGATTTGAATTTTTTTGAATTGGTTTTAGTTTGAAAAAAGTTTTCTCCTACTAGAAAGACCTGATCGAAACCCATCATGTTGGCCAAGTCCACAACATTTTGGTGCTCGATTTTGGCCGTTTCGCCCAACTCGAACATATCGCCCAGGAAAACGATTTTGTGATTTCCATCCATTGCCTTAAAATTTTCCAAAGCGGCCTGCATACTTGTAGGATTGGCGTTATAAGCATCCAATATAATCTGATGTCCATTTCTTTTGATAATTTGCGAGCGATTGTTTTGCGGCAAGTAGTTTTCTATGGCTTCCTTGATGGTCGGGACAGGAACATTAAAATACTTCCCCATAAGAACGGCGGCCGCACAATTGGTGAAATTATAACTCCCGATAAGTTGTGATTGGACAGTTGTGTTTTCAACCCTCAAGGTCACAAACGGATTGGCTCCCAGAAATTCGATTTTATAATACTCGGGTTTGGTAGTGCTGAATCCATATTTGTTGATGTAGGTGCCGAGTTTGTCCAATTGTATGGGGTCGTCCGCATTTAAGAATACCGCCTTTTTGTTCTGTAGCAGGTATTCGTAAAGTTCACTTTTTCCCTTGATAACACCTTCCTCGCTTCCGAAACCTTCAATATGGGCCCTGCCAAAATTGGTTATATAACCGAAATCGGGCTGTGCAATTGAGCAAAGAAATTCAATCTCTTTTTGATGATTGGCCCCCATCTCCACAATCGCTAATTCAGTATCCGGTTTAATGTTGAGCAAGGTCAATGGTACCCCTATATGGTTGTTGAGATTACCCTGGGTCGCGATGATATCGTACTTCTTTGACAGGGTGGCGTTGATCAGTTCTTTGGTAGTGGTTTTGCCATTGCTTCCAGTAAGGCTGATAATTTTTGCGTTGCAATGGTTTCGATGAAAGGTGGCCAATTGTTGTAATACGCTCAATGCGTCCTCGACTAGAATATACTTGTCCGATACTTTATAATTTTTATCGTCGATAACGGCATAGGATGCTCCTGTGTTAATTGCCTCGGAGGCGAATTGGTTTCCGTCAAAATTGTCTCCCTTTAGGGCAAAGAAGATACAATCCTTTGTGACTTTTCTGGTATCGGTACAGATTGTGGGAAATTTCAGGAATAGTTGGTGAAGTACATCTATTTTCATTCAAAGAGGGCGGTAAGCGTTCATAACTTCATACTTGGCTAAAGATTCTCACCTGTAATTTTAAGTTTGTATAGTAAAGTTAAATAAAAAAAGCGCTTCCCCCCCGAGCAGCGCTTTTTTGAATAATATTTTGCTTTTGTAACCTACTCAAAAGCAAAACCAGTAGAAACCCTAAATGCGAAAGCATAAAGTACGATAAAATAACTTGCGAGGCAGAACCAAGAGAATGCTTTGAAATACGATTTCATGAATTTCGAACCAAGATCTTTAAAAGCCTCAAGGTAAATTTCTTTGATAAGCAGTACGTTTTTCATGGTATTGAGATTTGGATTAAATTTTTGAACCAATTTGTTCGTTTTAGCCGTTGTTTATATAAGAAGGAATATTCTTACGATTTATTTGAAATTTTCGACAAAACGAACATTTTTTACGATGAAATACAAAAAACACATAATATCTATTAGATAAACGGTCGATTTTTAAGGATGAAATGCAAAATAAAATATTAAAAAATGTATCACTTACGGATGGAAAGGGAGGCATGTAAAAATAATACCTCAAAATGAGTTTATAGATATATGACCCCTTTATTGCATGACAACACTCTTCACGATATGGCCAATGTCATTACAGTACATCGTACAAATCAGAAATATTAGGTCGACAAAGAGTTCGTACAATTATATATAACTAAAAAAGAAACGGCCCTGACAAAACTGTCAGGGCCATTTCTTTTAAGAATAGGAAGCCAAAAAGAATTATTTCGCCTTCTTTCCTCTTACCGTTTTATTCTTTGTTTTCGATTTAGAACCTACCCTAGACATGGCACATCTGAAACCGATATAGTCGGTTGCCATATATTGTGGCAAATACCTTCTCTGGGCGGGATCTAACCAGTAGGCCCTATCTCTCCATGAACCTCCTTTGTATACCCTGACCTCATCATTGATCAAGGTTGTTCTGTTGTTGGATTTGTCGTATTGACGGATTAAGTTCCCTGCAGAATCACGCTCTACCTTATGTTTTGGGGAATTGTACATTTTCTTACCTTCTTCGGCTTGTTCCTCGTCACTAAATCTGTCAAAAAATCTTGAAGAGCCTGGGTCACCATCACGATACCCTCTGTTATCGGAAGAAGAGAAATTGGTACGCAAATAGGTTTCGTTCTCATCGACGGGAACCATTTTGATTTCACCCGGTAAATTCATTGCGACAATCTTACCGTTTGGTAGGGTATCGTAAACTATCGAATCCCTTAGAATGTTTACCTTGCCATCCTCGCCGATGGCCGTTTTCATATATATGTTGCCGCGATAGTAGTTAAAGTCACTTACTTCATCATCCACTATGGGGCGATAGACATCGGCCACCCATTCGGCAACATTTCCGGCCATATCATATAATCCAAGATCGTTGGGTTTGTATGACATTACTTGTGCCGTTATATCGGCACCATCATCTGACCATCCGGCGATTCCGCCGTAATCACCTTTTCCCTGCTTGAAGTTGGCCAATTGGTCGCCTCTACCGACACGTTGGCCGTTACGGGTATAATCGCCTTCCCACGGGTATTTTTTTCTACCTCTATAATTATTGTATTCGCGTGTGCCTTGATTGGCCTGTGCGGCATACTCCCATTCGGTTTCAGTCGGCAATCTGTATTCCGGAATAATAATACCACTGCTTCTTTTCGCATAGGTGTTCACACTGTCTTTTTTCTTTTTGCCCTGAAGAGAATCTATTTGACCGTTGTACACCGATTCAGGTCGGTTCAAATAGGCCTCTGTACTGAACGTACCCTGTACTTCTCCTGTAACGGCCTGGTATTTGGCATCTTCGGAAAGATAACCTTCTCTTTCAAGCATTATTTCATTAACACGGTCGGTTCTCCATTCTGCGAATTGCGTTGCCTGGACCCAGTTGACTCCTACGACAGGATATTCTGCATAGGCAGGGTGGCGTAGATAGTTGTTTGTCATGGTCTCATTGAAGCCCAAACGATTTCTCCAAACTAGGGTATCCGGAAGTGCTCCTTTGTAAATATTGGCATATTTCGGATTTTCAGGAGGATAAACACTCTTCAAGTAGTCCAAATACTCCAAATACATGACATTGGTAACTTCGGTCTCGTCCATATAGAATGATTGAACGTGCTGTGCGGTCGGGGTATTGTTCCAATCGTGCATCACGTCATCCTGTACCTTACCCTTGGTGAAAGTACCACCTTCGACGAATACCAGCCCTGGAGCGGTCTCTTGCTCCTTAAAGTCGGTATTGTACTGAAAACCACCTTCTTTGGCATTGATTTTCCAACCTGTAGCTCTCGATACGTTTTTTGATGTGCTGCCGGATTTCTTACAGCTGGTAACTGTAAAACCTCCTGCAATGACTGCACATGAGAGTACAACTTTGATAAATTGTTTTTTCATAATTAGGACTTGAGTTCAAAAACCAAACTGCCGGAAAACTGTAGGTTAGGCAGTTTGTACATTTGTATTTTGATTAATTTTAGTACCACTTTCGGCATATTAAACGATGTTTTGCCCATTATATTTTATATGCTCGGAAATAATTTCCGATTGACCCGAGCATATTACTATAATGGCATCGGCTTCAAAAAATATAACGGTTTAAATGGGGATATAGTATGGAGTATTGCACAATCTTTTCAGTAGTTCAAGGCAAAAAAGAGGTTAAGAAAAAGAACACCCATTCTATATGGTATTTATGCTTCTTCTTTTTGGAATGGTAATAGTATTGAATCAAAGTTTTAAAAATAATACCCCGGTAATACAAGATATTTTTGAATTGCCCGTTTATCATGTAAAATATGACTAAAATCATTTTGGTTAATTGCCTTATTTTTGAATATTTGACCAGTTAAATTTTTAGACTCTATCTAATGAAGAAATTCGCAGTACTTATTGTATTGGCCATTGGCCTAAAATCCGTAGCACAAGACGAAAGGGTAATAACCACTGCCGTACCGTTCTTGACCATTGCGGCCGATGCCCGATCGGCAGGTATGGGCGATATGGGAGTCGCTACCTCCACCGATGCCTTTGCGCAGCAATGGAACCCGGCAAAATTTGCGTTTGCCGAGCGTAAAATGGGAATTGGGCTGAGCTACACACCCTATTTGGAAAGTATCATTACCGACATATCGCTCTTGAATGCAAGTTTTTACAATAAAATTGACGAACAGAGCGCATTTGCAATCGGACTTCGTTATTTCACCTTGGGTGAAATAGAATTGAGACAATTTGCTAACGATCCAGGTACGCTGGCCAAACCTAACGAACTGGCCCTCGATGGCTCGTACTCCTTGAAATTAAGTCCGACATTTTCAATGGCGGTCGGTGGTCGATATATTCGTTCAAACTTGAAATTACCGCAAAACGGAGATGTCGACTCGCAGGCGGCAAGTTCTTTTGCCGTTGATGTGGCAGGTTTTTACCGTTCTCGGGAAATCGCATACAATAGTTTTGATGGCCGTTGGAGGGCCGGTTTCAATTTATCGAATCTTGGAGGAAAGATTCAATATGATGAAGGAGGTCAGGAAAACTTCTTGCCGACGAATATGAAATTGGGTGTTGGTTTCGATTTCATTTTGGATCAAGACAATGTAATAGGCCTAACGACCGAATTCAACAAACTTTTGGTACCTACACCTAAAGATTTCAATGGAGACGGTAATATCGATAGTGCCGATAATGACGAGTACCAACAAATAGGTTTCTTTAATGGACTTTTCAAATCTTTCGGGGATGCACCGGACGGATTCGGCGAAGAATTGAAAGAGTTTACCTGGGCATTGGGCGCAGAATATGTGTATCAAGATGCCTTTATGGTACGAACCGGATACTTCAATGAAAGTGAGGAAAAAGGTTCAAGAAAATTCTTCACCTTGGGCGCCGGTTTTAAATTCAAGGCGGCACAGATTGACCTGTCATATTTATTTTCTACCTCGCAAGTAAAAAATCCTTTGGAGAATACATTACGATTCTCGCTTACCTTTAGTTTGGGAGAAGAATTTTATAACGATTAGATGTTGCTAAAAATAAAAATTAGGAAAAGCCTGCCGTTGTGCAGGTTTTCTTATTTTTAGTAGCCATATAAACTTGTGATGAACAAAAGAACCATAACCTTTGAACTTTTGGTATTCGACTCCTTTGATGAACTTTCTTCAGTTGATAAGACGCTGATGAAATCGGCAATTGAAGCCAGGGAGAATGCCTATGCACCCTACAGCAACTTTCGTGTAGGGGCGGCCGTTCTTTTGAAAAATGGGGAAGTGGTCGTCGGCAACAACCAAGAAAATGCCTCGTATCCTTCAGGTTTGTGTGCCGAACGGGTCGCTGTATTTCAAGCCGGGGCGAGATTTCCCGGAATAACCATAAAGTCAATAGCGATCAGTGCCGCTTCAAAAGATTATGTTGTTTCCGACCCGGCGGCCCCTTGCGGTAACTGTAGGCAATCGATTTCAGAGTATGAAGTAAGACAGGGCAGTTCCATTGCTTTATTGATGATGGGCGAGACAGGCAAGGTTTTGAAATGTAGTTCGGTTGCAGATATACTTCCTTTGGCGTTCGACAGTTCTTATTTAAGGTAAGTTATCCAACGGATTTGTTGTGCGTATTTTCACATAATCCCGGTTATGAAACAACCTCTTTTTTAGAGATTACCTTTTGTTCCGTTTTTTTTTACCGATTCATTTATATGTGTATTTTTGTTGTTCCGGTTATTTGCCATCAAGTCTAGAACGGCATCCTTATTTTGACCAAGCCGGAAACCTACTTAAAACACGTAATGAATGAAAAAAATCACTAAGGAAACCTATCTAAAATGGTATGAAGATATGTTGTTTTGGCGCAAGTTCGAAGATAAACTTGCTGCGGTATATATTCAACAAAAAGTAAGGGGGTTTCTTCATTTATACAATGGGCAGGAAGCTGTTCTTGCTGGTTCTTTGCATGCCATGGATCTTACCAAAGATAGGATGATCACGGCTTATCGCAATCATGTACAACCTATTGGCATGGGCGTTGACCCCAGAAAGGTTATGGCAGAGTTATATGGCAAGGTCACGGGGACCTCGAAGGGTATGGGAGGTTCTATGCATATATTTTCAAAGGAACACCGATTTCACGGAGGTCATGGTATCGTAGGTGGCCAGATACCGTTGGGTGCCGGTATGGCCTTTGGCGATAAATACCATGGCCGGGATAATGTTACCCTATGCTACATGGGCGATGGGGCCGTTCGTCAGGGGTCGTTGCACGAGACCTTCAATTTGGCCATGTTATGGCAACTCCCGGTAGTCTTTGTTTGTGAGAATAATGGCTATGCAATGGGGACTTCGGTGGCACGCACCTCTTATTCCACTGAAATATGGAAGTTGGGCCTTGGTTATGAAATGCCTTGTGGCCCGGTCGATGGCATGAATCCCGTAACCGTTGCCGAAGAAATGAGCAAGGCCATTGAACGCGCTAGAGGCGGTGGCGGACCTACCTTTTTGGAGATGAAGACCTATCGTTATAGGGGACATTCCATGTCTGATGCTCAACATTACCGTACTAAAGAAGAGGTCGAAGAATACAAGAAAATCGATCCGATAACGCAGGTCTTGGATGTGATAAAGGAGAACGAATATGCAACGGATGAGGAAATCAAGGCCATTGACAAACGGGTCAAGAATTTGGTTTCGGAATGCGAAAAATTTGCAGAGGAATCCGAATATCCTCCAGTGAACCAATTATATGATATGGTTTACGAACAAGAAGATTTCCCATTTGTAGAACATAAATTATAAATATGGCAGAGGTAATCAACATGCCCCGTTTAAGCGATACCATGGAAGAAGGTACCGTGGCCAAATGGTTGAAAAAAGTAGGGGATAAAGTGGAAGAGGGAGATATTTTGGCCGAGATCGAGACTGACAAGGCCACGATGGAGTTCGAGTCTTTCCATGAAGGTACGCTTCTGCACATCGGAATCGAAGAAGGCGATGGGGCTCCGGTCGATTCGCTTTTGGCAATCATAGGGGAAGATGGAGAAGATATATCATCATTACTGAATAGTGGTGTGGCGGAGACCGAAGAAAAACAGACCCCTGAGGCTACAACAGATTCGCCTCCCGTTGCTGAAGAGAGTGTAGATAATGGCGATAGCGGTTCCGGAGAAGTGCCCGAGGGCGTTGAGATTGTAAAAATGCCGCGGCTCAGTGATACTATGGAAGAGGGTACGGTGGCCACTTGGTTGAAAAAAGTTGGCGATAAGGTAGAAGAAGGCGATATTCTTGCCGAGATAGAGACCGATAAGGCGACTATGGAATTTGAATCGTTCTATTCGGGCACCTTGTTATATATAGGTATTCAAGAGGGGGAGTCGTCTCCCGTAGATGCCGTATTGGCCGTAATCGGGCCTGAAGGCACCGATGTAGATGCGGTATTAAAATCAGGGCCGTCGGCTAAAAAAGAAAAAGCCCCGGCTACACCGACTAGCAGTGATGTAGCTGAAACAAAGCAAGAAATAGCTGCGCCGACAACCGTTACCGAGGTCAAAACAGTAAACAACGGGCAGCGGATTTTCGCGTCCCCTTTGGCCAAAAAAATAGCTAAGGAAAAAGGTATAAGTCTATCCAATATAAATGGTTCAGGCGACAATGGGCGTATCATCAAGAAAGATGTCGAAAATTACAAGCCATCTGCTCCAGCCGAACAACCAGCGGTTGAAAAAAGTCAGGTTGGCAATGCAATTGCTGCACCGATAAACCTACCCGTAGGTCAGGAAGGCAGCGAAGAAGTCAAGAATTCGCAGATGCGCAAGACGATTGCAAAAAGATTGAGCGAATCGAAATTTACGGCACCACATTATTACTTGACCATTGAGGTCGATATGGATGATGCATGGGCATCTAGGGTAAAGATAAACGACTTGCCCGATACCAAGGTGTCTTTCAACGATATGGTGGTCAAGGCCTGTGCCATGGCCTTGAAAAAACATCCCCAGGTAAATACTACCTGGAATGGTGATACTACCCGTTACAACCATCATGTGCATATCGGGGTCGCCGTGGCCGTTGATGATGGCCTTGTGGTGCCCGTATTGAAGTTTACCGATCAAATGAGCCTCACCCAAATAGGGGCTTCGGTCAAAGATTTGGCAGGTAGAGCCCGGACTAAAAAATTGACCCCGGCCGAAATGGAAGGTAGCACCTTTACCGTATCCAATTTGGGGATGTTCGGTATTGTGGAGTTCACCTCGATCATCAACCAGCCCAATTCGGCGATTTTGTCCGTAGGGGCTATTGTTGAAAAACCCGTGGTTCGAAATGGGGAAATCGTGGTCGGTAAAACAATGAAGGTAACTTTGGCCTGCGATCATAGAACGGTCGATGGAGCTACAGGATCACAGTTCTTGCTCACGCTACGAGCTTATTTGGAAAATCCGGTTACCATGTTGGCCTAAAATAGAATCAGGCCTTCCCGGGTATCTTCCTCGTGAAGAACGAAATTAGGAATTAATGTCTTGAAAGCATCCTTTTTATATAGGATGCTTTTTTACCTTTGAAAAAAAATAGAAATGAAAGCGTTCCTCCCGGTTATGGTATTTTTTCTGCTCATGGATTGCGGTTCCTCCAAAGTGGAACAAAATGTGACCCTTCATGATAGAGAGACCACAAGCTCTAAAGAAATAAAGAAATCTGTTGAGAAATCAACTGACGTCGACGAAAGAGCAAAAGCGATTCAGGAAATTCAAACAACAGCATCTGAATCGGAGGCCTTGACCAGTAAGAAAGCGGATATCGAACTTCCTTCAGGAGCTACTTCCAGGGAACGTATCGAAGAAATCATGAACTATTTGACATCCGATGAACTAAAAGGACGTGATTCCGGCAGTGAAGGTATCGAAAAGGCAGCCGATTATATCGAAGCTATTTTCAAAGCCAATAATATTGCACCCTATTTCAAGAGCTATCGTGATACACTTTCTAATTTTGACAAACCTGCGTTCAATGTGGTAGGCTATGTTGAAGGTAGCGATGAGAAACTGAAAAATGAATTTATCATAATCGGTGCCCACTACGATCATATCGGAATCGTCGATGCAAAAGGAGGGGACAATATTGCCAACGGGGCCAACGACAATGCCTCAGGTACTACCACTGTACTTGAACTTGCCCGACATTTCGGAAATTCAAAATCGAACAAAAGAAGCATTATTTTCGCCCTTTTCAGTGCCGAAGAAAAAGGCTTGTTGGGATCCAAACATCTTGCAAAAAAATTGAAGGCACAAAACTTGGATCTCTATACCATGCTTAACTTCGAAATGGTCGGGGTGCCCTTGGTCGATAAGAATTATTTTATGTATGTTACAGGTTACGAAGAATCGAATCTTGCCGGGGTAGGCAATATGTACGTTGGATCCAATTTAATTGGCTTTTTGCCTCAGGCCAAAGAATTCAACCTTTTTAAAAGGTCGGATAACTATCCGTTTCATGAGGTCTTCAATGTGCCTTCGCAAACCTTTTGCACTTTCGATTTTACCAATTTCGACCACTACCACCAAGTTGGTGATGAAGTCGAATTAATGGATTTCGACCATATGGCAGATGTGGTCAAAAAATCGATTCCATTGATCCAGAGTGTCTCCAACTCAATGACGAAAATGATCAAATACAGGTAATGGCGAACGTTATCATTACGGGATCGAGCCGTGGTATCGGTTTCGAATTGGTCAAACTTTTTGCCGATGATGGCCATAAGGTCTTGGCATTGTCGCGAAATGAAAGGCCTGTCGCCGATTTGAACCATGCGAATATCAAATGTTTCCCGTTCGATTTATCGATAAACGATGATTTGGAAAAATTGGATGATACGCTCCAAGACGATTGGGGCCGAGTCGATATTTTGATAAACAATGCCGGTAGCTTGTTGAACAAGCCTTTTTTGGAAACTACCGCTAGCGAATTTGAAATGGTATATAAGGTCAATGTATTTGGAGTGGCTCAAGTTACAAAAAAGGTACTTCCCAAGATGGGAAAAAATGGCCATGTTGTATCGATCAGTTCAATGGGAGGCGTGCAGGGCAGTGTTAAATTTCCTGGCCTTTCCGCCTATAGTTCTAGCAAGGGAGCCGTAATAACCCTGACGGAACTTTGGGCCGAAGAATTCAAGGAAACCGGCCCGTCGTTCAATGTCCTGGCCCTAGGCGCGGTACAGACCGAAATGTTGGCCGAGGCATTTCCAGGTTATAAAGCATCGACAACGGCCTTGGAAATGGCAAAATATATCAAAGAATTTGCCTTGAACGGCCAAAAACTGTACAATGGCAAGTTACTCCAAGTCAGTAACAGTACACCTTGATTTCTCCTTTGAAGCGTTATTTCCTGAACAGTTTGGCACATTGATTTCCAAAGACACCTGCGATTCCCGCAGATATGCCACCTACGATTCCGGTAATCAACAGCAATAGATTTGCATTTCCTTCCAAAGGGAATAAAACCGCGATTTTCTTTGCCAATATAAAATCATTGGTGCTGCTGAGCGAATAGGCATAGGAGGCCCAAAAAAGAGCTATGGCCAAGAAAGGGACTATAAACATCGCTATTCTTTTAAGTGGAATGAAAAGGCCGCTCAAAAATCCGGCTACCATAACCCCCCACCAGGGCAGAAATTCAGAAAAGACCGCTGCGAGTATTAGTGTAATTATGAAGTTCAATATATTTTTTCTCATGGCTTGGGATTCAGTTGTTGCGTAAACAGTACATTTTGCACCTGATCTTTATCTTGCATGAAATCCAGTTCAAGATATTTTCCGGCGGCCCAAATATCCACAAAATCGTCGTAGTATTTGCTTCCGGGGTTCCCGGACTGTCCGCCCGGATATACACCAAGGGCTTTTGGAGGGGAGCTCATTTCGACGATCATCCGCCAAGAGGGGCCATGGTCTTTTTTGGTGGCGTTCACGATACCGCCGTTGCCGCCGATAGGGAGATTGAACCTTGAAAATGCGGGCAATGCCTGTAGCAAATGCCCAACGAACGTAGCCTTATAGTTTCCCCAATTATAATCACCGTTTTTGGCTTTCCATGTTTGCAAATCTTCCACGGCCTGCTTGAAGGAAATCAAGAAAAGGTCTTTTGCGGTTTCTTTTTCAGGAGTGTCCACTACATCCATAAAGGTATTGTCAGGATTGTTCTTCAACAAATAGACGGTCTGATATTGAAAGGGATTGTCCAAGGCCAGGTCTTCGACTTTCAATTCATCCCAGGTAAGGGGCACCAATTTGTTCCACCATGCTTCCCAGATCGATGGGCCGAGTTTTTCAATGTCATTGTAGAAATCCCAATGCTTCAAAGCCTCGAATATTTCGGACTCTTCGGCACTCAAAGCCGAAACATTCATGTTTTCGATCATATGCGGTAACAGTTCGGCCGCCTTGAGGTTGTAATTATTGTTGTGGAGGTCTTTAAAGTCCTGAATATCGAATTTTTCCTTTGATCGGAAAAAATCATTGATTACCCGATTTCTATAGGTCTCGTACCCGTCGTTGAAAACATAATACGGATATGACTCATCAACCGGATGTTGATTTGCCGAACTTACGAAGCCCCTTTCCGGGTTTTTGATATGTGCATTGTGTTCTTGGGGAATAAAACCATTCCAATCATGATCGGGATTGCTCCCATCCATTAAAAACTTGCCCTGTCCCTCCCATTTATTGGGAAACATGCCCTGGATCCAAAGGGCGATGTCACCTGTGGCCGATGTAAAAATAAAGTTTTGGGCCGGAGCGACGTGATGTTTCAGCGCCGCTACATATTCATCATAATTTTTGGCTTTGTCGAGTTCTAGAAAAGTACGTTGGTTATTGCCCCCGATATGGCCCGTCCATCGCATGGCATAACCTATTTTTTGATTATTGCCCTTAAAACTGGCATCATAGCTTACGGGGCCATGATGCGTATAGACGACGGTATCGAAGACCGTTTTTCCGTCGCGTACCTTGATTTCTTCGATGCGTTTGGTGGTTTTTCTTAGCTGGCCATCATATCGATAGGCGTTTCGATCGTTATTTTCGAATTCGATCTTGTACCAATCCTTGACATCGCGGGTAGCGTTGGTAACCCCCCAGGCAATATCATTGTTAAAACCAATAATGATTCCCAAGGCGCCCGGAAGACTGACTCCGAATGTGTTTTTTTCCGGAGTGGCCAACTGCATGGCATACCATATTGAAGGCAACTTAAGGCCGAGATGTGGGTCGTTGGCCAAAATGGTATTGCCCGAGTACGATTTTTCAGGGGACACTGCCCAGTTGTTGCTACCATTATCGGGATCGGGTTTTTCAATGGTTTCCGGAATGGAATCCAAAGGAAGTTCTCCTTGCGGTATATCATGGGCTACTACTTCCCAATCGCTCCAATCACGTTCTTTAGGAATTACAGGGTCAATGGTATCAAAGAAATCGGGATAAAGCAGGTCAAAACGCTCTTTGCCATATTTTTTAAGAAAATTCGTGTATTCAAGATCCGAATCACCACCGGCCAACATATCGGTCATGTACATGAGCAGCAAAGCTGTTTTTTTGGTAGTCCATGGTTCTGGGCTATAATCGAGCAATTTATACTCTATGGGGTAATCAGAGGGATCCAATTGCGATATATATTGGTTTGCACCATCCCTGTAGGCTTCTATAAACTGAAGCGTTTCGGGATCTTCCTGCATTTTTCTCAAGGCATTTTCGGCACCGAAGACCATGCCTTTACGACGTTGGCCGCGGTCAAAATTGATTGCGGCCACCCCGATAAGCTCAGAAATACGTCCGGCTGCGGCATGGGTCTGGAACTCCATCTGCCATAATCGGTGCCTGGCCGTTAAGTAACCTTGGGTAAAGTAAAGGTCATTGTTGTTTTCCGCAAAAACATGAGGAATTAAATGTTCGTCGTAATGTATTGTTACTGGTTTTTCCAGTCCAACCAACTCAAGTTCACCGTTTTCACCGGACTCGCTTTTGTCATTTTGCCATATGCCATGTGCCGGATCCAAAAATTTGCCCAAGGGAGGAACGCTTCCGAACTTTGTATTTAAACCATAGTAAACGCCAAGTGCCAGCAGTAAGGAGAAAATAAATTTTAGATATTTCATGTACAGGGAAAATTTACAAGTTTGAATGTACTAAATGAACTTAGCCTGAACAATATTAAACCATAATTTCCGTGATTTTTTCAATTCGATGGAACTGGTTTTAGATTCGTCTAAGATAACACCTTTTCAAAACAAACACTGTTTTCAACCCCTGAGTACTGTCCATAATTGGGGATTACTACATATCCGTTTTTTTTATATAGGGAAATGGCCTCGGGTTGCCGTTTGCCCGTTTCCAGCATACATTTTTCATAGGATAGTTCTTTGGCCCAATGTTCAAGGCCCAATAATATTTTGGTGGCAATACCTTTGCCGCGATGTTGGGGCAAAACGTACATGCGTTTGACCTCCATTGAACCATATTCGATTTCTTTTATGGCCCCGCACCCGACAGGTTTATCATTTTCGTATGCCACCAGCGCATGTTTTATTGCCGTAATCTTGTTGAACTGATCATAAAAGGCATGGTCTTCACCATCGCGTTCCGCCAAATCGGCATCGAGCTGGGCAACTAAATTTTGGAAATCCGTGTTTTCCGAGTCGGTTCTTGACAACTGTATCATACTATGATCCTTTTTTCAAAGGACAAATTACATAAAGTTACGAATCGTTTAATTCCTATTTTTGTGAGGATGGATGACATTCTTCAAAAATACTTGCCCGAAAGGGCGGTAGAACCGGCTTTGCAACTGATCAAAGAAACAGGGGTACACCTGAAGATTGTCAATCGACGGGTAACGCGACATGGCGATTATCGCAAAATGACCAATGGAATGCACCAGATAACGGTCAATTCGACGCTGAACAAGTATCGATTTTTGATTACGCTGATCCATGAAATCGCACATTTGGTCGCTTTTGAAAAGTATGGCCGGTTTATTAAACCCCATGGCCTTGAATGGAAACGGACTTTTCAATATTTAATGTTGCCATTTATTAGGCCCGAGATATTTCCATCGCGATTGTTGCCACTTTTGGCACGACATTTTAAGAGCCCAAAGGCGAGTAGTGATACCGATGCCAAATTATCGCTAGCTTTGAAACAGTATGATGTACAACATCCGAATATATCTTACGTTTTTGAAATACCGCACGGCGGCGTTTTTAGGTTATATAACGGAAGGCTCTTTAAAAAAGGCAACAAACGGGTAAAACGTTATGAATGTGTTGAGGTCGCCACGGGGAAGACCTACCTTTTTCAACCAAATGCTGAAGTGGAATTAGTTAACTGAACAAAGCATGAACAAAAATTACTATGCCGTTTTAATGGCAGGGGGAGTAGGATCGCGATTTTGGCCGATCAGCACTTCGGAATACCCGAAGCAATTCCACGACATGTTGGGTACCGGAGAAACGTTGATCCAAAAGACATTTAAACGTTTGAACAAGTTTGTACCGACCGAGAATATCCTGATTTTGACCAATGAGCGGTACAATGAACTGGTATTGCAACAATTGCCTATAGTCAAGCAAGAACAGGTAGTACTCGAGCCGGCCATGCGCAACACGGCCCCTTGTATCTTATATGCGGCCTTGAAAATTAAAAAAATGAACCCTGACGGGGTGATGATCGTGGCACCTAGCGATCATTGGATTGAAGACGAGGATGCCTTTGCCCGTGACGTAACGATTTGTTTCGAGAAATGTATAAAAGAAGAAGTGCTATGCACCTTGGGCATTCAACCGACTTTTCCGAACACGGGGTTTGGGTACATTGAATTTGAAAAGGGAGGTGATACCGAATTGAAAAAAGTGCACCAATTCAGGGAAAAACCTGATTACGAAACGGCCAAGGAATTTTTGGCCCAAGGAAATTTCCTGTGGAATGCCGGAATTTTCATGTGGAGCGTGAGCACAATTGTCAATGCCTTTCAAAAATATCAATCGGAACAATATCGATTGTTTGAATCAGGTTTTTCGTGTTACAATACCAATGAAGAGCGAGGTTTTATTCAAGAGAATTACTCAAAGGCCGAGAATATTTCGATCGATTATGCCATATTGGAACCTGCGGAATCCATTTTTGTACTTCCGGCGACCTTCGACTGGAACGATTTGGGTACCTGGGGCTCACTTTACGACAAACTCGATAAAGATGAAAGCAACAATGCGGTAGTAAACGGTAAAGTCATTGCAGAAGATGCGCAGGGCAATATGATTCGCTCCCCTAAAGGGAAGATTGTTGTCGTCGATGGCCTGAACGACTATATCATAGTGGACAAGAAAGAAGTTCTACTTATCTATCCCAAAACGAAAGAGCAGCACATCAAACAAGTTTTGAACAAAGTAAAGGATACTTTTGGAGATGAATATGCATAATATATGGAGCAAGATTTAAATCAAAATAACAATACCCCACAAGAGAATCCGATTGAAAGCGGGGAGGAAGTAAAAAAGGACTTTCAGGGGCTGCTCGGCAGTATGAAAAAGTTCTTACGTGAGCTTTTGGATATACGCCCGAACACGGATCAAGAGGCGACCAAAGAAGCGATAATTGCCGATATCCCTTTTAAAGGACATACCTCATGGATTTTGATCTGTTCGATTTTCATCGCCTCCGTAGGCTTGAATGCCAATTCTACCGCAGTGGTCATCGGCGCGATGTTGATATCCCCCTTGATGGGTCCCATATTGGGTATTGGCATGTCCGTCGCCATCAATGATATAGACACTCTACGACGTTCGTTGAAGAATTTTGCCGTTATGGTCGTGTTAAGCGTGTTAACGGCGTATTTGTTTTTCGAATTTTTCCCGTTACGTGACGAATCCTCCGAGCTATTGGCCCGAACGGCACCCGATATTCGGGATGTACTCATTGCTTTTTTTGGTGGATTGGCCCTCGTAATCGCACGTGCCAAAAAAGGAACTATCGCCTCGGTCATTTTCGGAGTGGCTATCGCTACGGCTTTGATGCCACCCTTGTGTACGGTAGGTTTTGGATTGGCCATCGGTAACTTTGATTATGCCATGGGCGCCATGTATCTCTTTACCATAAATACCATTTTTATCGCGCTCGCTACATTTTTGATAATCAAGCTTTTACGTTTTCCCATGGTTAGATATGTGAATTCGAAAAGAAGGCGATTGGTGGCGCGAATCGCCTCGGCCATCGCTATTTTGGTAATGGTACCAGCGGGTTTCACCTTTTATGATACGTTGCAAGAGTCGCTCTTTATGAAGGATGCCGACGAATTTATTAATGAAAAAGTAGCCCCTTATCAGTTTTCGGGAGAAGGTCGTTTTCTTGAAGATTTTACCGATATCGAATACAATCATGGCGAAAGCCCGATAATCGAACTCGTCTTTATGGGCAACGAAAAGGTACCTGATAATGTCATTGAGACCTGGAGGACTCAAATGCAAGAATTCTCGAAATTAAAGAGCTGTGATCTAAGAATTATTCAAGGCGGTAATAGTGATGAAATAGATCAGTTCAAATATGTGAACGAACTTTACGAGTCGCAAAAGAATATTTTAATGGGGAAGGACGACAAAATCAAATTATTGGAGGTCGAACTCAATAGAATGAAAAAGTATGCGGGTAAACAGATTCCGTTTTATAATATCAGTGCCGAAGCAAAGGCCAATTATGAAGATTTGGCATCCATTGAGTACGACCATGCCATACGTACAGATTTTAAGAGAACCGATACCATTATGATTTTTGAGCTCAAATGGAATCAAAACGTTCCCAGGATCAAGGTAGCTGAGAATAATAAAAAGATACACGATTGGCTGAAAGTTCGCTTGAACGATAGCACCATTCAGCTACGGACCTCAGATAACTAGTTACGCTCCTCGATATACATCTGGCGGACTTTTTTAAAAAGCTCGGAAGAATATACAAAATTGGTGACCGCTTCGTTATCGGTCTTGAAGATTTCGTTCTTGGTACCTTCCCACTCTTTCAATCCATTTTTTAGAAAAATAATTTTTTCCCCGATTTCCATTACCGAATTCATATCATGGGTATTGATGACGGTGGTAATGTCATATTCTTCGGTAATTTCCTTGATTAGATTGTCAATAAGAATGGCGGTTTTCGGATCAAGACCCGAATTGGGCTCATCACAGAAGAGGTATTTCGGATTCATAACAATCGCACGGGCGATAGCGACCCTCTTTTGCATACCGCCAGAAATCTCAGATGGGTATTTATGATGGGCATCGATAAGGTTGACCCGTTTCAACACGAAATCGACCCGATCTTGCATCTCCGATCTCGATTGTTTGGTAAACATTTCCATAGGGAACATGACGTTACCCTCTACGGTAAGGCTATCGAACAACGCACTGCCTTGAAATACCATGCCCATTTCTTGACGAAGATTGCGCTGTTCCTTACTTGAAAGTTCGTCATATATTTTACCATCGTACGATATGGAGCCTTCTTCAGGAGTGAAAAGGCCCAAAAGACATTTTAGAAAGACAGTTTTTCCCGAACCACTCTGGCCAATAATCAAATTGGTCTTGCCCTTGTCGAAAACGCTTGAAATCCCCTTTAATACATGGGCATCGCCAAAAGACTTATGTATGTTTTTTACTTCTATCATCAGCCTAGCATCAATTGGGTTAGAATATAATTGAGGATGATGATTACAACGCTGGTCCACACGAAAGAAGTAGTACTGGCTTTGCCTACTTCAAGTGCACCGCCTTTCATGTAAAATCCGTGGAATGAAGGTATGGTTGCCAAGATAAAGGCAAAGACCAAAGTCTTGATAAAAGCGTAGGTCACATGAAAAGGAATAAAATCGAGCTGTACGCCCTCGACAAAATCAGCACTTGTACTAAATCCCCCGAAAACACCTGCTATCCAGCCCCCGAAAATCCCCACGTACATTGAAATGGCGATAATGAACGGGTACATCAACATGGCTATTATCTTCGGGAAGACTAAATAATTCAGGGCATTGACCCCCATGACCTCAAGCGCATCGATTTGTTCGGTGACTCGCATGGTGCCAATACTTGAGGTTATATATGAACCGACTTTTCCGGCCATGATTATCGAGCAAAAGGTGGGAGCAAATTCTAAAATTATCGATTGTCTCGTGGCAAAGCCCACTAGGTATTTAGGTATGAGTTCACTGGTAATGTTCAGGGCAGTTTGAATGGCTACTACCCCTCCTATAAAAAAGGAAATAAAAACAAGTATACCTAGCGACCCATAGATGAGTTCGTCTATTTCCTTGAGAATCAAGGCTTTCATTATACGCCATTTGGTAGGCTTTCTGAAAACCTCTATAACCATAAGTGCATAAGAGCCGATCGAGGCTAGGTAGTTCATTGGTTAAATATAGAATTCCGACAGTAAAAATAGGAATAATGAATGTCTTTTAACCTTCCTTTAATCTTTAAAGGCTTTAATTACATATTTTTGTGCTATCAAGAAATAAGACATGCGTAACAAATCATTATCTCTTTTTTCAACGGGTATTTTGACACTTCTGTTGGTCAATTTTTCATTCGCGCAGAAGAATTCCAATGATATAAAAGAACCGTCTTTAAGAACGACTCCAAAATTGGTCGTCGGCATTGTTGTGGATCAGATGCGCTACGATTATATTACCCGTTTTTGGAATCATTACGGGGATGATGGATTCAAAAGATTGGTCAATGAGGGATTCAATTGTAAGAACAACCATTTCAACTATGCGCCTACAAGTACTGGGCCTGGCCATACCTCGGTATATACTGGAACCACACCCGCGACCCATGGTATAATAGGCAATGATTGGTACGATAAAGATTCGGGACAATCGGTTTATTGCACCTCTGATGATACATATAGCTCCGTTGGCACTGCTTCGGATGCCGGAAAAATGTCGCCGCATCGAATGAACGTAACTACGATAACCGACCAACTCAGGCTTCATACACAAATGCGTGGCAAGACCATTGCGGTTGCGCTGAAGGATAGGGGAGCGGTACTGCCGGGAGGACATACGGCCAATGCGGCCTATTGGTTTCATGGTGAGGATGAAGGAAAATGGATTACCAGCTCATATTATATGACCCAACTGCCCAAATGGGTTCAAGATTTCAATAGTTCGAACAAAATTGAGCAGTACAAGAAACCGTGGACGACTTTAAAAGACATCAATACGTATCTCGAAAGCGGGTTGGACAACAATACCTATGAAGGACTTTTTACGGGCGAGACCATGCCGACTTTTCCACACGACCTTCCAAAATTGTGGGAGGCGAACGGAAAATACGATTTGTTAAAAGCGACGCCATACGGCAATAGTCTGACCACTGACTTTGCACTAGCGGCATTGGATGGAGAGAACCTTGGCTCCGATATGACAACTGACTTTTTGGCGATTAGTTTTTCAAGCACCGATTATGTCGGGCATAAATATGGCGTTAATGCCAAAGAGGTGCAAGATGTCTATCTGAGGTTAGATGAAGACCTGGCCCGGTTGTTCAAGGCTTTGGATAAAAAAGTGGGCGATGATGAATATACCGTGTTTTTGACCGCCGATCATGCCGCCATAAATGTACCGGCCTATTTGAGCGACCAAAAAATACCCGCAGGTTATTTTGAGGCGGAAGACATGAACACAAAATTTACCGAATTCTTGAATTACAGATTCGGTACGACCGACATCGTCAAAAACAACTCCAATTATCAATTGTTCCTAGACCATAAGATCATACAGAATTTGGACATGGAGGTTGCCGATGTACAGGAAATTTTGGCCAAGGAACTGTTGACCTATGAGCACATTGATAGGGTCTACACTGCATATCAGATGTGGCAAAACGAATATACGGAAGGAATACCCTATATTTTACAGAACGGATATAACCAAAAGCGCTCGGGCGATATTCTATTGGTCTTGCAGCCGGGATTCATTACCTACCCAAAAACAGGCTCTACCCATGGTTCGCCCCAGATTTATGACACCCATGCCCCTCTACTTTTTTACGGTAAAGGAATCAAAAAAGGTAGCACGGTCGAACGCACCGAGATACCAGATATCGCACCTACGATCTCCTCGTTGTTGGGCATTGCTTTTCCGAATGGTACAACGGGAAAACCTATTGCCAAAGTACTCGAATAACCGGATTGAAAATGAACGACCATCCCATTGGTATTTTTGATTCGGGTGTTGGTGGAACTTCTATCTGGAAGGAAATAAATGCCTTATTACCTTATGAGGACACGATTTATTTGGCGGATAGCAAAAATGCCCCTTATGGCGAAAAGGCTCCCGAAGCAATTGTCGCATTGAGTATCAAGAATACCGAATTGCTGATAAATGAGGGATGTAAAATCGTGGTCGTGGCCTGTAATACCGCTACCACCAATGCCATTGATTATCTTAGGAAAAACTATAACGTTCCATTCATTGGTATCGAACCGGCCATCAAACCCGCTGCCCTGCGGTCACGATCAAAAACAGTGGGTATTTTGGCGACAAAAGGTACCTTGTCAAGCAGCCTTTTTCACAGTACTTCTGAAAATCATGCACAGGGTATCAAAGTTATCGAGCAAGTGGGGAAGGGACTTGTTCCTCTAATCGAACAGGGTAAGGAAAATGCACCGGAGACTGAAGAATTATTGAAAAATTATTTAACGCCTATGCTCGAGGCCGGCATTGATCATTTGGTCTTGGGTTGTACGCACTATCCTTATTTGGTTCCCGTACTGCGAAAATTGCTCCCAGAGAATGTCAAAATAATAGATTCGGGCGAGGCGGTGGCACGACAGACCAAATTCGTTTTGGATAGGAAAGGATTGTTGAATACCTCAAAAGTTGCGGGTAGTGCAAGATTTTATTCGAATATGGATACTTCAATTTTGAAATCCTTCCTTAAGGAGGTTGGTGGCGCCGAGGTTCTTCATTTGAATTTCTAAATAAGACCCAGTATTGGTATTTTCTTTCTAAAAAAGAAATACTAACGTAACATGAGTTCTATATAACTTCTAAACACTGATATTGATTTTTCAATGTTTATGTAGACATGTCAGGTCGAGCGCAGTCGAGACCTCATTTAAGATCTTGGATTTTATCTACCTCTCGACTGCGCTCGAGGTGACATCCACCTTTTTTATAAATCTTTGACCATAAAAATGCCAAGTTTCAAATCGAACTTACGTTAACTTGTTGAATCAAAATTATAGAACGTCCAGTATTTCTTGTGCCCTTCGGTTCAAACGTGCTTTGGTCTTATCGGTGATGTATTTTCTTTGATTCAATTGTTGGGGTTGGTCCGTCGTACAGAAATAACTGTGGATACTTCTTCTATACTTGTTGGTTTTATTTGTGGTTCCGCCATGCCACACATGCGAATTGAAAATAAAGACCGAACCGGCGGGCGCTTGTATTAAAATTTCATCGGGGTGTGGTTGTTCTGGATCATCCATCGCCTCGGCAGGAAGCACAGTTGACTTATGTGTTCCGGGTACAATTCGGGTGGCACCGTTATTTTCGGTAAAATCATCCAATAGCCAAATGGTGTTGCAGACTTTATATCCGCCGTTTGCAACGGCATTTTTATAATCGACATGTAATTTTTGAAGTCCTTGCCCTGGTCTTGCAGCGCGATAGTTCAATGAAGACAATTTGAAGTCGCTCCCCAAAACCGCATTTATTCCCGCCAAAACACGAGCATGCGTATAAAATATGTCGAAAATCTCACCTTTATTCACCAAATCGGCCAAACGGTCCGCACCCGCTTCCTTAGGATGCCGAATGTACTCTGAATCGAAAAGTTCAGATCCGGCATTGTCCCCTTCGCTCGAAATCAATGCTGCGATATGACGGTTAACGGCCTGTACTTCTTCCGTGGATAACAATTGGCCCAAAGCCAGATAGCCATTCCTTTCTAATTTTTCTTTTTCCTCGGGTGTTATCATTTCATTATTCAATTAATCGGTTTGTTTAGTTCGATTTCCGAACAACATTACCTCACATAGGTCAAATACGTAAAACTATAATGGTGCTTTTCATCTTTTGGGTGATATTCCTCGTTGATCAATTGCCATTTTGTCCAATCGATTTCCGGGAAAAAAGTATCGGCATCCTTAAAAGTGGCATGCACCCGTGTTAGTTCTATTTTATTGGAGAATGGGGCTGCCTGTTTATAAATTTCCCCTCCTCCGATGATAAATGAGGTTTTCTCGTTTTCGACTTTTTCTAGGGCTTCATGCAACGAATGCACCACTTGGCAATCGGGGTGGGAAACCCTGTATTCTTTATCCCGCGTAATTATAATGTGTATTCGGTTGGGCAAGGGCTTCGGAAAACTTTCAAAGGTCTTGCGCCCCATGATAATTTTATGGCCGGAAGTTATTTTTTTAAAGCGTTTGAAATCATCGGGCAGATGCCAAAGCAAGTCGTTGCCCTTGCCCAGGGCATTGTCTTCGGCCGCAGCCGCTATCATGCAAATGGTGCTCACAGCTCTTTTTTTTTATTGATTCGAGATAGCGGGAACTCCGTTTCGATTTCTTTTTGAATCTCGGCAATACGCTTTTTTTGTTTAAGGACCAATTTCTCACGTTGCGACCTTTCCCAATCCTTTCCCATGAATTTTTGTGTCACAAAAACGTTGAAAAGGTGAACGGCGAACAAAAAGGCCCAAAAAGTAATCGCCCAGATAAACCAATCATAGGCTTCCCCGTATTTTAAGATCTTGTTGATCAAGATCAAGAAGACACTGCCGATCAAAAAAATGACAAAATGAACATACAGCCTTTTTTTTTGTTTGATGCGGGCCTGAGCGGTTTCCAACAGATCATGTTGGTGCAAGTCTACTTCCGGATCGTTTTTGTTTTTAGAGAACATGTGAATGGCTATATTCGTTATAAAGATACGCCAACCTGATAAAAGTTTACGATATGCAAGGCATTCGAAAAGAGTTTCCGCTGCTTGAAAACGGTATTTATACGAATACGGCTTCATCGGGCCTGATGCACAATGCCTTGATACAATGGCGTAGGCAGCATGACCTGGAGTTTTTGAACGGTGGCAGTCAAATGAAGACCGAGGCAATGCGTACCCAAATTCCTGAAGTGCGAAAAACGGTCTCACGATTTTTTAATTGCAAGAACGAGAATGTGGCATTGACGCAAAATTTCTCATTGGGACTCAATCTTCTCTTGGAAGGACTTGACCGAAAAAGCAAGGTCCTACTACTCGAAAATGATTATCCTTCGGTGAACTGGCCTTTTGAGAACAGGGATTTTCCAATAGCCTATGCAAAAATCGATGCGCATTTAGAAGATCATATCTGGGAGCAATTAAAAACAGGAAATTTTTCGGTTCTGGCTCTGAGCCTTGTACAATGGCTGACCGGAATCAAAATCGATTTGGAATTCCTAAAAAAAATAAAGTCCGAATTTCCGGAAATCATCATAATTGCCGATGGAACACAGTTCTGTGGTACGGAAAGTTTTGATTTCGAAAATTCGGCCATCGATGTACTCGGCGCCAGCGGGTATAAGTGGTTGTTGGCGGGTTATGGCAACGGGTTCATGCTGTTCAAAGACCACGTTAAGCATTATTTTTCCGTCAAATCAATTGGTTTTAATGCCGCCAATATCAATAAAGATATGCGCGATTCGATACGGTTTGCCAAACATTTTGAGCCGGGCCATTTAGATACTCTGAATTTCGGCAGTTTGAAATGTGGTATGGATTTTCTTAGCGCTATCGGAATGGACAAGATTACCGCCCACAATAGAAGACTTTCCGAAAAGGCAAAAAACGGGTTTACCAATCTCGGACTTTTGGATCCCGATATTTTGGAAAGAAAAGAACATAGTACCATCTTTAATATTAAGGGAGACGATTCGCTTCATCAGCTTTTGACCAACGAAAAAGTAATGTGCGCGCAACGTGGCGATGGTATTCGACTCAGTTTTCATTGCTATAATACTGAAAATGATATTGATGAAGTCTTGGGAATCTTAAGGACAAACGTGTAAAATTTACCTACTTGGAAATTAAAAGACGTTTTTTTATTAGACTTTGCCAATTGTTACTAAAATTTTAAGAAAATGATAAAAATGACATTAGTCGTTGTAAATGAGCATTTTAATGTAGTAGTTTTGCCCCGAATTTTAAAAACAGAATGTCATGGCTATTGCTAAACAATATTTAAAGACCAAGCCCGTATGCAAGGTAACTTTTACCGTTCCTGCTGAAGAAGCGAAAAAAGTTGCCGTTGTCGGTGATTTCAACAATTGGAAAGCCACCAAGGCAAGTGCATTGAAAAAATTGAAAAACGGAACTTTCAAAGGTACGTTGGAACTTCCTAAAGAAGGTACTTTCGAATTCAAGTACATCATCGATGGCAACTATGTAAACGATGATCAAGCGGATCGCTACCAGTGGAACGATTTCGCCGGTTCCGAAAACGCCGTCTTGGAACTTTAATCGACAAGAAAAATTAACAAAAAACCCGAAAGTTCAACTTTCGGGTTTTTTGTTTTGTATTATACGGCTACTACCCCTTTGATATGTGGGTGCGGATCGTAATCCAATAGGGTGAAATCCTCGAATTTGAAATCGAAGATATCCTTCACCTCGGGATTGATTATCATTTTTGGAAGCGGTCTCGGTTCACGGCTCAATTGAAGTTCGACCTGCTCCATGTGGTTGTTGTATATGTGGGCATCACCAAAGGTATGGATGAATTCTCCGGGTTCGTACCCGCATACTTGTGCTATCATCATCGTGAACAGGGCATACGAAGCGATGTTAAACGGAACGCCTAAAAATATATCGGCGCTGCGTTGATAAAGCTGGCATGAAAGTTTGCCGTCGGCCACATAAAACTGGAAAAAAGCATGACAGGGCGGAAGGGCCGCTTTTCCGTTCGCTACATTTTCGGAAAATGATTTCGAGGTATCGGGCAATACGCTCGGGTTCCATGCCGAAATCAACATGCGCCTACTGTTCGGATTGTTCTTTAAGGCATGTACGATTTCCTGTATTTGGTCGATTTCGTCATCGTTCCAGTTGCGCCATTGATGACCGTAAACGGGACCTAGGTCGCCGTTTTCATCGGCCCATTCGTTCCAAATGCGAACCCCGTTTTCCTGTAGGTACTTAATATTGGTATCGCCCCTTAAAAACCACAACAGTTCGTAAACAATGGATTTTAAGTGTAGTTTTTTGGTCGTGACCATAGGGAAGCCCTCGCTCAGGTCAAACCGCATCTGATAGCCAAAAACACTCATCGTGCCCGTGCCGGTGCGATCACCTTTTTGGTTGCCGTTTTCGAGTACGTGTTTTAGTAAATCGTGGTATTGTTTCATTGTGGAATCAAAGGTAAAGGGTAAAAGGCAAATGTCAAAAAGTTGCCACAGTTGGTTATTATATTTTATTAACGAGACCAAAACCTCCTTGATAACGGAATTTTTGGAGTAGGCAAGAACCCATCTGCCTAAAGGCAGGCAATTAAATATGGCTATTGTCCTATCGCGTTAATTTCTGTTTTTATATAGCTCGATGGCTTTCAGGTATTTTATTCCGGTAGACTTTGTTTGGGGAAATAGAAATCCACTTAATTCAGGGTGGTTTTCATCAATCCAACTTACAAGGCCATCTCTGTTTTTAAGAAATTTTTCAACATTAAAAACCTCGTATTCAATTCTTTCGACTTTGATTATTTTATTATTGTCAAATCGTACGATTTCATTCCAAACCATTGGTTCTTCATGAAGGAACAAGATTCTTTTGTCGATTTTTGAAATCTTTGCCTTGACAATTTCACCTTCTTGTTCAATTTGAAGAATTTCGTATGTTGGATCGAATACCGAATCCCATTCCAGCCATACCATATATCCCTTTTGGGAAAAACGCTCTTCATAATTGTCCGCATTTTCCCTGATAACAATACTATCTCCTAGCAAAATTCGCATTCCGGAACCATCGGATTGATCAAGGGCCTTGTAATATTGCTTCGCGATTTCAAGTTTGCTCGTTTCTTTGTTTTTTTCCTTTTCGGAATTTTTACAGGAAGCAAATCCAATGGTCAATAGTAATGATAGTATTATGATCTTGTTCATTCGGATTTTATCAATTGGTTACGGAGTGCTTTAAGGTCTCCATATATATTTAATGTACTATTTTTTTGGTTTGAAAGCAGCATTGTTACTTTGAATCCTCATTAATTAATTGTTCATCTTTAATTATTGTGGCATACGCAGTGCTCTTTCGGCTTGTAGAATATGCCTTAAATTATGGTATATAACTACTCTAAAGGTATCTCCCAACCTCAATTTTACCCATTTTGATATAGAAACTGAAGTCTTTACTTTCGATAGGTTTGTTTTTTTGGATTTTTCGAGAAGTTCCAAAATCTGTTCTTGTTGATTAATGAATTTGTCCAGAACCTTTTGGTCCGTTAAAGGGCAATTTAGGGGATTCATAGATTTAAAAGTTTTCATTTTGTTCAACTTTTCCTTCGGAAGCATACTTTTGGCAAAGTAGTTTCCTAAAAGTCCGCTATTGAAAGTTTCGGATTCCCCATAGCTCGAATTTTTGATTCTAGCTTCAATTTCGGGAATATAAAAGTCTCCATATCTGTTCAAATGTTCAATACATTCCAGTACATTCCAACTTTCAGCGTTTTGTTTTTGAATGAGTTTTTCGATTGGGACCGTCTTAAAGGTCCTAACTTTGTTCATGTTTTGGTGAGTTAGATCGACCATTTCATCGATTAAGTCCTGTGCTTTCATAAAATTTATTTGACAGCAAATGTCCAAATTTTAGAAGTAGGAAACATTGACTGAAATCAAGACTTTTTCAATCTGGACAGTGTCTCGGGAGACATCCTCAAATAGGAAGCAATATATTTGTTAGGAATTTCTTGAAATAACTGCGGACTTCTTTGCAGCACTCTGTTATATCTCTCCTTGGGCGAAGTGATCAAAATATCTTTTTCCCTTTCAAGCTGTTGTAGGATAAGTTGTTGAAGAATCAAATGCCAAAGATTTTTCAGTTCGCTATTTTGATTGATAAAATTTAGATAATTCTGTTTTGAAATAACTTTCAACTCGGTCTTTTTGATAGCTTGTATATAAAATTCGGACGCCTTTTCGGTGATAAAACTGTCTAAAGAAGATAAAAAATTGTGTTTATACCCAAAGCGGATTATATGTTCTTCGCAGCCTTCAATAATTGAAATTTTTAGAGCTCCGGAAATAATATAGAAAAGATTTGTTTCAACAGTTCCCGCAACCTTTAAATATTCGTTTCTTTTCAATGAGATTTTTTCGTCCCAAAGGTTTTGCCTTTCAATTCGCTTATATAACTCATCGAGCATGTTCATTAATACTTGAAGGTAATTGTGCCAAACATTGCAGCCTAAATAATGTTTGAACAGATATTATGTTGAAATCCGTTCTTAGGGAAATATAGCAAAATCTGATAACTGTCGTTTGAGATTCTTCCCAAATGCAGTGCCCGGTGTCCCACGATAGGCTTTTAAGGAGGCCGCATCGTAAATGGATTTTGCCCCTAGCATGTGATATTATTTATCCCAGTTTTGCAATCGGTCAAGATAGAGGTAACTTTCAACAAATTCCCTGTGTTCTCGACTGGTCATTTTTTCCAATAAATTCAAAGCTGAAATGTAGCTGGCCATGTTCCCGTTCGACGAACTGAACTTACCATCTTCCACAAAGGTTACCAAACTGTCGTTCTGTACTTTTAAATTCGGATAGTCTTTTTGCAACTGCTCGCCGCCGCCGATCCAGGTCACGATTTTGTGACCGTCCGCAATCCCGGATTTCCCGATCAATTGTGCGCCTGCGCAATTGCTTACGGTATATCGGGTCTCTTTGTTCTTTTCCGTGATAAAAGCTATGATCTTTTCGTTGTTGACCTGTGCGCTCATATCATAGGCACTTGGTACGAATAGCGCCGTTAATTCGGGACAGTTCTCAAAAGTGTAGTCGGGAACAAAATGCATTCCTTCCTCGGTCGTTATTGGGTTTTCAGTTTCCGCTATTGACACGACATTGAACAGTTGTTCTCCGTCAACCGTGAGTTTTGCAAAGACGTCGGAAGTTGCAATGACCTCACCTTGTAAAACTCCATTATACATCAAAAGCCCAATAGTTCGTAGTTCCGGCTTGAAAGCTTTTAGGTATTTGTCGCGTGTATCTGTTTCTTTTTCAATTTTTGTAATTTCTGGACTTTCGGTATTTGTTCTTGATTTATCCGAATTGCAACCCACTGTAATGATTGTGCAAATCATTGTTATAATTCCAATCTTTTTCATTTTCGACGCATTCAAGGTTCCAACGCGACAAAGCGTTAATTTTTAAGGTTCGTATTAAGCTACCTTTTTATTGTTCAAACTGCATTTCAGATTTTTTTCCATAGTCCTTTTCGCTTGCAACAGCTTTATTCACAAATTTCAATCCTCTCATATCGTATTCTGAAATATCCAATTCGTCATATCTTTTCTCGAAAATTCTTTTTGTCAGTTCAAATGCTACATCATAGGTGACTTCCAATTCCATTTCATTTTGAATTTCCTCCTCTGTCAATTCCTTGCGCATTTCTTCCAAGTCCTCTTTTGAAATCAGTTCAAGTTTTCTAGATTCTATTTCTTCTGGTAATAGATTTCCAAAATCTTGATAAATTTCATCTCCAGCTTCTCTTAACCTTATTTTCTGTCCGTTTTGAAAAATACAGTACGAAAGTCCGTGTCCAATTGATACTTGGATAATTTCAGAATTTGGAAATTTTTCTAGAAACTTTTTTTCAGTTTTAGATTGTGTCGGTTTTGCAAATTGCCAACCCAAACTTGAATTAGCAATAATTAAGTTTCCTTTATAATTTGTGATATGAGTTTCTCCAAATTCAGGTCCAATATTGAAATCAGATTCTCCAATGAATTCAAAGTCTTTGAAACCCAAAGAATTCAATAATTCAAGATTAATTTCTAAATCTCCTATATCTTTAATAAATGTTGCTGTTATGTTCCAGCCCATAGTTTTTTCTCATATGTGGCACAACGTGGTGCTAAAAAAGTAGATACATCCATAGACCTCAATAACCGAATATTAGCGATGGGTTTTAGATTCTATAAAATTAAGGTATTCAGGTGGTCAACTCTTTGAAATTGGGGTTCGAGTTTTCATAAATTATCAACGCGGTAGTTCGTTTACCCTAGAATCATGCCAGCGATGGTCGCGGAAAGCAAAGAGGCCAAAGAGCCACCCAAAACCGCCCTCATTCCGAATTCCGATAGGGTCTTGCGCTGCCCGGGTGCCAAGGAGCCGATACCACCGATCTGTATGCCGATAGAGGCAAAATTGGCAAAGCCACAGAGCATGTAGGTCGCCATGATTACCGATTTGTTGAACTTAAAATGGGGGCTGGTCAAAACATCCTTAAGCTCGGCCAATTGAATATACCCGACAAATTCGCTGGCAGCCAATTTGATGCCCAATAACTGCCCCATCAACATAATATCCTCATTGGCGACCCCGATCAACCACATCAACGGGGCGAATATGGTGCCCAAAATAGCTTCGAGCGAAAAACTTTGGTACGACGAATTGGCCGCTATCCAAGTATTTAACGAAGACCAATCGCCTACCCATCCGAGAATGCCGTTGACCATGGCGATAAAGGCAACAAAGACCAAAAGCATGGCACCCACGTTTACCGCTAATTTCAGCCCTTCGGTGGTGCCGTTCGAGATGGCATCCAAGATATTGGCACCGATTTTGTCGGTAGCTACATGAACATCGGTATTGACTTCCTCAGTCTGCGGATACAACATTTTAGAAATAACGATCGCCCCCGGTGCCGCCATGACCGAAGCGGCCAAGAGATGCTTGGCGAAAAGTAGCCTCAGCGCTTCGTCATCCCCTCCCAAAAATCCGATATAAGCCGCTAGTACGGCACCTGCGACAGTAGCCATACCGCCTATCATCACAAGGAGTATCTCAGACTTGTTCATTTTTTCCAGATAGGCCTTGATGAGCAACGGGGCTTCCGTTTGGCCCAAAAAAATGTTGCCGGCGACCGAAAGACTTTCCGCGCCTGATATTCCCAAACCTTTTGATAATAACCAAGCGAGTGCCTTGACCACCTTTTGAATGATTCCCAAATAAAACAACAGAGAGGTCAATGCAGAAAAGAAAACGATGGTCGGCAAGACCTGAAAGGCAAAAATGTAGCCGAAAGTATCCATATCGACCACTAGGCCTTCGAACAGAAATTGGCTTCCAGCGCGTGTAAAATTCAAAATACTAACGAAAACCCCGCCCAATTTTTCAAAAATCCATTGAACCGCAGGTACTTTCAATACCCCAATGGCGATCAACAATTGAAACGATAGGCCGATTCCGACGGTCTTCCAGTTGATGGCCCTTCGATTCGAACTAAAAAGGTAGGCAATGAGTATGAGAACGAACATGCCCAAAATACCTCTCCACAGACTGCTGATGGAAAAGCCCTCGTTGGGAATGATCTCGGCCACATTGGTCGTTGCCAAATCGGTCGTCGTAATTGCACCGATGGAACTTTGTATGGTATCGGTGGAAATACTGTCTTGAGGAAAAGCGAGAAAAGGAATAAGGAGTACAAGCGAAAAAATCCATAAACGGGTTTTCATAGGCTTGTCGGTTGGTTAGTTGCGCTTTGAGATTTCGTCCCGCAGCTTGGCCGCTTTTTCATAATCTTCGTTGGCCACCGCCTTGTCGAGTTCTTTATGCAGTTCTTCCAATGTCAGCTCTTTGTAGGCTCCCGCGACTCCTGAATCGATTTCTACGGTCTCTCCTTCTTGAAGTATTTCATCGACCATGATGCTGTCGTCTTTTTCATCCTTGTCCTTATCCTTGGAAGAAAACTTGAGGAAGATTCCGGCTTTGTCCAAAATGGTCTTATAGGTAAAAATGGGAGCGTTGAAACGCAGGGCCAGAGCAATGGCATCACTGGTTCGGGCATCGATAATCTCTTCGATCTTATCCCTTTCGCAAATGATACTGGAGTAAAAAACGCCATCCACCAGCTTGTGAATAATTACCTGTTTGATAACGATATCGAAACGATCCGCGAAGTTCTTGAAAAGATCGTGGGTCAAGGGCCTCGGCGGTTTGATCTCTTTCTCTAGCGCAATCGCGATCGATTGTGCTTCAAAGGCCCCGATGACGATCGGCAGCTTGCGGTCGCCCTCGACCTCATTCAAAATAAGGGCATAGGCACCATTCTGTGTCTGGCTATACGATATACCCTTTATCTTTAATCTAACTAAGCTCATATCCTTAATAAAAATACAAAAAGCTGTTTAAATAGTTGGGCGCACCAGATATTTAAACAGCCCTTTCGTTCCAACGCAATGGCAATTGGAACCGTCGCGCAAATTAACAAAAATTAAGAGTTCTGAGCTTTAAATTCCTTTAATTTTTCGGTGAGTTGCGGAACGACCTCAAAGGCATCGCCGACGATGCCGTAATCGGCCGCCTTGAAGAAAGGTGCCTCGGGATCGGTATTGATGACCACTTTGACCTTTGAGGCACTTATCCCGGCCAAATGTTGAATGGCCCCTGAAATGCCGATAGCGATGTACAGATTACTGGCCACGGGTTTTCCGGTTTGCCCGACGTGTTCGCCATGGGGCCTCCAACCCATATCGGAAACGGGTTTGGAGCATGCGGTCGCCGCGCCCAATACCTTGGCAAGTTCTTCTACCATTCCCCAGTTCTCAGGTCCTTTTAAACCTCTTCCTCCCGAGACGACAATATCGGCATCGGCGATTGTCACCGTACCTACCGCCTTATCGGCTTCAACGGATTTTACGCTAAAATCACCGTCTTCCAACGATGGGGCAAAAGTTTCCACTGAAGCGGTGACACTATTTTCATGGGCTCCGAACGCATTGTTTGAAACACCGATTACCTTTACATCGGTATTGATTTGGGTATGGGCAAAACCCTTATTACTAAATGCCGTTCTTTTGACCGTAAAAGGACTTGTGCCTTCTGGTGCGGCAACGACATTGGGGGCATAGCCTGCTTGGAGCTTGGCGGCCAAAATGGGGGCCAAAAATTTGCAATCGGTGCTTGAACTTACGATAATGACCTGCGACCCTTCTTTTGTAGCGGCCTGGGCAATTGCACGGGCGTAGGCCTTGGCATTGAAGGCCTTGAGCTTGTCATCGGAAACATTTAGAACTTTTGATACCCCATATGAGCCCAAGCCCTCATTTTCTTCCGTGTTTACGGAAATGGCCGTGACGGTGGTACCCAATTGCTTGGCCACTTCACTGGCATAGGAAGCGACTTCGAAGGCGTTTTTTTTGAATTTTCCGTTTTCCGATTCGGTATATACTAATACTGACATAAGAATTTTTTAAGTTTTTTGATTTTCGGTCTTTAGATCACTTTTGCCTCGGTGTGCAGAAGATTGACCAGATCATCCACATTATCTACCAATTTGACCGCTCCTTTCGGTGCCGGTTTGTCGAATTTGGCATCGGTGGTCGCATTGATCGCTTCGACAGGTTCGACCACGTTCAGTTTTTTCTGGCGCGCCATCATAATACCTCGCATATTGGGAATTCGAAGGTCGCTTTCTTGGACTAATCCTTTTTGGCCTCCGACGACCAGAGGAAGGGTAGTGGTTATTTTTTCCTTGCCACCGTCGATTTCGCGGGTAGCGGTAGCGTTGTTTCCATCTACTTCGAGATTGATGCAGGTATTGACAAAATTCATATCGAGTAAAGTGGCCAATATTCCGGGGACCATACCACCGTTATAGTCGATGGATTCCCTTCCGCCAATGACAAGATCATATCCACCGTCCTTTACCACCTGCGCCAATTGCTGCGCTACAAAAAAACCGTCGGTAGGAACGGCATTGACCCGAATGGCCTCATCGGCACCAATGGCCAACGCCTTGCGCATGGTCGGTTCGACCGAAGCTTCGCCGACCGTGGCAACATGTACCGTGGCCCCTTGTTTTTCCTTGAACCACATGGCACGGGTCAATCCAAACTCGTCGTTCGGGTTGATTACGAACTGTACGCCGTTTGTATCGAATTTCGTATCCCCATCGGCAAAATTTATTTTGGAAGTAGTGTCCGGAACATTACTTATACATACTAAAATCTTCATATTATGAGGTCTTTAAAATGACTGTGCTAAGATAGCCATTAATTTTTCAAAATGTTATGCATGCATAATAAATTTTGAAACTTTTTTTAGTCCGTACCGATGATCTATTGATGGATATTTTCATATTTTTGCTTGCATTCAAAAAAGCGAACGCACAACACGATAAGCAAATCGATACATGAAGACACTACAATTTAGGGAAGCCATAGCAGAGGCAATGTCGGAAGAAATGCGCAGGGACGAATCCGTTTATTTGATGGGCGAAGAAGTGGCCGAATACAATGGCGCCTATAAGGCCTCAAAGGGAATGTTGGACGAGTTCGGAGACAAGCGTGTTATCGATACCCCCATCTCTGAATTGGGTTTTGCGGGTGTCGGTGTCGGATCGACCATGACGGGCAATCGACCGATTATCGAATTTATGACTTTCAACTTTGCCTTGGTAGGTATCGATCAGATTATCAACAACGCGGCAAAGATTCGGCAAATGTCCGGTGGACAGTTTCCTTGTCCGATCGTGTTTCGTGGGCCTACAGCTTCCGCAGGTCAATTGGCGGCGACCCATTCGCAGGCTTTTGAAAGCTGGTATGCCAACTGTCCGGGATTAAAAGTGGTGGTTCCTTCAAATCCGGCGGATGCCAAAGGTTTGTTGAAATCGGCTATTCGTGATGACGACCCCGTGATTTTTATGGAGTCGGAACAGATGTACGGGGATAAGGGCGAAGTACCGGAAGGAGAATTTACGATTCCGCTGGGGGTGGCCGATATCCGTAGAGAAGGATCGGATGTAACCATCGTTTCTTTTGGTAAAATCATCAAGGAAGCCGATAAGGCAGCCGATGAACTGGAGAAAGAAGGAATCAGTTGCGAGATTATCGATTTGCGAACGGTAAAACCGATGGATTACGAAGCTATTTTGACCTCGGTCAAGAAAACGAACCGACTTGTGGTTTTGGAAGAAGCTTGGCCGTTCGGAAACGTCGCCACCGAAATTACCTATCATATTCAGGCACATGCATTCGATTACCTTGATGCACCTATTCAAAAAATAAACACTGCCGATACTCCGGCACCGTATTCACCCGTACTTTTGGAAGAATGGCTGCCTAACTATGAGGATGTCATCAAGGCTGTTAAGAAAGTGTTATATAAATAAGGTTAAAGAATTTGTACGACTACTTTTGCTCCGCAGCCAAAAAACTGCGGAGCTTTTTTATTGGTATGCTATTTGATAAATCAGTTTCGAGAACTAAACTTTTAATGAAAAAATTTCTCTTTTCCATACTCTTATTGTTGGCATATTTCGCCAACGCCCAAACAAAAGTTGGTGGTATGGTGACCGATGAAACTGGTGAGCCGGTGGCCTTTGCCAACATTCTTTTCAAAAATTCTACCGAGGGTACCATTACCAATGATGACGGGCGGTTCTATTTGGAATCCGACAGTACCCATGATACGCTGGTCGTTTCCTTCATCGGTTTCACCGAACTCGAGATTCCGTTGGTTTCAAAGGTCAATTATGACATGAAGATTGTGTTGAAGGAAGCCACCGAACAGCTAAAAGAGGTTGTTTTGATTGCCGGTAAACAGCCAAAAAAGAACAACCCTGCCATAGATATCCTTAGAAAGATATGGGAGAAAAAACAGCGCAACGGCCTTCGCATGTTCGATCAATATCAATACGACAAATACGAAAAAGTGGAGTTCGACCTGAATACGATAGATAGTTCAGTAATGAAAAGTAAGATTTTCAAGGGACTTGAATTCGTTTTCCAAGATTTGGATACCTCGAGGATTACCGGAAAAACCTACTTGCCCATCTTTCTGAACGAGAAATTTTCAAAGGTCTATGGTGACAATAAGTTGAATGAGGAAAAAGAGGATATTTTGGGCAGTAAAAATTCCGGATTTGAAAACAATCAGGCCCTGACCGCTTTTATCCAGGACATGTACGCCGAATACGATGTTTACAATAATTATATCGAGTTCTATGATAAAAGCTTTACCAGCCCACTTTCAAGAACAGGTATCGATGTGTATAATTATGCGCTTCGCGATAGTGCTTTTATCGATAATAAATGGTGCTACAATATCGTCTACTATCCGCGGCGCAAGAACGAACTAACGTTCAAAGGAGATTTTTGGGTGAACGATAGTACCTACGCCATCAAGAATATCAATCTACAGGTCACCAAAAGTGCCAATCTGAACTGGGTCAAGGAGTTTTATATCGAGCAGGATTTCGAGGTCGTCAACGATTCTGTTTTTCTTTTAAGACGTGATTACATGCTGACCGATTTTAGTTTCCGCAAGAAAGAGGAATCAAGGGGAATCTATGGCAAACGTACCACTGTGTACGACAATCACGCGTTTGATGTCCCCAAGCCAAAATCTTTTTACAGGGCGGAGAGTAATCCGTTCGACCCTTTGGTAATGAACCGTGACAGTACTTTTTGGGAAAATAACCGATTGGAAACCTTGAACAAAGATGAAATAGGGGTCTATCAACTTTTGGACACCTTGAAGACCGTGCCCAAATTCAAATCGTATTATAACCTGATCAGTGTTCTTGGTTCGGGATACATAGAGATCGATAAATGGAATATCGATATCGGGGACGTTTATAGTTTTTTTGGATATAATGATGCCGAAGGGGTGAGAATACGGGGAGGGGCCCGTACCTATTTCGGGCAGAACGACCCATGGCGTCTTGAAGGATACATGGCTTACGGATTCAAAGACCATAGGGTAAAACACGGTATTTCGGGCAAATGGTTGGTGGATCAAAAGACCAGGCTGATTCTTTCAGGAGGACATCGCCGTGACGTCGAACAGTTGGGATTGAGCCTTACCTCTACGAACGACGTACTGGGAAGGAGCGTTGCCTCATCATCCGTTCTTACGGTTGGGTCCAACAATCGATTGACCAATATCGACCTCAGTACCTTCAGCATGGAGATGGAACCGGCGACCAATTTTAGAATACGGTTCGGTAGCTCGTTCCGTACCTTAAGTTCCGCGTTGCCCGATGCCTTTAGTTTGGATTATGTGGACACTGATTCCCCTACGGGCATTTCTTCCGAGATAAAACAATTTGATATCAATACCTTATTGATTTATACGCCTGGCAAAAGAGTAATCGGTTATGGTGTTGAACGCTATGATATCAATGATGACTACAGCACCTTGTTACTAAACTACACGAGAGGCCTTGACGGCTTTTTGGATAGTGATTTTAATTACAGCAAGATTCAATTCTCATACAGCCAACCTTGGCAACTGGGAGGCTTCGGAAGATTGTTGAGTACCGTTGAGGTCGGCAAGACCTTTGGTGAGGTTCCTTTGGGACTTTTGAACGTAATCCCTGGAAACCAGACATTGTTTTCGCTGTACAATACTTTTCCCAATCTCGATTTTTATGAATTCGTTACCGACACTTATACTTCGGTGCACTTGGAGCATAATTTTAATGGAAGGTTGTTTTCCAGAATCCCTTTTCTTCGAAAACTTAATTTAAGGGAGATTGTCGGGCTACGTGGTGTTTGGGGGGAACTCTCCGATGGGAATATTGCCTTGAGCTCTCCGACGAACATACCGTTACAGGCACCTAGTGATAAGATTTACTACGAATATTCCGTCGGGGTCGGAAATATCTTCAAGATCTTTCGAATCGATTTCAATTTTAGGGGCAATTATTTGGATGCTCCAAATGCGCGCCCTTTTGCCGTTACCGGAAGTTTTGGGTTCAATTTTTAGACACTCCTCACTAGGGGTATTAACCACCTTTAAAGGTATTTTAACGATTTCATTAACTCAAGGGTCTTTGATTGAAGTACCTTTGCAATCCCAAAAAACATAATAAGTATGAGTGCAGATGAAATTACTTCTTTTGACGTTTTGATAGAGATTCCAAAGGGCAGTAGAAACAAATACGAATATGACTTTGAGCTAAAAAAGATCCGATATGATCGGATGATTTTTTCGTCGATGATGTATCCGGCGGATTATGGCTTTGTTCCCGAAACTTTAGCTTTGGACGGTGACCCGCTTGATGTTTTGGTACTCGTTACAGAACCGACCTTCCCTGGCTGTGTTATGGAGGTCAAACCAATTGGCGTTTTTCATATGGCCGATGAAAAAGGTCCCGATGAAAAGGTTATCTGCGTACCCGTTTCGGACCCTATAGCCAATTCAGTGACCGATTTGAGCGACCTTAATCCACATCTGATAAAAGAAATCGAACATTTTTTTAAGGTCTACAAAGATTTGGAAAAGAAAAAAGTCGATGTCGGGGGTTGGGGAAATGTTCAAGAAGCAAAGGAAATTGTTGCAAAATGTATAAGAAGGTTCGGTCGCAGCGATGTGCCGACCGAAGAGGTCAGTATTAAATAAAGAAGCTAAACACGTTCTTCAAAGAAGCAATATCGGACAAAAAGATATTGCTTTTTTATTCTGATTGCTTTTCCTATTTTTGCAGCCATTTTAAAACTATAAACAACTGATCAAAATGGATTTAATAGTGAATTTTTTACCGGCCTTTGGTGTTTTGGCCTTGATTTATGTCTTCGTTCGAAGCGGATGGGTTTCAAAGCAAGATGTCGGGGATGACAAGATGGCCCGGATTGCCAAAAACATTGCGGACGGTGCCATGTCTTTCTTAAAGGCCGAATACAAGATTCTTGCGATTTTCGTTGCGGCCGTAGCCGTTCTCTTATTCTTTAAAGGAAGTAACGAGGTAGGTTCGAACGGTATGGTAGCCATATCGTTCATAGTTGGTGCCATTTGTTCTGCTTTGGCAGGTTTTATCGGGATGAAAGTCGCTACCAAAGCGAATGTCAGAACGACACATGCGGCAAGAACATCATTGGGCAAGGCCCTTGAGGTTGCATTTGCAGGAGGTGCCGTTATGGGCCTTGGTGTCGTTGGTCTTGGTGTTTTAGGGTTAAGTGGACTTTTTATGTTCTATAGTGGTATGGGCTGGAGCATTGGAGAGGTATTGAACGTACTTTCAGGCTTTTCACTAGGTGCTTCTTCGATTGCACTTTTTGCACGTGTTGGTGGCGGTATTTATACCAAAGCTGCCGATGTCGGTGCCGATTTGGTCGGTAAGGTCGAAGCAGGTATTCCAGAAGATCATCCGTTGAATCCCGCAACTATTGCGGATAACGTCGGGGATAATGTTGGCGATGTTGCCGGTATGGGTGCCGATTTGTTTGAATCATATGTCGGGTCAATTATCGGTACGATGGTTTTAGGAGCTGCTTTTACGCAGATTCCAGCTTTTGAAACTGCATTTGACGGTTTGGGAGCAGTTTATTTACCATTGGTTTTGGCCGCGGTCGGTATTATTATGTCCATAGTCGGAACTTTCTTTGTAAAAGTAAAGGATGGCGGAAATCCCCAAACGGCGTTGAACATAGGTGAGTTTGGTTCGGCAGGCCTTATGTTGGTCGCTTCTTATTTTATCATTAATATGATGCTTCCGGAAAGCTGGACTTTTGGAGGCACTGAATATACATCATTGGGTGTGTTCTGGGCAGTATTGGCAGGTTTGGTTGCCGGTCTTGCGGTCGGTAAGATTACGGAATATTATACCGGAACCGGAACAAAACCTGTAACAGGAATCGTAAGACAATCGGAAACAGGTTCCGCAACGAACATTATCGCCGGATTGGGTGTGGGTATGATGTCTACCATGTTCCCGATATTGTTCATTGCCGCGGCTATTTTGGTATCGCACCATTTTGCGGGATTATACGGAATCGCCATTGCTGCCGTAGGAATGCTGGCCAATACGGGAATTCAATTGGCCGTTGATGCCTATGGTCCGATTTCCGATAACGCCGGAGGTATTGCCGAAATGGCCGAATTGCCGAGCGAAGTACGCGAGCGTACCGATAAATTGGACGCCGTAGGAAATACTACCGCCGCCATCGGAAAGGGTTTTGCGATTGCCTCGGCCGCTTTGACGGCTTTGGCTCTGTTCGCTGCTTTTATGCAAACGGCCAACGTTGTCGCGATCGACGTTTCAAAGCCATCGGTAATGGCAGGTTTGTTGGTCGGTGGAATGCTTCCTTTTGTATTCTCGGCTTTATCGATGAACGCAGTGGGTCGCGCTGCCATGGCCATGATTGAAGAAGTACGCCGCCAATTTAGGGACATTCCGCAATTAAAGGCGGCCTTGGAGGTAATGAGGGCCGTTGATTCCGATATGTCCAAAGCTACTCCGGAACAAAGGGCGACTTTCGACGCTGCCGATGGGGTGGCCGAATACGATAAATGTGTGGCCATTTCTACGACTGCTTCGATTAAGGAAATGGTATTGCCCGGACTTTTGGCCATTGCCGTACCTGTTGCGGTAGGCTTTATCGGCGGTGCTGAAATGCTGGGAGGACTTTTGGCCGGTGTAACTACGGCTGGGGTATTGATGGCTATCTTTCAGTCAAATGCCGGAGGTGCGTGGGACAATGCTAAAAAGATGATCGAAGAGCAAGGAAGAAAAGGTACCGACGCCCACAAGGCAGCCGTTGTCGGAGATACTGTTGGTGACCCGTTCAAGGATACTTCAGGACCATCGTTGAACATTCTTTTGAAATTGATGTCGGTTGTGGCCTTGGTCATTGCGCCAAGTATTGCCTTGAACGTTACGGGCATGGCAAGTAATGAGGACAACATTGAAAAAACCATAAAGGTGACCATGGATACCGATAATAGTGATTTGGCCGAAGCGACCGTTCAGTATACAACGGTATTGAACGGTGAAGAGTTAACCGAAGAAAAGACCTTTAAAGGCACAAAGGCAGAAGTGGAAGCCCAATTGAAAGAGTTCGAAAAAACAACGATTGACTCAAAAGGGAAAGAAACTGAAATTACTATCGAAAAGGTAGATATAAAGAAGCAATAATTTCTTAAGCAAATAACAAATAGGGATGTGGTCTTTAAGATTTTGGACTACATCCCTATTTTTTGTATTTAGTATGATAGACCTATTGTAATTTAAACGTAATAGGAATACTAAAGGGTACTTTGACAGCCTTGCCTCCCTGCTTGCCGGGCTTCATTTTAGGAAGTTTACTTATAATACGTGCCGCTTCCTTCTCTAAGCCCTTATCTGGCCCTCTCATTTGAACATTTCCAATGGTGCCGTCTTTTTGAATTATGAACTTTACGAACACCTTTCCTTGAACTCCTAAGACTTTTTGCAGTTCTGGATATCGAAAGTTTTTTACAATATGCTTCCCCATCATTTTTTGAAAACAGGCTAATTTGTCTTTTTCATTTTCACAACCCGGAAAAACAGGTTTTTCTTCAACTGCAATAATGTTTATTTCTAAATCTTCGGGCACTTCCTCAATGATGATGTCTGAAACCGCTATCACTTCTTCGGTCTGATTTGTTTCGGTAGACTCAATAATGGTTTCTATTATTTCTTCCTCATTTTCTTTGATTTCAATTATATCAGGAATAATAGGCATTGGTGGCGGAGGTAATTTGATGTCGATAACAGGTGGAATTTCATCAATCAACTCATCAACTTGATCTAGTTCTTCAACATATTCTGGGTAATTGTCATACGTCTTCCATTCCAAGGCGGTATAGGTCAATAACATGACTAAGGTTAATCCGATTAAAAAATAGAGGCTTCGGTTTCGGTTCAGATCTTTTTTAGAATTCTTTTTTGGTCTCATAAATCTGTGGTTTTATGCTCGGCGACATGAACTAAACATGAGACGAACAGGTTTAACATTACGATAAATCTAGAAGGTAAAAGGACATTATAAAAAGGGGAATGAGTGTAACGGTCGTCCTAATGAGTAAACAAGCCATTTTTTCATTTCGCAGACTACTTTGTGCATTCGGCCTTTTCCTATATTTGGGCCAATGGGACTATTCGGAAAAAAAGACAAGTTACAGATCATCGCTTTTCAGACTTATGGCACCAATGCCCATTTGTATTTAAGGGGTAGGGCCTTGGAAGACGAAGAAATTGACTTGGCCGATAAAGGGTTGTTCAAATTGATCCGAAATACATATCAACGCTTCGATGCCGATGAAATAAAGCACACACCGTTAAATATTAAATTATCCGACGGAAGGAGCGTATCGGGCGAAACCGATGACGATGGCTATTATCTCATCGATTTGCCAAGTCAAGATCTGAATCCGCTTATCAATGACGAAGGTTGGTTGAAATATGAAATCTCTTATTCCGATTTTTCGTTAAAAAGGGAGATCTTACATGAAAATCGCTTTCCCGGGGAAATGATGATTCCACATAAAGATGCCGAATTCGGAGTTATCAGTGATATCGACGATACGATTTTATGGACAGGTGTAGCATCATTTTTAAAATGGCGTGCCATTCTCCGTACTTTTTTTTCTAATGTAGGCAAGCGGATTCCACTCAAAGGTGCTTCCGAACTTTATCACCGATTACACCGGGGAAAATCCGGTGAGGAGGTAAACCCCATTTTTTACGTCAGTAATAGCCCTTGGAACCTATATCGATATCTGGAATTTTTCTTGACAAAGAACAATTTCCCCAAAGGCCCTATCTTGTTACGGAGCCTGAGGGCCGCATTGACGAAAAACCATGATACCGACAAGCCGCATAAGCAACATGAAATACGCAATATTCTAAAAACATATCCTCATTTGAATTTTGTACTGATAGGGGATAGCGGCGAATATGATGCAGATATTTATAAAGAAATAGCTGAGGACTATCCGAATCGGATATCGGCAATTTATTTGAGGGATGTTGGCCACAAAAAAAGAATGGCTCGGGTCAAGGATTTGTTCGCCGAATTCGGGATTACCCCGGTCTTATTTGTAAAGAACAGCGATCAACTGGCGCATCACGCCGAGGAAATAGGGTTGTTATAACCTAATTTGGTTGTTTTTTAATTAAAAGAGCCCATTGATCTCTGCGTCGATTTTATTGATGATTGTCCCAAGGTCTTCGGGATTGTCTACAAAATCAAGGTTATCGACATCGATTACCAAAAGATTTCCTTTTTCATAGCCATGTACCCATGCCTCGTAACGTTCGTTCAGCCTACTGAGATAATCGATTGAGATTGAGTTTTCATAATCCCTTCCCCTTTTATGTATCTGTTTGACGAGATTGGGTATCGAACTTCTGAGATAGATCAAAAGATCCGGTGGCTGTACCAAACTTTCCATCAGTTCAAAAAGGCTTGAATAATTTGTAAAATCACGGTTGGTCATCAAACCCATTGCGTGGAGGTTTGGGGCAAAAATAAAGGCATCCTCATAGATAGTGCGATCTTGAATAATATTCTTACCACTTTCGCGAATCTTCAATATTTGCCGGTAACGATGGTTTAGGAAATAAATCTGGAGATTAAAGCTCCATCGCTCCATCTGGTTATAAAAATCATCGAGATACGGGTTGTCGACAACGTCTTCAAAGTTGGCTTCCCATTTGTAATGTTTGGCCAATAATTTGGTCAAAGTGGTTTTTCCGGCCCCAATGTTTCCCGCAACGGCAATATGCATTTTTGCACTATTTTATGGTTGGTGTCTTGCTTATAACGATAGCACACAATATACGAAGTATATCGAGTTTTGGAAAAAATAGTAGGTGAAATACGCAATTGTTGTCCAGAGTCAAAAAAATCAAATTTAAGATGGATTGCAACTACATATTCTTTTCTTTCAAGGAAATGTCTCGACGAAAATTTAACCCCGTTGAACAAAATTTAAGGGAATATCATTGCCTCCAAAACAATTTTCATATTTTTGCGTTCTCAAACGAGGAAGGATTTGACTGATTGCAACCTCGAAATGCTGAAAAAAGTTCGGCAACATAAAAATGCTAAAGCAGTTGATATAAACTTCGCTTATATCTATCTACTTTATAAGTCCGTCGAATCCCCTTTGATATAAACTTAAAATACTTAAATCGTATGTCATATTTGTTTACCTCGGAATCGGTCAGTGAAGGCCACCCGGACAAAGTAGCCGATCAGATCAGTGATGCGCTTTTAGACCATTTTTTAGCTTTTGACCCTGAAAGTAAGGTTGCCTGCGAGACGCTTGTAACGACTGGTCAAGTCGTATTGGCAGGAGAGGTTAAGAGCGATACCTATTTGGATGTTCAGAACATTGCCCGTGGGGTTATCAATAAAATTGGTTATACAGAGGGAGAATATCAGTTCAGCGGTGATTCTTGTGGGGTTATTTCATTGATTCACGAGCAATCACAAGATATCAATCAAGGTGTCGATCGCGGTAAAAAAGAGGAACAAGGTGCCGGTGACCAAGGGATGATGTTCGGATATGCCACAAAGGAAACTTCCAATTATATGCCTTTGGCTCTGGATATTTCACACAAAATCCTTCAGGTTTTGGCCGATTTGCGACGTGCGAATAAAGAGATAAAGTACCTACGGCCCGATGCAAAGTCACAAGTGACCATTGAATATTCCGATGACAATGTGCCTCAACGTATCGATGCTATCGTTATTTCAACCCAGCACGATGCTTTTGATAAGAACGATGATAAGATGTTGGCTAAGATCAAGAAAGACTTGATTGAGATTTTGATTCCAAAAGTCAAGAAAAAACTACCGAAAAAGGTCCAGAACCTTTTCGACGATCAGATTACCTATCACATCAATCCTACAGGGAAGTTTGTAATCGGAGGCCCGCATGGTGATACCGGTTTGACGGGAAGAAAAATCATTGTTGATACCTATGGCGGAAAAGGAGCGCACGGCGGAGGTGCTTTCAGTGGAAAAGATCCGAGTAAAGTTGACAGAAGTGCGGCGTATGCTTCACGCCATATTGCCAAAAACTTGGTTGCCGCAGGTGTTGCGGATGAAATTTTGGTACAAGTCAGCTATGCTATTGGAGTGGTCGAACCTACTTCAATATTTGTAGATACCTACGGTAGGTCGAACGTAGATTTGACTGATGGTGAAATAGCAAAAAAGGTTGAGAACTTATTCGATATGCGCCCATTTGCCATCGAAAAACGCCTAAAACTGAGAAACCCCATTTATCTTGAATCGGCTGCATATGGACACATGGGCAAAGACCCCAAAGTGGTCAAGAAAGTCTATGAATCTCCATATAATGGACGTGTTGAAAAGGAAGTCGAGCTTTTTACCTGGGAGAAATTGGATATGGTTGACAAGGTCAAAAAAGCATTCAAAATATAAATTTTTTCAAAAAAAATAGGGAATTTAAATATTCCGACTATATATTTGTCCCAACAAAGTTCAAACACGTATTGAATAGTTATCAAGAAAGGTGGAGGGAATAGACCCTTTGAAGCCTTAGCAACCCTTTGTACTATCCGATAGCTGTCGGTGCCAAAGAAGGTGCTAAATTCTACTGAGTGCTGAATTCTATTCGGTATCCGGCAGATAACGTAAATAAATTACATCTGTAATTATTCACTTTCTTATAACTTTTTGATTTGACCGATTCGCATTGCCCGCGTTTTGAGTTTGGCTTTTTAATTATTTGTTTAACGATTAAAAATCCTTAAAATCATGAGTGATCAAAAATTTTCAACGAATGCCCTTCATGCAGGGCATGACACGACCGCAAATGGCGGTACCAGGGCAGTACCTATTTATCAGAGTACGGCCTATGTCTTCAACAATGCCGACCATGCGGCCAATTTGTTCAACTTATCGGAACCCGGTTTCATCTATACGAGGCTGAACAACCCTACCAATGATATTCTTGAGCAGCGTTTGGCAGCTTTAGAAGGAGGAATTGCGGCCGTGGCAACGGCTTCCGGTACTGCGGCCATATCAACAGCGCTTTTGGTTCTTTTAAGAGCTGGGGACCATATAGTCGCCTCGAACAGTCTTTATGGGGGAACCTACAATTTGCTGTCCAACACTTTACCCAGGTTGGGTATCACTACTACTTTTGTAGACCCTGAAGACCCTACCAATTTCGGAAAGGCAATTCAGGAAAATACCCGAGCCATTTTTGTTGAATCCTTAGGAAACCCAAAACTCGATGTACTTGATTTGAAAGCTATTTCCTCTGAAGCTAAGGCTGCCAAGATTCCTTTCATTGTGGACAATACGGTAGCAACTCCCGCTTTGTTGAACCCGATTGAACATGGCGCTAATATCGTTGTCCATTCATTGACCAAATACATCAATGGAAATGGCACGGCATTAGGAGGCGCTATTATCGATGCGGGAACCTTTGACTACGGCAATGGAAAATTCCCCGAGTTTACCGAGCCTTCTCCAGGTTACCACGGTTTGGTCTATCACGAAGCCTTGGGGCCTGTCGCCTTTATCGCCAAAGTTCGTATCGAGGGCCTTCGTGATTTCGGTGGAGCGCCCAGTCCTTTCAATTCTTTCCAAATCATACAAGGATTGGAAACTTTGGAAATACGCATGAAAAAACACAGTGAAAACGCCTTGGCACTTGCTGAGTGGCTTGAAGACAGAAATGAAGTGGCCTGGGTGAACTACCCTGGTTTGAAAACCAGTAAATATAAGGCGCAGGCAGATGCCTATCTTCCAAAAGGCCAAAGCGGTATAGTCACGTTTGGGGTAAAAGGCGGATTTGATTCCGCGAAAAAGATTGCCGACAACACAAAGTTATTCTCTTTGTTAGCGAATATCGGCGACTCAAAATCATTGATTATCCACCCGGCGAGTACGACCCACCAACAATTGGATGATGCGGCCCAGGAATCGACTGGGGTGACAAAAGATCTGATTCGTCTTTCTGTCGGTCTTGAAGATTTGGAAGATTTAAAAGCAGATTTGGAAAGTGCATTTGCCACAATCGACAAATCGGTTTTAGCTTAATAGATTTAAGTCATATCCGGCGCAGTGACGGTGTTTTCATTTTGGCACTGCGCCTGCAAAGACATCCGTTTTATCAAATAATCCATGCATCGACTAAAAATAGAAAATTTTATCACCCTAAGCGGTGTTTCCCAAGATATAGAACTTTCATACCAGATTTTTGGTAGCGAACTTCATTCGGCCCCCATCGTATTGGTCAACCATGCCCTTACGGGAAATTCAAATGTCACCGGTGACGATGGTTGGTGGTCGGCACTGATCGGCGAAGGTAAATGTATCGATACCCAAAAGTATACTATACTTTCGTTCAATATTCCGGGTAATGGCTATGACGGCTTTGTCATCGAAAACTATAAGGATTTTGTTGCGGGAGATATTGCAAGGATTTTTTTATTGGGATTGGAACATTTAAAGGTCAATAAATTGTTCGCGATCATCGGTGGCTCGTTGGGAGGTGGTATCGCTTGGGAAATGGCTGCAGTGAATCCGAAAATCACTGAACACTTGATTCCGGTGGCTTCGGATTGGAAATCAACTGATTGGCTCATCGCCAATTGCCAGATTCAAGAACAATTCTTGGTGAACTCAAAGCAACCCGTTCACGATGCCCGTATGCATGCCATGTTGTGCTACCGCACTCCCGAGTCCTTTAAGGAGCGTTTCAAAAGAAGTACCAATGAAGAGCTTCAGGTCTTTAACGTTGAGAGTTGGTTGATGCACCATGGAAAAAAACTACAGGAACGTTTTCAACTTTCTGCCTATAAATTAATGAATCAGTTGTTGAAAACGATTGATATCACCCGTGACGATGAACAAAAGTTTGTCGATTTACAGCATAGCGATACGAACATTCATATCGTCGGAGTGGATTCGGATCTCTTTTTCACGGCCAAGGAAAACAAAGAGACTTTCCGACAATTGGCACAGGCCAACAGTAATGTTACTTATGGTGAAGTACAGTCGTTACATGGCCACGATGCTTTTTTGATCGAGTTCGAACAAATGCAAAAATTATTAGACGGTATTTTCAATCGGAACGGGAAATCAAAAAAGTACAAGATACTTAAGTTTGGAGGCAAATCGTTGAGCAATGGTGAAGGCCTTGGCAGTGTATTGGAAATCGTCAAGACGAAAGTCGATAATGGCGAACAGATAGCACTCGTGTTATCCGCTCGCGAAAAAGCTACCGACCAGTTAGAATTGATGCTGGACAAGGCTGCGAACGGTCAAGATTTCTCAAAAGATTTCAAGGATTTCGAAGCATATCAAAGCCATTTGTACAAAAACGTAAACCTTTCGGAAGAGTTTGGCAATTTGTTCAAGCTTTTGGAGGGTGTCTCCTTTCTTGGGGATTACAGTATAAAGATTAAAGATCAGGTCTTGGCTTACGGTGAACTGATCTCGGCAAAACTGGTGACCAAGCTGTTGATTGGAAAGGGCGTCAAGGCCGTTTGTGTCGATTCGAGAAAACTCATAAAGACGGATGATAATTTTGGTGATGCACGGGTACTGGAGGCGGTTTCAAAAGAGAACGTATTGCTCGAATTTGCGAGATTCGATGCCGAAGCGGTGCCTGTAATTACGGGTTTTATCGCTTCGACCGAAAATGGTGAGACCACCACCTTGGGGAGAAACGGAAGCAATTATTCGGCTGCTTTGATAGCCAATTTTTTGGATGCCGAGGAGCTTCAGAACTATACCCATGTTGACGGTATTTTTACGGCCAACCCGGATTATGTGGCCGATGCCCAACGTATTTCCGAGCTTTCTTATGCCGAGGCCAATGAGTTGGCAAGTTTCGGGGCCAATATTCTTCATGCGAAGACCATTATTCCGTTGATCGAAAAAAATATCCCGCTTCGCATCCTCAATACTTTTAAAAGAGAAAATGAGGGTACGTTGATCAGTGCCAAAACCAGCAAAGAAGGTATTAAATCGCTTTCGGTAATCGAAAATGTTTCATTGATCAATCTTGAAGGCAGGGGCTTGTTGGGCAAAGTCGGTGTCGATGCCCGAATTTTTAGGGCATTGGGAGAGAACAATATCAGCGTGAGCATAATTTCGCAGGGATCTTCAGAAAGAGGTATCGGGCTAGTGGTCAATGCAGATAAGGCGCAGCAGGCTAAAAAGGCATTGCAGCATGAGTTTAGCAGTGATTTTTATGCAAAGGATATTAATACGATAACGGTCGTTGATCAGGTTTCGGTCATTTCCATAATCGGTCAGGACCTGAGTTCTTTTCACAAGCCCTACAACGCATTGATTACGAATCAAATCGTGCCCTTGTTGTTCAATAATACGGTAACCGGAAAAAATGTGAGTCTGGTTGTCAAGAAATCGGACCTGAAGAAGGCTTTGAACGTAATGCACGGGCAGATTTTCGGAATAAGCAAAAAAGTGAACGTCGCCATTTTTGGGCATGGCAATGTCGGTGGAACCTTGATCGACCAGATCTTAAAATCATCAAAGACCATAGAGAAAAGAAAAGCTATCGACTTGAACGTTTTCGCCGTGGCCAATTCAAGAAGATTACTTTTGGATAAAGATGGAATTCCGAAAAACTGGGAGTCTGCTATTGAAGTGAAAGGAAACGAATACAAGGTCGGTGATGTGTTCGATTTTGCGAGAAAACACCATCTTGAGAATCTGATTATGGTCGATAATACGGCTAATGAGGAGTTTGTTTCCAATTATTTCGAGTTTGTTGAGAACGGTTTTGATTTGGTATCATCGAACAAGATTGCGAACACCTTGGGTTTCGATTATTATCAGTTGTTAAGGGAAGAACTTGCAAAGAACCAAAAGCAATATTTATATGAAACAAATGTGGGCGCTGGCCTGCCGTTGATCGATACCATTAAGTTGTTGCACTTGTCTGGCGAAAATATCACGCGTATCAAGGGTGTTTTTTCAGGAAGCCTGAGTTATATCTTCAATACGTTTTCAGAAGTCGATATGCCTTTTTCCTCGATTCTTAAAAATGCTGTGCAAAAAGGATTTACTGAACCGGATCCCAGGGAGGATCTTTCGGGTAATGACGTAGGCCGCAAATTATTGATTCTTGCCCGTGAGCTCGATTTAAGAAATGAGTTTTCCGATATCAAGATTCAAAATTTGATACCGAGTTCTTTGAGAGAGGGGGAGGTTACTTTTTTTATGGAAAATCTTGACGTACTTGACGATCAATACAATGAAATCAAGAAAAACCAAAAACCCCAACATGTACTTAGGTATGTCGGTGACCTACATGGTAATCTCCAAAAGGAAAAAGGCATTTTGGATGTTAAATTGGTTTCCGTTCCCAAGGAGAGTGCCTTAGGGCAGGTCAAGGGTTCCGATTCGATCATTGAAATTTACACGGAATCATACGGAGAACATCCACTGGTCATTCAAGGTGCAGGGGCAGGGGCCGCTGTGACCGCTCGGGGTGTTTTTGGCGATATTTTACGGATAGCGGAAAAGTTATAGGAAGTATGAAATAAGAAGTACGAGGTAAGAAGTATAAAGTAGTATTTTAAACGCTTTGTTTTTAGGGCAAATAGCCAAAAGCAAAAGGCCAACGGCCAAAAGCCAACAAGCTAACAACAAACGGCAAAAACAATGAAAGCCAAGAAAACCAACGACGGCCAACGGCCAATAGCCAAAGGTAAGTTTGAAACAAACGCCATTCGAACACAATTGGAACGCTCACAGTTTCTAGAGCATTCCAGTCCGATGTATTTAACATCCAGTTTTGTATTTGAGGATGCCGAAGATATGCGTGCCTCCTTTGCCGAGGAAAAAGATAGAAATGTCTATTCGCGTTACTCAAATCCAAACTCATCCGAATTTATAGAAAAAGTCTGCCAAATGGAAGGTGCCGAAGATGGTTTTGCCTTTGCTTCTGGTATGGCAGCAGTGTTCTCTTCGTTGGCTGCCTTATTGAACAGTGGCGATCACATTCTCTCGGCCCGAAGCATTTTCGGTTCGACACATGCTTTGTTTACCAATTTCTTTCCGAAATGGAGTATATCGCATACCTATTTTAAAATCGATGAGTTGGATAGGTTGGACGAATTGATCACACCGCAAACCAAGATCATATATGCCGAAACACCGACCAATCCTGGAGTGGATATTCTGGATCTTGAAGTTTTAGGAAAAATCGCTAAAAAGCACAATCTTATTTTAGTTATCGATAATTGTTTCGCTTCCCCCTATTTGCAACAACCTATAAAATTTGGGGCCGATTTGGTCATTCATTCCGGCACGAAACTAATGGATGGCCAAGGACGGGTTCTAGCTGGAATTACTGTAGGTAACGCGAAATTAATAGACAAAATCTACCGTTTTTCAAGAATTACCGGTCCATCACTTTCACCTTTCAATGCTTGGGTACTGTCGAAGAGCTTGGAAACTTTGGCCGTTCGGGTGGACAGGCATTGCGAGAACGCGCTGAAACTTGCCGAGTTTTTGGAAAACCATGAAAAGATAAATTGGGTACGGTACCCTTTTTTGAAATCGCATCCTAAATACGAAATTGCCAAAAAGCAAATGAAGGCAGGGGGCTGTGTTGTGGCGTTCGAGGTCAAAGGCGGATTGAAAGCGGGTCAAAAATTTTTCGATTCCATAAAACTGTTATCGCTTTCGGCAAACTTGGGCGATTCAAGAAGTATAGTGACCCATCCTGCTTCAACCACTCACAGTAAATTATCGATTGAAGAGCGTGCCGAAACGGGTATCACCGATGGTATGGTCCGCGTCTCTGTTGGCTTGGAGCATATTGATGACATTATAAAGGATATTGCTCAGGCTTTGGCATAAAAAAGCTGCGTATTTGAAGTACGCAGCTAAATAGAGTAATATGCTTAAATCTATCCCACAACCTGTTTGTCGGTTGCATAGGGTTGACTATAGTGTCGTCGACCCGTTGCCTTGTATAGGGCGTTGGCCAACGCCCCCATTATAGGTGGCAATGAAGGTTCGCCCAAGCCCGTTGGGTTGATTCCATTGTCAACATAGAAAGTTTCTATTTCCTTGGGTGCCTGCTGTTGCCTGATCAATTGGTATTTGTCGAAATTTTCCTGTTCGGGCTTACCATCTTTAAAGGTCATTTGGCTATAAGTGGCATGCCCAATACCATCGATGATTCCCCCTTCAATTTGATTTCTACCGCTTAAAGGATTTATTACGATACCACAATCAACGGCGCACCAAACTTTTTTAACGGTAGGGGTATTAGCTTCCATCTCGATATCAAGAACTTGTGCCACGTACGAATTGTGACAAAAATAGGCCGACACGCCACGCATTGAATTATCGTTCGACCCACTGTTCCAACCCGATTTTTCTTTCACCAATTTCAGTACCCCGGCATAACGCTCAGGATCATAATCATTTTTCTCGGGATCCCCTACTGGATTAGCAATGGCCCTTTCAAATAATTCCAAACGAAATTCTATTGGATCTTTTTCGGCCAGTTCGGCCACTTCATCCAAAAAGGACTGTTCCGCTCCAGCAATAAAATTGGAGCGCGGTGCTCTCCACGCACCTGTTGTGACGTTCGAATCCAATCGATGTTTTTCCGCCAAATAATTGTCTACTGCACCTGCCGGAAAACGATTTTCGAAAACTAGGTCGTCATTGGCCCCTGCTCCCCTGACGTGCCAGGCGATCAACTTGCCGTTCTCGTCCAACCCGGCCTTATAGCGTACTTTATAAGCAGGGCGATACGTACCTTGGGTCATATCGTCCTCACGGGTATAGACCAATTTAATGGGTGCCTGCATTTTTTGCGAAATTACGGCCGCCTCGACCCCGAAATGCCCGTAAAGGCGTCGACCGAAACCACCTCCCATTCGGGTCATCATAATATCGATTTTCTCGAGAGGCATATCTAATCGGGATGCCAATGTTTTTTCTAGAAATTCAGGAGTTTGAATAGGACCTTTGAGCTCCGCTTTGTCCGATGTGACATTGGCGAAAAAGTTCATGGGTTCCATCGTATTATGGGCCAAGAAAGGTGCACTATAAGTGCGTTCAATCACCTTCGCGGCGTTCTTGAACGCTTTTTTTACATCACCATCTTCACGGGCCGGTGCCTGTGGTGTAGTATTTAATAACTTGGTCAAAGCCTCTTCGTGGTAGGCACTACTTTCGGGCTTGGATGTTTCTTCCCATTCCACAGCCAAAGCCTTTTTGGCTTGCATACACTGCCAAGTCGTTTCGCCTACAATGGCCACCAATTGCGGAATGCCGCCACCATCGGACCATTGTTTTTCAACCTCTTCGGGATAAACCTCTATCGGAAAGACATCCTTGATGCCGGGCATTGATTTTACCGTTTCGGCGTCCATCGATTTATAGGTCATGCCGAATGCTGGAGGATGGACAATCATCGCAATGAGCATCCCTTCTTCATGTATGTCCAGACCGAATAAAGGTTTTCCGCTTACAATTTTAGGCCCATCGACATTCTTTCTGTCAGTACCTATTATTTTAAAATCGTTTATATCCTTTAATGCCACCTCCTCAGGGATAGGGATGTTGGCCGCTGCGGACGCCATTTCCCCATATCCCGCGGATTTATCCGAAGCCTTGTGCGAAAGAACCCCTGCGTCGGTCGTAATTTCTTCTGCGGGCACCTGCCAAGCTTCCGCCGCCGCCGCTATTAGCATATGTCGGGCCGTGGCTCCCGCCATACGTAACGATTCCCAACCTTGACGAATGGATTGGCTACCTCCAGCCAATTGTCGGGTAAAAATATCGGTGTTCAGGGGCGCCTGTTCGACAATGACATCTTCCCAAGCGGTATCCAACTCCTCGGCAACGATCATGGGCATTGCCGTTTTTATGTTTTGACCGATTTCAGGATTTGGTGACATTATGGTCACCAAGCCATTGTCCGCGATTTTCAAGAATCCGTTGATGTCGAACCATTCTTTTGGCAGGCTTTTGATTTGCTCGGGAGAGGGCTTACATGAAGCCAACCAACTAAAACTGAGCATCATTCCCCCACCTGCAAGTGCTGAACTCTTCAAAAAAGAACGTCTGTTATATGTTGTTTTTATAAGTGTCATTTTTTTAGTTTTTATGCGTTTTCAGTACTTGCCGCCTTCTTGATGGCCTTCTTGATTCGGGTATATGTACCGCAGCGGCAAATATTGCCGTTCATGGCCGTTTCGATTTCGGCGTCGGTCGGATTAGGATTTTTTTTCAGGAAGGCACTTGCATTCATAATCTGGCCCGCCTGGCAATACCCGCATTGGTATACGTCTTCTTCTATCCAAGCTTTTTGAACCGGATGGTCCCCATTTTCGGATAGTCCTTCGATTGTCGTGATTTCTTGTTCGCCTACCGCCGAAATAGGAAGTTGGCATGAACGTACCGCATTGTCGTTTAGATGAACGGTACAGGCACCGCATTGTGCGATACCGCAACCGTATTTTGTGCCCACCAATTTGAGGTGGTCGCGCAAAACCCATAGTACGGGTGTTGTCGGGTCGACTTCAAGCTGCTGTGTTTTTCCGTTGACTTTTAGAGTAAAATTTGCCATGATGATTGTCTAATTGAATGTATGTGTTGAAGTTACAAAAATATAGCGTTAGACAAATGCAGTTTAACAGTTTAACGGATAATTTGTAAAAAATTTAATAAAGACGGTGTCGATTCTTGAATAGTGAACACTAATCTATGAAAGAACCCTTGCCCAAATTTTCCTATCTTAGCCCAATGCTCTCCAAGAAGACAAAATATGGCCTGAAGGCCTTGGCCCATTTGGCCTCCCAGAAAGATAACAGGCCTGTTCAGATCGCTGAAATAGCGAAGCACGAGAACATTTCACAGAAGTTCTTGGAAAGTATTTTATTGTCCTTGCGAAAAACCGGATTCCTAGGCTCAAAAAAGGGCAAAGGCGGGGGGTATTACCTGATCAAAGACCCCAAGGAGATTTTAATGACCGATGTAATGCGAATTCTCGAAGGCCCGATAGCCATGGTGCCCTGCGTTAGCCTGAACTTCTATGAGAAGTGTGACGACTGCCCAGATGAAAATACTTGTTCGGTCAATAAATTGATGCTCAAGGTCCGTGATGCTAACTTGGCGGTCTATCGTAACAATACTTTGGCCGACCTGATTATTTAGTTTGCTGTCATATCGTTGGGGCATGAAAGCTTTGCGTATAAATCTGATTTTATTGCCCTTTTAACCAACAATGCATAGTTCAAGTGAAAATTCCTGATTTTTTATGGCGATTCTTTAATAATCTACTAAATCTATAGGATTGTTATAAAATTTTCTAAAAAGATTCTTTTCGGACAATAATTTTAATTTAACTTTGTTTACTCTATTAAATTGATAGGATAATTAGATTAAAATCATTTTCCCAATGATCGTTGACCAACTCGTTCTAAGTAAAAAAGAATCTAAAACAAAGTACGAAGCCGACAAAAAATCGGAGAAACCCATTCGAAGTGTTGCCAAAGCGGTAAGTTGGCGGGTGATAGGTACCTTGGATACCTTGTTGATCTCATACCTGCTTACAGGTAAGGTTTCCATTGCGGCATCGATCGCATCCATAGATTTTGTTACAAAAATGTTCCTCTACTTTTTTCACGAAAGAATTTGGAATAAAATCAACTGGGGAAAATAAAAACTTAGTTTATGGCCGTTACAAAAGAACAGATTGAAAAACTGAACATTCAGTTTAAAGGAATCCCGCCGGGGGAAATCATCTCGTGGGCGATTAAGAATGCCAATAAAGCGGTGGTGACCACCAACTTTAGACCCTATGAGGTGGCAATACTGAATGAGGTGGTAGAGGTCAAAAAAGACATTCCCATAATATGGTGCGATACCGGGTACAATACGCCGAATACATATAGACATGCCGAAGAACTCATACAGCGTTTAGATTTGAACATTGATCTATATGTGCCAAAGCAAACTTCGGCGCATAGAGATGTGGTGTTAGGTATTCCGAATATAGATGACCCTAGGCATGCAGCGTTTACCGAACAGGTAAAACTGGAACCTTTCAGAAGGGCAATGGATTTCCATAAACCTGATGTTTGGTTTACGAACCTTAGAAAAGGGCAAACGGCGCACCGTGATTCGTTGGATATTTTGAGTCTGAGCAAAGATGGAGTATTGAAAGTGAGTCCGTTTTACCATTGGTCCGATACGCAATTGGACGTTTATTTAAAGGAAAGAAACCTGCCCAACGAGCACAAATATTTTGACCCGACCAAAGTTTTGGAAAACCGGGAATGTGGATTACACACTTGAAATACGAGGTACGAAATTGAAAGTACGAAATGTGAATTAATAGAAAGATAAATATAAAGATTTTGAACTTGAACTTTTTTTATGAATAACAGCACATCACATATCAACGCATTGGAGAACGAGGCCATTTATATTTTTAGGGAAGTGGCCGCGCAATTCGAAAAACCTGTTTTGCTTTTTTCGGGAGGAAAAGATTCCATTACGCTGGTTCGGTTGGCGCAAAAAGCTTTTTGGCCGGCAAAGATTCCGTTTCCATTGATGCATATCGATACGGGGCATAATTTTCCGGAAACCATTGAATTCCGTGATCGGCTTGTCGAGGAACTAGGTCTCGAACTTATCGTAAGAAATGTACAGGATTCGATAGATCAAGGTAAGGTAAAGGAAGAATCCGGTCGATATTCGAGCAGAAATTCCCTTCAGACCACTACACTTTTAGATGCCATCGAAGAATTCAAATTCGATGCCTGTATCGGAGGAGCTAGAAGGGATGAAGAAAAAGCACGGGCCAAAGAACGCATCTTTTCGGTTCGCGATGATTTTGGCCAATGGGACGAAAGAAACCAACGGCCTGAATTGTTCGATATGTTGAATGGGCAGATCGAATTGGGTCAGAACGTACGGGTTTTCCCGATTTCAAATTGGACGGAACTCGATGTTTGGTCCTACATCAAAAAGGAGAAAATCGAAATTCCGTCGATTTATTTTGCGCACAAACGTAAGGTATTCTTAAGGGACGGATTAATCTGGTCGCATTCGGAATACGTATTCCAAGAAGAAGACGAAGAGGTACTTGAAAGAATGGTACGGTTCAGAACAGTAGGGGATATGAGCTGTACGGCCGCAGTATTTTCGGAGGCGACGGACATTGAATCCGTGGTACAAGAAATAAGGGATTCCACGATTTCAGAGCGCGGTGCCCGGATTGACGATAAACGCTCGGAAGCGGCAATGGAAAAGAGAAAACAACAAGGATATTTCTAAAATTTCCTAAAGAAAATTTTGCCTTTAGCTTCTGGCTATTGGCCAATTGGAAAACAAATAATAAATAGCCGACGGCAAAAAGCCAAAGGCTAACAGATTTAAAAAATGCAAGTACTAAAGATAGCAACAGCGGGCAGTGTAGACGACGGTAAAAGTACCTTGATCGGCAGATTGCTCTACGACACAAAATCATTGACCACCGATAAATTGGAGGCCATAGAAAAGACGAGTAAGAAGAACGGATATGATTATCTTGATTTTTCATTGGCCACTGACGGACTTGTTGCCGAACGTGAACAGGGCATAACTATTGATGTGGCCCATATCTATTTTTCGACCGAAACGAAAAGTTACATCATCGCCGATACTCCGGGACATGTGGAGTATACTCGAAACATGGTGACGGGAGCCTCGACTTCACAAGCGGCAATAATCTTGATTGATGCCCGAAAAGGTGTTATCGAGCAGACCAACCGTCATTTTTTCATCAACAACCTTTTGCGTATAAAAGAGGTCGTTGTCGCCATTAATAAAATGGACTTGGTCGATTTTTCCGAAGAAAGATACAATGAAATAAAGTCCGATTTCGAAAAGTTGATGGAGAAGCGTGATTATCAAGATCAGAAAATTACGTTTATTCCGGTCAGTGCCCTAAAAGGGGATAATGTGGTCAATAAATCGGAAAACACACCTTGGTACAAGGGTGAAACCCTATTGGAACATTTGGAAAGCTTGGATCTCGCGGCCGTCTCCAATATAGGAACGTCAAGATTTCCTGTGCAATACGTCATACGACCCAAGACCGAAGAGCACCATGATTTCCGTGGATTTGCAGGAAAAGTATACGGTGGCGAATTGAACGTAGGCGATGAGGTAGTGGCTCTTCCGTCACAGACCAGGTCAAAAATCAAGGAAATCTACTTTTACGACCAAAAGTATCAAACTGCTGCGAGAAGGTCTTCCGTAACAATAACCTTGGAAGATGAAATCAACCTGAGCAGGGGTGATATGTTGGTAAAGGCCGGAGATCTGCCCACTATAGAGAAGCAGTTTACGGCCACCGTTTCTTGGATGGATTCAGATAAATTGACCGCCGGTAAAAAGTATATCGTACAACATGGGATCAATAAAGTTTTGGCAAAGGTTGATAATATCCATCACAAGATAAATCCTGATTATTCAGGTATCGAAATCGATGTGAAGGGCCTAGATATGAACGATATCGCCCAAGTTACGTTCAAACTGAACAAGCCGATTTTTTACGATAAATTCAAGAACCACCGTACCAATGGCTCATTTATTTTGATTGACACGCAAACGAATAATACGGTCGGGGCAGGTTTTATAGGTTAGTATAAAGAAGTAGGTCAACAAGATTCTAGGATTAACATGTTTAATAAATCTATTAATCCTATAGGAAATAAAGAATATAATAATTGATTGTTGAGAAAAAGAAATGCAAAGTTTTAGAACAGAAATAGAGAACCCGGTAGTCGAAAAAGATATTCTCGAACTGGAACGTAAGATACACGAATTCCATAACGGGAAACTTGACGAGGAGAAATTCCGAAGCCTTCGTTTGGCCCGTGGTGTTTACGGTCAACGTCAGCAAGGTGTACAGATGATACGGATCAAACTGCCGTATGGCAAAGTGACTTCCAATCAATTGCATCGTATTTGTGATGTTTCCGATGAATATTCCACGGGGCGTCTGCATATTACGACACGACAGGATATTCAAATCCATTATGTTGACCTAGACCGAACACCTGAACTTTGGGCCGAACTCGAAAAAGATAAGGTAACGCTTCGCGAAGCCTGTGGAAATACCGTACGTAACGTAACGGCAAGCGAAACTGCCGGAATCGATGTAGACGAACCCTTCGACGTTTCACCTTATGCCGATGCGTTGTTCAAATACTTTCTTCGGAATCCGATCGGACAGGAAATGGGAAGGAAGTTCAAGGTTTCCTTTTCCTCGAGCGATGCCGATACAGGACTTTCTTATATGCACGACCTCGGTTTTATCGCCAAGATCAAAAATGGTATTCGGGGGTTCAAGGTAATGCTTGGTGGCGGGCTGGGCTCGCAACCCCGGCATGCCGATGTACTTTTTGAGTTTCTTCCCTCCGAGAAGATCATTCCGTTGATGGATGGCGTCATCCGTGTTTTTGACCGGTACGGCGAACGAAAAAGTAGGGCCAAGGCACGTATGAAATTCTTGTTGAAGGATATCGGTCTCGACGGGTTCAAAAAGTTGTTGGAAGAAGAACAAAAAGCAGTACCGCATTCGACTTTTGAAATCGATGCGGAAAGCTATCCGCAGGTGAAAGTGGCCGAAAGCGAAATTCCAAAGGTTGATATAACCGATACCGAAGCTTTTGAAAAATGGAAATCGACGAATATCGTTCCTCAAAAGCAGAAAGGTTTTGTGGCAATCGGCATCAAAGTCTTGTTAGGGGATTTCTATACCGATAAGGCAAGATTATTGGCCGACTTGATAAAAAATTATGCCGCAGGGGAAATTCGTTTATCATTACGACAGAATATTTTGATTCCGTATGTCAAAGAAGAATTAGTCTCTTTCTTTTATCAAGAACTTGAAAAACTGGGTTTTGTTGAGGCCGGTTATAATAAGGCGCTCGATATAACCGCTTGTCCCGGTACCGATACCTGTAACCTGGGAATTGCCAGCAGTACCGGAATTGCCGAGGAATTGGAACGGGTCATTAAAAACGAATATCCGCAATATATTTCCAATCCTGATGTGGCCATCAAGATCAGTGGTTGTATGAATGCCTGCGGACAGCATAATATGGCAAATATCGGCTTTCAGGGTATGAGCATCCGCACAAAGGATAAGTTGGTCGCCCCGGCGTTACAGGTTTTGTTGGGAGGTGGAAACGATGGTGATGGAAATGGCCGTTTTGCCGATAAAGTTGTAAAAGTACCGAGTAAAAGAGGCCCAGAGGCGCTACGGTTGATCTTGGATGATTTCGATACCAACGGAAATGGCAAATCGTATGCTGATTATTATCAGGAAAAAGGGCAAATGTATTTCTATGATTTTCTGACCCCATTATCCGATATTGAAAATTTGATTCCCGAAGCTTTTATCGATTGGGGCAATACCGAGAAATATAAAAAAGAAATCGGTATCGGCGAATGTGCAGGGGTCGTTATCGATTTGATCGCTACGCTGCTGTTGGAAAGCCAAGAAAAAATCGACAAGGCAAAGGAGGCCTTCGAAGCTGGAAAATGGGCCGCGAGCATCTATCATTCCTATTCTTCGATGGTAAATTCCGCCAAAGCTTTGTTGACTGCTGAAAAGACGAAAGTCAATACCCATGCCAGCATTATCAAGGATTTTGATGAAAAATTTGTGCGCAATGGAAGGATTGCCATATCAGGCGGATTTGAGGGAATGGTACTGCAATTGAACAAAAAAGAACCGAGCGAAGCATTTGCCGAAAGCTATATGGAAGATGCCGATAGGTTTTTACAAAAAGTGGAAAACTTCAGAAAACTGGAATTGGCCCATGTATAAAGAACCAAAATTGACCGTAGTCGGGGCTGGCCCCGGTGACGTGGAACTTATCACGCTTAAGGCCATCAAAGCTCTGAAAGATGCCGATGTGGTCTTGTATGATGCGTTGGTCGATACCGAATTGTTGGAATATGCATTTCGGGCCGAGCATATTTTTGTGGGCAAACGTAGGGGATGCTATGCCTATCAACAAGAGCAGATCAACGAACTGATTGTAAGTCGGGCCAAAACACAGGGCCATGTAGTGCGTTTAAAAGGAGGAGATCCGTTCGTGTTCGGCCGAGGTGCCGAGGAAATGGAACATGCCGCCGCCCACGGATTAGAAGTCGAAATGGTTCCGGGTATATCTTCCTGTCTTTCAGTAGCTGCTTCCCAAAACATTCCCGTGACCAAAAGAGGCTTTTCGGAAAGTTTTTGGGTCATCACGGGCACCACCAAAGAACACAGGTTATCTAATGATGTTCGATTGGCGGCCAAATCGAGTGCGACTGTGGTCATTTTAATGGGAATGTCAAAGCTTTCGCAGATTGTGGAGCTTTTCAATAAAGAAGGAAAATCGAAAACCCCGATTGCCATCATCCAAAACGGAACGAGGTTAGATGAAAAAATCGGAATCGGAACGATTGATTCCATCATGGAAGAGGTAGAACGGCAAGGTTTGGCCAATCCTGCAATCATCATTATCGGTGAAGTGGTTCGACATAGAAGACAAATCCTTGCTATCAAAGAACAATACGGCGAGAAAGAGTTGATTTATTAATAATGGAACGCAATAACCTATATCCCATATTTCTCAAAACATCGAATCTTCAAATTTTGATTGTGGGCGGGGGTAACGTTGCCGAGGAGAAATTGACCTTTTTGACCAAATCGAGTCCCGATGCGAAAGTGACTATGGTAGCGCCCATGTTCCGGAAAGCTACCAAAGACTTGGCACGTAAATTTGATGTCGAACTGATTACCGATTCGTACCATGCCAAATACCTAATGGGAAAACACATGGTCATTGCGGCCACGAATGTACCCGAAATTAATATTCGGGTGTATAATGATTGCAGATCATTTGACAAATTGGTCAATGTAGCCGATAATCCGCCCTATTGTGATTTTTATATGGGCGGAATAGTCACGAAAGGAAATGTCAAGATTGCGATTTCGACAAATGGAAAATCACCGACCACGGCAAAACGGTTGCGTCAATTTTTCGAGGATGTGATTCCCGAGGATATTAATAAAATGGTACACAATTTAAACGAATACAGAAAGACGTTAAAGGGCGATTTTGAACAAAAAGTGGATAAAATGAACGAGATTACCCAAAAACTGGTCGAAAAGATTTAAAAATAAGTTCAGAATGATAAAAACAGATATACTAATAATAGGGGCAGGTCCAACGGGACTGTTCACGGTTTTCGAAGCAGGATTATTAAAACTAAAATGCCACTTGATAGATGCCCTACCGCAACCGGGCGGACAGTGTTCCGAAATCTACCCTAAGAAACCGATTTATGATATACCGGCCTTTCCCGAGATTTTGGCGGGCGATTTGGTCGATAACCTAATGGAACAGATCAAACCTTTCAAGCCTGGATTCACACTAGGTGAACGAGCCGAAACACTCGATAAGCAAGAAGACGGATCGTTTGTGGTGACTACTAACAAAGGTACCCGACATCAAGCTCCCGTAGTCGTAATTGCAGGAGGTTTGGGTTCTTTTGAACCACGAAAGCCACCCATAGAAAATATTCAGGATTTTGAAGATAAAGGTGTGGCCTATATGGTCAAAGATCCAGAAGTCTATCGCGGTAAAAAAGTAGTTATTGCGGGCGGGGGAGATTCCGCCTTGGACTGGTCGATTTTCTTGGCCGATGTTGCTTCTGAAGTTTCCCTCGTGCATCGAAGGAATGAATTTAGGGGTGCATTGGATTCCGTTGAAAAAGCATCGGAATTGGCAAAATTGGGTAAGATAAAACTCTTTACCGAGGCGGAGGTAAAAAAGCTATATGGTGATGAAAAACTTGAAGCCGTGGTCGTTAGGCATAATGATTCTGCTAAAGGAGAAACCTATTTAGAGGTGGATAGTTTTATACCCTTGTTTGGACTTTCCCCTAAATTGGGACCGATAGGTGATTGGGGGTTGGAAATCGAAAAAAATGCCATCAAGGTGAACAATGCCAAAGACTATCAGACCAATATTCCGGGAGTTTTTGCTATCGGTGATGTCAATACCTATGAAGGCAAACTGAAACTGATATTGTCGGGCTTCCACGAAGCGGCCGTGATGTGCCAATATGCGTACCAGATTATCAATCCTGGAAAGCGTTACGTTATGAAATACACCACTGTAGGCGGCGTAGAAGGTTTTGATGGTAGTAAAAAGGAAGCCAAAAAAGAAGTGGTGCAAAGTATTGTTTGAAAAATTTGCTGTGATACTGAATTAGCTTCGACCTCCAAATTCAAAATTTGGAGGTTTTTTTTGGATTCCGTAATTTTAAAAACCAAGTGGTTTTCTTGCTTTTAAGAACCGCGTATCGTTACTTTGTACCCAGTTCATATAAAAATTGAAATCGTTATCAAGAAAGGTGGAGGGACTAGACCCTATGAAACCTTAGCAACCCTTTAACTTTAAAGAAGGTGCTACATTCTATCCCGTAAAAAATAATCGGGACAGATAACTCAAAAATGAGGTCTTTCATTTTATCTTTCCTGATCATACTATACGATTTTACAAAACGTTTGCGATATGGCAACCCTTACAAGTCTATGGGTGTTATGAATATGTTTTATGAGTGATATCAAAGAAATATTAAAGGAAAGAATTTTGGTGTTGGACGGTGCCATGGGTACTATGCTCCAACGTTACAAATTTCAAGAGGAGGATTTTCGGGGCGAACGATTTAAAGATTGGGAGTATCCTTTACAGGGAAACAACGACTTGCTTTCATTGACGCAACCTGAGGCCATTGCGGAAGTGCACCGAAAGTATTTTGCCGCTGGTGCCGATATTGTGGAAACAAATACTTTTTCGGGGACGACCATTGCCATGGCCGACTATCATATGGAAAATTTGGTGTATGAGTTGAACTATGAATCGGCCAAGATCGCCAAAAAGGTTGCCGACGAATTCACAGCTAAAGAACCCCATAAACCGAGGTTTGTGGCCGGAAGTATGGGCCCAACGAACAAGACGGCAAGTATGTCTCCCGATGTAAACGATCCGGGGTTTAGGGGCATTTCATTTGAAGAGCTACGCGTAGCATATAAAGAACAGGCTGAAGCTTTGTTGGATGGCGGTTCCGATTTGTTGTTGGTAGAAACCATTTTTGACACCCTCAATGCCAAAGCAGCACTTTTTGCAATCGAGGAAGTCAAGGAAGAACGGAATATCGACGTGCCGATCATGGTCAGTGGTACGATTACCGATGCGTCCGGTAGAACGCTTTCCGGGCAGACTGCCGGGGCATTTCTAATTTCGATATCCCATATTCCGATACTTTCGGTCGGGTTTAATTGTGCCCTTGGGGCAAGTCAATTGGTGCCACACTTGGAAGTGATATCCAAAAGGTCGGAACATTTTATCTCGGCCCACCCCAATGCAGGTTTACCGAATGCCTTTGGCGAATATGACGAATCTCCTGAACAAATGGCAGAACAGATCAAGGAATATGTAGAAAAAGGATTGGTCAATATCGTTGGAGGATGTTGTGGTACTACACCGGAACACATTACGGCCATTGCCGAGTTGGTCAAGAATTATGCGCCAAGACATTCACTGGTCGAAAATAGATAAATGGAAAAATCAAGATACTTAAAATTAAGTGGCCTTGAACCACTAACTGTTACCCCGGAAAGCAATTTCGTCAATGTGGGTGAGCGCACCAATGTTGCAGGTTCGAAAAAATTTTTAAGACTGATAAAAGAGGGCAACTTTGAGGAAGCATTGGATGTAGCCCGAGATCAAGTCGAAGGTGGTGCACAGATTATCGATATCAATATGGACGATGGCCTTATCGATGGTAAGGAAGCGATGGTCAGGTTTTTGAACCTGGTCATGGCCGAGCCTGATATAGCGCGGGTACCCATTATGATCGACAGTTCGAAGTGGGAAATCATAGAAGCCGGACTCCAAGTGGTACAGGGTAAATGTGTTGTAAATTCCATTAGTCTTAAAGAAGGTGAGGAGGAATTTATCCACCATGCAAAATTGATCAAGAGATATGGTGCCGCGGTCATCGTAATGGCCTTTGATGAGGTCGGGCAGGCCGATAATTACGATCGGCGTATAGAAATTGCGAAACGTTCGTATGATATTTTGGTCGATAAAGTTGGTTTTCCGCCAGAAGATATCATTTTCGACCTCAATATTTTTCCGGTCGCTACGGGAATGGACGAGCACAAATTGAACGCACTTGATTTTATCAATGCCACCAAATGGGTGCGAGAAAATTTGGCGCATGTGAGCGTAAGTGGGGGTGTCAGCAATGTGTCATTTTCGTTCCGGGGAAACAACCCGGTTCGGGAAGCCATGCATTCTGTTTTCTTGTACCATGCCATCAAGGCGGGGATGAACATGGGTATTGTGAACCCCACCATGTTGGAGGTCTATGACGATATTCCCGAAGATTTGTTGGAACATGTTGAGGACGTCATGTTGAACAGGCGGGATGACGCGACCGAAAGACTGCTTGATTTTGCCGAGTCGGTTATCGGAAAGACCAAGGAGAGTAAGGTGGATTTGTCATGGCGAAAAGAACCTTTGCAAGAAAGGATAACTCGTGCCCTGGTCAAGGGTATCGATCAATATATCGAAGAAGATGTTGAGGAAGCCAGACAATCTGCGAATAAACCTATTGAGGTCATAGAAGGCCATTTGATGACCGGAATGAACGTTGTTGGCGACCTTTTTGGAAGTGGAAAAATGTTCTTGCCGCAGGTGGTCAAATCTGCGCGGGTAATGAAAAAAGCCGTTGCCTATCTTCTTCCCTTTATTGAGGAAGAAAAGTTGCTCAATCCTCAACTCGGAGATTCAGAGGGGAACGGAAAGATCTTAATGGCAACGGTAAAAGGGGACGTACACGATATTGGAAAGAATATTGTCAGTGTGGTATTGGCCTGTAACAATTATGAAATTGTCGACTTGGGGGTAATGGTACCACCTGAAAAAATAATTGCGGAAGCCATAGAACATGAAGTCGATATCATTGGGTTGAGTGGATTGATTACACCATCGCTCGACGAAATGGTGCACCTCGCCAAAGAAATGGAACGACAGAACTTTAAGGTGCCGTTGTTGATCGGTGGGGCGACCACCAGTAAGGCACATACTGCGGTAAAGATAGACCCGCAGTACAGTCAGGCCGTAGTGCATGTAAACGATGCCTCAAGGGCCGTAACCGTGGTGGGAGATTTATTGCAAAAAGAGACTTCCGAGGGGTATAAAAAATCCATCAAGGAAGATTATGATGTCTTTCGCCGGAAATTCATGAACCGCTCGCAACACAAAGAGTATAAATCCATCGAAGCCGCACGGGAAAATAAATTCCAGATTGACTGGGAAACTTCTGATATAATTGAACCCAAAGAATTGGGAATCCAGGTCATAGAAGACCTTGAGCTGGAAAAACTTATCGACTATATCGATTGGACGCCTTTTTTCAGAAGTTGGGAACTGCACGGGAAATATCCTGATATATTGACCGATGAAATAGTCGGCGTACAGGCGACAGAGCTGTTTTCGGATGCCCAAGAAATGTTGAAAAAGGTAATCGATGAAAAACAGTTGAAGGCCAAAGGTATTTTTGGACTGTTTCCAGCAAACACGATTTATAATGATGATATAGAATTGATTATTTCTACCCCTTCGGGAGAGATGTCCGAAGGACAAAGGAGGATTTTTAGAACCCTCCGCCAACAACTCCAGCGAAAAGAAGGGGTGCCCGATTATGCATTGGCCGATTTTATCGCTCCAAAAGAAAGCGGCAGACCGGATTATATCGGTTGTTTTTGTGTTACGGCTGGTTTTGGCACCGACGAACTGGCTGAGCAATACCGTAAAAACCTGGATGATTACAATTCCATATTGATAAAGGCATTGGCCGATAGGTTGGCAGAGGCTTTTGCCGAATACCTGCATAAGGAGGTTCGTACTAAGTATTGGGGTTATGCTGCAAATGAAGATTTGACGAATGAAGATTTGATCAATGAGGCATACAAAGGAATTCGCCCGGCCCCCGGTTATCCCGCTTGTCCGGATCATTTGGAGAAATTGACTATCTGGGAAATACTTGATGTCGAAAAAAGAATTGGCGTAAAATTGACGGAAAGCTTGGCCATGTGGCCAGCGGCTTCCGTGTCCGGATACTATTTTGCCAATCCCGAAGCGCGTTATTTCGGATTGGGGAAAATAAAGGAAGACCAAGTAAAGGATTATGCTGAGCGAAAAGGGATGGATTTTGAAGAGGCTGTTAAATGGCTAGCGCCGAATGTTGCCGATGATTAAAGAATTTAAAAATGAAAGTAACCGATCATATCAAAGAAGCAAAAGGAAAAACATTGTTTTCCTTTGAAATCATTCCTCCGGTAAAAGGAAGGAACATAAAAGAACTCTATGACAATATCGATCCATTGATGGAGTTCGACCCTCCTTTTATCGATGTGACCACTTCCCGTGAAGAATACATTTATATCGATCGAGAAGGTTTGTTGGATAAAAAATTGACCCGCATGCGTCCTGGTACCGTGGGCATTTGCGCCTCAATCAAACATAAGTATGATGTAGATACGGTGCCACACGTGCTATGTGGAGGTTTTACCAAAGAAGAGACCGAATATCTTTTGGTTGATTGTCATTATTTGGGCATAGATAACGTGATGGCCCTTCGCGGCGACGCCATGCGCGAAGAAAAATATTTTGAACCGACCAAGGGTGGACACCATTATGCACTCGGACTCGTGAAGCAGATTCACGATTTGAACTGTGGAAAATACCTTCACGATGTTATCGAGACCGATGACTGCGCCCATTTCTGCATTGGGGTAGCGGGCTATCCTGAAAAACATATGGAAGCACCATCTTTGAAATCCGACCTGCAACGGTTAAAGGAAAAGGTCGATGCAGGTGCCGATTATGTGGTAACCCAGATGTTCTTTGACAATAAAAAATATTTTGAATTTGTAGATGCTGCCAGGGAAGCGGGCATCGATGTTCCCATTATCCCCGGAATTAAACCTATTGCCGTTAAACGCCACTTGAATTTGCTGCCTCAGGTCTTCAAGATAGACCTACCGCAAGACCTTGTTGATGCCGTAGACTCCTGTAAAGACAATAAGGCCGTGCGACAAGTGGGTATCGAATGGTGCATCGAACAATCAAAAGAACTGAAAGCGGCCGGTGTTCCCGTATTGCATTATTATTCAATGGGCAAGTCCGACAACATACATGCGATAGCGAAATCGGTCTTTTAATTTCATATGTCTTACTCCGTATTTCGTACTTGAACCTTACCTTTACATCCCATGAGACCAAAGTTGATAGGTATTGCTTTGCTATGGGGCGTTCTTTGTTTTTCGCAAAAAGATAAGGTTCCGAAAAAGTATGTTTTGGATGCCGATCAATTCTACGGCTCCATTTTGCTGCACAATCCGGATATCTCCCATTTGATCAGCGAACATCCGGGTGGTTTTATTCTGGGTCTAAACCGCAAAACTTACGGAAATGAAGAATGGGAAGAACTTTACAATTATCCCGATGTAGGTTATTCTTTTATATACCAGGACATGCGCAATGAGACCTTAGGAAAAAACCACGGCCTCTATGCGCACTACAATTTTTATTTTTTCAAGCGGTACTTACAGTTGAGGGTAGGACAGGGTATTGCCTACACCACGAATCCGTATGATAAGAACGCGAACTTTCGTAACAATGCCTACGGTTCTGACTTTATGAGTTCGACGTATTTGATGTTGAATTTTCATCGTGAGAATGTTTTTAAGGGATTGGGGTTTAAAGCCGGGATTTCGGTCGTCCACTATTCGAATGCCAATGTGAAGGCACCGAATACCTCGACGAACACTTTTGCCCTCAATGCCGGGTTGACCTATGATTTGGACGGAGGAAAAGAAAGAGAATACCTGACCATTACGGATCGTGAAAAGATTACCGAACCTTTAAAATATAATGTGGTCTTTCGAACAGGAGTCAATGAGAGCGATATAATCGGTCTGGGGCAGCATCCGTTCTATATTTTTTCGGGCTATGTAGACAAACGGCTGGGTCGCAAAAGTGCCATTCAGTTGGGAACGGATATATTTTTCTCTAATTTTTTAAAAGGGTTGATCCAGTATCAGGCGATTTCTTTTCCCGAATATGGGGTTGGAGAAAATGATGATTACAAACGTGTCGGGTTATTCTTGGGCCATGAACTGTTCATCAATAAAATGAGCGTAATCGCCCAATTGGGATATTATGTGTACTATCCCTTTGATTTTGAGGGCAGGGTTTATAATCGAATTGGGATGAAGCGTTATTTCGGAAAAAAAATGTTTGGGGCCATTACCTTGAAATCGCATGGGGCGGCTGCCGAGGCTGTCGAGTTTGGAATCGGGGTACGGCTGTGAAGTACAAAGTACGAAGTTAGAAGTGTTAAATTCAAAATATGGTTAAGTTGGAATTTTATAGCCTTTACAACAGAGTAATTGCCTCTTGGATGGTATTACTGCTTTTCTTTTTGTTTGTTGGCTGTAACACCGACTCTGCTCCCGATTGTTTGCAAACTTCCGGTGACCTTGTCCGTAAGGAAATATCCGTTCCCGATTTCTCTCAAATTACGGTGTTCGAGAAAGTGGGTTTGGTGCTAAAACAAGGGGACGAACAAAAGGTAGAGATTGAAACGGGTGAAAACCTTATCGATGAAGTTTCCGCCGTGGTGCAAGACGGTCGTTTGATTTTGCATAACGAAAATGGATGTAATCTTTTTCGTGAATACGGCATTACAAAAGTATATGTTACCGCGCCGAATATTACTGAAATTAGAAGTAGTACGGGTTTGGCGATCGAGAGTGATGGGGTATTGTCGTACCCGGATCTTGAATTGTTATCGGAAAGTTTTTTGGAACCCGATGCCGAAACTACCGATGGCGAATTTGATTTACAACTCGATTCCCAAAACGTAAGCGTTGTCGTAAATGGCATCGCCTATTTTAAGTTAAGCGGGGCAGTTGAAAATTTGAACCTTATCATTGCCGCAGGCGATTCAAGGATTGAGGCACAAAATGTAACTGCGCAAAATGTGATTCTCGACCATCGGGGCAGTAATGACATGTTCATTGATCCGCAAGTATCGATTCGCGGGGTCATCCGTGGTAATGGCGACGTTATCAGTTCGAATAGACCCGGCACCGTTGAAGTCGAGGAACTCTTTAAGGGCAGGCTTATTTTTAAGGATTAAACCCAAGGCAAATTCTTGGGTTTAAATCTACCAGCGACCAATAACGAAATACCGTGAATCCGATAACCAAATATTTAAAAAATCTTTTCGCTTCAAAAAGGGTCATTGGCGATGATATAAATTTGACAGGACTGGCAAGGGCAGAGGCTATATTGTACAATCTGACCAATCAAAAGAAAATTCCTGGAATTTCGATTACCGTTTTAAAGGATGGAAAGACTCTTTTGCAAAAAGGGTATGGCTTCTCTGATATTGAAAATAAAATTCCGATTCTTCCAAAAAAGAGCGTTTTTCGAATTGCCAGTATTTCAAAAAATATTACGGCCACCGCATTGGCTGTTATGGCGGAGGAAGGCAAAATAGATTTGGATACTTCTTTTTATGAGTATGTGCCTTACTATCCAAAAAAGAAATGGGATTTTACCATCCGCCAGTTGGCCGGTCACACGGCCGGAATCCGAGGGTATCGAGGTACCGAATACGGACTCAACAAACCTTATTCCATCAAGGAGAGCATCGAAATATTCAAAGATGACGAACTGCTTTTCGAACCCGGTACGGATTATTTCTACAACAGCTACGATTGGGTCTTGATTTCATTGGCGATGCAGGAAGCAAGCAAAATCCCATTTGAAAAATATGTAGAGGAAAAGGTTTTGAATCCACTTGGGATGAAAAACACATTTGCGCCTTGTCAGGTCGAGCGCAGTCGAGACCCGACATCAAACGAGTTTCTTACAAAGTTCTATTCCAAAAATAGATCAGGTAGTTTTAGGGAAGCCATTCCCGTAAACAATTTTTACAAATTGGCAGGCGGTGGCTACCTCTCTACATCCGAAGATATGGCCAAATTCGGCCAGTCGTACCTAGATCGCAAGTTGTTAAATGAGGCCACCCGAACAGAATTTTTGACCTCACAAACGGTAAAGGGCAAACCAACTTATTATGGTCTTGGCTGGCAGGTAAGCGAAGACCAAAAGGGGCGCAAGTTCTATGGGCATGTCGGCAATGGAGTAGGGGGTTACTCCAATCTTTTTGTATATCCTGAAGAACAAATGGTATTTGGACTATTGGCAAATTGTACGAATCCCGATATTCAAGATGAGTTAGATAAGGTCATTGATGTTTTGATTTCCCTGCGGCCCGAAGTATGATTTTCGTTCCGATATCGAAATAGATCGATATGTAATATTTCGGATATCACTATATTTATTTTGTGAACCGACACAAACATTCCAAACACATGAAATTTTTTGAAAATGCAATCTTGATTATTTTAATGACGATGCTCTTGTTTTCGTGCAAAAAAAGTAAACCGCTTTTTGAACCCAATAGTGACTCCTGGTTACAAAAAGGAGATGCGAAATGGGAATTTGCCAATGGGGAAATATATGGAAGCCTGCTGGAGGGTTCAGGTTTTATAATGACCAAAGATGTTTATAAGGATTTTGAATTGGAACTTGAATTTTATCCCAGTGAGTCGATCAACTCCGGTGTTTTTGTTCGGTGCAAGGATCATGAACTGAGCTATACCGATTGCTATGAAATCAACATTTGGGATGAACATCCTGATCAACCGAATAGAACAGGGGCGATTGTTTCAAGAACCAATCCAACGAAATATGTAAAGACAATAAATAAATGGAATACGTACAAAATAGTGTGCAAGAATGACCATATACAGGCCTGGATAAACGATATTTTGGTGGCGGATCTTCTTAATGATGATCTAAAGGAAGGTTATATTGGTCTTCAGGCGGACCAAATAGGGTCTGTTAAGTTCAGGAATGTACGTATTAGGGTTTTATGATTGATTGATATCAAAGTAAAAAGGTATGTTCAAAGTGTATTTATTTGGAATTCTTTTGGCGGTTACCTCGGGGTTATGGGCACAACCGGCCATTTCGGGTCATGTTGAACTTGAAGACGGACAACAAAGAAATCATAAAATTTATCTCGCCAAACTTGATTTGGAACATCTTCGAGATTTGAAATTCGCAAAGCAAATTGCTTGGACACCGATAAAAGATGACGGTACCTTTTCATTTGACCGAAAACATATTTCGGAAAAAGATGCGATATATCGTTTATATATAGATCAAATGGAGAAGGCAATACAAGACACGATCACTAATGGAACCACATTCATTCTTTCTAATTCCGATACGCTGGTCTTTCATAAAAGCGATGGGTTTTTTGAAAACTATTCCACCACCAATCAGGCGGACAAGGAATGGAAAAAGTTACAGGCTTTCGAGGCGGAATTATTACAATCTAAAATCGAGAGCAATGACGAAGGTGTCCAACTTAAAGGTTACGCCAAGGATTCATTACGTATTTTGATGGTCAAGTTGATTGGTATAAAACAATTGGAAGAAAAACAATTGTTGGATCAAGACATTGCTCAAAACCCTGATTTCTACCTAGCCCTTTTGAACGAATTGAAAGATAGCGAAATGCCGCGCGAACACTATCGATTTCTTGAAAAGAAACTGGCATTTTTGACCCAAGAGGTTGTCGAACAAAAATATGCTTGGAGCAGGGCAATCAACTTTATACTAGGCTTTTTGGTACTGGGGTTGGGGGTGTTACTGGTTTTTAAAAGAAAAAGAGAATCGGGCTTACCCGATTTGAGCCGTCAAGAACGAAACGTGCAAAACCTTATGCTACAGGGTAAGACCAATAAAGAGATTGCCAATGAGCTTTTTATCAGTATTAGCACTGTGAAGACCCACATTACAAATATTTATAGTAAGTTGAAGGTCTCCAATCGTCAAGAATTGTTGCAAAAATCACAAAATTAGTACCGGTACTAGTACCTAAATCCGACCTCCTATATTTTACGGTTCAGGCTTTCCGAAGGTACTTTGTTTCAAAGTATTTTGAATGCCCGACAATTGTTTTAAACGTTGGAACACCATCTTGGGTTGGTGCGTTTTTGGTATTTCTTTTTTGGTCTATAGCCTTACCGTCGAACCTACCGTAAGTTTTTGGGATGCCGGCGAATATATTGCCACTTCGGCCAAATTACAGATCGCGCATCCGCCAGGTGCGCCCTTGTTGCAAATGATAGGGGCGTTCTTTGCGTTGTTCGCTACCCACAAATCACAGATTGCCTTAATGATGAATTATGTTTCGGTGGTTTCTAGTGCTTTTACCATTCTCTTTTTATTCTGGACCATTACCAACCTAGCCCGAAAATTAACACCTCGAACGGGTGAAGTTTCCAAAGAACAAAATAACGCTATTCTCGGTAGCGGTTTTATTGGTGTGCTGACCTTTACTTTCTCCGATAGCTTTTGGTTCAATGCCACCGAGACCGAGGTCTATTCGATGGCGAGCTTGATCATGGCCTTGTTGCTCTGGCTTGGTCTGAAGTGGACGGATAATCTCGGATCGCCCCGAGGCGACAAATGGCTCATCCTGATCGCATTTGTAATAGGGCTTACCTTCGGTATTCAATTTATGGGCTTTTTGGCGATTCCATCTATAGGATTGCTCTACTATTTTAAACGGTTCGAGACCATTACGCCGAAGAATTTTATAATCGCAAACGTAGCGGCTGTGGCCTTGTTGCTACTGGTCTTTAAGTTTTCATTGACCTATGTATTGAAATTGTTCGGGTGGAGCGAGATGTTTTTTGTGAATACCATCGGATTGCCCTTCAATTCGGGTAGTTTGATTATGGGCATTCTTTTGGCAACCGTATTTTTCTTGGTACTGCGCCAAACTCGAAAAAGAAACCTGCGAATCGTGAACACTATTGTGTTGGCATTGCTGTTCTTGGTTTTGGGATATTCCTCGTGGTTGATGCTTCCCATTCGGGCGAGTGCCAAAACGGTCATCAATGAAAACGACCCCAACAATGCCCGTACCCTATTGGCCTATTACAACCGTGAAATATATCCTGCGCCGGAAAGCCCGTTTTACGGGGCCTATTATTCCGATAAATTTGCCGATGACCATCCTGATAAAGATGACAATCCTAAATATGAAAAAGACCATACCACGGGAAAATATGTTATAGTCAATAAGTATAAAGGAGCGTTACGAGGGGACAGTCCCAAACACACCGGGTGGCTTCCCCGGATGTGGAGTTCACAAAACGCCAAAAATTATATGCGCTTTTATGGGCCGCTCGAATTTACCATTAAAAGGGAGTTTCAGGGCAATTCCGATCTGCAAAGGGCTGCCAAGACCATTCGAAAACAATATGCCGATGGGGAAATCGATACGGAAGGATATATAAAATTTTTGACCGATGCCGCTGATTATATCGAGGTTCGGCCACCGACACTTTGGCAGAATATCGAATATCTTTTTCATTTTCAATTGGGCTACATGTACCTAAGGTATTTTATGTGGAATTTCGTCGGACGGCAAAACGATGAACAGGGCCGTTTTGATGGCAATGGCGAATGGTTGAGCGGTATTGGTTTTATTGACAGTCTTAGACTGGGCGACCAAGATAACCTTCCTTTCGAAGAACTTGATAATAAGGCGCGGAACACCTATTTCTTTTTGCCTTTGCTTTTGGGATTGGTAGGCTTGGTTTTTCAGTTTCAAAAAGATTGGAAACGATTTTGGGTGCTGATGGTGTTCTTCCTGTTTACGGGCCTAGCCATTCAATTTTATACGAATCCGCCCATATTCCAACCGCGCGAACGCGACTATTCCTTGGTCGGATCTTTCTATGTTTTTGCTATTTGGATCGGGTTAGGGGTTTATGCACTTTTTGAGGAATTCAAAAAATATGTAAAATCAAAAATACTGCTCCCTATCGTTTTGGTCGTATGTTTTGTTGCCGTACCCGCATTGATGGTCCAACAAAATTGGGACGACCATGACCGCTCCGACAGGTATACGGCACTTGCGATGGCGAAATCCTACCTCGATTCCACCAAAAAAGATGCAGGGTCGATACTTTTTACGATCGGTGATATTGATACCTATCCACTTTGGTACGCCCAGGATATCGAGGGCTATCGAACCGATACGCGGGTAATTGTGACAACCTATTTCAACACTGATTGGTATATCGACCAGATGAAACGAAAGGCCTATGAAAGTGAACCCATACCATCGCAATTGACACATAATCTGTACCGATACGGGTCACGCGATGTCATTTACTATGCCCCGATGACCGATACCCGATGGCCGATACAGGATTTTATGAAATGGGTCGCCAGTGACAGTCCGCAGACCAAAGTCAAAAGTTTGATGGAAAAACAGGGAAGGGATGTTTCAAATTTTTCGGATGGGTATTTGGATGCCGTTTATTATCCTACGAACAAAATCAGGGTACCGGTAAATAAAGAAAAAGTGTTGGCCACGGGTCTGGTAAAGGTCAAGGATGCTGACCTGATCGTCGATCATATCGATATCGACCTGCCGGAGACGGGCATAGGAAAAGGAAGTCTGATGATGTTGGATATTATTGCCAATAACGATTGGGAGCGCCCGATTTATTTCTCTGGGGGAAGTTTTGACGAACAGGAATACATTTGGATGAGCGATTATCTGCAATTGGATGGCCTCGTGTATAAATTGGTACCGATTAAGACGGAGAGTACCAGTATTTTTGAAAAAGGAAGGATAGATTCCGATTTGATGTACGATATCGTCATGAAATGGGATTGGGGCGATTCGGGAAGCCCGGATATCTACCACGATCCGCAGACCAGAAAACAAGGCGGGGTCTCGAATCGTATCGCATTGGCCCGCCTTTTGGAAAAATTATTGGAAGAAAACAAAATCGAAAAGGCCAGAGAAATTATCGAACTCGCCATGGCCAACATTCCTCTCGAACATTTTAGATATTACACCTTTGTAGTGCCTTTTTTAGATGGATATTACAAAGTGGGCGAAATCGAAAAAGCGAACGGATTGTTCCATCGATTAAAATCGGTCTACCAAGAACGGCTTGACTACTACAATGCCGTTCCTATGAACGAACAATTCGCTCAAATGGAAACGATTTTGGCCGATTTGCAGAGCTATCGGCGACTGATCGATGTGCTCGAAGAAAATAAAGAGCAGGAAATGGCCAAACGGGAAACTTTGGTTTTCAATGAGTATGTCGATTCGTTTCAGAAATTACTAGATCGATTTTAAATCCCGTTTGATTTACCGACCAGTAAAAGGGTGATATTCGGTTTATTAGTTATTGACTTCCCTTCAAACGATAAAAGTTCAGTTCATTCAAAAATTTGGCCGAAGCGATTTCAGTCTTTTGTTTTCGTTCTATTCTTTTTAAGAAGTCAATTCGGTAAACAATCCCTCCAAGTTCTTGTTCTTTCGACTTAGTTGAAGTGTTTTAAGTTGGTTGTCATGGGCAAAATCAAAGATTGCAGGGCGCATATCTTTTGAAGTATCAAAAGTAATCTCATAGACAAAACCACCTGTATTCTTGACTTTTGAGACATTTGGCAATTGGTTGAGAAAAGCTTCTTCGACACGGTAGTCGAACTCCACTTCTATGATTTGCTCTTCTTCGACACGAAGATCGGAGAGTTTTTTGTCGGCCACCAAAACCCCTTTGTTGATAATCAACACCCGGTCGCATACCGCCTCGACTTCTTTCATGATGTGCGTAGAAAGTAGAATGGTCTTTTCCTTACCGATTTCACGTATCAGTTTTCGTATTTCGAGCAGTTGGTTGGGGTCGAGTCCGGTGGTCGGTTCGTCCAAGATCAAGACATCGGGATCGTGAAGTAGGGCCGCCGCCAAGCCTACTCGCTGGCGATAGCCTTTGGAGAGTTGTCCGATTTTTTTGTGGGCTTCGGGAGATAATCCTGTTTGTTCGATAACCTCGGTAATTCGGCCTTTATCGGTTTTGTAGGCCTCAGCGTTGAATGCAAGATATTCCTTAACGTACATGTCCAAATACAAAGGATTGTGTTCCGGTAGGTAACCAATACTTTTTTGAACATTTTTTTTATCCTTTAGAACATTAAAAGAATTGACCTTGGCTTCCCCACCATCCGCTTCGTAATAGGTGGTCAGGATTTTCATCATGGTAGATTTCCCCGCCCCATTGGGGCCCAAAAATCCGACGATTTCCCCTTTATTGATTTCAAATGTCACATCGTTCAACGCCTTTTGGGCACCAAAGGATTTACTTATATTTTGTACCGAGATCGACATGTGTACTGAATTTGTCCAAAATTAAACAATAAAGACAGTTTTTTTGGGTCCATTATTTTCTTAAACACCGGTCTGACCAGAAAACTATCATTATTCGATGGACATAATCATTAGGAAAACAAAAAAAAGTGCTCTTAAAATGGCATATTTAAATATAATTCATACTTTAGCCCAAGTTTAAGTGTATTATGACTAGGCAATATTTTTATAACGTTTTCTTTTTTTACTTCTTTTTCAAAAGAAGTATGGGACTGTTGTAAATATTGTAAGATATAAAACAAGTTAAAGTCCCGTGAAAAACGGGACTTTTTTGTTTTTCATTCTAAACGGAAGACATGCCATTAAGGATAGCAATACAAGGGATTAAAGGCTCCAACCATCATCAGGTGGCGAAGGAGTACTATGGCAATGATATTGATCTGGTGGAATGTCTTTCGTTTCACGATTTGGTAGACCGTTTATTGGAAGGTCAGGCGGACAAGGGTATTATGGCGATCGAGAACTCGATTGCGGGATCCATTATTCCGAATTATGCCTTGATAGATGATAAGGGACTTCATATTATCGGAGAACATTATTTGAACATCCACCATAACCTAATGGGGTTGAAAGGGCAAAGTATCGCCGATATTTTTGAGGTACGTTCGCATCCTATGGCGTTATTACAATGTCGGGAGTATTTGAAAACACAGCCCCATATCAAAATGGTCGAAGATGTCGATACGGCGGAAACCGCAAAAAATATACAGGAAAAAAACCTCAAAGGTATAGCCGCGATTGCCCCAAAAGGGGCCGCAGAACTCTACGGACTTGAGATTATCGTTCCAGAGATCCAAACGATAAAAAACAATGCCACACGTTTCATTGTGGTAAAAACAAAGAACAAAGAACTTCCTAAAGAGGAGATTAACAAAGCCTCGGTGCGATTTGTTACCGATCATAAACGTGGTAGTTTGGCGACGGTACTCAATGTTATGAGCGATTGCAATTTGAACTTGACGAAGATCCAATCATTGCCGATTATCGAAACACCTTGGAAATATGCTTTTTTTGTGGATGTCACTTTTGACAAGTTCGAGCATTTTGCAAAGGCCAAATCGCTATTGAACATCATGCTCGAAGATTTTAAGATACTTGGTGAATACAAAAATGCCCGATTATGATCCGTACGGCCGATCGTTTACATACCGTTGAAGAATATTACTTTTCAAAAAAATTACGCGAGGTGCGGGGTCTTGTTGCCGAAGGCAGGCCGATTATCAATATGGGTATCGGCAGTCCCGATTTGGCACCTTCGACAGACATTATCGAAGCGATCCAGAATGCCGTTCTAGATAATGGGGCGCATCAATATCAGAGCTATCAAGGGCTGCCCGAACTACGGGAGGCGATTGCCGATTTCTATAAATCGAAGTTCGATGTCGATATTGATCCGCTAAACGGTATTTTGCCATTGATGGGCTCTAAGGAGGGAATCATGCATATCAGCATGGCTTTTCTAAATCCTGGGGATGAGGCGTTGATACCGAATCCGGGCTACCCAACTTACAATGCCGTTACAAAGCTGGTCGGAGGAATTGACAGAAGCTACAATTTGACGGGCGAAGACGGATGGTTTCCCGACTTGGAGGAATTGCAGCGTCAGGATCTTTCAAAGGTAAAGTTGATGTGGGTAAGCTATCCACATATGCCGACCGGGGCTACAGCCAGTAAACCACAGCTTGAAAAATTGATTGCTTTTGCCAAGAAGAACGATATACTATTGGTGAACGATAATCCGTACAGTTTTGTGCTGAGCAATGATCCCATCAGCATTTTGGCCATGGAAGGGGCGAAAGAAGTCGCCCTCGAACTGAACTCGTTGAGCAAGACCTTTAACATGGCCGGCTGGCGCGTGGGGATGGTTTTGGGCAATGCCGAACATATCAGTGCTATTCTCAAAGTGAAAAGCAATATGGATTCAGGGATGTTTTATGGTATTCAAAAAGGTGCTGTCGCGGCATTAAAAAGCGGGCCCGATTGGTTCGAAGGTCTTGATAAGATTTATACATTACGTAGGGAATTGATGTTTCAATTGGCGGATAAGTTCAATTGTACCTATGACCGCAATGCGGTTGGAATGTTCGTTTGGGCCAAGCTGCCCCCAGATAGCGAACCATCGGAAGCATTCATAGATAGGGTATTGTACGAAAAGAACATTTTTATCGCCCCGGGAACAATTTTTGGAACCAATGGGGAAGGTTACATTCGATTTTCACTTTGTGTGGCGAAAGAAAAGATTCAGGAAGCGCTGAAAAGATTTTAGAGGTACGAAATACGATTTTAGAAATTCGCATTATGATTTTAGATAAAAAAGTCCAACTACAAAAAAATCCCCTCCTTTGGAGGGGCTAGGGGAGGCCATGAAACTATTTGTAATCGGTATCGGTTTGATCGGGGGTTCTTTTGCAAGAGACGTTAGACGGCTACATCCCGACACTAAAATTTATGGTATAGATAGCAACCCTTCACATCTTGATGAGGCTATGGCCTTGAACATCATCGACTCAAAATCAGACTATGATGATTTGGGCGTTGCCGATATGGTCGTTGTCGCCATTCCAGTCGATGCGCTGGTCACCGAACTTCCCAAAATATTGGATATGGTGGGCGATGATTGTGTCGTAATCGACGGGGGGTCGACCAAGAATTTAATCTGTGAGACCTTGGAAGATCATCCGAAGCGAAGAAATTATTTGGCATGTCATCCAATCGCCGGAACCGAGTTTTCGGGTCCGTCCGCGGCGATTGAAAATTTATATGAAGGCAAGACGAATATTATCTGTGAAGTTGAAAAGACCGCTTTCAAGTTACAGGAAAGGGCCTTGGAACTGTTTCGGCAGATGGGAATGCGCATACGTTATATGAACCCTGTGGCGCATGACAAACATATTGCCTACGTGTCGCATCTATCACATATCAGCTCTTTTATGTTGGGAAAGACCGTTATCGAGAAAGAGAAGAACGAACGTGATATTTTTGACATGGCGGGTAGTGGTTTTGAAAGTACGGTTCGTTTGGCCAAGAGTTCACCAGCTATGTGGACACCAATTTTTGAACAGAACAGGGACAATGTAATAGAAACGCTGCAAGAATATATCAATAACCTTCAAGAATTCAAGGAATTACTTGAAAAAGGAGATTATTCGGGCATTTATAACGAAATGAACGACACGAATAAAATAAAGGAAATACTAAAAGGAATACCTCTTAACAAACAATAAAATGGAGAATACTAAGGAAATGAGAAAATGGTTGGACGACTTGAATCTGAGTCATCCTTTGGTGATTGCGGGCCCATGCAGTGCCGAGACCGAAGAACAGGTTTTGGGAATAGCACATAGTCTAAAGGATACCGATGTGAACTACTATAGGGCCGGTATATGGAAACCAAGGACCCGTCCCGGAAACTTTGAAGGAGTAGGAGCCTTGGGTTTGAAATGGCTTCAAAAAGTCAAAGAGGAAACCGGCCTGAAGACCGCAACCGAAGTTGCCAATCGCGCCCATGTAGAACTGGCCCTGGAGCATGACATCGATTTGTTATGGATAGGCGCGCGTTCGACCGTTAGTCCGTTTATCGTACAGGAAATCGCCGATGCCCTTGAAGGTACCGACAAGGTTGTCTTGATAAAGAATCCCGTGAATCCCGATCTTTCGCTTTGGTTGGGAGCCGTTGAACGTCTTAGCACGGCCAACATCAAAAAATTAGGAGTGATTCACAGAGGTTTTTCCACCTATGAAAAAACCAAGTACCGTAACATTCCCGAGTGGCAACTGGCAATCGATCTGCAGACACGTTTCCCGGATTTGCCTATTATCAATGACCCTTCCCATATTACAGGAAAACGTGATATGATCTTTGATGTCTCGCAAACCGCATTGGACCTTAATTTCGATGGTTTGATGATCGAGACACATCATGATCCTGATAACGCATGGAGCGATGCTGCACAGCAAGTGACCCCGAAAACTTTGGTTCAGATTATGAAAGATCTCAGAATTAGGAAAGAAAGTGATAGTGAAGCGGAATACAATGCGAAGTTGAGCAATCTAAGGGCCCAGATAGATATCTTCGACCATCAACTGATCGAGACTTTAGGCAAGCGAATGAAGATTTCCGATAGTATCGGGAAACTTAAAAAACAGAAAAACGTTGCTGTTTTGCAATCGAATCGATGGAACCAGATTCTTGGTGCCATGATCCTTGAGGGCGAATCTAAAGGTTTGAGCGAAGAATTCGTGCTGAAGATGTTCAAGGCGATCCACCAAGAATCGATCAACCATCAGGAAAAGATCATCAATGCTTGAAAATTGTCATACCGGGCGCGGTCCAAGTCCTTATGCTTTGACCGTGCCTGGTTTTTTAATCCTTTTTAAAAACGTATCGGGTTATAAAAATACCATTGCCGTCCTTATCCCCGGCATCGGCTTCAACGGCACTGGTAACAAATACCAACTCCCAGCCTTCCGAGGCCATGGCACTTAATTTTGAGGAAATAAGTGCATCATTGGCGGCAATGTTCTGAAAACGGATTCCGGCAATGTTATAAAAATTCAACAATTTTGTTTCCTCAAAGTTCTTGACACGTATTTCGCTCCTTTTTGATTTATTCCGTGTGTTGTCATCTTCTGTCTGCTCCGAGGTATATTCCGCGTAATCTTTATCCTCTTTGGCGTCAATGATTCTTGAACGACCAAGTCCGCTTGGCACTATCGATTCAACACTTGTTATTACCTTAAATTGTTGCCCTTGCATATCGACAAAACTTAAAAGGGACAGACTTAGAAAAAACAAAATTTTCTTCATGATTGGATTTTTTAATGATTTAGAAATTAAAGACAATATGTTATATTGATGGTTGCATGTGATGTAAAAAACCGATAATTAATTTCCCTAACAGCTTGCGTTTTTTGAAAAGCGGTCATCCGCTATTTTATAAAAGTATTGCTTTTCTTTGTAAGACAAATAGAGTTAATGTTAGGTACCGTATATAAATCTACAGGAAGCTGGTACACCGTCAAAACGGATGCAGGTGATTTTTATAAATGCCGTATAAAAGGAAAATTCAGGATCAAGGGAATTAAAAGCACCAATCCGATAGCGGTCGGAGACTTTGTTAAGTTCGAAACAGAGAAATTGGGGGATGAAACGATAGGGGTGATTTATGAAATAGAAGACCGCAAGAATTATATTGTGAGAAAATCGGTGAACCTGTCGAAACAGACACACATTATTGCAGCCAATCTAGATCAGGTCTTTTTGATGGTTACCTTGAACAACCCGAAGACCTATTCCATTTTTATCGACCGTTTTTTGGCCACGGCCGAAGCGTACGACGTACCTGCTATTTTGCTTTTCAATAAAATAGACACCTATAATAAAGAAGAACTGGTGGAGGTAAAGTATCTGGCCGAGCTTTATGAGTGTATCGGTTATACCTGTATTTTGATTTCTGCACATACAGGAGAAAACGTTGACCTTGTAAAGAAATTGATGCAGGATAAGACCAGTATGTTCTCAGGAAATTCAGGTGTTGGCAAGTCCACGTTGGTGAACATGCTTGAACCGGCATTGAACATCAAAACTTCCGAAATTTCAGAACAACATTTACATGGTCAGCATACAACGACTTTTGCAGAAATGTTCGATCTTGGTTTCGGTGCCAGGATAATCGATACCCCGGGCATCAAAGGTTTTGGAATCGTCGATATGGAAAAAGAGGAAATCGGCGACTATTTTCGAGATATATTCGAGCTTAAGGCCGATTGTAAATTCAATAATTGTTTGCATCTTGATGAGCCCAAATGCGCAGTAAAAGAAGCACTTGAAAATGATGAATTGTCATGGAGCCGTTATAGAAGTTATGTACAGATGGTTACTGGCGACGACGATACCTATAGGGTTGACAACTATACCGAAAACTAGATGAGGACAATTATTCAAAGAGTTTCAAGGGCTAGTGTTACCATTGAGGGAAATTTGATTTCCGAAATCAAAATAGGACTGTTGGTATTATTGGGAATCGAAAATGCGGATACCAAAGAAGATATCGAATGGCTGTCGCGCAAGATCTCGAATCTTAGAATTTTTAATGACGAAAACGGAATAATGAACAAATCGCTTCTCGAAGTCGATGGAGACGCCATTGTGGTCAGCCAATTTACACTGCATGCCGCTACAAAAAAGGGAAATCGCCCGAGTTATATCAAAGCTGCCAAACCCGAGCAAGCTATACCAATTTATGAGCAATTCGTAAAACAAATGGAACTTGATTTGGGCAAAAGGGTCGGTACGGGAGTTTTTGGGGCCGATATGAAGGTCGATTTATTAAACGATGGCCCTGTAACCATAATAATTGATACCAAGAACAAGGAATAAACCCGTTTTGTCGATTATTTTGAGTCAAATGTAAGAAATGTAAGACCTTGCGCGTTTTAACGTTTCAACTTGACCTACCAATGCGCATATATTTTCTACTATTCTTTTCTTTGGTAACCATTGTGCTTACCGCCCAGGAAGAAAATTACCAATCCGTTTTATTGGATAAAGAGTTAACGAATAATGCCGATGCCATTTTAAGGCTCGATGAATTGGTCGTTGATTTGAAATCTCGAGACGCTATGACCGAACGTCGCAAAAAAGTAATTACGGTATTGAATAAAATGGGCGATAGGTTTGCCTTTTGTATCGTAGGCTATGATAATAGTAGAAAAATTAAGAATGTTCAGGCCCTTGTTTACGATGTATCCGGTAGGCAAATTGACAAAATCAAGCAAAACAAATTTCAAGATGTCAGTGCAGTCGATGGTAGCACACTCTATTCTGATTCACGTTATAAATATTATTCTTACACCCCTACCCAATATCCATATACGGTTGAACTTGTTTACGAGACAGAAACCAAAAATACTGGGGAACTTCGTTCACAATGGACTTTTATGAACGATTTCAAGATGAGTACGGAAAAAAGTAAGATCGAGATCAATTTCAATTCTCCCGACCTAAGACCCGTAGTCAAAGAAATGAACCTTGATGGCCTTGGTATAGAAAAAGATGAAAGTGCAAGCAGTATAAGTTATCGGGCATCACACCTTTCTGCCATACATAATGAAAGCATGAGCCCCTCATTTTTGGAAATTGCTCCCCATATCAAGATTCGTCCCGTTACTTTTCAATATGAGGGCTATGAGGCCAATATTTCAGATTGGAACGACCTTGGAAGGTGGATGAGCGTCAACCTTTTGGCCGGAAGGGATGAACTTAGCGAGGCTACAAAAAGGATGGCTAGGTCGTTGGTTCAAGGAGTTGATGACGATTTGGAAAAGGCGAAGATCATCTACAAGTACGTACAAGACAATACCCGTTACATAAGTGTACAAGTAGGTATAGGCGGAATGCAACCGATTAGTGCGATCGAAGTGGATCGTGTAAAGTACGGTGATTGCAAGGGGCTGTCAAATTATACCATGGCCCTTTTAAAGACAGTTGGCGTAAATGCCTATTATACCCATGTAGAGGCAGGCCATGAAAAAGTTGATTTTGATGAAGATTTTCCTGATTTGGCACAAGGCAACCACGTTATATTGGCAATTCCGTATGAAAATAAATATTATTGGATCGATTGCACTTCGCAAAGTCATCCATTCGGGTTCATTGGCGATTTTACCGACGGTAGAAAAGTTTTTATGATCAAACCCGATGGAGGCGAGATCGTCACTACAACTTCCTATATCGACGAGCAGAACTATCAGGGCACCGATGGAAATTACACTATAAACGATGATGGCAGCATTTCGGGGTCAATAGACATTCAAACAAAAGGTATTCAATATGACAACCGGTTTGGTCTAGAGGAACAGTCTCAAGAAAAAATCGCAAAATACTATCAAAATTATTGGGAAAACATCAATAATTTGAACATTAAGACCTATCATTTCGATAATAATCGCGATACGATAATCTTCAAGGAAAGTGTATCCGTTTCGGCGACAAACTATGCTTCAAAAATCGGTGACCGTCTACTTTTCGTCGCCAATGCATTCAATAGTAATAAATATACGCCCAAGAGGTATCGAAACAGAAAACTGCCCTTTCATATACAGCGGGGTTTCTTGGATGAAGACGAGATTGCAATAAAACTGCCTCAAGGTTATAAAATAGAGGCACTCCCCGAAAACATTGTGATAGAAAATAATTTCGGGTCATATTCCTGCAGTTATGAAGAGGTTTCAGGAGAGATAATCTATAGACGTCGGTTTTTTGTGGGTAATGGTAAGTATTCGAACAATGAATATGAAGCCTTTCGTAAGTTCATGAAAGATGTGACTAAATGGGACAATAGTAAAACCGTAATAGTAAAATCATAATACCATGGTAAGAAAATTGTTGATAATAGCCCTTATTTTCAACTTCTCGATAACATTTGCCCAAGACTACGAGTTTGGCAAGGTATCTAAAGAAGAGCTTTTAGAGAAAGAACATCCATTGGAAAAAGATGCGCATGCAGCTATTCTCTATCGAAATCAGAATACATATTATTACTCCGGATCGGGATATGCCAATTTGATTACCGAAGTGCACGAACGTATTAAGATTTATTCAAAAGACGGATTCGATTATGCAACGGAGGTGATAAACCTGTATAAAAATCGTACAGAAACTGAAAGTGTCTCGAAAATCACAGCAAATACATATACCCTTGAGGATGGAAAAGTCGTGGTTTCAAAATTGGATAAAAATCAGGTATTCGAATCTGAACTCAGTTACAATTTCAACCAGAAAAAGTTTACCATGCCCAATGTAAAAGAGGGTTCCGTTATCGAGTTTAAGTACAAGATTACCTCTCCTTTTATTTGGAATATAGACGACTTTAGGTTTCAGCATAATATACCCGTCAAGAAAATGATAGCTGAGATCAGAACACCAAAGGGCTTTAATTTCAAACAGACGCACAAGGGCTTCTTGTTTTTTAGACCCAAAACAATTACGAAAAGAGATAATCGAGTAGGTATGGATATGGTCGTCAGTACCTACGACTTAACCAATGTTCCCTCTTTAAAAGAAGAGTCACATGTAGATAATATTAACAATTACAGAGCGGGAATAATGTTCGAGCTCGTCTCGATAAACATACCGGGAGGAATCAACAAAAGTTATGCCCAAACTTGGGAAGATGTCGCGAAGATAATCGGCAACTCAAGTGACTACAAAAATCAATTGGACCGTACAGGATCTTTTGACGATGAATTGGATGTACTCTTGAAAGATAAAACCGATAAATTTGAGATAACAAAATTGATTTTTGATTATGTTAAGAAAACGACCGAATGGAATGGCATCGATGGAAAATATTTTCAAAATGGGTTGAAAAAGACCCTGAAAGAAAAAAAGGGTAATGTTGCCGATATCAATCTCTTGTTGGTTGCCATGCTCCGTTACGCAGGTGTGAAGGCAAACCCCGTTGTCATAAGTACAAAAGATAATTCATTCCCATTTTTTCCGACATTGGAGCGCCTTAACTATGTGGTCGCCCATGCGCAGATCGGTGACAACCAATACTTTATGGATGCCACCGAAGAATTCAGCGATTTAAATTTATTGCCGGTCAAAGACTACAACTGGAAAGGTCTTTTGGTCGACAATGACAATATGGTCTGGAGGCATATCGACCTGATTTCCCCGCAAAAGGCCATCAATAACTATATGCTGAAAGTTGAGCTTCTATCCGATGGTACACTGAACGGAAATTATAAGGCAAGGTTTACCAACCATACGGCCTATGATTTTAGAAAAGATTATGAGGACAAATCAATGGAAGAGTTTTTGGTCGATAGGGAAAGTAGGTTTTCAGGTATCGAAATTTCGAATTATGAGGTAAAAAATGCCGAGACTTATGCGGGTCCGGTTTCGGAGGCTTTTGATTTTAATTTTGACAATGGTGCCGATATTGTGAACGATAAGATTTACATATCACCATTATCCTTTCTCAAGATGGACGAAAACCCTTTCAAGGCCGAGGAACGTGAGTACCCGATAGATTTTGGCTATCCTTTTAACAATAAATACTTTGTTACTATTAACATTCCTGAAAACTTCGAAGTTGAATCAATACCTGAGACCATATTGATGAAATTACCCGAAAATTTGGGTGAATTTAAATATATGATGAACCAAAAAGGTGATAAAATTCAATTATCCGCTAACTTTGAGGTCAACAAGGCGATAATCGGTCCTCAGAACTATTTGATTTTAAAGGAGTATTTCAATCAGGTTATCACAAAAGAGGTCGAGCAGATTGTCTTGTCAAAAATCAAAGGGGATGAATCTGCAGAAAGCACAGTTGGAGGTCGATAACTGGATACGCGAACACGGTGTTCGCTATTTCAATGAATTGACCAATATGGCCCAGTTGACCGAGGAGGTTGGCGAAGTGGCCCGAATAATCGCCCGACGTTACGGTGAACAAAGTGAAAAAGAATCTGATAAAGAAAAAGATCTTGGCGAAGAATTGGCCGATGTGATTTTTGTAGTGCTCTGTTTGGCCAACCAGACTGGGGTCGATTTGCAAGAAGCGTTCGACAAAAAACTGGCTTTGAAGACCAAGCGCGACCACGACCGTCATCAAAACAATAAAAAGCTCAAATAGTACTATATTTGGGCTTTCTTTTTTAGACCTAAATTAATCGTTGGGTTATTTAGTTCTTGACAAAATTAATGAACAATCTGTCAGGCTGAGCTTGTCGAAGCTGTTTTAGGAACTTTATGTTGATTCCATTAATAAATAAATTGCCTTGAAGTTACGCCTTACGGGTCCTTCCAACACCCTCATAAAAACAGATATTAGAATAACGGGCTCGAAGAGCGAGACCAATAGGTCATTGCTTTTGCAGGGGTTGTTCCCTAATATTTCCATTGAAAATCTTTCCAATTCCGATGATGCGCAGGTCATGCAAAAAGGCTTGAAGGTCAAAAAAGGACTCGTCGACATTCACCATGCCGGTACGGCAATGCGGTTTCTGACCAGCTATTTTGCATCGCAAGAAGGTGTCGATGTGACCCTGACGGGTTCACAGCGTATGACAGAAAGGCCTATAAAGGTTTTGGTCGAAGCACTTCGAGAACTAGGGGCCGATATTGCCTATGAAAATGTTGAGGGTTACCCTCCCATACGGATCAAGGGGAAAAAACTAAGCAAGGGCATGGTAAGTCTCCCGGCCGATATCAGCAGTCAATATATCTCTTCCTTGCTGTTGATCGCCCCAAGTTTGGAAAATGGATTGGAACTTGAATTGATCGGTAAGATAACGTCCGTGCCCTACATCAAAATGACTTTGGGCCTATTGGAGCGAATAGGAATCGACACTTCCTTTGAAGAAAATATAATCAAGGTATTCCCGAAAAGAGCTATCGAACCGACAAAATTGATAGTCGAATCCGATTGGAGTTCGGCTTCCTATTTTTACAGTGTTATCGCATTGGCCGATGTCGGGTCCGAAATATCCCTTTCCGCCTATAAAAGGGATAGCTTGCAAGGAGATAGCGTGCTTGCCGAAATATATGGTGATTTTGGAGTAACCACGGAATACAGGAATCATAGCATCATCCTCAAAAAAGTAGGAAACTGTCAAATGCAAAAGGTCAATTATAGATTGGATAACGCCCCTGACATAGCGCAGACCATTGCCGTTACTTGTTTTGCCCTGGGAATAGGTTGTCATCTTACCGGACTGCATACGCTCAAAATCAAAGAGACGGATCGTTTGGAAGCTATGAAAACCGAGCTTCGAAAATTCGGTGCGGATATTACGGTGAGTGACAAGGATCTTACGCTAAAACCTTCGGAAATGTCCTTGGACCGGAACATAGCGGTAGATACGTACAATGACCACAGAATGGCAATGGCTTTTGGGCCTTTGGCACTGAAGACCTCTTTTTGTATCAATGACGCAGAGGTGGTCTCAAAATCGTATCCTGATTTTTGGAATGACCTTGAAAAACTTAGTTTCGGCGTTCAGAAAGTGTAGCCATATTAATAAGGCTTTTACTTGACATCGCCTATTGCCGAATCGTATATTTGCAGCCGCAAAACACATAACGAATAGAATAGTATGAAATTATCGCACTTTAGTTTTGAACTTCCTGACAATTTGTTGGCCGAACGCCCTGCCGAAAATAGGGATGAATCCAAACTTATGGTGGTTCATCGGGAAACCGGTAAAATAGAGCACAGAATGTTCAAAGACCTTATCGATTACTTTGATGAGGGCGATGTAATGGTATTGAACAACACCAAGGTTTTTCCAGCTAGATTATACGGAAACAAAGAAAAGACAGGTGCACGGATCGAAGTATTCTTACTTCGTGAGTTGAATGAAGAACAACGGCTCTGGGATGTTCTGGTGGATCCTGCCAGAAAAATACGCATCGGAAACAAGCTTTATTTTGGGGATGATGAAAGTCTCGTGGCCGAGGTAATCGATAATACCACCTCAAGAGGTCGAACGTTACGGTTCTTATACGATGGTTCTTATACAGATTTCAGGCGAAAGTTGAAAGAACTTGGCGAGACTCCGTTGCCCAAGTACATAAAACGTGATGTCGAACCTGAGGACGAAGAACGTTATCAGACCATTTATGCAAAGCACGAAGGAGCGGTAGCGGCCCCCACGGCAGGTCTCCATTTTTCCAAACATTTGCTGAAAAGACTGGAAATCAAAGGAGTAGAATTTGCAGAGCTGACGCTGCACGTAGGTTTGGGTACATTCAACCCGGTCGAGGTGGAAGATCTGTCAAAACATAAAATGGATAGCGAAGAGTTGATCATTGATGAAAAGGCGACCGAAGTCGTAAACGAGGCAAAGCGTAACAAACGTAAAATATGTGCGGTAGGTACCACAGCCATGCGAGGTCTCGAAAGTGCCGTGTCTTCAGATCAAATGTTGAATACTTTTAATGGTTGGACGAACAAATTCGTTTTCCCACCGCACGATTTTAGCATCGCAAATGCCATGGTCACCAATTTTCATCTTCCCAAGTCCACTTTGTTAATGATGGTATCCGCATTTATGGGTCATGATCTGATGAAAAAAAGCTATAAGGAGGCTATTCTTGAGGGGTATAGGTTTTATTCTTATGGCGATGCTATGTTGATTATATAAAACGTTTTTATTATTCCCGAGAAGTCGGGAATCTAAAGAATCCCTCTTCAGATTGTCCAATCAAGAGGGATTTTTATTTTCACTATGGAAGAAACAAAAAAGAAAGATGTTAGGGCCTTGACCCGCGAGCAACTGCGCAATTTTTTTGTGTCCCAAGGTGATAAGTCTTTTCGTGGTGATCAGGTCTATGAATGGCTTTGGCAAAAAAGTGCCCATTCTTTTGAGGTTATGACGAACCTTTCGAAGGCTACCCGTGAAATGCTCGAAACCAATTTTGTCATCAACCATATCAAGGTCGACCAAATGCAGCGTAGCCATGATGGTACGATCAAGAATGCCGTACGTCTTCACGATGACCTCGTTGTCGAGTCGGTATTGATTCCCACGAAAACGCGAACCACCGCATGCGTGTCGAGTCAGGTGGGTTGTAGTCTCGATTGTCGATTCTGTGCGACTGCCCGCCTGAAACGAATGCGCAATTTGAATCCTGATGAAATTTTTGACCAAGTAGTGGCCATTGACAATGAAAGTCGCCTGTATTTTGACCGTCCGCTGAGCAACATTGTTTTTATGGGTATGGGTGAACCATTGATGAACTATAACAATGTCTTGAAGGCGATAGAAAGGATTACCTCTTCCGATGGTCTGGGAATGTCCCCGAGACGTATAACGGTTTCAACATCAGGAGTGCCCAAGATGATAAAAAAGATGGCCGATGACGGGGTCAAGTTTAAGTTGGCAGTTTCATTGCATTCGGCTATCGATGAAATCAGAACCTCGATAATGCCTTTCAATGCAACTTTTACACTTTCCGATTTGCGCGAAGCCTTGGAATATTGGTACCAAAAGACCAAAAGTAGGATTACCTATGAATATGTAGTATGGGATGGTATCAATGATACCAAGAAAGACGCCAATGCCTTGGTGGAGTTCTGTAGATTTGCTCCCTCCAAGGTAAACCTTATCGAATATAATCCTATCGATGAGGGCACTTTTAAACAAGCCTCGAACAAGGCAATAGATATGTACGAGGAAACACTTGAACGTAGTGGAATTATAGTAACGGTGCGTCGTTCGAGAGGTAAGGATATCGATGCTGCCTGCGGGCAATTGGCCAACAAATCGTAATTGAATACGAACGCATTCATTTTTCTCAATTTTATTCTGTAAAACTCAGGCCAGTTCGTTGATTACTGTTTCCGAAACCCCATAAATATCCTGTTTGGGCTTGAACTTGATTTTTAGGCGTCGGTGTGGTATCGATTACTACATACCGAATACTGTTTACTCTTTCATTTTCCCTATTTTTATAGCCGAACACTGACCTACCCGATAAATCACACGAATCCTTTGAAAATAGTATCCCAAATAAAGGAGCCTGTTAACGAGGAAATGGAACTTTTTGAGAAAAAATTCCATCAATCCATGGTCTCGAACGTAGCGCTGCTCAATCGTATTACGTACTACATTGTAAATCGTAAAGGCAAACAAATGCGGCCCATGTTCGTTTTTCTGACCGCCAAGTTGCTAAATAACGGTATCGTGAACGAACGTACGTATCGAGGGGCTTCGGTAATCGAACTTATCCATACCGCGAGTTTGGTCCACGACGATGTGGTGGATGACAGCAATAAACGAAGAGGTTTTTTCTCGATAAATGCCCTTTGGAAAAATAAGATTGCCGTTTTGGTCGGTGATTTTTTATTGGCAAGGGGAATGCTTCTGTCGGTTGACAATGGCGACTTTGATTTATTGAAAATCATTTCGGTAGCCATGCGCGAAATTAGCGAAGGTGAACTCCTGCAGATTGAAAAAGCGCGTCGATTGGACATTACCGAAGATGTATATTATGAAATTATACGTCAAAAGACCGCTACTTTGATCGCCGCTTGCTGCAGCTTGGGTGCCTGTTCGGTAAAGCCTGGTTCGCCCGAGGTAGAGACTTTTCGAAAATTTGGAGAACTATGCGGAATGGCCTTTCAAATAAAGGATGACCTTTTCGATTATGGCGGGTATAAGATCGGAAAACCTACCGGGATTGACATTAAGGAGCAAAAAATGACACTTCCCTTGATTTACGTGCTTAACAATTGTAGCGATAAAGACAAAAAATGGCTTATCAACTCCGTGAAAAATCATAACAAGGACAAAAAAAGAGTAAAAGAGGTCATTGCCTTTGTAAAGCAAAACGGCGGCCTAGAATATGCCGTTCAGAAAATGCTTGCTTTTAAGGAAAGGGCCTTGGCTTTGCTGGAAGCCTATCCGGAATCCGATTATAAAAGCGCACTTCAATTGATGGTCAACTATGTCGTTGACAGAAAAAAATAATTAAATTACTAAAAATCAATAACTTATAATTTTTTTCTTAAAAATGTTGCTCAAAAGGCAACGTTTTTGATTAGTATTCCGTCTAGATAAATAGAAGCTTTTAAAATTGAAGATCATTCCTTTTTATACAAGTGAAAGACAGCTCATCAAGAAGTCGGTAGCAGGTGACCGGGAGGCACAAAGACGGCTTTATGAGAACCATGCGCCTAAAATGCTCGGTGTTTGCCGCCAATATGTCAAGGATGTTCATTTTGCGGAAGACGTGATGGTCAACGGTTTCGTAAAGGTATTTCGACATTTGAACACATTTAAGTTTGAAGGTAGTTTTGAAGGATGGATCAGAAGGATCATGATACGGGAGAGTATTTCCTTCTTGAGAAAACGGCAGTTTGTTGTTTATGATGATGAGGTTTACGAGCGTAACGAAACACATGAAGTACCATTATCAAACGACATGGATGTCGAGCACATTCAAGAGTTGATAGACGGATTGCCCGAAGGTTATAAATTGGTCTTTGTGCTCTATGCCATCGAAGGATACAAACATTATGAAATCGCCAAAATATTGAAGATTTCTGAAAGCACATCGAGGTCGCAATTGTTCAAGGCAAGAAAATTGTTGCAGTCGCGATTAAAAAAACAAAATATCATAGGTTATGGAAACCAATAAGTTCGAAGAGCATATCGCCAAAAAAATGAACGAAAGGGAAATTCAGCCTTCACCCGCTGCCTGGGAAAAAATTACTGAGCAACTGGAAATATCGCGAACCCCGAAAAGAAAGAGCTATTTGTGGTATTCCATTGCTGCAGGTTTTATTGGATTAATGATTATTTCGGTTTTGTTTCTTGATAAGAGTAGAACACCCTCAATACCTGAAACCGTCGATGCCCCAAAAACGAAAGAGAAGAATAACGTTGAAAAAGGACTTCCCGCTATTATCGATACCAATGAGACAGAAATAGTTTTGGAGGATGGAACCGATAATAATATTGACGATGAGGATGTCGAGTCCCATAAAGTTGTCGATTTCAGTTCGAAAGAAAATGAGAACACTCCCATTACTAGTATAGGAGAAGAAATCTTGTCTGGCAAAAATATTGAAGAGCCAATGATTCCCGATACTGTGGTTGAGGCAAAAATAACAGAGTTGTTGGTGCAAGTTAACGCAATTGAAGAAACGGGTCCGGCACTGACCGATACCGAGGTTGATTCCCTTTTGCGAAAAGCACAACAAGAAATAATGGTGGAAAAAATCATGGGGAACAGTAATTCGGTAGATGCCATGGCTTTGTTGAGCGAAGTGGAGGAAGAACTTGATCAGTCGTTTCGAGACCAAATTTTGGAAAAGTTAAAATCAGGATTTCTAAAGGTTAGAACTGCAGTAGCCGACCGTAATAATTAATCGATCATTCATCAATCAGGCTTCTATTCGCCTCCCCGGCAATGGGGAGGCCGGGGAGAGGCTTATCAAAATCTAACAATCATGAGTAGAATCATCATTTACCTTGTACTAGTATTATCCTTGTTTACCATTCAGAATGCTCTGGGCCAAGAATGGTATAGGGAAAGAATGGAGCAATTGAGAACCCAAAAGACCAAAATAGCCGAACAGGAAAAAGAGGCACTTAAATTTGAGGTCAATGAGATCAATGATCGTTTGGAAGAGGGTCTGATTGATAAGGAAGAAGCTACGGAACTAAAAGAAGCCGCAGCAAAAAAAAGAGCGCTCAATATTGAAAACAGAATTGCCATTATTGATAACAAAATAGCTTTGCTAGAGCGAAATGAAGGAGTTGTTTTAAAAAGCGAAAACGAGTTTTCGATTAGCGATGATGATGGCGGTATAACCATACGGTGGGGTGACGAGGAACCTTGGACGATTTTCAAACATAGAAATAGACCGTTGAAATACGACCGTCGTACAAATTCGGATTTTGTTTTCGCCGTAGGTTTGAACAATGCACTGATCGATGGGCAATCACTGGAAGATTCACCATATAAAATAGGTGGTAGCCGTTTTGCCGAGTTGGGTTGGCAATGGCGGACAAGGGTTTTCAAGAATTCGAATTTTTTACGGTTCAATTATGGGTTTTCGTTTCAGTTCAATGGCCTTAAGCCAAATGATAACCAATATTTTGTGGCCGATGATGGTCAGGTGCGTCTGGAACAATTTGAATATGACCTGAAGAAGTCAAAGTTACGGATGGATAACCTCGTATTTCCCGTACATTTTGAATTCGGGCCATCAAAATTTCGAAAAACCGAAAAAACGATTCGTTATTCGTTACGCAATCAATTCAGGCTTGGCCTAGGGGGATATGGCGGATTCAATTTAGGCACGCGACAAAAACTGAAATATGAAAGAAATGGCGAAAGGGTCAAGGACAAATTAAAGCGAGGTTACGATACTACGAATTTTGTCTACGGTCTGAGCGGCTACATCGGGTTTGATGGTGTGCTGTTGTATGCCAAGTACGACCTGAACCCCATATTTAAAAATGCCGAAGTGGAACAACATAATGTTTCATTAGGTCTGAGATTTGACATATAGCATTATCGAGTTTGTCGCTGTGATGGAAGCAAAAAATCTTTTAAGTATTAAGGGAGCAGGTTTCCGTGAACCGAAATATCCGGAGAAATACGTTAGTTCGCTATGGCAGCTCGCATGGCTTCGCTAAACTCCTCCTCATAAAAGACCCTTTTGCAATGTGAACATTCAGCAATCCGGTTCGACGAGATTTTGAAGAGTTTGATCCAGAACAGATGAAACCAGTTACTGGTTTTCGCGAGGGTCAAGGTCGCCCGTTGTTCGCAATGCGGGCATTCAACATCCGGAAGGGGTTGAACTTCCGTTTTGCCGGGCCGGGTTCCAAAAAAGAGAATCACAATAGTGGGTTTTAGAATTCAATCTACATAATTTTCTTTTCCTAAGCGCAACTATTTCGCTACATTTATCCGTTGCAAGATTAAGAGGCCTTTGATTTCAAAATCCACCATAGACCAAGTGTACGAGACCGCCCGTTTGGAAGAGGTCATCGGTGATTTTGTACAACTTAAGAAATCAGGTTCTAACTTCAAGGGCCTGAGTCCGTTTACCGATGAACGTACTCCCAGTTTCATGGTTTCGCCGGTCAAGCAGATTTGGAAGGATTTCAGTAGCGGAAAGGGTGGAAACGTCGTCGCCTTTCTAATGGAACATGAACACTTCACCTATCCCGAAGCCATTAAATATCTGGCCAAAAAATACAATATCGAAGTTGAGGAGACCGAACGTACCGATGAGCAAAAAGAGGAGGCAAACGAAAGGGAAAGTATGTATCTGGTATCTGAATTCGCTAAAGAACATTTTGCCGAAATGCTTTGGAATACAGAGCTGGGTAAGGCCATTGGACTCAGCTATTTCAAAGAGCGCGGATTTACTGATGAGACCATAAAAAAATTCAGCCTCGGCTATTGTTTGGATCAATGGGACGGTTTTACAAAAGCGGCGCTCGATAAGGGCTACCAATTGGAATATCTTGAAAAAACCGGATTGACAATAGTAAAGGAAGATAGTGCCAATCCTGGTGACCCTAGAAAATTTGACCGTTTTAAGGGGCGCGTAATGTTTCCTATCCATTCTATGAGCGGTAGGGTATTGGGTTTTGGTGGGCGCATTTTGAACAATGATAAAAAAGCGGCCAAGTACCTGAATTCCCCGGAAAGTGAAATCTATCACAAGAGCAAGGTACTTTATGGTATCTACTATGCGAAACAGGCAATCAATAAAGAAGACAATTGTTATCTAGTAGAAGGTTATACCGATGTGATACAGCTCTATCAGCGGGGTATTCAAAATGTAGTGTCCTCAAGTGGTACCGCACTGACGCCCGAACAGATACGCTTGATTAATCGCTTGACCAAGAACATAACGGTTTTGTTCGATGGCGATGCCGCAGGTCTGAGAGCTTCGATACGTGGTATCGACCTTATCTTGGAACAGGGTATGAACGTAAAAGTATGCTCATTTCCTGAAGGGGAAGACCCCGACAGTTTTGCAAAAAACAATGAACTTGAAGATATAGTGATTTATCTTCAAGAGAACGCAAAAGACTTCATTCAGTTCAAGGCCCATCTTTTGGCCGAAGAAGCCGCAAATGACCCTATTAAACGTGCAGATACAGTAAGGGATATCGTAAACAGTATTGCCAAGATTCCCGATGCCATAAAAAGGGAAATCTACATTCAAGAGTGCGCCCAGATCATGAATATTTCCGAAGCCGTGTTGTTCAGCACCTTGGCGCAGATCGGTAAAAAAGAAATTACCGATAGCTCAAAAAAAATGCAACAAGAGCAAAAAGCTTTTGAAGTTGTAAAGAACGAAATTGCCACCGAAAAGGTAGATGTTCAGTATGAACTCGAACGAAAGATTATTGAAATGCTATTGCTTTACGGAAAGGAACAGGAAGAATTCGAAGACCTGGTACTTAAGGAGAATGAGGAGGGCGATTTGATTTTGGAGCCCGAATCGTTGGAAGCAAAGGTTTATGAAAAAATTTATCTCGATCTTCAAGATGATGAAATCGAATTGACCAACGATCAATTCAGAAAAATCTACTACAAATTAATCGAACAATTGAACGAGAAGGAAGATTTTTCGGTGAACACCTTTTTATCCGAATTGGATCAAGAAATGGTTTCCGAGGTTTCATCGATTTTGATGGAAGAAGAAAAATACGTATTGCATAAATGGGAGAGTAAGGACATCTATCCCAAGGACAAAAAACACGGAGTCGCACAATTGGTCAGCGAGACCATATTGACCTTAAGATGCTATTTGATTAAAAAGCGCATGGAGCGTTTGCAGAAAAACACCGAGGATGTCGAAGAGGACCACAAGGAGACCTTAGAGGAAATAATGAACTATATTCAGTTGAACAAATTGCTGAACAAAAAACTGAATAGGGTTCTGTCTTAAGGCTCGGGCAACAAAAAACCCAAATGTCAATGACAAATGGGTCTTACGTTTTTGGATGGTGTTAGTATCTAGTTAATACAGTTCCAAAGCTTTGGCCTGCTGTAAGAGATCTACCATATTATCAACATTCAATTTCTTCATCAAACGTGCTTTGTAGGTGCTTACTGTTTTCTCATTGAGGTTAAGCCCGATGGCAACATCTTTGTTTCGTTTACCGCTGGCCAATAATTTCAATACTTCGACTTCACGTGTTGAAAGCTTTCTAAAGAATCGTCTCGGTTTTTGTGTACCCTCGTCAAAGGCCAAACGCTGTGCAAGTTCATTGGTAATGAACATGTTGCCTTCGGCGACTTTGCGTACCGCGGAAATAATATAATCAATGTCGGATGCCTTTGAAAGGTAACCGAATGCACCGGCGCGAATCGTGCTTAACGCATAAACATCTTCAGATTGACCGCTGTACATCAAAACTTTAACGTTCGGATATTCTTTCTTGACTTTTCTTAAAGTTGCAATACCGTTTATTTCGGGAATGTCCATTTCGAGCATCACCACGTCCGGTGAAACATTTTCCAATTTTTCGAAAAGCTCTGAAGTCGTCGATACATCGTCGAGCACTTGAAATCCTGAAGCGGATTCCAAAACATTTCTTACACCCATGCGAACGATTGGGTGGTTGTCGGCAATCAATACTTTAATCATTTTGGTCTAGTTTTCTCGATATTCAAATCTACTAAGTGTAGGTAAAAATACGCACACGCAATGTAAGTCTTAAATATCTAATTCAGAAGACAAATTTGTAGTTTTTTTCCCAAAAAAGGACAAAGAATACGATTATATTCGTTTTATTTACCTGATTCTTAGTTAAGTGGTAAGTTTTAACATTTCTGGAATTTCACAAACAGGTATAGGGACCATTTTGTGCCTGTTGGCCCTATTGAGTTTGTAATATATGTCAAATACCTCTTTTTGGCGTCCGGTGAAATCGTTTGACTCTTTTCCCTGGGCATCCATTTGCATTGCCCATTCCAATTCAGGGTACGAGGCCCCGATCTGGTCTTCATCGGTACGATTATCGCCCCAAAGACCATCGGTTGGAGCGGCTTTGATAATTTCATCGTTTATTCCAAGGTATCCTGCAATTTCATAGACCTCGGTTTTCAACAAGTCGGCAATAGGGCTGAGATCGACCCCGCCATCTCCATATTTGGTATAAAAACCGACTCCGAAATCCTCGACCTTATTTCCTGTGCCCGCCACGAGATAATTTTTTAGTCCGGCAAAGTAATAAAGGGTTGTCATCCGTAATCGGGCCCGGGCATTGGCCAAGGTCATAAAACGTTCCTCTTCATTTTCCACAGGAGGCAAAGCGGCAATGAAGCTGTCAAAAACAGGGGTGAGCTGTAGGGTGCGTGAATACACATTGTCATAATGGTTTTGTAACCAGTCGATATGGTTCAAAGCCCTATTGATTTGGCTTTCGGCCTGGTGTATCGGCATTTCGAGACACAGAAGTTCCAGTCCTGTCTTGGCACATAATGTTGAGGTCACTGCAGAATCTATGCCTCCTGAAATACCAACGGTAAAACCTTTTATGTTGGCATTGGTAGCATAATCTTTGAGCCATTTGACGATATGCTCAACTACTTTTTCGGTTTGCATGAGGATACTTAATAGGTTAACGGTTAACTTTGCGTTCTAAAAGTAAAGGGTACGAACGTAAATATAAAATCTTGAATAAATTACTTGATCGAAACAGGTCGATTTTTGCGGTTTTGCTGATTTCGATGATGATTTTTGCGTGCAATGACAATGATAGGGTGGCAGATGAGATCGCCAAAATCAATATTGATCTTCAAGTTAGCAGATTCGACAGGGAATTTGCAGAGGCGAAACCATCGGATCTTCCAGCTTTAAAAAAAACCTATCCCTATCTTTTTCCCGAACAATTTGCAGACAGTGTATGGGTGGCCAAACTGCGAGATACCTTACAAATAGAGCTTCTGTCCGAGGTGGGGGAAACATTCGTTGACTTTGAAAAAGAACAGGAAGACTTGGAAGCCCTGTTCAAGCATATCAAGTTCTATTTTCCGAATTATAGGATTCCAAAGATTGTCACGGTCATCAATGATGTTGATTACCAAAACCGAATAATTTTGACTGATTCGCTGCTGTTCATTGAATTGGATAGCTACCTCGGTGCGGACCACAAATTCTATCAGGGTATCCAACGGTACATTGCCCAGGGTCTCGATCGAAAGTTCATGGTCGCCGACGTTGCTACGGCCTTCGCGAATAAAATGGTGCATAGGCCCCGGGAACGCACGTTTTTGTCCAAAATCATATACTATGGAAAGATATTATATCTAAAGGATAAGATTATGCCGTTCGCTTCCGACGCCTTAAAAATCGGATACTCCCAGGAAGAATTTGATTGGGCGCAGGCAAACGAAGAACCGATTTGGCGGAATTTTATCGAACAAGAACATCTTTATAGTACCGATAACAAGTTGGACAGTAGGTTTTTGGATCCGGCACCTTTTTCAAAATTTGGGCTTGAACTCGACAATGAGTCGCCGGGTCGAATCGGACGCTATATGGGTTGGCAGATTGTTCGTGCCTTCATGGCGAGGAATGAAATCACCTTGCAGCAGCTTATAGAGTTGCCGGCCGAGGAAATATTCAAAACAAGCAACTACAAACCAAGAAAGTAATGGCAAAGCTGCACACATCTGAAATAAAGCTTAGAGTAGGGTTGGACGAAAATCGCGTTCCGGAAAGATTAACTTGGTCCGCACAAGATGGGGGGGTCGATAATGAAGAGGCAAAAGCCATGTTGCTTTCAGTATGGGATAGCAAGAATCAAGAGTCATTGAAAATCGATCTTTGGACCAAAGATATGCCTGTCGATGAGATGAAGGTTTTTTTCCATCAAACTTTGGTCTCGTTGTCCGATACTTTTATGAAGGCGACCCAAGACGAAAAAATGACTGCCACAATGAAGGATTTCTGCGACTATTTTGCCGAAAAGTTGGAATTAAAAGGTTGATAGCAATAACTTTTTTCGATTATCAGTCTATGGCTAAAACCGGTATTTTTGACTTTAAGGTAAGCATTTCGGTCAGCCTACCTTCGGAAGGATTACTTCTTTTGGCATGATTTCTCGGAAGTATGGCGATCATGTCCATTTCCTTTTCCGCCGCGTGGGATAAAATACCCTTGACCACGTCGCTATTTTCGATAAAGGTGTGTTCGGTATAAAAGTTTTCGAGATAGTATTCCAATAAATTCTCGTTGGCTTCATCCGTCTCCGAATAACCATACATTTCGGAAGTGTTCTCAATGGTCAATACATGCACCTTCGCATTGAATTTTCTAGCGATATCCAATAAAGTTTCCAGGGCATGCCTGTCATCGATTTCTTCTTTTCCTAAGACGAGGGCGATGTTCTTGATTTGAAATTCATCCATTTTTTCGGGAACGACCAAAACCGAACAATCCACCTCGGAAACGAATTTCGAAGTGTTGCTGATTAATTTGATTTCATGGTCCTGGGCCTCAGATGTACCCATGACAACGATGTCTATTTTCCTATTTTTTTGTACCTCGATCAAAGATTCGGTCAATGAACCGCTCAAATCTATCCATTTTAAAGGCTTTTTCAAGTCTTTTGAATATCGCTTTTGCAATTTTTCGAATTGTTCGCTTAAATCTTGGGCACTGTCCTCGCTCATAACATGGGCAAGTGAAATATCAACGTTATCGTCGACAATGGCAAATTGAACAGCATACTCCAATGCCGTTTTGGAAGCATCCGAAAAATCAAAAGGAATGAGAATAGAAGAGATTTCGTTCATAGTGGTTGTTATATTTTATTGAATAAAACTAAGCATTAGATACTTTTGATTTTATGACCGAAGTCATGAATTTTTGAAAATGGTCCCGCAATTGGGAATAATTACTTGTAGGCGGCATTTAGATCAACAATGTTTTGTCATATTAATTTGTTTATCCTACTCCATCGAAACTGTCATCGGCCAGCCCTCGAACTGTTCAGCATTGGGCTGGGTTACATCGACATATCTTGGCCAACATTCAAAAGTGGCGGTTTTTTCTTTTTTATTGAACCGTATTAATCCGTATCCACCTCCTTTGGATGAACTCTCAGGGTTGACATAGGCCATCATACTTATTTTATTGCCGAAGCCGTCTAGGTAATCCCCCGTCCATGGTAAGGAAGTATTCGTATTAGGGTTTGCGCCTGCTTTTTCATCTTCGGGCCACCACCAACGGCTGTAATAATCATTTACTATGGCCGGCACTACAAACGCCCAAGGTCCGTCACGGAATTCATCGATACCTTGTTTGATTATCGTGGCCAAATGTTGGTCCCCGGCAATATGGACGGCATTGGCTTTTTTGATAAGTTTCAGGGCCTTGTTGCGCCCTGTCTGGGGCCAGCCGTTACTGTCGAGATCGGCATGAAGTCGGTTGTCAAGGCTACCATGTATGTGGGCGCCACCGCAGAATCCCGTTTGAGATAAGACAACTTTTAAGGCATCGGTATTTTGACTTCCCCAATCTTCCAGAAAATTTAGTTGGCGTTCGCCTAAAAGTGTAAGCCCCGGCAAATCGATCGAGGCTGGATCATAATCGGGGTTTCGAATATGATCGGGTCGAGGTCCTTGTTGCGGAATCTTTCCTTCAGGGCCTGATTTGAACTTCCTGTCCTCCAAAATCGCGAAATCCGCTCCTCCCCATATCAAATTCGTATAATAGACACCGATACCTTGTTCAATGGGCGTAGGGTCGTAGGGATCGGGTAAATGGGCCGTCTGGCATCGTTCCACCATTTTCACATATTCGGGATGGTACTTATATCCGCCATCAGGGCTTCCGGGTGAAGTGGATACTTTTCCATTTTCGCCCCAAAGATTGCCTTGTCCGATGTCGTGGTCGTCAGGAATCGTAATCGCCGGTCGATTTCTAAAAGTTTCGCGAAATTGAAGGCCAAATTTTAACCATGCCGCTGTATGTTCGGTATGGTCATACGATTGGTCGCCGGCAAAAAAAATAAGATCGGGATCTTGATGATTGATATTGCGCACATAATTTTCGCGCATGCCCCGATCCTGATTCGAATTGCAGGAAAGTGCCGCTAGGGAAATCTGCTCTTGATCCTTGGGGTTTTTCCGGATCAGACCTTCGAAAAGTGAATTTTCACCATGTCGAATACGATATTTTGCGTTTTTGGAGTCATCCCAGTTTTCGATGCGGAACAGCGCCGACCACCCCAAATCGTTGACGTTCTGTTTTTTAATTTCTTTCCATTCACCGTCTTTTTCGATTTCCAAGCGTACCTCTCGGGTCTCTTCGGGGTATAACGGATATAACTGTGCGCTCAATTTTAGGATTTTGTTTGAAACCGTATAAATTCCAAAGGCGACCACGCTGTCGCGGTCGACCTTTAAATCGATGATCGGATTGTCCGCACGGTTCCACCAATCGTTGATGGCAAGGGTATCGACATTTGAAAAGGGTGCGGTCACCGGGGGAGTTCTCTCTCTTGGTTTTTCGGCACATGCGAAAAAGATGAAAAGCAATAAAGAAAGAATAGCGAATTTTTTCATTTTAATCGGTTTTAAAAAGTTCGATCGTATAGTTGAGCAATGCTATATCTCCATGGTCTCCATGACCGGGAACAACGACTTCCACATCTGGATAGTTTTCCTTTATTTTTTGAACGGTTTTGCTCCATTCCCCAAGATTTGCGTTCTCAAGATTTCCTTTTGGGGCGTTCAAAGACTTTATCATGCATCCACCAAAGAGCAATTTTTCATCGGGTATATAACTTACGATATTGTCGTTCGTATGCGCCTCCCCGAAATAGCGGTTGATTATTTTTCCCCCACCTACATGCAAGGTCATCTCTTCTTCAAAAACCTTTTCGGGTGCCTTTTCCCAATTTTCAATCTGTTCGTATGTTTTTCGATGGGCATAAGACGGAATATTTCGTGAGTCGAATTCTTGTATACCACCGAGACAGTCGGCATGAAAATGATTGATCACGACCGCTTTTACCTCGATATTTTTGTCCTTGGCCAGCCATGCCAACAACTCTTCGGATACATCATTATCAACAGGGGTGTCAAAGATAACGGCTTCATTGTCGTTCACATAAATAAGGCCGTTGCAAGCCACTTTGCCAAAGTCGTCGGTATTCAAATAAGAAACGTGTACATAACTATTTTTGGAAATAGGAACTATTTTTAAAGTTTCGGAATCGTAAGTTATGTCATTGTTCTTTGACTTACATTGTAGCAGAAGCAATGCTAAAAAGAGGCATATCAGGTTTTGTACTTTAACGGGCATAGCATGCTTTTGAAGATTATAAATATATGGCTTTACTTGGCAACAACGGAAGACCGAAATTGCAAAAACTGATTTTTGTTTACAATGCCGATTCGGGGCTGGGCAATTTAATCTTGGATGGTGCCCACAAAATACTGAGTCCGAATACCTATGATTGTAAACTTTGTGAATTGACCTTCGGGGCGTTTAAAGAGAATTCAGTTTGGAAGAAATTTCGAAAAACAACTGATTTGAGAATGGAATTTTTGCACAAGGATGAATTTGAAAAGCAGTATGCGTCAAAATTTGGTAGCAAGTTTACATTTCCCATCGTCCTTGGAGAAACCGCCACCCGTTTGGAAGTAATCATAAATACCAAGGAGATAAATTCTTTGAAGGATGTAGGATCTTTGATCCAACTGATTAAAGAAAGACAAGAATTGCCTTAACCTTTTTGTTGTTCGAAAAAGTCGGTATTGATCGAATCGATAAAGTTTAAAACCTCGTCACGCCCAATTCCTTTTGAAGATGACGTTGTAAAGTATTGGGGAGCTTCTTCCCATACACCGTTTAATAATTCTTGAATGTAGGCGTTGACATTTACCTGAATGGCCTTTGGTTTTAATTTATCGGCCTTCGTGAATATGATGCAAAACGGAATCTGATTTTCGCCAAGCCATTCCATGAATTCCAAGTCGATTTTTTGGGGCTCATGACGAATATCGACCAAGACGAAAGAGCAGACCAATTGCTCGCGCTGAAGAAAGTAGTTGGTAATATACTTTTGAAACGTTTTCTTGTCCCTTTTTGAAACCTTGGCATATCCATAACCGGGTAGATCGACCAAAAACCAATTGTCATTGATCTTAAAGTGGTTGATAAGTTGGGTCTTGCCGGGCCTGCCGGATGTTTTGGCCAAACCCTTATGTTCGGTCAACATATTGATTAGCGAAGACTTGCCGACGTTGGATCGGCCGATAAAGGCGTATTCGGGTATGGCTTCCCTAGGGCATTTGGCAACATCTGAGTTGCTCATTACGAAATTCGCCGATTTGATTTTCATGCGCCAAGTTCTAATTCGAACGCAAGGTTCTAGTTCAAAAAAAGTTGATAGAGTTGATGAAAACTATATTTGTCTACGTCTGCCTCTAGAATCCACGTTTTTCCAGCCAGGTATCGAGAATGCCATTGAATTCATCCGGGTGCTCCATCATAGGGGCATGACCACATTTCTCGATCCAAAACAAATCGGAATCGGGTAATAGCTCATGAAAAAGCTCTGCCACGTCGGGTGGCGTGACACCATCGTTTTTACCCCATATAATACAGGTCGGGGTCCTCATTTTAGGAAGGTCTTGTGCCATGTTGTGTCTTATGGCACTTTTGGCAATGGCCAATGTCTTGACCAATTTAACACGATCGTTGACCGTGGCAAAAACTTCGTCGACGATTTCCTTGGTGGCAACGGCCGGATCGTAAAACACGTTCTCGGCCTTTTTTTTGATAAACTCGTAATCGCCTCGTTTTGGGTAACCATCGCCCATTGCGCTTTCGTAAAGTCCTGAACTTCCGGTAATGACCAATGCCTTTACCATTTTCGGGTACATTTTGGTATGCAATAGGCCAATATGTCCGCCCAACGAGTTCCCAAGAAGTATTACATCCTTAAGACCCTTGAACTCGATAAACTTCTCAAGAAATTTTGCGAACTGTTTCACATTGGTCTTGAGCAATGGCATATCATAGATAGGTAATTCGGGTACCAAGACCTTGTACCCCTTTTTGGGAAAATAATCGGTTACCCCGTGAAAATTACTCAATCCGCCCATTAGACCGTGCAAGATAATTAGAGGAGTACCCTCACCTTTTTCAATATACCTGTACTTGCCCTCGGTAATAATCTTTTTTTCCATTCAGGATGTGTCTGGTCTATGTTGGCAAATATATACAATTCCACATAATACCAATCTTATCGAAGCTATTGGGCAATCATTTTTTACGGGCTTTATGAATCGAAATACCGTGATGAAAAATTAGATTTTGAACCGATCTTCAAATGGTCATCACACCATATTTGAACGATTATCTATAAAATTTCGCAACAAAGTGGTAATTTGTGGTAAAATGTGGTAATAATATTTATATATTTGAGTTATTAAAAGACAAACCAACCATTTTAGGTGATCAATTTCATTGGAACATACGATTGCAAGGCCGATGCCAAAGGTAGGATAATGCTTCCTGTTGCGCTAAAAAATCAGATGTCTCCGGTTTTGAACAAAGGGTTTGTGATCAAAAGATCGGTTTTTCAGCCCTGCTTGGAGCTATATCCTATGGACGAATGGAATCTGCTCATGCAGAAAATGAACAAGAAGAACCGTTTCAAGAAAAAGAACAACGATTTTATCCGTCGTTTTTCGGCAGGGGTCAAGGTCGTTGAAATCGATGGCACAGGAAGGCTTCTGATACCTAAAAACTTGATTTCAGTTGCGGGAATCTCAAAAGAAGTTGTACTGAGTTCGGCGATCAATATTGTCGAAATATGGGATAAGGATAGCTATGAGAAAGTGTTGGAGGAAACAGCGGAAGATTTTGCTGCACTTGCCGAAGAGGTGATGGGCGAGGACGGAGACGATGAAAACGATGTATCATAATCCTGTACTGTTGCAAGAGTCCGTTGACGGGCTCAATATTAAGGAGGATGGTATTTATGTGGATGTGACCTTCGGTGGAGGTGGGCATTCAAAGGAGATTTTGAAACGTCTTGGGAGTGGTGGCAGATTGATAGCTTTTGATCAAGACGAAGATGCACTTGAAAATACGATAGATGACGAGCGGTTCACGCTGATCAATGAAAATTTCAGGTATATCGTACAGTTTTTAAAGTTCTATGGCATTCGGAAAGTTGATGGAATCTTGGCCGATTTCGGTGTTTCATCGCATCAGTTCGACAAGGCGGATCGTGGTTTTTCGACCCGTTTCGAGGCCGATCTTGATATGCGCATGAACAAGAAAAATGAAGTGTCCGCCCATGATATTGTCAATGGTTATGATTTTGATGATCTGAGGCGGATTTTGTTCGAGTATGGCGAGCTGAGAAATGTCAATGCCGTCGCAAAAGCATTGATCGAACAGCGCGAAAAGTCGCCTTTAGAGACCACTGGACAATTGAAGGAAGCCCTGCGTTCATTTCTGCCCAAGTCAAAGGAACACAAAATATTGGCGCAAGTGTACCAGGCCATACGTATCGAGGTCAATCAGGAAATCGAGGTCATCAAGGAATTTTTGTTGCAGACGCCCATTGTGTTGGATGTAGGAGGTAGGTTGAGCGTTTTGAGCTATCACTCGTTGGAAGATCGTCTGGTAAAAAGGTTCATTCGGGCCGGGCAATTTGAAGGCGAACCCGAAAAGGATTTTTATGGCAATATCGATGTTCCCTTTAAAAAAATCGGAGGGCTTATCGTTCCGTCAACTGAAGAAATAAAAAAGAATAATAGGGCACGTAGTGCCAAGCTCCGTATTGCGGAGCGCATTTAATAATAATATAAGGCGTGATGAAAAAAGGGCTATTGGACTTATTGAAGGGGAAGTTTTTGGTAAGCGATGACGCTCCTAAGAATTGGTTGTTCATCATTTTTGCATCCTTTTTGGCGACCGTGATGATCGGCAGTTCGCACAGTGCGGATAAAAAGGTACATCAGATCGCCGTCTTGAGTGAAGAAGTAAAGGAACTGCGCAGTGAGTTCGTCGATATTCACAAAGACATCCAAAAATTGAAACTTGAATCTACCATCACCCAAAATTTGGCGGGGAAAGAATTGTATCCATCGGAAGTTCCCCCGAAAAAAATCAGGGTAAAATCAGTTAAGGAATAAATGGCGGTTACTGACAAGCGCATATTGAACCGGTTGTATTTTGTTGCAGGATTTCTGTTTCTATTTGCCTGTGCCGTTCTTTTTAAGTTGGTCACCATTCAGGTTGTGGAAGGGGAAAAATATCGGGGTCTTGCCGAAAAGCGAACCACAAAGATGTTCACGATCGCTCCGAACCGTGGGGATCTTTATTCCGATGATGGCAGTTTGTTGGCTACATCGGTTTCACGCTATGAAATTCGATTTGATGCGGTAACCGTAAGCAATATCGATTTTAAGGAAAATGTGAAACCATTGTCGGACGCGTTGGCAAAATTGTTGGGCAAATCTTCCTCGCATTACCAGCAGTTACTTCGCAAAGCAAAAGAGAACAAAAACAGGTACGCCCTATTGGCCCGAAATCTTGATTATTCGGATTATATGGCGGTCAAAGATTTTCCTCTTTTTAACAAAGGACCGTACAAAGGCGGGCTGATAATCGAACAAAAAACGGTGCGCGAACATCCTTTGGGAAAAATTGCCGAACGTAGTGTCGGGTATGAGCGCCTTAATGAATACAATCGGTATGCCGGGGTCGGATTGGAGAGGGCTTTCGGCCCATATCTTAGGGGTACCGAAGGCAAGCGCCTAAAACAGAAAATAGCAAAAGGCCAATGGAAACCAATCGGCCTCGATAACATTATTGAACCAAAAGATGGTTATGATGTTTACTCGACAATCGATGTGAACATTCAAGATATAGCCCATCATGCTCTTTTGAAGCAGTTGGAACATTACAAGGCCGATCATGGGTGCGTCATCGTAATGGAAACCGAGACAGGTGAAATCAAGGCCATCGCCAACTTGGGAAGGACCAAAGAGGATAAATACTACGAACGTTTGAACTACGCCATCGGCGAATCGCATGAACCAGGCTCCACTTTCAAACTGATGAATCTGGTAAACGCCCTTGAACATAAGGTAATCGATACCAGTACGGTCATCGATACCGAGAAAGGGTCTTGGAAGATTTATAACCATCGGGTAAAGGATTCTAAACATGGTGGTTACGGTAAAATTTCGGTGGCTAAGGCATTTGAGGTCTCTTCGAATACCGCTTTTGCCAGAATGATACATTATGGCTATAAGGAAAACCCCGGAAAATATGTAAACGGATTGATGAACATGAGGCTTAACAAAGAGCTTGGCCTTCCGATTCAGGGCGAGGGGGTTCCTGTGATACGGTTTCCCGGCGATAAGGGTTGGTCAGGTCTTTCGTTGGCCCAAATGGCCTATGGGTATGAGGTTTCGTTGACCCCCTTACAGACATTGACATTTTATAATGCCATAGCCAATAATGGTGAGATGGTCAAACCGAGATTGATCAAAGAGGTAAGGGAGATGAACCGCACGGTAAAGACTTTCGAAAAGGAAGTCATCGCCCCGTCGATTTGCTCGCAAGAAACAATAAATAAGGTAAAGCAGCTCCTGAAGAATGTGGTGGAGAAAGAACATGGTACCGGTCACGGACTATATTCCCCCAATTTCTCAATGGCGGGCAAGACAGGCACGACCCAAAAGAACTACGTGGCCAAAGACCCTGAAAAACTAAGATACATCTCAAGTTTTGCAGGTTATTTTCCTGCGGAAAATCCGAAATATTCGTGCATAGTGGTCATTCATGAACCTGACAGAAGTGTGGGGTATTATGGTGCCGATGTTTCCGGGCCAGTGTTCAAATCGATTGCACAGAAAATATACGCCAACAATCCGTTGATCGACGAAGTCGAAATGAAGATTGCCGAAGAACCGATTTTGGAAGATTCGTATCAAAAATATTATGCCGAAGCGCAGAAGAAATATAACAAGGTGCCAAACGTGAAGGGGATGAGCGGTATGGATGCCATTTCCATTTTAGAGAATTTGGGCCTCAAAGTTGAGGTAAAGGGAAACGGCAAGGTAAGAAAACAGTCCATTAATCAAGGAACCGATATTAACAAAGTCGATAAAATTGTCTTGGAACTTTCATGAAGCTATTAAGAGACATATTGTACGGTGTAGGCCTTACCGCTGTGAGCGGATCCACCAATGTTATGATAAACGACATCCGTTTCGATTCGCGCGAAGTGGGTATGGACGATGTGTTCGTTGCGATCAAAGGTACCTTGACAGATGGGCATAAGTATATTTCAAAGGCCGTTGATAAGGGTGCAAAGGCGATTATCTGCGAAGAGCTTCCTAGTCAAATGGTCGAAGGCATTACCTATGCCGAAGTCGATAATGGCAATAAGGCCCTGGCGATTATGGCCTCCAATTTTTATGACAATCCCTCCAAGAATTTAAAATTGGTTGGTGTTACGGGTACCAATGGCAAGACCACCATCAGTAGTTTGTTGTATCAGTTGTTCAAAAAAGCCGGATACAAGGTAGGACTCATTTCCACCATAAAGATTATGGTCGACGACGAAACTTTTCCCACCAAGCATACCACCCCTGATGCACTGGTCATTAACCGTCATTTGAAAATGATGAACGAGGTAGGGGTAGAATTCTGCTTTATGGAGGTAAGCTCTCACGGAATCCATCAAAAACGTACGGAAGGCTTGGTTTTTGAAGGCGCTATTTTCACTAACCTTTCCCATGACCATTTAGATTACCACAAATCGTTCGCCGAGTACAGAGATACTAAAAAATTGTTATTCGACAACTTATCGAAAAAGGCGTTCGCCCTGAGCAATATCGATGACAAAAATGGGCTGGTCATGTTACAAAATACCAAAGGGCGAAAATATACCTATGCCCTCAAGACTTATGCCGATTATAGGGCACAGATTTTGGAAAATCAATTTGACGGGCAGTTGCTGAAGGTCGATGACAACGAAATTTGGACAAAACTCATTGGCAATTTCAATGCCTACAACATTTTGGCGATTTACGCTACTGCAGATCTGTTAGGTCTGGAAAAAATGGAAACATTGCGTCTACTGAGCGAACTAGAAAATGTCGACGGAAGGTTTCAATATTATATATCAAAGGAAAAAATTACGGCGATAGTTGATTATGCCCATACACCGGATGCACTAAAAAACGTGCTTGACACTATCAACGCGTTGAGAACTGGAAATGAAAACGTCATCACCGTTGTGGGGTGTGGTGGCGATAGAGACAGGTCTAAGCGTCCGGTTATGGGTCATATCGCCTCTGAGATGAGCAATAAGGCCATTTTTACGTCAGATAATCCCAGGTCCGAACCCCCACATGCAATCATCGAAGAAATGGAAGCGGGGGTAGAACCCCAGAACACCAAAAAAATTTTGTCCATCGAAAATCGAAAGCAGGCGATCAAGACCGCATGTCAATTGGCGGTGGCGAACGATATCATTTTGGTTGCAGGAAAAGGCCATGAGACCTATCAAGAAACCAATGGGAAAAGAATTGATTTTGATGACTTTGAGATCGTGAAGGATTTATTGGATAGTATGAATAAGTAGAATAAAAAGTAGCAAATGCTGTATTACCTGTTCGAATATTTGGAAAGCGAATACCAAGTGCCGGGAGCTGGACTTTTCCAGTTTCTCACGTTCAGGGCGGCCATGGCCATTTTGTTGTCTTTGATTATCGCCACGGTTTATGGTAAACGGGTAATATTATTTCTAAGGCGAAAGCAGATCGGGGAGACCATCCGCGATTTGGGATTAGAGGGCCAGCAACAAAAGGCAGGTACGCCGACCATGGGAGGATTGATCATTATCATGTCGACCTTGGTTCCGGTATTGTTGTTTGCAAGGTGGTTGGATAATATTTATGTCATTTTATTGATCGTGACTACCATTTGGATGGGTCTGATCGGTTTTGCCGATGATTATATCAAAATCTTCAAGAACAATAAAAAAGGGCTAAAAGGAAGATTTAAGGTTTTAGGCCAGGTGGTCTTGGGTTTGGCCGTTGGGGCCACTTTGTATTTTCATCCGTCTGTGACCATGAAAGATCAAGATAGTACGATGATCACGGCACAGTATACGGTGGAGAAGGTTGAAGGAGCGGAGATAAAATCGACGATGACCACGGTACCGTTCTTCAAGAACAATGAGTTGGACTACAGCCGATTGATTTCTTGGGCCGGTGAAGGGGCAACGGAATACGCATGGTTGATTTTTATACCCATAGTCATCTTGATCGTGACAGCGGTTTCGAATGGGGCCAACCTAACAGATGGTATCGATGGTCTTGCCGGGGGTACGTCCGCGATAATCGTATTGACCCTAGGTATTTTCGCCTGGGTCTCGGGTAATACCATCGTTTCTGAATACCTGAACATTATGTACATCCCCAGGGCAGGTGAACTGTTGGTTTTTATAACCGCATTTACTGGGGCACTCATCGGGTTTTTATGGTACAATGCCTACCCCGCACAAGTATTTATGGGCGATACGGGTAGCCTTACTATTGGCGGTGTAATTGCGGTAATTGCGATTATCGTCCGTAAGGAGCTGTTGATTCCCTTGTTATGTGGAATCTTCTTTGCCGAGTCGATTTCGGTAATGCTACAGGTTGGATATTTCAAGTACACCAAAAAAAAATTAGGAGAGGGCAAGCGCATTTTTTTGATGGCGCCATTGCATCACCATTATCAAAAAAAAGGATATCATGAAAGCAAGATCGTAACCCGATTTTGGATTATAGGTATCCTTTTGGCCATCGTGACCTTCGTGACGCTAAAAGTCAGATAGAATGAAACGTTTGGTGGTCTTGGGAGGAGGAGAAAGCGGAGTTGGCACGGCCATTTTGGGGAAACAAAAAGGATATGAGGTTTTTGTTTCCGATAAAGGAAAAATAAAGGAAAAATATAAAAACGTTCTTGAACATTTTGAGATTGATTGGGAAGAGGAAAAACACACCGAATCCAAAATTCTGAATGCCGATGTGGTAATGAAAAGTCCGGGGATACCTGATAAGGTACCCCTAGTAGTACAATTGAGGCAAAATTCGATTCCGGTAATATCAGAAATAGAGTTTGCCGCGAAATACACCGACGCAACGATAGTAGCCATTACCGGAAGCAACGGAAAGACCACGACTACCATGCTCACCGACTATGTTTTCGAACAAGCGGGGCTTAATGTCGGTATGGCCGGAAACATCGGTGACAGTTTTGCCAAAATGGTGGCCGAAAACAACTTTGATTACTATGTGTTGGAAATCAGTAGTTTTCAGTTGGACGGTATTGATACATTCAAGCCGCACATTGCCATTTTGACCAATATCACGCCTGACCACTTGGATCGCTATGATTACAAGTTTGAAAATTATATCGCTTCGAAGTTCCGGATTACCAAAAATCAGGACGAAGAAGACTACTTCATCTATGATTCGGACGACGATGTAATAGTCGATTGGCTAAAAAAACACCCGATCAAATCAAAATTGCTGCCTTTTTCGATTCAAAAAGAATTGGATGAAGGTGCTTATCTCAAGAACGAACATATAAGAATAACGACAACTAACGATACGATTGAAATGACTACGGATACATTGGCATTGGAAGGCAAGCACAATTTAAAAAATACGATGGCAGCGGCCACGGCCGCCAAGTTGGTGGGAATACGAAAGGAGACCATTCGCCAAAGCATCGAGAATTTTCAAGGGGCGCCCCACCGATTGGAGAAGGTGCTGAAAATTCAGCATGTACAGTACATCAATGACTCCAAGGCGACCAATGTGAATTCCGTTTTTTATGCGCTGGACAGTATAAAAACACCGATTGTATGGATTGTTGGCGGAGTCGATAAGGGAAATGATTACCGGGAACTGATGCCCTTGGTACGTGAAAAGGTAAAGGCGATAATTTGTTTGGGTACCGATAACTCAAAAATCAAGGATTTTTTTGGCAATGTGGTCGAATTGATGGTCGAGACCTTCGCCATGGAAGAGGCCGTGAAAGTGGCCTATAAAATTGCCGAGCGGGGTGATACCGTTTTATTGTCCCCTGCCTGTGCCAGTTTCGACCTTTTTGAAAATTATGAAGACCGTGGAAACCAATTTAAAGCGGCGATAAGAAACTTGTAACAGTGATTAAAGTTTTTAAAAATATTAAAGGGGATAAGGCGCTTTGGGCGGTAGTGGCCCTTTTGGGGTTATTCTCGTTCCTGCCCGTATATAGTGCAAGTAGTAATTTGGTCTATGTAGTCGGCAGTGGTACGCCCATGGGTTGGTTGGTCAAACATGCCGTTCTATTGCTTTTGGGCTTTGGTATCATTTATGGTGTTCACCGCATTCCGACCCATTTTTTCAAAGGACTTTCCTTGATCGCAATGCCCATTGTCATTGTTTTATTGGTTTTCACTTTGGCCCAAGGTACTACCGTTGAAGGGGCCAATGCAAGCAGATGGATCCGTTTACCGTTTATAGGGATAAAATTTCAGGCGTCAACATTAGCGGCCGTGGTTTTGATGATTTATGTGGCGCGATACCTGACCAAGGTCAAGGATAAGGTCGTAACCTTTAAAGAAAGTATTTTGCCCTTGTGGGTTCCCGTTTTCCTAACGGTGGTACTCATATTGCCCGCTAATTTCTCGACCGCGGCGATTATTTTTTCCATGGTATTGCTACTCTGTTTTTTAGGAGGATATCCCATTAAATATTTGATAGGAATTGTAGGGACGGGAATCCTGTTTTTGACAATTTTCATCCTTGTGGCCAAGGCATTTCCAGATATGTTTCCGAATCGGGTAGATACTTGGACGAGTCGGATAGAAAGTTTTTGGAATCCTAAGGATACTGAAGACGTCTATCAAATAGAAAAGGCAAAGATTGCCATCGCCTCGGGCGGTATTGTAGGGAAAGGGGCCGGTAAGAGTGTTCAAAAGAATTTTCTGCCACAGAGTTCATCCGATTTTATATATGCCATTATTGTTGAAGAATATGGCTTGTTGGGCGGTTTTGTGCTGATGTTCTTTTACATGTTTCTGCTGTTCAGAATTGTGGTCGTAGCCAATGGGGCATCAACGATTTTCGGGAAGTTATTGGCACTTGGCGTAGGACTGCCGATTATTTTTCAGGCGTTGATCAATATGGCGGTCGCAGTGGAATTGTTTCCGGTAACGGGGCAAAACCTGCCTTTGATAAGCAGTGGTGGTACCTCAGGGTGGATGACCTGTTTGGCCATTGGCATTATTTTGAGCGTGAGCAACAAGAGCATAGCCTTCGAAAAGGAGACGGTAGATATGAACAGTAATAATCCATTGGAGGTGCTAAGTGGGCAATTATAGGTTCATACTCTCTGGGGGGGGTACCGGCGGCCATATTTACCCGGCCATCGCTATCGCCAACGAGTTGAAAAGAAGGTATCCTGACGCTGAATTTTTGTTCGTAGGCGCCAAGGATAGAATGGAAATGGAGAAAGTGCCCCAAGCTGGGTACGAGATCGAAGGATTGTGGATTACAGGGTTGCAACGGAAACTGACCCTTAAAAATTTGATGTTTCCCTTTAAACTGATAAGTAGTTTGGTAAAGTCCGGCAAAATAGTTTCACGGTTCAGACCCCATGCCGTTGTCGGTACGGGTGGGTTTGCCAGTGGTCCTTTGTTGAAAGTGGCATCGGGCCGTGGTATTCCGTGTGTGTTGCAGGAACAGAATTCGTTCGCGGGCATTACCAACAAATTATTGAAAGATAAAGTTGCTAAAATATGCGTGGCTTACGATGGTATGGAAAGGTTCTTTCCGGAGGATAAAATCGTAAAAACGGGCAATCCGGTCCGTGGTGATTTAGTCGATTTGCCAAAGAACAAAAAAGAAGCTACGGATTTTTTCGGACTAGATGGAACAAAACCCATCTTGTTGGTTCTTGGGGGAAGTCTGGGAGCCAGAAGAATCAATCAACTTATCGAACAAAAACTCGATTTCTTTAAAACAAATGGGGTTCAACTGATATGGCAGTGCGGCAAGCTCTATTTTGATGAGTACAAGAAATATGGGTCTCAAGATGTGAAGGTCTTTGATTTTCTAAATCGGATGGATTTAACCTATGTAGCGGCCGATATGATTATTTCTAGGGCCGGGGCCGGTTCGGTCTCGGAATTATGCATCGTTGGCAAGCCGGTAATATTCATTCCCTCGCCGAACGTTGCTGAGGATCATCAGACCAAGAATGCAGAAGCCTTGGTCGACCAGGACGCGGCGATTCTCATCAAGGAAAAAGAATTGGATACGGAATTTGATTCGGTGTTTTCAAGCTTGTATGAATCAAGGGAAAAACAAGAAACATTGGGCCAGAACATTAAAAAGTTGGCCATGCCAAAGGCTACCGAGCATATCGTTGACGAAATAGAAAGATTATTAGTGAACAGTAAGCAGTAAATGCGAGTGTTATGGTAAACATGAAATTAAAGAATTAACCTTTTTTGGCTTGAATTTAAATAACATACATAATGTCTATTTCATTGGTATCGGAGGCATCGGCATGTCCGCGTTGGCCCGATATTTCAAGTTCATCGGTAAAAATGTTGCGGGATATGACAAGACCGAAACCCCTTTGACCAAAGAGTTGGGAGATTTGGATATAAGTATACACTATAAAGATGCTATTGATTTGATTCCGAACGGTTTTACCGAAACGGACAATACCTTGGTCGTATATACTCCTGCAGTCCCGAATAGTCATTCTGAATATCAATATTTCTTATCAAAGGGTTTCGATATCAAAAAGCGGTCCGAGGTTTTGGGCCTTATAACAAAAGATACATTTTGCTTCGCCGTCGCCGGCACGCATGGCAAGACCACGACCTCAAGTATTTTGGCACATTTGCTCAAAGAAACAGGTACTTCTTTTACGGCATTTTTAGGAGGCATATCGGAAGATTTCAATAGCAACTTTCTATTCGAAGGTACTGACTATTCGGTGGTGGAGGCCGATGAGTTCGATCGATCCTTTTTGCGTTTGTTCCCCGATGTTGCGTGCGTAACCTCAATGGATGCAGACCATTTGGATATTTACGGAGACCACGATGCCCTTAAGAAATCCTTTCAAGAATTCGTTGCGCGAATAGCGCCTGGCGGAAAATTGTTTGTGCGCAACGGATTGCCACTTAAAGGAATTACCTATGGTATAGAAGACGATTCTGATTACTGTATCAGAAATTTGAAAATACAACATGGCACCTACATTTTTGACTTGCATACTCCCGATGCTACCCTATCGGGGGTAAAATTCAACAAACCCGGAAAGCATAATCTGCTTAACGGGTTGGTCGCATTTGCAATGGCGGTACAAGCTGGTTCCCCCCGGCACCGCCTTGCAGAGGCCATGGAAACTTTTAAAGGGGTACAACGAAGGTTCTCATACAAGATCAAAGAAGACAATTTTGTTTTTATCGACGACTATGCCCATCATCCGACTGAGATCAATGCCGTCTATGATGCTATTGGCGAAATGCATCCCGGTAAAAGGGTGCTAGCTATTTTTCAGCCCCACCTATTCTCAAGAACAAAAGATTTTGCTGATGCCTTTGCAGAGAGTTTGTCAAAATTCGACAGCGTTGTGCTGCTTGATATCTATCCGGCAAGGGAAGAACCGATCGAGGGTATTACCTCGCAATGGTTATTGGGTAAAATAGAAAATCCGAATAAAAAACTGATCGAAAAATCGAAGATCATAGACGAAATAAAAAGTCAAAATCCTGAAGTACTGGTCACCATGGGTGCCGGTGATATCGGACTTGAAATATCAAAAATCAAAAAAGAACTTGATTATGCGCATTAATTGGAATTACATCAAAATGGTGGTGCTTCTATTGGTCATTTCGGGCCTCTTCGCATTCTCGAACGAAAGAAGCAAAAAAAGAACGGTCAACGGCATCAACGTGCAATTCGTTGGCGATCAGAACCTTTACATTACCGAGGCCATGGTTAATAAATTGTTAATACAAAAATATGGCAGTCTCGCGAACATGCCCAAAGAAAAATTAGTTTTGAATACTATGGAAGAGGTCATCGAGACCAATAAAATGGTAAAAAACGCCCAAGTGTATCTTACTGTAAATGGGGAGCTTACGTCTAAGATCGTTCAGCGACGGCCAATCGGAAGAATTGAGGGGAGTACAAAATTTTATCTTGATGATGAAGGAAAACGCATGCCGTTATCCATGAGCCACTCCGCTAGAGTGCCCATCATCACAGGTAAGATTACAGGCAAAAGTTTAGAGGATGTCTATGAAATTCTGAAGTATATCAACGATGACAACTTCCTTAGAAAAAATGTAATCGGCATACATGTCGAAGACGAGGAAAATTATCAGTTGAAATTCAGAATGGAAAATTTCGTAGTAAATCTTGGCGGTATCGACAATCTTGAGGAGAAGTTCAAGAATTTTAAGGCTTTTTATATAAAAGCCGATAAAGACAGTACTCTCGATGACTTTGCCATTGTAAGTCTGGAGTTCAACAATCAGGTAGTGTGCACAAAAATATAAATCAATCAAATGGAACAGGGTAATTATTCAGTAGGACTCGACATAGGAACGACGAAGATCGTAGCCATAATTGGTCGTAAAAATGAATATGGTAAAATAGAGATTTTGGGCATCGGAAGATCCAAAAGTCTAGGCGTTCACCGAGGTGTGGTGAACAATATTACCCAAACCATAAAATCGATCCAACAGGCGGTTGAAGAGGCCGAAGCCAACTCGGGCCTGAAAATAGGTTCGGTGGTCGTGGGTATAGCAGGACAACATATTCGAAGCTTACAGCATAGCGATTACATTACCCGCACCGATTCAGAGGAAGTAATCAATGAAAATGACTTGGATAAATTAGTGAACCAAGTATATAAATTGGTCATGTTGCCGGGTGAAGAGATCATTCATGTTCTCCCACAGGAGTATAAGGTTGATGGGCAGGCGGAAATCAAACAGCCCATAGGTATGTACGGGGGTCGGCTTGAGGCAAATTTCCATGTGGTCGTAGGCCAGGTGTCGTCGATCAAGAACGTAGGCAGGTGCATCAAGAGTGCCGGGTTGGATCTCGGTAATATTACGTTGGAACCGTTGGCCTCATCGGAAGCAGTATTGAGCCAAGAAGAAAAGGAAGCTGGTGTTGCATTGATAGATATAGGTGGCGGAACCACGGATCTTGCCATTTTCAAGGATGGTATTATCCGTCATACCGCCGTAATCCCTTTTGGTGGTGGAGTGATTACGGAAGATATCAAAGAAGGGTGCTCGATAATCGAAAAACAGGCCGAGTTGCTTAAAATCAAGTTCGGTTCGGCGTGGCCTGGTGAAAACAAGGATAACGAAATCGTATCCATCCCTGGTTTAAGGGGAAGGGAGCCTAAGGAAATTACCTTAAAAAACCTTTCAAAGATTATTCATGCGCGTGTGGTCGAAATTATAGAGCAGGTCTATGTTGAAATCAAGAACTACGGCCATGAGGAACAGAAAAAGAAATTAATAGCAGGTATTGTACTTACAGGCGGAGGGAGTCAGTTAAAGCACTTGAAGCAATTGGTCGAGTACATTACAGGAATGGATACCCGAATAGGATACCCGAACGAGCATTTGGCCGGAGATACCGATGAAGAAGTTGCTAGCCCGCTATATGCGACTGCAGTAGGTCTTTTGATGAATGCGGTTCAAAACGAGGCAAAAGGTAAGACTTTGGGCAAAAGAGATGTCGAAGAAGAACATGAAATGGCTTACGCCGGTCATGAAGAAGAAGCCGGGGCAACTACCAAAGTAAAAAGAGAGCGTAAATCGGTTTTTGATAAGTGGTCTGAAAAGCTAAAGGATTTTTTGGATAACGCCGAGTAGACAATTAGAATAAACAATAACCAGTAATACATAATACAACTACTATGAGCAACGACATGGAATTAGAAGGAATCGCTTTTGACCTTCCAAAGAACCAAAGCAATGTTATTAAAGTCATCGGGGTCGGTGGAGGAGGAAGCAACGCTATAAACCACATGTTTCAAGCTGGCATCAATGGTGTTGATTTCGTTATTCTCAACACGGATCAACAGGCGTTGACCAATAGCACCGTACCCAATAAGATCCAACTGGGAGTTTCATTGACTGAAGGATTGGGTGCCGGAGCGAACCCAGAGGTAGGTGAGCAGGCAGCTTTGGAAAGTATGGAAGATATCAAGAACATGTTGGACCATAACACGAAAATGGTCTTTATAACTGCCGGTATGGGCGGGGGAACAGGTACTGGTGCTGCTCCCGTAATCGCCAAACAGGCAAAGGAAATGGATATTCTTACCGTAGGAATCGTAACCATGCCATTTCAATTTGAAGGCAACATGCGTTGCCAACAGGCCCAAATAGGTATTGAAAAACTTAGAAACAATGTTGACTCGCTCATAGTCATCAACAATAATAAGTTACGTGAAGTGTATGGTAATTTGGGGTTCAAGGCCGGTTTTTCAAAAGCCGATGAAGTTCTGGCGACCGCAGCCCGTGGAATTGCCGAGGTAATTACGCACCATTATACTCAGAACATCGATTTGCGTGATGCCAAGACGGTACTTTCGAATAGTGGCACGGCCATTATGGGATCGGCCATGGCATCGGGGTCTGCCAGGGCCAATGAGGCAATAATGAAAGCACTTGATTCCCCCTTGCTGAACGATAATAAAATCACTGGTGCCAAAAATGTACTGTTGTTGATCGTTTCGGGTACTTCCGAGATTACCATTGATGAAATTGGCGAAATCAATGATCATATTCAGATCGAGGCCGGTCATGGTGCAAACATCATTATGGGTGTGGGCGAAGATGAGGATTTAGGCGACGCCATTGCGGTTACTGTGATTGCCACAGGGTTCAATGTCGATCAACAAGATGACATTGTAAATACCGAATCGAAGAAGATTATCCATACCTTGGAAGATGAACAAAAAGCGGTACATAATCTATCTTCCGGTAACATTGTTCATCAACTGGGAGATGTTGAAGTTTTCGAAGAACCCATTTTGAAAGACTTTGGAGGTGAAGATGAAATGGAGTTAATTCCGACTACAAGCTACATTAGGAACTTCAATGTTTTCTATGATGAGGTATTGGCGGAAAATGTTTCTGAAGACGACTTCGTAATCGTTGAGTCGAAGGATGAAATTGAAGACTCCAATGTCGGTAATCAGAACCAGCCGTCTACAAGGCAAGTTGAAGAGGACCAAATCGAAATGAGTTTCGATTTGCCATTGGTCAATACGGAAGATGATGAAGAATATAAGGACAATGTCATTACGTTTGATCTGGATGAAGAAGTGAAAGATCTTGATGTGAACGATCATATCGAGGTCATTCCCGTATTGGAGTACAACAAAGAAGGGGAGACCCGTTATAGCCTTGACGACTATATGGAATTGGAGAATAGCCTTACCGGGGCCAAATCAAAAGCGGAAGAATTCGAACCCAAAATCATTGAAGACGAATTGGTTTTTGAAAGAAAGGTTATTTCTACGGATGATGTTGAACAAACTTCCGATGCCAAACAAATCGATCCAATGGATACCCCTCTTGAAGAATTGTTGAAAGAAAGGGCCGATGAACGAAGAAGAAAGCTTAAAGATTTCAATTATAAGTTTCAAAATCAGGTGAACAATATCGACGAAATTGAAAAGGAGCCAGCATATAAGCGACAGGGTGTCAATCTAAACGAAACACCAAAGGAAAAAAAAGTATCCAGAACAACTTTAGGAGAGGACAGCAATGGAGAGATCCAGTTGCGATCCAACAATTCTTTTCTAAACGACAATGTGGATTAAGGCTAGTTCAAATTAAGTTTTCCCATAACTATAAACCCGAAAATACCGATTATTTCCGGGTTTATTTTTTTATCTTCGCAGTCCTAAAAATAGCATGTGATGGGCTTACAACAAGAGGTAATGGAACAGATGAAAATTGCAATGAAAGCTAAGGATAGTGTTGCCTTAGAGTCATTGAGAGCAATAAAGTCGGCGTTGTTATTAGCCAATACGGAAAGTGGTGCAAGTGAGCTTACCGAAGCGGATGAGATCAAATTGGTTCAGAAATTGGTCAAGCAACGAAAAGACAGTGCGGCCATATTTACCGAACAGGGTAGGGCCGATCTTGCGGAACCCGAATTGGCACAGGCCGTGGTAATTGAAAAGTTCCTTCCAGAACAATTGACCGAAGAAGAAATAAAGAAAGTAGTGATTATGGCCATTGATTCGACAGGTGCTTCGGGCATGAAAGATATGGGCAAGGTCATGGGAATCGTATCCAAAGAATTGGCCGGCCAAGCCGATGGTAAAACGATTTCTACAATTGTAAAGAATAAATTATCTTAGCCGACGCTAAAATGAAGAGGCCGCGTGGCGCAACTGAATAGCGCATCAGATTTCGGCTCTGAGGGTTGGGGGTTTGAATCCCTCCGCGGTCACTACATAAAAAGGGCTTTTTTTAAAAGCCCTTTTCTATTTCTTGCCCAGAATATCGGCAATAATTAGTTGGGCATGTATCCGTGAATTTTCGATGAACCATTTATGTGTTTCCATTCCCCCACAGATTACTCCGGCAAGGTATAATCCCTCGATATTGGTTTCCATAGTTTCCGGATTATAATTGGGAAGTCTTTTTTCATCATTGGAGAGTTCGATTCCCAGGTTTTCCAAAAATTCAAAATTGGGCATGTAGCCCGTAAGGGCGAGTACAAAATCATTTTCCAGTTCAATAATACCTTCTGACGTGTCTACGACAATCTTGTCCTGCTTGATTTCCTTAACCGTAGCATTATAATAGGCATTTATGCTCCCCTCCTCAATACGGTTGATGATATCAGGCCTCACCCAATATTTGACGCGTTGACCGACTTCAGGCCCGCGAATAATCAGACTTACTTCGGATCCCTTTCGCCAACATTCCAAAGCCGCATCGATTGCGGAATTACTGGCACCGATGACAGCTAGTTTCTGACTTGCATAAAAATGAGGGTCCTTATAGTAATGGGAAACTTTGGGAAGATCTTCACCAGGTACATTGAGCAAATTGGGAAGATCATAGAATCCCGTTGCGATAATTACATTGGTAGCCGTGAATGTATTTTTGTCGGTTCTGATATCAAAATATTCGCCCTTCTTAACGACCTTTTTTACCTTTTCAAATAGGTGGATGTTCAATTGGTTACTGGTTACTATCCGACGGTAATACTCCAAGGCTTCGTTTCGTTTGGGTTTGGCCTCTTTACTAATGAACGGTATATCATCGATCTCCAACCGCTCGGAAGACGAAAAGAACTGCATGTTTACCGGATAATTGAAAAGGGAATTGACGATCGGTCCCTTTTCAAGAATGATATAGTTCAATCCTTTTTTCTTTGCCTCGAGGCCACAGGCAATACCGATCGGTCCTCCTCCAACGATTACAATATCGAATTGTTCCATTACGAAGTAATATCCTTTAGCTCTTGTATGGTTAGGGTCGGATTTTCACTTTTAAAGACAAAACTGCCGGCCACCAAAACATCGGCTCCCGCATTTACAAGGGCTTTGGCATTTTTAGAAGTAACCCCTCCATCCACTTCAATAAGTGTCTTTGCCCTTTTATGTTGGATAAGGGCTTTTAGGTCGCGTACCTTGTTATAAGTGTTTTCGATAAAGGATTGCCCCCCAAAACCGGGATTTACACTCATCATACAGACAAGGTCGATGTCGTTGATAGTGTCTTCCAAAACATTGATGTTCGTATGCGGATTCAAAGCTACTCCGGCCTTCATTCCTTCGGCTTTTATGGCCTGCAGGCTTCTATGCAAATGGGTACAAGCTTCATAGTGAACCGTAAGTACATGCGCGCCCAATTCTGCAAATGTCTTGATATAGCGGTCTGGATCGATTATCATCAAATGTACGTCCAGAGGCTTCGTGGCATGTTTTTCTATAGCCTTCATGACGGGCATTCCATAGGAAATATTAGGTACAAAAACGCCATCCATGATATCTAAATGGTGCCAATCCGCCATGCTGTTATCGACCATTTCCACATCACGCTGAAGATTCCCAAAATCGGCGGCGAGAAGAGAAGGTGCTATTTTAATATTGCTCATTTACTCGTGAGGATTTTTACAAAAGTAGTGAAATGATATGGTCGAACGGCGTACATCATATTTGAAAATAACAGGTTGGCCACGTTTATCCACTACACTTTTTCAGCGATAACCTCTGACATCAAGCAAGTGCAAATCGAAGCTCCCGGTATTTTTTCCAATTCCCCCATTTCCGAAAGTGCTTCTTTCACTTCGTCGGTGGTCAGATAGTTTTGAGGAACGAGACGTGGAAAGTAGCTTTCAAAAAAGGTTTTTGGCCATTGCCAGACTCCATTGTCCGGCGTTCCGATTTTGGCCATGGGTCGAAAACCGACTACCTTCATGCCGATATCATGCAAAATCTTGGGAAGATGTCTTCCAATATCGACCTCCGAATCGGAATCTTTGAAACTTTTTAACGCCATGGCGATGGCCTTTGCCAACGTCTCTTTTCTAGGCTCGGTTTGCAGGGTAGACCAATCATAATATTCTTGAATGACTATTCTACCGCCCGGTTTTAATGCCTTATGGACTTTGGCAAGTATTTCTTCGGGATTCGGGATCCATGCCAACGCCCATCGACAATACATGCCATCCAAGCTTTCGGGTTCAAGAACCATTTGGTCAAAATCCGCATGGATCGCCCTGATATTCAAGTTGTAATTTTGTGCTACCTGTTTCAAAAATTCGATGTATCCTTTCGATTTGTCGATACCGATAACCTTTCCTTTTTGACCGACGAGAAATGCCAGTTCCTTGGTACAATAGCCAGGCCCGCATCCTAGATCAAGAATCGTTTGTCCAGCTTTAAAATTTGCCAATTTCCATCCGTGTTGGGCTTCTTCGGCCCAAATTTGGTGTTGTACGCCCAACCTGAAAAGTTCCTCTTCATCGGTTCCTAAAATATATGCTTTGCTATCTGCCATTACGGTGGTGGGGAGGTTTAGTTGAAATAATGGATCAGGTCGCTTTCTGCGGCAATATAACCGAACGAGGTAAAAGCTTTGCTTTGAGTCAGTGCTTCCATAGCGTCCTTTGCCTTTGTTTTTTCACCGTTATAAAAATACCAATTTGCGATTCCATAGCCAATGGCATCTCCAGTCGGGTTTCCCGTAACCGTTTGTTCGAGTGAGTCTAAAGGAATCAGCCCTTTATAGAGCTTACAAAGCTTGTGATAGCTCTGATTTTCAATGACATCCATTTCAGCCATTATCGGATCCAACATTTTGTCGGCCATTTCTTTGTTGCCGAGCCGACGTTGGATCATATAGAGCCAATGGGTGCTTGAAACGATATTGTCGTGCAGTTCGCCCGATTGCCTACACTTTGTATACGCATCGAAGGCCTTTTCATAATCGTGTTTTAAGTAGTAGGCCAAACCTAAGTGATACCAAATATTGCCATGTAACGTACTTACCGGGATATTTTTTGCATTCGGGATGCCATCGGGCTCTACTTCATTTTTCGTGCCCGTAATCAATTGCCCCGCTTTTTCAAGGTCAGAAATTGCCTCATCGAACTTTCGAATCGAAATGTACCGGTGTCCACGATGTCTATAGAATCGGGTATCTTCAGGAAATTTCCTAATCCCTTCCGAGTAGATGTTTATAGCATCTTTATAATTTCCTAAATAGGCCGTTCTTCTACCATACCAAATAATATTGTCGGCGTTATCAGGATTTTGTTCATAATCCTTTTTGGCCGATTCATATTGGGATATCATTTTCGGGGATGGTTCGGGCAAGGAAAACTCTTTCCCCAGGGGAGCCGTAAACGTGGTTTTGCTTTCCAAGGTTTCTACGTTCACTTTTTTCTCTTCCTTACAACTTGTAAGGAAGAGAAGAACGAAAAAGACCAATATCGAAAATCGTGTACTGCCCATTTTAGACTGTCGCATTTATTGGATTATTCAATTCCATTTTTTCCAGCGGACTTTAGAATCGAATTGGTTTTAGCTAGGTACTGGTCCATAACTCCTTTTAGATTTCCAAGATGGGTTTCCAGTTCTTGGGATAGTTCGCCGAAAACTTTGTAGGCTCCATCGGTCGGCTTGGCATCACCTGATTCGACACTTCTTCGCAAAGATGCCAGGCGATTGTTCAACTTTATCGGAAAATTCAAAGGGTCTTGATTCGATTGGTTCTTGACCTGATAGAGTTCTTCTTCAATGGTCGCCATTTTATCAAGAAAGGGTCGAATGGTTTTTTTGAAATCGGATGTTGAAAAGGCTTCTTTATTGGCGTTCACATGTTCCCTTATTTCCCGTATTTTAATTACCGCCTTATTGGCTGCTGAGGTTTTCTGCATGATCTTGTTCGCTAAATCAAATTGTTCATCCAGATCTTCCTTGGTAATTTCTTTTAGATTGGGATCCATTTGCACTTCGAACGAATAGGTTTTTTCATAATCTTTGGTCTTCATTCGAACTTTGTAGTTTCCCAAAGGTGCTTTTGGCCCACGTTGGGGTCTTGCGCTCCAAATGATCATCCCGTCAAATTCCGTAGCACCGGGGTATCTAAGGTCCCAGGTAAAGGTATTGAGACCTTTTGCCGTTGTCGGTTTGGACGACCCGCCCCTTTGCCAAGCGGGCAAGTCGGGATCTTCTTCATATTTTGGTTTGCTTCCCGTAAATGTATTGACGAGCTTATCGTTGGCATCCAATATTTCAAAGGTTATGGTGTCTTGCTGTTCCTTAAGATAATATTGGATGGAGGCATCGGTGATTCCTCGAACTGCCTCGGCAGGCTCGAATAGTACGGCCGATTGGCTATCCATTTCTTTCTTGTATTGCCGGAGCGGTTGAATATCGTCTAAAATCCAAAATCCGCGACCGTGGGAACCCAAGACGACATCGTTGTCCTTGACCACAAGATCGCGTATCGGCGTATCGGGAAGCTCAAGTTGCAGACTTTGCCATAATTCGCCATCGTTCATCGAAAAATAAACACCGTGTTCAGTGGCCAAGAAAAGTAATCCTTGGCGAACCGGATCTTCACGAACGGCCCTGGCAAAATGACCGTCCGCTATTCCATTAATGATCTTTGTCCAGGTTTTACCATAATCGTGCGTTTTGAATACATAGGGTTGTCTATCGTCCACTTGGTAGCTATTTGCCGCTACGAACAATGTGCCGGGGCGGTGCCTTGATTCATCTATGATGCTGACCCGCGAAAATTTTGGGAGATTTTTCGGTGTAATGTCCTCCCAATTTTTTCCACCATCACGGGTAATATGAATTTTGCCATCATCCGAACCTGCCCAAATCGTATTGATATCATGGTAGGAAGGTGCCAGTGCGAATACGGTAGCGTAGATTTCAGGGCCGTTCATATCCATTGTAATTACACCTCCTGTTTTACCAAGTGTCTCCGGATCGGCATAAGTCAGATCCGGACTAATTTTTTCCCAAGACTGACCATCATCAGTTGTTTTCCATACATGTTGGGAGCAAGTATACATGACATTTGGGTCTTGTGGAGCGAACATTATAGGGAATGTCCATTGCCACCTTTCGGGCAGCGCACTTGCGGGTTCGCCCGAAAAGAACCTGGGATACACCTGTATATCGCGCGTTTGCCCATTGCTTCTATCATATCGTGTCAATAACGCTCCTTGGCTTCCGGCATAAAAAATATCCGGATTTTCAGGGTGTTGGCTAATCCATCCGCTCTCACCACCGCCAACCGCATAATACCACCCATGGTTTGGACCTCGGGCCTGCATATGATCCCAACCATCGCTTGGCATGGCCAGCGTACTATTGTCTTGTTGCGCGCCGGCTACATGATAGGGAACGTCGCTTGTTGTCATTACATGATAAAATTGGGTGGTACAATAGTCTTGTTCCGTCCAGCTTTTTCCACCGTTGATGCTTACATTGCCCCCGCCATCGTTGGAATTTATCATGCGATCCGGATTGTTCGGATCGATCCATAAGTCGTGATTATCGCCATGCGGAACTTTTATGGTCGTGTCAAAGGTTTTACCCCCATCCGTCGATTTGTAGAAACCTGTATTTAGGCAATAGACCGTTTCTTTGTCCCATGGGTCGGCATAGATTCTGGAGTAATAGAAAGCACGCTGGCGCAGTTTACGTTCATCATTGGTGCGTTTCCACGTTTTTCCGCCATCATCCGAACGAAAAACACCTCCTTCATTGGCTTCGACGATTGCCCAAACCCTATTTGAATCTACCGGGGAAACCGTTACTCCGATTTTCCCGATCGGGGGTGCGGGCATGCCCGTGTTGCTTGTCAGATCCGACCATGTTTCGCCACCATCGACCGATTTCCATAATTTACTGTCGCCGCCTCCGCCCCACATTTTCCAAGCTTTGCGTTGTACCTGCCAGGTACTGGCATATACTACTTCTGGGTCGTTACGGTCGATGATCAAATCGACCGCTCCCGCTTTGGGACTTACATACAATACTTTTTTCCAGGTATTGCCGCCATCGGTACTTTTAAAAATACCCCGCTCTTCATTGTCCCCATACGGATGGCCCAATGCCGCCACATAAACAATATCAGGATTTGTCGGGTGTATTCTAATCCGGGCTACGGCCTGGGTCTCTTTCAAGCCTAAATGTCGCCACGTTTTACCACCATCTTTCGATTTATAGACACCGTCGCCTTGCGTGATACTTCCACGTAGCTGTACCTCGCCCATTCCGATATAAACAATGTCGGGGTTGGTCTCTGCCACTGCCACAGCACCGACCGAAGAACTGGTTACTTGTCCATCAGTGACCGGTTTCCATTCCTGACCGCCGTCAACGGTTTTCCAAAGGCCGCCTCCCGTTGCACCAAAATAATATTCATTCGGCCTGCCCGGACTTCCGGCACAGCCAAGAGATCTTCCGCCGCGATTGGGCCCGATGTTTCTCCATTCCAGTCCTTCATAAAATGCTTTGGGAATATCTTGATTATCGACATTGTTCATTTTGCCGTCCTTTTGGGCCACAACCATAAAGGCAAAGCCCAAAAAGGCAAGTACCAATAGGGTTTTGATTTGTTTCTTCATTTTTCAAGGATTTATTATTTTGAACTAGCTATTTTTTCTTAACGCGATTATATTTCTTCATGATTTCGAGCACGGTCTCGATGGGAATGGACTCTACTTTGTGCCCGTCTCTCCCAAGCATTGTTTCAGCTGTGAAGAGCGAGTTTAAAATTGCTTCTTCAGTGGCTTCTATGGTTGCTAGAAATAAGGGGGACAATGCATCGTTACGCAAAGTTTTGGTTTCGCGAAGCAACGAATCACTGGAATGGGGAATCAAGTTGCTTTTGGCCGTTGACATGGCGATGACATAGTCTCCGCTTCCGTTAGAAGCAATGCCCCCTGTTTTTGCCAATCCCATAATCGCTCTTTTGGCGAGACGCTCCAAATTTCTTGAACTTAGAGGGGCATCTGTAATAACGACCACCATGCAAGAGCCATCGACATCATAATTGAACTGCCTCGGAATCTTACCCAATTCTTTGGCAATGGGTACCCCATTGATTTCAAGTACGCCCCCGAAATTCGATTGCACCAAAACGCCAACGGTATAACCTCCAAAAGATTCGGGCACAATTCGGGAAGAAGTTCCGATCCCACCTTTGAAACCGAAACAGACAGTTCCGGTGCCCGCACCTACGTTGCCCTCCTCAACAGGGCCGTCCGTGGCATTTTTAATGGCGGCGATTACATGCTCCTGTTTTATATGCCTTCCTCGAATGTCGTTCAAATACCCATCGTTTGTTTCCCCTACTACTGCATTGACGGACCGTACAGTTGTATTTTCCTGATGATTCAAAGTATACCCGATCAATGCGTCTGAAGCTGTTGGAACGCTCAAGGTATTCGTGAGAACAACCGGAGTCTCAATATTTCCCAATTCCTTGACTTGACTATAACCGGCCAATTTTCCAAAACCGTTACCAATATATATGGCCGCAGGAACTTTTAATTGAAAGATATTGTCCGAATGGGGAAGTATGGCAGTCACCCCTGTTCGAACGTTATCTTCTATTATCAAAGTGGTATGACCTACTCGAACTCCCGTAACGTCGGTTATCGCGTTGTAAGTCCCTGTTTTTAAAACACCGATTTCAATGCCGTAGTCCCTTATTCTGTTCCCTTGGGAGAAAACTTGCGTTACGGCCATCAGAATAAGGATTTTTAGCCACCTAAAAGGAGTCGCATGTTTTGGCATTATGTTTTTCCATTAAAGAAAACAATTTAAATTTTCGCTCGGATTCTATTGGCTCTTTTTACCCGTATAGATTTCATGGTTTTCATCTCCGCCCGACAATAGGTACGCATAGAGATCTATGATTTCTTCTTCATTCAGACGATTCAAAAGTCCTGGAGGCATCGGGGAAACTGGTGAAAGCTCTTGTCTCGCAACATCGGCCTTGGCCAATTTTGAGGTGTAAGACGGATTATACGGATTTGTCATTATGCTTAATGAGTCTCCTGCTTCGGACAACAACCTGCCGATGACCTGCGAACCATCCTTTTTGTGAAAAATAGTATTTGCATATTGATCCGAAATCTCATCGCTCGGACTTATTAGCGAAAAAGTCAGGTCGTAACTGCTAAATTTGGAGTGTATCTGTGTAAGATCCGGTCCGGTGGCCCCTCCTTCCCCTTTCATTCTATGACATGAAATACACAATGCGGCCTGATAGGCCCTTTCTCCCTTTGCAATCGTGCTTTTGTATTCCTTACTTTTTTCCCAATAAATACTATTGGCATCCCGCATGGTGTAATTCTGACCAGGCCCTATGGGTTTGGGAAGGTCCGCCAAAACATCGGCCGGAGAATAAATGCCGGAAAGTCCCTCATAATATTCCCTTTCTGCTTTTGGTACATTTGTCATTGCCTTCTGCCGTACATTTTCAATATAGGCTTTAAAGCTCATGCCACCTTTTGCATTCATCACATCGAAAAACCATTTGAAGTATTTTTCCCGGGCCTCTTTCGTCCAACCTTCATCGGCATGACTCAATAACATGCCGTAGTAAATCGATTCGCTCGGGGGCATTTTGGCAATAACATCGCGAATGAGCGGACCGTACTGCTCGCTTCTTAAGGTTGCCTCTTCGGAAAGCATTTCAACACCCTCGGTAATCGTATTTTCCTTTGCATGCCTTTCAAGTAGGTCGGCCAAATTTTCGGTAGCGCCATCAGCCTTGAGGAACAACACTAGTTGACCAAGTTCTCGATTAATGGTATTGTTGGCGTGCGGGAAATATGAATTTAATTTGCGACCGGTCGCATCCGCAATACCCGCTTCGGGTTCGCCCATTCTAATGAATAGGAGGGCATAGGCCCGTAGCAGTGCTACTTGATCGTATTTTGAAAGTGACTCGAGATTCAGTTGGTTCAATTTTTCGAGTATACTTTTTTGCAAACTCTTATTACCTTGATGGGCCAGGGCAATTCCGGCCTCGATGATTTTTGTAGGGTCTTGTTCGCTAAAAAAACGATCTTGCCATTGTGTAGTCGGTTGATGTTCCAATGCGATTCGCGATGCATAGCGGATAAAACGATCCTCATGGTTCAGATTATCCCAAGCCAATGGAATCGCTTCTTCCGATACTTCCTTATGATATCGCTCAATATTATGTCTTAGTTCCCGGAGTTTTGCCGATTCCGAATCTACTATTTTTGCTTCAGTTGTTTCCTCATTTCCAGTATATCGTAATCGAAATAGGTGCGAATCGATTCGGCGGCCACCGGTGGCAAAATATAAGTTTCCGTCGGTGCCCGCGATCATATCGGTCATGGGTAGGGGAGTACCCGACAGAAACTCTTCCCTAGTGCCCGTATAACTACTGCCATTGGGTTGCAGGTCGATAAAATAAATGGTGCCGAAACTCCAATCCATGATAAGAAGTCCGTTTTTATATTTTGATGGGAAATTCAGGGTATTCCCTGCTAGAACGGCCGTTGGCGAACCTTGTTCTAGATTATGGACGGCCGGAAGATTATCCGGATAGTAAGCCGGCCATTTACCGGATCCTGTGCGCCATCCGTATTCACCTCCACTGATCACATGGCATATCCTTGTCGGGCGGTACCAGGGCATTCCTATATCCCACTCCATATCGGCATCATAGGCGAAAAGTTCACCGTCTTGATTGAATGCCATATCAAACGGATTTCGATATCCGGCGGAGATGAGTTCCCAATCCGTTCCATCCGGATTGAACTTCGCGACCCATCCTCCAGGAGCCTTGATATCATTGGCATGTCCACGGGCATCCAAATAAGGTTCGAAAAGATTGTCTTCGCCCCAATTGGTGGGCAACAAGCTATTTTCCTTTAATGTTTCGGGTACCAAAACGTGATTCCCGGCAATGAAATAGATTTGGGTACCATCGGGTGAAAGCACAAAACTATGTGGCCCGTGTTCGCCGGCACCGCTTAATTTCAATAACATTTCGGTTTTGTCGAGCGTACCGTCGCCATCGGTATCCGTTAGACGATAGACCCCACTGCCATATTCTTTTTCATCGGGCACATCGTCGCTCCAATTTTTATTTACCGCAACATAAAGACTGTTGAAGGCCCAAAGTAGGCCATGGGCATGACCAATTTCAAGATTTAACGGTGTTATTTCATCGGCATTTAAGACACTTCCTTCCGATGGTGCTTTGAACTTATATATTTTTCCGTACTGATCGCAGGAAAAAAGCCAATTGTCCGGACCTTGGGCCAAAGCGACCCATGACCCCTGTTCATTTTTGCTCGGGCTATAAAGTTCCTCTAGTTCAAAGCCAATAGGTACGTTCAACGATATGTCATCTATCGTAATCTTTTGGGCTTCAATTGCTACTACTTCTTTTTTTTCTTCCTTACAGCAGTAGAAAAAACTGGCTGCGACCAATAAAACGGCCAATGTTTTGATGTGTTTCATTTTTTAATAGGTTGATTGACCTAAAGATAGTGAAACCGCCATGATTAATACAATCGTCAATGAATATGTTCGGTTGTCAATCGCATTATAATAGTAGGGTGCAATTTATGGTATTGAAATGCGAATTGTTGAAGTGTCCCTAGGGTGCTCTTATGCTCTTACCTGATTTGTCTCAGACCTTCATAAACGGCGATACTTACGGAATTTGCCAAGTTCAAACTTCGTATACGACTATTATACAAGGGAATTCTATAGAGTTTGTCGGTATTTTTTTCGGTAATATCTTTTGAAAGCCCCACGGACTCCTTTCCAAATATTAAAAACATATCTTCTTCGAATTCAATGGACCAATGCTCTTTTTTTCCATGACTTGAAAAGAATGCCATTTTTTTATCCGCATGAAGTGAGAAGAAATCACTAATGTTCTCATAGATAGATGGTGAAAGATATTGCCAATAATCAAGTCCCGCCCGTTTAAGGCGTTTATCATCAATTTCGAACCCGAAGGGTCTTACCAAATGTAATTTTGAATCTGTGGCCAGTGCCAATCTACCAATATTACCGGTATTATTGGGTATTTCAGGTTCTATTAGCACAATATTGAAACCCATTTATCTATTGATCGATCTTAAATACAGCTGTTCGACTTTTTTTCTGGCCCATGGCGTTCTTCTCAAGAATTTTAAACTTGATTTTATCGAAGGGTTGCTTTTAAAGCAATTGATATTTATTTCGGATGCCAATTCATTCCATGTGTAATTTTGGGTAAGGTGCTCCATAATGTCCAATAATTTTACACCATGAAGCGGATTGTTCGGTTGTTCATGATTTTCAGTCATGGTCAAGTGCTTTAAAAAAGGAATTGATCTATGCCGTAAATGAAAAAACTCCGGTAATCAGCCGGAGTTTATTCATCAATCAAAAAACGAACAGTCATGATAAACTGTTGTTATGCTTCACAAATTACAACTTTTGTTCCATAATTCCAATTTATGGAAAATTTAACATCTAATTTGTGTCTTGGCCTGTGAATTCCGCCAGTTTGACGGTTTAACTATCCAAGATAGGTCTTCAATATTTTACTTCTAGAGGTGTGTTTCAACCTTCGAATCGCTTTTTCCTTTATTTGACGAACCCTTTCCCTTGTAAGGTCAAAGGTTTCCCCAATTTCTTCCAAGGTCATCGAATGCTGTCCAGCCAAACCAAAATACAGACGGATTACGTCGGCTTCTCTTGGTGTTAATGTTTCCAGGGCACGTTCGATTTCAGTCCGTAAGGACTCGTGCAACAATTCTTTGTCAGGATTTGGAGATTCACCGCTACGAAGTACGTCGTAGAGATTTGAATCCTCGCCATCGATCAATGGGGCATCCATCGATACGTGACGACCTGAGTTTTTCAAGGATTGTTTTACATCCTCGACCGTCATATCCAACTCTTTTGCAATTTCTTCGGCGGACGGCTGACGCTCATGTGCTTGCTCCAAAAAGGCAAAAGTCTTGTTGATCTTGTTTATGGATCCGATTTTGTTCAAAGGCAAGCGCACGATACGCGATTGCTCGGCCAATGCCTGTAAGATGGACTGACGGATCCACCATACGGCGTACGAAATAAATTTAAACCCGCGTGTTTCGTCAAAACGTTGGGCGGCTTTAATCAAGCCAAGGTTTCCCTCGTTGATTAAATCCGGTAAAGTAAGTCCTTGGTTTTGGTACTGCTTGGCGACCGATACCACGAATCGAAGATTGGCCTTTGTGAGTTTTTCAAGAGCGATCTGGTCGCCTGCCTTGATGCGTTGTGCCAATTCTACTTCTTCATCTGCGGTAATCAAGTCAACTTTACCTATTTCTTGCAAGTACTTGTCCAAAGATGCGGTTTCCCTATTGGTAACCTGTTTTGTAATCTTGAGCTGTCTCATGTACGTAAATTAAGTTCAAAATGTATAGACTGCATATACTTATACGTAAAAAAGACGGAAATGTTACAAAAGTGATTGAAAACTTCGATTTATCGGGTAAAAGACATAAAAAAGGCCCCGATCTATGTATCGGGGCCTTTTTTGGGATTTCTAATAATAAGATCGTTTAATCCCTTCTAGGTTTACGATCACGGTTATCACGTCGGTTGTCCCTTCCGCGATTATTGTCCCTTCTTGGAGGTCTTTCTTTAAAACCTTCAGGTTTTGGCAGCAATGCCTTTCTTGAGACCCTTTCTTTCTTGGTACGGGGGTCTATACCTGTATATTTTACATCGAAAACATCGCCCAAGTTTACCACATCGGAAACGTTCTCGGTACGTTCCCATGCCAATTCGGATACGTGCAACAAAATTTCATTGCCCGGAGCTTCGGTATATTCTACCACGGCCCCAAAATCAAGCATCTTGATAACTTTAACTTCGTAGACACTACCGACTTCAGGCTTGAACATCAACGAATCGATTTTTGCCAATACGGCATCGATTCCGTTTTGGTCGGTACCCAAAATTTCAACAATCCCCTCTTCGGTTACAGGATCTTCATTGATTACGATGGTGGTATTCGTTTCTTTCTGAAGTTCTTGAATCACTTTTCCGCCAGGGCCGATAAGTGCACCAATAAACTCGTTAGGGATGGTTCTAGTGACCATTTTGGGCGCATGTGCCTTCACATCTGCGTTCGGAGCGGCAATGGTATCGGTAAGCTTGCCCAAAATATGCATGCGGCCATCTCGAGCCTGCATCAAAGCTTTTATCAAGATTTCGTAGGACAGCCCTTTTATCTTGATATCCATTTGGCATGCGGTAATTCCGTCAGCGGTTCCTGTAACTTTAAAGTCCATATCACCTAGGTGGTCTTCGTCTCCAAGAATATCGGATAACACCGCGTACTTGCCGGTATCCGCATCGGAAATCAACCCCATTGCAATGCCTGAAACGGGCTTTTTCAATTGTACACCGGCATCCATTAGTGCCATTGTACCTGAACATACGGTTGCCATGGAGGAAGAACCATTCGATTCCAATACTTCTGAAACCACGCGAACGGTATAAGGGCAATCATCGGGAACCATACCTTTTAAGGCACGTTGCGCCAAATTACCATGGCCTACTTCCCTTCTCGATGTACCACGGATGGGACGTGCTTCTCCCGTCGAGAAAGGTGGAAAGTTATAGTGCAGGTAAAAACGCTCCTCACCCTCATGTGAAGGCATGTCTATCTGATTCGAATCCCGTGATGTTCCCAAGGTTACGGTAGCAAGAGCCTGGGTTTCGCCCCTGGTAAAAATGGCCGAACCATGTGTCGACGGTAGGTAATCTACCTCGCACCAGATGGGACGGATCTCATCGGTCTTGCGACCGTCCAAACGTAAACCTTCATTTAAAGTAAGGTCGCGGACGGCAGCTTTTTCGGCCTTGTAAAAATATTTGGAGACCAAATCGCCAAAATCTTCGAGTTCTTCTTCCGAGAAAGTTGCTTCGACTTCTTCCTTGATAGCTTCAAAAGCGGCACTTCTTTCATGCTTGGCAGAGCCTGCTTTGGCGACTGCATATACTTTGTCATAGGTAAGGTCATGTACTTTTTTCGCCAAGTCCTCATCTTCTCTTTCGGGCTCGTATTCGCGGGTTTCTTTCTTACCGAAAGCTTCGGCCAGTTTTAATTGGGCGGCACATTGTACCTTAATGGCCTCGTGTGCAAATTTGATCGCCTCGGTCATTTCTTCCTCCGAAATCTCATCCATTTCACCTTCTACCATCATAACGGAATCGGCAGAAGCACCAATTATCATATCGATATCGGATTCTTCCAATTGCGCTCTGGTGGGATTGATGATGAACTCACCGTTTACACGCCCAACCCTTACTTCTGAAATGGCGCATTCGAATGGAAAATCAGATAGTTGAATCGCTGCCGATGCGGCCAGACCTGCCATGGCATCAGGCATTACATTTTCATCGTGCGACATTAATTGGATCATCACTTGGGTTTCAGAGTGATAATCTTTTGGGAAAAGCGGTCGCAGTACACGATCTACCAAGCGCATGGTCAATACTTCTCCATCGCTAGGTCTTGCCTCCCTTTTGAAGAAACCGCCGGGGTAACGCCCGGCCGCAGCGAACTTTTCACGGTAATCTACCGTAAGCGGTAGAAAATCGACATCGCTCTGCTTGTAGTTTGAAACTACGGTACACAATAACATACATTTACCGGATTGCACGACGACAGAACCATGTGCCTGTTTTGCCAACTTTCCGGTTTCGATGGAAATTTCCCTTCCATCGCCAAGGTCGATGACCTCTTTAAATACTTTTGGAATCATAAATTTGATTTATATTCCGCACGTGCGGAACTGTTAAACAATGGTCATCCGGATGTTGAGACCGGAAGGTTGTGTTGTTGTGTCGACCAATGAAAAACCAAGTGTAGCTTTTTATGCTTGCCCTCCGAACCAATTTCCGGATTTCATATTCAGGACTTCGAATACCTATAAAAGTAGGGGCCGGAAATTGCCGACCCCTAACTTTTATCAATTACTTTCTTATATTCAATTCTTTGATAAGCTCTCGATATTTTAGAATATCCTTCTTTTTTAAATAATCGAGAAGACTTCTTCTTTTACCTACCAAACGTACCAATGAACGCTCGGTGTTAAAGTCTTTGTGATTTTTTTTGAGGTGACCGGTCAAATGGTTGATGCGATGTGTGAACAATGCGATCTGCCCCTCGGTCGAACCTGTGTTCTCGGCTTTACCTCCATGTTTCTTGAAGATTTCGGCCTTTACTTCTTTAGTTAAATACATTCCAATATTGTTTTAAATGATTTTTATGTATCCGACTGGCTTTTCCTTCGACAAGCTCAGGACGAGGCAATCAGGCGGCAAAGATAAGATTATTATGGCTTTAACGTAAGATTATGTCATTTTTTTTGGGCGTGGAAGAATTTCGCGTAGACCGGTACGCTTCCTAAAAATCACAACCTGTCGGGAGTGGTTCTTCTGTTTCCAAATCTTTGGCAAATTCAATGTCAAGATTTTCGGCCAAGAATCCCTTTGCCATGGAACCCCGGAACACTTTGTTCGAATAGCCTGAGTTGTTCATGTGCACACGAATATAGATTTCCAAATCAGACGCGATTTCGACAGGGCCGCCTGATCGTGTAAAGGGCTGTTCGTTCACATGGCTATGGGTTAAAATCCTTCTATAAATAAGATTTCCGGCCAAATCGAATACTTCCCACCAATCGGCATATTGAGTACAACCTGTGTCCGGGCTTTTGATGGTTACACTTAAGGTATATGAATTTTCATCACCGGATACGGTCACGTTCGTAACTTCGGCCACTCCGGTATTTAGTTGCTGCATGGCCATTTCCTTGGCCATAGCAATGGTATTTTCTTTATCGGTAGAACAACAACAAAACCATAATATTATAAAGGGAAGAACATGAAAGGGCTTCATGATTATCGCTTAGGCCCGAATAGGGTTGTTCTGGATCAAATCGATATACAAGTTTATTTTCTTTTTGAGGTCTCTTCGATGAACTATGAAATCGAGGAAACCATGTTCCAAAACAAATTCGGCCGTCTGAAATCCTTCAGGAAGTTCTTTGCCCGTAGCCTCTTTGACCACTCTTGGCCCGGCAAAACCGATCAGTGCACCGGGCTCGGCAATATTGATATCGCCCAACATGGCATACGAAGCGGTAGTCCCTCCCGTGGTGGGGTCGGTGCACAGCGAAATGTAAGGTAGCCCCGCATCGGAAAGCTGTGCCAGTTTCGCCGACGTCTTCGCCAATTGCATCAATGAAAGTGCAGCTTCCATCATCCTTGCCCCACCAGATTTCGAGATCATTACAAATGGGGTCTTCTTCTTGATGGCATGGTCGATGGCCCGAGCTATTTTTTCGCCTACCACGCTCCCCATAGATCCTCCAATAAAACTGAAATCCATGCAGGCTACCGTTAGGTCTTTTCCCATCGATTTTCCCATGGCGGTTCGCACAGCGTCCTTAAGGGAAGTTTTTTTCTGGGCGGCCTTCAATCTTTCCGAGTATTTCTTGGTATCAACGAACTTCAACGGGTCTTTGGAAGTGAGCTTGGCATCCAATTCGGTAAACTTGTTATCGTCAAAAAGAATTCCGAAATATTCCTTACTTCCTATCCGTACATGATAATCGTCTTCAGGACTTACATAAAAATTCTTGGCAAGATCTTCCGATTCGACAATTTTACCAGTTGGTGATTTATACCAAAGTCCCTTTGGTGTATCTTTTTTCTGATCCGTAGAAGTCTGAATTCCCTTTTCTTTTCTTTTGAACCAAGACGACATAGTATCCATTTTTTGAGTTTGGGCGATTAGAATTCAAATACTATAACGTATTCACGTTATTAAGATCTTCAAAAGCTTTTTTCAAACGATCGACAAATGCTTTTTCGCCTTCGCGAAGCCACACTCGTGGGTCATAGAACTTTTTGTTGGGTTCGTCTGCACCGTTCGGATTTCCTATTTGGGACTGTAGAAAATCTTTTTTGTCCTGTATATAGTCACGAACACCCGATAAGAAGGCGTATTGCATATCGGTATCGATGTTCATTTTTATTACCCCATAGCCGATTGCCTCACGAATTTCCTCGACCGTCGAGCCTGAGCCGCCATGAAAAACAAAATCGATATGATTGTGCCCAACACCATATTTTTCTGAAATATATTCTTGCGAGTTCTTAAGAATCTTAGGGGTCAATTTTACATTACCTGGCTTGTAGACACCATGTACATTGCCAAAGGCCGCGGCCACGGTAAACCGGTGACTTACCTTCGAGAGTTCTTCATAGGCATAGGCTACTTCTTCTGGCTGGGTATAAAGTTTTGAATCGTCTACATCTGAATTATCAACACCGTCTTCTTCGCCTCCGGTTATGCCTAATTCGATTTCGAGTGTCATGTTCATCTTGCTCATGCGCTCCAAATAACCTTTGCAGATTTCAATATTTTCCTCAATCGGCTCTTCCGAAAGGTCGATCATGTGCGAACTGAACAATGATTTTCCCGTTTCGGAAAAATGTTTTTCACTGGCATCAAGAAGGCCATCGATCCATGGCAACAGTTTCTTGGCGCAATGATCCGTGTGCAAAATAACGGTTGCGCCATAGGCCTCGGCAAGTTGATGAATATGTTTGGCACCTGCGATGGCTCCTTGAATAGCCGCTTTTTGACCTTCGTTGGAAAGCCCCTTGCCCGCATTGAATTGGGCACCGCCATTTGAAAATTGAATGATTACGGGCGCATTCAAGCTTACCGCGGTTTCAAGTACGCCATTGATCGTATTCGAGCCAATAACATTAACGGCAGGAAGCGCGAACCCCTTCTCCTTGGCATAATTGAAAATATTTTGGACTTCATCACCGGTGGCTACTCCGGGTTTAATATTGTGGGCCATAGTTTTTAGGTCTATCAGTTTATGAATTGAACGGCAAAAGTAATAAATTCTTAACTCTAAAAAGGATAATTGATCCCTATTTGAAGTACGGAATTTGCAAAGTTATACGTCCTGAACCACCTTTTTGACTGTTCTTCGGCGGGATTATACGTCTTGAAGCCCAGATCTACCCTGAAAAGAAAATACGTGAAATCATAGCGTAGGCCAAACCCTGTACCCAATGCGATATCGGCCAACGAGCTGAATCCGTTAAAAGTGGCGTCGGGATCATCTACATTGTCAAAGACATTCCAAATATTACCCGCATCAGCGAACAAGGCACCATTGATATCACCCACCACAGGAAAACGGTATTCCAAATTAAATGCAAGTTTCAAGTTCGCTTCGTTAAAATCATTAATGGCCTGTGTCTTTCCAGGTCCCAGTGAATATGGGTACCAAGCCCTGTTGTCGTTCGAACCACCAGCGAAATAACTTCGTACAAATGGAATGTTATCTGAATTGCCATAGGGCACCGCTATTCCCAAAAAACTATGGAAGGCCAAAACATTCGATCGTCTAAGGTCCCAATACTTTACATAGTCGAACTCGGTCTTTATATATTGCGAATATGGAACATTGAAAACCAAGAGTTTGTCATTTTCTTGGTCAAAGGGAATCAAATATGAAATGCCCGATAGAAGATTTCCAGCACTTTCGAACTTCCAACGGAACCGATAAAAACTGTTGTCCGTCAAGCCATTTCTATTATTGGTGTTCAGGGTGTAGTTGCTGGCGAAAATAAGATTGTTTTCGGTAAGCCTTTCACGACGTTCCTCGATGCGCAGTACATCAACATAATCTTCGTCCGAGGTCGGTATAAGCCCCTGGCTTTCCACCGCATTTATAAAACCGGCAGTACCATCGGGAGTGTCCGGGTCATTATCGGGCAACAACAAACTTGCGTTTCCATCATCATCGAAAGCATAGAAATCGGTGACCAAAGGATTGGTTACATAATTCTTATCCGGATTGGTAGCAATATCGTTCAATTGGTTATAGGCACTGGTGTACACGTTGAAAAAACGCTCCGGGTTCAGATTCTTCACAAACTGAACATTCAACAGTTCCAATGAATGCCGTCTAAAATCCGATGGTGCCCAATTGTACCCAAAAATCGTATTGAAAGTCCGCTTATCGAGCCCTATGTTTCTTTGGGAAGTGGTACCTAGGGTAATTCTGGTCTGGGGTAACATATAGTTTGCAATGATTTTATCGGTCTTGATGAATGGAAACCAGATTCTGGGAAAATTGAGACTAAGGTCAACTCCCCATTCCAGGATATTAAAGAAACGATTATCGTCGATTATGGGGTCTTTTGACGCTCCCAAATTTACACGTCCCGACAAACTAAGGTTCTCGGCCCCCCTGAACAGGTTTCTGGCCTGTAACGATTGGGTAAGCCCCATACCGATCTGCTGAAAGTTGGAACGTGTGACATTGAACTCGGAACCGGATGAGTATTTGGGCCTTGCCGAAAGATAAATATTGGCGGTCAAATCGGTATTCGTACTATCTTCCTCGACTACAATACTCGGGTACTTGAATACATTAAGGTTCGTAATCTGACGATAGGTACGTATTCGGTCGATTTCCCTGTAAATACTATCTTTTTCAAAAAATATAGCGTCGGTAAGGGTCTTGGGTTTGAATCGCAATTTATTTCTATAAAATATGGTATAGTCGCCGAAACGCTCGAATTTAAGTTCGCTATCGCGCTCGTCAAAAAGAAAATCGGTATAAATGTTGACCTTGTCGAACTTATGGACTTTATACTCAGAGGTGGTAAATGAATTATCTTCTCTAACCCGTAGGTCATCTATTTGCAAAAGAACATCCATTTGCTTGTCATCACTTGTTGCGGTCGAATCCCGCAAAATTTCGAAACTGATGGAACTTTCCTGAAAATTGTACACCCCTGAGTTTTTGAAGATTGCCGTCAACCTTTCACGTTCCAAGGCAAAATCAAGTGAGTTGAACTGTTTTCCCTTTTGGATCAGGGATTCTTTTCTGTGCGCCAAGTACAATGAGTCGATAGCACTTGAAGATATACTGTGTGCAATGGAATCAATAAAATAGGGCTTGCCAAGATCTATTTTATAAGCTACTTCAACACGTTGTTTTCGCTTTGTACTATCGATTTCATAAGTGGTGGTATTATTAAAATACCCTTTGCTGCCATAATATGAGCTAAGTCGCTGCAAAGTTCTTCGTGTGGCACTGGTATCGAGTATCACAGGGGCTTCGCCAATATTTTTCAACCATTCGCTCATACCTTTGACCAAAAATGACTCTCCTAATCGGTTGACCTGTTTTTCGGAGAGAAGATCGACCAAACGTTGTTTGCGATTTTCTTTACGGTAGAGCCATGCCTGGAAGGAAGAATCAGGATTTACCTTGGCCAAATTATACAGATTGAGACGAAATGGGTACCCTAAAAGTGTACTATTGGGCTCCTGAATGATCAAGCTCTCGATATCCTCGTCTTTGATCTTTTCGTCGTCAGCGAAAACACTGTTCTTGACAATAAGCGCTTCATCGTTTTCAACACGCTTAAGGGCGTTGCACGACGAAATTACCACCGCTAGCAATAATAAGCTTATTTTAGCCATGCATCTTGAATTGCGCAACGGGGTCATCATAGAAGCCAAAAATACATTTTTTGTATGGTTGTTAAAAGCCAAATAAAACTTATCAAAAGCTTACAGCAAAAAAAGTACCGTATTAAAAATCGAATGTTCGTAGTGGAGGGAATCAAGATGGTTCAAGAACTTTTAAATTCGAATTTTCCGGCCTTTAAAGTCTATACCACCGACTTGTCGAATCTCGAAGTAGAGGTAAATAATGTGGAGATTGTTTCAACTTCTGAACTGCGTCAAATGAGCGGTCTTAAGAACCCCAATTCGACCATTGGAGCTTTTTACATTCCTGAATCGAAGGCTGTGGAATTTGAAGATTGGATATTGGTTCTTGACGATATTCGCGATCCGGGAAACTTGGGCACCATTATCCGACTATGTGATTGGTTCGGTATTAAAAACCTGGTCTGTTCGAAGAATACGGTCGATTGCTATAACCCGAAAGTACTTCAGGCCAGTATGGGCTCCATAACACGCGTCAATATTGTCTATATAGATCTGGAGGATTTTCTGGAGAGTGTTGATAGCCCTATCTATGGTGCCTTTATGGATGGAAATTCGGTTTATGAGGAAAACCTTACGAAGGGTGGAATATTGGTCATGGGGAATGAAGCCAATGGTATCTCAAAAAAAGTCGAAAAATTGATATCCTCCAAAATAAGTATCCCCCAGTTTGGCGATGATTCAACAGAAAGTTTGAACGTAGCGACCGCCACGGCAATTTTATTGAACGAAATCAGGAGAAAATAGCTTGATCGATTTTATTCGAAGGTAAAATTGATGAATATGCCGCGCGTACGCATGGCATCCAAATTGCCTGTCCATGGGCTATTAGGTTCTACGTCTCGCACAAGTTCGTCACTAATGGCAAAGACACCACGAATAGAAGGGGTGAACTTAAAATATTCAAGATAGAAGTCGATACCGAAACCGAGTTCGTAGTTATAGACCCATTTCTTCATGCGAAAGGTTCCGGCAGAGTTGTCGTCAATACTACTTTCGTTGCTCCCCAAGTTCAAAGATGCCGAGGCTCCACCTATAATGAAAGGTTTCCAGTTTCCAAAACGTTTCGTGCTCACCTTCAACAATAATGGAAAGTTGATGTAAGTCGATTTGACCTCTCTCACCGTATTGCGTTTAATATCATCCTCCCCAGTAAATCCTGGAAAATTCAATATTCGTGAATTGTAGAGCAGGCCAGGCTCGAGGCGTAGATCTAAAAATCGACTTAGCCTCAATTCACCGATAAGACCGACATTGAACCCTATCGATTGGTCGACCAAAATGTCGTCGGTGAAATCCTTATAGTCAAACTTGAAATCATAACGGTTGAATCCCAAGAAGTATCCCCAGTTGAGCAAAGGCTCATCTTCGTTCTCTAAATTGAGAATCGGATTTTCCTTAAATTGGGAATACGCATTTTGGCTTAAAATGATACCTAACGCCACCAGAAAAAACAACTTCTTCATTTACGCAAATTAAAAGGGCCGGAAAAGGGAAAATGAACCCTACCGTACCGACCTCAAATTTGTAATAACGCCCATTGGTTCGTAGTGGAACAAGTCAATTGGCCTTAGTTGCAATATAGATAGAGGCGACGCCCATTGTCTGGGGTCTGTTCTCTACATCTATAAACCCGATTTTGCGCAAAATATTGTTGAAGTCCTCACCATGTGGAAAAACCGAAGCCGATTCACTTAGATAGCCGTATGCGGCATTATCTTTTGAAAAAATACGGCCGATGATCGGCAAGATGTATTTTGTGTACAATCGATAACCCTGTTTGAAGGGAGTTTTCGTTGGAATCGAAGTCTCCAATACGATAAATGTGCCTTTTGGCCGCAAAACACGGTGTATTTCAAAGAGTCCTTTTTCCAAAGTTTCGAAATTACGCACCCCGAATGCCACCGTAACGGCATCGAAAGAATTCTTCTCAAAAGGGAGGTTTTCGCTATCGCCGACGACCATTTCAATAGTACCTTCCATATTTTTTTTCCGTACTTTTTTTCTACCAACATCAAGCATGCCTGGAGAAATATCTAGCCCTACGATTTTTTCCGCCCCTGTTTGTGTCAAATTGATGGCCAAATCACCTGTTCCCGTGGCTATATCTAGTATGTTTTTAGGTTTTTTTGCCTTTAGGAGATTGACCACCCGCCTGCGCCATTTCACGTCAATTCCGAAAGATATTACCCGGTTCAGGTCATCGTAATTGCCACTAATGGTATCGAACATTTGTGTGACCTGTTCCTTCTTGCCGAGTTCGGAATCCTTGTAAGGAATTACTTTTTTTGCCATCATGTAATTTTCGTCAAAGATAAGGTAAGACAGGTTCGATTAATGGTATTTTAAGACAATAAAGAGAGCCTTTCAAAGTTCTTTACTTGTGCTTTTTGGAGTGTGATCGAATTTATTTGTTTAATTTCGCACTGCGATATTTGCGAATTTTTTGCGAAATGGGCTTTACTGTAGCTTTCGAACCCAAAGGGGTGTTTCTTTCTGATTTTTGTTCGAAGATTTTAGGCTTCGGCATAAATACAACTTAAATTTTAGATGAAAATAATAATTGCCGGTGCAGGCGAGGTTGGCTTTCATTTGGCCAAGCTACTTTCTTATGAATCGCAGGATATTACCTTGATCGATACTAGAAAAGAAAGTCTTTCCTATGCAGATAGCCATCTTGATATAAGGGTGTTGCGAGGCGATGCGACTTCCATAGAAGTATTGACCGATGCAAAAGTGCAGACCTCTGATCTGGTAATCGGTGTCACTTCTTCTGAAACAACGAATATTACACTCTGTATGCTTGCCAAACAGTTGGGCAGTAAGCGAACCATTGCCAGAATATCGAATACTGAGTTCATCGAAAATAAAGATGCCATTAAATTCTCGGAGTTGGGAATCGATGAACTTATTTCTCCCGAGGAATTGGCAGCGGCCGAAATTCAACTTTTGCTGAACAAGTCTGCCTTCAACGATACCTACGAATTCGAAAAAGGTGAATTGATCATGATCGGGGTTTCCTTGGGAAAAACCGCCCCTTTCGTGGGCAAAATGGTCAAAGAGGCTGCCAAGATTTTCCCCGAACTACATTTTATGCCGATCGCCCTACAACGTTTGGGCACACAATTCACGGTTATTCCCCGTGGGGATACCATTTTTAAGGAAGGAGATAGGGTGTATTTTATTACCGTGAAGGAAGGTGTCGACGAATTGTACAAGCTTACCGGAAAAAAGAAGCGCGAGGTAAAGAATGTTATGATCTTGGGAGGTAGTAAAGTAGGATTTAAAGCGGCCCGTGACCTCTGCGCAAAAAGTTTCAATGTCAAATTGATCGAGAAGGATAAGGAAAAAGCCTTTGATTTGGCTGATGACCTTCCGAATGCTCTTGTAATTAATGGCGATGGTAGAAATGTTGAATTGCTCGAAGAGGAAAGCTTGGACTCGATGGATGCCTTCGTCGCCGTTACCGGAAACTCGGAAACGAACATTATGTCTTGTTTGGTTGCCAAGTCGAAACATATTCGAAAGACCATAGCCTTGGTCGAGAATATGGATTATTTTCAACTATCACATTCTATTGGTATCGACTCGCTGATAAATAAAAAGCTTTTGGCCGCCAACAATATTTTTAGGCATATTCGAAAAGGTGAGATCGTTGCGTTGATGCGTCTGAACAACCTGAATGCCGAAATCTTGGAATTTGTTGTGAAGCCTGATTCAAAAGTTACGGGCAATGTCATTCGCGAACTCGATTTTCCTAAATCGGCAACTATAGGAGGCGTAGTAAGGGACGGCGAAGGTATTATTGCCCTAGGTGGTTTTGAGGTCAAGGCCGGTGATAGGGTAGTTGTATGTTGCCTACCGGAAGTCATACCGGTCATAGAGCGTTTATTCTTATAAAATGGAGCTGAACTCCAGAATCATAGTACATTTAATGGGCCTGCTTTTGCTTTGCAACGGCGGTTTCATGCTTTTGGCCGCCTTGGTCAGTGGCATATTTGCCGATGGAGCCACCCTTGATATTACGATTGCCGCCGTGACGACCTTGTTCATAGGCGTTACGGCCATGTATTTTACGCGCGGACATAAAAAGGAAGTCAAACGCAAAGAAGGCTACATAATCGTAACATTTGGTTGGATCGTCATGTCATTATCTGGCATGTTGCCCTATTTGTTCTCGGATTCGATTCCGACAATTACCAATGCCTTTTTTGAGACCATTTCTGGCTATACGACTACGGGGGCATCTATTTTGGACGATATCGAGGCCTTGCCGGAAGGTATTCTTTTTTGGCGTAGCCTAACGCATTGGATCGGGGGTATGGGAATAATTGTCTTGGCCATTGCCATATTACCGCTTTTGGGCATTGGGGGTATGCAGTTGTTCGCAGCGGAGGCCCCAGGCCCTAGTGCCGATAAATTGCACCCGCGTATTACCGATACGGCCAAACGACTGTGGTATATCTATGTGGGATACACCCTCGCGGAAACTTTGCTGTTGAAACTTGCCGGCATGTCTTTTTTCGATGCTATCAACCACTCTTTGGCTACGTTGTCAACAGGAGGGTTTTCTACCAAGAATTTGAGCCTTGCCTATTGGAACGACCAACCGCTCATTCAGTACATCGTTATTCTATTTATGTTCTTGGCAGGTACGAATTTCGTACTCAGCTATTTCGCTTTTAAGGGTAAAGTACAACGAGTGTTAAAAGACGAGGAATTCAAATACTATGGTACGTTAATATTGTTTTTTACATTGATTGCCGCACTCGTAGTTTATTTTAAGGCCGAGGTACCGGTCACGGAATACCATCCAAAAGTCTTGGGTGCGGGAGAAAGTTCGTTCCGACACGCCCTCTTTCAGGTTATTGCCGTAATTACGACCACAGGATTCGTATCGGCCGATTTTACCAGTTGGACACCATTTTTGACCATCTTCTTTTTCGGACTGATGTTTTTAGGAGGATCGGCTGGATCTACTGCGGGCGGTATTAAGGTGATGCGGCATGTTTTGATCATTAAGAACGGTCTAATGGAATTTAAGCGAACCCTGCACCCAAGTGCCATAATTCCGGTGCGGTATAATAATAAAACGGTAAAAGAGCATATTGTCTACAATATTATCGGTTTTTTGATTTTGTACATGCTGCTCTTTATCATCGGTGCCTTGGTCTTGGGTGCAATGGGATTGGACTTCGTAACGGCAATTGGCGGGGCGGCTTCTTCATTGGGCAATGTGGGCCCGGCCTTTGGCAGTTTGAATCCGCTAAGCAATTTTAACGGTTTGCCCGCATTAGGCAAGTGGTGGTGCGGATTTTTGATGCTCGCAGGTCGTTTGGAACTTTTTACGGTCCTGATTCTATTGACGCCCTATTTTTGGAAACGGACTTGAACTTTGGTTGCTTTCTATAGACAAAGAACTATATTGCCCTTGCATTATTTCTTATTTGATGGTAGGAGTTTTTTGAGAGTCGGGAAAAATGGAAAACCCATGTTTTTTCCAATTTTCTCCAATAGCACGATAGCGACACTCGACCCGGGTACCGCCTGCAGGCCGATTAAGGCCAAAACCTTGGCAAAGTCGATGGATTGTTTTTTAAGAAATTCTATCTGCACTTCAGAGACTGGTTTATCTTCAAGAAACCTGACCAAAATTTCTGCGGCCACATAATCGTCACGGCCTTCTTCTTTCGCCTCTATCTCAAAGGTCTTTATTTTTTCCTTTGCCTTCAGAATATCCTCTTTTAGGTTGCCAAGACTCATTTTAGCTTTGTTTTTCAATGTTGATTTCCTTGTCGAATAAATTCACCCCGCCCTTTACACCAAAATCTAATGTGGTTACAGGATAGGCAATGGAAATATTCTCTTGTTCGAAACGCTTTTTGATTCTCATGATCACATCGTTCATCCCTTTGCAAAAATCATCGTTCGATTCGAATTTGACCCAATAACGCAACATAAAATCGTAGGTAGAACCGCCGATATCGGTAAAGTAAAAATCGATTCCTTCCTCGGGGAGCAGTTCCTCGATTTTTTTGACTTCATCCAAGGCCGTTGCCCTTACGTGTTCCAGATTATCGCCATAAGAAACCCCACTTTTTAAAATGATACGTCTTTTTCCCCAGGTCGAAAAATTTGTAAACGTACCATTATAAATAATCTGGTTCGGAACAAAAACTTCTTGCCCTGGCACGGTTTTTATTTTGGTCGTGAGCCAACTGATGTCAAGAACAACGCCATACTTACCATCGATTTCGACCCAGTCGCCCACTTTATAAGGTCGTTGTAAATCCACCAGAAGTCCGGAAAACATATTCGAAGCAATATCCTTTAACGCAAAACCCGCAATAATTCCGATAATACCGGCCCCGGCCAATAATTTCTCAAAAGGTTTGTCAAGACCTAGTATATGCAATGCCAAAAAAATACCGGTAGCAAAGAACAGCACATAAAATGCCGAGGCAATAATCCGCTCGATGTTTAAGTAATTTTCTTTAAATGCTTTGCGGTAGACTTTTATACATATTTTTTTCACCCCTCGGGCGATTAAGGCAAAGATGACGACAATGATGATTGCCAATACCATTTTTGGAATATGGTCGAGGATATTTTGCTGAAAATCTTGCCATATTTGAACGATGTTGTCCGTCATTTTTTCCATCTTACACTAGTTCTTTTCGGTTTCGCTTTTTTTATAGACCCATTCGACCGCAAAACAAAATAGGATTATTCCCATGGAGACAAATATTCCTGTAAGGTTGGATTTTAACTGTTGGCCGACCAGAATGACCAATGCCACGATACACAGTATAAAACCTAAAAAGGGTATCATTTTACTGGCCCCTATTTGATGCGACAATTTGAACCCCACAAAATTGACTATGCCAAAAATGAGTATAAATCCGACACTTCCGGCCGTGGAAATACTCTCGAGCAGCAATATATTGACGAGGATCAAAGTAGTGATTGCGGTAATCGATAATCCAATGGGCTGTCCCCAAAATTTGGCCAAAAAATGATGTGGCAGTTCATCATCTTCCGCTATTTCATAATTAACCTTACTGCCGCCATACAAGGAAGCATTGATGGCCGAAAAAGTAGAGATCAGAGCAGCAATGGTAATTATCGTAAATCCGACTTGTCCCAACATGGGTTTGGCGGCTTCCGCCAAGACATAGTCCTGGGCTTTGGCAATCTGTTCAAATGGAAGCGAACCAACGGTTACCAGGGCAATTACGATATAAAGCATGATGACAAAGATGATGGAAAAATAGTAGGCTTTTGAGATATTCTTTTCGGGGTCTTTAATATCGGGTGCCGCATTCGCGATCAGTTCAAAACCTTCGTAGGCTACAAAAATTACCATTCCCCCGGCAAATAGTTTAATTGGATTTTCCCAATTGGTAACGGCCAATTGCCCTAAATTAGGATTGCCGATAAGTCCGTAAGCACCGATGCCGATAAAGCCGATCAGAATTACAAGCTTAATGATCACGGCATAAGATTCGATTTTGCCTACCACCGCAATACTGTAATAGTTGATAGCGGTCGCCAATAGGATAATGGTACTGGCATAGATATGAAAATCAATGGTTTTGTGCTGAGTGATTTCCCATAGATTAGGGGCATACGAGCCAAATGCCGAAGCGTAAAGCGATAACATTACAATATAACTGACCCATAAAAGATTGTTTATGGCACCGCTAAAGACCGTTTTGCCGAACCCTTGGTTAATGAATTTTACCGTTCCGCCCCTGTCGGGATACTTTTTCGAAAGCTTCACATAACTATACGAGGTAATCAAGGCCAGAATACCCGCGAATAAAAAGGCCACGGGCGTTCCGCCTTTTGCCAATGCGACCGCCAATCCCAGTACTGCGAATATGCCGCCGCCGACCATCCCGCCAATGCCTATGGATATAGCATCTTTAAGTCCTATTTTTTTGGTGATTCCCATGTCGGCCCATAATTTGAGACAATCTTTTGTCGGTACACCTCTTGTGCCGATAATATTCCAGTCGGAGTATGGCGTGTATTTTATGGGAATATAGCAAAAATCCCGCTATGGATTTTATCAAACCGGGAACAAAAGCAGGTCTTCGGCACTGTTTGTCCCGCAATAATGTAACCTCTTTTAAAGGTAGACAGACTGATTTGCTTATGAACTATTATAAGGTAACCACCTTTTTGATTCTCGCAATTGCCTCCCGAATTTCTTTTTCCGATGCGGCATATGAAATACGAATACAATTGCCGTTGCCAAAGGCATCGCCCGTTACCGTGGCGACATTGGCGGCCTCCAAAAGATACATTGCAAAATCGGACGCGTTGTTGATTAAGCTACCGTTCAAAGTCTTTCCAAAAAAAGCGGAGACATCGGGAAAAACATAGAATGCCCCTTCGGGTTTGTTGCAATTGAATCCTTCGATTTCGTTGAGGAGATCCAATATCAATTTTCTGCGCGATTTGAACTCATCGACCATATACCGTATACGGTCGGGCGACTCTGTCAAGGCCGTGATTACGGCACGCTGAGCGATACAGTTGGCTCCGCTGGTCACTTGGCCTTGTAACTTGTTGCACGCTCTGGCCAAATAGGCCGGGGCACCAATATAGCCGATACGCCATCCGGTCATCGCGAAGGCTTTGGCAACTCCATTTACGGTTACCGTTCGCCCATACATATCGGGGAATCCGGCCATGGAAGCATGAGCGGTGACACCGTAATTGATATGCTCATAGATTTCATCGCTTACGACAATGATTTGGGGATGTTTTTGCAATACATCGGCCAAGGCACGAAGCTCCTGTTTGCTATAAATGGATCCACTGGGGTTACAAGGCGAGCTGTACCATAACATTTTGGTTTTAGGTGTAATGGCGGCCTCAAGTTGTTCTGGGGTCATTTTAAAATCGTTTTCCAACGAAGTAGGGACCTCTACGGGAACGCCATCGGCCAATTTTACGATATCAGAATAACTTACCCAATACGGACAAGGGAGAATGACTTCGTCACCTTTGTTCAAGCAAACTTGCGCTACGTTGTACAGCGCTTGTTTTGCGCCCGTGGAAACGACGATCTGGGCAGGTTCATAGGTCAGATTGTTATCGCGTTTGAACTTGGTAATAATGGCCTGCTTTAATTCAAGATAGCCATCGACCGGGGTATAGGAATTGTATCCGTCATTAACGGCTTGAATGGCCGCATCTTTTATGTAATCGGGAATATCAAAATCGGGTTCACCCAAACTCAATCCGATGATATCTTTGCCTAAAGCTCTTAATTCCCGGGCCTTGGCGGCCATTTCTAGAGTAGCGGAAGGAGTAACGCTGTTAATCCTATCCGATAGTTGTTCGTTCATTATGAATTTAAAATTACTAGTACTGCAATGAAGGCTGTTTGCCCAACTCTCTTAAATGTTTGAAGTGCGAAATTATGGCTTTTCTAGTAGTTTTATATTCGTTGTAGGGTAAATTAAATTCTTTAGCCGTTTGTTTAACGATCTTAGAGATTTTTGTGTAATGTATGTGACTGATATTCGGAAAAATATGATGCTCCACCTGATGGTTCAAACCTCCCGTAAACCAATTGACGATCCGGTTTTTGGTGCCAAAGTTGACCGTAGTGAACAATTGATGTATGGCCCAGGTATTTTTCATATTGCCACTTTCATCGGGTAAGGGGGTTTCCGCTTCATCGACAATATGGGCCAGTTGAAAAACGACGCTTAAAATGACTCCCGCGACATAGTGCATAATAAAGAAGCCCAATAATACTTTCCACCAAGCTATATCGACGAATATAAGTGGAATTACGATCCAAATGGTAATGTATAGTATCTTGGTAATTACCAAGGTGCTCCAATTAATGACCGGATTGGGCAGTTTACCATAAGCTAACTTTCGCTTCATATAGCGGTACATCTGTTGAAAATCGGTAGTAATGGCCCAGTTAAAAGTGAGCAATCCGTAGAGGAAAATCGAATAAAAGTGTTGGAATTTATGGTGTCTTTTCCACTCGGCATGTTTTGAGAAGCGCAGAATACGACCGGCCTCCATGTCTTCATCGTGTTCATGAATGTTCGTATAGGTGTGGTGGAGTACATTGTGCTGTACCTGCCAATTGTAGACATTGCCCGCCAAAATGTAGATACTGCTACCCATTAATTTGTTGACCCATTTTTTGTTGGAATACGAACCATGGTTGCCATCATGCATCACGTTCATGCCCACACCGGCCATACCAATCCCCATGACGATGGTCAATAAGAGGTTGGCCCAATTCGGAAGTCCCAAGGTCAAAATCAGGAAATACGGTGTCAGAAACAAAGCGAACATAATGACCGTTTTCAAATGTAAACGCCAGTTGCCGGTTTTCTTGAGCTTATTTTCCTTAAAATAGTCGTTGACCCTTTGGTTAAGAGTCTTAAAGAATTTTGCGGAATCTTTTCTAGAAAATCGAATGGTGGAATGCTCCATAGGATAAAATCTTTTAATTAAATATTGCGCTAATACCTTCTTATTTATCGGTATTCTATTCAACGGGAAGAATTTGCGCCTTCGAATATACTATTTTTGTCAAAATACAAAGATAAGCATGAATGTAGAAATACTGTTCGAATATTTCCCCAATTTGACCGAAACCCAAAAATCACAATTCAAGCTGCTAGAAGTACTCTATAAAGACTGGAATCAAAAGATCAACGTTGTTTCTAGAAAGGACATCGACGAACTCTACCTGCGTCATGTACTGCATTCATTGGGAATAGCCAAGATACATCGATTTATGGCTGGCAGTTCGGTATTGGATGTCGGTACCGGGGGAGGTTTTCCGGGCATTCCGTTGGCCATTCTTTTTCCCGATACCGACTTTACGTTGGTCGATGCCATCGGAAAGAAAATCAAGGTGGTACAGGAAGTTATCGATGGATTGGAACTGACCAACGCGACCGTAATCCACACGCGAGTGGAGGATATGGACACCCAATTCGATTTTGTGGTCAGCAGGGCGGTGGCGGCGATGCCAACATTTGTCAGATGGATAAAGGGACTTATAAAAAAGGAATCCGTTCACGAAAGACGAAACGGAGTGTTATATCTGAAGGGGGGTGATTTGACCGAAGAGCTCGACGCATACAAAACCGTGCAAATCTTTGATCTTTCGGACTATTTTAAAGAAGATTTCTTTGAGACCAAAAAAGTAGTTTACCTACCCATGAAGTTCAAGGGCTGACCTATACGCTCAACATTCTCAGATAAGAATTCCGGCACTTTCTGGCATATGACCTTACATAGTTCTGAATCCGTTTAAAGAACGATATTCTTGTATTGTTTTTACTTGGCATTATGGCATTATCTTTCATCATTAGCTATAATTTGATAGTTAACATCCATTCAAAATTACATAAACTTTACAATTACTTAACGTTAAATTTACATTAAAATTGTGAGGAAAAGGTAAAGATTTCAGAGTTCGCCTATCCGTGAGGCGGGTATATCGGCACACCAGATTCTTTGAACAAGGTTATTCGCAGGCGAAGTCGAGCGGTTTGAACAACAGTCGGATGTTCACAAAATCCTCCAAAGTGAACTCTTTGCCTATTTCCCCCAAATTTTGGCCTTCGCAGTCATACACAGGAATAAAAAAATTGGCCTTTGGGTCACAATTACGATAAAGAAAGACGGTCTTACCATTCAATTCGGCCTGTGAAATGTATTGATATTTCGCATCTTCGGATACATCGCGCCGTCTAATGGCGATTTCCGATTTTAACCATTCGAGTTCTTCGGCGGGATCATCTACACCACAGACCGTATTGAGGGCATCATCCCTGTCAGAACATGATAAGGTCGATGTAAAAGCTAGGGTCAAAAGAATAAAACACTTTAAAAGGTTGACTTTCATGGAGATAATTGATTTAACGGATCTTTTACATTTCGATATTCCGTATCTCGTTTTGGTCGTAAAATTAATCTAAAACAATGATAATGATATTGTTCCGGTCACATTACATGAAAAAGCCTTCGAAGACTATTGTCTCGAAGGCTCGATATCGTACTATCGGTTTGTTCCTACTGCACACTCCAAGGTGGCGTGACCCCGTTGGACCTTGCATAGGCGATGAGTTGGCCCTTGTGTTCCCCATTATGCTCCATAATGACCAAAAGGCCCCCTAGTTTGTTCATCCTGGCGAAACCGAAATCGACCTCTTCACCAAATGTATCATTTTCCACCATCGGGATTTTTTCCAAAACAAATTCATTCGATTTTCTTAAGGCCGCGATGACGTTTTCTTTTCCCGTAATTTCGCCCAACTTCATCATATCGACATCTTCTGGTGGTGCAAAGCCCATTTTCGAGGCAAGAAAGTAATTGCCCCCTGCAATGTGTAGTAGTGCTTCACGAACAGAATTCACACCGTCCATAGGCCTCCAATCGTATTGCTCTTCCGAAAAAGCCTCGGCAAGTTGTATCACCTGTCCTTGATTACTGGCCAAAATACCCTGAATCGTGTTTTGGGTCAAGTTGTCTTGTGCATAGCAGCTGAATGCGACGATCAGCATAACTGCCATTGTTAATGTAAGTTTTTTCATTTTCTTAGTTTTTTTAAGATTATGCCTTATGATTGTTGATACAATTTATGAAAAGTAATAAAAAATTCAACCAATCATAATCGTTATCAAAAATCTTTACCTCTTTTAGCCTAAAAAAGGATACCGATAATCTTCCGGCGATACGAATGTTTCCTTGATCAATCGAGGCGAGACCCATCGTAGAAGGTTTTGTGCCGAACCGGCCTTGTCATTGGTGCCGGAACCTCTGGCCCCGCCAAAAGGCTGTTGGCCTACGACCGCACCGGTCGGCTTGTCATTGATATAGAAATTGCCCGCACAGTTTTGAAGTGCTTTTGTAGCCTCATCAATGGCATAACGGTCTCTTGACAATACGGCACCCGTCAATGCATATTCAGATGTGGAATCCACCAATTTCAGGGTATCTGACCAATCGTCGTCTTCATAAACGTAAACCGTTACCACAGGCCCGAAAAGTTCGGTTTCCATTGTTGTATAATGAGGGTCGGTCGTCAATATAACCGTTGGCTCAATGAAGTAGCCTTTACTTTTATCGTAATTGCCACCAGCTATGATCTCGGCGGTTTTGTCCTGTTTGGCTTGATCGATATACTTGGCCAATTTATCAAAAGAACCTTCATGGATGACCGCCGTAATAAAATTGGACATGTCTTCGGGAGAACCTGGTTTTTTGAAGGATTCGATGTCCTTTTTCACTAGGTTCAATATTTCCTCCGATGTTGATTTTGGAAGATACACTCGTGATGCAGCACTACACTTCTGCCCTTGAAACTCAAAAGCCCCTCGGGTAATGGCCGTGGCGACTTGTTGCACGTTCGCCGTAGGATGTGCAATTATAAAATCCTTTCCACCGGTTTCACCGACTATTCTAGGATATGTTTTGTAAATGTCAATATTGTTTCCGATCTGTTTCCAAAGACTCTTGAATACATGGGTAGATCCCGTAAAATGGATTCCTGCAAAATCAGGACTGCCCAAAATCGTTTCCGTAATCATTACCGGGTCGCCATAAACAACATTGATGACACCGTCAGGTACCCCGGCCTCCTTAAAGACATCCACGATAACTTTAGCGGAAAAGATTTGACTGTCACTGGGTTTCCAAACTACTACATTGCCCATCATCGCCGCACTGGCCGGTAGGTTTCCTGCAATTGCCGTAAAATTGAAGGGGGTAATGGCATAGACGAATCCTTCTAAGGGGCGGTACTCGACCCTGTTCCAAATGCCTTCGGCAGAATCGGGTTGTTCTTCATAGATCCGGGACATATACTCGACATTAAAGCGCAGAAAATCGATTAGCTCACAGGCCGAGTCGATTTCAGCCTGATGGATTGTCTTTGACTGGGCGATCATGGTCGCGGCATTGATCTTGGCACGATAAGGCCCGGCGATCAACTCGGCGGCCTTAAGAAAGATGGCGGCACGCTGCTCCCATGTCAAGTTGGCCCATGCCTCACGGGAATGCAGACAGTTTTCTATGGCTTGGGCAACATGTTTTTTTTCGGCCAAATGATACTTGCCAACAATATGTTTGTGGTCATGGGGGGGCGACATTGGCTCGGTGTTTCCTGTCTTGATTTCCTCACTGCCGATATAGAGCGGCACTTCTACTTTGCCGTTATAATAATCTTTATATTGTCTAAGTACTTCTTCCCTTTCAGGTGAGCCGGGAGCGTAACTTTTTATCGGTTCGTTGAACGCCGTCGGCACTTGGAAAAACCCTTTACCCATAATGCAGTATTTTTAAGTTAAAAATCGCTGCAAAGGTACTAAATGCAATTTGTTTAAAAACTAATGTAAGATTAAAAGGAGGTTGCTAATTCAATGCAAAGGGCGCACTAAATTTAAAGGTAGGAATGTACACCCTGAACCTTTCCGTGGAGCTGAAGTTCACCATGTTGTAATATCCCTTCATGGCACCGATCGGAGAGGCCAGAAGGCAGCCTGAATTATAGGTGTGCGACTCCCCGGGCTTGATTACGGGTTTTTTTCCGATGACGCCCTCACCGTCCAAAGTCTCCATTTCGTTCAATGCATCATAGATGTCCCAATGGCGCGAAGTCAGTTGTACCGAATCCTTACTTTGGTTTTCGATGGTAATCGTATAGCCAAATGCAAAATGCATTTTATAGTTCTTGAAGAAAGTACCTTCAAAACTGGTCTGTACCGAAATCTTTATGCCTTTGGTTACCTGTGTGATCATAGTTGTGGTTCTAAAAGGTAAAAATATTGCCTATGAAAAATAGGAGTGTCGAAAACGTTGCCAATATAAAAAAAACCGTATTCAAAAACACATACTTGACACCTGTTTTAAATATGCCTTGTCCATAGAACCTTTTCATGGCCAAAAACAGGTAAATCAAAAATAGCAATAGAAAGATACTGTTGCCGGATACACCAAAAGCAGAATCGATCAAATAGCTAATAATTAGCAAGATAAACAACACCGAGGTATTGTGAAAGCTAAAGACAAGATGATCGGTATAATTGTATTTTTTTCTGATGTATACCAACCAAATGAATAGCGCAAAGATGGGCAAGAAGAAAAATATGGCGAAGGGAACTTTTGAAATCAATGAACTGATGAATTCACTTGGCCGTTTTTTTGCCTTTGAAATGCTTTTGGAGGCATTAAAGGCCGCCATGTTTTCGGTCGTGGCCGGAATATCGTAATTGGCGGTTATTTCTGAAAGATTTGTTATTCCTTTTTTGTCTATCAACGTGCCGAAAAGCTCTCTTTTATCAAAAAACCGTTCTATCAACCCTTTTTGTGCAAGGCTATCGTAATGTGCCTTTGGTTCGGCAAGCATCAAAGAATCTTTTCTTTTGATCTGTTCGGTGATTTCATCCAATTCCGGGATAGAATCCAGAGTAGTAGCGATTTCCTGACCGACATCCTGGTTTTTCATCGTTAGGTTTAGAATACCTTCTTCCATTTTAAGGTCTCCCGTTTCATTATCGGCGGCAAAACGGTCAAATGCCGTAAAGTCGCCACCGATATTGAGCATTAAAAAATATACTATGGAAAGGCTCAATAGAAACCGAAACGGATTGGTATAACGCACCCTTTTGCCATTAATATAATCTTTGGTAATTTTTCCCGGTCGCAAAACCATGGCCGAGAGTGTGTTCAACAATTTCGAGTCGTATGAAATAAGTGAGGAAAAGAACTCATCGAAAAAATCCTTTAGGGTCAATTTTTTAGTACTATTGGCCTGCGAGCAATTAGGGCAGTACTTGTCGCTCATGTCCAAGGGGTGGCCACAGTTGGTACATTCGGTTCCCCGATATTGTAATTTGTACCTTCCGGCAGAACTTGTGGTCGGTCTCTTCTCGCTCATTCATCCGCACTATTAGGAATAACTAAATATACGCTAATTGCTGATATTTCTTGAATTGGTGGAGCCGACCCCGATGATACTATCGTAAAGGTCTCCGAAATTGCGATAGTAGACCAATATAAGGTAGTTGTTCTCGGTAAAATGGAAATTGCCCGACACCGTATTCAGGTCGATAACGCCATTATCGCGTTTAACAACATACTTATAGTTGTAAAAACCCTGTTTCATTTTGAGGGTCGCTTCCATCATACCGTTATCTTCGTTATAGGTCATCTTGTTTTCGTCGGTCAGTCCATAATTGTTGAACTTTCCAAAAATAAAAACATCATCAAGACCCAATTGCTCTGCATAGGGAAGACTGAAATGTACATTGGTATATTCTGCTTCGCGCGATATATCATCACCTTGCAACGTGCGAATAACGAAATCGCCATTGATATCGGGGTAGTACGTATAGGGTCTGTCAAAACGAAAACGATCGGAAAAAAGATAGTGGTTGTAAATATCCGTCAATTCAATGTGCGAAATGGCCGAAGTCGGGGCGCGAAGGTCTTTGGTATCGAAGTTATAGAATTCGTTGCCCCCAAAAAAACTGGTTTCTTGATCGTATTTATAGACCAATTCTGAACCCAGCGTATATTGTGGTGGAATATTATAAAGGGCCGTAGGCCAATAATAGTTTTGTAAGATAGCGACCTTAACTTCCTTTTTAGGGTTTACCAAGCGAAAACTGCCCGCATTGATGCTGAACTGTACAACCTGCTTTTCGTTCAAAAAGTCAAAATCGCGAGAACGTTTGACCGTGGCGGCCACTTTCACGGCATCCGAGAAAACAACGAACCTTCGGCTGAACTGTAAATCATAGCTATCGTCATAAATTTCCAAGATATAGTTGCCGGTAACCCTTAATCCTACATTGTTGTTGGGTATAGTGAGCCTATAGTTCGAATAGGGCTGCAATGTGTTGTAACTGTTGCCGTAATCGACAATGCGTTGGTTGTCTACCCCATTTAGATATTGCGATTTCAGAAGACTAGAGGGCGTCCAGTCATAATCGCAATGAACGATTTTATAATAATAGTCACTTTCGTTGGCCGTTATATCATCGAATTCCAAATAAATGGGGTCACCAAGCTGTACTACAGGGAATTGGTCGTCCGTCGGTCCTTTGAAGATAACCGATTTGATATTTTCCGGTGGATTTACCTCTTCTTGTACTTGTGCAAAAAGTGTTTGAACAAAGAGAAGAAATAAAACCTTGCTAAGAAATAGACGCATTTAACAGCTAATTTGGGGCAAAGGTAAACAAAAAGCATACCGAACAAATTAACATCGTTGTACTGCCCAAATTTATGGGCAATAATTATGAAAACTTTCTTTTATATGCTATTTTTGCCCCAAATTTTGATAACCTAAGGTCTACTAGAATATGTCCAAAGACATCCGGATCAAAAAAGGCTTGAACATCAACCTTGTCGGTGCTGCTGAGCAAACTACTTCTAAAGCCGTTTTAAGCAATGTTTACGCCCTGAATCTTGAAGATTTTCACGGAATTACCCCTAAAATGTTGGTCAAGGAAGGTGCCGAAGTCAAGGCAGGCGAAGCACTTTTTTACAATAAGAACAGGGAAGATATGCTGTTCGTCTCGCCCGTCAGCGGAGAGTTGGTCGAAATCGAAAGAGGTGCAAGAAGACGTATCCTGACCCTCAAAATTTTGGCGGATAAAAGTCAGGAGACCGTAGGGCATTCCATATTGGATCTTGAAAAGGCTTCGCCACTCGACATAAAGACTTTTTTGTTAAAGGGCGGATGCTGGCCTTTTATAAAACAACGACCTTACGATATCATTGCCGATCCCGATACTACGCCCAAAGCGATTTTCATTTCGGGAATCAACACGGCCCCATTGACGGCCGACCTTGATTATGTCTTGAAGGGAAAGGAAAAAGAGTTGCAGGCCGCGATCAATGCGCTGTCAAAAATGACACCGGGCAAGGTACACGTATCCATAGGTAAGTCGTCATCGTCTCCCTTCGCCCAATTGAGCGGTATAGAATTGCACAGGGTTTCAGGGCCGCATCCTTCTGGATTGGTCGGTACCCAAATTAATAAAATAGATCCCATAAACAAGGGCGAGATAGTGTGGACTGTCAATGCCCAAGATCTGGTCATTATCGGTGAGCAGTTGTTGACCGGAAAATTCAATGCCGAGCGTATCGTAGCTTTGGTCGGGTCTTCGGTAAAACAACCCCGTTATTATACTACCAAAATAGGAACCGAAATCTCGACCTTCCTTTATGCAAGCGGGGTGAACAATGAAAATTTTAGAGTCATAAACGGCGATGTACTTACAGGTAGGAAATCGAAACAAGACGGATACCTCGGCTATTATAATAATACGGTAAGCTGTATACCCGAAGGTGACGATTACGAGCTCTTCGGATGGAACAAACCCGTTTTCAACAAAATATCGGCTACCAGGGCCTTGACCTTTTCTTGGTTGCAGCCCAATAAAAAATACGACCTTACCACGAATACAAACGGTGAACACAGGGCATTCGTGGTTACCGGGATGTATGAAAAGGTCTTTCCGATGGATATTTATCCAATGCAATTACTGAAAGCCTGTATGGTGAAGGATTTGGACGAGATGGAGCAATTAGGTCTTTATGAAGTGGCTCCGGAGGATTTTGCATTGACCGAATTCGTCTGTGTATCGAAGCAACCGCACCAAAAGATCATTCGTGAAGGATTGGATCTATTGTACAAAGAAATAGGATGATATGAGCGACAAAAGACTGACGTTTAAGAAAAGATTGCATATACTGAAACATCGGTACCGTGGCAAAAAAATGGCACCGGCGTTCAATGCGCTCCATACTTTTTTGTTTTCGCCTGACGAAACAACCCACAATGGTGCCCATGTTCGTGCAGCCGATGACTTGAAGCGAACCATGAATACGGTCATCATGGCACTTGTTCCCGTACTGATTTTTTCTATGTTCAATGCAGGATATCAACACTATTCCGCTATAAATGGTTTTCCACAGGATTTTTCCGTAACGCAACATTTTTTGACCTGGGATAATTTTTGGATCGGGGTCATCAAGGTACTTCCCTTGTTGATCGTTTCGTATGGCGTCGGACTTTTGGTGGAATTCATCTTTGCGGTAATCAAAGGGCATGAAGTTGAAGAAGGCTATTTGGTTACGGGTATGCTCGTTCCGCTTATCGTTCCTATCGATACGCCACTTTGGATGTTGGCCGTAGCCGTCGTGTTCGGTGTGGTCATTGGCAAAGAGGTTTTCGGGGGTACTGGAATGAATATTTTAAATCCCGCTTTGACCATCCGTGCGTTTCTTTTCTTTGCCTATCCTACATGGATGAGTGGCGACAAGGTCTGGGTGCACGGTGCACGCGAGCGGGCAGAGCAGATTGCTGCCGGTGCCTCTAACGTCGATGCTATATCCGGAGAGACCATTCTTGGGTTTTTGGCGCAGAACAAAGGTGCCGAAATGTCCTATTCCACTTGGGATGCTTTTTGGGGCTTTATACCAGGTTCCGTAGGCGAAACACCGACCTTTCTGATTCTATTGGGAGGCTTGTTCTTGATATTTTCGAAAATAGCAAGCTGGCGCATAATGCTTAGTGCGGTGCTTGGTTCACTGCTCATGGGACTGATTTTCAATCAAATCGTAGAAATGGGCTGGATAACTGAAACCAGCAAGTTTTATGGCCTGATGAGCTATGAATTTTGGAAACATTTATTGGTTGGCGGCTTGGCCTTTGGTATCGTATACATGGCGACCGATCCGGTAACCGGGGCGCAGACCAATCGCGGGAAATGGATCTATGGCTTCCTTATCGGATTTATGTCGGTAATGATCCGGGTATTCAACCCCGCGTACCCTGAGGGTGTTTTCTTGGCAATTCTCTTGATGAACGTTTTTGCACCGACCATCGATCATTATGTGGTAAGGGGCAATATCAAAAGAAGGATGAAGCGCTTGAAAAATGCCGTTGTCTTGCCAAGGGACTCCGATCAAGAGGCAAAAGAACTTAAAGCAGAAACCGTTTAACTATGGCGATCAATACTGAAAAAAATACGTACACCGTTCTATTCGCGGCGATAATGGTTATCGTGGTAGGTACGATATTGGCCTATTTGGCCTCGGCTCTGAAACCCGCGATAAAAGAGAACGAACGTTTCGAAAAACAGCAGAACATCCTATATGCCATGGGTGTGAATGAAAATGAGGATGAGGGAAGCGTAAACTTTATTCCGACGGATAAAGTAGAAGGTGAGTTCCATAAATACATCAAAGAGCAACTGGTCATAAAAGGAAATGAAATTCTTAACAATGACGAGGCGTATCTCATTGATATGAAAAAACAATTGGCTTTGGCCAAAAAAGGTGAGACTCCTGAATTACCGCTTTTTATAGGGGAAAAAGACGGCAAGAAGTTTTATATCATTCCGATGTATGGCAAAGGGCTATGGGATGCTATTTGGGGTTTCATTGCGCTCGACGATAAAATGGTAGTACAAGGAGTTTATTTTGACCATAAGGGAGAAACGCCCGGATTGGGGGCTAACATAAAGCAACGCTATTTTATGGACGATTTTTCGGGAGAGACCATTTTGAAGGGTTCGCAGTTCTCCGGTATTTCCATTATCAAAGGTAACAACGACCCATTGAACAAGATCAAAGATGATAATGAGATAGATGCATTGGCCGGAGCCACCATAACCGGGAACGGTGTATCTGCGATGATCAAAGAAACGGTCAATTTGTACAAAGACTATCTAGAAACCATAAGAAAGCAATAATATGGCACTACTTTCAAAAAAAGATTCCAATCTTATATTGGATCCATTGGCCGATAATAATCCCATAACCATTCAGGTTTTGGGTATCTGTTCTGCCTTGGCGATTACTGCCGAACTTAAAGCTTCGGTCGTTATGGCTCTTGCTGTAATTTTTGTACTTGGTTTGGGCAATGTGGTCATTTCGTTGATGCGCAATATCATTCCTTCGAAAATTCGGATCATCGTTCAATTGATTGTAGTGGCCACTTTGGTAATCATAGTCGACCAAGTACTCAAGGCATTTGCCTATGAATTGAGCAAAACCTTGGCAGTTTTTGTCGGCCTGATTATTACGAACTGTATTATTATGGGGCGTTTCGAAGCCTTTGCCCTGGGTAATGGTCCTTGGAGGTCATTTTTAGATGGTATTGGTAATGCCTTGGGATATGGTGTAATACTTGTAATCGTCGGTTTCTTTAGGGAGCTGTTGGGGTCCGGCACGTTGTTCGGCTATCCCGTTTTGGGAGACCCTATTGCGAAGACCGGTTTGTATTCAACAGGGTATGAAAACAACGGGTTTATGATTATTCCTCCGGCCGCCTTAATAGTAGTAGGTATAATTATTTGGGTACAGCGTTCGAGAAATCCGGACCTCGTCGAAGAAAATTAAGTAAGAATTTTAGTTAACCATTATGTTGGAACATATAGAATTGTTTTTCAAATCCATTTTCATAGACAATATGGTATTCGCCGTATTCTTGGGAATGTGTTCTTATTTGGCCGTATCAAAGAAAGTAGCTACGGCCGTAGGTTTGGGCGCTGCCGTTATTTTCGTACTCGGGGTTACGGTTCCCTTGAACTGGTTGCTCGACAGGTATTTGTTGCAAGACGGTGCCTTGGCCTGGTTGGGCCCTGAATATGCTGATTATGACCTGAGCTTTTTGTCGTTCATACTTTTTATCGCCACCATTGCCACCATGGTACAATTGGTGGAGATCGTAGTGGAAAAGTTTTCACCTTCATTATATAATAGTTTAGGCATCTTTTTGCCATTAATAGCTGTGAACTGCGCTATTTTAGGAGGTTCTTTGTTCATGCAGGCACGACAAATAGAAACTTTGGGATTGGCATTTAACTATGGAATCAGTTCGGGTATCGGTTGGTTCTTGGCAATTTTGGCTATAGCCGCGATTCGTGAGAAAATCCGTTATTCGAATGTGCCTGCTCCGTTGCGTGGCTTGGGAATCACCTTTATAATTACAGGATTGATGGGAATCGGATTCCAGAGTTTTGGTGGTATGTTGACCGGTGGTGACGAGGCTGCGGATGCTCCCGTAGATGATACTACCGTAGAGAAAATCGAAAAAGAAAAAGAATTGAAGAAGGAAATCAATGAAAAGGAGATTTCCTATAACGACGCCATAAAAGAATAAATATGATCCTAGCTACAACTACGGGAGGTACCATTCTGATTACCGTTATAGCATTTTTGACATTGCTGATGTTGTTGGTGGCCTTATTGTTGTTCACCAAAGAAAAGTTGTCCCCTTCCGGACCGGTAACCATAACCATTAATGGTGAAAAGAAGGTTGAGGTAGGATCCGGTAGTTCGTTGTTGACCACCCTTGGCAATCAGAAAATTTTCTTGCCCTCGGCCTGTGGCGGAGGCGGTACGTGTATTCAATGCGAATGTCATGTACTTTCCGGCGGGGGAGAGGCATTGCCTACCGAAACACCCCATTTCTCGAAAAAGGAATTGGATCATGGTGCCCGATTAGCCTGCCAGGTCAAGGTAAAGCAAGATATGGAGATAACCATTCCCGAAGAAGTATTCGGAATCAAGAAATGGGAAGCCACCGTTGTCCGAAATTATAACGTTGCCTCGTTCATAAAGGAATTTGTGGTTGAAATACCTGAAGATATGGGGTATAAGGCCGGTGGATATATCCAAATAGAAATTCCACCCTGTGAGATTAAATATTCCGATATTGATATTACCGCTCATCCTGAAGAACATGAGACCCCGGATAAGTTTAAGACCGAGTGGGACAAGTTCAACCTGTGGCCGTTGGTCATGAAAAACCCGGAAACGGTGGAGCGCGCCTATTCTATGGCTTCTTATCCTGCCGAAGGAAGGGAAATTATGCTCAACGTCCGTATCGCGACACCGCCATGGGATCGTGCAAAAAATGGATGGATGGATGTAAACCCGGGTATAGCGTCTTCCTATATTTTTGCCCAAAAGCCGGGCGACAAAGTCGTGATATCCGGTCCTTATGGAGAATTCTTTATAAATGAGTCGGAAGCCGAAATGTTATACGTAGGCGGGGGCGCCGGTATGGCACCGATGCGCTCGCACTTGTACCATCTTTTCAAAACATTGAAAACAAATCGAAAGGTTACTTATTGGTACGGTGGGCGTTCAAAAAGGGAATTGTTCTATTTGGATCATTTTTATCAACTGGAAAAAGATTTCCCCAATTTCAAATTCTATTTGGCGTTGTCGGAACCGTTACCAGAAGATAATTGGAAAGTAAAAGAAAATATCGATGCCCCAGGCGATGGTTTTGTCGGCTTTATCCACAATTGTGTTATCGACAATTACCTCAACCACCATGAGGCACCAGAAGATATCGAGCTTTATTTCTGCGGTCCTCCATTGATGAACAAGGCGGTTCAAAAAATGGGCGAAGATTTTGGTATACCCGATGAAAACATACGTTTCGATGATTTTGGAGGATAGATAGTGATTTTACTATAAAATTATGGTGGACCTGATTTAGTTTGCCACTACATAAATAACAAATGCCGATGTTTTTAGCGTCGGCTTTTTTCGGATTAAGTTTATCAGATGGGAAAACCCCTGACCCAACAAGAATTACATAATCTCGCCATGAATATCGTCGGCAGGCGATTAGAGGAAGACGGGTACGAATTTATGGGCGTAAACAGCAAGCCTAAAAAAAATCCGCAATTCGTTTGTCTCAAAGAAAAACAACTTCATTTTATAGTGGTCAGGAATGTGTCCTTTCCCGAGGATCCTAAAAACTACGATGAAAATTTGATGGTAAAAATGAAAGAACATGCTGAAAAGCATGAGGCAAAGGTGTATTATGCAGGTGTGGGCCTCTCGAATGCCAATGACCAAACGCTGCCGGTGTATCTAAATGAGGCATATATAGTAGATTATGAAGGACTTATAGAAATTAAGGATTATGAATAGATTCTTGGCGTTTTTTCTTTCACTAGGCATAATGGGATGTAGTTTCAATAACGGTCCTGTAGAGAATGTAAGCGAAGGTGCCGCTTTAGGAACGTCGTATCGCTTGATTTATATTTCATATAAGGAAATGGATTTTAAGATGGAAATCGATTCTGTTTTTATGGCTATTAATAAGTCATTGTCCACTTATATTTCCGATTCCGATATTTCAAGGATTAACAAGGGCGATTCGACCTTGGTCATAGATGCCATGTTCGATGACGTGTTCGTACTTTCAAAAGACGTTTACCGGAAAACCAATGGCTATTTTGACCCTACCGTGGGCACTTTAGTCAATGCATGGGGTTTTGGGCCGGAGGAAGAAATAGCAATGGACAGTACCAGGGTGGATAGTCTTTTGGAATATGTCGGTTTTGACAAAGTCTGTATTACCGATAATGGGACCGTTGAAAAAGAGACCCCCAATATTTATTTTGACTTTAATGCCATAGCAAAGGGGTATGCCATTGATCGCCTCGCCCGTATGATGGATGCCAAGGGGGTTCAAAATTACCTATTGGAAGTAGGCGGTGAGCTGGTAGCCAAAGGGGAAAATGTCATCAAGGATAAGCCATGGGTCGTGGGTATTGACGATCCTGAAATGGGGGTTACGCGAGAGTTGAAAAAACTGATTTATTTAAAAGACAGGGCCTTGGCCTCTTCTGGTAATTACCGCAAATTCAGGATCGATGAAGAGACGGGAAAAAGGTATGTACATACCATAGACCCAAAAACGGGCTTCACTAAAAACGGCAATACCTTGGCGGCTACGGTACTTGCCAATACTTGTGCGAAGGCCGATGCCTATGCCACGGCTTTTATGGCAATGGATCTTGACGATTCGTTTAAACTGCTCAGTCAATTAAGGGAACTGGAAGGATATATCATCTATATCGACGAAAACGGGAAAACCCAAGAATTTATGACGGAAGGTTTCGAGGATTTGGTAGTGGAATAGTACCGCTATTTTCTAACGAGTGGAATAATCTCTCCCTTTGCCAAACGATATTTTTCGATTTCTTCAATCGTGAACGATGCGGTATAATCGACTCCTTCGACCTCGAAGCCTATACTTCGCAATTTGTCAAAATAATCCAGTCCGTAGATACGCACATGATCGTATTGTCCAAAGATTTTGGTCCGTTCTTTTTTATCCGTAATCGAATCATCCTCAAAGGTAACCGCTCGTTTCAAATCTTGCGGAATTTGAAATATGCCCCAGCCATTAGGCTTCATTACGCGATACAATTCGTGCATGGCCTTGGTATCTTCGGGTATATGTTCCAATACATGATTGCATAGCACGACATCGAACGAGTTATCTTCGAAAGGCAGGTTGCAAATATCCGCTTTTACGTCTGCCAAGGGAGAAAAGAGGTCGGTCGTTATATATTCAAGGTTTTTTAATTTTCGAAAACGTTTATAAAAAGCCTGTTCGGGGGCAAAATGCAATACTTTGAGCGTGGCGGTAAAAAGACTCGTCTCATTTTTTAAATACAACCATAGCAGACGATGTCGTTCGAGCGAAAGGGTAGAGGGTGAGAGTACATTTTCCCTGGGTTTTTCATACCCGTAAGGCAGAAAGCTCTTGAATTTTTTGCCATCGATAGGATCAATGTAATTAGAGCCCTTGTAGAGCCAAGCCAATATCGGGCGGGCATAGTAGCTCAATTTAATGAGAATGGGCCTTGGAACGGTATTCAGAATACTTTTGAAGATTTTCTTCATGCCGAAAAGCTAGAACTTCAATTGCTTCTGCCGAAATTCATTTTCTTCATCACTTTCAATACCCAAGGCCTCGTAAATATATTGATAGGTGGACAGCAATTCGGGCTTTCCGTTGACAATTGCCACATTATGTTCAAAATGGGCACTAGGTTTGCCGTCGGCAGTAAGTATGGTCCAACCGTCTTTCAATTGCTTGATGTTTCTGGTCCCCATATTGATCATAGGCTCGATGGCGACGACCATGCCTTCAGCGAACTTTTTCCCCCTTCCCCGTTTACCATAATTGGGCATTTCAGGGCCTTCATGGAGTTTTGTGCCCAGCCCATGTCCGACAAGTTCACGGACCACTCCGTAGCCATGGCCCTCACAATAGTTTTGAATGGCATAGGCCACATCGCCCACACGGTTACCGATCTTGAATTCACGTATTCCCAAATAAAGCGATGCTTTGGTGACCTGCAACAATTTTTTCGTTTCCGGTTCCACTTCTCCGACTTCAAAGGTATAGGCGTGATCGCCATAGTACCCATTTTTTAACGATCCACAATCAACTGAAATGATATCACCGTCTTTCAAAGGTTCACTGTTCGGAATGCCATGTACAACTTGCGCATTCGGACTCATATTCAATGTATTGGGAAAGTCGTACATACCCAAAAATCCAGGTTCGGCACCTTGTTCACGGATAAATTCCTCGGCCAATTTGTCCAAGTATAGCGAATTGACACCTGGTTTGATCTCGGAGGCCAGCATTCCCAATGTCCTGGAAACCACCAATGCACTTTCGCGCATCAATTCGATTTCTTCAGGGGTCTTCAATTTTACCATAAGCCCGTAAAGGTAATCAATCCGATTAGTTTTTGGTTTGAAAAACTAAGATTTTGCCCTTGGGTAGCGGCCTTAATTCGAATTGCCGATCGAGTAGTACCTTAGCTATCGCTTCAGGGAAAAATGTCCTTTCAGCAAAATTTCATTATTGGCTATTACCTTGAACCAATAATCGGTGGAAGGCATTCTTTTGTTTTGGTAAGTGCCATCCCAGTGTTCATCTTCCCCTACCAGTACTTTAAGCAATTTGCCGTAGCGGTCATAAATATAGGTTCTGGTATCCGGTATATCTTTTTGTTCAATCTGCCAACCATCGTTAACGCCGTCCTGATTGGGCGTGAAGAATCTGGGGTAGTCGATTACGCCGACTATTTCGACTGTTTCCGTAACCGTACTACAGCCCATGCCGTCTCGAACATAAACAGTATATTGACCTGATTCCAAATTCTGAAAGGTGTTGCTTTCTTGAAAGTTTTCTCCGTCGATCGAATATTCAAAATCCCCGGGATCGACAACCGAAATAACAATCTGGTTGTTGTTATTTGTATTTGTGAAATCCACCGTATCGATTACAGGTTCTTGGCCAATGGAAATCTGTACCGTAGATGCTGATTGGCACGAGCCACTACCGATAGTGTAGGTATAGGTACCGGAAAGATCGATGGATGGATCAAAAGTGTTCGTTCCGGAATTCAATAACGGACTCCATGATCCCCCTGGATCGGCATTGCCTCCCAATTCATTCAACAAATCAATAGGATTATCATTCGGACATAATTCGAGTGTTACGTCCTCACCTGAATTTGGAGCATCAAAAACGTTCAATTGCGCCGTTTGGGAATATACTACAGGGTCGCAGACCGAACCCAAAACATCGGCCCTGACCCGAAATAGGGTTCCATCATCACCAAGCAAAGCATTGGAAATGGAAAGTGTTTCAGTATGCTCACCATTATATGTGCTATTTCCGGGAACGTCGACCCAAGTATTACCGTTATCTAAACTCATTTCCCACGTCATCGAGTTTGAATTTTCTACGATAACCTGAAAGCTCGCGTCTTCATTGGCGCAGACCGTAGAATCTAATGGGTCTTGAAGAAATACAATGACGGATACCTCCTGAAAATCAAAAACTGCATTTGAATCAAGGTCGTTCGGGGTCGTATAGCCATCGACCGCATTGATTATAAGTCCGTTGGCATCTACATCGTCCGGAGCGGTGCCCAACGAACCATTTGCATCTTGATCCTCAAATCCTGCCTCGATTACATCATTACAGCCATCTCCATCACTATCCAAATCAAAGGAGTCTATCAAACCATCGCTATCAGTATCTAGAGTGGGGATACCATTTTGTTCAACAGTGTCAAGAATACCGTCGTTGTCATCATCAAGGTCATCTTGATCGGGAATACCGTCATTGTCAAAATCGGGTAATGAAGGAGGAGGGCAGTTCAGTTCCCAAACAACTTCAATAGCATCGGATACATTACCCGTCCCATTTTGTTCAAATCTAAAGGAAACATTGGTAAAAGTACCTACCAAGCGTATTGAACCGGCCGAGCTTCCCTGGGTCGGTGGCCCGCATTCTCCGAAAGGGGTTCCAACCCAATTTTGATTGGGTGTACGGGTAATTTGGGTTCCGTTAACCTCAAAATGCGCATCGTTTCCTGATAATCGTTGCAGGTTTATTCCCGGTGTCGTCAAAATAAGTTGCGCCGATGTGGAATGAACGTTCGTTCCCCCACCTAACCTGTCTATGTGCAATACAGGATCTGTAACTGGTTGACCGAACGTAAAGGTAATCACAGCTGATCCCCCAGCAGAGCCATAATTCAATAGGGGCTCAAGGGCCGGCAAGCCAACAACCGCATTGGAAGAAAATGTACCTGCCGTGTTACATCCGATATCATCCGTAGAAAAACTGACGAATCCGCCATTTTGTTCGTTTGAAACAGAGGTCGTAATATCAAGCCCACAGGCCGAGGCCGTCCAGGTATCGCCAACACCATTCCAGTCTCCTGTAAATTCTTGGGAATATATGAAGTTATAGCAACCGATAAACAGGATTAATAAAAATCCCTTCAAAGGTGTAAAGCACAACTCCCCATAACGCATATCAAACGTATATCTAAATAGTTGTATGAAGGGGGAATTCTAAGAAACTGTTTTGAAATAAAATAATTGCTTGAAACCCACTCCTGCGCAAATACGCCTTGTGCCCCACACCCATCGACCGATGGGAAAAACAATCTATACTCCTTAATTTTTAAGGACCGGCTCTTATTTCAAGACAGTCTCTTAATATAAGGGGGAATATTGTTATTTACGAGTATAACCCGATGTATGGATCACATTTTCCGTTAAAATGTACTTGAAGGTCTAAGTAATCTCAATTAGCGATTTACGGGTCATTTCCGTCGGCTGATCTATTCCCATCAAATGGAGGATGGTCGGTGCGATATCACCCAAAACACCATCTTTTATTTCCTTGATGTCTTCGTCGACCAAAATCGAGGGAACTGGATTCGTAGTATGGGCCGTATTAGGACTTCCATCTGGGTTTATCATGGTATCGCAATTGCCATGATCGGCAATGACAATGGTAGAATAGTCATTTTTGATGGCTGTTGTAATTACCGATTTTGCACAACTATCGACCGTTTCGCAGGCTTTGATCGCCGCTTGCATATCTCCCGTATGGCCTACCATATCAGGATTGGCAAAATTCAAGCAAACAAAATCGACCTCTTGTTTTTCAAGTTCGGGAATGATAGCATCCCGAATCTCATAAGCACTCATTTCAGGTTTGAGGTCATAGGTAGCAACTTTAGGTGAAGGACAAAGAATACGTTGTTCGCCTTCGAATGGCGTTTCCCTTCCGCCATTGAAGAAAAAGGTGACGTGTGGATATTTTTCGGTCTCGGCGATACGTATCTGTTTTTTTCCGGATTTTTCCAAAACCTCCCCTAAGGTCTCCTTTATATTTTCTTTGTCGTACACTACATGGACTTTTTCAAAAGAATCGTCGTAATTGGTCAATGTCACAAAATAGAGGTTCAATTTGTGCATATTGAGCTCGTGCATATCAATTTGGCTGAGCACTTGGGTTAACTCCCTGCCGCGATCTGTTCGGAAATTAAAAAAGATAACGACATCATCTTCTTCGATTTTTGAAAGTGCCTGACCATTGGAATCGGTCAGTACTATCGGTTTTATAAACTCGTCGGTAATGCCATTGTCATAACTCTGTTGCATGCTTTGGGAAATATTGGTTGATTTTTCCCCCTTCCCGTTGACCATTAGGTCATAAGCAAGCTTTATACGTTCCCATCTTTTATCACGGTCCATGGCGTAGTAACGACCGATCACCGATGCGACCTTAGCATTTTTGTCGGAACAGAATAAACTAAGGTCTTCCAAAAACCCTTTCCCACTTTTAGGGTCCACATCACGACCGTCGGTAAAGGCATGTACAAACATATTATCCAGTCCGAAATTAGTACCTGCCGAAATGAGTCCCTTTAGATGATCGATATGACTATGCACGCCCCCATTGCTCAGGAGGCCTAAAAAATGAACCGATTTGTTATTTTTCTTGGCATACTTGAAGGCTTCCTGCAATGTCTTTTCGTTTTTTAGAGTGCCTTCCTTGACGGCCAAATTTATCTTTGCCAAATCTTGATAGACGATTCGGCCCGCTCCCAAGTTCATATGCCCTACTTCACTATTGCCCATTTGGCCATCGGGAAGGCCTACGTTCATACCGTCGGTCAATAAATTTGCGTTGGCATAGTTCTTATAAAGTGAATCTATAAACGGTGTATCGGCCTGATCGATTGCGGAGACTTTTGGATCCGGTGATTTTCCCCATCCATCCAAAATCATTAAAATAACTTTTTTGTTCATTTTCACATGTGTTGAGACGCCAAAAATAAGCTGATTTAGATAGTAAAACTAGGTTTTGCAATGCTATTTGGGATGGTAGAAGATAAATTGTTAATTATTTAACGAGGAAACGTGCAACTCTGTTAAATTTTAGTTATTTAACTGTTAATGGTGGAACAAAGTGGTATAGAAGAAGTTTATATTTAAATAATCAAAATTTATTCATCAATCAACCTGTCTCTTGACAGGGCTAAATCGTTCATCATGAAAAAAACAATCTTATCGATTGCCACGGCTTGCCTATTGGTAATCGCGGTCGCCAAAGCCGACCAAAAACCAAATCACAATTTTTTTGAACAAGTTACGGTTTCAAGTCTGTTGGAACTGAATTCATTTTGCAAGGCAATTATGAAAGGGGATATCGAAACAGTCAGGCGTATGATCGCTTTGGGCGAGGATGTCAACAAAAAATCCTTAGGTATGACCCCGGCTATTTTTGCGGCACGCTACAACAAGGCCGAAATATTGAAATTGTTAATAGCCAATGGGGCGGATTTAAGTATACGTAGTGATAAAGGGTATACGATTAAAAAATATGCCGAACTTTCAAATGCCCAAGATGCTCTTGAAGTAATTGAAGCGGCCATGTAATCTTTTGAATCTATAAGCATAAGAAAACCCGTTCTGACAAAATCTTTTCAGAACGGGTTTTTAACTTTTAATTTAACTACTCTAAATAGTGTTCAAGTAAAAGAGCGCAAAAATTTCAATTAAAAGTCGAATCCTGTGAACGCCCTGTACATAAAAGCATAGACGGCCATAGATAACATCAATACACAAAAAACAGAATAAACTTTCAATATCATCACGACAATATCAGGCTTACAATTCTCAAAGGCTTGCGTGTAAATGTTCTTAAAGTGTAAAAGTGTTCCCATATAGTTTCGTTTAAATACCGAACAAGTTCAGCACGTATTATTTAAATCAAAGCTACAAGGGTTAAATTTGAGGCGATAAAGATCGGGGAACACCAAATATAGCCAAAATTGGCAAAGAATAAGATTTAAGGCCTTATTTTAACAGGAAATAGACAGTTTCAGCGATAAAAGGGTCAATAGTATCGACGTGCGTTATTTATTGTTTAATGACCGGCTCAGCCTCCATATTTTGCAATAGCCTCCTTTATCTTTTCAATGCGATTTTCCGGATCGGGATGTGTACTTTGGAATTCCGGAACACGATTGGGCCCGCTGGCGGCTTTAAGGATTTCCATTACTTTTATCATTTCCCTCGGATCATAACCCGAACGGATCATAAACAATACGCCCAAATCATCACTTTCAAGTTCATCGCCCCTGCCATTTTTCAGCAGGGTATTCTGACCAATGCCGCTCACCAGACCACCCATATCGCCACCTACCGATGCACCCATGGTCAAGGTCCTCCAAAAATCGCTTTCGGCAATTCGTTCCGCTGAATGCCTACCGATAACATGGCCAATTTCATGGCCCAAAACCCCTGCAAGCTGTGCTTCGTTAAGTTGTGAAAACAGGGCGTAGGTAATGAATATCTGACCTCCGGGCAACGCAAAGGCATTAATCGTCTGCTCATCGGCCAACAAGTGAAAGTCGTATTGGTAAGGGGTTTCCCGGGCCATACTATTGTTGACCAGTTTGTTGCCCACTGCATCAACAAAAGTCTGCAGGCGTTCATCAGGGTAGAGGCCACCGTGCTGTTGGGCCATTTCCGGTGCACTTTGAAGGCCTATCGCAATTTCTTGCTCGGCGGTCATGTTTATGGTCTGTACACGACCGGTATACTCGTTGGTTTCTTTGCTATTGCAACGTTTGATAAAAGCAAAGGCCACAATGGCCAACCCGATCAGAATTCGGATTTTCCAGCTACTTCTTCTCATTTGTGTTAGTGTTCCTAGTGCATCTCAAGATACAAAACAGTTATAATAGTTCCGTATTAATATCTAAAATATTATCGCGGATATACGATTTGACAAATCCATTGGTAAAATGTTCGATGCCCATGAAATCTTCCCGCTCCAACAAAGCTTGGATATTTTTACTTCGAAATGCGGTCAACATCGGAATCGAGATCGGTGCGTAGCTATAGTGCCATGGCTCATATTTGAACCCCCTTCTCTTTGGGTCGTTCGTATAGACCAAATAAAAATCAAATTTTTTGGAGTTTTCGTCCATCCATTTTTTGAAATCTTCAAAAGGCCCTCCACTTTCGAATTTTTCGGGTACGAGCACATCGCCTTCCGTTTTTCGGTACCCATCTATAATATCGATATCCGTGCCCCAGTGATGTCTGCTTGTCCCCGGTATGGTCGAATATTCTATTATTTTGTCGATGGCATCGATCGGTTTCATGCCATCCTCTTCGGTATAACGTTGGTATTTGCCCTCCCAAATGGCCTCCTGCCGATAAAAATCACGATAACTCGATACGATTTTTATATCGATACCATCGCTATAGGCGGCCTTTTTCATTTCCAAAAAGGCATCATGGGCAGGCTTTCGAAGATTTATACCTTCTCCGTAAAGATCGATATCCGCCTTTCCCATAAGTTCCAATACGGAAAATTCATCTCCTTGGGTTTGCGAAAAAGAAATGGTAGGTAACGTGCCAAGCGCGACCAACGAAATACCACCGGTCTTAATAAATGATCTTCTCTTCATAGGTGTGTTTTTTACCCTGTGGAAACTTTATTTCAACAATATCAAAAAGGTTGCCAATTTTCGACGGTTCGTCAGAAATTCTAAAATTAAGGAAATAAACCTATTTCGCTGTATTTTTGGTAAGTGAAGTATACCTTTTGACTACATAGATTGGAAGCAATCAATTTTTCACTTTTGAGGATATGTAGAGGTATCCCTGATGTTTTTGCCTGAGATCGTTCAAGGTGATGATGTAAAAGTAGATTCCTGAGGCCAGGCCTGATTCCCTGCCAATAACGGAATTTCGGTTGGATATACCATTGAATTCGTTTTGATAATTCTTTTTGGAATAGACCAATACACCATATCTGTCAAAGATTTGAATCGTATTGTTCGGAGAACTTTCGATTCCATCAAGTACAAGAAAATCGTTTTGCCCATCTCCATTTGGCGTCATAAAATAGTTGTCCAATTCAATGGTGGTAAATGCTTCCAATTTGTCGTCGTTTCCGCCAAGTGTAATGATTTCATATTCGTTCGGAACAAATTCTTCGGAAGTTACCGAGCCATATGACATTTCACCTTGAACATCGGTATTGCCCAGGTTTATCCACTTCTTTTGTTTTTTGTTCCATCCGACTACTTTGATGTCACTTATGTAGGTGGCAAAAGTGTTGATATCGCTCCAATCATCCCAGGTTAGTGTTACCATGGTGGGTACATCACCTTCTAGATGCCAAAATTCCTTTTCGCTTATTGCCAGAAATTCGGTGTCTTTTGTCGAGGTTTGATAGCTTTTGGAAAAGGTCGATGGCGTATTCGGACTTTCGTAAAAATAAGCGCATTTTGCCAAAGGATTTATTACATCGGAAGCAATGGTCAACGGTCTTAGGCGTTCATCGTCTCCTACCGGAAACGTAAATGTCGATTTATTGGTAATAGCTGCATAACCATCGACAAGGGATACATCGTTTTCCCCAACGTAAAAGGCATTGTCTATAAAGTTGGGAAATATATCCGTATTGTTTCTAGGGGTTACAACGTCTCCTGTAATCAAATTGCCGTTGTTGATTACCCCGATACCCGTATCGAGATAAAGTCCATTGTCGACTACAATCTCAGTATCGTAAAAGACAGGGGAGAAGGCGCCTGAAACGGTCAGTGACCTATCGTACCCATAAAAACCGATAAGGCCTTTGTTCTGATCGAAGCTGCCATCGTTTATTAAATCTGTATGAAATCCAACGGCTCCAGATTCATGAAGTTGCATTGACCCGTAATTATGTATTGCATCTTGAGCAGAAACGAGATAACCCAAGCAAAAAAGAAATAAAGTTGTTCTTGTTCGCATGACGTTATCTTAATTTGTTAATTATAAAACTTGATTCTCCAGCCCCACTGAATCTTACCGTACCGGAATTCGCCTCCCTAAACATAATTATGGATATGACATCGTTGGCATTCAATTGTAATATTTCGTTTACATGAATACTTGAATGATCGTGACCACTACCGTATCTGATGTATCCTGTGGCCCCAATGGCCCCAATAGCTGTACCATTGATGGCGATTCTGGCGTTTGCGTTGGTTCTCTGTTCAGAAGAACCATTGGAATCGACTGCCAGAAGGGATAGGTTTGCCCGTATATCATAACGACCGGACTCTTTAACGATTAGGGTATTGCCGCTTACTTGGTATAGGTTGTTTCCATCGTCTTTATAATCCTGGGTCCCAAAAATCGGGGCAACGGTATTGTTTATGTTAAGATTGGTGCTTGTGTCGGAATTTGTCCATCGGCCTCCTAGATTGATCTTTAGATAAGCACCTCCATCACTTCCCGTTGAAATCGAGTTGTTGGTATCGGATGAAACGATGTTCGTACTTGAATTGGAAAGTGAATTCCATGTTGTGCCATTGCTTTGCAGCTCGATCGTGCTATTTGAAGGTACGTTCGTACTGTTGTTACCTGATGCCGTAACATAACTGCTTATGTTTAAAGGATTACCGACCGTATTCTTTATGACATATATACGGCCTTCACAAGTATTGGCCGCTGGTAATGTAATCGTACTATTCGAATTTACAATGACCGTATGATGCGTTTCGTTCAAGGTTATGTTGCTACTGGTTGTGGTAATCGCGGTGGCTATAGACCCGTTTACCTGTAATGTGGAATTGGCCAATTGCCCTGTATTTATGCCCACCCGTGGCAATGCGTTTTGTGCATCCGCACTACCTTGAATCCTAAGGAGCTCCTTCAAAAGTTGATCCCTATAGTCATAGCGTTTGAAAATGAACGGTTCGAGACCGTCATCACCGATTATCAACTCTACTTCACCGGCATTTGATGTTCCGTTCGATCCTATTTCAAAAAAATCGGTTTGTGCGGCACTTCCCTTTAATCTGAAGTTTCCATTAGAATCGGTATAGAACATGGGTTTGTAAAATGAAGCCGCATCCGCCTGAAATTGCAATGCGGAAAGGCCATTATTTCCCTTTATGTAGGTAAGATATTGGTTGCCATCGTTATAATCGGGATAGGATTGGGTCAGGCCCAAGGTCTGTCTCTTTCCGAATTGGACCACGCCAATGTTGTTGGACCTTATTTCCATTCCGATATCGTTGGTGGTTCCCAAGAATGAACCCGCACTGGAGACATTTCCGTTCAATAGCCAATTGGAGTTCGATGAGGTTATCCAATTGGAACCATTAAATACCATTATTTCTTTGGTATCCGTATTGTATAATGTTTGTCCCTCTTCCATTCCCGTAATGGCATTTATCTCCGCTGTGGTCGCCTGGGTCAGCCCCAATAATAAGCCACTGTCAATTTGGGAATATGACAGGCTTGTTATCAGAATAATAAGGATTTTTAAAAAGTTCTTTTTCGAGGCCATACTAAAGATCTAAAATGGTAAACATAAATTCAGAATTAAAACGACTTCTATCGGTAGCGCCATTGTCGTTGTCACCTATGATCACTTCAAAACTCGTTGCAGTCTGATTGGAATATGAAATGCCCGGATCATCGTTTCCAGCACCTCCTCGGCCCGGTTGTGTAAGTTGAATGATATAATTGGCATCAGAAACGGAACCTGCTGGCAATGTTATCCTATAACGGCCTGTACTGATTCTTGTTGCTGTTACACCGGTCGTAGCCTTGGTAACGGATCCATTGGACGCAATTTTGCCAAAAGCCTTTATGGGACTTTCGTAGTAGGCACCCCCATCAGTTCCCGTACTGATGGAATTATCGGCGTCTGTCGAGGTTATGGCAAGCGTGATATTGTTTCCACCCGTAATCGAAATATCACCGGGCGTACCATCCGTACTCAGCGTTTGATCATCAGTGGCGGGATCACCTTGGTCACCCTTATCGCCTTTCTCTCCCTGGATTCCCTGTGGACCTACGTCCCCTTGGTCACCCTTGTCGCCTTTTTCGCCCTGGATACCCTGGATTCCTTGATCGCCCTGGTCTCCCTTGTCTCCCTTTTCACCTTGGATTCCCTGTGGACCTACGTCCCCTTGGTCACCCTTGTCACCTTTTTCACCCTGGATACCCTGCGGACCTACGTCCCCTTGGTCACCCTTGTCGCCTTTTTCGCCCTGGATTCCCTGTGGACCTACGTCCCCTTGGTCACCCTTGTCGCCTTTCTCGCCCTGGATTCCCTGCGGACCTACGTCCCCTTGGTCACCCTTGTCACCTTTTTCACCCTGGATACCCTGGATTCCTTGATCGCCTTGGTCTCCCTTTTCACCCTGGATCCCCTGCGGGCCTACGTCCCCTTGGTCACCCTTGTCGCCTTTTTCACCTTGGATTCCCTGTGGACCTACGTCCCCTTGGTCACCCTTGTCACCTTTCTCTCCCTGGATTCCCTGCGGGCCTACGTCCCCTTGGTCACCCTTGTCACCTTGGATACCCTGGATTCCTTGATCGCCCTGGTCTCCCTTTTCACCCTGGATCCCCTGCGGACCTACGTCCCCTTGGTCACCCTTGTCGCCTTTTTCGCCCTGGATTCCCTGCGGGCCTACGTCCCCTTGGTCGCCCTTGTCGCCTTTTTCACCTTGGATTCCCTGCGGACCTACGTCCCCTTGGTCACCCTTGTCACCTTTCT
>JAUIDI010000013.1 GCA_030428705.1 Bacteroidia bacterium
TTCGGCTCCAAGATATCCTGACGATGTAATTGGGATGATCAAGGAACGCACGGCAGATATGAGCCAGGGTCCACTATTTTGGTGTCCAACTGTTGAAGGGCTGTATAATTATGAATATGTGCGTGATAATCGTGAAAAACTGGACAATACTTCCTGGCATCTTGGTTTGCCCGATAGTGTTATTACCGACATAAAGAATAGTATAGCGCATCCTGATAGACTTCCATATTTTCAATTAACACCTTCCAGAAAGCCGACATTGGAAACAAAAATCAAACAACTTTTGGACGCTGGCGTTGTTTTGATGATAGGTACGGACAGTGGAATTCCAATGAAATTCCACAGCCAATCAACTTGGAACGAATTGGATGTCTGGGTCAACGAATTTGGTATCGACCCTATGTACGCCATCAGGGGGGCAACTTATTGGCCTGCTCTCTGGATGGGTGTTGCCGATAAAGTTGGGACGATTACCCCTGGTAAATACGCCGATATCATAGCGGTTGACGGAGATGTACTACGCTATATCAGCCTGCTTCAAGATGTTGATATGGTAATTAAGCACGGCAAACGCTATAAATAACCTTGAGTTCTAATCTAGGCCCCGAAAAACAATTCCTGCAAGGAAGAGAGGAAAAATTGAACAGTCTCTCCCATGGTTTAGGGGCAATATTTGCCTTAGTCGGAATGTTTGCCTTATTGTCCCAAAATTCAGGGAAAACCAAATTAGCGACTTTTGGTATTTTGGTGTACAGCTTCACTTTGATCACCATGTTCGTCGTGTCCAGCGCCTATCACGCCACCAAAAACCCCAGTACAAAGAGGGTATTGCGAATAGTCGACCATATAAACATTTACTTCTTGATCGCCGGAACGTACACGCCGGTCGCCTTGATTACGTTATACTACGGCAATGGATGGACTATATTCTACATTGTGTGGTCAATTGCTATTGCAGGAACATTTTTTAAGCTTTTCTATACGGGGAAATTGGAGTTTGTATCGCTATTGTTATATGTGGCAATGGGCTGGTTGATCGTTCTCGATTTTGACAACCTTATGAATTACACCTCTTATTGGGGTGTTCGGCTATTGTTCTTGGGGGGTATTTTTTATACGTTGGGGATATTCTTTTATGCATTTCAGCGTATTCAATATAATCATTTCATATGGCACCTTTTTGTTTTGGGCGGTGCCCTTTGCCATTGGCTATTCATCTATTACGATGTGGTTTGAAACCTCCTATAAATCAAAGTAAATAGGCAATACCGATCCCCAGAACGATTGCAATCAACTTTCTGAGATTGAATGTATGACCTTCGGAACTTTCAAAAAGTATTACCGTTGAAATATGAAGAAATACACCGATTACCAATGCTGTAACTTGTGTATGATAGTCCATGACAAACGAAAAATTCGTGGCAAAATAATTGCCCAAAGGTGTCATTGCGGCAAATAATACAATAAAGAACAGAGCATTCTGCAACGTAATCTTAGAGTTCAAAAGGAATATGCTTAGGATAATTGAAATCGGTATTTTGTGGATAAGGATACCATAGAGCATGGTACCATGCTCCCCAATCGGAAAACCTTCCAATAGCGAATGCAAGGAAAGACTGAAAAACAATAACCAAGGAAAATCCGATTTCTCACTATCGAGATGTACGTGACCATGTTCGGCACCCTTCGAGAAGAACTCCAGGACTATCTGTAGCAGAATGCCTAACATTATAAACAACCCGATAATCTTCGAATTCGATTCATGATAAACGGACGGAAAGAGCTCAAATAGGGTCAAGGCCAATAAGAATGCCCCGCTGAATGCCAATAATAGCTTGAAATTTTCTTTGCTTTTGGGTCTTGCAAAATAAACGAAACCAAAACTCAACAGTACGGCAAGTATAAGAAGTAGATATGTCATTGGTTTTGTAGTCTTTTTGCCCTTGGTTATCAAAAACGTTCGAGAGGGCCAAAAATACTGTATTTTTGTCACCCGTTTAATTATCTTAATGAACAATAATTTTAAAATGGTGGCCAAGACGCTCTTCGGTTTTGAAGAAGTCTTGGCAATGGAGCTTCGTAACTTAGGAGCTGGCAATGTCGTCGAAGGTATTCGTAGTATTACTTTCGAGGGCGATACGGGTTTTATGTACAAGGCCAATCTTTGCCTTCGTACCGCGATCAAGATAATCAAGCCGATCCACTCTTTTTCGGTTCATGGCGAAACTGAACTCTATAAAAAAATATATGCCTTTGATTGGATCGATTACCTTTCTGTCAACACAACATTTTCGATAGATGCGACCGTTAATTCCGATAACTTTTCGCATTCGTTGTATGTTTCCCAAAAGGTGAAGGATGCGATTGTCGACAAGTTTAGGGATACGCAAGGAAAACGACCGAACGTCGATGTGAAGTTTCCCGATGTACGTATCAACATCCATATTCAAAAAAATCATTGTAATGTTTCTTTGGATAGCTCAGGAAGGTCTTTACATCATCGAGGCTATCGCATAGCGACCAACATCGCCCCGATAAATGAGGTATTGGCAGCCGGACTTTTGTTGTTAAGCGGTTGGGATGGCCAATGTGATTTTTTGGACCCTATGTGCGGCAGTGGTACCTTGCTCACCGAAGCGGCGATGATTGCATGCAATATTCCCGCGAACATCAACCGCAAGGAATTTGCCTTTGAGAAATGGAACGATTTTGACGAACCCCTTTTTGACAAAATCGTTGAAAGTAGTTTGAAAAAAGCACGTGAATTCAGATATAAAATTGTCGGTTACGACAAAGCTCCATCTGCGGTTCGCAAGGCCAAGGAAAATATCGAAAATGCGAATCTTTCCGATTATATAACCGTTGAGCGCAAGAATTTTTTCGATACGGAGAAATTTACAGAAGGACCGTTGCACATGGTTTTCAATCCACCGTATGGCGAACGTTTGAATCTTGATATGGAAGATTTCTACGCTTCGATAGGCGACACCTTGAAACGAAACTACCCTGGAACCGATGCTTGGTTCATCACATCCAATCTCGAGGCCCTTAAATTTGTCGGCCTGAGACCCTCCCGAAAAATAAAGGTTTTCAATAGCCATCTTGAATCAAGGTTGGTCAAATATGTAATGTACGAGGGAAGTAAAAAGGCCAAATATCAAAACAAGGAGTAGATTCCTCCACATTTCAAAAACGATAAAGAACCTGAGGTTTAAGTAAACGGATTCTTAGTAACGCAATCGGCCTAAAATCAACGTCATGTTCATTCTTCGGTTTTTTCCTCGGTTTCCGTTTTGGGCATTTTTGCCTTTTTGTAAAGAGGAATAAAATAGGTCAAGGAATAGTTGTATCCAACTCCGAATCGACTGCCGTCCGTAACTTTGTTAAATCCGGGTATGAACAGGTCGGGAAAGGTTCCTTCCTTATCAGGGTCGGTAAACAAAAAACCGAGTCTGACGCTTCCTCCCAGATAAATGTTCGCGAACAATTCCACCTTCGTGCCAACAACAAATTCGAGCCATGAGGCATTTCTTCCGTTGAACTCTTCGGAAACATCAGAACCCGGGGCAAAATTATCGGGATGCCAATAGCGATTTGAGTCAAAAATCTGGTAATTGTTCAATGTTTGGCTATAAGTGCTAAATGCATAACGCCCGCCGATAAAAATCGAGTTTTGTTCACCGTACCAATTGGCATAGGTATTATAATCAACCCCTAATTTTATGTAGCTGCCCGAAGTCGTAAAATTATAAAGATCTTCTTGTTTCGTTTTTTTTTCAGTGCCCAATTCGGCGGCGGCAAATAACTTTTGCGTCAATCTATAATCACCTACAAATTCGAGTCCCGTGTAGTTGTCTTGTAGAAATGAAACCACTGGGCGACTAAGGTCGATTCCTACCCGAAGTCCATATTTTTGTTCATAGACCACAGTATCCTTTGGATTGGTGTCAATAGGTTTGCTTTGGGAATAACCAGCGAAAACAGCAAAAAAGATAAGTATGTTAGTGGTATATCTTAACATGCGCCGAAGCCGAATTTGCCACTACCGTAGTGTCGATTACTATTTGTTTTATCCAATTATCAGCGTCTGCTTCTAAGTTATCCGCCAAATTTTCGAAGGTCACCGTGTAGCCGCAAGCACGTGACCTAAAATCTTTCTTTGTAGTATAAGTGAAAGTCAGATTGTCGCTGTTTCCGGTCTCCACATCATTCTCGTCATCGGCCGAGCTGGAAATAAGATTGAAAACAGAATTGGTATCATCGACTTTCAACGGTATTCCGATGCTATCCAAGGCCGATCGATCCGTAAAGGTATTTAATGGGGTACCATTTCCTACACCCAAAACCCGTAGTGTGGGCACTGGCTTAAACTCGGTTTGATTCTCGAAATCATAAAAGCGAATGACCAAAAGCGGTGTATCGGCATCTACACAGATATCGTCTTTTTCACAGGCCATAAATATCGGGCCGACCATTAAGAAAAAAAATACGAATATGATTCTGCGCATGGTATTACAACTTCTCCAAAAGTACGACATTTTCGACGTGATAGGTCTGCGGGAACATATCTACAGGTTGTACTTTAACAATAGAATAACATGTTGACATTAGCGCTATATCCCTTGCCTGGGTCGCACTATTACAGCTCACATAAACTATTTTCTTTGGTGCGATATTCAGCAATTGTTGTACCACGTCTTTATGCATCCCGTCCCTCGGAGGATCGGTAATTATAATGTCGGGCTTCCCGTTCGCGCTTACAAAATCCTCGTTTAAAACGGTTTTCATATCCCCGACATAATAATGAACATTGTCGATATTGTTTTGAAGTGCATTCGCTTTGGCATCTTCAATGGCCTCTGGAACCGACTCGATACCGATTACCTGTTTCGCTTTTTTGGCAACAAATTGAGCAATGGTTCCGGTACCGGTATATAGGTCGTAGACCAGTTCATTTCCAGTGAGTCCCGCAAGTTCACGGGTCACTTTGTAGAGTTCATAGGCCTGCTCTGAATTGGTCTGATAGAACGACTTTGCGGTTATCTTGAAGCGCAGACCCTCCATTTTCTCAAAAATATGGTCGCGACCAGCGTGGCAAATAACTTCTTGGTCATAGATCGTATCGTTCTGTTTTCGGTTAATAACAAATAGGAGCGAGGTAATCTCCGGAAAAGTTTTTGCCAAATGGTCTAGGAGTAAATTTCTTTTCGGGGTATTATCCTCAAAAAACTGGATCAGCACCATGATTTCCCCTGTTGAGGAAGTGCGTATCATCATGGTGCGGAGCATACCATATTGGTTTCTGGGGTTGAAGAACGAAATATCGTTTTGGACCGCAAATTCTTTGGTCGCCAATCGTATGGCGTTCGAGGGGTCTTCTTGAAGATGGCACTTTTCGATATCCAAAATCTTGTCCCACATGCCAGGAATATGAAAACCAAGTGCGTTTTTATCTTTTATTTCACTATCGGAACGTATCTCTTCCAAAGTCAACCAACGGCTATCCGAAAAGGAAAACTCCATTTTATTGCGATAGAAATATTGTTTTTTTGAACCTATTATGCTACTGATTTTCGGTAGATCCAAATGACCTATGCGCCTAAGATTGTTTTCCACTTCTTTTTGCTTGTAGAAGAGTTGGTGCTCATAACCCATTGCCTGCCATTTGCAACCACCACAAACTCCGAAATGCCGACATTCCGGTAATACCCGTTTGTTGGAAAGTGTATGGAACGTTGTGGCTACACCTTCAAAATAGGCTTTTCTTTTTTTTGTCGTCTGTACATCGACCACATCGCCGGGCACGGTGTTGGTCAAAAAAATAACCCTGCCATCAGGGGCTTTGCCCACGGTCTTTCCCTTGGCTCCGGCATCGACGATTTCAACATTCTCGAAAATCTGCCTTCTTTTCTGTTTTCGCATGCCGCAAAAATAGGGTGTTTTTTAGTAAGACCTATAGGCTTGTTAAACCATCATCGTTCTTTTTCGTATTCCTTCGAGGTTTTTTATTATCCTGTATATAATTTGTAATTTAGCGGCTCTACAAAGGATGATTTCTCTCCTACGCTGAATTTTCGAATCTTCGAAAGGAAAAAGGTACAGAAGGAATTACTGAAGTTTTATTTAAAGTAATTTACGATCATGTCGGTTTTAGAACGAATAACTTCTGAACATGCGATTGCATTGGAAGAAAGGTATGGGGCGCACAATTATCATCCGTTACCGGTAGTATTACGCAAGGGCGAAGGTGTTTTTGTTTGGGATGTCGAAGGGAAAAAATATTACGACTTTCTTTCGGCCTATTCGGCCATTAACCAGGGGCATTGTCACCCTAAAATCGTAGGGGCCTTAGTTGAACAGGCCCAAACGTTGACCTTGACCTCAAGGGCATTTCATAACGATTTATTGGGCAGGTATGAAAAATATGCCGCCGAGACTTTTGGTTTTGACAAACTGTTGCCCATGAATACGGGTGCCGAAGCCGTGGAAACGGCCTTGAAGATTTGTCGTAAATGGGCCTATGAGAAAAAGGGCATAGATGAGAACGAGGCACAGATCATCGTTTGCGAAAATAATTTTCATGGTCGTACGACCACGATCATATCGTTTTCAAATGATCCGGTCGCGCGCCAAAATTTTGGACCTTTCACCAAAGGTTTTATCAAAATAGAATACGATAATCTTGAGGCATTGAAAGATGCTCTGGAAAATAATGAAAACGTTGGCGGGTTTTTGGTCGAGCCTATTCAAGGCGAAGCAGGGGTTTTTGTACCCTCCGATGGTTACCTAAAAGCAGCGAAGGAACTTTGTGAAAAGCACAATGTACTTTTTATTGCGGACGAAGTGCAAACGGGTATCGCCAGAACCGGGAGCATGCTTGCCGTTGATCATGAAAACGTACGCCCCGATATTTTGATTTTGGGCAAAGCACTGTCAGGTGGGGTTTTTCCCGTATCGGCCGTTTTGGCGAACGATGACGTAATGGGAGTTATTCGTCCGGGAAATCACGGTAGTACTTTTGGGGGAAATCCGATTGCCTGCGCTGTTGCCATGGCCGCTTTGGAAGTTGTGAAAGAGGAAGGGTTGGCGGAAAATGCCAAAGAGCTCGGCGAAATTTTCAGGGATGAAATGGGCAAATTTATTTCGGGTTGTGAAATCGTCAAATCGGTTAGGGGAAAAGGACTGCTCAATGCGATTCTAATCAATGATACCGAAGACAGTTCGACGGCCTGGGATATTTGCATGGCTCTAAAGGAAAATGGATTACTGGCCAAGCCCACTCATGGAAACATTATTAGGTTCGCGCCACCCTTGGTGATGAATAAAGGGCAATTGATGGATTGCATATCCATAATTACAAAAACGCTAGATGGGTTCAATAAATAAGAAAAATCCCCGACAATCAGTCGGGGATTTTTCTTATTAGGACTTAATTTACTCAATATTGAACTCCCCTGAAGTTATCAATGCGATGATTACCCCAAAATAGATTATGCCCAAGACCAACATGATTATCGAAATGGCCAGACCTATATAAGAAAGTGTTCTTCCGGTTTTCGCATTCTCGTACCCAGTGTATTCTTCAGGGTTTTGTTGGTACAATTTTTCGGCACTTTTGGCATTGCTCAACCCTATTATGCTAAAGATTGCGGCAAAGGGTCCACAACAGAATATCGAAGTTATTATCGAGACTATACCCATAGTCAGGGCCGTACCGGCTCCAGGTAGTTGTTGTTGGTTCATGATATTATCTTTATTGTTCTTCTATTCCCCACTGCTCCATCATTTCCCTTGATTGCTCCATGATATCGCTCCAGTCGTTAGTAGATAGTACGTAAATCCAACGTATCAAAACAAGTGCTGACAAAATCACAGCTATTAGCGCAATGATCTTGCCCGTTTTGATTTGGCTCATGTTGCTGTACAACTCAGGATTTTCCGCATAAAGTTTTTCCGATTTCCTTGCCAGATAAAATGCAATTCCAGATGGTATTATTCCTATACCGGCAAAACAGCAACAGAGATAACCCAAGATACCCAAAACTATGATCAAGGTCTCATTCGGCAATTTTTGTTGTTCCATAATTGATAGTTTAGTTAGATAAATTTTAAGATATAATTGGTCAAAATCGAAGCTACGCTCAAAATCATCAGCGCAATGATTGACCCGTTCGCATACTTAAATGTAAAGAACTTGTTTAGGGCCAAAAGGAACAATAGAAAAACTATTGGGTAGATGGCCGGATAGATTTTAAAAGCTTCGAGAAATTCACCCTGCAGTAAAAACACCACGGATCGTTGCAATCCGCAGCCAGGGCAATCGAATCCCAGTATTTGCTTGCTAAAGCAAGGCAGCATGTATTCTTCCAAATGATGGTGAGAGGCGGCCAAGACTATTTTCATACATGCACTTTTCTGTTGTACAAATTACCATTAATTTTAAAGAATCAAAACATATTCATGCCAGTTTTTAAGGTAGGTGATACGGTCGAAGGTATTGATGAAACCATTAAGGGAGTGGTCAAATCCGTTGAGGCAGATAGGGTTACTATCGAAAGTGAAGATGGATTCTTGCTACAATATCAATTGCAGGAATTGATGGTGGTTCCCAAGTCGAATCAAATTCGAGTGACCAATTATGAAGTGGCCAAAGTCAAAAAGGAGAAAGAAATCGAACGGCCTAAAAAAGGCCCCGCCATAAAGCCCAAAGAGCGAAATGCACCAAAAATGGAAGTTGACCTGCACATTGACCAACTCGTAAAATCATCAAAAGGTATGACCAATCATGAAATGGTCAACCTACAATTGGAAACCGCTAAAAGGCAGCTCGATTTTGCCATTCGCAAACGCATTCAAAAAGTAGTATTCATTCACGGGGTAGGTGAAGGTGTTTTGCGGGAAGAACTTCATTATCTTTTTCGCAGGTACGAAAATCTAAGGTACTACGATGCCGAATATCGGAAATATGGTACGGGCGCGACCGAAGTCTACATTTATCAAAACTCCTAAAGTTATTGTTCGACAGAAGTAGTAACAGTACCAAAATTACTTATAGTAAGGTCGGTTATACGCGAATTATCGGATGTTTCAAGTGAAATACCCTGTAACTCTATCTTGTGTGAAAACGTTATAGTATCAATAGCTGTGGTCGTAATGATTACCTCACCTCCCGTTGCCTCTATTTCATCTAGTACCGTCGGTTCTATCGGTGGAATCGCATCACAGAAGTAGCTTTTTGATACCTGATCTGAAAAGAGGCGATAAGTGACCTTTGATTGGGAAGGAATTGAACTTACGATACCTATAGTGTCATTTTTTAACGCCGATGCCGGTAGGGTAAGAATCAACGCCTCGTCATCATTTATCTTGAACAAAACATTTTCTTTGTCGGCTTCGACGGCATCACAATTATTTATCGTGGTGATACTGTCAAAATCTAAGGTTTCTATTTGCAAATTGCCATCATCGCATGAAAGAAGTGCAAACAAAAGGCCGCAAAAAATATATTTATCCATGGTTCAAAAGTAAGCGATCTAGACTATAAGTTTGTCGGTTTTTGGGGAGAAATTAACGTAAGATCCGCTATTTTTGAACCTTCATAAACCGAAGACAGAAGTTACATGCACAAGATATATCTTGACAACGCGGCGACCACCCAGGTCAGGGAAAATGTAATTGCCAAAATGCAGGATGCCTTGGCCAATTTTTATGGAAATCCTTCGTCGACGCATAGTTATGGAAGATCGGCCAAGACCGCGATCGAAAGCGCAAGAAAAACCATAGCCAAAGAGCTTAATGCCCATGCTTCCGAAATAATTTTTACCTCGGGTGGAACCGAGGCCGATAATATGATACTCAGGTGTGCGGTACGTGATCTTGGCATTAAGACCATAATAACGACCAAAATCGAGCATCATGCGGTTCTACATACCGCCGAAGATTTGGTAAAAGAAAGTGGTATTGCCCTACACTATGTCGATCTTGATGTCTATGGAAATCCTAAAATAGATCATCTCGAAAAACTGTTGAAGCAAGACGATTCAAAAAAATTGGTCAGTCTAATGCATGTCAATAATGAAATCGGCAATATGATCGATATTGATGCATTTTGTAATCTCAGCAAAGAGAACGGTGCCCTTTTTCATTCGGATACGGTACAATCGATCGGTCACTATAAGTGGGACGTCCAGAAAACACGGGCCGACTTTCTAACGGCCGCCGCACATAAATTCCATGGGCCAAAAGGAATAGGTTTTGCGTTCCTTAGAAAAAATTCGGGCATGGGGTGTATGATTTCCGGCGGATCTCAAGAGAGGGGCTATCGGGCCGGTACCGAAGCGTTCCATAATATTGTTGGCCTTGAGGAGGCATTTGTTGCCGCCTATGAGAACCTTGATGCCGAGATTGAATATGTATCGGGTTTGAAAGAATATTTTATCGAAGGGATAAAAAGGGAAATTCCCGATGCCAAGTTCAACGGTCTTTCAGGGGATTTGAATAAGAGCACCTATACCTTGACGAATGTATGTTTGCCGGTCAGCAAGGAAAAAGCGATGATGTTGTTATTCCATCTTGATATTAAAGGAATCGCATGTTCAAAGGGAAGTGCCTGCCAATCGGGAAGTGATGCCAGATCCCATGTATTGTCGCAAATTCTTTCGGAAGAAGACCTGCAAAAACCGTCATTGCGGTTCTCATTTTCAAAATATAACACAAAAGAAGAGCTTGATTATACGATAAATACCCTAAAGGAATTTGTTGCCGGCTAACCCTTGCTTTTTTTTCTGTTTCTTTTTCTTTCGCGTTCGTACGGAAATTTGCGTGTCGCCAATCGCATCATTCGGTCGATAAGGTCAACGGTATTTTTGCCCGACTTTTTGTTGATCTCCTTTTCATATTTCCAGAGTAACTTTCCGGTAATCGCATCGCTTATCTTTATACCGATACGTCCATAATTCGCATCTCCCGAAAAATAATCCATAAAATTGAAATCCGTGGAAACTCCCTTTGACAATAAAATGTTGAGATGTAGGTTCCCACTGATGATTCCATCCACGCCTAAAATTTCACTTAATTGTTTTATGGTGTACACATCTATGTTGTCGTAGGTTATATTGTGCTGTGCAAGAATGGCGTTGGTATTCTTTACGTTCTGAAACTCGACCGAGAATTTCTTCTTTTTTTTACGTTTCGAAAAATAGGTTTCCAAGGCATCTTGAACCGCGCGGCCTTCTTTTTCTTTAAGGGCCCTTAATTCATCGTCGGCTATTTCATCCTTTAGGTCAAGATGGGTCAAAAACGGCAGTATTGCCAAGATTTCATGTTCGGCACTAAGATCGTCAAACTTGGCACTCTCATAAATATTCTTTTGAGCGGCTACCGCATTGATGGCCAAAAAACAAAGTATTGTTAGAACAAATCGTTGCATATCAAATCATCTTCATCGAAATTCGGCTATTGGCATATTCATTTTACACAACTTTAAAATCGCATCTTCAATCGAAGGTTAAGTACCCGCGATGTCATGAAATTCGGAATGGCAAATTCATTTTTACTGTCAACATCTCGCACCCATGTATTCGTAATCGAGTTCTGGTTGTTAAAAAGATTAAAGACCTCGACCCCTGCGCTCAATTCCTTAAAGTTGCCGAGCCAATGTTTTTTAGGGTATTTGGTGTCCCCGCCCACAAAAATATGGGAAATTCCCAAATCGGCACGTTTATAGTCCTTTAATCTATTTTGAAAGATATAAGGATCGGCATAGCTTGGAGACCCGCCGGGCACACCGGTACTGTAGAGAAGGTTTAGGAACATTCGTAAGTTCGGCATGTCGGGAACATAATCTTGAAACAGGATACCGACCTTTAACCGTTGGTCGGTCGGCCGCGAAATATAACCTCTTTCTGCGATGTTTTCTTCGGTTTTCAAATAGCCAATGCTAAGCCAAGACTCGGTACCTGGTACGAAAGCGCCGTTCAATCGAAATTCGGCGCCATAGACATAGGCCGATGCATTATTGTTCGCGGCATATCGAATACGAACATCTTCCAATGTATAGGGGTTGACATTTTCAAGACTCTTGTAATAGGCCTCGTTGATCAAGGTAAAAGGTCGATCCCAAAGCAGAAAACTATATTCGTTTCCGAAAACGAGATGAAAGGCCTTTTGAGCCTTTACGTTAGATCGCACATTTCCCGTACTGTCCCGCAATTCCCTATAAAAGGGTGGTTGATGGTAAACACCGCCCGAAAGCCTAAAAAGCATGTCTTTTTTCCAATCCGGTTTTAGGGCGAATTGTACCCTGGGACTGAACACCACATTCGATACTTTGGGCACATTGGTTCCACTTACGGTCCAGTACTGAGATCTTGCACCGAGATTATAATAAAAAACATGGCCGCTCCAGTCGCGTCTTTGACTAAATTGGGCGTAACCCGAAAAGCGGTTTGTTTTGATAAAGTTCTTTGAGGTAATTCCGGTATAGGGTTCTATGGGTGCATTGAATGGGTTTTCGGGCTGATCATTCATGAACTCCGGCCTTGGGGGGCGTATCGAAAACCCTGCGGAATCTATGAATTCCGATTCCCTAAGTTCGTCGCGGATATCCTCGTGGGTATATTTAATGCCCCATTCCACGGCACTTTCTTCTTTGGTATAAATACCTTTATGGGCAAGGTTGAAAATAAGTGCATCTAAGTTGTTTCGCGCCCTGTTGCGCTGTGACCCTATTCCTTTTGATACGGTAGCATTGCCAAGATCTGAGCTGTCAAGATTTGTATCGACCTCGCCCAGCTCATAGGTTGCGATGACATCGGAATGCTCTTCCTCGGTCGTATGATAAATCGACGAAATTAATTTTAATGCCAAGTTATCTTCGACCAGATAGGTCGCTTTCAATGCGCCAAGAGCGGTATTGTATCTGTTTTTTTCGTTTCCTTCATAGTCAACTATCAATGCCCTAGGCTCCGTAAGGGTGCCAAAATTGGTCTGCCTGCTGATCGGTTCGTTTTGATAGTCGTTTACCGATACATTGCCCAAAAAATTAAAATGCAGTTTTTTCGAAAATCGAAAAGTAAGATAGCTTTGTAAATCGATGAAAGTCGGATTGAAATTGGTCTTGGTCTGTTGGCTATTGACCAAAAGCGCGTTGTTCCTATATCGAAGCCCCGAAACGCTGCTAAAATTTTTGTTTTTCGATACGGTTTCGACTGCCGTACTTGCACCCAATAAACTGAGGTCCATCTGAACACCGAAGGCAATCGGATTTTTATAAGTAATATCCAATACGGAGGACAATTTATCTCCATATTTGGCCTGGAACCCTCCCGATGAAAATTTCACGTTCTGCACCATATCGCTGTTGACGAAACTAAGCCCCTCTTGTTGTGCCGATCGAATCAAGAATGGCCGATATACCTCGATCTCATTGACATAGACTAAATTCTCATCATAATTGCCGCCCCTGACCGAGTATTGGGTGCTCAGCTCATTGTTCGATGCTACACCGGGCAGTAACTTTAAAATGTTCTCTACCCCGGCATTGGCCCCTGGGATTTTACGAATAATATTCGGAGGAACCACGAGAATATTCTCGACGTTCTTTTCTCCGGTAGGGGTAACGGTCACTCCGTCTACCTGGATCGTATCCTTTTTCATTACCGGATTGAACTCATATGTTTCGTTGGTGGTGAGCACAAGGTTTTCCAGAACAACCTTTTCATGGCCTAGGTGTGAAAAAGTTATCGTGGTGGCCTGATCGGCAGTAATCGATAATGCATAGAACCCGTCCCTTTGGGTAAAGGTGCCGTTCGATATCGAAGATATGTTGACATCGCCAAGCGGTTTATTTTCCTCATCCAATACTACTCCCGTAATCGTGGCCGTTTGGGCATTCAAAAGATCAAGACCAAATAGCGACAAAAGAAGAATGTACCTAAGGCATTTCACAAACTATTTTCTATAAAAAGAGGTGATGTGTGTGGTGGTATTTCCAACGTTGTCTGTGACGACGACCTTAAGTTCGCACTGTTTCTTGTACAATATCTTGTCGTCGAAATTATAGGTCAACGTTTTGGTCTTGGGCTCGTATTCCATCAAAATCCATTCACCGTTGAGCGTTGCCGAATAGGTATCGATTCCGCTGAGGTCGTCCGAAATCCTTAGACTTAGGTATTTATAGTTGTTTAGCCACTGTTTTTCCTTGAAGTTCTTGGTGCTGACCTTTGGTGCAATTGTGTCCCTGGCCAAAGTGTAAGTGCCAAGGTTGCGGGTTCTTGAGGTGAACGTATTCCCCCTTTTGAAAGTGGAGGCATATTCGGGCTTCAACTTCTTATCAAGTCGAGCTATAAAAAGTTGTTTGAGGTCGTGTTCTGAATATTTTGAAACATCGAACGTAATCGTAAAGTTCCTGTGCGCAGGTACACTATTGTTGTGGATCGTCACGGTATCCCTTCCTTTTTTTAGGTCGATATAGAAATCGTCATAAAAGGTATTGGCGGGAAAATAGACTTTTGCACCGCCAAGGTCATAATTATTGGGTTTTTTGGCGATGACATAGGTGTCGGTTTTTTCTGTTGCTTTCTGGACCTTTTGCTCCTCTCGCTTTCCCTCCACTGGAATGATCACCCTGGTCGTATTGCCCTCGATATCCCGTATCAGAATCTCAACGTTGTACGATAACCCTTCTTTGATGCTAATCTTTCCATCGTTTTTTAGTGCATTGTAAATGCTAAGCCGGTTGCCGGGCGATTTAAAGAGCTTCTGAATTTTTGTGTGGTACTTGGCATAGTGATCATAATCGATTAATGTATTGATGTAACGTGTTTCGGAGTACGAAAAACTCTTAAAGTCGTAATTCGTATACTCCTTGCCGTTTACCAATTGTCGAACGGAATAGACACCGTTCTTGTTGGCAGCAAGATCCTGTCGATCAAAACCGACAAAGCCAAAACCGATAGTACCGATGGCCGTTACCTTGTCGGCAAGGAAGGACCCATCCTTTTGTTTTGTGAAATTGATCTCGACCTTGTTCGCATTTTGGTTGACCAGGGCATCTTCTGAAAGCGGATAGGCATATAACCTGTTCAATATGGGGTTGGTAGCGTCTCGCACTTCCAATCCATATAGCAACGGATTTGTGGGTTTTTCTGAGATACTGCTCCGTATTTCAAAATGCAGATGTGGGCCGGAAGATCCCCCGGTGTTGCCACTATAGGCGATGACTTTTCCTTTTTCGACCTTTACCTCTCCATAATCGGGAAAGACTTCGACCTCATACGACTGTTTTTGATATTGTATCTTTTTGATGTATTCCTCGATTTCGGGGGAAAACTTTTGCAGGTGTGCATAAACAGATGTATACCCGTTCGGATGTGCTACATATAGCACTTTGCCATAACCCCATAAAGAAACCTTGATCCGTGTAACACTGCCATCGGCTATGGCATACACGGGGAGCCCCTGTCTTTGTTGCGTTTTTATATCGATTCCGCCATGAAAATGGTTCGATCGCAGCTCGCCGAAAGTACCGGCGAGTACCAAAGGAATATCCAACGGAGACCCAAAGGTGTCTTGGGGGTATTTTTCTTGGGCGAAAATCGTCGAAGAAAAGATGGGGATAAGGAGTAGAAAGACGAATACTCTGACCATAGCTCTTTGAAAGGATACGAAAGTAATTATTCGCATGCAATAGGTGCAAACTCTGTGCCCTAAAAATCCATGTACATGTTATTCAACGATTTTTCTTCGATTAAAGTATGCTTGAGAATAATTGTAAAAAGTATTGCTAAGTCGTCGGATGTATGTTAACTTTGTGTAATGAGCATTGAATTTTGAGTATGAGTGAATTGGTCAAAATCGTTGATTCCCTTGAAAATAAGATCAGTAAGTTGTTGCATAAGATGGAATTGCTCAACCAGACCAACGCCAAGTTGGAAAACGAACTGATTTCATTGAAAAACGATCATGACAGTACCAAGACCTCCGTTTCGGAATGGGAAGAAAAGTACAATTCATTAAAACTTGCCAATTCGATGCTTGGCAGTAATACCAATAAAACAGAAGCTAAGCTTAAAATAAATACATTGATCAGGGAGCTGGACCATTGCATTTCACAGCTCGCCGAATAATGTTCAATAATACTATGTCCGAAAAGCTCAAGATCAAGCTTTCTATCGCGGATAGGGTTTATCCCCTGACCATTGACCCCAGTCAAGAAGAAGGGTTGCGAAAAGCGGCGAAAAACATAGAGCAACTGGCCAAGAAGTTCGAACAGAGTTATGCCGTTCGTGACAAGCAAGACGTTTTGGCCATGTGCGCCCTACAGTTTGCCTCGAAAATAGAGCAAAAAGGCATCGATCAATCTCAAGGCAACTTGGAGGCAATGGAACGTTTAAAAGCGTTGGATGCTCTGGTCAATACGAAGCTTGGTATAAAATAAGTTCTTTTAAATAAATATAGTTACTGCCCACATTGGTAATATCTTTTGACGAACTCAACATTAATTTGTTTAAAAAGGGTGAGTTTAGGTTGTAAAAGCATGCCTTACTAGTATAAGGATCCTTGATCAGTCTTGTAGCCCTAAACCTGTTTTATGGAGTTTGTACAAAACTTCTCCAATGTGGGTTTTTTTTGTACCGTGCCTTTGGGCGTGGTCGTAATGAAACGGCCTGGGCATCAATGATCTTATTTATTGAAATGCATCGGCTTTTTTAGATTAACAGTTAATTTTCAAACCATGGACAGTACAATGATGATAATTGCAGCAATAGTCGGACTCGTCATCGGGTTCGCCATTGCCAAGTTTCTTGAAAAAGGCAAAGCCTCAAAAACGCTTGCCAATGCCAAAAAAGAGTCTGAAACCATTCTTAAAAATGCGAAAATCGAGGGTGAGAACATTAAAAAGGATAAGATTTTTCAGGCCAAGGAAAAGTTCTTGGAACTAAAGGCCGAACATGAAAAAGTGATTATTGGCAAGGATAAAAAAATCGGCGAGGCAGAAAAACGTACACGCGATAAAGAGTCTCAGGTCAGCAATGAACTGGCCAAGAACAAAAAGCTGAACGACCAGCTTGAGAACAAGATCAAGGAGGTCGAACATCGAGCGGAATTCTACGATAAGAAACAATCGGAACTTGAAAAACTGCACAAAAGCCAGGTACAGCAGTTGGAAGTAATTTCGGGCCTGTCAGCGGACGAGGCTAAAAGTCAATTGTTGGAATCTTTGAAGGAAACCGCCAAGACCGATGCAATGGCCTACATTCAGACCACTTTGGAAGAGGCCAAACTTACGGCACAGCAGGAAGCACGAAAAATCGTGGTCAATACCATTCAACGAATCGGTACCGAAGAAGCAGTTGAGAATTGTGTTTCGGTCTTTAATTTGGAATCCGACGATGTCAAGGGCAGGATAATAGGTCGGGAAGGTCGAAATATTAGGGCCTTGGAAGCTGCCACGGGTGTTGAGATCGTCGTTGACGACACGCCCGAGGCCATTATCCTTTCATGTTTCGATTCGGTCCGCCGTGAAGTGGCAAGGCTTTCGTTGCACAAATTGGTGACTGACGGAAGGATCCATCCGGCCAGAATCGAGGAAATAGTAAAAAAGACCGAAAAACAGATTGAAAATGAAATTGTCGAGATCGGCAAACGTACGGTCATCGATTTGGGAATCCACGGGTTGCATCCTGAATTGGTCAAAGCCGTGGGCCGCATGAAATACCGCTCATCCTACGGACAGAATCTTTTACAACATTCCCGTGAAGTGGCGAAACTTTGTGGCGTCATGGCCTCCGAACTTGGTTTGAATCCGAAGTTGGCCAAACGGGCCGGTCTTTTGCACGATATCGGAAAAGTTCCTAATACGGAATCCGAAGTAGAGACCCCTCATGCGATTCTGGGCATGCAATGGGCGGAGAAATATGGTGAAAAACCAGATGTATGCAATGCCATTGGTGCGCACCATGACGAAATTGAAATGAAAACCTTGATATCGCCAATTGTGCAAGTCTGTGATGCAATAAGTGGTGCGAGACCTGGCGCGAGAAGACAGGTGCTCGATTCGTACATACAACGGTTAAAGGACCTTGAAGATATTGCCTTTGCCTTTAACGGGGTTCAAAAAGCGTATGCCATTCAGGCGGGCAGGGAACTTCGTGTAATCGTTGAGAGTGAAAAAGTAAGTGATGATAAAGCGGCACAACTGTCGTTTGAGATTTCCCAGAAAATACAGACCGATATGACCTATCCCGGTCAGGTTAAGGTTACCGTAATTCGGGAGACTAGGGCAGTCAATGTAGCAAAATAGCTGGCAGCCGTTTTTTTGATAGTTTGGGGTTTCTTTTTTACTTCATTTTGGTTCTGGGTATGACTTATGTCATAGTACTAGTGGAGTATCGAAAGTATTTTTAAGATGAATTTAAAATCTTTCGACATGAAAAAAAGAACACCAATTTCTACGATAATGACTAAAAACGTCATTACCCTCAATAAAACGGATAACCTTGAAACTGCCGAACTACTTTTCAAAAGACATAAGATCAGACATATTCCCGTTGTCTCGGGTAAAGAAGTTATCGGCATGCTTAGCTATACCGATCTATTGCGGATCAGTTTTGCCGATGCGGTCGATGAAGACGAAGAAACGGTAGAGACCACTGTGTACAATATGTTCACTATCGAGCAGGTAATGGCCAAAAACCTGGTTAGCGTATCTTCGACCATGACGATCAAACAGGTTGCTGAAATACTCTCTAAAAAGGAGTTCCATGCCATTCCTGTTATAGACGATGACGAGTTGGTAGGTATGGTGACCACTACGGATCTTATCAATTATTTGATCGAACAATTTTAAGAAATGTTTCGGCAAATTGGTTGTGGGCCGGCCGGAAAAGTCATTCAGCTTTTTCGGCGGGCTTTTTTATTGAATCAATCGTGAGGTTCGGGTGCATTTACTACCGTTGACAACCATCTTTCAAGAGCTTTCCGTTCATCTGTCGATAATTTTGATTTCTTCCCCCTGGGCATTCGTTTCTTTACGAAAACCTGTTCGAAAATATCCGGTGCCAGGGAATCCATATTTTGGAGGGTAAATACATCTGTCTTCTTTTTAGTTGCGTGGCAGAAATTGCACTTGATTTGTAGTGCCTCAAAGGCTTCATTTTTGGCAGCTTCCTGTTCTAGGGGATTTTTCAATACCATTCCATGAGCTTGATTACCTACCTCGGTTAAATACAGGAAAAAAAGAAACAAAGCAAAAAATGAGATAAAGGAATAGTTCATATTTGGATAATCAAAGTATTCGTTAAAACAAGGGATATCAATTAAAGGCTATCATTGGACAAAGAATTTAGTAAGCGGACACAAAATTTTTAGTCTTGATTGGATGTGAAAATCACACCATCAACACTAATAAGTTAGTAAAAGTAAGTGTTCGAGCGTTAAACAATTGCCTTGAAAATGTTTTCTGTACATTTTGTATTATCTTAATGCCTTTGATACCAACCGTGAACCAAATAAAATGAAGGTTAGACTAATAACGCCTAACTCGGAGCCTAGGCGGAAAACAGCAATGCATAAGACCGAAACCACTGCTCGAATCGGCACTATTTCCAAAGATTATTACACCTTATGAAACCACTGAAAGAAGTAAGATGGGGAATCATCGGGGTGGGCGACGTTTGCGAAATTAAGAGTGGGCCTGCCCTTCAACAGTCCAAAGGTTCGAAACTGGTGGCCGTCATGCGTAGAAATGGAGCCAAGGCCAAAGATTTTGCCGAAAGACATGGCGTACCGAAATGGTACGATAATGCCGAGGCTCTGCTTACGGATTCCGAGGTGAATGCCATTTACATTGCAACTCCGCCCAATTCTCATGAAGAATATACGTTGCGTTCCGCGGCTTTGGGCAAACCGGTCTATGTTGAAAAACCTATGGCGCGTACCCATACTGAGTGTATGGGCATGGTGAACGCTTGTAGGAGGGCCGACGTACCATTGTTCGTCGCCTATTATCGTAGGGCACTGCCCAATTTCTTGAAAATCAAGCAAATTCTTGACGCTGGTATTATTGGCGATGTTCGTTACGTTCAGATTGTTCTCAATAAACCTTTACGCCCTGATATCGTTGGTGCCAGTAATGACCCTGACAATTGGCGTATTCTGCCCGAAGTGGCCGGGGGAGGTTATTTTTACGATTTGGCCTCGCACCAGTTGGATGCGCTTGATTTCTTTTTTGGTCCTATCGTTGAGGCTTCGGGCAGTGCGATGAACCAAGCAGGAATCTATCCCGCCGAAGATATTACTATCGGTAGCTTTCGATTTAAAAATGGAATTTTGGGTACCGGTGTTTGGGCCTTCAATACCGGGGAATCCTCGAATAAAGAAGTGACGACCATTGTAGGTAGTAAAGGGCAGGTATCCTTCCCCTATTTTGGTAATCATTCGGTGACATTGAAAGTAGATGGAGAGAAAGAGGAGGTTTTTCGTTTCGATATTTCCCCTCATATACAATTGAATTTGGTACAGAGCATCGTCGATGAACTTCGAGGCATGGGAAAGTGTCCCAGTACTGGGGATTCGGGTGCCCGAACTAATTGGGTCATGGAACAAATTGGAAGACGAATAGACATTCACGGGATAAAGAATAATAGCTAAACAAATAGCCATGCTTAGAAGACTGTTTTTGGCCATAGTGGCGGCGACCTTTGCGACACATACAACGGCCCAGCAAATATCAAAGGAGGAACTTGTTTTTTTAACCCCTGATTGGAAAGGGGAACGTTTTGATGACGGTAGGCCCAAAGTACCTGATGACATTCTGGAACGGATGAAATCCGTGAGTATCGAGGAGGCGTGGGCCGTAATGAAAAATGCCGGCTATCTCTATCAGGTTGCAGAGGACTGGAAACTAATCAATCCGGACAGTGTTTTGGTCGGTCGTGCGGTTACGGCCACTTTTATGCCCGGACGACCTGATGTATGGAAGGCGATAGACGATAGGGGAAAGGCCCAAGGGAAAAGAGGGCAGAATACTTGGCCCGTAGATCTTTTGGTTCAAGGCGATGTTTATGTTGCCGATCAGTTTGGGGCCAAAAAAAATGGACCTACCATTGGGGATAACGTCGGAAACGCCATTTATGCCAAATCGGGAAACGGTATTGTATATGACGGTGCTCTAAGGGATGTCGAAGGCCTGATGGAAATAGGCGGGTTCACTTCATTTTATACTAGTTATGACCCCTCGCATCACAATCCGAGGGGAGATTTGAATACCATGATCGTGGGTATCAATCAACCTACGCGTATCAGAACGGTGACAGTTATGCCGGGCGATGTAGTTTTGGGTAAATTAGGGGTAGTGGTTTTTATTCCTCCCCATTTGGCCGAAAAAGTGGTGACCACTTCCGAGATAGTTCGCCTTCGTGATATGTTCGGACACCAAAGATTGCGTGAAGGAACATACACGGCAGGGCAAATAGATACACGTTGGTCCGATGAAATTGAAAAAGATTTCAGCAAATGGCTGAACGATCATATTGACGAACTTCCCGTACCGAAAGAACAAATTCAGGAAATACTAAAGAATAGAACCTGGTAAAACCGACATTTATGAAAAACTCGAGACGATCTTTTATTTCTAAATCACTTATGGCCGGTGCGGGTCTAGGAGTTGTATCTACGTACGGTAGGGAATATGAAACAGCTTTAAACGGTACTCCAAAACTATCGGCCCCGTCCGACTTGAAGATAACCGAGATAAAATGCGGATATATTCGTGGCGGCAGCGGTCTTTTTGTAAAAATACATACCAATCAAGGTATCTGGGGTTGTGGTGAGGGTGCCGATGCCGTACCGGGCACTTATCATTTGGTGCAAATGTTCGGTCGGATGCTTAAGGATCAAAACCCTTTGAACGTCAACCGCTTGTTCGAGAATATAAGAAAGGCCGGGTTTTTTAGAGGGGCGCAGTCGGGTATGTATGTTGCCGTACTTTCCGCAGTGGAATCCGCCCTATGGGATTTGGCCGGTAAGGCCCTCGGTCTTCCCGTGTACCAACTTTTGGGCGGCAAGTTCCGTGATAAAGTGCGTGTTTATATGGATACGGCCTTATATCAAAGCCAGCTGCCAAAACCGGAAGATTTCGCCGCCAGTGCCAAGGAAGCGGTCGATATGGGCTTTACTGCCGTGAAATTCGATTTGGATCAAGCCAATGATCCCAATAAATACGATAGATACAATTGGACAGCAAGTCCGGCGGAATTAAAACGAATGTATGACCAAATGGCGGCCGCGCGTGAAGCAGTAGGGCCGAATATAGATATTTGTGCCGATATGCACGGTCGATACGATGCAGTTACCGGCATGCGGGTGGCCAAAATGTTGGAACCAATAGGGCTCATGTGGTTGGAGGAACCCATTCCGGCAGAAAACATCGATGCCTATAAGCAGATTACCGATTCGACATCCACGCCTATTTGCGCGGGCGAAAATCACTATTTGGCCTATGGCTTTAGGGAAATGCTCGAAATCGGTGCGGTAAATATTATTATGCCCGACCTACAAAAAGCCGGCGGCTTGGGTGAAGGACTACGCATTGCAAACTTGTCGAATCTGTATTATGTACCCTTTGCGCCCCATATGGTGGCCTCATATCTAGGTGCCATGGCTTCCGCCCATGTGTGTGCTGCAGTACCTAATTTTATGATTTTGGAATGGCAGATTTACTTCCATAAGAACCCAATGTTCAAAGAAATTGTTGACTTTGACGGTCCGATGGTCGAAAACGGATTTATCACAGTTTCAGACAAACCGGGGGTAGGGGTCGAGATCAATGAAGAAGCAATGAAAAAATATGCCGTGGAAGGAATGCCTTTTTTTGAATAACATCAAATCCATATTATGAAGTCATTATACAAATACTTTCTTTGGGCCGCCTTATTGTTGGCCGCTTTGTGTGTCTATTTCTATTTCACGGGGCAGTATACCATTTTCGGTCCATTGTTGGTCTTCTTTTTTCTTACGCTGTCCGTCGGGGTCAGAGGGCATAAGAACGTAAAGGGCTTTTCGTATGCATTGCTGATTTTTGCTTCGGCTACTTTGGCGATGAACTATCCCGATATGTTCGTCAACTGGGGCAGTTTTGAAGTGAAAAAACTCATTGTACCGCTTTTGCAGATTATAATGTTCGGAATGGGTACGGCGATGAGCCTTAAGGATTTTGCGGCGGTCGTCAAAAGCCCAAAGGCAGTGTTTATTGGATTGGTCTGTCAGTTTACCATCATGCCCATTGTGGGAGCAACATTGGTGTTTCTGTTCAAGTTTCCACCTGAGATAGCCGCGGGGATTATTTTGATAGGTTCTTCGCCTAGTGGATTGGCCTCCAACGTAATGGCCTATATTGCCAAGGCCAATTTGGCATTATCGGTGACCTTGACCACCGTGGCAACTTTGCTGGCACCGTTTGTGACACCCGTACTTATGAAAACTTTTGGGGGCGAACTCATTGACATCGACGTTTGGGGCATGATGTGGAGCATTACCAAAATCACCATTATTCCTATCGTAGCCGGACTCGTTTTCAACAAACTCTTTCATGGAAAAACGGAATGGTTGGACAAGGCCATGCCTCTGGTCTCCATGGGGGGTATCGCTCTGATCATTGCCATTACCGCCGCATTGGGGCGTGATAATCTTTTGACCATGGGAGCCATTCTAATTTTAGTGGCATTGTTACATAACTCGGCCGGGTACATGTTTGGCTACTGGGGCTGTAGATTATTCGGTCTCGATGAGCGCTCTTGTCGAACCATTGCCTTTGAAGTAGGAATGCAGAATGGTGGTCTGGCCTCTGGTTTGGCAGAAGCGATGGGCAAGGCAGCAACGGTAGGCCTGGCACCAATAGTATTTGGTGCTTTGATGAACATTACCGGTTCTTCACTGGCCATGTGGTGGCGCGGTAAACCCATAAAGGAAAAGCAAGTCAAAAAATAATGGGGCTGATCGTTTATAGAATCGGGAGTGCAGGGACAAAGGTACGCCTTAGATGAATGTCTCATCTGAAAGGCTAAACACAATTTTGCGATTTTCAGGGAAATAAAGCAAAAATCTCCGACTATCGTTTGGGAATTTGTCCGTTCGCTGGTACCACGTCCCGGGCGATAGTTTGTCAGGAAGGCTACCTATCGGCCAATTCTTGCAAATTTTAGCTACCGCTAAGTGCACATTGGAGGCCTTGCCGGGCCACCTTAGTTGTGTATTTGATTATAAAAACCATCTAAAACGGTTTTAAAATCATTAAGGTTGTGTTTCCATGCTATGTGTCCACATTTTTCTATAATCTTTACTTTGGCCGTTGGAAACCTCTTTATAAGCTCATTTTTGGTATCTCCATAAATATCCTCATCCCCATAGGTGATCATAATGGGAAAATTTGGGTCATGAAATTCAGTCAAAGCCTCGTACTTAATAATTTCCTTTCTAGTTTTGTTGATAGGGGCTGAATGAACACCAATTAGCGAATTAGTGGCAATTTGAATATCGCCATACCCCGAATTATAGTTTTTTAGCACTTGCTCGAACATTTTTCTATAGGCATTGTCACTTCCTAATAGTCCTAACAAAGAATACCAGCCCATACGGAACCATTCTAGGTTGCTTGTCTTTTTTCTGTTAAATCGAAGGACTTCTTTCTCTGTTTTTTTCCAAAGCTCATTGGTTCCCGAACTTGGGCTACATAGAAAAAGACTCTTTATTTTTTTCTTCCTTTTTGAAGCATAAATTTGAGCGTAAAGGCCACCCCAAGAATGCCCGAATACATGAAACTTACCGATACCGAGCTCATTGGCTATCGCATCCAAATCGGAAATATAGTTTTCCATTTTATAACTGCCATCCCCGCATTTCGAGAGTCCAACACCACGTTGCTCAAAATATATTACACGGTACATACCACTAAAATACTCTACAATTTCAGGCATTTCATCGGGTATTCCTGGGCCTCCGTGAAGCAGGAAAATGGTTTCTTCTTTTTCAGGGGAATGCATTTTGGTATTAATGATCGTATCCCCGTTTTTTATAAACCGACTATTCTCTTTCATTGCCATTAAACCGTTCAATTAATTTTGGATGGGTTCTAACAGCTTCGGCCAAAACCGACCTTTTTCGGGTATGCAGGCTAGAACTACTTTTCTGTTTACAATATACCTTAATTAAATGCAATAGCGGCTTGAATTGGCACCCAAGCCGCTATTGCTTATACGCATTGTCGTGTTTAGTACTTATTTGATTTTTTAATTTGCTTGAACATTTTCCCGAAATGTTTATCCTTTTTTCGTTTTTCGGCAACCGTTGATTCAAAATGTTCTTTTTCCCGTTTCATTTTCATATAATTTTCATAGAACGACTTAGCTACCTCTTCATTTTCAACTGCTGCCGTAACCGCACAACCAATTTCTATGGTATGGGTACAATCATTAAATTTACAGTTTTTGGACAGCTCAACTATTTTTTCAAATGTCTTTTCCAATCCTTCGACCGAATCTACGATACCCACTTCTCTAATTCCCGGATTGTCAATTATAATTCCGCCATTTTCAAGAACTATAAGTTCTCGATGACTTGTAATGTGCCGTCCTCTATTCGTACTTGTGCTAATTGTGTTTGTTTTCATAAGTTGTTTGCTCGAAAGATTGTTTAAAAGACTTGATTTTCCTACTCCTGACGAACCCAACAAACAATAAGTTTTGCCCTTTTCAATATAGCCTTTCACTTTTTCAACCCCTTTAAGGGATTCATTACTTAGGGCAATTATTGGTGTTTGCTTTACCCTTTCTTGCGTTTTGGATATCAAATTCACTAATTCGGTATCGTTTACCAAGTCAATTTTATTGAGAATGATAATTGGTTTTACATTCGATGTATTACAAATTGTCAGATACCTTTCTATTCGATTGATATTAAAATCCCTGTCAACTGCCTGTACTATGAAAGCAAAGTCAATATTCGTAGCTATGATTTGTTTTTCCCCTTGTCTGCCAACAGCCTGTCTTTCAATGATGGTCTTTCTTGGTAAAATGGAATGTATGAGAACTTTATTGTCGTCATATATAGAAATTGCGACCCAATCTCCTACGGCGGGAAAATCTTCACGAGTATTTGCGGTATATCGTAAGTTCCCTGTGATTTCAGCATCGAATTCGCCTTTTTCTGTTTTAACGATATATCTTTCCTTATGCTCCAAAACAATTCTTCCGATTTCGAAGCCCTCCAAATTTTGTTCGATTCTTAATTTTTCTATTTTGTCGTTATATCCGAAATGTTCCAATTTCATATTCTGTGTATTTTAAACTATTGCAAACACTTATGTCATCCATAAATGAATATGGTTCAAGCACAAAAATGTTCACAATAGGTGTGTTTAATTGTAAAAAATAAATAAGTAGAAACGCTTCAGTTTATTATCTGAAGCAGAGGATAGTGATGGTCAAATAAGATTGACCATCTATTTTACAATATCAGAATATGATATTACGGATGTAATGGACATAAAATTTAATGAGGCTACAAAGTTAAAAGATTCTTTTACAAAACTCAAAACAAAGATGGTGCTCTTAGTATTAAGAATATCGGTCTCGTATAACCGTCAGTTACGGGTTAATATGCTGTAATTTTCGGTTTAGCACTGGCGTTAGCAATTCCGAGTGGATTCGGACGTAGTCGAATCCGCCGACCAGAGCGGAGCGACCGATGAACACCTAATAAAATCAATAACCTGTGAATAAATTGCGGTTATACAATGTTACCTGCTGGCTTTTATACTGTAACCTCTACGTTTTCTTAAAGCCTTAATTTCATTTGCCATAACTAATCGATGGATTTTCATATTTTCTAAATAATCCAGTCCAGGAGTTTTTGACTTTTCTGTGGTAAATAAAACTGAACTAATTTCAAGTGCCTCAACGGTATTTGTAACTGGTCTATCGAAAGGTCTACTTAGACCACACATATTCATTGTCAAAAATCCATCTTCCATACCCGCATAGACGAGCCAAGTGCCATGTCCCTCAACATAGGGATAACAATACCTCCAATTTCGTCCGATGTAAACATTTCCTTGCAAGTCTCCACCGTCTAATGATTCGACCACAATTATTTTATAGGTTAAATCATCGTTAACCTCTGTAACTTTTCCGATGAAAATACATTCCGAAAATTCCATTTCGCGTTTTTGTGATTCAGCAAGTTCTTTCAACCCGCAATCACAGGCGATTATCTCTATCGGAATGAGTAATAAGACCGTCAGAGTTAAAATAAGTTTTTCTATTCCCATTATTTTTATTCTTGCGTACAACGGTCTCGGCTATGATTTCGTTATGGGAAAATCCTGCATGAATTTTTCCGCCCGGCCCCGAGCCTTTTTTTCAAAACTACGGATTTCCCTTTAGGAAATCCTGCCACAATGAATTATAGCATGTGTTGTGCATAGTTTTATTTCAAACATATCCGTCCTATTTTTTTCACGGATTTATCGTCAGCTAGAGTTAAGACTGCTGTATAATACATACATCTGGCATTAAGTGGAGTTTGTGTGACAACAATTCCATTATTATCATTGACCAATTTTTGTGATTTGTTTAGTTCATGCTTGCTTTCGTCAAATTTTAATCTATATGTGCATTCGTCAATCCACTCTAGATTTGAGTAAGCACCATTTTCTTTATCGCCAATGTTTGAATATTCTACTTGGACATTTCCATGTCTTTCCATAAGAACGGAATCCTTATCTGAATATACCATATAGAATGAACCTGTTTTAATTTCCTCACAAGTCAAATAGGGCCCACATGAACATACAATAATTCCAATCGCAGCAAAAAGGAGTAATTTTATTTTCATTTACTTTTAAATGGAACCTAACGACCTGCTAAACACGCGGTTGCGATAATAAAGTGGGATAGGTATTGATTTTTATGGAAATATAGCGAAATCAGATAACTATTCATTCGTAAATTTGTCCGAATTCAAGGTTTCATGTCCCAAAGAATAAGTTATTTATTACCTAAGTAAAAGAAGGTTTTAGGCTTTTTTGGAATTCAATTAATTTATACCCCGTGCGGCATTACTTGCCTCGGACGAGTTTAGAACGGGAATGACTTCAAAATTCACTAAATCGTTCCAATTGTCTATCCATTCGTATATTTTTTCCAAGGATTCGCTTTTCACTACTTGATAGCATTTTTGAAGATTATCTTCTATCCAACTGTCGATAAATTCTACCCCAACTGGCAACATTCTGCCTTTTTCGTTAAAGCGGTTATATATTTCCCTTGTTTTTCCAGGCTTGTAATTCTCAATGATCATATATGTTTTCATACCTTTCTCTTTGCTTGCTTCTTAGGGCGGTCTGTTGATCGCACTTAATTATATATGGCGTTGTACCTAGTTTATTATTCTTTCAATTCAGAAATATACTGTTCAAGTTTAACAAGATTTTGTTTCAATCCTTCATCGGCTTTATGGGCTTTGATAATAGTTTCGCGGATTTCGGCTGAGTCAAAGAGCATTGTCCAGTCAATTGTAGTCTTAGGTCCTTTAGATTCAAAGAGAACGGTTGTTATGAAATGCGGATTAAAGTGTTCAAATACAATTTTCTTTAAAGGAACAATTTCTTTAAAAATATTTCTATTCGGATAGTTTTTTCCATCAGGTCCGTGCATTGTAAATTTCCACTCTCCACCTTCCTGAAAATCCATTTTTTCAAATGTGTTCGTAAACCCCGCCGGTCCCCACCAATTTGCTATATGGTCCGGATCGGTCCACACTTTCCACATTATGTCAATTGGAGCATTAAATGTTCTTGAAATTCTTAGTTCCCCATTTTGTGTGCTTTCCATTGTGGCTACTTATTATTTTGGATTTTTTCCAAATATTTCTCAAGATTATCAAATCGATCTTCCCAAATATTTAGTAATTGATTAAGCCAAATATTAATTTCATCAATTTTGTCTATTTTGATTTGATAATGCATTTCTCTACCATCTTTGGTAGATTCCAAAAGTCCGCTGTCGGTTAGAATTTGTATGTGCTTTGAAATTGTAGACCTTGCGCTTTCAAAGTTTTCTGCAATTGCACCGGCCGTCATTGTCTGGGAAGCCAGTAGTATTAAAATTGACCTTCTCGTTGGGTCGGCGATTGCTTGAAATACATCTCTTCTTAATTTCATTATGTCGCTATTTGACGACAAATATAAAACGTCGTTATTTAACGACAAAACATTCTCGAAGAATTTCCGCTCGGTATTTAACTGGCACTAATGGCAATAGAATAAAATGAGTTGCGTTGGCCTCCCATTTTTCAACACGCTGGTGATTTTCAATTTTTAAAAGTAATCCATCCGCATGGGATTAAAGCGGAATCTGAGCCTATTTTAATTTGATAAAAGAGGTCTTGGCCTTTCATAACGAGTGACGTTCTAGCAGTTCCCCGCGCCTGATGTATCAGTATTGAAGTGTAAAAGAAGTATTCCTCCTTAGGATTTATAGTTTTTTCCAACATACTTGGTTCATTAAATTCGGCATCCAAAAAGCCTTTTAAGTCTGACAGTCCATAATCATGTAGCGCAATTTTTTCAGACGTCATTGTTTCCGGAGGAGAAAATATTCTTATATGTGAGTCATCTGAAGGGAAAATTTCGAAAGGCTTGGCAGGAAATTTTAACTCTAACTCCAACGGAACTTCGGACTCATTGGTTACCCGATACCAGAAAACGACATAGCTGTAGGTATTTCTGGCCGGGTCGGTATAAGTTGCCCCTCCCTTTGGAAGACTATTGGTTATGCTCAAAGCATTCCCGATAGAGTCGGAATACGTCACTTCAGTATCGATCCAATTTCTTGCCGTAGTAGTTTGGCCAAACGCAGTTAGGCAAATAGATATTAATATAATTGTAGTCAATAATCTCATAAATGAGTCTAATTTCTTCCTGAGGCCTGTGTAAGAATGTTTTTTGTAAGTGTCAATTACGAGTTTAAGTTATTGTTTTTTGGTTTAGCACTGACATTAACAATTCCGACCTGTCTGCCGGCCGGCAGGGTAGATTCTAGCCCGTTCTGAGCGAAGTCGAAGGGTAGCCGAACTGATGGCTATAGGGAGCCGTAATCAGGGTTATACATGGTTAGGTAGAGTTTATTTAATATTACTAAATATCCAATCAGATGCTTTTTTAGTCCATTCACTTGGTAATTTGTGACCACTTTCAAAAAATATAATATTTTTATTTTCACTTTTAATCATTTCAAATAATTGATTTGCTTCATCGATGCTATAATTTCTTTCGTCTTCTTTCCCATTTAACATCAAAAAAGATACATTATTTATAAAAGGAGCAAAATTATGGACAGCAAGGGCAGAATATCTTTCTTCTAAGATTGGGGTCACACTAGCCACAGCAACATTGATCCTACTATCAATCGAAGATAAATTAAAGACCATCATTCCACCCATACTATATCCAATTGCCCCAAATTTATTGGAGTCAATTTCCTTTCTAGTCTCAAGATAATCCATGGCCCTACGATATTCAATTACCGTTTGTACAATCATATTTCTTGCTCTTTGTATCCAACCTTTTTGAAAAATAAAAACATCAGGAGATTCAAAGTCATTATTGATTAAACGTTCCCCATGGTATTGCGCATCTAATGCCAAAACAGCATATCCGGAATCAATTAACTTCTTGGTAAGCAGTCCGCCAGAGTTAAAACTATTTTCTTCCCACCAGCTATCTTTAGTATCGCCCACTCCGTGTAATAATAAAATACATGTAAAAGGGCCATTTGCATTTTTAGGGATCGCCAAATATCCGGGCACTCGACTATCATTTATTCCCCGAAAAACTATTTTTTCAATCACATAATTCGAATGGTCTTTATTTTCGACAATTTTAGCATCCAAGGGAATGTTTTTATCATAATTAAAAAAAGCAGTCATTACCTCGAAAGATTCTTTGTTTATGGATTGAAGGTGCGTTGTTTTTTCTTGAGCTTGTAAAAAACTGCTACTAAAAAATATAATAATGAGCACCAATTTCATCAAGTAAGTAGTTGGTTTCATAGTAATTAAGAATTAAATTCTACCTAACTAAAGGCTAAACGTAGTTCAGCCTTGAAGACGAAGATATGATAAATTTTGCAAGGCGAAGTTTAGGAATAAACAGTCTAGCCATCCCGATTTCCTAGCTAGGAAAAATACAGGTTTAGAGTATGTATTGGTTGGCCGACACTCTGGTTTTGTTATATGGTTAAATGTTCATTTTAACCTGTCTGCCAAAAAGTTTTCTAGTATTTGTTAGCCTGTCAGTGTTCTATTTTTCGGCAATTTCCTTAAGCCTATTTAAAGCCCTTGGCCAGGTCGTGTCAAAATAATCAAGGTAGTCCTCTGTTATGTCGATTTCTACCATTACGGTTGTAACACCATTATTTTCATGGAGTGAATAATTTTCCAGTCCGCCTGCCCATTTTTCAATCTCGGCACCTTCGGTAATTTCATTTTCTCCGTCCAGCATCCCGTAATGGCGAATGGAAACAAACCGGAATGGAATATTGTCGGCAATTTCAGATACCATTCCGCCCCTTTTCCCATTTTCATCCGTCCCTATAAAGTACATTTTTGCTCCTTTTTCCCAGCTTCCTTCATACGTTGAGGTAGGATTAAATTCGGAAGTCCATTGCTCGTATGTTTTAATATTGCCAATACCAAGCATTGTGTTGTAAACCTTCTCGGCGGATGCACCAATGTCTTTCTTGAATTGTAGTTTTTTCATGATTTTGTTTTTGTCGCCGTGGTATATTGAGTAATTGTCCTTTTACGCGCCAAAGGGTGGTATATGATTTGTTGCGGAAAACGTCCACCGGACTTTTCCGTCGAAACCGAACCTTTTTATAAAGGTAGGAATTTCCGTCTGGAAATTCCGCCGCAATGAACTATAGCCATTGTTGTGTGTAGTGTTTTTTTATTTCATTATGTATAAGGTCAAGCTCTTTCTTTGTAATTCCTTTTTGGCCGGTCTTTATTTTCAGTTTATTTTTTCCGTCCGATATTTTTAAGATATAGGTGACAATTCCTCGTGCCACTTGTTTTTTTAAATCGGTTCTCAATTCCGAAATATTAAATTCCCTGATTAATTCAGAACGTAGCCGTCTATCAAAAATGAATCTAAGTTTTTCGCCATTTTCGGTTTTTTCAATCCGTTTAATTGTTTTGGTAGTGAAAATTAGAAATAGAAATAGTAAAAAAAGACCTCCCCAAAAAATCCACCTAATGTTTTCATTCTTGTTGCTACTGTCTGTAAACCTAATTCTTGAAACTAAATAGCTGATGACAACAAACAATATCGCTCTTCCGATTTCAAAAGGAATGTCTGAGCTTAAAATTCTTTCTTTGTTTTCGTAAATAGTTGTCATTCAATTGCTCAACATTATACACAACGGTTTGGCTAAAAGTTCGGGCGGTTGACGTGACGCAGTCAGAGTCTGCCGAGACGAACTTTGGAGCGCGGGGCAACGACCTATAAAGCTAGCGTAAAGCAGCCTGACTTTTAGCTGTTGTTGACGTTAGTTTTTATTTTCTTTTTTAGTCTTTGAAAGTGATTCCAACTAAATGACCAGTCAATAAATGAAATTTGATAATTAAATAATAAAGGTAAGTCAGAACCACTTTTAATATATACTTCATATGAATTAGCAGCATTTGCCATCATTTCTTGGTCGAGCAAAGTCATGCGATTTATATCGAACAAATAATAAATGATTTCTTGTTGCAAGTTTTTGTCGATGATGTAAACCGTTTTTTCCGTTTGAAAATACTTCTTTCCTTCATTATTATATCGACAGACTACGGAGTCATAAATGAAGGTCACTTTAGTTAATTCTTTGTCTTTATGAATTTTTAGCCATTCACGGTGTCCGCCCCATTCTCCGCAGTCAGCATACTCAGCCAAAAGAACTAAAGTATCTCTGTAAATCTTTCCAAATAGACCTTGTGTTGTATCAATTCTTAAACTGTCAGGAAAGCCTGAAAAGTCTGGCCTAACTGATAATCGCTCAATTGAGTCACGGAGTTGAATGTTTTGGTCGGTTAATTTTTGATTTTTTTCTTCTAATTCAGTCTGGTTAGAACATGAGAAGTTTAATGTCAGGATTGAAATTGATATTATAGTCCAGAGTGTCTTCATTTTTTGAATTAACGCCAACGGTCTCGGCTATGGTTTCGTTGCGGAAAACGTCCGCCGGACTTTTCCGTCGAAACCGTGCCTTTTTATAAAGGTAGGAATTTCCGGATGGAAATTCCACCGCAATGGACTACAGCCAATGTTACCACCAGTTATTTATATGCGAAACAGGATTATATTTTCATATATAGCCATTGTCTGTTTCTCTTCATTAAAATCATTCAAGTCCACTTTGAAAGCTGCTTTTTCTGGAATGAGCTTTTTATCGAATTTATAATAGGTGTAACCATCTTGATTGATAACCTGAATGCTGGGCACAGGCTCATAGTTTATGTTGTCCGTTCCATAACCTAATCGCACAAGCCAATTTCTATTGGGATTATTTTTGTAAACGAAATAGTAGAAATTTCCGTCCTCCTTTAAGCTTGGTTTTTCCGTGAAACCCGTTAAAAAATATAATGGGTCTATATATTGAGAAGAATTAAATTCATCAAGAGACAGTGGTTTTTCTAATAATTGCCATTTTTCTTCGGAAGGGAAGTGAGTTATAATTGCATTTTCGGGACTAATGTCAAAATAGAAATCTGGCACGTATGTCTGAAACTGTTGCGACCATGTAGTGTCTATAATTTTCCATTCTCCATCAATTTTGCTCACATTCCAAGCATGGCTAAAATTTTGGTCGAGTTCTGGTTCAATAATAGGGTTCGTAAAATGTCTAACATATCCATCAACCACGAGTGTTTCTATACCTAATTCGAGCATGAACCATTTGAAAAGTTGTGAATATCCCTCGCAAACAGCTTTTTTACGCTCAAATATTTTGTAGGGATTAAAGTTATTTTCACTATCCGCTTCGGTATGATTACCCTTTGTAATTCTGTCCCAAGCCTCGTGGTCATACTCAATGTTGGCACTAATCCAATAGTAGAAGAACCGCGCTATTTCTAAATCGTCAGAAAAATTATTTTTTGCAAGATCCGTTAAGTCCGACATCATTAAATTGTCCGAAACTATTCCTTCGGCAATTTCCTTAGTTGATTTGGACTGAGCCCAAAAAAAGTTTGTGGAAACTACAAGGAATAATATCAACAAGATTTTTTTCATAATTGGTGGTAACGGTCTCGTGTATGGCTTCGTTGCGGAAAATGTCCATCGGACTTTTTCGTCGAAACCAAAGTTAGCTTTTCGCGTGGATTTTCCCAACGGGGAAATCCGCCACAATAACTAAAGCCATTGTTGCGGTTTACAAAAAGAAACACTTCATTTTTCCAAAAACGCTCTAAGGGAAACATTAACGAGAGTATTCCATCCCCTCTCAAAATTGTGTGCGGCCAATTCTGGGATATCGCCAGGGAAGGTATCTACACCCGTATGCGTTAATTTTAGCCTTGTTCCGTTTTTCTCTTCAAAAAGTTCGAACGTTACATACGACATTCCGCTGTAACCGTCATATTTCCAAGAGTAGGTGAGCTTTTTTTCGGGCATTACTTCAGTTATTTCACACAAATGTTTCCATTGCTTACCACCTTCCTCGCCAGCCCAAAAATCAAACTTAAATCCAACAACGGTTTTGAATTCCTTCACTTCGATATACCATTGTTTCATGAGTTCTTTTTCTGTAAGGGCCTTCCATACCAATGTTATATCGGCGTCAAAAACACGTTCTACTATTATACTTTTATTGCTCATTTTTATTGTTTTTGAGTGTTGACAGTAAATTGTCAAGTTGGTCAAAACGGTTTTCCCAAATCGCTCTGAATCGTTCCAGCCATTTATCGATTTCTTTCATTTTCTCGATTTTCAGCTCGTAATATATTTCCCTCCCTTGTTGATTTGCCTCGACAAGGTCACATTCGTTTAAAATCTGAAGATGTTTTGAAATAGTAGGTCTGGCCGCGTCAAAGTTTTGGGCGATCGCTCCAGCGGTCATTGCCTGGGAAGTTAACAATACTAGGATAGCCCGTCTTGTAGGATCGGAAATTGCTTGAAAAATGTCTCTTCGTAATTTCATTATGAAGTTATTTGGCTACAAATTTACATGAAGCCATTTAACTACGCAAATTGTTTTGTGGTTTTTTGACAGGAAGAAGAAAATCTAGTAGGCTTTGTTTTTTTGTAAGATTGTTCTTGAATTGCCCATAACGGAATCTACTATAGCTTTGTTGCAGGAATTTCCAAGCCTGTATTGAACGAGGCTAAAGCATAGAAATTCCGATAACAATTAATTGGACACCGTGTTGGTAGTTCATTATTATTCCTTAAGCTCGATTTTCTGCCGTTCAGGCTTGGCAAATTCCTCGTTCAAGTCAAGCTGTATTACATTTTTATTACTCAGCTTATATGATAGAAAAAATTTATTGTCGGTAATGTCAATAAACGAGGTGTACACCGTACCTCCAACTCGTCCATTTTCAAGCTCTCTTGCTGGCTGCCCCACTTTTCCGAAAGTGTTTCCAACCTTTAAAAGGGTGATTTCCCCTCCATCATTTTTGAGTTCAGAAATTCTGTTTTCAATGCTCTCGTAACGATAGCAGGGATAATTTCCAGCTTCCGGTTCAGACAAGAGATAGTTGGTCATGATCAATTTGTTGTCCTCGATCCAATGAAGCTGTCTTTCTCCATCCACCCATTCGACTATAACGGCGTTACCTGTTTTATCCCCGAACATCAAATGGCTTTGGTTTAACGCTATTTTTTCTTTTTCCAAGAGCGCCAATGCTTCTTCGACCGTAGCGCAATACGCTAAAATTTTGTCCCCCAAATTGTTTTTTGGATTCCCATAACCTTTGATTCTTTCTTGTTCCGGAGTCACGGCCGCATCAAAAAACAACCCTTTTTCATTGATTCCGCCCTGGGCAAAATCTTCCCATCCATACCATAATCTGGCGAATTTGCTTTTTGATTTCGGTTCGATCTGAATGTATGCATCAACGTCCAAAAAATAATCTTCGCTGTTAACGGCATATATTTTTCCTGTTGTTGAATCAATGTAGTAAAGCACCGAACAGGCCGTGGACAGGTTGGGAATTAGTAGTACTCCCAAAAATATTGCCAGCAATGTTGTTTTTGCGTTCATTATTTAGTTGTATTTTTTTGATGACCGCCAACGGTTCGGTATAAGCGGTTGTTTTATTGCTGTTTATACAATGTTAGTGGCTGTTTTTTTTATTTTAAAATATCAAATTGAAAACAATTTGATGAATTATCCATACTCCTAAAATTTGTAGATATGGTTGAAAATTCTTTCCATTTTTTCTATCGAGCAAAATTAACCCAATCAGGATAAGATAAATTAATCCATACTGCGAATTTTGAGTGACATTTTCTGACAATCCTAAAATCAATGGTCCAATTCTCCCAATAGTAGGTCCCAAAAAAACTATTGCGGTCCCAATCATATATCGCATATGTTTGGAAACATTTTTTCTATAATAAATAGCTAATGAATAGCAGAGTGTTAATACAATACTGTCAGCCAATGGGAAAAATAAAATATTCGGATTTTCCGAATTAATTATTCTAATCATTTGAGGAATAAAAGATAAAATCAAAAGCGGAAATATTAGGTAAGATATTTTCCCTATTTTTTTATGCAATTGACTCTTTCTATTTCTAATTAGAATTGGCTGAACAATTAGCATCAATATCCAAATTGAAGCAATAACTGCATGAAGATGGATATAAGTAGTTATGTTATCTTCAAAGGTTGGAAATTGGTTAAAATAGGTTTTGAAGAAAGCCAAAAAGGTCAATGGAATTAAAAGTATCAAGATATATCCTAAATTTTTGTATGCTTTTTCCATTGTCGTGCTTTCGTTATTTTTTATTTAATTCAGAATCAATAATTTGAATCATTCTTTTGATTCTATCAATTAAAGCCTGCTCATCTAATACATTTTCTTTTTTCCAACTAAATATATTAGCTGTCAAATCTTCCATTTCCCGATTATTAAAAAACCATTTGTAATCTGTTGAGTAAGTGCCTTTTGGGAATTCTTGATACCTATCAGACATAGAGATGATATTTAAAGCATTTATTTTACCGTCTGTAGATGGCCAAAAACGTTCGTTGAGCAATCTTCTTATATATCCATCTTCTTGATTTGCATCAATAACCATAGATTCGAAAGAAGTAATATAAGATTTCAATTCAGAGTTTTGCAAATAGTCAATTTTGTTTGATGCAATTAGTGATTTGATATATCCATCTTTTGCCTCAAACGAAAATCCGCTGAATGCATTTGATACTAGTGAATCTAATTTTGATACAGAAATATTTGAAATATCAGTTCCAAAAAGATTTAAAATATAAATACCATCTTCAAATTCTGATTTATGTTGTCTATTTATATTTTCAAGGTCTTCAAGATTATGCTTTAATTCAGCTTTCAGGTTTTGAAGAATTTCTACTTCCGCATTTTTAATCTTTCGTTTCTCATTCCAATTATTTATCTGAAGCGCAATTAAAATTCCAATAACGACAAGAATAATTTCGCCAATGGCGTATTTAAAATACTTTCCTGTTTTCCCTTCTGAAAGCAAATTTTGTCTAATTCTCCTAAAGAATTTTATCATTGGTTAATGGTTTCCGATAAAGAAGCACAACGATCTTGTGTATGAGTAGTGGCAGGTTGTAGTACTTCCCCCAATCAAACGCTATCCCGTTTGGGTGGTCAACAAACCTTGATATTTAGTATTTTTCTTGCCATTTCCTATACAAGATGTTAGCTTGAGTTTATAAATCTAATTTTGTTTTTCAAACCACATGTTCCTAACTCTTCCGTTTGAAACATGTAGACCATTTACTGTTCCATCAGGCGCCCTTATTATTTGTACAAACCCTAAAGGCAAGTCTGCTGAAATTCTGTCTTGGGCTATTCTTTCCATTTTAAATTCACCATGTCGTGGATGATAGCCTACCAATGCACCATTTTTCAAATGAATTTTATAGGCCGTTTCTATTTCAGGACTATAATAGGTTCCTACATATTCGCTTAGTTCTTCATTAGTGACCGTGGTGTATTCATATTTATCAAATTGGTATTGCGATGAACCTTCGCCATTGAGTACCATTTGTATTTTCGCACCATGTAGACTAAAATTGGCTTTCAGTCCTGTCTCCTGATTGAGAAGGAAAGTATCCTCAGAAATGGGAATCATAGGCTTATTGTCTAACCAGAGCGTATCGTTTTTTAGGGCTATTTGCTGTTGGATTTTCTGTTTGTCTTCCCAGTAGTAACCCACATATTTCCTTAACTCTGTAGTGGGTAAATCAATAGGTGTAAAAACGGTTTCTTGGGCTGCTTCACTTTTTTCTCCCAAGACTATAGTTGCCACTTTTTCCCATTTGGATTGAGGATTGGCAGCTGAAAAGTTTGACAATACTACAATGCTGATTTTTTCGGAGGGAAATGTACCTATGAAGCTGCGAAATCCTCCTGTGGCACCTCCGTGCTGAATTCGATTGAATCCCTTATAAGTGTCAATTTCCACTCCGTAGGCATAATTATTATATTCTCCGTTATTTAATCGATCAAGGGTTTGCAATTGCTCAAATTCAGATTCCCAACCGTCCATAGGTTGATAAAAGTTTTTTAGCCAAACTAACAAATCAATGACGGTAGAATTTACATTTGCCGATCCATAATAGCTCCAATATTCTATGTTCCTGGTAAAAGGTGCTGCACCGCTGTAAGATGTGGCTGTGTTCAAATGAATTGCATTAGCTCTAGTTTCTAAATATGTATTGTTCATTCCCAAAGCATCGAAAACGTTTGATTGCATCCATGACAGAAATGGTTCACCAGTGACTTTTTCAATAATATTGACCATCAACATATAGCCAGTATTACAATACATGTACTCATCTCCAGGGTTGAAATTCAGCTCACTTTGCTTGAGAATAAATCGGTACAAGTCTTTATTTGTTCTTTCATCATCTAATCTCCAGCCTGCCAAAACTAAAAGATAATGAAAGCTTCTTAGTCCACTTGTATGATGTAATAGATGACGGATTGTGATGGTTTTGCCGAAGTCAGGGAATTCAGGGATATATAATCGAATATCGTCATCAATGGAAAGTTTACCTTGCTCTTCAAGTTTTACAATTCCCATAGCAGTAAATTGCTTGGAAACCGAACCTATGTTAAAAACAGTTTCTCTTGAATTGGGCACCAAATACTCCAGACTTGCCAAGCCGTAGCCTTTTGAGAAAAGTAAACTGTCACCCTTCATAATTGCTATTGCACCACCTGGATGATTAGGGACATTCCAACCTGCAAATAAACTATCTATTTGCTGGGTTTCTGATTTGCTCAGTTGGGCGTTACCGATTGATGTAATCGCCAATGTAAGAAGCAAGGATATGGTATAATTCTTAAGCATTTTTAGACAGTTTCGATATTCAAGCTAACGGTTTCGGCTATGAGTAGTTGCGTGGTTTAGCACTTAACTTAGCAAGTACACACCAAACTGAAAATCCGCAAGGATTTTCAGAAGTAGGCGAGAACAAGCAATGAATTATAGCCATTGTTGTGCATAGTTTTTTTCCGCTTTTTCAAAAAGTTGATTGATAATCTCTTCATATTCTGACGTGTTGAATTCAGATTCTGTGATAAAATTATCGAATGCTTTATCTTTCATCCATTCAGGTTTGTCAAATGGATAGCCACCATATAATCCCAATGCCATATCAAACCTCATTCGACTTCCCATAACAGTCATTTCATCAAACGTTGAATTAGATAGCCATAAGTTCATTCGTCTTTTAGCTTCGGTATAAATTTCAAGTATTCGGTTTTCGGTATGTTTGATGATGTCGACATTTTAATATTTATTTTGTTTCATACCAATCTTTATAATCTAAGTGTTTGTCATATTCTTCATCATTCATTCTGAACAAAATTTTTGAATATTCTCTTGATTTTGAAATTCCCTTTTGGCTAAGGAAATCAGTAATCATAAAATGTATAAATGGATGTTGAATATCGTCCATTTTCAAAGTTGAGTATCTTTTCCTTGATTTAGGATACTGTTTCCAAAATCGTTTGTAATCACTATAAATTTGGTCCGTTACTTTCGATATTATTTCATTGAGTAATTCAGTCGGAACTTGAATGTCTGAAATGCCAATGTAATACTCTTTAATTTTTGAGTAAAATTCCTTTTTAGGTTCAATTTTATTTTCAGTATTCCAGAATATCATTTCTCAAATTAAGCACAACTGAAGGGCTAAACGCAGTTCTGCGGATTTTACGGAAATATAGTGAAATCGCCCAACTATCGTTTGAAAATCTGGCCTTCAGGTCATCGTTGGTGTTTCAAACGATAGTTCGTCAAGAAGGCCATGTAATGGCCGTATCTTGTCGATTTTGCGTTATTGGGAGTAAAATCGGCAGGGCCGAATTGTTTTTAGCCGCCGATGTGTTGTCGTTTTGGCTCGATGCCCGTCGGTGGCGAAGATCCCTGGGAAGGTTATATGGCAATTCGGTTTAGCCCTTCAGATGTGTTGCATTTACTTTAAGATGCATTGCCAGCGACTTTGTTCAACGGAGCTTTGGCGAAGTTGAAAGCTGCGCAGATTAAAGTTCGCAATCGGCGAATGCAACACATCGCCCCGCTAAACGCAGTTACGTTCTGGATTTTAAATTGTTGTATCGAAGATACATAAAGATTTAAAAGACAATTGGAACGTGTCCAAATTGCTTTTAGGGATTGTTGGTGCACGTT
>JAUIDI010000014.1 GCA_030428705.1 Bacteroidia bacterium
GTCTTTATATCCATATATCAATAGGGGATTTGAACCTGGGGGTATTCAACATGGTCGATAATGTCCTCTCGGTTGGAATCGATGTTTCTTGAAAAGAGGTCTTTGCTTACTGAATAGGCATTGATTTGATCCTGGGGCAAATCATTGTTTATGATTTCGAAAACATCATCTTCGCCCAGATCATCCGATAGCCAGGCATCGATTTGGTCTTTGGCCAACGGTACTACCTGACGGTGTTCACCATCACGGTTTTTCTTGTTGTGAATAATGGCATACTTTGAACCCTCTGAAGCTTCCTTCGTCAAAATGGAAAAGGTTACATACTTGTCCGGGGTAATGCTATAAATGCCGGCCAAACTGATAATGGGTGAATCCTTTTGCTCAAAGTAATAAGGCACTTTGAAGTTTTTGGGCTTCTCGCACGTATGGGGTTCATAGAATCCCGAAAGGGGTACAATGCAGCGTTTTGTCAAAGCACTATGCTTGTACATCCAGTGGTCAAAAAGTTTTTCCGCCTGCGCGTTCAGTCCAGCTCCCCAGGGGATAGCCTTTTTGTAATAGGCCTCATGGTCGGCACCAGGTTTATTGAATGGGAGCAAACCCCACATCATAGGGGTCATATGGTCTTTGCGCTGTTGGGGGATTACCCAAAATTGTTGATGGCTGTACCCGTTGGCATGATGGTAAATGAGCTCGGCATTTTCTTCTTTTAGCTTATCCGAGCGTGTTACCCCGAAGTGTAATTCAAGTTGTTTGGCGGTACTGACGATTCTGGTATGGAAACACATGCTATTTCTTATGAACTCGTTTTACGATGTTGGTTACTACGCCCCAAATATTAAGGGTGATATCCCCGCTGATTTCAATGGGTTTGTATTTTGGGTTTTCGGGCATCAAGTAAATTTTGTCCTCTTCCTTTTTGATGCGCTTTACCGTAAACTCCCCATCCACAAAACAGACGGCTATACTTCCATCGTATGCCTCGATGCTGCGGTCAATGACCAAAAGGTCGCCATCGTCCATACCCGCCCCCTGCATGGAATCCCCGTTCACACGAGCGAAAAAGGTGGCATCGGGGTCATGGATAAGCTCCCTATCCAACGAAATACGGTCCTCTTTGAAATCATCTGCGGGCGAGGGGAAACCGCATGAAACACCCCCATCGAAATAAGGTACTTCGATGGCCATGCCGTTACCAGGCATCAATATTTCAAGTTTCTGTTTCTTCTTTTGGGTAATGTGCATTTACTGTAATAATATCATCAAACTTACTGGTATATCTAGGGGATAATTGGTTGCGGTTCATCTTCCATTCCCGTTTCAAATCTTGGCTACCCAATTTAACAACATTGAAACCGGAAAGCAAATTGATTCGGTCAATGGCTTTCATCAGGGGCAAATGTCTTGGGTCCGAGTTTTGGAAAACGTTCAATTGCTTCGATGCCGATGGGGTGAGCGCCATGACCATAATGCCCGCTTTTTTATAGTGATATCCCTTTTTGAAAATCATTTTAAGACCCCTTACGGCGTGCTTGGTCAATTCCAGAGTGGAATTGGTCGGGTAGGGGAGTTTGATGCAAACGGAGCGACCATACTGTGGCAAATGCTCCTTAAATGGGTTTGTCCGAACGAACACCTGGACCAAATTACAATCGGAGCCTTGTCTTCTCAATTTTCGACCGCAAACGGATGCAAAGGTGGCAATGCGTTCGTGCAGTTCGGAAAACTCGGTATAATCCTTATGAAAAGAACGTGTACAAGCAATCCCTTTTTTGTTTTGAACTTCCTCCATTTGGATTGATGGTTTTCCCATCAGGTCATGTTTGAGCCGTAGGCCCACGACGGTCATACTGTCCCTCACAAAATCATCGGGCAGTTCGATAAAGTCAAGTGCGGTACGAACGTTCTGCAATTGCAACATCTTTGCGTAACGGCTACCGATGCCCCAAACATCCCCAATTTTCAGCCACTTTAGGGCTTTTGTCCTCTTGGTGTCGGTGTCTATCAGATACACCCCGCCAGTTTTATCAGGGAACTTCTTTGAAATCCTATTGGCGACCTTGGCCAAGGCCTTGCTCGGGGCAATTCCTATCGATACTGGAATACCGGTCGCACGATGGACAAAGGTTTTGATTTCCCTGGCATAGTTCTCCAAATTGAAATGTTCAAAGCCACGGAACAAAAGAAATGCTTCATCGATGCTATAAATTTCCACCTCCGGACAGTATCTGGAGAGTATGTTCATCACTCTGGAGCTCATGTCGCCATAGAGCGCATAGTTCGATGATTTCACGACTACATTGTGCTTGGCAAAAAAGGATTTGTACTCAAAGTAGGGTGCGCCCATGGGAATGCCCAAGGCTTTGGCTTCGTTGCTCCTAGCGATACAACAGCCGTCATTGTTTGAAAGCACCACCACGGGCCTACCGTTCAGGGAAGGGTCAAAGACCCGCTCTGAAGATGCGTAGAAATTGTTGCAATCGATAAGGAAGTAGTAGCTCAATTTTGTCCAAACTTTGGACGTATAAAGCTAGGGTGAAATTGAATGCACAAAAAGACTTATCCTAAAAATATTTAGAGCTCAAGGAAACAGAAAGGGTAGGGGTCGATTCTATCGTCGTTCTTCCAAACCTCAAAATGGATATGGTCCGCGGTGCTTTTTCCCGTACTGCCCACAAAACCGATAATTTCCCCTTTTTTTACGGTTTGGCCCTCTTTCACAATGAAAAGATACATATGGGCGTAACGGGTCTTAAAACCATAGTTGTGATCAATGACCACCTGGTTCCCGTAACCGGTTTTGGATTCCTTTGTGCTCTTTATGGTTCCTGAAGCAGCGGCATGGATTGGTGTTCCCGCTTTGGCAGAAATATCAAGGCCAAAATGGGGCTTTTTCTTCTTGTCGATAGGGTGAAAACGGTTTCCGAACTTGCTGGAGAAGCGTTTCAGTTTTTTCGGGTTCAAAGGGTTGATGGACGGTACGAACTTAAATTTTGAGCTGAACTTTTGCATATCGCTCCCCAAAATCTCAACCAGTTTTTTTACATCCTCTGCAGAGGCAGATTTATGTAAAAAAATATCGACGGTTTCGGAAAGTTTCTTTGATGAGCTGGTCTGTGCATAAAGGTCGTTCCCAAGGGGAGAAAAGGTCAAAAAAGTCAAGCACGAAAAAAGTACCAGAACTGATGTCTTCGGCATCCTTATTGTAGGGATTATCGTATGTAAATAGAGTAGGGGTAAGGGATGCGGGATTTTCATAGGGGCATTTTTGTATCTTTAACTACCGAACACAAATCTTACGTTATGAGAAAATACTTACTGACATTTGGAATGCTTGCCCTCCTATTATCTTGTGATAATGATGATGACAACATAAGCATTGACAATAGAGAAGAAGCCCTTTTTGGCCAATGGGAATATGAGGCCATCAGGTCCAATACGGCTGTGGACATCAACGGTGATGGAACGGTAAATGTTGATTTGTTCAATACCAACGAAATCCGCCAATGCCTAAAAGACAATCTTACCTTTTTTGCTGATCGTGGGGAAGGTGAAAAAGATGCGTATTCTATCAACGAAAATGGTTTAAGTTGTGGCGAAGTGGACGCTTTTAGCACTGTGGAATCTGATAGATATGAGCTCATCAATAATGAAATCCTTCGCTTTGATAATAGGAACGATATGACCATTATCGAGTTTTCACAAAACCGTCTCGTGGTTGAGCAGGATGATTTTTTGGACGACCAAGATGTTGTCATAACCTATACGTTTAAAAGGAGTTAAAAAGGGGGCGCTTGGCCCCCTATTGTTTATACTCTTACAACTGTTCCTGAAGTCCAATCGCTCCACTGGCCGTTGCTATCCCTAACACGTACCTCGTAGTCTTGATCTAAATATTTCAATCTGCTCTCTCTTGGTTCTTCCTCCATTAAGAAATATCTATCAACACCGGTTCCCTGGGCGTTGTTGTAGTTGAACACTTCATTGTCCCATCTATTGGTACTACGGTTAAAGATGCGAATTTCTACCTGTTCCAATGTTGCCCCGTTATAGGCTTCGGAGCAATTCGCGGCGAAACACGTATAAATCCTCACTTGGTAGTCGCAACCGTTCAGGCCACCACAACTCACATTGTGTTTTTCCCCTTTGGCCGTTACTTTGGGTCGCTTGAACATTTCAATGGATTCGCTAGTGGTCTGGGATTGTCCAGTCGAATTTTCCACACGGATATTAATGTTGAAGCTCTCATCGGTCTCGGGGGTAAATTGCATCGGTGCGCTGCCGTAATCAATCGGTATGATTTCCCCTTCCCTGTATGTAACTCCCTTGTACTGGATGGTTCCAACACTGGCTCCCGAAAAGGTGAACACCATTGTATAGGTTACTGATGGGTCGTGTCCGTTTGGAGCATTGGTAAGGGCTGTCAAATCAAAAGGAATGTTGATATACTTGTCCTGTGCTGACTGGCTGATGTTTAGGGTAAACGGTTCCTCGTAAATATCAAAATCGATATTGAAGCTGGCCGTTTTGGTAACATCCGAAGACGACCGTACCGTAAAGGTTACGTTATGGTTCCCTTCCGAAATTCCCGTATAGGTTCCCGAAAATGCCCCAACTGGAACGGCAAACGTTTCCCCTGCTGAGTAGGTTTGCCCATCAAACTCGAAGCTACCGTTATTGCTCCCTGAAGAAAAGTACATTTCGTAGGTGTCGCCCCCGATTCCGATTTCAGAAATGTTGAAATTGGCAGGTATTACTTCGTTGGTAAAAGCTGACGATTCCGAAGCTGAAGCCGTAAAGTTGTAATCCTTGGCATTGACGGTTATCGAAATGGTAACTTGTTTCTCCAGACCTGTATCGTTTTGGGCGGTGAACGTTATGCTGATGGAACCGTCATCGGTTCCCTCCAAGCTCCAGTTAAAGTTTCCTTTCGGTACGTTATAGATATTACCAGGGCTTACTTCGGTTCCGCTGGCATCTTTTATGATGGCGTTCCCGTTCATGGTAAACCGCATTCGGTAATTGCTGGATCCTACACTCTCGGTAATATTGAAATTGAGTGCGGTCGTTTCGCCTACGGAAATTTCCGTTTTTTGCGCTCCCCCTGTAAATGAAAAATCGACCTGATCGTAATTGATGGTAGTGTTGGCGGTTCGGGTAACATCGGAACCTGATTCAACACTCAATACGATATTGTGCTGGCCAGGCTCTTCCCCTGTATAGGTAATATTGGAATTGCCGGCACTCAATGGGAAGGTTTCCCCTGGTCCATAATCCACACCGTTAACGGTCATTTTTCCGTTTTTGCTCGAAGAGTAGAACGCTTGATAGGTGTCATTTGCTCCGTCCGGAACTTCATCGATATTGACGATGATGTTTACCGGAATGTTTGAAAACTCCGTGGGTTTTGATGGGGTCATGGTAACGGTAAAATCGTTGTTGCCAACGACCACCGTAACCTTTTCTTCCAATATCTGGCCATTGCTATCCCTTAACAAAAAGGTAATTTCATAGGTTCCTGCTTGGTCGCCGATAAAGTCATACGAAAAGCTCCCTGGGTTGACGGTAAAATACTGGCTTGGTGTAATAGCGGAATTACCATTATACAATTGGGCGGGTCCACCGGTAATAAAGTAATTCAACTCATAGGAAACTCCGTCAAAATCGCCTTTCTCGATTAGGCTCAATGAAATGGTTCCACGCTGGCCAACCAGCACTTCGCTATCGTTGGCTGATGCGGTAAAATCCAGTTCCAATTGGCGGGCGGTCAAGTCAATTTCCACGGGGCCCACTTCCTGGCCGAAATTGTCCGTCACCATAAAACTGATTTTATGCGCTCCCAAGGTTTCGGGGGTGTAGAACAATGAGAAGTTTCCAAGGTCCACCGCATAATCGGTATTATTTTGGATGGTATTTCCGTTAACCCCTGTTACTCGCCCGTTACCCTCGGTTACGTTGAAGGTTAGGAAATAATCAATGTTAGAGGTGTTGCCATTGGATTTGATGTTGAAATTCAATTGGGTTCGCTGGTTCACGAATACCTGGTTGCTTTCAGAATTGCCCGAAAAGGTAAAAGGAATATTGGCAACCTCGATTTCGACACTATCCCGCTTTATCTGACCATTTGAATCCCTTACATCAAAGTAAATCTTACGTTGGCCAAGCTCGTCATCCTGAAAGGTGAAATTGTAATTGCCCGGATTGATATTTCTAAAAGTGCCTGGATCCATCACGCCACCATTTTGATCGCGGACGGTTCCCGCTCCCTGGCTATCTGAAGAAAAGGCGTGGCTTATCTCGTAGGTAACATCGGAATCCTCGTCTTGTGTCTGAAGGTCAATGTTGACAGCAAGGTTTGTGTTCAGTTCTACCTGTGATGACGAAGCTGTTGACCTAAAGGTAAAATTCAGGTTGCCTACGGTCAATAATAGTTCGTTGGTGATTTTTGCACCGTCCGGAGCGGTTGCTGTCATCGTCAATTTGTGTTCCCCCAAGGTTTCGGGTTGATACCCAAATTCGCTGACCCCTTTTGGTAACCTGAAGGGTTCCCCAGCTTCATAGGCAGTATCGCCCAAATACAATTTGCCCGTGCCGTCTTCCAGTTGGTAGGTTACTTCAAATTCCTCGGCACTTTCATTATCTGGATTGCCCGTGTCCTTATCCCGTAACAAAGTAACGTTTACGGGGTTGGGGGTGTTTATGATAAATTCCTCTGTGCCCTTATTCAAAAGGAAACTGAAGCTGGCATATTTTGTATCATAGAATAGCTCCAGTTCTTTTTCTAGGCTGTTGGAATCCCATGCACGTAGTTTCACTTTGTGCATACCGGTATCGATGGCCATGTAGTTAAAGGAAAAATCGAAGTCTTGCACGAAAATGGTATCGGTTTCCCTAATGGTATCGTTCTCGGGGGTCACATAATAACCCTTTCCGTTTTCTATGCTGTATTGCATAAAGTATTCAACGGAAGTAACGACCTTTTCAGGCTTTAGGGAAAAATCCGTTTTGGATGCCTCAAAAACAAAGCCTTCCTCTTCGTTGTCTGCGGTAAATGTAAAATCAAAGGAATCTTGGACGATACGGTCAAAGTCCTTACTACAAGCTAGGATTAGAATAACGCATAGTACGCTTGAAAACACTATGCGTAGTGGGGTGATGGTTTTCATAACAGTGTTCTTTAGTTCTTAAAATAAAAAGTAGCGTATTCCTACGCCTGCGTAGGGATAAAAATTCCCTACATCCGAGTTCACATGGTAATATTCATTTGCTTTTATCAATAGTGAAAAATCGTCTCCCAATGCAAATTCCGCCTCTGCGCCTATCCAGGCACCGTAAATAAATTGGCTTCTTCCATCGATAATGGCCCCGTTGGGCAGTTCATTGCTTCCGTTGTTGATGACCTCGTAACCGAACAGCCCTCCCCCTCCAGCGTGGACGCTAAAGGTTTTTATTCGGGAAATATACAACCGGTACATTAGCCCTGGCTGTATGGTGAACACGTTATAGGGAATGTCTTGTGTTCCCCTATCCTCGGCAAAAGCGGCCAAAACGCTTATCTGGAAATATTTGAATCGGTTGGGGTGGAAATTGAAGGTCCCCATAGCGGCGAACCCATCTTCCACATATCCACCGCTAACACCTACCGAAGAGGCTAGGTTGCCCCTACGTTGGGCAAATATCGAAGCGGTGCACAAAAGGCACATAATTAGTATAATTGGTGGGGCTTTTCTTTTCATATACTTAGAATCTTTTGGGGTTGTTCAATAAACCGTGATCGATCTCTAGGGATAAATCCCTGTTCCCGTTGCTCTCGTCCAAATCAACCACTAGGACTTTGTTGCGATCAAGTGTCATTTTCTTTAGGACCACTACAAAATGATTTTCGGTGTTCCCTTCGACCCTCTTGGGGATTTTGTATTTCAAAAGCACTTCATCATCGGTGAGCTCGGTCTTTTGGTTACTACTGCTACCCTTATAGGCCGTTGCCGTGCTGAACTTTACAAAATTGATGTCCAGATCCACTCCTTCCTTGTTCTCCAGCCTAAATTGCAGATACAATTCATTTTGGTTGTAATACACCCCTTTCAACCATAGGAAAATATCATCGTTTCTTGCAAAAAATCGTGGTATTCTGGCTTTATCGAATTGCATATAATAACACCGTAACCTGTAATATTCTTTAGGGTCGGATTTATAAAGTTCTGCCGTGGGTTGTGCGGTTTCCTCGCCCTGTTCCGGCTCTGATTCCGTTTCTTCCACAACAACGGTTTTGGTTGCGACCGGTTCTGTGGCCACTGGCCCATCAGCTTCATCATAATTGCCGTTCGTGCCTGCCTGTTGGTAGCCCTTATCGATGGTTTTCCCTAAGATGTTGGTAACGGCCTGGTCGGGAGATATGTACCAGGTAGGCTTCTTTGGTTTTGCCGATAGTTCCAAGGTAAATTCATAGGAATTTCCATTATCGGTTATGGCCGTTAAGCTGGTATAATCCCGTTTGTCGGTTGCCCTTTCGTTGTAGTAGAGCTTCAGAATGCGCTGGGCGAATGAGCTTCCTTCATCACGTTTGAAATCCATGAAGAATTTAAGCTCGTCCCCAATAAAGGCATCGGATATATTGTCGGGAAAGACCACAACGACCTTATCGTTTTTGGACACTTGAATGGTATCGTTTTGGGAAAATCCCACAAACGAAACGAAGCAAATAAATAGTGGGGTTAATCTTTTCATCTGTCGGGGGTTGTTAGGATAACTTCGTGATTATTGACCAATAGTATTTTGTCTTTCTCCTTGTATTTTTTCTTTCTGAAGAATTGGGAAAAAGCCCTAATAGCGGATGTGCCTAGGGGTATGTTCGCCCTGGCCGTAACTTCACCAGCCGTTTCTTCGAGTGTCCGGGATTCGGCTTCCGCTTGGAACTCCCTGAACAATTCACCGGCGCGTTTGCTATACATGCCCGTGTTTCCATCCCGCACGTCTTTGGCAATCAGTATCACCGGAACATGGTCGATGTTGGTCAAGCTCATGAGCACTCTTGAACCCCTTATATTGGCGTTGGCGAATAAAAAGGTGTTCTTCTTAAAAGTGTTGCCCTTATAAGTCAAGGGTTCATCCAAAATCAGTGTAACCCTATCGCCCGGAAGTATAAATTGATCCTGATAAATACTGGCCTTGAAGTATAGGGGTGGTTCCGATACCGATGCCGTGGTATTGACCTGTGCGGACGGTGTTGAAATGTCCTGAGATCGTGCCAAACGTTCTTCCCTGGCTTTCAGTAATTCTTCCCTGTATTTCGCTTCTTTTTCGGCTTTGGTGAGTGGTTTCGTGGTTTGGGTTCCTGCGTTGCCTGATACCACTTGCTCGGCCTTTCTCTGGCGTTCCAAAAGTTCGATTTGGCGCTGGAGCTCCAGTACTTTCGGGTCGTTTTCATCTTCGTAAAGGGAATCGCCCTCATCTAACATTTTTTCAATGCTGTTTTTCTTCGTCCGATGGGGGTCTATCATTTCATTGTCGGCATCAAAAAGATTGCCCTCTTCGGATTCCATCATATCCTCAAAAGTGAACTCGGAATTAGTCTGTGATCCCGGAGAGGATTCAAAACCCTCGTATTCCGATTCACCGCTGCCGGCATTCACAAACAGGAAAATGACACCAATGCTTAGGAGCCCTACAATGCTTATGATAATAACCTTTGATCTATTCATTTTCTAGCCTTTTATAAATTTGGGAGTAATCGGTAAAGAAGAAGCCTGTTTTGTTCTCAGGATAATTCGGTGTTCTCGTATCGATGTTGCCCCTGGCCACAATCCTGAACCGTTTTATTTCATCCAGCTCATCGATGGTCAATATAGCCGAAAACTCCACCGAATACGGAAAGGTTTCGACATCCATCCGTATAATCCGTTCAAAATCTGCCTCATAGGTGTAACCAAGCTGGAGCGCATCGTTATAGCCACCATTTTTTTGATAGGTCTCGAATATCCGTTTCGCATCACTGCTGTTGATGTAAAAAAGGCTTCGCGCCTGGTTCGCTTTAATATTAAGCCTGTCAAATGAATTGACATAATAAACAGCGGCCTCGCATTGGTTCAAAACCAATGTTTCCAACATCTTTTCCCGCTGGACCACTTCAGAATTTAATTGCTTTCCGGATTCGTCCGTTACAATGATTTTATTGACGGTACTAACATGGACAAAGAACGCCCAGATAAGGACGGCGACAACGATAACGGCACAGCAAACCATAAACCATTTGGTAAGCGAAACACCCTGTTTTTTGGCGTTCTGAAAACCGTTGTACTGCTTTTCAAATTCCTTGGTATCCATCATATCATATTGTTTATTTTGATCGCTACGAAGCGGTATAGGTAAATCTTGACCCCGATCAGAAAAAGGACTACGAACATATTGTAGTCGCCTTGGTCAAAAAATGCCTGAAATATGCCCTCTGCGAAAAAATTGGCAATCATAAAACCAGGTATGTACAGGTAACATTTGTACATCTCCTTTATCCACTTTCTAAAAACTTCATCGGTGTCCTTGCTCATCAGGGAAATAATGGCAAATGGGGCTTGGAACTCCAGTAGAATGAGCCAGACGTAACGCCCCGCAATGACAATGCTGAATAGGTAATTGTCAATAAGCAGCGCCATGGGCTTGATGGCGATTACGCTGAAATAACCAATCACCCAATCCCAATCTAGAATGCTATTGATTACGCCCCCCTCGGTAATCCGTTCGTCCTCTTCCAAAAGGGAATCCCAATAGCTGACATTGGGCTGTACACCAACAATGTTCAAAATTCCCTGTTCAATTTGGGTAAGGCCCCATTCCAAACCACTGATGATTACAGGAAAGAAAAGCATGAGGCCGATGTATGGAAAAAGCGGGGTCAAGAGGTCAAAAAACTTCTTATAATCCTTTACGTTCTCCCGCGACTGCTTGTAATAGACTTTCGAGACGTTCCGGACTACCAAGAACAAACCAACGGCATACACAAAAATGTACGCGCCAATAAGTACACCGTTGGTTTTGAAATCCCGATATACCTGTTCTACGTCGCTAATTCCGATAAAGGATTCATCCATAGGCTAGTTGGTCCCCCTGACCTTTTTATACATTGAACGTCTGTCGTGCGAGCTCTTACATCTGGAATACAGGGTTTTCAGGGCGGCTATGTTCTTGTCCGTCCGCTCCTCAATATTCTGTAAAATCAAAATCCGTTCGCCGTCGTCCGCATTGATTTTCCCATTGGTCAAAAGTGCTTCCACCGATTCCATATTTTGGTTGTTGGCCTCAATGATGTCCGAAACAATGTCCAGTGCCTTATCAAAGGTTTCATTGGAAAGGTCCAGCTTTGAAATATTCCTGCCGGTTTCAGAGGCCAGTTTGATCAACTCAAACTCTTTATCGATGACACCTTTAATCGATTTCAAGGTGCGAACCGCTGACGAAACTTCCTTATAAATGTTCACCCCCTCTTTTACCGTATTGAACGTCTTTACAAGGGTTGTCGATTGTGCCAAAGCTTCGGTAAGCTGTTTGGTCATGGTTACGTTTTGGGCCGTGGTCTGTGCCTCCAGAACCGGAGCTTCAACCACAAGCTGCGCACTGGTCAGAAAAGGCAATGCCAGGGCAAGCATTAGTTTAAACTTTCTCATATTCCTCAGATTTTATGTGTTCAATAATTGTTTCTTCCATATCGCCGATTTGCTCGTATCTGGACTGTAAAGCGGCCCATATTTCACCCGTGGTCTGGAACGCCAAAAACTTCTCCTTAGAAAATTCGTTGCGGATAATGGTGGCATAGTTCTCATTGAACCGCACGAATTTTTCTGAGTATGGCCGATCGGCCGTAAAATTGTTCGATACCGATTTCATCATCTGGATGTGCTCGTTGTTTTTGAGCTTATGGCGCTCAATGATGGCATCATAAACCTGTTCGTTTCCTTCCAGCACTCCAAGTATTTGCATGTTCCCGATAATCGAATCGGTGTACTGGTTATTTTTTGGCATCTGTGTGGGTGTTTGGAAAATGAGGCCTACCGCACCGTTTTCCTTCCTGATGCTGGCGGTGATCAACGAAATGGTGCTCATAATGTCAATTCCGCTGTAATTGTCCTTCAGTTCACTTCCCAAAGCCATTTCGTCAAATATGAAGTAGCCCCTTTTGGTCTTGTCCTTTAATATTTTTTCATTGATGGCATCAAATAGAATGGTCATAATCACCGATACCAAGAAAGGGTTGTTTTTGATCTCGTTCAACTCAAAGACAATGGCCGATTTTTGGCCAATGCTCTCGTTGATTTCGCTATTGGACGATACCACGTTGTGGTATATCCCTCCTTCCAAAAACTCGGAGCATACCACTTTAAAGGAGTTGATGTCGAAATATTCTTCAGGGAAATCCTTGCGTTCGCAAATGGCCCTGAAATTTTGGACTACATGGTTATAATAGCTGATAAAATGGTGGTCCCTTTTAACTTGTTCGTAGTAATCTTGAAGGGTTTTTGTAATGGCCACGGCCTTTTTAGCCTCTCTTTTGATTTCCGCCGGCAATCTCCAAAACTTCATGACCACGGCCGTTAAGCTGAACAGCTTTTCGTTGGTAAGTTTTCGACCCTCCAGATTAAAGGGATTGATGCCCAGAGCGGTATTCGAGTTTACTTTGATATGCTTGCTTTCTTTTGGGTAAAGCTTGGTCAACTGTTCAAAGGAACTTCCAAATTCCGCAATGACCAATGTAACCCCGTCCTCTAAAAACTGATAAGCCATATTCAGGACGTCCGCACTTTTTCCGCTTCCGGTTGGTGCGTATATGATAAAATTCCGTGCGTTGATACGTTTGTTCTTTCGGTCCCACCAGTCCAATCGGTAAGGCACTTGCAAAAGCCTATCCTGAACCACGATACCTTCTTCATCATCGGAATAATAGGAGTAGTTCGTTAGCATACAACAAGCATTCTGCAAGGTGTTGAGAAAGAGGTAATCCTTATGGAGCTTTGATTGCCTGCCCACGATTGTAGAAAGAAAAATGTTCTCTAGCCCTTCGTAGGACGGTATATAGTAGCTGATTTCCTTATCGTCCAATATCCCCTTTATGGCATCACTTCGTTTTCGGAGCTCATCGGTGTCCTCATGCCAGGCTATGATATTGAAGTGGCTTTTACAAAGGGTAACATTGTTGTCCAACAACTCTTTTTCCACTTCTTTCAATCGGGTAAACTCACGCTTCAGGGCGGTAGAAAAGGATTGGCTTTTCTCGTATTGCTCTACACGCATTTCAAGCTCGTCCTTCAATTGTTTGTGCCCAGGGAAATACAATACCTGATTGTAGATATGGTTGAAAGGCAGATGAACCCCGAAATCATCCATCAGACCTTTGTACAATTTCAGATTTTCAACATTGATGGTCGTATCATCCGAAACATTGGTTATGGTGTCGGGCAAATAGGAAGAATCGCTAATCGAGAAAATTGAATAGTGGTTATCGCCAATATGCAGTTTATTGTCAAAGACCAAATCCCTTAGCCCCTGATCGCTTTGAAAACCATTGACATAGTTCAAAAAGAAATAACGCAACTCGTTTTCCTCCAGAGCGGTAATCGTGGTATTGTAAAGTTTGTTCAGAATCCCAACGGAGCTTTTTACCTTGTCAAAAAACCGTGATAACCGTTCTTTGTCCTTTTTAGTCAATTTCTCTGTGTACTTCAGCGGATTTGCAACGTAACTTTCCTTTAGCGAGGCCAATTCGGTAATGGTAAAGGATAGCAGACAATAATGTTTGATTCCCTCTCTTCCATCGAAGTGTCTCGATTCGGCTTCCGTTAAAAACGTGTTTCTGAAGTAGTGTTTTGAACTGGAATACGTCTCTTCCAAGACAATATCCTGTTTCTGGACATAGATACCATCATCGATATTTCGGAATGAGCGCACAAAGGATTCGTGTCGAAGGTCCAGTTTCACCATATCCAATGAATAAGGCTCGGGGTTCGTTACAAGAAAACACGCCCCTACGCTTCCATCCTTTGATAAAAAGAGGTTTCCGCTGAACCCTAAAATTGAATATGCGCTACTGCTTTTGATCATATCTGGTTGAGTATATCCTTATTGGACAAAACGGATCGCTTTGTTCCAAATCTATATTTGGTTTGGTTCGATAGCTTCTTGAACTGTTTCCTCATAAAGAGAATCGCCGTCAACGAAATGCCCATTGCCACAAAATAGGTAGTAAGCCCTGTGGCTGTTGGGTTTCCAAGAGCAAAAAGGGCCCAAATAAAGAATACCAGGGCAAATGCAATTTGTAGCACAAAGAGCAAATAGTAATAGTTGGGCTTAAAGCCCTGTATCCTCGGCTCCCGTTCCAAGTTTTTGTTGACGTCGTAAGATTTCATGCTTTAGACATTGATTGAAATTCGTCCTCCGATAATGGCCACTGCCGCTATAACTCCAGCGAACAAAGCAGCGTATAACAGAATGATTCCCGCATTGATCAAACCTTCTTTTCGGGTATTCCGGTTGTTGACTTCTTCCCAGTTTCGGGTCAATCCCACGATGGCCCCAATCAACAGGATAAGCAACACCACCGGTACCAAATAATCATTGATTGCCTGGTTGATGGTTCCCCTAAAATCCTGAGCTTGCATTGCAGTTGTGGATAGTCCCAATACTGCGGATAAAATTGCGGTTTTCGATAATTTCTGATTTGTTTTCATTGTATAGTTTAAAGGTTAATATAGATTCTTGATCGTATTGATAATCTCATTATAATTTGCTTCAATATCGGATTCGCTTACGCTTCTCACGATGGGCAATTCCAGTTCTTCAGGGAATTGCATCATATCGAGTTTTAAATGAAACTCATTGTAATTGGAGTTACTGCCGTAACCCACAAACTCCCCTGCCGGCAAGTGCTTGAAAAACGAGGTTTCATATTTGGCAACCTTATCCACCCTTTGGGAGTGTCCTGAACTGCTACTGTGTGTACCCGATGACCTACTGTAAGTCTTTTTGACTTCATCAATCTTGTCGAATTGTTGCACGTATCGTTTTTGGGCGACCGTATCTCCGGTCCTGCCAAAGAATACATTAGCAAAGTTGCTCTCCATTGAACTAAGGGCCTTTTCCCCATAAAGTGCGCTAATCTTGCTTTGCGATTGGGTAATAAAGACAAACGCACACAGATACTCCCGGAGTTCTGATGGCATTTCCTCAAAATTGTCAATCTTGAAGGTGGTCGCTTCATCCATGAAATAGACAAAAGGTATCTTGTTGCTCATGGTGAACCTTCTACTGGAAATTTTTACGAGCATCCCCATGATGGGCCCGAGTATATTACGCAAGGCATAATTGTTGGAAATCGCAAAGAGTTTAGGATCCTCCGGGTCCAGCAAATTGAAATCAAAATCATTGCCCGAAAGCACGTAACAAATGTTCTTGTTATAGGCCAATTTTCCTATATAGTTGGTCAAAGAGCTCTTGTACCCTGAAAGCTGTTTCGGGCTATCTTTTGAATCCAGAAAAGCACCGGCCAATGATTTAGCCTGGGCATCCTTTTCCAAAAAGGATATCAGGTGTTTATTGGAATTGTGGAGTGCAAAATTTGAAATGTGTGGCCAGGTACAGTATTGAGGATAATCCTTTCTAAACCGTATCATCAGGCCTTGTAACAGTCCAAGTCCACCAAGCCCCCAATCGTTCAACTTTTGACCCTCTGGCAAATAGGCGCGTATCAGGTCTTCGCCCAACTGTGGCAAATCATCGGATGAAGGTATCGCGGCCACCGATAACGGATTGAACCGATATGTTCTTGACATATCGGTGAAGTTCACGTAATAGAATGAACCATCGTAACCGGTTTCCTTGATGAAGTGATATGCAGCCTTGGTATAATCAAACTCCTTCAGGTCATAAATCATTCCTGCGAACTTGTTTTCCACAAAGCCTTTTAGCAACGGTTTCCCAATACTTTTTGTCTTACCGGTGTTCGCTCCAGCGTACACCAAAAAGTTATTGAATGGATCCATGAACTTTATATTACGTCCGTTCTGGACCGATAATTCAATAGGGGTGAAGTTGTATGATTTTTTTACGGTTTTCTTATCCTTTGAAGTAAAGACAATCAAAGCCCCTATTACTAGGGCCAAGCTATATGAGGGTGCGCCATATTTGACCAAAAACGGTTCAAATTCAATGGAAAAATACGGTTTCCCGTAATATCCAATGGCATAAATTACCAGCATATAGAGAAGGGAGCCGATTACAAAGGACATTCCCCTGTTTTTGGTAAATCGGACCATAAGAATGATAAGGCCAATAAAGAAAAGGCCTCCCACAATCAATATGTAATATAAGTTCTCCATTTATCCAGCCATCCCTTTGGCCAATAGTATTTCTTTTACTTTTTGTTTCAACTCCATCATGGCGGCGGCCTTTGGATTGGACACCAGCGCCAAGGCCTTTCTTTCGGCAATAGCGGCATCACCCAACGTTTTTCCAATAGCGACCCCCTTAGCCTTGTTCAGCGGCTTTTTGCTCAATCTGGCAATAAGCTGCTTACTCTGCGGAGAAACATTTTTGTACGTTGTTCCCTTGTATTGGTCAAACTCCTTCGGCTTATATCCAAACTTTTCATTGAATAGGCTGGAGCTGTCCGTTTTGAATTTTTCCTGATGAAAACCAACATGGACTTTTTCATCGTTCAATTGGTGCTTCTCACTCTTACCCGTTCCTTTGGCGTTAGGGCTTAATTGCATTCCCCTGGCCTTGCTGATAATCTTGGAATCGGATACCAAAGGATTCCCTTTCTCATCAACAACTTTTTCCCCTTTGTACCATTTTGATTTTGTGTTTCTTGAAACAACAACGTGAACATGATAGTTCCAGCCTCCTTTTTCGGTCCCTTGGAAAATGATGTTTCCCTTTGCGGTTTGGATTCTGCCGTTATCGTCCCTTAGATACTGTGATTCCAAATCTTTGATGGCCCTTTTGTTGAGAATAATCTTTGCGGGGTTCTTACTGCTCTCGTTTTGCCTCAGTTTTTTGTCAATCTTCTTTTTGATGGCCAGGTTATGCTTTACGTTTTTGTCCCAAATGCTGTATTCCCTTTTGGATTCCACTTTGGCCACATAGTTCAGATCCTTTGCCTCCAGTATGATCTCGTTGCCCTCTTTGTCCTTTCTGGAGAAAGTATTGGCATAGAGCTCCATCGCATCATTGGTATAATCTTTTAGATACTGCCGGAACTGCAAATTTTCTTCAGGGGAGAGCTCTTCAATGATGTTGGTTCTTCCGTTGCTGGCCATTTCAACCAAATGTTTCTGCTCTTCCCAAGAGGGATTGAAACTGAGCATATAAAATTTGGTGTCCCTGGCCGATAACCGATGATTGTTACCGTCTATGATTTGCACCGCCTTATTGTCAGATATATCATCGTGGTCCGAATTGAAAAAGCCATCATAATCCATATCATCCCTTTCCAAATCCTTGTTTTCTTTGGATAGGTACTCTATCAGGTTAAAGGAACTGCCTTTGTTGTTCCCGCCCGTCAATTTCAATGGCTTATGTACTTTTACGAACAATTATCTATTTTTAATAAGGTTAGAAATTGTATCTAGATTTCGGTCCAGAATGTTCTTTTTTATTTTGTACTCGTCTTTCTGTAATTGAATGCTTTTGGCATTATCACGCAATTCCTTCACTGCTCTTAAAATGGCATCGAGAAAATCCAAATTGGGTTTCAAGGTTTCCATTTTCTGATCGTTGTTACCGGTAGTCAATATCTCCTCGATACGTTTTTCCAATCGGGAATTTTCCTCCTGTAATGTCTCGATGGTTCCTACCAATTCTTCCACTTCTTTAGATGAAAAAATCTCTCCCTGAGCGACTGTTTGATTATCGGATTCAGAAACCCTGACCAAAATATCCTCCAACATACCCATGATTTTCGATAACTTTTTGGTCTCGATATTCCGTATAATTTTCACCACTCTTTCCGTTGCCTTTTTGGTAACGGTCATTGGAGAGGAATCAATTTCGTTGGGTTTGATACCGGTAGATTCGAAGTAGTCCAAAAATTGAGAAAGAACATCATCATACGATGTTCCCCTGCTCTTAAATTTATCTACACGCTCCTTGGTTTCAGGGTAGATTTTGATAGTTTGGAGAGACATTTTTCATTTTTATAGTGTGTTAAGATAAATGTAAAATTTCTCCTTATTTTCTCCCTAACTTTAACAATAAAATCGTTGAAATACATAGCTTCAGCGTGGTCTTTCTCCCCATTTTCTACCTAAATATAGGAAGTTTGATTTATAACATACTGTAAATCAATATTATATCAGGCTTTGCCTGATTACTGCTTGCTCTTCCTATATTCTGTTGCGAAGCAACACAAATAGTCATTTCAAATATCCTCGATATTTGCTTTAGGCTACAACGGTTGAACTTGCTTCAAAAGTTCAGAAATGATGAACGCTCCAACGCTGTTTTTTCTTAACGCTTTTCTACCTGAACGCTAAAAAAACAGCGTCGGGTCCAGCGGGTAGGTTTGTTCATCTTCAAGGTCGCAAGACGACCTTGGGTAAGATTTTTGGGGCAATATAATTCAGTTGAAATCCATTAGGTGCGTTTCACCGATTTGTAAGAAAATTACTTGGTCAAAATTTTGGTTGTTCTTAGTTTGGCAAACAACTGCAAAACGATTTGAAGAAAATACAGCTTGCCATCCCGTAACCGGAAAAACTCATTTCAAATATGAATGGATTCATTCACCCCGGGTCAGATGTCGGGGGCGGGCTGTATTAGTTTTTGGTTTGCTTTTTATCCAGCAGATAAGTGAGAGCGGAAATGGTCAAATCCAGTTCACGTTTTTTCGTAAATGAAAAACAACTTAGCGATTTGCGCTGAAGTTTCAGCTTCTCGTTCAAGGCGCTCATGGATTCCGGATTGAACATTTCCCTAGATTCCAATTTGGAGCGCACCTGTTTCACAACGTCCATATTTATTTTTGATCGGGCCATTTGATTATTAACGCCCATCACAATTGGAATCTTATAAATCAACCAATCAATATTGTTGGTTTTTCGACAAAACGCACTTTTTGTAAGGCGTGTACATGTCTCATTTTCAGTAAAAGAGAGAGGGTTTATTTATTGGAACAACCACGGACGGCCGATAGAAAAAATCAATTGAAAAACGCCATTTTGACAGTTTTTCTAAGGTTTTGTGGATGCTTTTTGACCTTTCTTCCTAAATATTGTGAAACAATACAAAATCGGCTGAAAAATGGGCGAAATTCTTGTTATGAACAAGAATTATGACCTTTTTGAAACCTTATTAAACTAAAATTATTATTTAAAATTATTTCTTTTTTTAATTAAGGGAATTACAGAATAAATTAAGGAATCGCGAATATACAGTGTTTTCAAGTGGTTCAAGGGGTTTATTGGAACAATGGCGGATGAATAATGGAACGATCACGGACACTTATTGGAACAACCACGTTTTTATCGGAACAATGGCGGACAGGTTATTGGAACAACCACGGATGAAGTTTTTAACAGCACTTAGCCCATTATCAATAATCGCATCGGACTTATTAACAATTTTTATTGGAACAACCACGGATGTAATTATTGGAACTTTCACGGATATTGCTACATTTGGTTTATTGGAACATTTACGGACACCCTATTTATGAGACCTAAGATACAAAGAGTTGATATTTCTACCCTCCCCAAGACGGTCCAACAACCCTATGTAATAACCGAAAAATTTGATTTCAATATCCATGAGGCCCGAATCCTAATTCGGGTTCTCCAGCAAATAAAAAAGCACCAGTTTATCCAGATGGGAACCCAAATCGACATGGACAATAACGTGGTAATGCGTTTTAGGCCAAAGGATTTGACCGTTGGAAACGATTTAAAGTTGGTTTATAACGCCCTTGGTACTATCCGGAAAAAAGAAATCGTAGTTAAAGGAACAACCACGGACGAGGGCCAAGAAGTGGAAACCAGGACAATAACCGGTATCATCAATGAGGCAACGTACAGTACAAACAACAGCTTTGTAGATATTAAGATAAATGCGGACTGGTACACCATTCTGGTTGACTTGTCAAAAGGATATACGCCCTACTTGGGCAATGTCGGTTTTCAAACTGGTAACAAGCATCACCTGGTCATATACCAATACATCTGCCAATGGCATGATGAAGGGGTGATTGACGGAAAGACACTTACGGAAGCCCAAGTAAGAAAGGATTTTAAAATCTTTGACTTGTACAAAGATTTCAGGAAAGTCATTGATCGCGTAATTGAGCCCTGTAAACAGGAACTGGATGAGTTTGCGGATAGGAGTTTCAACTACACTCCCATTAGGGCCAATCCTAATGCGACACGGGGTAGAGGGGCCAAAATTGTGGCAATTTCATTTAAGTTTTACAAAACTTCAACTGAAGATATTAATTCCACATATGAACCAAAACGTGCAGCCAAAAAAATCAGCGAGTTCAAAAGTATATACGGTTTCGATGAGACCCAGGAGCAACAATTGGGCGGATTGGCCAAAAGGTATGATTTATCATTCCTCTCCGCACTGGAATATGAAAATCGTCCCTACCTATTAAAACAGGAAAATTTCATAGAGGCATTCCATAAGATTATCATTGAACGAAGTGCGGCCAAAAAGTGATGTTGGCGTATCCGCCAAAGTTCCATTAAGCCCAAAAAAATCGTGTGAAGAAAGGTCAAAAAAGCAAGGCACAATAAAACAAAAATCACTATATTTGAAGTGAAAGAAGCAAACGCAAGTTTGTATCGAAAAACGGAGTGGCCATCAGGTCATTCCGTTTTTTCTTAGAATGTATCTGAAGTGGGTTCGTTCTTTCCTTTCTGAAAGCTGCCGAGATACCTTCCCTTCTCCCCTTTTACATATTCGTACACATTGAAATAGCTCCAGTTTGGAAAGTCCGTATGAAGGAAACGGGTAAACTTCTTTAGCCGGTTGACGTTGTTGTAGCGTAGGAAACGGCAATTTCTACAATCGGTATCAATCTTTCTCTTTGCATCTGCGTTTGATTGACAAACCGGACACATGACCTTCACAATCGCTCTGTACCTTGTATATGCCATTTTTAGAGTTTGGTAACGTATTTGTACTCTGATTTGGAGAAAGCCCGATCTGAGGAATGTATGCGAAAACTTTCGCCATCATCGAAAACGACTTCCCCAATATGCTTCGTTGGCTCCTCTTCCCCTATTTTAAAGACTTCGACCATACTAATCTGTTGATAGGAATTTCTCAACGAACTTGCTGGGTAGAAAATCAAATTTCTTTTTGGTCCAATAGACAATATATCCTTTGTTGTGCCTAAAGCTCCCCCAAGACTGCTTTGAGTTTTTCGCAAGGATTCGCTGTTTGCCCACATCCTCTTGACTGCGGTTGAAGATAATATCCTCCCAAACCGATAGTGAAACCTTGGCCTCAATTTTTCTTTTTGTTTTCATTCCTGGTCCTAATACATTTTGAAAATTCATCTTCGGGCATGCCTACCGGCATTAGAACATGGTACCACATACAATTGAAGTTGTAGCGCAAAATCCGAAACCACCTCGGGGGTTTCTTTTTGGTTGTCTTCCTGCGAGCTGATCCCATGCTAAAGTGTTCTTTTGTTCCCAAAGGTGTACCGGTTCCGTTTCACAACCCCCAAAGCTCTGGATTGAATCCGTCCGGATAATCGCCTAAATCATTTTGTTCCTCCAGCCAGGTTTCCATTTCAAGGTCTTCAAAATTGCTTGTACCGCCCATATCCATTGATGTTTGAATTTTCCAAATCCATTAAATTATTTTATATGGCCATAAACTAAAAATTAATGTGAAATAAACTGACAGTTTAGGATCTCCTATAATTTTAGATTTTTGCGTGAGACTTCCTTATTTTCTATCTTTGTAATCACTTTCCGAAAGCCCGAAAAGGGCGTTTCACTTAAACATTTTTCAACCAAACCTAAATCCAAAACCATTATGGAACCAACTACATTTTTGCCTATACTCGTGGCTATTCTTCTAATCATTTTTGAACCTTTCCTAAAGGACATCGGTTGCTTTTTACGTTACGGCCAATGTTGCGATTGTCGGGAAAATTCCGTATCTTAAAAAGGCGTTCTATTTGACATAAAATTGCTTATAGAACTCGTTATTTCCCATACTTCCAGTCGTTTACGTTTTTTTCGTCCGTCACAGGGGCTTAAAATGGCCCGTTTACTTACAGTTTTTCAGAAAAATGAGCTGATATCGGTTTCAATCTGTAAGCGGAAATCTTCCGGTGTTCTTACGCTTTTATTTCACATTTTGTGCATGATAATTTAAAAAAAAGGTTCCTTCATATATTTTAAAACTCATGTTCAGGCCACTCTCTGTTCATAAAGATGCCGTTGAAACTCGACAAAAAGCTTGCTAATATTGGCTACGTCACCAAGAATGTTCTTTGCATCTTCTAATGACTGATATTTATTGGTCAACAAGATTGGTAGCTTCTCCTGGTCGAGTTCGCCAACACCTGTCTCAACGTACTTAGACAGTACGAACGCAATAAACTCTCTTTGCCTGCTGTTGAGCAATGCAAAGATGGTGGCTTCGGCAGCTTTGGCCCTTGCTTCTCTGGTCACAGCGATATAGTCTCCGTTGAACACATATTCCAACACGTCATACAAGTCGCTTTTCTCCATATCCACCAACTTTTGCAAGGTCAGTAAATCTTCTTTTGGGAAGCCTGCTGCCCCCAAGTTCTCCAGCAGGGTTTTTCTGGTCAATGGATTGCTCCACAGTTTCCGCAGCTCTTCTTCGTCTTTGAATAGTTTGGGAAGCTCTCCAAACAGATTGTTTAAAAACTCTTCTGCCGAAATCGGTTTTCCATCTGCACTCCAAAAGGAAGTTTGTACAATATGTTGTATCGTTCTTTCCTTGCCGTCTCTTAGTTTGACCTTCGCCTTTTTCTTTTTGGGTATTGGCTCGTTGGGTTCAGCAGCAGTTGTTGGTACACTTGGTTCTGCTGGTGGATGTGGTTTTGGTTTTCTTGGCTCTGGCTCTAAAGGTTCTCCATCCCATTCAGGGTCTGAGAAGTGTTTGTAGGCATCCACAAAGTCGTATATGGTAAAAAACTCTTTGCCATCAAATAATCTTGTACCGCGACCAACAATTTGCTTGAACTCAATCATGGAGTTTACAGGACGAAGCAATACGATATTCCGAATGTTTCTTGCATCTACTCCCGTTGAAAGCTTTTGCGAAGTAGTCAGAATTGTTGGTAATGTCTTCTCATTATCCTGAAATTCACGCAACAATCTTTCGCCTTCTTCTCCGTCATTGGCAGTTACCCGAACGCAATAAAAAGGGTCTGTACTTTTGGCGTTTTGATTTACCAGTTCACGAAGCAATGCGGCATGAGCTTGATTAGCACCAAAAATGATGGCCTTTTCTTTTTGATTGGCTTCATCTAAAAAAATATTTACCCGCTTGGCTTCACGCTCTACAATTTCAATACTTCTGTTAAAGTCTTTTTCTTCATAGAGTTTGCCTTCTTCAATTTCGCCTTCTACAATAGTGTCGTCAGAAGTGTAGCGGTAATCGTCTAAAGTGGTTTTGATACGTTTTACTTTAAAAGGCGTGAGAAAACCATCATTGATACCTTCTTTGAGCGAATAGATGTAAACAGGTTCACCAAAGTATTTATAGGTGTCTACGTTGTCATATCGTTTGGGTGTTGCGGTTAAACCTAATTGCACTGCCGGACTGAAATATTCCAAAATACCACGCCAATTGCTTTCATCATTGGCTCCACCACGGTGGCACTCATCAATGATGATGAAATCAAAATAATCTTTGGGATATTCACCAAAGTATGGAGCGGGTTTTCCTTCTTTATCCGTGCCGCTCATGAAAGTTTGGAAAATGGTAAAGAAAATGCTGCCGTTGGTTGGCACTCTACCCTTTTTCTTAATCTCACTGGGTTTTATGCGTACCAAGGCATCTTCGGGAAATGCTGAAAAGGAATTGAATGCCTGGTTTGCCAAAATATTTCTATCGGCCAGAAACAAAATTCTGGGTCTGCGGCTGCCGTCTCGCTGCAAGTTCCAACGGGTTTGAAATAGTTTCCAAGCGATTTGAAATGCAATGGCCGTTTTTCCCGTTCCTGTGGCAAGTGTGAGCAAGATCCGGTCACTGCCGTTTGCCAATGCTTCCAAGGTGTTCTTTACGGCTATTTCTTGATAATAACGTAATTGCCAAGTACCGCTTTTATCTTCAAAGGGGACATTGGCAAATTTTTCTCTCCATTCGTTTTGTTCTTCAAAGGTCTTGTTCCAAAGTTCTTCGGGACCAAGAAAATCTGTTACCAAACCTTCCTCTCCTGTCTTCATGCAGATTTGGTAAATGGCTTTTCCGTTGGTGCTGTACGTAGTTTCCAATTGGAGTTTCTCGGCATACTGCTTGGCTTGCATCACGCCTTCGCCTACTTCCAATTCATCGCTTTTGGCTTCTATTACGGCTAACTTGATGCCCTTATGCACCAAAATATAATCGGCAATAATCTTTCTGCCCCTACCGCCACCCGATTGGATTTTGCCTTCAGTAATGCGGTATTCGCGAAGCACTTTAGAGCCTTCTACCACGCCCCAACCGCAAGTCTTTAGCTTGGGGTCAATTAGTTCTGCTCTTGTTTCTGCTTCGTTCATTTTAATTATTTTCTATTTTAATAGTTTCATTATATTTCTCAATAGCATCTTTATATGCGCGTTCGCTTTCATCCTTGAACCTATCTTTATTCTGCCTAAGCTCAACAAATTTTTGGTGTAGGTGTTTGTAAATTATCTGATGTGCTTTATTATGTAATTTTCCAACATCATATTCATCCATTTCAAATTCGGAAGCAATTGCAGTATCCAGCAACTCCAATAAGTCTTCCTTGCCAATTTGGTCTAACTCTACTGTTGCTTCCCCTTTCAGAAAGTAACCTTTGCCGTTTTTAATTTCTAAGATTTTCATATGATTGATGTCTTTCAATGTAAGCTGAGTCTCCTGCTTCAAGACAGTTCAGCATAATATCATAATTACTTGTTTCTTCACCTTCTATAGATTTAAGTTTGCCGTCAGATGGGTTACCGGCATATACTTTATAAATTGCTTTAGAAGCAACAATTTCTTTCTTGGTATATAATATATAGTCCGGCTTGATTGATGCACCAACTGTACTATTATGGGTGACAATTAGTACAGGTACGGTTTTAGAAATTTGTCTTATTTGCTCATTTACTTCATTTTTTAAGAACAAATTGTCAAATGATGATTCAGGTTCGTCAATTAACAACATATCGTAGTGATGTGCATCTTGAATTTTATCAAGCAAGTTAAATTCAGAACGTTCACCACCTGAAATCTCTGCATCATATTCATTAAGAATTTTATAACTGACATCCACAAAATATTTATAGTAATCGGTATCGGCCAACTGTTCTATATTTTTCAATTCTTCTAAATATTCAATGGGTGAGTCGTAGTACTCATAGGCTGTACTGAAAACTGCATCTCTTTTTCCAATTTTATTTTTTAACTCTTGTGCACCGTTGTACCTTTTTGTAGAAGCAACAATTTTGAACCTGCGGACATCTTTTTTCTCTATGGTTTTTTCTCTTTTAATTTTTATAGCTATACGCTCAAATTTTTTGAGTTTCTCTTTTTCAAGTAGAATTGAGTAGAATTCAGCGTCTTTAATATGTTCAGAAGCTGTTGATGATTGAAGTTCCTTCTGAACGTTCATCACAATAGAATTTACCCATAATTTCTTTTGGTTTATTTCTTGTAATTCAATGTGCTTTTTCATCAAATCAATGACAAGTTCAGATAAGGCTATTGTAGAGATGTGCTTGTCAATTATATCTCTATACTCTTTGTTTTCAATAAGCGATTGTGTTGATGCGATTAGATTCTTGAGTGTTTCATTGTCGGTTTCTATGAACTTACTCTCATTGAATATTGTACATTTTGAATATTCATCTTTCATTTCTTCTTCTGCAGCAACTTTTAGCAATGAGCTTAAATAATTCTCAATTTTTTTTTCATTTTCCTTCCTATCAATTTTCGAAACATCTTCCACAACATCTTTAAACTCTTTTAAAAACTGTTCAGCTACACTGCTTTGTTTTGTTGTCAAGATTTCATCAAATTTCTTTTTGTCCTTTTCTTCATCGGTTTCCAACAATTCGAACTGTTTGATATGTTTTACATTATCATACATTCGAGCAATTGTTTTTAACATGTAGGTTTTTCCTGAAGATCTTTCTCCTAGAATTACGTTTAATCCTGTGGAGAGCTTCAGGCCGTTTTCGAATACCCGAAAAAAACGGTGCCCTTCACTTGGATCAAGAAATACTTTGTTCTTATCGGAGAAGCAGGTTTTTATTGCTTTTAGTGTAGTGTTGTTAATATCAACAAATGTTTGTCGTGGGGAAAATTCTGTCATTTGCTCTGTGAAGCGCAAATCACTAAAAAGAGTTGGAACTAAATCATTTGGATTATTGATACAATACTTAAATTTTTTGGGGCTGGTTACTTCTCCTGCTGTAACATGAGGTTTTAGTAGCTCTATAATTTCCGATCTAATAATTGGTTTTTTATCGTAATGAGGAATTAATAAATACTTGTTTAACTCTCCATAAATTTCTTTGAACTGGCCGACTGTGATATAGGCGGATTTACTGGTTATCAGTTTTTCAACTTGTTTACATTTACTTTGAAAGTCATCCAATTCGGTATTTTCTGAAATAAGCAGAATGTGCCCTTTTTCTAAATTGATTTCTATACCTGGCAATACCGTTATATCAAGCCGTTCTGAAATTTCAATGAACTGTTCTAGGTCAAAGAGATTGTGATTTGTGATGGCAATACAATCTATTGAGAGTTTTTCAATGTATTCCTTAAGTTTTGGTAAACTGAATTCGTACTCTGAATCACTGTAAGGTGATTTTTTAGTGTGAAGATGAAAATCAATTTTTATCATACAGCAACCACTTTTTCAGTTTCCAACTCCCCCGCAAACGCCTTCTGCAAAATTGATTTTTTCAGTTCTTCTAAATTACCAATCTTGCGTAAGAAGACATTTTCAAGTCTTTCACATTCATTAAAAAGCGGGTTTAATTTTTCAACGATTTCCTTTTGCTCGCCAACTGCGGGGAAAGGGAAAAGCTCGTTTTCAAATGTTCCTAAATTAATGTTTGCTTGTGCACTTCCTTTTCCTAATGCCTGAATACGCACTTTAAAAGATTGGAGTAAATATTCGACAAATTCCCTATCGGCAACTTCTTCGTTTACTACAATTCCAATAACACTGTCAGGAAAACAAGAATCAAATGTTAAGACTCCTGTTTCTGCGATATTTGCAGCTATTGTAATACATATTGTCCCTGCTGGCCATAGTTTACTTTGTGCAAGTCCAACTTCATTATAGGTTTGTGAATATTCAGTTATGTAGTGCTTGGAATTTCTGATGTCTCCTGTTTGGATAAATGGATAATTCCCGCCATACAGTCCTTCCCAATTTCTTGGACGGTGTTTTGATTTACCCCTGCCAAATGTTTTTGCGATTTGAGCTAAAGTTTTCTTTTCCCATTGGTCTCCGTTTGATACAATTCCCTGCAAATAGCTTTCAAAAAGTTCCTTGGCGTTTTGGAGGTTTTGTTCAGCTTTGGCTCTGGCCTTGTCTATGGCGGCAAAGCCTTGGTCTAAAGTAGAAACAATGCGTTGTTGTTCGGCGATGGATTTTGGAAATAGAACTTCAATTTCTTTAAGTTTGGCTTTGTTTAAAGTTTTTCCTTTGACCTTTACATCTCCTTCTGCTGCTTTATCCCAATCAAAGAAGAACAAATATCTATATAAAAAGTATTTATCAATTTCCTTTTCATTCTTAATTGTTAATGATGCAATGGCTTCATTTGTAAATAAATCACGTCCTGCAAATGCTAATCTGCCCAAGGTGAGTTTAAAGCTTACAAGCAAAGTTCCTTCCTTAACAACCTTTGATATACCCGCAGCTTTATCAGTTATGTATTCTTTGCTGTCAGATACAACAGCGCCATCAGTGTTCAATAAATCAGCAATGGAAAGCCAAACATTTTCTGTTTTCTTTTCCTTATCCCAAAATGACTTGTCCTTGCGATAAGGAGTTTTGCCTAATTCAATATTGCATAATTCGCCCAATTTCTTTTTCTGCCAAACCATCATATCAATTCTGAAATTGAGTTTAATATTTCAGCACTTTCAACATCTAGGGCCCTTATCTCATCCAAAATTTCCTGCGGTTCGCGCAATGGGGGAGCTTCAGGTGTGTTGGGGTTTTTAACGCTCAGATCAAAGGTGGTTTGGTCAACGTCCTTGATATTTACCGTCCAAGAGTTTTCACTTTCCGTAAATAATTTTTGGAATTCTACAAATTCTTCCAAATCCTTTTCATTGAGTGGATTGGTCTTACCCAAATTGCGGGCGAGGTTCAATGAGTAAAACCAAACATCTTGCGTGGGTTTGCCTTTTTCAAAAAACAGCACTACGGTTCTTACACCAGCACCTGTAAAGGTTCCGCCCGGCAAATCCAAAACGGTGTGCAAGTTGCAGTTTTGCAACAACTCTTTTCGCAAAGCAATACTGGCATTGTCGGTATTACTCAAAAAAGTATTTTTAATCACCACTCCTGCTTTGCCGCCTGCTTTCAAAATTTTGATAAAGTGCTGCAAAAAGAGTGAAGCGGTTTCGCCTGTTTTGATTGGGAAGTTTTGTTGAACTTCGACACGCTCCTTTCCACCAAAAGGCGGATTGGCAAGTACCACATCATAGCGGTCTTTTTCCTGTATGTCGGCAAGGTTTTCGGCAAGCGTATTGGTGTGAATAATGTTAGGAGCTTCCACACCGTGTAAAATCATGTTCATAATGCCAATGATATAGGCCAATGATTTTTTCTCCTTACCGTAAAAGGTACGTTTCTGCAAAATTTCCCATTCTTTAGTACTTAGATCCTTTCCTGATTTTAGATAGTCGAACGCTTCGCACAAAAAGCCAGCAGAACCTACGGCACCGTCATAAATTTTATTGCCAATTTTTGGGTCGACCACTTTTACAATAGTGGTTATGAGCGGACGAGGGGTATAGTATTCGCCACCGTTTCGCCCTGCGTTTCCCATATTTTTGATTTTGTCTTCATACAGGTGGCTCATTTCGTGCTTCTCGGCATGGGTGCGGAAACGTAACTCGTCAATACGGTTAATGACTTCACGTAAATTGTAGCCGCTTTGGATACGGTTCTTCAGTTCGCTGAAGATTTCGCCAATCTTGTATTCAATGGTGTCGGCATTTTCGGCAGATAGTTTGAATTTCTTGAGATAGGGGAAAAGTTTTCCGTTTACAAAGTCCAATATATCATCCCCCGTCAGAGCGTTGTGGTCAATTTTTCCATCTGCTAATTTGGGAGCGGCCCAAATGCTCCATTGGTATTCTTGGTCAATAATTGGTGTGTAGGTTTTTCCTGTAAGTTCGGCAGAAGTAGCACGGTCACGTTCTAAATCGTCCAAGTATTTTAGGAACAATACCCAAGAGGTCTGTTCGACATAATCCAATTCACTTCCACAGCCTGCATCCTTATGGAGTATGTCGTCAATATTTTTAAAAGTTTGTTCAAACATATCTTTTTCCGTGTTTGCGGTTATTCATATTTAATCGGGCAACTTTACGCTGTCATATTCGGGTCTGTAGACCATTTGATTATAGGACGGCCTTACTACTTCGTCCAAGGTCTTGACGAATCCACGGGTACGCATGGCGGCGAACACATAAATCTGTGCATCCGGATAGGTTTCTTTCAATCGTCGCACACAGGCCGTTGAAGTCCTTCCCAACGTAAACACGTCGTCTATTAATATAATCTTGTGTACAAATGCCTCTGGGGACGGAACAACACGCAAACTATCGTAGTGTGTGTTGCAAGATGGCCGTTGGTCAGCACTGCTGAAATTACTTGACTTAGGCACTCTCTTGGTTCTTTCCAACCAATGTTGTACGCTCCCCCCGAAACCTTCCCTGACCAAAAAATCCGCCAATATTCTAGTCGGCCATAGCCCGCCCTCCACCAAGGGGGCACTCCTTGGGGCGGGAACCAAAATAGGCATATCGCTGAACATTGTTTTTATAGGGTGATCGGCTGGGAGCTGCTTCATATAATAAATCATTCGTAATATCATTTGGGCACTTCCCGATTTCAAGTTTCCACAAATACGCCTCGACAATGCGGCCTTGTCATTTGTTCCCCTTGTGGAGAATTCGAGCATAGTGGCGAAATCGATATTAAAAGGCATCCTGGTCCTGAAATTTGGAAGTTAGGTATGGGATTTCATAAAAAACGTCCTCCATTTGTTCCCTTGCGAGCGGTACCGCCCCATAGTCGATCATTTCCTTTGCCCAACCAATTTTTGGATTGTTCGCCACATTCTCCAAGATATAGACCTCTCTGCCCAAACGAAGTGCTTCCCATCCTTGGTGCCGTGTTCCGCTGTTCTCGCTTGCCTCTATGATTATGGTCGCATCCGATATCAAGGCCATCGTGCGATTTCGAATAGGGAAATTTTTAGGTTGTGAGGGATACCCCTCTGGAAATTGGGATATTGCCAGATGGTCTTTTTTAATAGTCTCCAAAAGCCCCTCGTTTTCCTTTGGATAGGCTTTGTTCAAGGGCGTGCCCAAAACGGCTATGGTGCTCCCTCCCGTCTGGATGGCCGTCTCATGCGCAACGGTATCGATACCCTTTGCCAGACCGCTTACCACGATAATATCGTGCTTGACCAGCTCCCTGGCCACAATCTTGGCCCGTGCCAAACCATCTTTACTTGCTTTTCGTGATCCCACGACGGAAACCCTTCTTTTTTGGAACAACAATTCGGTATTCCCTGCGGTGTAAAGTTCTTTGGGCAAGTGCCGTTTTTCGGCGTCGGTGAACAACTCAAAATAGTTTTTGATACTCATTTAAATATCCTTTGATTATCTACCTGTCTTTCTACCCGCCTTAATGGTGGCGTTGGCCAATTCTTCGGCATACTCCTCTTTTAGCTTGTCGTATTTCATTTTCTTGGCCAACAGATCCAAAGCCTCCCGGACAACATCCCCCTGGGATACTGATTTCTTGTCAACGACAAATTGTTTCAACCATTGAAGGTCGTCCAACAGCTCTTTGGTCTCTGGCCAGTCCCTTACTGTAAAGGCGACGCGCTTTCGTTTCTTGGGCTGCTCCGATACTTCTTCATCGGCCTCTTCCCAATCAACAAACTTCTCTTTGATTACTTTGTCTCCACCCATAATTATCAGTCTATTTTAGTTAATATTTCCCTTACCAATTTACTATAGTCCTTAGCTGACCTCGATTTTGGGGCCACTTCGAAAATGCTGTCGCCCTCTTCCGTGGCATCAGCGATTTTCGCATCCTTACGGACAAATGTTTTTATAAAATATTTCTCCGGCACCCCTTCCATCACTTCATCGTAATACTTTTTGAAACGCCTGGTGTTTACTTCAACAATGTTGAAAAACACTCCGCCAACCTTCAAGCTGGGATTGAATTCCTTCTTGAACGCAAGGGCATCGCCCATAAAATTGGCGAGTCCATCAACCGCAAATTTTTCGTGGACCAAGGGGATGATAAAAGCATCCGAAGCATAGAGAGCGATTTGGTTCAATTTGGGCTGGAGCTTACCGCCGGCATATTTGTTTTTTAGGTCCGATGGGGAGCAATCGATAATGGCGTAATCAAACTGAATGTCGTATTCATTCCTGAACATTTTCTCCAGAGTGGCCAATCGCTTCTTTAGAACCTCCAAGGGGTACACTTCGGTATCGATAAGGTCCGAACCGGCGAGAATATAAAGATTCGATTTTTTGTTCTTTAGACGAAGCCCGGGTTTTCCTTTGAGCATGTCAAAAACCGTGTAGGGATAATCTTCTGGTATTCCATAGCCAATGGAAAGATTACGCTGCGCCTCAAAATCAATCAGCAAAACCTTTTTGCCCCTCTTGGCCAAGTAAGCTGCCATATGGATACAGGTTGTCGTTTTAGTACACCCACCCTTTTTATTGATAACCGATATTACCTTCACAATAACTATTTATAATGCAATTTATGCAACTTATGTTTGCTTTGCAAACAAAGTACACAATGATTGCATTTAATTTTTATAGGCAGATTTTTACCCATACATTTGAACAGGCTGATTTAAACCAGTCTTTGTTTTTATGAAAGGGTGGCCATCCATAAGCTGCCCTTTTCTTTTGGCATAAAAAAAGCCCGCAAATCGATGACCTGCGGACTTCCAACCTTAACAAAAACGACCTATGCGCTTTTGAGCAATTCGTTCTCTCTTTCAAGTTTTGCGATTCGCTCCTGCAAACGCTTTTCACGTTTGATTCTCTTTTCCTCGTATTCGGCTTCAATGGCCTCGATGTCCTTTTTCAAATACGGTCGTACTGCGGTATAGAATGCAATGTTGACGTGGTTATTGGTGTGGTTCAATTCCCCAAAGTGAACCTGTCTGGCCATCACGAAGCGAATCAGCTTATGAAAGTATTCTTTCTTGAAGTTCTTTCTGAATTGTTCGACCACTTCTGCCCTGCTCTTCTTTTCGGTATTGCCCAGGAAGCCTTTAAAGAAATCCCTTTGGCTATACCAACTTAAATGGTTCTCAAAAAGAGTGAAACAAAACGCCACCATTTCATCGGTACTCAATGTTTTCTTGGTATTGTGGTACTCCGATTCCCGAACCATCTTGATCACGTCCTGAAACTGTTTGTTGTTCTCCAACTCTTTTTTTCGGACTTCCCTAGTGTTCATCTTTTGGATTTTCTCCGTTGGGGTGCAATCGTCCATCTTCTTTTTGTCGATGGGCAAAGCGTGAACATCGGGGATGGTTTCTTCTTGGGCCTTCATCAATGCTTCTTCGGTAACATAGGTGTTGGGGTCAACAATAACCCCTTTTGAATACCCGTTTTCGGGAGCGTTGGCATAGGCTTCAACTTCCTCATTGTAGCTTTCCATACGCTCTTCCAGTTCCTCGTTCACTTCTTCATCGGTCCAGTCCTGCCAATGGTATTCATTTCTGATGGATTCCGCTGTTGGCTTTACGGGTTCCGTTAGGATGTCCAAATCGTCCAAAAGATGGATTTCCAAGCCGTTTTCTTCCATGATGGAAAGGATTAACTGGTTGTCCTGTGAATCCGAGTTATAGCTTCTGAATTCGGGTATCAGCAAGCGACCATCCTTTTTTACTTCATCGATAAGGTTCAAAAGGGTCTTGGTCTTTTTGGTGGCATAGCAACTGGACTTGGTACAAATTTGTTTGCCATCCCCAAAGAGACTTCCTTGGTTGATGGAGTTGAACGGGCAAAGGGTACACGCACCCACCTTGGCGACCAAGGTTGCATCATCCGTTTCAAAGGGTGCTTTCTCCAAATCAAAGGCTTGGCGGTTACAGGCGTTCTGTACATACCTTTCCTTAAATTCCTTACCCATCCCCTCTAATATCAAATGCTGTTCCTCTGCGGGGAACGAAGCCACGGTTACGGCTTGTGAAATGGTCATTTCCTTGCTCCGTACAAAGGTTTTGAACCCCTCGATAAGTTCAGAAAGTTTGATACGGGCGTAAACGAATTTCTTGTTGCGCCCGATACGGTTTGCAATTTCCTCGGGGGTAAACTTGGTTTTGAGCATGGCAATGGCTTCCGCTTCCTCTACGGGTTCAACATCCTTGCGCTGAAGGTTCTCGATAATCTGTACTTCCAAAATGGCATCTTCATCCAATTCCCTGACCATACAGGGTATGGATTTCCAGTTGAGCATTTTACACGCCCTGTACCTACGTTCACCCATAACGATGATAAATTTCTTTCCTGACGGTCTGACCGTGATGGGCTGTAACAGACCTACCTTTGCAATGCTGTCGGCAAGTTCGCTGATGTCCTGAACCCTAAAAGATTTCCTCGGCTGTCCGGGGTCGGGTTTTATCGACCCGATTTTCAATGATTGAACTGTTTGATTTTCCATAATCGTCTTTGTTTTTATTTACTTCAATATACGAAATAAATGTAATAAATGCAAGCATTGTTTACTTTGTTTACATTGTTTTTATTGCAATTATTGATTACGGATATTGTATTGAAATACGGGGTTTGAAGCAGAGCGAAAAACCGATTAGACCCCTTTAAAGACAAGGCTCCCCCGAGGTGGGGTTAGCCCCTCCGTCGATGCCGATAGGTCAGGCCGTGCCGTGTGGCCAAAAGGCTTTTGGGAGCTTGCGACCGTATCGGAAAATCGGGAGGGTTCCCCTGAAAGTGGGAAACCCGATTCTCCGGAAAAGCATTGCCGGCCAGCTCATGGGGCACGGCCTATATTTGCCGTCGATGGAAGGGGCCCCGCCGAGGGAACTGGAGCCTTGACAATTAATGTGGAGTGCCACCCCTCGAAGTCCTTGCCGTAGAGGGCAAGGATCGCCTTTGGCGGGGCTTTTGCTTTTTCTGCAAAAGGCATGACAAAGGCGACACGGAAAGTGCAAGAGGGTAGCGGGCGCGACTTCCGATTTCTCCCCCGGATCTGGCGTGTGTTTTTGCCTTTTCCGCAAAAACCATGACAGTATCCGGACGGCACAAAAAAAGCCCCTGTAAAAGAGGCTTATATATTGCTTGGGGGAGACTTTCTATCCTTTCAGGGCAATGATGCCCAATAGAACCGAAATAACCGTTGTGGCTATTCCTATGACCCAAATAAAGGTCTTTAACGTATTCTCCATACGTTCCTCGACCCGTTCCATTCTGTTGATTACTTTATCCATATCATTTTCTACTTTATAGTCGATTAAGGCAAAGATAGTTTTTTTCTCGTCCTTGCTGAAATTGGTCTTTCCCATTAACTGGTGTATCTCCGCTAGTTTCATATCATCATGTTTTAAGGTTAGTACTCGCTAGGGAGCAAAAGGGTTCCGTTCGTATAATAAAAAGCAATCACGTCCAAAGGGAAATCGGTGTACCGATATTCGTGTACGTGCAATAACTTTCCGTTGCCGTCCGTGTATTCCAAAGTGCCTTTCTCATTGTCGCAAGACAACTGGACTTTGATAAATTCCGATTTTTCCTTTAGCGCATCACATTGGATGCTCACATCGGAAACCAACCAATGGGCGTTGCACGAATCAATGACGTATTGAGCGCCATCCGTCCAGATGACGTTGCACAATGGATGCTTATAAAAATTCTCCGTTCCGTGGAACTGTGCCAAGTTCTCACGTATCTCCTGTGGGCTTAAAGTAGTTTCCATAGTCTCTTACGTGCTTTTACAAGGGTTTCGGAAATAAAAAAGGAAGGTCTTTTCGGTGGCTCAATGACCTGGGCATCGATAACGTGGATTTGCTCGACCCCGTTGGCCTTGGTTCGTTCCACTACAACATCTGTTGGGAGTATGGTGGTATAGGAATCCTTTTTCTTTTCAAAGGAAAGCCCACGGCTATTTTGACTATTTTTGTCTCTCATGATTATAACTGTTAAGGTTATGATTTAAAAAAGGGCGAAAGAGTTGAAAGGCTTCGCCCTTTTTACTGCATCAATCCTATTCTTCTTCCGTGGTTTGATTGGTGGATGCATCACCATTGGTTGCTGACTTCCTACCGCCGAACATCACGATTTCATCCGCTTTGACTTCGGTAATGCTTCTTTTGATGCCCTCTTTGTCCTCGTAGGTTCTGTGGGTCAATTTGCCAGTTACACAAACTTCGCTTCCCTTTTGAAGATAGTTCTCTACCACGTTCACACGCTTGCCCCAAACGACTATATTGTGCCATTCGGTCTGTGTAATCGCCTCACCGTTGTTATTGGTGTAGGTTTCATTTGTAGCCAATGAAAATTTCGCATTTTTACTGCCACTTTCAAAGGTCATGATTTCGGGGTCTTTGCCAAGATTCCCGATTAACGTTACTTGATTTTTGATACTCATAACTGTTAAGGTTTTAAAGGATTAATACTTGTTTTAATACCTATACAATATACGCAATAAATGTAATAAATGCAAGCATTGTTTACTTTGTTTACATTGTTTTCTTATCTTCTTTTTCTATCATAAATATCTGTTTTATAGATATTTATGATATATCAGAGCCCTTAAAGATGTTGGGTTTCTCCGAGGTGGAGTCATCGCCCCCGTCGATGCCAAACCAACTGACCGTGCGAGTGGCCAAAAGGCTTTTGGAAGCTTGCGACCGTATCGGAAAATCGGGAGGGTTCCCCTGAAAGTGGGAAACCCTATTTTCCGAAAAAGCATTGCCGGCCAACTCATTTTGCACGGGCTATCTTTGCCGTCGATGGGAGAGGCTTCGCCGAGGGAACAGAAACCCAACTGCAATTATCTGGAGGGCGCCCCCATGAAGTTCTTGCCCTGTACGGCAAGAATTAATCATTGGCGGGGCTTTTGCTTTTTCGCAAAAGGCATGACAATGACAACACTTTGTGCAAATGGATAAGGGTGCCCGACTTCCGATTAGGGTACGCTCCCAAAGGTGGAAAGGAATACTCGTTCTTGAATACCGATAGTTGTACATCCCTGTTTCATCCAGCCCTAGAGGGTACTACATTGCCACTTACCATAACATCCTTTTTGATACGTCAACATAATTCCTATGCAAAGGTCTGGACGGTGCAAAACGGCACTACCATATGACAAAAATTTTCGTCCTATCGGGAAAATTTTGGCTTCGGTCGCAAGCTTCCCATACGGGGCCAATTGCCCCCTGTGTCCTTGTCCTCTCTGGCATGTAATTAATGTTTAATCAAAAATTTAGCGTTATGTCCAAAGTAAAGTACAATGTAGCACAGACCATCGGGAGCTTTAAAAATGAAGCAGGAGAGAAAAAGTACAACTACCTAAACTTAGGGGTAGTCATCGAAAAAGAGAATGGCCACCTTTCCCTGAAGTTGAACGCCCTACCACTTCCCAACGAAAAAGGGGAAGTCTGGGTCAACCTTTATCCCGTAGAACGGGAGTATTGAACAATGGCCACAAGCCCCATCACGGGGCTTTTTTTATGCTCCAATCAAAACAGGCTGATTTGGTTGGTCTTTGAGTCCACAATAACGTCTGCCACTTCCTGAATGGGGCTTTTGGTTTTCCCTAAAGATTGTGCTGGCACTTTCTTGGGTTTAGGAAGGCCCAATTTCACCCTTATGTAATCATAGGCATGGTTCACATTGTCCACAAATTCGATTTGGGGTACGCCCTGAAGTGTAAGCCATCGGTTCACGATAAATGCTCCCCTGAAGCTCTTACCTGCAATCAGGCCATTATCGCAAATTATGATGCCGTGGATGCCGTGGTACATTAGGTTAAGGGCGCTCATCCGTGCACAGGTAAAGTCGATATCGATAAGGCTGTGGAACATGCCAGGTTTTACGCTGTTACTGGCCAACGAAAATCGGGCCGAACCCGAGCATGGGTCGTTAAAGTTTTGGGCCTCATTGTCAAGGGTGAGCTGTGCCATGAGCTGGCATACGTGAAGTGGGGTGAAGAACTGGGCAAAATGTTTGTTGGTAAGACTGTTGGCCTCGTAAAATGTTCCAAAGACATCATAAAAATCATTGTCCGAAACTATCATCCTGTCCAAGATGTGTATGGTCTCATGGATGAGCTGTCCGAACAATTGCCGTTCCTTCTCGCTGTACTTCTTTCGGATGGCCATAAGGTCCATTTTGTAATCGAACGACCAGGCATTGATGGAAAGGTCCAGAAAATCCTGAAAGATGTAATACGTGCCATGCCTGCGTGAAAGCGAATCGAAGATGTTGCCGAACTTTTTCAGTTCCTCTGGCAGTCTGTTTTTAGCCATAATTTTTGTGTAAGGGTTACTACTCATTTTTCTCATCGGCCCTTACACGGCCACAAGGTCCACAAAACCATGAGGCACGAAATGGTGTGTGGTTCTGTGGTCGTCCCTTTGCTTGTGGAAAAATGGGGATGGTACTCAACCGCTCGAAGGATAGGGCAGGGGCAAGGCAAGTGCATCACTTTTGGAGTTCCCCCGTGAGGATCCACGACCTTTATGGATGTGGCCATGGGGGGAGTGGTCCCACGATGGGGGAACGGAGAAACGTTATGCTCTTGTGCGCGGTTCTGAGGGTGTTGGTGCTTTTGAAGGCGGTAGGACTTCCGAATGCGTACCGGATCTGGTACGCTCGGAGTGTCCGGGAGACGAAAAAGTGCCAACTCCCGCAGGAACATGGGAAGTGCTACTCGGACAGGATTCTTGCGGAATGCTTGTATGACCTTTCTTCCCGTATTCGGGGTGCATCAGGGATAGAGCGTAAATCCATTTTATGGGGTTCCTAGCGTGTTTTGCATGAGGAAGCGACCAAGAAGCTACCGCAAGGCTTAAAACCGCTTAGAACGGCTCAAAATGATTGTAGGGATAGCCCGCTAGGATGCCCTAAATCTTTTTCACGACAGTATTTCGGTACTCTTCTTTTACGACCTCGTATAGCTCCCCCAAACGCCTGTGGAAATCAACGGTCATTTCAAAGGTAAAATCCTTAAAGCCCACTTCCAGCATTTCCCCCGTCCTAATCCTGCCTCTGACCAAAAAGACCTCTGGCCTGTTGTTGAGCTCCGTATCCAACATCTGCTCATAGGGCTGGGCGGCGAAAGCAAGTATGTTCGTAATCGGGTTCATAGAAAAAATCACCCTGAAACCGATTTCCCGATATTCTCTTTTGTACTCCATTTGCCATATCCAAAGCATCTTTTAGGGTCGGGGATGTTCACCAAATCTAGGGCGTTGGCCCCAAACGTCAATTTCTCGGGTTCATTGCCCATTGTGGCCAGCCCTCTTGTATCGCTTCAAATCCCAAAAACCCACAAGATGAAAAACTTTGAAATTATTTTAAACGTAGGAGAAGACCGCGCAAATTGCATTGAAATAGACGAACCGAAGGATTTTATCGTTGTCGATTACGAATTCCTTTGAAATCGTGTAGTTTACCAGCAGAATCGGACAGTTTACTAAAATCTGGATTCAAAGGACACTCAAAGAGTGTCCTTTGTTGTACTTTAGTGACAGATTTGAAGTTATATAAAAGTAAGAATCTACGTTAAATTCTGTTAATATAAGTTGTAGAAGTAAAGCTGATGTAAGGTCAAAAAAGCAAAACGGCTAGGTAAATTTGGGTAGTTATTAACCCTATAATTTATTTAGTTATGAAAGTACAAAAAGCTATTTGTGCCCTCGCCGTATTGTTCACCTTTGCAGTATTCACTTCTTGCGAAAAAAGCGATTTAGCGGAAGAAGAATCATTGATTAATGCAACCGAGGAACAAGCAATCGACGGTAAGGAAATCAAAAATCAGGATACCTGATACATTTTGGGTGGCGTTGGCCATCATAGGATTGTCAACGCTTCCCTATTTGCATGATTTTATTACAAATTCCGATGGGCTCAAATCATGGGTTCCAGTACTCGGAATAGAATCTCTATTGTCCGATTCTGAAGGAAACGTATTAGGTTTTTCCACCTATCGGGTGTTCCTCTATACGTTGTTGATTTTCTTGTTTGCGACTATTGGATGGGCGGGATGGTACCAGAATGCTAAGGATAAATTCTACGGGAGTGCTTTACTATTGGCAATGTCCTCTGGATTATATCACGTTTTCTTGATTGTTTTTGAGTTAAGGAGAACTGTTTGGAATGAACCTGTTCCAAAAGTGGTTCTGCTGTCATTGATTTTCGTTGTTCTTGGATATTTTTCAATAAAAAAGAATGGTTTGGGCATCAAGAAAGTACTCTCTTGGTTTATTCTCTTTTTTATGGCCGTATTGCCATTTTTCCACGACATTATTACAGACAGAATGGGTGATTTAAGGCCGTGGGTCCCAAATTTTGGCATTGAGGCCATGCTGACGGATTCCGAGGGGTATGTTCGTGGGTTGGGCAATTATAGGATTCTTGTGTACTTGTTCTGTATTTACCTGTTTTCACATTTGGGTTGGATAGGTTGGTTTTTCGATGCCAGGGGCAGAAAGTTTCGTCCGTTCCTCATGGTTCCCGCTGCGCTCAGTTTTTATCAAGTGGTGATCATTGCCATGTCATGGCGCGAAACGGAGTTCAATAGCCCAAATATCAAACTGTATATCACCATAGGCCTAAGCGTTCTGCTGGCCATCAACTTCTATTATAACAACAAGGTTTCCCCCAAAGCGAGCATAGTAACTGAAAATGAACAATCATAACCATTAGAAAATGAAAATAGATAAAACAAGATTTGGATTTATACGGGCCACCGGCTCCCTATTTGACAAGACCTTGCAAAAGGTAAACATGATTCTTCAGGGGGTTGTCGATGCAAAACCCTATACCTTGGATTGGGAACACGTTCTATCTGAATATGACAAACT
>JAUIDI010000006.1 GCA_030428705.1 Bacteroidia bacterium
AATAAGGCAGTCACAATACTTTGTGACTGCCTTATTTTACTGGTGGTCCCACATGGGCTCGAACCATGGACCCCCTGATTATGAGTCAGGTGCTCTAACCAACTGAGCTATAGGACCGAAAATGAGGGCAAATTTAAAGCTTTGTACGAAGTGTGCCAAACATAAATTCAATTTTCGATTTCCTGACATAATTCCACCAATACCCCATTTGCGGTTTTAGGATGTACGAAAGCCACCAACTTGTTGTCCGCTCCCTTTTTGGGTTTGTCGTTTAACAATGTAAAACCCTGTTCTTTAAGACGTTCCATTTCAGATTCGATATCCTCAACGGCGAAAGCGATGTGATGGACGCCCTCACCCTTTTTTTCCAAAAATTTCGCTATAGGACTTTCTTTGTTGGTCGCTTCCAACAATTCAATTTTATTGGGGCCTATCTGAAAAAAAGATGTTTTGACCCCTTCCGATAACACCTCCTCGATCTTATAATGGGCAGTACCCAATAATTTCTTGAACAGCCCATTGGACTCTTTGAGGTTTTCAACAGCTATTCCGATATGTTCGATTTTATCCACGATATCGCTTTAAACCACTAAAATACGCAATACTATCCGTATTTTTGCCCCATGGAAACACAGCGCCAAAAAAAGATCGCGGGGGTCATTCAAAGGGATATTGTCGATATTTTACAACGGGCCGCCATTGATGGAGGACTGCGCGGCACGATTATTTCGGTCACCAAGGTAATGGTAACCACCGATCTGTCGATTGCCAAAATATACCTAAGCATCTTTCCTAAAAAAGATGCCCATTCTTTGATGGAGGGCATTCAATCGAACCGGCCCTTGATCAAGCACGAACTAGCCCAACGCACTCGACATCAATTGCGCCGTGTGCCCGAACTGCTATTTTTTATAGACGATTCATTGGACTATATCGAAAACATAGAAAAGTCATTGAAGGGTGACGAAAACCCCATAAAAAACAGGGATCTTTTGCCAAGGAGAAAAAAATCGTAATTACTGATCAGGTTGAACTTTCCCTTATATATCGCCAAACGTTATATTCGCTCAAAGAGCAGCCAAAATGCGGTGAACATCATCAATTTCATCACTTTTTTGGTTATCGTCATCGGCTCGGCGGCCTTGTTTATCGTATTGTCAGGATTTGCCGGACTCAAGACTTTCAGCCTTTCTTTCAGCAAATCGTTCGATCCCGACTTGAAGGCACTGCCAGCTACCGGAAAGTTTTTTTCCATCGATGCGAACCAAGAACATGCTTTACAGCAAATTGAAGGTGTCGCTGTTTATTCCAAAGAAATTCAGGAGAAAGTTTACCTCTCACACCGAAAAATTGGCCATATCGCCGAAATCAAAGGAGTGGATGAAAACTATGCAAGGGTTACGGGCGTCGATAGTACGATTTCCGTTGGTAAATGGGCAATAAGTGCCGGTGTTGGCGTAGCGGGTTATGGGATTGTCGATATTCTCAACCTGACCCCTAACCAAGTTCGTAATCCTTTGGAAATAGTAGCTTTCAAACCTGGTAAAAGATCGGTCTTACAAGGAAATCCCTCAAACTTGTATAATACCGTTCCGCTAATTATAGGAGGTGTCTATTCCGTAGAGGAAAATTTAGACAAAAGGTTCGTTTTTGCCGAACTGCCTTTGGTACAGGCCTTACTCGAAAAAGACAGTACCCAGATTTCGGGAATCAATTTCAAATTAGATCCTGGTGCGGATATTAGCCAAATCAAGCGAGAGCTGGCCACCGTTTTCGACAATAACATCATACTTCGGGATCGGGAAGAACAGAACATTTCGCTGCATCGCATGTTGAATACCGAAAACCTGGCGACCTATCTTATATTCACTTTAGTCCTGATAATCGCATTGTTCAACGTGGTCGGTGCTATTATTATGATGATTCTTGATAAACAACAAAATTCAAAAACCCTTTATAGCCTTGGAACCACGATCAAAGAAATTCGTAGGATTTATTTTGTTCAAGGGGTTTTGGTCACCAGCCTTGGCGGTCTGATTGGGGTGCTTTTGGCATCATTGTTGGTTTGGTCGCAATTGGTCTTCGGGTGGTTAAAAATAACACCCAGTCTCGCCTATCCCGTTGAATATCAAGTTGTCAACGTACTTATCGTTATGGCAACGATCATAATACTCGGCCTAATCGCTTCTAAAATCGCAAGCAGTAGGGTTACCAAAAAGTTGTTGGCCTAGTTTGCGAACTCGTAACGGGCAAATTTCTCCAACACCTCATCAAAAGCGGCGAACACATCGGATGACTCATCGCTGGTCACCATCTTCATTCGGTACTCCTTGAAATTGGGTATTCCTTTAAAATAGTTGGTGTAATGCCTTCGTGTTTCGAATACACCAAGTTTTTCGCCTTTCCAGTCGATGGCCATTTGAAGATGTCTTCTTGCCGCTTCGACCCGTTCCTCCATGGTCGGAGGTGCCAAATGTGTACCCGTCTCGAAAAAGTGTTTTACTTCTTTAAAAAACCAAGGATAGCCGATACTTGCACGGCCGACCATAGCCCCGTCAAGACCGAATTCATCGCGCATTCGCATGGCCGCCTCGGGTGTATCGACATCACCATTACCAAAGACCGGAATATGCATTCGGGGGTTGTTCTTTACCTCGGCTATAGGTTTCCAATCGGCTTCGCCCTTATACATTTGGGCACGGGTCCGCCCATGTATTGCAATGGCCTTACAACCCACATCTTGTAGCCTTTCGGCAACTTCGACAATCTTTATCGAATTCTCGTCCCAGCCCAACCGGGTCTTTACCGTTATGGGAAGCTTGGTCCTTTCGACCATCGCTTTCGTCAACGAGACCATTAAGTCGATATCTTTCAAAATCCCTGCCCCGGCACCTTTGCTTACCACTTTCTTTACGGGGCAGCCAAAATTAATATCGATGATATCGGGTTTCGACTTTTCGACGATATCCACGGATTGTAGCATTGAATCTAAGTTCGCTCCGAAAATCTGAATGCCCACAGGGCGTTCTTTTTCGTAAATGTCGAGCTTCATGACACTTTTGGCGGCATCACGGATCAGGCCTTCGGAAGAAATAAATTCAGTATACACAACATCGGCGCCCTGTTCTTTGCACAAGGCACGAAAAGGAGGGTCGCTCACATCTTCCATGGGAGCAAGAAGCAACGGAAATTCGGGAAGTTGTATGTCGCCTATTTTGGGCATTCGAACCACTGATTTTTAAGGGGTTGCAAATTTAGGAAATTTTTAAAAAGTAATTTCCGTTTCTATTTTCTCTCCATTTCGATCTACGATGACCTTGGTGGAATCTCCTTCTTCAAACGTAGATAAGGCCCGCATATAGCTCATCATATCAACTATGATACTATCGCCAAGCTTGACAACAATGTCCCCTTTTTGAAGTCCGGCCCTCTGTGCAGACTTGTCTTCGCTGACCCCGTCGATGCGCATACCTTCCCCATCAAAAAGATAATCGGGCACTACACCCAATGCCACTTTGAAACGTGGTACCTCTTCACTTTCGTTCTTGGTCTTTTTAAAGGTCAGTTTGGGTTTGTCGTCCAATTCTTCGATGACCTCGAGAATATAGGCGGTAATCATGTTCATTCCTTTGTAATTCAATTTCTCGGAATCATCGCCCGGTTTGTGGTAATCCTCATGTTGCCCGGTAAAAAAATGCAGCACTGGAATATCTTGCAAATAAAAAGACGTGTGGTCCGATGGCCCGATACCAGAATCTTTCAATACCAATTTGAAGCCGGTGTTCGTCGAATTCAAGACTTGGTTCCAAATCGGTGCGGTTCCTGTTCCGCTGATCGACAAGGTCTTGTCTTCTCGAAGTCTTCCGACCATGTCCATATTGATCATATAATTGGCCTTCGAGAGATTGATGGTAGGGTTCTTGACAAAGTAGTTGCTTCCGAGTAATCCCATTTCTTCCCCCGAAAAAGCTATAAAAAGATAATTATTGCCTTTGTACGCCTTGGTTTTCAGGCTATCGGCCAATTGCAGCAATACGGCGACACCGCTGGCATTGTCATCGGCACCGTTGTGAACGGCCTCGCCTTCACGATATAAAGATCCCTCGCCGCCCAAACCTAGATGATCATAGTGTGCACCGATGATTACGGTCTTGTCCGCTTGATTGTTCAAAAATCCGATTACGTTCGTTCCCGTAATCGTACTATCACCGGCAACATATTGTATCTCTTGATGTGGGTCGCTTTTGGGTTTAAAACTGAAGGTTTGATAGAACTTTTTGTCATTGCTTTTGGGCTGTAGTCCGATAGACTCCATTCGTTCCTTAATATAGTTTGCGGCCTTCAATTCGTATGCGGTGCCCGTTTCACGCCCCTGAAGTGAATCACTGGCCAAGAAAGCGACATCGTCGGCAATGGAAATAGCTATTGGTTTTTCTTTTTTACAGGATAAAATCGATATCAAAAAGAGAAGTAAGAGGCTTCTTTTAATCATTTTTGAATGTATTTTCGCGTAAAATTAAACATCCCATGAAGAAAATCTTAATTCTTGCGGCAATAATAACATTTGGTAGCTGTAAAACGGAACCCAAGAAATCGGAGGAACCCGCAGCCGAAAAGACCTCTTTAATGGCCGGCTCTGATACCTTAATCTATGAAGGGGAAAAACATTTCAAGAGCATTCGCCAAATTACTTTCGGCGGCGATAACGCCGAGGCCTATTGGAGCTGGGACGATAAACAAATGGTCTTTCAATCGAATTTTTCGGAATGGGGGTTGAACTGCGATCAGATGTTCTTGATGAACATCAACGAAGATTTCAAGGACAAAAAACCTCCAATGATCAGCACGGGTATGGGCCGTACGACCTGTGCGTATTTTTTGCCCGATAACAAACATTTTGTTTATGGATCAACGCATTTGGTAGATGAGGAATGCCCCGAAGTTCCCCTTCGGAAAAACGGAAACTATGTATGGCCGGTCTACGATTCGTTCGATATTTTCGTTTCGGATCTCGAAGGGAACATCACTGCCCAATTGACCGACCAAAAAGGGTACGACGCCGAGGCCACGGTTTCGCCAAAAGGCGATAAGATTGTTTTCACTTCGGATCGAAGTGGCGATCTGGAACTGTATACCATGAACCTTGACGGTTCGGATGTGAAACAGATTACCGATGAATTGGGTTATGACGGCGGTGCCTTTTTCTCGCCTGATGGCACCAAATTGATATTTAGGGCCTCTCGGCCAAAAACACCTGAGGAAATCAAAAAATACAAAGACCTGCTTGCCGAAGGCTTGGTGGAGCCTACGGAAATGGAACTATTTATTTGCAACGCTGACGGTTCGGATTTAAAGCAACTGACTTTTTTGGGCAATGCGAATTGGAGTCCATTTTTTCATCCTTCAGGTAACAAAATACTGTTCTCCAGTAATTTCGAGGCCGAAAAAGGCTTTCCATTCAATCTTTACCTCATCGACATTGATGGTAAAAACTTGGAGCGCGTTACCCACGGGGAGACCTTTGATGCTTTTCCGGTATTCTCGAACGACGGAAAATACCTGGCCTTTTCAAGCAACCGGAACAACGGCGGAACCAGGGATACGAACTTGTTCATTGCGGAGTGGCAGGAATAGGATTCTATTGCCGAAATGATGTCAACAGCAACGACTTAGAGGATGAATGGCCATGAGCGATATTGAAATTTTTAACGATAATGATATCTTCCTTATCGTCTTAACGGGCTTGTCCCCCTTTTTTGTCTTGTTGCTGATCGGTTGGTTTTTTAAGTCCCTAGAAAAAAGAAGGGCCGCGAAAATATTCTTTTATTTGGCCCTTATCTACATACTCTTAATTGTTCTAACACCCATTGCCCTAATTCTTTTAAAGGGATGAGCATACCCTTTGAACCCATAGTTTTTGGAATAAAACTGAATGTCCATCTGATACTTGAATATTTTGCCTTTTTCATCGGTTTCAGGTATTATGTTATTCTCAGAAAACGAAGCAACGATACCATATCTTCGAACAACAGGCTTTCGATAATCATAGGCGCCATTTTCGGAGCACTGCTTTTTTCACGACTGGTCGCTTTTTTGGAAAACCCAGAGATGCACTATGCACAAGGGTGGCTTGCCATTTTAAACAACAAGACAATAATGGGTGGCTTGTTCGGGGGTTTGCTCGGGGCGGAGCTGACCAAAAAAATAATCGGGGAAAAACAGTCTTCAGGCGATTTGTTTACACTTCCGATTATATTGGGAGTCACTATTGGTCGCATCGGATGTTTCCTGACCGGAACAAAAGAGTTTACTTATGGCAAGGAAACCGATTTTTTCTTGGGAATGGATTTAGGTGATGGTCTACCCAGACACCCTATCGCCTTATATGAAATCCTTTTTCTGATGCTGATCTTCATCCTTATCAAACAACTTCGAAAGAAACCGAATCGATTCGAAAACGGCATGTATTTTAAGATTTTCATGGTTGCCTATTTCTTGTTTCGCTTCGCAATCGAATTTATCAAGCCCAATTCATTTTTCGTGGTCGGTTTGAGCAGCATCCAGGTATTATGCTTAATTTGTTTGCTATACTACCATAAAACCATTAGAAAGGGAATCACGTATGCCGGAAAGAAATTACACCTACTATGATTTTACTTTAAGTCTCTGCCCGGAATGCCTGCGCAGGGTCGATGCCAAGATCGTCTTTGAAGACGAAAAGGTCTTTATGCTGAAAAATTGTAAGGAACACGGTCGTTCAAAAGTCTTGATCGCCGATGATGTTGAATACTATAAGAACATTCGCAATTATAATAAGGCGTCGGAATATCCAAAAACCTTCAATACCAAGACACATTACGGCTGCCCTTACGACTGTGGCCTCTGCCCGGACCATGAACAACATTCCTGCCTGACGGTCGTCGAAGTCACCGATCGTTGCAACCTGACCTGCCCGACCTGCTACGCGGGTTCCTCGCCCACTTATGGGCGCCATAGAACCTTTGAAGAGGTCAAAAAAATGCTCGATGCCGTCGTAAGAAACGAAGGAGAGCCCGACGTGGTACAGATCAGTGGCGGGGAGCCGACGTTACACCCACGGTTTTTCGAAATATTGGATTATGCCAAGACATTGCCGATCAGACATTTGATGGTCAATACGAATGGAATAAAGATTGCCCAAGATTTTGCCTTTGCCAAAAAATTGGGAACATACGCTCCCGACTTTGAGGTTTATTTGCAGTTTGATTCTTTGGACAATCAAGTATTGCAGACATTACGTGGTGCCGACTTGGCCGAAATGCGTTTGAAAGCTTTGGAGCATTTGAACCGATTGAACCTTTCCACTACCTTGGTAGTCACTTTGCAAAAGGGATTGAACGATCATGAAATCGGCGATACCATCGATTTTGCATTGAAGCAAAAATGTGTCCGCGGAATCACTTTTCAGCCTACCCAAATCGCTGGCCGTCTCGAGAATTTCGAGGTCGGTGAAAACCGTATTACCTTGACCGAGGTACGAAGAAAAATTTTGGAACAATCCCCGATTTTCAAGCCAGACGATTTAATCCCGGTTCCTTGCAACCCCGATGCCCTGGTCATGGCCTATGCCCTGAAATTGGGCGATGAGGTAAGTCCGTTGACACGATATATCAATCCGGACGATTTGTTGAACGAAGGTAAAAACACCATAATATATGAGCAAGATGAGCAATTACACGGTAAGATGATCGAGCTTTTCAGTACGGGAAATTCCGTTGAAAAAGCTAGCGATAATTTAAAAAGTATCATGTGCTGTCTTCCTGAGATAGACGCTCCCGAATTGGGGTACGACAATCTATTTCGAATTATCATCATGCAATTTATCGATGCCCATAATTTCGATGTCAGGGCTATCAAAAAGTCTTGTGTACATATTGTCAATAAAGACTACAAAATCATTCCCTTTGAAACCATGAACCTTTTTTATAGGGACGAAAGAGTGAACTATCTTGAAGAATTACAAACGAAAGCAACATGGGATTAATCTTGATCTTACTTTTGATGTTCGGCCCGGCATTACTATTCTTGGTGCTGGGCATCGTTATTCATAGAAACGACAATAAGAAAACCGCCAAGATCTTTTTTATCTTGGCAGGAGTCTATCTGCTGATCAGCCTCGGTACATGTGGTTATTTGTTGACAACTTTTAGTTTACATTGATAAAATAGGCAGATACCGACAGAAATGATTATTTAGAACTACATCCGATAGTTATCGAGACGACCCTTAAAAACAGTAAAATTCAAGCAGATGAAGTTTACCTATCCGTTGGAAGTGGGCAACCTCGACGGTCTCATCATAGCCCTATTCCTATTAATGCTTGGCCCGCCCGTTCTTTTGGCTATAGGGGGAATCTTCGCCACAAGAAAATCCCTCAATAAAACGGCCAAGATATTGTTCATTATCGCCGGGATATATTTGCTCATCGGTCTTGGTATTTGTGGTGGTCTACTGGGCGTTTTTTAAAAACCCGTTCCTTGAATTTTCTTTGCTAATTTTTTAACAATTTGTCCGGTCTTAGTTCCCTGAAATTTACTAGGTAAGGCCTAAGCAACCTGTAAAATAAAGCTATATTTGCAATCGCTTTAAATCTATCAATGAAAAATATTCGAAATTTCTGCATAATCGCACATATCGACCATGGCAAAAGCACCTTGGCGGACCGCTTGTTGGACTTTACGGGTTCGGTTACTGAGCGCGAAAAGAAAGAGCAGTTGCTCGATAATATGGATCTGGAGCGCGAGCGGGGAATTACCATTAAAAGCCATGCCATACAAATGGATTATCAATATAATGGCGAGCCTTATGTGCTGAATTTGATCGATACTCCCGGCCATGTCGATTTCTCCTACGAAGTCTCTAGGTCTATCGCTGCCTGCGAAGGTGCCCTTTTGGTAGTTGATGCCGCACAAAGCATTCAGGCCCAGACCATTTCGAATTTGTATCTGGCCCTTGAAAACGACCTTGAGATCATTCCCGTGCTCAACAAGGTCGATTTGCCCAGTGCCAATCCCGAAGAGGTGACCGATGATATCGTAGATCTTTTGGGATGCAAGCCCGAGGAGGTCATTCCGGCCAGTGCAAAAACAGGAATCGGAATCGAAGAAATACTGGCCGCGATCATTGAGCGTATCCCATCTCCAACGGGAAACCCCGATGAAGCACTTCAGGCATTGGTCTTTGATTCGGTCTATAATCCGTTTCGCGGGGTCGAAACCTATTTTAGGGTCATCAATGGGGAAATCAAAAAAGGACAAAAGATAAAATTCGTCGCCACGGGCAAAAGCTATTTCGCGGATGAAGTAGGAACCCTGAAATTGGTACAGCATCCGAAACAAAGTATAAAGGCGGGCGATGTGGGGTACCTCATTACGGGGATAAAGGATGCCCGGGAAGTAAAGGTCGGTGATACCATTACCGATTCGGAAAATCCCACCAAGAATGCCATAGCAGGTTTTGAAGATGTGAAACCTATGGTATTCGCGGGAATCTACCCCGTCGATACCGAAGATTTCGAAGAGCTGCGTTCCTCCATGGAAAAATTGCAATTGAACGACGCCTCATTGGTATTTGCCCCTGAAAGTAGTGCAGCCCTTGGTTTCGGTTTCCGTTGCGGTTTTCTCGGCATGCTCCATATGGAAATCATCCAGGAACGTTTGGAACGTGAGTTCGACATGACCGTAATTACTACGGTACCCAATGTTAGCTATCATGCCTATACAAGAAAGGACCCCGAAACTCCTATCATCGTCAACAATCCTTCCGATTTGCCCGATCTCTCTACCTTGGATCGGGTCGAAGAACCCTATATCAAAGCTACGATAATTACAAAATCGGACTTTGTGGGCAATGTAATGTCGCTATGCATCGACAAACGTGGCCTAATCACCAATCAGACCTATTTGACCACCGACCGTGTCGAATTGACCTTTGATATGCCTTTGGCAGAAATTGTCTTCGATTTTTATGATCGGCTCAAAACCGTTTCAAAGGGATATGCCTCATTCGACTATAGCCCCATAGGTATGCGCGTCTCCAAACTGGTACGCGTAGACATTCTTTTAAATTCGCAACCCGTTGATGCACTTTCTGCGCTGATTCATTTTGACAATGCGACCACTATTGGCAAAAAGATGTGCGAAAAATTGAAAGAACTGATTCCTAGGCAACAATTCGATATTCCGATCCAAGCGGCCATCGGATCCAAAATCATTTCGCGGGAAACGATCAAGGCACTTCGAAAAGACGTAACCGCCAAATGTTATGGTGGCGATATTTCCCGAAAACGTAAACTACTTGAAAAGCAGAAAAAAGGTAAAAAACGTATGCGTCAAGTAGGTAATGTAGAGATTCCCCAACAGGCATTTATGGCGGTCCTAAAATTGAACGATTAGTACTTGTTTATATAGAATAACAATCGCTTACCGATTCCGGTAATTGTGTTTTTTTGGACTCAAACAATTAAGCAATGTTTTTACCTACAATTTGTGTGGGCCAATACAATAATTCCTCTATTCCAAAGTTATTTCATAGTTACTTATTTTCCCTTTTTAATGACGACCTACATTGCTCAGTTTGTAGCAAAACATCGTTTGATCCAAATCGAACAAAATTCCATATTTACATGGCAACAAGAGAGTGGTGATGTTGATAAGGAGTTGCTTCAAGACAAAATCATAAGGGAATCCTCGATTTACTTTTACAGACTTCTCGCCGGCAAGGGCTACGACATCAAAAAAGAGGATATCTCGGTCACTGTTTGGAAGCTGATGCCATTCTTGGATTGAACTTGTTCGAAGCCGGCGCATCAACACAAATTCTTTTTTCTTAAATTCAGCACATAAATTTAATGGGTGCGTTTCTATTTTTCGATATCGTTATTTTTTCTTTCCGTATTGGCGGTAATCGGCCAAACCCGTATCGAGCAATGGTCGACCTTTGAAATAGTTCTGAACGCTACAAAAACTTACGAAAACCCTTATACCGATGTTGACGCTTGGGCCCTTTTTCACAACCAAAAAGGAGACACCTTAAAACGTCCCGCTTTTTGGGATGGGGGTACTATCTGGAAAATACGTTTTGCCCCTCCCGATTTTGATGGCCAATGGAATTGGCAATCGTTTTCAAGCAATCAAGAGGATAAAGGCCTGCACCTGCAAAAGGGAAGTTTTGTTTCCATACCCAATACTTCATCCAATGATCTGATCAAAAACGGACCCCTGAAGATGTCCGCTGGGCATCGCAATGTAATCCATCATTCGGGCCAATCTTTTTTAATGGTTGCCGATACACCATGGGCCATTCCCTTCAGGGCAACGACGAATCAGGTCCAAGTCTATGCCAAAGACCGAAGTGCAAAAGGATTTAATGCAGCGCTTCTCATGAGCCTACAGCCTGATACCAAAGCCATTGGGCCCAACGCAAGGAATACCGCCCAAGGTTTCGCAAGGGCATTTGCCGATTTGCCGGAAGGTCATATTACTAAAATGGACCCATCCTATTTTCAATATTTGGATGGCTTAATCGACATTCTTTTGGAAAACGGAATTGTCCCCGTTTATCAGCCCGTCTTTCACGGTTTTGGCTGGAAAGGTCTAGATGTATTGGGAACTTTTATCGAACCTGAGGAATATGTGCGTTACACCAAATATCTATTGGCAAGATATGGTAGCCGTCCTGCTTTATGGTTGATCGCGGGAGATAATGGTGGCGATGATCCTGGGGTGAAAGAAAGCGGGGAAATGCTTCAGGAATGGGATTGTTACCAGCAGCCAACCGGTCTACACTATAGCCCTTGCGATGATTTCCTGGCTTCTTGGGCCATCGGAAGGGATGACAAACACTGTATGCATCTTAACATGAGTCATCAATCGGAGCCATGGCTCGACTTCCAATGGGCACAATCTGGTCATGACGGTCTACATAGCTATCATAAAGTGATGCGCATGTACGACAATTTGCCCATCAAAGCTGTGGCTAACGGAGAGCCCACATACGAGGGCATGAACGATGGTAAAAATGGACTTGGTTGGTGGCAAGGCGAAGAGGCTTGGATGGAGTTAATGCATGGAGGCACCATGGGTGTCGTCTATGGTGCGGCTGCCCTATGGCAATGGAAGATTACGGAAGATGAAGAAGGGTGGACGGCCTGGTCGAGCCAACCTAAATCTTGGCTCACTGCCCTGGACCTGGAAGGTTCTTCCTATGTCGGTCTGTTGGGGAAAATCCTTGCACCCTATGACCTCACCGATATAGAGAAGCGATGGGACTTGGCGCATGGTCTTCCGCTCTTGGCCAAAGAAGGTGAATTGTATATTTCCTATTTGAACAAAGGAGTGGAAATCACGATTCAAAATCTGCCCGAAAACTTGAATTACAACTGGATCGACCCAAAGACGGGAGATCCAAAACAAATCGGCAAAGTTACGGGCAATACCTTCAATGCCCCCGATAATGGTCCATGGGTTTTGATAATTAGGCCTTAGATCCTGCTTTATCGGTGTTTTTGCGATAAATCGTATCATCTACCTCTAACATTTTACCCAAGTACACCAATTTATAACCCTCTCGAATATCATCGAATTCGGTACTGAACGACGATATGATCTGCAAATCGCCATCGAGTCTCTTCAAAAAGATAGGTATCGTATCTTCATCGGACTTGGTGATTTCGATAAGCCCATGGTAGTGTTCTTTATCCTTTAGTACAATTTCATGTATGGCCGGATACTTCCTGACCGCCTCCATCAGTTTGATAAAGTCGTCCGTATGTGAAAATAGCCCTTCTTTGGGATTGTTTTCGGGATTGCTCATCTCATCGGCATTCACAAGCCGAAAAGATCCGTTTTCACCAAATTGCTTTCCAAACTTGTTTACCGCATATTCGTTGATATCCGAGTTGCCGGTCAAGGCCATCAAGTAGCCCACATCGTTCAACTCGATGTTGTCCATTATCGAATCGGAATAGATATCGGCGGTAAATGCTTCCAGACCAAGTTTTTTGGCCTTGTCAACATTGGTCTGGTTGTTATCTATCAATACCACATGGCGGTTATTTTTTTGAAGGTAATCGCCAATAAGCCGTGATACCTTTGAGGCGCCGATTATCAATATGCCCTCCGATTTTCTTAAGAACACCCCGATCATCTTGGCGAAAAAACGCGCGGTAGTGGCATTGAGCAAAACCGTGCCAAGAACGATCATAAAGACCAACGGCGTAATGTATTCGGCGCCAGGTTCGCCCCTTACCAATAATTTAGACCCAAAAAGGGAAGCAATACCCGCGGCGACGATTCCGCGTGGGCCGACCCAACCGATAAAAAGTTTCTCATTGAATTTGAGGTCCGAGCCCGAAGCGCTTAGAAAAACCCCCAAAGGACGAACCACAAAAATTATGGCCAAAAACAACAAGGCTGTTTTCCAGTTCAGAATCAGTTCAAGGTCTGAAATATTAATATTGGCTGCCAAAAGGATAAAAAGGATCGATATCAACAGAACGCTCAAGGATTCTTTAAAATAGAGCAGCTCTTTCAAATTGGGCAAGTCCGTATTGCCCATGACCATTCCCATGACAACAACGGCCAATAGCCCCGACTCATGGGCAAAAACATCGGATATTACAAAAACCAATAAAACCGCCGAAAGGGAAACCACGTTCAGCAAATAATGGGGTATAAAGTTCCTTTTGATAACAAAGGTCAGCGCATGGGCGAAAGTAAAGCCGAAAGTAAAGCCAAAGAGCAAAATCTTGAGAAATTCGATCAGGGCGGTCAATGTATAACCCTGTCCCTCTCCCACGCTAATAAATTCGAAAACCAATACGGCCGCCAAAGCACCGATTGGATCTATTAAAATCCCCTCCCATTTCAATACGGCCGAAACATCTTTTTTAAGCGGGATATTTCTTAGTATAGGGGTTATCACGGTCGGCCCCGTCACGATGATCAATGCGGAGAAGAGAAAGGAAATCTGCCAACTTAAACCGAAAATGAAATGGGCCGCAATGCCGGCGCCGAAAAAGGTCACCAAACTGCCCAGGGTAATCAACTTGGTGATCACGGGCCCAACATTCCTGATTTCGGAACGTTTAAGTGTAAGACCGCCTTCGAAGAGAATGATGCTAATGGCAAGGGAAACGAAATAATACAGGCCCTCACCAGGAAAAAGGCCATGCTCCCCGTTCCATATGGGTTCGATCAATTTCGAGCCATCCGATGTATATAGGGTAGCGATAGGGCCGACCAAGAGCCCTATAAGAATCAATGGCAAAATCGCCGGAAGTTTTAGCCGCCAAGCAAACCATTGCGCGATTATTCCCAAAATAATGATTCCGGAGAGTTCGACCATCCTCTTATGTTTAATGTGCAAGGTAAACACATAGAATGAAAAATCACATTTTAATTCATTCCCTTGTGGCATTAAATACCAAATTTTAGTTCCCGATCCATCCACCGTCCCTGATTTTTAATCGTTAAACCCGTTCGACTTTTTTCAAATCGGCCAAAATCCACTTGTGGATGGGCAGGAACAACCTTTTTTCCTCCACCTTTATTGACAAAATCATATTGAACGTTATCCGAATTTTTAGAAGCCCAATAATTTGGCCCTTATATCAAAACTGCCTACTATTTTATTTAATTTGCAGCCTTATTACCCTGATCAATGCAAATTTACCCTGTTGAGACCGGAAATTTTAAATTGGACGGTGGCGCCATGTTCGGTGTCGTGCCCAAGGTCATATGGCAGCGAACCAATCCGGCCGATGCGAACAACCTTATAGATGTTGCGGCCAGGTGCCTGTTGCTGGAAGACGGTAAACGCCTAATACTTATCGATAGCGGTTTGGGCAACAAACAATCGGACAAATTTTTTGGTTATTACTATCGATGGGGCGATTACACACTGGACGAATCTTTGGCCCAATTGGGTTTTCATCGGGATGATATCACTGATGTTTTCATGACCCATTTACATTTTGATCACTGTGGCGGTAGCATTCAGTGGAACAAAGATCGAACAGGCTATGAACCCGCCTTCAAGAATGCAACATTCTGGACAAATGAAAATCACTGGCAGTGGGCGACCAATCCCAATGCGCGTGAAAAAGCCTCCTTTTTAAAAGAGAATCTGCTCCCTATGCAAGAAAGCGGACAGTTAAAGTTTATACAAAGGGGAGATGCCAGCTTTGTTGAAAAATCGGAATTGGGGTTTGATATTCTTTTTGTCGACGGCCATAGTGAAAAACAAATGATCCCACATATTCGGTACAAAGACAAGACCCTTGTCTTTATGGCCGATCTGATTCCCACTGTTGGGCATATTCCATTGCCTTATGTCATGGGATATGATACACGGCCCTTGCTCACACTTGCCGAAAAAGAACTATTTTTGAATACTGCGGTTCAAAATGAATTTTATTTGCTTTTTGAACATGATGCCCATAACGAACTCTGCACTTTGCAACACACTACAAAAGGCGTACGCCTTAAAAATACACATACATTCGATGAAATTTTTTCGTAAAAACGCATTGAACCTACCCTTAGGTATTGTTTTTTCTGTTCTGCTTTGGTCCTGTAAGGCCCAATATATATCGAGCACAGATTTTACCCCTGAATTCGGCTTTACCAAAGGCATAGAAGGTCCTGCGGTAGATAAGGACGGTAATCTATATGCAGTCAATTTTGAGAAGGAAGGCACCATCGGAATCGTCGATAGTGAAGGAAAGGGCGGTATTTTCCTGGAACTTCCTGGAAAAAGTGTCGGTAACGGGATTCGTTTCGACCTAAATGGCAACATGTTCATCGCCGATTATGTCGGCCATAATGTTTATCGTGTTGAAAAAGGTAGCAAAGAACCCAAGGTGCATGCCCATAACCCCGATATGAGCCAACCCAATGACCTTACCATAACGCCTGACGGAAACATTTACCTCAGCGATCCGAATTGGGCCGAAAGCACGGGGCGCATTTGGATGGTCGATAAGGACAAAAAAATCATCCTTTTGGAAGAAAACATGGGAACCACCAACGGTATCGAAGTCAGTCCGGATGGAAAAAACCTTTATGTCAACGAATCCGTGCAGCGAAACGTTTGGCGATATGACATAGCTTCGGACGGAAGTATTTCCAACAAGACCCTGTTCATGGCTTTCGAAGATTTCGGTATGGACGGTATGCGCTGCGACATGAAGGGGAATCTGTATATTACCCGTTATGACAAAGGTGAAATCGCCATTGTATCTCCCGAAGGGAAAATCATAAAAGAGGTTAAATTAAAAGGAAAAAAGCCATCAAATATTACCTTTGGAGGCCAAAACGGAAAAACCTGTTTTGTGACCATGGCGGATCGTGGTTGTTTCGAGTCGTTCACGGCCCTAAATCGGGGAAATTATTTTAATCAAGTACACTAACATAAATTCTATCTATGAAGATTCATTTGACCAAATTCTTGTTCGGGTTTTCGGCGGCCCTTTTTTTAATGGGCTGTGGCGCAACGACCTTGGTAACGACCCCTGTCGAAAATATAGATAATACCCCCCTTAAGATTTCCGACCTCACTGATGCGGAAAAGAAAAACTGGGGGCATTTGGATCTGATCAGCGATACCATACCCGGCATGAGTGTAGATAAGGCCTATAGAGAGATTATAGGTTCCAGAAAAGGACAAAAAGTAATCGTGGCCGTATTGGACTCGGGTATCGACCTCGAACATGAAGATCTTGACGGTGTATTATGGACCAACAAAGGGGAACGCGCCGGCAACGGAAAAGATGATGACAATAACGGTTATATCGACGACATCCATGGTTATAACTTCTTGGGTGAATCGTACAATGAGCAGTTGGAAGCTGCGCGAATCGTAAAACTAAAACTTGGCGATGCCGCGTTACAGGCAAAAGCGAAGGCAGAGGTCGATGAAGGGTATACCAAGGCCGTCCAGAACAAGCAACAGTACGAGCAGATCTTGCAAGCAGTGAAAAACGCCGATGCCGCCGTTAAAAAACACTTGGGTAAAAATGATTACACTAAAAAAGATGTTGCAGGTATTAAACCACAAGATGAGGCCATGCAGCAACATGTAGCCGTTTTAATGCAGATGTACACTTTTAAGGATACGATACCCGAGGTTATCGAAGAATTGGGCGAGGGTATCAAGTATTTCTCGGATCAGGCCAACTACAATTACAATGTTAATTTTGACGGAAGAAAGGTCGTCGGTGATGACCCTTACGATTTCAATAGTCGTGGATACGGTAACGGAAATCCCAAAAACAGGGTAGATGATGAAAGCCATGGAACTCATGTCGCCGGAATCATCGCTGCCGAACGTAACAATGGCAAAGGGGCGAACGGGGTAGCCAACAATGTGGCCATCATGAGCATTCGGGCAGTACCGAACGGAGATGAATACGATAAGGATATTGCCTTGGGTATCCGTTATGCGGTAGACAACGGGGCCAAAATAATCAATGGTAGTTTTGGAAAATCGTTCTCTCCCAATGCACAATGGGTCTATGATGCTATAAAATATGCCGCAGAAAAAGATGTGCTTTTCGTTCATGCAGCAGGTAATGACGGGGCTAATCTTGATGATCCCGCCAATCCGAATTTTCCCAATGATCAAGTCAACAATGGTGCGGAAATTGCGGATAACGTAATAACCGTTGGCGCTTTAGATCCAAAATACGGGTCTGAAATGGTAGCTTCCTATTCAAACTATGGAAAAGTAAACGTCGATGTCTTCGCTCCCGGAACCGATATTTATTCCACATATCCGAATAACGAATATGAGTACTCCCCTGGAACTTCTATGGCGGCCCCTGCCGTCGCAGGCGTTGCTGCTTTGATACGATCACAATATCCGAAGCTTACCGCACCACAGGTAAAACACATCATTATGGAGTCGGGACTTGCCCCTAAGGCCAAGGTCATACTGGGCGGCGATGCATCCAAAGTGGGCCAGTTAAACGAGATTTCGACCTCGGGAAAAATAGTCAACGCCTATAATGCCCTGATCATGGCCAGTCAGGTAAACAGTGGCAAGCTAAAGATTTAGTTTATGCGAATGAATGTAAAAGCCCTTTTAGGGGCATTGATTTTATTTTTGGGATATTCAACATTTTCAAATGCCCAAAACACGTCCTATTGGCAACAACATGTCGATTACAAGATGGCGGTGGACATGAACGTCGAGAATTATCGATATACCGGTACCCAAAAACTGGTCTATACCAACAACTCCCCCGATGAATTGACCAGGGTATATTATCATTTGTATTTCAATGCATTTCAACCTGGTAGCGAAATGGATATGCGTCTACAGAACATCGCAGACCCCGACGGCAGAATGGTTGCAGAAGACAAAAAAAGTAGAATTGCATCACTTACCGAGAGCGAAATAGGTTATTTACATGCAAAGACCTTGACCCAAGACGGTAGTCCGGTGGCTTTTGTTGAAGAAGGTACTGTTTTGGTCGTAGAACTGGCGAAGCCAATTCCTTCTGGAGGAAAAACAACCTTTGACATGCAGTTCGAAGGACAGGTGCCCGTTCAAATACGAAGATCGGGACGAAACAATAAAGATGGTGTTGCATTGTCAATGAGCCAGTGGTACCCAAAGTTGGCCGAGTATGATTTTGAGGGCTGGCATGCCGACCCCTACATCGCTAGGGAATTTCACGGTGTTTGGGGCGATTTTGATGTAAAACTGACCATTGACAAGGATTATGTCGTCGGTGGCACGGGTTATTTGCAAAACCCGCAGGAAATAGGCCACGGCTATGAAACTCCAGGTACAAAAGTCGATAAACCAAAAGGCAAGACCCTTACTTGGCACTTTAAGGCCCCAATGGTACATGATTTTATGTGGGCGGCAGATCCAGAATATATTCATGACAGCCGTAAAATCGAAAATGGCCCTACGCTTCATTTTTTGTACAAGAACGACAAAAAATATGAGGATACCTGGAAGGCGGTACAACCATTGACCGAAAAGGCCATGCAATTTTTTAATAGGAATATCGGTGAATACCCTTACGAGCAGTATTCGGTTATCCAAGGGGGTGACGGGGGCATGGAATATGCAATGGCGACCTTGATTACCGGAGGCGACAAACCCGGCAGTGTCATCGGTACCATGATCCACGAATTGGCACATTCATGGTTTCAGCATGTGCTTGCCACAAATGAATCCAAACACGAATGGATGGACGAAGGCTTTACTTCGTTTATTTCGGCACTATGTAGTAATGAAATAAGGGAACAGAACAAGGAAAATCCCTTTGAGAATTCCTATAACGGATATTACCATTTGGTCAAATCGGGACAGGAAATGCCCCAAGCAGCACATGCCGATAGGTACGTGAACAATATGGCCTACGGTATTTCGGCTTACAGCAAAGGAGCCATATTTCTTTCACAGTTGGGATACATCATTGGGCAGGACAAGTTAATGGAGACCATTCGAAAATATTATGCCGATTTTAAATTCAAGCATCCTGTGCCGAACGACATCAAGCGCACGGCCGAAAAAATTTCAGGGATAGAACTTGATTGGTACTTGACCGATTGGACACAGACTACGAATACAATCGATTACGGCATAAAAGAAGTTGCGGCAGACGGCAACAAGACAAAAATTTCCATGGAACGTATCGGTCTTATGCCCATGCCCCTTGATATTCTTGTGGTATACAATGACGGTACCCAAGAGACTTTCTATGCACCTTTGCGAATGATGCGTGGCGAGAAGGAAAATCCTTATCCGCAATTGAAACGAACGGTTTTGGAGGACTGGTCATGGGCCTCAAATGACTATAATTTTGCAGTAGATAGACCTCTGGAAGATATCAAAGCCGTTATGATCGACCCTTCACAATTGATGGCCGATGTCGATAAAGAAAACAATATTTGGCAGGCTCAAGCGCTTCCAAAAGATTAATAATCAGGTATCGTTTAGGGCATTAGAACCAAGGTTCTTTACTATACATATTGTTTCTGGCGTTACGTTCCCTATTTTGGATTATGATATGGGTCGAATCGATCGTACGGTTACGGTAACCCAAGAGGTGAAACACTGATTTCGCATAAAAACGTGCGATTTTGAGGTTTACCCTAAGACTTCCTTTACCGGTGCCATTCCATTTAACGCCCGGCAATGCAACAAGAAGATTGTCTCCTTTTATCTTTCGCAGTACTTCGGAAATTTTTAGAATCCATTTGGGTATTTCCCGAATTAAAAAAAATGCTTCCGCGCCCTGCTTTTGGTACAAAGGCATAAACAACTGCGATGTTTTCGACATTTTGACCTTCACATCGTTATTAACACCGAGTACGGTACCTTTCCGAACTTTTTGGAAACTCTCAAATCCCGGATACATTTTAAATTTATCCTTTTCTGACAGGGCAAAACGTTGTTCAACCTCATAAAAGGCATTGTCGTCTTTTGCTGCATTTTTGAGTTGCTCAAAATGGCGCTCTAAAGAAGGCACATTGTTCTTTGTTAACACTCCGGTATTGGCCAATGTAAGCCAGATAAATGCGATTGCATTGTCCACGGCGCTCATCGCCTCATGTTGGCCCGATTCGAACCCTAAGGACACATACCCTTTTTCGTTCATGTAACTCAAGAGCGGGCCTTCTAGAAACTCTTCGATTCCTAAAATTATCGGAACCGGAAAAAGTTTGGCAAAATTCCTGTTAATCAAGGCATCGTTTATGGTCACAAAAGGCAGGGTCTTACTCGATGTCGTATGTAGGTCGATAAAATAGAAGGGGGGCGACTGGGTATTCAATAAAGAGGTAATCAAATCATGAATGCCCAAAAGCTCTTTTTCTTCGATGCCAAGTTTGGATTCTTGCTTCGATTTGATACTATCGATATTCTTCTGCGTCCAGAGACGATTAAGATCGGCGTCCAAAAAACGTTTGTTTTGTAACAATGCCGAGGTGTTGCCTTGAATTCCGATAGCCGTTCCAGAAAGAGCTTCGGTCATTGATTCCAGTTGTTCAAAAACTTTTTCAATGGCGATAACTCCCGCTTTTTCATTACCATGTATACCCCCGAAGAAAAATATGGTCGGGCCTATGTCTTGTCCTTTTATGTGCCCCATTAACCGATTTGACCGTATTATCGTAGGGATTGTAATTGTTTCTTCGGGCATTTAAATATCATTTGAGGTAATAATTCCCATTAGTTTCTTGTCTCGAACCACAGGAAGACAATTGATTTGATGCAGTTCCATCAATTTTTCGGCCTCCTTTAAACTAGTATCCGGGGAAGTTGTGATCAATTCGGTTCTCATGATTTTTTTAAGAGTGGTCCGCATCATTTTCGGATCGTTCAAGTAATCGCTTACATCGGTCCAAGTAACCAATCCGACGAGATTATAGTGTAAATCCATCACTGGTACATGGTGAATATTTTTCCAAAGCATCATCTTTAACACCAGTTCCGCACTATCGTTTTGCTGTGCACTGATGATCTTTGAACTCATGCGTTGGCGAACGGTAGTTTCCTCGTTTTTGACAGTTCGTTCATTGCTTTTTGCCAACTCCCATGCATCAACATTATATCCTCTCCGCTCCCTTTCATGCATTGTCGCATTTAAAATTTTCAAGGCTTCCGATGGTTTGTGTTGTTTTTGCAACCGGCGATAACTCTGTACCATCCATTGTGCCCCATTTCTTCCTTTTACCCTATTTTCGATAATTCCCAAATAATGCTCCACATCCTTTGGGGAAACATTCATGCGATAAAGGCCCCGATAGGCCATGGGCAAAAAATAATCCAACAGCAATGCGCTACTCGACAGCAATTTTCCATCCCAATAAAATTGTGCCGCATTGCCATATCTGGCAGCATTGTAGAAATTGCCTTTGATATCCTTAAAATTCATTTTTAAATGAATATTATCGTACTGCTTGGGCCTGCCTTGCATCACACCTACCCAAAACAACATGTTGGCCATTTCATCGGCCGTTGTCGGGCCCGACGGTAAATATCGATTTTCTATCCGTATGTGCGGTTTGTTATCGGTTACCCCATAACAGACCCTGTTCCATTTATAAACCGTTCCATTATGTAGGCCCAAGGCTTTTAATTTGGGAACATGTCCGTCTTTTAGTTCGTTTAAACTCTCGGTCTCGAATTCGGCGGTCAATAGGCTCCTGAAACTAATAATATTGTCCTTAAAATAGTCCGCCGCCGAACCGTGAACCCAATCGCTTCCAAAACCGACCCTTGCTTCCCGTTCATTAAGATAAAAGGTGCTCGCACGAGTGTCTACACTCTGGGTAAAAAGGGCAATACGGGTCTCTTGCCATAGCTCTCGACCCATTAATAAAGGTGAATTCGCACAAATTGACAGTATGGGGCCCGCAATCGCTTGGGCCCAATTATAGCTGTTGGCAAAGTCATCGGGGTCAATCTGAAGATGTGATTGAAAACTGGTATTGCACCCTTCAAATAAAATGGAATCGTGGTGAAGGTTGAGTTCGTCGGTACCCCGTATATGAAGCTCAAGATCATCTCCGCGCAACTCCCGTATCGTTTCGTCCAAAATGCTATACCTTTTCATGGGCGTCATGAACGACATGCTCAGATGCGTCGTATCGATTGTCGGTAAAATACCGGTAAGTAATATTTTCAGATTCAACTTTTGCGCCTCATTTCGGGCTTTTGACAATAAGGTGTTCAGTGTATGGTGCATTTTAGAAAAACAATCACCCGTCAACACCAACGGATCGAGATTGGCCTCAAGATTATAAAGCGCCAATTCTGTAGTAAAATGGGAATCGTTCAAAGATTCCAGTACCTTCAACGCCCCCGTTGATGGTTCCCAATTTTCATCGACCAAGCAAAACTCCTGTTCCGCTCCGATTCGAATCGGGCTTTTTTCGAACATGCCTTCTTCGAACATGAGTTGCAAAGCTTCAATATCATTCAATAGCTGCGTGATATATTTGGCCTTTTTTACCCCTCCCTTTAATTTCTCAACCTTTAATTCTCCCATACCATTAGAACAAAATTAAGACGAACCCCCAATATATGGGCTTCAGAATGGTCTTACTATGACAAATGTCATGCCTTTGAACTGTGGTTTTTATTTTACTTTTACACGGTATGTCGAATACATTTCCTAAAAAAGAAAAACTAAAGAGCTCAAAACTCATTGACCGTCTGTTCGTTGAAGGAAAGGGGATTTCTTGCTTTCCGATCAAGCTCATCTATCTATCGGCCGAACTTCCTGAAAAAGTAAAGGTTCAAGCAGGAATGGCCGTCCCGAAAAAGAATTTCAAAAGCGCGGTCAAAAGAAACCGAATCAAACGACTGCTCCGCGAAGCCTATCGTCTTAACAAAGATCTGGTTTTTAACAATAGCGATAGTGCTTTTGCGTTTCTATTTTTATACCTTGGGAAGGAGATGCCCACGTTTTCGGAAGTGGAAAACGGCATGCAAAAAATATTAGGAAAATTTATCGAAAAGATAAACCATGAAAAAGATGATTAAAAGACAGATTTTGATTCCCATTTTGGCCGTTGCATTTTTGGTGGTCGGAAGCAGTTTTAAGAGCGATTTCTTCGAAATCGCCAAACAGATAGAAATCTTCACGACCCTGTTCAAAGAACTGAACATGAACTATGTTGATGAGACCAATCCGGCGGAATTAATGGACACCGCCATAAAAAACATGTTGGATGAACTGGATCCCTATACCAAATTTTTGAACGAACAAGATGTCGAGACCTACAAAATCAATAATGCGGGCGAATATTCGGGTATCGGCGCCCTGGTTCGATCATATGATGACCGATTGGTCGTAGTCGAGCCCTATAAAGATTATCCCGCAGACAAAGCCGGACTCAAAGCTGGTGACGAAATCATCAAAATCGGTGATATCACAGTTGCCGATTTCGACGATAATGCAAGCGAATTATTAAAAGGTGCCAACAATACCTCAGTCGCAATTACCTATAAAAGGCAGGGAGAAATCAAGACTGCGACGATTGAACGTTCCGGTGTTGAGGTCGATGCCGTGCCGTTTTATAAAATGGTCGATGACAAGACCGGGTACATCGTTTTGGCAAAATTCAATGCCAAGGCCTCCGGTCAGACCAAAGCAGCATTAATCGACCTGAAGGGCCAAGGAGCGGACAAAATTATTTTGGACCTTCGAGGAAATCCCGGCGGGTTACTTTCAGAGGCCATTAACGTGACCAATATCTTTGTTGACAAAGGCGAATTGATCGTAACGACGAAGTCAAAAGTCAAAAAATTCAACCAGGAATATAAGACCCGGAACAAGCCTGTCGACACGGAAATTCCATTAGTGGTTTTGGTCAACGGCGGCAGTGCCTCGGCCAGTGAAATCGTTTCCGGTAGTTTGCAAGATCTTGATCGGGCCGTCGTCATGGGGGGTCGAAGTTTTGGAAAAGGACTTGTACAGCGACCTTTGCGCCTGACATACGGCACACAACTCAAAGTGACCATAAGCCGTTATTACACCCCTTCAGGGCGCTGCATTCAATCACTGGATTATTGGAACCGCGACGAGGATGGCAATGCCGTGCGCACAACGACCTATAACGATTTTAAGACCCGCAACGGGCGCAAGGTCCAGGATGGTGGCGGGGTACTTCCCGATATTGAAATTGCCTCCTTAAAATCGAACGACTTGACGACCGCCCTTCTGAACGATCATGTCATCTTTGATTTTGCCACCGACTTTTACTACAAAAACAAGGTTGCGGATCCAAATTCATTTACATTTTCAAATGCAAACTTCGAAAGCTTCAAGAACCATGTAGCACAAAGTGACTTTTCGTTTCAGACCAAGACCGAAAAAGCTTTAAAAGAAACATTGACCGATCGTGAAGAAGTTATTTTCAACGATGCCATTGAAAATGACTTCAAAAAATTGCTTGCCGATATCGATAAAAGTAAAATGGCGGCGTTGGACACTTATCAAAAAGAGATTCGTAAAAATCTGGAAGACGAAATCATCAAACGTTATTTCTACCGTGAAGGACTTTATCAATACTATCTTTCACATGATGAGGCTATTTTAGCGGCCACCGAATTGTTGGGAAATAATGGAAAATATCAAGCCATACTTCAATAGACGCTTGCTAAAACAATAGCTAAATTCCGTAACTTTCTTCCAAAAGAAAAAAATCGTCAAGACCCACCAAGCCGAACTGTTACTCGACACCCGATCAATCCTGGGTGAGGGCCCTGTATGGGATTTCAATGAACAGTTTCTTTTTTGGGTCGATATCGAAGGCTACAAATTGCTCGGGTATAGTCCCACAACAGAAACAAGTAAAGAATGGTCTTTCGACGAAATGATAGGGGCCGCCGTTCCCAAAAAAAATGGGGAACTTCTTTTGGCCATGGAAAAAGGCCTGGCTTCCTTTGATCCAAAAACAGGGCAGCTGAAAAAGCACGGCGTATTGGAAAATTCAAATCCGTCGATACGATTTAATGACGGAAAGGTCGGTCTCAACGGTAATTTCTGGATCGGTACTATGGAGAAGAATTGTGCACCCAATGCCGGTAACTTTTTTTGCGTAACCCCTGAGTTTCAATGCTCGGTTCAAATACCGAATACATCCGTTTCAAATGGTATGGTATGGTCTTCCGATAAAAAGAAGTTTTACTATATCGATAGCCCAACTTTCGAGGTAAAGGTTTTCGATTATGACAACATTGGGGGAACGATTTCCAATGGAAAATCCCTTTTTAATATTCCAAAGGAATATGGTAGTCCCGACGGTATGAGTATCGATGAAGAAGATATGCTCTGGATCGCCCATTGGGGCGGAAATTGCCTGCGAAGATGGAACCCTGCCACGGGACAAGTTTTGGAGAAAATCGAGGTGCCTGCTCCGCACGTTACTTCCTGTTGTTTTGGCGGAAAAGATTTGAAAACCTTGTATATTACCACGGCTAGAAGTGGGCTTGACCAAAAGCAGCTTGAACAATATCCGCTCAGCGGCGGACTTTTTGTATGCAAATCCAGAGTTAAGGGAACGCCCATAAACTATTTTTAATGCAGTACTCGGGAATAAAAGATAAAGTCGCTATAGTGACCGGAGCGGGTGAGGGAATCGGATATGCCATCGCTGGATTGTTGGTCAAGGCCGGGGCCAAAGTGGTCTTGAACGACATTGATAAAAATAGAGTAAATACCGTAGTGGCCCATTTAAATGAACAGTCACCCGCAAGTTGCGTTTCCTTTCATGGCGATGCCGGCGATGTGCCCACCATCAACAAAATGGTCGATTTTACGCTCGACCATTTTGGAAGTTTGGATTTTGTGATCCCCAATGCCGGAATTACGTTATTTGGTGATTTTCTTGAATTTACACCCGATTCTTTTCAAAAAGTCGTCAGGTTGAATCTTCAAGGGGCCTTTTTTCTGGCCCAGCGGGCCGCCAAAGAAATGATAAAACAAAGTACTGGAGGGCGTATCGTGCTTATGTCTTCCCAAGTGGGTATTCGGGCCTATCACAATCTGACCGCCTATGGCATGACCAAGGCAGCGCTTCAGTTTATGGGCCAAAATCTTGCATACGGACTTGGTCAGTATCAGATTACCGTAAACACTATTGCACCCGGAGCGACCTTGACCGAACGGACTGCAAAAGAACAACCCGATTATGCGGGGTTCTGGGGAAGGTTGAACCCGAACAACCGCGTCGGAAAACCTGAGGATATCGCCAACACCTGTTTATTTTTGCTCTCGGACGAGGCTTCCCATATCAACGGCCAGTTGATTCCCGTGGACGGAGGCTGGACGACAGCTGGAAAATATCCTGAAGATCTTTGATTTCATTGCAATATCGACCTGGGTAAAATAGATTTTACATATAACCATTGGCAAAAAACTCATTACCGCCCAAAGTGACCTTTATCATTTTAAGGCTGGTTCTTCTTTTTTAATATTGAACTCATTTCAGATTTTTTCAACCTTCCCGAACAACAGTTCGTTTCAATTCAAAAAGTTAAAATGAGTTCAGACATATGGAAACAGAACTGGAACATCTTTTAATAAGTACACATAAAGCCGAGATGATTGCACATATGGCCACGCATCCCGAACAATTTGACGAGGCCGTTAAACTGGCGATTTCGGACAAGCAACCCTATTCTTGGCGAGCAGCATGGTTGTTGTGGAGTTGTATGGAAAAAAACGACCGAAGAATACAAAAATACCTTCAGGACATAATCGGAACCCTGATAGCAAAAAATGACGACCACCAAAGGGAATTGATAAAAATTCTTCATCAAATGAAATTGAGCGAGGAATATGAAGGTTTCCTGTTCGACCTCTGTGCGGCGATTTGGAAAAAAACCGACAAAAAACCATCTGTACGGTTCAACGCTTTCAAAATGATTTCGAAAATTGCAAAGGGGCGGCCCGATCTGGAAAATGAAGCAACATTATTGGCACAAGAACAATATGTTGGCACACTATCTTCTTCTGCCCAGAAATCTATTACCAGAATGCTTAAAGAAATAAAATCGGAAGGAAGGAGCGATTCGTGGGCCTAAAATAAAGGTTGTCCTATTTCCGGGAAGACATAAGCGGTCGGTTGCCCAACAGGTATCGAGTTTAAACTCAAACTTTAAAATACACTTTCTTTTTATCAAGAAAATAAGTGATATACCAAAAAATAAAGAGTACGAAAAAGGCATTAATGACCATAATCACCTTTTCCGAAACTCCTATTGGAGCCAGTAGTCCTTCTGTCCAAATCCTGCCAAAACCTCTAAACCATTGTGCGCCGACCGTTTCGGCAAACAAATAGATAAAAATGGAATTGGTGCCCACCACCGAGAAGATTTTGAGCCATTTACTATGGTTGTTTTTTACATCAATCGCCCAATAGAACAAAGCCAGAGTCAAAATGGCGATTCCTCCCGAAGCCAAGGTAAACGATGTGGTCGCTATCCGTTTGATAATCGGTGTGATGTTCAACAAATCCATGGCAAACCCTAAAACCAAAATAGCGGTTCCCCAAATCAAGAAGGGCTTTAGCTTTTCTTTCGGCGAAGTATCGGAAAGCAAAATCCTTCCACAGACTACGCCCCAAATGGTATGTGCGGCGGTAGGTATAAAATTCACAAAAACCCAATACCCGTTGTTTACCTTGCCCATGACCAGCATATCAATATAAGAGCCAAAACTATCGTGTCCCTGTGCGTATGGCGCTTCTGGATTGTAAGCGCGGTATAAAATTTCGGTAAGCACCAAAAGGCCCACTGATATTCCAATCTGTGTTTTATTCGGCATATTCATGATGGCATACGCAATAAGAATAGTAAAGGCCAATTGCACCAATACGTTCCAAAGCTCCCAAACCAACTCGTGCGAATAGACACAATGCAACAATGCCCCAAAGGCAAAAAGCAAAAAACAACGTTTGAAAATATGCCTTGTAGCATCGGAGCGACTCCCGGATGCCAGTCTTTTCCTGAGCGAAAAAGGCATGGCAACCCCGACGATGAACATGAAAAAAGGTTGGATCAAATCCCAGAATCGGAGTCCGTTCCAAGGATGATGGTGCAATTGATGGGCCAAGCCCGAAAACACAGTTCCTTCGGTCAATTCGGTAAAATTATGATGAAAGCCCGCAGCTTCGGCAATTAGCAAAAACATGGTAAGGCCTCGAAAAACATCCAAAGAAAAAAGACGCTTCGAAACATTGTCGGTAAGTTGAGACATGGCTTGGAATTTTTGGTGGTTATTTCCCCCCTAATGTAGAAAAAATATTGCCATTCCCATTAACGTCTTATTCTATTCTGCAGTTTCCTTTTTATAGCTATCTTAGTTTTGTCCAGGCTCAACCTCAAAATATGAGAACCTCCAAATTAATTCTTGTAAATAGTTAGATTATGCAACAGCTCACTGCAAAACAAAGGGCCTTTTTTGAAGAAGAAGGCTACCTGATCGTTGAAAACCTATTGACTGCTGAAGAAACGGCCTATTACGGTAATCTTTATGATTCGTTTTTAGACAATCGTATCGATGCCTCGAAATACCGTTCCGATCTTTCCGGTGGCAATAACGAAAAAGAGAAAATCACCCAAATTATGGTTCCAAGTAAATTGGTTCCTGACCTATTACAAAAACCATTGCACCAAAAAACCCTTGCAATGGCCAAAGAGCTTATGGGCAACGATATTGAACTCGACTTTGATATGCTGATCAATAAAGCCCCCTACACCGACACCATAACCCCTTGGCACCAAGATGCGGCATATTGGATCGACATGCCGGACAAACGGGCTGCCAGTTGTTGGGTAGCCATTGACCACGCCTACAAGGAAAATGGATGTATGTGGTACACTCCGAAGTCCCATCTATCATCTATTTTGCCCCATATTCAAAGCGGAAACAAAGGCGCCCTGAAATGTGATGGAAGCGAGACAGATTCAGTTTTTGTGGAATTGCACCCAGGCTCTTGCGTTTTTCATCATGGGGGTACATTGCATTATAGCCGGGGCAATTCGACCTCGGACAACCGAAGGGCGTTCATCACTAATTTTAGGCCCACGTCCATGATCGAACTAGAGCGAGAAAAAGGTGTCGACCATACTGGAGAACGGCAAGTTAGGACCAAATAAATTTACAATGACCAAAAACATATTGATCGGACTATTTTCAATCGGTTTTATTCTCTTGAATGCCCAAGAAGGCCAAAAAGAAAAAATCAAACCCATTCCCAAAGCAAAATCTTTTGTGACATCCCACCAAGGTGTGTTCGGCGGCAAGACCGTCAACTATGTTGCAACGGCCAAAGAGACCTACCTCACCAATAAAAAAGGGGATTCCATAGCCTCATTTTGGTCTGTGGCCTACACAAAAACCCCGATTGGGGACGTTAGTAAAAGACCGGTGACCTTTGTCTTCAACGGTGGACCTGGATCTGCGTCACTGTGGTTGCACATGGGATTTTTTGGCCCAAAAGTGGTAAAAGTGGATTCCGATGCAAAGCAAGATGATGGTGCCGCCCCCTATAATTTGGTAAAAAACGAACATGGCTTGCTAGACCTTACTGATTTGGTATTCATAGACCCAGTGGGAACCGGCTATAGCCGCTTGGTCGGAAAAGGAAAAGACAAGGATTTTTATGGTTTAAAGGAAGATGTCGACTCTTTTGCCCAGTTTATTCGCAAGTGGGTAACCGAAAATGAACGTTGGTTCTCTCCAAAATATTTGGCGGGAGAAAGTTATGGAACCACCCGTGCCGCTTATTTGGGAAAAGCACTTGAGGGTTCGGGCCAGAACATGGCCTTGAACGGAATGATTTTGATTTCTCAAGCTCTCGACTATGCCGGATCGACCTCGATCCACCATAATATGACATCGTACATTACGTATCTTCCTAGTATGGCGGCGACCGCTTGGTATCATAAAAAGGCAGGACAGGGAAAGACTTTGGAAAACTTTGTGGAAGAGTGTCGGCAATTTACATACGACGCTTATGCCACAGCACTTCTTAAGGGAAATCTTTTGGACGACTCCGAAAAAGATGCCATAGCCGAAAAACTGAGCTATTTCACAGGGTTGGACAAAAAGTACATTCTGTATTCCGACCTGCGGATTTTAATGGGGCGTTTTCAAAAAAAGCTGTTGGAAGACAAAGGTCTGGCCATCGGGCGATTGGATGGGCGGTTTATGGGTGACGAAGCCGACAAGTTTTCCGAACGCCCAAATTTGGGCGACGCCGCAAGCTATCAAATCAGTTCGGCATACACCGCTGCATTGAACCATTATTTTGCATCCGATCTAAACATCAAAATGGATAGGCCCTATATTACCTCTGGAGGCGGGAGCGGTTGGCGCTGGAGAACGGTGCCCGACAGTCAATATTGGGAACCAATGCCCGTAAATACAGCACCATATCTAGGTGAGACCATGCGCCGTAATCCAGCGATGAAGGTAATGGTTGCCAGTGGGTATTATGACTTGATTACCCCCTTTTTCGACGCAGAATACACCTTTGCCCGCAACGGCATCGTCACTGAGCGTGTAAAAATGACCTATTATGAAGCCGGGCACATGATGTATACCCATGAACCCGATCTAATAAAACTCTCCAATGATATCCGAGAGTTCTTAACGACCAACTGATAAACTTTTGATAAAAACATTTTGTAGCATTCTCTTCGTCGCAACGCTATTCCCGTTGTTTGCGCAAAATTCGTTGGAAATCGGATATGGTTCCAAGGATAAAAATGATATTTCACTCGTCATTTTAGGTACCGTACAAGATGCCGGTTCTCCCCATATTGCCTGTCAAAAAGAATGCTGCATTGAACTGTTCGATAATCCGGATCCGGAAAGAAAAGTCGTTTCGTTGGGATTGATAGACGCCCAAAACCGAAAAACTTTCCTTTTTGAAGCTACACCCGATATTGCGAAGCAGGTAAAACTATTGAAAAACGTTTCTTTCAACGACGCTCCTGAAATACCGAACGCAATCTTTCTGACACATGCACATATCGGTCATTATACCGGACTAATGTATTTGGGCAAGGAGGCGACCAACGCACGGAATGTTGCTGTTTATTCAATGCCCAGAATGAAAGTCTTTTTAGAAGAGAATGGGCCTTGGAACCAATTGGTTTCCAATAAAAATGTCGAATTAAGGCCTATTTCCGATAGGCAGAAACTCGGGTTGACCCCGAATATAACCATAGTGCCATTTACCGTTCCTCATCGCGATGAGTATTCCGAAACCGTAGGTTACCGTATCATCGGGCCCAATAAAAGTGTGCTTTTTATTCCCGATATCGATAAATGGGAAAAATGGAAGACGAACATAATTAATGAAATTGCAAAAGTGGATTATGCTTTTCTTGATGCTGCTTTTTACGATGCCGAGGAAATCGATAATCGCGATATTTCTGAAATTCCACATCCTTTCGTTATTGAAAGTATGGCACTATTTAAGGATTTACCGCCTTCCGAAAAGCAAAAAATCCATTTTATACACCTCAATCACACCAACCCGTTACTGAAAAAGGAAAGTCCGCAATCGCAGGAAGTCTTGGAAAAAGGATTCAACATTGCCCGTTTCCGTCAGAAATTCAAACTTTGACCTCGATGGACAAAGATGTTAAGGTTGCCGTTGAAAATTCGTTGAGCATTACCGTCGAACGGGTTCGGCCAATTTCAGGTGGCGATATTTCCCAGGCCTTTTTATTGGAAACAAAAACGGAACGCTTTTTCTGCAAGACGAATCACAATACCCAAGCCCATAAAATGTTCTTGGCCGAAAAAAATGGATTGGAAGCGATTTCGCGAACGAATACAATCGCGACACCAAAAGTATTGCTATGCGAAAAAATGGATATGAGTGCATTCCTATTGATGGAATATATCGAACCAAAAAGAACGGCACAAAAAGATATGGAACTTCTTGGGCACCAATTGGCGGCACTGCACAAAACCTCTGGCGCCGAACAGTTCGGTTGGGATAGCGACAATTTTATAGGTAGCCTACCGCAAGCGAACAAAAAGTATTCGAATTGGGTCGATTTTTACGTTTATGAAAGATTACTTCCCAAATTGAAAATGGCGCTTACCAAAAATCTTCTGCGATATTCTGAAATTCCGTCGGAAGAAATCTTATTAAAACGTTGTTCGAACCTCTTTCCCGACGATCTAAGACCTTCGTTTTTACATGGCGATCTATGGGGCGGTAATTATCTGATTTCGCAAGATAGGATTCCGTACCTTATCGACCCTGCGGTTTATTACGGGCATCATGAGGTCGATATTGCCATGACCCGATTGTTCGCGGGATTCGATACCGCTTTTTATGATGCATATTCAGCACATTTTTCGAAAATCGGAGGTGAAACCGCACGCAATGCTATTTATCAACTGTATTATTTGCTAGTACATTTGAATTTGTTCGGCGGTTCGTACAAAGGAGTTGTTACGACTATATTGAAAAGGTATTTTTAATTACTTTTAGTGATTACATTCCACCGATCATGGTTTTTTGCAAATACTCGTTTGTGCTGTTAGTTTTCTCTTCGGTCATTTTGGGCTGTAGCCCTTCCGAAGAAAAAAACACCGAAAAAAAAGAATATAAAACCTGGTCTTCTTACTTGGGCGATCCCAGTAGAAGCCACTACTCCACCCTTTCGCAGATTACAAAAGATAATGTCAAAAACCTGAAGGTCGCTTGGTCGTACAAAGCTGATGATTGGGGGCAAATGCAGATGAATCCTTTGGTCGTCGACAGTATTTTATACGGGGTAACCGCGGCACTTCGGGTCGTTGCGCTGAACGCCGGAACAGGAGAGGAAATCTGGCAATTCGGTGATTCCATAAAGGTTTGGCACTCGACGAGTAGGGGCGTATCCTATTGGGAAAAAGAAAACGACAAGCGGATTTTGGTAACCCGTGGCCCGAATCTTTTTGCATTGGATGCCCTCACCGGGAAACCCATACCCACCTTTGGAAATGATGGAAAAATCGATTTGCGTTCCGGAATGCCCGAATCAGCCAAGGAGAAATTCGTCATTTCGAACACGCCCGGTGCCATTTATAAAGACCTTATCGTGATGCCCTTGCGTTTATCGGAAAGCGAGGGAGCGCCATCGGGCGACATTATGGCCTTTAATGTCGTTACCGGGGAGTTGGCCTGGACGTTTCACACCATTCCCCATCCGGGGGAAGAAGGTTATGAAACCTGGGAAAACAAGGAAGCTTATAAAGACGATCTTATCGGGGCGGCCAATAATTGGGCCGGTATGGCCGTCGACGAAGAAGCCGGAATCATCTATGTGCCCACAGGTTCTGCCGCACCTGATTTTTACGGAAGGGGCCGTTTGGGAAGTAACCTCTACGCGAACTGCCTGCTAGCGTTGGATGGCAACACGGGCAAACGCATTTGGCATTTCCAATTGACCCACCACGATATTTGGGATCGCGATCCTCCGGCCCCGCCCAATCTTTTGACAGTAACTCGCGACGGAAAAAATATTCCTGCCGTTGCCCAAGTGACTAAACAGGGCTACGTTTATGTGTTCAATCGGCTAACCGGGGAACCGTTGTTCGATATTGAGGAAGTGCCCGTACCCGAATCGACTTTGGAGGGAGAAAAAGCCTGGCCTACACAACCGATCCCGACAATGCCCAAACCCTTTGCCCGCCAGTCTCAGAATTTGACGGAAAACGATATCAGTCCGTTTGCGGAAAACAAAGAAGAATTATTAAAGATTTTTAAGGAAAGTGATAAACGGCAATATGCCCCGCCTGCATTGACCCCGGGGTTTTTACTTCCGGGCTACGATGGGGCGGCAGAATGGGGCGGAGCGGCGACCGATCCCGAAGATGGCATTCTCTATGTCAATGCCAACGAAATGGCCTGGAATATTCAAATCGCCCCCGAAGACGAAGTGACCGATGGAACTCCCTTAGGAGAGGCGACATACCAAAAATACTGCGCAAGCTGCCATCAGGCCGATAGAAAAGGTTTGGCCGCTAGCGGATTCCCTTCGTTATTGGATCTGCAACTACGTAAGGAAAAAAATGAGGTGGCTGCCATTATCGTTCGGGGAAAAGGAATGATGACAGGCTTTCCGCAAATAAAAGATGATGAAAAAGAAGCACTTTTACGATTTTTATGGGGCGAAGAAGTCAAGCATAACGTTGTTGGAAATGAAAGTACCAACAGAACTAGGCCCGATGGTGCGTTTAATTATAAACACACCGGCTATGACAAATTTTTGGATAGCAAAGGTTTGCCCGGAATTAGTCCACCGTGGGGTACCCTGCATGCCATCGACTTAAATACCGGAGAATATATTTGGTCTGTTCCCTTAGGGGATACGCCCGAATTGGGCGAAAAAGGCAAGGGAACGGGCACCGAAAACTATGGCGGGCCTGTTGTTACCGAAAACGGATTGCTATTTATCGGTGCCACGCGGGACGGTTATTTTCGGGTTTTCGACAAGCATACGGCAGAAATCCTTTGGGAATATAAACTTCCGGCCGCCGCCTTTGCCACCCCCGCCATGTACGAGGTCAACGGAAAACAATATATCGCCATTGCCTGCGGGGGCGAGAAATTAGGTACGGAAAAAGGGAATCAAATTGTGGCATTTGCCTTAGAAACTCCCTAATCCCCCAGTGAGAACAAAGTTGTTAATGAAGCTTTGCAGAAAATAAAAGATATAAATTAAAAAAAACAGTAGTTACTTCAAGGACAACAACACGTTCCCTTTGCTTGACAGATGCAGATCTTCAACTTCTCCCGATCCACTGAACGAAAAACGAACACCGGCAAGTTTGCCGAAATCATCGATAAGATCGGTTTCAAACACCATTTTATCTTCCAAATAAATGGATAAACGATTGGCAACATTTGTTACTCGAATATTTGACCATTCTCCACTTTCAACTGAAAGTTCAGATAGGTCATTTTCTTCTCCATCTATCACAAGATTGCCAAGTCTAAGTTTGTTTTGGGAAACACAGCCAGGCACACTGAACGGTACTCTTATAAACTTTTTGGTGCCAAAGAAAACGAGCTTTCTAAATTCACATGGCACTTTGCCCGATTGTGTGTTAAATCGAACATTAGCCTTGAATTCAAAATTTTCAAACTCAAACTCAGGATTGGCGAAAGCATTATAAAATTCAAGTGACACTTCATCCGGATGTTTTTGGATGTCATTGTAGACATCGGTAGAAATCCTTAGTACAGAATCACTTTCAAATTCATTTTTCCGCAAATATCTGGGCGGTTTTGTTTCATTCAAATATGAAATCGCTGACATCCATCCGTCAGAAGGAATGAACAAATCCTTTTCTGAGACTACAAAGCCATTTACCAGCAATTTGGCATTATAATAGCCGGGATACTCATAATAATGTGTAAATATCGTATTCGAAGGATTGACCTTGTGTCGTTTGGTGGAATCCCAGTCTTGCTGAATTTCAACATAATCGGCATTCACTTTTATGACATCATATTCGAATACCACGGTATTGGGTAGTCCTGTGGTCACTTTTTTTATAGAAAAGGATATTTTGGAAGGGTCTATTGATTGTGTTCCATGATTTATAAATGAAACAGCCACAACAGCCGTCATCAATACTAATACACCAAGACCGTAAATGAAAATTTTTTTTTTAGAGATTCGGCTTATTGGTTCTTCAGGTTTACCGACAGTCGAACAATAGTCCAAATAGCCATCGTAACCTACAAATGCCGCTATCGCATCTAAAGTTGCCGGTGCAGGTTTGTTGTAATACGCCACCTTTCCCAGAAATCTTTTAAGAGTGGATACACTTAATTGAATCGATGTCGTTTCAAATATTTTTTCGCTTAACCGTTCAAAATTACGAGTGCTCCAATGAGCTACCTCGCCCCAATTTAGATGACGTAACAACTCTGATTTTAACCTTTTAATAGCAGTATTGTCGAACTCGTTCATAGTGGCAAAATACGGTCATTTAAACCGATTGATCATGCTTGAACAAAAGATGAACGGTAATGAACACGGTTTACATCCTTCAATTTCGATATTTGATCAAAAATAAATTTCAAATGAAAAATACAATTTTAATATTCTTATTCTTTACTGCCTTTCAAGTTTTTGCACAAGTTCAAGTACCGATTGTATCAAAGGAATGGTCTTTTGTGGAGCGCGAGCCAAGGCGATTTGAAAATAAACTTGGCAATGAAGCTGTCTATCTAAACGGGCAAGCTTCACTTGAGAATGTAAAATTTCAGGATGGTATCATCGAATTTGATTTCATGGCAGAAAAGCCCCGGGCATTCGCAGGACTATATTTTAGGGCGCAAGACCGTGGAAACCATGAAACCTTTTATGTACGATTACATAAGTCGGGGTTTCCGGATGCTATTCAATATAACCCCGAGTTCAATGGTGAATCAAATTGGCAATTGTACAGAGAGCATCAAGCAGTGGTCAATTTCAATCCCAAGGAATGGAACCATTTAAAAGTAGAATTTCGGGGTTCTGAATTAAAAGTGTTTCTCAATGAGATGCCCGAACCCATATTACAGGTAGCTAATCTTCGAAGAAAAGACAGAAAAGGGTTCATTGGCTTTTACAGCTTTCTAGGGGCTTACTTTTCAAATTTCAAATACACCCAATTTTCAGAAACGACACCGTTCAATCAGCATGAAAACTATGACCCCGATGTAGTTCGCGAATGGGAGCTCAGTAAAACCTATGAGATTTCAAAAATGGATGTAAATCAATATCCGACCAATAAAGATCTAGGATGGGAAACTTTTTCCGCAGAGCCTTCAGGTCTTTTGAACATCAATAAATATCGTAGAAAAACAAGTTCAGGAAATTTCGAGGAAAATACGGTGAATGTTGTTTGGGCACGATATAAATTTCGATCTTCCGAGCCAGTTGTAAAAAAACTATCATTTGATTTCAGTGATAATACGGTCGTCTATTTTAATGGAACCAAGTTATTTCAAGGAAAAAATAGTTTCAGGGTAAAAGGGCCGACTTTTAGGGGCGATATGCTTATCGATGGAAATACACTTTTTCTCAACACAAAAAAAGGAGAAAATGAAATCTTGGTCGCAGTATCGGATAAGGCAAACGGCTGGGGAATTATGGCAAAAATCGAGTGATGGCAAAATCTAAACTAAGCCATTATTTACTCAAACGGTAGGTTTAAATCTAGATAAAGCTAACTGTACGAACATGCTTTCTCAAGTGCAAAGTCTTTTGAGGAAAATACGTAAGGCTTTTTTCCTTTTGTAACATAACCCCGCAAATTTATTTGATTTTTAGGCCTAATCGAAAACACAACCAACCTCAATAAGCCTGCCCCCATCACGGGCCAACATTTTATATTCCTTTATTTTTTCGTTCAAATCGTAATTATAAAATTGATAGTCGGGCGTATAAAGTACCTCATCCCAATAAGAGGTTTGGGGTTCGGTGGCCCTTAAATCATTGGTATGTTCCATCCAGCTTTTTAATTCGGCACGAAGCTCCCCTAGCCTTTCTTCGTACTTCGGATTTCGTGCCTCGTTCTTTAGATTATAAGGGTCTTCCGCCAACACATATAATTCTTCCATTGGTCTTTTGCCAAACGATAATTGAAAATAATCTTTATCCGAAGGTTTTCGCTCCATTTTCATGATGAGGAATTTAGAAATCGAATTGTCAACATCACCGTACTGCCCTACCGATTGGTGTGTTTCGGGATCACCGGCTGGCCAGCGGCTGGGTTCAAAGTTTCTGATGTATAGAAAATCTTTGGTACGGATAGCCCGTGAAGGATAGCTCAGATTTCCCGTTCGCACATTGGCATGACGTTCCCGTTCGACAAAAACCTTGCTTCTGTCGGACTTCGGTCCTTTCGGAACAAACAATTCCAACAAGCTGTTTCCTCTAAATTCTTTAGGAGTTTCGAGTCGGGCTGCTTCCAAAAAAGTAGGTCCGAAATCCACAAAATTCATAAAATCGGATATACGCTTACCGCCTTCGATATGATCTTTCCAATATACTGCCAAAGGCATTCGGGTACCGTAATCATAGAGATTGGCCTTTGCCCGAGGGAAAGGCATTCCGTTATCACTGGTCATAACGATCAGTGTGTTTTCCAACAGCCCTTCTTTTTCAAGTCTCACAATGATGTTTCCGCATTCCCTATCAAATCGTTCGACCTCATAATAATAATCCATGATGTCGTTACGAACACAAGGTAGGTCGGGGAGGAATCCCGGTACTTCGATCGTCGATGGGTCCATTCCCGTTTTTATACTGGCATTTATCTCATACCCCCGGTGGGGATCGGTACTACCGAACCAAAAGACAAAAGGTTGCCCTTCCTTTTTATCCTTTAAAAAAGTATTGAAATCGGAATAATCTTTTCCAGCGGGATTGTGTTCATACCCACCAGCCTCAAAATCGCCAGGGCCCCACCCTTTTCTGCTCTTTCCCGAATGATATCCGGCTTCTTTCAATAACGAGACCCAATTCAGAAATTTATCGGGAATGACCGACCATAGGTTTCCCGCACTCTCGATCTGATGCGGATACCGGCCCAAAAGGATACTCGCCCGCGAAGGCGAACAAGAGGGAGCCGCGCAATAGGCATTTTCGAAAAGAGCCCCTTCTTGGGCCAATTTGTCAAAAGTCGGGGTGCGCACTGTTGGATCTCCGTAAACCCCAGCATGCGGATATGACCAATCATCGGCAATCAAAAAGAGGATGTTGGGTTTTGCTTCCGAGTCGTTTTCAACAGTTCCTTTATCCACATTTCTTCCTGAAAGAAGAAACATCCCTAGAACGGAAATAAAAAGAAGGCCAAGCAACCTTAATCTTGCGGTTGGTGTTGTCGGTTTCATTGTTTAATTTTCGGTCTTATTATTTACCAATATAGGGAATCATGGATAAAATAAGCGTGTTGGTCGTCGGTTGCGGCAATATGGGTGCCTCGCATGCGCGGGCCTACCATCAAATGGAAAATTTCGAGATTGTCGGCCTGGTCAGCCGTAGGCCCGAAAGCAGGGAAAAACTTTCGCAAGAATTGGGCGGCTACCCCACTTTTGGAGATTATCAAACCGCTTTGGAGACTTCGAGGCCCGATGCGGTCTCGATCAATACCTACCCCGATACGCACGCCGAATACATCCAGGAAGCCTTGAACGCCGATGCCCATGTTTTTGTGGAAAAACCTTTGGCCTTGACCGTTGAAGACGCACAGCGCTTGGCCGATCTGGCACATAAAAAAGGAAAGAAAATGGTCGTGGGCTATATTTTGCGTGTCCACCCGGCCTGGGCCAAGTTTGTGGAGGTCGCCAAAACTTTGGGCAAACCCCTTGTCATGCGCATGAACCTCAACCAGCAAAGTTCAGGCGACAATTGGTACACCCACAAACAATTGATGAACAGCATGTCGCCTATCGTCGATTGCGGAGTCCATTATGTGGATGTAATGTGTCTAATGACGGAATCGGTACCTATAAGTGTGAGCGCCATCGGCGCAAGGCTTTCGGGTGAAATCGATTCTAAAATGTACAATTATGGTCAATTACAGGTTCGCTTTAAGGATGGTTCCGTAGGCTGGTACGAAGCGGGTTGGGGGCCGATGATGAGCGAGACCGCTTTTTTTGTAAAGGATGTAATCGGTCCAAAAGGTTGTGTCTCCATTGTCGATGAGGCCAAGGGCGATTCCGATAGTGTGGACGACCATTCAAAAACCGGAGCGTTAAAACTACATCATAGCGTCATGGATGAACAAGGAAATTTTGCCAAGCCCGACGAGCTGATAGATACTTCCGATGAACCCGATCATGACGGACTATGCCTTTTGGAACAGCAATATTTTTTAAAAGCAATCCAACAAAATCTGGATTTGAGCGACCATTTGCGCGATGCGGTAAACAGTCTCCGTATCGTTCTGGCTGCCGATGAGTCTTTTAAGACCGGCAAGACCGTTGAATTGTAAGCCCCTCCCCCATATCCCTTCCCCAAAGGGAGAGGGGACTTTTTAAACCCTCCGGTTTATATTGTCATTCCAACGAACGAACAATGAATTATCTTTAACACATGATCCGACTCCTCGAAAGAGCCAAAAATTTCAAGCAAAGAACGGCACTGGTTTCCAACGGACAATCGTATTCCTATGGACAACTTTTAGCGTCTGCCAAAAATGTCGCCTCCAATCTTTTGGATGAAAAAACCGACCTCAACGAGACACGGATTACTTTTTTGGTGCCCCCTTCTTTTGAATATACGGCCGTACAATGGGGTATTTGGGCCGCCGGTGGAATCGCCGTTCCACTTTGTGTGCTACATCCTTTGCCATCCATACAATATGTTTTGGAAGATACGCAGGCCGAAATCGTAATCGCCCACAAAGACTATATCGATTTTTTGAAACCTTTGGAGGCCATAATCGGTATTTCGGTAACCGCATTGGAATCGGTTTTAAAGGAAAATACAACAAGCCTGTCGGATATCGATTCGGGGCGACGGGCCATGATTTTGTACACCAGCGGTACCACGAACAAGCCCAAAGGGGTCGTTACGACCCATGACAATATCGAAGCACAGATCACGACTTTGGTCGACGCTTGGGAATGGCATGAAGAGGATTATATCCTTAATATTCTGCCTTTGCACCATGTACATGGAATCATCAACGTTATGTGTTGTGCACTTTGGAGCGGTGCGTGCTGTGAATTCCTTCCAAAATTCGATGCCGAAAAAGTTTGGGGAATTTTCAAATCGGGAAGGTTGACCCTGTTCATGGCGGTACCGACCATTTATTACAAATTGATTTCCCATTGGGAAAAAGCCGATGCCGAAGAACGGGAAGAAATGTCAAAAGCCGCATCGAAATTGCGGCTCATGGTTTCCGGTTCTGCGGCATTGCCCGTGCCGGTACTCCAAAAATGGAAGGAAATTACGGGCCAAACGTTATTGGAGCGGTATGGAATGACCGAAATCGGAATGGGATTGTCCAATTCTTATCGGGGAGAACGAAGGCCCGGTCATGTTGGATTACTCTTACCGGGGATCCAGATGCGACTGGTCGATTCGAACAACAATCCTGTTGAGAAAAATACCCCCGGGGAATTCCAAATCAAAGGGCCGAGTGTTTTTAAGGAATATTGGAAAAAACCGGAAGCTACCCAAAAAGCCTTTACTGAAGATGGTTGGTTCATTACGGGCGATATTGGCATGTTGAACGACGGACTTTATAAAATACTTGGGCGCGATAGTGTGGACATCATCAAATCGGGCGGATATAAAATTTCCGCTTTGGAAATCGAAGATGTACTGCGAAAACACGAACTTGTTGACGATTGTGCCGTGGTCGGGCTTCCCGATGACGAATGGGGTGAAGTAGTTTCGGCCTGTATCGTTTCAAAAAGAGATGCGGTGGATTTTAAGCAAATTTCAGAGTGGCTAAAGACACAATTGCCTGCGTATAAAATTCCCCGGAATTACATCCTTCAACAAGAACTACCCCGAAATGTGCTGGGGAAAGTAACGAAGAATGAAGTAAAGGAGATGTGGCCCCCCGCTTCGGCTTCGCTCAGCACAGGTCTAACTCCCCCAAAGGGGGAGAACGCTCGATGAGATTGGAAAACAATAAAACTCAAAATGCCGAACCCGTAACTTGAATACATGGATTTTCTTACTCTATTCCCCTATTTCGGTATTATTGTTCTAGTAATCGTCAATGCCGTTTTGGTCATGAAGCGAGATATTACGGTCGATGAAAGTGACCACAACCCTGAACATTGATGGATTATTTCAGCGAACATTACGTCACCCTGATTCTTACGGCTATTTATGTCGGAGGATGCCTGTACGTCGGGTGGTACTTCAAGAAAAAAGCCAACCAAGGGGTTGAAGGATATTATGTCGCCAAACGAGAAATTCCGGGATGGGTGATTTCCTTGGCCTTTTTTTCGACTTCGGCGAGCACGAACACGTATATCGGACAGGCGGGAAAATCTTTTGAATACGGGCTTTCATGGGCATGGATGGGACTGATCTGGACGGTCTTCTGTATTATCTCGTGGCAACTGTTGGGGCCTAAAATGCGGTTTCAAACCGCGCGCTTAAAGTCGTTTACCATTCCCGATTATTTTCATTTACGGTACAAGAGCGATCTGGCGAAAAGTATCCGCGTACTGTCGGCGGTCATCATCTTGTTCGCTACATTGTGGTATATGATCGGCATTGCCAAGGGCTGTGCCCATGTATTGACCTCGGTATTGGATATCCCCTATGAATATGGCGCGTTTGCCATTATCGCGATTACCTGTGCCTACACAATCTGGGGAGGAATGTACAGCGTCTTGTGGACGGATGCCATTCAAGGTATCATCATGTTCGGCGTGGCCATTTTGATGTTGGCGATTCCGTTTATGTATGTCGGTGGGGGCGATAATCTAATGGAAGCCATCCGCAACACAGATCATTTGAGCAAATCGGGAGAACCTATAAAATCAGGGCTGGTGACTTTTGGCGAACTGGTCTCCTTTTTATACATCCTGGGAATCGGACTATCAGTCGGAATGAAACAAATCTCAGAGCCTAAAAACCTGATTCGATTCTATTCCGTAGACAACGCAAAAAGTATGCGTTTCGCCATGATATGGACGCCTGTTTTTTTAGGGATTTCCCTGGTCTGCGTGATGGGCCTTGGTGCCTTGGTACACGGTATGGCAAGCACCGAGGAAGCCAATCTCTTGATTCACGATACCGATGAGGTCGTGGGCTTTATGTTGGATAAATTCGACAACAAATTGGTCAGCGGTATTTGCGTTGCTGGACTTTTTGCCGCTGGAATGTCTTCTTTGGCATCAGTCATTATTATTATCGGAACTGCATTCGTAAAAGATATTTGGCATGTTGCAAAACCAATGTCAGAATCAAAAATCGTTCCCCGAACCAAGTGGTTCATGGTCATCTATTGTATTATCGTGTATGTGATGACGCTCTATCCTATGGCCGGAATCGTAGAATTGACCGCGTTTGCCGGTGCCGTTTTCGCGGCCAGTTTTTTTCCTGCCATCTTTGGCGGACTCTATTTAAAATGGGGCACTGACCTTGGCGCGATTACCTCAATGATTGTGGGTATGTTAACGAACATTGTTTGGCGTTTCGCCTTTCGGTTCGAATATGAACCATTGAAGGATATCCATGAAATCATTCCGGCCTTTCTCCTTTCAATGCTGACCTATATTGTCGTGAGTTTGTTCAGCAAAAAACGCATGCCCGACGAACGGCATTTAGAAGTCGTTTTTGGTAAGGCTGTTTGAAATTTATTTAGGTAATCTGTTTTTAACCAATGCTATTTGGCCCATATGATTTGCTTGATGCTCCATAACATGATACCACACCCAATGATAATTGATGCCCTCTTCGATATTGCTTGAAAACCATTTGTCGTCTTTGGTTTTGAGTCCTGCTAATGTTTTTTCGCGAATTTCATCCCATAAAGCCAAGTAGTGCCGAATTGATTTTCCTTTGAGTGCTTTTTTTGATTTATCATTAAGTTCGCCACCAACGCCCCAATGCTCCTGCTCTTCTTCTGTCCATTGCCGTCCTTCTAACGTTTCTATTTGGTAATATGCCTCCGTTGCCACCAAATGCATGACCAACGCCCCAATGCTATTCGCATTTTCATCAAATTCGAAATCGGTTTGCGACTGGTCAAGGTCTTTGACCTCTTCTGTTATCCTTTTCTTCAAGTCTTCCAGCATATTTACCATTATGCCAATATTGGGAGAATACCCGGCCGATGATTTGATTTCATATTGCGCATTCAAAAAGACAATCGAAAACAAGGGTAGAATAATGGTTATGTACCTTCTCATGAATCTAATTATTAAGAAAACCGTTAATAAAGTATTTTAGTTTGGTAAGATAGATGTTCGAAACTGGAAGAATTTTAAAAAAATATTAAAACATTCTTTTTAACATAAAAGATATAATGATATCCAGATTTTCTTGGGCAATTCACCAAGTAGGTTTTTATAAACTAAAAATCTGTTATGGAAAATGTATATGGGATACTAGTTGTTTCTCGATCAACTGCTTATTTTAGTCTTTGAACAAAGGTGTTCGTGTCAAATTGATCAGTGCCTCGTCTTCCTCTCTTAAAATTCTTTTGGTGCGCAGATAGCGATTACGGTTCCATTCATCAAAATTGTCGGCCTTGGGATCCATACTGCTGATCCGTACCATATTCGATGCATGGATGAATTCATTGTTGCCAATCCACATGCCCACATGCACCACTCTTTCTTTCGTGGAATCGGTGGCCTTTGTTCCGAAAAAGAGTAAATCGCCCTTTTTCAGGTTTTCAAAATCCATCATGGAATCGATGGGCTGACCCGTATGTACCTGTTGGGAGGCATCTCTTGGTATGACCATTCCGTTCAAAAAATAGATGGTCTTCGTAAAACCGCTGCAGTCCATACCTTTGGTGGATGTACCGCCCCAAAGGTAAGGTACGCCGATCAAAGTTTCGGATGTGGCTACAAGATCATCTACCGTTGGGTCAAGACCTTCAAGCCATTGGTCATAATTTTCGGCTTCGTCTTTCATAACAAGTGCCGTTCTTTCATCGGGATATTTAACCTGAAAATAATTGCCCGAAATACCCGTGGTTTCCAAAATAGCACCCGCCACTAAATCGGAGACTATTTGCTTTTTATCTTCTTTTGAGTACGAATGTCCGTAAGTCTTGGTGTAAATAACCTTGTCGGTAGCCTGCCATTGCTCAAAACCCGATTTATCCATCAAGGTAATGCCACCATCATCGACCCAAGACAAATATTTATCCGGAGTTTGAATGTAATACCAACCGCCTTCTTTTTTTAAAACCTTCACGGGGGTGCCCAAAGTGGCCTGTGTAGCCAATTCTGCTGAATGTTTGGGATTGCTGCGCAAGTTGGCCACCGAAATATTGACAACGGCTTGTATATTTTCCCCAAAATCATAGGATGGCAAAAGCTGTATACTGTCAATAAAATCAACGTTTTTACTGGACAATTGCTTCTTCAAAGCGTCGATAGCGCCTTGCATATCAGTTTCGCCCTTTAAAATATACCTATCGTTATTTTTAATGGCCTCTACCTCGAACAATGCCACTCGTTTGTCGGGTGCGAATTGCGTTTTTATGTTCGCGATATCTTCATCTAGCGGATTTTCCTCTTTGTTCTCGGTCTGGCATGATACCATACAAAGAACACCACAAAGTAGAGCGTAAATTTGGCGTCTAAAATTCATATTTAACGGTTTTTGTAATACCTCGGGCAGACAGGTTTAAATCTTGGTTATCGAGTAAAAATAAACATATTCGCGGTCAACGACTTAGGTTCACCGAATGAAAAATAGCACATACCACCAGGTTTGGCCGAACATGCGGTCTTTTCATAATTAATTTTAACCTTTTTGATTAATTTCGTCCTGCATGAAAAAATTAAAGGTCATCGAACTTTTTGCAGGCGTCGGCGGGTTTCGCCTGGGTCTTGAAAAGACCGGACATTACGAAGTGGTCTGGAGCAATCAATGGGAGCCTTCGACCAAGACCCAACATGCCTCACTGGTGTATGAGGCCAGATTCGGTAACAAAAACCACAGCAATACCGATATTTCCGAAGTACCGACCTCTGAAATTCCCGATGCCGATGTATTGGTAGGGGGATTCCCCTGTCAAGATTACTCCGTCGCGACCACCTTGCAAAACTCCAAAGGGCTGATCGGGAAAAAAGGGGTTTTGTGGTGGAGCATCCATAGAATCTTATCCGAAAAGAAAAACCCTCCCAAATATCTTTTTCTCGAAAATGTCGATCGGTTGTTGAAGTCGCCTTCGAACCAAAGGGGGCGCGATTTTGCCATTATGCTCAAAAGTCTCGATGAATTGGGTTATGCCGTAGAATGGCGCATTATCAATGCTGCGGATTACGGGATGCCGCAACGACGAAGACGTATTTTTTTCCTAGGCTACCACAAATCGACACCGATTTACAACCGTTTGAAAGAAACTGATAAATCGAATTGGATACATAAGTCAGGAACTATTGCATCTGCATTTTCAGTCGAAAAAACGAAAAAAAACACTAAAACCTTCAAAATTGAGGGTAATTTGGTCGAAATCTCATCAAATTTCAACGAAAAAGGAAAATTATCACCTTTTGTAAATACAGGGATATTTATCGAAGGGGAAGTATTCACTACAAGGACTTTTCCCGATTTTAATGGAAAAAGAACTGTTTTGGGCGACATTTTGCAAAATGGGGAAGTAACCGATGAATTCTTTATTGCACAAGAAGATTACCCCAAATGGGAATATTTAAAAGGGGCCAAAAAGGAGATCCGTACGGCAAAAAACGGTTTTGAATACAATTACAGTGAGGGTGGAATGATTTTTCCCGATGCGCTGGATAATGCTTCGCGGACCATTATCACGGGCGAGGGCGGTAAAAGTCCGTCCCGCTTCAAACACGTCGTACAAACCCAAAAAGGGCTACGTCGATTGACCCCGGTTGAATTGGAGCGTTTAAACATGTTTCCGGACCACCATACCAAATTGGAAGGGATTAGCAATACGAAAAGGGCCTTTTTTATGGGCAATGCCTTGGTGGTAGGCGTAGTGGGGCGTATCGGAAACGCACTGTGTGAAAAAATCCGGGAGGTTTCAACCAAACAGGGAGAGAACAATTAGCGAAGTCCAATCCGTGTCAATACCAAAAAAAAGCACTTTCAAATCAGATCTTCAAAAAGAGCAAAAGCTTTCGCTATTACTTGATCGTTATTATGACAAACATCTAAAAAACTACAATTTTAAACGTGTCACCGACTTGGATCGACAAATGAAGGGCATAGACCTTGTTTTTACCCATAAAGTATCCCGGGAAACTTTTTTTGTCGATGAAAAGGCGCAACTGGACTACATCAACGAAGAACTGCCGACATTCGCTTTTGAGCTAATCTATCACAAACAGGGAGCTAATAAAAAAGGATGGCTGTTCGACCAAACCAAAAAAACCAATTTCTATGCATTGGTAACCGCTATCTATACCGATGAACCGGATATGTTCACTTCGTGCAAAATAACATTTGTCAATCGCGAAAAATTGATTTCTTTTCTTGGCTCAAGAAGCATTTCCCAAAAATCGCTTGAATCGATAATCGCGCTAAATGAAGAAAAACATTCAAAGCTTGAATTAGAAACTTTGCACCCTAAAAAAGAAGGATATCTATATTTTTCCAAACAAAATAAGGCCGAAAAACCAGTAAATCTAATCTTAAAACTAGATTTCTTAATCGAAAATGGAGTGGCGAAACGATTTGTATAGGTGTTTTTACCAACTACTTGGTCCGTGCAAGCCAAATTCGGCATAGGCCCATAAAGTAAGGTGTATTTCATCGTTTCGATTTACTCTTTATGGTATTTCCGTCATGATGTCCGGGCAATATAGCGGTATAAAACCGACTCATTGGTATATTAAAGAAAGTCAAACTATTTTCCAATATTCTTAGGGCATTATATCACGCTTCGACTATTTTATTATATTTCCACGGGGTTGCCGGGCGTGGCTTTATGCCACCAGCTAAAAAACCTGAAAATAAAAACGGGCGACAATGAACAAAAAAACCAGTCCGATCGAAAAAACAACCTATGTTGCCTTTTTAAGAGGCATTAATGTTGGAGGACATCACAAAGTTCCAATGGTCGAACTTAAGAAAGAAATGGCCAAGATGCGGTTCACCAATGTTGAGACACTTTTGAATTCGGGCAATGTTTTGTTCGATAGCGAAGAAGATAATCCAATAAATCTGGAAAAAGAGATTTCGGAGCGTCTTGAAAAAACATTTGGCTTTCCTGTACCCACCTTGATCAGAAATATCGATTTAATCTACGATTTGTTGAACGAAGATCTATTTAAAAACATAACCGTCACAAAAGATATTCGGTTGTATGTTTCTTTTTTGCGTGCGGATACGAAAACCCAGGTACAATTACCATGGTCCAGCGATGATGGTTCTTATAGAATACTTTCGAAAAAAGATAAAACCGTTCTTAGCGTCTTGGACCTTTCGACAGCCGGAACGCCTCATGCAATGGAAGCTTTGGAGCGTTTTTATGGAAAGGATATTACAACCCGAAATTGGAATACCATCAAGCGAATAGAAAAGAAATTGGAATCTCGAAGTTAACAAGCTGTTAATCAAGGCGAAAAATTAGGATTTTTCCATATTTCTGCTATCTTACCGTTTATGGTAAAAGTAGACAAATCAGAAAATACGGAGTTTTTGGAAAAATCGATCCAATATTTGGAAGCTACCGGTTTTGAAGACATCAAGGCTGATACTGAAGGTTTTGAAAGTCCGAAATCGTATATTAGAAAAGAAACCGGCAATAAGATTACCCCTGACATTACGGCAACAAAGAATGGAAGAAAGTATTTCTTTGAAATAGGCCTGAAAACGGAGAAACCCAGGCTATTAAAATCAAAATGGCTATTTTTGGACACTTTAAGCCGTATGAATTCAGGCATTTTTCGAATTATTACGACTAAAGGGCATTATAGGTTTACGGACACTATGTTGGAAGATATAAACCTGACAAACAAAACGCCCATCAAAATATAATTCGAATTCAAGGTTTGTCTTTTAGTTTTTGACCATCCTTATATGGGGAATTCCATCTTCGAGATATTCTTCGCCTATTTGTTCAAAACCAAGACTGTTGTAAAATTTCTTTAGATAGCATTGGGCCGACAAATGGATCGTGGTCGTATCAAAAAGGTTTTCAATAGCCTTTATCGATGCGTTCATTATTTCTCGACCATAACCATACTGACGTTCGTCGGCCTTTACCACTACTCTTCCGATGCTCGCTTCCTTAAAATAATCGCCTGGTTTAAAAATCCGGGTATAGGCGACTACTTTGTTTTTCTTGGTACCGATTACGTGTAGTGCTTGTTCGTCCTTATCGTCCAAATCTTGATAGACACAATCTTGTTCCACGACAAAGACCGCACTGCGCAATCGTAAAATAGCATATAACTCGGCCGTGGTTAATTCCGCGAATTTTTTAATGTCGATTTTCAGCATTAATCTTGGACAATTACGTGTTTGCTATCACATTTTCCGAACTCAGGTTGTATGTTGACATGGTTTATTCCATGATGATGGTATAGTTCTTCTTCTATTTCTTCTAAAATGATATCAAATTCAGAAAGTTTGATATCGTCGATAAAATCGATATGTGCCTCAAGGTGTACCTCATCTTCATTTAATTGCCAAATATGTACGTGATGTACGTTTTTTACCGCTTTTATCTTCTTGATGGCATCGACAATATCCCGAACCTCGATAGATCCCGGTGTAAACAACATCAATACCCGGGTAGAATCGCGCAAGAGGGCCCATCCCATATAAATTAGGTACAGGGCAATAGCCAAGGTCAGTAAGGGGTCGACCCAAAACCATTGAAAATACTTCATCAATAATCCACCTATCAAAACGGCCACCGATGCCATCATATCGGTCAAAAGGTGCAAATAGGCCGATTTCATGTTCATGTTGCTTTTTGAATCTTTCTTTAGCAACAGTACGCTAAAACCATTCGCAACGATACCCAATAAAGACAACCAGATTACAAGGTCGGATTCTATTGCCTCGGGTGACAAAAACCTTTCTATTGCTTCTTTGATCAAAATTATCGCGACGATAATCAAAGTGGACGAATTGACAAATGCCGCTATTATTTCGGCCCTTTTATAACCAAAGGTTTTATTGGTCGAGGCCTCCTTTTTCGAAAGTATCGTGGCGATATAACTAATGATCAATGAAAGTACATCACTGAAATTATGCAGCGCATCGGAAAGCAACGATAAGCTTCCCGAAATGATTCCCCCGATAACCTGTGAAGCAGTTATCAAAAGATTCAGGAAAATAGAAATAATCAGGTTTCTTCCCTTTAAATCAGAATGCGTATGATGATGATGTGAATGTGGGTGATGGTGCCCCATTTTTGTCAGGAACAGGGTATTTTTTCAATACGCCTTTCATGTCGACCTCCCGCAAATTCCGTATCTAGAAAGACTTTTACCATCTCCAAAGCTTGGGGAAGCGAAATAAAGCGGGCGGGCAGACTTAAAATATTGGCATCGTTATGTTCCCTGCCCAGGGCTACGATTTCCTTATTCCAACATAGGGCGCACCTGATTTTCTGATGTTTGTTGGCCGTCATGGAAGCACCGTTGCCACTTCCGCAGATAATAATCCCGTAATCTGCTTTCCCTTCTTCTACCTCCTGTGCCACAGGATGGACAAAATCAGGATAATCGACACTATCGGTACCATCGGTGCCGTAATTGCTAACTTCTATTTGCATAGACTTCAACAGCCCGATAACCGCAAGTTTGTAGGCCGTGCCCGCATGATCGTTTCCTATGGCTATTCTCATGACCGCTATGTATTGGTTAGCATTACAAATGTACAATAGATATGCGTACAGCACAAAAAGAACCGCGGTCCCATGAGATAGATTTTACTATTATCAAAACGATTGTTGATAAACCAAAAATCCATAGGATATATGCTGTTTATAGATCGATCAAAAAAAGTAAAAGTTTTATTTGGAAATTAATAACCAGCGATGTTATATAAAACTCTGGATACATCCGGTAATTTATTTGCAAAAAATAAAATGAAGATATCAAAACACTATTCTTTGAAATTAACAATGATCGAATAGTTACTTATTACATAAAAGCTGTTGATATCGGTTATCAATATAAGTTGATAAAATTTCTAAACCATTGATTGTTAAAAGAGTCTTGACAAGATAATTTGTCGATAAAGTACCAAAGCGGTTGAAAGCAAGTTTTAGATGAAATTTTTATGCCTATTTTCAACAACCCATCATCATCATCATTTTAATTTAAAATTTAAGAAACAATTAATTAACATGTATTCAAATGTTCATAACTTCTTAAGTGCTAATATCCGTTTGGAAACACCCTAAAAGAAAGCCAATGGATTATAATTTGTAATTTTCCGGCCAAAGAATGAAAATTGATGTCGAAGAAGAAAAGTGCAAGAAACCATAGAAAGAATGAAATTACCAAAGGTATTTTTACCGTTCTTGAAAAAAATCCTAAAAAAAGCTTCAACTACAAACAAATTGCCGCACAAATAGGAATCAACGATGCACACGATAGAAATTTGTTGATAAAAAGATTGGTGCAGCTAAAAGAAAAAAAACGTATTCTAGAGGAAGGACGCGGCAGTTACAAAGCGTTGGTGGCTACAAAAAAATACCATACCGGAACCGTGGATATAACGGGTCGCGGCAATGCGTATATAGTCGTAGAAGGGTTTGACGACGACGTATTCGTACCCTTTAACAAACTTAAAAAGGCTTTCCATAAAGATACGGTAGAGGTATATGTCTTTCCGAAAAGGAATACCAGAAAACTTGAAGGCGAGATTACCAGGGTTATCGAAAGAAACAAAACAAGTTTTGTCGGTATCGTCGATATGCAACCCAACTTTGCGTTTGTACGACCCACCGACTTCAAGATGTACACGGATATCTTTGTTCCGAAGGAAAAAATAGGAAAAGCCAAAAATGGGGATAAAGTGCTGGTCGATATTATCGAATGGCCTGATGATAGAGATTCCCCAATCGGAAGGATTACCGAAGTGTTGGGAAAACCCGGTGAACATAATACGGAGATTCATTCTATTTTGGCCGAATATGGGCTTCCCTACGAATTTCCTACAGAGGTGGAACGTTTTGCCGATTCGATTGATACTAGTATAAAACCCGAGGAAATTGTGAAACGTAGGGATATGCGTAATGTATTGACCTTTACCATTGATCCGAAAGACGCAAAGGATTTCGATGATGCGCTTTCTTTTAAGATTTTAAAAAACGGTAATTATGAAATAGGAATCCATATCGCCGATGTATCACATTACGTACATGAAGATACGGTCTTGGACGATGAAGCCTATGATAGGGCGACTTCGGTATATCTTGTCGACAGGGTTGTTCCCATGTTGCCCGAGGTGTTGTCGAATAATGTCTGTTCGTTGAGGCCCAATGAGGAAAAGTATACTTTTTCGGCCATTTTTGAATTGGACGACAAAGCGCAATTCAAGAACCAATGGTTCGGACGAACGGTTATAGACTCCAACGAACGTTTTGCCTACGAGGAGGCCCAGTACATTATCGAAAACAAAAACGGGAATATTCCCGACGATATTTCTATTCGAGGTAATGCCTACTCGGTTTCAAATGAAATAGTAGAAGCTACATTAACCTTGGACAAACTCGCTAAGATTATGCGAAAAAAGCGAATGGAAAAAGGCGCCATTTCGTTTGATAAGGTCGAGGTACGTTTTAATTTAAATGAAGATAATGAACCCGAGGGCGTCTATTTTAAGGAATCGAAAGATGCCAATAAACTTATAGAGGAATTCATGTTGCTTGCCAATAGAAAAGTGGCCGAGTTCATTGGTAAGCAAAGACCGACCAAAACTTTTGTGTACCGGGTTCATGACGAACCCGATGAAGACAAACTTATGGCCTTGAATAGCATTATTTCACGTTTTGGGCATAAACTGGTCTTTAAGGATAAAAAATCCATCAGTGATTCGCTAAACAAGCTTCTCGAAGATGTGAAGGGCCAAAAGGAACAAAACCTAGTCGATACTTTGGCCATTCGAAGTATGAGCAAGGCCATTTACACGACCCAGAATATAGGGCATTATGGTTTGGCATTCGATTATTATAGCCATTTTACCTCGCCCATACGTAGATATCCTGATGTAATGACCCATCGTTTATTACAACATTACCTTGATGGAGGTAAATCTCCCAAAGCGGAGGTCTACGAGGAGAAATGCAAGCATTCATCCGATATGGAATATTTGGCGGCAAGTGCCGAACGCGATTCCATCAAGTATATGCAGATCAAGTTTATGCAAGACCATCAAGACCAGGAATTTTTGGGCGTAATTTCTGGAGTGACCGAATGGGGTATGTACGTCGAGATAATCGAGAACAAATGTGAAGGAATGGTCCGGATCAGGGATATCAAGGGCGATTATTATATCTTTGATGAAAAAGAATACGCCATTATTGGTGAACGCACCCATAAAACCTACACCCTGGGAGACGAAGTGGTAGTCATGGTAAAAAATACCGATTTGGTAAAAAGACACCTGGATTTTGCATTGATCGGAAAGAACGAATAATTTGATTTTTTGGAATGAAGTTTGTTTAAGGAGGATAGCAACACCTACTAAAAACTGATATGATACAAAAAATAGGAATCCTTATTGCGTTGTTCACAAGCTTTCATTTAGCTTATATGCAAGAGGAAAAAATATCAAAAGACCTTGACACCTTTAAGGAAATCAAAGCTTTTGATGGCCTTTCTGTAAAGTTGATAAAGTCGGACGTCAATAAGGCGGTCATTACGGGTGCCAATACCGATAAGGTGGCTATTGTCAACAATGATGGCGTTTTGAAATTGCGAATGCAAATCAACAAGATTTTCAGTGGGTATAAGACCTTTGTCGAGGTTTATTATACCGACGAGATTATCATCATAGACGTCAATGAGGATGCTCGAATTTCGTCGGACGACAGTATTAAACAAGATGTACTTGAGCTTAAGGCGCAGGAAGGTGGTGAATTGGAAATCAATGCAGAGGTGGACCAAATGTTGATTAAATCTGTAACGGGAGGGACGATAAAGACTTCCGGAACTTCGAACCTTCAGGATGTTGCCATTAACACAGGTGGGGTATATGAAGGAAGGGCCTTTGAGACCAAATTTTCTACAGTAAATGTAAATGCTGGATCTCGGGCGGAGATTTTTGCTTCTGACTATGTGAAGGCTACCGTGAAGGCCGGTGGCGAGGTTTTGGTCTATGGCGATCCTGCCAAAATGGATGAAAAAACTGTATTTGGGGGCAAAATCACAAGAATGCAATAAGAAGCACCCCATAAGATTACATTGACCAAAACCAAACAATAGCAAACGACCCTATATGTGGGAAGATATTCAGGCGGCGATTCCTTTGGGCTTTTTTTTAAGCTTCATGATCGGCCCTGTTTTTTTTGTACTTCTCGAAACTAGTGCCATAAAAGGATTTAGGGCAGCACTTGTATTTGATATAGGAGTGATCTTGGCTGATATTCTCTTCATTACTGTTGCCTATTTCAGTAGTTTTCAATTATTGGAAAATTTAAGCAATCAACCCGGCCTCTATGTTTTTGGCGGGGTTATACTTTTGGTTTATGGTATTACCACGATAGTAAAAAAATCCATTAAGGTCAAGGTTGCGAAAGGAGCGGAAAAAACTGCCGTAAAAGTAAGCAAGGGCTATCCCGGACTTTTTTTGAAGGGCTTTTTATTGAATTTTATCAATATCGGGGTCCTGGTCTTTTGGCTTGGCGTTATTATTGTGGTGGGGCCTAGTCTCGATAATGAGCCGAACCGGATCATAACCTTTTTTACCACAATGATTATTGCTTACTTCGTTACGGACCTTCTTAAAATACTTTTGGCAAAACAGCTCAAGCGAAAACTTACCATTGACCGCATTCGTTTGATTAAAAAAGGACTGGGGGTTATACTGGTAATCTGTGGCATCGTTCTAATTATAAAGGGATTTCTTCCAAAGGACCGCTTCAACATTGAAAAGGGCATCGAACGGATCGAACATATACGGGAATAAAAAACCCCTTTTAAAGGGGTTTTGAGGCATCGAGCGGATTCGAACCGCTGTACAAGCTTTTGCAGAGCTGTGCCTAGCCACTCGGCCACGATGCCATTTTAAGCTGCAAAGGTAATCGGTTTTTGAATATTGAAAAACTTAAGCCATTCTTTTTTCTTTAAGGCTTACGGTTACCATTTCAACGTCCCCATTGATTGGTGGATTGATTTTCGAGACCGAAACTTTCGCCTTTGAGACTCCGGGAAGCTCTGAAAAAATACGGTCAAGAATTCGTTTGGCTACATGTTCCAAGAGTTTTGAAGGTATTTTCATTTCCTCCTTGACCAAACGGTTTATATGTACATAATCTACCGTATGCGCCAAGTCGTCACTATGGGAAGCTTGAGCGAGATCGGAATTTAATGAAATATCCACACGATAATCACTTCCGATGATGGACTCTTCCTTCAGGCATCCATGATATGCATAAACCCTTATGTTTTCCAACTTTATCTTTCCCAAAATGAAATACGTTTACGCAAACTTACTCCAAATCATTGATAATATGGAAGACCGTGCAATGACATCGAATAACACGAGGCCCTAAAAAAACTTTAAACAGAATTTTAGTAGGTACACCTACAATTGCTGATACCTTGGAAAAGATCAACACCTATGGTCACTACATGGGTACCTGTACTATAGCCTAAAATCTCATTTAAAATAATCTGGTACGAGTAACCGAAATAAAAATTGCTCTTTTTTAAACCTGCAATAGGGGCAATATAGTGAGGTTGAAACACTTGATTGTGGTCTAACAAAAATCTATAGTTGGCCCCAATATAGTAGTAATCCTCAAACTCATAAAACCTAAATTTTACGGCAAGGTCGGTTTCAGATCGACCGTCACTTTCAAAGATTTTGTACAACAACGAAGGCTCGATTTCCAGTTTGCTGTTTTTGTTTTTAGTGTAACGATACCCCATATAAAGGTAATAGTTTCTTAATTCGTTGGGTTCGTCGACATCAAAGGTCAAACTACGTGGGTCTTTGTTGATGAGGTTCGAGGCATTCAGGCTCAAATAAAATTTATCATAGCGATATAAGGCGCCAACATCAAAGTTATGGTTGGTAGTCTGGCGATTGTTTACAATACCACCATCAGGAAAATCGATTAAATCGAACTCAGCGATATCGATACGAAATTGGTTGAAATTATAGGAAAGTCCGAATGAAAGAAACTCGTCTTCATATCGGTCCAAGGTCAAATGATGTGCAAAAGAGATTCTGGCCCCTTGTTGCTTAGTATACCCGTTACTATCATTGTACAAAAAAAGACCAATTCCTGATTTTTCACCCAAACGCATATCGGCCGCCAAAGACTGCGTACGCGGCGCATCTTTGATGCCGACCCATTGTGCTAGGCCGTTCAGCCGAATCTTTATGTGGTCTCCGATACCGGCATAGGTCGGAGACAATACAAAGGGATTGTCGGCCAAATATTGGGAAAGCTGTGGCGAGTTGAGTTCTTGGCCCCAAGAGGAGACAGAAACAAAAAGCGCAAGGGCCATTACTATTTTTCGCATGCTTTTCAGGTTAAGTTTTTTAACGATATAGGGTAAAATGTCCTACGAACTCCCGATCATCTTCTTCGCCGTTTAATTTAATAACGTACCAATAATCACCACTTGGCAATTCATTCTCATGGTAGGTACCATCCCAACCACGTGGGTCGGCATAAGAGATCTCATCGACTACTCTACCATAACGATCATAAATTTTTATTAGTATCTCTGGAAAAGCCTCAAGATTTTTGGGTAGCCAAGTGTCGTTTTCCGCATCACCGTTGGGTGTGAAGAAATTAGGTATTTCAATGTCCACAAACTCCATGTAAATAGAAGAAATTGCTTCACATCCATTGGCATCTACCACCCTTACATTATATGTATCGGTTCTTCTGATCCTGTATGTGTTGTCTTCACCGTTATCAATATCCTCAAAATAGAAGGTATAAGGCTCAAGACCTCCATTGGCAATTGCGGTAATCTCATTGAGGTTTCTTTGCTCCAGCGATAGGGTCAATGGTTCAAATCCTTCAATGGAGAAAGGAACCGTAATGACACAACCATTACTATGGGCTATAGCTATATAATGGTCTCCGGGGGCAATGTCCCTAAAATCAGGATTCAACTGCATATCGGCTGCGTCTGTTGAATCTAGCGCATACAATACATCACCTATTACAGAAGGGTCTTCTAGGGTTATGTTGACATAATTGCCGGGGATATCTCCCGTACACTCATAGACAGGCTCTACTGTAGCATTCAGATTTACCCCGGGGTCGACATCGATAACTACATTGGTCGTACAACCATTCGCATCTCTGACAAAAACGAGGTAACTGCCAGCGGATAAATCGGCAAAATCAACTCGATCTTGAACATAATCGGCATCAGCGTTTGAATTCAATGCCGTACTATATGGGGCCGTACCTCCGGAAATGGTCAAGGCAATTGTACCGTCTTCGTTTCCAGCACAAATTTCAGGCGTTGAAGTTGCGCTTACCTCAAGCTGAGTTGGAGCCCCGATCGTTACTTCAAGATATTCAAAACAACCGTTTTGATCTTGGGCAATGATGCCGTAATCCCCAGGCGCCAGTTCATCAAAGACATTTTCCGTGTCAAACTGATCCAGATTTGGCGAGATTGAATAAATGTAACCTCCGGCCCCACCTGATGGGGTAATGGTAATACTTCCGTTTTCGTCGTCAACACATAGCACATCCTGCACGACAACGTCAAATACCAAAGGTTCTGGCTCGGTAATAATGACTTCCTGAGGTGCCGTTACACAATCCTCGCTGGTAACGTTTACCCAATAGGTTCCAGCCGTAAGTCCACTGAACTCTCCTAAGCTTTGAGGTCCGGCTATTCGATTTGCAGCGGTTACGCTGTTCTCGTACAATTCGAACATATAATTGCCCAGACCACCACTGGCACTTGCATATATTACGGCAGTGGCATCACCGTTACAGTTTATGAACGCTGCGGTTTGGTCTACCGTTAACACCAATGGGTCGATAGGGTCTTCGGTTATGGCGTTAGAAACTACCGCCTCACAACCATTTACGGCATCCCTTACATAATATTGGTGGGTTCCGGCACCCAAAGTGCCAGTTTCAGGCAATGGCATAGGATTGCTTGTCATTGCAGACCAATTTATATTATCAGGGCTATAGTCATAGGTTCCGCTTCCGCCTGTTGCGGTCAATTCAAATTCTACTCCCGTAGCACAGGTCAATGGATCAGTACGAACCAAGGATGCGACCACCTCTGAAGGTTCTGTAACGACTACCATGTTCGTTTCAAAGTCACAGTTCCATCCATCGGTAATCGTAATACTGTAGATACCTGTACCAAGATTGTTAAAGTCAGGACTTAGTTGTTCTCCCGAACTGTAATCAAGTGTTGCGCCTACGGTGTTATAAGGATCATTTTGATCGGCGGGGTCATAATAGTTCAATATATATTCATATGAGCCGCTACCATTTATTACGTTTACCGCCGAGACGGTTGCCGTTGTTTCTCCATAACAAGCCAAGTCGGTCTGTAAAGGAATGGCATTTCCGGAAACCGGAATTGGCATTACAAACAAGTTAGGGTAAGGAGTACTTATCGGACACCCTTGGGCATCGACGACAGCAACGGTATAATCACCTGCGGAAAGACCTGTAAATATCCAGGCATTTACATCGTTCACTGTCGGATACACCTGACCCGTCGTATTATTGGTCAAAGTGATGTCGTATGGCGAATAACCACCATTTGGAACGACCGAAAGCTCGCCCATATTATTATCACAGGTAACATCGGCCAATGGCGTTGTTGTTTCCGTCAAAGGCATATCGGGTGAAATAATCGTAATGATGTTGGTGTCATCTGCGCACAAGGTGCTTGTAGGGTCTGTTTCGGTAACGGTGACATAGTAGTTACCTCCATCCAAAGAGCCTATAACCGTAGTGAAAGGATCACTGATTGCATTTCCGGAACCCGTTTGAACACTAGCACCGGCCTGTGTAAATACCTCATAATCAAAAGTGCCCGTATACCCCGTAATGGTCAATTCTAGCGAACCATTGCCATCATTAAAACACACCACAGGATTTACTGCGACAGCGGTCGCTTCGATCAAGTCGTAAGGTTCGACCTCATAGGTGGTCTGTACGTAACAACCGGTGGCATCATCGGTAACCCTAAACGTATAGTTACCCACTTCGGTCAGCTCAAAAGTGGCCGTATTACCAGCAGTAGCCGTTTGCGTACCATTAGGATTGCCCAAAGGCAATAATTCATAGGTATACGTATGTGGATTTCCATCATCGGTGACCGTTATCAGAACTTCTTCTCGCCCATTGACACATGTTATTGCGTCGGACAATGTAGCCGCGGCAACAAATGAGTTTAATGGGTCTATTACTTGTGTAGGAATTATGTACGTACATCCATTTGCATCACGGATTACTATGTCATAGTTTCCGGCCGAGGTAACCGAATGTGTAAATATAGTTCCGCCAGTCGGCAAGAATGCACTTCCATTGACACTATAGAAATAGTCGGGCGTTCCGTCCGTAATGGTCACTTCTATGGTTGCCGATTGCTGCGTGTTGTTGATATCACAGGCAAAAGGAACAACATCGGTTATGGCCGCTGTTAAAACATTGGGCTCATTGATGGTCACTTGATCAGTCGCTTCACAGCCCCTGTTCGAAGTAACCGTAATATCCCAAACACCAGCAGGTAATCCGGTAAATAACGCATCGCCTTGCGTGAAAGTTGACGTGCCATCCGTTATTTCAAAAGTATAAGGAGGATTGTCATTCACTCCAACAGCAGCAGGTTCCATATAGATGGTGATTGAACCATCAGAAGCTCCAAAACAGCTTACATCTGTCTTGTCAGTGGCCAACAATGTGACAGGAGTCGGTTCTTCCAAAGAAATTGGGGCATCGGCAAAACAATTTGGGCTACCTAGGGTATTATCGGTAATCCGTACGATATAGTCCCCAAAGGCGACCCCATTGAATTGGTTCCCTGTTGGCGCAATACCTGTTGCCGTAAAATCAGTATATAAAAGTTCTGCCGTATAAGATCCTGAACCTCCATTAGTGGTAAATACTATCACTCCATCGTTAGCCGCACATGTAGGCTGTGTTATGACAACGGCACTGGCGGTCAACTCGGGTTCAATAGTAATGTTTTCAATTTCCCCACAGCCGTTTGCATCGCGAATCTCTATGGAATGGGCTCCTGCATTCAATCCGGTATAGGTGTAGGGGAAGCTTGCAATGCTTTGGAAGGCGGCACCGTCGATACTCATGGTGTATGGCGCGACGCCTATATTCACTGCATCCAACGAAACTGTAATACCAAAACTTCCTTCGTCGGCACATTCATCGTCAATGGCCAAGGTTATGTCAGGAGATGTGTCCGTGTCAACGGTAATCGCCAAAGGAGCGGCAATAATACACCCGTTGGCATCGCGGACATATATATCCCAGTTCAAACTGGTCGTCGGATCGAGTTCAACGGTATTGTCGAATGGGAAACTGCCCGGAACGCCGCCACCGCTAATTGAAGCACCATAGGTATAAGGTCCGGTACCTCCAGAGGCTTGTACCGTTACAACGGCATCCGACATATTACAATTCGCATTGACATTGCTTATTAATTGCAAGAATAAAGGCTCCGGCCCGTCTATGGTAACCGTATTTGATGTGTCGTTACATTCGGGGAATGCCGTTTCGATAATTTGAACAGAATAAGTACCTGCAGAAAGTGTTGTCGAGACATTAAAGACATATGGATCCGAAGTTGCATTGTCGGAATCGAGTGTTCCACCGATAGGTGTTCCGGTGTTGTCCAATACCTGATAGTCGAACGTTCCGGTATATCCTGTAATGGTCACCTGAATCACACCATCGGAACTATCGCTACAAGTAGCATCGGTAGTTACCGTTGCCGTAACGTCGATCAAATCATATGGGGCAATAGTATGTTCAACGGTGACTGAACAGTTGGTGACGGTATCCAGTACTTCATAATAATACGTTCCAGGCTGGGTCAAGACAATATTCGTAGGATCTGCAACGGGGTTACCACTGGGCAGTTCCGTATATGTATATGTTCCTGAGCCATTAGAGGCAACGATTTCGATAATTTCCTGACCGTTGTTACAGTCGATAGCCTGTACCAGGTTGATTGTTGCGGTGACCTCTTGTCTGACCGGGACGGGAACAACGACCGCATCGGTACAATGGTTCGCATCTTTGACCATTACATTGACATCGGGCGAACCGAAAGGCACTTCATAAGTATTACCGGGCTGGTAGTTGGTGCCGCCATCAAAACTATAGACATAAGGTCCTGTTCCGGAAGGATTTCCGAATGTATCATTGTTGATGATCACAGTAATCGTACTTGCCGTATCATCACAACTAAATGCCGAGGCCGAGGCCGAAATATCCAACTCTGTCGGTTCGTTGACGTCGATAGACTTGGTGTCTTCACACCCCTTGTCGGAAATGACGGTTACGTTATACGTTCCTTGAGCCAATCCATTAAAGACATTCGAGGGCTGGGTCGTGGTGCCTCCGTCAAGGCTGTACAGATATGGTAGGTCTATATTCCCAGAATCCAAGCTTACGGTAATCGTTCCGTCGCTACCGCCGAAACAACTTACATCGGTAGCTGCCAAGGTAAATGTTGGAATTGCAGGTGCGGGCAATGTGATCGAGACCTGTTCCGTACAATTGGTCGTGGTATCCGTTACTTCGAAAGTATAGGCTACGGAATGCGTTAATCCCGCAAAAACGCCAGTAGCGTTTGTCGGCCCGGCAGGAGTGATTTGTTCATATGAATAGGCTCCTGAACCGCCATTGGCCGTTATGGTCACCTCACCTGAATTTGCCGGATCACAGTTCTCATCCGCAGAGACATTGGCAGCGACACTGATCGGGGCATAAATCGTTATGTTTTCGATCTCCCCACATCCGTTGGCATCAAAGATTTCAATTGTATGAGCTCCAGAACTTAAGTTCGATATGGTCATAACGTCGCCAACGCTTACCAAGCTTGCGGCAGCTTGAGGAGCAGCTCCGTCAACACTTATGGCGTATGGCGCAATTCCTGCTACATCCAAGCTGATATCAATACTAAAGCTTCCTTCGTCGGCCGTACACTGGTCGTTGGAAACGACACTTATTTCAGGCGAAGGATCTGTTGGAACGGTGACATCATCGAACTGAATACAATTATTGGCATCCTTTATATAAACCCTATAGCCGCCCCCTTCAACATTAAAGACGTTGGCAGCACTACCCGACCAAGTAGAGGCAGTAGGCGCAGGGTCGGTGGTCAATGCAATTTGATATTCGTAGGGAGCTGTACCAAATTGACCGATGGCCGATACCTGCCCCGCATTTATATTGCAATTATCATTTTTTTCCAAGGAAGCCGTAACCTGTAACAAGTTTGTGGATTCCGTGATGGTGAACTGTGATGAAGCTACGGTACAACCTCCATAGAGTCCTCCGTTCTCCGTAAACAAGATATAGTAAACCCCATAAGGCAGCGGCCCTAGGTTGTTCACGCTTACCCCTGTACCTACGGCGGGCGGATTTACATTGGAAGAACCTGTAATCCCCGTAGAAATATTCGACTGCGAATTGAATATCTCATACGATACACTAGTGGCGCCGCCATCGTAATTATCGAAAGTAAAACTAACATTTCCATCTGCGCTTCCCGTACATGTGATGTTATTTACGGCATCCAAGGTTGAGGTCAGATTCGAGGGAGAATCGATAGGCGCGGCCGCTGTTTCGAAATAATAACAATTGGTCGTTTTGTCATGTACTACGAAGGTATAGGTGATGCCTGGTGTGAGTCCGGTAAAAGTACGAGTTGGACCAGTTGGAACATCGGGCGGATAATACGTTGAGGCATAAGGCACGCCAAAGCTGTCCAAGATTCCAAATTCGTAATCCGTGCCTAAGATCGCAGTCGTAACGGTAACAATAGCGGTACCCCCAACAGCACAATTCGCCGTAACTGTTGATACATCAATATCAAGATCATCTGGCGGCGAAGCAATTATATTTGTAGTTCTCAAGGAACATCCATTGGCATCGACAACGTCAACCTCATAAATGCCAAATTCCAAGATTGCGAACGTGTGGTCCTCTCCACCGGAAGTAGTAATATAAGAGTCGGAGTGTCCATTGTTCCCAGTTAGGTAATAAGTATACTCAGCGGTTCCACCGTTCAGGTTTTCAACTGTAATAGACCCTGGGTCGGTTCCGGTAGCAGGGTTACAGGTAATCGGCACAAGGGCGATGTCGTAGGTGATTGCGTCCGGTTCGGAAATCACAATGACTTCCATATCAGTACAAGACTTGGCATCGGTAACCGTTACCTCATAGGTGCCGGCGGGCAGTCCAGACGTTTGTGTGCCATAGTTTGTAGAAGTCGTGGTATTGACAACAGAAATTGTGAATGGAGCCACACCTTGTGTATTGTCAAGATTGACCTGAATCGAAGCACCAGCATCGCCATTACACAATATATCGGTAGTTTGAACCAAAGAAGTAATATCTGGAGTAGTGATTGGTTCAACAATAGCTTGAGTGATAACCGTACAATTTCGATTATCCGTGATTCTAAAATGATATGTGCCTGCAACCGATGTTGAATATGAAAAACTATTTCCTACTATAGGAGACGTTGCTGACCAAGTTGTTCCTCCATCCGTACTAACTTCATAAGTCGCATAAGGAGTATACCCATTTGAAATGGTAACATCGATAATGGCATCCGGCGATACAGTACAATCCAAGGCCTTTGTCAAAACTGCGGAAGCACTTAGTTGAGGCTCGATAGTCTCGCTTAATATATTCGAGGTACATCCATAGGCATCGGTAACCTGAATGTCATAGGTTCCAGGAATCAGGTTCGAGATAGTGAACGGATTTCCAATTGCCGTTGTCAACCCTCCCCCATTTATGCTGTAAGAATATGGTGCCACACCATCGGTAACATTGATGGTCAAAGACGCTTGATTTGAACTGTCATAACAAAAATCGGAAGCAGCATCCAAAGCGATGGTCGGTGCTTGTGCTGGGTCTATTGTTATAGGCTTGTCCACTATACATCCACCCGCGTCGCGTACATAAATGTTATAAGCACCTGAAGGCACATCCGCAAAAACATTGCTAGATTGATAAGGATATACAATAACAGGCCCGACCGTATTTTCTAATTGGTATTCATAACTTCCCCATCCCCCTATTGGAGTAACGGTAATCGTGGCATTCTCGGTACAGGTTACGGGAGTGTTGGCAAATGTAAAATCAAGTGCAGCAGGTGGATTGCTAATGGTTGTCACCGTTGTTGCGGAACAACTCGTTGAATCATCAGTAACGGTCACAGTGTAGGTATCGGCAATAAGACCTGTAACGGCAATGGCAGTTGTCAAATTGATATTGTTCTGTGATTGTACCACAGTTGCCGAACTATTCTCAACAGTATAGCTATAGGTAGACGCAAAATCACTTACGGTAAAAGAAAATTCGCCATCAGAATAACCAAAACAGCTTACATTGCTCGTAAGTTGTGATATTACCTCAACTTGGGGAATATCGGCAACGGTATAATTTTCCTGAATCACACAGCCTTTTGCGTCAGTTACCTGAAAGGAATATGTTCCCGGGGCCAATGATGTAAAAACATTATTGTTGCCATTGTTTACGGTACTGCCAACCGGAGCTATAATTTCGTAAGTAAAAGGTGCCGTACCATCGGTTACGGTTACGGTCACGTCGGCAACAATGGCCGGGCAGACAGGAGAGGTCTGTGCAAACGATAAATCGGTCGGGGGATCCAAAGGATCAATTACGATAGCCGGGGTCTCTTCAACGCAACCATTGGCATCACGCACTGTGATGGTATATGTGCCTGCAGTGATTCCCGTATTGAAAGTATCGGAAGCCTGAAAGTTCACGCCATCGATACTGAACATATAACCCGGGGTTCCTCCTGAATAATTTATCACTTGAAGTGTTGCCGAGGTGTTATCACAACGATAGTCCGTAACTACATCGATTGTTCCTGGATTCAAGACCAATGGAGCTGTTAGCGTGACATCACTGGCGAACACACAACCCTTTGCATCCGTCACTGTATAGTTATAGGTGCCAGCAACAAGACCGGCATAGGTTGTTTGGGTCGAGGGAGCACTTCCGTCAAAGACGATTTGGTATGGTGGCAAACCTCCTGAAATCTGCAATTCGACAACACCATCCGCGCTGGTATTGCAAAGTGGATTTGTGGCCACTTCAAGCACTGTTGGCGGACTATTGTCCGTAATAACGATTTGATTGGTAGTGACAGTACAACTTTCACTGTCCGTAATAACAAATTCATACGTTCCCGCGGTGGTCGTGAAGTAGGAAAAAGGAACACTTGGCACGGCTGTACCTGCCTGGACGGAAGCCCCATTCCTAAATACCTCATAGGTAAATGTTGGATTTCCTCCGGTAATATTGATACTAATTTCCGCATCTGGAGTGGCGGAGCAATCCAAATCTTTAATCAAAGTAGCCGACGCCGTCAAGGTCGGAAAGACATCGATACTTGCAGTATCGGTACAATTCTTACTATCGATTACTTCGATTGTATAGCTACCAGGCCCGAGTCCTGTGAAATCTGTATTGGACTGATAGGCACCGCCGTTCAATCGATATTGAAAAGGGGCTTCCCCACCAGAGGTCACATTTGCAGTCAATATTAGACCCGTTGTGCTATCGTAGCACAAACTGTTAGCCGTAACTTGTAATACAGGGGCAACAGCAGGTGTCAGGGCAAAGGTCTGCGTAACTTCACATCCCCCGGCATCCCTTACGGTTACTGTATAATTTCCTGTAGTATCGGTCAAACCCGTAAACGAATTTGTGGGCTGAGGGCCCACTATTCCACCGACCGGGTCCTCCAGTATGTATTCATATCCTCCCCAGCCATCTGTAGCGGTAACAACAACGGATCCAGGAACGGTTCCACTGGCTGAACAGGTAATATCGGTAACATCGAGATCGGCAATCAGCAGGGTTGCCGGGGGTGCCGCAACCGTTACGTCCGTAGTGGCCGTACAATTCGTATCGTTATCGGTAACGGTAATGGTGTATGTTCCGGCCGCAAGGGAAGTGAAAGGTAAGGATGCCGCTGTTTCGGCTGTTCCTGAAAAAACCGCTGGACCTGTTACGCTATAATCGTAGGTAGATGCAAAATTGGCTATATTGAAAGTAATTGCACCATTCGATAGACCAAAACAGGTTATGTTATTATCAAGTTGACCGTTGACGGTTATCGGCGTAATAGGATCAATGGTATGGTCGCGTACTATTATACAGCCTTTATCATCGGTAACCCTAAAAGTGTATGTGCCAGGGGCCAATCCGGAGAAAGTTGCATTAGTGCCATTATTCGTTGCATCCCCTGCAGGGGCTATAATCTCATAGCTGAAAGGAGAATTGCCATCGGTCACGCTAACCGTAACATCTGATGTAGGTGAATCGCAGCTAATAGGGGTTGCTGCAAAAGCCAGGTCGCTAGGTTCGTTTCTTGGATCAATGGTAACAGGACCTGCGAGATATGTACAATTGTTGGCATCCCTAACGGTAATGTTATAGGTGCCGTCGGTCAAGTTTTCAAATCTATGGGCATTGGGCGTGGTATCAGGAATGAAGTTGACGCCGTCAATACTATAGGAATAAGGTGCCGTTCCACCCGTTACGTTCTGCGCCTCGATAATTCCATCTTGTATACATGTATAATCTTGAATCAAAACGGCATCGGCATCCAGTGCATTTGTTGGGGCGGAAACAGTATGGTACTCAAAATAATCGCAAGAAGCGCTTCCCTTTCTTTGATTAATTATAATGGCATAATCACCCGATGCCAAACCGGGAAAATAACCCGATGCGTTAGTAGTCAAGGCATCGGCATAATCATAATCGTCTTCATCGAAAGTTGCGGCATCAAACAAGTAATAGGTTAATTGGTATCCGTTGTCATTAATAAGATTGAACTGAATGGCCCCAGTGGAGTCCCCAAAACAGAGCACATCGATGACCGATGTGGGGTTAAATTCGGCTGCCGGCCTGAACTCAATGGTCACAGTGTTCGAAATCGCATAACAATTATTTCTGTCAACCACGACAAAAGTATAGTCACCAGGTGCCAGAATATCAAAAATTTGACTCGTCTGATACGCTGAGCCCGGAATATCGCTAAATGAAGGATACGAGGTGACAGTCGTACCGCCCTCATCTACATAAGACCAAATGGCATAGGTGTGCGGGGTTTTTCCGCCACCGGAATCCATTAAGATATTACCTTCCTTACAGGTGATGTGCTGGGAAACCCGAGCCTCTAGCTCGAGGTCATTTTCATCAACAATTGTAACTTGTTCAATGTGTTCACAACCATCAGCAGTACGTGCAATGGCGATGTAATCCCCAGGGTTCAGATCGGTAAAGGTGAAGTTGTTGTCGGGCTGTGCGGTTTCGTTATCTACCAATGTTCCTTGCCCTCCGTTCGAACCGTCATCAAGACGGATTTCATACTCATAATCGGGATCGGCATTGTTTATTATAAGGTTGATTGAACCTTTACCCGTACATCCGGCATTGGTGACGTTTACCTCATAGCTAACATTTCTTTCCAATATACCGATATCGGGCGTGCTGAAAATACAGGAACCTGCAATAGGGTCGCCGTTGTTGTCCAATTGAACTACTTCTACCCTGTAATCACCATTTTCACCTGCCGCAAAATCAAAGCTTTTAGTGGGGCCAAAAGGTTGAATTACGGTGCCGGTGTCGGCATCGACCAGTCTGTAGGCATATCCGCTCCCTAGGTTTGTAACCGTAATATTTCCGGGAGTTGTACAGACAATGTCCTTTTTGTTGTATTGAATGTCAAGCGTGTTCTGAAATACGTTGAAATAGAATCTGTTGTTACATCCGTTTTGATAGGTAACCGACAAGCGATATTTTCCAGGACTGTCTACATTAAAATTGTTTCCTGTTCCTTCAGAAGACCAGGTACAGGTCAGGTTCTTGTTGGCACAATCATCACCTGTTGGGGAGCAACTTGACTCGTCCAGTTTTTCCCAGGTAATACTCTGAGCATCAAGGATGTTGACCTGAAGAAGCCTTGTGTCATTTAGGCCGCAAAGAAATAATTTAGGCAGCAAATCATTATCGATGCTACACTGTACGATTTCACCCGCTAGGTCATTTGTAGGATCCGCGTCACCATTGACGGTATTGAAGTAGTCAATGATCGGATTGGTAATCGTGCCCGACCCATAGGCCACGACATCGATGATTTCCTTAAAACCCTTACAGGGATCTGCCACGATTTTGTCAACGATATAGGTGCCGACCTGGTTGACCGTCATAGTACTCGGGTCGTTGTCGGGATCTCCATCGGTTATTGTGGTGTCGGATGCATCAAAAATACCGTTGTTGTTGTCATCGCGTTTCCATACGTAAGCGTCAAAATTATCACCGGCGTCTAAAACGACATCACTTCCGCAAAGCTCAACGGTACGTCTGAAATTACAATCGGAAAGGTCGTCCAACAGAAAATTGGTAGCCCCCGGCACCACAAAACCGCAGGCATTAAAATCGGTTACACTGGGGTCGTCCGTTATTTTGTTGTTGTTCTCCACACCAGCATATGTTGAGTAGGCCAGGTTTTGAATTAAATCTGAGCAAGCATCGATAAAATCAAAACAGTTTTCGGCTACCTGAACCCGCATCCTAATGGAATAGATGGGGTCTTGTGCATTTACGTAATTATCAGGAATAAAGAACGTAACAGTCCTTGTTGCCGGATCAAAGGAATGTGTAACTCCGGCCGGCGCGACGATGCTTGCTTCATCCAAGGTGACATTTAACGGCAAAACATCACGAATGGTGTACATCGGACTGTCACCAGGCTGATAGTCGGGGTTGCTCGGATCGATACCCGTAGCGTCATCATTACCAATGTTTTGGAATGACAGTACGTAATCGAGTGTCTGCCCTAGATTTACACCTTGCCCTGTAATATCGTTTCCGCCGATGTCCTCTACTCTTTTTTCGAGCACGATATTAGGCTCTATAATCTCGATATTGAACGAGTTGAAAAAGGGATAATATTGATCCCCATTAGTTCGAAACTCAAAAGTTGCAGCGGTCTCACCATTTGGGATAACCGAGTTACCTGGGTTGGACATTTGGAACATATCCGTATCGTAACCCAAGGTATTGGTACTGTTTGGGTTTCTGTTTGTTGTTATCACCCCGTCCAAGGTGATATCACTGTTGAAAAAGTTGTTGCTATCGAGGTTTCCGAATTGCTCTTGAACCGTTGTAAAACTTCCATTGGACGCGGCACGAATGCGCATATAGTCTCCAGTGATTGAAAAATCTCCTTCGAGGGTTGCGGCACCGATGTCGGCATTTACAGGACCAGAAGGTATCGTGATAAAGTTCGAATAGTTTATAGGCACCACATTAGTGCCGCGAACCCAAGCAAAACCATCATAAGTAGTTATCAATCGACCGACCATGGTCGGGTTTTCATAGACGATGACCAGGGTCCAACCACCTGCGGAACCACCTTGCCCAGTTAAAGCACCTTGGGTTGCTCTAATATTGGCCACGGTATAATCCCCCTGTGGGTCGGCCAGAGGCGTAATCAAATTTGTAACATCCGCGTAGAACGCATAAGGGCTGTTCGCGCGCATATCGGGATCAGTGCTGAAAAAGCCATCGTACAACAACTCTCCAGTGATATCGACATATGAACCGCCGGGCACCTTGAACTTTACTTGATTGTTATCGGTCTGTCTTCCTTGGCCAACGGGAACCGTATTGGTCTGCGATGTAGATCCGTTAGCAGTGGCACTAGGGTAGGTTGCCGACCAATAAAGGCCTGCATATCTGATCAGGCTACAATTAGGGTCTGAAAAAGTAAAAGTAGAGGTACTTGAACTAAACGTAGAAGCGTCGTTATCGACATCGATATAGCGCATGTCCTTATAGTCGTTGTAGTTCCAGTATCCACCGGTTTCGGTGTTGTAATAGTCCGGCGGTCGCTGCCATCTTGGTACTCTGACATTTTGGTTGTTATATGGCGTATTCGGGCCAATAGTAGGGTCTTCGGCACGGTTCAGAATGTTGTTGCTTATAAAGGTAAGGTCCCCTCTAAGGTTGTTCTGATACCTAAAGCTATCCCCTGAGGGATAGGTCCTGGTAAATGATGTAAATTCCTGGGAAAGGCCGATAAATGAGAGTAATAGGGCACAAACCAGAAAGAATTTTTTGCTGGTAAAGTTATTCATTGGTTAAGTCATTAGGTTTGGGTTGACCCGCATGATCCACATTTTATCGTCATACGTGTCATTTAGTTTTGAGTAGTAAGAAATTAGGGCATTATTCCAAGATTCGTGACGTTTGAGATATACGTACCTCCAGTTATTTTCTGGGTTTACGAAATAACTTGCGCTTAGACCATACGAGTTTAAAAGCTCAATAAAGCGTCTCGCGTTGTTTGGGTTGGCGAACACATTCGCAATGATGTAATAGCCGGATCCGACACCATCGATTTTGAACGTACGGGTCTCGGTACCGTTATTTGCAATTTCATCGTTGACGACCACATTTTTTTGAAGCACATCGGTGCCGTATTTGGTGGACTTTTCTTTGAGTTTATCAACATTGTTGGCATAACGTTCATTGGTATATCGGTTATCAACGTTCATAATCCAAAGGTCGCCCTCGTAGGTGCCGTCGATATTCGATTGATGTGCGGCTACCGCCTCTTCCCAGGTATCAAAACGCTTTAGATATACATATTTGAGACCGTTGTTGGGGTTGTCGATATAATCGGCCGACAGCCCTTTTTGACCAAGGTCATCAATGAATTTGGTTAGATAGTGACCACCTTTATAAACATTTGCTACGACATAATACCCATCTTGTACACCTTCTAGATTTCTGAATTTTCTGCTTTTAATAGTGTCTTGCCGTGCGTCTTTCAAAGATGGGGATATGTTTTGAGGACCAATGTTGTCTTGTGCAACGGTACGTTCGGCAACGGCATCGTTGCTTTTGGTTACTGCATCTTTAGGCAGTGAAGCATTGGTGGTAGATGACGAAACCCCTCCATCATTGCTATTGTTCCTTGTGGTCACTTGAGGTCGGTCGATTCCTGTCAAAAAGAGCTCCTCGGCCTTTTTTTCGAGGTCGGGTCGCTCACCGTTCGTTTCGTTACGCACCATACGCATGACCATTTCAAAGCGACGCTCCAAATCTTTTTGACGATTGGCTTCGAGTGAATCTTGACGGAACATTAGTTCGGCGATTATCGCATCGTTTTCCGCCAATTTTCTTTTCAATTCCTCTATTTCGTCATTTGAGGCAAGATCCTCTTGGGTCAATTCTTCGTTTTCCACAAGTTGATCGTTGTTTTCTTCCAGCATTACACGGTCTTCGGTAAGGTTCGGTGTGAAGGCGTAGGCAAATGAAATTTCATGGGTAACACCAAGATTTATAAGATCGGAGGTGTATCCTTTTTCCATAGTATATCCTAAAGACAACCTTTTGTTGATGTTGAACCCAACACCTGCCGAAGCGCCATAAAAACTATCGTAGCCTCCCTGAAGCCATCCAAGTTTGGGCAGGTCAAGAATAAGGCTTCCGCCCAAAGTCAAATCGTCTTGATTACCAAGCACGGGACTGTCCTTTGCGTTCATACGCACTCGAGCCAAAGGCATGAGCCTGGCACTTTCCATGATACCGGACCCATTTTTGAACCGATGAGTATATTGTAGGTGTCCCGCGTACGATTTATCCTTAAACTCAGTGAGCTGTTCGCTGGTCTTAAGATTGTAATCGAATAAATTTTCGGCATAGGCACCAAAGTCAAAATTTCCAAAAGACAGGTTGAAACCAGGTTGAAACGATAAGATGTTACTGTCAACAGTCCCTAGTAATGCCTGGTCGTTTGGGTCGAGAGGCGAAGCATTGTTTCTGTCGAATCCGGTATTATAATAGGCAAGGTTCGCCCCAAATGTGAAATTGCTTTTATCACTTAATTTGACCCCGTAAGCATAATTGGCCATGACACCAATATTGGACACCAACCCTACTTTTTGAGAGTAAACACTCAAGCCCAAACCACTTCGATCACCTATTCTTCCGCTATAACTCAAAAAATAGGTCTGATCGTTGTTGTCGAATTGTACCGATTGGTTTCTATGTAGAAAATTAATGTATGACTTATCTTCCTGAACGGTTGAAAAAGTCGGGTTGATCAGAAATCGGTTATACTTCAACAAGTTTTGGGGAGCTACCTTTAAAGGTAGGATAGGATCCTCGTTCTGAGCGTTGGCCGAAGTCAACGTCAAAACGGAAATCACTAATAGGGCTATGAATTTGGTAAATTTCATTTGGGTTAGCGGATAACGGTTATGGTTCCTTGCTTGAGTGTTTCGGAAGCATTCTTAATGACATAGTAAAAAACCATGTTTTGTTGTGGGAATGCCATTGAAGACTCGGGCCAGTTATTTTGATAGTCCGTAACATTCAGAAGCTCGATTCCCTTGTCGTTATAAATGATGACATTAACATCGGTTTTGTTTGAATATGAGTTTGGTAATATCCATTGATCGTTTGCCCCATCGCCATTTGGCGTAATGACATTTGGCACTTTAAAAGTGTCTAGATATTCAACTGTTATTTGTCTGGTAACTTCACACTCGTCTATATTGGCTATCAAAGTATAATCACCTTCATCGGTAAACGTAACGCTGTCCGAAGTACCAATTTCATTGTTGTCGCTATCATACCAACGGTAGGCAGTACCCCCGCTCGCGGTCACGACCCTAGAAGTTCCTTCGGGAAAAATTATGGTACCGGAAGGATCAAGTGTTATCAGATTGGGGTCCAAAGGGGTAATGGTGATTTCGTTTGAGATGAGGTCACATCCGTTTTTGTCTATTACCAGGCGATAGACGCCGGTTTCCGTTATGCTCAAAGAGAAATCGGCAGTGTTGATGTCAACACCATCCCTTTGCCAGGCAAAAGTTTCTCCGGTCAGATCAGAAGAGGTATTTACGGTTATAGGGGTACTCGAATTACAAAAAACGGTGCCGGAACTTGTTATCGACACGGTCTCATTAGTCAAAAGCTGTACAGCTAAGATGTTCGAAGTTGCCGTGTAGGTACTTAAGTCCCCTTCAAGACTATAGTCGCCATTTTCCGTAGGATTAGTAAGGCTGATATTTTCGGATGTCGCACCCGATACGTTCACCCCATCCTTTTTCCACTGATAAGTGAAACTTGAGGACACATCGGAAGTCACATCGATTTTACTATTATCGTCCATTACGGCATTAATGGCTTGTAATTCGAGAACAATATCCGTGTTGACGCAGCTGGTATAGGCTGAGGCATAATCGATTGTAATTTCGAACGAAGCCGGCGTAACCACCGTAGTCGTTTCGGAATTTTTTATTGTTCCAGGACAGGTACCACCACCTTGGGTTATTTCGGCATAATAAGTACCTTCTTGGGAGGTGTCGTACGAAGCACTGGTCGCTCCGACGATTTCTACATTGTTTCGATACCATTTATAGGTAGGCCCCGTAGCAGTCGTTGAAACGCTCAATGTCTCGGTTTGTGCCGGAAGCAATACAACATTGGGATCGTTTAAAAGCGTGACGGTAAAGTTGTCGGCATTGGTAATCGTTATGGCGGCCGATTTTTCAGTACAAATGGACGAACTTGAGATTTCCACCTGATAGTCCCCTTCAAAACCTGGTATAGATGCATCAACGGTGTATGTTGATAGTGTCGCTCCGCCAATGGCAGTTCCGTCTTTATACCATTTATAGCTCCATGAAGGATCTGTAGTGTTTATGCTCAATGTTTCCGTATCGCCTGAGCATAAGGCCGTTTTTGAGGGAGGAGTTATAAAAATACCCTGCCCGGTCGAACCAATCGTGACGTCGACAATGTTGGAATCCGTATTGCCCGATCCTGTGCAAGTATTGCCGTAATCTATTACGGCTTGGTACATGGCAGATTGGGTTACGTTTAGTGTATGACCGCTTTCACCGGCCAAAGGACTGCCGCTGCGATACCAAATATACTGATAGGTTTCTGGGTTTGGAATGTTGTCGACCTGAAGGGTAACGGGTCCAGTGGAGCAGATTTGCCCTGGAGGGACCCCATCTCCAAGCTGGCTAATGTTCAGGTTACCGGTAACATCCATGTAGTACATATCGAAAGCAGCCGATTCAGGACCTGTCGAGACCGGGTCTGTGCTTCTGACCCTCATTTTATAACCGTTTCCACGGGTGTCCGTCGGCAGGGCAAACGACATTAAAAAGGTATGGTTGGTGTTCTGGTCATCGACCCGACCCAACTCTACGGCACCAGTAAAGCTTCCGGCCGAATCAGAAAGTTCCAGGATAAACTCGTTTGTGCTATTGGCGGTTCCCGCCCAAGAGATTTCAACAAAGTATTCGTTGAAACTGTCTTGTGCGCAAGCGGCTGTCCATGGGTCGTTACCTGGATAATTAGGATTGTCCGCTGGTACGGGTGGATCAGGGACAATGACTTGGGCTTGAATTTGAGCAGTAACCAGAAATAACATACCTAGTGTCAAAAAACGTACGGAGTAAAATAATTTAGTTCTCATAAGAGGTTGTGGTTTTGTGTGGGTCCGTGGTTTTCGATTTGGGAAAAGTTTAATGCTTTTAGGGTTTTATGATTATGCTGTGCGGGTCAAAACAACCAACAGTTGTCCCAACCCAGATATTCAACAACAAATATGTTATTTAATTACTGCGTGAAGAATTTAATGTTGTGGGCGTAATTAAAATTGTTGTGAAACGCTTTTATTGTAGAGTGAGGCGGTTTTAAGGGCTACTATTACGGCATTTTTCCTACTTTTGTGCTTCCAGAAAAAACGCCCTATGAGCGATAAGCCTAAATCATTGAATTTTTTAGAGCATATTGTAGAGGAGGACTTGAAAAACGGTTTTCCAAAAGAAAAATTGCGCTTTCGATTTCCGCCTGAACCGAACGGTTATTTACATATTGGCCATGCCAGCTCTATTTGTTTGAATTTCGGGCTGGGGGAACGTTATGGTGCTCCGGTAAATTTGCGTTTCGATGATACCAATCCTGTAAAGGAGGAACAGGAGTACGTAGATGCGATAAAAGGGGATGTCGAATGGTTGGGCTATTCTTGGGATACCGAACGGTATGCATCTGATTATTTCCAGCAGCTATATGATTGGGCGGTTATATTGATAAAGAGAGGAAAGGCATACGTTGACAGTCAATCTTCAGAGGAAATGGCCGCTCAGAAAGGAACCCCTACCGAGCCAGGTACAAATAGTCCGTATAGAGATCGATCTGTAGATGAGAACCTAGAGTTTTTTGAAAAAATGAAAGAAGGACATTTTGAGGAAGGAACGCATGTACTTCGGGCAAAGATAGATATGGCCTCTCCCAACATGTTGATGCGAGATCCCATTATGTACAGGGTTTTGAAAAAGGCACACCACAGAACGAATACCGATTGGTGTATTTATCCTATGTACGATTGGACACATGGCGAAAGCGATTATATCGAACAGGTTACCCACTCATTGTGTACACTAGAGTTCGCTATGCATCGCGAGTTGTACGATTGGTTTCTAGATCAAGTATACAATCCAAGTAAAGTGCGACCTAAACAAAGAGAATTTGCCAGACGAAATCTTAGCCATACGGTCGTTAGTAAGCGCAAACTTCTTCAATTGGTCGAACAGGGTGTCGTTAATGGGTGGGACGACCCTCGCATGCCCACTATTTCTGGATTGCGTAGAAGAGGCTATACCCCGGAATCCATTAAGAATTTTGCAGATACTATCGGAATTGCCAAACGCGAGAACCTTATCGATGTTTCGCTTTTGGAATTCCATGTTCGTGAGCATTTGAACAAAATCGCGCCCAGGGTCATGGGCGTCTTGGACCCTGTGAAAGTGGTTATCACGAATTATCCCGAAGGGCAGGAAGAATGGCTCGATGCAGAGAACAATCCAGAAGATGAATCTGCCGGGTCTAGAAAAGTACCTTTTTCAAGGGAAATCTATATTGAGAGGGATGATTTTAGGGAGGAAGCGAACCGAAAATTTTTTCGACTGAAGTTAGGCGGTGAGGTTCGGCTCAAAAACGCATTTATTATAAAGGCCGAAAGCTGTACGAAAGATGCCGATGGCAACATTGTTGAAATACAATGCGCTTATGATCCCAAAAGCAAAAGTGGAAGCGGAACCGAAGAAAGCCTTCGAAAGGTCAAAGGTACTTTGCACTGGGTTTCGGTAAAGCATGCTTTCGCCGCTGAAGTTCGATTGTATGATCGACTTTTCACTGATGAAAGTCCGGATACGCACAAGGACAAAGATTTTATGGAGTTTATCAATCCTGATTCCTTAAAGATTGTTACGGGATACTTGGAACCAAGTTTGAAAGAAGCGAACATAGGGGACAGGGTTCAGTTTCAGCGCTTGGGTTATTTCTGCGTGGATCCCGACTCGACTTCCGATAAAATGGTTTTTAATAGAACCGTGGGTTTACGTGATACTTGGGCCAAAATACAAGAAAAAGCCTAAGATCGAATTTTCTTATCCAACAAAATATACCAATTGATATTTTCTATTGAGGAAGGCTTGTTTTAAAGCCGTTTAAAAGCGTTTTGGTTCGGGCACAACCCAATGATTGTGTACTGTCAAAACAGACCAATAGGGCCGTTTAATTCGATTTTTGGATCGATTTTGGCACTGAACATTAAAAATTGCAAAATCAGGGTAAATTATTCTTTTTTCCTTGGATTGCCTTTTTTCATTTGCTCACCGATCATATTACTAGCGGTAAACGAGGCGACCATATTATTCAGCATATCACTGCCTGCTTGTGGTGAGTTGGGTAACAAGATCAAATTGGTGTTGGTTTCCTCGCCTATCGATTGTAGGGTATCATAATGTTGAGTCACTACGATTAGGGCCGATGCTTCTTGGGAGTTGATGCCGACCTTGTTCAATACCTCTACTGATTCTTCGAGACCTCTTGCAATTTCACGTCGCTGATCGGCAATACCCTGCCCTTGTAGCCTTTTGCTTTCCGCTTCGGCCTTAGCCTTTTCAACAATAAGTATACGGGCCGCATCCCCTTCGAATTGAGCTGCTATTTTTTCGCGTTCCGAAGCATTGATACGGTTCATCGCCGCTTTGACTTGGGCATCTGGGTCGATATCGGTAACCAGGGTTTTGATAATATCGTAGCCATAGTCGAGCATCGCATCTTGAAGTTCACTTTTAACCGCTATAGCGATATCGTCTTTTTTGACAAAGACATCGTCCAATTTCATTTTAGGCACTTCGGCCCTGACCACGTCGAATACGTAAGACGTTATCTGATCATGCGGATATTCAAGTTTATAAAAGGCCTCATATACTTTATCCCTTATAACAACGTACTGAACCGAGACTTTAAGTTTTACGAACACATCGTCAAGCGTCTTTGTTTCGACAATGACATCCAGCTGCTGAATCTTGAGCCCTATTCGGGCCGCAATACGATCGATTAAAGGAATTTTCATCTGTAGCCCCGAATGACGAATACTTTGAAATTTACCAAAGCGCTCGATGATTACGGCCGTCTGTTGCTTTACAATGAAAAAGGAGGAAAAGAGAATAATAAGACCGAAAAAAAGTAACGGAATAAAAATAAAATTACCCATGGCTTGCGATTTTAGTTAATGGAATGAATTTACAAAAAGCTTGTGTTATATGGGTCGCTGGGGGCTTTTATTTGTTACAGGACGTTTAACGATTTAGTATCTTAGCCTTGAGGGTATTTTTAACATTTATAAAGCAAAACATGACCGCAAACGAAATTTTAAGCCAGCTTCAAGAGTTTGGGGATGAACAGACTAAATCCACGCACCGACGGCATGGCGCAAAAGAACCCTTTTATGGTGTCAAGATTCAACATTTGAAGAAAATTCTAAAAAAAACAAAAAAGAACCATGAATTGTCTTTGGAGCTATATGCCACGGGCAATTCGGATGCAATGTATTTGGCTGGTTTAATGGCTGATGAAAAACAAATTACGAAAGAACAGCTTGACGTTTGGGTTGAAAAAGCTTATTGGCCATATTTGAGCGAATGTACAGTTCCCTGGGTGGCGGCCGAAACGGATTTTGGTTTTGAAATCGGTTTGAAGTGGATTGAATCCGGTAAAGAGAACGTGGCCGCTGCAGGCTGGGCGACATTGGCAAGCTTTGCTTCTGTAAATGAAGATAAATCATTAAATATAATGGCCTATGAACAGCTGCTTGAAAAAGTTAAAGTAGAAATTCACTCATCCCAAAACAGGGTGCGATATGCTATGAATGGCTTTGTGATTGCTGTAGGTACCTATATAGAGCCTTTAACCGAAAAATCCAAGGATGTGGCAAATGCAATAGGAAAAGTAAATGTGAATGTTGGAAAAACTGCTTGCAAAGTAGCTCTGGCTACTGCTTACATTAAAAAAGCAATTGCAAAAAATCGAATTGGTAAGAAACGGAAAGCTGTAAGATGTTGAACCAAGGGTTTACTCAAGTACCACCAAAGCGCTTTCAATCCTACTGAGCGTTTCCTCTTTCCCAATCAAAGCCATAATATCAAACAAGTGCGGGCCTTTCATGGCGCCAACAATTACTAAACGCAAGGGCGGCATCACTTTGCCAAAGGAGAGTTCTTTTTCGACAATCCATGATTTAACGGTGTTTTCAACGGTTTCAGAGGTAAAATCGTCGATATTTTGTAAAACGGTCAAAAGCTCGGCCATTACGGTCGGCGTGTCTTCCTTCCATTGTTTTTTTACGGCTTTTTCGTCATATGTTTCGGGGGCTTCAAAGAAGTAATCGCCCAATTCCCAAAAATCCTTGACAAAAACAGCCCGTTCTTTTATTAGGGAAACGACTTTTTCTACATACGAACTGTCAGGTCGAGCGGAGTCGAGACCTCCTGCGTCACTTCGACTTCGCTCAGTGTCTACAGAATGGCTTTCCAAGTATTTCAGGAACAAACCCGCCAATTCTTCATTGCTCCTTTCTTGCAGATAATGTTGATTATACCATTTGGTCTTGTCCGGGTCAAAGCGTGCCCCTGATTTGTTCACACGCTCCAACGTAAAACTTTGGGTGAGTTCCTCCAAGCTAAATAGTTCTTGCTCCGTACCGGGATTCCAACCCAGAAGGGCCAAAAAGTTGACGACGGCCTCGGGAAAATAACCTGCTTCACGATATCCCACGGATTCCTTCCAAGACAAAGGAAATACTGGAAACCCCATTTTTTCACCGTCCCTTTTGCTCAACTTTCCTTTGCCGACCGGTTTCATAATTAAGGGGAGATGTGCAAATTTCGGGGCCCGCCACCCAAACGCGTCGTATAACTGTTGATGCAGGGCCAAGGAGGGCAACCACTCTTCACCGCGAATGACATGGGTGATTTCCATTAAATGGTCGTCTACGATGTTGGCCAAATGATATGTCGGCATTCCATCGCTTTTGAACAAAACTTTGTCGTCAAGGGTATTGGTGTCTATTTCTATTTTCCCTCGGATAATGTCGGTCAACAAGAGTTTTTCATCTTGAGGGGTTTTGAAGCGTATAACGTACGCTTCTCCTGAATCGAGACGCTTTTGGGTTTCTTCATCGTTCAACGATAACGAATTGTCAAGTTTCAGGCGGTTATGCCAATTATAGATAAAGGTTTTTCCTTTGGCTTCATGGTCCTTTCGGTGAAAATCCAATCGTTCTGGAGTGTCAAAAGCGTAATACGCCTTCCCTTTTTGCACAAGCTCATCTGCGAATCGTTTATAAAGGTGTTTGCGCTCACTTTGCCGGTAGGGGCCGAACCCGTGTTCTTTGCCGGGGCCTTCATCAAATGGAATGCCGCACCAATTCAAGGCGTTTATGATGTATTCCTCGGCACTTTCAACATAGCGGTTTTGATCGGTATCCTCGATACGTAATATAAAATCACCGCTATTTTTTTTGGCAAAAAGATAGTTGAACAAAGCGGTGCGTAAACCACCTATGTGCAAAGGCCCTGTAGGGCTTGGAGCAAAACGAACACGAACTTTCCCTGACATTGTAAAAATTTGTAGGGCAAAGATAGGCGAAAGCAGGGCATGCACAAACTAGTGTCCGCGGCTTTGGGCTTTATAAAGATCAAACCTTTAATTTTATCTTAAAAACCTACCGATCAAAGGTTAGGGGGCTTTTTTGCATTATCTTGGTGTAAAAAATCGACGGATTTGCAGCAGTATCAGAACATACTCCACAAACTGAAAGAATTCACAAGACGGTTCTATACCAAAATGCTGGTCAAGGGCGCCTTATTGTTTTTCGTCTTGGGGCTGCTATTTTTAATCGTAATACTTGGGGTGGAATATTTTTTATGGATGAATTCCATAGGAAGGTTTATTTTGCTCCTTGCCTTTATCATGGTAGAAGGTTATCTCTTTTTCAGGTACATCTTGACGCCTTTATTTTATCTGTTCCGAATAAAAGAAGGGATTAGTAACAAACAGGCCTCAACGATAATCGGGAAACATTTTCCCGAAGTAGGGGACAAGTTGTTGAATTTGTTGGATTTAGCTGAAGACAGCCAAAAATCAGAACTGTTGTTGGCGAGTATCGAACAACGTTCCGAAAAGTTGGATCCCATCCCTTTTGCAAAGGCGGTAGATTTTAGGGAAAACCTAAAATATGCCAAGTACTTGGCAATACCTGTGGCCATTTTTGCCTTGATAGGACTATCGGGTAATTTGGGCAATTTTTTTGGATCTGCAGATCGTGTGGTCAACTATGATCTTGCCTACGAGCCTCCGGCTCCTTTTTTCTTTACGTTGTTGTCTGCCAAGTTGGATGTGCTTGAAAGTGACACCTATACGGCCCAGGTGATGACCGAAGGTGATGTCAAACCCAAAGATGTTTATATCGTCGTCGACGGTACGGAATTCCTGCTACAGGAAAGCGATGGGGTATTTAAGCACACCTTTTCACCACCACTTTCGCCGACCGCCTTTTATTTTATGGCAAACGGCATCAGATCGAAGGAATATAAGTTAAACGTGCTCAAAACACCTTCCATTCAGGATTTTGAATTGGCATTGGATTATCCAGCCTATGTGGGCAAACAAAAAGAAACCTTGAGAAGTACTGGAAATGCTACATTTCCGGAAGGCACCAAGGTGACGTGGCAAATCGTTGGCCGAGATACCGACCGTATAGACCTGATAACAAAAGACACCCTTAACACCTTTCAAAGCGATGGGGTCAATTTTAGGCTCACCGAGCGCATTTATAAAAATTTCCCCTATCAATTGGCCACCTCGAACCGGAATGTGAGCAACTATGAGAAATTGGATTACCGTTTCACCGTAATCAAGGATGCCTATCCAACGATCAAGGCAACGCAGGTCATTGACTCATTAAACCCCAATGTTTCGTATTATATCGGGGAGGCTTCCGACGATTATAAAATTGCAAAAATAAGCTTGGTATGTTATCCCGATTCAAATAGCGATGATAAGCAGAGAATCGAGCTTGCGGCACCCAATGTCAACTTTGAGCAGTTCTACTATACTTTCCCATCCGGACTAGATCTCGAGGAGGGCCGATCGTACAGCTTTTATTTTGAAGTTGTCGATAATGATGCCATACATAAAGGTAAAGTGAGCAAAAGCCAAATTTTTACCACGGCCTTGCTTGATGATAATCAATTGCGAAATAAAGAATTGGAGTCCCAACAATCGATAATTGATAATATGGATAGATCCTTGGAAAAGTTCAAGGAACAAAAAGAAACCTTGAAAGAAATCAATGCGGAGCAAAAGGAAAAAAGCCAATTGAACTTTAATGACCAAAATCAAATAAAGGATTTTCTTAAAAAACAACAACAACAGGAAAATCTAATGCAGAAATTCAGCAATCAGCTTAAGGAAAACCTTGATAAGTCAGCAAAAGACGATGAGTTGAACAAAATGCTCCAAGAGCGTTTGGAACGACAGGAGCTTGAGGCGAAGAAAAATGAAAAGCTATTGGATGAACTTAATAAGATTGCCGATAAGATCGATAAGGAAGAATTGGCTAAACGGTTGGACGAATTGGGGAAAAAGCAGCAGAACAGCGAGAGAAACCTAGAACAGCTTTTAGAATTGACCAAACGGTATTATGTTACCGAAAAGACATCGCAACTGGCAAAGGATTTGGAAGAACTGGCCAAAAAACAGGATATTTTATCGGATTTAAAGCTTGGTCAGGATTTTTCCAACAAGGAACAGGAAAAATTGAACGAAGATTTTGAAAAGATCAGCGATGAACTTGAAGAGCTTGCAAAGGATAATGAAAACCTTAAAAAGCCTTTGGATTTGAAAGTAGGAAAGGAAGCGTCGGAAGCGGTAAAAAAGGATCAAAAAGAGGCTTTGGAAGAGATAAACAAACATCAGGGAATAGAGGAGACCTCGGAGTCCGGCGAAAAGGAGAACGCGGCAGATAAGGCAAAAGAGAAACAGAAGTCTGCGGCATCGAAAATGAAGAAAATGAGCGAGGAGCTTGATGGTTCATCAATGTCGGGCGGTGGCGGGTCGAGCATTACAGAAGATGCCGAAATGTTGCGCCAGATTTTGGATAATCTAATTACATTTTCCTTTAAGCAAGAAAACCTGTTCGACGTTCTTGAGGCAAATGATAATGAAATCTCCCAATTTTCTAGATCTGTGCGTGAACAGCAAGAGCTAAAGGAACTGTTCGGGCATGTTGATGACAGCCTTTTTTCATTGTCATTGCGCAGGGCGGAACTTTCCGAATTTGTCAATGAACAGATTACAGAGGTTTATTACAACATTGATAAGGCGTTGGAAAGCATGGCGGAGAATCAAATACATCAGGGCATATCGTACCAAAAGTATGTTCTTAACGCATCGAATAGCCTTGCAGATTTTCTTGCCAATATATTGGACAACATGCAGCAGAGTATGCAGATGGGGAATGGACAAAGCGATGAGGAGGGATTTCAATTGCCGGATATTATTAAAGGCCAAGGGGAACTGAAGGAAAAGATGGAGGGAATGGGAAACTCCAATAGTGGAAAACCTGAATCAGGGGAGGAGCAGGGAAAAGAAGGGGAAGGCAAGTCTGGTGAGGGTCAATCCGATTCGAAAGGAGATCAAGGTGGACAGAAGGGTGAAGAAGGGAGTAATGGACAAGATGGTCAGAATGAGGGAAATGGAAAACAAGGAAATAAAGGCAAGGAAATGGGGGAGGGCCAACAAGGGCAGTCGGGTGGTCTTGGCAATGGCGAGCCTAGCGAGGATGAGTTAAAAGAAATCTATGAAATTTACAAAAGCCAACAAATGTTGCGACAAAAATTGGAGGAGCAGTTACGTGATATGATAAAAAATGATGACCGTAAATTGGGTGAAAAGCTGCTACGTCAAATGGAGGATTTCGAAAATGATTTATTGGAGAATGGCGTTACAGAGCGCACGCTATCGAAAGTAAATACCATTCAATATGAGCTGTTAAGGTTAGAGAACGCCGCTTTAAAACAGGGAAAAAAGCAGGAGCGCGAAAGTAATACCAACAAGATGGAGTTCAAAACGCCTATTACTACTAAACCCTCATTATTAGATAATTATCGCAATGAAGTTGAAATTTTAGACAGACAAGCACTACCTTTGCGCCGAAATTTTCAGAACAAGGTAAAGGAGTATTTTAAAAGCGATGATTGAGTTTCACTACGAGACTGATTTTAAGATCACCAGAGAAACATATTATGCCGATTGGGTAAGTAGGGTTATAGAATCGGAACTTTCCTTTCCTTCCCGGATTGATTATATCTTTTGTGACGATGAGTATTTATTATCCATTAATCAAAAATATCTGGACCATGATACGTATACCGATATTATTACTTTTGATTATTCGTCCGGAAAACAAATAGAAGGTGATATTTTTATTTCCGTCGATAGAGTCAAGGAGAATGCTGAGCGATATGAAGTTGATTTTGAAGATGAGCTGCTTCGAGTGATGGCGCATGGAGTTCTGCATTTGATAGGATATGGGGACAAAACTAAAGATGAGGCTGAGGTAATGAGGGCCAAGGAAGAAAAAAAAATCAAAATGTTCCACGTGGAACAATAGAAAAGTATGTTTGCAGATGTATATGATGTTATAGTAGTTGGAGGGGGCCACGCCGGAGCGGAGGCTGCTGCTGCATCCGCCAACATGGGGTCAAAGACCTTGTTGGTTACGATGAACTTGCAAACCATTGGGCAGATGTCATGCAACCCGGCTATGGGGGGTATTGCAAAAGGCCAGATTGTTAGGGAAATCGATGCCCTTGGGGGATATAGTGGAATAATTACCGACAAGTCCGCAATTCAGTTCAAGATGTTGAACAAATCAAAAGGGCCGGCGATGTGGAGCCCAAGGGCGCAAAACGACCGTATGAGGTTTGCCGAAGAATGGCGTTTGGCACTTGAAGGAACTCCCAATTGTGATTTTTACCAAGAAATGGTCAAGGGACTTTTGGTTGAAGACAATAAAATCGTTGGTGTTCGAACTTCGTTAGGAATTGATATAAAAGGCCGGGCAGTTGTTTTGACCAATGGCACTTTTCTTAATGGATTGATCCATATCGGCGATAAACAATTCGGTGGAGGTAGAGCAGGTGAGAAAGCTGCTACGGGTATTACGGAACAACTTACCGACATTGGCTTTGAAAGCGGACGCATGAAGACGGGAACGCCGCCTAGAGTAGATGGTCGATCTCTTGATTATTCGAAGATGATCGTTCAACCAGGGGATGAGCAACCCGAAAAATTCTCATATCTCGACACCCCGGTTCTAACCGAACAAAGGGATTGTTATATGAGCCATACCAATGCTTTGGTCCATGATTTGTTACGGGAAGGCTTTGACCGTTCCCCGATGTTCAATGGACGAATTAAAAGCATAGGACCTAGATATTGCCCCTCCATTGAAGATAAAATCAATCGTTTTGCCGACAAAGAAGCCCATCAACTTTTTGTCGAACCTGAAGGATGGGATACGGTAGAGGTTTATGTGAACGGCTTTTCTACCTCTCTTCCTGAAGACGTTCAATACAAGGCATTGCGATCGGTAAAAGGTTTTGAGAACGTTAAGTTTTTTAGACCCGGATATGCCATTGAGTACGACTATTTCCCTCCAACACAATTAAGGCACACCCTCGAGACCAAGCTAATTGACAATCTTTATTTTGCCGGACAGATTAATGGCACGACGGGTTATGAGGAAGCAGCTTCTCAAGGACTTATGGCAGGCATAAATGCACATCTTAAGCTGAAGGGGGAAGAACCGTTCATATTAAAAAGGGATGAAGCTTACATCGGTGTTTTGATAGACGATCTGATAACCAAGGGAACCGAAGAACCTTATCGTATGTTCACCTCTAGGGCCGAATATCGAACACTTTTAAGACAGGACAATGCGGATCTTAGGCTTACTCCGAAAGGATATCAAATTGGACTTGCCAGGGAAGACCGCTTGCGGCGTATGGAAAACAAAAAGGAAAAATCGGAAGCTTTTGTCGAGTTTTTCAGAGAGACGAGTGTTTTACCAGAAGAAATTAATCCTATTTTAGAAAGTGTTGATTCGGCGCTCGTCAAACAGTCGGACAAGATGTTCAAGGTTTTTTCGAGACCGAACGTTACCATGGAACATATGATGCAATTGGAACCAGTTTCCGCTTTTGTTGCCGAGAATGATTTAAACAGGGAGGTGTTGGAGCAAACCGAAGTACAAGTAAAGTATTCCGGCTATATAGCAAAGGAAAAGCTTAATGCGGACAAGCTTAATCGCCTTGAGAATGTCAAAATTCCAAAGAATTTTGACTATTCAAAATTGAAGTCGCTCTCTTATGAAGCCCGGGAAAAATTAAAGACAATTCAACCGATTACTATTTCACAGGCTTCCCGAATAAGTGGTGTTTCTCCGGCTGACATTAGTGTTTTATTAGTCTATCTTGGACGTTGATTTTTCCACTGTTCCACGTGGAACAACAAAGCGCGGATACCGCCAAAGCACTTCCCGAACAAAATGAAAGCTTGGATATTCATTTGATGTTTTAGATTTGTTATTGAGCGGTTTTGAAGTGGCTTGGTTTTTGATAGTTCTTGGGAAACCAAACCGATAGCACATGCGAAGAATTTTACTAATTAGCAGTGTCTTTTTTTTATCATATTCCTGTATTCCTTTGAGGATTGCACCTAAAATCGAAGACCACAAAATTACCCGTGGCAAGAAGTTTAAACGAAGCCTATCAAAAAGACAGATGTTCATTTTTGAGGACCCTAAGGACGAAGGCCACTTCTACGATTACATCAACACCAAATTTCAATTAGGGCATAATAACGTCTATGACGATGTTCCGTTCATGGTCGATGGCGAACAATATTTCTTAGCTTGGTACGAAGTGGAAATTCCTGATAAGACTTTGGATCTCGCATCAATTCTTATCAATGTAGGTATGAACGAATTGATGGGCGGAGACGGTGAAAACCCATTTCTAGATACCCCTGAGGTTGTTAGAAAAGGGAATTGGTATTTGGCGATTGAAGTGTATAGTGACACTGAGAAAGATTGTTTGGCAGAAAATTCACTTTCAAGGAACGTGGTTTTAAAGTATCTTCGTGCACTGAAAAAAGAGTACTTAGCCACCCACAACAACAATGAAGTCGTATTTAAGAACTAAGGATTATTCCGTTTCCCAAGAAGAATTTGAATTGTTATACGACCCCGAAATGGAAATGTTGGTGACACGGCCAATTCCGGAAAATCCTGACGAATACTACAAAAGCGACGACTATATTTCGCATACCGATTCAAGCAAGTCCTTGGTCGATAAGATTTATCAAATAGTCAAGAAGTTCAGCTTTTATTCCAAGCTAAGGTTGATTAATCAATTTAGCAAGGAAAGGAAAAGATTATTGGATATAGGTGCGGGTACCGGAGATTTTTTGAAGGCCGCGAAAAGTGCAGGATGGAGCATTTGGGGAATTGAACCAAACCACGATGCGAGAATGCGCGCTCGGGAAAAAAGGGTGGAATTACTTTCCGAAATAGAGTTGCTTTCCGAGCAAAAGTTTGAGGTAATTACGCTATGGCATGTTCTTGAACATCTTCCTGATTTGGAGAACCAGATCTTGAAACTGTTAGGGTGCTTGGAACAAAATGGAACATTGGTAATAGCAGTCCCCAATTTCAATTCATACGATGCAAAATACTATAAAGAGTTTTGGGCGGCATTCGATGTACCTCGACACCTATGGCATTTTTCAACAACGGCAATCGAAAGACTGTTCTTGAAACACGGGCTAAAAGTAGTTAGGGTCAAACCTTTGATTTTCGATTCGTTCTATGTCTCGCTGCTTTCAGAAAAGTACAAGACAGGGAAACAGAATTTTGCCAAGGCATTATGGATTGGACTACGATCAAATATTGTCGCATGGCGTACAAAAGAGTACTCTTCGCTCATTTACATACTACAAAGAGCCTAATGTTTATTTTAAGGCGATTTCCCGAACTTTTCTATCAAGCGGCAACATATCCCATATCATGTCGGAAATTGTACGATAAAGGCCCTTTTATGAAGCAAGAACAAATAGACTAGTCCTATTTTGTAATAAACTAATAATAAATAAATCTTATACTAATAGGTTTCTACTTTTACTGGTGCCCCAAAAAATCAATTGAGTAAAAAAACGCACTACTACAAAAAATAAGGTAGCTCTAGAATTTCGAAAAACCTTTTACTACTTTTGCGCAACTTTAAAAAGAACAGGACTCCGATTAGGATTCCAAAGAACAAAAATTAAACGAGATGAAGAATTTAATTTGGATTGCGATAATAGTGGTGTTGACTTCTTGTGAGCAACAAAAAATAGGTTTTGTCGATAATGTCAAATTGATGGATGAATATCAGGAAAAAATTGACGTCGAGACAAAATTTAAGGCGAAGGTCGATGCACTGACCAAAAAAAGGGATAGTATCTCACAAGCTTTTCAGATCGAGGCTCAGGCATTTCAATCGAAGGCCCAAAGCATGTCTCAGAAAAAGGCGCAGGAAGAGTATGGCCTGATCCAACAAAAAGGGCAGTTCATCGGGCAGCAACTTCAGCAAGAAGACCAACAGTTGCAAGCATCGGGGCAGATCGAAATGGACAGTATAGTCAGCAAGGTAAAAAAGGAAATCAAGGCCTACGGCGAGGCCAATGGTTATACCTATATATTAGGAGGGGGTGACGGAGGTAGTGTACTCTATGGTACAGAAGTTCTCGATCTTACCGATGAAATCGTGAAGATATTGAACGACAAATACAAAAAATAAAACGAACTTTTTATTAATACAAGAAGGCCATAACAAATGTTATGGCTTTTTTATTGCTGAAGCAAAAAGACCAAAAAAATAGCAGGAATAAGATAAATAACAATCGTTTTGGCCCCTTCATAGTCTTTGGCCATTCGTTGACCGAACAATAGCATTAACAGCGACACACATGAGAGAATTGCCCCATAAAATGCCAAGTTGCCACCGGTTGCGAACGTAATTTGAACGAGGCCGATCAGGCAAAACAGGCCGGCGAGAACCTCACAAATAAGAACTATGGCCAACATTCCAGTGATCATACCATGTAAGGGAGACTTTGAAAAATGCGATTTGAGCCAGGAGAGATTACCTTTCCAATCGAATACTTTGTCCAGGCCACTTTGCAAAAAAGTGATGATCAAAAACAATAACAACAAGATTTCCGTAGCATTTTCCAAAACAGTTTGCATAGGTGAGGTTTTATGCCGCTTTTTTATGAAGCAGTCTGGTTAGCTTGATCGATAGATCGGTCAAGACGAGTTTAGAATTTCCGTTCCGTTCAATATGGTACATGGCGTCTTCCAGTTCTGAGGTTATTTCCAGAATATTGTTTTCATGGACAAATGAAGCGAACTTCTCGAGATGAAACCCATCGGCGCGGATTTTCATATAGGCCAAATCTCTCGCATTGAAATTGATGAGCATCGCCTGGCGCATGACCATGAGGCAATATTGCAAAAACTTTTTTTGGGTTTCCCTTCCCGTTTTGGCCACCTCTTCACTCCATAAAATAAGATCATGGATTGCGGATCGATTCCCCTTTGCCTTAAAGGCGCTACGTACCCATTGTACGAACCATTTTTCGAAGATTAGATCCTCTGAGTCAGTGTTCATGAGATCCAAAGCCTTGTTGAAATTTCCATTGGCTTCGAATGCTATACGCATGGCTTCGTCCCTGGTACATCCTCTTTCAATAAGCGCGTTTGTGATGGTTTCTTCGGCCAAAGGCGGGAAATGAAGGATTTGACAGCGGGAACGGATCGTCTGTATGATTTGTTCCTCTTCTTCTGCAAGCAATAGAAATATTGTTTTTTCGGGCGGTTCCTCGATCAATTTTAAAAGCTTGTTGGCAGCGGCGGTGTTCATCTTTTCTGCCATCCAAATAAGCATAACCTTGTATCCCCCTTCATAAGACTTCAGTACAAGCTTTTTGACAATATCCTGTGCCTCGTCAACGCCGATTTGTCCCTGCTTTTTTTCAATTCCGATCAATCGGTACCAATCGAAAAGATTGCCATAGGGCTGTTCTTTTACGAATTGACGCCATTCCTCCATATAATGATCGCTAACCGCGTGGCTTTTTACCTTATCGGAATTGGCCACCGGAAAAGCAAAATGAAGATCAGGATGTGCCAGTGAATCAAACTTTAAATTACAACTCGTGTCGCCCGCTTCGTTCTCAGAATTTTTATTGCCACAGACTACATATTGTGCATAGGCTAAGGCCAAGGGCAAGGTTCCGGAACCTTCGGGGCCGACAAAAAGTTGGGCATGGGGAATTCGCCCCGCGTCGGCACTCGAGGCCAGATGGTTTTTGATGTGGGCCAAGCCCAAAATGTCTTTGAAGCGCATAGTTCAAATATAGTTTATTCCGACTTAAAATGGGTGACGGTATCGCTATCGTACAGATATTCAAAAAAACGAATACGGCACCGACCAAACAGTCTGTAAAAATGATGGATTGCCATTTTTGTCCCATAAACAGCGGGTTTCGGCATTTTTACACATATGATGAAAAATGATTTTTTTAGCAGGATAAAAACAAGAACCGACCATGCGGTCGGAAAATATGGCAAAACGGGGCGCCAATTATTGTCCGCCCCGTTTTATATGCACGGAAGAAATATCTACATTTGGAATTCTTTAAAAACGAGCCTGAATGAGAACGATAGACCATTTTAATTTCGAGAATAAAAAAGCATTGATTCGAGTAGATTTCAATGTACCCTTGGATGCCGACTTTAACGTTACGGATACCAATAGGGTCGAGGCGGCAAAACCGACCATTATCAAAGTATTGGAAGATGGAGGAAGTGCTGTTTTGATGAGCCATTTGGGAAGGCCGAAAGGACAAAGAAATCCGGATATGTCACTGAAACATATCTGTTCAAAGGTTTCTGAAATTATCGGTGTTCAGGTCAGGTTTGTCGAGGATTGTGTCGGTGAGGCAGCGGAAAAGGCAGTGGCCGATTTGCAACCCGGTGATGTCTTGTTGTTGGAAAATCTTCGTTTTCATGCGGAAGAGGAAAAAGGGGATGAAGGTTTTGCACAGCAGCTTTCGAAATTGGGTGACATTTATGTGAACGATGCTTTTGGAACGGCCCATAGGGCACACGCATCCACAACGATCGTGGCCCAATTCTTTCCCGATAAAAAATGTTTTGGATATCTATTGGCCAAAGAAATCGACGCGATTGAAAAGGTGATGCGCACAGGTGAAAAACCGGTGCTCGCCATATTGGGAGGCGCTAAGGTTTCATCGAAGATTACCATCATAGAAAACATCTTGGATAAGGTTGATTACTTGATTATCGGCGGAGGGATGACCTATACATTCGTTAAGGCCCAAGGTGGGCAAGTGGGAGATTCGATTTGCGAGGATGATAAAATGGATCTGGCACTTGATATTTTGAAACAAGCCAAGGCGAAAGGGGTAGAAGTGTATATTCCCGTTGACGTCGTGGCGGCAAATGCCTTTTCAAATGAGGCGGAAACAAAGATTGTCGATGTAGCCGAAATTCCGGAAGGTTGGCAAGGATTGGATGCCGGGCCAAGGACTTTAGAGAACTTCAAGGCTGTCATCTTAAAGTCCAAAACCATATTATGGAACGGCCCTGTCGGCGTCTTTGAAATGGAAAGTTTTGCCAAAGGCACTATCGCCATCGGAAACTATATTGAAGAAGCCACTAAAAACGGTGCTTTTTCTTTGGTAGGCGGAGGCGATTCCGTAGCTGCGGTCAAACAATTCGGCTTTGAGGACAAAGTAAGTTATGTCTCGACGGGTGGTGGCGCGATGCTCGAAAGCTTGGAAGGTAAAACGCTACCGGGAATCGCCGCAATATTGGAAGAATAAGGGCGTTATCGATAAAAGGGGATAAACGGTTTTTTTAGCGTTTAACACGTCAAAGTTTTATCTTTTCCAAAAAAAAGACGATTTTAGATGTTCCCGCTTTAACTCAAAACGCAACGATGATCAAGAAAATCGGTATTCTTTCTTTTTCTATTCTTTTTTCCTTTTCGACTTTGCTGTCCGCCCAGGAGAATGATTCTATTCCCACCAAGGTAAACGACACCCTTGTCATGGTATCGTCGGATACCACAGAGATGGATATGAAAGGTTTGGAACAGATGGAACTTATGGATTCGGAAACGGATTTGAAGGACAATCCGTTGGTTTTTTCCAAAAAAGACGAAAAGGCAAAGTACAATTTACAAGATAATCCTTTGGCGGCCAAGTACGATAGCTTGTGGATGAAAGAGTTGTACGAGAGTGCAGCGCTTTTTGACGAGATGTACGAAGAGGTCTCGACCTTGGATGTAACTAAAGAGCCTAGCACCGATGAGGTTTATGTTTACGATTTACCAACTGACACTTTAAAGGCAAGGCTGGCGAAACTGAATCAAAAAACCCCGTTTAACGTTGCGTACAATCCATCCCTTGAGAATGTTATAAAGTCGTTCCTCACCCGAAAAAGAGGTTTGATGGAACGGATGCTGACCGTTAGCCAATTCTATTTTCCTTTGTTCGAGGAACAATTGGACAATCATGACATTCCCTTGGAAATGAAATACCTTTCGATCGTCGAATCGGCCTTGAACCCGAAAGCAAGGTCTCGGGTCGGGGCAACGGGCCTTTGGCAGTTCATGTACGGCACCGGAAAGATGTACAAACTCGATGTGAGCAGTTATGTAGACGAACGGAGCGACCCTATAAAATCGACGGAAGCCGCCTGCAAATATTTGGCGAAGTTGTATGACATTTTTGATGATTGGGATTTGGCCCTGGCAGCCTACAATTCGGGCCCTGGCAATGTTAACAAGGCTATTCGAAGATCTGGCGGGTATATGAATTACTGGAACATTCGCCGAAACTTACCCCGTGAAACTGCTGGATATGTTCCTGCTTTTTTGGCCACAATGTACCTTTTCGAATATGCCGAAGAACATGATCTTAAGGGAAAAAAGGTAGAGCGGCCTTATTTCGAGACCGATACCATACAAGTAAAAAGCTTGATAACCTTTGATCAGATATCGAAGCTTGTCGGAATCAGCGTTGAAGAACTTAAAGTTTTGAATCCATCGTATAAATTGAACGTAATTCCGTTTATCGAGGGAAAAGAGTATGCTCTGAGATTGCCAAAAGAAGCCATGGGCAAATTTGTTGCCAATGAAGTACAGATCTACGCCTTTGTCAAAAAAGAATTAGAAAGTAAGGAAAGTCCCTTACCCCAATTAATTAAACAAGCAGAGGCAAATCGAATACGGTATCGCGTAAGAAGTGGCGATTATTTGGGCAAGATCGCCGAGAGATATGGTGTCCGTGTCAGTCAAATAAAACAGTGGAACGGATTGCGAAGCAACAACTTGAGAATAGGGCAACGACTGACCATTTATCCAAGAAACAGGGGTGGAGCCGTAGTTTCTTCGGTCAAGAAAAATACAGTCTCGAACCCACAAAATCAGACTTTTCCACCAGGGACAAAGATTCATACGGTTCAGAGCGGCGATTCACTTTGGACGATTTCTAGAAAATATCCAGGAATTACTGTCGAAAATTTACGAGAATGGAACGGTATTAGTGGTAGCAAACTACAACCAGGCACAAAACTAAAATTGTGCGACTGTTCATCGTAAACCAGAAAACATATGAAACCGAGACACTTGAGAACACTCACATGGGCATTATTGCTCATAGCAGTGCTATTCGTAGCATGCAAGGAAGACAAAAAAAACTACAAACCGACCTCTATAGGAGCCATTAACTCTTTGGCCGTTGTCATCGATAACGAGCTTTGGAAAGGTAAGGTCGGCGATAAGGTGAGGGAACACTTTGCCGCTACGGTTGTCGGCCTCACATGGGACGAACCCCTATTTTCCATAGAGCAGATGCCGACCCAGGTCTTTTCGGGTTCCATCAGAAACAGAAGGAATATTCTTTATGTTCAGAAAGATTCGGTCAATGTGGCCCATGTTAAGACAGATATGTACGCCATTCCCCAAAAGGTTGGGGTTGTTAAAGGAGGAACGGAAGATGAGCTGATTCAAAACCTGGAGGAGAAAGCGGATGAATTCATTACGGCTTTTAAGGATACCGAACTAAAAGTCTCACAAAAGAATTTTTTAAAATCGTTAAATAACGAGACGGTTTTACAGGATAAATTCGGAATAGCACTTAGTTTACCTTCCATCTATAGGATAGACGTGCGCAAAGACAATTTTGTCTGGATCGAGCGACAGATTCAAAAAGGCACTGCAAGCCTCATTGCGTATGAAATGCCAGGAGATTATTTCAAAAATGATTCGACCTTCATAAGGGATATTATCCATATGCGGGACTCCATTGGGGAAAAGTATATTCCAGGAGCCGATGTGCCGGGAAAAGTGACCCATATGCGAACAGAACCGGCCTTTGCGCCTTCTGTTTTTCCGGCTGAAATAGCAGGAAGGGAGGCCATTGAGGTCAGAGGTATTTGGGATATAAAGAACTATCCCATGGCGGGCCCCTTTTTGACCTATATCATCAAGGATACCGAAAATGACAGAATAATGGTGCTTGAAGGGTTCGTATTTGCCCCGGCAACTAATAAACGCGATGATATATTTCAGCTCGAAGCCATTATGAAGACCGTTAGATTTTTGCCTAAAGAATAGACAGATTATCACCGAACGTTGTAAAATAAAAAAGTCCCCCGAATTTACGTCGGGGGACTTTTCTTAAAATGGCACATATCTTGTTAGTCAAAGGCAAACCCTGTAGACATCCTAAAAATTAACGCATAGGCGGCCACAATCAAAAGAAAGAAGCAAAACCAGGAAAAAACCTTAAAATATTTTTTAAGGATTAGATTCCCCCAATTTTTAAAAGCCTCCAGATAGATTTCTTTTACAAGTAAAATTTTCTTCATATTTCTTCATATTTTGGGTTAATAATTCATGATGGACTACAAAGTTGCGAATAAGCGAAGTAGCAAAATAAATATTTAGGTAAGCGGACTGTAAATTGGGTTGATATGTTTTTTTTATTTTACCAACTCTTTTAAAGGTTAAAAACATCGATAAAAACTTGACAGTAATTTGGCGTAACCCTAATAAAAAACAGGAAAGCAAGACTTTTGAATAGCTGTGAAAAAAAACGCCCAGAATATGTTCTGGGCGTTAGTGGTTAGGTTGGTTTGTATTCTTTAATCAAAGGCAAAGCCTGTCGCAAGTCTAAAAATGAAAGCGTAAAGCACAATTAGAAAAGCTGCAAAGCAAAACCATGAGAAAGCTTTGAAATACGATTTGATAAGATAGTGGCCTAAATTTCTGAAGGCTTCCAAGTAGATTTCTTTAATAAGTAGGGCTGTTTTCATGATTTGGGATTTTGATTCAACACTTTAATATATAACGTTACAACACTCGATACTGTATTTCTTAGGGTTTCTTTGTTGTGTAGGATGCCACCAGTGTTGTGATCAGTTGATTTTTGTAGCTATTTTTGCATTTGTAGGAAGAACAATTGTCAAAATAAAAACCGCCGTTTGTTTTCAAACGGCGGTTTTTGCAAAGTTAGTTAGTCCTCAAGTTACATATTCACGATTATGAATTCCGATCTACGGTTGAGGTAGTGCTTCTGTTCGGTGCAGGCCACGCTTCCATCACATTCGTTCAATAAACGCTCCTCACCGTACCCTATGGCACTTTCGATTCGTTCAGGGGCAATACCCTGTTTGATAATGTAATCCCTAGTAGATTTCGCTCGGCTATCCGATAGATATCTGTTATATATTCGCTTACCGCGTGAATCGGTGTGTGATTCGATTTTGATGACCATGTTTGGATATTCTTTCATTACCGCTACCAATTTGTCAAGCTCTTCCGCTGCATCACGCCTAATGTTGTATCTATCGAAATCAAAATGGATCATCTCTGTTTTCAGCTTCTTGATACCATCTTCGATCGCGATCATTTCTTTCAATCGTCTCATGGATATATCTACGATGGTCGTGTCGTTTTGAGTCGTCGCCACCTCGCGTTGATCTTCAAAAAACTCGTCTTTCACTGTTTTCAAGGTATATTTTGTATTCTCATCGAGATCCTCGAAAATGAAATGGCCATCATCATCGGTGACCACTTCTTTTAATTTAATATTGTTTTCATCCAATAACTGGACCAATGTTTTGGGCATGATATCCCCGGTTATTAATTCGGTCACCGTACCGGCAATAGCATTTTGGTTTGTAGGCACTTCTTCAACGACCAATTTTTTGAACGAATAGATATCATCATCGCCTTTTCCTCCCGCCCTATTCGAAGCGAAGAATCCTTTTTGGGTTTTCTCGTCGACGATATATGAAAAATCATCACGATTGCTGTTAACGGGCTTCCCGAGGTTAAGCACTTCCTGAAAGCCCTCCTCCTCGTTATAAGCTGCCTCGAAAACATCTAGGCCACCTAAGCCGGTATGCCCATTCGATGAAAAATAGAGTTTTTCGGCATTGATAAACGGGAACATTTCTTTCTTTTCGGTGTTGATTTCAGGGCCTAGGTTTCGAGGCTCGGAATAGGTGCCGTTTTCAAGCACGTCAACGACAAATATGTCGGTTTCGCCAATGCTACCTGGCATATCCGACACAAAATAAAGTTGTTTCCCATCAGGACTTAGAGCCGGATGGCCTGTTGAATAATTATCACTATTGAAAGGCAGTTCTTCGGCTTCCGTCCATTCCTCATCCACTTTTCTAGACCTATATATTTTGAGATGGTTTACTCCGTTTTTGTCTCGACGAAGTTTTTTGCCGTAATTATTTCTGGTAAAGTATATTGTTTTCTTGTCGGGAGAAAATGTAACCGATGCCTCGTGGTATTTTGTATTTATCTTCTTGGAAAACTTTAGGGCGTCCTTGAGATCTTGCGATTCTTCATTGATCTTGGCAACATATAGGTCCAAGTAAGGTTGGTTGTTCCATTTATACCGTCTGGTATTAAAAAAAGAAGAGTCTCTCGCCGAGGCAAACACAACTTGGTTGGAATCTAAGAACATGGGCGAAAAATCGGAATACTCGGTATTGATAGCCATGTTTTTGATATCGAAATTTTTCTCAGTGTTTAAGATTTTGTCCAATACGACTTCGGTAGGCGTTTGATTACCACCAATATTATCATTAATGGAAATATCTCCTGTTTTTAGTTTTCGATTATAGAGGCGCATAAGCCGCTTGGCCCTACCATATTTACCCGTTCCTTTTAGAGTATGGGCATATTTGAAAACATAATCGGCGGACATGTCCTTGCCATATTTATCATAAAGAATGTCGTACCAATGGTAGGCTTTTTCCATATTCGTATTGAAATAATGGGAATCACCGGCCTTTTGGATTATTTCGAACGAATAGTTTTTTTCTCCTTTTTTCAAAGCCTGTTCGTATAGTTCGGCAGCCTCGGCATACCACATTTTGTCGAAATAGTAATCGGCTTTTTGAATCAATTTATTTTTGTTCGGATTTTCATTTAAAGTATTTGCTGTACTTGATTTTTCTTTTTGCTTATCGATCATTTCGTAAGTGACCTCTTCAAGTGAGGGGCTGTTTTTCGATGCATCTTCCATAACTTGTGTAGCATCTATGGAAGAAACAAGAGTTTCGTGCTCTTGATTGACATCGCCCAAAGTTAAAATCCACGTGTCGTCTTCGTACCTACCATCGAATTTTGAAGCACATGAATTGATGGCCGACCTCCAGCCTGAACTGTGTTGAATGTAAACGTAATTCAGGTTATTTTCCGGATTTTTGAACGAACCTGACTCAAAACCTCTTTTGTTGAATTTGTTCAAGGTCTTTTTGAGCTTGCGGCCACCTTTACTATACACCCCGACGATAACGTAATAACCATCTTCGGCGCCATCAATGCTACCAAAAGAGCGCGTGGGAATATTGTGTTCTGCTGCTTCTTCTTTAAAGGTTTTGTCTTTTTCTTTAAAAACCGCTGATTGACGGGTATCACCAACCTTATATGGGGTATCGATGGTATTGTCGCTCACCAAAACAGTGCTATCGTCTTGCGCATTAAGGATAAATAGGGACCCTAATAGCAATAAGGCATAGGTTGCGATGCGTTTTTTCATGGTCAGTTTATTAGAAAAATCGTGGGAATTTAAGATTGTCCTGGTTTTGTTGGATATTTAAAAAACATTTTATTGTTTTTCGAATTAATACTGCCGAGCACATTGCTAATTGTTAAAAATCAATTGGCTTTTATTAACCATAATAATCCTACCATCGATTCTGAATTCCACTTACGACTATTTAGCATTGAACATCAAAGCGCACAAAGATTAACTTTGACGGCTCAGAGCCCAATGATTCATAAATTCAAATTTACCGACTACTGAGTGAGGATATAAATTTTTGTTGTGAAAGGCCTGATTTGCGTCGTGAAGCCAGATAACATTGTTATTTCCTTTGTTTTCCTACGCCATTTATTAGGAAGTAACGCATAACTTATAGAGTGTTTTGGGCAAATAGACCGGCACGAACAACCTGCGATCATGACATAGACATATGGGAAAATAAAAACGCCTTTGAATTGATTCAAAGGCGTTTTTGTTTAGTTATAAATAGATTGTCTATTCTTTTTTATCTTCAATTTTTTCATCCTCTTTTGAGGCATCCTTGAATTCCTTGATTCCGCTTCCAAGCCCTCGCATAAGTTCAGGAATTTTTTTCCCTCCGAATAAAAGCAAGACGATTACGACCACAACGGCAATTTGCCAAGGCCCAATTGCTAAAAATGTATTTAAAATTGCCATAGTTTAAATTTTAATGGATAACAAATGTACTAAAAAAGTAATTAAGAGCCCGTTAATATTAACGCCCAAAGGCGATTTTAATTACCCGGGCGATAATTATTTGATTATTGCGGTTTGCACCCGATCAATTGGTTAAGGGGATTATAAAATTTAATGGAACCGTATCATAATTCAACCGCATCCTTATCTTTGCTTATTATGGCCAAGAAGGTAAAAAAAAGAAAGGAAATTAAAAGGAAGCTCTTGCACAAGTATCGCTTGGTCATACTTAATGAAAGCACTTTTGAAGAAAAAATATCCTTTAAACTGAGCCGATTGAACGTATTTGTGACCGGTTCCCTTTTTATCATCGGTTTAATTGGCTTGACCATTCTGCTCATTGCATTCACCCCGCTTAGGGAATACATACCGGGATATTCTTCTACCGAATTGAAGCGGCAGGCCACAGAGCTTACCTATAAGACTGATTCTTTGGTACGCACCCTGGATTATACCAATCGTTATCTTGATAATGTCCGTATGGTGCTGAGAGGAGAGGTCGAGAATACAGTCGTGAATCGTGATTCGCTTTTCGGGCAGTATAAATTAGATCCTTCTACGGTAGATTTAACACCGATTAAAGAAGATTCCATGTTAAGGGCAGAGGTCGCTCTCGAAGACAAATACAATCTTTTTGAAAGAAATGCCGAAAAGGTTGGAATAGTTTTCTTTCCCCCAATATCGGGAATGGTGACCCAGCAATACGATTCTAACACCAAGCACTATGCGGTGGATGTGGTCGCCCCGAAAGACTCCCCGGTCAAGGCGGTTGCCAATGGCGTGGTCATTTTTGCCGAATGGACCGCCGACACGGGCTATGTGGTGATTATCGAACATAAGGAAGGATTTCTCAGTGCCTATAAGCACAATGGATCATTGAACAAAAACCAGGGCGATTTGGTAAGGGCCGGTGAAGTCATAGCTTCCGTGGGCAACACAGGCGAGCTAACGACAGGCCCTCATTTGCATTTCGAACTTTGGGATAACGGTACGCCGGTCAACCCACTCGACTTCATTGATTTCAAATAGGTCTTTATGTCATTGAAATCGTTAGCCGCCAGGATCTTTGCCAAGAATATTGCAAGAAAAACCATGAAATGGGCCAATGACCCGATCAATACACAACAAAGGGTTTTCAACCGGTTGATTAAAATGGCTTCCAAAACGGATTTCGGCAAAAATCATGGTTTTTCCAAAATCAGATCTCACCAAGACTTTGTCAAAAATGTACCGGTGCGCGACTATGAGGACCTAAAACCCTATATCGAAAAAGTGATCGAAGGCCAAAAGAATATACTTTGGCCCGGTAAACCCCTATATTTTGCAAAGACTTCGGGAACAACATCGGGGGCAAAATATATTCCGATTACCGATGAGTCCATTAAATGCCAGGTAGAGGCCTCACGAAATGCCATTCTGAATTACATTCATGAAACAGGTAATGCGGATTTTGTCGATGGAAAAATGATCTTTCTACAGGGAAGTCCTGAGATGCAAGAAAAAAACGGGATCAAACTGGGGAGGCTCTCCGGTATATCGGCTCATTATGTGCCCAATTACCTACAGAAAAACCGTTTACCCAGTTGGCGGACCAATTGCATCGATGATTGGGAAACAAAGGTCGATACTATTGTAGAAGAGACGTTAGATCAGAACATGACGGTTATTGCTGGCATTCCCTCTTGGGTTCAAATGTATTTTGAAAAGTTGCGGGCAAGAAGCGGCAAGAAAATCGGCGACCTTTTCAAAAACTTCCAATTGTTTATCTATGGAGGGGTGAACTATGAACCGTATCGTGAGAAATTCGAACGCTTGATCGGCAGGAAAGTCGACAGCATTGAACTTTTTCCGGCCAGCGAAGGGTTTTTTGCCTACCAATATTCCCAAAAGGAAAAGGGCATGTTGCTTCTTTTGGATGCCGGAATATTTTACGAGTTCATCAAGGCCGATGATTTTTTTGGGCAAAATGCCAGACGATTGACCTTATCTGACGTTGAAATAGGCACGAATTACGTGATGATTATCTCCACCAATGCAGGACTGTGGGCCTATAATTTAGGAGATACCGTTCAGTTTATTTCTACAAATCCCTATAAAATAGTAGTTTCTGGGCGTATCAAACATTTTATCTCGGCCTTTGGCGAACATGTCATTGCGAAGGAAGTGGAAACGGCAATGCAGGAGGCTATCGCCCAAACCGATGCCAGAGTCAATGAATTTACCGTTGCCCCACAGATTACCCCTGATTCGGACGAGCTTCCATATCATGAATGGCTTGTAGAGTTCGAAAAAATGCCTACCGATTTGGCCAAGTTCATCAAAATTCTAGATGATTCCCTGCAAGGACAGAACAGTTATTATTTTGACCTTATCGATGGTAAGATATTACAGACCCTAAAAGTAACGCCAATCAGTGATGGAGGGTTCACAGACTACATGAAATCGGTTGGTAAGCTAGGGGGTCAAAACAAAGTGCAGCGTTTGGCGAACGACCGAAGCGTGGCAAATGGGCTCTTGGCCTATAAACGGCAGTAATACATCGAAAACCTCAAGAATCACCTAAAATTCTTAGTTTAACAGTGTAAATTAGTTTACGTCGATTAAACTGAAAAAGCCATGAAAAAGAGTTTGATATTGTTTTTTCTGATTCTTGTTGCGTGCCATAAAACTGATGATACGACACTGGTTTACCCTAGTTTTAAAATCCACAATAAGACAGGTAATACTCTGGAAAATGTTGAGATGTATTCAGTGAAAATTCAGAATTTAACTCCGGGAGCCTCATCAGATTGGCATAAGTTCCCCAATGAAAACGTCGTTAAAAACAGTCCTAGTTTCTCGTTTAATGTCAACGGAGTGCGATTCCTTGCTGTTTTAGAACCTGACACAACAGTAGTTGGAGACGAAATTTTCATTGACTCCCTTTATTTTGGAACGTATCCGCAGCCTTATTGGTCACGAGGTTCTGACTAGGTCAAATGTGTCCTAAAATTTATTCTGCCCAGACAATCGCCCACACTTAAAATCCATTCTGAATGTGATTTAGAATTGCATTTCCCATTAGAAGTAAGTGCAGTAGAAGGCCTAATTTTATTAAATTTTAATTGTAATTTTGCTTTCAAAGCACCTATGGGCAAGGCAACGACTACCACAAGAGCTCAAGAATCAACCAATGCCATAGAACGGCTTTACATTACCATGCGCCACCTTTTCAATCGCGGGTTTTATAAGCCGACCGGTGTTTCAGGGGAATCTATTAAAAATGCACTCCTTCTGTTACGCCCTGAAATTTACGGATCGATTGCCGAAGAAAAGGCCGAACTCAATGGATTGATTTACGTCTTGGAGCGTCTTCCCGAGGGTATTGAACAATGTCGTTACATCAATTTGACTTCCGATGAAGGGTATAGCAAATCGCATTTCAAACCTATAATTCCACCAAAGCGCCGAAGAAACTGTTATCGTATTGACGAAGAACAGATGAACGTCGAAATAACCCGAGGCCGTTCGGATATTTATGACATTCTTACCCACCTGACCTTTCTTTTTATTGAATCCCAAAAAATATGCAAAAAGGTATTGATCGAAGATACCGACAAGACGATTCGAGATTGGGTAAAATTGGAGCTGGCCGTTAAAAAAAACAAATTGTCACAGGCTGAAAAAGAAGTGGCCCTGATACATACTGCAAATATTCTTGGCCGCTCGTTTGAGGAAACTATGGAGGTTTACCAAAAACTTGCAACCAAGGAGAATCCCGAACGTTTTCTAAATATTATCTATTGGTTGGGTAAATTGGCCATTGAAGAAGAGGTGACGGGTGAAAAAAGGGTAATTACCTTCAGTGCTGTGCTAAGAGAACGATTGGGCCATCACATACATGGGGAACGTTGGGCGAACACAATCAAAGAAGTTTTGGCCAAACACGGCCTGCTAAAAAGACCGATTCATATTATCAGCGCCAACATGCATAGTGTGATGAACTCGCTTTTTGCAAAAAATGCACTTAAAAAAGAGTTTCCCGAAAATGGTATTTTGGAAATCTACGAGGCTTTGAGCTCATCTTCAAACACCGATCTTCGTAACAAGGTAGTCTCGGCGGCCACGAAAAATGGCATGATATCCATTGACGACGTTTCAGGCACGAACATCGACGTGCAGATTTTCGATATGGCAAAAATTGGCAGTACGGCCTGTTGCTATGAACTTTCGGAAGACATTCCAGATGATGAAAAACCTGTTATCTTTGTGATGGACTATGCTTTTGGGGAACAGGCATATGAAACCATCGATGAGTTATTGAAGCCCTACAAAGTCAAAAGAAAGAAAGACGTTTTTTTGAACATAGCTTCGGTATCGATAATGGGCAAGGCAGGTATTTTGGAAGGAGGAAAAGGAGATTTGATGATTCCTTCCGCACATATATTCGAGGGCACGGCAGATAATTACCCCTTTAAAAATGAACTATGCGCAGCCGATTTTGAAGGCCATGGACTGGAGGTTTATGAAGGAGCGATGGTGACCGTACTTGGCACCTCATTGCAGAATAAGGATATTTTGAAGTTTTTTCATCAATCGACATGGAACGTCATCGGACTTGAAATGGAAGGGGTACATTATCAAAAAGCGATACAATCGGCCTCCAAGATAAGAAAAAGCATTCGTGAAGACGTGAAGGTACGATATGCGTACTACGCTTCGGACAATCCTTTGGAAACAGGCAGCACCCTTGCATCGGGAGGCTTGGGAACAACCGGCGTAAAACCAACATATTTGATAACCGACAAAATACTCGAGCAAATTTTCAATACTTAGCCATGGGAGACAAACCACCAAAGACCAGTTCAACGTCCGAAGAAATAGACTTGGGGCAGTTGTTCCAAATGTTTAAAAGGGGCTTGCACCGCATCTTTGAAGGGGTGCTGCGAATTTTTCTATACCTGAAAAAAAATGCCGTAAAATTAGGGGCCTTGATTTTTTTGGGATTGGTAATCGGCTTCTTGCTCAATATGTTCGTTGACAAAAAGCTGAAAAGCGAGGTCATCGTAATGCCAAATTTTGAAAGCAAGGACTATCTGTACGATGTTGTCGAAGAGATTCAAGCTAATTTTATAAGCAAAGACACATTGTTCTTCAGAAATATGGGTATCGACGTTAATGAACTTAGAGGGTTTGAAATTAGCATTCAACCCGTTGAAAATGAAGAACTCGATGCTGAAAAACTTAAGGAAAGCAATGATTATCTGGAGATTCTTCAAAACCTAAAAGAAGAGGATTTTGTACTCGATGTTATCAAATCGGAAATTCTAAAAAAGACGGTTCTCACCCACAGAATTACCTTTTCGCACAAAAACCCGATAAAAGGCGAGGAATACATCTCTAAAATAATGGATTATATCAATGGTAATCCCTACTTCACTGAGTTGCGAAAAGTTTCCGAACAAAATGCAAAGGTACGGATTGAAAAGAATAATGAGCTCATTGTGCAGATAGACGATCTCGTGGCCAGTTTTAACAAACAGTTGGCGGCATCCGAAGCGACCCGTGGCAAAGAAGGAGTTGTTTTATTTGATAAAGAAAGAAGTTTGGATGTTCCCGGTCTTCTAAGATTAAAGAATGATTTAATTGAAGAAATAGAAGAAAAACAATTGGACCTGGTCGAACAAAAAGAGGCGATAGGTATTGTCAACTTAGGCAAGACCCAAGTGGTGAAAAAACAATTTTTGAACAAAAGTTTGGTCTGGCTTCCAGCGATTCTGGTCGGGCTTTTCTTTGCATGGTCCTTACTAGTCTTTTTAAACAGGAAGGCTAAGGAATTGATTTGAATATACTGATTGGAATATTAAATCCCAAAGAATTATATCATGAATATTTTAATTACCGGAGGTGCAGGTTTTATCGGTTCTCACGTTGTTCGTAGATTTGTCAGCAATTATCCGCAGTATCATATTTTCAATCTTGACGCCCTTACCTATGCCGGTAATCTTGAGAATTTGAGGGATATCGAAGGAGCTACTAATTATACTTTTATCAAAGGCGATATCGTCAATGCCGAACTTATCAATGACTTGTTCAAAAACCATGAATTTGATGGAGTCATCCATTTAGCGGCCGAATCACATGTCGACCGTTCGATAACGGATCCTTTGGCCTTTGTTCGTACCAATATCATAGGTACCGTTAATCTACTCAATGCCTCTAGAGATTCTTGGAAAGATCATAAAAAAGGCAAACGTTTTTACCATATAAGCACCGATGAGGTTTATGGTTCGCTTGGTAGCGAGGGACTTTTTACAGAGACAACGCCGTATGACCCGAATTCTCCCTATTCTGCATCCAAGGCCAGTTCAGATCATTTTGTACGTGCCTATGGTGAGACCTATGACCTTCCGTATGTGTTGACCAACTGCTCGAACAATTATGGACCCAATCATTTTCCCGAAAAATTGATTCCATTGTTTATTAACAATATCATTGAAAGCAAGCCTTTACCCGTATATGGCGACGGAAAATACACCCGTGATTGGCTTTTTGTGGAAGATCATGCCAGGGCAATCGACTTGGTTTTCCATAAAGGTGAGAATCGTGAAACCTATAATATCGGGGGCTTTAATGAATGGCAGAACATCGATTTGGTAAAGTTACTTTGTCAATTGATGGATAAAAAAGTGGGTCGGCCCCAAGGCACTTCTGAGCAATTGATAACCTATGTTAAAGACCGTCCGGGACATGATTTGCGATATGCCATTGATGCCGATAAAATCAATAAAGAATTGGGTTGGGAACCATCTGTTACATTCGAGGAAGGATTGGAACGGACGATAGATTGGTATTTGGAAAACCAAGAATGGCTAGACAACGTTACTTCAGGGGATTACCAGGAGTACTACACCAAGATGTACAATTAAATATTATGAAAGGAATAATCTTAGCCGGAGGCTCTGGAACACGTTTGCACCCTTTGACCCTTTCGGTCAGTAAACAACTGATGCCCATCTATGACAAACCGATGATTTATTATCCCCTTTCCACTTTGATGTATGCGGGAATTCGGGAAATATTGATTATTTCGACACCTAAAGACCTTCCGTTATTCAGAGATTTATTGGGCGATGGCGAAAAATACGGCTGTTCCTTTTCCTTTGCGGTTCAAGAGGCCCCAAATGGTTTGGCCGAAGCTTTTATTATTGGCGCCGACTTTGTCGGAAATGATAAAGTGGCCTTGATTTTGGGCGACAATATTTTCTACGGTTCCGGGTTGGCCAAACTGTTGCAATCGAACAATGACCCTGATGGAGGAATTATTTATGCGTATCGCGTACATGACCCCGAGCGTTATGGAGTGGTCGAGTTTGACGAGGAAGGAAAGGCGATTAGCATCGAAGAGAAACCTGTAGCGCCTAAATCGAATTATGCGGTGCCGGGCATCTATTTTTATGATAACGATGTGGTGGAAATCGCCAAAAGCATACCGCCCAGTCACAGGGGCGAGTTGGAAATCACAGATGTCAACAAGGTCTATCTTGAAAAGGGCAAGCTAAACGTGAGTATCTTGGATCGTGGAACGGCTTGGTTGGATACAGGCACTTTTCAATCCCTCATGCAAGCCTCTCAATTCGTTGAGGTCATCGAGGAGCGGCAAGGTCTTAAAATAGGCGCAATCGAGGCCGCCGCTTACGAAATGGGTTTTATCAATAAGAACCAATTCAAAAAGCTGGCCGAACCTTTGATGAAGAGTGGATATGGTAAAAACCTTTTGGGAATATTAAGTAAGCATCAATGAACGTTACCGAAACGAAACTAAAAGGTTGTTTTGTTATTGAACCTACGGTATTTACTGATGAACGAGGCTATTTTATGGAATCGTTCAACGCAGTGCGCTTTAATAGGGCTATCGGTAGGGAAGTCGATTTTGTTCAGGATAATCAATCATTTTCAACGAAGGGAGTCGTACGTGCGTTACATTACCAAATTGGTGAACATGCCCAGGCAAAGCTTGTTCGGGTACTCTATGGTAAAGTTCTGGATGTTGCGGTCGATCTACGAAAAGATTCCCCGACTTATGCGGAACATATTGCCATAGAGCTTAGCGATGAAAACAAAAAACAACTTTTTATACCGAAAGGTTTTGCACATGGGTTCGTCACTTTGAGTGAAGAAGCCGAGTTTTTCTATAAATGCGATAATTACTACAATAAAGCTTCGGAAGAAGGAATCATCTTCAACGACCCGACCTTGAATATTGATTGGAAACTACCTGAAGATAAGCTGATCGTTTCCGAAAAGGACCGGTTTTTACCAACGCTTCAGAAAGCAAGATTATGAAGAACGTTTTGGTCACCGGGGGGAACGGGCAATTGGCTACTTGCATCAAGGATATCGATTCCAGCACCTCCGAATACCACTTTATCTATGTAGACCTGCCCGAACTGGATATCACCGACAAGGATAAAGTAAACAGTCTTTTCGAAGCAAATACTATTTCTCACTGCATAAACTGTGCGGCCTATACTGCCGTTGACAAAGCAGAATCAGAAAAAGAACTCGCCTATTCGGTCAATGTTACGGGAGCCAAAAATTTGGCCGAGGCCTGTTACGAACATAAGGCTGTAATGATTCAAATTTCAACGGACTTTGTTTTTGACGGTAATCAAGGCCGTTTGTATAACGAGAACGACGAAACAAATCCCTTAGGCGTTTATGGGGCCACTAAATGGCAGGGTGAACTGGCCGTTTCGAAAGCCCTCGAAAGACATTTCGTGTTGAGAACCTCGTGGTTGTATTCCGAATACGCGCACAATTTTGTAAAGACAATGCTGCGCTTGGGGTCGGAGCGCAATGAATTGAATGTTGTAAGCGACCAAATAGGCACACCGACTTACGCAGGTGACCTTGCCAAGGCCATTTTAAAGATCATACAAGAGGATATCAATGAGTATGGCACTTATCACTATAGTAACGAGGGCGTTGCCAGTTGGTACGATTTTGCAAAGGCCATATTTGAAATTGCCGAAATAAATTGCAATGTGCTGCCGGTAAGGACCGAGGCCTATCCGACTCCGGCAAACCGCCCATCGTTTAGTGCAATGGACAAATCAAAGATTAAAAACATTTTGCAGTTAGAGATACCGTATTGGAGGGAGAGTTTGGAAAGGTGTTTAGAGATATTTCATAAAGACAATTAGAATTATATGTGTGGAATTGCGGGAATATATTCTAAAAACATTGTTGATAGGTTAACGGATCGTATCGAGAAGATGAATTCATCCATTGCACATCGAGGTCCGGATTCGGGTGCACACTATTCGGTCGGCGATAAAATTGCCCTCGGACATAGAAGATTGAGCATTATAGACTTAAGGGAAATAGCGAATCAACCAATGCACTCCAATAATGGGGACTTGCATCTTGTTTTTAATGGCGAAATCTACAATTTTCAGGAGATAAAAGAACAACTGAATTATCAATTTAAGACAGATTCGGATACCGAGGTTATCTTGGCCGCGGTCCAAGAAAAGGGAATTGATTGGTTTTTAAAACAATCGAACGGAATGTTCGCTTTTGCACTATATAATTCTAGAACTAAAGAGCTTATTCTTGCAAGGGACAGAATGGGGATAAAACCCTTATTTTACCATAAGAATGATGACCATTTTATATTTGGGTCCGAAATCAAGGCCATTCTTTCAAGTGGTTTGGTAAGGGCTGAATTCAATGAGTCGGCCGTGGATGAATATTTGGCCAATAGATATATTCGGGCACCTTACACTTTTTTTGAAAACATTCTTCAGGTTCACCCAGGAACTTACCTGACTTTGAATAGTAATTTATCCCATACGGAAACTACTTTTTGGGAGCTTCCGAAAAACCAGAATTTTTCTGAAACTTTTGATGAAGAAAAGTTGGAAGATCAATTTGATCAAGAATTGACCAGGGCCATTAAATACCGATTGATTGCTGACGTACCTTTGGGTACGTACTTAAGCGGGGGCGTCGATTCAAGTTTGATTACCGCTATTACCGCATTGAATAAAAAAGATAAGGTAAACACCTATACGATTGGGTTTCCTGAAATGAACGAATTCGAATATTCTGAAATAATCGCAGAAAAATATAATACGGAGCATCACGAAATCTTAATGAAAAAAGAGGACTATATGGGCCGCTGGGAAGAGCTTATCAGATACAAGGATGCTCCTTTAGGAGTACCCAATGAAATCCCTTTGGCAGTAATGTCGTCTAAATTAAAAGAGAAGATAACGGTTGTACTTTCAGGGGAAGGAGCGGATGAACTTATGGGTGGTTACGGTAGAATTTTCCGCGCCCCGTTCGATTACAAACATGATAAGACAAATCAAACTTTTTACGATTACTTTATTGGTCAATATGAGTATGTACCAAGGGCCATGCGAGACGAATTGATTTCAACCCCTATTGTCTATCGCAAAGAATTCGATGAGAATATTCAAAAGGATTTTTCAAAATATCGAAATGAGGAAAATGTTTTTCAATTTTTTCATGAATACCATGTAAAAGGGTTGCTTCAACGGGTTGATATGACAACGATGCAGACTTCGGTAGAGGCACGAGTCCCTTTTTTAGATCATAATTTAATTGAGTTTTCTTATAATAAAATACCATACGATTTAAAACTAAAATGGAATTCCTCGAAAGCTGAGGAAGAGGCCAAAACAAAAGAATCAAGTAATTATAGCGAGGTTCTAGATACTCCAAAATATTTATTGCGGAAAGTATCGTACAAATATCTACCCAAAGAAATCATCGAACGAAAAAAAGTGGGGTTTCCAGTACCTTTGACAGATTGGTTTGAGAACCTTGAAGAAGTGGCCATGGAGTTGCTGATGGACGTTTCTTGGTTAAAAAAAGGGGTGGTCAATGAGCTGGTAGAAAAAAGCAAAATAGAATCTAGGGCCGGCCAAGTACTATGGATGTTTATTAATATTGAACTCTTTAGAAAATCATATTTTGAGAAAGAGTGGCGATGGTAACCAAAAGAATATATCATGTTTAAAAGAGGAGACGAAAAATTAGTAGTAGGGTATACCTCGGGAGTTTATGACCTGTTCCATATTGGGCATTTAAATTTGTTAAAGAATGCGAAGGGACTTTGTGACAAACTTATTGTTGGGGTAACGAGTGATGAATTGGTGGCCTACAAGAACAAAAAGGCCATAATACCGCATCAAGAGCGTATGGAGATTGTACGAAATATTAAACATGTAGATTCGGTCGTCCCTCAGAACGATATGGATAAGTTCAAGATGTGGCAAAGGCTCAAATTCGATGTTATGTTCGTGGGAGATGATTGGTTCGAAACTGAAAAGTGGCAAGATTTGGATGCACAATTCAAGGAAGTTGGGGTGAAAATCATTTACTTTCCGTATACAAAAGGCACCTCATCAACCTTGATTAATCAAACTTTGAAAGACTTGCGTACAAAATAAATGTAGTAAATAGATTCGAAATTTGAGTTTTAAAATGCTGCCATCTCTATTTTACAAATTGATACGTAAAGTCGGCCCTTGTCTTGTACTCATTGTGGTCTTATCTACCGAAAGCTGTGCCGAGAAACATGGTACTTATTTTGAATTTTTTTCAAATCCGTTAAATGATCGGGTGTCCATCGACTATGAGCTTTCAAGCTATAATGAAGACCAAAAAAAGTTTGTTACATCGACATATTCAAAAAACATAGATCCAAAAAGAACCGCATTAGTAATAATAGATTTATGGCCGCCAAAGTTTTTGGATTCGCTAACAATAAAATATATAAATCCATTGATCAAAGAGGTAGACAGTCTGGGGATGAAAATTATATATTCTCCCTCCAGCGGTCCGTTAAATCGGCATTTGGAAATACTAGATGATGGTATTTTCTTTTTTAATCAAGATATGATGGACAAATATCTTTTGGATAACAATATCGAAAATCTAATTTATGTGGGTTATGATACCCTGTATTGTGTCTTGGACAAACCCAATGGAATATTCTCATACCTAGCTCGAAACGGCCATGAAATAGAAATGTTCGCCTTAGATATCGGTCTTTTGTCGTCAACCGCTGAAATGAAAACAATGGCCATTGAATTATTGAAGAAAAATAGAATTGGGTTCATTAAAAACTGCAAGATAAAGGCACCAAAAAATTTTCCGGAGAATACCTTAACCGATGTTATGGCTAAAGTTCAAAATGAAACCAAATCGGGATCTCATTTTGCTATAATTTTTAAGAAAGATACTATAAGTCAAGAGTTTAATGAATTCAAGCAAAAACTGGTCGAGAACAATATCGATTATGCCGAAGTTGTTGAAAATAAAATGATATACCACGGACAAATGATTCCACCGCATAAATTCATCAGGGTACTTAGAAGCGGCCAGTTCGGTAACATCTATTATGCGGGATATCATATCAACAATGAAATTCTATGGAGTGATTTTGGTCTTATTACCTTATATATTAAACTCAGGTATAATAAAGTACCTCTGCCAAGGCTCTATGTACTTAATGACTTGAGTTTTGCCGTTGCCTCCGATGGAATTTCACCGGAAATGGAAAAGTCCACGATTATTAACCACTACCATGGTCTGAACAATATTATGAGTTCCACATTGTTGGAAGAGACAGAAAAGCAAACGGATTCATCTCAAACTGGCCCATCCACAGAAAGCACAACCAACAACTAACTCTAAAAAAATACCAATATTGTCCCGTATTCTAAAATACGTATTGTTCGTCTTTTTTCTACCGCTCTGGTGGTTGCAAAGATTAGTGCCTCGGAATAGGAACGTTTGGGTTTTTGGAGCTTGGTATGGCAATCGGTATTCCGATAACAGTAGGTATCTTTATGAATATGTTCGCAAGCATCATCCCGAAATTAGGACGGTATGGTTAACAAGAGATGTCCATATCAAAGATTCCATTAATCAAAAAGGTGGGACTGCTTTTTTGACAAATAGCCTGAAAGGAATTGTGTATAGCCTGAAAGCAAAGAATGTCCTTATCAGTTCAGGCAAAAGAGATGTGAACCCGCTATTTATCAATGGCTCAAATTGGATTCAACTATGGCATGGTAGCCCTGCTAAAAAAATAGGATTGGATGATAGATACTCCAATTCGAACTCCTTTTTTCAGCAAAAAATAGTAAAACCTATTTTCCCTTTTTTGTCCGAGTTCACATACTATCGAATTGCATCAAATTCGCCAATATTTTCAAAGATTCTTTCCTCTGCCTTCGGCGCGCCCTTATCAAGAATCATGGAAACAGGTACTCCAAGAAATGATATTTTTTATTCTAAAAAAGAGGATGATTTTAATAAAAGTCTTCGTAAAAAATATAAGGGTTGTAGATTGATATATTATTTACCCACTTTTAGGGATTTTGAAGGGGCGAAAAGTCTATTTACTACAAGTGATTATGATGAGCCTAAATTAAAGGCATTTCTAGAGGGGCAAAACATGGTATTAGTAAGTAAAGGGCATTATGTGGATAATCGACTTGCAAATGAAAGTTCTGATTCGAACGGTCGGTTGATTCATTTGGCCGACAAAGAAGTAAGCGACATTAATTTAATGCTAAAAGATGCTGATTTACTGATTACGGACTATTCCAGTGCCTACTACGATTTTTTGCTTACAGAGCGACCAATTATTTTTGCGGCATTCGACCTAAAAGAATATTTAGCAGGATCTCGTGAAATGTATTTTAAATATGAAGATATAGTTGCAGGGCCCATTGTAAAAGATTGGTCTTCACTTTTGGGAAGTTTAGAAACGATTTGGACAGATCAACATTTCAAAAAGTTGATTAAGGAAAAAAACACCCTATTCAATAAATATCACGATGCAGATAATTCGAAGCGGGTCTTTGAGAAGATTCATGCACTAAAATGATTTCTGCCGATTCGATTAAATACTGACATTCGAGACCTAAAGACTTTGGGATTACACCGTTAAATTTTTCTTCCCAACACAATATGCTCCCGGCTTTCACACGTGTTTACCACCTCAATGTTGAAGTATTCGGGCATTTTCGTTAAAAGGGCTACATCAAAAACATGATGGTGCAAGACCCTGTTTTGTCTTTGTGATACAAATAATTTTCACCGCTCTTAATCGTTCCTTCCCAGAGTGTCGTATTTGAAAAGTTACAGCCATCTAGGCCATTAATAACCTTAGAGATTGGAACAAAACCGTCGTTGCGAAAAAGTCCGCTAGGACCTCCGATTTCCAGTCCTGATGTGTTGGCGAACAAATGTTGAACCGATTCAAGGTCCGGAATCCGTTCGGGATTCAATTTTGCCATTACCTTTTTGAATGCATATCCAACTCCTTTTTCGTTCAATACTTTAAAAATCTTGCCCAGTTTTGTCATTGTATTTTCGATATGGTTTGACAAAGATACGATTGCCAAGGTTAAAGAAGTTTTTATTTATCCATGATTTATCCGCTCTGATAATTTACCACGATTTGCATTGTGTATCTTTGGAGTTCTTATCTGTGGCATTAAAATGGCAAAAAAGATTATAGGAATTTTCTTTTTTTTGAGCTTGTGGTCTTGTTCGATCATGGAAACTGGGCAAGATATTCTTGATATCAAGGACTTTCCCGGCCGTACCGATGATTTTTCCCTATGGCAAATGGAGCCTTTTCGGGAAGAAGTACAAATGGGCTATCTCTTAAGGACCGACGATGGTAATATTATTGTTGTCGATGGTGGAGGCGTTGTCACCGCTCCGGTATTGGAAGGTCACATTGTCCAACTTGGGGGCATTGTACACACATGGGTCTTGACCCACCCGCATTTGGATCATATTGGCGCTTTTTTAGAGGTCGTAAAAAACCAAAAGGTCAAAATCGAACGAATTGCCCATGTACCTTTGCCCGAAGTATGGGTAAGGCAAAACGAGCCTAATACGAGTGACCTACACAAACAATATATGAATGTAGTTGCTTTATTGAACGGTGAGAAAATTGCAATGAAAATAGGTGATACCCTGAGTCTGGGTAAGGGAGTTCAGCTTAGGGTAATCGGAGCGTTCAATGAACGTATTGTCCGGAATGCGGTCAACAATTCCTCAATGGTGTTTCGAGTGGAGAGCAAGTCGAAATCGGTACTGTTTCTTGGTGATTTGGGTATCGAGGGGGGCAGAACTTTGTTGGCCAATACGGATTCAGACTTGGTGAAAGCCGATTATGTGCAAATGGCACATCATGGACAGCATGGTGTCGACCTTGATTTTTATAGGGCAGTAGGTGCCAAATATGCTTTATGGCCGACCCCGAAATGGTTATGGGAAAATCGAGCGGACGGACAAGGCTATAATACGGGAAACTTCAAGACCTTTGAGGTGCGGGTCTGGATGGACGAATTGGGAATCAAAAAAAACTATGTTTCCGGTCTTGACGGAACGATACAAATTGATTGAACTTTAAAGTGCAAAAATACATAATCTACTGGTTTGGAAAGGAAATTCAATTGTAAGGACGTCCATTATCTCGAACTTCTTATTTTGTATTTCTTACTTTTCAAGCCACAAACCTATAAATGCCAACTGTATCCAAGAATATTTTCTGGTCAACGCTAACCTCGGCCCTGCAGCTCTATACGGGTAGTGTTGTCTTCATCGTATTGGCCAAGCTTATGGATATCGAAGAATTCGGTATTCTGAGTTTTGGTTTCTCCTTGGCCGCCTTGGTGGCAATAGCCTCCGATTTCGGGTTTTCGTTGATGATCATGAAAGACTATCCGCAACAGGAAACCGGGGAACGTGCCAATTATTTGGGCAATAGCCTAATGGCCAAGCTGGTCCTGTCACTTGGCAGCAGTCTTATTTTTTGCGTATATCTCTTTGGATTTTATAAAGGGGATTGGCTTTTGGTAGGAGGCTTATATACGCTTATTGCCGTTGCGCAATCGTTCGTTACCTATCTTCAAGCGTTATTGCGTATCGAGAACCGATTTCATAAATACACCGAAACGGTGGCTATCTACGCCTTAGCGGTTACACTTTGCGTGCTGGTGTATTGGCGGTTTAGGATTTCGTTGTTGCAATTGGTCTGGGCGCTTCTTGTCTGTCGGATCGTACAATTGGTCTGGGCGTTTTTTTTGAATCGAAAGACTTTAATCGGGTTTTCTTTCGACAGGCATAAAATCAAAGGACTTTTGATAGGCAGTTGGTCTTTTGGACTCCATATGCTATTGGGCATTTTTTATTTCATGGTCGACACCCAGATTATATCGCTGTACCTCGGTGCGGAAGAAGTTGCACTGTACCAGTCGGTATTTCGAATTGTCTTGATTTTGTTGATGTTCTCCGATATCGTTTCCAGTGTACTGTTACCATACCTGTCCTTTAAGTTTTACAAACGGGAGGATATTTCCCAACACGTATCCAAAATCTTTTTATACCTTTTTATTATCGGATGTTCATTATTCTTAGTGTTCACTGCGTTTGACACCAAAATTCTTGAAATACTCTATACGCCCGAATATTTGAGTGCCTCGGTATTGGTGTTGCCGTTTTCAATTGTAATTATACTACGTACCGTATCGGCGTTGTTGGGGAATATTTTGACGATTTCCGACAGGCAGACCTATCGTGTACTTACAGTTGGAGTTTCGTTGGTGGTGAGCCTTGTTTTGAACGTGGTTTTCATACCGAGACACGGCATTTTATCCGCGGCTTGGATCAGTGTAATCGTGCATTTGGTACTTTTTGGTATGTATTTTTATTACAGCAAACAAGAAATACCTTCCTTACAGGTCTTGGGAGCTTCTAATGTAATCATATTTTTGACCACGGTCCTCATTTATATTGCCATTCATGTTTTGACCAATGGAAGCTATGCCGTAATTGGTTTAGGGGTTGTTTTTTGGGTTGGTATAGTTTATTTCGTTATGAGGAGAGACCAAAACTATACCTTTTTCAAACAGATACTTGGCGAAAAAGGGGTCGATTAACTCGACTATCTTGGTTCAGGATCAAATATCCAATTGTCCGCGTACATACCATAGACAATACCGATTTCATTTTCTAGCACGTATTTTTCGTCTTTGCCAGGTTCTACATTTACTTGGTATACGTAAACTTTGATATTATTTCTTCTAAGTTGATTGAGTAGTTTTTTTTGAGCAGGAATGTTGGTACGAGGTATCGCAACAAATTTTACATTCTTATTTTTCAAATAAGTGATTTTATCACCCTTTATTTGGCTCAACGGAACCGTTGAAATAATACCTTCGATTCCGTTCCGAATGGCTGATTCTAAAGAGTCATGAGTAAATAACTCCATCATTAGTCTTTCTTTGTCTACGAATTGGTTTGCGAAAGTTAGTGGCTTATTTGTCTTGTCGGTTATCAAGATGGCATCAGGATGCTCGGCAAACCATTGATTTATTCCCTTAATATCCAATGACGAATACTTGCCATAGATTTTATGTTTTTTGAATTCAGTAAGAGTAACTGGAACATCTTCCTTATAATTGGTTTGTTTTGACCAATGACCCCAATCATGCGATGCGACAAATTTACCATCGGAGGTTTCAATAATATCCAATTCAAAATAACGAAAACCTTTAGCATAGCTAGAGTCGAGGGCTTCTTTTGTATTTGTGTACTTAATGCCATTGAGTTCTCCTCCTGCGTGTGCTATGAATCTATCGTTTGATTCCAAATATTCTTCAACGGGTCTGGATAAATAACGTTCTGTATTTTGAACATCTATTGGATAATCTAAAACTTTATGTATTGAAGCAGCATCGATTTCTTCATTAATAGTGCCATTCAAATTATGCATGATATACGCTTCTTGATGCTTTAGTTTAGCAAGCTTATTGAACCCCATAAGTTTAAGTTCCTTGGCAACAGCATTAAGTTTTTTGGCGGCAGAATCATGGACCAGAATTAGAAAGGGCACTTTATTTTTTAGTAGTGTTTTTAAAGTTTTGATGAATTCATTGACTTCGTCACTTTCTTGATAGGTGTCAAAAGTTTTGAATTCATAATCCGTGAAATTGTTAAGGCAAATTATAGTCAGTCCTCGACCGATTATCTCTTTTTTGTCCTTTAATTTAAAGTAGCTGTTTCTTAGTGTATGATAGCCGTTGCTACTAAGTACTATATTATCCGCAGTTTTGGCTTCCAGAATTTTTTCGAGAAGCTCGACATCTGTTTTTTTAAAAGTTAGATGCCTCTTATCCTTTTTCGTCAAGGCAAATCCTAATGGCCCTTTTAAGGCGGCATATAAAATACCTTTTGACATATATAAGTCTAAGTAATTCGTTTTTGGGGTTCTTCTATATGCAATTTTTTCAAAAGGAATCTCAAAACTGTCATATGCTCTCATCTGATTATCGAAAATGACTCTACGACAGAATTTGTCTTCAGGAATATTGCTTGAAAAGCAAAGTAATCCATCGTCATTTTTAATCTCGAATCCAAACCCTTCGTCTGTTACCTCGATAGAAAAGCCCTCATCACAAACAATACTTTGTAGTGCAGAATTATTGAGCTGTGTCAATTGCTTCATATTCTTTATTAAGAAAGAATTTTTATCCTCGAATTCTATAAAGTCAGTCAAAAACTTGGCATTGTGTTTAAGTTCTGCACCTTGTAAGATTATTTTGGGAATATCTATTTGTGAAATAATTTCATCCTTTGGAAATTCAAAATTTTGTTTTTTGGCGTTTGTCAACAAAAATAGGGATCGCTCACTATTTTTATCCAGAATGGGAGGTTTGCCCATGAATAGATGGTCTGGAAAAATGTAGAAAACTGTCTCAGATAGCATGTTTTCTTTTTCTAAAAAAGAAATTAAGTCACCTATAAGATAATCGGTTGCCGCAATCATGGTTTCAAGTTCGCTATTCTTTTCTCCCACAATTTTGGCCATCCGTGCATCATATGTTCCATTGGGGAAATGAGTAGAAATCGTAGATAAGAATAAACCAAATGGGCGTCGCGAATCTTTTTTAATGAGTAACTCTTTTTTAAACTCTTTGAATAGATCCTTATCATGAATACCCCATGGAACACTTTCATATCTTGTTTCAAAGTCCTTTTCTGATTTAACGACGAACCCTAGAGTGCTTAACATGTCATCGATACCCGAAAACTCCTTCTTCCCGATAAAATATTCAAGGTCATAATCATATTCTTTGAATACATCTGCAATAGTTGTCAACTTATTTTGATAATTATTCTGGAACGCACTATTGCCATCTATCCCAAAATAACCGGGCATACCCGTTACCATAGTATAAATTGAAGCTGAGGTCCAATCACTTCCTGTGGATGGATTTAATTCATAAAAAGTATTGCTCTGTACCAAGCGGGTCAAATTTGGAGTTAACTCTTTTAAGTCGTTTTCTAGATAATCTTTTTCAAAAGATTCTAGACAAATCACTACTACATTTTTCTTTTTTGAACTTTTGTCTATTTCAATGGCATTTTTTAAGACATAGTCATCGGGATTGATATCCAAACTTTTCAGTGCTTCTTCAAATGAAGCACTGCCCGCAAACTTCAATTTTAGGGTATCATAGGCATTGTTGAGAATTCCACCGTTGAAGCCCATAATAACGAACCCCGCCAATAAAAGACCAATGGGTATTATTTTGTTCGCTAACTGTGTGCGAACAACTTTTCCCAAAAAGTGAATAAGCAGTGTTGCCAACAGCAATGCAAGAATTATGAACAGAAGCTCGGTGCCGAAAAAATCGGAAACCGATGTAGCATCTTTTAAACTAAAGTTTTCATAGAAACGGTAGTCGGCGATGTTTCCGGTGAGGATTACCGAACTGAGTTGAACGGTAAATAAAATCCCGAAAATAAGCGACAATGCAAGAGCAAGTATTTTATTACCAATCGGAACAAAAGACCTCAATAGTACGAGTACCAAAAGCAAACATGCCAATTGCAGGAATTCCATATACTTTGAGAACTATTAGTGCTTATTCCAAACCACCCGGTTCACATAATCGACATACGATAGAATGATACGCACGACCTTTTCGCTGACATTGGGCATACTGTAATCGCCAACAAGGCGAAAGGTGCGCTCAGGGTCTCTTTTCTGGGCCTCCAAAGCGATTAGTCCTTGTAAGATGCGTTCAGAACTCAAACCGACCATCATGACCGAAGCTTCCTCCATGGCCTCGGGTCGTTCGTGCGCCTCCCGGATGTTGAGCGCCCTGAAATTCAATATTGACGACTCTTCCGAAATTGTTCCACTGTCAGAGAGTACCGCAAATGCATTGCATTGCAATGCATTGTAATCGGTAAAGCCCATGGGTTTCATAAGCTGGATCGCTTCGTGGGTCTTTAGTCCTTTTGAATCGAGCATATTTCTTGTACGTGGGTGGGTCGAAACAATGATAGGGTAGCCATATTTCTCGGCAATGGCATTTAACGAATCGATAAGCCCCTCAAAGTTTTTCGAGGCGCTTATGTTTTCTTCACGGTGTGACGACACCACAAAATATTCATTTTTTTTCAGTTTGAGATCTTCAAGGATGTTGGATTTGCCGATTTTTTCCTTGAAATGGTCCAACACCTCGAACATTGGGCTTCCGGTTTTGATAATGCGATCTGCGGGCAATCCCTCGCGGAGCAAATATTCGCGGGCAATGTCGCTATAGGTGAGATTGACATCTGAAATATGATCGACAATCTTGCGGTTGGTCTCTTCTGGTACCCGCTGATCGAAGCAGCGGTTACCGGCTTCCATATGAAAGATCGGGATTTTTCTTTTTTTTGCGGGAATGGCACAGAGGCATGAATTGGTATCCCCAAGCACCAAGAAAGCATCGGGACTTATTTCTTCCAACAAAGGGTCGATTTTGATCAAGATATTGCCGACCGTCTCCGTCGCGTTCTTTCCCGCGGCGTTAAGAAAATGGTCCGGTTTGCGAATACCAAGGTCATCGAAGAATATCTCGTTCAATTCATAATCATAATTCTGACCGGTATGGACCAAGGTGTGTTCAATGGCCTCATTCTTGTCTAAGGCACTTAATACACGTGCAAGTCTTATAATTTCGGGCCGTGTACCCACAACCGTAATTACTTTTAGTTTTTTCAAAATATATTTTAATTAGAATTTACGTTGCAAAATTATTTTTATCCAGTGTTCAACAAAAAAGCTGAAGCTCATGTGTCAAGTTCAAACGCAAGATTGTTGTTTTCCAACATCCAACATCCAACATCCAACATCCAACATCCAACATCCAACATCCAACACCCAGCCATCATACTTCTTCAAAATAAGTATCCGCATCTTGTGGGTCATAAGGCTCATTGATCCAAAACAGGGTTATCAATTCCTCTTCTCCAATGTTTTTGATGTTATGGGTATACCAAATGGGCATATCGACATAAGCGGGTTCTTTTCCATCGAGATAATAATCGATTACTTCATCGGTACCAATTTTACGCAATTGAATCAAGGCTTTTCCGCTGATGACTGCAAAACGCTCGGCCTTTCGTGTATGATAATGATTGCCCCTTGTAATACCAGGAACGGTGGTCGAGAATGAGAATTGTCCGCTCGTTTGTGTTCGGGCGATTTCCACAAAACTCCCTCTCGGGTCGGTATGTTTGGTATATTTAACCGGATAATGCGTTTCAGGAACATAACATCGGAAGGTATTGAACAAAGCCTTTTCGAAAGGTTGCTCTAAATTTGGGAATACACCATTCTCCATATAATCGATTTTATAGTTTTTTAATAGCGTCAAAATTTCCGATACCTTTTTATGGTAATTTGGAGGAATGTCCAATTGAGAGCTATTCTTTCCTATAGAACGGGTCTCGGCACTCCCTTTGATGACTTCTATAAAATGCTGTACGAGCTCATTGACATAGATGAGTCCGATTTCCCCGTCGTTGATTATGGTCGCTTCTTCATTACGAGCAATCTTGTGACAAAAAGTTGCCACCACGGAATTATAGTTGGGTTTGCCAAATGGACCGAATACATTGGGTATTGTTAGAGAAGTAAAAGAACCTCCATTGGAAGCGGCCCAAACCATAAATTTTTCCTTCCCTTCTTTTTTTGATTTTCCGTATAGATTGTCCTTTTCCTCCTGTGTGGAGGAAGAAAAAAGGATGTGCGGTTTGACATTTTTATTTTCACAGGCTGATATTAACTTCGAGACCAAGTCGATATTGGTATTGTAAATAACATTTTGGTCTTCATGACGGTTCATCGCGGCCAAATGCATGATGACATCGCACTGCGAAACGAAATTTTCCAAAATCGAACTTTTTGAAAAAGCGTTTCGGTCAAAAGGAATAAGCTCAAAACTTTCGTCAAGGGCAAGCCTTCGATAGAGGTGGTCGCCTACAAATCCGTTTTGTCCTGTGATACCTATTTTTTGTTTTTTCATTGAATTACCATTGTGCGGACCATCGATCCGTGGGATATCTAAAATCGTCTTTTTGTGATTCGTTCAGCGAAAAGTTCGAAAACACCATGAGTCTTGAATCCTCAGCTTGCGCCTTGAACCCATTGGCATAACCTCCGGGAACTTCCAAAACAAAAGGATCGGCCTCGTTCAACGTAAAACTTTCGCATTGAAGGACGATGGAAGGATTCTCAAAATCGTCTATTTTAACGAGGTTGAGCAGAAAGCTTCCCGAATGGCAATAAAACCATTTTTTTTCTTCCTTATGGGCCTGCCATGCCCTTATTATATCGGTTGAACTCGGAGCTATCTCATAAAACCGAACGACCTGCCCCATATCAAAGTTATTGAAAAAACGCAACGTGCCCCGCTCATCGACATGGTCCGATCCATTTATTATTCGAGCCTTTTCCACTTAAAGTTCCTGCTTGATATATTCCAAATTTTTGAGCAAAGCCTTTATGCCATTGCCATCTAAACGTTCGGTATTGTGGGAGTGGTAATCCTCGATCTCACTGATGTCCGTTTCTCCTTCCGAATAATAGCGACTGTAGTTGAGGTCGCGGTTGTCCGCTGGAATACGGTAAAACTCACCCATATCCTCCGCTTTTTGCATCTCCTCCCGTGTGCACAAAGTTTCATAAAGTTTTTCTCCGTGCCGTGTTCCTATAATCTTTACCTCATTGTTCACACCAAAGATGTCTTTAAGAGCCAATGCCAAATCACCGATGGTACTTGCAGGGGCCTTGTTCACAAAAAGATCGCCCTGATTGCCGTTCTCGAAGGCGAAAAGCACCAGATCTACTGCATCTTCTAGCGACATTAAAAAGCGTGTCATTTTGGGATCGGTGATGGTCAACGGACTATTTTCCTTGATTTGTTTGACGAACAAGGGAATGACCGATCCCCGGGATGCCATAACATTTCCGTATCGTGTCAGGCAGACCGTCGTACTTTCTTCGGGAATGTTCCTTGAAGCGGCGACCGCTACCTTTTCCATTAAAGCCTTGCTAATGCCCATTGCATTTATTGGATAGGCAGCCTTGTCGGTGCTCAGGCAAATGATTTTCCTGACCTTATTGGCCACAGCCGCATCAATAGTATTTTGGGTGCCGAAAACATTGGTTTTTGTTGCTTCAATAGGAAAGAATTCACAAGACGGCACTTGCTTCAACGCTGCGGCATGAAAGACATAATCCACACCATTCATAGCATTTGCGATGCTATTGTAGTCGCGTACATCGCCGATGTAGAACTTTACTTTCTTGCTCTTTAACCGATTGCGCATATCGTCCTGTTTCTTTTCGTCACGGCTGAAGATGCGTATTTCTTTGATTTCGGTCTGCAAAAAGCGGTTGAGGACGGCATTTCCAAAAGATCCGGTTCCTCCGGTTATCAAAAGGGTCTTATCTTTGAACATGTTTTAGAAGTAAAATTGCCCTAAAATTAACATAATAAATGTTGAACGCCATCTTTCGACCGATGGTATTTGAATCGATTTATAAAGAAAGACACGAAGTAGAGCCGAGTTTCTTTTTTTCAAGGGCTTTATAAATGCACCAACGCAAAGCGGCCGATGACCAATTTAGGAAATACCATTCCAATGGCGTGGAGGGATAAAATCCCCTATTATTTATTGTTAGTGCTCTGTTTTTTCCCAGTAATGCCATTTGGGGTAATGTCCGTTGCAATAATGGCATTTGCGCTGAGCTGTATTGTTTGCAATTATCCTGATTTTGCCAAGAATCGCAAAAAAATAGGATGGAAGCCCTTTCTCGTAAATATTGCTTTTTATTTTCTTTTAGGTTTTACGGTATTGTATTCCGAAAACACGAAAAATGCTGTAGTACAATTGCAAAAAGCCTTGCCACTGGTGGTCTTGCCACTGGTATTTTTCTATTTCCCACCGAAAATCGATATAAAAAGGCGCAACATCTTGTTCATAGTTTTTATAATGGCCAATTTTCTCTTCGCCGGATACCTATTTAAATACCTGACAAACAATGCCAGTGATTTTGAGGTCACTACAACACCCGGTCTAGTACTTTTTGAGGGATTGAAGGACGGGAACTTTTTTGCGCAATTGAAAGACTTGTGGAATGGTTCTTTTTATGAGGTTTTATATTATGCTCGCATGAAAGTCGAGAGCAAGCTTTACATCCATAAGACCTATGCTTCCCAAAACGTTCTTTGGTGTATATTGATGGTCTTATATTTCCTTTTCAGAAGAAACATGACATTGTCCATAAAGATCTTACTTGGCGTCGTTCTAATTTTGCTTATAGCATTATTGTTCTATTATTATTCCCTTATCAATTTATTATTGTTCCTTGTACTGGTTCCCGGATACATTTTTTATAAAATTCCCTCAAAAAAGGGACGGGTCGCATTCGCAAGTTTGATTTTCTTGATTTGTATCGGCCTTTTTTCATTTTTAAATACATCCCCACATGAGATTAATCCCCAAACGTATGAGGAGTATACACAGTTTGAACATCCTCAATATATTCTAGATAATATCGCGACGATGTTCAATAACGATGACCGCTATGCGATCAATAAATGCAACGCGGATCTTATAGCTTCATCTTCGGTTTTTGGGCATGGCCTTGGCGATGTCCAGGATCAATTGGATAGCTGTTATGATAATTTGAATAAAACAGCGGGATATAGCCTCGATACGAAGACCCAAAATCTTAACCCGCACAATTACTATGCATTTTTATGGATAGCTGGAGGGATAGTTGTATTGTTGGCGTTTTTGTATATGCTGTTTTTCAATTTTTCCATTGGCTTTAAGAATAAAGATTTACTTTATCTTGCTTTGCTCCTCCTTATTGCGTCCAATCTGATTGCCGAAAGTACGTTGAGCCGGGCCCATGGTATCTTGTTTTTTGCACTTTGGAATAGTCTTTTACTGACTAAAAATTTAGCTCGTGCCTAGAATGACCGACCTTGAGAAGCGTACCTACTCATTCGATGATTTTGTTATCGTTCTCGTATTATACCGAACAGTATTGGAAGATTGTAATTCCTTTAAGACATTGGTCGGAACCTCTCGAATGGATAAGAAGATCGATTTATTGGTTTATGACAATAGTCCAGAGGTACAAGAGCGCCCCTTAGATTTTGAGCTTCAAGGATTTAAGGTCCGTTATATTTCGGATACAGGCAATCCGGGTATAGGAAAAGCCTATAATACGGCTATTCGGTTTGCGAAGGAAAGAAGTAAGAAATGGATTCTTTTCTTGGATCAAGATACCCAGATTGCACCGGGCATGCTGCAATTGTACCTTGACACTATCAATATTAAAAGGGAAATTCAAATTTTCGCCACTACCTTGTTTGGTAACGACGGTCGATTGATCTCCCCGTCAAAGTATCGGTTTAAAAGAGGTTTTCGACTTGAAAACATCCCGAAAGGAAAGGCTTTCTTAAAAAAAATACGGCCTATCAACAGTTTATTGTTATTATCAGCCGAAGTCTTCGAAACGGTGGGGGACTATAACGAAGAAATAAAACTTGATTTTAGTGACCACGAATTTTTAGGAAGGGTCGAGAAACACTATCGTGAAATGTATGTCGTTCCCGCGGATAATAGGCATAGCCTGTCTTCGAGTGACGACCATGATTTGCAAAGCATCAAGTCAAGATTTATTATTTTTTGCAAAGGGGCCCATGTAGCGGGAGGTTCGGGGTTCATTTCGGGGATGCAGTATTTTATAGTTTGCCTGCTCCGCGCATTAAAATTGGGCATTAAATTCAGGGCGTTGTTTTTTTTAAAGGTGGTATTTAAAGAATGGTTGGTGTGAACATGAAAATTCCGTTAAAAATAAAATTGGGGAGTGCGTCCATTGCAGGGATTTTCTTTACAGTATTCTTGCTCGAACTTTTTTTGGGCGGTGCCGGAAGACTTACCACTTTCGGACCTTTGACGCTTCGAATGTATCTATTCATTTTAGGCCTGTTCGGGTTAGGACTTTTGTTATTGATGGGCAAGAAAATAACGAAGACCACGGTTTCGTTAATGTTGATTTTCGTTTGTGTCTTTGCGATTGCAACTGTGCGTGGGCTTTGGAACAGTGAGGAATATTCTCGAATAGTGGATGATGCCAAGATGGTCTCGTTTTTCTTTATTCTACCTTTTTTTGATATCATGATTAGTAGTTATCGCGTAGCAGAAAGGGTGGTTCGATTGCTGAAGTTCTCTGCCTTGTTCATGGCGGTCGCTTACCTTATATTTTTAGTAGTCCTGAACCTGAAGCTGATTCCTTTTTTAACGATTTATCGGGCCCTATCGAAACCGGAATATTTTGCCGAATTCGGGTTTCGAGGAGAAATTGCCATGATTTACAAAGGCTTCGCCTATGTGGCCATAGGATATTTCTTTTATTTCTTTTCGCAAAAGAGCAAGCGAAATACCCTAAAAATTCTGGTGGTCTTTGTCGCGATCATGCTCACTCTGGTGAGGGCCTATATGCTTTTGATCTTTGGAATGACCTTCTTCTACATCGTCTATCGGTTTTTGGTGGCGAGACAAAATCGTCTATTGAACATTGTGGTAATTTCAGCCATTATAATCGGGGCCTTGGCTTTTGTGCCAGTAGCTTTGGAACAATTGGGGAATAAGAGCGTATCTGACAATATTCGCTATGTGCAAATACAACAAGTGGCCGAGATGGTCGATCCGATAAGTTTTTTTGTGGGGCATGGTTATGGGGTCGGGGTTCCGATAAGGCCCGGACATATGGAAATTATGTATCTCGAATTGTTCCATAAGCAGGGACTGTTAGGACTGGCCTTCTGGCTTTTTCTATTGGTCTACATCTTTTTCAGGGCCTATAATTATCGTATTTATTGTGAAAACAACGACCATGAGGCTTTTATCGATACCAGACCGTTTTTGTTCGGAATAGCCTTTGTATATCTTCAATCTATTTTCAATCCCTATTTGACGAATTCAATGGGGATGACCTTTTTATTCATTACACTCGTTATTTTTGAAAAACTAAAAAAGTTCCATGAGCAAAAGAATCTCGGTATGCATGGCGACCTATAATGGCGCTTCGTTCTTAAAGGAACAACTCGACTCGATTCTTACGAACCTCTCCGACCACGACGAGGTCATTATATCGGATGACCATTCTACCGATGATACACTTAAAATTATCTCATCCTTCAACGACCCTAGAATCACGATCCAGTTGAACAGTCCAAAAAACAAAGGTCATATTGGCAATTTTGGCAATGCAATGAAGATGGCAACAGGGACTTACATATTTTTGGCCGATCAAGATGATGTATGGCACCCTGATAGAATAACTACTGTACTAGAGGCACTACAAGAAAATGAATTGGTCGTCTGTGATTGTTGGGTAACCGATGGCGAACTTAAAATAATAAACGATTCGTTCTATGGCATAATCAATTCGGGAAGCGGTTTTATGAAGAACTGGGCCAAAAACACATATTTAGGGTGTTGTATGGCCTTCCACAGAAGCATAATGGAAAAGGCACTCCCGTTCCCAAAAAATATTGTCAGTCACGACACTTGGTTAGGCCTCATGGGTGAAATTTATGGAACGACGATCTTTATCCCCCAAAAATTACATTACTTCAGAAGGCATGGAACCAATTTTTCCCAAAATGAAGATGGCGATGCCATGTCGGAACAAAAAAGCCCCTATACTTTCATGCAGAAAATGAAGATTCGTTTGGTTCTGGGAATCGAAATCTTAAAAAGAATTGTTAAGAATGGATGAAATCAAGCCCATGAGGATATTGATCGTCTCGCAATACTTTTGGCCTGAGGATTTCAAGGTAAACGATGTTGCCTTTGATTTCGTCAAAAGAGGGCATGAGGTAACCATACTTACAGGGAAACCCAACTACCCTAAAGGTAAATTCTACGAGGGGTATGGTTTTTTTTCGAAGCGTAAGGAGATGGTCAAAGGGGTAAAAATAATTCGATGCCCCATTATACCGCGTGGTAAAGGTGGTGCTATTTCTTTGATTTTGAATTACCTCTCCTTTATATTTTTTGCCCACTTCACATCGTTATTTCGAATCAATAAAGGGTACGACATTGTTTTTTCCCACCTAACGTCTCCCCTGACCTCGGCCTTACCCGCAATCTGGATAAAACAAAGGTTTAAAATCCCATTGGTCATATGGGTTTTGGATCTTTGGCCCGAAAGTGTGGCGGCCACTACGAATATCAGGAACAAGCAAGTATATTCAATGCTGCATAAAGTCGTTAGGTATATCTATAACAAATCGGATAAGGTTTTGGTCAGCTCACGCTCTTTTTTCGCTTCGGTGGAAGCGAAAATCAATGATTCCTCTAAAATTGGGTATTTTCCAAACTGGGCTGAAGATACGTTTACAAGTGATGAACATGTGACATATAAAGTGCCTGAACTTCCTAAGGGGTTTAACGTTATGTTCGCTGGCAATATTGGTGATGCGCAGGATTTTGAATCGATCGCGGCTACTGCAGAAGCCTTGCAGGGTGAGGACATCAATTTTGTGGTTGTTGGGGATGGCAGAAAATACGATTGGTTACAGAATGAAATTAACATTCGGAAATTAGGGAATATTCATTTACTTGGTCGGCATCCATTGAAATCCATGCCCTTGTTCTTTGAAAAGGCAGATACCATGTTGGTGACTTTGAAAGATGAACCTATTTTTCGCTTGACCGTTCCGGCCAAGGTACAGGCCTATATGGCATCGGGTAAGATTATTCTGGGAATGATCAATGGTGAGGCCAATAGGATGATCAATGAAAGTAAAAGTGGTTATGCTGTAGCAGCGGGAGATTATTCGTCTTTAGCCGAAAAGATTATGGCTCTGATGAAAACAAGTGAAAGAGAACGAATAGAGATGCAATACAATGCGCTTGCTTACTATAAGAACAACTTTGAAAAACGAAATCTTTTAGACCGTCTTGAAGCACAGTTTTGGCATTTTACACGCTCGAACAATGCTTTAAGATAAATACATAATGATTTAAATACCGAAAAGTATAGTATTTTGAATTGTAGTATTTATGGTGATTATTAGGTAGATAGGTGTAGGGGTGTTAAATTTACGAATGCAAGGTGTGTTATATGGATTTGTAATAATTTTTATATTGGGATAGGTAATTTAGAGGAATGAATTTTTTAGAAACGGCGGTATCGATTTTTATAGGCTCTTTTCTATTGACCTATTTGACCATTCCGAAAATAATTGGGGTAGTTGAATACCGTCGTCTTATGGACAGCCCAAACCATAGAAGCTCTCACAGGAGTCGAACACCTACCCTAGGTGGGGTTTCCTTTTTTTACACATTGATATTTGCCTTTTTTTTTATCAAGGGATGGACCACCCTAAATGAGGGAATGTATATTATTCCGGGCCTTACGATACTTTTTATAGTTGGGCTCAAAGATGATCTGGTAGTAATCTCGCCAGGGGCCAAGCTTATGGCACAGGTTCTGGCGATAGCTTTTATTTTGGCAAATCCTAGTTTTACGATACACTCCCTCAACGGTTTTTTGAATATTAACGAGATTCCATACTATCTTTTTCTGATTATTGGAGGTTTTATGATGTTGACCATTATTAACTCATACAACCTCATCGATGGAATCGATGGATTGGCTTCGGTGGTTGGCATTGTTATTATGGTTATTTATACCACGATTTTTTACTTGACAAAGGAATACTTTTTTGCCCTGGTTAGTATTACAATGAACGCGTGTCTGATGGCATTTCTGGGGTTTAATCTATCATCTGACAAAAAAATATTCATGGGCGACACAGGGTCACTGATAGTCGGTTTCGTAATTAGTATTTTAACTCTAAAATTTTTGGCATTAAGGCCGCATGTTTATACCGAATTGCCATTTTTGCTGGAGAATGCGCCACTTATTGCCATAAGCATTCTTATCGTACCCTTGTTCGATACCGCACGCGTGTTCGCCATTCGCATTGCGAACAAAAAGGCCCCGTTTTCTCCCGATCGTAACCATACGCACCATGTACTAATTGATTATTGGGGGCTATCACATAGACAGGCGAGTTTTATAATAGGGTGTTTCAACTTACTTTTTGTGATGCTGTTCATCGTATTAGGAAGCACGGCAAAGAACTTGGGAATGGTCATTATGCTGGTCACGGTGGTAGTGGCTCTTGGATATATTTTTTTCAAATACAATTATAGTTTTGCGACTCTAAAACAAAAAATTATTCTAAAAAGACAGGTGAACAGGATTAAGGCCAAGGTCGAAGATTCCAATGGGAAGAAAAAGAAAGCACGCAAAATGGATATCGAACATCGCAAAGAAGAAAAAGTATAATGAAGAGAGTTCTTATTACTGGGGCAGCGGGATTTTTGGGTTCCCACTTGTGTGATCGTTTCATAGCGGAGGGATTCCATGTGATTGGGATGGATAATTTGATTACCGGAGACTTAAGGAATATCGAGCATCTTTTTCCACTGGAGTATTTCGAGTTCTATCATCATGATGTTTCAACCTTTGTACAAGTACCGGGAAAGTTAGATTACATATTGCATTTTGCCTCTCCCGCAAGTCCGATTGATTATTTGAAAATTCCAATAGAAACGTTGAAGGTAGGGTCGTTAGGAACGCTTAATTTATTGGGCTTGGCGAAAGAAAAGAATGCGACAATCCTGGTTGCGTCCACATCGGAGGTTTATGGCGATCCTTTGGTTCATCCACAAAATGAGGATTATTATGGCAATGTAAGTCCTGTTGGACCAAGAGGTGTTTATGACGAGGCCAAACGCTTTATGGAGTCGATTACCATGGCCTATCATCGTTTTCACGGTCTTGATACCCGAATTGTGCGTATTTTCAACACTTATGGTTCACGAATGCGATTAAATGATGGACGTGTTGTCCCGGCTTTTATGGGACAGGCGTTACGTGGGGAAGATCTTACCGTGTTTGGCGATGGTTCGCAAACAAGATCTTTTTGTTATATCGATGATCAGGTCGAGGGGATATACCGATTGTTGCTTAGTGATTATACTGACCCAATAAATATCGGAAATCCACATGAGACCACTATAAAGGAGTTTGCCGAGGAGATAATCAAACTTACGGGGACGCAGCAAAAAATTATTTATAAGCCGTTACCCCAAGATGATCCGTTACAAAGACAGCCCGATATAACTAGGGCCAAGGAAATTTTGGGTTGGGAACCCAAAGTTAGTCGTTCTGAAGGTCTTAAAATCGTATACGATTATTTTAAGACACTGCCTATTAATGAGTTACATCAGAAAGAACATCGAGAATTTTATTGATTTGTTTGAGCTTACACACACTGATGCGGTAACACGTTTTTCTTATGGCAATCATAATCTAGTGCTTTGTAAAGTTCCATCGGATAGAGTTTAACGGACAATGATTTGAGTTTTGGCCGGCCATAATTTTCTTCCCTCTGTTTTAGCGATAATATCCAAAAAACCAAAAAGCAAACATGGGTACTGAATTTACTATAATTCGTTAAGTTTTTTCTTAAAAAACAAACCAAAATCGTATACGATTATATAAAACAGATCTAGTATGGTGCGTTATGACCGATAATTGCTACATCTTATCGATGAAGTGTATTATATATGTTTGATGACTTCACAAGCAGTGGCCTACTGACTCAATGACGAGGTTCTCGGTTTCCATGGGTTGTCTCGGATGAGGTAGGCGACTTGACTACTGGTTTAGAAAAGCCTTATGGAATAAAACAATTTCAGCCAACTTTGAATTAATAGTGGCATCGTTTAAAGAAGTATTGGTGTTTTGCAAAATTCACGTTGTTTTTGAAGCGAACATGTCTATTTTTACGCAAAATATTTGACATGAACATTTTAGTTTTAGGTTCTGGAGGAAGGGAACATACCCTTGCTTGGAAACTTAGCCAAAGCAAGCATATTTCTAAATTGTACGTAGCTCCGGGAAATGCGGGAACTGCCTTAATAGCTAACAATATACCGATAGGTGTGAATGATTTCGAGGGAATAAAGGAAGCTGTACTCGAAAATCAAATAGAAATGGTCGTCGTCGGCCCGGAGGATCCTTTGGTAAAAGGAATACATGATTATTTTCTAAATGACGGCAAACTAAAGAACATTGCCGTTATCGGGCCCCAAAAGGCGGCAGCGTCGCTGGAGGGCAGCAAACAATTTGCTAAAGAGTTCATGTTGCGTCATAATATCCCTACAGCAGCGTATCAAAGCTTCACCGCCACCACTATTACCGAAGGGGAAGCTTTTCTTGAGACATTGAATACGCCTTATGTGCTCAAGGCCGATGGATTGGCGGCCGGAAAAGGCGTCTTGATTCTCAATGATCTGAACGAGGCCAAAAGTGAACTTCGATCCATGTTACTTGATTCAAAGTTTGGCGAGGCAAGTACAACGGTTGTCATCGAGGAGTTTCTTTCGGGAATCGAACTAAGCGTTTTTGTACTTACCGATGGTAAAGGATATAAAATTTTACCTACTGCAAAAGACTATAAACGGATCGGCGAAGGTGATACGGGGCTCAATACGGGTGGTATGGGGGCTATATCCCCTGTTCCTTTTGCAGATAAAGTTCTTATGGAAAAGATACACCAGCGAATCGTAAAACCGACCATAGAGGGGCTTAAAATGGATAATTTGCCTTACAAGGGATTTATTTTCATCGGGTTGATAAAAGTGGGCGACGATCCCTTTGTCATAGAATACAATGTACGTATGGGCGACCCTGAGACCGAAGTGGTAATACCCAGGATTAAGAACGATTTTGTAGAGATTTTTCAGGCGGTTGCGAATCAGCGCCTTGATGATATTGACCTTAAACTAGATGATCGTTCAGCATCGACGGTCATGTTGGTTTCCGGGGGGTATCCCGAATCTTACGAAAAAGGCAAGGAAATTAAGGGGCTCGACGAAATATCCGATTCACAGGTCTTCCATGCGGGGACTCGAATTGATGGCGAAAAAGTCGTTACGAACGGTGGCCGTGTTATGGCCATCACTTCCTTTGGAGATGACTTTAAAAAAGCACTTGAAAATTCCTATCGAAACATAGGAAAGTTACATTTTGATGGCATGAACTTTCGTTCCGATATCGGTTTTGACCTATAGCCCCTATTCCTAGAAGTCGCTAAATTTGGATTTCAGGCTTCCCTCCTAAATAAGTGACTTAAGACGAGGCCGTTAGAGATAAGAATGTGCCGTAATCGACTTGTCCTCTTCGTCGTTGTCGTCGTAGGCTTTCAATTGTAGCATCCAGTAAACAAAAGCCACACAACAGATGATAAACAGTATCCAATTGACGATGTTCGATGCCCACCAATTCTCCATAAACCTGAAAAAATCATAGGGAGCGAAGAGTACATTAACGAATAAATCCTCGATACCTTCAAAAAAAGAACGCCACATAGCTTTTGATTTAAATTAGCCCAGGTTATAAATTGATTTATAACAGACTTTGACTATTACAACTTGGTTATATTTGTGCAACAAAAGTATAAAATCCTCAGATGATATCAAGCATTTTCGGCAAAACAAAGCCTATAAATCATATTATCGTTCTGACTTTTCTGTTCGTTTTATACTGGATCGTACAATTTGTTGGCTTGGAGAACAAGTTTTCCCCTCAACAATTACCCTTTAAGACCTTGGTGCTGGGCGTACTTCTTTTCAGTGTTTTCTTGGTAAACTTCATTGCAAAACGGAACAAGATGACCGGCCCGAACTCGTTTGCAATGCTATTCTATGGGTTATTGATGCTGGTGTTCACAGATACCTTTGCCGATGATAACGCCATATTTTGCAGTTTCTTTATTTTGCTCGCAACAAGAAGATTGATCAGTCTGCGTTCCTTGAAAAATATAAAGCCCAAAATATTCGATGCCACGTTGTGGATATTGATATCGAGCCTATTTTATGAATGGTCCTTGCTATTTCTTTTGCTTGTTTTCGCCGCTATTTACATTTATGAACCCAAAAATGTCAGGAATTGGCTGGTGCCATTTTCCAGCATGGTTGCTTTTTTTATGATCGGTTTCGGTATGTTGACCCTAGTTGATAATACCGTCTTTTTTCAAGAACACTATAGCTTTGAACTGAAATTCGACTTATCCTACTTTTTGGACTGGGGAAATAGCACCAAATTGATTGTCTACATTTTAATGGTTTTGATCGCTATGATTATTTCTTTTCTAAAGCTTGGCAAAACGGGTCTTGGTAAGATTGTGACCATGAGGTTGGCGGTTTTGTCGTTCCTTTTGGGGATTCTCATGAAGATGCTTGTTGTTTCGCCCGGATCGAACCCGTTGATGGTGACTTTTTTCCCTGCGGCCATTTTTTTTACGAATTATGTGGAAACGATACATAGACAGAATTTAAAGGAAGTTGTACTTATGGCATCTATTTTGGTGCCATTCTTAATCTTCATATTCGATATTCTGGTCTAGTAAACTACCTCGGGGCACCCCGAGAACTATCGGGGCCGAGGTATTGAAGAAAACCTTGTTTTTGGATTTCGACGTAAGCGTCGAAGTACTTAAATCTCGATTATCGAGTAAATAAGAGGTATCTTTGCCAAAATTCAGTACGCATGTTCAGTAAGTTAGCATTTGACATTTTTGAAGAAAGTATCAGGAAATATCACGAAAAAGACGACGTTGATCAAGAATTTTTGAACCCATATCCTAAAAACGACATTGCCCATCTCCTGTATCGAAAAAACTGGATCGATACCGTGCAATGGCATTATGAAGATATCATAAGAGACCCTGAAATCAAACCGGACGATGCGTTGGCCCTTAAACGCAAGATCGATGCAAGCAACCAGGATCGTACCGATTTGGTCGAATACATAGACAGCTATTTTTTGAATAAATACCAATCGGTAGAAATCAAGGAAAATGCCACTATCAATACTGAAAGTCCGGCTTGGGCGATTGACAGGTTGTCCATTTTGGCGTTAAAAATCTATCATATGCGCGAAGAATCCAACCGAGAAGATGCCACGCCCGAACATATGTCAAAGTGCCGTGAAAAGTTGGATGTGCTTTTAGAGCAGCAAAAAGACCTTTCGTCGGCCATTGACCAACTTTTGTTGGATATCGAAGCGGGCAAAAAGTATATGAAGGTCTATAAACAAATGAAGATGTACAATGATGAGGAATTAAACCCCGTCCTTCGTGGCACCAAGTGAACAACGTGCGAAACATATCCTCGTCATCCGTCTTTCGGCAATGGGTGATGTGGCAATGACCGTTCCCGTACTGACGGCCCTCGAAAAACAACATCCCCGTTTAAAGATTACCATACTGACAAGACAGTATTTTCATACAATGTTTTCCCAACTAAACAATACCAACGTTTATACGGCCGACGTTAAAGGGAAACATAAAGGCCCGTTGGGCCTTTGGAAACTGTATAAAGAATTGAAAGCACTTGATATTGATGCCGTTGCCGACCTGCATAATGTATTGCGCAGTAATATACTTAAAAGCTATTTTCGACTTGGCGGAATCCCATTTCACCAATTGGACAAGGGAAGGGAAGCGAAAAAGGCACTAACAGCGTCGAAGAACAAGGTCTTTAAGCCCTTAAAGACGACCCATGAACGATACGCCGATGTTTTTATGCGAATGGGTTTCCCTGTGGACCTTTCACAAGCACCATTGCTCAAAAAAGAGAAATTATCGAATCGAATTCTGGCCTTGGTCGGCCGGAGTACGAAAAAGTGGATCGGTATCGCCCCGTTCGCCGCGCATGTTGGAAAAATGTATCCCTTGGATTTTATGGAAGAGGCCATTAGTGGTTTAAATGCGACTTCGGACTATCAAATATTGTTATTTGGCGGAGGGGAAGCGGAACTTAAGCAACTTGGTAGGTTGGCCGAAGCGTATGATAATTGCTTGAATATTGCAGGAAAACTTTCGTTTCAGGAAGAATTGGCCTTGATTTCCAATTTGGACCTGATGATATCCATGGATAGTGCCAACGGCCATCTTGCCGCTATGTACGGTATTCCTGTTTTGACTCTGTGGGGAGTGACACATCCATACGCGGGGTTCTATCCATTTGGGCAGGATGCCAACAATGCGCTTTTGGCGGATAGGGAGCAGTTCCCGCTGATACCCACATCGATATATGGCAACAAAGCCCCATCAGGTTATGAGCGAGTGATGGGGACAATTCGTCCCGTACAAATAGTTGACAAGGTTAGTGAAATTCTTGGGAAACCTTGATTATATCCTACACGGAAGTGGGGCTGGCCTCAATGGATTTAAAGTATTGGCGCAATTGGGCCATAAAGCGATACTTTCTGGCACTGGGCGCCGATTCGACCATTAAGGTGCGAATTCCTATAAAGGAACTCATCAAATAAACGGCTGCCCCTTCGCTATCGACATGCCTGTCGATATAACCATTGAACTTACCACGTTGGATGGCGGATACCAAGTTCACTTCCCAAACCTTAAGAATATCGTTTAGAGGAGCCATTATTCTCGGATTTCTTCCGTTGAACTCGTTCAGAAAGTTACTTAACAAAAAACCATAGTCCATTTCATTGTGAACGGCACATTCCAGCGCCTCGTCAAAACAATTGGTTATCAATTGCAACGGATTTTCATGGCCTTCTATAGGTTCGATCAACATGCTATACACTTTGCGCACCAATAGGTTTTGAATAATCTGGATGAAGAAATCCTCTTTTGATTCGTAGTGGTAATAGAAAGCGCCTTTCGAAAGCGAGAGTTCTTTTAAGATATCATCGACACTGGTGTTACTGTATCCCTTTGAATAGAATAATTCAAGGCCTTTGACCTCCATGCGCTGCATTGTTGCCAATCGTTTTAAGTTTTTTTCCATAAGATTCGGGGTTTTGGTTAATTAAAGACCATTTGGTCTGTTACATAAACTCCGTAAAGTTAAATTTGTTGGGCGATTGGCGCTATTTGGTACTATTTTTCGATGAAATGCAGTGAAATTTGAAAATGGGGTATTCGAAGAAGATGCAACCGACCTGTTGGTTGGTCTGGTATCGCGATTTTATCTTTGCAGAAATGCATTTTAATACAAAAAGCAGTAAAAAAGAGGGAGTCTAGGATTAAGCCACGGTACCTTGACAACTGCTTCCCGCACCTGCGGTACAACCGTAACAATGTTGAGAAATAATGATGTTTCTGTCATTCAATATAGCCTCATTATAGTCTTTGATGTGCTTGACCTTGCTGGCCACTTTCAAATCGAGCATCTGGTTGAAATCGCAATCGTACAGCCAACCGTCCCAACTGACCGAAATGGTATTGGTGCACATCACGTTTTCGACGGCCGCCGGGTTGTAGGCATCCACAAGGGCGTACATATAGTCCTCATAATTTTCCGAAGCGATCAAATAATCCAAAAACCGGGCAATAGGCAAATTGGTAATGGCAAAAAGGTTGTGGAACCGAATATCGAAATCTTCTTTTAAGGCTTTTTTGAAGTCTTTTTCCATAGCAGTTTGGTCTCCCGGTAAATAAGCGCCGGAAGGATTATAGACCAAGTCTAACCGCAAAGGACTGTCGGGCATACCATAACCCACGGCGTTCAATTCTTGCAGGGCCTTTATCGATTTGTCGAAAACACCGTCACCACGTTGTTTGTCCGTTTTTCCACGGGTATAATGGGGCATCGAGGAAATGACATGAACATTGTGTTTCTTAAAGAATTCGGGCAAATCGTGGTATTTTTTGTTCGCCCGGATGATGGTCAGGTTCGAACGTACGATAAAATCCTGGATGCCCGCTTTGGCCGATTCTTCGACAAACCAACGAAAATCGGGATTCATTTCCGGTGCGCCGCCCGTTAGGTCCAACGTATGCGCCCCGGTATTTTTGATGACCTCCAAACAAAGTTGCATCGTTTCGCGTGTCATGATTTCTTTTCGATCGGGACCCGCATCGACATGGCAGTGCTCACACACCTGATTGCACATGTAACCTACATTGATTTGTAGTATTTCCAGTTTCTTAGGCCGCAATGGGAATCGGCCAATATTGGCGATTTTATCCTTGAAATAGGGCAGTTCGCCATCGGCAAAAAGACCTCCGTTCAGTATTTCGAGCTGTTTGTTTTTTTGGGCGAGCACTTCGTGCCTAGCTTTTAACGATTTTGTAGCCATCTGATGTTATCTAAAATTTGCTTGTTATCGATTAACAAGCATATGATATAAAGGGACTAAGGTACCTGAAATAGGTACGAAGTTTGAAATACGAAGTACGAAGACACTTTTGTCAAACTTCGTATTTCGTACCTAGCACTTTGTACTTCATCACATACTTAACTTATTATACTTGTTCATCATTTGTACCCCGTGTACCAAGGTAGCTCCGCTTTCGATTGCGGCCCCGGCATGAACGGCTTCCATCATTTCTTCTTTGGTGATGCCCTTTTCAAGCCCGTCCTTGGTGTAGGCATCGATACAATAGGGGCATTTGACCACATGGGCCACCGCCAGGGCGATCAATGATTTTTCCCGGGCGGAAAGCGCACCTTCTTCAAAGACCTTTCCGTAATAGTCGAAAAATTTAGTGCCGAGCTCTTCGCTCCATTCCGTAATCTTACCGAATTTGCGCAAATCGGCCGCATCGTAATATGTATTTGCCATGTGTTGTTATTTAATAATTGATTAATTGGGAAACCAAGGCCCAGGGGCCACGATTCCATGAGAATTCTTAAAAGGGAAAAAGTGATTACTAAAAAGAGGGAAAGGGCGACCCTTTGTTGAAAAAGTTTTGGCTGTAAAGGGTCTCGATATAAGAGGACGGAGGAGTTTTTGCTCTGTGATTGGAGGAAATGATCAATCGAATAATATGCAGTACGTTCTCCGCGATTCCTGCAACGTGCTTTGCGATTATTCTTGCATCCGAAATGGTATCGATATCAAATAGGACGGGAAGCATTGCGATTTCCTTTCCGTTACTGGATAGAAAGTTGACGATTTCCTCCCTTAATCCGGAAGTCTGCCATGAAAGCACTTCAAAAACTGATTTTTTGAAATCGGAACGGTGCAGTCCCATCAAATAGAATCCGCCGTCCGCAGAAGGACCGATAATCGCCTTTTTGGTTTCCAAGGCGGTCAATGCGGTTTTAAGATGGGCTTTGGCCATGTGCGGGCTATCGTTGCCGACAGTAATGATATTTTCATAACCCCGCTCGAAGACATATTGTATGGCATTTGCAAAACGTTCGCCAAAGGAATCTCCTTGCTGCTCGGTCTCCGTGAAGTGAAAAAAGGGGATTCCGGTCATTTTGACCGTTTTCAGGGTATTGGCGGTAAGCGCATCGAAAAGTCGGCTTCCGTATTTGATGGCTTTATACTTCGTTTCTTCGCTTGAAGAATTAGCGAAGACCAAAATGGCCGTAGTATGTTCGTGCTTTGTTTCCATCAATCGACGATGCAATGTAAACTTACGATAAAAAAGGCTTCGGTATTTGGTCGTTCGCCGACTTTTTTAATTACACTTCACCAAGAATTTAACGCTTTTCGGTAAATCAATGAACAGACCTCAAGGTCGGTTTTAGGTTTTTAACTTTGATGTATTATTATCCCATAAACGGTTTATTCCAGTGGATTTATCGATGAACTGCATCGACTCGAATCTTCAATGGGCTAATTTGGTATGGCCCAAACCGACCGGTCTAATTTTGGTGCACTAATTTTAAAATAATTTTAGCATTTTCCATTCTCTTATTGGCATAAGGTTTGTCCGATTAAGTGCGAAATCAAAGTTCTTTAACGTACGGGAAAGTCGGCATATGGTCTATCGTAATGGTTGGCCGTATATCTTGTTTTTTTGTAGTTGACCACCAAAACGGTGTTGCAAGATGAAGGCTTAAACAACCCTTTTCCCATGCCCGATTATTGGAAGGACCGAAAAAGGGAAGCATAGACCGACCGCCAACAGATCCAGCGAAAGAAAATGACATTTTGTCGGCTTTAAGCGACATTTTTTCAGTTTTGATTTCAAGGATTCAAATGTTTCGCATAGTAATATTTAATAAACGTTAAAAAATGACAAGTAAAATGAATGCACAAAAAGGATGGAAGGTATATTTCTTATCGGCACTTATCGCACTTGTGGTAAGTTTCGGGGTCATAGGAGGATACCATTTGAGTAAAGAAGACCCCATTACAATTAAACAGGTAAGCGGCCTGAACGGGCAGCACGTACTTTATACTGCGGATGACGAAGGCAATATCACCCCTCTCGATTTTACGGAGACGAGCGAAAAAGTATTGGACGCGGTGGTACATATCAAATCGACCCAAACAAGGGTTCATTCTGAAATGGATAGCCCAAGACAGTTACCCGACCCTTTTCGGGAGTTTTTTGGCGACATGTTCAAAAATCAGATGCCCGAAGGCGGCATGTTGCAACAGCCGATGATAGGTACGGGGTCTGGCGTCATCATCAACGAAAAGGGTTATATCGTCACCAACAACCATGTTATCAATAATGCCGATGAGGTTGAAGTGACATTGTATAACAATGAGTCGTACAAGGCTACGGTCATTGGCACGGACCCTACGACAGATTTGGCCTTGTTGCAGATAAAGGCGGATAATTTGAAAACAATGGCCTTGGTCAATTCAGATGACGTCGAAGTTGGTGAATGGGTGTTGGCGGTAGGAAATCCAATGGGGTTGAATTCTACCGTAACCGCGGGAATCGTTAGCGCAAAGGCACGAAGCATCAATATAAATAAGGAGAAATTTGCGGTCGAAAGCTTTATCCAGACCGATGCGGCGATCAACCCTGGTAATAGCGGCGGGGCTTTGGTCAACTTGCAAGGAAATCTTGTAGGAATCAATACGGCGATTGCCAGTAGAACCGGAACGTATACGGGCTATGGTTTTGCGGTACCGAGCAATATCGTTACCAAAGTGGTCGAAGACCTGCTTAAATATGGCAGTGTACAACGTGGCATGTTGGGTGTGACCATTCGTACGATGGATGGCAGCTTGGCCCATGAAAAAGATGTTGATTTCACAAAAGGTGTTTGGGTAGAGAATGTCGGTGAAAATAGCGCCGCCGACAAGGCAGGTATCGAACCGGGCGATATCATTACAAAAGTCGACGACGTTTTGGTGAGCACCTCGCCAAGATTGCAAGAAATAATAGCAAGCAAGAGACCTGGTGACAAAGTCGATGTGACCGTAAGACGTAACGGCAGTGAAAAGGAATTCAAGGTAACCTTGGAGAATGTCAAAGGCACTACTGAGATTACGAAGCGCGAAAAGAAAGAAGTCTTGAATCTTTTAGGTGCGGACTTTGAAACGTTGGAGTCCAGTATGGCCAAGAAACTGGGTGTCGATGGCGGCGTACGGGTTGTTCGATTATATTCCGGAAAAATAAGAAAAGAGACCCAGATGCGCGAAGGTTTTATAATCACCCATATCGATGGTAAAAAGGTAACAGATGTAGAAGATGTGGCGAAAGCCCTCGAAGACAAGAACGGCGGAGTGATGCTGGAAGGAGTCTATGAAGGGTCGCCCGATAAATATTATTACGCCTTCGGAATGGATTCATAATCGAAAAGGAGGCGAAAGCCTCCTTTTTTAATCAATTGGATGAATAACTATAATGAAGACTAAAAATATTGCATACAAGTGAGACGCATATGACCCTTATCAGTGTACCAGTTTTGAATCTTTGCTATACTTGTAGAACACATGGTAAATGGAATTTGTATCGGTTACTTGACACATTATCATATTTTGAAGCATACTATTGTTGATGAAAGAAATGAAATTCAGGGACTATTATAACATATTGGGAGTCGAGAAAAACGCCAACGAGAAGGAAATCAAAAAAGCCTATCGCAAACTGGCTACACAATATCATCCTGATAAGACCAAAGGCGATAAGGCTTCGGAGGAAAAGTTCAAGGAAATTTCCGAAGCCTATCAGGTTTTGGGCAATGCCGAAAAGCGTAAACAATATGACGAACTGGGCTCAGATTGGGAACAGTTTCAGCAATCCGGTGCCAGTTACAACGACTTTGTGAATCAACGAAAACAGTATCGCCAATACCAAAGTCAGGGGCACCATCAATACGAGCCTTCGGGTAATTTCGATGGTTTTGGGGGCAGTGGCGGTTTTTCAGATTTCTTCGAGGCTTTTTTTGGAGGCGGACAAGGTCATGGCAGAAGCCGTACTACCTACGATTTCCCAGGGGCCGATGTATCCGGGGAAGTAGCCATTGGTTTGGTAGAGGCCTATCATGGTACCGAACGTATTTTGGACGTTGATGGCGATAAGATCAAATTGAAGATAAAACCAGGGGCCTATTCAGGGCTACAGTTGCGGGCCAAAGGCAAGGGCCAAAAAGGTTCCGGTGGAAAATCGGGAGACCTTTATGTCAATGTTCGGGTAACTCCCCATCCCATATTCAAACGAAAAGGGAATGACCTGTATATGGAGGTGCCCATGGATGTTTTCAAGGTTATGTTGGGAGGAAAGCAGGAAGTAGTCACACTTTCCGGAAAGGTCAATATTACTATTCCTGAAAGCTCGCAGAACGGCAAGAAAGTGAGATTAAAAGGCAAAGGCATGCCCGTTTATGGCAAATCGGGCCAATTCGGCGACCTGTTCGTAACACTTAATGTAAAACTTCCGGCCAAACTGACGGATAAACAAAAAGAATTGCTAAAACAAGTACGAGATAATAATCAATAGGAAAAAATGAAGGGAAATTTTGAAAAGCTTATAAGTTCGGAAAAACCGGTATTGATCGATTTCTATGCCGATTGGTGCGGGCCGTGTAAAATGCAGAGTCCGATATTAAGGGAAGTCTCCGAAGAGATCGACGGCAAGGCTCGGATAATCAAGATCGATGTCGACAAGAACCAGAATATCGCCGGTCGTTTTCAGGTAAGGGGAGTTCCTACATTGATACTCTTCAAAAAAGGTGAAATCGTTTGGCGTAAATCCGGGGTCTCCTCGAAGAATGAATTGGTCCAGTTAATCCAAAATAACATTTGAAATGACAGGCATAGTAAGATTTGATTCGCGGTTAAGCGCTGTTTTGGAAGCGTTCGAGGAGGCTTTGGCCCATCGAGAACTTAATTATAGCATAAGTACTTTGAAACGTTATGGGTTTTCAAATCAGGTCGAGGTCGATTTTGCCCTGAAAAGGGCCATGGCCATCTGTAACGGAATGGGAATAAATCCGAAAAGACATTTCACCCATTTCTATAAAGTGGACGTGTCGGGGAGGCAGGTAATGAGGGAGTGGAAAGCATCTAAACTGGGTTTTTATCTGGTGCTCTGTAATGGCGTGGCCAAGAATCCTTTTACCGGAGCACTTCAAATCGAAATGTTGACCGAGATTCTTCACAAATTGGAGTAGTTTTGTCTGGAAGTAACGTCAAAGATGGACACATTTTTAAAAGATAAATCAATCGGCTTGGTACTTTCGGGCGGTGGTGTTCGGGGGATGGCCCATATTGGGGCAATTCGCGCCTTGGAGGAGTATGGAATCTCCGCACAGATCATTTCGGGCAGTAGCGTGGGGGCCTTGGTCGGGGCGTTATATGCGAACCGAACCCCGATTGCCGATATGCTATCGTTTTTTAAGGAAACGCCATTGTTCAGGTACGATTTTTTTACCATTGTAAAACCCGGCCTTGTAGATACCGAACGGTATATGAATATTTTTCAAAAATACTTTCCACAGCGTTTCGATGCTTTACAACGTAAATTGTTCGTGGTCGCGACCAATATGCAGAAAGGTGAGGAAGAATTTTTCTACGAAGGTGAATTGCTGAGGCCGTTATTGGCTTCCGCGGCATTACCACCTGTTTTTAGTCCTTTGGAAATCAATAACTGCTTTTATGCCGATGGGGGCATTATGAATAATTTTCCTTTGGAACCATTGAATAATAAGGTCGAATTTGTTGTTGGGAGCAATGTTTCCGTCATTAAGCAGGTTGAAAAAAAAGAGATTAATTCATCACTTCAATTGGCGACCCGTACGACTTCATTGATGATCTATGCGATCAACCGTCATAAAATAAGTCAGTGCGATCTGGTCTTTGAGCCGGAGGAATTGGAAAAAATTGGGGTATTGGACAAAAAGAGTATCGAAAAGGCCTACGTCATAGGCTATGACCATGCAGCCCGAAAATTAGAGGATTTGACCATCCATCACACATCATCATAATCCACTTTCAAGGTAGCCGTAACCGGATGCGACTGGCAGGTCAACACTAGGCCTTCGGCAATTTCGCCATCCGTCAGTATCTGGTTTTTTACCATTTCGACCTTTCCTTCCGTTACACGGGCGATACAGCTACTACAGACCCCTCCTTGACATGAATAAGGGGCATCGATGTTCTGTTTGAGTACGGCGTCGAGTACCAATTCGTTCCTGTTCATCGAGAGTTCGAATTCTTCATCATCCAAGACTACGGTAACGGCCGTCTTGCCATCTGATGTCTCCGGAAGCTCGTCTAAAATTTCTGTGGTCGTAAACAGTTCGAAATGGATCTTATCGGATGGAACACCATTTTCGCGTAAAGTATCCGATACAAGATTGATCATGGCCTCGGGCCCACACAGGTAATAACCGTCAAAATCAACATTTTTATGCTTGTTTTTGAGGGCATAATTTACTGTTGACATGTCTATTCGCCCAAAAAGCGAGTCGTTTTCACGGGTCTGACTGTTCGTGAAATACACAAAAAACCGATTCGGGTAATCGAGTTCCAACTTGACCAGATCTGTATAGAACATGGTTTCTTCGGTAGATTTGTTGCCATAGACCAAAACGAATTGATTGGTGGCATTGCTTTTCAAAACGCTTCGGGCGATACTCATAATCGGTGTAATACCGCTTCCGGCAGCAAAGGCGGCCATTTTCTTCGGGTTCGGGTTCGGACTAAAGACAAAACGGCCCTCGGGCGGCATGACCTCAAGTATATCACCCACCTTTAGTTTTGTATTTGCATAATCCGAGAATCCGCCCTTATCTACTTTTTTGACCCCGATGGTTATGGTGTCACTCTTTGGTAAAGAACTGATGGAATACGCCCTGCGAAGCTCTTTTCCCTTGATTTCCTTTTTTATGGTGATGTACTGCCCGGGAATAAAATCGAAGGTCTGCAATAATTCTTTGGGGACGGCAAAGGAAATTGCCACCGAATTGGGGGTAAGTTGTCTGATGTTCTTAACCGTGAGGGAATGAAATTGGGCCATTAATATTGTATTTGGTAATAAAGGACTGCAAAAATAGTCATTGACGTCGCCATATAAAATTGGATGGCTAAAAAATAATCCTTTCTTTGCGTGTAAATACCGGAAATAATCGTGGAATAAGGAAAAAGATAAAAAAAGTACAAAAGTGTCCTGGAATTCGTTTTTAGTTACGTCATGGAAACGAACATATTTATTAATCTTAAATAATTTAGAAAATGAAGGATTTTATGATGATTTTTATCGGAGCCGATTATCAGGAATTAGGATTGTCTCCGGAACAATTGCAGGATCGAATGGGAAATTGGTTTTCCTGGAACGACAAAATGGAATCCCAGGGCATTCTTAAAGGAGGAAATGCCTTGGTACCCGTGGTGAAGAGGGTTACGGGTCCGGACAGGACGATTACCGACGGCCCTTTTGTTGAAGGTAAGGAGTTGGTCGGGGGCTATTATATCGTTTCGGCCGAAAATGCCGATGCCGTTGTTAAAATTGCCGAAGATTATCCTGATTACGATTTGGGGGGTACCGTAGAAATTCGCGAAATAATGGTATTCGATAGGTAATGGAACAAAAGATTGTCGACCATCTTTTCAGGCACCACTATGGAAAGATGGTCGCCATTTTAATCCGTTTTTTTGGGCTGTCCCATATCGAGATTATTGAAGACGCGGTTCAAGATACCTTCGTTAAGGCTACATTGCAATGGCGGAAACAACTTCCTGACAATCCAGAAGCATGGTTGACCAAGGTTGCCAAAAACCGAACTATTGACCTACTTCGAAGTATTAGGGCGGAAAAGGACCGCTTTGAAAAAATATCTTCCGGCGCAGCCACTCTTCAACTTAAAGAGCTTTTTCTTGACCATGAAATTGAAGATAGTCAACTTCGAATGATTTTCGTGGCCTGTCACCCAAGCCTAAAACCAAATGAACAATTGGCATTTTCACTGAAAACTATTTCAGGTTTCAGCACAAAGGAAATAGCCGCCGCACTCTTGACCAAAGAGGACACTATAACCAAAAGACTACAAAGAGCGAGAAAAACCATAATTGAAAAGAACATACAGTTCGACTTTCCACCTCCGAAAGAATTGGAAAATAGGCTGGATAGGGTGATGCAGGTTATTTATCTGACCTTTAATGAAGGGTTCCATTCCACAAATTCCAAAAATTTGATTCGTGAAGACCTATGTGGAGAAGCGATTAGGTTGTGCAAGATATTGCTTAAAAAAGAACAATTCAGAACGGGTGGCCTATATGCCCTTTTCGCTTTGATCTGTTTTCATGCTTCACGACTCCCTGGTAAAACCAACAGCGAAAATGAAATGGTAGACATTCGACAACAAGACCGAAGTAAATGGCACAGGCCACTGATAGAAATAGCGAATCAAGCTATGAATAAGGCCACCTATTACGAAGACGTGTCGATCTATCATTTTGAAGCGGCAATTGCCCATGAGCATATAAAGGCGAAAACGTTCGAGACGACCGACTGGACCAAAATATTGCAATGGTATATGAAATTGCAGGAGTTGAAACCAAGCCCCTTTAACGTATTGAACATGGCGATTGTCAATTTGCAATTGAATAGGTTCAAGGAAGCAAGGCTGCTATTGGATGCCATAACCGTTGATGAGCTTGAGCAAAGACAATATTTATACTATGCATGTTATGCAGAATATCATTCCAAAAAGGGAAATGAACGTGCCGCGGTCTCTTTTTTGGAAAAAGCCATTTCCAAAACGTCCAACGATCTAGAAAGAAAGCATTTACAGAAGAAGAAAAAATTGCTCGAATCTTTACCCTAATCATTATTTATTATACTTTAAATACCGACTGTTTGCTGAAACAAGGACTTTTTTTGTTTTCCATTGACCATTTAGAGCTCAATGGTTAAATAGTTATGTAACAAACTTCATTTTAAGACTACTAACCTAATAACTATTATCGACCACCCATGTTCAAACGCTTTGTCTCGCTCCAATGGAAATCGTTCTTTAGATCTTCCTCTTTTGGCAAAGGCATGGCGGTGCGGATCTTAATGTTGTTTTTTGCGCTGTATATGATGGTATCGCTCATCGGATTGGGAGCCGGTCTGTTTTTTGCGCTCCAAAAAGTGTTTCCCAATGTGGACCCAATGCTAAAAGTGAGCGAGTTTTTGATCTATTGGGTCTTGATAGAATTGTTCTTTCGCTATTTCATGCAAAAGCTTCCCGTGATGGATGTCAAACCTTTGTTGATGCTTCCCATCAAAAAGAACGACATAGCCCATTACATTTTGGGTAGATCGGGTGTTTCCTTCTACAACGCACTGGCATTATTTGTTTTTGTACCCTTTACCCTTGTATTGCTGGCAAAGGGTTATCCGCCGTTGAATGTAATTGCTTGGCTTTTTTCAATGTGCTGTATCGTGCTTTTCATCAATTACCTGAATTTCATCATCAATAAAAGCGATAAGGTTTTGATCGGGTTGGCCATTTTGATGGCAGGCCTTTATGCGTTGGAGCACTTTGGCATCTTTTCGGTTTCCGAGTTTATGGGAGGACTTTTTTACAGGCTTTATCAAAACCCTTTGCTTGTTGTTGTTCCTTTGTTTCTTGCAGTGGGATGTTACTATATCAACTATAGTTTTTTGCGCGACCGCATTTTTTTGGATGCCTCCTTGCAAAAAAAGTCCAAAGTGGCGGAAACCTCCGATTTGGCATGGACCAAACGTTTTGGTAGTATTGCCCCGTACCTACAATTGGACCTCAAGTTGATTTGGCGTAACAAACGAACAAAAATGCAGGTATTCATGTCGTTGGCCATGATATTTTACGGATTGATTTTTTATTCGATGGATGATTTCGGGCCTCGGTCGCCAATGATGGTATTCGTAGGCATATTTATGACCGGGATATTTCTGATGAACTTCGGCCAGTTCATCCCGGCATGGGACAGTGAGTATTATAGTATGATGATGGCCCAGAATATTCCGCTTCGAGATTATCTCGAATCAAAGGCAGGGCTCATTACGGTCAGTATCGTTGTTATGTTTTTGCTGTCCGTACCCTACGTTTATTACGGGTGGCAGGCCTTATGGATCAATTTTAGCTGTGCGGTCTATAATTTAGGCGTCAACATCCCTGTAATCTTGTTTTTCGGTTCCATGAACAAAAAACGAATCGACCTGACCAAAAGTGCGATTGGCAATATGCAGGGTACGGGGGCGGCCCAGTTTTTAGTGGGGATTCCCCTTTTCGGTGCACCTATGATTATCTACGGTTTGTTCGTCGTTTTCATTTCCTTCGAGGCCGCAATGATTGCCTTAACTGTCGCGGGGATAATCGGTTTCGCCTTTAGAAAACAGTTGTTGGACAGCATTACCGAGGTATATCGCAAGAAAAAATATGGCATGATCGCCGGATTTAAAGAAAAGAATAGCTAACACTTATGATAGTAGCACAAAACTTGACCAAAAAATACGGAAGACAGATCGTTCTGAACATCGAAAACCTTGAAATACCGAAGGGGCAGAGTTTCGGACTTGTAGGAAACAACGGTTCCGGAAAAACCACTTTTTTCAGTCTTTTGCTCGATTTGATCCAACCGACCACGGGTCATATTACCAGCAATGGCATTCAAATCGACAAAAGTGAGGCCTGGAAACCTTTTACATCATCCTTCATTGATGAGACTTTTCTTATCGGATATTTAACCCCCGAGGAGTATTTCTATTTCATCGGGGAACTTCGCGGCCGCAACAAGGCCGACGTAGATACTTTGCTTTCTAATTTTCAGGATTTTTTCCACGGTGAGATTCTCGGACAGCGCAAGTACCTACGTGACCTATCAAAGGGAAATCAAAAAAAAGCAGGGATTGTGGCCTCTTTTATTGGAAATCCCGAAGTGGTCATTTTGGACGAGCCTTTCGCAAACTTGGACCCAACGACACAAATTCGCCTGAAAGGCATTATTAAAGATTTGGCGGCAAAACAAGAGGTTACCGTTCTGGTATCGAGCCATGACCTGATCCATGTTACGGAGGTCTGTGAACGAATCGTGGTCTTGAACAAGGGGGAAATTGTCAGGGACATTCAAACATCAACGGAGACACTTCGTGAACTTGAAAGCTTCTTTGCTGGATAGTTGCTATTATAAACTATCTTCTAAAGCGCAGTCTTTATATTTTGTTCGGACTACACTTGAATTGAATTGGCAGTAGTGTTTAATGTTACCCTTGCGGCGTCGGGGTATAGAAAAACTCTTCTTTGACGATTTTACCGTCTGCTACTTGGTAGAGGCATATTTCTTCCATTGACTGCCTGCCTCCTTCCTTGAATGTGGCATCCATTTTCATACGGCACGAAAAGAAATTGTCGGCGACCAGAGGGTCGGAGACTTCGTTACCATGAAATTCAGCTACCATATTGTTGAAAAACTCCGCTTTTCGCATAACCGCTTCAAAACCTTCTACTTTCTCCATTGGTGCGCTTTTGGGCTCGATACTCACGATGTTGGGGCCATAGAGTTCTTGCATGGCAGCATCAAATTGTCCGGTTCTGCAAAAGCCGACCAGTTTGTCGGCAACTTCTTGTGTAGTCATAATGCTCTGTTTTTTGTCCTGAATTCATTTTTCAGGAGCTGATTAATGAATAAACTCCGAATACTAACTGAATGCTTTGTTCAGGTAAGTGTTAAGAGGATTAATTTGTCCGAAATGGTCCAATATTTCTTTGGTCAGACTTTCCGAGTTATAAAACGGTTCCAAAGGAAATTCAGCAAAAGCGTAAAATTGTTTGTTATAAATGAGGTCTGTCTTTTCGGCAATAGGTAATAAATGTTTATCCAATCGTTTTGATTTGTCGCCCTTCAACTTCCCAAAATTCTGTGTGAAACCTTTTTGCTGTGTTATTTTGATCAATTCATCGGTTTTGTTGGCAATATGGTCTCGTATTCTCTTCAACTCGGGAGGTTGAACCATAAACAGCCCACCGCCGACATGAACATTTTCTGCATCGATGCCCAAATAATACCCGGGATAGATTGATTTCTTTCCTTTAGGTGAAAATCCTGCCTTCATTATAGTATTATAGGGAGATTTGTCTTTTGAGAACCGAATATCCCTATTGATTCGGAATACCGCTTTTTTATGGTCGGGCAGAATACGTTCGTCCCATTTCCGCAGAGAAGGAAGTAAGGCTTCCAGCAATTGAATGAAAGGCATTTTTACATCATTCTCATAGCGTTTTTTGTTGGCATGAAACCATTCTTTGCGGTTGTTTTTTGCAAGTTCCTTAAAAAAAGATGAATAGGCTTTTGTAATCATTACTCTGTGGCTTTCTATTTACTATCTTTAAGACGGATCCATTCTTTGATTACGGACACCAATGCAATCTTTTTTTCCTCAATATCTTCTAAATTTGAGAATCGGGCCACACGCGCCTCCTTGCCATCGCCTTCGAGAAGTCCGTGTTTATTATCTAACAGGGCGCCTTTGTGAAACATTAGGCTTACGAAGCTTTTGGCGTTCATAAAGAAGGAAGCAATATTTCCTTTGTACATAAAAGTTGGGCTTTTCCACTTTATCCCCTCCTCTATTTTAGGATCGGCTTGAAGAATGATTTCCCTGACCCGTTGAATTTCTTGCTCCATCGGATGATTTTTATCTTTAAGAAAATCGGTTACTTCTTTGTTTATGTTCATTCAAATTGCAGATTTTGATATTTAAATTTTGTTTTGAAGGGCTTTATTGGCCCATGCCAGTAATTCATCTATATCAATCAAGATTTCTTTAGGAATTGAGAAGTATGGCATTTTGCCATGCCTTTGTGAGCCTCGGGCCTCAAAATCCCTTTGATTTGTCTTGTTGGATTTAAAATATACTTGTGCTTTAGAATCGACGATTCCGAACATTTTTCCCTTGTGGAATATACCATGGCCGCCGAACATCTTTTTTGAGGTAATACCGTCGATCGATTTGAGCTTTTCACAAAGCTGCGTTGCCATTAGTTCGGAATCCTTAGTCAATTTATCTCCTTTTTCTCCCATGTTATCTATCAAGTAGTTTTAATGGTACTTTAAAAGTATCTAAGATAATTTCATCGCCATCAAATCTAAAAAATGGATACCTTTTTCTAAAAGGGCAAATCAGCCACTTTAAGGGGTTGATTGTGCCAGACGGAAAAGTTACTTTTGAATAAAGATATAAGAAGCCAAGGCTAAGATAGAAGTCTAGCTTTATGGTTCTTAAAGCGTAGGAGATCTTGATTCTAAAATCCGAATGACTTTGTCTGATTGATAAAAACGATAAAATGAAACCTGATGAAACATGTAAGTATACTCGTTCCGAAAAATAATGCTATTCTAAGCAATGTGGTAGGCCCGTTCAAGGTTTTTTCGGCGGCCAACGAATTTCTTAAACAGACGGGACGGCGGCCAACGGATTTTTTTGATATCCATTTGGTAGGGCTGCAAAAAAGTACGGTTCTTTACGATGGCTTTTTCAGCATTCATTGTGATGCCACTATCGATAAAATCAAAAAAACTGATTTGATACTGATCCCGGCGGTAAAACCTGATAAAATACTCGAAAGCCTTGACGAAAACAACGGATTTATACCATGGATAAGAAAGCAGCGCAACCAAAACGATGCCGAGGTCGGCAGCATGTGCATGGGGGCCTTTATATTGGCCAAAACAGGACTTGTCGATGGCAAACAGTGTGCGACACACTGGGCAGGCATGGAACTTTTCAAACAGCTATACCCACAAGTAAATTTAACTTCTAACAAAATAGTGACCGATGAAAACGGAATTTATACTAGTGGAGGCGCCTATTCATTTCTCAATCTAATGATGCACCTCGTCGAGAAATATTGTGGCAGGGAAGTTGCCATCTATCTCTCAAAACTTTTTGAGATCGAAATCGATCGTAAAGACCAAAATCAATTTGCCATTTTTCAAGGACAAAAGAACCATGAAGATAAAGCCATAAAAGAGGCACAGGTATTCATTGAGGATAACGTAGCTGAAAAAATATCGGTGGAGAAATTAGCGGAAAAATATGCCATCAGTAGAAGAAACTTTGTAAGAAGGTTTAAAAAAGCAACGCAAAATACTCCTTTGGAATATATACAGCGGGTCAAAATAGAAGCTGCAAAAAAAAGTTTGGAATCAACCCAAAGAAACGTCAATGAAATCATGTATCAGGTCGGTTATGCCGATCAAAAGGCATTCCGAACAATTTTCAAAAAATATGTTGGGCTCTCGCCCATAGCGTATAAAGGGAAGTACAATAAGAGTATTACAAGGCCTTTGGACTTTTGAAACTTGATAAATTGTCAAAATACCGAGTTTCGACCGTATGGTCTATTTTAATATCCTTCGATTATTTATGCAATTTAAAAGAATCGGTGAAATGCAAAAGTGCTATCACGAACAACAAGTTTCCCTTGAAAATCGATTGATTTTTATATTCCAACAAGCTGTTAGGTATGTAAAAAATAATCCGGATTAAAAAACGAAGGTTCTCCAAGGCCTAAAAAAGGCTTTATTTTATCGACCAACTACATAATATTCCCGTCGTTTTTCAGTTTAGCTAGTATACGAATTTGAACTACCTTGAAACTTCGAAATAAATTATTGTTGCTCTGTGTTTTTGGTGGCCTGACTTTTAACGCGTGCTCCACGAAAAAAGACGCCATGCTCAATCGAAATTGGCATGCGCTCAACACAAAGTACAATGTACTGTATAATGGCAACCTTGCCTTTGACGAAGGCCGCGAGGCACTCAACTCAAATTATAAGGACGATTATTGGGAAACCCTTCCCATCGAGCGCCTTGAAGTGACCGAAGACCTGAAGTTGGATTCGGAAGACAATAATCCCAATTTTATAATTGCCGAAGAAAAAGCCACCAAAGCCATACAAAAACATAGTATGGACATCAAGGATGAAGAACGTAATCCGCAGACCGACGAAGCGTTTTTGCTTTTGGGCAAGGCACGTTATTTTGACCAGCGTTATATTCCCGCGCTAGAGGCTTTCAACTATATTATCAAAAAATACACCTATAGCGACAAGTTGAACGAGGCGCACATTTGGCGCGAAAAAGTCAATATTCGGTTGGAGAATGAAGATTTGGCCATTAAGAACCTAAAGCGTCTGATGAAGTATGAACAGCTCAGTGACCAGGAGTATGCCGATGCACGGGCCATGATGGCACAAGCGTATATCAACCAAAAAGTTATCGATACAGCGGTCCAGCAATTGAAAATTGCCTCGTACTACACAAAAAAGAATGCCGAAAAAGGCAGGTATTACTATATCATCGGACAGCTGTTCAATCAGATGGGGCATAAAGACAGTGCAAATTATGCCTTTGACAAGGTGATCGACCTAAACAGAAAATCGCCACGGGTATATATGATCAATGCCGAAATCCAAAAACTACGAAACACCCAGATAACCGATGAGAACCAAGAAGAGCTTTTGGACTATTTGACCGATTTGGAGGAAAATCGTGAGAACCGACCGTTTTTGGACAAAATTTATCGCCAAGTGGCCGAGTACCACCTAGATCGCGGATCCGATAGCTTGGCCTTGTCCTATTTCAACAAATCATTGCGTGCCACGCAGAACGAACCAAAGTTAAGCGCATTGAATTACGAGAACCTCGCCGAATACAATTTTGATAAAAATGAATACAAAACGGCCGGAGCTTATTATGATAGCGTTTTGACCAATCTGTCGGAAAACACCAAGAAATTTAGGGCTACGAAAAAGAAATTGGACAACCTTGAAGATGTCATCAAATATGAGGACATCGTTCAACACACCGATAGTGTGATAACGCTTTACGAAATGTCGCCCGAAGAGCGAGTGGCCTATTTTGAAGCGCACATTGCCAAGATCAAAAAAGCGGACGAGGAAGCCGCCAAAAAAGCCGAGGAAAAGATTACCGCCGGTTTCGCCGCTTTTGCGGAGTCAAAGGGAGGTAAAGAGAACAAGGGAAAGTTCTATTTCTACAACCTACAGAGTTTGGGTTATGGCAAGAACGATTTTACGAACAGATGGGGCAATCGTGAATTGGAGGATAATTGGCGATGGAGCAACAAGAGTACTGTTTCGCCCATTAACGGTGCAGCCGATATAGCGCAGGTCGATAGTCTTGATAGAGCACCTTCACAGGAAGAAAGGTATTCGTTGGATTTTTATATGGACAGAATTCCAACGGAAGCTTCTTTTGTAGATAGTCTTCGTACGGAGCGGAATTTCGCCAATTATCAGCTTGGATTGATCTATAAGGAAAAATTCAAGGAAAATCTTTTGGCCGCCGGTAAGTTGGAGGCCGTATTGAAATCGAATCCTGAGGAACGATTGATATTGCCTTCAAAATACAATCTGTACAAAATATATGAAGAAGAGGGCAGTCCGCTAATGGCAGACATGAAAGATAATATCATTAAAAACCACGGCGATTCGCGGTACGCCGAAATTTTGTTGAATCCGCAGGCCGTGTTGGCGGATAATGATGATAGTCCTGATGCCAAGTATGGCGAACTTTTCGAATTGTATCGAAACCAGGAATTTTTAAGGGTGATTACCGGAGCCGAAGAGAATATCAACAAATATACGGGCGATCCTATAGTTCCCAAGTTCGAAATGTTGAAGGCAAATGCCATTGGAAGGTTGAACGGTTTCGAGTCTTTTAAAGAGGCCTTGAATTATGTTGCCTTGACCTATCCGAACAACCCCGAGGGTAAAAAGGCCGAACAGATGGTCGCAGAGCAATTGCCAAAGTTGGAACCAAAGGAATTCTCGCCCGAAGAAGGCTCATCGGGCACCGGTAATTGGAAGGTCGTTTTTCCTTTCAGGCGCAGTAACGATGAGACAGCCTTAAAATTGATGGAAAAGCTGGTAAAATCCATAAAAGATTTAAAATATAAGAACACGGTTTCAAAAGATATTTATAACTTGGAAACCCAATTTATCGTCGTGCATGGCTTCAAATCCAAAGATTTTGCGCTAGGCTATGCCGAACTGATCAAAAACAACAAAGACTATAGGATCAAAGATGAGAATTTTGTTATCTTATCGTCGAATTATAAAATCATACAAGTGCATAAAAATCTCGAAGATTATAAGAACACCCTCTTAACCCCAAAACCTTAACGAATGTTTTCAGACAGACAAAAACCTAGAACTATGAACGAAATAGGCGGACAACCCAACAGAATCGAAAAGAACACGAAAATCAAAGGAGAGATCATCTCTGAAGCGGATTTTCGAATTGACGGAAAATTGGACGGTAATGTCAAGACTTCCGGTAAAGTGGTCATTGGTAAAGATGGCTATATCCATGGAAAAGTAGAATGTGTAAATGCCGATATCGAAGGAAGCTTCAATGGTGAGCTATTGGTATCCGATTTGCTTTCTCTTAAATCGTCGGCTGTAATAGAAGGTACGGTCTCGGTATCCAAATTGGCGGTCGAACCCGGAGCTACTTTTAATGCCTCGTGCAACATGAAAGGCAAGGGCGGTTCATTGAGCAGTGCGAACAAACCGAGTCCAAGCACAAGCGCTACTAGTGCTGCGTCGACCTCTGGCGGATTTAAATCGTCCTTGGCCGGTAGCTCAAATTCCGGTTCAGGTAGTGGAGCAGCAAAAGCCTCGTAATAGAAAAAGCGCCTTAGATTCTTACGCCCAATATTCGGCAATTGCCATTCAAATGATGGTAATTATCGGCTTGGGCACTTATGGAGGCTATAAGCTTGACGAAATCTACCCCAACCAATATAATATATGGACGATAATCTGCTCATTGATATCGATTGTTTTGGCACTTTACGTCGTTATCAAGAGGGTATCGAACAATACCAAAAACCCGTAATCTGAGTATGCTCAAAGATATAGGTGCTTTCTTGGTTAAGCTTTTGGGGTTTTCGATGGTATTGTTTTTTGTTCACTACTACATATTGGCTCAGTTTTTTTCCGGAGAACTCTATTTTGACCTGTGGGCCATTTACTTGTTCAACGCTTTCATGGTACTTGGGGTTTACCTCGTAATAAGGTATTACGGTGAGCATCGGCCCGATAGTGTATTAAAAGTTTTTCTAATGCTCACTATTTTGAAAATGGCACTTGCCGTGGTTTTCTTGTTGCCCATTTTCATGAAAAAATCAGCGCATTCACAGCTTGAGATTTTTAATTTTTTTATCCCCTATTTCTTATACCTGATCTTCGAAATAATGGGGCTCTCCAAATTTCTTCAAAAAACCTGAATAAACTGGGCCCGAAGTTTGCCAGTTAATAGAATGTGTGTATTTTTGCAGCGAATTTTTCAGAAGGTTTTTCAAACAAGAAATTTCGATGCGGATCAGAACTTATAGGTCATTTTTCACCATTCTTTTTTTGTCGCTTTTAACCACTGGTTTTGCAGCTTCCGAACCTAAGGAAAATATTTCTTCAATCGAAGAAGAAGAGTTCAATGCGTCTGAACTTATCTTTCATCATATAGGCGATTCACATAGCTTTCACGTGTATGGCAGTGACGAAGATCACTTCCCAAAAGCGTTGACCATTCCATTGCCTGTTATTTTATGGACCGATAACGGTCTGGTGACTTTTATGTCAAGTGAGTTCCACCATGATGTGGACGGTAAAGTGGTCGTCGAGAAAAAGGGAATGAAGTTCGTAAACCTTCACGATAAAATCTATCAGTTGAACGCTGGCGCATCGGAGGTCGTTTTTGATGCAGAGCATCATACCGATAACGCCGTTCAACCGTTGGATTTTTCAATTACCAAGAACGTTTTTTCCATGTTTTTATCGATGGTGTTGTTACTGTTGATATTCATGTTCGCCGCGAGGTCTTACAAAAAATCGAACGACAATATGCCAAGTGGCATTGGGCGTTTTATGGAGCCTATCGTTGTTTTTATCAGGGACGAAGTAGCGATTCCGAACATTGGCGAGAAACACTATAAAAGGTATATGCCTTTTTTATTGACATTGTTTTTCTTCATTTGGATAAACAATGTTATAGGGCTCATTCCATTTTTTCCGTTCAGTTCCAATTTAAGTGGTAATATCGCCTTTACATTGACATTGGCGGTCATCACTTTTGTGATTACCATTTTTAGCAGTAAAAAATATTATTGGAAACACATGCTTTGGATGCCAGGCCTGCCCATACCCATGAAATTGTTCTTGGCGCCGATAGAGATAATAGGCATGTTCGTCAAGCCCATCGCACTCATGATTCGTTTGTTCGCCAATATCACTGCGGGCCACGTAATCGTTTTAAGTCTGATCGGGTTGATATTTATTTTTAAGTCGTTTTGGGTAGCCCCGATTTCTGTACTGTTTACACTTTTCATTAGTGTTATCGAAGTATTGGTCGTAGCTATTCAGGCCTATATTTTCACAATGCTTTCGGCCCTGTATTTCGGACAGGCGCTCGAAGAAGAACACGAACATTAATTAATTTTTTTAAATACGTAAACTATGAGTTTAGCATTATTCCAAGAAACTGTTGCCGCAGTTGATTACGGTGCATTCGCTGCCATTGGTGCAGGTTTGGCCGCTATCGGTGGTGGTATCGGTGTAGGTAAAATTGGTGGTGCCGCGATGGAAGCGATGGCACGTCAACCGGAGATGCAAGGAAAACTACAGGGTTCTGCGATCGTTCTTATTGCCTTTATCGAGGCGGTAGCGCTGTTCGGGGTCGTTGTAGGACTAATGGGTGTCTTAGGTTAAAACTTATACTAAGGCACAACGGTTGGTTGTGCCTTAGTATTGTATTTAAAAAAGGAATAAAATAATAAGATATGGATTTAATAAAACCGGAAATCGGCCTCATATTTTGGACCGCCTTGACCTTTGGGATTTTACTGTTTGTATTGCGCAAGTTTGCTTGGAAACCGATTTTAGGAGCTGTTGGCGATCGAGAAGATTCGATTAAAAAGGCCCTGGCCGAAGCTGAAAACGCCCGAAAGGAAATGCAGAACCTTCAGGCGGATAACGAACGTATTCTCAAGGAAGCGCGTGCAGAACGGGAAGCCATGTTGAAGGAGGCAAGGGAAATAAAGGAAAAAATCGTTTCCGATGCCAAGGAGCAATCCAAAGTGGAAGGTGACAAAATGATCAAACAAGCGCAGGCCACCATAGAAAGTGAAAAAAAGGCTGCGGTTGCCGACATTAAAAACCAAGTAGCCGAACTCTCGGTCGAGATCGCCGAGAAAATGATCAAAGAACAATTGGGCAACAAAGACAAGCAATTGAAGCTGGTCGAAGATATGTTGGGAGATATAAAGCTGAATTAAAGGTTTAAAAGCTATTTGGATTTCCAATTACGGAACGTATGATTTCCGCTTAAATTATCCAATAGGTAAAAACAACTGAACAACAAATAAATGAGCGATTCTAGAGCGGCCATACGATATGCCAAGGCAATTTTAGATCTTTCGGTCGAGAACAAGGCCGAGGAAGCGGTAGAAAAAGATATGCGCTCCATCGTTAGTACGATTTCCGATAGTAAAGAACTTCGAGAAATGCTGGCCAGCCCAATTATTCAAGGGAAGGATAAAAAACAGACATTGAATGCGGTTTTTAAGGGAAGTCATTCCATTACCGAGGGCTTGATTACCATGATGGTGGATAACAAGCGGATTGGGATGCTGAACGAAGTAGCCTTGAAATACATCATCCTTAGCGAACAGAAAAAAGGAAAAGATGTTGCCATTGTGACAACGGCAGTGCCTTTGACAGAAGACCTTGAAGCCAAAGTTTTAAAACAGGTCGCCAAGTTGACGAAGAACAAGGTAACGATTGAAAATAAAATCGACGAGAGCATTATTGGGGGGTTTGTACTCCGGGTAGGTGATTTGCAGTATGACGCGAGCATTGCCAATAAGCTTGATAATATAAAAAGAGAATTTACAAATAGTCTATAATCATAATATCTGACATGAGATGTCATTCGTCCCATGTCTTGTATCTTATATCTAATTGAAATGGCAGGAGTAAAAGCCGCCGAAGTATCGGCAATCTTAAAGAAGCAATTATCAGGGTTCGATGCAACCGCAACTTTAGACGAAGTAGGAACCGTTCTTCAAGTAGGTGATGGTATCGCTAGGGTTTATGGACTCGAAAATGCCCAATATGGTGAGTTGGTAGAATTCGAAGGCGGTCTTGAAGGAATCGTTTTGAACCTTGAAGAAGATAATGTAGGTGTGGTATTGTTGGGGCCATCGAAACAGATCGGAGAAGGTGCTACCGTGAAGCGTACCCAAAGAATTGCCTCTATCAATGTTGGCGAGGGTATTGTTGGCCGAGTTGTTGACACACTGGGCAACCCGATCGATGGCAAAGGCCCTATTGCTGGGGAGACATACGAAATGCCTTTGGAACGTAAGGCGCCCGGGGTTATTTTCCGTGAGCCGGTTACGGAACCTTTACAATCGGGTATCAAGGCTATCGATGCGATGATTCCGGTAGGTCGTGGACAGCGGGAATTGGTTATCGGTGACCGTCAGACCGGTAAGACTACGGTTTGTATCGATACTATTTTGAACCAGAAAGAATTCTATGATGCCGGAGAGCCGGTATATTGTATTTATGTTGCCGTTGGCCAAAAAGCTTCTACGGTGGCTGCGATTGCCCAGACTTTGGAAGATAGAGGGGCTTTGGCCTATACGACTATTGTGGCCGCGAATGCATCCGACCCTGCCCCGATGCAGGTATATGCACCAATGGCAGGTGCCTCGATTGGAGAGTACTTCAGGGATACAGGTCGCCCGGCTTTAATAATATATGATGACTTGTCAAAACAGGCCGTTGCCTATCGTGAGGTTTCCTTGCTTTTGAGAAGACCTCCAGGACGTGAGGCTTATCCGGGTGACGTTTTCTATTTGCACTCCCGTTTGTTGGAAAGAGCGGCGAAAGTTATCAATGATGATGAGATCGCCAAGAACATGAATGATTTGCCCGAAGTGTTGAAGCCTATGGTAAAAGGTGGAGGTTCGTTGACCGCCTTGCCGATTATCGAGACACAGGCAGGTGACGTTTCTGCATATATTCCTACAAACGTAATTTCGATTACCGATGGGCAGATATTCCTTGAGCAAGACTTGTTCAACCAAGGTGTCCGCCCGGCGATCAATGTGGGTATTTCGGTATCACGTGTTGGGGGTAACGCCCAGATCAAGTCGATGAAAAAGGTGGCGGGTACGTTGAAATTGGACCAAGCACAGTTCCGGGAATTGGAGGCATTCGCGAAGTTCGGATCTGATCTGGATGCCGCTACATTGAACGTTATCGAAAAAGGACGACGCAATGTTGAGATATTGAAACAAGCACAGAACGACCCATTTACGGTCGAAGACCAGATAGCCATTATTTATGCTGGTTCGAAAAACCTGTTGCGAGATGTTCCTGTGGAAAAGGTCAAGGAATTTGAAAGGGATTATATTGAATTTCTGAATGCAAAGCACAGGGATGTATTGGATACTTTGAAAGCGGGTAAATTGACCGATGAGGTAACCGATACATTGACTGCGGTTGCAAAAGACCTTTCAGGTAAGTACAGAGCTTAATCAAGTTACCCTATATAACGAGAAATGGCGAACTTAAAGGAAATACGAAATAGAATAGCGTCGGTATCTTCGACCATGCAGATTACCAGTGCCATGAAAATGGTATCGGCCGCCAAGTTGAAGAAAGCGCAAGATGCTATTACCGCCATGCGGCCCTATGCCGATAAGTTGACCGAGTTATTGCAAAGTTTAAGTGCCAGTTTGGATTCTGATTCGGGGAGTAAGTATTCCGACAATAGAGAGGTGAACAAGGTGTTAGTAGTTGCCGTAACCTCTAATAGAGGACTCTGCGGGGCCTTTAATTCGAATATTATCAAACAGGGCTTGGTTTTGACCGAGGAAGCCTATGCGGGCAAACAAGTGGATTTTATAGCTATCGGTAAAAAAGGGAACGATATTCTTGGTAAGAAGAATAATGTCATTGCAAATCACAGTACAATATATGACGATTTGACTTTTGAGAATGTTGCTGTCATTGCGGAAGATTTAATGGGGCAATTTACCTCGGGCAACTATGATCGTATTGACATTGTTTATAACAAATTCAAGAATGCCGCTACGCAGATTGTGATGACCGAACAATTTTTGCCGATCGTTCCGATCGCAGGTGAAGAAAATAACAAGGTTGATTATATTTTTGAACCTTCCAAGGTAGAAATCGTGGAACAGCTGATTCCTAAGTCCTTGAAAACCCAATTGTTCAAGGCGATCAGGGATTCCTTTGCAAGCGAGCATGGTGCGCGAATGACGGCCATGCACAAAGCTACCGACAATGCCACCGAATTGCGTGATCAGTTAAAACTCACTTACAATAAAGCACGTCAGGCCGCCATTACGAACGAAATTCTTGAGATAGTAGGCGGTGCGGAAGCATTGAATAACTAGTATATTTTTGTTACATAAAACAAAACCCGCGAGTAGCGGGTTTTTTCATTTTGGCGTATTGGCAAATCGGTCTTTGCCACAAGGGTTTAAATGTCTAATTTTAGCCTCTAACCTCAGCATTATTGAATCCGCTTAAAAAACTCTTCAAGCAAACGGCTATTTACGGGCTCGCGACGGTATTGCCGCGAATGATTTCCTTTTTTTTGGTTCGTGTGCATACCGAGGCTATGGCGCCTGGGGTGTATGGCGAACTGGCGGTGATTTTCGCATGGTTTGCAATGTTCAATGTTGTGCTGGCTTATGGAATGGAGACGGCGTTTTTCAGATTCTATAGCGATTCGGATGATAAGGATAAGGTAGTATCTACTTCCTTGATTTCTATTTTGGTATCGACCTTAATATTCATGGGTCTTGCCCTATTATTTCAAGAAGGTATGGCGGACCTGTTGAGTATCGACCCAAAGTACATTAAATATGTGGTTTTTATATTGGCTTTGGATGCTCTTGCTATTATTCCCTTCGCTTGGCTTAGGGCCAATGAGCGGCCCACCCGTTATGCCGTGATTAAGATACTGAACGTCACGATTAATTTTGGGCTCAACGTATTCTTTCTTTTCATACTTCCCAAAATGTCGGAAAGCAATCCCGATGGCTTTTTGGGGCGGATATACGTGCCCGGATTTCAAATTTCATACATCCTCATCGCGAATCTAATAGCGAGTGCAATTACCCTATTGTTGGTTTTTAGACCTTATGTAAGAAGTTCATATGGTTTTGACAGCACGTTATGGAAGAAGATGATGAAATATGCCTTACCTGTTCTTGTTGCTGGAATCGCCTATAGCATCAATGAAGTTTTTGACAGGGTGATGCTGGAGGAAATGTTACCAGCATCTATTGCTAAAACTGAGGTCGGCATGTATAACGCCTGTGTTAAACTTGCTTTGTTCATGACGTTGTTTTCAACTGCCTTTCGCTTGGGGATCGAACCTTTTTTCTTCAATCATGCGGGTAGTAAGAATCCACAAAAGGCCTATGCACAGATTACCAATTATTTTGTGATTTTAGGGAGTATAATATTATTGGCCGTTGTAGTCTTTGCAGATGTTCTTAAAGAATTGTTCGTGCCCGATGAAGCGTATTGGGATGCCATGAAAGTCGTTCCTATAGTTGTTTTGGCAAGTTTCTTTTTAGGAATTTATCATAACCTGTCCGTTTGGTACAAGGTAACCGATAGAACCCGATATGGGGCATTTATATCGGTGATAGGAGCGTTAATAACAATCGGTATAAACTACTTTTTCATTCCTTTGATAGGTTACATGGCCTCTGCAATTGCCACTTTGATGGCCTACGGCAGTATGATGGTACTTTCATATTATCTGGGGAAATCCCGATATCCGGTCCCGTATAATTTTAGAAAGATCATTTTTTATCTATCGTTGTCCATTTTGTTCTCCACGCTGTCATTTTATGTTTTTGATAGGAATTTGATTATCGGGATTGTGTTACTTTTAGTATTCTTTGGCTTGGTATATAGACTTGAGAACGAGATGCTGAAGAGGATATTTTTAAGAAGGGAGAAGATTTAAAATCGGATGGCTATCGGATGCAGGAAGTCTTACTGTTTCGAACATCCAACCAAACAAAAGATAATGAAAATCAAGATTGTCAACAAATCAGTCCATCAATTACCGAACTACGAGACCAATGCCTCCGCCGGAATGGATTTGCGAGCCAATATTTCGGAATCGGTTACGTTACAACCTTTAGAGCGTACTGTCATTAAAACGGGCTTGTTCATTGAGCTTCCGTTGGGTACGGAAGCCCAGGTGCGCCCCCGTAGCGGACTTGCGGCAAAAAAAGGCATTACGGTATTGAATGCCCCGGGAACGATCGATTCTGACTATCGCGGCGAGATCGGTGTGATTCTTGTGAACCTTTCCAATGAGGCTTTCACCATAGAAAACGGGGAACGTATCGCACAATTGGTCATCGCCAAACACGAACGGGCCGAGTGGGTTGAAGGGGAAGAATTATCGGAGACCTTTAGAGGTTCTGGAGGTTTTGGGAGTACAGGTGTTAAATAAGGCTTTTGGTCAGGAAAGGAGAAATAGTATGGGTAGTAATGGGGTTATTGATAATCCAGAACTATTCTTTTGCCCAGGAGGAAACCCCGGAGATAAGCCTTGAGCCAAGTGCCGAGGTCTTTTTAGAGGAATATACCGATGAATTTCAGGAAAAGTTTTTTGAGGCATTAAAACAAAAGGGCATCGGTAATCATGACAAAGCCGTTAACTTATTATTGGAATGCAAACGTTTGGATGTCGACAACAGTGTTGTAGACCACGAACTGGCCAAAGCCTATTTTGAGGACAAACAATATCTTTCGGCCCAAACATATGCCTTGGAAGCTATTTTGGTCGAACCGGAAAACTTTTGGTATTTGAATACTCTGGTGGACATTCTTCAAAAAGAAGGGAGCACAATCGAAGATGTCGGCTCCAAAATACCGATCGATAACGTCAAGCTTAATGAAAATCTGGCCATGATTTATTTCAAGTCGAGAAATTATGAAGAGGCCCTTGCCGTGTTAAAGAAAATCAAATCCTCATCTTTTCGCGAAGAACTTACTTCAAAGATCAACGATTCCATCCAAAGTAAAGAACCCGTTGAACCAGTGGCCGATTTTTCCAATACCGATGAAAAAGATGCCGATCCGAGCGAAACGTATAAGAGTCGTCTTGAAGACCTTATAGATGGAGCTGAAGTTACCGAATTGCTAAAACTGTCTGCCGAGGCCTTGGAAAGCTATCCGTTACAACCCTATTTTTACTATGCGAGAGGTTATGCATTGAACAAAAAGGAGCAGCATCAGGAAGCTGTCGAGGTGTTGGAGACTTCACTTGACTATCTTTTGGACGACCCCGCATTGGAGAACAAAATCTATAAGGAATTGGCAGATGCCCATCAGGCATTGAACAATACATCAAAGGCAAATATGTATCTTCGTAAGATAAAACCCGGATTTTAGCTATGAACAAGATGTCCCGATATACACTTCGGATTCTCTTCTTCGGTGTTTTCTTAATATTGGTTTCTTCCTGTAAGTCGAGTAAGATTATTTCCGATGGCACTTTAGATGCTAATATTTCCGCAAAGAATCTGATAAGGACGCACTATCAAAACGAACTGGACTTTAAAACGTTAAGGGGCAAGGTCAAAATCGATTATTCCGATGGCGATGATACCCAATCGTTCAGCGTGAGCCTTAGAATGAAGAAAGGCCAGGCCATTTGGATGAGCGCTCCCTTGGGAATCGTAAAGGCCTATATAACGCCTGATCGCGTTTCTTTTTACAACAAATTGGAGAACACCTATTTCGATGGGGATTTTTCGTACCTGAGCCAATTATTGGGCACCGAACTTGATTTTAAAAAAGTGCAGAACCTGCTCTTGGGCGAAGCCCTGTTCGATTTGAGAAAGGCAAAATATGAAGTGTCGATAGCAGGGGGAAATTATCTGCTGAAACCAAAACAAGCTATAGAGCTGTTCAATATCTTGTTCGAGATCGAGCCCAAGAACTACAAAATGGCTTCGCAACGATTGGCACAACCTTCGCAAAAACGTTTGTTGGACATTGATTATAAGAACTACCAGAAAATCAATAAATGGATTCTTCCGAATGAAATAATGATTTTGGCGAGCGAAGATGCACATACAAATACCATTGCCTTGCAATATCGAAATATGCAGTTCGATGAGTCCGTGAGTTTTCCATATAAGATCCCGAAAGGGTATGACGAAATCGTTTTGACCAAAAATGACCTATAAAAGAACATATAGACACTTTTTATTGATGTTTGTTGGCATCATCATGGCTCAGGGCATATTTGGCCAAACCAGCGAACAGAAGGCCCTTGAGGCCAAACGTGAAAAACTGCAATCGGAAATAAGGGACATCAACCGGTTGCTTTTTGCCGAAAAAAAAGAAAAAGGCAATGTGTTGGATCAAATGGAGGCATTGGACAAAAAAATCAATGTGCGACAAGAATTGATACGGGTGACCAATCAGCAATCGAACCTTTTGAGTAGGCAAATCAATGCGAACATTCGCAACATTTCGAAACTAAGGGAAGAGCTGGAAACCTTGAAAAAGGATTACAGCGAAATAATCCAAAAATCATATCAGAACAAGTCGAAACAAAGTCGATTGATGTTTTTATTGTCTTCTGAAAACTTCTATCAGGCCTTCAAAAGGCTGCAATATATGAAGCAATATACCGAGTTTCGAAAGAAACAAGGCGAACAGATCATTATCAAGACCGAAGACCTAGCGCGTTTGAACAAAGACTTGAACGAAGAACGTAAGGTAAAAGAGGTTTTGATCGCGCAGAATAAGAAGGCAAGGGCTCAGCTCATGGAGGAAATAAAGAACCAAAAAGAGCTTTTGGCCGCCATTCGCCAAAACGAGAGCAATTATGCCGCTGCCATTGAAAAGAAAGAGCGCGAGGCCAAGCAAATAGACAAGCAACTCGATAAATTGATTCGAGAGGCCATTGCGGCCGCGAATCGCGAGTCCAGCAGGACAACCAGTGACACCTCACGATTTTTTCTGACTCCTGAGGCTACCATTATCGCCAACAACTTTTCGGCAAATAAGGGAAGATTGATTTGGCCGGTCGAAAAAGGAATCAAAAGCCAAGGTTTTGGGGTATATCGCGATGCGGTTTATCCTGGGATCAAACACGAGAGCAACGGTGTAATCATTGCTACTGATGAAGGAGCAAGGGCAAGGGCCATATTTAAGGGCGAAGTGATTGCCATTATTTCGGTTCCGGGAGGTAATAAGGCCGTTCAGATCAAGCACGGTAATTTTATAAGTACTTATTACAACCTGTCGAACATTTATGTGAAGAAAGGCGATGTCGTAGAGGCCAAAACCGAATTGGGCGATATATATACCAATCGGTCTAATGGCCAGACACGCCTAAAATTCTATTTACACCAAGATACGGACAAATTGAACCCTGAAGAATGGGTATATCAACTATAGACTAACCAAGGCATAATGAAAACGATTTCAGATATAAAAGGCTCTTTTGATTTACATAACGGCGTAAAAATGCCTTATTTGGGTTTAGGTACCTATCAGTCCGATAACGATCAAGAAGTGGTCGACGCCATAAAATATGCATTACAGATTGGCTATCGCCATATCGATACCGCTTCGGTGTACGCCAACGAAGAAGGTGTCGGAAGGGGCTTGAAAGAAAGTGGTCTCCCCCGCGAAGATGTTTTCGTAGTCAGCAAGGTCTGGAACAGTGATCAAGGGTACGAGAGTACTTTAAAGGCTTTTGAAGCAAGTATTGATCGTCTCGGCCTCGATTATTTAGATCTGTATCTTGTGCATTGGCCCGTTACCACTAAGTATAAGGATACTTGGCGGGCGATGGAAGAACTTTATCGTGAAAAACGTATCCGGGCCATTGGGGTAAGCAATTTTATGCAGCATCATTTAGAAGATTTACTCGAAACGGCAGAAATTGTGCCTATGGTCAATCAAATGGAATTCCACCCTTATGTCGTGCAACAAGACCTTCTTGATTTTTGTTCGGAAAAAGGCATACAATATGAGGCTTGGTCCCCATTCATGCAGGGAAAACTCTTCAGATTGGATATTTGTGATGACCTGGCCCGAAAATACGGCAAATCGCCGGCACAGATTATTTTAAGATGGAACCTTCAAAAAGGGGTCGTAACGATTCCCAAATCCGTTAAATCGGATAGGATCAAGGCCAATGCGAATATTTTTGACTTCGAATTGACCAATGACGAGATTGCCTATTTGGATAGTTTCGACCGAAACGAACGGATTGGTCCGGATCCGGATAATTTTGATTTTTAGGGCTACATTGTACATGCCCCTAGGTTATAAAACTGATCAATAGGATTTTCGCTCCAGGCTGAAAGATTTTTGATAAATGAGGATCTATACTTCCAACTTATAACCAACACCGTGAATATTCGTTAGCTTAATGGCTTTGTCTTCTTGAAGTCGCTTGCGTAATTTGGAAATATAAGTATCCAAACTCCTACCGACTACCACTCCATTGTCTTCCCAAACTTTTTTTACTAAATCTTCTCTCTTTACGACTAGGTTAAGGTTTGATGCCAATATGAACAGCAACTCGCCTTCCTTTTTTGATAACAGTATTTCTTTTCTCTTTAAGGCTAACTTGTTTTGATTCGGAAAGAACACATAATTGCCCAATGCAATTGGTTGACCGGTGTTTTCTTTACGATGCTGTTTTGATGATTTCAGATACTTGAAAATATCCCAAAAAATGAATGCGATCAATAATGCCGTTACATATAACAACATATTCATTTTGAACATTTTGTTTTCTTGATTTAGAAATTGAGTTTCAATTCTGTAACAACCTTTAGGTAGGGTTCTGCTTCCACAGGGAACAATACTTTTTTCCTTCTCATTTCTCATTTTATAGCTGTAAGCTATTGCGCCATCGGTACATTGGATTACTTCAACTATATAGTGTTTTGGAAGGTTTGCCCTATTAAAGCCTTTTTTAAAAAGGGCAACAAGACTATCTGGTTGTAAGGAAATATCTTTTTCAAAAGTTAGCGCATACTTGGAACCATCAATTTGTTCAACGGGTAAGACCAAGGACAAAGAATCATTGTTGGCCAATAAAATAGTATGACCTACTTCCCGTAAGGCTACTTTAATATTTTGCGGGGTATACTCAACATTATTTTGAAAATCCCAAAAAAGCCATATACAACTAAGAAGGACAAGTATTGCAATGGAAGAATATTTCTTTAGTGTATTCATGCTATCACAAATAACCAATATCTCAGTGACTTTTTACAATCATTCACAGTCTTTTGACACCTTTTTGACACTTTCCATCGGGCATAGGTATAGTTTTACGTCTTAAATCGAAAACAGGTACATGAACACAGAGCACGTATTGAATCATAAGACGGTTATTTATGGTTTCCTAATAATAAATCTAGTTTTTAACTGTCACTCAAACAAAGGCGTAGAAACCAAAAAGGACGAAAACAAAACCAAGCTTTCCATTGCACAAACCCTACAAGAGCAAGAAAACCTTCCCATTACAGAACAAATAGCATTGTATCATAAACTTAAAAAAGAAAATCCTTACGGTTACAATTTTGAAAACGAAGACGAAATGACCATGTATGGTTATAGACATCTGTGGAATAATCAACCAAACGATGCCTTAGAGATTTTTAAGTTAATTGTAGAAGAATTTCCTAACTCATCAAACCCTTATGACAGTCTGGGCGAAGCTTATCTAGCTATAGGTGATTCATTAATGTCGTTAAAGAATTATGAAATCTCCTTAAGGTTAAATCCCGATAACTTCAATGCCGAAGACCAGATTGAACGCATACAATATCCTCACAGAATTCCAATTACATCAAAAGAAAAGTTTGCAAAAACATATGACCGACAGGCATATATTGAAGACCTTCAACAACTTGGCGAAAAACTTTTAGAGGTACATCCCAATGCCTTGAAGTTTATTGGCGAAGCCGATTTCTGGAAAACAATAGAAGAAAAGAAAAGTCTTATAACCAACAATACCACTTTTGCGGAATTTGCTTGGCATTGTAGTGAAATCATAGCGAACATCAACTGTTCCCATACAAATATGGGAAGTTTCTCCCTTGAAAGTGATATGCTACCTAAAGCATTGAGATTTCCCATTCAAACGAGGTTAATAAATGGCAGGCTTTATGTAATCGATGGTTATACCAATAGTGACAAGGTTTCTGTTAAAGATGAGATTATTGCAATAAATAATATTCCTGTTTCTCAACTTATTTCAGATGTACACAAGCATATTCAGTCACAAGGCTATGCAGAGACCACAAAATATCAAGAATTCAATTTGTGGTCAACAGTGATCATACCTTATGCACTACATTTTCCGGAACAGTATACTATCCAAGTAAAAGGGAAACTACAGCCTATTGAATTGAATAAGGCAAATAGTATGGAAGTTCCGTATCAGGACAATTCCATACCGTATTGTGGCAAGGATCTTTGTCTTGAACTAAAAGAGAACAAGAATACCGCTGTGATGACCCTTTATTCCTTTAACTATTATCCATGGAACAACTTTGATGAGTTTAAGCAGTTTGTTGACGAGAGTTTTAAAAAAATTAAAGAGAAGCAAGTTGAAAACCTGATTATCGATTTGCGTTTTAATGGCGGGGGCTCTGCTGAATCCAGTATATATCTATTAAAATATCTTTCAAAAAAACCTTTTGCTTATTTAAATGGTTACGGGATGCAACAACCTTTTGAAGATGGATATAATGGGAACCTTTTCTTTTTGATGGATGGGCATGGAAAATCAACAACTGGGCATTTTATGGCCTTGGCAAAGGAATTGGACCTAGGCACTATTGTGGGCGAAGAACTGGGTTCCAATCAATTTTGTACAGCAGGACAAACAGTTTTAAGGCTTTCCAATACTAAATTGGTTTACTATGTTGCTAACACCACTTCTCGATTGGCAGATATTAACTTACCAGATGAAAAAGGGATTTTGCCTGATTATACCATTATTCAAAATATTGACGATTATTTAAATAAGGTGGATACGGTTAAGGAATTTGCTTTTACGCTTATTTCCGACCAGGACTAGACAACTACTAATTTCAATACCGTTTTAAATCCACGCTCCCGGACGAAAGGATTTATTGGGAGTACCTTTCTAGTCTTTAGAAAACAACGCTTTTAACTCCGTAGCGTCGTTAGGTTTCATTTTACCGGCCAGTACAAGACTTAGCTGTTTTCTGCGCAGCGCTCCCGCGAAACGTTCTTTTTCAAGAGCGGTCTCCGGTTCCAATTCCGGTACTTCGGTCGGTTTTCCTGTTTCGTCAACCGCCACGAAGGTGTAAATGGCTTCATTGGCCTTGGTACGCTTGCCGTTATAACGATCCTCCATCCAAACATCGATATAGACCTCCATCGAGGTTTTAAAAGCCCTTGAAACAGCGGCCTCGACGGTTACGACACTTCCCAACGGAACTGCTTGGTTAAAGGCCACATGGTTAACCGACGCGGTTACCGTAATGCGCCTACTATGACGCCGGGCAGCAATACTTGCGGCACGATCCATGCGGGCCAACAGTTCGCCTCCAAAAAGATTATTTAGGGGATTAGTCTCACTGGGGAGCACCATATCGGTCATTACCGTCCTTGAATCCTTGGGATTTTTCACCTCCATACCTTAAATTTTGGGCAAAGATACGTGCTTACAGCAAGGGAAAACGTGGAATAGTATTATTTTTCGGAAAGTAACCAGGCATCATACGATTCCGTACGCTTTATTTGGTGCAATGCCTTCAAAGCCTCTTTTGCATCCGTATAACGGCTATAGGTCACCATATGAAGTCCATGGTCATTGGTGCCCAAATATTCGGCCTCATAGCCTCGCCGCTTTAACAAGCGTATTTTTTTGTCCGCATTTTTTTTGAACCGAAAAGCCCCTGCTACGATATGGTGTACGGCTTCACTTTTCTTTTTGGTGATTACGTCCAAGGTTACCGTGGGCAACTCGATAGGGGCCGCATCGAAAAAAGTGGCTTCTTGAATATGCTCCGAAACTTTTTGTTGGGCTTCTTCCCGGACCAATTGATCGGCTTTTGTCGTCTCGTTATAAAACCTCAACCCTGTCAACCCGGTTGAAAGTGCCAGCAAAAAGATTGCGGCATATTTCATATAGGGCCTGATGTTGAACGAAGATTTTTCACGTAGTTCGGGCGTGATGATAAAAGGAATGCGTTCTTCGATTTGTTCGACTTCTTCCTTCAGTACCTCACGGGTTACCTCGGACGATACAAAGGGCATTAAACCGAACGATGAGGTCAGATAGTTGACTTTGTCAAGGGGTTGGAAAATCGTTTTGCCATCCTCGTTTAAATACAGTTCCCCTATCTTATCCAAAAATAAACGTTCTCCGTTTGCCAAACGTTTTTTCCAGTGCTCTACGGACTTCTCCAAGTTAAGAAGCATTTCGTCATAAGAGACTTGCCTTGCATTGGCCATATAAGAAACCAATAGTCCGTCATTGGAGGTCAACTGGCTATTGAACGAAAGAATTTTGGTAGGAGGATAAAAGGTATTTGTGGCAGAATCGACGACCGCGGACCTTCTTTGCGTCAAAAATGCACCAAAACCTGGCACTACCACACAACTGTGTCGGTAAAGCAATTCGGTTATATAGTGTTCCAGCACCATGCTCACAAATATTCAAAAAAATAGCACGGTTCAAAACCCTCGGAACAACTTTTTATTAACATTAAAATTTGTGTATTTTGTGAATAACTATGAACGATTCACAACTTGCTGAAGCCGAATTGATTGCTCTTTTGCGATTGCAGAACGTTCCGAATATTGGTGATGTCATTGCTAAAAAAATGATAGCCCATTGTGGCAGTGCAAGGGCGGTTTTTGAAGATAAACGGCAACACTTGCTTAAAATAGACGGTATTGGCACCTATACCTTACAAGGACTTTACGATACCGAACATATTGAGGCCGCGGAAAGCGAATATGGCTTTATTCAAGACAATGGATTGGCGTACTCATATTTCATGGATGAAAGCTATCCTAGATTGTTGAAACATTGTATCGATAGCCCTGTGTTGCTTTTCAAAAACGGGAATATCGATTTTGAGGAGCGAAAGGTCATCAGCGTTGTCGGCACACGGAACATAACAAGTTATGGGACCACTTTCTGCGAACAATTTATGGAAGAAATAGCTCCTATGGATCCTATTATTGTTAGCGGCTTTGCCTATGGAGTGGATATTTGCGCACAAAGGGCCGCCATGGGCCAAGGGCTACAGACCATTGGGTGTTTGGCACATGGCCTCAACCAGATCTATCCCAAAGTCCATTCTAAATACGTTGCCGATGTGAAGAAAAACGGCGGGTTTTTGACCGAGTTTTGGAGTACCAGCAATCCCGATCGAGAAAATTTTTTAAAGCGAAACCGAATTATTGCCGGTATTAGCGAGGCGACAGTGGTGATAGAATCTGCCGAAAGAGGGGGCAGTTTGGTAACGGCCGATATTGCCAATAGCTATAATCGTGATGTTTTTGCCGTTCCCGGCCGGGCCGAAGATAAGTTTAGTGCCGGGTGCAATAATCTGATTAAACAACAAAAGGCACACATGATTACATCAGCGGCCGACCTGATCTATTTGTTGGGTTGGGAAATTGAAAAGGAAGAAGCCAAAAATGTCCAAAAACAACTTTTTGTCGAATTGGACAATACCGAACAATCGATATATACCTATTTGCAAAAAGAAGGGAAACAATTGTTGGACAGTATCGCTATAGCATGCCAACTTCCTGTTTTTAGGGTTTCGTCCACACTATTGAATATGGAAATGAAAGGGGTCATAAGACCTTTACCCGGAAAAATGTTCGAAGCTATTTAAATCGAGTATGGGTTGATTGTCCCAACAAGCTAGGAAGTACCTTATCAGCTTGTTTGATGTCTTGTCGGTGAAATATAATCGTTTAGGCATTAATTGCCGTGTCTTGAAAACAACTTAGACGATGAACTGTTTGGCCGCTTACTTTCCGATGGTAGTGAAGTACGCTCCTAGGATTCCCGTGGTGGTCAGCCCCTGAATATCCACTTCCAATTTTTTGGCATTGTCTGAATTAAAGAATTCGATTTCGGCAGTGCCATTGGCATCCGTAGTGAAGGAAGGATTCCAATATAAGGTCGCCCTATAATCAGGTTTTTCGTGCATCTCGGATTTTACATCGTATTTAGGGGAATAGAATTCCCGCATTGCCGTATGCCCCGTTACAATTAAATCTCCTGAGAGCACCGGAGGTCTACCCTCTCCCTTTTTTGTATAAATCAGTATAACACCATTGGCTCCGCGTGAACCATAAATGGCCGCAGATGCTCCTTTTAAAACCTCTATACGTTCTACGGTATATGTATCCATGGTAGTAACAAAACTTGGGGCAGGGCCAGCTGCAAGTGATTGTTCGATTGTTAATACTAGAGGAGCGCCAAGATCTCCCGCACTTCGAGCATCTTTTTGGGCCTGAAGAGCAGCGGCGTGAGGTGACGGGTTTTCATTATATACTGGAATACCATTAAGTACCCATAAAGGAGTCCCCCTATTTCTAATGCTAACGATATTGCCGTTGACCGTAACTCCCGGCAAGAGTTGCACCAGCTGAAGTACAGTCTGGGCAGCCCTATAATCTTCTGTATAAATAGTAGCGTCAGGAGTCTGCCCATAGACCGAAGGACTGGCATTTCGAGATTTTTCTATTTTTTTATCCGTAACTACGACCTCATCAAGTTCGTTTACGGTTTCAAAGTCGTACAATGAATTGAACCGATTGCGGGTATTGGCAATAGTAAGGTAATCGTCCGACCCTTTTGATGGTTCAAATACAATACCGCTAAATTGCGGTGCAGGAGGGTTTGTTTTTTTGTACTTGTCAAGTTCGATCTTCACATCTACGGCATTATCCTTACGATCAAAGGCGTGAATGCCTAATTGGGTCTTTCCGCTGAAATTAAAGTCGGGGACGATAAATTTTCCACCTACCTCGGTCTTCGCACTATACATACCCAAGCTCTCGCCTGACTTGGCCACAATATTAAGATTTACATTGGGTAAAGGTTTTCCAAATTTCCCCATTGCCTTTCCCGATAATATCAGCCCTTTTTCAAAATCGAACTCCTTTTGTCCATACTGCCCGTTCCAAACTTCTTGCCATGGAAATTTTCGCCAACCATGGGTAAGCATAACCAAGTCCAGTTTGTTGATGGTCGATCTTTTGCGATCTTGGAAAAGTTGGCCAGGATCTTCGACATGGCCTTTGATATCCGATTGCAACAAAAGTTGTGTCAGAATATTCGTTTTTTGTAGATTTTTTTGCACCTGCCCCATATCGGTTACCGCAATAGAGAAATCACCCGATACAGGTTTTCCGTACGAATCGGTGACCTTGACAGATATGTTGACCTTACCTCTTTTAATTAATTTTTGACTTTTAACTTTGGTAGAAATAACCAGTTCATCCTCATTATCCACAAATAATGGCCGTTCACATCGGGGTTTTTTGTTACTGTCAAAAAGAGTAAGTGTCAAGACTCCACTTGGTATGGTGTGCTTTGGTATTTCAAAGGTGATGACCTCGCTCCTATCAAATTCGAAGATGCCCTGATAATATTTGCGCTGGCGCATGTGGCCGATTACATAAAAAGGTCGGTCTTTTAGTGAAGGACTGGCCTGAACGATTACCTTGATACTCCTATCGTTTATATTGTTGACCGACATCGTATATCCGTTTTCCAATATTTTCGGCAGGGGATATTTCGAGCCATCATCTAGTATGGCTATATATTCGTTATCCTTTTTTGGCATTAATTGAAAAAAACCGGTACCTCTGTCAAAGGTATTTAGCTGTGCAACGGCAGTACCATTGGAATCATAAATTCTTCCTTTTACGGGTTCGGATGTTCCATCTTTTCCTATGCTCTTAAAGGCTATTTTCGAAGCTATTCCATCTATGGCATGGCCGCCCTCAGGGAAAAACTGAAGATCAGGTGTCTCTTTGGCGACGGGTTCTGTCTTCGCCGGAGCATTGTTATTCAATATTTTTACCTGCTTGGTAAAGAAGAAATCTGGATCAAAATTGCGCATCCATTGTGTATAGGCCCTTATTTGATAGTTGCCCGAAACAAGATTTTTTGGAAGTTCGATTGCTCCAGACCCCCGACCGTTCACCAATTCATAGGTTTGAGAAAGCACGATTGTATTGTCCGGTGCGATTAAGTCTATATGTAAAACTTGACTGGCAGCTGTCAATTCATGAAAGGGACCGATTACTCCATAAGCACTGAACCAAATGAACTCTCCAGATGTAAATAAGTCCTTATCCGTATGAAGAAATATTTTTTCGATCGGGTTGTAGTCATTATAATCGTTTACTTTTTGGGTAAACTGCATTATGAAAGGATTTTTGGCCAAATTGGATTCTAGAAGAGCGATATTTTCAGCACTATTGAGGAAAATAGAACTAAAGGCATTATCCCGTTCAAAAGCATTGATGACTTCTTCTTCGACTGGAGTCCTCTTAACAATCGGGTTAGTTGCCCAGAACTGTTCATTATAACCGATTTCATCTAAATTTTCCCAATCGCTTTGATTTCTGGTAATTTGCCCGCCCAATCTTCGCGTTGAGTTGGGGGAGTAATGTTCATAAAAGGTAAGATTGGAAGTTGAGACCGAATGGTATAACAGATTATCATTTTTATAGAAATCGAACTCCTGGTCGACCTTGATATGGTCCAATAAATTGGCTCCGTCCATCGGCTTATAAACGATTTCAAAAGAAAGAGTATAGTCTTTCCAATAACCGTTATTAGTACTTAACTTAAGTATTTTAAGGTCATCTCGCGACAATGTTCCATTGATTTGAAGGATGGCGTGGCTATTTGTGTCTATATAGACCTCTCCTTCGAAAATGGGTGTTTTGATAATGCCAAGTGGTGTAAAATGAACTACCGCAATCTTCGATTGTTCTGTTTGGACCATTTCGGTAACGGCCACATCATAATACACCTCGAAAGCTGGATGTAACGGAAAAATTAGTTCTTCGGTATTTGGTTGCAAGGGTCGCAACAACCTTGTCAAGACCGTATAATTTCTGTTGTGAACCGCTTCGTCTTTAAGCGCATAACGCCCTTCTATGATATTCCAATCGGCAATACCGTTGGAATCATAACGAATGTCATAAAAGATTTCGGAAAACTCTGAATAGTCATCTCCGTTCTTTGTTTTCTGTCGATAGAAGGCTTTTCCGTAGTATTGCCGGCTACTGGCATTATCGGCTTTTTCAAATGCCTTCTTGACCAAATCCCTGGCAAATACATCTTTTTTAGAAGCAAGTACGACGACCTCTTCCAAACTCGATACATAAGGTTCTAAAAATACTGTTATGTCCGAAGCTGTTGAGACATCAACAACCACTTGACCATAACCAATATGTGAAAAGATTAATTTAGCGGGTAGGGAGTCAACGACAATAGCGAATTCCCCGAGTTCATTGCTGGCCGTTCCAAGTGAAGAAGATTCTACGGCTATATTGCAATATGGAATCGGTTCACCGGTTTCTTTGTCCACGACCGTGCCATTGATTTGCTGTTGTAGCCAAATGCCGGTGGAAGTAGGAAGTCTACATGAAAATTCTGTCGTATTTCCAAACAAGGAAATGCTTGAAACGATAAAGACACAGAAGAATATTTTGTAAAATTGATTCATGCGGTAGAATGTCCAATCAATTTACAAATAGAAGTTTGGAATAAAAAAGAAGTTCTGCGCTAAAAATTAGTACCCGACTTTACTTCTTACCCTGTTTAATACTTTGTCGGCTACTTGTTTGGCTTTTTCGGCGCCCGAATAAAGAGCTTGGTCTATTTCGTCCAAATGGGCCATATAATAATCGAAACGCTCTTGGGCCTCGCCGAACTTTTCGATTAGTAGGTCAAACAGAGCCTGCTTGGCATGCCCATAGCCATAATTGCCATTGAGGTAGTTTTGCCGCATTTCTTCCGTTTGCGCCTTCGTGGCCAAAATTTTGTACAGGGCAAACACATTATCCGTATCCGGATTTTTAGGTTCTTCCATTGGAGTTGAATCCGTTTGAATGCCCATGATCTGTTTGCGGAGTTTTTTATGGGGTTGGAAAATGTTGATGAGATTACCTTTACTTTTGCTCATTTTTTCACCGTCCGTTCCGGGGATGTACATTGTTTCTTCCTGCACCTTGGCATCAGGAAGTACAAATGTTTCACCCATTCGGGCATGAAATCGGGAAGCGACGTCACGGGTCATTTCGAGATGTTGTAATTGGTCCTTCCCGACAGGGACAATGTTCGCATCATACAATAAAATATCGGCGGCCATTAACATCGGATAGGTAAAAAGACCTGCATTGACATCTTCGAGCCTATCGGCCTTATCTTTAAAAGAATGCGCTAGTGTCAAGCGTTGATATGGGAAGAAGCAACTGAGATACCACGAAAGCTCGGTTACCTGGGGCACGTCACTTTGGCGATAAAAAACGGTCTTTTCGATATCGAGTCCGAATGCCAACCAAGCCGCCGCGGTGGCATATGTATTCTGGCGAAGCTCTTCCCCGTTCTTAATTTGGGTAAGCGAATGCATGTCGGCAATGAATAGAAAAGATTCGTTTTTAGGGTCGCGCGCCATTTCGATAGCGGGTATAATGGCTCCGAGAATATTGCCCAAATGGGGAACGCCCGTACTTTGTATACCTGTCAGAATTCTTGCCATTAACGATGTTTATAAAAGCGACAAAGGTAAAACAAAACGTAAAAAAAGCGGCATAAGCCGCTTAATTCCGAAAGAACTTCGGTTTATTTTTTGAACAGCCCAGCTACAAAAAGTAATACTATTGCCCCAATGACTCCAGTAATGATATCACCGATCGTCCCCGAGCCAATGGAGATGTTCAATACTCCAAAAAGCCAATTGCCCACGGCACCGCCCACAATACCTAAAATTATGTTCACAAGTAGTCCGAAACCACCGCCTTTCATGATTTTTCCTGCGAGCCACCCTGCTATGGCCCCTATTATGATTGCATATAGTAAACCCATGTTTTAATGTATTAGGTTATCCTTTTAAATATACATAAAAATTCTACTTTTGAGGCTATGGTTACTGCTTTTCAAAAAATCGGCCAAAGCCTGTACCGCATTTGGTTCTATGTTCTGGTCGCCTTGCCCATTTTTGTTTTTTTTCCATTTTTGTTGGTTTTTACGCTGTCGGACAGAACATATCCCCAGTTTTTTTGGATGGCCAGAAACTTGTGGGCGATGCCTATATTGTATGGAATGTGCTGCCCGCCAAAAGTTGTTAGAAGACAAAAAATGATTAAAGGCAAAAGCCATATGTTGGTCGCGAACCATACCAGTATGCTCGATATCATGCTGATGTTGTACGTAAGTAAAAATCCCTTTGTTTTTGTCGGGAAGAAGGAATTGGTAAAGATTCCACTTTTTGGTTTTTTTTACAAAAGGGTATGTATAATGGTCGACCGTGAGGATACGAAAAGTCGAACAGGGGTCTACCGAAGGGCGCAAAGAAGATTGAACCAAGGATTGAGCATTTGTATCTTTCCGGAAGGAGGCGTACCGGATGAAGACATTATTTTGGACGAATTCAAGGACGGGGCGTTTAAAATGGCCATTGCCCATAATATTCCCGTGGTTCCGATGACTTTCTATGACAACAAAAAACGGTTCCCTTTTACATTTTTCGGTGGAGGCCCTGGTATTATACGCGCCAGGGTACACGAGTTTTTCGAAACCGGACTGCTGGCCGAAGAGGATAAAAGCACTTTACGGGAAGAGGTAAGGGAAGTGATCCTGAAAGCCTTGACCAACGGTTTTAAAGAAACGCCACGACAGGATTATCAGGGCGTTTAAGACAACATTGTACAAACAATGAAGTACCTAACCAACTTCAGTTTCAAAAAACTCCGTGTTTGTCCGATTAAAACCTAAAGTTCAACCCACTGTATACCCCAACGGAAAAGGGTTGAAATTGACCTGCTGTATTTGAAAAAGTATTCAATTGATATTTAAATACAGGTTCGATATTCAGAAGTATTTTGGGCGTGAATTTATAGTTGACCCCGAAACCGATATTGCCACTGAAATTTACCGAATTGAGGTTGTTGGCCTCACCGACTTCGGTAGTCAAGTCGCCCGATGATAGTATAACCGAGTTATCGACCAAGAAGAGCGAGCTAAACCCACCTACGAGGTTTACCCCAAAACGCTTATCCAGTAGCGCATAATTTAATTCCAAAGGTACTTCCAAATAACCAAATTGTTGTCCCATAACCCCAGTTCTAGTTGCACTTTTGCTGGCCAATTCAGGAGCGGCGTTTTTCACGGGGGCACTGAAACTATCCATGCTTTCGACTACCAAATTCTCAGAGTCGGTTCTATAATCGATATTGTCGAATTGCCCATTGCCACCTGAAAATTGAATGGTGTTCGAAGCCGACAGCGATGACGAGAATTCAACATCATTGGTGTCATAACCATAATCGACCTTGTTAATCCCTGTTCGAATGCTCAGCTTCTTGTTCAGGGCATAGGCTACCGAGAGGCCGTAACTGAGATTGACGTCACCAGATTTTGAGTTTGCGGTAAAACTTGAATGTATCGGAGAGCCTTCGCCTATAGAATTGAAGTATACGGGCGCAATACTGCCTCCGACGGACCATCTATTGCCCAAGTCTTTATCAGTCATCTGTTCTTCGGAGCCTTGTTCATCGATTTCGTCTAAAATGGACTTTTTCTTTGACTCTTCGACTGTCGTTTCCGAATTTTGGACAATATCCTTATCGTTGGTCTCTGTCAAACCTTCTTCTAAGAGTTTATTGGATTCCTTGCTTTTACCATCAACCAATTTTTCAGCTGATTCACTTTTATCCATGTTGTTTTGGACAATGGCTGAAGTTTCTTCACGATTTTTCAAAACCTCATCCGTCTGAGATCGATTGCCCCTATCATTTTTTGTCAAGCTATTTTTGGAATCATCTTGGGCTACTTGCGATTTTTGGATTTCTGAATCAACAACTCGTTTATCTTCGACACCCTTGTTTACAGTAGTTTTTTCAGGTGAAGTGACTTCTTCGTTGACGGTATCGTTATGCTGAGCATTTTCGGAATCGGAACCGACATCGGTAATCGCCTTTTCACCTTCAGGGTTGATTTCAAAAATCTCGGAGCCTTCACTTTTCTTGACAGGAGAGGAATCTTCTAATTTTTCAGAATCCGTAACCGTTGGAATCTCGTCGCTCGCCGAATCAAAAGGATCGATAAGGTAAACGGCTACTGCCAATAATGCGGCCACGCCGCCCAATTTTATCCAAAGGGGAACGATTCTTCTTTTTTTGTGCTTCGCATCCAAGGAAACAGATATGTTCTCCCAAACTTTTTTATCTGGTATCTCTGAGAAACCTTTGAATTTCTCTTGAAATAACCGGTCTAAATTCTTTTTGCCCATTTTACGATGTCTTTGTGTCTACACTATGCATATTTAGGGTCATAGTGTATAGCCAAATACGATTATCAGTATGCCGATAATCGATTTGGTGGTTATGGTTTCGATTTTTTCTTTTAAAATATTTCTTGCACGCGCAAGATTTGATTTTGATGTTCCTGTAGAAGTTCCCAAAAGCTCGCCGATTTCTTTATGTGAATATCCATCGAGCACATAGAGATTAAATGTGGCGCGATATTTATTGGGAAGTTCTTGAATGAAATTCAGAAGGGTGTCCAGGTCGACTTGCTCGTCATCGACTTCCACTTCTATAGGGTTTTCTATGTTATCGGATATTAAGTTTAAATGTTCTTCTTTTCTAAATTTTTGCAATATTGTGTTTACCGTTATGCGTTTCATCCAACCTTCAAATGACCCTTTTGCACCGAACTGCCCTATTTTGTCATAAATGGTCATAAAGCTATCGTGAAGATTGTCTTCAGCTTCCATTTTATTGTGCGAGTATTTGAGACAAATACCGAACAGTATATGGGAATATTGCCTATATAGTTGTTCCTGTGCTCGTCTATCTCCTTGCTTGCACTTGTTTATGAGCTCTTCCAGACCCAAATTGTTGGTTAGATACTTTTATTGGTTCACAGGAACCTCTACCTCTAAATATTGTGCTTCACCGTTAGCATCTTCACCGGTATAGAACCTAAAAAGATAGGGCTCACTATAGAGTACTTTGAACTGAAAAGTGTCTTGCACCTCTTGATTTACTACCTGGCAGTCAGGCTTATCAAGAATAGCCCCAACGGCTATCACATTTCTAACGGTCAAATCCGATTGGGTCACGTCAAAACCTTCTATCAAGGTACAATCATCTGGCCTTAACATATTTACCTTGATAGTGTAAATTTGTTGCACATTAAAAGATTCGGGTACCTCCACACTTATAATTTGCAAGGCTTCATAATGAAAGTTGACACTGTCATCATCGTTCAGGCTACATGAATTTATCGACCCGAAAAGTACTATCGTCAAGAACGTCACATACCACCGTTTCATAACAACACGATTTTATCCTAAGATGTATTCCAGGGGAGAAGGTTGCGTTAAAATCGGTTAAATCAGAAATGATTGGGCCATGATCATTTTAAGGAGTTGATGGCCTCCCTGATTTTTTCCTCGAGTTCATCAAAAAGCTCGGGGTTGTCATTGAGCAAAGATTTTACGGCATCGCGCCCTTGGCCCAATTTGGTATCGCCGTAAGCGAACCATGAACCACTTTTTTTGATTATTTCATATTCGACCCCCAAATCGATAATTTCGCCGACTTTTGAGATACCCTCACCATACATAATGTCGAACTCTGCCGTTTTGAAAGGTGGCGCAACTTTGTTCTTTACCACTTTTACGCGGGTCTTGTTTCCTTGAACCCCTCCATCTGCATTCTTTATTTGGGTAGACCTTCGAATATCCAAGCGAACGGAAGCATAAAATTTGAGCGCATTGCCCCCCGTGGTCGTCTCGGGATTTCCGAACATGACACCGATCTTTTCCCGAAGTTGGTTGATGAAGATTACGGTACAATGGGTTTTGCTGATAGATCCTGTCAACTTTCTTAAAGCTTGCGACATTAACCTTGCATGAAGCCCCATTTTTGAATCGCCCATTTCGCCTTCGATTTCGCTTTTCGGGGTTAGGGCCGCAACCGAATCGATAACTACGATATCTATGGCGCCCGACCTGATCAGGTTATCCGCGATTTCAAGTCCCTGTTCGCCATTATCGGGCTGCGAAATGATCAAGTTGTCGATATCGACACCTAGTTTTTCTGCATAAAACCGATCAAAGGCATGCTCCGCGTCGATAAAAGCCGCGATACCTCCATTTTTTTGTGCCTCCGCGATGGCATGCAGGGTCAAAGTTGTTTTGCCCGAGGATTCCGGGCCATAGATTTCGATAATCCTTCCGCGAGGATAGCCACCAACACCCAAGGCGATGTCCAGACCCAAAGAACCCGAGGGTATTACCTCGACATCTTCGACAATACTGTCGCCCATTTTCATAACGGAACCCTTTCCGTATGTTTTATCCAATTTGTCAAGGGTAAGTTTAAGGGCTTTTAATTTCGCTTCTTTTTCAGTACTCATAATTTCTTTCTGTTAATGTTGATTCCTCGGGATGCCCCGTTTTGCCTCTATGGAATTTGGAATTGTTCTTTGGAATTTTAAGGCCATTTGGCAAATGTACAGGGATGCTAAATTACCATTTCTTTTTGCATATAACAATGTCGACGCAACCTTTTTGAAAATGGTGCATCTACTTAAAAAAGTATATATACTAACTCAATATATATTCTTCTGTTTTAGTGGCAGGGGGCAATGGTGGCCACTTCCTTTTTGCATTGTAAAGAATGCTGTGAAAAAGAAAATGGAATGGCCAATAAAGAGTCTTGACAAGGTCGGGACTCTTTTTTATTAAGCTCTTCAGGTCTTACATTACAAAATATTACATTTAGTATCTTTGCGGTCGCTTAACTATTAGCAATACATTTAGCAATACATTTAGCAATACATTCTTTTAACTTAAACTATTCGTATAGCATGCAACTGTACAATACCTTAAGTGCAAAAGAAAGAGCCACTCTTATCGAAGAGGCCGGTCAAGAGCGCTTGACCATATCTTTCTATAAATATGCACACATTGGCAATCCGCCGATTTTCAGAAACCACTTATTTATTAATTGGAACGAACTTGATGTTCTAGGCCGTATTTACGTGGCGAACGAGGGCATCAATGCACAACTTTCGGTGCCGGCCGAAAACTTCGAAGCCTTTAAGGAACATTTGGATAGTATTTCTTTTCTCGAAAATGTGAGGTTGAACATAGCCATAGATCAGGATAACAAATCGTTCTTGAAATTAAAGGTAAAGGTTCGAAAGAAGATTGTTGCGGACGGGTTGAACGACTGTACTTTTGATGTGACCAATAAAGGCATTCATGTAGGGGCCGAAAAATTCAATGAGTTGATAGAAGATCCCGATACGATTTTAGTCGACATGCGCAACCATTATGAAAGTGAGATAGGCCATTTTAAAAACGCCATTACTCCCGATGTGGATACCTTTCGCGATTCATTGGATATTATTGAAAAAGATTTGGCAGCCCATAAAGAGGATAAAAAATTGGTAATGTACTGTACAGGAGGAATCCGCTGCGAAAAAGCAAGTGCCTACTACAAGCACAAAGGGTTCAAACAAGTCTACCAATTGGAAGGGGGTATAATAGATTACACTCGACAGGTCAAAAAGAAACAATTGGAAAACAAATTCTTGGGCAAGAATTTTGTTTTCGATCATCGACGGGGCGAGCGTATCTCCGATGACATAATTTCACAGTGCCATCAATGTGGCAAACCTTGCGACACCCATGTGAACTGCGCCAATGAAGCCTGTCATTTACTGTTCATTCAATGCGAGGAATGCGCAAAAAAAATGAACGATTGTTGTTCGGACCACTGCAAGGAGATATATTCCTTGCCCTACGAAGAACAAAAAAGACTAAGAAAAGGTAAAGGGGCAAGCAACAAGATTTTCAAAAAAGGTAGGTCCGAGGTGCTAAAATTCAAAAGGTGAATTGACTGTTCTCGGCATTGGAATGAGATTCGCATACTTTTCATCGCGTTAAAAAATCATTACCTTTACGTTCGAGATTAATTATGAACCTTTTTTGGAAAAAAACCCATTGCTCAATGACCAAAAGGGCGGGTTTTGCCAAACCAAGATATAAAATATGGGTTGTAGCAGTTGTTCGACCGGTAAGGACGGACAGCCACGAGGATGCAAGAACAACGGGACTTGTGGTACCGATGGTTGTAATAAATTAACGGTTTTCGATTGGCTTTCGAACATGTCGCTCCCCAATGGGGAAAAACCTTTTGACTGTGTCGAAGTACGATTCAAGAACAGTAGAAAAGAATTTTTCAGAAACTCTGAGAACCTCTCCCTTTCTATAGGAGATATCGTAGCTACCCAAGCGCAATCGGGGCATGACGTTGGTATGGTGACCCTTGTCGGAGAACTCGTCAAGGTTCAGATGAAACGTAAAAAGGTAGATTTCAACGACCCTGAGCTTCCGAAAGTTTACAGAAAAGCTTCCCAAAAAGACATAGATGTTTGGCAGAAATGCCGCAATCGCGAGGAAGAGATTAAGAAACGCTCGCGCGAGATAGCGATTATCCTTAAACTCCAAATGAAAATTTCCGATGTGGAGTTTCAGGGCGATGGTTCGAAGGCCACATTTTATTATACGGCCGAGGAGCGTGTTGATTTTCGTCAGTTAATCAAAGACATGGCGAAGGCCTTTGGCATCCGTATCGAAATGCGCCAAATCGGTTATCGACAGGAAGCACAACGGTTAGGTGGAATAGGATCTTGCGGTCGCGAACTTTGCTGTTCGACTTGGCTGACCGATTTCAGGTCGGTAAGTACGTCTGCGGCACGGTATCAGCAATTGTCGCTCAATCCTCAAAAATTGGCCGGTCAGTGCGGCAAATTGAAGTGCTGTCTAAATTATGAGCTCGATGTATATCTCGAGGCGCTTAAAGATTTTCCGTCTTCCGATACCAAGTTATTGACCGAGAAAGGAGTTGCGTTTTGCCAAAAGGTGGACATCTTCAAGGCTACCTTATGGTTTTCCTATAAAGACGAACCGGCGAACTGGCATGCCTTGAAAAAAGATCAGGTCAACGAGATTTTGGGAAAGAATAAAAAGAAGGAAAAAGTTGCCAGCCTTGAAGAATATGCCGTGGAAAATACCGTTGAAGAAAAGGTGGTGTTCGAGAATGTTGTCGGAGAAGATAGTCTTACCCGTTTTGACCGGCCCAAAAGATCAAGAAAACGAAATAATAGAAACAAGGGGAGAAAACAAAATCGTAGCAAGGAGAATGCGCCTAGAGGAAATCAGACTGCGAACAAAAACGGCAACAATAGTAAAAAGCGAAGAAACCCAAGGAAAAAACGTCAAAATAATGCGTAGTAGCGTCCTGCTTATATTTTTGGTATTTGTTACGATAGCTTCTTGTAATGGGAACCTTGTAAAGTCTGAATTCAGGCCTACGGACAATGGGGTATGGAACAAGGATAGTATCATGGAATTCGAGTTTACCGAAATCGATACGGTTCGAAGACACAACATGTTCATTAATCTACGAAACGACGAAGATTTTCCTTACAATAATTTATTTTTGATAGCGGAACTTAGTTTTCCTTCGGGCGATATAGTCACGGATACTTTGGAGTATGAGATGGCCAAACCTGATGGCCAATGGTTGGGCAAAGGTTTTGGCAGCATAAAGGAAAATAAACTGTGGTATAAAGAAAACATCGTTTTTCCTTCCTCGGGCGTATATACTCTACGCTTGGCCCATGCGATGCGAAAAAATGGAAATGTTGAGGGCGTTGCCAATTTGGAAGGAGTAACCGATGTCGGTTATGAAATACTAAAAAGTAATTAGGAAAGAATATGGCAAAGGCCGTAAAGAAAAAAGAAAATAAAGGCTTTTTCAAGTTCATCAAGTGGTTCTGGATATTGTTCACTGCCGGTATTCTTTCCGTTTTATTGTTGTTCCTTTTGGCCTCTTGGGGAGTTTTGGGGCCGTTGCCTACCTACGAATCCCTTGAAAATCCGCAGACCAATCTGGCCTCACAGATTATTTCTTCCGATGGCGAATTGTTGGGAAAGTTTTATTTGGATGACAATCGAACCGATGTTTCCTATGAAGATTTACCGGAAAATTTGGTAAATGCTTTAATTGCTAGTGAAGACGTACGTTTTTATGATCATTCGGGCATTGATGCCCGTGGAACGTTAAGAGCACTTTTCTTTTTAGGGAAAAGGGGCGGTGCCAGTACCATTACCCAGCAGTTGGCACGTCAGATATACGTGGGCCCGAGGTCGCGAAGCAAATTTGAAACGATAAAACAAAAAACCAAGGAGTGGGTCATCGCCACGCAACTCGAACGCAGGTATACCAAAGAAGAGATTATCAAGATGTACTTGAATATTTACGATTTCGGCAATAATGCCGATGGTATTCGATCCGCATCACGTATCTATTTCGGCAAAGAACCTAAAGATTTGAAGATAGAAGAGTCGGCCATGTTGGTGGGTATGTTGCAGAACTCGTCGCTTTACAATCCGTTACGACGTGAAGAACTGACTTGGAAAAAAAGAAATACCGTTTTGGGGCAATTGGCCAAATACGAGTATATCAGTGAAGCTGAAAAAGATTCGCTCCAAGCACTTGAGATTAACTTAAACTACCATCCAGAATCACATCGCGATGGTATCGCCACCTATTTTAGGATGTACCTTCAGGGATTTATGAACGATTGGATTAAAAAAAATCCGAAACCGGCCTTGGAAGGAGAAAGGGATAAATGGAACCTGTACCTTGACGGTTTGAGGATCTATACCACGATTGACTCAAGAATGCAGCAGAATGCCGAAGATGCTGCTGCTCAGCATATGGAACGCCTACAATCCGTATTTTTCTCCCAGATTACCCCTCAAGACAAGACTGCACCATTCGTTGACTTGACACCTGAAGAAATCGATGCAATAATGGAGCGCGCCATCAAAACGTCTGAACGATGGCGTAAAATGAAAGCGGCCGGAAGGTCGGAAGAAGAAATTCGTGAGTCGTTTACCAAAAAGACCGAAATGTCTGTCTTTGACTGGAAAAGTGATGCCCATGAAAAAGATACGATAATGACCCCCTTGGATTCTATACGGTATTATAAATCGTTTTTGCGAACCGCGATGATGTCGATGGAACCGCAGACAGGTCATGTAAAGGCATGGGTCGGCGGAGTTGATTATAGACATTTTCAGTATGACAATGTATATCAGGGAGCAAGACAAGTAGGGTCTACCTTTAAACCTTTTGTCTATGCCGCGGCAATCGACCAACTACGTTTATCTCCCTGCGATACTTTACCCGACACACAATATTGTATAGAAGCCAATAAACATGGCAATCCAGAACCTTGGTGCCCGAAAAACACAGATGGTACGTACTCGGGCAAGAGTTATACGCTTAAGAATGCTTTGGCAAACTCTAAAAATTCGGTAACGGCACAATTGATAGATATGGTCGGCCCGAAATCGGTGGTCAATATCGTCAATAACCTGGGGCTTGACAGAGACATTCCAGCAGTTCCATCGATTGCATTGGGCACACATGATTTTAACGTTTATGAAGTTGTTGGGGCCTACGGTGCTTTTGCCAATCAAGGGGTATATGTAAAACCGGTTATGGTTACCAGGATTGAAGACAAAAACGGTACGGTTCTGTACGAATACATTCCTGAAACAAAGGATGTGTTGAGCAAAGATGTTGCCTATGCAATGGTCAATCTTATGGAAGGGGTTACCGAAAGTGGTTCAGGCATGCGGTTGAGGCACAGTAGTATGAAGAACTCCAAGGTCTATAAAGAGGTTGTTACGGGGTATCCTTACGAATTCAAGAATCCGATCGCGGGCAAGACAGGAACGACGCAAAATCAAAGCGATGGATGGTTTATGGGTATGGTACCCAACTTGGTGACCGGGGTTTGGGTCGGTGGTGAAGAGCGATCGATCCACTTTAAGACCACTACGTATGGTCAAGGTGCGGCAATGGCACTTCCGATATGGGGACTTTATATGAAAAAGAACTATGAAAATGAAGAATTGGGCATTTCCGACGGTGAGTTTCCCAAACCTGATAATTTGTCGATTCAGATAGATTGTGATAAAATAAAAGAAGAGGCCGCTAAAAGCATTGATACCGACGATGATCTCGACGACCTTGACTTCTAAGAAATAATAATGAATAAGAAAAAGCCCTAGCTGTTGAAAGTTGGGGCTTTTCTGTATAAAGACGTAAATTAGGGCAGTATTAGTATAGAAGCGGTAAAGGACAGTGTAGGATGATTAAAAAAACAGTCGAAGATGTAACGAGTGCTCTAGAAGGAGTCAAAGATGGAATGACCTTTATGTTAGGGGGGTTTGGGCTTTGTGGAATTCCAGAAAATGCCATTGCCGAATTGGTGCGGTTGATGGTTACCGATATTACCTGTATTTCAAACAATGCAGGAGTAGATGATTTCGGCTTGGGACTATTGTTAAAAAAACATCAGATCAGGAAAATGGTATCATCATACGTTGGTGAAAATGATGAATTTGAGCGTCAAATGTTGAGCGGTGAATTGGAGGTTGAACTGACGCCACAAGGAACCCTGGCCGAGAAATGTAGGGCCGCGCAGGCTGGATTCCCGGCCTTTTATACGCCCGCCGGTTATGGAACCGAAGTGGCCGAAGGAAAGGAAATACGTGAATTCAATGGCAAGATGTACGTGTTGGAACATGCGTACAAGGCCGATTTTGCATTTGTCAAAGCTTGGAAAGGTGATGAGGCGGGAAATTTGATTTTCAAGGGTACGGCGCGTAATTTCAATCCCTGTATGTGCGGTGCGGCCAAGATTACGGTAGTTGAAGTGGAGCAATTGGTGCCCGCTGGGGAATTAAACCCCAATGAAATTCATGTTCCCGGAATTTTTGTTCAACGAATCTTTCAGGGAACAAACTATGAGAAACGAATAGAGCAACGAACCGTAAGAAAAAGAGATTAATGTTAGACAAAAACGGAATCGCAAAACGTATTGCCAAGGAGGTCAAAGACGGATACTATGTAAACCTGGGCATCGGCATACCTACCCTAGTCGCCAATTTTGTACGTGACGACATCAGTGTGGAATTTCAAAGTGAAAACGGGGTTTTGGGCATGGGTCCTTTTCCATTTGAGGGCGAGGAAGATGCCGATATCATCAATGCAGGAAAGCAAACGATAACAACTCTGCCAGGGGCATCCTTCTTCGATTCCGCAACAAGTTTCGGAATGATTCGTGGAAAACATGTGGACCTTACCATTTTGGGGGCTATGGAAGTTGCCGAAAACGGGGATATTGCCAATTGGAAAATTCCCGGGAAAATGGTCAAGGGTATGGGTGGAGCCATGGATCTTGTTGCATCCGCTGAAAACATTATCGTTGCCATGATGCATACCAATAGGGCTGGTGCATCAAAATTGCTTAAGAGGTGCTCGTTACCGCTGACAGGGGTGGGCTGTGTAAAAAAAATCGTGACCAATCTAGCTGTACTCGAGGTTACTCCCGATGGATTCCTTTTACTTGAACGCGCCCCCGGAGTATCGGTAGAAGAAATTGAAAAAGCGACCGAGGGTACTCTTGTGGCAGATGGAGACATTCCTGAAATGGCCATTTAGATAGGCATCGGATAAATCACGTTTATGGGTTTTCTCGATGCAGATAGGTACCTAAAGTGTATTTTGCCGATGTTCTTTATCGAAGAAATTGACCGTTCATATTTTTCACAACATTATAGAGGTGCTTCACAACATTAATTTAGTCCGTAGATAAGTATGTACTAAATTTACGATGTAATTGAAAGTTAGCCCCCAAATCTAACCCGACAAAACCCACGATTATGGATGCCCAAATGAACCATGCACCCGCCCAAAAAGAAATACAGGTTTATAAGAACGATTTCTTTAGCGGTATTGTAATGCTTACGCGAAAACTGTTTATGCTATAGGCGTGATGCAAGAAGTTTAAAAAAAGCCATGTTCCCCAAAGCATGGCTTTTTTGTTTTTAATATTTTTAGCGTTCATCTATTGGCATCATGCAACTACGACTTGAACAGTGTTCCCACGCATCTTTAATTGACTTGGTAAAGATTTCGCGAAAGACGTTTGTCGAGGCCTTTGAAAAGGATAATAAACCTGAAGATTTCAATAACTATGTCGATAAGGCGTTTGATCGCGAAAACCTGAAAAAGCAACTTTCAAATAAAGACTCTTATTTCTATTTTGTTTATTTGGACAACAAGTCCCAAGTAGGATATTTCAAGTTGAACCAAAAACAGGCCCAGACCGATTTAAAACGACCTGAATCCATTGAATTGGAACGTATTTATGTTCTCAAGGAATTTCAGAACAGAAAAATAGGTCAATGGATATTGCAAGAAGCGATTAAAATTGCATATGAGATGCAAAAAGAATTCCTTTGGCTCGGAGTGTGGGAAAAGAATGAGAGGGCTATTTCTTTTTACGAAAAAAATGGATTTTCAAAATTCGGAATGCACCCATACTACATCGGAAGTGACAAACAGATGGATTGGTTGATGCGGTTTGATTTAAAAAAAGCCCCTTCATTTTAGAAGCGGCTTTTTTTCTAATTAATTAGGTAGTGTCCTTGATTTACTCTTTTACTATTTTCGTAAACGCGTTGTCGCCTTTTTTGTTTGAAAGATTAAGAATAAATAGACCCTTGTCCATGTTAGAAAGAGAAAGAGGTATTACCTTTTGGTTTAAACCGATCTTACCTTTTTTAATCAATGCACCATTCACACTATAAATGGAATATTCCGTAAATGTCGATTCGTTTGGAATGGAAACTTCAATTTCAGAATTGCTAGGGTTAGGATATACGCTTATTGTCTTAAGAAACCTATTGTGCAAATCTTCGTCAAAACTTAAAGTTGCCTTTAAGGACGATGAAACTACTTTTTCCACGACGAGGTTGTCGTAGGCCGAGGACCCGGCGGAGGTGTTCCCGTAGTTGGGGTATAGCCATATGTTGAGTGTTGTCGTTCCGCTGGGCACGGTGAAGGTCTGCTGGTATGAGGACCATCCCGGGCCGAACGTGTGGTCGGCCAGGACGGCGTTCTGGTCGAGGTCCCGTACCACCGATGCCCTTGCGTTGCCGTTGGACCCGTTCCCGTCGATGCTGAAGGAAATCTGGTCGCCGGGGGCGATCCCGTTGGCGGCCAGGTCTATGGGTATGCTGTACTTGGACCACTGTTCGGTATCTGCGTTCTTTTCCAGTACGAGCGCGCACGGGGAGTTGTTGGTGTCGGCGGAGCTTCCCTGGACGATCGGCGAGGGCCAGCTGAACACGGTGGCCGTTCCCAGGGAGACCGAGGCGTGCTCGTTCGCGATGGTATCGGGGCAGCTAATATTTTCCACGACGAGGTTGTCGTAGGCCGAGGACCCGGCGGAGGTGTTCCCGTAGTTGGGGTATAGCCATATGTTGAGTGTTGTCGTTCCGCTGGGCACGGTGAAGGTCTGCTGGTAT
>JAUIDI010000007.1 GCA_030428705.1 Bacteroidia bacterium
GTTTTTAGGGAAGCGCGAAGAGCAATTTGGTTTAGCGGGGCGTTGGAACACATTTCCAAAGGGGCGGGAGTGCGCAGCGCGTAGCAACTTTGGTCAGCTTTAGCTGAATGTGTTCCAACGGTTCGTGTATGATTAGTTGCGGACTTTGCCAACGGAAAATGTCCGCCTGGTACTAAAGATAATTGATTGCAGGAATTTCCAACTGGAAATTCCGACCGCAATTAATTATACACAATGTTGCCAGTAGTTTTTATTCCGTTCAATATGGTTCAAATTTTCCGTTTTTGGGAAATCCGTGATAATAAATTACTTCTCCTCTGAATGCAGTAGCTCCATTCCAACGTTTAAAATTCTTCCATTTTAGGGAGTCCAAAATTTTGTCCGAATTTGATAGAGATAATGAATCCAATTCCGAGAGTTTTTGATAGGTTTTCGGCTCGGACTTTTCTATCGGGACTTCGCCATAATAAAGTTTATAACCCAAGTTTATATGGCGCTTTGTCCGCTTTGTAATTCCGTCGGGATAAATACTGTAATAAACAGAATCTGCAACTTTTATTACTACCCGTTTTTCATAATCTTCCTCATTCAAGTCCGTTTGCAAATAATACTTAATAGTACCGAAATCCGATTTTTCTCTTTTAATCATTCCTTTATTTGTCAAACAAGAAATGAAGGAAGTGATTAAAAAAACTGACAATATTTTAATTTGTACGTTTTTCATTCAAATTACTGGCAACGCCCCGCTAAACGCAGTTACGTTCTGGATTTTAAATTGTTGTATCGAAGATACATAAAGATTTAAAAGACAATTGGAACGTGTCCAAATTGCTTTTAGGGCAATTTGGTTTAGCGGGGCGTTGGAACACATTTCCAAAGGGGCGGGAGTGCGCAGCGCGTAGCAACTTTGGTCAGCTTTAGCTGAATGTGTTCCAACGCCTCGGCTATGCTCTGTTGCGGGATTCGTCCGACAGGACAATCCCGCCGCTCACCGTGCCTTTGTTCAAAGTTAAGGATTTTCCCTCTGGGAAATCCGCCCGCAATGGATCATAGCCAATGTTGGCACTTCGTTTTATTTTCCGACTATTTGGAAGTCCCTTTTCATTCTTTCCTCGGACGGTCTTAACAAGACCAAGTAAATTATCAAGAATAGTCCAATTAGGATAAACTCTTTTTTCAAAAATAGAATGAAAAATGCAGCTCCTTCCAGCATGGCCCAACGGATAAGCGATGCTGTTTGATATGTCCCAATTTTCTTTTCCAGAGGTTGATTGTTGTCCGTGTTTTTTAATTGTTGCCGATAAAGCATATTGCCTAAAAATATTGCGGCCATTGGGATTAAAAGATAAATATATGAGGTAGAATCCACTTTCGGAATCTTGAAAAAATCGAGGTTCTGTAAGTCCCCAAGAAAAAAGTAGGCCAGAGCGATTCCCAAAATCAAGGCGATATGAATCGTTTTTAAAGGTTTTAATTTTTCTTCCATTCTGGATTGTGTTTGAAAATGAATGCCAACTTGTTTATATGTGGTGGGTTTTCGCCACTTTTATGCCAATACGGCTGGCTAAGAGTGTATTTTGATAAAAAAACACATTCTTAGTAATCTTAAATATCAAAACGGTAATGGTATTTGTAATACGTTAAAATTAAGAAATAGCCTACAATTCATCAAAAGGGTTCTTTATACGTCGCAAACTGCCGGTTGAAACGTGCGTATAGATCATCGTGGTCTTTGGGCTGTTATGGCCAAGCAATTCTTGAATGTATCTGAGGTCGGTACCATTTTCCAATAAATGTGTCGCAAAACTGTGGCGCAGGGTATGAAGCGTTGCAGGCTTGCGAATACCGGCCTTTCTCAGGCTTCGCTTTAAGACCTGCCGCATGCTTACCGCCGAATATTGGGGCGCTCCTTGGCCTACAAAAAGATAGTCTTGCGGTTTGTAGGTATCCAGGTAGTCCCTCAAGAGCATAGCGAATTTTTTCGATAATAGGCTATATCTGTCTTTTTTGCCCTTGCCGCCCTTGATATGAACCAGTTCCCTTTCGAAATCGATATCGACCACCTTCAATGCCAACGCTTCGCCTACTCTAAGACCAGCCGAGTACATTAGGCTTAAAAAGGTTTTATGCTTCAGATTTTCTGTAACCTGCAACAGTTTTTTGATTTCCTCGAAATCAAGTACCAAAGGCAGCTTTTTCGGTTTTCGGGGTCTTTGAATATTATAATCCTCTAGATTCTTATTGTGGAATTCAAAATATTTTTTAATACCATTGATGCACTGGTTTTGATAGCTGATCGATTTTTTGGCCCGAACGATAAAGTCATAATTGAAACGTTCTATCGATTTCGAAGAAAACATATTTATTTTTTTGGACAAGATATAGCTGAGATAAAAAGCGGTTACCTCTACATAGGTGTTGACCGTGTTATCGCTAAGACGCTTTTGTTGCATCCATCTTTTGAACCGCGATAGGTCATCGTCGAATTTTGGGGGCACGTGTTTGTGTGTGATTTTTTTGCTTTTGGCGACGGTTGGGTCGGCGTCCTGGCCCGTTAGGGCACTATAATCGATGAACCAGTCTTTTTGGCGGAGATGGTTGTAGATTGTCCGTTTGTTTTCGGTACTATAGGGTAGATAAAAAACCTTTTGGGTTTGGCTCCATTTGATTTGGTCGAGCAGCTTTAAATGTTTTCGGATCTCGTCGTCATAACCGAAAGCGACGGCAATCTGGTCTTGCCCGCGATGTTTTATTTTGGACAGGCTGATTTTTTTCATGGTTATTCAACCTTCAAAAAGTCGGCCATGTTTTGATAATAGACCTTTTGCAATACATCTTCTGAAAGGTTTAGGCCGACCGATCTTTGATTTCGGATCTCTACGGTATCCGAACCGCTCAAATACTTCCATCGCAGCAGATAATCTTCATCAAGTGCGGCCCGCTCTTCTTGAAGTTCGGTCGTGCTCAACGAATCTTGGGGGGTATTGTTGCCAAAATCGGTGCCGAACATGATCCGGTCTTGGTACTTCTCATAAAAGGCCCGTACTTTCTGCGGATCTTGGCCGACGAGATCCCCGAACCGCGCCGCGGGCTCAACGTATATGTTTTGAAATTTATCGAGCCGTTCGGCGATCATATCGACGTCATGTGACATGCTGCCCATGTGCGCACAAAGAATTTTCAAATCGGGATTGTTTGCGATCCAATTGTCGCGTGCCGTAATGATCGTTTCATAAGTCGGAATTTCGGGATGTTGGTATGCGTGGTATTGCGGATTTTGTGTGTAATACCCGTAGTGCGGATTGTTCGGGTCGTTCAAAGGCCGCCAGGCCTGTATCGGTTCCCCGATATGGGCCATAACAGGTATGTGCTGTTCCGTTAGAAAGTCCCAGATGGGTTGCAGGCGCTCATCGTCTATTTGAATGTACTTGCCGCTCGCGTCTTTGGTGACCATGCCGAAGTTCTTCCATACTTTGACCATCTTGGCCCCCTGCTTGATCTCGTCGGTCAAACGTGCGATTTCCTTTTCGGCGAAATCGGGGTCATCTATGCCAACACCTATCAATGAGCTGCAAAGCCAGAACATTCCGGGCCGGGCGTTCGCGAGCGCTACATATTCGTCCCAACTTCTTCTGATATCCGTAGAATCCTGCAAGGCGACATCGACCAAGACCCCTTGCATGTTCCATTCATTAAAAAAGGCCGGCAGATAGTCACGGTCGTAATGAAAATGGGCATGGACGTCGATTTTTTTGATGGTTTCCTTATCGACGGTAACCTTATTGGGCTCAAGCTCCTGTTCGTGCTTTGGTTTTTCCTTGCAGGAAGAAGCGATAAGGGTCAGGGCGATCAAAAAACAAGTTATATTTTTCATATTTCAGGTATTGGGTTCGTTTTTTATACAATTCGTAATCCGCCAACCCACATTTAGGTAACTGATTATACGACAATACTATTCCTCTTCGGAAGACGAAACCGTACTGTTTCCGTTTTCTTCTTCTCCTTCTTCTCCTTTGTTTAGTCTGTTCTCCATGATATTCAACTTCTTGAGCTTGGCCTTCCATTCGGTAAGGGCCTCTTTGTGCGTCTCGATGTTCTTGATCACATCTTGCACGATGGGGCTGTCTTCGGAAGCATTTGAAAAAAACTGTAGATTGGTTTCCAACTGCCGGATCTCGTTTCTGCTCTCCTCTATTTTTCTACGTATGAACGTTCGCTCTTTCCGGATCGCCCCCGAATCTTCTCCCTTGGCCAACCGTTTGATCTTGTTGCCGTATTTCAACAACTCCGATTCTTGTCGGCTGACATTCAACTTGCGAAAGAGGGCATCGATGATCTTGTTGAATTTTTGGTTGATGCCCTTTTTGTTGAAAGGCACGTGGCCATAGCTTTTCCATTCGGTTATGAAGGCCTTCAACGTATCAAGGTCGTTTTCACGATTGTCGGATATCTTGAAGTTTTTCAGCCTTTCGATGCAGGCGTTCTTTTTTTCGAGATTCGCTACCTCTTCTTTGTGGGCAACATTTTTGAGTGCATGCAAACGGTCGAAATAGTGGTTGCAGGCCGCCTTGAATTCGTTCCATATCTTATCGGAGAACTTTCTGGGCACATGGCCGATCTTTTTCCATTCGCTCTGGATTCGTTTCATCTCCGGAGTAGCAGTGTCCCAATCCTCGCTGTCCTTCAATGAGACTGCCAAATTCAACAGTTCACGTTTCTTGTCGAGATTTTTCTGCTGTTCGCCTTTCATGTTCTTGTAAAAGGCGTTTTTTGATCGGTTGAAACCGCGGACCGCCTCTTTGAACGAAGCCCAGGTCTGTTCGTTTACTTTTTGCGGCACTTTACCAGCTTTGAAAAAGGCATCACGGTATGCTTCGACCTGCCTTATCTGTTGCTGGAGCGCCCTATGGTTATTGGCGATGTTCGCGGTTACCTTGTCGATGTTCGCGATGATTTCCTGTTTTTTTTCAAGGTTCGCCTCGTACGTCTTTTCAAGTATTTTGTAATGGTCTTGTCGGCGTTGGTGCAGTACCTTGGTCGCGTTGCTAAAGCGTTCCCAGATGGCCTCGCGGTGCTCTTGGCCTACGGGGCCAATATCTTCTTTCCAGATTTTATGAAGGGTCTGCAGCTCGCGAAAGGCCTTGTTAAGGTCGGGTTCCTCGGCCAAAGCTTCGGCACGTTCGGCGATTTTCGTCTTTTCCTCGAGGTTGTTTTTGAAGTCGAGATCGCGAAGCTCGCGGTTCAGATGTAGAAAATCGTAGAAGATCTCGACATGGTGCTGATAGGTCCTCCAAATGTCGTTATAGTGCGTACGGGGCACGGGGCCTGCGTTACGCCAACGCTCCTGTACATCCTTGAAGTTCTTGTAGGTCGTGTTGATATCTTCCTCGACGTTGACCAGTCCTTTGAGCTCTTCGATAATCGCCTGGCGCTCCACCAGATTTTCCTTGTGGCTTTTCTCAAGGTTTTTATAATATTGGTTGCGCCGTTCACGGTAATCCTTATAAAGTTCGTTGAATTGTCTTTTCGTTACCGAGTTGTACCTAAAATCGATTTCGTTGCCACCGTTGTTGACGAAATCCTCTTTTTTTTGCTCGATAAACTCCTGAAATTTGAGGTTGAACTCGTGCTTGATGCTATCGATATGCCTTTTAATGGCCTGTACCTTTTCGGTTCGCAACAGACGTTGAAATTCGCCCACTAGGTTTTCCATCGACATTGAATGGTAATCCAAGATGGGTATGTGGTGCCGTTGGTGGTTGTCAGAATCCTCGGCGTCTTCGGCGTTCTCTTCGTCGATTTCCTCCAAGGCATCCGATTCCCCCTGTTCAGGGGATGTTTTGGAAGTTGCTACAGGTGGTTCTTCCTGTTCTTCCTCGTTTGGTACTTCAGAGTTTTTCTCAGGTTCTTTCTGAGTTTCGGCAGTTTCTGAATGTTGTGTCTCTTCCGCCGTTTCCGGCAGCTCTTGTTCTTTCTCTTCCAGCATTATATCAAAATTATGTCGCTATCGGCCAAAGCCTATTGTAAGATAGTAACATCGGTGCGAACGGCAAAAATAATGTCGGTTCTTTTTATTTGGGCGCAACCCCGCTAGTGCGTGGTCGGGCTTTTCGCTGCAATTCGGTGCCATGGACACGGCACCGTGATTTTCGCTGCAATCCCTTGCGCAGACCTGCTTAATTACTATACCGCCATTTGGCATCGAAGGAGGTTTGATAAAGTTTTTAGGGTAGCGCTTCTATTTGTTACCTGTTCCAGATCTGCCAGGCCTTTTCGGCCTGCAGCTCGAGCATTTTGAGCCCGTTGAGGATCGTGGCGCCCCGCTGTTCGCCCGCTTGCAGAAAACTGGTTTTTTCCGGATTGTAGATAAGGTCGAACAAGAGGTGTTTGCTGCTCAAAAAGCGATAGGGTATATCGGGCAGGTCATGTATATTTGGATAAGTACCCAAAGGGGTACAATTGACGATAATGGGGTGCGCTTCGATGATTTTTTGGTCGAGGCTTGCATAGGTGAATTGGTCGGCATCTGCATTTCTCGATACGAAGCGATATTCAATGCCGATTTCATCGAAGACAAAGGCCACGGCCTTTGATGCGCCCCCGGTACCTAAAATAAGGGCCTTTTGGTGATGGCTTTTCAAAAAGGGTTCGATCGAACGCCCAAAACCATAAATGTCGGTATTATAGCCTTTGAGTCCGTTTTTTGTAAATTTAATCGTGTTCACCGCCCCGATTTTTCGGGCTTTGGTACTTAGTTCGTCCAAAAACGGAATGACGGCTTCTTTATAGGGAATGGTCACGTTCAGCCCCGTGAGATTCTTGTTGTTCGCGATCAGTCCTTGAAATTCTTCGATTGCCGCGAGATCGAAATTTTCATACGAATGGTCGCTCAGCCCCAGATTTTTGAACTTTTGGGCAAAATATTCTTCCGAGAAAGAATACGAGATATTCCTTCCTATCAGACCGAACCTATTTTTCTTAATTTTCATATCCAACATCCAACATCCAACATCCAACATCCAATATACATTAACCCTCAACTATCGACCAACCTCCTACGTCTATTTTTACCGTACCAGTCCAAAACCAATAGCACAAGTATCCCGACGACGATAAAGAACAAGGCCCACCAGTTCTCCGACCTTGCGAAATCAGGAAAATACCGTTCATAGTTTGCGATGATTTCCTTTCCGTTGCTATCCAATAAGACACTGCCGTCCACATCGGTTCTGAAAATAGTTCTTTTCCACGGCCAGACCACACCCAATGAACCCGTTATAAAACCGATGATGACAGCAGTGGTGATATGCTTGTAGTGTTTTAGTACATACGAGAGAATATGCGAAAGCGTGACGAGACCCGCTGCCGAACCTAAGGTAAATACGGCCAATATTTTGAGCGTATGCAGTCTTTCTTTATTTTCCATAAAGCTGAAATCGCCCCTAAAAACCTCGCCGAATGTGTCGTATAGTGCATTGACAGAATCGACGAGCAACAGCACATAATTACCCAATAAAATAAGAATAAAAGAGCCGGATAGCCCTGGTAACGTCATGCCAGATACACTGATCATTCCGCAAAGAAAGATGAAAATCAAGTTGTCGTTTTCCCTAGCCGGACTCAAAAAACTGATCGATATACCCACGACAAGGCCCAATATACCGGCCATGATGGTTTTTTTGTTCCAATGTTCGAAATCTTTCGAAATGTAGTAGATAGAACCCAGGATCATGCCGAAAAAAGCGGCCCATACATAGAGTTCCTTTCTTTCGAGAAAATAGTCGAGCAGTTGCGACACGCTGAAATAGCTGATCAACATGCCAGAAATCAACAATATCAAAAAAGTGGCGTTCACATAGCGGTAAAAACTTTTGAAACGCCCGTTGAACAGCAATTTAAAAGCCTTGAGGTTTATCTTCTGTAAAGAGTAGATGAACTCTTCGTAAAACCCTCCGACAAAGGCGACGATGCCGCCCGAGACCCCGGGTACCTTATTGGCGGCACCCATACACAGTCCTTTGATGACCAAAAAGAACTTGTCGATTAAAGATCGGGATTTGTGCATGTGGTATGAGACTTATTTTTTCGAGGCTGATTTCTCTAGGATAAAAATAAGGGAAAAACCTACGATGGCGGCAATCAAAGCAAACATCAATTGGTGGTCGCCGTCAAAGGCGAAAGGGGATACGTTCTCGTCGATGACGATTGTTTTTTTGCCGATGGTCCTCGTTTCCAAAATACGTTTCCAGGGCCATATCTTATTGAGCGACCCCAAAATAAATCCGGTCAGAAGGGCCAGCGTTATGTTCTTGTAATGGTCGAACATCCATTTTAACACCCTGGCAAAACTCAGGACACCGAAAATAATGCCAAGTGCCATGGTGATAAGGATCTTGAAGTTTTTTTCATCTATGGCATCGATTACCGTTTTATATGAACCGAGTAACACCAGGACGAATGATCCGGAGATTCCAGGAAGGACCATGGCGCAAATGGCCAATGCCCCTGAAAAAAAGATATAGGGCAGACTCGTAGAATTGGGTGAGGGTGGCAGCGAGGTGATGAAATAGGCAAAAAGTACGCCGATCAAGAGCAAAACGATGACAGGCACAGTCCACTTTTTAATGTTTTTCGCTACAATGGCCACACTGGCCAAAACCAGCCCAAAAAAGAAGGACCATAACGCAATCGGTTCATTTTCGAGAAGCCATTTGATCATACGGGTAAATGAGAGAATACTGATGGCCATGCCCAAAAGCAGTACTACAAGAAAATTACCGTTCAAAGCGTTCCAAAAACTTTTGAATCCTTTTTCGCGCCAGATTCGCAATGTTTTCAGGTTCACATTGTTGATGGTAGTAATGAATTCCTCATAGATTCCGGCAACAAACGCTATGGTACCGCCCGATACACCGGGCACCAGTTCCGCAACGCCCATGGCCATGCCTTTTAGTAGAATATAAAAGTGTTGAAGAAGGTTTCGGTTTTCCATTTTTGAATCCATTGAAACTGACGACGTCTATTATTGACATCGTCGAAAAGAAAACAAAAATAGGTTTTTTATCCGGAAGCTTTTTTGGCCGATGCGATTATATCAATGGCCCATTCGGTATGCGCAAATTGTTCGAATTCTTTTTGAAAAAGGTGAAGCTTGTCGCTGTCTTTTTTCAAGGCCTGGGTGAGGGCGATGCGAGCACTTACCTTATCATGGTTCAAAAGGTGATAACCTGCCATTTGATATAACAGTTCGGCACTTTCGGGGTGGAACTCCTTTCCACGGCCCAAAATATCGATGGCGTCGTCCACTTCTTTGTTCGACTTGGCGGCTTCTGCCCATTTCAGCCAAGTATCCAATTCGTAGTCACCCAATTCAACGGCCTGTCCATAGGCATAATCGGCCTGGTCAAAAGATTTTAGGCAAGCGTTTATATGACCGCATTTTTTCCAATAATCGGAATTTTCCCCGTCGATGTTAAGTGCCTTGTTGATATAATACAACGCTTTCTTGTAGTTCTTTTTTTGAATATAGAAATTGGTGATGGCCAACCAGCCCTTGTCGAGCAGTGGATCCTCATGAACGGTTTGGTAATAGTAGTATTTGGCCATATCGTCATTGGCCAGTTTTTCGTAACATTTGCCGATCCGAAGGTAGGCGTGCGAGGTCGGATCCTCTATTTTAATGGTAATCTCGTAGTTTTCTATAGCTTCTTCATATTTGCCCATTTTCTCGAGTACCTTGCCTTTTTCAAAATAGGCCCCGATAAACGAATCGTCCGAGATTATGGCAAAATCGTAGGCCGTAAGCGCCTCATTGAACATTTTTTTTGAGAAATACTGTTTTCCCAATTGATGCCAGGCGACCTCACAATACGGATTGAGGTCGAGATAATCGTTCAGATAATGGATAGCGCCATCATAATCCTCCAAAAATTCAAAACAGTAAATGACATTGTACAGTGATGAATAATCGTACTGGTCATAGCTGACACATCGCATAAAGTTTTCCTTGGCCCTTTTGAAATCGTCCATAAAAAGGTATTCCATGCCCAGCAATGAATAGATGTCAAAGCTATCCTCGGAAAGGTCCAAAGCTTTTTGGAGCAGATCTATGGCGGCCTCGTGATTGTCTTTTTTTGAACAAATGTTGGCCCTTTGAATATAGATTTCCTCGTTCGAGCCATCCAACAATTGAAGTTCGTCCAACATTTGTTCGGCAACATCCAAATTGTTCTCGAATACCAAGACTTCGACATTCAACAATTTTAGCTCGATGGAAACCGGATGTTGTTGCAGGCCTATTTTAATCGCTTTTTTGGCCAGTGCAATTTTTCCGTGATTCAAATAATGGTGAATAATGTCCTCAAAATCCTCGGCGTCAAAGAAGTAGACGTCATCGGTTTTCAACATGCTTTCAAACTTGGCTATGGGCTGGCTGGGTCTTTCGCTAGATTCTAACGCCATAGGAACGTTTTGGTTAAACTATGGATTTAAAAGTACTTCTTTGAAGTAACCTAAACTTCAGGATTTGGGCTTTATTATTAACAAATTAGTTAACAAATTATTGTTCAAGTTCCGTTAAAACCGAGAGGATAATGTCGCATCCTTTTTCGATCTCGGCAACGGAAATGGTCAATGGTGGAGTTATTCTAACGGCCCTTGGTTCAAAAAGCAACCAGAACAAAATCAGTCCTTTTTTGGCACAGCCCAGTATTAGTTGATCGGCGATTTCCTTATTTTCGAATAGCAGGGCCAACATCAAACCTTTACCACGGATTTCATTTATACTGGGGTGGCGGAGCAACTTTCGGAATATTTTCCCCTTTTTCATGGCTTCTTCCATGAGGTTCGATTCCGTAATTTCCTTTAGGGTAGCCAGACAGGCCGAAGCGATAACGGGATTGCCCCCAAAAGTTGTTATATGTCCCAATTTCGGACGTTCTTGAAGTGTGGCCATCATTTCATGCGAGGCCGTGAAGGCACCGACGGGAAGCCCTGAAGCCATGCCTTTTCCCATGACAAGAATATCAGGTGTACAGTCATAATGCTCAAAGGCAAAAAGTTTGCCCGTTCGCCCGAAGCCGGGTTGAATTTCGTCAAGGATCAACAGGGTGCCCGTAGCGGTACAGCGCTGGCGCACCTTTTCAAGGTATCCGTCGGACGGTTCAATGAACCCAGCACCACCTTGGATTGTTTCCAAAACAACGGCGGCCGTTCTGTCGGTAATTTTCATGAGGTCATCGGCTGTGTTGAAGTGGATAAACGAAACATCGGGAATCAAAGGCCTGAAAGCACTTTTTCTTTCCTCGAACCCCATAATGCTCAAACTACCCATTGTATTGCCGTGATAGGCCTGTTTTGCCGCAATGATTTCAGAACGTCCCGTAAACCTTCGGGCTAATTTTAAGGCTCCTTCGATCGCTTCGGTACCCGAATTGACAAGATAGGTAGTCTGTAGGGTGGATGGGAGGAACGATGCCAATAACTTGGTAAAGGCCACTGCAGGCTGTTGAATATATTCCCCGTACACCATGACATGCATGTACTTTTCGCTCTGTTCCTGTATTGCCGCAATCACTTTGGGGTGGCAATGGCCAAGGCCACAGGCCGATACACCGGCCACAAAATCGAGATGGGCCTTGCCGTCGGTATCGTAAATGTAGCTTCCCTTGGCATGGGAAACCTGCATAGCAAGTGGATTTGGAGTGGTCTGTGCCTGATATCTCAGGAAATCATTTTTCATCGGTTCGGGACGACTTGGTTTTTTGGGGTGCGGATTCTTCGGTCGGATCTTGCGACTTGTCGTTCTGCGGTTGGATTCCGTTTACGGGATCGCCCTCGTTCTTGGACCGTTCTTCTTCCTCGGCATCAATGTCAATGGGGTTTTCGATACCGCGAATGGTCACCAATTCGATATTGTTATCATCTTCATCGAAAATGTCGTCCTTGGTCATGAGGCGTTCATCGCCACGCCAGATAAATCCTTTTAGTTTTCTGCTTTCCGGTGGCAATTCGCTTTCCGGGAAAATATCCCCATCAGGATTCGTTATAAATGTAAGGTCTTCGACATCATTGTTCGCGAACGTGATGCGAATGGCACTGCAGATGGTCTTATTGATGCCGATAAGTTCTTGGTCATCATTGTACATATAATAGATGACTTCGGTATTTTTCACCAAATCGACGATCTTCAATTCATTGTCGATGAATTTTCCGAAGAGATCGACACCCTTGGCTTGATTATATCCGGTCTTTCCAATACTGTCGAGCGAGACCACGAAGGCGTTTTCGAGAACTTTCAATGAATCGAGCTTTTCCGTTTTGACATCGCTGAGAATATGTATACTATCGCCGGTCATTTGGTTTTCACCGTTCCAAAGCACCGGATTGCGGATCAACTGTGTCAGGCCGGTACGCTGTTCAAAATGGATGGAATCGCATTTGCCGCTCATGTCGGTCTTGAACATTTTGGCATTCCGAAAAGCTTTTAAAATACGTTGGTCAGGTTTGCCCGTAACCATTAGGGTATCTCCGTGCATATAGAGCGAATCTTGCTCGACCAGCGATATCGAAACCGCCCTTTTTGTTGCAAAGACGGAATCTTTGGCCTTGTGCACTTCGGCGTAGTGCGCACGAATGACGCCCTTGTTTATGGTATCGGTGACCTTTATATTGTTCGTGGCCGAAGCAAACTCGGTGGCCTTATCAAAATAAACACTATCACCCTCGATGATACGATTGTTATAGTCGATTTGGGTATTCTTGATGCCATAGCCGTTTTCGATTTTGGTGTCGTAAAAACCACGTTCGCAATATATTTTATAGGTTTCCCCGGTAATAGTGGATGGCCCGTACATATAGGCGTTTTTTGAAGTGGTATAATAATCGAGCTGCTCGGAATCCAAGATATACTGTGGATTATCGATATGTACGCTATCCAAGAACTGTAGTTTTTTTAACTCCATAAAATAGCGGCCGATCTCACTGGTCAAGGTGTTGGCCGAATCGACCACCGTACCGAAGTCTTGGTAATAGGCCTGTTGGTTTTCACGATCCCAACGCAGGGTATCCGTCCGCAAAGTCATACTGGTGTTTGTCAATACTACGTTTTCATAGGCTTTGGCCAGTTTGATGTTGCCGTCGTAATTGACTTTGCCACTAGTCATGGTCACCGAATCACCTTGTTGTACGCGAACGTTACCGATGGCGCGCAAACGATTCTCCTTTTGAAAATGAATGGCGATATCGCACCAAAGATCAGCACCTTCGTGTTCGAACTGGACCTGCTTGTCGTCTTTACTAAAAATAAAGGCCCCGGGAAACCGCTCTTCGTCTTTTATGAAATTGGCACCGTGTACAATATTAATTTGTTTGACTTCGGTCGAATCTTCTTGAGCTCTACAAAAGAAAAATCCGGTAAGAAAAAAAAGTATGAGTGTACGTCGAAACACGTCCAGTTATTTTGGCCAAAAATAGGACATTTTCATATAGAGCAATAAAGATTGGGATAGATTTGGGAAGATATGCCCATGAGGTTTGTAGCGTAAGACAAAACAAATTTGATGATGACACCTCATTGATAATGTCAAATGAACAATGCTATTCAATACAATGTATTCTTCATTTCTTCTCTGATAGCAATCGTTTCGGATAATTAGGATGGGCCTTGATCCGTTCAATTTGCCTCAGGTGTCTATCGGTATGGCCGTAATGCACCACCAAAAGGACATGGATACTATGAAGTCCTTTGGGTTCGCTCTTTCGTGGCACGAAATGCGATTTGAGGTCTTTGTCCGTGGTACGGACCATTTCCTCTAGTAGATTTCGTCCGTATAAAAAGTAATCCAGATTGTCCCTGCCCTTCATAAAGCCTGACGGAACTGCATGTGCTGGCGCGAAATGGGGTTGTTTTTCGGCCATCCAAGCGAGATAAGTCTCGTCGCCCAGAATCTGATCGGCAATTCCGGGCATGGGATCAGTATTACGTAAGGCCGCCATTCCTTCTTGATAATATAACCTTTCGTAAATGCCCATGTGCTCTACAACCTGGCCGATATTCCAAGAATCGGCATCGGGTTTGAAATGCCATTGTTCATCGGTCAACGATTTGGTTGCGGCGATCATTTCATTCTTGGTTCGCTTCAATTCGCTTAAAAGTGATTTTTGGTCTACTGTCGTCCACATTTTGGTTTTATAGTCTAGGGGTTCTAAACGCTTGTAATGCTCGTCAACTTGGTAGTCTTTGTAAACTTCGGAATTTAGATATCCGTGTTGGTGGTAATTGTCGTTCCCGGAGATTTCCCAATTGAAGATAGGCTGGGTGCCAACAATACTTTGATCGTTCCAAGACCAACATCTGACAGTTTCTTGATATTTGCTATTTTTATCGATTACATAAGTGCCGAAAGAAACTCCATTCATCTCTTTTTTCTCCTTGTCGAAGAAAGTGCCAATGAAGAAGTTCGAACTGATGATCTTGAGGCCTCGACCATATTTTTCTTTAAGGCCCATTGAGTCTAGTTTTTCCTCTCCATAGGTTGCCTGTGCCAGACCCCAAACGCCCTGGGGCGACTTTTGATTTTCATAAACCCAACTAAGTTTGTCCAATCGCTCATGGACGGCATAATATGGATATTTGAACTTATCAGTGTTCAAACGGCCTTCTTGGATCAGTTTTCCGTCTTGTATTTTCATTTTGTAGGCCTGGCGCGTGCCAATTGCCGATGGATCCCAAGTAAAGTATTCAACGGTCTCCACATAATTACCGTCTTTCCATTCATAGGTGCCCCCGCCAGTGCCGGCGAACTTTTGAGTTTCGGGCCAATAAAAAATGGAGGCCCAACGAGAGCTCGTTATGAACTTCACCATTTCACAATTGGCGTATTGTTTGGTGTCTTCGTTCCAAGAACTGGCCAAGACTCGCCAAACACCTGTAATATCTTGGCTTTCTTCATTTTGCCCCCACGTTAAAATTGGGCATAGGATGAGCATTAAAATGAGTTTTTTCATTTTTTATGGTTTAAATCGTGATTGAATAACGTATTTTGGGAAAGCCGACCTAACCTTCCTTGAGGGATATTATTGAGATCGCCAGCCGGGGCTTGTAATATCCCTAGGATCGAAGAAATTTTCCTAATCGGTTATTTTTCCGTCTTCATCGACGGTAAAACGGTCTACAATACGCAATGTACAGGTCGGTTCTTTGATGTGGCAGAAGAATTCGGCGGTTACCTTGGTCAGATTTTCATTGACGTAAACATCCAAAAGGTCTGTACCTGCAACGAGGTCGGGTAGGGGAGCCCACCAATTTTCTTTGATAAAGTTGCGCCCGTTCATGGGTTGTTGAGATCCCATCGGGTGAATAGGTGCGCGAAGTTCCACATCTTCGTGGTAAGGAATTGCATCGAAATTTCCCGCGCCCAGACCATTGACCACATACGATTTGGCCATATCGAGAAGTTGCTTTTTTCTTTCCGTTTCGTTCAAGGGACCGGAATATTCACCTTGTAGCTTGCCATACTCTGGTTTGTCATAAGCCAATTGGGCAACGAAGTTGGTGTGGTTCCAATTAATGGTAATCTCATCGATAAAACCATCGTCATCTATCTTAAAGATAAATATATGGTCTTCTTCGAACGATTTTCCGCGACTAGGCAATCCACCAAAATCTTTTTCCTGTTTTCCGCGAATGGTAACATCGCATTTTACCTTTCCGTTTTCGGTGACGACCGAGTTTATGGTATTGTCGATTGTAGGAAAACTGTCGATCAGACCTGTCCAGATCGCTTTCCCGGTTTCGTGTATTTTACCTTTACCGTCTTCGCCCAACGGCAAAAAGGCGACGGTTCCATTTTCAGAACAATTTTGCAGCATTTTTGCTACATCTTGTTCTTGGTAGGCTTTCATAAAATCGACGCTTCGATTTTTCCATGAAATGGACAAAGGCTGTTCTTGAGGATTGTTTTTTAAGGCTTCCATGATATTATTTTTTTGTTGATGGAATAAAAGTAATTCGAACAAAAACCAAAAAATTGTAAAAATGCGCCAAACTATACCAGTACAATTTCGGACTATTCAGACCCCTTCTTGGAGGCGTCGTTCTACCAACGAAATGCCGTCGACATAATTTGCCAGTTCAACATTGGTTTTGGCATACTTTCGTGGTGTTCGCCCTGAAAAATATTTGAAATCCTTAATAAAATGGCTTTGGTCGTAATACCCGCCTTGGTGAAGCACATCCATAAGATTCACGTCCCTATTGCCGGCCATTAGCGAACAGGTATAACCGAATCGGCGTAGTTTAGCATAGGTTTTTGGGCTGACCCCGACTTCTTCCAAAAACTTGCGCTCGAAGTTGCGGCGGCTCATTGGAACCTTGTCCAAAAGCTCGGCAATGTTCGTTTGTCCTTTGTCTTCGAAGATTTCGTTGGCCGAATCAATGATCGTCTTAACGCCATTGTTCGAATTTTTGAGAAGGTCAAGTAGATAGATTTCAAGAATTTTTACCCTTTGGGCATTGTTCTTGGTATTATAAATGGAAGTCTTCAACCGCACATACGATTCTTGGCAAACCTCTGAGAGGCATATACGTTCATCGGTCAACTCGTACATGGGTACCCCATAAAAATGATAAACAGCGGCCGGTTTGAATACAATGCCGACCACACCGATTCTGCCTTTCAGGTGTAGGGTATAATTTCCCAATGCCTGCCCGCTTACGAAGCAAACGGGAACTTTTTGTTTTTGGTACTTGAAATTCGAAATGTGGTATTCTTCCTGGTAATTGAATACCAAAGAGCAGAGTGCATTGGGCGGGCTTTCTATTTTTATGGTCTTTTCGGGATTTCCCTCCCATTCAAAATAGCATTCAACGAAATCCTTGAGAATCTTGGCCGGTATGTATTTTTTGTAGAACATTCCGTTGATCGTTAGAACATTGAAAGACTTGAATCGGGACACTACAATTTAACAAATAGTTGTAAAGGGTCATAGTGATTTGGATAAAATCATAGGAGGGATCATTGTATAGATGGTTCAATATCAAGCGAATATATAGGATGAGGTTTTGTTGGGGTGTGTCAATCCGCCATAATAGGCATCAAGGCTTCTCTCATTTTCAAATAGCCTTTCTTATTTGGGTGTAGCCCATCGGAGAACAACGATTCATCTATTTTTTTGTTCTCTTTTAAGAAGATGTCCCCTATATAGTCGTATTTGATGGACAACTCGTCGGCAAGGCCTTTAATGAGTTCGTTCAAATCTTCTATTCGTTCTTCTTGATCTCTACGGGGGAGAATTCCCATTAAAACGATTTCGGCATCAGGTTGACGCACTTTAATGGCTTGCATCAATAATCTTAGGCCCGTTATGATTTCTTCGTCGGTATTCAAATGAAGGTTGTTGGTACCGATCATGACCAAGACCTGACCGGTATTGAACCCGTCCAATTCGCCATGATATACACGCCATAGCACATTTTCGATACGGTCCCAGCCGTAGGCGTAATTGCGAACGCCCAAGGGAGTCAAAAATTTTTCCCAAGTTTTTTCTTCGCGAACTAGCTTTGATTTAGGCAGGCCTCCCCAAAAATGTACAATCGAGTTGGCCAGGATTACTTTTTTGGGAGGGTCGTTTCGGTTCATTTCCAGAATCTCGTTATGCCGCATTTCCCAATCATAGTTGTTCGGTTCACGATATTGCGTTACCGGTAGGGCAGTGGATATGTTTCCAATGGGTTCTTTAAGAATTTCCCGCAGTTTCTTTTCATAAGCTTTCGCATAGTGTATCATGCCAAGGTCGTTGGGATGGGTGCCGTCTACGGTATCGTCCATTCGTAACCCTAGTTCTTCATAAGAGTGATAATATAGGTCTTCGATACCTTCCTTCTGCAATTTTTCATAGGCTGCCCTTTGAATACGGTTGACGCGTGAAAAGGCTTCTTTTCTTTCATCACGAATGAAGCCGTCGGTGTAGCCTGCATGGTCGACCAACAAAATTGGTGTCTCGGGCCGTTCTTTTCGAAGTTGTCTAACCGAATTCAAGATTCTTTTTTCCAATTCTGCGTCATCGTAATTTTCGGATCGGACAAGATTGGGCAGACAATCGAGTACATAAATCTTTGCATCGATTTCGACCAGTAGGTCGATCAATTCTTTTTCCAAACGCCCGTTTCCTGAAAAGGCTAGATTAATTAACGGACGATCCATTTTACGGCTTAATATGTTTGTCCATGCCATTCCTGGCCGACTTGCACAGGCCCCATGGGCAATCGAAGTACCGTATACGACAATGGGTTTTTCCTTTCGAACGGACAATGGTTCAAAATGAGTATTCTCGGGAATCCCGATTTCCATCCATTCAACGTTATTGTAAAGTGGAAGGTTCAGGCGATATTCCCTACCTAAACCATGGTATTTGTCATTGGGACGAAGCCCGTCAAATTTATAGGTAATCGTATCCGAGAAAGTACGCCCGCCATTGCACCATAACCATTTTCCATCACTGTCTTTGGCATAAAGATCCATTCCGCTGACTCCTGTGGCCGGCATGTGGTTCATGGCATGATTGCCACCTACGCCATAGCGAACGACAATTTCCTCGGCATTTGATCGGAACCTGATCTTAAGGCCCGAAGCATGTTTTGAAAGGTTCCATACCGATTCACGAACATTTGGCTGCGCCCTTTTTGGAAGCCGGTCATAAAAATTTTCAACCTCCGAAGGCCATGCCTGTCCTTCCAATACATTGACCGGACTTTCCTGTGGGTTCCACCATTTTACAGCCGCTTCTTGCGAAAAGCTCTTTATGACAATTAGACAACATAAGAGGAGTAGCTTTTGTTTCATTCTTAAGCGGTTTACATCTCAGGGAAAGCCCCAGCCTAACCCTCGGTCTCTAGAATTTAGATCATGCGTAAAATGCCCCTGACGTAACCTATGGATTCCGATAATCCTGAAATCGCCTGATTTCCATCTTTTTCATATTCAATCCCCAGAATACCGGAATATTTTATCTCTTTCAACGCCCGCATGATACTTGGGATATCCATTTTGCCACGCCCGATCTCGACATTTTTTCCTTCGGGAATTTGTTCGTCGATATCCTTGATATGCACATCGTACAAACGGTCTTTGAACTTTTTCAGTTCGGCCGCCGGATCTAAATTCAGTCGGAACGTGTGCCCTGTATCGATACAAAGGCCGATACGTTCATCGAGATCTACAATTTTATCATATACGCTTTTCGGGGACGGAAAAATATCATCCTCAGGGCCATGGTTGTGGATTGCCAATTTAATATCGGTTTCTTTTACCTTCTTTTCGATCGCGGGCAACAGTTCATGGTTCGGCGCACCGATGATCATCTTGAGACCTGCCGTTTTCGCATAGTTGAAATACGTTTCTACGTCCTCTGGCTTTTTGAAGTAGATAACACCACCTCCGTAAAGGTTAAGGCCCCGGGCCTTGACTTTATCACGAATATATCGCAGTTCTTCATCCGTCGACTCGTAAGGCAGATGAAAACTCTTGAACGCTAGATCTTTGATACCCAAGCGCTGTACGATTTCGATAAGTTCGTCAAGACTGTATTTTCGCAGGGTATACGAGGCAAGGCCTATCGTTAGCTGGTGGTCTAACGCATTTTCTTTCTTTTTCCCGCTCGTATTGACGAAAGAGGAGGTGCCGATCGCCACGGCACCTAGGCCAGCAGTCTTAATAAAACTTTTTCTAGATAAATTCATAGTGCCAAATTTTCCGGTTCACTTTGCGAATTTGTTTAAAACTCACGATAACTTCCTTCGAGGTATTGGTTGGCCTCTTCTTCGGAGAACTTTGCCGAAGAACTGTCCCAATGTAAGGTCTGGTTCGGAAAACGCCCTGCAATTACACCTAACAAGATGGTTTCGGTCAGCCTAGATGCATACGAAAAAGGTGCAGTCGTTTCTCCGTTGCCCAAACAGGCATCCACGAATTGATGGTAGTGTTTTGGCCCTTCGGATTCATAATTGCGAATGGGTTTGCCCATATTGTGTTCTTTTTCCACAGCAGCTATTTCGGCCGATATGTCCACGTATTGACCATCGACTATTTTTGAAGGTAGTTCCATGAAATGTGGTAGTAAAAGACGTCCTTTTTCCCCTACGAACATTGCACCTTGTTCGGGTAACGTACCTTTGGCCGTCGCTTCGGTTTCTAGTGACATGACATCTTTCTTTTTACGTTTTGATTTATTGTTCTTCGATGCCTCTTTTGCACCGGGCAAAATCAGATCTTCGTGCATCGCGGGGGCTCCAGGGCCATCGTACCAGACCCATTTAAGGGTTTTGGTCGTGTACGGGGTTTCTGGAAACTCATAGGTTACCGTATTGTTCAAGGGATAGCCGAACCCGGTAGGTTGTCGACATTCATTTTTTATGGTCTTCGGAACATCCAATGCCAAGGCATTGTATGGGGTGTCGAAAATATGCACGCCCATATCTCCCAAAGTTCCACAGCCGTAATCCATCAGTTTTCGCCAATTACCGGGGTGATATACACCTTCTTTATATTCGGTTTTCGCCGATGTCCCCAACCAAAGGTTCCAATCCAATGTTTCAGGAATCGGGTCGCTACCCTCGGGTTTGGGACCGTCATACCCCCAACTTTTGGGCGACCACGCCCTTACGGTATGTACTTTTCCGATGATTCCCGATTGAATCAATAGGGTCGCCAACTTGTAGTCGTAAAACGAATGGACTTGAATGCCCATCTGGGTGACCAAATGTTTTTCGGCCGCCAGCTTGTTCATGGCACGTGCCTCGGAAACGTAATGTGTCAAGGGTTTTTGGCAGTAGACCGGTTTGTTCATGTTCATTGCCAGCATCGATGCCGGAGCATGTGTATGATCCGGCGTCGACACGATAACTGCATCGATTTCGTTGGCCAATTCCTTTAGCATGACCCTGTAATCCGAATATGTTTTTGCGTTGGGATGCAGTTTTTTTGCTGCAGCAAGATTATTGGCATCAACATCGCAAAGTGCCGTAACATCCACCAGTTTATGTGACGATATTGCCTGTAGATCGGCCGCTCCCATATTGCCCACACCTATATGCGCCGTTCGCAGACGGCCATGTGGCCTTGTCTTGCCCATGACCAATGAAGGTGCCAATGCAACACCAACCGCACTTAGACTACCTTTTTTGAGAAAATCCCTTTTATTCATTTTTCGAATGTTTTACAATTTTTTGATTTTTATGTTTCTGAACCAAATCGGACTTGCATGATCTTGTAATCCGATAAACCCGGATTTGTACTTACCATAATCTTCCGCATTTTTCCACTTGTCGGAGTTCTTCTTTTCGTACCAATCGTCATCCCAAGGAACAAAAGAGAACAGCATTTTGCCGTTGAGCCAATGTTCGACTCTTTTAGGAGTAAAAACGATTTTAGAGGAATTCCATTCCCCTACGGGATTCAAGATTTTTTCCGCGGGTGCCGGATGCATTGCGTAATCGGCACCGGTTTGTTGAAGTGGCTTCAATTCTTCCGGTTTTTCGGTATAGCCAAGACTTATGTTGTATTCGGTCAAGGATTGCTCATGCAGTTTGGCATAATTTTCATCGTCGATCAATTGATATTCGGGAGACACTTTCGGTGGGCTGTCGTAACCTTCCTTTAGATGATAGAAAATGCCGCTATTGCCGCCCTCGGGTAATTTCCATTCAAGGTATAATTCAAAATTGTCAAACTCCTCGGCAGCGTAGATGATATCCTTACCCCCTTCATAATCCGTTTCACTACCCAGTTTTTCAAGCCCCAGCTCAGTTTTGAAGGTCAATGTACTGTCTTCAACGACCCAGCCTGGGGGCATTGTTTTCCCATTATACCCTCGCCAGCCATCTAGGCTCGTACCGTCAAAAAGATAGATCCAGTCATCTGCTTTGGCTTCGGTTTCGGCCACGGGTTCCGATTTTTCCGCTTTCTTTTCTGTTTTACAGGATAGTATGGCCATAGAAAATACAGCCAATAAAATTGATTTTTGCATTGAAATTAATTTTGGTCGTTCCTGAAAAAAACAGGAATCCTAAGATTTATTCGAATCAGTTTTAACTAATAATTTCCAAAGGTTTGGTGTTGGTCCAATTACCACGGGTAAAATCCGGGAAAGCCTGAGGCATACCACCATTGGCTACCGAGGCCTCGCTCAACGGGCTCACGGCACTCCAAAAGGCACCTTCATATACATTTTGGTCGAGTGGGAGCCCCTTTTGCAGACATTCGACGATACGGTACATCATAATACCATCCATACCGCCGTGACCACTTCCTTTCGCGGTCTGGTTCAACCTTTTATAAAGTGGATGGTCATATTTCTCATATATTGCCGCCAATTGCTCGCCTTGGGCCCACTGATGATGGTTTTCGGTCGCTCCTTCGACACCACCTTCGAGGGCTATCCTGGTCGGGAAACCTGCTAAAATCCCTTTTGTGCCCTGAATCATATTGTGACGCGAATAAGGGCGTGGGCTTGTCTCGTCCCATTGGATCATGATTGTCCGTCCCAAATGTGTCTTAACGATCGAAGTATTTAAATCGCCTCCCTTGAAATCAAGTTTATTCCATTTATGGTCTGCGGGATAATTCTTTTCGGCGTACAGTTTTCTACCACGAGCCGGTGTTGAATAGGAAACCAAAGTGCCGAAATTATCATCGGTACGCGCCAAGTTCATATATTGTGCCACTGGCCCCAAACCATGGGTTGGGTAGAGGTTGCCATTGCGATGAGCGTAGTGCGGTGTACGCCATGATCCTGTAAATCGATCTTGTTCTTCCATCTGAAAGCGTAGTTCATGAATATAGGCCGCTTCGGCGTGTAGCGGTTCGCCGATTACCCCTTGTCTACACATATTCAGATACATCAATTCTTCCCTGGCATAGTTGACATTCTCCATCATCATACAATGCTTACCGGTGGCCTCTGAAGTATCGACAATATCCCATATTTCTTCTATTGTCAAAGCCATGGGGACTTCGGTAAAGGCGTGTGCGCCTTTTTTCATGGCCTCGATTACCATTGGGGCGTGATTGGCCCAATTGGTAATGACAAACACCACATCAGGTTTTACTTCATCCAACATGGTACGCCATTTGTTCTCTCCACCGTAATAAAGCTTGATATTGTTATGCTGTTTTCCATTACCTATTTTCTTGGCTTCATCGCCCCACTTTTTAGCAAGGTCTTCATAGAGATCGCATATGGCGACAACTTCGGTACCCGGTAGACCGGCAAAGAATTTTAAATGGGAAGGCCCCCTATTTCCTACCCCGATAAAGGCGGCTCTAACGGTTTCCAGTTTAGGTGCTGCAAAACCGCCCATGTATTTGTGCATAAAGGGGCGTTCTGAAAATCTGACCGAATTTTGGGCGACCAAAGGCCCCATCGATAGGGCCGCGCCCGCAAGAGAGGTCTTTCGAATAAAGTTTCTTCTGTTCAAGTTGTTACTCATCGGTATTGTTTTAATTATTCTTCAGTTGTAAAAGAGGATGCCGGTAGGCCTTCCGTGTTAAACAGGGAGCCTGTAATATAATCTTTCCAACCATACCGAACATATTTTGGAACGTTCACCGAAGGTGACGAGACTTCTACCATGTCTTCCACTATTTTTGCTTCGGCAGGATGAAATATTTTGTCGTCTCCAGCGATTTCGAATCCTGATGGATTTGAGTTTTGAGCCATTAATCCGCCTTCGGCGTATTCGAACGCTATGGTTATTCTATTTTCTGAAATGGTATGGGATTCATAAAGCGGACCAGAAGCCACGACATCCTTACCATAATCATTTGCCAGGGCCAGTCGTGCCAGACGATCGCCCACATCTTGTTTGTTGCCCGGGTGAATGTTGTTAGCTACGCCGATATCCATGGTGACGGCCATGCCCGTTTTCGGCGTTTTGAGACTTTTTCTTTGGGCATCTCGCAGGGCAGGGGATAGGCCGTTGCCATACTCGAAAGGCGCAATTTGAACAAAGTAGAACGAAAAATCATCGTTCCATCGCTCGCGCCAATCCTCGATCATGCCAGGAAAAAGTTTTAAGTATTGATCATGGCGGCCTACGTTGCTTTCCCCTTGATACCAAATGGCCCCCTTGATCGCATACGGAATTAAAGGATGAATCATGCCGTTGTACAAGGTCGATGGGGTATGAGCATCCAATTTGAACGATTCCAGACCTTCGGGAGGATTGTCAAGTGCCTCTTGATTTTTATGTAGTAGCAAAAAGTCAGACATTTGTATGCCTGCTATTTGTGCATAACTCCATCCTTCGAGAATATCGACTGCCGTATCGGTATCGTTTTTTGTTAATGTGACCTCGCCTATAAATCCACCTCCACCGCCGGTATCGATTACGCGAACGGCCAAGGTGTTTTCTCCTTTTACCAATAGGGTTTTGGGGATGGTATAATTTCTAGGGATATTATAGCCAAAGGTGCTACCGATTTTCTGCCCGTTCACATAGGTAATGTCAGAATCGTCAATACCGCCGGTTACCTTGAAAGTATAGTCCGAAGTCAAATCTTCGATCATTACTTTTTTTCGAAACCAGTAGACCCCATCGTTATTAAAGACCTGAAGATTTTCCACGACGGCCGGTAAGGTCGTGGTGTTCCATTTTGAGTCATCGAAATCACCGCTTCCGTAAGCTGTATCGTCTAGGTCCAGGTTTTGCCATTCCTCATCCGTCCTAGGAATTTTTTTTGTAGGGAATTTTCCGTACCAATCCTCAAAAACCTTAATATTTTCTGCTTTGATCGCTTCGAGTTCTTTTTCGAACTCCCCAAGGGTGATTATTTTCTCCCTGCTCATCCAGGATTCTACCGGTGTGCCGCCCCAATTGCTCGAAATAATCCCAATGGGGACATCCAATTCTAAATGCAGTTTTCGAGCAAAGAAATAGGCTGTGGCACTGAGCTCCGAGGCAGTCTCAGGACTGACCGAGTTCCATTGCCCACTAAATTTTTTTGCAGGAAGCGAGGCAATCGTCCGTGGAACATCGATATAGCGTATTTGGGGAAAATTCGCATTGGCAATTTCTTCTTCTGAATTGTTAATGGGATCGTTGGGCATAAAACCTTTTAGGGGCATTTCCATATTCGATTGTCCCGAGGCTAACCAGACTTCGCCAATGAGTACATCGTTCAACGTAATAGTACTATCTTTTGCTTTGACCGTAACGGTAAACGGTCCACCTGCTCTTGGCGTTTTTATGCGTGTGGTCCATTGCCCCGTGGTATCAACGGAAACGGAGGACCTTTCGCCCCAGCTTGCAATTACCGACACCTCTTGTGCCGGAGTGTATTTGCCCCAAAAAGTTACCTCGTCGTTTTGCTGCAGGACCATATGGTCTGAAAACAGAGAATTGAGCGATAGATTTATTTTCTCGAACTCCCTTTGGGACTGTTCACAAGAAAATAAAATTAATATGAGGATGACAAAAAGAAAACTTTTAAAAGGGTGATTTTTTTGCATCCCGTAATTTAATGAAATTATGAGATAACGGAAGCACTTTTTTATCCGAACTACCTCGACTTGTAGCTGAACAACAATTTTGATTCGATTGTGATAAATTTTAATTCCGCAAGAGTGTACATGGTATGGAGCTATCTATGTATAGTCTGCGTGCGGTCAGGGCCTACGGAGACAATCTTAATGGGAACTTCCAAGGCGTCTTCTAGAAAATCGATATAGGCATTCAGGTTTTTAGGTAATTCTTCGGCCGAGGTCATTTGTGTAAGATCTTGTTTCCAACCTTCAAGTTCGGTGTAGATAGGGGTTACGTTTTCGGCTTCGATATTGTATGGAAGATGAGTTATGGTCTTGCCCTTGTAATCATAGGCCGTACAGACCTTTATTTTTTTGAACCCGCTAAGTACATCGCCCTTCATCATCATAAGTTCGGTAACCCCATTGATTTGAACGGCATATTTGAGGGCCACAAGATCCAACCAACCACAGCGTCTGGGACGCCCTGTCGTAGCACCAAACTCATTGCCGACACGTCCCATGGTTTCACCATCTTCGTCAAAAAGTTCGGTCGGAAAAGGCCCGCTGCCCACTCGGGTGGCATACGCCTTAAAAATTCCCTTTACCTCACCGATTTGGTTCGGCGCAATACCTAATCCCGTACAGGCACCCGCTGCTGTAGTATTGCTAGAAGTGACAAAGGGATACGTTCCAAAATCGATATCGAGCAATGAACCTTGGGCGCCCTCGGCCAATATTTTTTTGCCTTCCTTCTGGGCTTGGTACAAATACTCTTCGCTATCGATAAAGGTCAACTTCTTAAGTTCTTCCACCGCTTCGCAAAAATCGGATTCAAGATCTTGCAGGTCGTATTGAACGTCTACATTATAGAAGTCTATCATAGCCTCATGCTTATTGGCGAGCGCACGATATTTGTCTTTCCAATCCCCGAGTTCCAAATCACCTACGCGCATTCCGTTACGCCCGGTCTTATCCATATAAGTAGGGCCGATTCCCTTTAAGGTTGAACCTATTTTGGCCTTTCCCTTTGAGGCTTCCGAAGCAGCGTCTAAAAGTCTGTGCGTGGGTAAAATGAGATGGGCTTTTCTTGAGACCAACAGTTTCGACTTGATGTCGATATTGAACTTCTTGAGATTGTCCAATTCTTTCTTAAAAATGACGGGATCGATCACAACACCGTTACCGACCACGTTCATGGCATTTTTGTGGAATATTCCCGATGGAATGGTATGCAGTACATGTTTTATGCCGTCAAATTCCAGAGTATGTCCGGCATTCGGCCCACCCTGAAAACGGGCGATAATATCATAATTTTTGGTAAGTACATCGACTATTTTTCCTTTTCCTTCATCACCCCATTGCAGGCCTAACAATAAATCTACCGCCATGTATTCTTTTTGGTTAGCTGGTTGTTTTTTCCTCTGTTCCCGGCACCTTTTCGGCCGATTTGTTTTTGGTGCCGTAGAAATAAAGTGAGTGGTTGTTTATCTTGATGTCGAACACTTCTTCTATGGTCTTTTTTATCGATTGGATCCTGGGGTCACAAAACTCCATTACCTCACCTGTATCGGTCAAGATGACATGATCGTGCTGCCGATCGAAATACGATTTTTCATATTGGGCTTGATTCTTGCCAAATTGATGTTTCCGAACCAATTTGCAATCCAACAAAAGTTCGATGGTATTGTAGAGGGTCGCACGGCTGACCCTATAATTTTTGTTCTTCATATTGATATAAAGTGACTCTATATCAAAATGCTCGTCGCTGTTGTATATTTCTTGAAGTATGGCGTAGCGTTCCGGCGTTTTTCTATGCCCATTCTCCTCCAAAAAGGCTGTGAAAACACTCTTTACGATCTCTTGATTCTTATTGGAAGCCATAATTTCTTCAGCAGCAATAATAAGCTACAAATGTACATTTAAATTTTAAACTCTTGTGACTTTGTCAATGCCGTTTATCTGCTTCAGATTAGCGATCAATTTTTTAAGGATACCGTTATTTTTGACAACAACAGTAATTCTACCTGTAAAAGTACCACCATCGGTACTGAAATTGAGATTGCGCATGTTTACGTGCATATTGTTCGAAATTACTTCGGTAATCTCGCTGACAAGGCCCAAGTTGTCAATGCCTGTCAACTGGATATCCGATTTGAATTCTTCTTGGGTCGAATCTATCCATTTGGCACTGATAATGCGGTAAGCGTAATTCGATTGCAACGAAATAGCATTGGGGCAGTTTTTCTTATGGACTTTGATGCCATCGTTGACGCTGATAAATCCGAATACCTCGTCGCCCGGTATGGGGTTGCAGCATTGTGATAGCTTATAGTCCAGTTTTTCTTCTTCCTTTCCGAAGACGAGCATATCGTACTTTGAAGTGATCTCATCTTTGTTGATGTCCTCGGGAACAGGTGTCCTACGTATTTTATTTTTAAAGAAACTGATAAAGGCATTGCTGTACGAAGATGCGAAATCCTTGATCATTTGATTGTCGATCGAGCCGATACCCACACGATAGAAAAGATCTAAACTGGTCTTCAATTTGAAAAAGACGACCATTTTGTTGACCACATCTTCGTTAAGGGTGATTTTTTGCGACTTCAGTTTTCTACGAAGGACTTCCTTGCCCTCTTCAGCAACATTCTTTTTTTCCTCGCGAAGGGACGACTTTATTTTGGCCCTTGCCCTTGCCGTGGTTGCGTAATCAAGCCAATTCTGATTGGGTTTAGCCTGATCTGAAGTAATGATCTCCACCTGGTCCCCACTGTTCAATGTAGTGTTCAAGGGTACCAATTTACCATTGACTTTGGCCCCGCGGGTACGCATGCCAACTTCGGTATGGATATTAAAAGCAAAGTCGAGGGGAGTAGCCCCTTTGGGCAATGATTTCAGATCACCCTTTGGTGTAAAGACAAAAATTTCTTTGGAGTAGAGATTCAGTTTGAACTCTTCAACGAAATCAACGGCGTTGGTATTCGCGTTTTCCAATGCTTCCTGTAGGCGGTTCAACCAAACATCGATTCCCTGCTCTTTTTGGTCTCCATGTTTGTACTTGAAATGTGCCGCATAACCTTTTTCGGCTATTTCGTGCATCCGCTCGCTGCGGATCTGCACTTCTACCCACTTTCCTTCGGGACCCATTACAGTAATGTGCAACGCTTCATAACCTGTCGATTTCGGTGAGGAAATCCAGTCACGTAGCCGTACCGGGTTCGGGGTGAAGTGGTCGGTGACGATAGAGTATATTTTCCAGGCCAAAAACTTCTCGTTCTGCCTATCGGACTCATAGATTATGCGGATCGCAAACTTGTCGTAGATCTCAGCAAAGGTCACATTCTGCGCCTTCATTTTTCTGCGCATCGAATAAATCGATTTCATGCGGCCTTTGATGATGTATTTGAGTCCCTCTTGATCTAAGGACTTTTCTATGATACCGGTAAAGGCATCGATATAGGCCTGCTGTTCTTCCTTGGAACCTTCGATTTTCTTTTTGATGTCATTATAGACATTCGGCTCGGTATACTTGAGGCTAAGGTCTTCTAATTCGGTCTTGATATTGTAAAGACCGATCCTGTGGGCCAGGGGAGCATAAATATATAAGGTTTCGGATGCAATCTGTACCTGTTTGTGCTCGGGCATCGAATCCAACGTGAGCATATTGTGGTAGCGGTCCGCGATCTTGATAATGATTACCCGCACATCATCATGAAGCGTCAATAGCATTTTTCTGAAATTCTCCGCCTGCTGGGAGATATTCATGTCTTTCTTGAGGTGGGCAATCTTTGTAAGTCCATCGACGATTCGGGCGACCGTTTCACCGAACATGCGCTCGATATCATCCAATGTGTATTCGGTGTCCTCTACCACATCGTGCAATAGGGCGGAGGCGATGGAGACCGCGTCAAGCCCGATTTCTGAAGCCACTATCTTGGCCACGGCTATAGGGTGGAAAATATAGGCCTCCCCTGATTTTCGCCGTTGGTCCTTATGCGCGTCAACGGCTATTTCAAAGGCAGAGCGTATCAACTTTTTATCATCATCCGATAAAGTTTGATAGCTAATGCGCAACAGCTCCTTATACTGTTTCGCAATCTCCTTATTTTCTTTTTCTAATACAGCTTGGGTCATAGATTATTAAAAATACGCCGATCTTTTCTACCTAGCAACAAAAATTATGCCTTAAGATTTCTGATACGGTCGATCAAAGGCGGGTGGGAATAGTGCATAAAAACGTAAGCAGGATGGGGCGTAAGGTTGCTAAGGCTGTTGTTGGAAAGTTTTTTTAGCGAACTGATCAAGGGCGACGGGGCGAATGTATTTTTCGCGTAATCGTCGGCTTCGTATTCGAATTTACGGGAAAGATAGTTCATAACGAGGCCCGTAACCTCTGAAATGGGGCTGTACAAAATTCCGAAGCCGATCAAGGCCGCATGAAAGCTGGGCCGTGTTACCCCGATCGCCTCTGAAATTTCGGGGTTGTTGATAAAAAGGGAGAGAATGAACAAGGTCAATCCGGTCAACAAAATGGTCGCTGCCAGATTAAAGATTATGTGTTTGCGCTTATAATGCCCGACCTCATGTGCGAGCACTGCTACGATTTCATCTTCTTCGAGATCATTGATTAGGGTGTCATATAGGGTGATGCGTTTTTCCTTCCCAAATCCTGAAAAATAGGCATTGGCCTTTGTCGATCGCCTGGAGCCATCGATGACAAATATGTTCTTAAGTTCAAAACCGACTTTTTGGGCGTAGCCTTCGATCTTGCTTTTTAGACTTCCTGATTCCAAAGGGGTCTGTTTATTGAACAAAGGCACGATCAATCGGCTGTAAAAAAGGTTCATGAACAACGAAAAAAGGGCAACAATGGCCCAAGCGTAGATCCAAAAGTTATTTCCGGCCCATTGATAAAACCAGATGATGGCGGCCAAAATTCCACCTCCGAGGATTCCTGACATCAGCCATCCCTTCAATTTGTCCATAAAAAAGAGACCAGGTGTTGTTTTGTTGAACCCGAATTTTTCTTCGATAACAAATGTCGAATAGTACGAAAAGGGGGTGGTGACAATATCGCTCATGATTAGAATGATCCCGAAGAACAGCAACGCCATTAAAATAGGGTTGTCGGTAATACCCCGAACGATACCATCTACCCATTCGAACCCTCCAAAAATTAAAAATCCTAAAGTCAACAATAATGAAAATGTCGAGCTGACGAGTCCAAAACGATAACGGGTCTTTTTATATTCCTGGGATTTTTGATATTCGGTGATGTCGAAAACATCGTTCAATTCGTCAGGTACCGGATCGTTATAATGTCGGGCATTTAGAATATCCAAATAAGTTTCCAGAAGAAATTGAAGAATCAAAATGGCAATAATAATGTAGAAAAGGAAGCTCATTTAGGTTTGTTTGTGTCGAAAAGGTAGCGCTAAATTGCACACGGAGTTAAAAACCCCGTTGTCTCTTTGCCTCAAAGATAAGTATTGCTGCGGATACCGATACGTTCATCGAATCGATTTCGCCTTGCATCGGGATAATTATATTCTGGTCGGAATTATCGAGCCATTCGGACGTTAGGCCGGTCGATTCCGTACCCACAATTATTGCACTTCCCTTGGTATAATCGACATTGGTGTAGTTTTTTGAGGCAGTCAAGGCCGCGCAGAAAATAGAAATATCATGTTCTTTTAAATATGATATGATTTCGGGCGTTGAACCGATCGCTATGTTAGTGGTAAAAACACAGCCGACGCTCGAACGTATGATATTCGGATTGTAAATATCACCTTTGACATTGGCAATTAAGACCGCATCTAGATTTGCAGCGTCCGCAGTGCGTAGCAATGCACCGATGTTCCCGGGTTTTTCGGGAGCTTCCGCGACCAAGATCAAGGGATTACGGTTTTTAATGGCCAAGTCGGACAACGTATGCGATTTTGTCTTGCAGATGGCCAACAGCCCCTCGGTCGTCGTGCGGTAGGCGAGTTTTTGATAGACTTTTTCAGATAATTCGACCAACGTCGTTTCGCTGTTCAAAAATTGCCTTATTTCTAGAATTTCCTTTGGCGAAATGACTTCCGGGCAATACAGAACGGTCTCGATTTCGTAGCCTCCTTGCAATGCCAATTGTAGTTCACGTTTGCCTTCGAGCACGAACAATCCTCTTTTTTTGCGCTCCCGCGATTTTTCCTTTAAAACAAGAACCTCTTTGACCAAGGTATTCTGAAGGCTGGTTATTTGCTTAACTTCGTTCATACGGAAAAAATTCCCTGTGGCAAATGTAATTTATTAATGACGATACGACATACCTCTGTATAAAAACATACTTATGAAACCTATACTCGTATTGCTGATCTCTATTTCCTTCTTATCGTGCAAAAATGTATCGAAGGATGTCAAACCGCCAATTGTCGAAACCGAACAAAAAAAGGTACCGCCAACCCTTGAATATCCTGAAGATTTTATAGAGGTCATGAACGCTCATGGAAGCCTTGAAAAATGGAAAACCTTTAACACCTTAAATTTTGGGATAAAGAAGGGTGAAACCACCGAAGAACATACTGTCGATCTTTATTCAAGAAAGGACAAAATCGATATGGCCGGGGTGGAAATGGGTTTTGATGGAAAAGAGGTTTGGTTAATGGACGAGGCATCAAGTTATAAGGGCGATCCGTTGTTCTACCATAACCTGATGTTCTATTTTTATGCCATGCCTTTTGTGTTCGCCGACAAGGGAATAAATTATACGACTACGGAAGACTTGGTTTTTGAGGAGATCCATTATCCGGGGATCAAGATGAGCTTTGAATCCAATATAGGGGTTTCCCCGAAAGATGAATATTTTCTGCATTATAATCCCGACACACATCAAATGGAGTGGTTGGGGTATACGGTTACCTATCGTAGCGGTGAGAAGTCTGACAATGTCAAATGGATTCGGTATAATGATTGGATGCCTGTAAGCGGGGTAAAATTGCCCAAATCGATTACATGGCACGCTTATGAGGGCAGAACGATCAAAAAACCTACGAGTACGGTCGTTTTCGAAAATGTTACATTGTCTCAGGCCCCGAAACCCAATAGTTTCTATGCAAGGCCCGAAAATGCCAAAGTGGTCACAAAGCCCTAGAAAATCCTGTTTTTTTTGAGTAAATTGTGCCTTCGAAAGTTTAATTATGGAATTGTTGTTGTTTGGAATCGCTAAGGACATTGTCGGTAGGTCAACGATCAACTTGTCACCCGATAGTACGTTGCCCGGTTCGGTGGCCGAGTTAAAAAAATTGTTGGTCGCCGATTATCCTGATTTTTCAAAACTATCTTCGTTCGCTGTGGCCGTGAACAGTGAATACGCGAACGATGATGTGGTCTTGGGCCATAATGACGAAATAGCAATTATTCCACCTGTAAGTGGAGGCTGATGGAAGAACCGATTTTAGAGATAGTAGATGAATTGAACGTTTCGGGAGTTTATAAAGAACTTTCCCATCCGGCGAGCGGCGGAATCTGTGTTTTTATAGGGGCGGTTCGCGAGTTCACGAACAATGAAGAAGTAGTCGCCTTGGAATTCGAAACCTACAAGACCATGGCCTTGAAAGAGATGCAAAAGACCGTGGTACAGGCCTCCGAAAAATGGCCTTTTAACAAAGTAGTCGTCCGCCACGTCGTAGGGGTCAAAAAAGTGGAGGATCCTGTTGTTGTAGTGGGGGTTTCGTCCGCCCATCGCGATGCGTGTTTTCCGGCATGTCGATATATCATTGATACCCTAAAGCAAACCGTTCCCATTTGGAAAAAGGAAATTTTCAGGAACAAAGAAGTTTGGGTGTCCGCGCATCCCTGAATAGAACGCAGTTGAAAACATATGTTGGTAGACAACCATAATCGAAAAATCAATTACCTGCGCTTGGCGGTGACCGATCGGTGCAATCTGCGCTGCAATTATTGCATGCCTTCGGAAGGAATCGATTTTGTAAAGAACGACAAATTGCTCACCATCGAAGAACTTTCGACGCTTAGCGAAATTTTGGTCGGTCAGGGTATTGATAAAATAAGGATTACGGGCGGTGAGCCTTTTGTCCGTAAAGATTTGATGGTGCTATTGCGCAATCTTTCGGAACTGAAAGGATTAAAAGATATTTCCGTTACGACGAACGCTACCTTGATCGGACCACACATTGACGAATTGAAGACCTTGGGCATCAGAAATGTGAACATTAGCTTGGATGCCATTAACAAAGCTACTTTTGAGCGCATTACCAGACGTGACCAATACGAGATCGTACACGATAATTTGATGCGGCTTATTACCGAGGGATTTAATGTGCGTACCAATTTTGTTGTATTGTCGGGCCAAAACACCGATGACATTTTGCCCATGCTCGAATTGACCAAGAATTTTGATGTTTCCGTTCGTTTTTTAGAAGAAATGCCATTTAACGGAGGGTCAAGAAATTTCGATTCTATCGAGTGGGATTTTAAAAAGATTTTGGCTTTTATAAAGGAAAGCCATCCCGATTACTATAAGTTGGAATCGCCAACGACTTCTACATCCATCAATTATAAGATTCCGGGGTACGTAGGTAGTTTTGGGGTCATTCCGTCCTTTAGTAGAACGTTTTGCGGATCTTGCAACCGACTACGGATTTCGGCCGTTGGCGATGTGATTACCTGTTTGTATGCTAAACCGTGTATGAACCTTCGTAGCATTATGAGAACAGCCAATGCCAGAGAAAATGTACGGAAACAAATTTTGACCGCAGTGGGTAGTCGTGCCAAGACCGGTTTTGAGGCACAACAAAAATATGAGGGTGTTTTCAGCAATTCAATGACGTCGATAGGAGGTTAAATGAAGTTGGAAATACGAGGTACGAAATACGAAGTTTAGAAGTGTTGAATAAATAACGTAACGGTAAGAATGTCATGCCGAGCTTGTCGAGGCACAATCCAGATAATCTTCGACAAGCTTGCGCCGGCACTATTGTTATAGTCCAATATATAAATCAAGTCAAAGCACTTTTCAGAGTGTTTAAAGAGAATAAAATTGTCGCAGAATAAGCTATCACATATAGACAACGAAGGCAAGGCCAATATGGTCGATGTTTCCGAAAAGGAATCGACCAAACGGGTGGCAATAGCCTCGGGAAAAGTATCCTTTCCGAAAGAAGTTTTCGCCACTTTGGCCGAACACGACTTTTTAGGGGCAAAAGGAAGCATTATTCAAACTGCCGTAATCGCAGGGATTCAAGGAGTAAAAAAAACTTCGGAACTCATTCCGCTTTGCCACCAGCTTAATCTTTCAAAAATACAGATCGATATAGTACCGGTCGAAAACACGCTTGAAATAAGATGCAAAGTAAGTTGCACCGAACGGACCGGGGTCGAAATGGAGGCTCTGACTGGGGTTTCGATAAGTGCGTTGACCATTTATGATATGTGCAAGGCACTGTCGCATGATATCAAAATAGGTGAAATTCAATTGGAACATAAAACAGGGGGGAAGCATGAGTACAGTCGCTAAAGTTTACGGACTGGTCCTGTCAGGAGGTAAGAGTACCCGAATGGGCAGTGACAAAGGCCTGATCGAATATCACGGTATTCCGCAACGTGAATATCTATACCAATTATTGGGCAAGGTTTGCGAAAGCACTTATATCAGCCTGCGCGAAGAGCAAGAAGCCGAGGTGCCTTTTGGCTATGCTACCCTTACCGACAAAGATAAATTCAGGGGGCCTTTTAACGGAATCCTGTCCGCCCACGAACGCCACCCCAAAGTGGCTTGGCTGGTATTGGCCTGTGATTTACCGTTGATCGACCTTCCGGCCTTACAGCAATTGGTGCAAGAGCGTGATTCTGGCAAGTTTGCTACTGCGTTTGCCAATGAAGAAAACCCGTTGCCGGAACCCCTCTGTGCGATTTGGGAACCCATAGGCCTTAAAACGGCGATTACCTATCTCGAAGCGGGTAATGGCACTTGCCCGAGAAAGTTTTTGATAAACAATCAAACGAAATTGGTCTTTCCCCAAAATAAGAATGTCATCCTCAATGCCAATTCGCAAGAGGATTATCAAGAAGCGCTGTCAAAATTGATTACATGAATTCCGAACGTTACAACAGACAGGTTATTTTAAAGGACTTCGGGCCCAAAGCACAGCAAAAATTGGCGGATGCCAAAGTATTGGTGGTCGGTGCAGGGGGGCTTGGCATTCCTGTTTTGACTTATTTGAACGCGATGGGTGTCGGAACTTTGGGCATTGTTGATAATGATACCGTAGCTTTTTCGAACCTGCACCGACAGGTTTTATATAGTGAGAACGATGTCGGGCAATCTAAGGTTGGGGTCATCATAAAAAAATTACGACAGCAAAACTCGACCACTAACTTGATTCCGTATTCGGATTTTCTGAATAAAGATAATGCGCTTCAAATTATTTCAAAATATGATTTTGTCGTTGATGCCACTGATAATTTTCCCGCGCGTTATTTGATCAATGATGCCTGTGTCGTTTTGGGCAAGCCTTTTGTCTATGGTGCTTTGCATGGTTACGAAGGGCAGGTGAGCGTGTTTAATTTTGAAGGAGGGCCGACCTACCGTTGTCTTTATCCCGATATGCCGAAAGAAGATGAGGTCCCGAATTGCAATGAACATGGGGTATTGGGGATTATACCCGGAATCATTGGAAATTTTCAGGCCCTGGAAACCATAAAAATCATTACGAGAATCGGTGAGCCCCTATCTGGTAGATTATTGTTATACAATGGATTGTCACAGGACTTTCAAAAAATCAAGTTCAGTACCGTATTGGGGAACTTGGAACTCAAGGCGTTAAAAGAGAGCTATGATTTTGAATGCGCCAACACCTTAAGTTCGGTATTTCCGGATGTATTGGAACAATTGCTCCAAAAAGAAAAAAGTAATCTGATCGACGTGCGTACGCCAGAGGAATTCAAAACATTCCATTTGCCCGAAGCGGTCAATATTCCTTTATCGGAAATCGAAGACCGAATGCAAGAATTGGATTTTGAGGCGGCGAACTATTTTATTTGCCAATCCGGATTGCGCAGTAGAAGGGCAATCATCCTGATACAGGAATATAACCCGAAAGCCGAATTGATCAATGTACGGGGGGGCTTAAATAATCTAGACCTTTATGCTGCTAAGTACTGAGCACCTTGTTCTTTTGTGCCTCGGTTTTTTTGTGGTGGCGACGTTATATTCCTCTGTAGGATTTGGAGGTGGTTCAAGTTATTTGGCTTTGTTGGCCATTTTTTTGGTCTCGTTCTTTCCGATTCGATCTATTGCTCTGATCTGTAATTTGGTCGTGGTTTCGGGCAGTACTTTTTTGTATTTCAAACACGGACATGCCAAACTAAAGGATTTTTTACCTTTCGTAATCAGTAGTATTCCTTTGGCTTACTTGGGAGCCACGTTTCGATTGAGCGAAAATGCATTCTTCATTATATTGGGGTGTTCGCTTATTGTTTCGTCTTTGGCGTTGGTTTACCAGACTTTTTCAAGGAAAGTTGACTCGGAACGAACGAAAAAGTACCCCAAGGGGTTCAGTTTTTTTATTGGTGGTGCAATAGGTTTGCTGTCTGGACTTGTTGGTATCGGTGGCGGTATTTTCCTCGCTCCGGTACTCAATCATTTACAGTGGGGCAAGGCCTTGAAAATTGCCGCCTTGGCCAGTTTTTTCATTTTGGTCAATTCGATTTCTGGGTTGATGGGACTGATTTCCGCAGGAACTTTGGAGCTTCCTTTGAAGGAAACCTTTATTTTGGCCACTTGTGTTTTCCTTGGTGGACAATTGGGAATTCGTTTGAGCCTAAAGCGATTATCTCCCAATGGAATTAAACGCGTGACCGCCCTTTTGGTACTCATTGTCGGGATACGGGTTTTATTGGTCAATGGGTTGAGAGTTTGGTAAAGGTGTTTGTGCGCCTTAAAATATGAATATCAATGATTTCATTTCAGGAAGCATATAAAAAAGTACTCGAAAACACTTTCGATTTTGGTGAAGAGAAAGTCGCGATTCTTGAAAGTACAGGCAGGGTTCTTGCCAAAAATATTCTTGCCGATCGTGATTTTCCGCCTTTTGACCGTGCGACAAAAGATGGTATTGCCATAAATTATTCCGCTATCGAAAACGGATGCACACGTTTTAAGATCGCGGGAGTGGCAGCAGCAGGAACCCCCCAACAAATATTAAGTGACGTCAATAATTGCTTAGAGGTGATGACTGGGGCCGTGGTGCCCGAAAATGCCGATACCGTAATCATGTACGAGCATCTGACAATTCAAGATGGTTGGGCTACCATAATCAAACATCCAAACAAGGGACAGGATATCCATTACCAGGGTAGTGATAGGCCTAAGGGAGCTGTTCTATTGGAACGTGGGAAGCAAATTTCGGCAGGTGCCATCAATGTATTGGCTTCCGTAGGAAAATTAGAGGTTTCGGTTAAAAGACTTCCCAAAGTAACCGTAATTTCAACAGGAAATGAACTTGTAGAAGTTCGTGAAAAACCATTGCCCCATCAAATACGAAAGTCGAATTCACTTTCCTTGAAAGCTGCCTTGGAAAAGCAGGGAATCAATACCGCCTTGATGCATCTGGCAGATGAAAAGGAAACGATTTCATCATCAATCCGAAAAGCGATGGAAACATCTGATGTGTTGATGCTCAGTGGGGGGGTCTCTAGGGGTAAATTTGATTTTGTTCCCGAAGTGTTGGAAGAATTGGGCGTTGAAAAAGTTTTTCATCGTGTGGCCCAACGACCCGGGAAACCCTTTTGGTTCGGTTTGCATCAAGAAAGCCAAACGACGATTTTTTCGTTTCCCGGTAATCCCGTTTCGACTTTTGCCAATTACCATATTTATTTTCTTCCTTGGTTGTATAAAGTATTGCGTGTCGATTATCTGGAAAGAAAGGTGATTCTCGCAGAGCCTGTACAAAATAAAACCGACCTAACGCTTTTCAAACAAGTTAGGACCGTTTGGGAAAATGGAAGTCTTCATGCCCATTTGATTGTCGAGAACGGCTCCGGGGATTTGACCAGTTTGGCTAACTCCAACGGGTTTATATGTTTGGAGCCACGAGACGGAATTTATGAGTTGGGTGAGGTAGTACCCTTTGTCAAAACTTGAGTTTTGAATTTAAAGAAACTTACAACTTGTTGAAATTCAACTACTCAACAGGAATTTCGATATCCTCGCCCCAGATATATTTTCCGAACCATTGCCAATTGTGCCATGTAGCGGCTAATCTTTCCTTTGGCTTGTTGATTCCGTGGCCGAAACCTTTGTATACGACAAGTTTGGTTTCCACACCGACATCTTGCAACCCCTGAAATAATTCATAGGCATTGGCGATCGGCACCCTTCTGTCGAATTCACCATGCTGGATCAGGGTAGGAGTGACCGCTTTGTTGATGTGGGTCATCGGAGAGGTTTTTTCATATATTTTCTTATCCGACCATGGAGTGGCTTTCAAATATTGTCTGGTAAACGGGTGAATATCGGTATTCACATAATAGGTCATCCAATTTGAAATCCCTGCACCTACTGAAATAGCTTTGAATTTGTCAGAGTTGGTCGTTAGAAAGGCGGAGATGTAACCACCCTGACTCCAGCCCATAGAACCAACTTTATTGCCATCGATCATTCCCTTCTTCTCTAAATAATCAACGCCCGAAAGTACATCCCAAGCATCACCGACACCGAGATTCTTCACATTGAGCGACCGAAATTTTTCACCATAACCTGCAGAACCGCGATAGTTTGGCTGTAATATCAGTGCGCCCTTGTTGAGCCATTGCAAAATGGGATATACATACGAAGGTGCCGCACTTGGAGTCGATATTCCAGTTGGTCCTCCATGGATAATTACCAAAAGTGGATATTTTCTCTTTGGATCATAATTTTCGGGTTTATGTAATATGCCTTCGATAGTCTGTCCATCTTTACTTTTCCATGATATAACTTCACTGTTCGATATGGCCCAACCTTCAATTTGTTTCGATGATCGTGTCAACGGTTTGGTTCCGGCCATGGGAAAATTGTCGACATATACTTCCGTCAAGTCCCTATCGTTACTTGCCGTAAAAGCGATTTTCACACCATCGGCGGAAAAAGTATAATTCCATATACGCTCAGGCGCACTTGATACGATTGTCGCCGATCCGTTTTCAGGATCGATATTGATCAACCGTCGAACGGTCTTTTGCCAAGAAAGTGCAAAAATTCCGTTGGTTGTCCATTGAATGGCAAAAAGGTCCTCATCGAAATCTTTTGCCAATTGGCGATTGTTCGAGCCATCGGTATCTATTCTAAAGAATTTGCCATTCTTATAATAGTTTGAAACATCGTCATTGAGGCTCGTGCCGTAAAGAATGGATTTTCCGTCAGGTGACCAATCGACCAGGCCATCGTAGCTTGAATTGTTGACCAATACTCTGCTTGTCTTGCTTTGAATATCGTAAATCGAGATATCGGCTTTAAAGAAGGTATTTATCAAGGGGTCGGGTTGATGCTCAATGGCCAGTTTGGTACCATCGGGCGACCACTTAAACCTATTGACGGAAAAAGTTGCACTGTCGATCAATATTTTGGCCTTGCGTTCTTCTTTGAAAAGTGAATCGTTCATTTGCTCGGGCAAGGGCACCCTATCGAATCGGGATGGGTCAAAGTCAGCCAACCAAATTTGATCTAACCCGAATTCTTGATCTTCAACGGCAAAACCACCATATTTTTCAGACCTTTTTTCTTCTTCCTTCGATTTGTCCTCAGATTGAAGAAATGCAATTTTCTTGCCATCGGGGGACCATTCGAAACTTGAAATGTTACCGTCTGTATGGGTCACTTGAAAAGCTTCTCCGCCAGCAAGGCGTATTGCATGAATTTGGGTATTTTCGCCACGTTTCGACAAAAAAGCGATCCATTCTCCGCTAGGGGACCACTTGGCATTTCTACTACTGCCTTCCGTATTATTGGTCAGTTGAATGGGGGTATCACCGTTTTTGGAAATCCATAATTCCCCGTCATAGCGATTCTCTTTCCAGTCTACCGATTGTCTTTCGAACAAAACATTTTTTCCGTCAGGAGAAATTTTGGCATTTGAAACGGACTGTAACGAAATAACTTCTTCAAACGACGGATTCTTCCCCGTCTGCGCCCATACGCCCGTAATAACAAGAAAGATAAAAATCAAGAGGAATTTCGTTCTGTTCATACTAGCCTTGTTTGCTATTCTCCTTCATATTTTCCCATGTACCGCTTCCACAATTCGGTCTGATGTGTTTCAAGGGAAACATCCCTTCCATCGATAAACGCATGGGTCAGTTGATTACCGCGCATATCCAAGGCATCGCCTTCAGAAACGAACAAAGTTGCGCTCTTACCTACATCAAGTGTTCCGTACGAATTGTCGATTCCGAGAATTTGTGCCGCGTTCGAGGTAATCATCTGTAGGGCTTTTTCCGGATCCAATCCTTGCCCGGCTACCTGACCGACATAAAAAGGTAAATTACGGGCCTGGAAAATCTCGCCTCTTGTTTGAAGAGCAACCAGCAACCCGGCATCCGCCAAAAGTTTGGGAAGTTTATAAGGAAAATCATAATCGTCATCGTCAAACGCAGGCAGGTTATGTGGGGCACGTACGACCACGGCCACCTTGTTTTGTTTTAGAAAGTCGGTTACTTTGTGGGCGTGATACCCACCCACCAGGACAACAGTTTGGACCCCATTGTTTTTGGCATTGCTCACCGCGTCGATAATCTCCTTTTCACTATCTGCATAGATGTATAACTTCTTCGACCCATCAAAAAGACCTTGCATCGCTGCATAGGCTTGGTTTTTTTCACTACTCGTATCCTTGCCGTAGGCCAATGAATTTTTGATAAACGAAGTCACTTCATCGACTTGTTTTTGATAGTCTTTGTTCGGTTGGTAACCTCGAGGCTCGCCTGCCCACCAACGACCTCTTCGAAATGCGCTTGGCCAACTAAGGTGAATACCGTCATCGGCCTTTATCGTAGCATCTTCCCAATTCCATGCGTCGAACTGCATGACCGAGGAACTTCCCGAAATACGACCTCCATTTGGAGCAATCTGCCCCAATAGGATGCCATTGGGCCGCATGCTTTCAACAACTTTCGATTCCGCATTATAGGCTATCTGACTGCGAATATGTGGTAGAAAATCGCCTATTTCATCTTGATCGTCACTGGCCCTCACGGCATCGACCTCCACAAGGCCCAATGCGGATGACATGGCAATGAATCCGGGATAGATATGTTTTCCTTTGCCTTTAATGACCTTACCCTTTCTCGCTATTTTGTTGTTGGCACTCCCTACGAAGGTCAGCTTACCGTTCTCGAACATGATAAGGGAATTTTCAATGACCTCGCCATTGCCCAAATGGGCCGTTGCACCATCAATGGAAATGGCCTCTTTTTGAACAGGTCCCGGGGTTTGCTGTGCCCGACCGGTAACTACCAGTAAGATCAGAACAATTAACAGATTGGTTGCTTTTTTCATTTTTTTCTTTTTGTGCTTTGCTATCTTTTTGATTTTAAACCATTACATGGTCTCACAGGTCATTTGTTGTTTTTTGCTCTGTTTTGGCGTGCGCGTTTTAGCACCTCCTTCTTTTTCCTTGAGCATCATACCGATCAGCTTGTTACGTTCTTGCTTAATAGCTTCACGCTGCTGTTCGTCTTTTTCGAGATCAAAGTAGACCGCCCCGTCTATCATGGTCTTTTCGGCCTTGGAGTAGATGGATAACGGATGGCCCGACCACAATACCAGATCCGCGTCCTTACCTTCTTTAATGCTACCCACCCGATTGTCGATGTGCAATAGTTTTGCCGGATTTATAGTAACCATTTTCCAAGCTTCCAATTCGTCCATGCCGCCATACTTGACGGTTTTTGCCGCTTCTTGGTTCAAACGCCGTGACATTTCCCCGTCATCGCTGTTGATTGCCACAGTCACTCCCTGGCTGTGCATAATGGCGGCATTGTAGGGTATGGCGTCGTTCACCTCGAACTTATATGCCCACCAATCGCTGAAAGTGGAACCTCCGACGCCGTGTTCGGCCATTTTGTCGGCCACTTTGTATCCCTCTAAAATATGGGTGAAGGTATTGACCTTAAAATCGAATTTTTCTGCGACTTTCATCAACATATTGATTTCGCTCTGCACATATGAATGGCAGCTGATAAACCGTTCTCCATTAAGGATTTCGGCCAAAGTCTCCATCTCTTCATCATAGCGATAGGGTTTTCCGCTTTTCTTTTTGGCATCATACTCCTTGGCCCTTTGAAAATAGTTAACGAACAATTGCTCGACTCCCATTCGTGTTTGCGGGAAACGTGCAAAACTCTGCCAGTTGCTTTGCTTTACATTTTCACCAAGCGCGAATTTTATGAACTTGGGGGAATTGTCGTAAATCATTTCGTCGGCACTTTCGCCCCACTTTAGTTTTAAAATGGCAGAACGCCCCCCGATCGGATTTGCAGAACCGTGAAGCAATTGAATCGTGGTCACTCCACCGGCAAGGTCATGGTAGATGCCCATATCTTCGGGATCGACGACATCTTCCATTTTTACTTCGGCCGAAGAGTTGTGCCCGCCTTCGTTGATCGCAAGGGCCGCAATATGACTGTGTTCATCGATGATTCCAGCGGTTAAATGTTTCCCAGTTGCATCAACGATCTTTGCCCTTCCCGCATTCAAGTTGTTGCCTATTTTGACAATCTTCCCGTCTTTGACCAAGACATCCGTATTTTCAAGAATACCTGCTTCCTCACTTGTCCATACAGTGGCATTTTTAAAGAGTATATCCTCTGCTTTGGGTTTTGCCTTGTAGCCATAACCGTTCATTGGGTAACTGACCTGCACCAGTTCGGGTGTCTTCTTTTCTTCGTCGTCTTTCTTCTCTTTTTCCGAAAAATCACTCATTTTTTTAGCGGTAAAAGTCGATTCGCTACCATTGGGCAAGACCAGTTTACCGTTGAGGTCTTCTGAGTCCATTTCAGCAAGCGCAGTCAAGCGGTAGTTTTTTTCACCTTCGTCCGTGGCAAAAGAAAGGTTCAGCCAATTGTCTTTGAAGCTCAATTTAGAACCAAGCTTCACGGTATCTTGTTTTACCTCGACCTTGGGCTTATTGATTTCACCGGTTATGGATATCTTATAAGTAGTACCCGCCAGCGAAAGATCGTATTCTCCTCGTATATCCTTTGCATCCATCGAAGTGATGTTGTTTTTTGTTCCTTGGACCCAATTTTCATAGAGTGTAGTACCCTTGTCAAAAATATTTCCCGAGGTAATCAAAAAGCTCGCGTAGGCACCTGTACGCAGCGATCCGATTTTGTCCGATTTGCCCAAAATCTGTGCGGGAATAGTAGTCAAGGCTTCCAAGGCTTTGGTCTCCGAAAGTCCATATTCGATTGCTTTTTGCACTTTTTCCTTGAGATTTGAAGGCGATTTTAAATCATGCAGGGTGAAGGAGAATGCTACGCCATTATCTGCCAATACCTTCGGATTGGTCGGTGCGAGGTTCCAATGGCGCATGTCTTTCAATGAAACGTATTCGGCATGATACGGATTTGAAACGTCAAACGCATCAGGAAAATTCAAGGGAAGTATTAGCTTGGCATTTGTTTTTTTTATGTCTTCCACATTTTGGTATTCGTCGCCACCCCCTAAAATCGCGTATTGAATGCCGAATGCATCACCGATCTTATCGGCGCGAACAACATTGCCCTTGTCTTTGGCCTCGAAAATCTGCACGAGCGATTTATTATTGTTCAAGGCTTCAAGAGACCGATCTTTGGTATCGATGTTTCCTTTCGCATACCAATCCGCGTCATAGTACATTTGGCGCAAAAGTGCCATGGCTCCCATCAATGACCCGGGATAGGATTGTCTTTTCGCCACACTTTTTGAAAACGATAGATATTGGCCCGATTTATCATCGATTATGCGATCCCCATCATTTCCTTCTTCGTTCAAGGTAACCAATACTCCAGTTCCGCGGACGATTCCATCCTGGATATGGGAGTTCACCACACCGAACCCGGCTTCGCGCAATTCCTTGGCCTTTTTACCATCATATTTGAATTTTGTAATAGCATTATTTTCGGGCATTACGTGATCGTTCCAATAAAAGCCTTCACGTTCGGGTTCGTACTGGGGTGAACGTCCGCTTCCCGGAGCCCGCTTTGGTTTTTCTACCCCAAAATCCGAATAGATGTCGATAAAGGAGGGATAGATGTGTTTTCCTTTCAAATCGATTGTGACCGTATTTTTTGGAAGAGATACCGTTTTGGCCACTTGTACAACCTTGCCATTTAGGATCAGTAGGGTACCGTTATCGATAATTTGGGTTGGAGTGACATAAATTTTCGCATTGGTGAATGCCGTGTAGTTGTTGTTTTTTGATTTGACGCCGTCGTTTTTCGGAAAGTAATCTTGGGCAAACAAAGAACATCCGCACCAAAAAATGGTGAGGAAGAGTAGTCTCATTTTCATAAGGTTTTGCATTAGTTAATTAGCCATTCTAAAAATAAGGCAAGTACGTCGAAAATAGGTTGTGTTTTCTATTTTTTTACACTAAAAATAATTTTCTAATCTGTGAATTGCATTCTAAGCTCTAAAGTGGTTTTTTCTTGTAGTAGTTGACAAATAATGAAACCACATAGTTGTAGCTCATTATACCACCGGCCTGATTGTTTGCTTTGAGAAAAGTATTATATACAGATTTGAAAACAGGTTCGAGGGGATTTTCATAGGATGCCCAGAAGTCGTTAACTTCTTTAAAATTGTTTTGGGTTCCGACATTGAGTTGGGTATACAATTCGTTGAAAAGTTTGTCGTCGATACGTTGAACTTCGCCAAGGCAATAGGCGAGTGCATATGCATAGGCCACATACTTAAAATAAATATCGTCGTTGTTCACGGTAACCAGATAGCCGATAAAATTGGTTTCGTTCTCGGCGGAATACCCTAGTTGATGTCCGACTTCATGCCCTGCGACCACTGGAAACCTGAACGGAAGCAATTTGGCATTGACCTGTGCCTCGGCAGTAAAAGGATTTAAATAACCACCATAGCCCATATACGTCAAGGGGAGGCTGAAAATCGATTTTTTTAGACTGGGCCGGGAATAATCTAAAAAGGGAATCTGTTCGCCCAAAGTTTCATAACCTTCGAAAGTCTTCTGAAAAATCTCTTTTTTCGAATAAGGTACTTTTACAGCTTGACTGCTATCGGAAGTTATTTGAAATTGAATTTCGTTCGTTTTAACTACCAACTGCTCCGTGAATGAAACCAGATCTTCCTTCGTATAGGTCAAGTCAAGATCGAATTTTTGGGAAATCGGCTGTCGATAGTAGTTCATTCCCCACAGAATATGGAAGGTAAAATAGGCTACAGATAGCACCATGCCTATATTGATGAGAAAAGCTATAGGTCTTTTTCGAATGGACCTCCTTCTGACTACGACATAGCGAATCGCCAATAATGCCAATAAAAAATAAATGATGTCACCGAACGAGAAGGGAATCCACCCGAAAAGCGACCTGAAAAATTTCGAAATGATGGGATATAGTCCATTACTATAATACTTTTCTATAAAATCCGGATGACTGCCCATCCATTTGACGAGAAGTATTTGGGGAACTATGGAAAGGGCGATGGCAATTCTTAACCTATTCTTCATTCGTTCAAAAATAGCGTTTTACTTTTTCTATCCTTACTTTTGAATTCCTAAAAAAATGATAATGGACAAAGTTATTGGGCAATTGGAACCAAGGGCCGTCTGGAAGAATTTTGCCGACCTGAACAAGGTGCCAAGGCCTTCGAAGAAAGAGGAAAGGGTCATAGAATTTATGAGGGATTTTGGTAAATCTTTAGACCTCGAAACCTATATTGACGAGGTCGGTAATGTCATTATCCGTAAGCCTGCTACCGCTGGCATGAAAAATCGAAAAACTACGGTTTTGCAATCACATCTCGATATGGTACACCAAAAGAATGCCGATACCGATTTTGATTTCGAGACCCAAGGTATTCAAATGTATATTGATGGGGATTGGGTCAAGGCAAAAGGTACTACCTTGGGGGCCGATAACGGCTTGGGGGTAGCGGCGATCATGGCCTTGTTGGAAAGTACCGATATACCCCATCCGGCAATCGAGGCTTTGTTCACCATTGATGAGGAAACGGGAATGACCGGGGCGATGGGATTGAGAGGTGGTGTTTTGAAAGGTCAAATATTGCTCAATCTCGACACAGAGGAAGATGATGAGGTCGACATCGGTTGTGCCGGGGGGCTGGATATTACGGCTGTTAAACCGTACAATGAAAAACCCGTTCCGAGAGCGGTAATGGCGTATAGGATCTATGTCAAGGGCTTGCACGGAGGTCATAGCGGTATCGATATTCACCGTGGTTTCGGAAATGCCAATAAAATCATGAACCGTTTACTCTATCTCGCTTCGAACGAATTCAATGTTCGGATTGCCGAGGTTGACGGTGGGGGACTTCGCAATGCCATTCCCCGTGAAAGTGTTGCGCATATCGTTGTGGACAAGTCACACACCCTTGAATTTGAAGAACAACTGAGTATTTGGGCTAATGTTATTAAGGAGGAATTGTCGGTAACGGAACCCGATCTGGAAATTCGATTGAAGAAAGCGCCCATGCCGAAAAAAGTTATTGGACTGGGCGCACAGGAAAAATTTTTAAAATCGCTTTATGCCGCCCACAATGGAGTATATGCAATGAGTGCTTCGATTCCTGATTTGGTGGAAACATCGAACAACATAGCACGGGTCTTGGTCAAGGATGGAACTATAACGGTTGGATGTCTAACGCGTTCTTCGGTAGATTCCGCGAAATTCGATTTGGCTCACGCGCTACGTTCGGTTTTTGAACTTGCAGGTATGGAAGTTACGTTTTCAGGAAATTACCCCGGTTGGAACCCTAATCCGAATTCTGCCATATTGGAAGTCTTAAAAGCAAAGTATGAAAGTCTTTTTCATGAATTACCTAAGGTGGTGGCCTGTCATGCAGGTTTGGAATGCGGGATTTTGGGACAAAACTATCCTGAAATGGACATGATTAGCTTTGGCCCTACCATCGAAGGGGCGCATTCGCCTGATGAACGCGTAAGTATTTCATCGGTACAAAAATTCTGGAAATTTCTTTTAGCTATTCTCGAAAATATTCCCAAAAAATAAAGAGGCCGAATCCTTGGTTTGTCAACAGGGTTCGGCCTCTTTATTAAAATGTCTTTGATTATTGTGCGATACCGACTATCTCAAGATCAAAAATAGTATCCGAGTTTGGGGGTATGGGCCCTGCACCTTGTGCGCCCCAACCCAAATGCGGCGGCAAGAACAACCGGAATTTGTCACCGATTTTCATGGTCAACAGGGCTTCCTTGAATCCGGCCACCAATCTGGAATCTGGGGAATAATCCATAACCGAGGCTTCATAGGCGCCTTGCATTTTTCTTTGTGCATCAAACTTTCCGAATTTTTGAGCAACTTCTTCGTAGTTACTGTCGAACAAAGTGCCATCGGGTAAATATCCTGCATAGAACACGTTTACTTTTTGTCCGATTTTTGGTTTTTCACCATCTCCCTCGGTGATTTTAAGAATTTTGAGACCAGAGGGTAGTTCTTCGGCCTTTTCCTTATCCGAGTTCAATTCGGCAACAAATTCAGCCTTTACTTTTTCCTCTGCGGCGATACGCGCCTCTTCTTCCGCAAAATAGTCGGTCATAACCTGAATGGCATCAAACTTTTTGGCCGATTTTCCGTTTCGAATAATGGATACAGTTTCCATGGTAATGGGTTCGATAGGTTTGTTTCTGTCGCCCACTTTTACATTAGCAATGGAATCCACTACGGCCAGTCCCTCGACTACTTCACCAAATACGGTATGGCAACCGACTTGAGGATTTTCACAGGGTCTAGGAAAACCGTTCTCGTCATATCCGTCTAACCAAGGTGTCGCTTTATGGGTAATAAAAAATTGGCTTCCGTTGGTAGCTAGACCACCTGAGTTGGCCATTGACAAAATTCCCATTTTGCTATGCTTCAGCGAATCGACAAGCTCGCTTTTGAACTTATAGCCAGGGCCACCCATACCAGTGCCCATAGGATCGCCGCCCTGTATCATGAAGTCTTTCATGATCCTATGAAAGGTAAGACCGTCATAGAATTTTTTACCCTTGTATTCATCATTTACAAAGGGACTCGTGCCTTCTGCTAGGGATACAAAATTGGCTACCGTGACCGGCGTCTTATCATGTTCCAATCGCACGATGATTTCCCCTTTGTTCGTTTTTATATCGGCGAACAAGCCATCGCCAAGATCGGCATGCTGACTTGATTTGCAGGCCGACAATGTCAAGGTCATGATCGTAAATAGTATATACACTTTCCTCATTATCTTAGAATTTAATTTTGAATGTTTTCTTATTGTTTTTCGATTTTTAGAATGGTAATTGTGGACCTTATGGGTACATTTACGTCAATTCGGTCACCATCGCCCTGATAGCCAAAAGCCAAAGAAGATGGATATAAAAAAGTGGCCGTTTCACCTTCTTTCAATATTTTGACACTATGGCGTAGTCCTTGAAAAAGTTCTTGTTTGTCCACTTTATATTTTATGATGCCGATTTCTTCGTGCGAATAGATCGTATCGTTGTTGAACCCCATAATATTATAGGTCATCGTTACCAAATCGTCCGGTTGGGGGGTATAGTCCGAACTTTCATTGGTTTTTTGGTAAAAATACCATGACCCGCTTGCGCTAGGCTCGTATAGGTGCAACGAATCTTTGGCGATATAACCTTGTATCATTTGTTCTTCGGCCGCCAATAATTTTTTGTTTCGTTCGATATCACCACCAAAATAGGTGCTCGATTTTACCTTGACCGGTCTTCGCGGTTCGGGGCCTCCGCAATTTACGACCAGACTAAAGATCAACAACGCTTTTAAAAATTGTCTCATGATGCCCGCAATTCTTTGTAGGTTTTTAGTAAGGATTCGAATTTTTGGGTTGTTTCCGCCAATGGTAGTTCGCTTTTCCCGCCGGCGGCATTGTCGTGCCCACCCCCTTCGAAATGCTCCCTCGCAAAATTATTTACAGAGAAATCCCCGACTGAACGCAATGATATTTTAATGATGCCTTCTTCTTTGTTCTCGATAAAAATCGCCGCGAAGATAATACCTTCCAAAGTAAGGCCATAGTTCACGAAGCCTTCTGTATCCCCTTTTTGAAATTCATGGGTATCCAATTCTTCTTGACTCAGTGTGATGTAAGCCGTTCTATGGTCGTTAAGAATGACCATATTTTTAAGGGCACAGCCCAATAAATGCAGTCTCCCTGGAGAATTCGTATCATAAACGTTATGGTGCACTTCGGTATTATTTGCACCCTTATCGATTAAGTCGGCAACGACCCGATGCGTTCTACTGGTCGTGGATGCAAATTTAAAAGAACCGGTATCGGTCATTATTCCGGTATACAGACAATTGGCAATTTCGGAAGTAATCTTTTTGTCGGCTTCAAGGTATTCCAAAAAATTATAGACCATTTCGCAGGTAGAACTCATATGAACATCGGAGTAGGTTACCTTGGCATAGTCATCCGGGGCCTGATGGTGGTCGATCATAATAAATGTAGCATCTGAATGCTCCAAAAAAGACTGCATTTGGCCAATTCGTCCCAAATGATTGAAGTCTAGCGTAAAGATTAAGGTAGCATTTTCGATTTTATCCCTTGCCTGCGCGTTTTCCTTTTCGAAATTCAGGATTTCATTATTGCCGGGCATCCACTTAAGGAACTTGGGATAGTCGTTCGGGGAAATGACCGTGGCATCTTGACCCATGTCGTTAAGAAAATGCCATAGTGCCAAAGTGGAACCGATGGCATCGCCATCAGGGTTTTTATGGGGAACAATTACAATTTTTTGCGGTACCGACAAGAGTTTCTTGACGGTTTGAATATCCTCAAAATTCATGCGGGCAAAGATACGATTTAAAAAACTTTAAAGCCTATTTTTGTCAAAGCCGATTTAACCATATGATGAAGAGAATAATCCTCATATTAGTACTTTCCTTTATAGTGCTCGCGTGCAAATCGCACAGTAATGTTGGGGCGGGAGCGAATGAAACCAACAACGACAATTTTACCATTGCCTTCGGTTCTTGCAATAAAACCGAAATCGAAAATCCCTTATGGGACGATATTTTGGCTGCCAATCCCGATTTATGGATTTGGGGCGGGGACAACATTTATGCGGATACCGAAGATATGCAGGCATTGCGAAAGATGTATGTCGATCAAGACAATGTTCCCGGATATGCTGCTTTGTGCGCAAAAATCCCGATAATCGGTACATGGGACGACCATGACTATGGATTGAACGATGGGGGCGTTGAGTTCAGTGCAAAAGATGAAAGCCAACAAGAATTCCTTGATTTCATGGACGTGCCACAAAAGAGCCCAAGAAGATCTCGGAAAGGAGTATATGCCGTGCATGATTATAAAACCAAAAAAGGAACGATAAAGGTATTGGTTTTGGATACCCGCTATTTTAGAACGGCCCTGACTCCCGACAATGAAACGAAAAAACGTACCAAACCTAATGTTTATGGTGAAGGAACGGTACTTGGTGAAGAACAATGGCAGTGGCTTAAAGACCAATTGACCAGCTCGAAAGCCGATTTTAACATTATTGTCAGTAGCATTCAGGTATTGTCGAACGAGCATGGCTTCGAGTGTTGGGGTAATTTTCCCCATGAAGTCGATAGGCTTGAGCGAATGATAGCCGACTCGCGGGCAAAAGGGGTCTTTATTCTTTCCGGAGACCGTCATATTTCAGAATTTTCCAAGACCAATGTAAAAAGTTTGCCATACCCGCTCATCGATTTTACGAGTAGTGGATTAACGCACGCCTATAAAGACTTTAGTGGGGAACCGAATCCGTTTCGTGTAGGGGAGGTGGTCTTTACCGAGAGCTTTGGACTGTTGCATTTTGATTTTGAATCGAAGGAAGTACAGTTTCAAATTGTTGGTGATAACGGGAAAATCTTGCAGCACATCCAACAATCGTATTAATTCTTGCCGATTATGGAATAAACCGTACTTTTGCGCAAAATTTTTAACATGCGAACAGACAGAACGTTTACGATGATCAAGCCCGATGCGGTTGAAAATGGCCATATTGGAGCCATATTGGAAAAAATTACTTCCGCAGGTTTTAAGATCGTTGCAATGAAATATACCCAATTGAGCAGAAGGGATGCCCGAGAGTTTTATGCGATTCACAAAGAACGCCCTTTTTTTGGTGAGCTGGTCGATTTTATGACCCGTGGTCCGATCGTTTCCGCTATTTTGGAAAAAGAGAATGCGGTCGAAGATTTTCGCGCTCTTATCGGGGCCACCAACCCTGCCGAAGCGGCGGAAGGTACGATTCGAAAACTATATGCAAAGGATATTGGCGAGAATGCGGTTCATGGTTCTGATAGTGATGCCAATGCCGCTATTGAAGGTGCCTTTCATTTTTCAGGAAGAGAGATTTATTAGGTCTACCGACCCATTGGATAAAAAAACGGCCCGGTAAATTCAAAATTTGCCGGGCCGTTTTTTTGGGTCTAACCAGCACCTGATCTATCTGAGCACTAACTTTTTTATCAGTTCCTTTCCCAGTTCTTCGTTGAGCATCTGAATGATTTTCGTTCTTCCATGGCCAAGTTCTTCACGGAGTACCGAAGATGAAAGCGATACGAAAAGTGTTTCATTGCGTAGCTCAATGGCGGTAGTATAATTGTTTACCCCGTTACCCATCAACTTGGTCCAAGCTTCGCGCGCATTTACTTTGTCAATGCCTTTTTCGAGCTTGTTGGTCTTTATAAACTCTTTAAGGCCTTCGCTCAAGGGGATTCCTGAATTTCTACGTTTGGCCATTAGCTTTTTACGTTTATCGGTTCGAATCTGCGGTATTGATAAATAATTCCCTCTTCATTTTTGACGGAAAAGCTATTTTCATTTAACTCTACGATTTCCTCGACCCATTCGCTCAATTCATTTTTATAATGGATCGAAAATCCTTTTTTCGTTTCGGTTATCGAAAATGGCTCGGCATCGTCAGAGGTGTCGAAAGTACCATCCAGTTTGGGCTGTACTTTTTTGCGGAAACCGGTGTCCCTATCGAGTACGAAGTAATCGATACTCGTATTTACCTTGTATTCCTTTTTCTTCCCGTCAGGAAAGGTTACCTGGACTATCTCCCAATATCCGCCTAAGAGGTGGATGTCTTTTTTTGCCACTTCTTTTTTACATCCTGTTACCAATAAGAACAATCCTAGATAAACAAATGCCCGCATGTTACAATTTAAAGATTTTATAGGATTGGTGTATTTTTTTTACCACATTTTCGGTTCGTTCGGCATGGGTGTCACTGATGAACAATTGTCCGAAATTTTCGTCATCGACGAGGGCTATGATATGGCTTACCCTGTCTTCGTCCAACTTATCGAAAATGTCATCGAGGAGTAGGATCGGGGTGGTCTTAGACAATTCTTTTATAAAATGGAATTGTGCGAACTTCAGTGCGATCAAGAAAGATTTTTGTTGTCCCTGACTTCCGAATTTTTTAATAGGATGCCCGGCTATTTCAAAGCTCAGGTCGTCTTTGTGGATACCGACACCGGTATATTGTAGGGCCCTATCTTTTTCCAGATTGGTTTCCAATAATTTCGAAAGGTTTTCTGAAGACAGTTTGCTTTCGTAGGTCAGGGTGACCTCTTCGTTGCCCCCTGATATTATGCCATATTGTTCTTTGAAAATTTCAATGAAAGGTTTCATAAAAGCCTCCCTTTTCTCGTAAATCGGTGTCCCATACAGGGCAAGTTGTTCGTTATAAACCGCCAAAGTTTCCCCGTTGAAAGTATGGTTGACCGCAAAGAACTTCAACAGGGCATTACGCTGCGATAGGATTTTGTTGTATTTTATCAGGGTTTGTAGATAGCTTTTATCAGACTGCGAAATAACGCCATCGATAAACTTTCGTCTCGTTTCACTCCCCTCGATGATAAGATCTCGATCGGCAGGTGAAATGATTACCAAGGGCAAAAAACCGATATGGTCGGAAAGCCGCTCATAGGTTTTTCCGTTACGTTTTATGACTTTTTGCATGCCCTTTTTGAGGCTGCATATAATCTTTTCGTTTCGTTCGTTCTTTGTGAAATCACCTTCGACCACAAAAAAATCGGTGTCATGTTGTATATTCTGCGTGGCCACCGGATTGAAATAGCTTTTGCCGAAAGAAAGATGGTAAATGGCATCAAGGACATTTGTTTTACCGACTCCATTGGACCCTACAAAACAGTTGATTTTTGTATCAAAATCGAAAGTCTGGGAACTGAAATTTTTATAATTGATTAAGGCCAGGTGGTTTAAAAACATTCCAAAAAGCTCAAATTTAAATGTGGTCGAAAGTCAAAATGCCTCCAAAATATCCAAAAATAACGAATAATTATCCCTCGCGATTTCAATAAAAACTTTATTTTTGCGCGATCAATAAAAACAGCAATGGCTACGTATAAAAAGAGAGGTCACAAACCCAAGAACAAAGCGGAACAACAGCAGTTCGACGAGCATGAAAGCACTACGGCGGAAGTTTTTAGCACGTTGGACGAAAGTGCTTCGAGAACTGAAGCGTGGGTCGCCAACAACCAAAATTATATTTTGGGCGTGATCGGCGTGGTCGCGGTCGGTGTTTTGAGTTATTTGGCCTATGTTCAATTCGTTCAAAAGCCAAAAGATGCCGAAGCAACGAACGAATTGCTCTATCCGCAACAGTATTTTGAACAGGCCTTGAACAATACTGCGGCCAAGGATTCCCTATATAATCTTGCTTTGGAAGGAGCGGAGGGCAAATATGGATTTTTGGATATTATTGATGAATATCCGGGTACCAAGGCCTCGAATTTGGCAAGCTATTCGGCGGGAATGGCTTATTTGAACATGAACAAATATCAGGAAGCCATCGATTATTTGGAGGATTTTTCTTCAGATGATGATATCTTGGGTCCGTTGTCCAAGGGAGGAATCGGGGATGCTTTTATGCAATTGGGGCAGCCTGAAGATGCTTTGGGCTATTACGAAAGTGCGATTGCCCTGAGTGCCAATGATTATACGACTCCGAAATTTTTGTACAAAGCCGGGGTAACTGCCTTGGAACTTGGACAGCATGATAAGGCTTTGAAGTATTTTCAAAGGATCAAGGATGAGTTTTCCTCTTCCGACGAAGCACGTTCGATAGATGCTTTTATCGGAATGGCCAAAAATACCAACTAATGGCCACCGCAAATACAAATTTATCGGCCTACGATAAAGCAACGATCCCAAACGCGAGGAACTTTCGGTTTGGGATCGTTGTTTCTGAATGGAACCAGGAAATAACGGAGGCTTTGTACAATGGTGCCCATGAGACTCTCTTGGATTGCGGTGCTATCGATGATAATATAATCCGATGGAACGTCCCCGGAAGTTTCGAACTTACTTTTGGATCTAAAAAAATGGCTGAAACCCATGATGTTGATGCCATAATCGCCATTGGAAGTGTGATACAGGGCGAAACAAAACATTTCGACTTCGTTTGTAATGCCGCTGCCCAAGGTATAAAAGACCTGAATGTTCATTTGAGTATTCCGGTCATTTTTTGTGTATTGACCGATAATACTATACAGCAGGCCAAGGATCGTAGCGGGGGCAAACATGGCAATAAGGGCATAGAGGCGGCCATTGCCGCAATAAAAATGGCATCACTCGGAAAATAGGTGCCTTGGGTTCAAATTCCGTAAACCATTCCGACTCCGCCACTTCTAACTATGTACTTCTGATACCTGTTAACAAATTTTGGCTTTCCGAAGACGGCATGTTTTTTGATTTTGAGTAACTTTGAATCAATGGGCATGCTGAATAAATTTACGAGGCTTCGAGGCAATAAAAAGTACAATTATCAACCCCGTTATTTTGATGATAAGGGCAAGGGCAATCCGTTCAAACTTGAACAGAAGTTCGATAAATTCCGCAGTACGGTAGATGCGCCCAGGGGATTAAAAGGTAAGTTCGGTAATGCCATGTCAGACATACGCCGCGAGGGCGACCGCAACCTTAAATTGCGCATGGTGGTCATACTTGCGGTTCTGATTCTTATTTTTCTGTACATCATAGATTTCGATCTATCCATCTTCTTTGGCAAGTAATGGCGGATATCATTAAACTTTTGCCGGATCATGTTGCCAATCAGATTGCAGCTGGGGAAGTTGTACAGCGCCCGGCATCGGTGGTCAAAGAGTTGCTTGAAAATGCTATCGATGCCAATAGTTCGACCATTAAGTTGGTGATTAAGGAAGGTGGAAAAAACCTTATCCAAGTAATCGACGACGGTGTGGGTATGAGCGAAACCGACGCACGTTTGAGTTTCGAACGCCATGCGACATCAAAAATACGACAGGCCGAAGATCTTTTTAAATTGCACACGAAAGGTTTCAGGGGCGAGGCATTGGCATCCATTGCGGCCATTGCACATGTAGATATGCATACCAGGCCCGAAAACAAGGAACTGGGTACGCATTTAAAGATAGAGGGAAGCAAGACTGTCTTTCAGGAAGTCACGGTAACACCTAAAGGAACTTCGATTTCGGTAAAGAATTTGTTTTTTAATATTCCCGCGAGACGGAATTTTTTGAAATCGACACAGGTCGAGCTAAGACATATTATCGATGAATTTCATCGTGTGGCATTGGCCCACCCAAAAATAGCCTTCCATTTTTACAATAACGGCAATGAGCTTTTCAATTTGCCAAAGAGCAATCACAGGCAACGTATTGTCCATGTTTTTGGCAATAAGACCAATGCAAAATTGGTTCCTGTTGAAGAAGATACGCAAGTGGTCAAGATTTCAGGTTTTGCCACCAAACCTGAATTTGCAAAGAAAAGTAGGGGGGAGCAGTTTTTTTTCGTGAACGATCGTTTTATCAAAAGTCCATACCTGCACCATGCCGTGGTCGCAGCCTTTGAAGGCTTGATCAAATCGGATACCCATCCCGGTTATTTTCTATACCTAGAGGTAGACCCTTCATCTATCGATATCAATATCCATCCGACAAAGACCGAGGTCAAATTCGATGACGAACATACGCTTTATGCTATTTTGAGGTCGACCGTAAAACATAGCCTAGGGCAGTTCAATATGATGCCATCGCTTGATTTTGAATCGGACCAGAACCTTGAAACCCCTTATTCGTATAAAGATAAGAGCGCAATCGTACCACAGGTAACCGTAGATGCAGGATTCAATCCCTTTAAAGAGGAAAATAGGTCGGGTCCGGCTCTAAAACAATTCCGTAAGGAAAAGGCCAAAAGTTGGGAAAGCATGTATGTTGGCCTTGAAACCAAAGGCGAGGATGAGGCGTTCAGTAGTGTTCATTTTGAATCGGATGCCAATACCGGTTCTATGTTCGAAGGGCAACAGGAAAATTTGGAGGCGGTGGCAACGACCTTTCAGTTGCGAAGAAAGTATATCGTAACTACCATAAAATCAGGTATGGTCGTTATTGACCAAAGTAGGGCGCACCAACGTATTCTATATGAAAAGTTTCTGCGCAACGGTACTGTGAAAGACACAGTCAGCCAGCAGCTATTGTTTCCTTTATCGCTTACTTTCTCCAAAAACGACTTGACCCTGCTTAAAGAAATGAAAGAGAGTCTCGGAACATTGGGTTTCATGTTCGGCTCCATGGACGACGATTCGATTCAGGTTACCGGCTTACCGGTTTTGGTACCCGAAAGTGAAGTAGGCATGGTTTTGGATCAACTGATAAGTGACCATCAGATGGAGGTAGACGACAATAGTTTTTCACAGATTGACATTATATCGAAGACCTTGGCAAAATCATTGTCGGTGAAGACGGGAGAGTTATTGGACAATGATTCGCAATTGGCCTTGGTCAATGACTTGTTTGCGTGTAAGGAGCCGAACATCAGTCCTTTCAACAAGCCGATATATATAACGATAACAGAAAATGATATTGACAAAAAATTTATTTAGATGGGAAGACTGACGGAGGCCATTAAGCATTTGCTGATTATCAATGCACTGTTTTTTGTTGCCACTTCACTTTATGGGGATCAAATGTACGAGTGGTTCGCATTGCATTTTCCAAAGAATGACAATTTTCAACTTTGGCAAATCGCAACGCATATGTTTATGCACGGTAACTTGATGCATATAGGCTTCAATATGTTTGCACTCTGGATGTTCGGAACACCGGTGGAACAAAGCTTGGGTAAAAACCGCTTTTTGTTCTTGTATTTTTCGGCGGGTCTCGGAGCCGTACTTTTTCAATTGGGGTATTACTACTTCAATTTCTTACCCCCGTTTTCTGAATTGATCGATTCAGGATTGGGCAATGACCAAATCTTGCAAATGTTGGCGACAAATCAAACCGTCGGCGACCTATCAAATGCCCAGCTTATGAATTTAAGGGAGATATTCCCGATTTACAATGCCTCCATGGTAGGGGCCTCGGGGTGTATCATGGGAGTAATGGCCGCCTTCGGAGTGATGAATCCCGAAGCGAAATTGATGATGATTTTCTTGCCTATTCCTATAAAAGCAAAGTATTTCATTCCAGGGATTATCCTATTGGATCTTATTTCGGCCATTTCGGGCCAATCGTTCTTTAGCCCGAGCAATACGGCATATATGGCCCATGTTGGCGGGGCTGTAATAGGTTTCATAATCATGTGGTATTGGAAAAAAAACAGTTTCAACAATAGAAGATGGGACCGATGACCAGCGGAAACCTTAGATATCAATTTGCCCGTTTGAGCATAGCCGAAAAGCTGATTGCCATTAACGTGCTTGTTTTTATTGTCAATGCACTGGTGCCTTTTCTTTTTGGACTGTCGAAAACGGCCATTGACCGATGGTTCCACTTACCCAAAGACTTTCTTGATTTTATTGGCCAACCATGGTCGTTGGTGACCTATTCTTTTTTTCATGGTGGTTTGGGACATATCTTTTGGAATATGTTGCTGCTCTATTTTGCGGGAAGGATATTTTTAAATCTTTTCGGCCCCAAACGGTTTACCAATGTCTATTTTTTAGGCGTTATTTTTGGGGGATTGATTTTTCTTTTGAGTTATAATGTATTTCCCGGTCTCTTAGGAAATAATACGGCACTTATTGGTGCGTCCGCAGGGGTAACGGCTATTCTTATTTTTGTCTGCGCCTACATTCCCAATCAGGATGTAAGGATTATATTTTTCAATGTCAAGTTGTGGCAGGTCGGGGTTTTTGTGGTATTGATAGACCTCGTTCAGATACCCATGGGCAATGCAGGTGGTCACTTGGCCCACTTGGGCGGGGCAGCTTTAGGTTATGTCTATGCTCGACAATTGCTTAATGGTAGGGACATAGGAGAAGGCTTTTCCAAATTTTTGGACAGTATCGCTAATGTTTTCAAAAAAAGTGATGGGTCAACAGGGGTTCGTGGAAAAAAAGCTCCAATGCGTACTGTACATCGTAAACAAAAGGTCGGTGCAAATACAAAAACGGACTATGATAAAGCAGGCCACCAAAGAAAAATAGATTCAATATTGGACAAAATAAGCAAGTCTGGCTACGAGAGCCTTTCTAAGGCCGAAAAAGATTTTTTGTTCAAAGCCGGTAAAGAGGACTGATTTCATGAGGAAATTATCTTTGTTCAATAAAATCGTTCTCACGGTCAATGTTATAGTGGCAACACTACTTTTTTTGGCTTGTTTTACCCCATATATATCGGTAAAGATCTTTCCCGCTCTTTCTTTTTTAGGCCTTGCAGTACCTATTTTGGTAGCGACCAATATCCTTTTCTTTTTGTATTGGCTCATTGGTCGAAGACGCCAGTGGTTATTGTCTTTTACTGCTTTATTGATAGGCTATCTGGCACTTGGAAATTTCATTAATTTGCCTTTTGGTGACGATGTGGTTTTTTCCGAGAATGAGTTAAAGATTATGAGCTTCAATGTTCGCGGATTCAACAAGAACAAGAATATTGATAGCGAAACGATTTTTGAGGATATTGAATCATTGGTTACCGAACAAAACCCTGATATTCTATGTTTTCAGGAGCTTGGCCATATTCCCAAAGAAGCTTACACTATTTATCCCTATGGGGATGTTCGATATGTAAAAACCGCGAATGAGTATTTGGGTATCTTATCAAAATATCCGATTGTCATTGCCGAACCATTACTAATCCCAGGTGATAGTGGCCCTGCCTTTTATGCCGATATTCTATACAAAAAAGATACAATAAGGATATATAGTCTACACTTAGAGTCTCTCGGTATAACACCCGGTTCCGGTATTATCCGTCGAAGCCATCCCAAGAGATTATATGGTCAATTAACGGAATCTTTTAAAAGACAAGAAGAACAGGCTAAGTATGTAGTTGAACATGCTGGCAAGGTAAACTATAAAAAAATTATATGCGGAGACTTTAACAACTCACAATTTTCGCGGACTTATAAAATTATGGCTAAAAACAAAATGGATACGTTCAAGGCCAAAGGTTCGGGATACGGACGAACTTTTATATTCCATGGCCTACCGGTTCGTATCGATTTTATTTTGGCGGACCCGGAATTTGAGGTTACTGCCCATAAGACCTATGATGTAGAATATTCGGATCATTTTCCGATAATGGCCTCATTTAGACTGAAGGGCGAGTAACCAGCAATCGGCAAGATCGGCGACGATATGAATAATGAACGCTATGCTTAGCAATCTTGTTTTTTTGAATAGAAGTAGCGTAATGTAAATAGCAATGGCCCAATAGCTGTGCAACGGGTGGTAATCAATACTGCAACGCTGCGAATCGAAAATCGGATTGGCCAAAAGGTGATCTAAGTCGATGAGGATACCTGACAGAAGAATTAAAATGACCATCAATCTTTTCTCCTTTGAAAAGAATAAAAATCCTATAAGAATGGGAACCAAAAAATGAATTCCGTAATGGATTAGAAACCTAGACATCGATAAATTGTAAGTCTTGGTGTTTCAAATAAGTCAGCGCATTAGTGCCCTCGTTGAATAGAAGATCTAAGATACTGACATTCTGTACAAACCCATGGCGATCGCCAAAAACCTGTGTATAAGGTTGTTGATTTGGTTTGGTTTCGTTCTTCGCATTCACCAAAAATCTTAAATCCTTGTAATTTTCATATTCAAGTACGAACGATTCTGTTTTCAACTGTGGTGTTTCAATTTGCAAGCAATCACAGATAGTTGCGATTGTTTTTAGGTTGAAATCCAACAGAAAATTTGGTTTGCTTTCGAAAAGCGGTGCAATATCGTCTTCGTAATATTCGAAAAAAGGAGAGGTTCGATAGGCGGTCTGTAAGGTACGCCAATGGGTACGTTGCCAAGTATATCGGTTATCGACCTTTACATCTTTGTACTTTTGACGCCCCTGTTCGCCACCGACATGTCGAATGGGAATATTGAGTAAATGTTTTCCGCGATCATTGCAGATATAGGTACGGTTGCGATAGGTCTGTTTTTGATAATTGTCTTCGACCTCCCAGATGATTTCTTTTTGAACGATTACCGCAAAGGTACCAATGCTTGGAAAGTAGGTGGGATGAATTAAGGTTCTCAAAATTAATGCGCTGCTTCAAAAATCAAATACAAATACATTCCATTCCACAAATTCTAGGATTTCGAACTACCTCTTTTCCTTTTCTTCCAAAAGTAATCACCGACAAAATACAGTGCGAGTGCAATTAGAAAATATTTGAAATATGATACGGGTTCTCCGCTGCCGTGCACTGTCGTAAAAATACGGTCCCAACGGGGTTTCCATTTCCATGGCGGGTTGACGTTCAGTCCCTTGGCATCCTTAAAATTGTCAAAACTCAACCAAATGAATATGGGGGTTCCCACTATGTGATTTTCCGGAACATAACCCCAAGCCCGACTGTCTTCCGAATGGTCGCGGTTATCTCCCATCATCCAATAATAGTCTTGTTTGAAGGTATAACTGTCCGCAACTTCACCATTGACAGTAACCTGATTTCCCTTTACGCCCACAGTGTTGCCTTCATACTCCCGGATAATCTTTTTGTACAAAGGAAGTACCTTCAAATTCAAAGGTACGGTTGCACCTGCTTTTGGAATATATATTGGCCCCAACTGATCGTAATTCCAAGGGTAATCCGGACTTTGCGGAAAAAGGTTGATGCCTCTCTTGCCAACTGGTTCAACTACTCGTATTACGGAATCTATTTCGCTACTGTTTCTAAGTTGCCCCACCATTTCATCCGTTAAGGTAGCCTGTCTGGCACGGCCGGTTTCTTCGGTCAAGGCAATACCGTATTTCCGAACGACTTCGATTGGGATTCCCATATTCTTGGTAATCAATTCAAATTTACCATCTGCCCGTTTGTTGAACCCTAAAATATATTCATTGATAATATTGGCCTGTTCCTGATTGAGACCTCCAACGATGAAAGTACGGTTAAACTCCTCAACACCGACTTGTTGCAGTAATTTGGTCGACACCCCTTTGTTCGAATAAACCATATAATCATATTGGGGTTTTGCCCTATCGGGAAGCTCCAATTGTTTACCGTTTATAAAAACATATCCGTCCCGTACTTCTAGCGAATCCCCTGGAAGTCCCACGCACCGTTTTACATAATTCGATTTTTTGTCGATAGGTTTTTTCACGCCCTCTTCCCGTTTGAAAAAAATGCGCACGGTATCTGCCGGCCAACTGAAAACCACGATTTCGTTACGTTTGATCTTTTTGAACCCCGGAAGCCTAAAATAGGGTATTTGGGGTTTGTTGAGGTAAGAACGTGTTCCCAGTATCGGCAATGTGTCATGCACCATAGGTGCCGCCACTGCTGTCATCGGCGTACGCGCCCCATAATGGAATTTACTAACGAACAAAAGATCTCCGATTCTAAGAGTACGTTCCAAAGATCCCGTCGGTATTACATAAGGCTGAATGAAATAGGTATGGACCAATGTGGCCGCGACTATGGCAAAAACAATCGAACTGACCCATTCACCGGCTACGGACCTTGGGTGGAGGCTTCGATTTTCTACATATTTAACGTCGAGCATGTAATTGACATAATAGATATAGAAGCCCAAGGTCAAAATGACCAGCCACGTTTCGAAAAGACTATGCCTGCCGAAACTACGAATGGTCTCTACCCATATCACCGGAAACATCAATAAATTGATAATCGGAATAAACAATAAGATTACCCACCACTTGGGCCGGTTGATGATCTGCATCAAAACGATGGCGTTGTATATAGGTACAGCTGCTTCCCATGCTTTTCTACCGGCCTTTATGTATAATTTCCAGGTGCCTAGAAAATGGATTACCTGTATAATCAAAATAAAAAGTATCCAACCCGTTGTGTCCATATTAACTTATGGTTTTTTTTGCTATCGTTTGATAAGGTGAATCAAGGTTTCAAATGGCATTGTCCCGCTAATTTGAAATATTCATAAATGGATATACCGAAAAAACCTTTCGCAATTAAATGTTTTTATCCGTCATATATTGTGCGCGTTAACCAAGGTTTAACACATCTTTCATGGTGAATACGCCCTTTTTCCCGATTATCCACTCAGCTGCGGTAACCGCTCCCAAAGCAAATCCCTGCCGATTATGGGCGGTGTGCTTTATTTCAATGCTATCGACAATGCTGTTATAAGTTACGGTATGGGTGCCGGGTACCGCTTCGATTCTTTTGGACGTTATTCCAATTTCATTGCGGTCGCCTTGCCCCAATTTCCAATCATGATAATTTGAATTCTTGATGACTCCATCGGCCAAGGTAATTGCGGTACCGCTCGGGGCATCCAATTTTTGGGTATGATGAATTTCTTCCATAGCCACACCATACTGGTCCAGGTTTTTCATCATCTTGGCGAGATAAGTGTTCAGTTCAAAAAATAGGTTCACACCAAGGCTAAAATTAGAGGCGTAAATAAACGCTCCTTCTTTTTCATGACAAAGTGAAACGGCTTTGTCAAAATCCTTTAACCATCCTGTAGTTCCCGAGATTACCGGAATTCCATGTTCAAAACAATTGCTGATATTTCCGAACGCTGCATCGGGCATACTAAAATCTATGGCGACATCCATATTCGAAAAGTCGATTTCCGGGGTATCGACATCAATGCGGGCAACAATGTCATGGCCTCTTTCCAAAGCGATCTTTTCGATCATTTTCCCCATTTTTCCATACCCGAACAATGCTATTCTCATATTTTAAAATTTGATGACGAAGGCCATCCCGTAACTGGGATTATTACTTATTGGGTCAAGGTCAAGATACGGCTTCATATCAAAACTCAGATCATCATCGACATTGAACTGTTTGAGATGTGCATCGACATTGGCATCTACGATATTCAACGCATACATTGCAATGGTAATCAATAACGACAGGTCACGATCTCGTTGGTAGCGTTCCTGTCCATCTTCGAGCGCGGTTGTCGATAGATCAGGCTCTAAGGGGATAATACCGTCATCGGGATTTCTTCTATCCCAAAATTCGTCATCGGTGAAACCGGCCTGCCGTCTTTTGAACGCGGTGCGAAACCGATCGTATAGGTCATCATTGTACAGATAGGCATAGACACCAGTTCCGATTACCGCATACACTATCGGGACTTTCCAATAACGTTTGTTGTAGACTTGACCGAGTCCAGGAAGTACGGCAGAATAAAATGCGGCCTTGCTAGGGGCTAACGGATTGATCGCTTTGCGTTCCACAATTATGGAATCTTGGACTACGACCCCTTTTTTCTTGAGGTCTGTCCTCAATGAATCGACCTCCTGATTTTCGGTGGTTTTTTCAGACTCCTGAACATCTTCTTTCTTGTCTTGAGCGTTTAACGCTATGGCAAAAAAGAGAATGGCAGAGAATATGGATAGGCGCTTACCCACCTATGATCATTTTTTTGATACGTTGAAATTCTTCAGGGGAATTGAACGGAATGGCAATTTTTCCTTTCCCCTTTTCCGTAGCATTGACGGCAACCTTCACATCAAGATGTTCCTTCAATTCGTTCATCCCTATCTTGGCAAATTCGGGGGTAGATTTGACCCTGTTATTTTTTATAGCGGTGCCCTTGTTTTGATATAGGCGAACGGCCTCTTCCGTGTCACGAACGGAAAGATTATCACCGACTATTTTTTCGTAGAGTTTGATTTGGTCTTCCTTTGAATCGATATTGACCAGGGCACGGCCATGGCCCATGCTCACAAAGCCATCCCGAATTCCGGTCTGAATGATAGGATCTAACTTCAACAGACGCATATAGTTGGCTATTGTAGAGCGTTTTTTTCCCACACGGTCACTCAATTTTTCCTGGGTCAGTTCGATTTCATCGATCAAGCGTTGATACGATAATGCAATTTCGATTGGATCAAGGTCTTGGCGTTGTATGTTTTCCACCAAGGCCATTTCCAATGATTCTTGATCGTTGGCTATGCGAATGTATGAGGGAATCGTTTTAAGTGCGACCAACTTAGAGGCCCTGTACCTTCTTTCCCCGGATACCAATTGGTACTTGTTAAAATCGAGCTTGCGTACCGTGATGGGTTGAATAACTCCCAATTCCCGGATTGAAGTCGCCAATTCTTGAAGTGCCTCGTCATTGAAGTTGGAACGTGGCTGAAACGGATTGACCTCGATCGAATCGATATCGAGTTCTACAATATTGCCGACAACCTTATCGGCATTTTTATCGGAAGCTGTTTTAATATCGTTTTCGGGATCTTTTAAAAGTGCCGAAAGTCCCCTTCCCAGAGCTTGTTTTCGTACTGCCTTCGCCATCTATACCGCCTGTTTGTTTTTCTGCACCACTTCATTGGCCATGTTCAGATAATTGGCCGCTCCTTTACTACTCGCATCGTATTTGATTATGGTCTCACCGTAACTAGGGGCTTCGCTCAGGCGCACGTTTCGCTGTATGATCGTATCAAAGACCATATCGCCGAAATGTTTGCGTACTTCTTGAACGACCTGGTTCGAAAGACGTAACCTTGAATCGTACATTGTAAGCAGCATACCTTCGATATCGAGATCAGGGTTGTGTATTTTTTGTATACTTTTTATGGTGTTCAATAGCTTGCCCAGACCTTCCAAGGCAAAATACTCACATTGTATAGGTATGATTACCGAATCTGCCGCGGTAAGGGCGTTCAAGGTCAATAGCCCCAACGAGGGGGCACAATCGATAAGGATATAGTCATAGGCATCCCTTAATTCGGCGATGGCCTTTTTCATCATATACTCCCGTTCATCTTTATCGACCAATTCGATTTCTATGGCGACCAGATCAATGTGTGAGGGAATCAAATCTACATTCGGTGATTCTGTCTTCAAAATCGTTTCGGGGGCATTTTTAGAATGTTCGACCAACTGATAAGTGCCTATTTCTATACTTTCCACATCGATTCCCAAACCTGATGTAGCATTGGCCTGTGGGTCGGCATCTATCAATAACACCTTTTTTTCCAATACGCCCAACGCAGCTGCCAGGTTTACCGTAGTTGTGGTTTTTCCGACTCCTCCCTTTTGATTTGCTATAGCAATGATCTTGCCCATTCTTGTCGTAAGTTAGGGGGTAAAAATACGATTATTTGTGATGCAAGGGAAACCATTTTGTTAACACAAGGTGAATAACTTATGGTTGCGGCGTTAAATAAAGTTAAAGTTGACGGTCACTTCGGAAAAGTTCGTTCTACCGTTTGTTTTTTGGATTGCGGTCTATAATTTCAACATCAATCTTTTTGTTCAAGATCTAGGCTATCCTCGTATTCGATCAGGTATATTTCTTCGTTTTTCTTTTTGAGGTAATATTCCTCGCGACCAAATTTTTCCAATTCTTTTTCATCGGAAAGTTTCTCGATGATCTTTTTGTCCTTCGCAATTTCATTACGGAGAAATTCCTGTTGTTTTTCCAAAGTCTTGATCTGCTTTCTCAACTCCAAGTGGATCAACAGTGAATTGGTGTCGAAAAACACCATCCAGATAACAAAAGCGGTCAATACCAACATGTAAACATTAGTTGCCAGACCGAACCACTTTTTCTTCTTTAAATCGTTCAACGCCATATTCGCTTATGTCAATTTATCGTTGATGATGGTACGTACAATATCAACAGCGACCGTATTGTATTTATTGTTCGGAATGATAACATCGGCATATTCTTTTGTGGGCTCTATAAACTGTTCGTGCATGGGTTTGATATTCTTTTGATAGCTTTCAAGGGTTTCGTTCAAGTCCCAACCACGTTCGTTAATATCCCTTTTTAGTCTACGGATAAGCCGCTCATCGGAATCGGCATGTACAAAAATCTTGATGTCGAACATATCGCGAATCTTGGCATTCGCCAAAATCAAAATACCCTCGACGATCATTACTTTGGTCGGATGGGTAGGAATTGTTTTTTCGGTTCGGTTACATTCCAAAAAGGAGTAAATGGGCTGTTCGATAGATTGCCCCTGACGCAAAAGGCCCAGATGTTCTTCCAATAATTTAAAATCGATTGATTGTGGGTGGTCAAAATTGGTTTTTCTGCGTTCTTCCAAAGAAAGATGCGAAAGGTCGTTATAATAAGAATCCTGGGAAATAACACCAACTTCTCCTACCGGGAGTTCATCGATTATCTGGTTGACCACTGTTGTTTTTCCACAGCCTGTGCCTCCCGCAATTCCTATAATCAGCATCCTCTAAAATTTTATCAAAAGTACATATTTGCCAAAAGAAATAAGACCACTTCTCTTTTAGAGTCATGATTTAAGGCTAATTTTATGGTTGTTCGAAACCACAATTTACAATTTTGGCTTCGGTTCCTGAGGTTGGTTTCTTGAAGTATCGCTAAGAACGGGGGGGTACAATTTATCCATCTATTTCGTTTTGGTTACCGATCGCTATACCTACTTTTGCCGAATGCAAAACGAAAACACGAAACCCAATTTTGAATTCGTTGCCTTAATGGCCGCTTTAATGTCCATCGTGGCATTGGCCATTGATGCCATTTTACCGGCGATTTCCCATATCGGAATTTCGATAAACAGTCTTGATCCGACCGACAATCAGTTATTGATTACCATGATTTTTTTGGGCCTTGGAGTAGGTCAACTTTTTTTCGGCCCCTTGTCGGATAGTTTCGGACGCAAACCTATTGTTTACTCCGGTTTCATACTCTTTACACTCGCCAGTGTTATATGTTTATATGCACCTTCGTTGGAGGTTATGATTATCGGCCGCGTTTTGCAAGGTATTGGCCTCTCTGCACCTAGGACCATGTCGATTTCGATAATTCGCGACACTTATAAAGGTGATTATATGGCACGTGTAATGTCTTTTGTGACCGCGTTTTTTATCTTGATACCCGTAGTGGCGCCCGCTATCGGTAAATGGATTATGGATGGCTTTGGATGGGAAGGAATTTTTTACATGCAATTATTTTTTGCACTTATTGTGGGTATTTGGTTTTGGAAAAGGCAGATGGAAACCCTCAAGCCGGAATATAAGATTCCATTTTCGGGAAGTGTTTTTGTCAACGGATTGATTGAATTTTTAAAATATCGGGAAACCGTCGCCTTTACTTTTATTTCCGGATTTGTTACCGGGGCGTTCTTGGTCTATCTCAGTGCCTCACAACATGTGTTTGAAGATCAATATGGACTCCCGGATCAGTTTCCCTATATTTTTGCGGGCTTGGCCATTTCCATTGGTCTTTCGACTTTTTTGAACGGTACATTGGTGCTACGGTTCGGAATGCGAAAATTGTCCCTGATGGCACTTTCGGCCTTTTGCTTGATCGCCCTGTTATATGTAGGTGTCTTTTGGGGCAAACCAAACCCGAACGTACCGGTCTTGGTCTCATTTTTATCCGTTCAGTTCTTTTGTTTGGGATTTTTATGGGGTAACTTTCGCTCGATAGCCATGGAACCTATCGGGCATATTGCGGGAATCGGAGCGGCCATCAACGGTTTTGTTTCTACCGTACTTGCCGTACCCATTGCCAATTACATCGGAAGCTTTGTTCAAGATACTGTATGGCCCTTGTTTGTTGGGCTGGCTATCTGTGGCTTGATCTCATTACTGATATTCGTAGCATTTAGCAAACGTCCCTTGCTGGCCAGAAGGGTATTGCGATGAGGTTGTTTCGAATACAGCGATTATATTGACCCCGACCGTTTTTCAATAATTCGATATGATAAAGGTATCACGCAGAAGCAGAATGCCAATTCAATCAGACCTACGTTGTCTAAAGTGCATTGTCCATAATTTCCTTGACGACTTCAGGGTTCAACAGCGTACTAGTGTCCCCTAGATTGGATGTGTCCTTTGAGGCTATTTTTCTCAAAATACGCCTCATAATCTTTCCACTTCGTGTTTTTGGAAGTCCCGGTACAAATTGGATTTTATCGAGCTTTGCGATTGGGCCGATCTGTTCAGTTATCTGCTGGTTAATTTCTTTACGGAGGTTTTCGCGATCTCGACTTTCACCGGTTTCCTTTAAAATAACATAGCCGTATAACGCATTCCCTTTAACATCATGCGGGAAACCGACAATGGCACTCTCGGCCACCGCCGGATGTTCGTTGATGGAATCCTCTATCGGGGCAGTTCCTAAATTATGCCCTGAGACAATTATCACATCATCGACACGCCCCGTTATTCTATAATAACCCACGGCATCCCTTAGCGCACCATCTCCGGTAAAGTACATATCCTTGTAGGCCGAGAAATAGGTGTCTCGATAACGGTCATGGTCGCCCCAGATCGTTCGGGCAATCGATGGCCACGGAAATTTGATGCACAATCGGCCCGAGACCTGATTGCCTTTTATTTCCTTACCCTCTTCATCCATTAAAGCGGGTTGCACCCCAATAAACGGCAAAGTTGCATAGGTTGGTGTCGTTGGTGTTACATACGGAATGGGCGTAATCATCATTCCCCCAGTTTCGGTCTGCCACCAGGTATCTATTATCGGACTATGCTTTTTACCAATATTGTTGTTGTACCAATGCCAAGCTTCCTCGTTGATAGGCTCGCCTACTGAACCTAGTACTTTTAGGCTTGACAGGTCGTATTTTTCCACGAAATCCAAATTTTCCTTGGCCAGGGCACGGATGGCCGTCGGGGCGGTATAAAACTGGTTCACCTTATGTTTTTCGACCACTTCCCAAAAACGTCCATAATCGGGGTAGGAGGGCACCCCCTCGAACATTACAGTGGTGGCCCCATTGGCCAAAGGCCCATAGACGATGTATGAGTGCCCGGTAATCCACCCAATGTCGGCGGTACACCAATAGATGTCATTTTCCCTATATTGAAAGGCATTTTTGAAGGTGTATGCGGTATATACCATGTAGCCTCCAGTGGTGTGAACCATACCTTTTGGCTTTCCGGTCGATCCCGAGGTGTAAAGAATAAAGAGTGGGTCTTCGGCATCCATAATCTCGGCCACGCAGTCGGCATAGGCATCATCCAATAAAGGTTGGATCCATTGATCCCTGCCTTCTTTCATATCGACATCGCTATCGATACGTTTGACGACCAAAACGTTCTCCACGCCGGGGCAATCTTCCAAGGCCTTATCGACGATTCCCTTTAAGTCGATGGATTTTCCACCACGGTACGAACCATCGGAGGTCAAGACCAATTTGCAATCAGAATCGTTGATCCGGGTGGCAAGCGCATTTGCCGAGAATCCGGCGAACACTACAGAATGTATCGCTCCGATACGGGCGCAGGCCAATAACGAAATTGCCAGTTCGGGAATCATGGGGAGGTAAATACAAACTCGGTCCCCTTTTTTGATACCCTGTTCTTTCAGCACATTGGCCATTCGGCACACACGTTCGTGTAATTGACGATACGTAATATGCTGCGCTTCTTCATTCGGGTCATTGGGCTCGAAAAGAATAGCGGTCTTTTCCCCTCGGGTAGGCAAGTGCCGATCAATGCAGTTTTCCGTGATATTGAGTTTCGCCCCTTCGAACCATTTGATCTCGGGTTTTGAGAAATCCCAACTTAACACATTATCCCATTTTTTTCGCCATACGAAATGTTCCTCGGCAATCTCTTCCCAGAAACCTTCAGGGTTTCGAACCGATTTACGATAAACTTGATAGTACTCTTCTAAATGTTTAATGTGATAATTACTCATGAAACTATGTTGCTTGAAGTTGGGTTAATTGCTAAGTACGCGTACTTTATTGCAGTTTTAAATTTAACGAAAATCATTGAATTGGGAAACAATAGTCAATGGTCCGAAGCTTCTCCCGCTCCGCTTGGAATACGGATATCCTCGACGATTTCCTGGACTTTTTCAGGTGGAGCCGGGGTAAACTGCATAATGATGATCGAGACAATAAAATTGACCAACATTGCTACACTTCCGAAGCCTTCCGGAGATATACCGAACCACCAATCCTTTTCCAAACCGGCCACGGCTTCCTTGCCGCCATCGAAAATGCCGAATTTGAACTTGAGCATATAGAACAGCATCAATGAAATGCCTACGACCATACCGGCAATGGCACCTTCTTTATTCATTTTCTTATAAAAGATGCCTAAAACTATGGCCGGAAAGAACGATGCGGCCGCCAATCCGAAGGCCAAGGCGACCACTGCAGCGACAAAGCCCGGGGGATTGATGCCGAAATATCCTGCGATGATTACCGCGACCGTTGCTGCGCCTCTGGCTGCCCATAATTCCCCTTTATCCGAAATATTCGGAATAAATACTTTTTTGATCAGATCATGTGATACGGAAGAAGAAATGACCAATAAGAGTCCGGCTGCGGTCGAGAGTGCGGCGGCCAGCCCACCTGCCGCGACCAATGCGATTACCCATGCCGGAAGATTGGCGATCTCGGGATTCGCCAATACCATGATATCGCGATCAACAATAAGTTCGTTTTTTGCAGCATCCGCGACATATTGGATCTTGCCATCGCCATTCTTATCATTAAATGCCAACAAACCTGTTGTTTCCCAGTTCTTGAACCATTCGGGCATCGAAGCGTATTCTTGGTCGCTTACCGTATTGATCATGTTGGTTCGTGCAAAAACAGCCACCGCTGGGGCCGTAGTATAGAGTATGGCGATAAGCAATAAGGCCAACCCTGCCGATTTTCGGGCATCCTTGACTCTTTTGACCGTAAAGAACCGTACAATGACATGGGGCAATCCAGCAGTCCCTACCATAAGCGCCAAAGTAATCATAAACACATCCGTCATCGATTTCTTGCCGTCCGTATATTCGGCAAAGCCTAGTTCGGTGGAGAGCCCGTTAAGTTTGTCCAATAGATATACTCCCGAGCCATCGTTCAGTTGTGAGCCCATACCCAATTGTGGAATCGGGTTTCCGGTCATTTGGATGGATATAAAAATCGCCGGTACCATAAAGGCGAAGATCAATACACAATATTGGGCGACTTGGGTATAGGTAATACCCTTCATTCCACCTAGAACGGCATAAAAAAGTACGATGACCATCCCGATGACGACACCAGTATTGATATCAACCTCCAAAAATCTTGAGAACACTACGCCCACCCCGCGCATCTGACCTGCGACATAGGTGAACGAAACGATCAATGCACATATCACGGCGACGATCCGGGCCGTTTTCGAATAGTAGCGATCCCCAATGAAATCGGGTACGGTAAATTTTCCGAATTTACGGAGATAGGGGGCAAGTAGAAGCGCCAATAGCACATAACCGCCCGTCCATCCCATTAAATAGACGGAACCGTCATAACCCGCAAAGGCAATGATTCCAGCCATGGAAATAAACGATGCGGCGGACATCCAATCGGCGGCGGTCGCCATGCCGTTCGCCAAAGGAGACACTCCTCCACCGGCCACATAAAACTCTTTGGTGGAGGCGGCCCGCGACCAAATGGCGATTCCGATATAAATGGCAAAGGTGATTCCGACTAAAAGGTACGTCCAGGCTTGTACGGTCATTGGTTTTGGTTTGTTGGGTTGGTTTATTCGTTATATCCGTATTTTTTGTCTAGTTTGTTCATCAACCGAACGTAGACGAAGATTAAAATGACGAATACGTAGATCGAACCTTGTTGGGCGAACCAGAACCCGAGTTCAAACCCGCCGATCTTGATTCCGTTTAGGGCATCCTTGAACAATATTCCGGCACCATAGGAAACAGCAAACCAAATAGTCAGGAGGATAAACAAGTAACGAACATTTTCTTTCCAGTAGGCACTGGCCTTTTTTTGTTTTTCCGACATTTACTTGGTTTTAAAAAATTGAATCTACTAATATAACAATTTGGTACAGATTTTTAACTGGGCAAATAGATTACCCCGCTGGAAGAGTCGCATTTTGCCCCGGTAACCGAACTTAGCACATTAGTCTTGTTTTCTAATCGGAGCACGCCCATCAACGCAAAAACCGTCGCTTCTTTGAACTCGATCAATTGTTTTTCGGTTACGGCCACTTCGACGGCATCGCCTAGCTTTTCCTGTAAAGTTTCGATTAGGAAATCATTCAACGCTCCACCACCCGTTACGAACAGCGTATTTTTCGGCTTTTTACAATGGGATTTAATTTGGAAGGCCACTTGATCGCAGATATGATGAATGCCAGTACACAATAAATTTTCCATGGAATCTTTTGTGCTATCTACTATGGGGACCACTTCTTCAACAAACCATTCGTAACCGATAGATTTCGGTATAGGTAGCTTGTAGTATTCAAGCACGTTCAATTTCTCAAGCATTTCGGAATTTATTTTTCCGCTTCGGGCCAATCGGCCACCTTCGTCATAATCCAATCCGTTTTTTCGGGTAATGTGGTTCAGGATCATATTGGCCAATCCGATATCGTAGGCGATTCGTTTTCCGTTTTGTTCAAAGGAAACGTTACTGATCCCGCCGAGGTTCAGACAGAAATCATAATTGCCGAAAAACAAACGATCCCCTATAGGAACAAGGGGCGCCCCTTGCCCGCCCAATCCCACGTCATTCGTTCGGAAATCACAAATTACTTTTTGTCCGCTTGCATTGGCCAAGTGCTGACCGGAACCGATTTGAAAAGTAAGTCCGTTTTCGGGCTGGTGGTGGGTCGTATGACCGTGGCTGGCGATGGCATCTATCGCGAGATCGCTCTCCTCGATGAAAATTTTTGTTTGTTCGCCCAGCCATGTACCATAGGTATTGTGAAAAATCAGGAGTTCATCCGCAGGAAGAAAAATGGAATTTTTTAATTTTTCCTGCATTTCTTTGGTGTACGAAATGCTTTTGATCTTTTTGATGTCGAACCGCCAAGATCCTTGCTCTTCCCAAATATGGCAATAGGCGAGATCCAACCCGTCTAAAGAGGTGCCCGACATCAGGCCGATGATTTTGTACTTTTTCATTGAATGGTTACTGGTAATTTTCCTTTGGCCGTAATACTTCCCAAAAAATGTTTCGCCGCTACCTCTTGAAATCCCTTGAAATCTTGATACGCAATAACGACTGCCTTGGCATTTTCAAAATTGAAATGTTTCAGGATATACGGATTCCCAAATAAATAAAGCACTACGTTTTTGGTATTTAAGACCGTGTTTATCGCGGTAATTTCCGAATCGGAAAATCCAAAATTATTCGTCGGCTTAACCTTAGGCGGGAAAAGCGCAAGCAGTATATTGTTCGGGTTTTGAATATCATTCGATACAATTTGAAAAAATGGATTATCGGGCTTTCCCCCGAATTGCAACCTGGTGAAGCCTTCCGTTCTAAAATCACGGGTCGTTTCCTCGTTTCCTTGAAACAAGGTCAAACTTTTTTCCGCTAATTTTCGGTTCAATTCATCCGGGATTTCCAATTTAAAAGTGGCTCTTGACTGCGGGCGAACCGACAGACCGTTGGTAAATGCTTTTTCCTTCAATTTCCAAACCCTATCAAAACTTTCGGTTATCTGCTCTTCGGAAGCGTTTTTCAAAATAGTTTCAATTCCTTCGGCCGTATACTCTGCAAAACAGAGTATATCGTTTCCGGCATCGAAGGCAAGCCATTCCAATTGTCCTTTGGCCGGATAATTTTTCGAAACGGCATGCATGTTCAGGGCATCTGAAACCACGACCCCATCAAATCCCATTTCGTTGCGTAAAACATCTTTGATAATAGCTTTTGAAATGCTCGAAGGCGTATCTTTTCCATTGGCCAATGCCGGAACGGACAAATGCCCGACCATGACCGAATCGACGCCTTCGGCAATCAGCCTTTGAAAGGGATAAAGTTCATTTTCGACCAATTCTTGTTTCGATTTATCGATATGCGGAAGATCTAAATGCGAATCGGTTGCCGTATCGCCGTGCCCCGGAAAATGTTTGATACTCGATAAGATGCCCTCACTTTGCATTCCTTTGACGAATGCAATCGCCTTTTCAACAACATTATTCTTGCCTTCACCGAACGAGCGGTAGCCGATTACCGGATTATCAGGATTGTTATTGATATCGACCACGGGGGATAGGTTCATATGAATGCCCGCCGTTTTACAATCTTTGGCGATATTTTTACCGACTTCGAAAATCAAATCGACATTATTTTGTATCGCGCCTAAAGTAATCGCATAGGGATATTGCGGTGTATTTTCAATGCGCATGGCCAGACCCCACTCTGCATCGATAGCCATCAGTAAAGGATATTTGGCGACCGACTGATAGCGCTGGATAAGTTTTTTGAGCGTGGTGAAACTGTCCTTGTTATAGACAACCATTTTTTTGCCCTCGAAATTGGTCGCGGCACTGGCACGGGAATGGAAAAAGCACAATCCGCCAACAGTTTGTTCGACAATCAATTTTTCCAGTTGTTCTATTTCTTTCTCTGAGTCGTTGATAAAGGCGGCGGGCATAAAAAGCTGCCCGACCTTTTCCCTCGGGGTCATGGCTTGTTTTATCGTATTGAAATGAAACGATTTATCCTTCATCCGTATTCGATTTCTTTCCAAAATCAGGGGGATATTTCAAATAACGAAGCAAAAACAAAGAAGGCAGGGCAGCGATCAGCACCCAAATAAAGAAACCGCCATAACCTAGCCATTGCTGCATATAACCGCTGATCATTCCTGGAAGCATCATGCCCAACGCCATAAAACCGGTCGCAATGGCATAATGTGATGTTTTTGATTTTCCGTCGGCGATATAGATCAAGTACATCAAAAAAGCGGCGAACCCGAAACCATAGCCGAACTTTTCAAAGATGACGGTCGTCGTGACCGCATAGATATTGGTCGTCCCGGTCAAGGCAAGAGCTACGTACAATATATTGGGAACGTTCAAAGACAGCACCATGGGCAACATCCATTTTTTTAGCCCATCCCTTGAAATCAAGATTCCGCCCAAGATTCCTCCGATCGATAGCATAATGACACCTACAGTACCGAAAATGGTTCCCAATTGTTCGGTCGAATAGGCAAGTCCGCCTTTTTCGGTCGAATCCAATAAAAAAGGCGCGGCCATTTTCACCAATTGCGATTCGCCCAACCGATAGGTAAGAATAAATGTCAGGGCAAGGCCGATTTGCGGTTTTTTAAAAAAGGAGGCGAAAACTTCTAAAAATCCTTTTGGTTTTTCAGTGGTAATCGCTGATGAGGGCTCATACTTTGGTGTAACAAAGAAGTTTGAAATCGTCAACAACAGCATCAAGAAAGCCGCGGCGGTCATCGTTACGCTCCACGCTTTGGTGTTATCTCCGTATTTGTTCTCCAAAAATCCTGCAACGACGACAATCAGTCCTTCGCCTGTTACCATGGCCAAGCGGTAAAAAGTACTTCGCATGCCCACAAAAAAAGACTGTTTCTTTTGTGTCAGGCCCAGCATATAGTAACCGTCGGAAGCAATATCGTTGGTCGCCGATGCGAAAGCTGCGATCCAGAAGCAGGCCAAAGTGGTGATAAAGAACATGTTGGTCGGCAAACTAAGGCCCACACCAAAAAGGGCCAGCGCAATGATCAATTGCATGGCCAAAAACCAATTACGCTTGGTACTCTTGAGATCGACGAAAGGGCTCCATAACGGTTTCAACACCCAGGGCAGGTATAATAGACTGGTATAGAGACCGATATCTTCGTTGCCGATCCCAAGCTTTTTGTACATGATTACCGAAACGGTGACAACGAGTACATAGGGCAACCCCTGCGTAAAGTAGAGAACAGGCACCCACGCCCAAGCCCGTTTGTCTTTTTGAACCATTTAACTTGTTTGATTTAAAAGTATGATTTTAGGCTCACTTTTCCGGCCAAACTTGTCGATAAGAACGACTGCGATCCTTTTTTTCCTTTCTAATAATGTATTGTCAACGCTAATTTTATTTTTGCCCCTTACCGGAACCTTGGCCAATAGTCTTTTCAAGGGATAGTGTTTTTTGGCTTTTTTTCCTGTTGGATGGATCAAAGCGAATCGATAATCGCCCAAATCGGAAAAATTCAAATCGACATGGTCATTCCGGAGGGTCACGGATTTGAAATTAGTACCGGATTTTGCTCCATTTTTTTGATGTGATGAAGTAGGGGGAAGGGCGGGTTGTTTGTAATATTTTCGTTTAATGTATTTGACAACATCGTCATTTTTGTCCATCAAACTCTTGGCACTGAAAAAAACATTGCCTTGAACCACTTCGGTATTCCGGGCGAGGGTCAATTGGTCGGGGAGTTCTTTTTTGTCGTCCCAGGCCTTATCACTATTGTTTCTAATTTTATAGGGGCCGTTGCCGACATATAGATTCGTGTTTACGGAATTATCCGCCCACCAGTCCACGATTTTTCGATGCGAGGCGACGGGAAGCTCCATGCTCCAATATACCTGCGGCACAAGATAATCGAGCCATCCTTTTTGCATCCATAATAAAGGGTCCGCATACAGGTTTTCATAAGTGGTTTGCCCCGCTTGGGTATCAGAACCTCTGGGGTCGGTGGATTTATTTTTCCAAACCCCGAACGGACTTACCCCGAACTGTACCCAAGGTTTTCTTGACTTTATAGTCTCGAAACTATTTTTTATCAATGAATCCATATTGCTGCGCCGCCAATCTTCCAGTGATTGATCAGGCCGGCCATAGTATGAATAGGTCAATGAATCTTGAAAAACTTCACCTTTAATGGTATACGGATAAAAATAATCATCAAAATGAACGGCATCTACATCGTAATTCGCGACGATTTCGTCTATGACGGCGACCATACGTTTTCGTACTTCCGGTAATCCAGGATTATAATAGTATTTCTTGCCATATTTCAACATCCATTCCGGGTGAAGGTTAAAATCGTGTGTTGGCCCCAAGATTTCGGTTTTCAGATCAAAAGTGGCCCGATAGGGGTTGAGCCAGGCATGGAACTCCATTCCACGTTTATGGGCTTCATCGATCATCCATTTTAAAATACTTTCTTCGGTATCAGGTGCTTTTCCTTCCTTCCCTGTCAAAAATCGTGACCACGGTGCGAAATCTGATTTGTAAAAAGCATCTCCTGCTGTTCGGATTTGGACTATCGCAGCGTTGAAATTCAAATTCTTATAAAAATCGAGGATTTTTAGGTAATCGTCTTTTTGTTTCTCAATTGCGTCATTTCCGTTTTTTGGCCAGTCGATATTGACGACGGTCGCCACCCAAAAACCACGAAATTCCCTTTCTGGTTGTGGAATCGGTTTAAAAACACTGCATGAAGAAATTAGGATTGAAACTAGAAGAAGGCAAAATTTCTTTCTCATATGTATATAAACATACAAAACTTATTGCTTGGAAGCCATCCAAATTGGTTTCAAATACGGTTCGTGTGTTTTTCCAATGATGTCTTTGTATAATTCAGGCCTCCGGGCATTTTTATAGCGCCAGCCTCCTGAAAGTCCTATCTTGTCCTTTGCGATTTTTGAAATCGTTATGTCATCCGCAAAGCTCTTTATTTCTGACAGTACCTCCCCGTAGGGATCGATTATCATCGAATTGCCATTTTTTAGATGTTCCCCGTCATAACCAATCGGATTGGTAAATGCATAGTATACCCCATTATCATATGCCCGTGACGGAAGCCATCTCATCAACCATCTTCTGCCTTTTGGCCCGTCAAATTCCAAACGAAGCGATACCGGGTCCTTTTCCCGGTTTCTCCAAAATATGTCATCGACATAACCTCTTCCGGGCATAGAGGAAGGGGTGCATCCGGTAACATGTGGGGCAAAGATGATTTCAGCGCCTAAAAGAGAAGTTGCCCTAACGTTTTCAATAATATTATTGTCGTAGCAGATTAATATTCCACATTTCCAGCCCAATAAATCAAAAACTACATATTCCCTTCCGGCCGACATGAATTTGCTTATAAAAGGATGCAGCTTTCGGTATTTTGCAATAACACCATCTTTGGCAACGCACAAATAAGTATTGAAGATCTTGTCATTCTCTTTTTCGACCAGACCTGCTAGAACGGGAATATTATACTTTTTGGATATTTCGATTAAAGCTTGTGTACTTTTTCCGGCGGGTACTTCTTCTGCAAGCTTAGTAATCTCTGCCAAGCCAAGTTCTTTGGTGAATGTATATGCGGTAATGGACATCTCATGGAAACTTATTACATCAGCTCCCTGCGATTTTGCCTTTTTTGTCAGTTTATCGATTACAGATAAGTTGTATAGTTTGTCACCATCTTTGGGTTCAAACTGAGCTACGGCTATCTTCATTAAAAGAGCTAATCAAATTTATATCTTACAAATGCTTCCATTGCCGCATAGTCGGACAGGCCAAGTGCACGATAGCGTTCCGCCGTATTTTTGTTGCGCTCTTCGGCCCTCATCCAAAACTCCCTTGAATCTTCACCTTGGAACATGACTCCGTCCTTTTGCGATTGGTGGCAAAAGATGGCGTTCCTTTTTTTGAGCACTTGGTCTGGGTTCATGGGTACCGCCATCTCGATTTCATTGATATCCCATTCATGCCAAGCACCGCGATACAACCAAAGCCAGCAGTCATCCATGAAAGGCTCGGACTGGAGTCGTTTCATAGCTTCGAAAACGGCATCCAAGCACACTTTATGGGTTCCATGGGGATCGGCGAGATCTCCTGCAGCATAGATTTGATGCGGTTTTACTTCTTTGATGATGTTCATCATTATTTCGATGTCATCTTCCGACAAATTGTTCTTTTTGATCGTGCCTGTCTCATAAAAAGGTAAATCTAGAAAATGTACGTTCGAATCTTCGAGCCCTAAATATCTAGTAGCAGCATAAGATTCGCCTCTTCTGATATTTCCTTTTAATTTTCGTACTTCGATGGAATCGGAACTACTCTCTTTTTTCGCTTTTAAGGAATTTATAATGGTCTGTGCCTCTTCCGAAGGATATATACGTTTTGAAATTTCTGCATATCTCAGCGCATCTTTGTCAGAAACCGCAATATTTCCTGAAGTCTGATATGCAATATGCACGTCATGACCCTGTTCCACGAGCCTGTCAAAAGTGCCTCCCATTGAAATTACGTCATCGTCGGGGTGGGGACTGAAAATAATGACCCGTTTTTTCGCTGGTAATGCCCTTTCGGGACGATTTGTGTCGTCGGCATTGGGTTTGCCGCCAGGCCAACCTGTAATCGTGTGCTGTAACCTGTTGAACATTTTGATATTTAGGTCATAAGAGTCCTCAAGACTTAGCAGACCGGACATTCCATTGTCGTTATAATCCTTGTCGGTAAGGCTTAGAATCGATTTTCCGGTAACGCCACAAAGCCAGACCATGGCCTTCGCCGTTAAATTATCGTTCCATTCCAAAGATTCGTCGACCAACCACGGGGTTTTGTTTCTAGTCAATTCGCTTCCGGCCCCATCATCCAATACAAAGGTGCAATTCTTGTGTTCTTGTAAATATGTTGCCGGCACATGTGAAGAAATTTCACCTTCGACGGTCTTTTTAATGATGTCAGCCTTGTTCTGCCCCCAACCGAGCAATACGATCCGCTTAGCGTTCATTACTGTTGAAATCCCCATGGTAATAGCCTTTCTAGGTACATTGTCGATACCAAGAAAAGCCGGGGCCGCATCGACACGGGTTATATGATCCAAAGTAATTACCCTTGTTCCCGAGTTACGATGAGAGCCGGGTTCGTTGAAACCTACATGCCCCGTTCTTCCAATACCCAAAAGTTGAAAATCAAGTCCGCCGAACTTTTTTATGGCCTCCTCATAGCCAAGGCAATATTCGCGAACATATTCGTTGGATAATGTGCCATCAGGTATATGGATGTTTTCCGAAGGAATGTCTATATGATTGAACAGGTGCTCATGCATAAAGTGCCAATAACTCTGTCGGTTGTCCTTCTCCATGGGCAAGTATTCGTCGAGATTGAAGGTCACAACATTGTTGAAGCTCAGCCCTTCCTCTTTGTGCATTCTTACCAATTCCTCATAAACACGAATAGGGGAAGATCCGGTTGCCAATCCGAGTACGCATTGTTTGCCCGAAGCTTGTTTTTTACGAATCAATGCCGCAATTTCCTGGGCTACGATAATCGATGCTTCGTTTGAATCTGAAAAAATCACATTATGGATTTTTTCAAAGCGGGTCTCTTCAAATTGACCAGCAGGCATGTAGCTAATATCCCTCATCTCTTTTTCGGTTGTTTTCATTTATGTCCAATAGTTGTTTTAACGAATTTAAAATCATGCAAATGTAGGCAACAATTTTTTATTATTGCCGTTTTTTGCTTTATATTTTGCTGTTTTTTGCTTTTTTAATGATTTGTTAACCTTAAAACAGTATAAAACTGCAATTTAAGAATATTCACTATCTTTGGTTTTTAATAAAGATTATGCTTTAGTTCATGTTGAAAGAAGAAAGACATCAGACGATTTTGAGCGAAGTTGAGCTGCACAACCGGATTTTGCTTACCGATATTGCCGAAACATTAGATGTGTCGATAGATACGATTCGTAGGGACGTTAAAGAGCTTGATGCCGACAATAAGTTACGAAAAGTGCATGGAGGAGCTATTTCGCTCGGTTTTACCACCAATAGCACTAGAAATAACAATATTTACAAATTAGAGGAAAAAAGCAGGATAGCAGGGAAAGCGGTCGCCCTACTTAAGAACGGTTCGGTTATTTTCATCGATGGAGGCACAACATGTTTAGAGCTGGCCCGATCTATTCCCCTGAATCTTGATCTGACCTGCTTTACCCATAGCATACCTGTTGCAATGGAGTTGTTAAATAAACCCAATGTAACCGTTATTTTGGTCGGGGGACAGGTTTCAAAGGAGTCTCAAATTGCTTTTGGGGCAAATGCCATACATAATCTTTCTGAGATCAAAGTAGATTATAGCTTTATTGGTACGGGATATGTTGATTCGCATTATGGGCTTACCGAATTTGATTGGGACATCGTTCAAGTAAAAAAGGCCGTCATAAAATGTTCAAAGAAAACAGTACTTTTGTCAATCTCTGAAAAATTGAACTCACAGCACAGATATAAGACCTGCGATATCAATGCCATAAACACAATGATTACGGAATTGGATCCGGAAGATGACTTGCTCAATTCTTTTAAAAACCATGATATTCGAATTTTGTAATCAACATGAGCTACACTAAAATAACGGAAACCCCGTCAAACCACGATAATTTGGAGCAAATGGAAACTTCCATGATTCTCCAAAAAATGAATGAGGAGGACCAAAAGGTTGCCTATGCAGTTGCTTCGGCGATTCCACAGATTACCCGATTGGTGGATGCTTTGGCGGAACGATTTATAAAAGGTGGCCGTCTGTTTTATATCGGTGCAGGTACCAGTGGGAGATTAGGTATTTTGGACGCTTCCGAAATTCCGCCGACCTATGGCCTTCCTCATGAAAGAGTGGTGGGGCTGATCGCTGGCGGCGATGTGGCCATTCGCAAATCCGTGGAACATGCCGAGGATGATGAAGCGCAAGCTTGGAAGGACTTAATGGAACATGAAATTACCGATTTGGATGTGGTTGTCGGAATTGCCGCATCCGGTACGACTCCCTATGTATTGGGCGGGGTCGCCGATGCAAAAAAAAATGGCCTGCTTACCGCGGGAATCACGAACAATCCTGGTTCCCCTCTGGCAAAAGCGGTCGACATACCTATCGAAATGAACGTAGGCCCCGAATTCGTAACGGGCAGCACCCGAATGAAAAGTGGCACTTCCCAAAAATTGGCGCTCAACATGATTTCCACAGCACTGATGATAAAGATTGGACGGGTAAAGGGAAATAAGATGGTCAATATGCAATTGAGCAACAATAAGCTGGTCGATAGGGGAGTACGTTATGTTTCCGAAGGATTGGGTATTGAATATGTCGAGGCCGAAGAATTGCTTAAAAAGCATGGTTCGGTTAAAAAAGCACTGGATGCCGGCACAGGTAACTAACCCCTATTTCTGTGTGGCCTCAACTTCTTCAAGCGTAACCATTTTATCCGTACTATTGCCCCAAGAGTTAAGAATATAGTTCATTACATCGGCAACCTCTTCATTTTCCAGTCCAGGATCTGGCATTGCACTATTGTAAGTAACCCCATTGACGACGATCTCAATTTGTTGGCCGAATTTGACGCCTCTTATACTGGCCTCGCGATTGTTCATCAAATAATCCGACTTTGCCAAAGGGGGAAACGTATGCGGTACTCCTTCGCCCTTTTCCAAATGACAGGTCACGCAAAAGTCAGCGTAGATTTCACTACCTCGTTGCATACTTTCCTCAAGTGCGGGATCCTGGGAGAAAACCGAACAAATGGGTATTGATACAAAAAGGAGTGTTAAAAAAAGTGTCTTCATCGTTTATTCTACGTTAATTGAATTGAAGTATTCTTGAATTAATACTCCAAAATTAACTTTTCGGAATAAGTTTATAGACGCCTTTTCCTTCAATAGCTACATATATTAATCCATCAGGACCTTGCCGTACATCTCGTACACGTCCTAAACCACCCATCAGTTTTTCCCTTTTGACCACTTTATTGCCATCGAGTACCAAGCGTTCCAAATATTGAAAGGCCAATGAGCCGACCAATAGACTGCCTTGATAGCCTTCATACTTATCGGATGTTATGAATGCCATACCACTTGGGGCGATACTGGGCACCCAATAATGGATGGGTTGTTCCATACCCTCCATTTCAGTTTTATCGGTAATCGGTGTGCCACTATAATTGATTCCGTAGGTAATCACAGGCCATCCGTAGTTGGCACCTTTTTCAATGATGTTGATTTCATCCCCCCCTCTCGGTCCATGTTCATTGTCCCAAATTGCTCCGGTTTCCGGATGTTTGGCCAAACCTTGAGGATTTCGGTGTCCATAACTATAAATGGCGGTTTTAGCGCCTTCTGTTCCGACGAATGGATTATCCTGTGGAATACTTCCATCGTCGTTAATCCTATAAATTTTTCCACCATCGCGTGTAATATCTTGTGGATTTTCATCGCGGGCCCCTCTTTCCCCTATGGAGAAATAAAGATAACCGTCATCGCCGAATACGATACGTGATCCGAAATGCTGCCCTTTTGTAGTGTTTGGTGAACCTTTGTATAATAATTCATTGTCAACCAGTTCATTACCTTTTAATTTTGCACGCATCAAAGCAGTGTGCCCACCTTTTTCTTCACCTTCGGATGAAGCATAGGTAATATAAAGCCATCCGTTGTTCGAATAATCGGGGTGTGGTACGATATCCAATAGCCCACCTTGCCCCCTTTGGTAAACTTGGGGAACATTCGAAATTTTAGTTCGTATACCATCTTTAAAGCGAATCAATTCGCCTGATTTTTCAGTAATTAGAATGGCACCATCGGGTAAGAACGCCATACCCCATGGAATCTCCAGTCCATCGATTAAAAGCTCGGCCGAAAAAGGGGAATTTTCAGGGATATCTACTTGGTTTTCAGATTCCTGACCGCAAGAAAAATTAAACGTTACAACGATTAATTGAAAGAGGATGATACTTTTTTTCATAATTTGACGTTAAAAGTAAATATATTAAAGTGCAAGTATGCGCTTAAAGATAAATAGAAAGATTATAAGTTAAACAATTACCCCAAAGAATATACCGATCCCCAAGTCTGCATATTCTTGCAAATTCGACTTAACCTATGCTCCCAAAAAAACCGAGGCATCTTCTGTATGCCGCGCTATTGATAGTCTTATCGATAGTTTGCAGTTCAGCCATAGCGAATACCCGGGTTTACGACTTCTTTGCCGAGATTAGTACGGTACTGGATAAAGGGATTACGAACACCACAGTGTCAAAATCGACAAAGAGAGACACGGGGGCTAATAATTCTACATCATACAAAAAGACGAATACGGCCGAAGTTCTTGAAGCCCCGATGTTTGCTACTCTTATAACAGGTTATGACGAGGTCGTGACTTGTTCCAATGATGGAAGAACCATTGCCCGTTATATACTTTGTGGGGATTCTGATAATAGGATGATTACGACATCCGTGGGAAGTGGGGCCACCTATTCGTGGGAGCAGTTGACAGGTTCCGCTCCAAATACCAATGACCCGTGTCCTAATACGAATCCGGCTCATTACACGCAAGTTTCAACAGCCTATCCTTTTGATTTACAGGCTGCGACCATTTCTGCAGCTACGGGTGCTGAATTTAGGGTGCAGATTAATGGAACCGGCCCTTATTATTACTTTGAGGTCATTAAAAGTACAATTACCCAGACCTATACCAAACAAGATTATGTTTGTAACAATCCGGGCCGAATCGAGATAACCGGCCTTCCTAACAGCTACCAATTCCAGATTCAAAAAGATGGCGGGGGTTTTGGTCCCTATCAGTCCTCTTCGATTTTTAGTAATCTTGACCCTGGTATTTATGTGGTGCGCGCCCGATTGAACATTTCGGGTCAAGTGTGTGAGTACCTCTACAATCCCATCGAGATTGAGCAAATCGATATTCAGATTGATGTAACATTCACGAATCCGGTTTGTAGCGGAGAGACGGGAAGCATTACGGCCACGGTCAACGCCGCGGTACCCGGTCCGTACGAGTTTACTTTGCTTGATGAATTTGGTGCAGAGGTAGCATTTACGGCACCAATTTCAAACAACACTTTTACTTTTGCCGATGTTAGCGAAGGTACTTATGCGATAAAGGTCGAAACACCACAATGTTTTGAGGATATACCCAATGGTATTCCAGCACCGATACAATATAATGATACCGGTGGGAACCCAATAACGGTAGGTACCGGATTGTCCCCTATCACTATTACCACGACTACCAATGGCATGAGTTTCGGGTGTTCTACCATTCCAAGTGTGGATATCGACGTAACCCCTTCGGGCGGATCTGGAACGTACAGCTATACGGTCAGCGACGGTGGGAACTCGGGAGGAACATTCACAGGAACAAGTAGTTATACGGTAACTTCACCAGGTACATATACCTTCTATATAACAGATGATCAAGGTTGTACTGCCGAAAAATCGGAATATGTGGCACAGCTAGACCCGCCCGATGTTATTGCCGGCCCCATAGTGGGTACTTGTACCAATGGGGGAGGAAAAGTTGAATTTACCATTAATGACCCGATGGGTTTCAATCTTGAATTTCGGGCCACGAACAATGCGGGAGATCCTTTTACGACTTCACCAACGATACCCGTACCGGATGGAACGTACAATATTGTAGAAGTTCAGTATTCTCAAGGAGCATTTTCTTGTGTTTTGGCATTACCACCCGTCACCGTCACTTCAACGGGAGGGCTTAACGGGAGCGCAAGCTACGCCAACGACTATACATGTCCGGCCGGGGGAACCATTAATTTCACGCCGACCAGTGGTGGTTCTGGATCAGGCTATGAATACAGCGTATTAACAGGTGTTTGGCAGTCAGGTACCAACTTTACGGGTCTTGCGCCCGGAACATATATTCCCCAGATTAGGGATGATGCAGGGTGTGTACAAGATTTGGCCCCGATTACTATACCAGATCCTGTTCCTCCGACTTCAATTGATTTTGTGCAGGATCAACTCGATTGCGCCACAGGCACGAGCAGGGTTACAGTAAACGTTACTCCTGCGGCCTATCCGATTACACAATATGAGATAGTTTCTTCGAACCCGGTTACTGCTTTACCGCCTCCTAACGGAACGGGAGTTTTTCCAGGGCTTCCTTTGGACACTTCGTATCAGTTTGAAATTACCAACGACCAAGGCTGTGTATATCCCGCTAGTTTTACTACAGGCGGCGTTAGTACGATTCGTGCACAGGTAAAATCCGGAGGGGATAGAAAAGTCTGTCCAGGGGCTTCCGATGGTTCCGGGGCATTCTTGATCGATGGTTTTGCTACCGATTATGATTATACGATAACGTATACTCCTCTTATCGGCGCACCGTCCACACATTCTTCGGGAACCGGTAGCAGTAACTTTGAAATAGCAATTTCAGGGCTTGCGGCTGGAAATTATGAAATCCAGGTAACGGATAATGATACTAATTGTATTTCCACGGCATCTTTTGACGTGGTCGAACCCGCTACTCCTTTGAACGTCACCGCTAACGTTACCGATATGAGTTGTCTCAACGGTAATATCGGAAGAATACAGGCCAATGGCAGTGGGGGCTTTGGAGGCTATAAATATCAGTTGGAATGGCCTTCGGGAACCATTCAAGGGCCTAAAACTGGAACCGTTTTTGGAGGCCTTACGGAAGAGGGGGATTATATCCTTACCGTAATCGATTCTGAAGGTTGCACTTTTTCGGCCACACCGATTAATTTGACGGCCAAAACTTCTCCTACTATTTCTCTTGGGCCGGTCGATTATTGTTATTCGGCGACCAATACGGCGGAGATTACGGTGAATTCAGTTGCCGGTACGGCAGCTTTGGCCACCCATCAGTTCAGGATTAATGGAGGGCCGTTACAACCGGGACCGGCCGGAACTTATACATTTAGCAACCTTGTACCGGGAAACTACAATATTGAAGTTGTAGATGGTGATAATTGTTCGGCATCATTGGCCACGGTGACCATACCACCCCAACTTCAGGTTACATTGGACGTTAATAGTGAAATTCCCTGCGGTGGGGATGGGGAGATGGAAATTACGGTTACCGGAGGTGATATTTCCAATTTGGCCGCCACATCCTATACCATCGAATATGAATCTGCAACGCCACCGGCACCTTATACTCCGGTTCCTGGACACAATGCCGTTACATTACCTTCAGGTTCTTTTCAATACACCGTACCTTTCGGAAATGATGGTAATTATCGGGTAACGGTAACCGATAGTAACGGCTGTACCAACACTTCGGAGCCAATTAATTTTGTAGAGCCTACGAATATAGCCGCGACGCATCAGATTACGGGACCAAGCTGTGGAGATCCGAATAGTGGTTTTGTGGAAATTATTCCCACGGTTTCATCGGGAGTTCCACCTTTTCAGGTCGTATTCGCTCCTGCTGGAACCTTGGTTGCCGACCCCAATACACCGGATCCGACGCTTACCTATTCATTTTCGCCGCAGACCATTTATTCGGGATTGGCAGCGGGCAACTATGAATACTTGGTCAAAGATGCTAGAAACTGTATTACGGCCATAGTACCGGTCACTGTGACCGCGGATCCAATTCCTGCAGTCGATGCCGATATAACGCCCATCGATGCAACATGTTCTGCCGGAAACCTTTCCGGTGGTGTTACGATTAATCCAATGCTATCTCCAGGCGTACCTGATTATACAATTATAGTAGAGGACAACTTTGGTAATCCGTTCGTAACTTTGAACAATATTACGCCCGGGGATTTGCCATTAAATATTACAGACCCGACTTTGATTCCCGGAAATTATCAGGTCATCGTTCTCGATTCTAGAGGATGTATAGATATAGAACCTTTGGTAATCGGCACGGCGACCTTGGATATTATTCCGAATTATCCACCTCCGCCACCTATTTGTACTCCAGGGGGAACGACGGTCTGTGTTGACATTGTGGGCGGTTCTGGTAATTACGAGATACGGTTGGTTACAGACCCTCCCTCTCCTTGGTTGGTGCCCAATGGCCCTCCAGGACCTCCCGTTTCGCATTGTTTCAGCAACTTGTTATTTGGGGTTTCCTACACGGTAGAAGTTCGCGATACAACCACTGGATGTACATATGAAGAGGTGATTACCTTACCTAACGGACCGGGAATGAATGTTGACTTGGTCGTTGACAATGCAACTTGTCGCAATGGTGATGTCGGTGTAAACTATAATATTACGACTGGTACGGCACCATTTGATGTCATCATAACTAATTTGGACACCGGAACAATAGTTTATAATGTAACGAACTCATCCCTTACGACATTGGCGACCGCCTTAACGGTGCCGTCGGGACGTTACGGTGTCTCTGTAGAAGGAAGTGATGACTGTACTGACGGTGATGAAGGAGAGGCCATATTGAGTGCTCCACGCGTTGATATAATTGACAATCAAAATGCCAACTGTAACGAATTGGGCCAGTTGACGGTCAGAGGTAGTGGCGGTACACCGTATCCGACCGGTAGTCCCTATTTATATGCTTATGTGCCAGCTGGTACTCCTGTCGATGACGATGGTACCTTGACACCGGCCGACCCTTCGGATGACTTTACCGATGCGTCGACGGTTGCGCTGCCCGGCTCTTTAGTAGGGATCGATTATGATATTTGGGTAAAGGATTTCAATGACTGTGCCTATAGGATTTCGGCCACGGTCATTCAATTAGATCCTGACCTGCCGGCACCGTCAATAAGTGTAAACAACCAATGTGATGTTACTCCACCAGTGGGAGGTTTTACCATTACGGTAGAAATGCCAGGCAATATCGATACGCCTTCTTTCACTTTAAATGGGGTGACACAGACACCACCATATACACCAGGTGTACCGACCCAGGCCGTATTTAATGTGGGGAGTGTTGGTAGTTATCCTGTTTACGTAATCGACGCGAACGGTTGCGATGTGGATGATATTGCCGAAGTATATCAAGTTTTATCCGCCTCTGGGGATTTCAGTACCGAACCCAACTGTGAAAATTCTGATGGCGTAGTTACAATTAACGCAAATGGAGGGAGCGGTGATTTCTCCTATGTACTTTCCGGAAATGACTTTTTGGGCAATCCCGTTTCTATTAACCTTCCAAATCAAGGTGCTACGGTCGATTTTATCAATATCCCTCCAGGGGATTATCAGGTTGTTGTTACCGACAATCAGGTGACAAACGGTGTGAGTAATTGTACTTTCCTGATAGATGATATTTTTAGGGAAACACCAACGCAACCTGTCATAGACGATACCGGAGAAACTGACATAAGTTGTTTTGCAGCGGGTGATGGTAGTATTTCGGCTTCGCTACAGGCTGGAAGCGATATTGATGGCATTCAAGAATATAACCTTTATTCGAGCACTTTGGGCGCAATGCCCCCTACGCTTGATGTAACGGGTCGTATCGCTACGAATATTTCAGGTTCATTTCTTAATCTGGCTCCTGGTACTTATGTAGTGGAAGTGGTGACGGATAGAAATTGTTTTGACCGAGAAGAAGTGACCATCGTTGAACCACCAACCTTCGAAATCGATGCGGTGGCCGGTACGTTGACCTGTAACCCGAATTCGAATCAATTTAGTACGACTACCGTTAGTGCGGTTATTGTAAACCCGAATATCGGTAACGGTGCACCATATGGTTATAAGATCAATCCTACTGACAGTTATCAGTCCAGTCCCGATTTCTTGATCGTGGACAATGGTTCGGACCAAACGATTACAATATATGCCATTGACTCCAACGGTTGTGAGTTTAGCGATTCAGTTACTGTTTTGGCTCCTAACAATGTTACTGCGACCATTACGCAGGTTTCTGCCATGGATTGTGAAAATCCCGAGCGTATCCGTATCGAGGTAACGGGCACTACAAACTTCGTTGTAGAAGATCAAGGTTCATCGGTTACGACGGTGTCGAGTCAAACGGTCAATGGGCCAACTTTTATCGAGTTCGATTTACCGCATGTTTCAGGCGAATATAGACTGCAGATAAATGACGTAGGAGGTTGTACCTATCCTATTGAGCCCTATACGGTGATCGAGCCGGTGGTGCCGACCGTTAGTATAAGTGAAGCTGAACCTGTCGGTTGTTTTGGTGATACCGATGGCGCTCTTACTATAAATGTTACTAATTTTGACCCGACCGGTGCTTATGAATATTGGGTCTATGACGCCAGTGACCCAGGTTTTTCCGGAGGTGCTTTTGGAGCTCCTGTTGCCGGAAATTCAACTGGAACCATAGATATGGTAGCGGATGGAAACCCAGCTATAATTGCAGGTCTTCCGGGGGGCAACTTCCGTGTAGTCATTCGCGAAGTCGGTAAAACGGTCGTTGCATGTAACGTCTTTAGTAACGTAGCGACCATTCGTACTCCGAACGAGCAATTGCAGATAGATACTTTTACCATTATTGCTCCTCCAGGGTGTAGTGATGATTTGGGAGAGTTGACCGTGACTGCCATTGGTGGTTGGGGTAGTTCACCTTATGAGTTTATGTTGGAATATGAAAACCCGACAGGAAGCGGATTTAGCCCTCACCCTGTTTATGGGGATTTCATCACAAATGGAAACAACGACAGGTTTACAGACTTGGCGAGTGGCAATTATCGTGTCACGGTTCGAGATGTTGAAGGATGTACGAATACAATGGAACGCTTTCTTGACCCGACACCGCCAATTGAAGCCGATGCAATCATTACTCGTGAGTTAGAGTGTCCGACCGGGAACGATGCAATTATCGTGGCGGTTGAACCTGGTACAACGACACCTGGAGCAATCGGGGGCGTTACAGGTGCTGGTTATCAATATCGTTTGGTAAAACTCGATCCGGCCGACCCAGATCCAACGAATCCGGCTAACATAATTTCGAGTACGGGTCTGCAAAGTAATCCTGATTTTGTCGGTAACGCAGGAACTGGTGTAATTTCGGGAGGATGGTATGCAATCGAAGTGGTGTCGACCCTGAACTGTCAAATGTTTACGGCACCTGTTGAGGTTATTCCGCCACCACCGATTAGTCCGGCATTGATTCAAACATCGGTACCTGCCTGTGGCAATATTGCTACAATGAAGATCAAAGTGAACAACCCACAAGGAGGTACTTATGAGTACAGTGTTTATGGTTCAGGTGGTCCCTGGTTACCCATTAACGAAATAGATCCAATTGATGGAAATCCTGTTATTACTGGAATTCCGGGCACTATAGGATCATCCTATCGTTACGATGTTCGAAAAGTTGGGTCTTTGAGCTCCTGTTTGGCCCGTAGCACGAACGGTATTACCATTACCGATGCGGATCCCTTGTCATTGGATCCTGCTTCGCCCACCTTTGATATTTCCTGTGCCTATGAAGTAGATGGAAGGATCGAGGCAGTCGCCAATGGTGGTACGGGTATTTATGAATTCCGTATTTATGACACTGACCCGGGAATTGATGCTTTTGCGGCGGAATCCCTCCCCACCTACAATGGTTTGCCGATGCAAGATTATGGTACTTTCGAAAACTTGGAAGAAGGATCGTATTGGATTTCGGTCATCAGCCGACAAAATTGCGGGGTGGTGCAGGGGCCGTTCGTTATAGATGCACCTGAACCTGTAGCTTTGGCATACACTTCCACGCCGGTAACTTGTCCGACAAATGTTGATGGCACCATTACCATGAATGTAACGACCCCTGGTGCAGGTTTGGTCAAATTTGCGATTGAACCTAATTTAAGTGAATTTTTCACGGATCCAGATAATCCTGAAACGTACACTTTTACCGATCTTGAAGGTAATAGAACCTATACGGTATTGGCCCAAGACGCCCAAGGTTGTCCACAGACCTTTGATATTTATGTGGGAACACCGACAGAGCTTCAAATTACCGATGTTCAAACAACTCCTGAGACCTGTTTAGGTTTCGAGGATGGTACGGCACAATTGACCGTAACCGGAGGTACGCCTTTTGTCGATGGTACGACTTCGGCACAATATTACGAGACCAAAATAGTAGGTCCAGGCTCTGACGGAAGTGAGGTTTTCGTACGCAACGATAATTTATTCTTCCCAGATTTGGTCGGGGGAAATAGCTATATCGTATTTGTCCGTGATGCCAATGGTTGTGAAACCTTTGTCGATTTCCCGATAGCAATAGGTGTTGATCTTACCGCCGAGCCATTGATTCAATATGGCTGCGATGGAATTTTCCCAAATAGTACGGTAACCATTGAAATGTTGGACACAAGTCTTTTGCCAGACCTTCTTTTTGCCTTGGATCCTGTAGATCCTACGGATGCGGTTACGGCAATGGCCGATGCCCAATATACTTGGGGTGATTTGCCCGCGGGCGACCATACGGTTTATATCTATCATCTTAATGGATGTACCAATTCGGTAACGTTTACTATGGAAAGTTACGATCCTTTGACCTTGACGGCCGAGAAAACCGGTCCGAATGAGGTTACTGCGCTAGCTGAAGGGGGTTACGGTGGTTACGAGTATTTCTTCCAAGGGGAATCTACCGGTACCGAAACGGTTTATACCACGAATGAAAGCGGAAATGTAACGGTTCAGGTTGTCGATGCCAATGGCTGTGTGGCGGTAGTCACGATTCCGTTCGAGTTTACCGGAATGCTCGAAATACCGAATTTCTTTTCGCCGAACGGTGATGGGGAGAACGACCTATGGTATCCTGAAAACAGGGAATTTTTCCCTGACATTGAAGTCAAGATCTATGACCGTTATGGGAGGATGGTCTATAGGTTGGACAATGTCAAAAAATGGAACGGCACCTATGAAGGTAATGATGAGCCGCTACCGACCGGTGATTATTGGTACGTTGTCAACGCCAATGATAAGAGCGAACAACGCTATGTTGGCCATTTCACGCTTTACCGATAGCATTCGGTCAATTACGTAAAAGAACAGGCGGCCAAAAAAAGGCCGCCTGTTCTTTTATAGAATGGCAAAATGGCAACCTTTTTGTGTTTTTGGCAAATTCATCGGCAAGGTTTCTACAGGTTTTGATTATCTTGAACTATAAATAGGATATGAAAAACCGACTTGTTTATATTGTTTTTTTGTTTCTTTTTCAGAATTGCGCTTCTCAAGCAACGCCGAACCTAATTGATGATGAATACAGGGCGGTAACCACAGAGGTTTTTAATTACTATTTGTACTTTCCTGATGATTATGAGGTCCGAAATGACGAAGATTTTCCATTGTTACTGTTTCTCCATGGGGGTGGCGAGTCAGGCGATAGTCTTGTTACGATTAAAAAAAATGGACCTCCAAAACTGATTACCCAAGGGAAAAAGTTTCCATTCTTAATTTTGGCCCCTCAAAATCCGCATAAAAAGAAATGGTGGAACACTGAGGCCTTAATACAACTACTCGATACTGTGGTTGATAATAACAGAGTAGACAGTAAAAGAATTTATCTTACTGGATTGAGTAGGGGAGGAGGCGCTGCTTGGGAGCTCGCGGTGCAATATCCCAAAAAGTTTGCGGCTCTGGCCGTGGTCTGTGGAATGGCCCCTGTACCATATGCTTCATGGATTGATAAAGATTTACCGATATGGGTCTTTCACGGGGAAGAAGATAAATCAATTCCCGTTTCAGAATCGGAGACTATGGTAGCACGTCTTAAATCAATGGGCTATAATGTACGCTTTACAAAGTACCCTGGTATCGGGCACAACTCATGGGAGAGGGCCTATAGTACGGAAGAACTGTACGACTGGTTTGTCAAACAACGAAAAGCGGAATAAAAATCGTTAACTATACTTTTAATACTTGAAATTATGAATGCATTTAAAATTTTGACAATTGTCGGAATATCCTTCTTTATGGTGGGTAGCATAAACGCAAACTCAGGATTAAATGAAGAAACCGAACCCATGGTTCAGAAAAAAAAGCCGCGTAATGTTATTTTCATACTTACCGATGACCATAGGTACGATTATATGGGCTTTACAGGGAAAGTACCTTGGTTGGAAACCCCAAATATGGATAAATTGGCAAGCGAAGGGGCTTATCTACCGAATGCCTTTGTGACCACTTCATTGTGCTCGCCAAGTCGCGCTTCAATTTTGACCGGTCAATTTTCGCATTCGCACACAATCGTAGACAATCAGGCGCCCGACCCAGGTAACCTGACCTATTTTCCCGAGTATTTACAGAAGGCGGGGTATCAGACAGGTTTTTTTGGTAAGTGGCATATGGGCGACCATGGCGACGAGCCGCAACCAGGCTTTACCCACTGGGAGAGTTTTCCGGGGCAGGGGGTATATTACAATCCAACTTTGAACATCAATGGTAATCGTATCGCCTATAAAGACTCCACCTATATTACGGATCTTTTGACCGAACATGCAGTAGATTGGATGAAAAACAGAGACAAGAAGAAGCCATTTTTCCTTTATTTATCGCATAAAGCCGTTCATGCAGGATTTCAACCCGCCAGACGTCATAAAGGAAGATATAAAGGAAAACGGATAGAACTGCCTGCGACCTATGATCAAACCAAAACTGGGAAATATCGCAATCTCAAATGGCCGCAATGGGTCGCCGACCAACGTATTAGTTGGCATGGGGTAGATTATATGTACCATGAAAACAGGGATATTCATGAAATGGTGGTCGATTACTGTGAGACCCTTTTGGGGGTGGACGAAAGTGTGGGTACAGTAATGGACTATCTTAAAGAAGAAGGTCTCGATGAATCCACATTGGTCATTTATATGGGGGACAATGGCTTCAGTTGGGGAGAACATGGTCTGATAGACAAACGTCATTTCTATGAAGAATCCGTTAAGGTTCCCTTATTGGTCCGTTGCCCGGAATTATTCGAAGGTGGGAAAACGCCCAAACAGATGGTACAGAATATCGATATCGGCCCAACAGTACTTGCGGAAGCAGGAGTAAAGCAACCAGAACATATGCCAGGGGTTTCCTTTATTCCTATTTTGACCGGTGACACCAGTGCACCTTCGCGAAAAGAAGTGTTCTATGAGTATTTTTGGGAATACGATTTTCCTATGACTCCAACGGTATTTGGAATGCGGACAGACAAGTACAAATACATGAAATATCAGGGTATTTGGGACCGTAATGAACTTTATGACCTTGAAAACGATCCCGAGGAAATGTACAACCTTATTGCCGACCCCGATAAACAAGACATCGCCAAGTCAATGTCGGCGGCAATTTACGATTGGCTCGAAAGAACGAATGGAATGAATATTCCCTTAAAACGAACGGTGAAATATCGTTTCGGGGACTACAAGCATCAAAACGAGCATTGAAAGGTCAAAACGTCAAGGTTCTTGTTTGTTTTCCGAAATTATCATAGAAACGTACTTCTTTGGCTTCCTCGATAATTTTCAATGTTCGACTCGATTGGGACTGGAAAGTATTTCCCCAATAAAATTCGTGGATGCTATTGCTTCCATTTGCGTAAACAATCATGGCCTTTACTTCATTTGGCTTTGGCTCGACTATGCTTTCCCAGTTTCTTTGCCTTGGTTTAAAAACCTTGATACTGTCGTTGTTCTGGGTGGCGACAATAAGTGATTCTTGATTTGAAGTGGTAAGATTCACAAGTCCCTTTGCGTTACCGGGAACAAAGAAATTACTGGTTTCAAGTGAAATTGCCTCAAAATTACCTTGTCCATCATTTTTAAGGGCAACCCCTATCAACGCATCAGCGGGGCCTTGTTGCACTTCCATACCGAAATCGTTGCCTACCAGAAGAAGGTCCATAAGGTTATCTTCGTTGAGATGTGTCGGCAACATTCCAAAAACAGGGGCTACCTGAGCTTCTATGGGCAAAGGATGTAATTTGAATTTTCCATTTCCTAAGTTCTCGACCCATGAGGTCTGCATATAATTCATAGTAAAGGTCAGCGCATCGCTTAACAGCCCATCGGAAAACATTTCCGGCAATGTCGATTCGCCAAACTCGCCGAACGAATTAAATTTTTTCCTGATGCCGACATATTGCTTGGTAACGTCTTGCCATGGGTGATAAAGGTATTCTTTTCGAACACCGACACTATCCCTTAAATAATACGATAACAAAGGATCTACCGTTCCATTTTGGTCCAGGTCTTTGGCGTATATTTTAAGGGGTTCTTCAGGGGTGCCCTTAAAATTGATGTTACTGCCATAGTTGCCCGCCAAATAATCAGTGTCACCATCATTGTCAAGATCCGCCGCAGCAAGGCTGTTCCACCATCCTGTTTGACCGGAAAGGCCGCTTTCTTCGGTGACTTCCACCAATTTTCCATTGACATTTTTAAAAAGTCTCAAGGGCATCCATTCTGCGGCCAGTATAAGATCGGGCCAAAAATCATTGTTGAAATCGGTCCATAAGGCGTCACTTATTAATCCCGGGAACATCAATGTCTCGGATACTTCCTCTGTTATATCAACAAACTTTGGGTTACCCGGCTTGCTGTCATTTCTAAGGATAAAGGAACGATCTGCTTTGGGATATGAAAATGGAAGTACCCGACTACCGACAAAAAGATCCAAATCCCCGTCACGGTCAAAATCGGCCGCCTTTACCGCCGAGCTATTCGATCTATTATCAGGAAGCGCATTTTCGGCTTCTTTAAAATTTCCATAGCCATCGTTGATCAACAATACGTCACGGTAATATTCATGACCTGGAGGATATTGTGCACAGCCCCGGGCAATATAAAGATCCAAGTCTTGATCGCCATCTACATCCAACAATAACGTTCCGGCATCTTCCTCCAATCTCTTATCATCCTTTTTATAAAACACTTCCTGTTGTACGAAAGTTCCATCTTCTTTCTGTACAAACCACATTTCCGGATAACTGCGACTTCCCCCGATGAGCATATCTTCCAAACCATCATTATCGATATCGCCAACAGAGACTGAAGGGCCGTATTGCGAAAATTTATGAGGTATTGTTGTCTGAAAGTTGAAATCGATAAAATCCATATCGAGTGCCAAATACGAAAGGTTGTGTTCCTTGGTCACTTCGGTAAAAAGACTCTTGTTTGGTCGCTTGTCGTTATTTGTTGGGACTTTGTTATTTTCGTCATAACTGATTTCCAGTAAAGTATCAATTGCGATTGCTTCTAACTTTTGCACAGTTCCTCCAGGCCAAGTAATTTTTAGACTATCGATTTTAGTCTCGCTACCTAAACCGAAATGAATGACACTTTCCGGTTTAGAAAGATACCCGCGACCGGATAGCAGTGATTGCCGCTGTGTTTTACCATTGACATAAACTTCGGCAACCGATCCGATTGCCTCTTTATTCTGGATTTCCCCCTTCAGCTTTAGCCTGAGATAATGATTATTCCCATCAATTTGAGATGTTTTGTTTTCGAGCAACAGGGCATCGTCGTTGATGTTGTTGACAACGATATCAAGGTCTCCGTCCATATCGAGATCGCCATAGGCCGCCCCATTCGAAAAAGTTCCAAAATTCAGTCCCCAGTCATCTGTAACGTCGGTAAAGGTCAAATCGCCATTGTTCTTGTACATGAAGTTCGGAATCTTGATTTCCGGAATTGCGGCGATCAATACTTCTTTGGTGACCAGTCGACTTGCGGTGGCCCTAAAGTCCCCAAAATCGCGGTCGGTTACATCCTTGGGAAAACCATTGGTAATATATAGATCTTGCCAACCATCATTATCGTAATCGGCAAAAAGTGGCGCCCAGCTCCAATCAGTTTCTTGAATACCCGCATACATACCCAATTCGGCATAAATTGGTGCCTGGGTCTCTGGGTTGATCCCCTTGTTCAACTGTAATGTATTGCGCGTATATTGCTGTTCGTACTCGTATTTTTTTGTAAAAACTTCTTTCTGATAATTACTCGGACCCTGAAATAATTTTTTTCTTTTGTTATAATACGGTTGCATCTCCGTTGTATAGAGGTCGAAATTCCCATCGTTATCAACATCCACAATATCACTTCCCATTGAAGAAAAACTAAAATGTTTAAAAAGATCACCCGCCCTATTGGTAAATGTGCCGTCTTGATTATTTATATATACCAGGTCATTGCTCAAAAAATCATTCGCAACATAGATGTCCATCCAGCCATCATTGTTAAAATCGTTTATTAGGGTACTATGGCTATAACCATGGTATCTTATACCTGCCGAATCGGAAACATTCACGAACACAGGTCTTTTCAAACTATCGTTCCAATCATTTCTATATAGACGGTCTTTACTTTGGGAAGTGCCATCGTCATTAAGAGGGCTGAATTCATTGGGATTAATGCCTTCAATTCGATTGACTCCGATAAAAAGGTCAAGGTCACCATCATTATCAAAGTCGAAAAATTGGGCGTGGGAGGAATAGGTGTCGTCGGCTATATTATATTCCTCGGCCATTTCCTTAAAAATTGGAATTCCAGATTCATTATTTCCTTGGTTGATATAAAGCAGGTTCTTCCTTTTTAGTGAATCCTTGTAGAACGTGTTGCACACATAAATATCGAGGTTGCCATCTAGGTTCAAATCGACCAATGAGACTCCTGAAGACCAAAAAAGGGAATCTGGTTTTTCGATTTTGGCCTCTTTAGAAATGTCTTCGAACCGTAATCTTCCTTGGTTGATAAAGAGCTTATTATCGACCTGATTTCCGGTAAAAAAAATGTCGTCGAGCCCATCATTGTTAAGATCACCTAAAGCGACACCGGCACCATTATAAACGAATTCATTGTCAATAATGTTTATGGAATCATTCTCGGTAAGGAAATTGTTGAATTTAAGCCCTGATAGATTGGTATCAATAGCTACAAACCTGGTAGTCGGGGCTTTGTCATTGCAAGAAACAAGGATAACCGTAAAGAGTAACGAGCAAAGAAAACTATATCTCATCTTAATCGACAATAAAACTATTGGGTATGCAAAGATGCATGAAGAGGCTTAAAGAAACAAAAAAACCCTAACTGAAAAGCTAGGGTTTTCTTATAATTATTATTGACTTAGTATCCCGGATTCTGGGTCAAAACCTCAGGACCTTGAATATCAATTTGCGATTGTGGTATGGGATAGAACTCATTTTTGCCTGATGTAAAACTAGCTCCTCCAAATTTGGTAACCAGCAAAGTGGATTCATAGGCCAAATAATCGTTCAATTCGCTTGCTGCCACGCCCCATCGAACCAAATCGAAGAAACGATGACCTTCACCGGAAAGTTCCAACTTACGCTCGAAACGTACCGCTTCACGTGCGGACTCTTGCGAAGCAAATTGGGAAGCAGGATATTCTGTAATCACATAATTCGCCGCTGGAGTGGCTCCCCCATCATTGGAAACCCAATACGCAGGATCTGCCGCTCTTGCCCTTACCATATTGGTATATGTTCTAGCCTGCTCTAATGACCCAGCTTCGATTTCAGCCTCTGCAGCCATTAACAGCACATCGGCATATCGAATAATGGTGTAATTCATTGTAGCATAGCCTCTTGTCCAAGAACTACCATCGGTAAACGAATTCTCCTGAGATTTGTAATAAATATATTTTTTTGGAGAATATGGACCGGCATAAGGCTGGCTACGAATCCAGGCCTTACCTGGGTGAGGAATCCAATCAAGATACTGAATTCCCCTACGCCCTACGGACCAGTCGATACGGGGATCTAATTCGCCTGCGTCAGGAGTAAATGGCTCATCGGATTCTATGTTATAGTCATTCGCCAACGCGTTACCGGCATCGTTATATGATTTGTCCAACAAAGGCAATCCTCCCGAAGTACGAAACGAGTTTGCCAACTCAAAGCTTGGCTGAAAGAACCCACAACAGTTACCAGGGCCATCTGGGCCCGTATTATAGGGATAGTTCAAATCATCAAAATAGTTGGCATTTGCCGTACTACCAGTATTATTTGCAGATTCCACGTCCATTACCGCTTCTGCATGATTGTCGTTTTCTGCATTAAAGATCTGCGCATAATCATCCAACAAGGCATATTTCAGACCGTTAGAGGTAACACCATTGGCTATAACATCGTCGAACCATGTTTTGGCCTCGGCAAATTTACCTTGGAACAATTTAGCCTTGCCCATGTAGGCGGCAGCGGCCCATTTGTTGACACGGCCGGGACCGTTCTCCGCAGGCAGATTATCATAAGCAAATTGAAAATCGGCCTCAATCTGTGCCCAGGCATCCCCATTATTAGGAACAAGCACTACTTCAGGAGCAGCGAGGGTCTCATCAAAAACCGGAATGTTATTGAAATGCTTCTTCAAGTCAAAGTAGAAATGACCTCTTAACATTCTTGCTTCACCTGCAATGCGTGTAGCCACGGCAGGTTGAATCTCGGTCGAATTGGCCAAGGTCGCCAAAACGGCATTCGCCCTGCTGACCCCTTCGAATCGACCATTCCATAAGTTGTTGATGTCACCACTAGTGGGATCTATTTCATATCGCTGTACCGGGTTGATCGCCGAATAGTCACCGGCATCGGTACCTTTGTTTGCCTCACCACCCATAATGGATCCTGTCACCCAATGGTTGGGTCCTTCAAACCGATTACCAAAAACTCCGTTCAAGGCTGCATAGGTTCCAATTAATAAGCCCTCGATACCGGGTTGGGTACTTACCTGGGCATCGGCCAAGGAATCTGTTGGTGCCACCTCTAAGAATTCATCGCTACAGGAAACCCCTAATAATAGAAGGCCTGCAAGGACGGCAGATGACCATTTTTTTAGTTTTTTTGTTGTTTTCATAGTTTTATTTTTCTATAAATATATTAAATATTTTGTTTTGAAATATCACGGTTTGTTCACGAAACATTTAGATTCCGATTTCCAAGCTGATAACATAACTTGGTGTTACCGGGAAGTTACCAACATCGATACCGAAGTTTGTATCAGGACCAGCAACCTGTGGGTCAAGACCGCTATAATTGGTAATGGTCCAAATATTGTTCGCGGCTAGGCCCAAGTTAAGCTTACTAAGACCGAACCTATCGGTCAAATCATTGCTAAAGTTGTAACCGACCCGCAATTGAACCAATCTTACATATGAACCATCTTCTACATACCAAGAGTTTGAGGCACCACTTGTACTCAAGTTAGAAGCACTTTCCCAAATTGGAGCGGATGCATTATTGCCAAGTTCTGGAGTCCATGAACCGAATGCGGCAACACCTTTGGCCGAACCTTCGAAAGTACCGAAGAAATCCCTAAACCATTTTGATTGGTTGAATATCTCGTTGCCAAAAGAACCATACCAATAGCTCTGGAACTCAAAATTCTTATAACGTAGGATGATATCCAAACCTCCTGTATAATCGGGTACCGCACTACCAATAACGGTACGGTCATCTGGGGTAATCGCTCCATCACCATCGACATCCTCATATCTAAAACGCCCAATTCCTTTTCCGTCTTGTGCCGGTGAACTATCCACTTCGGCCTGACTGTTGAAATAACCGATTACATTGTATCCAAAGAAAGTCGAGATCGATTGGCCGACAGAGTTTCTGATCGGGAAAATACCACGATAACCAATATTGTCCCCAAAGAAATCGATTCCTGGCGCCAATGCGGTAATTTCATTCTTAAGGATCGAGTTGGTACTATGAATTTCAAACGAAAGATCTTCGGTAATGTTTCCTCTACCAACAATTTCAAAATCGACACCTGAATTGCTCATACCACCTATGTTTACGGATGGAGCGCTTGCATAATTTCCTGAAACCCCGGCCAACGGTACTTGATAAAGTAGTTCTTTGGTGTCTTTTTTCCACCAATCCAAAATGAACTCCAATTTATCGTTCAAAAAGGAGGCGTCAAAACCGATATTCGTAGTAACCGAAGTTTCCCATTTGGCATCGGGGTTACCGATACGACTTTGTGCAAAACCTTCGTTGGCACCACTATTTTGACCATCTATAGGATAGAATGTATTTCCCCTATCCGAAGCAAATAACGAATATTGGTTGTTAGGGGCGACGTTCGAGTCACTACCCATTTCACCCCATCCACCACGAATCTTCAAATCGGTGATAAAATCTTGGTTCTGCATAAAAGGTTCAGCAATTACGCGCCATGCAGCAGAAACAGCGGGAAAGGTTCCGTATCTATTATTTCCACCAAATCTGGAAGACCCATCACGACGGATAACACCGGTGAGGTAGTACTTTTCGTCAAAGTTATAATCAAGCTTTCCGAAGACGGAGAAGTAAGTCGAACCTTTAAATTGGTTACTATTTACATTGGGACTTTGTACAACGCTAAGGCTTTGAAAATCCAAATCGGTTGAGAATGGGTTGATACCATTACCTGATATATTTCTTCCCCTACCATCGTTTAAGGCCTCAATACCACCGAATAATTTGACCCTATGTTTACCAAATAACTTATCGTAACTGAAGGTGTTGGTGAAAGTCCAGGAAAATCCATAACCGCTACCTTCGCTGAAAGAGTTACTAGCTTCAGGTTCTGAATCTCCCAAATATCGATAATTGTAATTTACAAAATGATAGTTTCCGTATGAGCCACCAAGACTGGATCTAAGTGTTAATGCGTCCCATGGTTTAACCAAGAGATAGACATTTCCATATCCACCTATATTATAACTCTTGTCATCACCATTGTTCCGCACTAATCTTCTGACAGGGTTACGAGGGTTGTTGAATCCCGCAGCCCTTGTACTGGCGTAGCTGCCAAATTCATCATACACCGGCAAAATTGTCGGCATACGATAAGCGGACAATACTTCCGATTCGTCATCTGCTACCTCCACACCGCCATTACCACCGAAAATACCTCTTGTCGACCTATAGGTGACCTGAAAGTTTTCGCCAACGCTAAGCCATGGAGTGATATCCCATTCAGAGTTAAAACGAGCCGTATAGCGAGCGAATTCCTGAGACAAAACGATACCATCTTGGTTTTGTGCCGAAATGCCCATATAGTAACGACCATTCTCATTGCCGCCATCCAAGCCAAGTGTGACCCTGTTTTGGGGTGCTATTCGTGTAATTTCCTTATACCAGTTCGTGCCTGCCAAGTTGGGACGGATCAAGAATACGTTTTCGGGATCTGCAGCATAATTGGCCTGAATCTGGGCCAAATCGATATCTCCTGCATTGACTCCATTCTGTCCATCTGCATGCAGATAGTCGGGGAAGGTGGGTGTTGCATTACTTCCATATTGTGGATGAGAATACTGGACGGCAGTTCCATTCGCCGCGGCATTATTCTCATAGGCGATATGCGTGTATCGGGCCATATCCTGTGGGTTTAGCATTTCAGGAGAACCTGCAACATTGGGATCAGCCACACCGCTATTGATATTCAAGGTCATTGTAGTTTTTCTTTTGCTTCTTGAACCTTGTTTGGTGGTATATACGATAACTCCGTTAGCGGCCCTTGCACCATATATTGAAGCAGCAGCAGCATCTTTAAGTACGGTAGCCGTTTGCACATCCTCTGGGTTGATGAAATCAACATTTCGGGTAGGTACCCCATCAACAACATATAAAGGAGCATTGTTTCCGAAAGAGTTGAAACCACGTACCCTAATCTGGCTAGTGGTACCAGGTTGTCCATTAGTAAGTACGGTTACACCTGCGACCCTACCCTGTAATTGCTGTTCAATGTTACCCGAGGGTACCGCGGCCAAATCTTCCGCTGCAACAACGGATACCGCAGCGGTGGTCTCACGTTTTGTTTCAACTTGATAACCCGTTACTACTACCTCTTCCAAGGCTGCAGCATCTTCTACCAAAGCAACGTTGACCGTTGATTGCCCGCCAACTGCGACCTCTTGGGTCTGGAAACCCAAATAACTAAATACTAGAACGGCATCGCTATCTACATTTAAGGTGTAGTTGCCGTCAAAATCGGTCTGGGTACCATTGGTAGTCCCCTTGACTACTACGTTTGCCCCTGGCAGAGGTGCCCCGGTTTCGTCGGTAACGGTACCGGTAACCGTTGATTGAGGCTGAATGCCTGATTCAACGCCCTCAAAATTAGTTTCAAAATTTGCCAGGGCAGACTGTGCGCCAAGACAAACCATCATCGACAAAAGCCCCAGTTTAAGCCACGAGTGCTTTCCCTTAGACTTTAACGAATTGTAATCATGTTTTTGATTCATAATCCTTGTTGTTTGTTAGTTTAAATTAATCTTGAATTAGTTTAAGTTTTTCTCCACATCAAAAGTACTCTAAATGTTAAAAAAAAACCAAATTTGGAATAATGATAGCAAAAATATATGAATCATAAACATTTAATAGCCTATATTTTGTCAAATACTGATACTAAAATTATATAGTCCAAATTGTTAAAATGTTCGGGAAAGCTACATTTAATGGTTAATGGAGCCTCTAGGTCATAAATGAAATCTGTCTTGAACTGAATTTGAAATTTAACAAAATAGGAAGCGTTCATTATAATTTCTACCTGAAAAAAGGAATTATAAATAATGCAGGATTCCTTAGAATTTTTGTGTTGGAATTTAGAGAACTAGAGCAGACTATCGATGGTTGCGCTACCTAAACTTTATTGCATTTGATAATACCCCATTTTTCGTTGGCGGTCTTACAGAAAAAGAGGTATGTTTCCCCACCATCTTTGATTTTATATTTTGTTTTTATCCTATCCACTGTTTCCGGAAAGTTTCGTACGCTTATGTTTGCCTTTTCGATATTTAAGATTTTAATCGATTTTGTGCCATAGGGAAGTATCTTCTCAATTTTAAATCGACGCCCAGGGAATTCAATTAGCTGGTCAGAAGTATAAAGATGTGTATGCCGATGTAATTTGAAGATGCTATAAGTGCCAACCAGAGATTTGAACGCGCCCGATTTCATTATCGCTGCGTTAGGTTCATATAGATAAACGAGAGGCATCGAGAGGTTAGACTCATTTGATTTTTCGTCTGACAACAAAAATGAAAACTCTTGACGCCCGGTTTTTTGAATGTTGACGGTCTTTATCGATGCCTCTTTGCTAAAACCTTTTTCAATGACCCATAAAAGCTCCTTTACTTCGTTCTCAACGGCGACAATATGAATTTCCTTGACAAACTTAAGCTGGTCGAGGCCGATTTTAAGATCCAGCAGGGGAGATGTTTTAAGTAGAACGTTATTCGATTTTTGTAGCAGCAGTTCTAAATGGGCCGGAATATCGGGAAGGTAATCCTTAAGATTGACTACTTTTCCCTTAGTCCGATTTCGGCGTGAAGGATCGGCATAAATCCAATCCCATTTTTTTTTGTAACGTTCCAAGTGCTCCAATCCATTTGTTGAAATCGTTTGAACGTTTCGAACCCCCAATACTTTAAAATTGTAACGGGCTATTTCAGAAAGTTCTGGATCGAGTTCGCAATGAACGACCGAATCGACTTTTTGGCCAAAAAAATAACTATCGACACCGAAGCCACCTGTCAAGTCACAAAGTGATTTTCCCTTTACGATTTCCGATTTATATTTTGCGGTAATCTCGGAAGACGTTTGCTCGATGCTTAATGGTTTAGGGAAGTATATTTTTGGTTTGTTAAACCACGTGGGAAGTTTTTTTTCACACTTTTTTTTTGATCGGAGCTGGTCAACGATTTCTTTATTGGTCACATGGTAGAAAATCGGTTTTTTTAACAAAACCGACATAATGTCAGTATTTAAATTTTTGGTTATAAAATCCTGAACACCAGTATTTAAAATTGACTCATTCAAATTTATACTATAAATTTTTGGTCAAAGATTTCACTGTCTTGTTCTCGGCCAAGAATTCCTTTAAAATAACTTTTATGGCGGTATATCCAGGTACGGCGACTATCATTCCGACCACCCCGAAAAGTAATCCTGCAATAATTATGACCAAAAAGATTTCCAAAGGATGCGATTTAACGCTATTCGAAAATATGAAGGGCTGGGAAAAGAAATTATCTACCAACTGACCAACCATTAGACCTATAAGAACATAACCGGTTTTCGGAAGAATGACAGTACTAAAATCAGCCCCTAAATTACTTGTCATGGTGAGGACGACCATTAGTACACCACCGATAATCGGACCGACATAGGGAATGATATTGAAAAGGGCACATAGAAAGGCGATTACGATGGCATTTTCAATACCGACAATGAACAATACAATTGTATAGATTACAAAAAGTATCAATATTTGAAGGAGAAGGCCAACAAAATATCGGGATAGAAGATTGTTGATCTTATCTATCGATTTTACAGTTCGGGTTTCGTTGCGGTCGGGTACAAATGCCAAAATACCACTTTGGAAAAGTTTGCTGTCCTTTAAAAAGAAGAAGGAAATAAAAAGGACTGAAAAAAGACCAATGCTTAAATCCCCTAAAGTTCCTAGGATCGAATTCAGAAAATTGGGAATAAATCGAAAGTCCAAATTCGCAAAAATCTTTGACTCCTTGACACTTTGCTCAATGTCATTAGGGCTTAGCCCCATAAAACTGGTTATTTCGCGATATAGATTTTCAACTTTATACTGTAGGTCGTCTATATCAAGTAATGAAAGATTTCTACCTTGTTCGGTTAGCAATGGTACAAAAAGAGCTATGATTCCTGCAAAAATTCCGACCATGAGCAATATGGTCAGTACTACTGCCAAAGTGTTCGGAAATTTCAATTTCCTTCTTAAAAAAAGGACTACCGGCCTACCGATAAGTGCCACTACGGCCGCAATCGCCAAATAGGCCAAGACGGATCGGATCTTATAAAAAAAGAAGAGCAATAGGGCAATGCCCACGACAATTGCCAATGCCCTTAAAATACCCCTTGAAATAATCTTTGCCGTCATTGATTAATTCTTGAAAACATAAGAAACGATGTTGGCACCCATTTTAAGGGCTTTTTCCCGTACTTCGGGAGGGTCGTTGTGAACCATTGGATCTTCCCAGCCGTCACCGAGGTCGGCTTCAAAAGTAAACAAAAGAACCAATCGATTTTCATGGAAAATTCCGAATGCCTGTGGACGCTTTCCATCGTGCTCATGTATTTTCGGCAAACCTTGGGCAAAATCATATTCTTGCCTAAAAATTGGATGGTCGGATCCCAATTCCACCAAATCGGTATTCGGAAATACCTTGCCAAGTTCTTTGCGCAAGTAAGGTTCCATTCCATAATTGTCGTCAATGTGCAAGAATCCGCCGGCCATCAGATAGGTACGCAGGTTTTCGGCCTCTTCGTTGGAAAACACAACATTACCATGCCCCGTCATGTGTAAAAAAGGGTATTGAAATATGTTTATGTTGCCTACTTCAACTGTACCCGGCTTTTCATTGAGTTTGGTTCCAATATTGTCGTTGCAAAAACGTATAAGGTTAGGAAGGGCGGTCGGGTTGGAATACCAATCACCGCCTCCATTATATTTTAAAATGGCGATTTCTTGTGAAAAAGAAGGTATCGTAACATGCAATAAAAAAAGGAAACCTATCAATTTGAAATAGTTCATAAGGTCGATATTTTATCCGTTGTTTACCATTGTTACTATCGTGCAGGCGACCAGCGCCGCTGTTTCCGTACGCAATCTATTTTCGCCCAACGAAATCGGCTTAAAACCATTTGCGTAGGCCTTATCGATTTCATTGCGTGAAAAATCGCCTTCAGGACCGATAAGTATGGTTACATCTGTGTCCGGGGCAACCCTTCTTTTAAGATCCAATTTCTCTTCTACTTCACAATGGGCTATAAAAAGGAGGCCGGGCGGTTCATTTGTCAAGAATTTATTGTATGAAACCGGTGCGTTAACCTTTGGCAGATAGGTTTGCAAAGATTGCTTCATCGCAGCCTGCACCACTTTTTGCATACGCTCATGTTTCACGATCTTTCGCTCAGATCTTTCGCAGATAATAGGTGTAATCTCATTAACCCCTATTTCAGTGGCCTTTTCCAAAAACCATTCGAACCGATCTTGGCTTTTGGTCGGTGCCACGGCCATGTGAAACCAATACATTTTGCGATGCCTTTTTTCGGTATCCGTAATTTCGGCCTTACATTTCTTTGGATGAGCAATTAGGATACGAGCCTTGTAGAGATATCCTTTTCCATTGGTTATGTAAAGAATGTCACCTTCTTTTTTCCGTAGAACCTTGACTATGTGATTACTCTCAACAGTGTCAAAAACGAACTGTGAGACACTATTGTCCAAAGTTGGATTGTAAAAGAGTTGCATATCTCTCAAAAATAGGAATTAATTCTTCCTTGGACTATAAAGAAATATAACTTCTGGTTAAATCGAATATCGAGCTTTTGCCAAAACGGATTGCTCCGCGAAAAGCCCTTTCCTATATTTCAGGTATCCCACAATACCTATCATAGCGGCATTATCGGTACAATATTCAAATTTTGGAATAAAGGTCGTCCATCCATAATCCGTTTCGCTAATTTTTAGCGCCTGTCTGATACCGGAATTTGCGGAAACACCACCACCTATCGCGATGGTTTTAATTCCTGTTTCTTTCACCGCTTTGTTCAGTTTGGCCATCAGTATTTCTACGATGGTATATTGGATCGATGCACAAATATCGTTGAGATTCTCATTGATAAAATCGGGGTTGTCGCCGGTCTCTTTTTGTATGAAATATAGAATACTGGTCTTCAAACCGCTAAAACTAAAATTCAGACCATCGACCTTTGGTTTCGGAAACTTAAATTTCCTAGGGTTGCCGAGTTGTGCGTATTTATCCAGTAAAGGTCCCCCAGGGTATGGCAGGCCCAATAATTTTGCACTTTTGTCGAATGCTTCGCCGACAGCATCGTCAAGGGTTTCTCCTTGAACCTCCATATTGAAAAAGTCCCTTACCAGTACGATCTGTGTATGTCCACCGCTGATGGTCATGGCCAAAAAAGGAAACTGGGGAATCTTGGCATTTTCTTCATTGATAAAATGGGCTAAAATATGTGCTTGCATGTGATTGACTTCGATCAACGGGATATTCAGACCAAGGGCTAACGATTTGGCAAATGAGGTGCCTACCAGCAAAGACCCCATAAGCCCCGGTCCCCTCGTAAATGCTATGGCAGATAATTGTTTTTTGTCGATATTTGCCCTAGTCAATGCTTGGTGTACTACAGGAACAATATTTTGCTGGTGGGCCCTTGAGGCAAGTTCGGGTACAACGCCCCCATATTCCTCATGTATTTTTTGGGTAGCGACCACATTGCTGAGCACTTTGTCATTGCATAACACCGCGGCCGAAGTGTCATCACATGATGATTCTATGGCAAGCACGTAAATTGGTTTAGAATCTATCATGTTTGGAACAAAAATTGGAGTACAAAGGTAAAACATAAAGCCCTATCAAAAAACTCAGAAAAATACTGGTCAGAACGCTTTTGGTGTTTTTGCTGCTCTGCGTTTTGGGCACGTTGATTCTTTCACTCCCTGCCGTTCAGACCCGATTTGCCAAATACGCCACGAATCGTATCAATACGGAGTTCGGTACGAACATCAATATCGACAGGTTAAGGGTTTCCCTTATTTCTTGGGATACGGCTATTGAGGATATTTATATTGCCGATTACCAACAAGACACACTTTTTCATATCGATAGGTTGACCACTTCTATTTTGAACCTTAAAAATCTAAAGGAAGGAAAGTTGGAGTTCGGTGCCATTGAAATCGATAAACTTGTATTCAATCTAAAGGATTATAGCGATAGCTTGAGCACGAACCTCGAAGTTTTTATCGACAAGTTGGATGACGGCAAACCTAGAAAGCCTGGTACGCCACCTTTCTTTTTTTCTTCCTCCGATATTGAAGTTGCCAATAGTGTTTTTAGGTACACGGACGAAAACCTGGACAATGCGGAAATTTTGGATTTTAAGAACCTCGCCATCTCCGCAACCGATTTTCAAATACTGGGTCCCGAAGTGAATGCCGACATTGCAGAAATGGCATTTATAAGTGGCCGTGGTATCGAGGTGCGACAATTGGCCACTCGTTTCAAATATACAAAGGAGCAAATGCGATTCGATTCATTGGCCATCAAAACACCTGAATCCGATTTGAAGGGAAATTTGGTTTTTGATTACGATCGCGAAGATTTTAAGGATTTCTTGAACAAAGTCAGAATCACCGCTGATTTTGAGGAATCCACCGTCGCTTTTGACGAAATAAATTTGCTTTATGATGAATTTGGAAAGGGAAAGAAAGTGGCTTTCTCAACCCAGATGGAAGGTGTTTTGAACGACCTGAATACCAATGACCTTTTTTTACTTTCCGATAACACGGGTATTCGGGGTGATTTCAATTTCAAGAACCTTTTTGCAAAAGAAGATCCGTTTATAATGGAGGCCCAAATGAAAAACGTGACCTCAAGTTATTATGAGCTACGTTCGTTATTGCCCAATATCTTGGGTAAGGCACTCCCATCAACGTTTCAAAAATTAGGTCAATTCACCATTCGGGGCGATGCCGTCGTTACCGAAACATCGGTCGATGCCAAGGCCAATTTGAATACTGCATTGGGCAACAGCTATTTCGACTTGAACATCTCGAATTTCAATCATATCGATGATGCGGAATATAAAGGTTTTCTTTCGCTGATAGATTTTGATCTGGGAAGTTTGGTAGAAAATCGAAGATTGGGAAGGACAACTTTGGATTTTAACGTCGAAGGAAAGGGTTTTGTACAACAAAGCCTGAATACCGAGGTCATTGGGGAAGTCTATTCCGTGAACTTCAATAACTATGAGTATAAAGATGTTAAAGTATCGGGAATATTAAAAGAACAATTGTTCGATGGCACCTTGGTCAGCAACGATGAAAATCTAAAATTCACCTTTAAAGGATTGGCCGATTTCGCTAGGGACCGTAACGACTTTAATTTTATAGCATCGGTAGATTATGCCGATCTTAAAAGATTGAACTTCATAAACGACAGCGTGTCGATTTTCAAGGGAAATGTCAATATGAATGTTTCGGGAAATACCCTTGACAATTTGGCCGGAGACATCAAGTTCACGAAAACCATTTTTGAGAACAAGAACGATACATATTACTTCGAAGATTTTCAGGTATCGTCGACATTCGAAAATGATTCGATACGTACCATAGACATTAACTCTCCCGATATTATTACGGGGTACATGAAAGGAAATTTCAAGGTCAAGGAACTGGGTAAGCTAGTCCAGAATTCGTTGGGGAGCATTTATACGAATTACAGACCGTTTGAAATTTCCGATGGTCAGACACTCGCATTCAATTTTAAGATATATAACAAAATCGTTGATGTGTTTTTTCCTGAGGTAAAGTTTGACCCCAACACCTTTATTCGTGGCAATATCATAGCCGATGAAGGTGATTTCAAACTGAATTTCAAATCACCCAGTATAGAGGCTTACGGTAATTCGGCAGATAGCATTGAGGTGCGGGTAGATAATAAAAACCCGCTTTACAATACCTTCGTTTCTGTAGGTGACATGAAGACCAAATATTATGACGTAAAAGACTTTCAATTGATCAACACCACTTTAAAGGATACGTTATTCTTTAGAACGGAATTCAAAGGAGGTAGTGCGCTCAATGATAGCTATAACATCAATTTTTATCACACATTTAATGCGGAAAACAAGTCGGTAATAGGACTTAAAAAATCGGATGTAAGTTTTAAGGGGAATACATGGGTGCTCAACAAAGACGGTAATAATCACAATAAGGTGATCGTGAACCGAACCTTGGACAGTATTACAATCGAGGAAATCGTCATGAACAATAACGTTCAAGAACAGATTCGGTTGAACGGGCAGTTGGCGGATTCTACCTTTAAAGACCTTCAATTGCAGTTTAAGATAGTTTCGTTGAATAAGATTACGCCAGCCATTGATAGTTTGAAATTGCAAGGAGAAGTGAACGGAACCCTCAATATTTTTCAAAAAGATGGAGTGTATCTTCCCTCTTCGAATTTGGCAGTCGAAGATTTTTCCATTAACGACATGCGAATGGGTGATTTGACCATTGGTATTGCTGGAAATCGTGACCTTACAGAGTTTATAGTGAATGCCCAGATTACCGAAGCCGGAAAGGAAAAATTCGGGGTAGCCGGTAAGATTTTGAACCAAGGGGAAGAACCCGAAGCGGATCTTTTGGCCAATTTTGCCGATTTTGACCTAGAACCTTTTAGCCCCTTGGGAGAAGGTGTCATATCGAATATTCGTGGTGACCTCAACGGAAATGCGAGGTTAAAGGGCAATATTAAAAACCCTGATTTTAGTGGTATTCTTACACTTGACAATGCAGGTCTGGGTGTGCCATACCTTAACGTGGACTATAGTTTTGCACCAAATTCGAGGGTCAATCTAAAAAATCAATCTTTTGAGTTTGTCAATATCAATCTAACTGATGTTGTGTACAACACCAAGGCGACTTTAGACGGCACGATTACCCATTCCTTTTTTGAAGATTGGACCTTGAACCTGAATATTGATACAAAAGGAAATCGTTTGTTGATTTTAAATACGGAATTCGATGAAGAAGAGTTATACTATGGTACCGGATTTTTGAGGGGAAAAGGACGGATATTTGGTTCGACCAAGGCTTTGAACATTGTGGTTGACGGTGAAACTGCGCGCGGCACTTCCTTGAAAATTCCGTTAAGCGATGTGGCTACGGTCGGCGATTATTCCTTTATAAACTTCATAGAAAAAAATGATGTCAAGACCATAGAGGAGCAACGGACGCTTGACGATGTCGAAGGTCTTGAACTTGAGTTCAACCTTGATATAACGCCCGAGGCCGAGGTGCAGATCGTAACCGATAGAAAAACGGGAAGCAATCTAAAAGGCACTGGCATTGGATTGATGAACATGAGGATAAATACTAGGGACCGATTTGAAATGAATGGTGAATTCGCTGTGGTAACAGGAGAGTTCAATTATAAATTCGGCAATATCATCAATAAAACATTTACCGTTGAACCAGGTGGAAGTATTTATTGGTTGGGAGATCCCTTGAAGGCCCAATTGAATATGAAGGCAGTGTATTCTTTGAACGCCAATCCTGCACCCTTGCTTGAAAATACAGGCTACAACAGAAGAATTGCTACCGATGTCGTCATTAACCTGACCAATGAGCTTGAAAATCCTGATATTCAGTTTGATATCGAATTCCCGGGTACAAACTCCATCGTACAGACCGAATTGGAATATCGATTGCAAGACCCTGAAATAGTTGAGAAGAATGCTATTTTTCTATTGGCTCAAGGGTCGTTTGTAAATGACCAGAATGGTTTGAACGCCCAAGCGGTAACCGGTAATTTGATCCAATCGGCATCCAGTATCCTGAATCAAGTATTGGGGGGTAACAACGATAAGTTCAATCTCGGTATTTCATATGAACAAGGTAGTAATTATCTCGCTGATTTCGAGACCGATGACAGACTCGGGGTTACTGTTTCAACACAGATTAGCGACCGAATCCTATTGAATGGAAAGGTTGGTGTTCCCGTGGGAGGGGCAAGCGAAACCGTGATAGCCGGCGATTTTGAGGTACAGGTTTTATTGAACGAAGAAGGTACCTTGAGTATGAAGTTCTTTAGCAGGGAAAGTGAGATTCAAGAATATTTGGCCGACCGTCAGGGCTCGACTCAGGGTACCGGACTTTCCTATGATGTCGACTTCAATAGCTTTAAAGAATTATGGAACAAGGTTTTCGGCAAAAAGAATGAAGAAAAAGACGAACTGCCCTTGCCGCAAGGTGAGCCATCGTCCGTTATGGGTAAGGACAGTCTTTTACGTTTCTATGAAAAGTCCAAAGGACTTTGATTTTTTGGAACGAAAAAACAATATTTTGTTAGGATCTTCCGTGCTCCGACCATAAATTCCCAACGAAATCGTTTGAGGCCTGATTATAGATGATATTATGCCATCAATAATGGGTTCAAGAGTTCTATTATTCGAATTAGTTTGTTAATTTTGCTAGCTTAAAATTTTCGATGGCTTCAACGATTAAAAAGATAGGTGTATTTACTTCTGGTGGTGACTCTCCAGGGATGAATGCGGCCATACGCTCCGTGGTTCGTACCTGTGCCTATATGAAAGTGGACTGTGTCGGTATATTCAGAGGATATCAAGGCATGATTGAAGGCGATTTCAAGCCTATGGACGCTAGGAGTGTGAACAATATAATCAATAAAGGGGGTACCATTTTAAAATCTGCCCGTTGCGATGATTTCAGAACTCCTGAAGGAAGAAAAATAGCGTACGAGCAACTTAAGGCGGAAGGAATCGATGCCTTGGTGGTCATTGGGGGCGATGGTAGTTTTACGGGCGCAATGATTTTCAATAGGGAATATGGTTTTCCGATGATCGGAATTCCCGGCACGATCGATAATGATATTTTCGGCACCTCTTTTACCTTAGGTTTTGATACTGCGTTGAACACGGTCGTTGATTGCATTGATAAAATAAGGGATACCGCTAGTTCCCATAATAGACTTTTCTTTGTTGAGGTCATGGGCCGTGATGTTGGTCATATCGCCTTGAATGCGGGTGTTGGGGCCGGTGCCGAGGAAATACTGATTCCCGAAGAGGATAGGGGGCTCGACCGTCTTCTTGAGTCGTTGAAACGAAGTAAGCAATCGGGAAAATCATCAAGTATCGTTATTGTGGCCGAAGGCGACAAAACAGGTAAGAATGTATTTGAGCTTAAGGAATACGTCGAGGAACACTTGCCCATTTATGATGTACGGGTCTCCGTATTGGGCCATATGCAGCGTGGGGGCGCTCCTTCGTGCTACGATAGGGTATTGGCCAGTAGAATGGGTGTTAAAGCCGTCGAGGCGCTATTGGAAGGTAGAACGAACCTCATGGTAGGTGTTCGTGACAACAAACTCATCTTGACGCCAATTGACAAGGCGATCAAGGGTACATCGAAAATGGACAAAGAACTTATTAGGGTCTCTGAAATAATGACAACATAATTTTAATTTAAAAGGATAAAAATGGCAAACTTGAAAATAGGAATTAACGGATTTGGTAGAATAGGAAGGCTGGTTTTTAGAACAACGGTCAAAAGGGATGATATAGATGTAGTGGCCATTAATGACCTGCTTGACGTCGAACATCTGGCCTATTTGTTGAAGTATGATTCGGTGCATGGTAAATTTGATGGAACTGTCGACGTAAAGGATGGCAACCTTATCGTAGACGGTAAGACCGTTCGTATAACGGCCGAGCGTGACCCAAAAAATATCAAGTGGGATGCTGTCGGAGCAGAGATTGTTGCAGAATGTACCGGAATTTTCACCACTTTGGAAACCGCCCAGTACCATATCGACGGAGGTGCTAAAAAAGTAGTGATATCGGCGCCTTCCAAAGATGCACCAATGTTCGTGATGGGTGTTAACCATAAGAATGTAAAAAGTTCGGATACCATTGTGTCGAATGCCTCATGTACGACCAATTGTTTGGCGCCGATGGCTAAGGTTTTGCATGATAACTTTGGAATCGAGGAAGCATTGATGACTACGGTGCACGCCACAACGGCCACACAGATGACCGTTGATGGGCCGAGCAAGAAAGATTGGCGCGGTGGCCGAAGTGCGATGCTCAACATTATACCCGCTTCTACAGGTGCTGCCAAGGCGGTCACAAAAGTTATTCCCGAATTGGAAGGAAAACTTACCGGAATGGCGTTCAGGGTACCTACTGCGGATGTGTCGGTGGTCGATTTGACCGTTCGTTTGCAAAAAGAAACATCGTACGACGAAATTAAAAAGGCCTTTAAATCGGCTTCTGAAGGAGAATTGAAAGGTATTCTAGGTTACACCGAGGAAGCTGTGGTTTCCCAAGATTTCGTTAGCGACCCTCGCACAAGTATTTTCGATGCAGGAGCAGGTATTGAATTGAATCCCCAATTTTTCAAGTTGATCAACTGGTATGACAATGAATCGGGCTTTTCGAACAAAATGGCCGATTTGATTCAACACGTTGCCAGCTTGTAGAAAAATCAAAATGCAAAGATGGTTTTCCTTAAGCTCCGTCATTTTATCCGTTAATGATGGCTTAAGGAAAACTTTTTTAAGTATAGGCTTATGATATTGATCGTTGATAGCGGGGCGACCAAAGCCGATTGGATTGCCTTGGACAATAAAGGAAACCAATTGTTTTTGACACAAACCCTTGGCCTTAGTCCCGAGGTGTTGACCAAGGAGGTTATAGAAGACCGTTTGGCCAACAATTTCGAACTGTCAAAGAACAGGGATAAAATCACCCAACTTTTTTTCTATGGTGCAGGGTGCGGTACCGAACGCATGCGCAAATTCCTTAAAAAGATATTCAAGGATTTTTTCCCGAAAGCAAAAGCGACGGTTAGAGAAGACACTTATGCAGCTATATACTCGACTACAAAGGTCGGTCATCAGGGTATTGTGTGTATTTTGGGTACGGGTTCCAATTGCAGCTATTATGACGGACATCAACTTTTTCAAAAGGTAATCTCATTGGGATATATACCGATGGATGATGGAAGTGGAAACTTTTTCGGAAGAAAGTTGATTCGCGACTATTATTATCACAAAATGCCTCAAGATTTGGCGATCAAGTTCGCGAAAGAGTATAATCTCGACCCCGATGTTATTAAGGAGAATTTGTACAAGCAGCCAAATCCGAATACGTATCTGGCAACTTTTGCCAGATTTTTAATAGAGAACAAAGACCACCCCTATTGCAAGGGCGTAATCGACAAAGGCCTTCAACAGTTCATCAACAATCACGTGATGCAATTTGAGCTGGCAACCAAGGTGCCGATCCACTTCGTAGGAAGCATTGCTTATTTTTTACGGGAAGAACTGGCCGCAGTTCTTGAACGCAATGACCTCGTGGCAGGGGTTATCCGGCAACGCCCAATCGACGGGCTCGTCGAATTCCACAGGGAAACTATTTGATCGCGATCATCGAGATTTCAACGTTGACGAACTTGGGAAGGTTCGCTACCTCAACAGTTTCGCGGGCAGGTGCGGTTTCGGTATCGAAATAAGTTCCGTAAACCTCATTGACTTGAGAAAACTGGGTCATATCGTTAAGAAATATTGATGTTTTGACAACATTTTCAAAGGTCATTCCCGCCTCGATCAAGATAGCTTTTAGATTTTCCATTGACTGTTTGGTTTCTTTCTTAATGTCATTTTCCACAAGATTTCCTGTTTTTGGATCGATGGGTATCTGTCCGGAAATATAGAGCGTGTTCCCATACAAAACAGCTTGATTGTAAGGGCCGATAGGGGCAGGGGCATTTTGCGTGTTAATTATTTTCTTCATTGTCGATTGATTAATGTTATCCTTTTTAATTGGACCCGTTCAGACTTTTTCAATTCTAATTACAGCTCTGTCATTTGTTCTATCTTCTTGCCGGTTGACTTCTATTTTCCCATTTAAGGTCCTTAAGGATCGAACTTTTGATGCCTATGAAAAAGTACCAACGCTCGTATCGACCGAAGGGAGACCAAGTGAACCTCATATTAAAACTTTTAAGGTCGCGCTCAAAGCGAAGTTGGGTCAAGGTAAAGCCCTTGTTCTTGAAATCATAACCTGAAGAGCCACCTACCTTCCATCGAGGAGATAATTCGATATCACCGGAAAACATGAGCGAGTGACTACTAAATTCATTTTGCCGGGCCGAGTTCGAATAACTTGCCGAATAGGCTAGGCGAAAATTCCATGGAATCTTGGTTCCCCAAGCCGGATTATCGACATCATCCGAATTTCTGGAGCGATCTTCATTATTTCGGGTATCATAGAAATCATCGGCCTTACCAAAAAGGTCATCGTCTCGGCCTCCGCTTTGGGCCACATAATCGAATTCACCGGATTCCTCTTCTTCCTCTTCTTTCTTTTTGCCGAAGGTTTTGCTATCTATCGAATATCCAACATTGAAGTTCGCCCTCGTGAGCCTCAACAAACTTCCGCCATTATCGATATTAAAGGTGTTGATACGCCTGCCGTTGTTGTCGATGGCATAGGGGTCTAGACCTGCGGAAAAATTTATCGACATTTTCTTATTGAGTATGCTCGTGCCGCCGTTGACACTTAACGGGCTTATTTTCAATGAGTCCGCCTCGAAGTTATAGCCGGTCGAAACATTAAAGTTGTTTAAAATAGATATTTTTTTCGCTTCGGTCGCGGTAGAATCTTTATCCCGTACTTTGGCTTCGAGCGTATTCGCCAGCGAAAAACTCAAACTGTTCGATTTGCCCAAACTAGGCTGCCCGTTAAGCGTACCCTCGAACCTACTGTATTGAACGACATTACCGTTAGCATCGAGATATTCGTCATAGAATTGCTCGAAAGAAGGCGCGTAGCCATAACTCAGGCTTGGCCTCATCACATGGCGAATGGCCTGAATTTTTTTATCCTCCCCGAAATTAAACGTACCGTAGACCGTTGTGCCTACGCTTGCACTGAGCCCATACTTGTTGAATCGATCGAAACCTTTGATGGTGTCCCTCACGACCGCACCGTTCTCGCCTACAGTCGCATCAAATCTCTTTTTGTAGGTTTCGAGTGTCCAAATATCCTCATAGTTGGCCCCCACGCTTACACTAAAGAACTTTGCGACTTTGAAATTTGTGGTTAAGGGTATACGATGTCTAGCGCCTACTCTGGCCCCGTCGAACATTGCGCCGGTCAAAAAGTCCTCATCATTGGTCTTAAGCCGGTTTTGTGCATTTACATCATATTGAAAGTTTATGTTTTGGATAATACCTTTCTTGATGCCGTCCTTTTTTGCAAAGGGATAAATTCGCTCCAAACTTGCCTGAAAGGTAGGTAAGGTCATATCTATGTTATCTTCTGGGGCATTGGCACTTGTATTCTGGCTATGGGTCATCGTTAGACTCATATTCACCGAAGGATAGGCGGGGAAGGTTTTTGAATACGAGATGGATGAACTTAAGGTATTGTTTTGGGTATTGGGCAGGTTCTGCTGCAATAAGGAACTTTGGTAATACGAACTACTCCCAAGGTTGACGGATGCCGAAAAGCGTGAATTCGGGCTGGCCTTTGTGTCTTGGGAGTGTGACATTTGAAGATTCCAAATGGTACTTCGGCTATAGTCACTGAAACCCTTTTGACTTGCGACTAGATTTTCGTACCTGAAGTTTACATTGCCGCGATATTTATAGCGTTTGACATAGACTGATTGGGTACGAAAGCCATAACTGCCGTTGGTATAGAAATCTCCGGTAACGGTGAGATCGGCATAATCACCGATCGGAATATAATAACCGCCTTGCTGCAAAAAATAACCTCGATCGGGATCGTTACCGAATGTAGGCATTATCAGTCCTGCGGTTCTTCCCACCGAAAGTGGAAAATAGGCAAATGGCAACCCGATCGGTGTAGGTACGTCTGCAATATAAAGATTACTCAGCCCTGCGATTACTTTCTTCTTCGGTACAAATTTGGCCTTTCTCACCCGAATATAGTAATCGGGGTTTATCGTATCGGTCGAGGTTGTCAATTTACCTTCATGGAGAAAATAAACCGAATCGTTTTCTTTCTTGGTAATCTCGGCATATACTTTCATGTTATCACCGCCCAAAGACCCCAGACCTGCCTGCTGCTCGGTTCTGGAATTCCAAATCAGGGCTTTTTGGGTATCAAAATTGAACCGTATGGAATCAGGTATCACCTCGTTGTCCCCTTGTTTAAAAAAGGGAAGTTGCGAATAATTGCCAAGTGAGTCCTTGAGGCGTCCGGCATACACTTCGTTCTTTACATAATCTAGAATGATTATGCCTGCCTTTAGCTCCGTATCTTGATAGTATATTTCGGCTTCATTATAGAGGTAGATTTTTTGATCTTTTTGGCTCAATTTCACATAATCTTTTGCCTTGTACTTTATTTTTCCCAACAGCAAGGATGGTTTTCCATTTACCGAATCCGACACGATGGAATCCGTTTTAACCGTATCGATTTCGGATGCCGGGAACAATGGGGCCGTAATGGAATCTTTCTGGACTTTTATGGGCAAGGAGATGATTTTGTCCTCTTGCGCAGACATTGAAAGCACACTAAAAACAAGTAGAAATAGGAAAAGTAAAAGATGTTTGTTTGATTGCAAAGCTAGATATCCTATTTTTGTGAAGGTTTGGCTTTCTTGTCGATACTGATACTTATCGCTATTTAGGAAGTCAAACTTACATATATTTTTTGTTCCCGTAATAGGGTATTACAATAAATTTAACCTTAGTGAGCTTCCCCAAAAAACTGCTAAAAATGAAGTGGAAACCTTCTTTTTTTATCCCATTTTTTATATTCATCCATTTACTATTTTATACTGCCAATAGCTATGCCTATCAAGAAAATGATGATGAATTCGTAGTCGTTTTGGATGCCGGTCACGGGGGACATGACCCCGGGAATCTGGGCAATGGATACCTAGAAAAGAACATCGCATTGAACATCGTGCTACGCGTCGGTTCGATTCTCAAGCAAAACTCGAACATAAAGGTAATATACACTCGTGATGACGATACTTTTGTTGACTTATATGTGAGGGGAGAGATAGCGAACAAGGCGAATGCGGATCTTTTCGTTTCCGTACATTGCGATTCGCACACCTCGGATGCCTACGGGGCGGGTACCTTTGTTTTGGGTCTCCATGCGAACAAACAGAACTTCGAAATTGCCAAAAAAGAGAACTCGGTCATTTATTTGGAAGACAATTATGAGACAAGGTATGCCGATTATGATATTAACTCACCTGAGTCGGTAATAGGCTTGACCATCATGCAGGAGGAGTTTCTTGACCAAAGTATAGCCTTGGCAAAAAATATACAGGAGAATTTTGCGGGAAAACTCAAGAGAAAGGACAGGGAAGTGAAGCAGGCCGGATTTATTGTCTTGCACCAGACCTTTATGCCCAGTGTGCTTATCGAGACTGGTTTTTTGACGAACAAGTCCGAAGGGGCGTATCTGAATTCCAGTAAGGGTCAATCCGAAATGGGTGCGGCGATTGCGGATGCGATTTTAAGATATCGTTCGGGTATCCGATCGAATGCGACGCGTCTGATCGCTTCGAATACACCGGAACCAACTCCGAGGACTGAAAGTGAAAGCACCATAAAAACTGTCGAAAACGACCAAAAGGAAGCAGAAGCATTGGCCGCCGAAAAGGCAAAAGCAGATCAGGCCGAAAGAGATCGGATCGCCATTGAAGAGAAAAAGAAAGAATTGGAGGCACTGGCCCAAAAGAGAAAGGATGAAGAGGCTGCCAGAAAGGCAAAGGAAGCAGAGCTTGAAAAAGAACGTCTTGAGCAAGCGGCTCAAAAAGCAAAGGATGAACTGGCCGAAAAAGAGCGTCTAGCCGATGAAGCCAAAAAGGCCCAGGAGGCTCAAGCCGAAAAGGATAGGTTGGCAGAAGAGGTAAAAAGGAAAGAGCTGGCAGCACTGGCCCAAAAGCGAAAAGACGAAGAAGCTGCAAAAAAAGCCGAAGAAACAGAACCTGAAAAAGAATCCGTTGCCGAAGAATCCAATATCAATCCCATAGATGTGGATTCCACCAATGAAAAAAAGCCTGATGAAGTCCCGCAGGTTATTTTTAAGGTACAGCTCTTGGCCAGTTCTCAGGTCATTCCACTTGAACCTACAAACTTCAATGGCCTCGATACGCTTTCAAAAGAGCCGGTCAAAAATCTATTCCGGTATATGTATGGTAATGCGGCAACTTATGAAGAAGCAAAAACACTTAAGTCGAATGCCGATTCGAAGGGTTATCCGACTTCTTACATTGTGGCCTACAAAGATGGTAAGCGCATCGCGGTAAAAGAGGCACGTAAATACCTAAACGAATAATTTTCCATCTCAATATTATTCATAATTTTGTTAAGAACAGAAAATCAATCCATTGAAATTATCTAGGGAAGTCAAGACCGGAATTATAGTTATCGGGGGTATTCTTTTATTTATCTTAGGGTTTAGCTACCTCAAGTCGACACCGCTTTTCGACAACAGCAAAACGTTGTATGCCGTTTATCAAAATGTAGGGGGACTACAGGCCGGAACACAGGTTTCCATCAACGGACTAGCGGTCGGCACGGTCAACAATATAAGGTTCAAAGATCAATCCGGGGATCTTTTGGTCACCTTTACAGTGAACAATGATTTTGAATTCTCGAAAAATAGTAAGGCCGAACTTTTCGATACAGGTATTATAGGGGGCAAGGGTATTCAAATCATGCCAGTTTTTGACGGTGCTCCCGTTGCAAAATCGGGAGACACTTTAACCACGAGTACTAGACCGGGAATTACCGAATTGGTACAGTCGAGCCTTAATCCGTTGAAAAATAAGGTGGAGGGTGCCGTGACGAATGCCGATTCTTTGATGATGAACGTGAACCAAGTTTTGGACGCCGCTACCAAAAGAGATCTTCGCGAAAGTATTTCCGGTTTGAGTCAATTGATGAAAAGCCTGCAGGGCAGTGCGGCTTTACTTAATGACCTTTTAAAGGACAACAAAGGCAAATTGGACAGTTCACTGACAAATTTTAGGGAGCTTACGAACAATTTTGCGAAACTTTCCGATTCGCTGAATAACGCTGGTTTGGGAAGAACATTGGCAAGTTTGGAATCAACGGTGGCCAATTTGGACAATATTTTGGCACGTATCGATCAAGGTGATGGTACATTGGGCAAACTGATGAAAGATGAAGAACTCTATAATAATCTTAGCAGCGCTTCACGGGAATTGGATCTGTTGTTACAGGATTTCCGTTTGAATCCGAAACGTTATGTCAATGTATCGGTCTTTGGGAAGAAACAGAAGGAATACACCGTTCCGGAAGATGATCCGGCAGAGAAAATAGAGGACAACTAAATGCAGTACATCCCCAATATTTTATTTGCTCTTGTGTTTGTCGGTGCGATTGCGTTCTTCGTTAAAAACGTTAAACGTCTTGCCCGCAACATTAAATTGGGAAAAGACATCGACGTTGGCGATAACAAGCCCAAGCGGTGGAATAATATGCTTCGTATTGCTTTCGGGCAGACTAAAATGGTCGTCAGGCCTATTCCTGGTTTACTGCACGTCATTGTTTATATCGGATTCATAATTATCAATATTGAAGTCCTTGAAATTGTTATCGATGGACTTTTCGGCACCCATAGGGTATTTGCCCCTTTAGGAAAATTATACGATTTTCTGATCGCCTCTTTTGAAGTATTAGCCTTCTTGGTAATCTTTGCCGTAACGGTTTTTTGGATCCGCAGAAACATCGTCAAACTGAGACGCTTTGTAAAACCTGAAATGAATGGATGGCCAAAGAAAGATGGTAATCTTATCCTTTACATAGAAATGATCTTGATGATCTTGTTTCTGATCATGAACGCCACCGATTTCAAATTACAGCAGTTAGGGGCCGAACATTATGTTCAAGCAGGGGCATTTCCCATAAGCGGCTATATCGCAGGTTTTTTTGATGGAATGGACATTCCAACATTGATTATGATAGAACGGGCAGCTTGGTGGCTCCATATTTTAGGAATATTATTTTTCTTGAACTACCTCTACTATTCGAAGCACTTACATATTTTATTGGCATTTCCGAACACGTATTTTGGAAAATTGGGCCCAAAGGGAAGGTTTAAAAACCTGGATGCGGTGACTAAAGAAGTCAAATTGATGATGGATCCGTCCGCCGATCCTTTTGCCGCACCGGCCGAAGATGCACCGATGCCCGAAAAGTTCGGGGCTTCCGATGTGCAAGACCTTTCCTGGTTGCAGCTTCTGAACGCCTACACCTGTACGGAATGTGGACGGTGTACCAGCGAATGTCCGGCGAATTTGACAGGAAAGAAGCTTTCCCCCAGGAAAATAATGATGGATACGCGGGATAGGCTTGAGGAAGTGGGTAAGAATCTAGAGGCAAATAATGGGCAATTTGTCGATGACGGAAAACAGCTTCTCGACGATTATATAACGCGTGAAGAACTTTGGGCCTGTACTTCGTGCAATGCCTGTGTAGAGGCTTGTCCCGTCAGTATCGACCCCCTTTCGATTATCATGGATATGCGACAATTTCTTGTTATGGAACAATCGGCCGCACCGACCGAACTGAACAATATGATGGGCAATATAGAAAACAATGGCGCTCCTTGGCCCTTCAATCAAATGGACCGGCTTAATTGGAGCCAAGAATGAAAAGGTAATACGCTATGGAAAATATGCTGAAAGTACCGACTATGGCCGAACTTTTCGCCGCAGGAAAACAACCAGAGGTATTATTTTGGGTGGGCTGTGCAGGTAGTTTTGACGACCGGGCAAAAAAGATTACCAAGGCTTTTGTCAAAATTTTGAACAAAGCCAATGTTGCTTTTGCCGTACTTGGCACGGAGGAGAGTTGTACGGGCGATCCGGCAAAAAGGGCGGGCAACGAATTCCTGTTTCAAATGCAGGCGGTCGCGAATATTGAGGTAATGAATGCTTATGGAATAAAGAAAGTGGTGACAGGATGTCCGCATTGCTTTAACACCATAAAAAATGAATATCCTGGCCTTGGTGGAAATTATGAGGTAGTTCACCATACGCAGTTCTTGAAGCAGTTATTGGAGGAAGGAAGGATTTCAATGGAAGGAGGAAAATTCCAAGGAAAGCGGATAACATATCATGACCCATGTTATTTGGGCCGTGCAAACGATGTTTATGAGGCACCGAGAGATTTGATAAGAAAACTGGATGCCGAACTGGTCGAAATGAAAAATTGCAAAAAGAAAGGACTTTGTTGCGGGGCCGGTGGTGCACAGATGTTCAAGGAACCAGAAAAAGGGGACATGGACATCAATATAGAACGTACAGAGCAAGCACTTGATACAAAACCCGAGATTATTGCGGCGGCCTGCCCTTTTTGCAATACGATGATGACCGATGGTGTCAAGAATAAAGAAAAAGAGACCGCCGTTCAAGTAATGGACATTGCCGAACTTATAGCGAACGCTGAAGATCTTTGATAATGACTTTTAATCGATAATCGAGATTTAAATTTGCAGGCAGGCAAAGTGTTCCGGGGCTTGCCTCGAAATCAAAAAGTAAATTCCTAATAAATGCCTTTTGCGCTTGCACCGAGGCAGTTTACTAGGTCACCCCAAAAAAAGGATTATGTTAGTAGATTTTAATACGCTTCCCGATGAATCCCGTGTGTGGATATATCAGGCCAGTAGAAGTTTTTCCGATGCCGAATTACAGGAGGTTGAACGATCTTTGAGCGAGTTTATCGACGAATGGACGGCACACGGCAGTGAGTTAGAAGCGGGCTTTGAGATTCGGTACAAACGTTTTATCATTTTGGCACTAGACCAATCAAAAACTTTGGCCTCTGGATGTTCTATCGATGCTTCGGTACATTTCATACAGGGTTTGGAGAAGAAATATGATTTGGAACTACTTGACAAAATGAACGTATCCTATAAGCAGGGTGATTTCATTGCCTATAAGCCCTTGGCCGATTTTAAGAAAATGGCACGTCAAAAAGCTGTGTCAAAAAACACGGTCGTTTTCAACAATCTCGTGACTAACAAGCTTGAATATCTTGAAAATTGGGAGGTTCCTGCTTCAGAAAGCTGGCATGCCCGATTTATGTGACCCACTTTTGGTATGATAATTGAAAATTTGATGGTATTTCTTGAAAAATCCGATAAAGTGCAATAATCAATACGGTTTTAAGTTATTTCCATAGACCAATTTTATATGCGTTTTTTTACTTTTTTCCCTCTATTTTTTTTGATGGTCGTCGCCCAAGCCCAGAAAGACCCTTTGGTGGCTAGCGATAGCCTTCTTCAGCAAAATTGGGTAGATGTGCAGTATAATGCAATGTCCTTGGATGAAAGGGTAGGGCAACTTTTCATGGTCAGCGTTGGTTCTAAGGAAAAAAAGAATAGCACTGACAGAATTAAGACCCTTATTCAAGAACATCATATTGGCGGGGTTATTTTTTTGCCAGGAGGTCCGGTGGCGCAGGCCAAATTGACCAACGAATATCAAGAAGCCTCTAAAACACCGTTGTTGATAGGAATGGATGCCGAATGGGGATTGGCAATGCGTCTTGATTCTACCTATGCCTTCCCGTGGAATATGACCTTGGGCGCTATTTCAGATGATTCCATTGTCGAGAAGGTGGGCTACCGCATAGGCAAGCATGCCAAACGATTGGGGGTACACATTAATTTTGCGCCGGTTCTGGATATTAATATCAATCCCGAGAATCCTATAATCGGAAACCGTTCTTTTGGTGAAAATCGCGAGAATGTGGCCCGAAAGGGCGTCGCCATGGTCAAGGGCATGGAAAGGGCGGGAGTGTTGACCAGTGGAAAACATTTTCCGGGCCATGGGGATACGGCTACCGATTCGCACCATGCCCTACCAGTTCTCGATTTTACAAAAAAACGATTGGACAGTATAGAACTCTACCCTTTCAAAAAGGCCATCGAAGCTGGCCTGAGCAGCGTGATGGTGGCCCATTTGGGCATTCCTAGCCTTGAACTCAAGAAAGACCTTCCATCATCCTTATCCGAACAGATAATTACAGGACTTTTGAAGGAAGAAATGAACTTCAAGGGTCTTGTCTTTACCGATGCGCTTAACATGAAAGGTGCTGCCGACCATGGTAAGAACGGGGAGGTAGAACTGGAAGCTTTTTTGGCCGGAAATGACATTCTTTTGATGCCGACCGAACTTGAAAAAGCCAAAGACAAACTATTAAAGGCCTATAAAAAAGGAAGAATTACCGAAGAACGTTTGGCCAGTTCGGTAAAGAAAATATTGAAGGCGAAATACAAGGTCGGCCTGAATAAAAAGCGATTCGTTGACCTTGACAATTTGAAAGAGGACCTGAACACGGTCGAAGACGATTTGGTGTATGAGGAAGCCATTGAAAACGCCATAACGGTCGTTAAGAACAATTTTTACTTGATGGGGATCAAAAAGTTGGAAAACAAGAAGATAGCCTACGTCAAATTTGGTGATGCCCCTAACGAACCGTTTATTTCGGAAATGCGGAAATATACCGATGTGGACCAAGTAAACGGTAAAGACATTGCAACGCTGAAAGCGAAATTAAAGGATTATAACCTTGTTATTATTGGCCTTCATAAAAGCAATGAAAGCCCGTGGAAACCCTATGAGTTTTCGAAAAATGAGCTGTTCTGGTTGGAGGAAATTGCCAAAGAGCGAAGTTCAAATCTCATTTTGTCGGTTTTTACAAAGCCCTATTCGCTTTTGCAGATCGATTCGTTCACTAATATCGATGGGGTAGTGGTAGGTTATCAGAATAGCGAATTGGCCCAAAGGAAAACGGCACAATTGATTTTTGGAGCAATTCCGGCCAAGGGAGTTCTTCCTGTAAGTGCGAATAAGGATTTTCCCGTTGGAACCAATATCAAGTTGGAGTCCTTGAAACGCCTTGGATATAGTATTCCCGAGCGTGTGGGAATGAGTGGTACCAAATTGGCCGAAGTGGACAGATTGGTTCATGATGGGCTCGACTCCCTGATGTATCCCGGTGCACAGGTACTGGTCGCCAGAAAGGGCAAGGTAGTTTATAACAAAAGTTTTGGAAAACCCACTTACGAGTCAGAATCGGATATCGGTCCTGAGTATATCTACGATTTGGCATCCTTGACAAAAATATTGGCCACATTGCCGATAATAATGAAGATGGAAGAGGAGGGAAAGATCGCACTGAACGACACATTTCAAGAACTGGTGCCCGAATACGCAAGTACCGAACTGAAAAATGTTACTGTTCTAAAGGCACTTTCACATTATGGGAGGCTTCCTTCTTGGATAGCGTTTTACGTCAGTACCCTAGACAAGCAAAGAAAACCTTCAAAGGAATTTTATCGAAATACCCCTTCCGATGGCTTTTCGATTAAGGTAATCGATAACCTCTTTTTGACCGATGCTTATAAAGATTCAATATATGATAGAATAGGTCGTCAAGAGCTAAAATCCAATCGTTATCGTTACAGTGATGTTGCTTATTATGTAATGAAAAAATACATTGAAGATACCTATAAAGAACCTTTGAACCAATTGGCCAATGATTTTTTGTACGGTCCGCTAGGGGCATCACGTACTTCATATAATCCATTGGAAAAATTTCCGAAGAACATGATTGTTCCGTCCGAAATCGATAAATATTATCGTTATCAGACAGTCCAGGGCTACGTTCATGATATGGGTGCCGCAATGCAGGGCGGTGTCGGTGGTCATGCTGGCTTGTTCAGCAATGCCAACGATGTGGCAAAAATCATGCAAATGTACCTTCAGAACGGCTATTACGGAGGGCATAAATTTTTCGAATCGCGTACCGTAAAAAAATTCAATACCTGCTACTTCTGCAATAGAAGGGTCAGAAGAGGTGTAGGCTTTGACAAGCCCGACCCCAACGGTGGAGGCCCGGCCTGTGAGTGTGTATCTCGAAAGAGCTTTGGCCATAGCGGATTTACCGGCACATATACATGGGCGGATCCGGAAGAAGAATTGGTCTATGTATTTCTTTCGAACAGAACCTACCCTACGGCATCGAATACCCTATTGGTAAAAACCGGACTCAGAACCAGAATACAGCATGCTATTTACGAGGCGATAATCAACTAATGCAGAATCGAGACATTAACTAATTCTTAACGTATTTAAGGGTAAATACGGAAAACTTATCCCGACTTAGCCATCGTATTTCACTAAATTTGGAGCATGAAGATAGCAATAGTATGTTACCCTACTTTCGGAGGTAGCGGGGTAGTAGCCACCGAACTTGGCATAGCCTTGGCCAACAGGGGGCATGAAGTCCATTTTGTGACTTACCGCCAACCGGTACGTTTGGAGTTGTTGAGTAGTAGGATTCATTTTCATGAAGTACATGTTCCGGAATATCCACTTTTTCATTATCAGCCCTACGAGCTTGCTTTATCGAGTAAGTTGGTAGATACTATAAAGTTATATGGAATCGAGCTGCTGCATGTGCATTATGCCATTCCTCATGCCTATGCGGGATATATGGCAAAAAAAATGTTGGCCGAAGAAGGTATTCATATTCCAATGATAACCACGTTGCACGGCACAGACATCACCCTAGTGGGCAATCATCCCTTTTATAAACCTGCCGTAACCTTTAGCATCAATCAATCGGATGTTGTTACCGCTGTTTCGAAAAACCTAAAGGAAAGAACACTGCAATTTTTCGATATCAAAAAGGAGATTCAGGTTATTCCCAATTTCATAGACAAAACGAAATACAGTCCGTCGTTTACTGATTGTCAACGTTCATTAATGGCCGACGAAAACGAAAGGATAATAACACATATCAGTAATTTTAGAAGAGTCAAGCGAATACCTGATGTAATTCATATTTTTAATAATATACAGAAGAAAATTCCCGCTAAGTTGATTATGGTCGGGGAAGGGCCCGAAAAAGAAGGTGCCGAATTATTGTGTGAACAACTCGGTATAACGGACAAGGTGCTTTTTCTCGGGAATAGCAACGAAATAGATCGAATACTTTGTTTTTCTGACTTGTTCTTGTTGCCTTCTGAGACGGAGAGTTTCGGTCTGGCAGCTTTGGAGGCCATGGTCAACAGGGTACCGGTCGTCTCCAGTAATACGGGAGGAATTCCGGAAGTGAACGTGCAAGGCGTAACAGGGTTCTTGAGCGATGTCGGAAATGTAGGGGAAATGTCCGAGAATGCCATGCGCATATTAAGTGATGATACCGTTTTGGAAGAATTCAAGGAAAACGCGGTACGGGTCGCACATAAGTTCGATATATTGAAAGTATTGCCTTTATATGAGGATGTTTACGAACAGGCCTATAGTAGAAGCCTTAAAAAATCATACACTTAGATTGGGCATGAGATACTCTTTGATTCTGATATTACTAATAATGGCTTCTTGCAACGGACAAAAAAGTGCTTCCCATCAAAATGCCGGTGACGGCCCATTGACCCTGATCCTACAGGATAATTATAGCGGAACCGAAACGGAGGAGATGCTGATAATCAAGGATCAGAAGTCCTTAAGAAAGTTCTTTGCGAAGGTCAATAGAACCCGTAAGCCCGGTCTGCCGGTACCAGAGATTGATTTTTCCAAAGATATGGTGATTGTGTATTGTGGGGGGGCTGGAAACAAAGAAGGGGTGCCAAGTATTTCTTTGATCGAGGAAACAACAACCCATTTGGCATTTAAGGCAAATCGTGGAATTGCCCAAGACAAATCAAATTCCACGACTATTATTAGTCCTTTCTACGTATATAAGATGCCTTTCACCGATAAGCAAATTGACTTTATATCCCAGAAATAAGGCACATTTCAAGTTTATTTTACCATCTAACGAAAAAAAAAGCCGTTTAAAGTACTTGCTTGTCGTAAGTAGCTATCGGTCATAATTTTATGGAATTAATAAGCCCTAAAATCTTGACCTATGAAGAACTATACGTTATTGGCGTTTGCCTTTGTGATTTTTGCAATTAATTCCACTTTTTCTCAAGAAGATTTACAACTTACTTCTAAAGACAGTATTGTCAAAAGCTCGTGGATTCTTGGCCTAGGTTTCAACGCAGTCGATGACTCGGGCGATGTGTTCAATGATTTATTCGCAATCGACTCACAATGGAATATGGTGCCATATCCATCAAGACTTAGTATTGGACGCTATTTCAAAAACGGACTGGGCCTCGAGGCCATCGGAACGATAAATAAATATAAAGAGGGTAATTTAATAGATGGTACTATTATTAATGAGGATATCAGCTATTTTGGAGTAGATGCTCGGCTTACTTATGATCTCAACAAGATTATAGGCGAAACCGCTTGGTTCGACCCATATATTGGAGTGGGCTTTGGATACACTGATGCCAATAAGATGGGTAGAAGCACCTATAATGCTGTCGTCGGTTTTAGAACTTGGTTTTCCGACAGATGGGGTGTCGATTTAAATTCTTCTGGAAAATGGGGAATAGGTGAAGGTGTTACGAATCATATTCAGCATGCTGCCGGTGTTGTCTACCAATTTGGAATTGAAAAGGGACTTTCAAAAAAGGGAGAGGAAAAATTGGCCATGATAAATGCCTTGGAGCAAGAAAGGCAACGAATACAAGATTCGATTGCTGCAGTTGATAGGGCGCGCGAAGAAGCCGCCTTGGCCGAACGCTTGGCAAAAGAAAAAGAAAGCGCAAGACTGGCCGCTATTGAAAAGGCCAAGAAAGACGAGGAGATGGCCAAGAGAAGGGCGATAGAAGAAAAAATAAACGCACTCGGATTCGTTTACTTTAACTTCAACTCATCATACCTGACAAAAAAATCAAGAACGGTACTTGATAGTCTTTCCATTATTTTGGAGGAAAACCAGGGCCTTCAGTTGGAAATCGCTTCTCATGCCGATTCTCGTGGCACGGCTGAATACAATGAATGGCTTTCCGAAAGACGGGTCGATAGAACCAAGACATACCTCGTTGGTAAAGGCATTGATCCAACACGATTGACAACCAAGGCTTTTGGAGAAAAACATCCATTGAACGAATGTAGCGATGGAGTCAAATGTACCGAAGAAAAGCACAAAGTGAATCGAAGATCTGAATTCAAAGTAGTCAAGATGTAAAACTCCAAAAAAAATAGAAAAGAACCCCCGTTTATTGAACGGGGTTTTTTATTTAAGAATTTTTACGAAGGTGTTAAAAATTAGCCCTATATCAGTAATTAAAGTTCGTCTTTTCAAATATTCAAGATTAAGAGCTAACTTTTTTGGCATCACCTCGTTTATATAGAATTCTTCAGGGTTGGGTTGGGCTTTAAGCAATTCGTTTTCATTTCTAAACGCAATCGATGCAGTATCGGTTATTCCGGGACGTACTTTCAAAACTTCCATCTGCTCTTTTGAATACATATCTACATATTTGCGAACCTCTGGTCTTGGACCTACCAAACTCATATCACCAAGAAATACGTTAATCAATTGTGGTAGTTCGTCAATCTTATACTTTCTCAGAAAACCACCAAGTTTGGTTATTCGGGTATCATCGTTTCCGACCGTTATAAGAAGGCCTTTTTTGTCAGACCCTACGCCCATGGACCTGAACTTATATAGCATAAAATCCCGATTGTTTTTGCCTACCCTTTTTTGTTTATAAAAAGTAGGCCCTTTTGAATCTAGCCTGATTAGAACGGAAATTATCAGAAAAACAGGAAATAAAATAATCAAACCTAGCAATGAGGTTGAAAAATCGAAAACCCTGGTCATTCCTAGCCTACAATTTTTGCATATGTTTCGACTACTTTACCGTATGACGAAATTATAGATGAACTTATTTTGTTGATTTCTTCATCTGTAAGTTGGGGATATATAGGTAGGCTTATCTCCGTTATGAAATTTTCATATGCCTTAGGATAGTCCGCAATATCGTAACCCAATCCCTTAAAAAAGGTTAACATAGGCAAAGGGATAAAATGTACATTTACACTAACCCCCAAATTAGTTATTTCTCGAATTATTGCATCCCTTTGATTTCCGGTTATTCCTTTGATTCTCAAGGGAAACAAATGACATGATGATTCCTTCCCTTCGAAATGCATGTTAGGACAAATAATCCAGTCGATCTTTTCAAAATTTTTCAGATATCTTTCAAAAACTTCTTTTCTTCTTTGAAGTAATTCGGGGTAAACCCTCATCTGCGCCAATCCCATAGCGGCATTCAAATCTGCCATGTTGATTTTCATCCCAAGGCCTGTTATATCGTATTTCCAATTCCCTCCTTGGGATTTAGAATAAGCATCTTTTGTTTGGCAATTTAAAGTCATTAACCTTAGATCGGCATATAAATCCTCATTGGAAAAAGGAAGAGGCATGTTGATTGCAATAGCACCTCCCTCTGCCGTGGTTACATTCTTCACCGCGTGTAGTGAAAAAATGGCAACATCGGCTTTATGACCAATACCTTTGTTTTGATACCTTGCTCCTAAAGAGTGGGCTGCGTCTGAAAGTACCAATATCCTACCCAGTTTTTTTTGGATATCCGATGTAGGATTATATAATTGTATGACTTTTGAATCATTGGCAATATCATAAATCTCCTGATATTTACATGGATACCCTGCGAAATCGACTGGTATGACGGCTTTCGTCTTTGGGGTGACTGCATTCCTGAACATTTCCGGATTCATGTTGAAATCATCGTCAACATCGACCATGATCGGCTTTCCACCTGCGTGAATTACCGCCAGGGCCGTTGCGCTATATGTGTAAGCCGGGATTATGACCTCATCTCCTTCTTGAAGGCCAAGCCATTTCAAAACCATAATAGCCCCTGAAGTCCATGAATTTACACAAAGAACATTGGGGATACCAATAAAATCGGCTATTTCCTCTTCAAGTGCCTTGACTTTAGGACCAGTGGTAATCCAGCCAGATTGTAGCGTGTCCACAACCTCGTCAATAACCTCCTTGTCGATATATGGGGGTGAAAATGGTATCATAGCGTAAAGATAAAATAAAACTAGGCAATATTGCAATCATTCAAAAACATTATCGACATATTACTTAGTTAATAAGATTAAGGGGTTTAGTTTTTTTATTAAGAACCTATAAGTGAGTATATTACATATATTTTAAAACAATATCTCCAACTTTTATTTACCATGAATCGCGTTAAACCCAAACTTAGCTTTCAAAAATTCAAAATATAGTATGCTTCGTTTAATACACTCTTTTAAACGTTAATCGCTAGTGAATATTCTGTTACTGACTATTTGCATTTGGTCGATTAACGGTAAGAATACTGGCTTGTTTGCTGTAGATTTAAATTTTTTTTGTCTTAAAACCTAAAATCACAAGGTGCCTACAAACTATAGTTGTTTTTAAGGAGATCGGTTTTTCAGAATATCATCATTAAATTATCTACGCCTTTTAATCAAGCCATCAATTATGGTAAGACTCTTGTCTGAATTTAAAGTATGCGTACCGTTCAGGTCTTTTGACCAATCTGGGTAAATGGATCGCACTTGTCTTTCTTGGTATTTTTCTTCTGACAAGGTCATGATTTCTCGAATTTGCATACCGTAACCGTAGTGTTTACCTCCATTTTGGGCGGGTCTATATATTCTCCCCCCTTGCTTAAATAATCTCCCCGCAGGTCTCGAGCACCTAACATCTGAAATTATTGGATTTTGAGGATGGGGTTTCCATTCCCCGTTAAGGAAATCATCTGTAAAGAATAGAAACAGTTCATCTTGTACAGAGGCTCCCTCGATCTCTCTCATGTTCGTAAATAACCAATATTTACCATCATGCTTTAATAGGGTAGCATCGGCTGCACGGACGTTTTCCATCAGTGTTTTTTCAAATTTCCACTTTAGCGGAAAATCTACGCACCTGTACAATTCTATCGTACGGTTTGCACCAGTTTCGGGAAGCATGAAGAAATCTTCCCCGTCTGCGAACACTTGGGGGTATGACATGTGATAATCGTTCTCGATAATGACCTGTGGCTTTTTGTATTCACCATTTTTATCCATTTCAAAAACGGAAATTTTACCCTTATTTTCAGTATAGAGCATCTCCTCAATGAATATGTAATATTTATTATCCCGATAAATCACAAATGGATCTGCCCAAATTCTATCCTTTGGGGGGACGATTCTTTTAAAATCCGAAAAAGATTTAGGTATTTCTTTCAAAACCTCAGTCTTATAAAGCAAAATCCATTGTTCGATGTAAAATAATCTATTGACTTTTCTCTTGAAAGCGGAAAAGTAATTATACCCCACTTTAGAGAGGATTTCATAATTGTTAGGAATCTTTTGCAGCTTTTTATTGTCAAGAGATGGCGGTTCGGTAACGTTTTTATCTATGTTATTAAAAAAAACCGTTTCACCTGATCGATACAGTTCTTCCAATTTTCTTGGAACAAAACGGCTAGACTTCCAATAAAAATTATTTTTGTTTCGGTATGCGCTTAATTCATCTGTGTGGGAATACGAAGTGTATATAGTCTTATTGCTCTCTGCAGAATGAATTTGAAGTTTTGACATGGTGACATCACTTTGCTCAAAAACTTCCCATGTCCCAGAAAATGAATTGCGATTCGTTTGATAAGTGTCATGCCCGTAGGCCCACACCCCGTATTTTGCACAGTTTAAAATTTCTCCTTTTAGGTCTTGAAATCCGATATTGACTAATACGTCGATACAGTTTCCCCTGATTTTAACAATATCTTCGGACAGTATATGGTCAACGTCGCCATTTTTATTGACTGTAATTTCAATTTCCTTGCAATCAACCAGATTCAAAATGTTTCTTATTTCGAATGCATCCGGACTCAATTTAAATAGTTTGTAATCTAAATGTGAATAAAGATTATATAGGAATGTATTTCCATTCGCCCGAATTTTTCTAAAAAAAGAGCCCCCATTTTGGCTGCCCACATTAGCTTTTTTTATGATCAATGCGATTTCTGAATGTTTGGAAGAGCTTATTATTTCCACCATTTTATACACCCAGGCGGGAACATTATGATTATCGAGCAATAAACCTATTTTTAATTTTTGTTTTGTCATTTTGTACTGTTAAAAGTAAAAGCCTTTGGATCATGCAAGGAAATATGTATATTATGAACGATTCATATAAAAGTCGGTGAATTGGCGGCCAGAAAATAGTATTTCATTTTAAATCGGCTCCGATACCGTTTGCGCCCCAAACTTTTTCAATACGTTTTGTGTGACCTGTATGGCCTTTGGGTTCAAAACCGATGGTCTAAGCTTGGGGGAATTAAAATCATCCAAACCCCATGCCCATTGCATACTTCCAGTGGCGAATACTTGGGCCCCGCTTTCGGCCTGGTATAGTGTCATATTAGAGATGACTTTTTCGGATACCTTTATTTTCATGAACCATAGCAAAAAAAACAGAAGTACTCCAAGAACGAGAAAAATGGGTGTTAAAATTCCAAAAAAATAATATAAGCCAAAAAGCAACGCTAGACCAAGTAAAATGGTAAAGATAATTACACCTCGGCCATATTTTTTGGAAATGGGCATTATGCCTGCAGAAAAGCTGTTGATAGGAGACAAAATCCGCATGAACATATAATTTAAAATGAAGGTGTTACTTGTAAGTTGAACTCTTTGACATACAGTAGAAGCCAAGATTTCGATATTTGCGGGAGATTCTGAAACGACCCCGTCAATCTCATAACCCAGAAGGCCCTTAAGTCTGTCTCCCTTTTTTAGGTTGGTACCCTTAAAAACCCAATGTGACGGGTTTTTAATTTTTATATCGCCTGCCACGGGATCTATAAAATACTGGACACCGATTAACGACGCCTGGGATCCCTGTTCAGGGATATCAGAAAAATTGATGGTACGTGTTTTGTCTTTTATCGGATCCAGTTCTACATCCTTATAGCAAACGATAGTACGGTAAGGATCTTCGGTTACTTTACTTTTTTCTAATCTCACTTGCCAGTACATCGTATTTGAAGAAAAAAAAGTAAGATTTACGCCATTATCCCTTGAGCTTTGAACATTTGTTCGCATCTCATCGCTCCAATATTCATCGTGCCCCGGTGACATAAAAATTTTGGTTTTGTTTAGCAAAGTCGAATTAAGATGAGTGTCGATACTGGAACAATACCCGACATTGTAATTATTTTTTTCGAGCCAACGTACCATATTATAATCCCAACCTGCACTGCTAGTCGGGTATTTATGAGTAGTTACCGGCCTTGTATTCGTGAAAAAATCCCCGGCACCCATACCATATGCCGCCACAGGATTATTGCTTTTGGCGTACGGTCTATTAAAAGAGACCTTGAACGCTCTTTGTCCTGAAACTGCACCCCATTCGGTCAAAGAGCCACTTCCATGTGTATAAAGACACTTACCGCCCCAATAATTATAGGCCTGATAGGTAGTAACCGGTAGTTGAAACAAAATATCAGGATTTTGCATATCGTCCTTGACCACAAAGAGGATGTAGCTTTGTTTGTTATGTTCTTTTTCCTCTAGTTTGGCGACATATATCCCGCTGACCCAATCTTTTTCTATTGAGAGTTGGTGAGAGTTCTTCCAGGCACATTCTATAAAGCCAGTATCTTTTTCGGGTAAGGGAATTTGCTGTTTGGTACCTTTTAAAGTGATTGGACTTACAACTTCTCTACCACCCATGCCATTGTACCACCCCATTCTATAAATGGTAATTGTAAATTCGGTCGACCGGGTATTGACAAAAAAATCAATAGAACTTCCTTTATTCACACTTGCTTTTGAAGCATAACCTTCAATTTCCCTATTTATGGCAGGTTTGGTTAACTTCCAGTTTGAATCTCCCGGCTTTTTATTTTCGATTGAAATTTCGTTTTTAATAACGGTAATGGATTTATATGTTTTCATTTTTTTTATTCCCTTTTTCGGCTATTCCGAAAACAATATATCTGTTTTTTTTGGGTATAAATGGGCGAATCATAGTATCTACAGATGCTAGTATATTACGATGCTTCTCTTTCCTTGCAAACAGCCCTAAAAATCCCAGAGTCGTGTAATTAACACTTTCGAAAGACTTGAATAACGAATCGATTTCATCATATTTAAGATAATTCCATTCCCGACCCCATGGTACAAACCTTTTTCTTATATATCGATGAATAAATGACGCATCCAGATTCTCGGCAAAGAGCAATTTTCCATTTGGTTTAAGGCTATTGTATATTTGGTCGATTGCTTTCTTTTTCAATTCATCCCTGCCTCCGGCGCTCACGCCGCCCAGAATGGATTTGAATATGACGATATCGAATTCGTTGTCATAAGGAATGTCCGTAGCATCAATGCTTCGGTAAACAATTTTGTCCAGGCATCGATATTTAGAGTGAACTTTTGTAGCTTCGGCTTCTGGAGATTCCCTATCTGAGCAAATAACATCATTGCCGTTAATCGCCAACCATAAAGAGAGCCCACCTCTTCTTGCTCCTACTTCCAAACAAGTATGTTTTTTTGACTTTAGATTAATATTTTTTGACCAAAACACCAGTGCTTTTGACCAATTTTTCACATCCCACTCGATGATGTCCTTTAGAAGTTTTTGGTCCATATCTTACGGGGAGCTTTTTGTAGGAACAAGTTGGAGGCACGATTTAGTGGACTCGACAAATTTAACGATTCTGGTTTGAACTGATTATCCATTTCTTTGGAGGCCTTTAATTTTTTGATAAATTTTAAAATGTATTGTATCGATCTTACTATAATTTAGTTTCTTAAGAAATTTATAGATTTTAACGGGCATCATAGAACAATTTATTCTTCTTTCGTCCCTTCTTGATTAATCTAATCTGTTTTCCATTTTGCGATTTTCAATCCATTTATTACCTTTTATTCTTGTCAAATAAGCAGCGTTTTAATAAATAGGTACCTTTTTGTTTCAAATGAATACATCAATTATCCGGACAAAACGAATAAAAGCAAAAGGAAGTAAGGTTTCGTGATTTATGGAGTTTTATTTTAAACGGTAAAAGCAGCTAATTATTTTGGTTGATTTTATAAAAGCATCCTGATAATCATTTAGTACAATTTGAACAATCTATAGCAATTTTAAGCACGGATACCCTTATTTTATATTAATTTCAATTTCGAAAAAAATCAAAATATTCAAATGAGTGTTCACTTATTTTTTGAACTTAATTTATTCAAATTTTATGGACAAACAAGAAAACGTCGACTGAAACGTTTAAGTAAAACATTCAAACAAATCAATTGGTCTTATCACAATGATTGACCAATGAGCGTCTTAAACTATAAAAGGGTAACAAACGAAAATAGGTTTGTTTTTTTCTTTATCAAGAAGTGGTCTACCAACCTATGGTTCTGATTTTCGAAGAAGACCAGTACCTATGATAAAAAAGGCTATGAAAACAAAAAGTGAGTTTGTTATTCGAACAATTTAGGGGCCGAAAAAGTAAATAAGTGATCGGGTATCGACCTAGTTACAATTAAAGAATGACTAAAAATGACTAAAAGGGTGTCTGTTATCATACCCACAAGAAACGAATCGAAGTACATCGGTGATACTTTGAAATCGGTTTTCATGCAAGACTATCCATCTCAATTTGTTGAGGTGATTATTGCCGATGGTGAAAGTGATGACGATACAAAGGCAGTCGTTGAAGAGTTAATCGTGAAACACTCTAATGTAAAGCTAATATCGAATCCTGAAAGGATAGTGCCTTATGCTTTGAACTATGCCATTGTGGCATCCAGCGGTGATATTATTATTAGAATGGACTCACATTCCAGTTACCCACAAAACTATATTTCAAGATTAGTCGGCGAGCTTGAAAGGCTCAAATCGGATAATGTGGGAGGTGTTTGTATAACTCTTCCCGCTAATGATGATTTGATCCCAACCGCCATTGCACTTTCGATTTCGCATCCCTTCGGAATCGGCGACTCGACCTTTAGGGTCGGAAGCGACAAAATCAAGGAAGTAGATACAGTTCCTTTCGGGTGTTTCAGAAGAACCCTGTTCGACGAAATAGGATTTTTCGACACCGATCTTATCCGAAACCAAGATGATGAATTTAACGGGAGGTTATTAAAGAATGGGGGCAAAATACATCTTATTCCAGACGTAAAGATAAAGTATTATGCAAGATCGGATATAAAGAGTTTGGTAAAAATGTTCTACCAATATGGGCTGTTCAAGCCTTTGGTAAATAAAAAATTGGGTGCTCCAGCGACTTTGCGACAGTTTGTCCCGCCTTTATTTCTATTGTTCTTACTTTCAGGTTTATTATTACCGATGCTGCCATTTATTTTTGTAATGGCTTGGCTGTTTTTCGTAGCCTTCTATTTTTTTATGTCAATAATAGTGGGACTGATACTGGCGACAAAAGAAAAAAGATTCACCTTGCTAATTGTAATCCCCTTCTTGTTCCCTTTGATTCATATAAGCTACGGGTGGGGTTATTTAAGGGGTTTCTATTTGGTCTATGTGTTAAATAGAAAGTTGGGTAATAGCAACTACGCAACTTCGAGGTAATATAAAATTTACAGCATCTTGTTAATTAAGATTTTGAAAATAATATTTTATTCAACAGTTTCTTCACGAGAAACTTAAAGTTGACAAGTTGGCCTTCTATAAAAAGAAAAGATTTGGTTTTAAAGCACCTCAAACTTAGTTTGGACAATTACAGATACAGGTGAAAAAGACGAATACCCCCATTGAAAAATGAATAGAACCTTGCCTATTTAGGGGTAGTGGCCAAGATTAAAAGGCATAATATTTCGATAATAATATCGTTAGTTTGTTGCATATATCAAACTTCGAAAATTGTCCATTTCAGTTGAATTCTCGAACCTTAATATGGAGCAAAGATGATAAGGTAAAATTCTTTTCTAACAGAAATTAAAGCCAAAAGCTTGGGAAAAAGATTTGTTTTACTAGGATTTTGAGGATAATGAAATTAGTTTTACGCAAGTTTACGTTAAGCCTACGCCACTAGCAAAATCGGAAATCTGATTGAATAATAAAATAGAAAGAATCCATTGCGCGTTGGGAACATTACATGATTGGAGTAAATGAAAGAGTCGCTTAAAAACATAAATAATTACTGTTTGTATCTCCTTGTTTTTTCGGCATCTTTTGAGGCGTGGGATCCTTTTAACATTGCTTCCAGTTTTTCCGTTACTAGAATGGTTACGATTGTATATTTTATCTCGTATGTACCATTCCTTCGAATTTATCTTAAACTAGAAGGTTTCAAAAGATATTTAGCGCCCCTTGTTTTATTTATTTTGGCAGGTATAGTCTCTTCGTCGTTAAATGATAAATATGTTACGAATTTATCCGAGATATTCAATAGTAGACTAATCCAACTTGTTCTGCTAATGATTTTAATCATATGCCATGTCTCGACTGACAAGAAAATTCTTAGGGCATCGCTTAAAGCATTTGTGCTGAGCATGTGTGTTTTGGCTTCATTGAATCTTTTTTTTGGAGCTGGAGAACAAATGATCGGTAATAGACATTTTATCTTTGGAGAGAGCCCAAATCTTACGGGAATGAAAGCCACTTTGGCAATTTTGGTAATTACCGCAAATCTAATCGAGAGAAAATCCTCCTTATGGTATATTATTTTAAGCGGTCTATTGATGCTGCCTATTATAAACCTGCTTATGGTTAGCGGTTCGCGCGGGGCGCTTCTTTCGTTGCTAATAGGTCTTTTTGTTATGATGGTTTTGATCAATATAGGTTGGCTAAAAAAAACAATATTATTTTTTATTGCCACCTGTCTCTCCATATACTTGGTGGCCTTTATACTGGAACATGATAGGGATTTTGGCCAAAGAATAGAAAACTCCATAACTAAAGGCGAGACAGCAGGAAGAAGTCATTTATGGGAATCTGCTTATAGAATGATAGAGGATAATTATTTTCTGGGGGTAGGCAATTCAGGTCTTATGCCCGAAATGCAAAAATATAGTGGAAAGTATACAGTACCTCATAATATCTTCATGGAAGTTTGGTTGACCTCAGGTATTTTGGGGTTTTTCTTTTTCATGATATTTATTTCAAGGTTGTGGATAAGCCTATATAAGGAGTATCGGCACACCAAAAATGTATTAAATCTAATTATTTTTCTGGTCATTTTATTCAACATGTCAAAATCGGGAGGTAGTATAGGATTTATTTTTGCTTGGATTTTCTTTGCCTTGTTAATTGCCTCCACACTCATTAATAAGCGCAAGAATCAAAAATATTTTAATGAAAGTATTAGTAGTATCCAATAATTACCCTACTGAAAGAATGCCTTATCATGGCACTTTTGTATATCAATTGATACAACAATTTGCCAAACTAGGCCATGAGGTAACTGTAATTCGCCCTACCTATTTGATACCCAAAAAAGTATTACTAAAAAAATACAATTACGGGGAGGAACTGGCGACAGTCTATAGACCAAAATATCTTTCCACATCCGCAAAGTCCATCTTCGGATACAATACTTATCATATAGGAGAACGGTTTCAGATGAATGCCGTAAAAAAGGTTGTTGAAAAGAACAAAATAGAATTTGATGTTGTGTACGCTCATTTTTTTACTAATGCTTTTATAGCGATTGGCGCATTGGCTTCTTATAACAAACCCATTTTTGCTGCCATCGGCGAATACCTACATATAGATATTCGAAGGGCCTACTACAAGCCCGAATTCTATAACAAGACAATTGCAAAGATTGCCGGATTTATTGCGGTTTCTCCTCAAATTAAAGAAAAGCTCCTGTCATTGGGTATAAATGAAGAAAAAATAGTAGTGCGGCCTAACGGGGTGAACTTCAATGTTTTTTTTCCGCGAGACAAGAATAAAATGAGAAAAAAGTATAAGCTGCCTTTGGATAAAAAGTTGGTCATTTTTGTAGGTAGGTTATACAAAGATAAAGGTCCTAAAAAATTATTGGAAGCAGTAGAGTCCATTGATGGGGTAAACCTCATTTTTGTAGGTACCGGTGAAGAAGAACTTCAAAGCGAAAAAATAGTTTTCAAGGAAAGGGTACCTGCAAAGCAGGTGCCGGAGTTGTTGTCGGCGGCAGACGTATTTGCCCTGCCTACCTTACATGAGGGGTCTTGCAACGCAATTGTCGAAGCTATGGCATGTGGATTGCCTATCGTTTCGTCGGATATACCTGAAGTAAGGGTGCAATGTAAGCCTTCATTCTCGGTTTTGGTCGATCCGCTTAACGTTGAGGCCATACATGGCGCAATAGAAGGAATCGTCTGCGACCAAAAAAAAATGGATCTAATGTCCGAAAAGGCATTGGAACATGCAAAACAATTTGATATCTGGGAGAGGGCCGAGAACATTTTGAAGTTTTTAAAACCCTAGACTTTTGATTAGTGAACGCAATTTAATTGAAGGTCAAAAAGAATTCCAATTTTAAAATATGAACTCATTCGATGGTAATTTACAATTTTTCGTCCCTGATATGGATCGAAGATATTATCAACCCAGCAGGTATTAAGCCTTTTTCGGTCTATGGCAGTTAATCAACTTAAAGCGGGCGCAATCTTATCCTATGTTGTTCTTGGAGTAAGCAATATTGTTGGTCTTTTGTATACCCCCTATATGCTACGTATGATGGGAAAAAGCGAGTACGGGCTTTATGCCCTAGTTGCTTCCGTAATTGCGTATTTAACAATTCTTGATTTTGGTTTTGGTAATGCCATTATACGGTACACCGCGAAATTTAGGGCCGAAGGTAAACTCCAAGAACAGTATTCAATGTTCGGACTGTTTATCATATTATATTCTATAATAGGGGTTGTTTCATTCATAATAGGACTAGGATTGTACTACAACGTCGATACCATGTTTGGTGAATCGATGACACCTGATGAGCTTGGCAAGGCCCGCATCATGATGCTGTTGATGGTGTTCAATATCGCCTTTACCTTTCCGTTGAGTATTTTTGGGGCAATCATCACGGCATACGAAGATTTTATATTTCAAAAAGTAGTGGCCCTTGCCCGAATTATATTGAATACCAGTATCATGATCTTACTTTTGGAAATTGGATATCGTGCGGTGGGTATGGTGGTGTTGGCAACTATTTTAAACCTACTCACCCTGATTATAAATTACTGGTATTGTAAGAAAAAGATTAAAATAAGGGTTTCCTTTAAGAATATGCAATGGAGCTTTCTTCGGGAAGTTAGTGTTTATTCGTTCTATATTTTTCTGAACCTTATCATGAATAAAGTTTATTGGAGTACGGGTCAATTCGTTTTGGGCGTGTATGTCGGTACCGCTGCAGTTGCCGTATTCGCTGTCGCCATTCAGTTTCAAGGTATGTTCATGCATTTTTCCATAGCTATTTCTGGGGTATTCCTTCCTAAAGTAACGGGTATGGTTGCCAATAATACTTCCGATAAATCAATATCCGATCTTTTTGTCAAAACAGGAAGAATACAGTATATCGTAATGGTTTTGATATTGACCGGATTTGTAGTTTTTGGAAGACAATTTATTATACTATGGGCAGGACCGGATTACGAAGAAGCCTATATGATTACGCTCTTGTTCTTTTTTGCCCTGACAATTCCCTTGACACAGAACCTCGGCATTACTATTTTACAGGCGAGAAACCAAATGGAATTTAGGTCTTGGCTCTATTTTTTCATGGCACTTTGTAGCCTTGGACTACAAATTGTATTGGCAAAAAAATATGGGGGTATAGGAGCCGGCGTGGCCATTGCAGGTGCCTTAGTTGTGGGAAATGTAATTGTTATGAACATCTATTACCACAGGGTACAAAAGATAAATATTTGGGAATATTGGAAAGAAATCTCTAGAATGTCCATAATACCCTTAATCTTGGGAGTGGCTGCATTCTATCTTGTAAGATATCTTAGTTTGGAAACAATAATGAATTTAGGTATGGGTATTATCGTGTTTTTGTTGATTTATATTCCCGCATTTTGGTTTGGTGCCATGAACGATTATGAGCGTGATTTATTGGGGAAACCAATATTAAGCATAATTAAGCGTTTAAAGATTAATGGAAAAACATAACTCTATTATCGTCTACCTCAATTAACTTATTAATAAAAACAATTGATGGTATTGCCGAATTTCAATGACCAATTGCAACGCGTGCTTGACAACAAGGAATTCAAAACACGACCTAACGACAAGGAATAGAAAAATGAAGAAAATTGGAATTCTCACTCTTCCCTTACACTCCAACTACGGGGGATTACTTCAAGCGTTTGCCCTTCAAAAAAATCTGGAAAACATGGGGCATGAGGTACTATTGATAGATCTTAGAACAACACACTCCAGTCAGTTTAAGAAAATACTTTCCCTTCTTAAGCAATATTTTTTTAAAATAATAAAAGGAAGTCCGGTTGTCCAGCCCGATTGGACAACCCTAAAGGAAAAAAAGATTATTGGCCAACATACGAGTCGTTTTGTCCGAGAACATATAAAGACTACCGAAAAACTGCCCTCCGTAATCAATTTCAAGACAATTGAAAAGTATGAATTTGATGCCTACGTCGTGGGTAGCGATCAAGTGTGGCGCCCGCAATACACCCCAAGTATAACCAATTATTTTTATGATTTCCTTACTTCCGTTGATAATGTTAAACGCATAGCCTATGCAGCTTCATTTGGGGTAGACCAGTGGTTTTTTACACCCGATCAGACCATAAAATGTAAGACGTTGGCAAAAAAATTTGATGATATTAGTGTACGTGAGGATTCAGGAATTGATCTTTGTCGCGAAAATCTAGGGGTGGATGCGAAAAAGACGTTGGACCCTACGTTACTATTATCGCGGGAAATGTACGAGAAGCTTGTGTATCAAGATGGGGTAGGACCAAGGAAAGAGAAACTATTCGTTTACGTTTTAGATCGATCTCATGAAAACAATGCTATTATACAAAAGGCTTCTGAGTTTCTTGGACTGGAATCCTTTACCATAATGCCTCGGAAGGATATGGGGAGTTTAAAAGCTTCCAATATTGAAGAATATGTCTTCCCCCCCGTAACGGAGTGGATTCACGGTTTTATGGATGCGGAATTTGTAATAACGGATTCGTTTCATGGCACCCTGTTCTCCATTATCTTTAACAAACCTTTTATTTCAATTGGGAACCGACGTCGGGGGTTATCACGTTTTACATCGATATTGGAAATGTTAGGACTAAAGGACCGCCTGGTTTTATCTATTGAAGACCTTACCGATAGTTTACTTACAAGCCAGATAGATTATGGTGAAGTAAATAAGTTGCTGGATATCAAAAGAAAAAAATCGATTGAGTTTTTGACCAACGCCCTACAATAATCATGATGATTTTGATAAGATTTTTTGGATTCATAAGTCATTTGTAAAATGAGATACTCTTTTTTAAAATCCGTTCCAAAACTCTTTTTGATTTTGTCGATTGGTTCCATTTTACTCAATATTGTCTTTTTAGGAATTGATATGGGACCGGATGTATTACGAAAACTAAATGGCCCTGAATATCTTGAAAATGCGGATGATGGTGAAGTAGAGAAATTGTTTGTCAATGCCTCTTATGAAATGTTCGCTTCAAGAAAACTCCATATGCCTTGGACCCGGCCTACAAATTTTCTCGAAAAAGTCAAGGCACTTAATTTAGATGAAGAAACCAGGATATTTAATTTTCCAAGGGCTTATCTGGCACTTGGACTGATTTCCTATTCCGCTGACAACGACACTGTATTGCTCAAGAAGGTAATCGACCAATTTGATGCCTATTATGTTACCCAAGATGGGCCAAGTTTCAATTTCACGGTTGTTGATCAGGTTCCTTTAGGTTATGCCGCACTTGAACTGTTCAAGTTTACAAAGAAAGACAAATATAAAAACATGGCCGACCATATTTTTGTAAAGTTGAAGACTATGGTGGCGACGGACTACGGTTTTCCACTTATATTATATCGTAGCCATCAAAATGATCTTTTGGTCGATACGTTGGGTATGATTTGCCCCTTTTTGATGGAATATGGCTATTATTTTGGAAACGATGAAGCTCTGGAACTAGCACGGTCACAACTCGATTTTTTTAAGGAGTATGGTCTAGACAACGATAACCACTTACCCTTCCATGCCATTAGTCTTGCCGAAAAGGAAGCTTTGGGCCCCAATAATTGGGGTAGGGGTATGGGTTGGTATATGTTGGCGTTAAAATCAGTTGCTAAATATTCGGACTCGTTAGCTGAAAATCGATACAAATTTAAAAAAGAAGCGGATCTGTTCCTAAAATCGATTAATCTTTTAAAAGAAGGTAAGGTGTATACCCAATTCCCTGGAACATCGAGGGATTTTGATTCATCGGCTTCGACCATGTTATTATACGGGGAGAATGTACTAAGGCCTAGCACATACTCTAAAAAAGATATTCTAAGCATGTTTAAAAAATACATTAAGACCGACGGCATACTGGATAAATGTTCGGGCGATGCCTTCGGAGTCAATAAATATAGCCTTGATTTTGGGGAAAGCGAATTGTCACAGGGCATGCTCTTGCTACTTCTGAACTCCGCTTCTGAATGATTTTAATTTATCGAAAGCTTACAGGGCAATAATTATGATATCAGTAATAATACCTTTATACAATAAAGAGTTGAGTATAGGGCGAACTATCGAATCTGTATTAAAACAAACCTATACTAATTTCGAACTCATTGTGGTTGATGACGGATCTACCGACCACAGTGCCTCAGTGGTTGAAAGAATCGTTGATAATAGAATTCGACTGATAAAAAAAACCAATGGAGGTGTCTCAAGTGCTAGAAACAAGGGTGTGGAAGAAGCTGAATATGATTGGGTAGCTTTCTTGGATGGCGATGACCTTTGGCACGAAGATTATTTGTTGGAGGTTTCAAAGGTAATTGTAAAACAAATTGACATAGAAGCGATAGCTACTGGTTTTGCTACTATCCATAAGGACGGTACGATAAAAAAATCCAGAGTTGCCACAAGTAGCCGGCCCGTCAATTATTTTAAAGCCACCAAAGAGCTTGGTTATAACATTTTGAACATGTCTACCTTTTGTACGAAAAAAAATTCATTGCTTTCTATCGGTATGTTCAGTGAACACTTGACCCATGGCGAGGATATGGAAGTTTTTGAAAAATTGGCCCGTAGAGGCGATATTTGGATTATTGACAAAGTACTTTCTTACTATGTGATGGATGCGGAGAATAGAGCTATGAATAAGTTGCCTAGTGTATATAAAACACATGTTTATCTATCTGATACTTCACAAATAAGACAGCCTTACGAACGAGATTATTTTCTTGGTCGCATCTTGGTTTATATTCATTACTATATTGTGAACCTACAATTCAAAAATGCATATATTCTTTTCAAAAGGCACCATGGTTTCATTAGGTTGCATGATCTTTTGTCTTTTGAAAGAAACTTATTTCAAAAAAAAATGAAGATTTAGATGGGTATATGAAAGCCGTAAATATTTTCAAAGCCTATTTTTTACGTAATTAAATGTTAATCGGGATGCGATGATTACTTCAAAAGCCATTTATTATAAATATTTGGAAGCCGACAGGGAAGCTCTTGGAAGGCCGACCGACTTTAGATCTAGAATAGGGGAGTTTTTTTTTCCACATTATATATGGCAGTTTCAACGTCGGTTAAGAAAGTTTGAGTATTATTCTAACTGTAGAAATGACCTATTTGGAAAAATATATCGGTTCTATTTAAGAGTGAAGTTCAGAAAAAATTCGGTCAATTTAGGCTTTTCGATTCCAATTAATGTGTTTGGCCCAGGATTGGCTATTGTACACTATGGAACAATTATAGTTAATCCCGATGCCAAGATAGGTTCAAATTGCAGAATCCATGCCGACGTTAATATCGGGGCGTCAGGGGGAAGCTTTAAAGCTCCAAAAATAGGTGACAATGTATATATAGGCCCCGGGGCAAAAATTTATGGAGATATCGAAATCGGAAATAACGTGGCAATAGGGGCCAATTCAGTGGTCAACAAATCTTTTTTGGAAGAAAATATAATGATTGCAGGTACTCCCGCAAAGAAAATAAAGCAGATTGATATTGCTAGAATCATACCTATTTCCGGTAATGAAGAAAGCCATAAAATAGATTCTGCGACCTAGGGGCTCAGGAAAGATTTTACCGAAATGAAAACTAATAAATTAAGGAATAGCATTATCAAGAAAGTCCTCTAAAACCTTCTAGGAAATATTAACTCACATACGATTATTAGGCTCAAAATATGTATCGATATAAACGTTCATCTTTATATAAAGCCTGAGGAATCTATGCAATGAAATTGTTGCAAGTCTTTCGATAAAGAAATCAAAGACCAAAGGATTTTCAAAAATATAACGAACTATTGGAAAACCCATATAAAAAGCCCTGTTAACAGTTTAATGCATCCATTGGTTTTCAGGATACTTTAAGCTTCCCTCCATATAGGCTCTATTATAGGCCAATTCAGCATGATTTAGACAAACGACCGCGTTATAAACGGCATTATGTAGGCTTCTATCTTCCAGTCGCCCTTGAAGTGCAGTGTCGAACCTACCTAATTTAATCCAACCAGGTTCCACATATCCAGCGGCATCTCCTCCGGTACCATCGATAAACTTTTTCATAACGGCGCCATCCCCTGATGGCCAAAATACAGTCCACGTATTTAACAGCTTGGTCATATCAATATCGGTCCAAAAATCATCAAATTCGTTCGCATCTACCAAGAGATTTACGGCCCTATTGGCATGGTTTAAATCGCTTACGCTCGCGCCTTCGTAATAATTGCCGGACCATAACCTAGGCCATTGGTAGGCACTTGAATTGGCTGTGTTGGGTTCTAATATTTCGCGCATCGAGCGTGATGCACTAACGTAGTTCATATCGGTATTAAACCTATCGAACATTAACCTATATTTAGACTTCCCAGTCACCTTATGCAAATAAAAACCAATTTTGGCCCATGCAGAACTCTTATCGACTGCCGAAGAAAATGCAATAGCAGAATCTCTGGAGAACCATTTCTCCCAAATATGTGTTTCCACGAAATTCAAAATCATCTGGTAATCTGCTTGATACCCATTGGCACGTAAATTAGGGCTTTCGTGCAGTACCCACAAAAACTTGGCGACATGTTGAAACCCTCTTGTTTCATGAAGCGAAGCTTGACCACCGTTAGGAAGTCCTTGGCCGGTCACACTTGTTCTAGAATCACTGACCCAAGAGAGATAACTGTCGTTATGGCCTCCATTTAGATTTAGGGTATTTGACGGCTTGGCCGTGGCTATTAAATTTTTGGTCAATTCTATGGCGTCATCAACATATTTTTTATCACCTGTGGCTTGAAAGATGGCAACCAAGGCCTGCATGCCATCAAAATAGTAGATGTCGCCCCCGTTTCCGCTTAGCGAACGCTCAATAAATCTTGCTCTTTCGGTCGATTCCCAATATATATCGAAATCGGTCTTAAATTGTGCAACAGTTTTTAGCCCCGACAAATCTTGGCCGCTTTCAACGACGCTCACCGTGACAGTAGCCGTTTCAGTAGTAACCGTTTCATCTTCATTTACTATTTCGGTGGTATAGGTAAATACTTCGGTAACTTCCTCTGTTGGTTGTACCTCTAGATTCTCACTGGTAGTTTCCTCTTCTATAGGGGTTTCTTCTTGAACTGTCTCCTCTTGGGTGGTCTCCTCTTCTATAGGGGTTTCCTCTTGAACGGTCTCTTCTTCTACAGAGGTTTCTTCTTGAACTATTTCCTCTTCTGATACTTCTTGGATTTCCTCCTCTACATTGGCTTCCACCTCCATAACAGGAGGTTCATTGATGACGCTTTCTTCGGAGGATGAGGTGGACGCCGGAATATAAAGTAAGGTCTTGTTCTCGATAATAATGACTTCTCCATTGACCGGTGATGAGGTCTCGATGATTTTCACTCGTCCAGGATCCACAAATACATCGTTCGCCAGTACATCAAGAATAATACTATTATTGGGCTTTGTGGTATAATTATCATTAACCAAATAATTTCCGACGATAAAATCCTCTCGAGCATCTTTCAAGACATGATTTGCTAATAAATCAGAATCCTTAGTGCAAGAAAGTATCGAGGCGAGAACAAAAAAAAGGAATATCAACTTAAAGATTTTTGTGTGGGGATAGTTCATAAGTAGGCCTAAGATTTAGATTTTTAGGAAGTCAATTTCAATCTTTAAAATTATGCTATAATCTCATTAATTTATCACTGGACAAATTACGTGTGCCGACACCATTTTTGACGACGAACAACCCACTTTTTCGATGGAATACACTTTTTTTTAACATTTGGCTTCTAAAATAACTACTAAGTTCCAAAATCACAATACTAAACTTTATTTTCTGAAAAATGTTGTGAACATTTTTAAATTATAGATGAAATGCCCATTTTAACAAAATGGGAACATAAGAGCTTATGTATGTGAAATATACTTATGAAAAACAACACACGCTTTCATTTTTAATAAATTGATCGAGTCGACATCCGCTTTTGATTTCGGGTGATGCTATAGAAATATAAGGTTTAACTTGGGGATTAACTATAGTGAGATAACAAAAAGTTTCATGCCTTCCTCGAACGGAAAAAAATAATTAATTCTGATTTAAAACATTATTTACTTCCGTAATCGAGTAATTAACAGATTATTTGCAACGCCAGTCGAAGAATTAATTTATGCGCATGGTGCTTTCCCTAACTCTAATCATTCCCATCTATAGTTGTCCGCAAAGTAAAAGTCAATTCCTTCGAAAATGATTTTATTTAAAGTACCGTTATCATCAATAGGGATATTTTCGGTAAGCGAAAATTATCTGTAGAGTCAAATTTTATGCTCCATCAAAATAAAACAAAAAAAAAAGAGTTAGAAATATGCATGTTAAACGGCTTTCTAAGTGATGGATCCAAAGGGTTTAACCTATTGATGATTTAAGAGGTGTATATTGCTTAAAAAAGCATCTTGTTAACCCCATCAAGGTATGAAATAGGCTGATTTTTGGGTAAAGAGAAGTTATTGATAAGGGAAGGTGGTATATCTTTACCAAGACAAAAAACTAATATAGATTTAAACATTGTGAACTAACCAACGATCAAGAGGTATAAAATTATGCGACAAAACGAGGAGAAAAAAAAATGGTATTATTTCAAAAGAAATGCAGAGCTAGAAACGATAATAAACCATTTGCCCAAGGAAAAAAACATTAAAATTTTAGAAATCGGTGGTTGGGATGGGTATATGGCAAAAAAAGTTCATGATTTGGGATATGATATAATTTCAACCGATTTAAATCCAAAATATCCTCAATTTTTTCCAGTGTCTGTTGGGAATGCATCGAAACTTGATTATGAATCCGACCAATTTGATGTGATATTTACTGCACATCTGATTGTTGAGGTACGAGATGTCGATTCATTCTTTGCTGAATGTAGGCGGGTACTCAAACCAAATGGATTGATGATACATGTTTTACCTACTACCACATGGTCCATCGTTACAAATACTTGGCATTATCTGTTACTCCCAAAATTTTTTATAAATTGGATGAGACCAAAAAATTCAACTGCAGACGCCAATAGTTCGGATAATAATTTAGAAATACAAAAACAGCAAAGTACCAAGGACAAAATTATCGACATTCTGTTTTTACATCCTATTGGAACAAATCCTAGTTTTTTACATGACATCTTTTGTTTCACAAAACGCAGATGGAAAAAAGTTTTTAAAAATAAAGGATTTGACATTCTAAATGTAGAAGATGGCCCATATCTATATTCTGGATTGTATATGTTCCCGAACAAGTTCTTAAGGCTAAGAAAATTCTTAGCTACCAATGGATTTTCAGGTGCAATTTGTTTAGTCTTAAAAAATAACCAAGCGGCAAATAATCAAATAGGGAATTTTTAAGTTTAAGTAGACTGTTATACTTGTTTTTGATTTCTTTACAATTGGCTTCATAGATATCGACAACACTGATCAATGTTATCCACTCTGAATGTAGTCCAAAGCAATCGAATGAAACACCGTGTCGCGGTAGATATAAAATATAACTTTATATCGGTCATTCTAATGAATTAGTTATAGTTTTCATTAATGCAAAATATGCCTTATTTCGAATATTGGAAAAACTGCTGTAAGCAGGCATATTTTTCCTTCATTAATAAAGAATTATGTTCAATGAACGCATAGATAACCTCAGGTTTTGGTTATAAATTTTTCACTCAGACCTTTCAATTCCGTATGATCAGTTCTCCAAAAGTTTTTTTTGTCGACCCTATGAGTTATCATAATCTAGCATTGTACGATTATTCGTTACTGTCAAACTTTGAGCATATAGATTTTAAGTATTTTGGAAATTACAAATATGATATAAATGATCAAAAAGTTCCGATTGAAAGACTGTATGAATATAACTCGAAATTTTCGTTTCTAAAGATATTCAGTTATATCAAATCGCAAAGAAAACTAGTACGCAATGTTCAAAGAGAGAAGCCTAAAGTAATTCATTTTCAATGGTTTAAGGTTGCAATTTATGATTATCTGATACTGCTAAGAATAAAAAAAATGGGAGTTAAAATCGTCTACACCGCCCATAACGTTGTCCAACATTATGGTTTGGACCGCTACACTCGGATGTACCATAAGATTTATAAGATAGTAGACGTCATAATTGTGCATTCGGAAAAAACTAAAGACGAGTTGATTGAAAAATACCATATCCCGGAGAAGAAAATCAAGGTCGTGCCACACGGTATTCTCTCGTTTGACCACGTAGATTCGTCTAAAATACGGGAATACATTGAAAACTTTAGAAGACATTATGATATTGGTAACCAGATTGTTTTTGCCATGCTGGGAGAGATTAATTTCTATAAAGGGGTCGATATAGTAATAGATGCTTGGAAATCGCCAAGACTCGTGGACAACGATAACGTAAAGCTAATTTTTGCAGGCAAGGGCAAATACAATCGGCTAAAAGAATTGGACACAATTAAGAACACAATAGTAATTAATCGTTTTCTGGAAACGGAGGAATTTATGGCCCTCCTAAAAATTGCGGACTTTATTTTACTACCATACCGCCAGATTTCTCAAAGTGGCGTTCTTTTGACCACGCTTCACGAAAAAAAACGGGTAATTGTTTCCGATGTCGGTGGACTCTCAGACCCTTTCAGATTTGGAAAAATCGGATACATCTTGGAAAGGCTTGAATCTGCACTTTTGACGGATATTATTTTGACGGCTGCAGACGAAGCTGACAAGTTGCCAAATAACGAAGTATGGGAGGCCATTTTCCATCACTATGATTGGAAGACTATTGCAGTGAAAACACAGAAAATTTATGAAGAAATAGCAGTCGATTAATATCGGCTATGTATTGTGTAATTTTGGTTACGAGTATAAACCACCGACATATACTAAATTCTTTGGACGGTATCGCTCAAGGAATCAAAACAATAACTTTGAAGAAATTGGAAAAAGCAAAAGTTCTAATTAGGAGAGGCTTACATGAATGGGGGCAATAGATGTATTTTGCCCCACAATTATTTTTGCAATCTTTCAATTAGCATACCCAAGGTCAAAATTTTCCCTACCATTTCATTGGGAACGTCTTTGGCCTTAAGGTTTTTATTTAAAAGGTTTAACTCTTTAAGAACTTCTAAGTGTCCTTTAAAAAAAGTATCTGTCCTCCATTTATCATAAATGCCCAGATTAATGGGCTTTGGGTCAAAAAAGTTTTTTTTGACCAACTTTCTTAATATTTGTTTGAGGATCCTTTTCGATATGTCTGATACATAAAAAATAGTATCCAAAATGATATAGAAGGGAGAATAGGATGCCGTAATGCCAGGTGCAGTCCGCATTTTAGATAATAAAAAACTATTTTGTGTTATTACTTTTCTGTGGAACATATGGAAAAAACGATGCTTTCTTTTCAAGTTAAAACCAATTTTTACCATTTCGGGTTCAAGTAGGGGAGAATATGTCTTAAAATAATTGTTGGCACAGGTTAAATAGACACTTGCACTGGTTTTTACATGCGTATTGTAATTAATATAATCATAAGTTCGTGTATTAGTATCCTTTGTATAGGAAGCAAATTTTGATAACACACGTTTTTTAAGGTTTTTGCATGGATTAATTAGTTTTTCTCCCATGACATGCATTGGAAAGGAGATTGCCCTAATTCTATACTTATAGAATTTTTTCAAATCTGCTTTTTTCCTACTGTAAAACGGAAAATCCTGAAGCCACCAAAAATCGCTATAAAATCCTCCGCCTAATCCATTTAAAACAGCTTCCATACCTCTACCAACCCTGTAGTTGTTGCTCTGATTTGTGGAGTGATATTGAATTACATCTATTTGTGAGTCCGTTAGTTTGTAGATTTCTTCAATTTCCTGAACGTGTATTTGGTCAATTGAATGAATCGACGAAAAATGATTAACGCCTATGTCATTAGCAATCTTTTTCCCGATAATCTGGTCAATGTGATTTGTAGCGCCACTAGTGGCCAGTTCAAAAGAAGCATGGTATTTCAAAAAAAAACTTAGAATTAACCTCGAATCAAAGCCACCGGTAATGTCAAGAGAAGTTTTTTTTTCGTTCAACGCAAATGCCAGATCAGAAAAAAAAGATTTCATTTCAATGCTAGAAGATCGGTCGATTCCTAATAATCCTTTGCTTATTTCGGAAATTTGGCCATGCTCCCATTTTAAAAATTGATTCCCGTCCAATACATTTACGCCGTTGATAAGAGTCTTTTGAAATTGTGGATATCCAAGTTGGAAAAACTCGGCAACACTGTCAAAATCGAGATCCATTGAATTGATTTCTCCAAAAAAATCAACTAGTTCCAGAAATGAAGTTGCAATACAATCCTTATATCGGTACGCTCTTAATAAACCACCGTTGTCTGTAAAGCTATACTGCGTTCCCCTCACACGGTCCACCGCATAAATAAAATATTGTCCGTAAATTTCTTTGAATATTTCCTGCTTATGATTTGTAAAGAGCTTTTCGGCCAAATACAATACACTTTCTTCACCCAATTTCTTTCCTGAAATAAATAAAAACCCTTTAAGATAGACATCAAAGGTTTTGTTGGTGTATTTGGTGATTTTTATATCCCTATCACTTATTATATTACCGTTCCTAATAATCATTGATTTAAGTTTTTTAATTAATACGATAAAAAATACTGTTAGGGACTTTGTTTAACTGATAAACTACATATAAAATCCTATATAAGGTAACTGTCGGCTGAAGTCTAAAAGTGATAAAAATAATGCATTATTGTAAGAAAATAAATCTTACTTATTGTAGTGAATTCAAAGCCTAATATGTAGATCATATTTTGAAAATCTATTACCATTCGGTGAATTATGCCATTTTTTGCTTCTGCATTACTCAAAAAATTGGTCATTACCAAGAGTTTGCTTTTCTTTGGAAATTGGTCGTACATTATATCATCAACCTTATACTTCATCCGAATAAGTACACAAAATCTCTATAATAAACGCTAATTAAAGAAGGCAGGCCACTATTAAAACCAAACAATATAACTCGAGATGAATCTATGCAAATAAAAATAGGCGTCCTTATTAGGGAATTTGACAAGTTATCCAATTGGGAGCTAAGGACTATAGATCGAGTCATTAAAGATCCTTCACTTGAACTGGCATTGTTGATTCAAGATGGCAGAAAAGGAAATGACGCAAATCCGGTAAAGTCTAAAAGAGGATTAAAAAGCTTATTCGGGTTAGGTTCTCTGTTTGGGCGATTGCTTTTACAGCTCCAAGCCAAAGTGGAAACCAAAATCTTAGGAAGAGAGCCATATGCCGATAAAGACCAAATTGTTGAGGTATTAGAGCAGATCGATACGCTAAAAATAAAACCCCGAAAAGAAGATTTTTCAGATATTTTTGGCAATTACGATATTGCCAAAGTAAAAAGTTTTAAGCTCGACCTTATTTTAAAGCTTGGGTTCAACAACTTACAAGGGGATATTTTGAAGGCGGCCAAATATGGAATTTGGTCGTTTAATCACACCCGCAATGAATTAAACGGGGGCGGACCCGCTGGATTTTGGGAAATTGTATCGAAGCGACCCTCGGTCACCGTCGTTTTGCAACAACTGACTCCTGAATCAGATGCAAATTTGATAATAGATGAAGCACATATCAATCATCATTGGTCCATGTGCAGAACCCAAGAACGGATTTTCGAAACATCGGTATCGGTTTTGTTCAAGAACATTGGAAAACTACAATATGGAGAATTTTCTCCAAAAATTACATTGGATCGATCAGGTTGGTTGAATAAAGCCCCAAGTTTCATGTTTGTTCTCAAGTACGTGGTCCGTTTTTATAGAGAGATCCTGAGCATGTTTCTGAGCAAAATGCGGTATAAGTTATTGGGCACTCGGAAAGACTGTTGGACCTTGTTCATAGGAAAGGGCGATTTTTTTACTTCGGACTTGTCCAAGTTGAAACCGGTAGCGATACCCAAGAAAGTTTTCTGGGCCGACCCCTTTATTTTTGACTACAACGGCCAAAACTATGTTTTTTTCGAAAACCTTGATTACGATTCCGGCAAGGGTATAATATCCTGTGGTAGGATCAACGAAGAATTACAGGTCATAGATATTGTTGATGTTCTGGTAAAGGATTACCATTTGTCGTATCCTTATATATTCGAGGAGAAAGGCGATATCTATTTAATGCCCGAAACCAATGCCAATAAACGACTTGAGCTGTATAGATGTACAAAATTTCCTACGGAGTGGGAGTTGTTCTCGACGGCTTTCGAGGGAGAGCATGTGGCCGATGCCTCTTTTTACGAGGATAAGCAAAATAATAAATGGCTTTTTATAAATAAATGGGACAATTCAGCCTGTTCGGCAGATAGTGAGTTGTACATCTATAAAGTTGATTCTTTAAAAATGGAACCTCTTCAACCGCACAAACAAAATCCGGTGATTATTAATTCAAAAGTAGCTCGAAATGGAGGCGCTATTTTTAGTTACGAAGATGAAATCTATCGGCCTTCACAAGAAAATGCATATGGAATATATGGTAGGGGGTTGAATCTAAACAAGATAGTAAAACTGACACTTGACGAATATGTCGAGGAAACTCTAATGACGGTAGAACCCGACTTTAAAGTGGGATTGAATGCCGTTCATCATTTGCATCAAACAGACGACTTATTTGTAATTGATGCAGCATACAAAAGTAAGTGAGTGGTAAAATCTGATTTTTTACAAAAGAAAAGTTTTCACCATCCTACTACATAATAATTCTTCATACCAGTGGTCTCTAATAGTGACTTCTATACAAAGGGAAAAAATCTATACTTTCCTCAGATTTGTTTTTTTCTGAAAGTTGGTCGTAGATTGTGTGATCGATAATGTGCTTCCAGACCATAAAATCTCTATAATCTTTTGAAAAGGATGACTTAAAGTCAAACAAGGAGTCTTGTTTGCCACCCAACCCACCACCCAGGTTGAAGATTTCATATCCTTCTTCGGTAGCCAATATTCGCATTTCGTCGAGAAAAACGTTTGCGGGAGCTAGGTTGAGATATGCCGTACGACTGCCCGACAGATGAAATTGTACGATGTTATTGGTCTTTACGAACATCGAGGCCGCAATTACCTCGTTGGTTTCATTGTGAATTACCAAAAGTATGTCCGTCTTAAAACCGGTGCATTCTAAAAATTTGAAAAAGTACTCCCTGGAAAAATAATAGTCCTTGTTCGCGGACAAACGGTCCATATTCTCATAATAGATATCGATGAACGAGTTAACATCGGCTTCGCTCTTGGCTTTTCTTACGGTACACACCCTACGGCATTTGTTGGTTCTATTTTTGGTGCTTTTGCCATAATGGGTGCGTTGCGTCGCCAAATCTTGTGTCAGATCTATATTAACAACTTTGCCAATTGCCGGTGTTTCGCCCAATCCTTTTAAAATGTTAGACTGATTTGTAAAAAAAGGGTGAAGTCTTGAGAAAATACTTATAATGCGCAGTGATTCAAGCGCGCCGGTCAACTCCCCAACAAATGGTTCGTTATCAAAATCTGATGGAACATTCTTAGATATAGGTCCCGCATAGCCGTAAACCGAGGTCAGGTCGAAATAATAGGTATTTGGTATCGGTCTTTGTAAAAAAGGAATGGCGATTACAAGGTCTTTTTCACGATAAACGACCAAAATAGGATTTTCAAGGTCTTTTTTCGAAATAGTATGATAATCGTAGGTATGGTAAAAGTCGTACCGACCGATTTCGTTCAGTACGTTTTTCCATGTTGTTTTATCACTGATTATCTGTATTGGCATGTGTGGCTATCAATTTTGGGGAATCGGAATTATCGATTGTCGAATTGTTCTTGTTCAATTAACGCGATGGTATCCAATATTATTTCCCTTCCTTTTTTGGCGAACTTCGGATATACACTATCGAATGTTTCCCCTTCGTCGAACCGAATGGGCTCTTGGCACAAGATGATTCCTTCATCGATTTTGTCGTCGATTATATGGGTTGTGATCCCCGAAATTTTTACCCCATAGTCCAAGGCTTCTTGGATCGCTGTCGTCGTTGCCAAAAAACTTGGGAACAAGGAAGGGTGTATATTAATTATTTTATTCGGGAAAGCATCCAAAAATGGCTTTCGTACAATGTACTTAAAGCTTAACAAAAAAACGAAGTCTATATTTCGTTTTTTCAATTGGTCGACAATGGTTTCTTGATAAAGTTCGGCACTATCATAATCTTTTCTAATCAATTTTACCGTTTCAATACCTGCCGACCTTGCCGCATCTAAGGCACCTGAGGGCTCGGACTGATATATTAGCACCTCAATAGATGAGCGTTTGAGCATACCGTTTTGAAACGCCTCAATGGTGTCTTTAGCATTGCGACCCCAACCGGTGGTCAAAATGGCCCATTTAAGCTTTTGATCTGTAGTCATCCAAGTCTTGAATTACGGCCCCGGCATCGACAACGATGTCCTTTGAGCCCAATACATTTTTAATCGTCTTAAAGAATATTTTCGCATCGAGTGAGAACGATAAATTTTCGACATATTCCACGTCCAAGGCAAGCCTGTCGTCCCAATTTAAAATATTTCTGCCCGATACCTGTGCCAAACCAGTAATTCCCGGAAGCACTTCATGTCTTTTCCTTTCCTTTTCGGTATAGCTCGACAAATACCTCATTAACAGTGGTCGAGGCCCTATGAGGCTCATATCCCCCTTCAGCACATTGATCAACTGCGGAATTTCGTCAAGGGACGTTTTTCTAATAAACCTACCGGTTTTCGTCAATCGTTGGGTATCTGGCAATAGTACTCCGTTTTCATCTTTCTTGTCGTTCATTGTCCTGAACTTGATAAGATCGAACGATTTCTCGTGTTTTCCGGGACGTCGCTGTATAAAAAAAGGTTTACCATTATTATTGATGGTAAGCACAATAAATACCATCAAAAAAATAGGGGAGAGTAGGGCAAGCATCGTTAGCGAAAACAGAAAATCGACTATTCTTTTTATTCCATTTCTATACATGGCAATAGACGTTTAATGAATTCTGACCTTATCATACACCTCCAACGTTTTTTTTGTCATGTTTGGTATGGTAAATTCGTTTAAAGCTTTTTGTTTGGCATTTTTGCCAAGATTCTGGGTCAATTGTGGATCGTTTATCAATTTTTGAAAGGTATCGGTAAGTTGCCCCACATGCTCATTTTCAAAGAGCATGCCATTGGTACCATGGTCGATTTGTTCGTAACTTCCTTCGGTATTACTCCTCACCGGACAACATTCGGCCATCATAGCTTCAAGGGTTACCAGGGGAAAAGACTCCATACGAGAAGGCAACACAAAAATATCAAAAATGTCATAAAAGGGTTTCGGATCTTGAAAGGGAATAAGCGATACAATTTTAGAAATATCTTTTTGTTCGATCAAGTTTTGTAGCCATAGAAAGTCTTTGGAGCCTTCGGTTCCGCCTAAAAAAATGCAATGTATTTTATCTTGGGTCCCAAGGTCTAGTTTTGCAATGGAATCGGCCAAGATATCGCAACCCTTTTCCCACGTAGGCCTTCCGACGAAACCTATGATGAATTTGTCGAGCGGAATATTATGCTTCAGTCGAAACGCTTCCTTTTCGGTTTTCGACAGTGGCTTGGCGAATCTATCCGATACGCCATGATGTACTATTGTTATGTTTTGCTCGACAATACCAAAAACTTCTTTCCCTATTTCTTTTGATTCTTGGCTAATTGCTATCAGATGTGTCGGATTCTTGAACTTGATATTTTTTTTGATCTTGGTATTGTGAATGGTCGTTGCGAATTTTTTGCCCATTAGCCACGGAACAAAACTCGTATATGGTGATTGGCAATGAATAATATCAGGGTCAAAATTTTTTAGGTCGCGCACCATGTGTAATATAGAGGAAAGGGATTGATACACTTTGATGTGAACGGGCCCTGTAGGCGTCTTGAACTCCTTGATGGTTATACCAAGCTCTTTGAATTCCAGATAAAAGTCATCTACCCTACCCGTGGCATTGGGTACTTTACCACCAGTAACGAGACAAACCTCATGGCCCATATCGATCAGTCCTTTGGTAAGATCTAAGGTATGGGTGGTAACTCCACTTTGCTCTATCCTACTTAAAAGAAAGGCAATCTTCATATAATCGGATACGTTTTAGTGCTATGACAAGCTTTGATATTCTTTTAATATTTTTTCCCAGATTATGGGGCGGCTGAATCTTGTAACGATTAGTTCACGGATGACCTCTTTTTTCAACGCTTCGCCTTTTTCAAACGATAAAATCGCCAGTTTCATACGTTGGTAGAGCTTTTCGGCGTCCTTCACGGGAATAATATGACCGTTTTGGTTTTCAATGATTATTTCGTTGCATCCGTTGATATCCGATACGATACTGGGAAGCCCCATTGAACCTGCTTCCATTACTACATTCGGAAAACCCTCCCTGTAACTCGGAAAGGTAAGCATATCGGCTATGGCGTAATATGGTCTTACGTTTGATTTGGAACCTACGGCAATAATGTCTTTGTTTCCTTCCATTATTTCTTCAGTAGCAGGGAGCAAGGGGTCAAGATCCTCCTCGGGGGAGCCAACGAGAAGCAATTTGGTGTTCTTGAATTCAGTATTTAATCGGTCAAAGGCGAGGGCCAATTCATTAATGCCCTTGTCGGTAACAAGTCTCCCGACAAAGATAAAGACAAAGTCGGACGGCCCGATGCCCAATTCTGTCCGTAGGCTTTCTTTCGCCTTGGCATCGAATAGTGACGGATCATATAGTTTGGTATCCACGCCATTTGAGCTGCCATTGCCGATTACTTTTAATTTTTTGGGTGTAGTAAATTTATGCTGCACAATGATATCGCGTAGTCCGAATGAATTCGGATATATTCCCGTGGCACAGAAATAGGTTATTTTTTCGACGATATTCAATAGCGATCTTTTCGCTCCCAGAACTTCCAGTAGGGGCAAGCCGGCAATCGTATGTAAACGATGGGGCACTCGTGCGAAGTACGCGGCGACCATACCCAAAGTGCCGGCTTTTGGCGTATGGGTGTGGACAATAAAAGGCTTTTCCCTTCTAAATATCCGGTAAAGTTTCCAAAGTGCCCTTAAATCTTGAACAGGTGTGATTTTACGGGTCATTGCCACTGGGATTACACGACTGTTCTCTTTCTCGCCCACAAACTCCAATACATCAATATCGGTAGAATTGGCACCTCCCTTGGCAGAAGAAATACCGATAACCTCATAATGATCAGACATGAACTTTAGTTGCCCTCGAAGAAGGCCCCCAAGAGAGGCAGGAATCGTGGTTATTCGTATGAGTTTCGGTTTCATTTTTTGATTATAGCTTTGTTCAAGATATTGTAAAAAATACCTTCCCACTGTTGCCCTACTTTTTCCATCGAGAACCTGCCCAATGCCTTTGGGGCATTTTTTCGGAGCTTCTCCCGAAGCGCATCGTTGTTCATCAATTCATGGAGCTGCGCGACCATGGCCTCGATATTTTGGTCTTCGACCAAAAGTCCGTCATGGTTATGGCTAATGATATCCGACGGGCCCGAAATACAATCATACGATATACAGGCCGCACCTTGCGACATGGCCTCGAGAATTACCATAGGCAGTCCCTCGAACCTTGAACTTAGGACAAAAATCTCGGAATTTGCCAATATTTCGTTGACATCGTTGCGATATCCCGTAAATTCTACCTTATCCGCAACACCGAGTCTTTCGGCCTCGTCTTTTAAGAATTTCATTCCGGTGTCCCCTCCGCCGACAATTTTCAACCGCCATTCCGGATTTTTTTCGAATATCTTTTTCGCGATCAACAATAGATTGTCGAACCCTTTGATCGTATAGCGATCTAACCCGCCAATGGCAACTATTTCTTTCGCCCTGTCTGCATTCATGCTTATATTGTCAAGTACCGGAAAGGTGCATGGGTTGGGAACGACAATCGTATTTTTGTTCCGTTCCATAAAAAACTCCTTATCGAATTCGGTCAATATGGTAACCGCATCCGCCTTGGGGTAGAGGTAATCCCAAATAATTCGCTGCAAACGATTGTTAAGGGCCAAGTGGTTGCTGTGCTCCGATACGGTGACTTTTATATTATAGATTTTTCCAATGGGAATGGAGACGAAACCATACAGGTCTATATGCGAACTAAGAACATGGGGCCTATTGCCCTTCTTTTTATAAAAAGCCAAAAAGTTTAGAAAACCGTTTAAGAGTTTCGAGTTAAGAAATTTCTTTTTGTGTAGCCGTATACGTTCGATTCTTTCGTCAAGCTCGTAGTGGTCAGGTCCCCAAAGGGTAATGATCCTAACGGTATGTCCTCGGCCCACCATATAATGTGCAAGATTACTGACTACTCTTTGGGCACCACCGCCTTCCATGGAACAAATCAAAAAATCGATCTTCAATGGATCTAAAGCTTTAGTACTCATTTTTTAGTGATTAATTCGGTTATTTTTTAAACTGATCAGTTTGATATGGGGCCTTTTCCGAGCATTACGCTTTGGAAAATATCCTCCCATTGACGACCCACTTTTTCCACGGAGAACTTTTCAAGGGCCTTAGGTGCATTTTTTCCAAGTCGCGCCCGCAAGGAATCGTCGTTCATGAGTTTCAACAATTGTGCGGCCATGGCATCGATATTCTGGTCTTCCACCAAAATGCCGTCATGGTTATGGGTGATGATATCGGACGGGCCCGAGATGCAATCGTACGAAATGCACGCTACGCCTTGTGACATTGCTTCCAAGATTACCATGGGCAGGCCTTCGAGCCTTGAACTTAAAATATAGATTTCGGCATTTGCCAATATTTCCCTGATATCGCTACGATATCCGGTAAATTCTACCTTATCGGAAAGACCAAGTCTTTCGGCCTCGCCTTTTAAGAATTTCATTCCGGTGTCGCCCTCGCCGACAATTTTCAACCGCCATTCAGATTCTTTTTCGAATACCTTTTTCGCGATTAGTAGAAGATTGTCGAATCCCTTGACGTGATAATGGTTTAGGCGGCCTATGGCCACTATTTCTTTGTTCCTGATCTTTGAGCGCGGATTTTCTAAGATAGGGAAGGTACATGGATTGGGGACCACGATCGTATTTTTGTTCCGCTTCATAAAAAACTCCCTGTCGAACTCGGTCAATATGGTCACCGCATTGGCTCTGGGATAAAGGTAGTTCCAACAAATACTTTGTGCACGGTTGTTAAAGGCCAAATGGTTGCTGTGCTCCGATACAGTCACTTTTATGTTGTAGATCATACTATTGGGAATGGATACCAGTCCGAGCAGATCCAAATGTGAGCTAAGAATATCGGGGCGATTGCTCTTTTTTCTATAAAACGCCAGTAAATTGAAAAAACCGTTGATAACGATAGAATGAAAAAGCGGGTGCCGATGCAGTTTTATCCGCTCTATTTTTGGATTCAACTCATAATGATCAGGTCCCGTAATGGTAATCACCCGTATCGAATATCCTTTTTCAGCCAGATAGTTGGCAAGAATGCTGATTACCCTTTGGGCCCCACCAGCTTCCATATTACTGGTCAAAAAATCAATTTTTAAAGCGGCGGACATATTTTTACCAATTGCTGTACCTGACAAGTGTTTATTTAACTTAAAAATTGGGTTTACATTGCATTATGAAGTCTTTTTTTTTGTCAAATCCATGGAATGGACCCGCTAACTTTTTTGGATAAAAAATAGTTTTTCCATTGTCTTTTGAAATTTCTTTATCCTACATTCTTGTGAGCAACAACCAGAGACTTTCGAAGAGCAAAAATAACTAATTGCCATCTGCTTGGATGTCAGAAGTGAAGTTTACTTTTGAATGATCAAAAGTGAAAGAATATTCTTTAAAAAAACTTGAAAATTCTTAAAATTCATTAACTTTAAGTATCAGATTTTCCTGAATACCGTAGCATTAACCATAAATCTTATGTCATGAGAAAAATTCTACTTCAAACTTCCTTCGTTGCATTTTTAGGCTTCATTGTTTGGATTACCACTTCTTTCGTATTATTTCCCAAAACAGAAATTAAAAAACCTCCAACCACAAGGACTTTTTCGACTTTTGTTACACCACATAGTCAAGAATCATCGAGTTTAGCAATGGTACCGACAATAGAACTTACAGATAACGATATAAAGGCGCTACCTATTATTAGTAGGGGATATGGTTCCGATGCTACAGGAGGCCGAGGGGGTTCGGTAATTCAGGTAACAAATCTCAACGACGGTGGACCGGGGAGTTTCAGGGATGCTATTCAACAATCAGGAACACGTAATATTATTTTTAGGGTAGGCGGAACTATTAATGCAACTACTTATTATGACGTTGATGATCCTAATTATACTATTTGGGGGAATACCGCTCCCGGTGATGGCATACTTATACGTGAAGGTGAATTACGATTGGAGGCCGATAATGGCATCGTTATGGGCATGAAACTAAGACAGGGACCAGGTAGCACTGGAAGTAATGAAGACTGTATTAATATTCGTCCGGACAGTGGACAGAACATTACAAAGATGTGTATAGCCTTTAACTCGATCAGTTGGGGGGTCGATGAAAGCATAGGTACGAATAGTTTTGCGGGAACAACAGCAAGAAACGTCGGCTTCTACAATAACATGATAGGTGAAAGTACTTATGGATTATTGGTGTTCTCTGACATTGCTAAAGTAGGAGTCTATCAAAATGCCTTCATCTTAAATTGGGAAAGAAACGCGAGGGTTAACAGACCTGCCCCCGGATTATTCGATTTTGAGGAAATAAACAATATCATACACGGAGCCAATTATGCAATTGTACCAAGTTTGGGTGCCAAATTCTCTGTAATCAACAATGTTTATACGGAAAGTTCGGAAGCCTCAGCTGCCACAACAAGTCTGGTACAGGCTGCTGTTGCAGATGCCGGATATGCACTAGAAGCCGAGACATATGCCTATATAACGGGCAACGATATTGCAGGAGTAAATGTAAACAGTAGCAACCTTAATCCATATTTGCAGGGCTCTCCGTTTGAGACTACAGGTTATGAGATTATACCCACATCTTCTATTGATGTTACGAAAATGGGAGATATATTCCACCCAAGGGATGCCGTTGATACAAGATTGATAAATGCGTATAATAATGGTAATGGCACTAGGACAACATCGGGTACTTTTCCATCGATCAATGGTGGAACACCTTATGCGGATAGCAATAACAACGGATTGGGCGACGCCTATGAAGCGGCAAATGGCGGTCCCGTGCAGTCGGACAGACCTGCTACAGTGATATTAAAAGATGGTACGATATTGGATCAATCAGGTGTAACCAATTATGCAGCTGAGGGCTATACTCATCTGGAAATTTTTCTTAACGATTTGTCAGGCAATTGGGATGATTTTGAGAGAGTTGGTGTTGGCAATGACCAATTAAAAATCAACAATATCCCCGAAACCATTTCCGCCTATGCCCCGGTAGCGCAAGACAACGGTGCTTTTGAGATACTTAATAATGACAATACTTTGAAATTGTCCGGCAACGCTTGGAAAAAGGCCGACTTGAATTATACCATTACCGCAAATACCGTTTTGGAGTTTGACCTAAAGGTTACCGGTCTCGGGGAAATCCATGGTATCGCCTTCGACAATGATAATGCATTGGGTGGCGAGACCCTGTTCCAGTTCGCGGGCACGCAGACCGATTACGGTCTTCAGGGCTATAACACCTATTCGGGGAACGATTGGGTGCACTTTACTGTACCCATTGGCGAGCATATTACCGGCGATTACAACTACATAGTCTTCGCGGCGGACAAGGATTCGAGTCCTGGTTTGCAAGAAAGTTCCTTTAGGAATATTGTTCTGAACGAAGGCACGACCGGTCTTACTATTAACGGGACTGTTCAGGCCATAGACGCATACGCCCCTGGATCGCAAGATAGTGGCACCTTTGAGATACAGGATGGCGGGAATACCCTTCGCCTTATGGGCAACGCCTGGAAGAAAGCTATGTTTGACTATACCGTGACCCCCAATACCATAATGGAGTTTGACCTGAAGGTTTTAAGTACGGGGGAGATCCACGGTATTGCGTTCGATAATGACGATACGCTGGGAGGTGAGATGCTCTTCCAATTCGCAGGGACCCAAAGCGATTATGGCCATCAGGACTATGCGACCTATTCCGGCAACGATTGGGTACACTTCGCCATACCGGTGGGCGAACATTTCACGGGCACGTACAACAACATCGTTTTCGTGGCCGACGACGATTCATCCCCTTCGGCACAGGAGAGCTTCTTCAGGAATATCGTATTCAATGAAGGCGTGACCGGGCTGAACATCAACGGAGTCCAGGAAATGGTCGACGCTTATGATCCGGTAGGTCAGGACGCGGGATCTTTCGAAATACAAGATGGCGGCAATACGATTCGGCTTACGGGAAACGCATGGAAGAAGGCTCCCTTCAACTATACGGTCACATCCAATACGGTGTTGGAGTTCGACCTCATGGTTACCGGCACGGGCGAGATTCACGGTATCGCGTTTGACAACAACGATACCCTGGGCAGCGAATTGCTTTTCCAATTCGCGGGCACTCAGGACAACTACGGTCTCCAGGACTATAACACCTATTCCGGGAACGGTTGGGTACACTTCGCCATACCGGTGGGCGGGCATTTCACTGGCACGTACAACAACATTGTTTTCGTGGCCGACGACGATTCCCCCTCTTCGGCACAGGAGAGCTTTTTTAGAAACATCGTACTGAATGAAAATTCTTCGAGTAATCTCTCCGCGAGAATATTTGGTTCTGAAGAAGGTGGCGAGCCTTATTCGTTCCTTTTTCCAAACAAGGCGAAAACCTTTGCCACGTTAGTAAGTTCGGGAGAAATTAAGGATGTTGCCCTATATGCTATAAATGGTAGTCTTGTTAAGAAGGTAGCATCAAAGGCTACGACCAATATAGAAATAGCGTTGCACGATATTCCTGACGGCTTGTATATCGTTCGATTTAGAACAAATGATTCGATACAAAGCAAAAAATTGGTCGTTGAGCATTAGAAAATGAGAAGGCAACAAACTTAGAACTATTTATAAAGTGAGGTAAGTGTTAAAGTACCATTTTTGAAAACAATAAAAGGTCCATACTTTAAAAGTATTGTCGGCGGTACCGGATAAATGGTTTGAAACCAATTTTTGAACTTCATCCACATTAAATATCTGCTGTGTAGCAAGTTTGTTCGACTCCGTGTAGCTTTCAAGCTCTTTCCTCAAAGTAGATCTTAACCAGTCGCCGACCGGTACGCCAAACCCACTTTTAGATATGTCTAAAAAACCTTTTGGAAATTGATCCTTAAAAGCCTCTTTCAAAATGAACTTTTTGTCCCAACCGTTCAGCAAGTACTTTTCGGGCAGACTGTTGGCATAGTTCCATATCTTCTTGTTTAAGAAAGGCGCCCTACACTCCAATGAATTTAACATACTGGTGCGATCTACTTTCACCAGCATGTCACCCTCAAGACTGATATTTTTATCAATAATCCGAAAATCGGTCAAGGTAGTAGGGCTTTCAATTTTCGTCTTGTCAATGTACCGATTAAAAATGTTATTATTCAGGTGTGTAGATGGTAAATAACGATGAAGGGTATTTTTAGTATAGCCCAGTGATATTATGTCCCAATAATATTGATTATTATAATCGATAGAATTCAATAAGCGATCGATTCTGTAACGATGTCCTCTCTTATCATCCGAATCCCGTAGTAAAGGAGATGTTACCTTTAATACAAGATTATGCAGTTTTTTGGGTATGATTCCTGTGTACCTTTGGTTCATTTTCCCCATATAGTATTTGTTGTAACCGCCGAAAACTTCATCTCCACCATCTCCGGTCAAAGCTACTTTAACATAATCACTTGTCTTGTTGGAAACTAAATAGGTAGGAAGGCTTGAAGAATCGGCGAAAGGTTCGTCAAAGTTCAAAAGAATTTCATCGATATTTTTTTCCAGGTCCTTTTCGCCTATAATAAATTCATGATGATTGCTATTGATGAGGTTGGCCACAATCCTTGACTTATCCGTCTCGTCGTACGACTTTTTTTCAAACCCGATGGAGAAAGTATCTATGGGCTCCGATTTATATTGCGAAAGACATAAGGAGACGATTGAAGAATCTACCCCACCAGATAGAAATGTACCTATGCCGACATCGGCAATAGATCTGCTTGCAACACTTTGATACATCAAATTTTTCACCTCTTTTCTAGCATCGGTCAAGCTAATCTTATTTTTTTGTTCTGGTACGACCTCTTGGTCTATTATATGGCTTTCAAGACTTCGCTTTTTTAGGTCATAGATCAAATAGTGATTGGGTTCTAACTTGAAGATATCTTCGTAAATGGTATACGGGGCGGGGGTATAGGTAAGCCTAAAAAACAGGTTTAGGCCATCGATACTTATCGTTGGTTTCCGACCCAATTTATTGATAACTGATTTTAGTTCCGACCCCCAAATAAATTGATTGTCGAGTTGGGTGTAGTAAAGGGGTTTTTCGCCGAAAAAGTCCCTGGCGATAAATATTTTGTTCTTTTTCTTATCATAAATGCTAAAGGCGAACATACCATCCAACTTCTTAAATGATGCCTCGCCCTCTTGTTCGTATAATTTTAGGATTACCTCCGTATCGCTTTGTGTGTTGAAAACAACCCCCTCTTTTTGCAGTTCTTCTCTCAGAACGGGATAATTGTAAATTTCGCCATTAAATACAATGACTAACTGGCGATTATCTGAAAAGATGGGCTGTTTCCCCGAATGTAGGTCAATAATCGCGAGCCTTCGCATACCTAAGGCAAGGCTGAAATCATCGCCATCTTCAACAAAAACACCATCATCGTCCGGGCCGCGATGGACGATGAGGTCGTTCATACGGGTCATTTCGGTGACCAATTTTTGTTGGTTACTTTTATTTAAGGTTACGAATCCGTTGATACCGCACATTTCTTGCTAAGGTTTAAGTAAAAATTTTGAAGGTCCGCTGCATTTTGATTGATATCATAATTACTGTCCACAATTCTTTGGAACCTATTTTTTCTATCATAAGTTATTTGCTCCAATATAATTCGAGCCCAATCTTTTGCTGATCTTTTAAGACTTACGAAAGTTACTAGATCCATAAAATCAATTTCCTTAGTAACAGTATCAGAGGTAATTATTTTTAAACCTGACGCTTGCGCTTCGACCAAAGTGACTGGTAATCCTTCATATAATGAAGGAAATAGGAATAAATCAAAAGACTGCAATAAAATTGGTATATCATCTCGAATACCCAAAAAGTGAACATACTTTTCAATTTTTAAGCGTTTGATTTCTTCCTCAATTTTCGCTCTCATATTTCCATCACCAACTAGTAATAGTACAACATTGTTATCTAGAGTGACTATTTCGTTAAAAATTTGGATAAGGAAATGATGATTTTTCTGTTCGTTAAACCTACCTACGTGTCCTATAACTTTTTTACCGGAAATGCCTAAAGACTGTTTGATTTCTTTCGACTTTTTTTGGTCATATTTAAACCTAGCCGCATCAATCGCATTGTTTATAATCCGCACTTTTTTTTCGCTATTTGTCCCAAACAACCAACGTCCCGCCTTTTCACCACATGCAAAGTAGTGTGTGGCTTTATTGCCCACCCTACTTCTCATCAATGAATGGATTGTAGCTTTAAGCGTGGCCAAAGCATCGTTATTTTTAGAGAATAAGCTTTTGAAAACAAATGGTTCAATTGCCAAATGGCTATGGGCGATTCTAATAGGAACCCCGTTTTTCTTTGCTACCTCTAGCGTAATAGCACTAAGTGCATTGAGATGCGAGTGTACGATTCGATATTCAGGATGTTCTTTAAAGAAAGCGGAAAGAGCTTTTTTGTAACGATAATAGTTTTTAGGCCAAATCGGAGGCATCCTATAAATTATTCCTCCTAGATTCTTGATTTCATCGTCATAGGCACCTTTATATTCTCGATGAAGTAAAAAATCAAATTGGATTTTTGTTCGATCAATGTTACGGTAATAATTCATGATCATGGTTTCGGCTCCGCCTCGATTCATAATCGTCAAAACTTGCAACACTCTAATCGGTTTCATTGACCTAAGATTTATTAAATGACCCTAATACTATGTTTTACTTTAAAGGCGTGTACTAACTATCATGATGAATTTCTTCAGTTGGCCAGGGCTCTTAGAAATATTTGTTCCCATTGTTTACCCACATTTTCAATGGAGAATTTGTCAACGGCCATTGGGGCATTTTTTTTTATTCTCCGTCTCAGGGAGTCATTATTTATTAGCTCGTTCAATTGCGAAACCATTGCATCAATGTTTTGGTTTTCTACCAAAATACCATTACAGTTATGCGTTATAATATCGGATGGCCCGGATATGCAATCGTATGAGATGCAAGCCGCTCCTTGAGACATGGCTTCAAGAAGAACCATTGGTAAGCCTTCAAATCTGGAGCTTAAAATAAAGATTTCAGTATTCCCTAGTATTTCCTTTATATCGCTTCGGTAACCTGTGAATTCTACTTTGTCAAGAATTTTAAGTTGTTCAGCCTTATTTTTTAAGAACTTGAGGCCAGTGGCTCCTTCTCCAACTATTTTCAAATTCCAATTGGGATTATAATCAAAAACCCTTTTAACAATGGTCAGAAGGTTGTCGAAACCTTTGTGCACATATCGGTCCAGACTTCCTATGGCCACGATCTCTTGTTTTTTTGTGTTATTCGAGTTGATATTTTGTGAAACTTTGAAGGGGCTTGGATTTGGAACGACGATAGTATTCTTATTTAGCTTCAAAAAATGGTCTTTGTCGAACTTTGTTAGTATCGTCACTATATCAACTTTAGGATACAAATAGTTCCAAATAAATTTCTGAATAATATTATTATAAGCGAGATGATTGTTATGTTCCGAGACAATAATTTTAATTTTGTATAGTATGCTATTCGGGATTGTGACAAGCCCGAGTAAATCAACATGGGAACTAATTATATCTGGTCGATTAGCCTTTTTCCTGTAAAATGTCATTAAGTTGAAAAAGCCATTAAAAATAACCGATTGAAACAGTGGCTGTCGATGCAACCTTATGCGTTCTATTCTTTTGTCGAGCTGGTAATGATCGTCTCCCCTAAAGGTTATTATCCTCACTTGATATCCTTTTTTGACTAGATATTCCGCTAGTATGCTTATGACCCTTTGTGCACCACCAGCCTCCATCGAACTGGACAAGAAATCTATTTTCATAATTATTGTCTGACTAGATTTTGGTTAGGGTCAATCTTTGACCAAGAATTTCATCCCATTTTTCCGGTATGATGGGTTGAAAACCACCATCGTGGTGGAAGGTCAATTCACCAAAATAGATTTTGTCATCGACATCATATAGATCGACACGTACATAGTCAAACTTTTTAGCTAATTTTTCAGAAAGGCGAATCATTTTTTCAAAGGCTTTTGGCTTGGGTACATCTTCCTCACTCGGGTCTGTATAAATACCACCACCTTTTGGAGACGACCATTTGTAGGGTTCACGTTTCCAATCAGATGAATACCAATTTCTATAATGACTTAGTGTACCTCGACCTAGATCGACCTGAATCATTTGAACCTTTCCATTGAAACAATGAAATTTAAAATCCGAAGGAATATTACCCTTCTTGTCTTGTAATAAATCTTCAACTATGATCCTAGGTACAATATTTTTATACTGCCATTCTTTGGATAACTTATAATAATTACATTTAAGTCTAACAGCAAGCTTTTCCTGGACATCTTGCCAATTGATACTTGACTTTTCCTTAACTATGATGCCACCTCCGCTATCATGATTGGTTTTAATAATAAAAGGCCTGTTTGGGAGTTTTTCAGGAATAATTTCTTTGGGGTTCTTTGTATGAAAATATAAGGGTACCAAATATTCATTTCCAATCGTTGATGCTACATAATCGCGAACAGCGTATTTATCGGCACATTGCGTGTGCAAAGGTGACTTATCGTTCAATTTGAGCCATTGAATTTTCTCATTAAGAGTCTTTGGATTGGTCAGATTTGGCCTTTTCCCAAAATTTTTCTTGTATTTTCTGGATATATGGATGCTTTTGGGTATCAGATTATCCCTGTACCAATAGTATAGCCGTTGCAATACGTCACCAAATTTTGATTCATAATAAATTTGTCTGACCAATTTCATAGTTAGGATAGTCACAATCTTCTAACGGTTTTCTTTCCAATTAATTTTCCAAAAAAAATCTTCCGGCGTTTTTTTTTCAATAACTGCCGGTTTTGATTTGATTTGTATAAAAATATACATTGAAATAAAAACATTGTAAAAGTTGCTAAAGTATCCATGCCCGACCAACAACGCTATTGAGACCACCAATGACAAGTAAAAGTATTCGGGTTCGGTTCTAAATATACTATAACTTTTAATGAGTAAATAAACATAAATACCTACCATTAATATAAACGGAAGAATACCCGCTTCACCAATTACCATCATATAGGAATTGTGTACGCCAGGATACCCCGATTTGTGAATTTGAAACTTCTGATATCCGTTGCCTAAAATCGGTTTGTCGAGAATCATATCGGTATATAACGCCCATGTCTCCGTCCTCGCATCTTGGGTAATTGTCCTTGATCGAACTTTCTTGCTAGTAAATAAACTTTCCAATGCCGAGAATCTTTCGGAATCGAGAGAAAGCTTGCCCGAAAAGCCTAAAACGATAAGTATCATCAAAATACCAATTAACGGAGCTTGAATATTTTTCCTGTCTTGATAAATAGAAACGATGTTGATTAGGGCCCATATAACAAAGAAAGACCTTGAGAGTGTAAAAATACCTCCTAATGTGAAAAGTAACTGGCCGCCAAATCTTAACCACTTATTCGACATCGAATAGCTTAAAGCATATCCAACAAGACAGATGGATCCGGCAAAGTTGGGATTTAAATAAAATCCGCTGAACCTTCCATAAGTGGGGTAGAAATTGGCATTGGCCAAAGGAAAAACCAGCGCATTCACTATAATACTTACGGAACCAACAAGTAAAATGATATAGATTTCTTTTTTAGTGGTCCGGTACAAAACCTCCCCGGCACATACAACAATAATCATGAACCTTACAAACTCTTTAATCGGCTCCGTTACTGGAGCTCCTGAAAAATTAAGGCTACTGAGCATGAAATACAGTATTCCGAGTAAGATAAAGGGCAACAGAAGTTTATGTCTTTTTTTTACAAAAAAGAAAAAGAAAATTAACAAGAGTGAAGATGCCAAACTGCTAACCGAGCCTGATGTTGAACCAAAGTAAGCCAATAAATAACCTGGAATATTCCATAAAATCAGAATCAATATGAGATACTTAATTAATTTCATTGTTTTAAGCTCATATATACCTTTAACTATAAATATTTGAGGGATTGGAAAGCTAAAGTTACGAATCTTTAGAAGTCGGATAAAATTTGCAGAGCCTTCATTTTTTGGACAAAATATATCTATTTTTATGATAAATTATTTAGTTCGTTCATCCTGAGCAGACTAAATATTTGTAGTCTATGATTATCGATTTTTTATATATCCACTAATTGAGGTTGCTTATGAAATTGTTTTACGTATTGATATACTTATCGTTAAGATGTTATCGAATCTGTACGCAATTTAGCCATAAAATTCATTTAAAAAATAAGATAAAAGAATTAATTCGGACGAACGGTCTTGGAAAATTGTCCAAGAGCCAGAAAGCCCAAGTAAAGGTATTTTATAGCAAATACAGAATCCTTAATGTTAGTCCGTTATGGCATCGCTACTACACTAAAAGCAATTCGATTTTTTCAACGGAATATATTCCTGAATCGCTTTTCTATCTTCGAATTGAAAAAAAACTAAATCTGCAATCACATATCGCTGCGCTCGAGGACAAAAATTTATTGAGTAAATTATTAACAAATACAAAGCAACCCTGTACCATCCTAAAGAATATTAATGGATACTTCTATGTTGACGATGATTTAGTAAGTATTGAAAAGGCAGCAGAAGCCTGTGAAAATGATAAAAAGATGGTAGTCAAACCAACGATTGAAACCGGGGGTGGAAAAAATGTAATTCTTTTTACATGCTCAAATGGTATCACAAGTTATGAAGGCTTTACCATCAAGAAACTTCTTGAAAAATATCAGAAAGACTATATTGTCCAGGAAGTGGTCGAACAACATCCAAGCATGGCACAATTGAACCCAACATCGTTAAATACCCTGCGTGTTATGACATTTATGTCCGAAAATAATGTGACTGTATTATCAACTATTGTTAGATTTGGACTTAAGGGGTCATATGTGGATAATGCTACCCAAGGAGGGTTGACGTGTGGGGTGCAAAGGGATGGAAAGTTGAATGGAGTAGGCTACCAAAATCTGACCGGTGTGAAATACGAAGCTACCGATTTTGGTTTGCCTCTCAAAAATATTACTTTGCCATTTATGGAAAAAATAAAGCATTCCTTACACCAAATGCATAAGTCGATTCCATATTTTAAGTTGATTTCATGGGATTTGGCCATTGATAAAGATGAAAATGTTATACTAATTGAATATAATGTTTCAGGCCAAGATTTGAATATGCACCAATTAAATAATGGGCCTGTCTTGGGAATACTACTTAATGAACTAGTCTAGATTGACTTAAAAATTCAGATAGTCAAATGGTGTTTTCCTTAGTACTTAAGTATAAGCGGTAGGTATAGTAAAAAAGCAAAACATTTTTTAAGGCGATGACCACGGTGGTGCATAAAGCAATTCCAAAGACCCCAAAGTATCGCATGAGTATATAATCTAGGATAATGTTGAGGGCCAATGCTCCAAAGGAAACGTAGGCCATGAAAGCATTTTTGTTGATACTAGTGAGAAAATTGACTATTACCATACCACAGATTGAAAAAGGAAGGTACATCAAAAATATTTTTTGAATATCGGAAACGATTATGGTATCCTCTGAAGTGAATGCTTTTCTTTCAAAGAGCATCTCTACTAGAAAATCAGAGATAAATATTCCAAAAATAGCACAGACTACGACGCTTGTAAATAGTAATTTAAGCATTTTAAATAGTGTCCTAAAAGCTTTCACCTTATCTTCCATTAAAGATTTTGAAAAATAGGGAAGTAGAACACTAGTAAGTGCAATGATTAGCAGACCACTTAGAAAAGCAGGTATTTTTAACCCATAATTAATTGCAGCTATTGAGCCCACTACCAATTGCGCGGCAAAATATTGATCTACTACGGTATTCATACCTGTCAAAAAACCGGATGAAACTTTGGCGGGCACTTGTGCGAACATAATTCTAGCATTCGCGTTTTTCAAATCAGGCCAGGAAATACTTATTATATTTCTTTGAATACAAACAGCAGCTAAAAAAAGGAAACCGGCAATAGTACCCAGCAATGTACCAACGGCGAGGACATTCTGACCAAGCGATTCCTTAAAAAAGAAAATACATATTATTACTATTATTGGAACAAAAAAGCCTTCTAACGAGGAATACTTAAATTCATCATGTATGTTCAAAAGACCGGCCAATAAAGATGAAAAACCCCATAACGCAATACACGGAAGTAAGTAATAAAATTGGGACTTTATTAAACCATAATACTCCATAGACTGTCCTGGAAAAAAAAAATCCAAATAGGTATCGGTAAAAAGAAAAGCTATTGTCATGAAAACAACCGATACACATCCGGTAATGAAAAAGCCAGTACCTTGGAACGAACTTATATTGTTCTTTGTATTAAGTTCTGCAATATAGTTAGGAATAAAGACACTTTTAAAAGCTCCCAAAAAGACGTTGTTAATAAAACTGGGTACAATTATGGCGATAAAAAAGGTGTCTAAAAATTCAGATAATCCAAAACTTGAGGCGACCAGGGTTTCCTTAAAAAAAGCTATACCTTTGATAATCAATGAAATGCTTCCAACAAGAACAATGTTTCTTATTACCACATTATTTTTGTGCGTTTTTAAAGAACTCTTGATTTTTAGAAATAACTTTTTCAATAGATACTTATTGAACTAGACTTATGAGGTTCTCCCATTTTGAAACGACACTATCAACGTCGTAAATTTTGGTGCTATCTTTAGCCGCATTGCCAATACGTTCTATTTCTTTTTCATTGTTAATGAGAAATTCAAGTCTGTCTTCCAAAGCTTTTACGTCATTAACAGGAACCAAATAACCAGTCTTATCATTCTGAATCAGCTCACTTGGACCTGTAGGGCAGTCAGTTGAGATACATGCCAAACCAAAATACATTGCTTCTAATAGTGCATTCGGAAACCCTTCATAAATCGACGTGAAGGCAAAAATCTTACTCGAGCTATAAAGCTTATCAACATTTTTAACGGTTCCTAACAGCTCAATTTGATTAGACATATCCGAATCTCTGACAAGAAGATCTAAATCTTCCTTCTTTTCACCGCTGCCGACAATATAGAGTTTCCACCCTTTTGGCTTAATATTTGCAAATGCCTCGATAAGTATGTGTTGAGCCTTTTGTTCTGAAAGACGACCAACATTCAGGATTACGTTTTCCCGCTCTATTTCTGGCTTATTTTTGAATTGTGGATTTATTGGATTTGGTATTATTTTTAATCGTTTTTGTTCTATAAAATTTTTATAAAAACTTTTTATACCTTCCGTTTGCACTACTAGATAGTTTGCTTTTGGATAAACCAATCCCCTAAGTTTTTTCCAAAGAATTGGGGTTGTGCGGTCTTCTAGATAAGGATTGTTTCTTTCACTAATGATAATCGGTATACGTTGTATTTTGGAGGCAATAACCGAAAGAATATTGGCAGTAGTCATAAAACCAATACATACATCTACTTTATTTTCACTAAAAAAAAAACCTATCCTTTTCACAAGTGAAAAATTCGTAACAACTGCTTGAAAGGGATTTTTACTTGGTTTGATTTCATGGGTACAATGCTCTACTTTGATTTCCTTATGAAGATCATAGAATATAGGAGCGGAGATAAATGTGATTATAATAACATTATGTCTAGAGACCAGTGAATTGGCAAGAATTGAAACCACTCTTTCGGCACCACCTGAGGTGAGCGAGTTTATTACAAAAGCGATGGTCCTTTTTCTCAAAACTTTAGGGTGTTAAGATTTATAAACGACCAGAAACAGATTGCTCCAGTATTCCTTTCACATCATACAGTACTCCGTCGGTTTTAAGCATTTCCATTAGATTGAGCTTTAAAAATTGCTTATGGGCTACAGTTAGGACAATAGCATCATATTTTTTGTTTTTGTCCAAAGTCTTTGAAGAAGTGATCCCATACTCGTGTTCAACTTCCTTCGGGGCGGCCCATGGGTCTAAAATATCGACATGGGTACCGTAACTTTGCAAATTTCGGATAACATCGACCGCCTTCGTATTGCGTACATCAGGGCAGTTTTCTTTAAAAGTAACCCCTAAGACCAAAATATTAGATCCCTTTACCTTGATATCGTTTTGGACCATTAATTTAACAACCTCACCGGCAACATATTTGCCCATACCATCGTTCATACGCCGACCTGCCAAAATGATTTCCGGGTGATAGCCATATTCTTGTGCTTTTTGCGCTAAATAATAAGGATCTACCCCAATGCAGTGACCCCCGACCAGACCTGGCTTAAAGGGCAAAAAGTTCCACTTGGTACCGGCAGCTTCCAAAACATGGTGTGTGTCGATGCCCAAAAGGTTAAAGATTTTGGCCAGTTCATTCACAAAGGCGATATTGATATCCCGTTGGGAATTTTCAATTACTTTTGCTGCTTCGGCTACCTTTATAGAAGGAGCTAAATGGGTGCCCGCGGTTATTACCGACTTATATAACTGATCTACTTTTTGACCGATTTCAGGGGTAGAGCCCGAAGTTACTTTCAATATTTTTTCAACGGTATGTTCCTTGTCTCCGGGATTGATTCGTTCAGGCGAATAACCTACGAAAAAATCCTCATTGAATTGTAGGCCACTTACCTTTTCAAGAACAGGTACGCACTCATCTTCGGTAACCCCAGGATATACAGTCGACTCATAAACAACGATATCTCCTTTTTTCAATACTTTTCCGACCGTTTCACTTGATTTGTACAGGGGCGTCAAAATGGGCCTGTTCGTACTGTCCACTGGGGTCGGTACGGTGACGATGAAGTAGTTGCAATCTTCGATATCCTCCAGTCGGTTTGAACAATAGAGTCCTTGAACCATTTGAGGAGAAGTTCTCAATACTTCTTGCAGTATTTCATCTTCCACTTCAAGTGTGCTGTCGGTTCCTGACTGGAGCTCTTTAATGCGATTTTCATTGATATCAAAACCGACTACGGGATATTTGGTCGCAAAAAGGCGCGCCAAGGGCAGCCCCACATATCCAAGACCGATTACTGCTATTTTTGTTGAAGACATAGTACGTTTAAATTTTTTATCTAATTTTTATATATGACGGTTGACGGTCGTTCATGACTCGTAATTAGTTGTCCGTTATTGGTTGTTCAAAATCTATCATTCAAAATTCATCATCCATCATTCATAACTCTTAATTTACAATTCGTATTTCTAATCTCGTACTTCGTAGTTTCTCTATTGTTTTTCGTCTCAATTCTCACAGTCAAAGACCTATTTCTTCCCGATCTGGTAATATTCAAACCCTTGTTGGTGCATGCGTTCATGGTTGTATTGGTTGCGACCATCAAATATCACAGGTTGTTTCAATTGTTTCTTTATTTCCTCAAAATCCGGGGATCGAAACTCTTTCCACTCCGTTAACAGAATCATCGCATCGGCATCATTCAAAGTTTCATATTTTGATTTGAAGTAGGTCACATTCTTAATATCTTTTAAATAGAAATGTTGCGCTTCTTCCATGGCTTTGGGGTCGTAAGCCTGTATTTGTGCGCCTCGTTTTGTCAATTCCTTAATGATATAGATGGCAGGGGCTTCCCGCATGTCATCCGTTTCAGGTTTAAAGGCCAATCCCCATACGGCAAGGGTCTTTCCGTCTAAATCTTCCCCAAATCGCTGGATAACCTTATTGGCAATAACCAGTTTTTGGGCATCATTGACCTCTTCTACGGAAGTGATCAATCTTGCGAAGTAACCATTTTCCTCGGCAGTCTTTTTTAAGGCTTTTACATCTTTTGGGAAACAAGATCCGCCATACCCACTGCCTGGATAGATAAAGCTATATCCAATACGACTATCGGAACCGATACCGATACGTACCTTGTTTACGTCGGCCCCAACAAGCTCACAGATATTTGCGATTTCGTTCATAAATGAAATCTTGGTAGCCAGCATCGCATTGGCCACGTATTTGGTCATTTCGGCCGACCGAACATCCATGGTAATCAATCGGTCCATACTACTCCGAAAAAACGGGGAATACAGCGCCCGCATTCTTTCCTTCGCAGCGTCGTTGTCGCAACCGATGACCACCCGATCAGGTTTCATAAAATCATTGATGGCGTCACCTTCCTTAAGGAATTCGGGATTGGAAACCACATCGAAATCTATTTCAACCCTTCTTTTTTCCAATTCTTTTTGGATTGCTTCACGAACTTTGTCTGCGGTTCCCACCGGAACGGTCGATTTGTCGACAACGATCAAAGAATGTTCCATATGCCGCCCGATTTCTTGGGCCACTTGCAGTACATATTGTAAATCGGCGGAACCATCCTCTCCCATTGGCGTGCCTACGGCGATAAATGCGATATCGCACTTGTTCAGGTTTTCCGATAGTTGGGTATCGAAACGAAGCGATTTATTTTCAAAATTCCGTTTGACCATGGCTTCAAGCCCGGGTTCGTATATGGGGATTATCCCTTTTCTTAAATTCTCGATTTTTTGGGTATCGACATCGATACAGGTTACCGTGTTGCCCATTTCGGCAAAGCAGGTACCACTTACAAGACCTACATAGCCCGTACCAATTACGGTTAGATTCATTCTTGATTAGTTTACTTTAAGTTTTTCCAATACCAGGTTACGGCCTCTTTTAATCCCGACTTTATATCAAATTCCGGGTTATATCCCAATAACTTTTTTGCCTTTTCAATGGAGGCCAAGGAATGGGGGACATCCCCCGGTCGTTTTGGGCCGTACAGGACACTTACTTCCTCGATTCGAGAATCAAAAGCACTTAAATATTTCTTTAAAAGCAGCACCAATTCATTTAAATCGGTACGTTCGCCGTATGCTACGTTGTAAACGGTATTGATGGCAGTTTTATTGTCGGTCAGTAACGCTCTTATATTCATTTGAAGCACATTGTCGATATAGGTAAAATCCCTGGAATAGGTACCATCACCGTTTACGACGGGCGACTCGTGCTTCATCAATTGCAATACGAATTTAGGTATGACGGCGGCATAGGCACCATTCGGATCTTGTTTTCTTCCAAAGACATTAAAGTAACGAAGGCCGATGGTTTCTAAACCATAGGTCTTGCTAAAAATATCGGCATACAATTCATTTACATATTTGGTAATGGCATAGGGAGATAAAGGTTTTCCAATAACATCTTCAACTTTTGGCATATTGGTCGAATCACCATAGGTGGAGGAGCTTGCGGCATACACAAAGCGTTTGACTTTGGCATCCCTTGCGGCGACCAACATATTCAAAAATCCGGAAATGTTGACCGAATTGCTGGTTATGGGGTCATTGATCGATCGGGGTACAGATCCCAAGGCAGCTTGATGCAGTATATAGTCAATACCCTTACAAGCCTTATTACAATCACCGATATTTCGGATGTCCCCTTCTAATAAAGTGAATTTATCATTCGAAAGAAAAGGGGAAATATTCTCGCGTTTGCCCGTTGCGAAGTTATCGAGACAAACGACTTTGTTTCCGTTTTCTAGAAGTATTTCACAAAGGTTGGATCCAATAAAACCGGCACCTCCGGTAACTAGAATTTTATATGCTGGATTAAGATTTAATGGCGAAAGATTCATAGGCGTTTATTTTGATTGTGCAAAGATGGATAAAAGAAATGAAATGATGTTTTATTTACTTCAAGGTGGCCTTTAATCGGATGAATTGCCAAATCAAGATCATAAATAGTTTTTTCCAAGATTTTTCGAGGTTGTTACATTGCGGAAAAAACATTAAAAAGAAGCATCAGTTTTGTTGTTAATACAATTCTATAATTATCTATTGCTTCTTTATTAGACTTTGTTAACCCGTTTGGTTTTATGCTTTAATCTTCATTTGGCCAGCACTAGTAAAGAATACCCTCCAAGTAAGATTACGGCTAAGTCCTGATTTAAATTGAAACAAACTTTTCGTGGAATAGTGGCTATTTTAGCTTTTAGTGTTCTACTCAAATCTGAGGAGCTGGCGGTATAAAACAAATCTACAATTTCATAGCCACAGTCGACTAGGCTTGCAATGGCTGTTTGTTTTGTAAAATAATGTAGGTGACCCACTGTTTTCCGAGCCAAAATGGGGAGATTTCTTAGAATTCCTTGCACGTTCATATCTAATGGTATATGAAAAATTTTATATTCCGATTTATTTTTACATGATTTTAAAAATCCCAAATAATCTTCAACATGTTCAAACACGTCTATCATTAGCAGCAAGTCAAATTGCCTAGGTGTTTTCAAAAAGTCTTCTCTTAAATATTCTAATCTCTCTTTTTCTCTTTGTCTTGCTAATTTTATGGCGTCCACGGAAATATCGTACCCTGTATAACTTACATTTTCGGGGAGCATATAGTATAGTTGATTTAATATTTCGCCAGCACCACAACCTACTTCGGCAATAGTTTTAGGAGTTAGTGAATGATTCTCCAACATCTTTTTTATTTGCTTTGCTTTCCAGGGGGAATCTTCAATATGCCAAGTGGGGTTATTATGAAGGTATTCACCCTTTTCTTGTTTATAAATATTTCCAGTTCTCGACATAATTTATTTTGGACTAGAGTGCATTTAAAGGACTGTTGTTATACTAACCGTAATATTTTTTATACCATGTTATAAAGTGCTTAACTCCTTCATTAATCGGTGTATTTGGTCGGTAATCATAATCATCAATAAGACCATCAACATTTGCCCAGGTTTTTTCCACATCTCCTGGTTGCATGGGAAGTAACAGCTTATCTGCCTTGATATTCAGACTTTTTTCAATAGCCTTTATGAAATCTAGTAGTTTAACTGAATTGTTGTTGCCAATATTATAGATTTTGTATTGCTCTTTGTCTCTAGGATTACTTTCCAAAATTCGAACCACTCCTTCGGTAATATCATCTATGTAGGTAAAATCCCGTTCCATATTTCCCTTATTGAATACTTTGATGGGCTCTCCTTTTAGTATGGCTTGGGTAAATAGAAACATGGCCATGTCCGGCCTACCCCATGGGCCGTAAACCGTAAAAAATCGAAGTCCGGTCGTTTGAAAATTGTACAAATGGCTATAGGTGTGGGCCATAAGCTCGTTACTTTTTTTTGTGGCAGCGTAAAGGCTTACGGGATGATCAACGTTATCGGACGTTTCAAAAGGGATCTTGGTATTGCTCCCATAAACACTTGAACTACTGGCATATACCAGATGTTTTATACCGTGCCGTCTGCAACATTCCAGGATATTCAAAAAACCGACAATATTACTATCAATATAAGCCTCCGGATTTTCCAAGCTGTACCGTACCCCAGCTTGGGCAGCCAAATTGCAGACCACATCAAATTGTTCGTGTTTAAAGAGTAGGGGAAGGGCTTTACGGTCTTCTATGGACGAACGAATAAATTTAAAATTCTTTTGAAGAATACCGGTACATGACTTGTTCAAGATTGTCGCTTCTCCTTTTTGTATTCCAAGTCGTTCAAGGCGGGCATATTTTAAATTGACATCGTAATAGTCGTTGATGTTATCAAGGCCGACCACCTCGTGTCCGTTTTCAACGAGTTTTTTCGAAACATAATAACCGATAAAGCCAGCGGCTCCTGTTACCAGTATTTTCATGGTACTTTTTTAAGCTACAAATATCCGAATGATTTTTGGAATTAAAATATTTCTCAGACTTGTTACTTGCTTTTTTATTAAAGAGATACCAGTATTACTATTTTGATGTACAACAAAACGTCCTTAGTAAATAAAAATTCGATGAAATACGTTGCTGTTGAGATTTCAGGTGTTTTACATCGATTTTTTGGTAGTTCATCTAATATTTTTTGTGGTTTCACAACAAAATTAAAAACAAAGGGTTATGGATTATTAAACATTCAATACCGTATAAACTCCAGCTAGCGAATAGTGTACATAACGATTCAATCTGGGCTAGCTACAAAGTTTGGATATGTTAATAAAAAGCGCATTTTATCGAATAAATAATTTTAGGACATCCAAAACTAAAAATAGGAACGTATAAAGCCTTACACGACAAAATTTGTGCAGTTCATCGAAAATATATATAAGTTCATCGATAAATAAAAACAAAAGCTTAGTATTGCCAGACCCTAAATCTGTATAAACCCCTAAAAGAAATTTAACCTACTACTTATGAACCTTAAATCCCCCACCGCAATTATTATACTATATTTTATTGCCTATTTTGTAAGTTTTTCCTGTAGCAAGGATAGCGATTTGTTGACAGATTATGCACTTGCTGATGTACAGGGGAATCATGGAATATCGACTTTGATCGTCGATGATAAATATACTACGACACCCCATACGAGTATTGTTCTTGATGTTTTGGACAATGATACTTTTGATGACAATTCTGTGGTAAAAATTGTGAATACTTCTGGGCCGACCAATGGTACCGCCGAGATTATTGACAGTAAGACAATATTGTATACTCCGGGCCAAATTGATGGTTCGACGCCAACAAACGGAGATGAAACCGGATCTGGAACTGAAGAAAATCCCTCCGACCAAGGAGAAACTACGGATACTTTCACCTACACTGTTGAGGTGACGAACGAGGACGAGACCGTGGTTACCGAGGAAGCTACGGTAACGGTCAATATAACGGAATACGGTGAACTCAAGGCGTTCCCCTCGGCCTATGGCGGCGGAGCCTATACCAAAGGTGGCAGGGGCGGGAAGGTGCTGCATGTTACCAACCTCAACAGCGGTGGAAGCGGATCCTTCAGGGAGGCATTGCTGTCCACGGGCCCGCGGACCATAGTCTTTGACGTGTCGGGCAATATAGACCTACAGGGCTCTGACATATATCTTGATGGCCACTCCTATGACAATGTCACCGTCGCCGGCCAAACATCGCCCTTAGGGGGTATCACATTCACCAATGGGACCATTTATTTCGACGCCGTCGACAACGTCATTGTCCGCTACATAAGGGGAAGGCCTGCGCAGGCGACCTCGGGGGAAGTCAGTCAGGGCGATGCCTTCATATTCCGAGGCTGCGACGACATCATATTGGACCATATGTCCATTTCCTTCGGCGGGGACCAGGCGAGCACCTTGAGCCCTAATACTGTAAACATTTCACAAAAAAGGCAGACGTTGCAGCGAAGCTTGATCGCGGATTCGTACACCGGTATCATCATGGGCGGGGTCAACAACAATTATTCGGCGGTTGAGGACATCTCTTTTTTGAATAACCTGATGGCGGATATCACCCATAGAACGCCGAATATGTCCGGTGACGGATATTTCGAGAGTATCAATAACGTCATTTACAATTGGTCCTGGCGTTTGATGAACCTTAACGGGGGGGCTGTAAAACTGAACCATATCGCAAATTACCATAAACGCGGGAGGGCTACCGAAGAAATGTCGATAGCCGAAAACGCGAACAAGATGCAACTGGTAAACAGTGCGACCCGCCCATTGGTCTATACAAGGGGCAATTATTACAGTGGCCTGCTCTCGGGCGATTTTAGCGAGGACAACAGGATTATCTGGACCAATTTCAGCGGTTCGACCCCTATGGCCCCTTCCTATTTCACGGACAATCAATTCCCGCTCCTTGGCGCCCCCATGAACGTTAAGACGGCCCCGGACGCCTATACCGATGTTCTGGGAAATGTCGGTGCCAATGTTTATTTCGATGACGATGGAGTGCCGCAACATTATCAGGATGATTATGATGCGAGTAAAATAAATAATGTCCGAAACGACATAAGTCGGACAAACAACCCGGACTATGCCTCATGGAGAATTCCGAGTTTGCCAAACAATGGCAGGCCCTCGGATTATGATAAGGATAACGATGGAATGTCCGATGCATGGGAAGTAGCCAATGGCCTGAACCCGAACGATTCTAGCGATGGTAACAAGGACAGGAACAGTGACGGCTATACGAACTTAGAGGATTTCCTGAACCAAGTCGATTTTTAAACAAAGCAGACCATATAAAAAAAGGCCCCTTGAATATTGAAGGGGCCTTTTTATTGTCAAAATATTTCAATGGTATAGACCAAAATTTCGCTATGGATAAAATTTAGGGTTATTTTTGAACACTTAACGCTTTAAAAATGCTTTTTAATTCTCCGGAGTTCTTACTGTTTTATCCCACTGTTTTCATAGTTTACTGGCTTATTCCAAATAAAAGTATCAAGCTTCAGAACATATTGTTGCTCGTGTCGAGCTATTTTTTTTATGCATGGTGGGATTGGCGTTTTCTTTCATTGATTGCCTTCTCAACCATTGTAGATTACATATTGGGTCTTGCCATTGCAGATAGTGAAGGAAAAAAGAGGTTTTATCTGTTTTTAAGCATTTGCACTAATTTAGGACTCTTGACGGTATTTAAGTACTTCAATTTTTTTATTGATTCATGGATTAGGGCATGGGCGGTATTCGGGTATGAAATAAGTCAAAGTACACTTTCTATAATACTTCCTGTTGGCATTTCATTCTATACCTTTCAAACAATGTCGTACTCCATTGACATTTATAGAAAAGAAATTAAACCGACGAAAGATTTTATTGCTTTTGCAACATTTGTCAGCATGTTCCCTCAATTAGTAGCGGGTCCTATTGAACGAGCTTCGAATTTAATACCACAAATAATCAATAAAAGAATTTGGAGCCACAAAAAGTTTAAAGAGGGCCTATTACAAATCGCCGTAGGATTTTTTAGGAAGGTTGTGGTCGCTGATAACATCGGCGCCCTTATTGATGATGTTTACAATATGCCCGAATTGTTTGATTCATCTAACATCTTAATGGCCGTTGTATTATATTCATTCCAAATTTACTATGATTTTAGTGGGTATTCCGATATCGCTATCGGAACGGCCAAATTACTTGGGTTTGAATTTAAACAAAACTTTAACTTGCCATACTTTTCATCCTCGATAACAGAGTTTTGGAGAAGGTGGCATATATCACTATCTACATGGTTACGTGATTACTTGTACATTCCATTGGGAGGAAACAGGAAAGGAACTGTCAAGCAATATCGCAACCTGTTTGTTACTATGTTTCTAGGAGGGTTATGGCATGGAAGTTCGTGGAATTTTGTTATATGGGGATCCATACACGGATTGTTATTGGCATTTGAAAAAAAAACAAATTGGATTCCCAAGACCTACAAGTTTTTGAATAATATGTGCGTATTTTGTATCGTTTCTTTAATATGGATTTTCTTTAGGGCAATCAATTTTAACGATACATTATTAATATTTAAGAAGTTGTTTAGTTCAAATTATGGTCAACTTTATATAGGGGATAGCAATATTTTGGTCACAACATTTTATGGCCTTGGGTTTGCACTATCATTTGATGTGTATTTGTTTGCGAAAAGAATTGATTTGGAAAATCTTGGATCCAAAATAGGGACTCCGTCGTTCATAGTTTTTATGACATTCATATTGATGAACATACTTATGTTTTATTCTAGTGCCGCTAATTTCATTTATTTTCAGTTTTAAGTATATGAGAAATTCAGTGATATTGGCGGTTTTATTAATCGTTTGTTTTTATGCGACCGATAGGATCGTTGCCATGATTTTAAGTTCGGCCGAGGAAAAAATTTTTACAGGTCATCGGGTGGGCAAAGTAAATTACTTTTTTAATGTCAAGGACTCTATGGATATTCTGATATTTGGAAGCTCAAGAGCCGTCCATCACGTAGACCCTAAAACTTTTGACAGGCCAACATTCAATATGGGTATGGGCGCTACCCATTTAGGTTACGCAGCTGCATTAATAGCGACCTTAGGTAAAAAAAAGCAAATTGTCATGGTGCAAATTGATTACAAAACCATGTTTAGCCCAACATACTCTGGAAAGGACGCGATCGAATTGCTCTATAAAGCGTCAAAAAATAATGCTATAAACCATTTTTTTGATGTAAATTTTCCGGAAGAGAAAAGATTATCCAAATTATCAAGATCTTATGTATATAACGGAAGGGTCTTTGGGGTCATAAAAAACTATATGCTACATGCTGAAGAGGTTAGAATCAATAATGGTTACGAGCCTCTAATCCCCGATGAACGTCAAAAACAGATTTTTAAGGGAATGTTAGCTCAAACTGAAACAAAAACGTTGGAAATTTTCGAGCCTATAAAAATTAATGAAAGATACAAGCAATTCATCTATGATATAAAGGAAGTTGCTGCAAAGAATAATAATCTTCTCGTTTTTTTTACATCGCCGTCTCTAGTCAAAATAGATAATAGACTAATCGAAATGACTACAAACTTTTTAGAAAAGGAAGGTCTGGAATATTTAAATCACACGGAAATCGTTAACGGAGAAGATCCTGAATTATGGAAAGACCATACCCATTTATCAAAAAAAGGAGCGACGATTTATTCAAAAAAGTTGGCCAGTTCCCTTAATGTCATCATCGATAAAACAAATAAAGAGGTTAACTGAGATTCTAAAGCGTTTGCTGATCAATCTTCGTTTTACTTCTGTTATTGCATGATTTGAGGCATTGATTTTAATGATATGGTATAGATGTAACTCCCAAAGATATTATTTCCAATCACCCATTCTTTTTAATTTTTACATGACGACGATGAAGTTCCTTTTAATAAGGTATTTTGACTTGTCAATTAGCTAGTGAATTCAAAAATGCTGTGGTTTAATTAGGTAAAGTGCGTTTTGTCGAAAAAAATATTTATTTCATCGACTTATTAAAATATAAATGGTACTATTGCAAATCGGAAACCACAAACACTTTTTGCAAAATCTGATCCCGAGAATTGATGAAGTTCCAACTCCCGACCCCACTCTCAAAACTGTGTTTTGTTGTTTTCTTGTTTAGTATGTCCTGTACTAAAGATGCTGATTTATTGGCCGATTATGTTGTTTCGGGGGGGGTGGAGTCCAAAGATTATGTACTCTTGGTTTTCGACGATACTTATACGACGACACCAGATACTAGTATCGTCCTAGATGTTTTATCCAACGATACTTTCGAAGAAGGTTCAGAGGTAAAAATCTTAAATACCACGGAACCTTTGAACGGTACCGTGAAAATACTTGACAATAATACCATAGTTTATACTCCGGGATCGGCTAATTCTAACGAAACCATTGAAGAAGAGGCTTTGGAACCAGTAATTGAAACAGGTAGTTCATCCAATGCTGAGGATGTTGCCACCGTAGATGGAGACACGGAATCTCCCGAGGTTGTCAATATGGATGCTGAGCCCGAGGGAACAGATATATTGGAGGTGCAGGATGCTAATATAACGGATGAACCCACCGATTCAGTGGGAAGTTCGGAAATAGGCAATGCTACTGATGACACCGGTACTCCTAATAGCGAACAGATTGATTCAACAGCGAATGGAAGTATTGATAGTTCGACCGAAAATGCGGACTCTACAGAAGTGGTGGAAACCGATGAAATTCAGGGGAGTTCCTCTAGCCCTGAGGAATCGGTCGATACTTTCACCTACACTGTTGAGGTGACGAACGAGGACGAGACCGTGGTTACCGAGGAAGCTACGGTAACGGTCAATATAAC
>JAUIDI010000015.1 GCA_030428705.1 Bacteroidia bacterium
CAGCAAAGACGATGTAGGCGAACTCGCCGGTGACATAATCGCCAATAGGTACCGAGAACGATACCCAGTCGTTGCCCGAGTACGTGCGGTACTGCTGGATACCATAGTCCATCTGCGTGCCCGCGAATTGGAAGAGCCAGAATCCTGGGCCGCCTAGCCTGTCATCGTTATCAAAGCCGATGCCGTGGATCTCGCCAAGGCCCGTGACCTTCATCTCGAACTCCAGTACCGTGCCAGGGGTTATGTCATAGCCGAGCTCGGCCTTCTTCCAGGCGTTGCCCGATAAACGGAGAGCGTTGCCACCGTCCTGAATTTGGTAATCACCATTGTCCTGCCCCCCCGGGTCGTAACTGCTCACAGGGCGACCTATGCCGTTTATATTAAGAAGGCCTTCCGATACTTCTACGATTACCGTTCTTATCACCTGTACCGCTGGGTTACCAGCCGCGTCCATTACATTATAAGTCACTTCATAGCTCCCACCAATGTCAGTATCCACCACATCACCACTTATCATAATGTCATTGGTCAAATCACCATCAACTTCATCACTTGCGGTGGCTCCAAACTCCGTGTAAGTATCCCCTAAATTCAATTCGACCGGATTATCTCCCAACAAAATAATGACAGGCGGTTCTGTGTCTTCACAGAATTTTCCACCATCTGTAATCGCCCAACCAAAGTCGTCGATGAGCCTCTGACGTGCTTCTTCGCTAAGGCAATATCGGCTGTTGCCGCCATCGAAGGTGACCCCATTTTGGAGTTGTTGGGCGCTCCAACCGATTAGGGTGTTGTCGTAATTTTGAATCGAAAGGCCTACATCTCTAAACATTCCGCTCATAGAGGAAACTTGAGCAATGTTCCAGTTTCCTAAATTTTGATCGAAGGATACCGCGCCAAAAAACATGCCACTCATTTCAGTAACATTGCTAACATCCCAATTACCTATATCCCCATTAAATTCAGACGCATTCGAGAACATTCCGCCCATATTGGTTACACTAGTAGTATTCCACCTACCTATATTTTGATTAAAAGGAGTATCGGCAAACATAGCGGCCATATTCACTACCTTGTCCACAACCCAATTACCTAAGTCTTGATTAAAAGTACTGGCGCCAGAAAATGTAGCATTCATGTTAATCACATTGCTTACATTCCAACTTCCAACATTTTGGTTAAAGTTCACTGCACCCGCAAACATTTCAGCCATGTTCGTAACATTACTCACGTCCCAATTTCCTATGTCTTGATTAAAGGAACTGGCACTGGTGAACATTTCAGCCATGTTTGTAACATTGCTCACGTCCCAATTTCCTATATCTTGATTAAAAGATTTGGCAACATAGAACATATTATGCATAATCTCTACATTTGAAACATTCCATTGAGACATAGAGGGATTACCAACCATAGAACTACACTCATAGAACATTACGGACATATCATTTACTTGAGATAGGTTTGGAACATCTGTGGCAACAATATCAACATTCCGACATCTTGAAAAAGCTCCCTGCATAGATTTCCACTCAATTTCTCCCCACCAATTTACCTCAACAATTTTTTCTCTATCCCCATGATTTAAAAAGTAAATTCTTGGGAATTCCCCTGAAATTGAAACCTGATAGGTACCCGGTGTTTCATAGGTATGGGTGACGTTTCCGGTTACACCTGAATCGGATGTTCCATCTCCCCAATCCACGGAATAATCATAGACTTCCCCAGGGAACGTAGGTATGGTAATCTGATTGTCATCCGAAGTACCCGGGTTGTCGGTCTTCCAAGTGGTCACAAATGGCCTAAACGGTCCATCTTCCAACTCGACACTGACCAACCACTGTTGTTCACTTTGGTCTGCAGCCTTCACTATATAGAGTACAGGCTGGCTAAAGTCTTGGGCGGCACCTGCCTCAGGGGTAACCGTAGCATCTTCGGAAACAGAGATAATATTCGGAGCCAAAGCTGCTACATCGGTATCAAATGGCATTGTGATAACTACCGTTTTTTCAATAGGGTCAATTTGAGCCTCCCCAATTTGATTTGGCATTTCGAAGCCGGTGATGTCATTTTCCATCGAGGCGTCGAAAACGACCGTTATAGTTTGGGTGCATTGCCCTACATTACCTGCTACATCCATGGTTTGCCACAGAATGGTGGTCGTACCTACAGGATAGGGTTCAGTTAAGGGTTCGCTATCGCTTCGGGTTCCAGTAACTTGAAGTTCGGCCGGACAGTTGTCCTTCACGGTTGCCGACCCGACTTCCAAAACCAGAGGACTACCGTTATTGCTTATCGTCGAAATATCGGCCGGGCAGATGACCGTCGGGGCCTCTTCATCAACAATGGTAATCAGCTGCTCGCAACTTTCAGAAGTGTTACCGGCTTCATCGGTTGCCGTCCAAGTGATAGTCGTCTCTCCTATCGGAAAGGGATCGGTCAATTCTAAATTGTCATTTCTTACTGCCTCAAAAATGAAGGTTTCGGAGATATTATCGATGGCTGTAGGCTCTAAAATAGGGAAGTTGGCGTCACAAACATCTTCATCGGTGGAAGCAACCACGGGCTCCGGACATGTAATCACGGGCGGTTCGGTATCATCAACTGTACCGGGTACCAATCCGGGAGAGCCCACATCTATCCTGGGAGCATTACTGGTATAAGCTCCTTCTTCGCCTTCGACACTCAGGGCCCAATTATTACCGTCGGTATTGTCGAGTTCAATATTTTTTAGGTAAATGGAACTTTGTCCATCATCATCGGGCCAGCCTTCTTCGTTGTTCTTGTAGTCTATTTGCTGCACAATGGCTCCACTGGCATCCCAGATAGAGATTAAATCACCCGTTCCATTCCCCAAGGTGGGCCATGTCGTAACGGGAATCAAGTCTACTTCGCCCCAAACATCCTTGAATTCTTGCTCCGTAATGTCATCGGCATCAAACAGAATTGCCGATTGACCCGCTTCTAGTAAACCACTTAAAATATTAGCCTCGGAGGGTTGGGTGTTGGTATCATCAATGTAAAATCCTGAACTAAAATCGATGGCATTTGATCCAGTATTATAAATCTCTATCCATTCCCAACCGCCATCAGTACCTCCAGGATTGTACATGATTTCGGTGATAATCAATTCGACAGGGTTTACCACTGGTTTGGGCAAAAGTACCACATCGTTGCCGTCGCCACCCGTATAACTTATAATTCCGACAAATTCACCAAAATTGATTGAAGTACCCTCGTCAAGATCAGCAAAAACACCGACTACGGCATCAATATCATCGTTGTCAATCAAGACAATTTCATCACCACCATCATTGGAATAACCGCCAATTGGGTTCAAAGTGGCGCCGCTGATAGTCACCGTACCCGTGACCACCACTTGGTCGTGTTCGGTACCAGGGGTCGGACCGTTAACCTCCGCTTCAAAATTAGAGTCGACATTCAAAGACAAGTCTCCTGTATTTAAGATGCCCGGACTAAGACCTGCCGCAATCACCGATTCTGCATTCATATTGACTATACCATTAATTTCACCATTACCTATAAGTGCCGAACCATTAAAGAAATTTGCAACTGTGGTCACTTCGGTAATTAGATTGCTTGTATCGAAATCTACATCATAAACATTTAGTTCATTTAATTGGAGAGTTTCGCTGCCCGTGATGGCAACATCCATATTGCGGACAGTCAAACCATTTTCAACACCTAAAAGACTTATCGATGAATCAATGTTCAACGAGTTGGTTCCGCCCGCTCCTTCAATTTCTATTCCATTCGTGATATTTGACAAGAGGATTTCGACCGTGTTCACATCGATTTGTTGAACGCCATTTCCTGAAATTGAAATTGGGCTGTTCAATGAAGTAACCACCAGATTGTCTCCATCGCGGTCTAAAATAAAGGTATTATCAGAATCGTCGCTGTTGGCATACGAAAGGGTCAACTTACCGTTCTCATCCAATGTAACCAAAATTTCCTCGGTCACAGGTAAGTTTCCAGAATATTCAAAAACTGCCATTTTACCCGATTGTTCGTTGAAATCGGGTGTACCCATAACAATGATATTGCCGGTTCCGTTCATAGCTACATCTTGACCTACACCCTCATAAATCGGTTGGCCCAAGAGTTGCCATGAGGAGTTTGTATATTGATAGATACGCCCCGGTTGGTCATAATTACCTATCAGTACAAGGTCTCCCAAGTCATTTATATCAACCTGATAGCCAGGTTGTTCGATAGGAAACTGAGCTAGATTTTTTCCCAGTTGAGACCATGCTCCATTTTCATAGTGAAATACTTTGGCATACCTTCCTGCATTGGCCCCTACCACTAAACGATTTCCCGAACCGCTCAGACTTACAGAAATACCAAAGAAATCCCCACTGCTATCACCAATAACATCTTGTCCTTTTTGAATCCAAGAACCATTTTCAAAATCAAATATTCGTACATAACCGTTACCGTTAGCCCCAGAACCATTTCCAATTTGATATGCCCCGACCGCCAGCCTATTACCATTAGAGTTTAAGCTAACATCTCTCCCAAAATAGTCTCCCTGGTTGGAACCTGATAATAAATGGTCCAATAGTGTCCATTGACCGCCTTGCCATTCATAGACAGCTACAGCTCCAGCCTCATTGTTAGCTCCAGCATAACCGATTGCAAGACGATTACCAGTAGAATCAAAATCCAGTTTCTGAATAAATGTCTCGCCCGCGCTTGAAATAATGTTTCCAAGGGTCTGCCAAGAACTACCATTCCATTGATAAACCTTTACGTCTCCATCACCTTGGCTTGTGGCCAGCAAATTACCATCATCATTGAGATCAATGCCACTGAAACCACGACCAAACTTTCCACCAGAAATAGAACTTCCCATTTGGCTCCAAATATCGCCGGTCTTCTCAAGAACCGTAACATTTCCCACATTTCCTGAACCATTTACATTCGGATTCACGTATGCGACTATATTGCCCGTGGCGTTGATAGTTACCCCTGCACCTAATTGATTTCCTACACTTCCGACCTCAGACCCAATCTTTATCCAGCAATTTCCCGTACTGGAAACCGTGACAAGTTGTTCGCAAGATTCGGAAACGTTACCTGCTTCATCGGTTGCTGTCCACAAAATTGAGGTCTCTCCAACAAAAAAGGGATCGTTCAAGGACAAACCATCACTTCGAACACCTTCAAATGTAAATGTGTTCGATACGTTATCTGAAGCTGTTGGATCTGTCAGACTAATCGTAGCGGAGCAACTACTTCCCGCATCTGCGGAAATTGTAGCAGGACATGTAATTATAGGTACTTCGGAATCTATCGAGGCATCGATACAGAATGAAAAGGACTGAATATTTGCGAACTGACCGCCACCGAAAAGCTCCACACCATTTTTGGTGACTCGATAGCTTCCGCTTCCCTGACCACAACAAATACCATCCCCAAATGAATCTTCAATAATAAATTGATAAGTGCCATCCGGTAAATCGGTAATCTGTTCGGTTATGGTCGTGTTCGATTGATTACTGGCATAACTTGCCGAAGCAAGAATAGCGCTACCATCGGCATTGATTACACGCCAAGAAGTCTCCTCGGCGAAACCATCAAAAACAATTTCTAAATCTAAATCGCCCGAAACGCATGGTGTATCGCCCAATTCGGTGGTGAATTGCCAATCGAAACCAAAGCCGTCCGAGCTAGTTCCAATCCAATCGTTTCCAGCTAAATCTTCAAAATGACCAGATCTTATCGATAAACGTAAGGCTTTATTGGGAGGTAGGGGTTCCGTCGGAGTTATCGTTAAAGTAGTAGCAAAGCCGTCATCAGTTAATATAAGACCACCATTGGCAATGCTGAGACCCGCCCAGGTAATAAATCCACCGGTTGAACTTGGTTCAAAAATATTCACGAATAGATTGTCATCGGTACTTTGTACGATTTCATTAAAAACTACCGTGAATACTTGATTAAGCGAAACATTACCCGTTTCTGTAATAGGATCTAAAACCGCGGTTGGCGGTGTAGTATCTTGACCGTAAGTTTTTGAAAAAAGGAAAAATAAAATTAATACAAGACATAAAGATTTCTTCATAATGGTTGTGTTTTGGTTATTCCAAAAAATTGGAAGGTTAAGCTAAATACGAGGTATTAAACTAACCGTCAAAATAATACCCGGAAGCACTTAAGTAAATACCTATTAATGGGTATTTTCTTAATAGGAAGTTATGTTTGGCAATGAGATCTGGGAAGGATGCAACTTTTAGTTTGCACCATGAAACTATTTAGAACAACCGTATCTCTTAAATTTTTGTTGTGAAATGTTAATTTTTTGTGGTCGTATTCTGTCAATCCATAGGTTAGTACCATAGAACATATGCTAATTGATATTGCGAAGATGAAAGGTTGGATTATGTTACAAATCAACTTAAAATTTCAATTACTATTTTCAGGAACTTTGCCTATCACCCCTTTAAAAAAAGATTTATAGCCCTTGAAGTCGGCATCTTTATCATTGGTCGTTTGATAGGGCCTTGAGATTTTCACCTCCTTTCGACCATAGTCAAAAGCCACCATAATTATGGGTACATTTGATGTTTTGGCGATATAATAAAACCCTGTTTTCCATTCGGCAACCCTTTTACGGGTACCTTCGGGGGCCAAGGTCAGGTGTATCTTTTTCGAATTCTTTATCAACTCGGCACACGCGGCCACAAAATTGTTGCTCTTGCTGCGATCAATCGGCATACCGCCCATCCGCCTGAAATACCAACCCCACGGCCACTTGAACAAACTTTTCTTACCCACATAATTAAACTCTTCATTTAAAACCCTGCGCACTAATAATCCAAGAAAAAAATCAACGTTGCTCGTATGCGGGGCCACAATAACCACACATTTGTCTATTTGCGGAAATTCGCCGACCAGTTTCCATCCCAAGAGTTTATAATAGATGAATTTGGCCAACTTGTGCATAGCGATTGAATCTATAAAATTGCAAATAGGTATTAGTTAGGGCAATAAGCTGGACAAAAAGGTATTTATATTTTCTGATAAATATCCTTTAATTTCTCAGGCGTAATCGTTTTTTGCCAACTTGGACCCAAAGCATTCTCCCAAAGGGGTTCCATACTTAGAGCGACATTTATCATCGTCTCAAAGTCGCTTTCGCTCAATGTGGCGCAGATGTTTTTAGGCAGTTCAATACCATGTTTTTTCAACATCGTCTCGAAAAGGGCTACGCCATCGGGATAGAATTCTTCCAAATGTTTAAAAACCAAACAATTGCCGATACCGTGTTTTACCCCCAGCAAATAACCAAGTCCATAACTCATGGCATGTGCAACACCGACTTGGGAATACGCAATGCTCATACCACCATGCCAAGAAGCCATCATAAGCTTGTCCCGTGTTTCAGAAGGGGAAAGATCTTTCAAAAAGACCTCCTTGCAAAGTTCCAAAGCCTTTTCACCATAACTTTGGCTAAAAGCATTCAAATAGGTACCGTTGAGCGATTCTATGCAGTGAATATAACAATCCATGCCTGTATAGAACCATTGCTCTTTTTCAACACCTTTGGTAAGTTCGGGATCCAATATTACCTGGTCGAAAGTAGTATAATCGGAATTGATTCCCAACTTCTTTTCCGGGCCCAAAAGAACGGTCGTTCTTGATACTTCGGCCCCGGTTCCGCTAATCGTTGGAATACCTACGTGATAGACGGAAGGTCGATGGACCAAATCCCAGCCTTGATACTCACAAGCACTACCCTTATTGGTCAACATGATAGCGACCGCCTTCGCCAAATCGAGCAAAGTACCCCCGCCAATACCCACTATACCCGAGGGAAGTTCGGTAAATTCCCCCTTTAACCTTTTTACAATGGCATCGACCTGAATGGTCTTCGGCTCTTCATCCGCGGAAATAAAAATAATCCTGTCATTGAATATTACGGGTAACCGATCGACCAGAGCCGTTCCTTCAAATACATCGTCGACCAAAAAAATGAAAGGAGCTTCGGAATGGTTTCTTTTGGGCATTAGAATTTCACCCAACTGGTCAAAACTTCCATTGCCGAAAACAACTCTGGGCACCATAGGGAAGTTTCTATATTTCTTTTGTGAAGTGCTTATTTTATTTATTCCTATCTCCTTCTTTATATGCATAATACTGTTTACAAATAAGCCGTAATATCCCTTAAACTATTAACTGTCAAATAATTGTCATTTTGTTCCTCTACCGATACTTCTTCATGCTGCCAAGTCGTATGAAAGGGTATATGAATTGCTTGTGCCCCGATTCTTGTAATAGGCAGAACATCGGACTTCAAGGAATTTCCTATCATCAAAAACTCTTTGACATCGATTTCCAAATGGTCGAGCAAATTTAGGTAGTTTTCCTCTTTCTTATCGCTCAGCACCTCAACATGATGAAAATATTCGGACAATCCGGAACGATCAAGTTTTCGTTCTTGATCCAATAGATCACCCTTCGTCAAAACGATCAATCGGTATTTATCCTTTAATTGCTCCAATACCTCTTTGACACCATCAAGCAATTCCACCGGATGTGAAATCATCTTTTTACCTAGATTCAAAATTTCGCCAATCGTTGCTTGCGAAATCTTGTTATTTGAAATATCCAAGGCCGATTCGATCATTGATAACATAAAACCTTTAATCCCGTAACCGTACAGGTCCAGGTTCTTGATTTCAACCTTGAACAGTTCTTGGTCTATCTTATTCTTGGTTTCATAGGCATCCAACAACTCTGCGAACTTTTCTTCGGTTTCCCTGAAATAGGTTTCATTGACCCATAAAGTATCATCGGCATCAAACCCGATGACTTTGATCATGCCGTAATCTATTTCCATACTTCTTGTGCCCTTTTCAAGTCTTCAGGCGTATCTATTTCAATACCGGAAACGGTGGTCTCTACCATTTTGATTTTTTTACCGTACTCCAAATAACGAATCGCCTCGATTTTTTCCGTTGCCTCTAACGGCAGCATCGGTAATTGTTGAAAATCCATCAGTGCACTCTTTCTGAACGCATAGATACCTTTATGTTTAAAATATCTTGCTTTGACTTCCGTAGATCGAGAATAGGGAATCGGTGACCTCGAAAAATAAAGCGCAAAATTTCTGTTGTCGACAATGACCTTGACCGTATTGGGGTTTTGTATCTCATCTTCATCGGTTATGCGTACCATCAACGAGGCCAAATCGATTTCATGTTCAGTGTCCCCCTCAAAAACATCCAAAACAGCTGACAAACTCGCTTTTTCGGTAAAAGGCTCATCGCCCTGCACGTTCACGATGATATCCACATCCATTTCCGTTACAGCCTCGGCAATTCTATCACTGCCACAATCATGTTCTTTCTTGCTCATTATAGCCTTCCCCCCAGCATCGGTAACCGTCTCAAAAATAACGGGACTGTCCGTAACTACATAGACTTCATCGAACAGTCCGGTCTTTGAGGCCGCCTCATAGGTTCGTACAATTACAGGTTTGCCGGAAAGGTCTTGCATCAACTTTGCCGGAAACCTTGAGGCCGCATAGCGCGCCGGAATCATTGCGATAATCTTCACTTTATTCCACAGATTAATATTAGGGCCTCGTCTTAGGCCTAAGTTTTCGATAGATCATAAAAATGATAACCAAGATAATTATCACCATAACGATGGCCAAGACAGGGGCAAAAATAGATGCCGTCGTGACTGCCAAAGCAGTACCAGTCTCCACGGTCGATACAACTGGATTGCCCAATCCTCCGGTAGTCGCGGTAGAAGCCATTCTACCCGCAGCACCTGCCCCTTTTATAGCGGTCGCCGTGCCTCCGCCTGCAATAATGGCCAAAGACCAGGTAACCACAGGGTCCAGATTGGCCACGGTCGAAACCATTACCGCCGTACCTGCGATTGCAGCCAAAGGAACTGCAAAGCTATCTAATAAATTATCGACCCATGGAATAAAGTAGGCGAAAACTTCAACTACCGTAGCAACGCCCAACGTAATGACCGCTGCTAGACTACCAATCCATTGCCAACTTTCGTTTAACTCCCAAACATTAAAATACGAAGCTAGACTGAGCGCAAAGAGTGGAAGGAAAACCCTAAAACCGACGGATGCCGCCAAACCAATTCCCAAAAAAATACTGATAATAGTCTCAGACGTCATGCAAAAAAGTTTGAACTAAAATTAAACTATTGTCCGTCAACAAAAAAATCATCCTTAAAACCGATCAGATAGAGCTTGTTCTTGGCACGGGTCACGGCCGTATACAACCAGCGAAGGTACTCTTTGTCTATTCCATTGGGCAGGTATGGTTGCTCTACAAAAACAGTACTCCACTGCCCTCCTTGAGATTTATGGCAAGTAATTGCATATGAAAATTTTACCTGTAATGAATTGAAGTATTTATTATTCTTGACCGCCAAGAACTTTTTATATTTTGATTTCTCGTTTGCGTAATCTTTCATTACCTCTTGATAAAGGCGATTACCGTCTTCATAGGATAAAGAAGGCGTCACGGCCTTGACCGTATCGAGCAATAAAACCGTTTCAAAAGGTTTTTGATTAGGATAATCGACCATTTTTACCCGTACCTCGGCAAATCGAAAGCCGTACAGTTCTTTTATCGCAAATATCTCCAACACCTCCAGGATATCACCGTTAGCAATAAAGCCCGCTTCCGAATTGGGTTTCAACCAAAAATAATTGTTCTTCACCACCATCATATAATCACCTACGGCGAGCTCATGTTCAAGATACAAAATACGATTGCGTATATTCTCATTGTACAAGTTGGCGCGTTTGTTGGAACGGACAATGAACGTTGTTTCCTCTTTTCCATTCACCGCGTACGATTCTTCGATAGCCTCCAATATTTCACCACCATCGATCAGCCTTACAATGTCTTTGTAGGGGGAAACATCGAATCTAAATACATCGAAAAAATTATGCTGTAATTGTTCTCTTAACAAGGTGGCGTTGATCAAAATCCCCGAATCCTCTTCCTGTCTGACCACCTCATCCAATTCAAGCCTAACGACTTCTTTATTATAGTTCATCGACAACTTATCATGATCCAAGGCCGGACTCAAATCCAAGTAGACCGGTGGTAATTGGGCCTTGTCGCCTATCAAAATCAGTTTGCAATTGTGCCCCGAATAAACGAACATCAAAAGGTCGTCCAACAAAGACCCGTTTTCGAACAATTTTGAATCCGCCGGAGTATCAGGAATCATCGAAGCTTCGTCTACAATGAAAATCGTATTGCGATGTTTGTTAGGTGCCAAAACGAACTGCACGGCCCCTCCTTTTTGCTTTTTCGGGAAATATATTTTTCTATGGATGGTAAAGGCCTGAGTATTGGAGTAATTCGACATTACTTTTGCCGCCCGTCCAGTCGGTGCCATCAGAACTGCTTTCTTCGAAGTTTTCCATAGGGAATTTACCAAGGTGCCAACGATTGTGGTTTTTCCGGTTCCCGCATACCCCTCCAACAAAAAAATGTCGTTCGGGTTCTTGGATAGAACGAACATCGCCAATTTTTGCAAGGCTACCGATTGTTTGTCGGTCGGTCGGTGTGGGAACTTTTCCTTAAGTACGTTGTAAAAATTTGTCTCGGTCAAATTGGCCATATTGAACCAAATATAATCATGATTTAGAAGTAAATGTTTTCCAATGTCCTAAATATCCTAATCGAACCCACTTCGGCGTTTAAGAATGTGAGGACTTAAAAAGAGAATTGAAAAAGATCTCCCCAAGTCCTAAAAACAAATGTTTCCTGCGATATTCTAACCCAAAAATCCCACACCCAAATCAGGTCTTAAAAAATTAGGCAGTTTCCAAAAAAATTGTAGATTTGTGTCAACCGCTAAATTAAACAAACACTTAAGAAATGAAGACCATATTTCAAATTGTACTTTGGATCTTATGTATCGGTTTAGGATACATGATCTACAACTCTGTAACGGGCCCTATCAAGTTTAACGAGGTGAAGCAAGAACGCTATTCAAAAGTCATTGCCAAACTTAATGACATCAAAAATTCGCAGGAAGCCTACAAAACGGTCAATAAAAGATACGCCAAAGATTTCCAGTCGCTCATTAGCTTTGTGGATACCGGCAAATACACTATTACCCAACAAAAAGATTCGTCTTTCATGCGTTTCGACAAGAACTATCAAATCGATCTTCAGGTCGATACGGTCTTAATCGACACTTTGGGCTTCGTTTCGGTAAAGGATTCCCTCTTTAAGAATGATGATCGCTATAAAAGTATGATGAACGTACCCGATGCACCAAACGGCGAGAAATTTGAGATGAAAGCCGATATCATAGATAAAAGCGGTTATAGGGCACCGGTCTTTGAAGCGAAGGTTGCAAAAAATGTTGTACTGCATGATCAGCCTTCGGATCTTTTATCGCGAGAAAATGCCCAGATCAGTGTTGAAGAGGTGAACGGAAATGAAATAAAAGTCGGATCACTAACAGAAGTGAGTACGAGTGGAAACTGGCCACCGATCTATGACAAAAAAGACAACTGATAATTCTACCGCGCAAGTAGCGGATACGTTTCAAAAACTGTCCATTCAGGTTAGCTTGAATGGACTTTCTTTTTGTATTCTCGATACTATCTCCAATACCATAATAGATGCCCAAAATTCGGTTTTCGAAAATGAGCAACCTCCCCATGAACTTCAAAAGAGGTTAAAAAAATTCCTAAAGAACCACAAAATCGACCGAAAAAGGTTTAATGAGGTAATAGTCATCCATAGAAATTCTATGTTCAGCTTGGTTCCTCGATCGCTCTTCGATAAAGAGGAACCAGCCAATTATTTGAAATTCAACACCAAAATATTGGCGGACGACCAAATCGTTCACGACGAGGTTCAAAACTATGAAATCGTCAATGTCTATGTTCCCTTTTCGAACGTTAACAACTACGTATTCGATTTATACGGCGAGTTTGAATTTCAACACAATGCCACTATTACCATCAACTCTTTGTTGAATGAGCAAAAAGGAGCCAAAGACATCATCTGTTATGTCAATGTCGGATATCGGCAAATGGATGTCGTCATAATTTCAAACAAAAAGCTTTTGCTATACAACAGTTTTGATTTCAATACCAAGGAAGATTTTATTTATTACCTGCTGTTCGCCATAGAGCAATTAAAATTAGATCCGCATATACTGCCCCTAAAACTTTTTGGAGCGGTGGAAGAAGGGGATGAAATCTATGAACTATGCTATCGTTATATTAAAAATGTTTCCATTTTCATTCCTTCGAAACGTAATTACCCTGTTTTTGATTTAAACGAGGGAAGTATCGATTTTACCATCTTAAGTACACTTTGATGCGCGTAATTTCAGGAAGACACAAAGGAAGACGTTTGATCGCTCCTAAAAATCTGCCTGTACGGCCTACCACTGATATGGCCAAAGAAGGGCTTTTTAATATTCTCAATAACCAATATTATTTTGACGACCTCAAGGTACTCGACCTTTTTGCGGGAACCGGAAATATCAGTTATGAGTTTGCCAGTAGAGGTGTCGAACGAATCATAGCCGTGGACGATCATAAGGGATGTATAAATTTTATTTCAAAGACATCGGAACAACTCGACTTATCGATTACCCCGATAAAGAGCGATGCATTTTCTTTTTTGGAAAAGACCAACGAAAAATTCGATATTGTTTTTGGTGATCCGCCTTACGATATGGCCTTAAAGGATTTTGAACGCATCGTTCAATCAGTCTTTACCAAAAATCTAATATTGAACGCTGGGGTATTGATTTTAGAACATGCCAAGCAAACGGATCTATCGCACTTGCCACAATTCAGGAATGCTAGAAAATACGGAGGGAGTGTTTTTAGTTTTTTTACCGATTAACCTTTTTCGCAATGTCTTTATCGATTCGAATAAAAAAAGGAAAGAACTCCCAGTCGACCATGACGGTCATTAGAAAGAACGGAACCAAAACGTATTCTAAACTACCTTATAATTTTGAGATTCATGACATAGCCCACTTTGTTGTAGAAAAGCAATTGAAACTTACCGATTCATTCTATGGGTTACTCGCCCAAGGGTATCAAATCCAAGATTTTCAATTGCCCAAAGAAGAAAGACCAAAAGCATTGTGGCCACAAAATATACCCGAAGAGGCAATTATCGTCGAACATATAGTCAATCTGTTGACCATCGATTATTTACATACTGATGCGAAAATGAATCTTTCAAAAGAACTGGAAACCATCTTAAAAGAGAAAAAACTATTCTTTGATAAATTACCGGATTCAGCTAAGATTGGCACCATTCAAAAAGAATTGGGCCAACTAATGACGAAATGGAACAAGTTGAATGGTGGTGAAGAATTGGTATTGGAATTGGAACTCTAGAAAAGTCCCTGCCCTAAAGCAGAAGCTAATCGATCTTTAATATAAGCAGGCCATAAGCCGGATTCTGTTTCCGTTAGAAACGGATCCTTATCATTTATCTAGGCCCAAGGTTGCCCGAAGGCTCGAACCGCCTACCCTTCGGCTCGGGCGTGCCACCCTTTCCCGTCCCGATAACTATCGGGATCGGGACACCGATTTACATGGCGTTTCACCACATAGAGTTTACCTGATTTCACTACAGCCGAACTGTACTTGCTTTCTGTTGCACTAGTCCTCGTCTCACGACGGACGGGCGTTACCCGCTATATTGCACTTTGGTGTCCGGACTTTCCTCTCCCATCAATATGGGAGCGATAAGGTGGCCTGCTTGGTCACAAAGTTACGGCAATTGTTGATAAATAAGTTGGTAAACAACCTCAAATGAAGGGCTATGTACATTCCGATTTTTATATTTGTATTCGCACCGTAAATAGTCAAAAACAAGCGTATTGGAACCTTTTATCGTATCGGCACGAAAGTACAGGCCACAGACCTTTAAAGATGTCGTTGGCCAAACTTCGATAACCAGCACTTTGACCAATGCCATCGAGAACGATCACTTGGCACAGGCCTTATTGTTTACCGGTCCGCGAGGAGTGGGCAAGACGACCTGCGCTCGAATTTTGGCCAAAAAAATCAATGCCGATGGTACGGAAAGTGAGGATGAAGATTTTGCCTTCAATATTTTTGAACTTGATGCCGCCTCGAACAACTCGGTAGATGATATTCGCAGTCTTATAGACCAAGTTCGTATTCCTCCCCAAGTAGGCAAATACAAGGTTTATATCATAGACGAGGTGCACATGCTCTCGCAATCGGCCTTTAACGCGTTCTTAAAAACCTTGGAAGAACCCCCCAAGCACGCTATATTCATTTTGGCCACTACCGAAAAGCACAAAATCATTCCAACGATACTTTCTCGCTGTCAAATATTCGATTTTAAGCGGATTACCGTAAAGGACGCGGCCGAATACTTGAAATATATTGCTCAAAACCAAGGAGTGGAAGCCGAGGAAGACGCACTCCATATTATTGCAAAAAAAGCTGATGGGGCCATGAGGGACGCCCTTTCGATTTTTGATAGGGTCGTCAGTTTTTCAGGAAAAAAACTGACCCGAAAGGCCGTGACCGAAAACTTGAACGTGCTTGACTATGACACCTATTTTGAGGTTACCAATTTGATTTTAGCACACAACATACCCGATCTTCTATTGGCCTTCAATAAAACCTTGTCTCTTGGTTTTGACGGCCATCACTTCATTACAGGCCTCGCGTCACACTTTAGGGATTTAATGGTATGCCAGCACAATAGCACCGTTGAACTTTTAGAAGTTGGTGAGGAAGCAAAAAAAATATACGCGGAACAGGCCAAGAAAACCTCGGCCCCTTTTTTGTTAAAGGCTTTGGATATCGCGAACGAATGCGACCTAAACTATAAAACCAGCAAAAACCACCGTCTTTTGGTCGAACTTACCCTTATGAAACTTGCCTCGATCGATTTTAACGGTGAAAAAAAAAATCCTGAATCGAGTGCCTTAGCAAATTCGACCGTAGCGTTCATTGCCCCTGCTTCATTTTATCGTACCAACGGTCTTGGTCAGGCGCCTTCTCCTTCGATTGCCTCGACCACCCAACAGATCATCGAACCAAACAAGGACTTAAACGCCGAACCCAAGGAAGAAGACACAAAACCATCTTCGGACCTCGATATCGAAGAAATGGAGGATGTGGCCGTAACAATTGCCGAACCCCCGGTCAAAATCACGAATCCGACAATAGATCAGGCACCCAAAACAATTGACATCAAGGTTGCAAACAAAAGAGTATCAGGACTTTCCATCTCAAGCCTAAAAGCAAAAAAAGAACACTTAAAATTAAAACAAGAGGAAAATGGAACGGAAACAGAATCGGACCAAGATCCATTTACCGAAGCGGAAATGCTAGAACATTGGAAGGGCTATGTACATTACATCGATGTGAAAGGCAAAAAAATCATGGCATCGAACCTCATGACCGACACCCCTAAATTACTCAAAGACCACGTCATCTGGATCGAACTACCCAACAGCACCATGAAAAAGGAAGTCGAACGGGAACAGTTCGATCTTATCGATTATCTGCGCAGAAAGTTGAACAATTATGCCATCGACTTGAAAATATCGGTAAACGAGGAAACTGCAAAAAAGTTTGCTTTCACACCTGAAGAAAAATATCAGAAGTTACGGGAAAAGAATCCTGCAATCGACTTGTTAAGAAAAGAATTCGATCTAGACTTTTGAAGTATTTTTCGAAAATCGGGTCCAAAAAGCGAAAACGAACATTACCAAGGCAACGATCAACAACCCGATAGACTCCCTACCCTCTTCGATATTCTTTATATCACCTTCCCCTATTGTGAACCCTTGAAATTGTTCGGGAAACGTATACCAACATCCCAATATAGCAATCACTCCGGCAAGTAACGGCACAACGGCCTTGACCTTGCCCAAGGCAAAAGCGAACGATATTGCTGCGATAATCACATAAATCGAAATCCACACCATTGGGTCGGGGTCATTGTATTGCAAAACTGCCGAAACCAAGCATAGTATGCCGAACAGCCATCCAAAAATTTTAAAAAATGAGTTCATCGCGTTATTGGTTTTGATTACTATTCCTTTCGAAGTATTTTTACAAATCTAACAATTAATATCATGCTAGGCCTAAAATTACCGACCGATCCGCGATGGGTGAATATCGTTGAAAAGAACATCGATGAAATATTGACCGACCATGCCTATTGTGAACAAAAAGCGGCCAGTACCGCAATATCATTGATCGTCAGTTTTCCCGAGTATACCGATCTTGTTGAGGAAATGGTCGCATTATCCCGTGAGGAGATGGGACATTTTAAAATGGTACACGACCGGATAATTGCCCGAGGGCAGATCCTAGGCCGTGATAGAAAAGATGAATACGTCGTAAAATTGCACAATTTCTTTCCAAAAGGAGGAAGCCGAACGACCCAGCTTGTGCATCGCCTCTTGTATGCAGCTTTGATCGAGGCAAGAAGTTGTGAGCGTTTTAGGTTACTTTCGGAGCAATTGGAAGATAAGGAGCTTGCAGAATTCTATCACAAATTGATGATCAGCGAAGCAACACATTATACCATGTTCCTGTCATTTGCGAGACAGTACGGTAATCGAATCGAAGTGGATAAAAAATGGCAAAATCTTTTGGAATATGAAGCCCAGATCATGAAAGACCTAGGTAATAAAGAGGCAATCCACGGATAAATACATTCTATCTTATCATCGGGACGAACCTATTTAATAAATCATGGAACACGCTTACGAATCAATTTCCACTTGATTCAATTTGTGTTCATAATATTCATACATCGCAAATTGTGATCTTAATTTGGCCTTGTCGTTCCTACGATAAGCATTGTCCTGCTTTTCACCAAATATCCTTGCCTTGACATTGTCTTTCCAAGAAATCTCAAATGTATCGATAAGTTCCTGTTTGATCTCAGGGTCGTAAATGGGGCACCCGACCTCTACGCGATAATCCAAATTTCGTGTCATCCAATCGGCCGAAGATATATAGACTTTAGGGTCACCTGCATTTCCGAAAATAAATACCCGAGGGTGCTCAAGAAATTTATCGACAATACTAATGGCCTCTATATTCTCACTCATACCCTCGACCCCGGGCACCAGACAACATATACCCCGAACAATCAATTGAATTTTTACCCCTTCCCTACTGGCCTCATATAACTTATCGACCATTTTATACGAAGTAAAACTGTTCATTTTGATTTTAATATAGGCTTCTTTACCCTGCCGTGCATTCAAAATCTCTTGATCAATCAGTTTTTTAAAGACTTTTGCCGTATAGTGCGGCGAGACTATCAGATGCTTGTATTTGTTTATCTTGTACGTAGTCTCGAAAAAATCAAAAACCTTGCTCAGTTCTTTCAAGATAGGCTCATGTGCGGTGAACAGGGTATAATCCGTATAGATACGGGCCGTCGACTCATTGAAATTTCCTGTACTGATAAACCCATATCGCTTGATCGAATCTCCTTCTTCACGTTCGATAACACAAATTTTACTGTGTACTTTCAATCCAGGAACACCGAACCTCAAATCGACCCCTTCAGCCTGTAGTTCTTCTGCGTATTCAATATTTGCACGCTCATCGAAACGCGCTTGTAATTCAATTTGGACCGTAACATGTTTTCCGTTTTTCACTGCATTTATAAGTGATGCCGCGACCTGCGAATTATTGGCCAATCGATATACCGTTATTTTTATGCTCCTGACCTTGGGATCCAATGCGGCCTCGCGTAAAAACTTGATCAAATACGAAAACGTATGGTAGGGCGTATATTGCAAATAGTCCTTTTTTGCGATATGTTCAAAAAGGCTTCCTTCCAAGCTAAGGCCCTTAACCGGTAGCGGCCTGATTTTTTCATACAATAGATCCTGTCGTCCTAGGCTCGGAAAACCCATATAGTCGCGTCTATTATGATAACGCCCTCCGGGAATCACACTATCGGTATCCTCGATGTTCATTTTATCCTTCAAGAACTTCAGCGTATCCTTACCAATTTTTTTGTCGTATACAAAACGTACCGGATCACTGATTTTTCGATGCTCGACACTTGAGGATATCTTTTCGATAAAACTTTTGCTCAAATCATTGTCGATATCAAGTTCCGCATCGCGGGTAATCTTGATCATATGCGCCGAAATCGACTCGTATTCGAACATGGTGAATATATTTCTCAAGCAATACCTTATCAAATCGTCCAGTACGATAATGTAACTTTTATCGCCTTCCTTGGGAAGTTCTACAAAACGGTCGATTCCCTTAGGGATTTCGATAAGGGCATATCTTTTTTCTTTTGTTTCGGACTTTCCATTTCCGATAATGACCATTTTTACGGCCAGATAAGCCGCTGTATCCTTTAAAACAGGAAATTGTGTGAGGTCATTCAAGATTATAGTCATGAGCTGCGGGCTCACTTTTGCGACAAAATAATTCTTTACAAATTCAGCCTGACTTTCGCTAAGCTCTGTTTCTCGGATAATAAAAATGTTCTGGTTTTCGAGTTCGTCCTCAATATTCTTTAATATATCGAGGCTCTTCGTTTGCTGCTTGATGACAATTTCGGTAATCTCGTCCAGCAGATCCTTTGCAACTTCCCCACCAAGGACACTTTTGCCAGACTTGCCCGCATCTACGATTCTTTTGACCGTTGCATAGCGCACCTTAAAAAACTCATCAAGATTATTTGAAAAAATACCCAAAAAACGAAGCCGCTCTATCAACGGCACGTTCTTGTCCGCACTTTCTTGTAGCACTCTTTCATTGAACCACAACCAACTGATCTCACGGTTTATGTATTGATTTTTGGTTTTTATCATCCTCGTAATTGTTTTGGGAAAAGTGTTTGAACAGTGGTTCCCTTGCCAAGATCCTTCCAACTTTCAATATCGAATTGCAATCGGACCAGCCCGCTTGTAGGAACGTTTTCAATATAGCTATTTCCCAAAGAATTGGCAATATAGGTGAAGGCATGGTTGTGGCCGAAAATCATTACCGAATCAAGTGTATCATCCAAACCCTTTATGAAGCCATCTACGCTATCACCCGAAAAATCATAGAGATGGTCGGTAATTTCAACCTTTGGCAATGGGAGATTCAATTGACGAACAAAAATCATACATGTATGCAGTGCCCTGATCGCAGGGCTTGAAAATACCGCTTCTATTTTAATTTGCTCCTTTTTAGCAAATGAGCTGACCAAAAGGCCATCGTTAATTCCCCTTTCCAACAAAGGCCTATCTTTGTCTCCTGCCGAATATTCCCAGGATGACTTTCCATGTCTTACCAGAGTAACTTGCTTCATTTGTTTATGATTTTAAGGGATGTATCCCATTGACTAAGGTGCCAATCGTTCGATTTTCCAACTAAAATCTTCCTGCAAGCTATAGCGTATACGGTCATGCAAACGGTTTGGCCGGCCCTGCCAGAATTCTATCGATACAGGTTTTACAATGTAACCGCCCCAATTTTTCGGGCGATCGATTTCCTTTCCTTCCAGCGATTTTTCCAATTCGAGCAGTTTCTCCTCCAAAAATTGTCTTGACGGTATCACACTACTTTGTTCGGATACGATCGCCCCTAATTGACTTCCCTTGGGTCTTGATTCAAAATAACCATCGGACAGGTTTTCCGCAATTTTTTCGGCTTTGCCCTTGATGATGACCTGACGCTCAAGATGCGACCAAAAAAAAGATAGGCAAACATTGGGGTTTTTCGCAATGGCCCTCCCCTTCTCACTTTTATAATTGGTATAAAAAACAAACCCTTCGTACGTGTACTTTTTTAAGAGTACCACCCTGCTTTTGGGGAAGCCGTCCATTCCCATTGTCGCAATGGTCATGGCATTGGGTTCGTCCAAACTATTGGAAGCTTCCAACTCGAAAAACCACTTTTGAAAAAGCTCCATGGGGTTATCGGAGATTGTCTGCTCCGACAAAGCGCTTTTTTCATACGATCTTCGGTAATCACCTAAGTCTTTTTGCATCTTTTCACTAAAGAAATTGATATGTAAAGTTCAGTAAAAGTAGTGACAATTAGAAACGTATGTGCAACTTTAGTCAACCCTATACTTTAAAAAACCCGATATCGAAATCGACTAAAATTCGAAGACTTTGCCGTCATTGGCCAGTTCAACATTTTTAAAAATTGCCTGTGCTTCCGATTTAAAAGGTTCTATGGATTTATAACGTGTCGAATAATGGCCCAATATCAGTTGGCCTACCGCAGCCATCTCGGCTATCTCGGCAGCTTCTTTGGCCGTGGCATGCTTGGTTTTTATCGAAAGCTTTGAATCTGAATCAAGAAATGTCGATTCATGATAGAGTACATCGATATTCTTTATAAGCGGGACAATTTCAGGATTATACCCGGTATCGCTGCAAAAGGCGTAGCTTTTTGGTTTGGGCGGATCAAAACTTAATTCCGTATTAGGAATGGATCGGCCATCTTCCAATATTACATTGTTGCCTTTTTTGATATTTTGAAAATAGGCCTTGTCAATTTTATATTTGGCGACCGCCTCAACGTTTAACTTACGTTCCGCCAGTTTTTCCTTGAACAAGAACCCATTGGTATATACGCGGTGGTCAAGAGGAACCGTACGCACGGAAACCTTTTCATCTTCAAAGATCAATCGGGGTTCGAGCGAAGTCAATTCATGAAATTTTAACGGATAGTTCGTCCATGAATCGCCCAGTTTTAAGAGCAAGGTAATAGCTTCCTTGATTCCCTTAGGTCCATAAATGTGCAATTCTTTTTTTCTTCCCAACAAACGGAACGTGGAAATCAATCCAGGAAGTCCGAAAAAGTGATCGCCGTGTAAATGCGAGATGAAAATATGGTTGATCCGTGAAAACTTGACCTTGTTCTTTCGTAACTGTACCTGTGTTCCCTCACCACAGTCGATCAAGAACATATGATTGCGGATTTCAAAGACTTGCGCAGTCGGGTTGGTCAATGTTCTTGGAGTGGCCGCATAGCAGCCTAAAATGGTCAGCTTCACAGTTCTAGATCCCTTTCTATCTCTTCCATTTCGATGATATCCTTTGCTTCTTGAATGGTGGGAACCACGCAAATTTCATCGGGAACTTCATCGTAAGAGACTTTTTCGGTAACAATGACAAATGATTTGTTTTTCGCTCTATGGGAGTTCGAAAGTTCTAAAAATTCAAGTACATCATCGGCCTTCAACTCTGAAAATGAAAACAGATTGATAATAAGATGGTCGTTCTTGATTTTGGAATATCCGTTTTTCAAATTGAGCAGAAACTTATCCAAAGCGATATTCTCTTGAAAAACAAGGGTAGTAGTACCGTCCGAATCGAAAATCATAACGTATTATTTAATTTTTGATGCCAACAAGTAAATGACCGCCATACGGATGGCCACTCCATTCTCCACCTGGTTCAAAATGATGGATTGTTTCGAATCGGCCACGTCACTGGTTATCTCGACACCCCTATTGATGGGTCCTGGGTGCATGATTACGATTTCTTTGTCGAGACTATCGAGAAGCATCTTGTTCACCCCGAATTGTTGGGTATATTCTCGGGTCGTCGGAAAATAATTAATATCCAATCGTTCGTTCTGTATCCGCAACATATTCGCAACGTTGCACCAATTCAAGGCCTTTCTCAAATCTGTCTCTACTTCAACCCCTAAAGTTTCAATGTGTTTGGGCAACAAGGTTTTAGGGCCACAAACCTTTATATTGGCCCCCTGCAGTTTCAGGGCAAAGATATTCGAGAGTGCCACCCTGGAATGTAGGATATCACCAACGATAACCACATTTTTTCCGGCGACATCACCAAATTTCTCACGAATGGAGAAGGAATCCAACAATGCCTGTGTCGGATGTTCGTGCGCACCGTCACCGGCATTGACGATTGATGCCTTGACATTTTTGGATAAAAAGATTCCCGCACCGGGATTGGGATGTCGCATTACGACCATATCGACCTTCATCGACAATATGTTATTGACCGTATCGATCAACGTCTCGCCTTTTTTTACCGAAGACTGGCTAGCCGAAAAATTTATAACATCGGCGGACAATCTTTTTTCCGCCAGTTCGAAAGAAAGCTTTGTACGGGTACTGTTCTCAAAAAATATATTTGCAATAGTGATATCGCGAAGTGATGGCACCTTCTTTATGGATCGGTTGATAACCTCCTTAAAATGGTCGGCAGTTTCAAAAATGAGCTGAATATCGTCTTCGTTGAGATACTTGATTCCAAGCAGATGGTTTACGCTCAGTTCGCTCATTTGCTAATTGTTTATCAAATAAATAACATCTTCCCCGTCATTCTCTTTCCACATGACCTTTACTTTTTCTTCGTTAATAGCATCGACCTGGCGTCCGCGATAATTCGGTTGTATGGGCAAATGCCTACTGAAACGCCTGTCAATGAGTGTCAATAACTCTATTTCTGAGGGCCTTCCGAAAGATTGTATCGCCGTCAATGCGGCACGAATGCTTCTGCCCGTATACAAAACGTCGTCGATCAAGACCACCCTTTTTTCCTCTACCAAAAAGTTGATCTTGGTCTCGGTGGCTTCCAAGGTTTTGTCACCCCTTCTAAAATCATCACGATAAAAAGTAATATCCAAGAACCCAACATCTATTTTTTTAACGCCATATTCATCCTTTAAAATCTTAGTCAGCCTTTCCGCGACATAAGTTCCCCTCGGCTGAAGGCCTATAAGCACGGTATTTGAAAAATCGAGATGATTTTCAAGCAATTGACAGGCCAAACGGTGAAGTATGATGTTTATTTCTTTTGAGGAAAGCAGTACTTTTTGACTCATACCAAGGCCATCAACACTTTTGAAGTACAAAAATAGGTATTTCTCACCAAATACCGGACAGCCTTATTGCAAACAAAACAAATAGCCCCGCAAGTCGATCGACTTGCGGGGCCTTATACATTTTGGAAAATAGAAACCTAAACTTACTTCTTTTTAGATTTCGCCTCCATTTTATCCTTCAATGCTTGTAGTTGCTCATTGGCGTCCCCTAGAGTAGGCTTGGCCTCTTCGGCACTGGCCGCCTGTCTTTTGGCAGCAGCTTTTACGTTGCGTCTTTCTTCCTCCCTAAAGATAGCCGTATGGCTGGCAACAACTCTTTTAAAATCTTTGTTGAACTCAATAATCTTGAATTCGGCTTCTTCGCCTTTGCCCAGTTTCTTACCATCTTCTTTCTCCAGATGACGCTGCGGTACAAATGCCGTAATGTCATCATTGAAATCAATGGTGGCACCCTTATCGACTATCTCCGTAATAGCGGCTTTGTGTACAGTGTCAACGGCAAATTCATTCTCGTATTTATCCCAAGGATTTTCCGTGGTCTGCTTGTGTCCCAAGCTAAGCTTACGACCTTCTACATCCAATTCAAGAACTTCTACTTCCAAAGTTTCACCTACTGCGGTAAACTCGGAAGGATGCTTTACCTTTTTGGTCCAAGAAAGATCAGAAATATAAATCAGACCATCGATACCTTCCTCCAATTCCACGAAGACTCCAAAATTGGTAAAATTGCGAACGATACCTTTATGCCGCGAACCAACCGGATATTTACTTGTGATATCGGTCCACGGATCCGGTGTAAGTTGCTTGATGCCCAATGACATTTTTCGGTCTTCTCGATCCAAGGTCAAAACAATCGCCTCGACTTCATCACCTACTTTTACGAAATCTTGCGCCGAACGTAAATGTGTCGACCAAGACATCTCAGAGACATGAATAAGACCTTCAACTCCTTCAACAACTTCAATGAACGCACCGTAATCAGCGATGACAACGACTTTTCCTTTGACTTTGTCACCAATTTTGATCTCATCGCTCAATGCTTCCCACGGATGCTTCTCTAATTGTTTCAATCCTAATTGGATACGTGATTTATTCTCATCGAAATCCAAAATAACCACATTGAGCTTTTGATCCAGTTCAACGACCTCGTTCGGATGATTGATCCTGCTCCAAGAAAGATCTGTAATATGAACAAGGCCATCTACGCCGCCCAAATCTATAAAGACACCGTATGAAGTGATGTTTTTGACAACACCCTCCAAAACTTGTCCTTTTTCCAACTGGCTTATGATCTCTTTTTTCTGTTCTTCGATATCGGCCTCGATCAAAGCTTTATGCGAAACAACCACATTCTTGAACTCGTGGTTTATCTTGACCACCTTGAATTCCATGGTCTTGTTCACGTATTGGTCATAATCGCGAATCGGTTTCACATCAATCTGTGAACCTGGTAAGAAGGCTTCGATACCAAAAACATCAACGATCATACCTCCTTTGGTTCTGCACTTCACGAAACCGCTTACCACTTCTTCGTTGTCATGGGCCGCATTTACGCGATCCCAGGCCATAATTGTGCGCGCCTTTCTATGTGAAAGTACCAGTTGGCCACTTTTATCTTCGCGAATGTCGATCAATACCTCTACCTTGTCCCCAACCTTCAAATCAGGATTGTAACGAAATTCGTTCAACGAAATTACCCCTTCGGACTTTGCGTTGATATCGATAATCGCCTCACGATCTGTAAGATACACTACCGTACCGGTCACTACTTCTTCATCTGCCGTATCGACAAAATTCTTTTCTACAAGGGTTTCGAATTCCTTTAACTTGGAATCCTCTACTTTTTCGATGCCCTGTTCGTACTTGTCCCAATCGAAATTTTCCAGAAATTCTTTCGGGTCTTGAGCAGGAGCTTCCTCTTTAACTTCTTGTTGAGCCTCGACAGTTTCTTCTACCTCAGCCGTTGTTTTTTCTTCAGCCATTGCTGATCATTAATTTGTATTCCTCGGAATTACAAGAGTTAAGCAAAATCCGTCGGAAGATATTATCAGTTTTTTCAATCCCTTTTTCTCTTGTTACTCTGCAAAAAAGGAGTGCAAAAATACAATTTTATTGTGGTTTTACCAATCTTTGAAGTGATAGACTCAACTATTAGGGAGTAATACTTAATTTTTAGTCCGAAATATGTTAAATATTAGTATCTTCAGCCCATAAATATTAACCGTTTAAAATTATTATCATGAGTGTTAAAGCAAAATATCAACCCGTTCTAGATCTTGGTGAACAATTGGGCGTTAAAGAGGGCAAAGTAACCGAGGAAGATGGGGTATTAAAAATAAAAGGTCAGGCCGCTACCCAATACGAGAAGAATATTCTTTGGGACAAAATTAAGGAAATCGGAGGCGAGCACCCGTCCGACCTTAAGGCCAATATAACCGTTGCTGATGAATCGGTTTATCACAGGCATGTGGTTAAAAGTGGGGAATCATTAAGTAAAATAGCAAAACACTACTATGGAGATCCCATGAAATACAAGCAGATTTTCGAGGCGAACACCAATATTTTGAAAAACCCGGATTTGATCCATCCTGATCAGGTTTTGGTCATCCCAAATTTGTAAAAACAATTTCAAGGATAAAAAAGGGGGTCAAACGACCCCCTTTTTTTTGTTTTCTATTATGCGCAACGTATAGTTATAAATTCGTTCGAACTGTTCTTTAAGCCCCATATCACTATTGTCAAATGCGATGGCATCATCGGCCTTTTTTAAGGGAGAGAATTCACGGGAAGAATCAATTTGGTCACGGTGTTGCACATTCTTCAAAACTTCGTCATAAGAAACTTTTTGACCTTTTTCGAGTAATTCCTTATAACGTCGGTACGCTCTTTTTTCCGGGGAGGCGTTCATGAAAATTTTGAGTTCGGCGTCCGGGAATACTACCGTGCCAATGTCCCTACCATCCATGACAATACCCTTTTCTTTTCCCATTTTTTTTTGCATATCTACAAGCATATGGCGCACTTCCTCTATTTCTGCAACCCTGCTAACATACCCGGATACTTCCAAACTGCGAATCTCATTTTCCACATTTTCATTGTTCATATACATCTCGGAAAATCCTAATTCGTCATTGTAAATGAACTTCAGGTTTATTTTGGGCAACAATTGTACCAGCGCATGGATATTTTCCTGTTTTCCGCCGACCAGACCATTTCGCATAGCAAATAAAGTAACTGCACGGTACATGGCACCTGTATCTACATATACATAGCCAAGGGCCTTTGCCAATTGCTTGGCGATTGTACTTTTACCGGTAGACGAATAGCCGTCTATAGCAATAGTGATTTTCTCCATTGCCTAAAAGTAATGAGAAATAAACGATGTACATACCCTTTGACTTTATCTTCAATGAAGAATCAAAGTTTTTTAGAATTCTTGACCTTGCTTTTCATCAAGGCAATATCGATAACCTCGTGCATATCGGTCACATAGTGAAAATGAAGTCCTTTTAAATATTCTTGCTTGATTTCCAATATATCTTTTCTATTATCCTCGCAGAGTATGATTTCCTTAATGCGAGCCCTTTTGGCCGCCAATATCTTTTCTTTGATTCCGCCAACCGGTAAAACTTTACCACGAAGCGTTATTTCACCGGTCATCGCCAAACTCTTCTTCACCTTCCTTTGGGTGAACAATGATACCAATGAAGTCAACATCGTTATACCGGCACTCGGACCATCTTTCGGTGTTGCCCCTTCTGGAACGTGAATATGCACATTATATTTATCAAAAATGTCAGGATCTATTCCAAAACGGTCTGCATTCGATTTGATGTACTCTAGGGCAATGGTAGCCGATTCTTTCATCACCTTTCCCAAGTTTCCGGTAATGTTCAGAGTACCCTTTCCCTTTGACAATATGGATTCTATGAATAGAATATCCCCGCCTACGCTTGTCCAAGCTAGCCCAGTCACGACCCCAGCAATGTCATTATTCTCATATTTATCACGTTCCAATCTAGCTGGGCCCAAAATTTCAGTTACATCTTCATTAGTAACCTGTACATTATAATCTTCTTCAATAGCTATCGATTTGGCCGCATAACGCACCATTTTGGCAATCTGTTTTTCAAGTCCGCGCACACCCGACTCGCGGGTATAGCCTTCGACAATTTTTTCGAGTTGTCGTTTGCCTATTTTTAAATCTTTGGAGGTAAGGCCATGTTCCTTTAATTGTTTGGGCAATAAATGTCTCCTGGCGATCTCGACTTTTTCTTCGATGGTATAGCCTGTTACATTGATGATTTCCATTCGATCTCTCAAAGCCGGCTGAACATTCGAGATATTATTGGCCGTCGCAATGAACATAACCTTTGAAAGGTCGTACCCCATTTCAAGGAAATTGTCGTGAAATTCACTGTTCTGTTCAGGGTCCAAAACCTCCAACATTGCCGAAGAAGGATCCCCTTGATGGCTGTTCGATAGTTTATCAATCTCATCCAGAATAAAGACGGGGTTTGAAGTGCCGGCTTTTTTAATACTCTGTATAATTCGTCCGGGCATGGCTCCTATATAGGTTTTACGATGCCCCCTGATCTCTGCTTCATCCCTTAAACCTCCCAACGACATTCTTACATATTCCCTGCCTAATGCCTCGGCCACCGATTTACCTAAAGATGTCTTTCCAACACCCGGTGGTCCGTATAAACAGATTATCGGGGACTTCATATCGTTGCGAAGTTTCAAAACGGCCAAATATTCTATGATTCTTTTCTTGACATCTTCAAGGCCATAATGATCACGGTCCAAAATCTTTTGGGCACGCTTTAGATCGAATTTGTCGTTAGAGTACTCGTTCCAAGGCAAATCTAGAAATAGGTCCAAATAATTTCGCTGAATCGAATACTCCGCCACCTGAGGGTTCATTCGTTGAATTTTGGCCAATTCTTTTTCAAAATGTTCTTTGACTTTCTTTCCCCACTTCTTTTTTTTGGCCCTATCGCGCATTTCCTCTATTTCTTCATCATAAGAAACACCGCCCAATTCTTCCTGAATGGTCTTCATTTGCTGATGCAGAAAATACTCGCGCTGTTGCTGATCCAAATCGCTACGTACTTTGGATTGGATATCGTTTTTCAGCTCCAGTTTTTGAAGTTCTACGTTCATGTATTTCAAAGTGGCCAAAGCCCGCTCTTGAAGATTGGGTATTTCGAGCAATTCTTGCTTGTCCTTGACATCCAAATTAAGGTTGGAGGATACAAAATTGATCAAGAACGAATTACTCTGAATGTTCTTTATCGCAAAAGAGGCCTCACTCGGAATATTCGGATTGTCTTTGATAATCTTAAGGGCCAAATCTTTAATCGATTCGATTATTGCCAAGAATTCCTTTCCGTTCTGGTCGGGCCGTATTTCCTCGGCTTCCCGAACGGTCGCCGTCATATAGGGTTTTTGGGTCAGTATTTCGGCGACCTCAAATCTCTTTTTACCCTGAATAATAACCGTTGTGTTACCGTCTGGCATTTGCAATACGCGTAATATTCGTGCTACCGTACCTAAAGTATTGATATCTTTCACCCCAGGATTTTCGGTTTCCTCATCTTTTTGGGAAACCACTCCAATTACTTTGGAGCCGTTATTTGCATCTTTAATTAAATTGATGGAAGTATCCCTTCCGGCAGTTATTGGAATGACTACTCCTGGAAAAAGTACAGTATTTCGCAATGGCAAAATCGGCAGTGTTTCAGGAAGCTGCTCATTGTTCATATGTTCTTCGTCCTCTGGAGTCAATAAGGGAATCAAATCTGATTCCTCGTCAATGTTATGCAAGGACATATTGTCAAAATTCGAAAATTTGGAATCTCCCATAGTCTATTTTTCGGTCATTCTGTCATTAAAACGTCTTTGACCTTACCGTTATTTTTTCATTAACCTGTGAAAAGCCCCATTTTCATTAAAAAGACGCCTTTCATCTCATCATTCTTCCATACTACAGGACAATTGTTATGCCAATCGCAAAGTGGCATAAAAAAACCCTTCAAATGTTTTTGAAGGGTCTCCAATAAGGAATTATATGGGTTGTATTTGTTCTTTAATTTTTTAACCATCGTATTGATTGATTAAACGCAAGAGGCTACTTCTCAAGAATTATTGATTTAGAAATTATGCTGTTTTTACTTCGTACAGTTACATGGTACATTCCATCTGACAAATCTCTTAAAACTATTTTCTCTACCGTACCATGGTTTTCATCAAACTTCTCGTTTAAAACACGCTGTCCAGTTGAACTAAAGATATCCACTTCCACTGAAACACCCTGATAAGGGGACAGGTTTAAATTTATAATACCGCGGGTCGGATTAGGGTATACAATCACATACTCGGTCTCTATTATTTTAGAGTTTTCTTCAACCAGACTAACTTGTCCAACTGACTTTGGGTCATTAAAAAGTTTGTTTGATAAATCCCCCTCTCTCAAGGTGATGTTTCGGAAATAACTCTCCTGCGTCGCCCCGCCGCTGTCCTTGTCCGCCGCGAACACGATATAGGCGAAGTCCCCCGTGAGGTGCTCGCCAACCGGTATGGAGAACGACTCCCACACGCCGCCCGAGTACGTCCGGTATTCCTGGTGCCCGTAGTCCGTCTGGGTGCCCGCGAACTCGAACAGCCAGGGCGCAGGGGCCCCGAGGGAATCGTCGTTGTCGAAACCGATCCCGTGGATCTCCCCCAACCCCGTGACCCAAAGGTCGAACTCCAGCACGGTGCCCGGAACAATGGTATGGTTCAGGGAAGCCTTCTTCCAGGCGTTGCCCGTAAGGCGGAGCGTGGCCCCGCCGTCCTGTACCTCATGGGAACCATTGTCCTGGGCGCCAGGGTCGTAGGGGGTGACAACCTCCCCAATCCCGTTGATCAGCAAAAGACCGTCGCCGCTTCCTACATCGACCGTAACAACGGAACTATCAGAGAAACCACCGTCCTCGGTGGTGGCCGTAATGGTAGCGGTCCCTGGAGATACGGCCGTTACTTGGCCGTTCTGGTCGACCGTCGCAACGTCCCCATCATCACTGGACCAGGTCACGTTCTTATTAGTGGCGTTGGACGGGGATATCGTGGCATCAAGATCCGCCATGTTCCCAATATCCATGGACAGTACCTCGGGAGAAACGCCGATCCCGGAAACTGCAACCGGTGCCCCCTCTCTCAAGGTGATGTTTCGGAAATAACTCTCCTGCGTCGCCCCGCCGCTGTCCTTGTCCGCCGCGAACACGATATAGGCGAAGTCCCCCGTGAGGTGCTCGCCAACCGGTATG
>JAUIDI010000008.1 GCA_030428705.1 Bacteroidia bacterium
TGAACCAAGTCGATTTTTAAACAAAGCAGACCATATAAAAAAAGGCCCCTTGAATATTGAAGGGGCCTTTTTTATTATGCAAACATTGCATCATCTTAACTTTATCACCTTTTTGATGGTATTCTCGTCCTTTTTGCTACGTGCTATTTCTACAATATAGGTACCGCCACTTAAGATACCGACATCAAACACCACTTCCGCTTCATGATCGGCGGGCACCAAGTTTCTCAGCACCAACTTACCGTAGATATCAAAAAAGCTGATATAAATTGTCTCGTCCATAAAGTCTTGTAGCACAAAAGTCACGTTGCCGTCCCTAACCGGGTTTGGATAGATGACTATATCTTTTAGGGTAGCATCAGGGGCCTGTACGTTAATTGTCAGGACTGCGGAGCAACCGGTGTCGGTGGTAAAAGAATAATTTCCGGCCTGTTCAGAGGTAATGTTGCCCAAGTCAAGTATGCCATTGGTAACCGCTGCATTAGGTGCAGTAATGGAAAAATCTATACCAGTTTCTAAAATTCCAAGGATAACAGGGGTTCCCTCTATTACCGAGATAGTAGCATCACCACTGCCGGCAACTCCGCTAATCGTATATTCGGGTGTGAAACTGCCCGATGGACATGTGTTTGTGTTTTCATTCACGACTATCGTTAAAGTCGATGAACATCCGGCATCGGAGGAATAGACATAGTCACCGGCTTGGGCCAAAGTAATATTACCCAGGTCCAGCATTCCTGATTGACTTGTGTCGTCGGGCAAAGTAATCGTAAATGCCCCACCTTGGACCAATCCCAAGGAAACCGACGCTCCTTCCAGAACGGTTAGGGAACCACTTCCACTGTCAGTCGCACCATCTACCGTATATTCAGGCGTGAAATTTTCCGGTGCACAAACATCCGTAACAATAATTTCAACAGAAGCGGTACATCCGATCGAAGACGTAAAGACATAGGTGCCAGCCTGGGCCATTGTTATGGCGCCCAAATCAAGTGCACCATCATTGGTGCTCGCATCCGGCAAGGTAATGGTATAGGTTACATTGTTCTGTACGATATCCAAACTAATGGTATCGCCCAAATCGACCGTAATGGAATTTTCTCCACTTGAAGTAGTACCATTAACGGAATACTCTGGCGTAAAGGTTCCTGCTTCGCAGGGATCCGTTACGATAATATCTAAAGTACCGGTACATCCTTCTTCTGAAGTAAATGTATAGAGTCCCGCTTGGGCCATGGTGATGTCACCAAGATCCAAATCCCCACTACTTGTAGCACCCCCGGGTTGGGTTATCGTAAAATTGACGTTGTCTTCGACTATACCCAATTGTACGGCAGTGCCTTCGTCAATTGTGATGACTTCCTCACCACTGCCCGTGACGACATCAATCGTGTACTCAGGGGTAAATGGCCCGCTAGGGCAAAGTACGTCCAGCGTTAAAGTAGTGCTGCACCCTTGTTCGGTCGTAATGATATAATCACCACTATTAGTATAATCAACTAAGCCCAATATCAAATTCGCCACACCACTATATACTTGATTTCCTTCATAAGTAACCGTAAAATCAATTCCATTGGGCAGCATACTAATGAGTACATCATCCCCGGTATTGGCGGTAACCGTAATCGGTTGCTCATCGGGAGCCGCGAGATAATTTGCGCCTGCATCCAATGACCATTCGGCCCTGATATTGTCTCCGTCACAGGGAACATCGGTAACGTTCAAGGTAATGGTGGTAGAACATCCCTGTTCAGAAGTGATTATGTAGTTACCACTATTGGACGGGGAGACCGCACCGAGATCGTAATCCTGACCCGAATAGACTTCATTGCCACCATAAGTGACCGTAAAATTAATTCCATTGGGTACCATACTCAATACGACCTCTTGGCCAGTAATAGCATCAATTGTCACGGGTTGTTCGTCGGGTGCTTCGTTATAAGACTGACCTGCATCCAATGACCATTCCGCCTTGATCATAGTTGCATCGCAAGTAGGATCCGATACGTTCAAAGTAATCGTGGTAGTACACCCTTGTTCCGACATTATTATGTAATCTCCGCTGTCGGCCAAACTTACTGCGCCAAGGTCGTGTTCCGCTAGCCCTGAATAAACAACGTTGCCCTCATAGGTAACTGTAAAATTAAGTCCGTTTGGTACCATGCTCAGCAGTACGTTATTGCCCGTATATGCAGATACGACGACATTTTGTTCATCAGGTGCTTCTATAAAAGTCGTGCCTCCATTTAATGACCATTCCGCTTTTATATTCGTAGCATCGCACGTAGGATTTGCTACATTTAAGGTAATGGTAGTGTTACAACCTGCCGGAGTGGTTATCAAATAATTACCACTATTAGCAGGGTCTACCGACCCCAAATTGTAGTCTTGTCCTGTATAAACTACGTTACCTTCGTAAGTAACCGTAAAATTGACTCCATTGGGAACCATGCTCAAAATGACCTCGTCTCCCGTAATCGCATTCACTGTTACCGGTAACTCGTCTGGAGCCTGTACATAAGACTGTCCACCATTCAAAGACCATTCGGCGCGAATTGCTGAAGCATCACAGACTACAGGGTCGACCATTAGATCGATAGCTACCGAGCACCCTTCTTCCGACTCCAGAATGTAAATGCCCGCGTGGTCCACAGTTACTGCATTAATAGCCAAATCGCCAAGATTTTCATCTCGAGACCCATTCGGATGTATTACATCAAATGTCAATGGAGGATTGCCAGGGTCTCCACCTATATTATTAGGCAAAAGGCTTAGACGAACATCGTCACCTTCGGTCACGTTAACGACTACGTTCTCGCCTATGGCACCACTATTCCAATTGTTACCTCCATCCGTTGACCACTCGGCTGCTACGGGGGTGTCGCCAGGGTCGCAACTTCCTAGCACATTGAGGGTAATGACAGTAGGGCATCCATTGGCCGTTGTAAGTACATATTGCCCCATATCAGTGGGGGAAATTTGTCCATTGTTATCGCCAGTTTTCGTACCGGTATCCAATTGATACCCGTTCGCTTGTGTAAAATCGGTTGTGGAGTTAAATGTATTTCCGTCAACTTCCGGTGTGGTCACAAAATATTCCCCGGTAGTTTGGGCACGAATGTAGACGTCTGAACCTTCCGGTGCATTAATATTGTTTCCACTTATCCAACCGCCATTTCCAATCTTATACTCGGCGGTAATTGTTCCCGGAGGACAGTTTTCAACACCGGGAAGGCCTACGCCGAGCTCATAAAAGGTCTTGATTTCTTCAGCTCCCAGGGCTTTATTGTAAATTTTTAGCTCATCGATTTTTCCGTCAATCTCATCGGTGACACCGCTGCCGTTGTTCGGTGGAAGGGTAGCTGGGTCGTTAGGGTCATAAAAACCTGAAGATGTAAACGATGAAAAATTAGGCGTATTGGGGTCAAGGTTGATATTACCCGTAATTGCCTTGGTACATATTTCCACTCCGTTCGCAAATAGTCTTGCGGTCTCTCCATCATAGGTCGCGGCCAGATGGATCCATTGGCCTGTAGGCGAATAGCCGGCATAACAGTCAACGGCCCCGGAAGAGGTCTGAAGTGCCCATTTGTACAAACTATTATGGAAACCGAAAAACAAAGCGGGATAGTTGTGGGACAATACCGATACATTATATTGAATATCATCGCGGTTTACCCAGGCCATGACGGTCACCGAATTGTCCACAGGGTCAAATGAGCTATCGTAGGGCACATCGATGATCGTATTGCTCTGAAACTGAAATCCGTCCATTTCAACACCACCCCCAAAAAGGCCGGTCGTCCAATTGTCTGTACTCGGCACTTTTGTAGCACCCTCATTATCAACGTCAAAAATCGTGGCGTCATTACCATTGCCAGAACTATCGAAAGCAGTAGATCCCGAGGTTTCTTCAAATTCCAGGTGCAATACCAAGTTCGGGTTATCCTCAAGGGGAATGGCATCCCCTATTTGTATTGCCTCTGCCACGCTAGGAACTCCGTTGGTGTCCAATGCAAAAAGCATGTAATACCCTGGTGGCAAAAGATTTCTGTCGGGAATGGCAACGGAGTAGTTTCCGGCACTACCGGTATGCGTAACGGGTATTCTGCGCTGTTCATTATTTGTACTATGGGTAACCGCGGAAGACCTGATAAGACTGAATTCACTGATATTGGTACTCCCGGTAACAGCAATATTTGAATTATAATTTGCCGTAGCAGGCGCACTTATTGTGGGTCTTGTCGCTAACGCACCTCCTGCGGTAAAAAGATAGGGTGGACTATAAATTTCAGCATCGGGGTGGTTCACGCAAGTAGGAAGATCATCACAAAGCCCCCCACCGCCAACGAACACACGGCCATCTTCAAGTAGAATGGCAACACTGTGATAGGTTCTAGGAGTCGCCATTCCCGCAACGGGGGTAAAGGTATTCGTGACGGGGTCGAATAATTCAGCAGTTAACGCGGCCCCCGTATCACTAAATACTTCGGCATGATCTAATCCACCTGTTATAAGCACCTGTCCATTCGGTAATACCGTACTGTTATGCATGGTTCTTTCGAAATTCATGTCGCCGACCTGTGTCACCTGTGCGGTCGAAGTATTGATATCAATTACATAAGCATTTTCCTTTGCGGGATGATTGCTACTATACGATTGGGCACCTCCGGTCTTAAGTATTTTGCCAATGTCGAACATGACTGTATTGCCTTTCATAGAATAAGTGTCCGTGCCCCGTTGTCCGGCGGAGACAATGCTACCTCCATTATCCACATCGATCCAATGCATTTCTTCACTTGGACCGGCGTGGAATATTCTACCATCCGGTGCGGCCCATAACCAAAGATGGTTATCAACACGGTACAACCCCTGAACCTCCGTATTTAAATCGTTCTGTGTAAATATATCGGCCCCAGTTATCCCGGGTAATAGAATCCATCCTGTCTCCGGTGACCATAACTCTGCATCTTTGCCACCGACAACCGTTATGCCATCTCCCCAAGATCCACCTAAGGTAAAAACCGACCCATCAGACAGTGTAACATTACCTTGATATCCGCGTGGAATATTCATATCGGAAGCTACACTCCATAAACCGGTCGACGGATCATAAATACTTGTTCGCTCACTGCTGGTACCTCCAGCCGATAAAATACGTCCATCAGGCAAGTTGTTGATGCCCGGACAAAACATGTCATGATCTGTATTTGATGTAGTAAGCCCGAGTCCTTGACCATGGGTTCCCGAAGTAGGGTCGAAAATTTCAGTAAAGGTCATGCCATCCTCGGTTTCGGTATAACTATAACGATATTTCGATGACCATGTTATCAATCGGCCATCAGGCAGATTGGCCGCCGCAACTGGGACAATATCCATTGGTATTACAGGACTCCATTGACCATCTTGATCCGGGTTCTGGGAATAGATAAAATTTGAACAAAAACAAAATCCGAAACTAACAAGTAAAGCAATAGTGTAATTTTTTTTCATCGCAAACTGGGGTTTAAATCAGTGAGGTACACAAAATTAGATAGATTATTTTATGCTCTTATAAATAAACGTTGAAATCTGATAATAATTCGTTTAATAACAATTGAAATTTACAATACCCTACCTGTTTTATATGTAGTATAAACAATTTCAAAATTACAAAATGATTAAGTAAAAATCTCCAAATGAATTTTTCATTCGATGAAATACCGACAGCATTGTAGTGAAGTTAGAGTTATCGAATACTTTGGGCAGATCTGAATTACCAATGTTTTTGAAACGATACCTTAATTATTAGTGGGCCGGGATTTTGTGCTTATCCCCAGAGCGCGTAGGAATTTATCAACCAACAAATATGATAAACATATTTAACCGTATATTGCAAGTTGCCGAAACTTTATAGAAAAGAAATACATTGGTAATTTTTTAATATACTTAGTATTTAAACGAAAAATTCAAGTCTTGAACGAAATATATCCACTTTGTAAGGTTATGTGCCAAACTATGTATATTTTTACTGTTCTTATAAAAGAATCTAAAAACATAAAGATTTTTGAACCCAAATATTCTGCATAAGACTAAAATATGGCTTTCTTCGCCGCATATGGGCGGCAATGAGAGGCGGTATGTCCAAGAAGCTTTCGATACTAATTGGGTTGCTCCCTTAGGGCCAAATGTGGATGGCTTCGAAAATGATTTGAAAAGTTTTTTACAAGAAGACTGCCACGTGGCCGTTTTAAGTTCGGGTACTGCAGCCCTTCATCTTGGACTAATATTATTGGGAGTCAAGGCAGGCGATGAAGTACTTTGCCAAAGTTTTACTTTTTCCGCCTCGGCCAATCCTATAAAATACTTGGGTGCAAATCCGATTTTCATTGATAGTGAAAAGAATACTTGGAACATATCTCCTAAATTATTAGAGGAAGCTATTAGAGAACGTCTCTCGAAAGGTAGGAAGCCCAAGGCCATTGTTGCGGTTCACTTGTATGGAATGCCATATATGGTAGACGAAATAAAAGAGATTTCCTTAAGATACGATATACCAATTCTAGAAGATAGTGCAGAGGCCCTGGGGAGTATGTACCAGGGTGAAAAGTGTGGCACTTTTGGGGATATAGCCATACTTTCTTTTAATGGCAACAAAATCATAACGACTTCTGGTGGTGGGGCTTTATTGACAAAAGATGAATATTTAAGGGACCAGGCTGTTTTTTTGGCGACACAGGCAAGGGATAGTGCTCCTCATTATCAACATTCCGTGGTAGGTCATAACTATAGAATGAGCAATGTTTTGGCCGGTATAGGAAGGGGGCAAATGGAGGTTATTGAAGATAGGATCGAGGCAAGAAGGAATAATTATCACTTTTACAAAGAACATTTACAAAGTTTGAATAATATTGAATTTTTGGATGAACCCGATGGCTTTTTTTCCAATAGGTGGTTGAGTTGTATTTTGGCACCGTCTTTTGAAATACGTGAAGCCATACGCTTATCACTTGAAGATGAAAACATTGATTCAAGACCTTTATGGAAGCCCATGCATCTGCAACCTGTTTTTGCTAGATGCCAGAGCTTCGTAAATGGGGTTTCCGAGGATTTATTTGAAAGAGGACTTTGTCTTCCAAGTGGCTCCAATCTTGAACCACAAGATTTGGAAAGAATTGTTAAGAATGTAAAAAGAATTGTGCAATGATTCAAAACTACCTGTCGAACAATGCTAATAGGTATGCGTCGAAATGGTTGGTATTGGTAATTGATATTACGTCTTCCTGTATTGCATTTGTTTTAGCCTACTGCATACGATTTAACTTGTCCTTTAATTTTGACGTTGAAGCCTTTTATACGCAATTACCCGTTGTGGCAATTGTTTCTGCAATTGCGTTTCTTATGGTCGGTTCCTATAAAGGGGTAGTACGACATACCGGAGTACGTGATGTTTATAATGTATTTAATGCAGTCTGTCTCTCAAGTATTATATTGATTGCCGTGGTCTTAGTAAATAAGGAGTTTGGGTTTTTTCCGAATTTCACTATTTTCCTCAGTATCATAATTATTTATAGCCTATTGGCCTTCATCGGCCTTACGGCTTCGAGGTACATGTTCAAGGCTCTTTATAGCAGCTACACTGTACGCGATCTAAAGGTTAATAAAAACGTATTGATTTATGGGGCCGGGGAATCGGGCATACTCACCCACAATGCCTTGACCAATCATTCGAAAAGCAGGGCTAGGGTCGTTGGCTATATTGATAACGACAGTCAAAAGTCGGGAAAGCAAATCAATGGTGTTAAAGTCTACCACAAAGATGTACTCACCAGAGATTTCTTAACCAATAAAAACATATCCGAGGTAATTTTTTCCATTCAGAACATAGATCCGAAAAAACTGAGGGGACTTGTAGAGGGTTTAGTTGAATATCCAGTTCAGGTCAAAATTGTACCCCCAGTTGAAGATTGGATCAATGGGGAATTGAGGGCGTCTCAGATTAAGCAGGTTCAAATCGAGGACTTACTTGATAGGGCCCCAATAAATATTCGAAACGAAAAGATAGAAGAAGAGTTTAAAAACAAAGTTATCCTGGTTACGGGAGGGGCTGGATCCATCGGGAGTGAAATTGTACGACAAATTTGTAGTTATACCTATAAATCCTTGATTATAATTGATCAGGCTGAATCGGCGCTCTATGATCTTCAACAAGAACTAAAGCAAAATGGATATCACAATTTTATTCCGGTAGTGGGTGATATTCGGGACAAGAATAGGTTAAATGCAATTTTTCAAGAACACAAACCCAATATGGTTTTCCATGCTGCAGCTTATAAGCATGTTCCATTAATGGAATATAATCCGTATGAGGCTATAAAGATAAATATAGGCGGAACGAAAACCGTTGCCGATTTATCGATTAGCCATAGCGTTGAAAAATTTGTATTTATTTCAACGGATAAGGCGGTCAACCCTACAAACGTAATGGGTGCGACCAAACGAATTGCCGAAATGTATATAAGTTGCATGGAGCAGCAGAAAAGAACAAAATTTATAACCACAAGGTTTGGAAATGTTCTTGGATCTAATGGTTCGGTCATCCCTTTGTTTAGGAAACAAATAGAGATGGGAGGCCCCTTGACATTGACGCACAAAGACGTAACTCGTTATTTTATGACTATTCCGGAAGCCTCACAACTGGTTTTGGAAGCCGGTGTCATGGGAGATGGAGGAGAAATATTCATCTTTGATATGGGCGAGTCGGTTAAAATCTTCGACTTGGCCAAAAATATGATTAAATTATCGGGGCTAAATTATCCTGAAGATATAGATATAAAGATTACAGGCCTCAGACCAGGAGAAAAATTATATGAAGAGTTGTTGGCAAATGGTGAAAACACCCTACCTACCTACCATAAAAAAATTAAAATTAGCAAAGTCAGGGAATTGGACTATTCATCGGTCAGGTCTAAAATTGACGAACTATGTATTACCAATATGTTTTTTAGTGGAAATACGGTCAAGTTAATGAAAAATATCGTTCCAGAATACGTTTCGAATAATTCCGAGCTATGTAAGCTTGATCAGGAAGATGAGAAATTATTAGAGAAAAAACCTACCCTTAAGATTATCGAGTCATAAAATTTCGTTAATCTTGCATCTTAAATCATTAACCCAAATATTTTTATTATGACTAACAATATGCGTTTTACGTCGCTGTTTATACTCCGGTCTATTGCTACATTAATTTTGTTTTCGTCATGTGCCTCAAAAAAAGATGTGGTTTATTTTAATGATATTAGCGATTATGAAACCTTAGTAAGCGATAATTCCCATACCAATAAGTTCAAGGTAGATGACGTTTTAAGTATCCACGTGTCAACTCTCGACCCTATTGCCAGTCTGCCGTTTAATCTTACTGTAGGGCCTGAAGAGGGACGTTATCAAATGGAACAGGTAGATTATATTGTGGACAAAAATGGTGAGATTGATTTTCCCGTTTTGGGATCAATCAAGGTTGTAGGTCTTTCGCCTGAAGAGACAAAGAACCTGCTAAAAGATAAATTGGAAAGTGGGGGATTTCTAAGAAACCCAATCATAAATATTAGATTGAAAAACTTTACGGTTACAGTTCTAGGTGAGGTCAATCAGCCCGGAACCTACCCGGTATTAGGAGAACAAATTACCATTTTGGAGGCGTTGGGTCTTGCAGGCGATCTGACGATTAAAGGGATGCGGAATAACGTTTTGGTCATCCGTGATTTTAATGGTTCTAAAGTCTCTACCCGAATTGATTTGACAAAAAAAGATGTTTTGAACTCACCAGTGTATTATTTGACCCAAAACGATGTGGTCTATATCGAACCAAACCAGTCGGCAGTTAAAACATCCGCTTTAGATAGTAGGGCGTCACTTTGGGTTTCTATTGTTTCAGTACTTATAACTTCAACGGTAATTATACTAACTAGGCAATAGTGAGCGTTTAATTTTATTTGTGATATAATCGAAAAAGTATAAAAATTTTTAAATGAGCACTAGCCCACAAAATTTCCCAACAAATTCTCAAGATTTAAAAGAGAGCTTAACCACCTATACGAGACACTGGAAATGGTTTGTTTTATCGGCAATTATTGCCCTTTCATTGGCTTATGTTTACATTCGGTATGCTACTCCAGAATATGCGGCAAAGGCAACAATCCAAATTTTAGAGGACAAGAATTCCACTTCGGAGCTGTCTGCGTTTCAAGATTTAGATCTTTTGGGAGGGGCGAAGAACAAGGTAGAAGATGAAATGGAGATATTGAACTCTAGGTCAAATTTTATTCAGGTAGTAAAAGAATTGGGAATTAATGTACAAATAATCGCATTAGGTAATGTAAAGGACTCTGAAATATATAATGGCCGCCCTATTAACATAAATTTCATTGCCCATGATTCGGTGATAGACAAGAAGTATTTTGAGTTTTTTATCGAACTTTCATCCGAGACTACATTTGGCTATAGTTTAGAACGTGATAGTCCGCTGAAGATTTATTCCTATGGCAAGAATATTCCATCAGAAATCGGAGACATTATCATTACCCCTAACGTGCCCTACTTTAAAAAGTATCAGAATCAAAAAATTAAGATTGCAATTAGCCCTATTACGGTGGTAGCTGAGGCGTATCAAAGTAAAATCAACATCGCCCCGGCACTTGAGTTCTCAAATATAATCGATATATCACTGAATGATCCCATTCAGCAAAAAGCAGTGGATATCATAGGGGCATTGATAAACACATATAACGAAAATGCCATCGAAGATAAAAAGGTAGTTGCGGATAAGACCTCTGAATTCATCAATGAACGCATTCAATTAATATCCAACACTTTAACTTCTGTTGACCAAAATGCCCAGGAGCTTTTGACCGAAAAAGGAATGACCGGAGCGGGTTTAGAAGTAGGGGCCGCTGTACAAGTAAGTGCTTCCAGCAGACAGCAACTGGATAATGCAAGAAACCAACTGGATATGGTTACCAATATGAAGAACTATGTACAGGGTGAATCCGGTTATAACACTATGCCAGTAGTCGATGTAGGTAGTGGGGCTGTTGCCCAGACCACCGCAAAATATAATGAACTTGTAGCGGAGCGAAATCGCCTTTTACAAAGTGCCGATGAGAGAAACCCGGTCATAGTAAACTTGAACGAGCAATTGGATCAGCTTAAAAGTACGATGCAGTCTAGTCTGTCTACATTGGAGCAAAATATGGGTATGACTGTAGGTGCATTGCAAAATCAGATGGGAAGGATTCAAGGAACGATTTATTCAGCACCTAAAAACCAAAGGGATTTAAGGCAAATTACCAGACAACAGGAAACCACCGAATCCCTTTATCTCTATTTGCTACAAAAAAGGGAAGAATCCCAAATAGCAGCTGCCTCTAGTCCGTCCAAGTCTAAAATAGTTGACAATGCCTATTTGGTGGCAAACGTTCCGGTGACTCCTAAGAAGCCACTTATATACTTGGCATCATTGATTTTAGGACTTCTTTTGCCTTTTTCGATAATATATGGCAATGACCTCCTTGACAATAAGATTCATAGCAAAATAGGTCTTGAAAAATTAGTGAAAGACATACCCGTATTGGCGGAACTACCACGATTAGGTAAAAAAGACCAACAATTGGTTAGCAAGGACGATCGTTCGGTATTGGGAGAATCATTAAGGATTCTGCGGACAAATCTTGATTATATAATAAAAACAAAAGGAGGACGTAATAATGTAATATATGTAACTTCCAGTGTTCCAGGGGAAGGAAAGACTTTTTTATCTTCTAACTTGGCTATGATATTTTCAAGTACCGACAAGAAGGTATTGTTAATAGGGGCCGATATCCGTAACCCCAAACTTTATACTTTTTTCAGCAACAAAAAAGATGTGGATAAGTTGGGGAAACCAGGTAGAAATAAGGACTCCGGCCTTACAGAGTATTTGTACGACGACTCCTTGACTTCCAAAGACATAATAAATCCCATGCTCGTTCATACGAATACGATCGATGTTATATATTCAGGAAAGATTCCACCAAATCCTTCCGAACTACTGATGAGTGACAGAATGAAAGATTTGATTCAGGAAGTATCGCTTAAATATGATTATGTAGTAGTTGATACGGCCCCGTTAATGGTTGTAACGGATACTTTGCTGATAAGCGAATATGCAGATCATATAATTTATGTAACAAGGGCAGGTTCCACTGAAACCAAGGTTATTGAGTATCCTTTGAAGTTAAGAAAAGAGGGTAAATTGAAAGGACTTTCCTTCGTGGTCAATGATGTGAAGGATTCTAATTTAGGATATGGCGGAAAATACGGCTATGGCTACGGAAAAACGACCAAAAAGTGGTGGAAATTCTGATCAGCTAAAATTGTAGATTGTTTTTTCGATAATAGGAAGTAGGCTCTCCAATAATTTATTTGAGACTTTAATTTCTTTAAGACCATTTAATTGCTTCGTATTGTGTACATCCGAGCCAAAAAAATTGATCAGGCCCGCGTCCAATAGTTTCATTGCGGTTTGTTGAACTTCCTTTCCATAGAATTCGCCTAGCGATAATAGATTCATCTGAAATAAGATACCTTGATCCTTCATCTTTTGATATTTTTTGAACTTCTTTTGGAGAAATACATATCTTTCCGGGTGGGCCAAAATAGGAAATAACCGGTGCTCGGCAATTTTCTTGATTGCCTCGTCAAAATTGATCGAGGCCTGTAAATAAGACATTTCGACTAAAAGATAGTTTCTTTGCAGGGTCATGATTCCACCATTGTCCAATAAGTTCTCAAAGTTCGAGTCTATCATATGCTCTGCGGATGCCTCTATGGAAACATTATTCAAATTATTGACTGTAAGACCATTTTTGAGTAAAGTCAATGATTTTGAAATGGTAGTTTTATCATTAGGATAGTAATTATCCATAATATGGGGCGTAGCAATGAAATTCTGGATTCCATATTCGGAAAACCCCTTTATAAGTGCTATAGATTCCTCAACTGTTTTGGCACCGTCATCGATTCCGGGTAAAATATGGTTATGAATGTCCACAAACCCCGACAAGGAGTCGATCAGGTATTTTTTTTTGTTAAAAATACTAAGCATCAATATTCAATTTAAGGGCAAAAATACTACTTCTGTAAAAACCCTTGTTAATCTATAATGAATACAACTTGTTTCGGGCACCATGTCAATGGAATGACTTGTTAAAGTTTTCTTTAAATTTTGATTCCCCTTACTTAGGTTTTTATAGAATTGACCCCTTTTCCTTATCTTGTGCAGTAAGCTGATTCTAAATCAAATACTAACACATACAAATATGAAAAGAAGAGATTTTGTTCAATTGTCGGGTCTCGGTGCAGGCGCGTTATTATTACCATCCACAATGATGGGCAATAGTATTTCCGCCGAAGCACTATTAAATCCGGGAATGGACACTGTTGTTAAAAAAAGAATGGCGGATGTTGCTCTTAATACGGCAAAATCCATGGGCGCTACATATGCCGATGCTAGGATTGGCAGATACATGAACCAATATGTCTTTACCAGGGAAGATAAGGTGCAGAATGTAGTCAATACTGAATCTTTCGGAATAGGTATCCGTGTAATCGCAAATGGTACTTGGGGTTTTGCCTCTACCAATAGCGTTACGGAAGATGGGATCAAGAAAGCTACGGAGCAGGCAGTTGCTATTGCCAAGGCAAATTCTAAGTTCCAAAAAGAGCCGGTAAAATTGGCACCCGTATCGGGCCAAGGCGAAGTTTCTTGGAAAACACCTATAAAGAAAGATTTTAAAGAAGTTCCGGTATCTGAAAAGGTGGACCTTTTGTTGCGCGCCAACTCGGCCGCCTTGGAGAATGGCGCCAACTTTGTTAACTCGGCACTTTTTATGGTGAATGAGCAAAAGTATTTCGCCTCTACGGACGGTTCTTATATTGATCAGGACATTCATCGAATCTGGCCAACCTTTGGGGTAACTGCGGTCGATCAAGCCGCTGGTAAGTTCAAGACACGACAAGCCATGAGCGCGCCAATGGGTATGGGCTATGAATATATGGACGGGTTGGACTCTGAAAAGTTGGATGGTGCCGCAGGACTAAAACTATATCGTAATAGTTACGATATGGTCGAAGATGCCACCATTGCCGCGCAACAGGCCAAGGAAATGCTCAGTGCTAAATCGGTCGACCCCGGAAAATACGATTTGGTTCTTGAACCTAATCATTTAGGTCTTACGATTCATGAATCGGTAGGGCACCCAACGGAATTAGATCGTGTACTTGGCTACGAAGCCAATTATGCAGGTACCAGTTTCGCAACAATGGATAAATGGAAATCGGGAGACTTTAAATATGGCAGCGATATCGTCAATATAGTTGCTGACAAGACCCAAACGGGATCGTTAGGCGCAGTGGGATATGATGATGAGGGCGTAAAATGCAAGAAGTGGGATATTATTAGAAATGGAATTCTGGTCAATTACCAAGCCATTCGTGATCAGGTGAACATGATCGATCAAAATGAATCGCATGGCTGTTGCTATGCGCAGAGTTGGAACGATGTTCAATTTCAAAGAATGCCCAATATTTCGTTGGAGGCCGGAAAGGATCCCTATTCCATCGATCAAATGGTAAAGGACGTAGAAAAAGGAATTTATATTGCAGGACGGGGATCTTATTCAATCGATCAACAGCGCTATAATTTTCAATTTGGGGGAACAGTATTCTACGAAATCAAGAATGGTGAGATTGTGGGTATGTTGAACGATGTAGCTTATCAATCCAACACTCAGGAATTTTGGAATTCCTGCGCAAAAATATGTGATCAAAATGATTACCGATTGTTCGGTTCCTTTTTTGATGGCAAGGGGCAACCTTCCCAAATAAGCGCGGTTTCCCATGGTAGTTCTACTTCGCGGTTTAATGATATCAATGTCATCAATACAGGTAGGACCATTTAAATTCCAGTATCATAAAAAAATAATATAATGGCAATATATAAAGAAGATGAAGCACGCAGGATAATGGAAAAAGCCCTTAGCTTTTCCACTGCCGATGCTTGCGAGATAAATTTAAGCGGTAATGAAAGTGGCAATATTCGATATGCCCGCAATTCAGTATCCACTTCTGGGCATCGATCCAATCAGACTTTGGTCGTTCAGTCAAATTTTGGAAAACGTTCGGGTACGGCCACGATTGACGAATTTGATGATGAATCATTGAAGAGAGTGGTCGCCAGGGCGGAAGAGTTGGCCAAACTATCACCTGAAAACCCGGAATTTATGGCGCCTTTAGGGCCACAATCGTACGACCCGTCGGTAAGTTATGTTCAGGCAACCGCAGACATAACCCCTGAATATCGGGCCGAAGTAGCGAATAACAGTATTGAACCAGCAATAGCCAAAGATGTAACCGCGGCCGGATTCTTGAATGACTCGGCAAGTTTTGATGCCATGCTAAATTCAAATGGACTTTTTGCCTATAATAAAGAGACCAGTGCAAATTTTACGGTTACAATGCGTACCAATGATGGTACCGGATCGGGCTGGGTAACAAGGGATTACAACGATATTGCAAAGTTCGATGCGGCAGAGGCTTCAAGAATCGCTATAGACAAAGCGGTCATGTCAAGGGAAGCAAAGGCCATTGAACCCGGAAAGTATACGGTAATACTCGAACCCTCTGCAGCCCTTGGGCTATTGAACGGTTTGGGCAACGCCATAAATGCCAGACAGGCCGACGAAGGCAGAAGTTTTATGTCGAAGGAAGGTGGCAACAAAATGGGCGATAAAATTGTAGATGAACGCGTAAGTATTTGGTCAGATCCCTTGCATCCTGAAGTGCCCACAGCTACCTGGAACGGGGCAGGGCAGCCGCTGAAGAAAACAACTTGGATAGAAAACGGTATAGTGAAGAATCTGGCCTATAGCCGCTATTGGGCAGAACAAAAAGGAGTGGACCCCGTACCTTATCCAAGTAACTTTATAATGGCCGGAGGAGACGCCTCTTTGGACGAACTTATCAAAAGCACCAAAAAAGGTATTTTGGTGACCCGTCTTTGGTATATCAGGTCCGTAGACCCGCAAACCCTATTATATACAGGTTTGACGAGGGACGGGACATTTTACATAGAGAACGGAGCCATCAAACATCCGGTCAAAAACTTCCGTTTTAATGAGAGTCCGATTATTATGTTGAACAATTTGGAAACTCTTGGCAAGCAGGTTAGGGTAGATGGCAATTTGATTCCTTATATGAAGGTTAGGGACTTTACCTTTACCAGTTTGTCAGATGCAGTCTAGGCTGTGTCGGAATGAACTAAGCTGGTTGTCATGATAAGTTCATGACAGCCAGTTTTCTTTTTTATGGACCGAAATAAACAGCTATAAGTTGAACAACGAGTTTTTCTTTACAAGATTGCAATATGAATCAGGTGATTGGGATGTTGATCAACGAATGCCTTCGAATCTCCTGAATTCTTTGGTAGAGTATACTACCCTTGCGGTGGACAAACAGGAAAATATCATCACATTGGGTGGTGACGATATTTTCAAATGTCCGTTCTGCTATCTTTCGGGTCATAAGCTGGTGCAGTTTACCAAAAAAGAACGGGAAAACTTTGAAAAATACGTCAACAATGGCGGTTTTGTTTTTGTCGATGATTGTAATCATGATATTGATGGACTTTTTGCAAAATCGTTCGAACGTCAAATGGAAGAGATTTTTGGTGCTGAAGCACTTAAGAAGATTCCGAACGATCATGAACTTTATACTATTTTTTTTGAATTCGAAGACGGGCCTCCTACCACTTCACAAGAACTGAACGGTTGGGGTGACGATCTAGTACACGAATATTTAAAGGCCATTGAGATAAACGGCAGAATCGGGGTTCTGTATAGCAATAAAGACTATGGTTGTGAATGGGATTATGATTTTCGCAACAAGCGTTGGTACAAAATAGACAATACCCGATTTGGGGTGAATATCGTGATGTATGCACTTACATCGTAAATAAAAAATGAATGAACAAACAATTAATGGAAGTTAAGAAGGAGGTTGAATCATTGACTTCGAAACTTGCCGATCTGAAAAAGGAAATAGGCAAGGTAATCATAGGTCAGGAGGAAACCGTTGAGCACTTACTGATTACTTTTCTGGCAGGGGGGCACGCTTTGCTCGAAGGTGTACCCGGTTTGGCCAAAACCCTGATGATTAAGACATTGGCGCAGGCAATCGATCTTAAATTCAGGAGAATACAGTTTACACCTGACTTGATGCCTTCGGATATTATCGGGACGGAAATTTTAGAGGAAGACCACACAACGGGCAAAAAATTCTTTGAATTCAACAAAGGGCCGATTTTTGCCAATATCATTTTGGCCGATGAGATCAACCGTACCCCTCCGAAGACGCAGGCGGCGCTTTTAGAGGCAATGCAAGAGTTCGAGGTAACCTATTCAGGAAAGACTTATGATCTTGATAGGCCTTTTTTCATTTTAGCTACCCAAAACCCTATAGAACAATCGGGAACCTTTCCCTTGCCGGAAGCGCAGCAAGATCGTTTTCTCTTCTATATAAAGATTGGTTATCCGTCTGAGTCGGAAGAATCCACTATTCTAAAAAGTACTACGGGAACCAAAAAAGAAGCGATAAAAAACATTGTGACGGGCGAAGAAATCCTGCGTTTGCAGCAATTGGTCCGAGAGGTTCCGATCAGTGATGATCTGATACATTTTGTTGGTCGTATTGTACGTGCCACCAGACCTGAGACTACCTCCGACGACTATGTAAAGCAATGGGTCGACTGGGGGGCTGGCCCAAGGGCAGGCCAGGCCATGATTCTCACGGCCAAGGCCAGGGCACTTCTGGCAGGTCGCTTGGCCGTAACCCTTGAAGATCTCGAACATGTGGCATTGCCTGTATTAAGGCATCGTATCATTGTCAATTTCAGGGCCGAGGCCGAAAGAATTGATTCTGATCAAGTGACCCGTCAACTTTTGAAGACGATCCAGTTCTCCGCAAACGGAATTTAAAGTACCATTTTATCAAGTGAAGCAAGACTACCATCAGTTATTGAAACCCGATATTATTAACAATGTTTCCGGCCTATCATTGATAGCAAGGATAATTGTTGAGGGGTATCTTTCGGGACTTAATCGTAGTAGGAGGGTAGGTCCAGGACTTGAATTCAGCCAATATCGGGGTTACGAACAAGGTGATGATATGCGTTTGTTGGATTGGAAAATGTTGGCCCGTTCGGGAAGATATTATATCAAGCAATCGGAAATCGATACGCACATTTCGGTAAAATATATTCTCGATACTAGCAAATCAATGGCCCATGAAGAGAACGGGTTATCTAAAATAGATCATGTAAAGGTCTTGGTGGCCTCACTGGCCTATTTGTCTCAAAAACAAGGTGATGCCGTAGGTCTTTTCACGGTCAACGATGAGAACATCTTCAGTTTGAACCCGACCATTCGGAAACAGCATTTCAATCGTATACTCCACGAACTTGTTCGATTACAGGTCAAAGGAAAATGGCCCGATAATTCCATGACAATTGATAAACTACATGACCGAAGTCGTAAAGAATTTATTCTCTTCTTTACCGACCTATATGAGCATAATACCGAGCTAACGGCCATGATCAAGGGTTTGAAGACGATTAGAAATGAAGTTGTCGTAATACATATAATGGGGCAAAAAGAGCTGGAATTCGACCATACGGGCCCGGCTATTTTTGAAGATTTGGAAACGGGTTTACGCATAAGGGTAGATGCCAAGGAGGCCAAAACAAAGTATTTGAGCGCATTGAATATAATGATTTCCGACGCCAAAGAACTATTGTTGTCAAATGGTATAGGATATCATTTGTTCAATTTAGGGGAACCCATTGGAGACACCTTACAGGTCTTTTTAAAACAGCGAAGAAGATTGCTATGACTTTTCTTGACCCTAAATATCTTTGGGCACTTTTGTCGCTTATCGTTCCGATAGCCATACACTTGTGGAGCAGAAAAAAAGTCAAGGTCATTAAAGTAGGTAGCATCCGGTTTTTGGAATCTTTGAATCCGAAACAGACCAGTAGTATACAATTGAACGAGATATGGTTGCTGATCTTACGAATGCTGATTCTCATTCTTCTTACCTTATTAATGGCGCAGCCCCGAATCAAAGGAAACTCGCAGAATACGGCAATCATTTATCTCGTTGAACCTTCGTTGATGACAGATTCTAAAATTGGTGCTTTGCTGGATTCGCTTCCGGAAAATGCGGTAAGATTGTTTCAATCAGGGTTTCCCGAATTGGAAAAGAACGATGTAGGGAGTAGCAAGGATAAAACTCCACGATATTGGCAATTGGCCTATGAAATGGAAGATCTGTCATCGGATAGTATTGTTGTTTTCACTCGTGGGTTCCAAAAAGGTATTAAAGGAATGCGCCCAAAAATAAAGGCCAATGTGAAATGGGTTCTCTTTGAAACGGATGAACCCTCCGACGGAGTGGTCGAAGCTGCAATTGATGGCGAGGATATATCCCTGTTAAGGGTCAAAGGCAATCATAAACATTTGGCCTTTGAAAAGGAAATACTACCTAAGAATAGTGAACAAATAAAGATTGATTCCAAAAACGATAGTATTGAAATAACCTTAAGTGATGGACAGTTAATACTGCCTTTGCTCAAAAAAGAATCGATTGGCATTCAACTATTTTATGAGGATAGCCTCTCGGATCAAATGAAATACCTGGAGTCCGCTTTTCGCGCCATCGGCAAATATCTGGACAATGAATTAGAAATACATTCTGAAAAAATTACAAGAGCTATTGATTCCGCGGGTTTTGAATACCTTGTTTGGCTCAGCGGAAAGCCAATGCCCGGACCTTCGGATAGAACACTTTTGTACCGCCCCGATGATTTGGCAAGTGAACTCATAGTCCCGGCGATCGAGAAAAATATTTTTCATTTGACAAGACCGTTGAATTCCGAAAACATAATCAAAGACCATTTGGCGGAGCAATTGACAGCCACCCTAAACCTTCATCCTGGTTTGGAGGAAAAAACAATGAAATATGATAAACGTACCTTGGCTTTGGACGAATTCCGACCCATAGAAACGGCATCTTTAAAAAGGAAGGATTACCCCCTTTTACTTGATTTATCCCCGTGGTTGTGGAGTCTACTTGCCTTTTTGCTTATAACGGAACGAATTATATCAAAATACCGAGGACAATGAAAGAACCGGGAAAGGACATTTTGGTAGCATTGCAAAATAAATGGAAATTACGGTTGTTTCTGGAAATAGTATTGTACACAATTGGCCCAACGATACTCTGTTACTTTCTGGGATTCAGTTGGGTCTGGACTTTGGCCGTTTTCCTTGGTTTGTTATTGTTATTAACAGTGATAAAAAAACCATGGCGGTTGACTTTGGATAGGCTGGCTAGCTACATCGATCAAAAAATGAAATCCGTTGAACATAGCTCGAGCCTGTTATTACAACCATCGGAACAGCTCTCAAGTTTGGCAAGACTGCAAAGTCAAAAAGTGACGCGAACACTGACAAGCAACAACAGCCCCATATTGCCAATAAAAGGTCTCAGAAGAGCAAGTATTGCGGCCTTTTTATGCATAGGTATAGGTTTTTTGTTCTCCAAGACAGGAATTGCAAATAGCCTTTGGTCTACAAAAGAAAATCCTTCGGAAAAAGAAATCATCCATTTTCGACCGACCGATTCTTTGGCTCCTGAAAGAAATCCCCCAACGGTAGAAAGCCAAAATGTGACTATAAGCTATCCATCGTATACGGGTAAAGGGCCTGTGACTACTTCAAATATGAATATTAGTGCTTTGGAAGGATCCCGTCTGACCTGGAATATCAAATTCGATTCCGAGGTAGATAGCGTAATTCTTGAAACAAATAATAATAGTCATCCAATGCGATTGACGGATGGGTTTTACATAGAATCCACGACTTTAAAGGCCCCAGGGTTTTATAACTTCCGTTTTACGGATCGGCGAGGGGGTACTTATGCTTCCGATCTTTATGCATTGGAGGTTATCAGAGATCAGCCTCCATCCCTTGAAATACAAGGTGTTAAGCCATTCGAATCATTTGAATTCGCCGAATCAAAGCATTTGAATTTAACAGCCTTGATCAATGACGATTATGGCATTGCCAATGCGGAAATAATTGCAACCGTCAGCAAAGGTTCGGGAGAATCGGTTAAATTCCGCGAAGAAAAATTGGCTTTCGACACAAAGGTCTCGGGAAGTAAAAAAAGTCTTGAATTGTTAAAAAAAATAGACTTGGACCTGCTTGAAATGGAACCCGGTGATGAGCTCTATTTCTATGTAGAGGTGTTTGACACCAAGCGCCCAAAGGCCAATTCTAATCGTAGTGAAACTTTTTTCGCCATAATCAATGACACGGTCTCAAATCAGTTTGAAGTAGAAGGCACTATGGGTGCCGACTTGATGCCGGACTATTTTCGTAGCCAAAGACAGTTGATCATCGATACTGAAAAACTGATTGCCGATAAAGGGAAATTGACCGAATACGAGTTTAATTCGACTAGTAATGAACTGGGTTTTGATCAAAAGGCCCTACGATTGAAATATGGTGAGTTTATGGGAGATGAGGCCGATTCCGGAATTCAAGGAGGGCAACCTTCTATGGATGATGATAGCCATAGCGATACCGAAGACCCCTTGGCCGAATTCACCCATGACCACGATGGTGATAACGAGCATAATCTTGTAGACCATGAGCATGATGAGGATGATGAAGAAAAAGAAAAGGAAGATCCCTTACACGATTACCTGCACAATCACGATGATCCCGAAGAATCGACCTTATTCACGCAGTCGTTGAAAAGCAAGTTACAACAGGCCATGGCCGAAATGTGGGATGCCGAACTTCATTTACGGTTGTATACTCCCGGAAAGTCGTTGCCCTATCAATACAGGGCGTTAAAATTGATTCAGGAAATCAAGAACAGTGCACGTATTTATGTACACCGTATCGGTTTCGACCCTCCCCCCATAAAAGAGGAAGTACGATTGACAGGCGATATTGACGAAGTGAATACTTTTCAAAAAAAGGCTGAACTAGAAAGCCCTCCACAATATCCTAGTATACGGGAAGCCATCAAAATAATTGAAAAATTGAAAAACGGTGATTTATCGATTTCGCATGAAGATAGATCTGTATTTAAAATGGCCGGTAATGAACTGGCCGTCAAGGCAATTGAAGAACCCGGCAAGTACTTGGGGACCCTGCAGGGGTTAAAATGGTTGACTGAGGATATGGGTCCCACCAAAGAATTATTGGCCAAGGTGCAAAGCGGACTGTTTTCCGTGATTCCAGAGTCAGATCCCGACCCCGATAAAGAGGCCCTTTTCACTAACGACCTTGATAATTTGTTTTTAAAGGAATTGGAAACCTATGACCGATAGTTTCGTATTCTTAAACGAACCTTGGTTCTGGCCCGTTATAATCGGTTCAGTCTTTGTCTTTTCGTTCTTTGTTTGGAAGGAATGGCCCAATTCTTCAAAAAAGAGGTTTTCTATCAAGATTGCCGTATCAATATTGACCATAGTATCGCTAGCTCTTATTGCTTTACGGCCAGCTCTTCAGGATGAACTTGAAACGGGATTGGCGGTATTGATAACCGAAGGGGCTGACAACTCTAGGTTGGACAGCCTGGAGAAAGCCCATAAAAATATCAAGAAGATCATTTATTCGAAGAATCGGTCCCTTCAAAGGCAGTTGGATTCCGTAAGTTCTTTATTTGTGTTGGGGCATGGCCCTGAGCCGTTTGATTTATGGCAGTTTGAAGAAATCCCCGTGACCTACTTGGGGGGTGAGCCAATAAAAGGTATTGTAAAGTTGAAGTATGATGTACAAAATACAACTGGGAATAATTTAAAAATCAATGGGTTATATCAAAATCCAAAAAAAGGAAACAGAATAGTCGTACAAACGCCCGGCGGTGCAGGACTGGATTCGGTTTTTTTGGATGATATGCCCTCACAACGGTTCAGGTTTTCGGTCGACTTGAAGGTTTTAGGTGATTTTGTATATAAATTGACCGAGAAAGATTCTACGGGACTTGAAATTAATTCCGAACCTGCCCCTATTTCGGTCGTACGGAAGAACCCGTTGCGAATAATGATGATCAATAGCTTTCCGACGTTTGAGTCCAAATATCTAAAGAATTTTCTTGCCGAAATGGGACATAAGGTCTTGGTAAGAAGCCAACTGACCAAAGGCAAGTATAAGTTCGAATACCTTAATACTGAACGGACTCCGATTTATAGGCTTTCACAAGAAAATTTAAAAAATTTCGATATCGTTTTTATCGATACGGACTCTTATATGAATCTTTCGTCGAGGTCATTTGAAACACTTATTAATGCCGTGAAAGATGATGGTCTTGGAATTTTCATTCAACCCAATACAAGCTTTTTTCAATTGTCGGAAAGCAAATCTCACTTTAAATTTGATAGATTATCAACAACTGAAGTCTCGTTGTCTCAATGGCCCAAGATTAAATTGAGAAATTACCCCTATAGTTTAAAAGATGATTTTTTAGTGGAACCGATACATGTTTCGAAAAAATCGATTCTATCGGCTTTAAAAAGAATAGGCAGGGGTAGGGCAGGCTCCACCGTTTTTCAGGATACCTATCGATTAATGTTAGATGGAAAAATCAGTGTCTACAGACAGCTTTGGACAGAAATTATCGGTGCTATTGCGAACAAGGAAACGATTTCTACAGAATATGAATCAGAAATAATGTTTGTCGTAGAAAACCATCCCTTTGATTTTAAATTACGTAGGTCCAAATCTTCGTCGGCGCTATTGGGTAAGGGTAATAATCAAATACCTTTGAGGCAGCATCCTGATTTCCCGGACCTTTGGATGGGAACGGTTTACCCGAGAAATCCGGGTTGGGATCAATTGACGATCGCTAGCGACAGTATGTTAAGCCATAATTTTTATGTCTTGACTTCTAATCAGTGGGCCGCCAAACGCATAGTGGAAAAAATTGCCCTGAACAAACGAGAATTTGCCGATAATGCTCCTAAGGTGAAGAAAAAAAGGGTTTTTAGCCCTATTAACAATATTTGGTTTTTCCTTGCCTTTTTGGTAGCTATTGCTTACTTATGGTTTGAACCAAAACTTTTTGGAACCCTATAAAACTTTTGTTCTAGTATCGAATAGGTATGTCCATTTAAATTCTTCACCGCATCACATCGGATATTTTCATTTTTTTTAGACCATAAAGGAACATCCGAACGATAAACCAAGTCAAGCCCTATAAGAACACTTTTTGATAAAAGCGAGTGATTCTAAACGGGCAATTTTGTCATTTACCAGTGGTTCCGATGGCCATGATAGTAGGGCCTAATCGATAAAAAGTAACTTTTCGGCACACTATAATGTAGTTAAAACGATATTTGGGTATTTAGTCTATAAATTTTTAACAGTTATTGACATAGGGCTATTTTCGAGCTTAAAGAATCTTTATAACAAAGCTAACCGACAGCAACCGATAAACTATAGGGCAACCAAGAGTCGAATTTGTCTACAATCTTTAAAAACACAATTATTTAAACTTATAAATCTAAGTTGCAGTTGAGGGTTTTAGTTTTCAAGCCATTATGGAACAAGTTGTTAAAAAAGTCTCGGTCAATTAATTATGAATTCGAAAAATAGATTCATATTGATAAATTTGCTTGGATTTGAATTTGTACTGTTGAATTTGGTATTGATCTTATACCTTTTCTTCAGACTGCCTGAATTCTCTTTGTCTGACATGGTTTTTTTAAGGAAAATAGCTGTACTTACGGTAATATATAATCTAAGTTGGCTGTTTATTATTCTTTATATAAGAGACAAAGACTTTTATTTCAGCACAAACAAAACCTATCTTAGGAGTCTTTTGATTTCCCTGTTCTTTTTTGTAGGGGTCGTTACTAGTCTGGTAATACTTTTCAAAATCAACTATTTTGCACGCTCTACGTTTATCGCTCCAATTTTTATTTTTTCATATCTGAATTTTCTAGCTCACAAATACTTGTTGAAATTTTTAATAAAAAAGGGTTCGAACCTTTTTTCGAACACCCTTTTACTAGGTACGGCTACCAATTTTTCAAAATTGAACGGTTTCACAAAGGTTATGACTCAATATGGCTATAATATTGTAGGTTATTTAGAAAGTCAGGACAAAAATCCAAAGGATTTACCAAGCTTGAAAAGAGTGGGTAATATCAAAGAACTGTCTACCGTATTGAGTTCCAACTCCATTGATGAAATTTTTATTGCAATGTCTTCAATTGACCAAGAAAAAGTAAAGGAATCTGTTCAAATAGCTGATAGTTTTGGAGTTCGTGTCAAATTGCTTCCCGAAAACCCACTTTTTATTGCAAGAAATTATAAAGTGGCCACTATGGGTGATTTAGCAGTCTTCAAGCTCCGTCAATCAGGTTTGGACAATTTTAATATGACAATATTGAAGCGTCTATTCGACTTTTGCTTTGCAGTCGTGGTACTGTCCATACTTTCCCCTGTTTACATCTTAATAGCAATCATAATACGTTTGGATAGCAAAGGTCCTACCTACTATTGTCCGCGAAGAAAAGGTGAAGCCGGTAAAACTTTCAAATGCTACAAGTTCAGAACTATGAAGCATAATGATAACGAGTTTCACGGAACCAGGTCGACAGTGGTAAATGACCCAAGAATAACCCGCGTCGGTAAATTCCTAAGAAAGACCGACCTCGACGAATTGCCGCAGTTCTTTAATGTTCTTAAAGGTGATATGAGTGTTATTGGCCCAAGACCCCATAGAGTTAATCTACAAAACGATTTTAGAAAGAGCGTGAATGATTATATGGTCCGAAGTTATGTTAAACCAGGAATTACGGGTTGGGCACAGGTCAATGGATGGCGCGGCCCTACCGAAACCCATGAACAAAAAAACGAACGTATAAACCATGATCTCTGGTATATTGAAAATTGGAGTTTTATGCTGGATTTAAAGATAATTTTCTTGACCCTGTTCGGCGGGCATCGAAAAAAGGCATTCTAAATTCCGATTCTGGGATTTTTTATACCATTTCGTATTAAGAACAGAAAATTCATTTAAGGTATTTAAAAAATATGGATCATCAGTTTAAAATGAAAAAAATGACAAAATATCTCCAAATTGTTTATGCTTACAAGCCTTGGGCAAATCAATTTAAAACTGGCTGTGAAAAACTTCGTCATTTAATTTTGCTTGCTTCGCTTGTAGTATTATCGTCATGCTATACCACGAAGAAATTGAATTATTTACAGAGTGATGAACGGTCTTTTGACATACCCGTTTTGCCTACGGTATATAAGGTTCAGCCAAATGACGTATTGAGCATAAAGGTTCAGAGTAAAGACCCTGAGCAATCAGCTTTTTTTAACATTACTACAATTGAAAATAGAAATATTGAAGCAAATCCGGCGTCTTTATTTCTAACTGGTTATACGGTTGATCAAGAAGGTATGATAAATCTGGCAATTGTGGGAGAACTTAAAGTAAGTGACCTGCCTGTTCCGGAAATTAGGGATTTAATACAGAAACAAATCGATAAATATCTTTTAAATGCAATGGTTTCGGTAAAACTTACAAGCTTTAAGGTCTCAGTTTTGGGCGATGTTAAAAACCCCGGCACAAATTATATTTACAATACTCAAGCTACCATATTCGAGGCCCTTAGTGCTGCCGGAGATTTAAACTTGACCGCAAAGAGGGAAAATGTAAGGTTGATCAGGCAGCAAGGAGATATGTCTAAAGTGGTGAGTCTTGATTTGACCCAGCCCTCAATTATTCATTCTCCTTATTATCTTTTACACCCGAACGACGTTATTTATGTAGAGACATCCAAACCAAATGTATTTCAGAATAATTTAGGATTATTTTCACTGATTTTATCAGCAATAACGACGACGGTCTTGGTTCTTAGTTTTACATCGAACTGATGGACACTATAAGCCAAGGTCGAATTCATGATGGGTTCAAAATATATTGAGGTATTGGTAAATCCATGAAAATGGCGTCAGAAAATGACCTTATATATAGGCCTAAATAAAAAATAGTTAATTTCTATAAATGAAAAAGAATAAGAACATACACATTAATACAAGGCATGAGATTGATTTTAAATCGTTTTTGCAAAAAGTGTACAAGAATAAATGGCTATATGTATTAAGTATTTGTTTGTTTGTAGCTATCGCCTTGGCGTACATCTTTCTGGCCACACCGAAATATGAGATAGCTACATCTATTTTGATCGATGATTCTGGTAGTAATCGGGCTTTGGGTGAAAGCAAGTATTTAGAGGGTGGAGTGGGGTTGATTGAAGTCGAAAAGAATCTTTACAACGAAGTGGGCATATTAAAATCATTCAATCTTGTACGTCAGACGGTAGAAGACTTAGGATTTGATATTTCGTATTTTTCGGGCAATTGGCTTATCAAAAAAGAGCACTATGGCTATTTTCCTGTTGAGGTAGCCCTAATTGAGAATAAAGCCCAACTATATGACACTCCATTTGAAATAGACATCCTTTCAAATGAGAAATACAGATTATCGATTGAAGGAAAGGATTTTGAGGTTTTGAATCCTGAAAGTGGTTCTACCCGAGAAATAAAAGGTGATTTTTCCTTTTCCAAGGAATTTAGTTTCGGGGAAGAGGTCGTTCATGAGTTTTTCTCCTTCATCATAAATAAGCCAAACGTGGATTTTAGTGCAGGAAACTATGGAACGGAAAAGCTCATTTTCATTGTACATAATCTTGATGATGTAGCAAGTAATTATTTGGAAGGGTTAAAAGTCAATAATATAGATATTCAGGCGAGTATTTTTAATTTGACTTCTTATGGTCCGTTGGTTGATAAGGAAACAGATTTTCTGAATAAATTAACCGAAAACTATATAAAGAATGAGCTTAACTCAAGAACCGATATCGCATCAAGTAAGGAATCGTTCATTCGAAGCCAATTAAAACAGGCATCCGATTCTTTGGCAAAATTCGAATCGAAACTTGAAATGTTCAAAAAAGATAAACGGGCTATCAATCTAAGGGCGACCGCGACCAATGCCATGGGACGAACGTCCAACTTACAAGCTGAGAAAGCCAAAATGGAATTGGATATTAAATATTTCAATTCGTTGATCGAAAGCGTTCAAAATAATCGTAATAAAGATGATTTTGTTATACCGACTTCCATAGGTATAGATGACCCTATGATAAATGCAAACCTCTTGGAGCTCAAAAACCTTTACGCCGAAAGGTCAAAAAAGAAATTCTATTTGACAGGCACTAACGAGGAAATGAGTATTTTAAACGAACAAATCGCCGAATCGACCCGTTTATTGTTGAACAACTTACAGAATTCCGTCAAATCACTTGAGTTCAAGTTGGAAAGGATCGACGAACAACTATCGACCTACAATGGCGTAATCAGTTCACTGCCCACTAGTGAGAATGAGCTACTCAATATTGAACGGCAAAGCACTTTGTATAGTGATTTATTCAACTATCTGAGCCAAGAATTGGCCAAAACAGGTATTGCAAGGGCCGAGAGCACATCGGATACCCGAATTTTAGATGAGGCAAGAATGGTGGGAGATGGCCCTATTGCGCCACAGAAGATGTTACTTTTGGCATTGGCCTTGATTCTCGGTATTCTATTTCCGACAATAAAGGTGGCGTTATTTTCTACCAGTGACACCATTGAGAACCTTAACCAGATAACGGAAAATACCGATATTCCCGTAATAGCTAGTATTGTAGAGCACGATCCTAATTCCAAGAATCCAGAGGTATCCCTTTGGAACGTTAAAGAGTCGTTCAGGTACCTTTCATCCAGTTTGAAATTTATAGATGTTCAGCAAAAGTGTGTAGTACTGGGCATCACTTCGATTATGCCGGAAGAGGGCAAGACCTATAATGCGATCAATTTGGGTATTACGCTCGCCGAATCGGGAAAAAAGACACTCATCATAGACGGTGACCTTAGAAAGCCCAGTTTAGCAAAAGGAATCAAAAAGGTTCAGGAAAGGGGGCTTATCAACTATTTGCGTAGTGATATGGTTTCGATAAAAGATATCATATACCCCCATGAAGAACTTGACACTTTGAAGTTTATCCCAACCTCTACTGTATCGGGCAATGTGCATCAAATGCTTTCTGGCCCTAGAATGAAATCACTTTTTCAGGACCTTCGTGAAAGATATGACTATATCATATTGGACACTCCGCCAGTAGGTCTCGTCTCAGACTACGTATTGTTAAGTGATATGATAGATATAAACCTCTTTGTACTTCGTAGGAATATAGCAAAGATCTCATTTCTAAATGATTTTAAAGAACTGATTCCGACCGACACGCGGGAAAGGAAGAAGAGTTTTATCATTTTTAATGGTATTGAAAAGAAAGATCACTATTATGGGTATGAAGATACATACGGTGGAAATTCAGAACCCCAATTGATTGTTAAGTCATTATCGGTATAGACCAATTACTGAACAATAAAACGATTCTGTTTGAATCAATCCGCTATTTGCCTTGTATAATGACCGACCTTTCACATTATTTTGCCTTTAACACAGACCAGGTACATTGGCACCACTTTTACATATATCTTGCTCTTGGCTCCATTATCGCATATTACTTGGTAGTCAAGAGTGATTCGAAATACAAGGTCGAAATGTTTTTTTTGTCGTTCTATTTGTTGACCGGTAATATCAATGACCTTTTGACACTAAAAGTTCCCGGATTAAGTTTTTTCGAGATACAACCCGAGCGATTCCTCTTTATAATATCGTTGTTTTTTATCCTAAGAAAAGCATTGTTTTCCAGACAAGAATTAGCATTGAATTTTGACAGAAAAGTCCCATGGTTTCAGGTGGCGTTGTATGGTTATGTAATAATGTTGATTATCTCCGAAATCGTAAATATAACGGAAATCGGCATGAAGGATGCTATTAAGACAATTCTCGATTCCATCGCTTTTTTGGTCATAATTATAGCATTTAAGCTCATGGCCGATAGACCATCTTATAACATTATCGGGAAATCCATTATTATCGGTGCCGTAATTTCGAGTTTGGTTAGCCTTGTTCAATTTTCAATTGACCCTTATTTTCTTCGAATCGGTGATAATCGCGAGGCATTTGGAGCCTTTTTAAGGTCGAACGGTATCTTCTCCACTGAGTACTTTAACTCCTATTATCTCATTGTTGCGATTGCATGGACTTTCGCCTCGGTTAAAAAGGATGTTTGGAAGACCATATTGATTACTTTGTTCTCGATAGGTGTTTTATCGTCTTTTCAGCGAATGAGCTGGCTTGTATTGGCTTTGACCCTTGCTACATATCTTATTCTTATCAGAAAGGTGGCTCTTGAGAAAATGGTCGTCTGTGTTTTATCGGGCTTGGCGGTTCTATTATGTGTTTCCATTTTTTACTATCAAGATATAATGAACAGCACTTTGGTCAAACAAAGGTTGAGTGAGCCTGTTGATAGTCGCAAAGGGTATTATACAATGGTACTGGATAATATTGGCAAAAAGCCACTGTTTGGTTACGGAGGATTAAAGAACGAGGTTTACTATGAGAATTTGTTACGTATTACCAAGGATAGGGATAGGGCTGCAGCAGTGACTGGCGATCTGCATAGTGGCTATTTTTCAGCTCTTTTCCTTTATGGCGTTCCGGCCTTTGTATTTTTTACCCTTTTTGTCGTATTATCGGTTCTGTATTACGCACGATTTCTTAATTACGATTTGTATTTCGTTGTGCCTTTTTTGGTAAGTATACTGTATATGATAGGTAACTTGACCAATACTTTTTTATTTCTAAAATATATTTCGATTTTGTTTGCGATCCATATAGGAATCGGAATGGGAATCAAGCGAATCAAACAACCATCGGCTGGTTACGTTTAGGCCAATGATATTACAACTCTATCCTATATGAATGTAATAGAAAGGATAAAAAAAGCCTTCGTAGAGGGAAATGAGCGGACGGTGCGAGCAAAAAAAAATGTATTGCTGTCCATTCTGCTCAAGGCTCTGGGCATATTAATAGGTTTTGCTTATTTCCCTTTGTCCCTCGATTATCTCGGCACAGTTAAATTTGGCATTTTCTTGACCCTTCTATCCATTGTAGATTGGTTTTTGAATTTTGATATTGGTATCGGGCTCGGTCTACGCAATAAGTTTGGCGAATCGATAGCAGGCGATGACGATGAAAACGCAGTACGCTATGTCAGTACGGCCTACGTCGTGCTGGGCGCTATCATAGCGGGGGCTACCATTTTACTATTGATTTTGAATTTCACCCTTCCATGGACCGACTGGCTCAATATTCCAGTTGAATTGAGGAACGAAGTCGTGCAATTGGCCGTCGTGATTATTATAGCTTTCGGCATTCGGTTCGTTGCCGGAAATATTTATGAAATATTCTATGCCGTGCAAAAAATGGCCTATGTCGAATTCTTTTCGTTCCTTACCAAAGCGTCTTTTCTAGTATTGATATTGATTATTCCATTCATTGCCCATGAATCGCTGCTTCTTTTCGGAACCGCCAATTCATTGACTTTTGCCTTAGTTCCGTTGATTGTAGGAATATATTACTTCAGCCGCAAATTCAACAAATATCGACCCTCTTTGAAGTTTGTTAGGATGGACTATTTTAAAAATTTGTTCTCCCTGGGCATAAAGTTCTTCATGATCAATATTGCTATGTTGATTATACATCAGACGAACAATATTCTTATCGCCGGCTTTGTCTCCTTGGAAGGAGTACCTCAATATGAGGCGGCTTACAAGTATTTGTCAATATTCATGTTGCTTTTCGTAATTATTAATAATCAATTATGGCCATCGAATATCGAAGCCTACGCGAAAAATGATTTTGAGTGGATGAAAAAATCGATGCGAACCGTACTTAAAATTTGGACCGGTACGTTGTTCTTGGCAACGTTGATGGTTCTTTTATCTCCATTTGTTTATAGATTATGGCTTGGGGAAAACCTTGCGATCCCTGCATCCATTTCTATTATCGTGGCCGTTTCCGTGTGCCTTACTACATGGGTGAACCTATTCAATATTATATTGAATGGAACGGGTAAAATCAAACTTCAAATGTATGCATGGCTGTTCGCTGCATTGATTAATATTCCCGTATCCCTATTTTTCGTTAAAGTGATGGACTTAGGGGTCGTTGGCATTGTGCTGGGCACAATAGTAAGTTTGGTGCCATTGGCAATTTTGTCGCCCATTCAAGTATCGAAAATTTTATCAAGGAAAGACGAGGGAATATGGGCAAAATAAAAAGTTTTTGTCTTGATGTTTACAAGGCCTTAGTCAAATTAGAGGTTGAACATAACACTAATTGTACCAACCGATGAGCCGAGCACCAAAACATATCCGATTCGGCGTTTTGCAAGATGGAGCCAGTCTTTGTGTCTGGGAAGAAATGGTTCTGCAAAAGTTGACTTCGCAAGCAGGAATCACATTAGAGTTGTTAATTGTAAAAAAAAATAAGCCTGCTCCCGTTAAATCGGGAATATTATGGGTCCAGTATTATCGGCATTACGTAAGAAGAAGGGCCAAGGCCTTACGACTAACAAAAGACAAGTCGATTTTCGTGGGAGTACCCTCTATGCATTGCAATTTTGTATCGACCGAAGGTAGAGTAACTTTGAAAGATAACGATATCGCCAAGATTAAAAATGCGGAGCTCGATTTTATACTTGACTTTTCTTCGGAACGACTTTTTGGGAAAATATTGGGCATACCAAAATATGGGGTTTGGAATTATCATTTCGGCAATCTTGAAAATTACCTTGGAAACACCTATTCGTTTTGGGAGATCTACAACGAAGATTTGATAACCAGTGCCTATTTGACCAGATTGGGCGAGGAGGCCGGCACGAGTATTGTTCTAAGGGAAGGACATCTAAAGACCCAGATCGGTTACCCGAAAAACATTGACAACATTCATTTCGAAGTGATTGATTGGCCGCTCAAAATGGTCAATGATATAATAAATGGTATGTTTGAAAATGGTATCCCTTCCATAAAAGTGAAGATCGGTAAAAAAAGACCTTCTCCCCATTCAATACAACTCTTCATTTTTTTCTTTGTGCAGTGTAAATTGATGCTCAAGAAAATCATCAAATTACTCTTCTATACTGATTATTGGAATATTGGCATTGCCAAGGCCCCCATACACGAGTTTTTGGATTCCCGCAAGGTTCCAACAATCCAATGGTTTTCAGAATTGACCAAAACGCGTTTTATGGCAGACCCTTTTGGTTTGCATGGCAAAGACGGCCTTTATGTTGTTTATGAAGATTTATGCTTTGACCAAGGAATCGGAAAAATTGCAAGTTTTTTGTTCGAAAAGGATTCTTTTGTAAAAAATGAACTAGTTATCGATGAAACGTTCCATATGTCTTATCCCTTTATTTTAGAACATGACAATGAAGTATTTTGCATTCCCGAAACCTATCAGACCAATCAAGTGCGATTGTACAAAGCGGAGGAATTTCCCTTAAAATGGAAACTTGAAAAAGTGCTTATCGATGATTATGCGGGTATCGATAGTACGCCCTTCAAATACGGGAATACATGGTTTCTGTTCTCAACGGAAAAAAATACGGGACCGCACCACAACCTGAACATCCATTATTCAGACAGTATTTTCGGACCATGGCAACAACATCCTAAAAATCCCGTAAAAACGGATATAAGATCATCGCGACCTGCGGGCACCCTTTTTGAATATGGGGGGGATATTTTTAGGCCTTCGATGGATTATTCCGAAAAAATAGAAGGCAGGATTATTATTAACAAAATTCAGACCCTTACCATTACTGATTTTAAGGAGGTAGCGAATAACATCGTTGATCCCTTTAAGGATACCTATTTTTCGGATAAAGTACATACCTTGAGCCGAGTAGGTGATTATACGTTAATCGATGGAGCCAAGGAGTTATTGATTCTCAGTAGTTTCAGTGCGTTTAAATATAAAATTAAACGCATATTGTTTAATTATGGAAAATAAGAACCGGATAAGTGATTGGCTTTCTTTATTACTTCGTCTTACCATGGGGTAATATGTCAAAGGAATTATACACGAATAGAATATCGAGGTATTTTACAATGGATTTCAAACTTAGTGACCTAAGATTATTCAATGAGAAAAAACAACAATAAACCGTTAAGCGTTGTATGGCTTGGCGAATCAGGTTTCCCTTATGGGCTGGCCGCTATTCAAAAGACAATAATTGTGGGTGATGCACTTATTAGAGAAGGTGCCAGGTTTACAGTTATTAACCGGAAGGGTGTTTTGGAGCCTGGAAAGTATCAGGATTTCAAGCCTGAAGGAGCATTTGAAGGTATCCACTATATCTATACTTCCGGGATTACGCACAGACCAAAGAATTTTATAGTGCGCAATGTTATGAAGCTTAAGGGAACCTTGAACGAATATCTGTATTTAAGTAAAATGCGCAGTGAAGGCAAACGGCTAATCGCCATTCTCTCCAATCTTAATTTCGTACAATCTTTGTTATATATGATTTATGGTAAAATTTTAGGCTTCCCCTTGGTCTATCTTTATGTCGAAATGGCCTCTGAAATGAAGCATAGGGATAGTACGATGATAAAATTAAACGATTACTTGTTTGAAAGATATCTGCTAAAAAGAATGGATGGGGCCTTTCCTATTAGCGAACTTTTAAAAGAAAATTTTCGGAAAATAGCTCCAGGCAAACCCATCTTGAAAATACCGACTATATGTAATTTCGAAAATTTTAACCTTCCCAAAAGAAAATTGGATGAAGAATACTTTCTATTCTGCGGCGCTATAGATTATAGGGAAATCATAGATTTTATAGTGCAGGCATATAAAACTTTGGACAAAAATATACCCATGAAATTATATTTGATCGCCAGTAAGGGAAGTCCAAAACAGTATAAAGAGTTCGATCGATATCTAGAGGAAAACCATCTGAGTGATAGAGTAAAAGTATTTTCCAATATTCCTTTTTCCGAATTGGTCGATTTATACGTAAACGCTTCGGCCTTATTGATTCCTCTGCGATCCTCAATCCAGGATGCCGCGCGATTTCCGCATAAAATAGCTGAATACTTAGCTACTGGTAATCCGATTATCACCACAAATTATGGCGAAATAATACATTACTTTGAAGATGGAAAAACCGCGTTGGTCGCAGACTCATATGATATTTATAAATTCGCCGACAAACTGAAATTTGTACTGGAAAATCCAGAGATTGCACGAGAAATTGGAATAAACGGTAAAAATTTAGGAGTTATGGAATTCAGTCATATTTCTTATGGTCCAAGATTAAAAACCTATCTTGAGAACATGCTGGGCTGACAGGAAAGAAAGCTTACCATCTCAAGAGGCTTTTGATAGTTTAAATATCTTTTGCCAACGCCTTCTTCGATTGTTGTAAGATCCATGGATATGTTTTCTCCAAACCAGATCTTAGCGATTCTGAAGGCGCCCAACCCAGTTTCTCTTTTATAAGGGCATTATCCGAATTTCTCCCTCTAACGCCTTCGGGTCCTGGAATATTCTTAATGTTAAGTTTTTTATCGGCTATGTCCATAATTAGTTTGGCCAGGTCATTAATCGATATCATTTCCTGCGACCCGATATTTACGGGTCCCGAAAAATCGGAATCCATTAATCTCAATACCCCTTCAAGACATTCGTCAATGTAGAGAAAAGATCGGGTTTGCTTGCCATCACCCCATATTTCTATCTCTCCTCCTTCTTCGGTTTTTGCTACTTTTCTACATAAAGCTGCGGGGGCCTTTTCTTTTCCTCCCGTCCAAGTGCCCTCGGGCCCAAAAATATTATGGAATCGTGCGATATGTACTTCTAGGCCATAATTCCTCTGGTATGAAAGGTACAACCTTTCACTGAATAGTTTTTCCCAGCCATATTCACTATCCGGGGCTGCAGGATAGGCCGAATCTTCGGAAAGTTTTGGATTATCGGGATCTAGCTGGTTATATTCAGGGTACATACACGCAGAAGAGGAGTAAAAGATCTTTTTAACGTTCTGAAGCCTTGCTTCCTCGACCACATTAAGGTTTATCAATGCCGAATTATGCATTACCGCTGAATCATTGTCGCCGGTAAAAATGTATCCTGCACCGCCCATATCCGCCGCAAGTTGGTATATCTCATCTATGTTTTCGACGACTTTTTTACAAACTAGGGGGTCACGAAGATCCCCCACGATAAATTCGTCGGCCGGAGAGCTCGAAAATTCGTTTCGCTTTAGATCACAGGCCCTTACCCAATACCCCATATCTTTCAAACGCTTAACGAGATGACCTCCGATAAACCCGCCGCCTCCGCAAACTAATATCTTCTTTTTCATATTGATTATTTTCTAAACAAATAAATGATTCGATTTCAGGTTTCTTTTGACCGTATATTAAATTGTTCCAATTAGACTTTATTAAGTTTCATCGAGAATATAAGTGGTTTATCGCAAATTTGGATTTTTGGCCATTATTTTACAACTAGGGTGTATATTTAGACCGATTTTAGACTATCACTTTTGTTGCAAATTCACTGAAACTATAATTTCATTGAGAACATTCTACATGGTTAAAAATCATTAATGACAAATATAAAAGTCTAATCAAATGATAATGATATTAACGTGAATTATTCTATTAAAGACCAAACTCATCGACAAAACACCCCCTCAAATCAAAACGATGTAAAACCTTATCATGCGATGGTTACGGTGTTAGGCTCATATAAATGATTACAATTTTCGAGGCATCATGGCATAGGCACCCTAAAAATTCCGTAGAAATGGATATAAGATGGTCGAGATCTATAGGTATCCTTTTCGTGCGCGAAGGGGGGATTTTTAGAACTTCGATAGATTGTTCCGAAAAAATGGATGGCAGAATTGTTGTCGACAAGGTCTCGACCCCTAGAACTTCGGATTTTAACGAGGCGGCCCATAACATTGTTGATCCTTTTAAGGATTGCCATTATTCGGACATGAATACACGCCCTAAGCCAAATAATGGATTATGCAAAGGTAGGTGGGAAAAGAAGTTATTGATTTAAAAAAAATCAAAGTATTTAAGTATAAAAAGGCTCGGATATTGCGCAAGCTTGGCGGTATACATGTTCTGCGATGCTTCCACGATTATTGTAGTAACACTAGAAAATACGATTAACGAACAGAAGAAAGCTATGTGCGGAATATGTGGAAAGGTTCATTTTGATACCGATAGGCCGGTTTCTCAAAATGAAATTCATAAAATGACCGAGCTGATAGTCCATAGAGGGCCTGATGACAGTGGATTTTATGTAAACCAAAATGTGGGTCTGGGCTTTCGACGGTTAAGTATTATAGATTTGGAAACTGGCCATCAACCCCTGACGAACGAGGATAGTACGGTATGGATCGTGTTCAACGGTGAGATTTATAACCACCTTGTTTTGCGTGAGAATTTAATCGCAAAAGGACATCATTTTAAGACAAAAACGGATACCGAAACCATAGTACATCTTTATGAGGAATATGGCAGTGAATGCGTAAAACATCTTCGGGGCATGTTCGCATTCGCCATTTGGGACGAGAAGAAAAAGAAACTTTTTTGTGCTAGAGACCGTTTCGGCATTAAACCCTTTTTCTATTCCATAGATAATGAAAGCATTGTTTTTGGGTCGGAGATAAAATGCATACTGGGCCAAACGAACACTGCACCTATGCTATCGCTACCAATGCTAGATCAATATTTGACCTTTGGCTATTCTTCAAAAGATAGTACTATTTATCAGAACATCAAGAAATTGAGCCCTGGCCATATCTTGGAAATTGAACAAGGTAAAGAATTAAGAATTTCAAAATATTGGGATATTCATTATCGCCCGGATCTTAATAAAACAGAAGATGAATGGTGTAGTCTGATCGACGACAAATTATCGGAATCGGTGAAGATGCATTTGATGAGTGATGTTCCTTTAGGGGCTTTTCTTAGTGGCGGAGTCGATTCAAGCGCGGTAGTGGCGTTAATGTCAAAGTATTCGAATGCCCCGGTCAAGACATTCTCCATTGGTTTTAAAGAAGCTGAATTCAATGAATTGGAATACGCTAGACAAGTTGCGCATAAATATAAAACGGAGCACCATGAACAAATCGTTGAGCCCGAATCCGTTAGTCTATTGCCGCGCTTGGTCGATAGTTATGACGAACCTTTTGCAGATTCATCGGCCATTCCGACTTTTTTCGTTTCTAAATTCGCAAGGGAATTCGTTACAGTAGTACTCTCGGGAGACGGGGGTGACGAGTTGTTCGCAGGTTACGATAAATACCAACGCATGAACAATATGCGCAAATACAACGTGCTGCCGAATGGGTTAAGCGAGCTTTTTTGGGGAGGCCTACACAAAGTAATACCGAATAGTGCCAAAGGAAAAGGGGCTACGTATTATCTATCGAAACCTAAAAAGAATTTTCCGGCTTACTTGGCCATTTGGCAACAGTCGGAACGGGAAAACCTTTTCAAAAAAGAAATTTGGGAAAATCTAAAAAAATCACTCGCCGAATCGCAAAGGGTAGACTGGTTTACCAATGCCGGATCAAAAGACTTCCTGTTTGACATGCAGAAGATGGATATGAAAGGTTATATGGTAGATGATATTCTTACCAAAGTCGATAGGGCGAGCATGCAGAATTCGCTTGAAGTAAGAGTACCCCTATTGGACCACGAATTTGCCGAACTAACGGCCACCATTCCATCAGGTTTAAAACTAAAAGGAAACAGTAAAAAGTATATTTTCAAGAAAGCAATGGAAAATTATTTGCCCGATTCAATAATTACCCATAAAAAACAAGGTTTTACCGTTCCTTTGAAGTCATGGTTCAAAGAGGACTTGAAGGAATATGTGAACGATAGATTGGTTAATACAAATGGGCCGTTATATGATTATTTAAATATGGACCATGTATCAAAAATAGTCGATGAACACCGTCATGGCATGCGTGATTTCAACGATAAGATCTGGTCTTTGCTATTTTTGGATCAATGGCTGGACCGAGGTAAGTAAACACCAAAGGTTCTGTTAAATGAAGCATATATCCTTAGTATGGATAAAGCATTGGCCTAAATGAAAAAAGAACCGGGTCTTGGATTTTTTGGTTTTAAAATACTTGGGAAAAGAATATAGGTTTTTTTTTTCTATATATATGAGGTTTGTCAATTGAAACGATATATAACTTTGAAAGCAAGAATAGAAATATAAATGTGTGGAATAACCGGGGTTTTCAACTTTGATATAGAAAGACCTGTTAGAAGGGAGGTTTTACAAAAAATGGCGGATACCATATCGCATCGGGGTCCAGATGGTGAGGGCTATTTTGTAGACTCCAATATCGGTCTGGCGCATAGGCGCTTGTCGATTATCGACATTGATGGAGGAGAACAACCAATGTTCAATGATCAAGGGACTATTGGTATTGTCTTTAACGGCGAAATCTACAATTATATAGAACTCAGAGAACTGTTGACAAAGCTCGGTCATTCTTTTAAAACAAATTCGGACACCGAAGTCATTATCAAAGCATACGAGCAATGGGGTTTCGCCTGTCAAGAAAAATTGAACGGTATGTGGGCCTTCGCCATTTGGGATGCCAAGGAAAAGCATATGTTCCTATCTAGAGATAGGCTTGGCGAGAAGCCATTGAACTATATGGTATACGGAAATTCTTTTCTGTTCGGTTCTGAAATAAAAAGTATATTGGCCTATACGGGCGATGTTGAACCCGACAGCGAAATGCACGAATTGTACCTGTTCTTGGGCTATATTCCTTCTCCAAAAACCTATTACAAATCCATTAAGAAACTTTCTGCAGGTAAATATCTAGTAGTAAAGAAGGGCAAAGTCCATGAACATGCTTATTGGGACCTGCCCGATATCGAGGAAACTGATTTACTTAAAGACAAAAAACAAGTGATCAAAAGGTTGGACGAGCTGCTTCACGATTCGGTAAAAATGAGAATGAGAAGTGATGTGCCTTACGGCGCCTTTCTAAGTGGAGGCTTAGACTCATCGGGCATCGTATCAATAATGAGCGAAATTTCTTCTTACCCCATAAACACTTATACCATCGGGTTCAACGAAAAAAGATTTGATGAGCGAAATAGTGCGCGAATAATAGCAGATTTGTTCGAAACCGAACATATCGAAAAAATGGTCGATAAATCATCTTTGGAAGCATCGATAAGAAAAATACTATATCATTTTGATGAGCCCTTTGCGGACCCGGCGGCAATACCTACGTCCTATTTGGCAAAAAGTGCGGCGGAACATGTGAAGATGGTTTTGACCGGCGATGGTGGCGATGAGGTATTTGCCGGATATTCGAATTATCAAAGTGAACATTTTGCCAATAAGTACAAAAGCCTGCCAAGTTTCTTAAAAAAAGGAGTATCTGGATTAATTGGGGGAATGGCTACTCTTGTGACCGGTGATACACGATATAAGTTGAACAGGGCCAAAAGAGTATTGAATTCATTCAATCTTCCTTTTGAAGAGCGGCTTGTCACGAAATTCGTAAAAATCGACCCTAGCGAAACAAAACTATTGTTGAAAGATCATTACCATACAATTGATGATTTTATAGCATCTACTTTGAAGAATTGTAGATTGAAGGATTCCTTCTATCGTTTGAACTATTTTCATCTAAAAGTTGCACTTCCCGAACAAATGCTCATGAAAGTCGATAAGATGAGTATGGCCAGTTCGCTCGAAACAAGGGCCCCTTTGTTGGATCACCGCATCGTAGAACTGATGTATCAAGTTGACAAAAAATTGAAAATGCCCACTTATAAAGATACGGGCGTCAAATATATGCTCAAAAGTGTTATGAAAAATAGATTGCCCGATGAAATCTTGAACCGAAAAAAACAGGGTTTTGAAGTGCCTTTGCGAGAATGGTTCAAAGAGGGTGAATTTGAGAACGTGCTGAATTCGACCCAACCTTCGACTTTTTTTAACGAACCTATGATAAAAAGACTTCTTAATGAAAACAACAGGGGAGAATTCGACCACGGCACCTTGTTATGGCGAATCTTATTGTTACAACGCTGGGATACCAGAAGTTCTGCATAAGGATCTAAATCTATTCCAATGTCGGACAAAAAAAATATTTGTATTACTATAAATTCACTTGCGCCCGGAGGTGCTGAAAAGCAATGCCTTCTTTTGGCAAAAGCGATGAAGCCTTTTCATAATATCATTGTGGTCATTCTTAAGCCCAAACCAACTTATGGTGCACATCTCAAGGTCATAGATGAAGAGAAATTAAATCATGTGTTTTTGTCCAAAAATCCGATAAAAAGAATTTTTGAGCTTACCCGTTTACTTAAAAGAAGAAAAATCGATATTATTTTCTCTTACCTGCCTATGGATACTATTTGGGCGGGCATCAGCGGAAAAATAGCAGGTGTACCTTTTATTTTTGGAGGTATCAGGAGTAGTTATCTACCACCTTTGAAATTGAACATATTGAAGAAAGTGAACAATTCTTTGCTGAATTATACCATAGCGAACAACTATGCCGCCTACAATTCGGCCATTAAATGCGGATTTGAAAATAAAATTCTTGTTGTTCCCAATGGCATAGAAATCAGACAGTTTCCCCGGAAAAAAAAAACCCAAAATGATGAGGTAACTATAATAAGCGTTGGCAGATTGGTCAAGAGCAAAGATTACGATACGGCCATAAAATGTATTGCCCGATTGAAGAAAATGCTCGACAATAACTATAAATTAAGCTATATTATTGTTGGTGAAGGGCCGGAGTTGACAAGTATTATGGCCAATATTGAAAAGTACGAGGTAAGTGATGAGGTTGAGGTCATTACGAATACATCGAATGTCTATCCTTTTTTAGAATCAGCTGACATTTACCTGAGCACGACCACCTTCGAAGGAATTTCAAATGCGCTAATGGAAGCAATGAATTGCGCCCTACCTCTTGCCGTAACCAATGTAGGTGATAATTCCCTCTTAGTCCGTGACGGGATGAATGGTTTTCTTACCGCTATTGGAGATTATGAGAAAATGGCAAGCCATCTTTATTATCTTGTTAAAAACCAGAAATTAAGGGACATAATGGGAAAGGAAAGCTATGAACATCTCGTTAAGAATTTTGGTTACAAGGCTTTTCAAGACAAATACTTAGCTCTAATAGAACATATTGGGTCATTACAAATAAATAATGGAAATCCTGTTCTACCAAACTGGAATTCCCCTAAAACAGAAGAGGAAAAATTCTGAAAGCGGTAATAATAGAAAACCGGAACGACATGAAAATCGGAATTTTAATAGAGCGATTTGAAGACTTGGTAAATTGGGAGTTGAGAATTGTCGATGAAATTATTTCAAACCCCGAGACAGAACTTATTGTATTGATCCATGAGGATGGAAAAAAGAACAAGAATTCCTTAAAAGATAAGTTCAGTCATTTTCTAAGAGCCAAAAACAAGGTGGCCCAAATTCTTTTTGCACTACAAAACTCAATTGAAAATCTAATTTATAGACAACCTTTTACCTTTAGCAAAAGGAAGATTGCTGATACCTTGAAAAGCATAGATGTTTTTAGATTTCGCCAAAAAGGGAATGAATTTGTGGGCATATGCAATGATGAAGACGAGAAGGAAATTAAAGATCTGGGTTTGGATCTTATTTTAAAATTGAAATATGATGTAGTCGAAGAAAAAATATTAGATGCCTCAAAAAATGGGGTTTGGTCATTTCAATTTGGAGAGAATTACTCAAGCTGTACAAAGTATGTAGGCTTTTATGAAGTGCTTTTAGGCCGACCTGATGTTAAGGTAACTTTGTTACAATTGTTGTCTAAAACCACTCAGGGATCCATAATAGACACTGCATTTTTTAACCGTCATTGGTCCTTTGCAAAAACAAAAAGAACAACTCTTGAAGCCTCTGTAAACCTCTTTTTTAAGAATATTAGGAAGTTGAGGGGCCTGGGACATTTACCCTCGCATTCCATGTCAGATTCTAGTGCACATCTTCGGTCGCCCAGTTTAAAAGAGACCCTTCAATATATAATGTCGTTTTACCTTAGGGTTTGGAGCAAGATAATTAGGTATATCGATAGCTTGGTATTAGGGGCGAGATACGGTTGCTGGACACTTTTTATCGGAGAAGGTGATTTTATGACCGCTGACCTTTCCGCTTTGAAACCGATTAAACTACCAAAAAGAGAATTTTGGGCCGACCCGTTCATTTTCGAATATAAAGAAGAGAAGTTTGTTTTTTTTGAGAATTACGGTTATAACACAAAACGGGGCAAAATTTCATGTGGAAAAATAGAAAATAGTGAGTTGGTCGATATTCAAGATGTTTTGGATTTAAAATACCATTTGTCCTTTCCATTTATTTTCGAGGAGGATGGAATGCTGTATTTAATGCCGGAAACAAAGGAAAATAATCGACTTGAATTATATCGTTGTATTGATTTTCCCGGTAAATGGGAGTTGCATGCAACCGCATTTGAAGGTGAAAAAGTTGTGGATGCCTTCTTTCATAATGACGATAGCGGTCAAAAGTGGATGTTTGTCAATAAACAGGCCGCTCCATTTGCTCCAGCCGACAGTGAATTATATATATATAAAGTAGGGTCGTTACAACTGAATAATCTCGAACCGCATAAATTAAATCCCGTAATCATCAATTCAAGGAAAGCGAGAAATGGTGGTGCGATTTTCAAGTTCAAAAATGAAACCTACAGGCCATCACAAGCAAATACAGACGGGGTCTATGGGCGGGCTTTAAATGTCAACAAAATCGAAAAACTTACCCTAGAGGAATATGTTGAAAAAGATATTGTAACCGTTTATCCCGATTTCCATAAAGGTTTAATGGCTATGCATCATTTACACCAGTCAGGCAGTTTATTCGTGATAGATGCGGCATATAGAAAAAAGTAGGGTAGAAAAAAATTACCGTGGTTTCAGTTTTTATTTGTAACAAAAAGAATACGTTATAGATAATAAACGTTATTACGGTTAATTGCAGTTTAGTTGTATGAAAGTACTTTTACTAATAGATAGCCTTGTTTCAGGGGGAAGGGAAAGGAGGTTGATTGAGATGATTAAAGGGCTTATCGACTACGCGGATGTCCAGTTACATTTGGTGGTCTTTTCTGATAAAATCCATTATCAAGAAGTTTATGGATTCGGAATACCCGTAACTATTTTAAAAAGAGTACCCAAAAGAAACCCGATGATATTCTACAGGCTTTATCGACTATGTAGAAATTATAAGCCGGATCTAATTCACACTTGGGGCACCATGTCAGCTATTTGGGCCATCCCCTCATCCATCGTGCTTAACATCAAATTAATCAATGGCAACATTACCGATGCCCCTAAAAATATGAACTTTTTTGACCAACGGTTGTTTAGGGCCAGGTTGACCTACCCATTCTCCAAAGTTGTCGTTGGCAATTCTTGGGCCGGATTGAAAGAATATAAAGTGCCGGATAAAAAAGCGGTGTGCATCTATAACGGATTTGACGACAACAGAATATCGAACCTTAAGGAAAAAAGCGAGGTTAGAAAAGGGTTCAACATAAGCACTAAAAATATTGTCGGCATGGTCGGAGCCTTTTTTGACAGAAAAGACTATAAAACCTATATAGAAGCCGCGTTACTGGTTTTGAAACAAAGAAAGGACGTAACATTCATTGCCGTGGGTGGCGGGCCAAACTTGCAGCAATGTAAAGAAATGGTGCCCCCGGAACAGGTCTCGTATTGTATCTTTACGGGCCTGCAAAAAGACGTTGAGTCGATTATCAACATTTTTGATATTGGAGTTTTGGCTACTAACGACCGGGTTCATGGCGAAGGAATCTCCAATGCGATTCTCGAATATATGGCCTTGAGAAAACCTACAATTGCTACTTCTGGTGGCGGAACAGATGAAATTGTAGAACATTCGAAAACCGGTATACTTGTAGAACCGGCAGATGTCCAAACTATGGCGAATCAGGTAGTCTACCTACTCGATAACCCAGATTTTGCCAAAAAAATGGGGAATGAGGGAAGGAACAGATTGAATAGAATGTTTAGCTTGCCCGCAATGACCAGCGAATATTATGGCTTATATCTTAAGCTTTTGAAATGAAGCAATGGAACGTCCGTCTGGTAACGGTAAGGGTTAAAAAATCATGAAAGAGATTAGGCCTTCTAATCCGTAATCAAGTATGGAAGAAAAGAAAAAAATTGCGTTTTTCGGTATTAAGTACTTCCCATCACGTGGTGGTACAAGTCGCGTTGCCGAAAACCTGTTGCGTAATCTGGTGCATGAATACGATGTCACAATTTATTGCTATAAAAACAAATTGGCCAAAACGCATATCGAGGGCGTCGAAGTAATTGAGTTTCCTGAAATTCGACTCGGTAGTTTTGGCGTGTTTTTATACTATTTGATTTGTTATTTACATATCAGGTACTTTGGAAAGTATGATATTGTGCATGCCCATAAAATCGATAGTTTCTTTTTTTTAAAGGGTCTGTCAAGAAAATCGAAAGTAATTGCCACTGTACATGGGGTACCCTATAAAGATGGGGTCTGGGGAAGAATTGCCAAAACGTTTTTCAAAATCAATGAAAAACGTTTTTTAGAGTTTAAAGGAATAAAAACAGCTATTTCCAAACCGCTTTGCGACCATTACAAAGAAAAATACGATATAGCTGTGAAATTTATACCTAATGGGATCAATCTTTGCGAAGAAACGGGCAAAAGATCGCTTAAACCATTCTGGCCAACAGAAGTACCATCCAATACTCCGTTTGTTTTATTTGCGGCTAGAAGAATTATGGCTATCAAAGGGCTGCATACCATGTTAAAAGCATATAAAAAGATAAATTATAAAGGAAACATTTTTGTGGCCGGTGACCTTGACTTTAATCCCGCTTACATTAAAAAAGTAAAAGAGCTTGGTACCGGATTGAACGTTTTCTATTTGGGTTATGTAAATCCATTATCAACTTTATTGGAATTGGTCAGTAGAAGTGAATATTTTGTCTTTCCCTCGGAAATCGAAGGGATGTCGATCATGTTGTTGGAAGTGGCCAGCACCGGAACGCCGATATTGGCAAGCGATATTCCTGCAAATACTCAAGTATTTGATAAAAATGATGTTCTTTTTTTCAAATCTACGGATGCCGATGATATGGCCGAGAAATTAAAATGGATAGAAAACAATGAATTGTCGTTCAAGGCTCTGAGTGAACATGCAAAAACGACGGTGGCCAATAAATACACTTGGAGTAGCATAACCCAAGAATATCAACTACTTTATGACGACGCTTGAATCCGGCCTCGTTCAATGGCAGGTCCTTGCAGATGTATATAGATAAGTTTTAGCGAACACTATTACTCATATAAGTTAATTGTCCTCGAACAGATTAAAAATGGACCACATTGCCTTATATTTGATATGTGATTAACATACGTTGACATGAAAATTCGCATGACGATCTTACTAGTGATATTCATAGTGTATCTCTCTTCTTGCGATAAATCGGACTCGACAGCCTCTTCCCAAGTTAAGACCCCTGGACAACAAGTAAGCGATATCGTCTTTTCAGAAACCTTGAATGCTATTGAAGACTGTGTCTCTGCCGGTGGAATGTCCAACGAAACCGGATATAAAATGTGGTGCTGGGGCGACACTGCAATACCTCTATACATGGATAAAACCGGAATCGATTTTAGCAATGGGGAACTAACCATTGATTCTGAATGTTACGAAAAACAGGTGACCAATTTTGGAAATCTACTAAAATTTCGAATCGACCCGACCGACCCTGTAGTAGAAAGCTGGTGCTCAAGAAATTATAATATGCGGGCTGAGATACGTACAAATCCATGGGGCGTTCGCCATGACAGTGGCACGGAAGAATGGTTTGGATGGCCTTACATTTTTGGTAAGACCTATATCCCTGACCAAAACAACGAATGGCTTTTCTTTCAAGTACATAATGGCATAGAAGGAGAATCACCACAAGTTGAAATATTAATAATTAAAGATGGTCAGTTTGGCGGACACGATGCAGGTGAATTATATATCGTAAATGCAGCCAATGATGAATATCAACCTACAGGTATTATACCAAAGGCTGGTGATAGGTTAGACATAGTCGTTCATGTCGTATGGGGAGATTCGTCGAACGGATTATTGCAAGTGTGGATCAATGGTCAAAGCGTATACGATAAACAGGTGGCTACGGTTTACGATGCCTATCCCTGGGGTGGAAATGCCAAATGGGGTATATACAAGTGGCCTTGGGCCGAGGAGAGCGGGGTCCAAAAGTCATTGCAACAAGGTATTACGTACTTAGAAACATTTATGGGGCCTTTGCGTGCGATAACAAGAAAATTTGGAGATACCGACTATCTCAAGAACTCTTATCCCGAAGTTGTACCAAGATAACACAGAACCTTTTTTGGCTTTTTCCTAATCCTATTTTAATCAAAAAGAATCCCTAGACTCCGATGGTTACTCGGTAAGGCAAAGCACTATTAACGTTTATATTTGAGGATAGTCGATTTCGAGATCATTATTTAACTTCCTGTGCATTTCATCGAATATTTTGTTAAAAAGCATCGTTCAATAAGCTAATAATTGGTTAGGTAACGTAGGTAAAAAGTGTATTACGTCGAAAAAAACCGTCATCTTGTCGGATTAGCAAATTAAAATAGCATATTTAAGGGTCGAAACGGCTCTGTCTCATTACTTTAACCTACATTTCCAATGAAAATTAACACCCAATCCCCGCAAAAAGTGTTACTAGCTATTTTAATATTTATTTTCCACTTTTCATGCTCCAAAGATTCAGATTTATTGAAGGAATTTGTCCTTGCGGATGCTCATGAAATAGGAAACGGTAGAAATGTTGTGGATGATACTTTCATAGTTTCACTTAATGGTAGTGGTAGTATTGTTCTAGATGTACTTAAGAACGACCATTATATTAAAAAGGATGGGGTTAAAATCAAAAAAACTACTTCGGCCAATTATGGCGAAGTTATTATCAACAGCGACAATACCATAACATACGCACCAAATACCGCAGAAGTAGTTTCGACCCCACAGGAAGAGACACCTCAGCTTGCTCAGGAAGAGTCGACTGCGATCATGGAGGAAGAAACCACTCCTGATTTGAACGAAGAAACACCTCAAGTTGTTCAAGAGGAAACGATTCAAGAAAATCAAGAGAACACACCCCCAGTCACCCAAGAAGAAACGCCCCAATTAATTCAGGAAGAAACACCCCCTCAGTCCAATCAGGAAGAGATAATTTCGGAGGATCAGGAAGAAATATCCCCAGTCGTCCAAGAAGAAACACCCGAGGTCATTCAAGAAGAAGAGACGATCCAGGAAGTAGAGGAGGAAGCCGTGGATACCTTTACGTACACCACAGAGGTAATTAATGAGGATCAAACAGTAACTACTGAAGAGGGTACGGTTACAGTGATTATTACTCCTGATGGAAATAGTAGCTCAAGTTGCGTTACAAAGGGCGGACGAGCGGGAGATACCGGTTTAAAAACTTGGTGTTGGGAGGGTATAACACTGCCCGAATATTCCGGTAGCAAAGGGGTCTCTTTCAGTAATGGTGATTTAGTTATTGACTCTGAATGCTATGAACGACAGATTACAAAAGATGGTAATCGATTGAAATTTAGTGTTAATCCAACTGCACCGGAAGTCGGTAGTTGGTGTTCTAGAAATTACAATATGAGGGCCGAAATACGTACTGCTCCATGGGATATTCGTCACCCGAAAGGTACTGAAGAGTGGTTCGGCTGGAGTTACACATTTGGCAATGATTATATTATCGATCAAAACAATCAATGGCTTTTTTGGCAGGTTCACCATGGGGTGGTAGGCGATTCACCACACACTGAGCTAATGGTAATCAAAGATGGTCAGTTCGGCGGACATAGTGCAGGGGAGATTTATGTCGTGAACAATGCGGCGAGTGGATCTGCAGTGTATAATCCTACGGGTATTATCCCGACGGCCGGGGAAAAATTGGATATAGTCGTACATGCCATATGGAATACCGGCTCGAGCGGTCTACTTCAAATCTGGATTAATGGACAGAGCGTTTACGATAAACAACAGGTCGCTACGATTTATTCATCAAGCCCGTGGGGCGGAAACGCCAAATGGGGTATATACAAATGGCCATGGGCCGATCAAAGTGGGGTTCAAGCTTCACAACAGCAAGGTATAACTCATCTTGAAACCTATATGGGTGCATTGCGAATTATAACCAGAACCCCGAGCGACTCGGATTACGGCAAAGACTCGTATGCGGAAGTCGTGCCCAATTAAAAAATTAAGTACCATTTATAAGCTGCCGTTAGAATAATCTAAGGGATTGAAGTTAGCGAAGAACCTCTGTTTTTGGCTTCATTTCAACAAATTTCCTACAGACAAAAACTACAAAAATAAAAAGCAGGGGAAGTATTGGTAATAAATGCCTCACCCTGCCGTCAAGTACGGTCAATCCGCCGATAAATAACAACATCATTAGCCCTATAACTCGAATTTCGAATGGCATGAGGAATGGTTTTCGGAGTGCAATAAAAAAAGCAAATAGTAAAAATACCACGACGAAAATATTCGGAATTATGTAGAAGTAAGTTGAAATTTTCTGAGGGGTGTACGAATATGGATAATTAAAAAAAAGACGTAGTCCACTGGCCAATGTGTTCTGGATATATTTTCTTGGATATCCTTTTATGTTTTCGATGGCCCGTTTTTTATAAAGACTATCGCGCTGTATGATGGAATGGGATTCTAGACTTTGGATGAAAGCACCATGGTTATTGAATAAGGGCGTTGTATCGTAAAAATCCCCATTTTCTTTACCAAGAACCACATCTGCACTTATCCAATCACCATATTCATTTGGAAAGGGAGAAGAGCGCCAATATAAGATTTCTCCACCACCCGTCCCCCAATAAAACATTTTACCTGTAATCGAATAAGTATAAAACAAATAGGGCATACTTACTATGAAAGCGGTAACCAGTACAAATAAACTGGCACGGATTTTAGGGAGTTTTTTGAAAAAGAATACAATCAAATAAAACACAATAGTAGATAGTATCACGTAGCCGAATATTACTTTCGTCAATGTCAGTAAACCTAAGAACAAACCAGTAATTATAATGTTCAGCTTACTTTTTGGATTCTTGAAATGAAGTTTTAAAAAGAAATAAAGGAATCCACAAGCTAAGAAAATTGCCAAGGACTCTGAGTATAAGTACACAGACCATTTAAGAAAAGGTGGGTAAATTCCAAAAATGTAGCTTAAAATAATCGATTGTTTTGGACCTAAAAAAAATAATAATGATTTGGAAAATAGCACTACCGCCATGAACAGAAAAATGGCATTTGCAAGTTTCATGACCAAATATGGTGCCTTTATCAAGACAAAAGCAGTTAAAACTAATGGGTACCCCGGTCCATTGCCCAATTCAGGATTCTCGGAATTTGTGTAAAAACCGTGGCTCAAATTGTTGGCATAGGTCATATGCCTTGTTTCATCGCCTATCAACGTGTTGGAAGATACGATAGTCACTATGGCTATGTAGAGAACCAGCAAGGGTAAAAAAGAAAGTATGCTCTTAAAAAATGACTTTTCACCCATTATGACCTACTTTTTTTTGGTTGCCTTGAGAATGTTGGAGTTCAAATGGAAAAGCTCGTCAAAATACCTTTTCTTTTGTAATGAAATAAACCCTAGACCCAAGAACTGAATGGCGGCGACAAAAGTAAAGCCACCTATTAAGAAAGCGTGCGGCCGTTTGTTATATACAGCGGCAACGGCTTCTGAAAACCTATCGTCAAAAAATTCACCGGACACCTGTAGCTCGGGGTAAATCGCATATACATGATAAAATATCCAAACGATCATATATAATGACGCGACCAATAATAGCAATCCGACCATCATGAAAAACCCATAGGGCCTGAAAATAAAGCTCGACATCAAACCATTAAGAATTCCTTTGAAGATACTGACACTCGATGTTCTATTTTCTCCATATTTCAATTGAAAGGTCCAATCTAAATTAGCGGGAACCTCAATAATACGCCCTCTCATGATCCGTGCCTTTTGAAGTATTTCAGGGTTGATGGAGTAAGTACTGGTCTTTAGGTTTAACGTGTCCAAGAATTCCTTTTTATAGGCCCGGGCCATACCGGTGAAGCTATGTACGTTTATTCCCGAAGTAAGGCGCATGAACTTATTGAGAACTTTGCTCAAAAGCAATCTGTGAAAAGGTATATTCGTCGTCTTGCCGCCTTTCATATAGGGCGAGGCAATTACGATATCGGCATCTTGGTTGATTGCTGCCTCCATAAGGTTTTCTACATTTTCAGGACCAAAACTCAAGTCAATGTCAAGTACGACGATGTACTCGCCCTTCGCAATTTTAAAACCGTTTCGTAACGCACCCCCTAGATTTTGGTTGACTTTGTTGTGGTGAACCGAAATATTGGGAAGCGTTCTTGCGAGTTCCTCGGCCAATCCCCCCGTATTATCTTTGCTGCCATCGTTCACGATGAGAATATCCCAGTCATATTTTTCGTTTAAAGACTCCATATGGTCGCAGAGAATGTTCAAGCTGTCCGAAATGATCGCGGCTTCATTGTAGGCGGGCAAAAGAATCGTTACCGAAGGTTTTTTTTCGGTTCTTCCCGACCTGCCTAGCTTTTCCGTTGATTTATAAATTGTCTCCATAATTTTCTTCTTACAACACTAGCTATCAAAGTGTTATTTCCCTGTTTATACTGATTTCTTTGTTATTCTTCGTCAGAACTTCATTTACATAATCATCCATGGACAGCAATGTAAAATGTCTGGAAAAGATTCTAATTACCTTTTTGAAAAACGCTGATTTCTTTTGACCGGAAATTTGCATGCCCGGAAAGAATTCCATTCCCGAAACCATGTCGTTCCCGAGAAGGTCCGTGGGATGAATCAAGAAATGGGGAGAGGTTCGGGTAAGTTTGCAAAGGTAAATGGCACATTTGAGGTAAAAGAAGGCCAAATGTTTCGAGACTGTACTGAGGTAGACCAGGTATGTCATATGGATGGGAACCCTGAACAAGGGCATCGTTGTTACCGGAACTTCGATAAGCCTACGGTCGTTTTTCAACTTCCAGAAATAGGGCTTTAATTTCATGAATCCATCGGATAGTTTCCCAAAAAGTTCTTTTCTTTCTTTTTTCTGTTCTTTGGTCAACTTTGAAGTTTTGAAATAATACATTCTGGCCAGTGGTCCGATTATGGTCGGGAATGTAGACGAATCGTAAGTGTATCCTTTTTCCTCCAATACTTCGAACAGATTTTCACTCCAAGTAAAGCCAGGTCCGCGAAACCCTCTGCAATCACGACCGGTCGCTGTTTTTATGGCGGTATGCGCTTTTTCGATTTCGGCCTCCAACTCTTCTTTTGTATACAGATGGAGAAAGGTCTCATGTCTGAACGAATGATTGCCTATCTCATGGCCCGCGCCCGTTATCATTTTTAGATACTTATGATTCTGTTCGAATTCGGCATCTTGACCGATAATGAAAAATGTAAGTTTCAGGTCCAGTTCTTTCAATAGTTCCAAAACATAAGGAACAAAGATGTCGAGATAAGATGGAAATTCATTCCAATTATCAGAACCGTTGTTCTTCATGTAAGACCATTTGTTATCTAGGTCTAGAGAAAGACTGGCTGCCCTTTTACCCATAAACTTAGATGGTTTTGGTTTTCAATTCTTCAGCGATTTGTTCCATAAAACTTTCTACATGCTGTACCACGCGATTGTTATTGACAGAATCATTCACAAATTGTGAGGTGTTCAGTATAAAGAAGTCGGGGTGTTTGGTTTTGATTTTTGGTATTATGCTAGAGTAATTCAAAACTTGTAACGGTTGTACTTTAAACGCCCTATTGATGTGGGTAGATACCAAGTCTTCATCTTCAAGCCCTGGGTACAGATTTCGAACTCCGGACATGAATATTTCTTCTATTGCTTCGTCGGACATACCCCAGTAATCATGGTTCGAAGGAATATATTTAGGAAAAAAAGTAATATAATTTCCGGTTGTCTCTTCTGAACTCACCAAAGAACTAATGCCGATTACCCCTGTAAATGGCGTATTTACATCACCCATATTCAATACGTAAAAAGGAGTCAACGGTTTTTTTGTCACCAATGCCAAACAAACTACGCCGAGATATTCTACGGACTTGTCAGTTTTTTTGATTTCAAAAAGATCTGGCGAGGTGACTTTTTCGAGTACATTTATCGGTGCCGTAAATATTACTTTATCGAAATACTCTACCTTGTCGCCGTACCTTACCTCTAGGCCACCATCTGATAGTGGCATGATACTTTTGACCGAAGTATTCAATAGTACATTCGAACCTTTTTCGGTAAGTCGGTCACTTAAACGGTCAAAAACGGTTTTATAACCTCCCGAAACATATCCCATATAGTCTTTTTCTACAGGATGCTCCCTAGCTTTAAAGAGCCTTCGGATATAGGTCCATATAAAAACTGCCGATACCCTTTTGTAGTTTTCCCCGAGTTTGGCCAATAATAACGGTTCCCAAAATTTGATAAAATTCTTTTTGCCCCCCATTTTTATCAACCAATCTTTGACGGTGATCGTTTCCAACTTTTTCCAATTGTTGATTCTGCCGCCATAAAAAATGGTGAATACAAGTCTTACCTTGTCCCAAATGTTTATTAATGGGAAAAGCAAAAATTCTTTGGCGCCGTTTAGGGAATAGAACGATTTATTAACATAGTAGCCGGTAAATGAGCGGCTCCATCTCAAATGTTCCTCGAGGCCGATATCTTTTATCAGGTTTATCAAACTGCCATCGGTCGGTACGATTACATGATAAAACTTGTCCCACGTAAAACTGCCATAATCGTGATGAGTGGATAGTCCCCCTAACTGTGAATCGCTTTCGAATACCTTTACCGAAGTATTCAACTCTGAAATTCTATAGGCAAGAGCCATTCCCATCAATCCTCCACCGATAATGCCCACTTTGGTTTTTCCAGCCTGCCCTGAAGAATTTGCCTGTAGTTCTTCTATTGTAATATCCTGCCCGTTTTGTGTATTCGTGTTTGTCTGAATATCTGGATACTTGTCGTAATTGGTGGAATCTGTAACCTGTTTCATTTTATTTTGGCGGCTTAGATTTACGTTGCATTCGGTAGCCATTGATATAAACTTTGGGTCACCGTTTATCCAAATTGTAATTTATTTAAAAAAAGGGTGTCAATAAGTAATCTTTTGGTAATCTCATTTCCTATTTTGCAAATGCTACCGACTGTAATCCGAACCGAAGTTAGAACTGTTACGGGGATCCATTGAAAATAATAGATTAAAGGCTTAAATATCATTTATAATGCTTTGAAATATAACAAATCATATTTTTTCCGCCCTTTTACCCAAATCTGAATGATATCTTAAATCTATGGGAGTGCCATATTTTCCATGAATCCAACTATTCGATTGCACGCGTTTCCATCACCATAGGGGTTGTGAAGCTTGCTCATTTTTTTGTAAAGTTCATCATTGTTAAGTAAACGTAAGGTTTGATCTACGATTTTCTTTTTATCGGTTCCTACTAGAATTACGGTGCCTGCATCAACAGCTTCAGGTCGTTCCGTCGTATCGCGCATGACGAGAACCGGCTTGCCTAGACTGGGCGCCTCCTCCTGAACGCCACCGCTATCCGTAATTACTATCTCCGTCTTGTTCATTAACCATACAAAAGCAGGGTAGGCGAGCGGCCCTATTAGTTTTATGCTTTTTGCATTGCCCAAAATTTCATAAACGGGTTTTTGTACTTTAGGATTTAAGTGGACGGGATAGATAATCTGTACATTCTCTTCGGCATCCCCAATTTCTTTTAAGGCTTCACAAATTCTAATAAATCCTTCCCCATGATTTTCACGCCTATGACCAGTAACCAAAATAATACGTTTGGTAAAATCAATCTCATTTTTAAGAGCTTCAATTTCTTCATCGTTCATTTTATCGACCTTTTCTACGCTTTGGACCAAGGCATCAATTACCGTGTTACCTGAAATCAGGATATTCGAATCAGGGATACCCTCTCGTATAAGATTATTGAACGAGTTTTGGGTGGGTGCAAAATGATAGTCGGCAATATGACCTGCTATTGTTCTATTGATTTCTTCTGGAAAGGGCGCTTTTTTATTGAATGTTCTAAGGCCGGCTTCGACATGACAAACCTTGGCTCCAGAATAAAAAGAAGCTATGCTGGCACTCATAGTAGTAGTAGTATCCCCATGGACATAGACGTAATCAGGTCTAAAATTCTCCAATATTGGTTTTAGACCGGTAATTATGTCAGCGGTAAGATTATATAGATTTTGCCCTTTTTTCATCAAGTTCATATCGTAATCGGGCTTGATATCGAAGAACTTAAGGACTTGGTCCAACATCTCACGATGTTGCCCGGTAACGCACACCTTTGTTATGAAATTTTCGTTCGAGGAAAACGCTTTTACCAAAGGTGCCATTTTAATGGCCTCAGGTCTTGTACCAAATACTATTAAGTTCTTTTTTGCCATAATATATCACTAGTTATAAAGATGGTCGTGTAAAATGTCATATGGAATCTCTTAAAAATCCCTGTGGTTAGATACCTTGTGAAAAGCTGCTCAGAGTATTTTAATTACTGAAATTAATGATGACGTCTTGGACTTCACGACCGAAATATACTTAAATCGCCAAATCGATATTTGAAACCTCCTCAAATGGCTTAAGTAATCGATAAATAGATAGAATTGAGCAGCGAGAATAATTCTCGCCCTGATTATTTTGAAAAGTTAACATGAGAAACTCAAACGGACTAATAATCTATTACTTCCCGATGCAGAAATTGGCAAAAATATTCCCCAAAAGGTCATCACTAGATATCTCTCCTGTGATTTCCCCAAAGTGGTATAACGCCTGTCGAATATCAATTGCCAGTAAATCCCCTGAAACATTGTTTTCCATTCCTAATTGCACTTTTTGAATTTCTTCTAGTGCCTTTAAAAGCGCATCGTAATGCCTTGTATTGGTGACGATTGTTTCATCGTTCCGAATCGCGCCGGTATTTATGTACGATAGTAATCGGTCTTTTATTTCATCAACACCTATACCGGACTTGGCCGATAGTAGATGAACGTCTTCAAAAATGGTGGTCAGCTTTTCTTTATCATGGTCGGAAAGTTTATCGATTTTATTGGCAAGTACAACAAGCGGTTTCTCAGGATATTTGTTTTTGAGCTTACCGACCTCCATTTGAACGTCATTCGACTTTTTGTTATCCTGTAAAAACATATCGGCTTCAAATAAGTAAATAACAATCTGCGCCTGACCGACCTTTTCAAAAGTTCGTTTAATGCCTATGTTTTCGACAATGTCTTTGGTTTTTCGTATTCCGGCAGTGTCGATAAAGCGAAAACCGATTCCACCGATTGAAATTTCATCTTCAATTGTATCTCTCGTAGTACCCGCAATTTCACTGACAATGGCCCGTTCTTCGTTCAATAAGGCATTGAGCAGCGTGGATTTTCCCACATTGGGCTCTCCGATAATTGCGACGGGAATTCCGTTTTTGATAACATTCCCGACCGCGAAACTGTCAATTAAGCTTTTTAGAACGTCCTGAATTCTTTTTAATAAATCTTTGAATTGGGTTCTATCGGCAAATTCAACATCCTCTTCCGAAAAATCGAGCTCCAGTTCCATCAACGACGCAAAATTGAGAAGTTCATCCCTCAGCTTCTTTATTTCAGAGCTAAAGCCGCCTCGCATCTGATTGATTGCAGTCTGGTGCGATGCCTCATTATCGCTGGCAATTAGGTCGGCCACGGCCTCGGCTTGGCTCAGGTCCAGTTTTCCATTTAGAAAGGCACGCAGGGTAAATTCCCCAGAAGTGGCCATTCGACACCCGTTTTTTAAGAAAAGTTGCAAGATTTGCTGTTGTATAAAGTGTGACCCATGGCACGAAATTTCAACGACATTTTCCCCTGTATAGGAATGTGGAGTCTTGAATATGGAAACCAATACTTGGTCGTAGACTTTTTTTTCCTCGACGATATGGCCTAAATGGATCGTATGGGTTTTCTGGTCGGCAAGATGCTTGCCGTTGATCGATCTAAAGTATTCTGACACGATCGAAATGGCATTTTTGCCCGAAAGACGTAAAACGGCAATCGCACCGACTCCAGATGGTGTTGCCAAAGCGATTATTGTATCGTTGGGGATCATATCATGATTTGCTGCAAAAATAACCAAATCCTTTAGCTCGAACACTACAGGTAAGCTTTAACGCAAAGTTCTGATTGTAATCGTGCATATTTCATATCTTCGATCCACATTAACTAAAATTTTTAAAAATGAAACATATTTTGTTGACCATTGCAATGTTTTTGTTCCTGACACTTTCGGTAAGTGCACAAGAAACCTCTGTGGGTGAAGATTCCGGGGTAGGGGAGGCTTCGGTTCAGGCGGAACAATCGGAGCAAGAACTTGACGATCAAAAGAAAGCCGCAAAGGATCAAAAAGCCGTTGAAAAAGAATTGAAAAAAGCCGAGAAGGCCAAAAAGAAGGCCGAAAAAGAGGTCAAGAAACAGAAACGACTTACAAAATCAATAAACAAAAAACGAAAGTCGATCGACAAGAGCGAACGAAAAATCCAAAAATTAAAGAATAAGATTACCAAACATAAAAGTAAGGGTAAATTGGCCCCGGTCGATGAGATGGAGATGAACCAAAAAATCGATAAACTCAAGATGCAGATCGTCAAGGAAAAATCGAAGTTGGCCAAGCTTGAACGAAAGCAATAATAAAATTCGATCACAATCAACTTGTAACAAAACCGGGCAATTTGCGTCATATCATTGTATAAACCCCATAAACAATCAAAAAATGGAAATCATCAATCAAAAAGACGCATTGCGAACCGATAATCAATTATTGGTCATTACGCATTTATCACAGTTACTGACTTATATTACAGGTTTCGGCGGACTTATCGTTCCGTTACTTATCTGGTTGACATCAAAGGATAAAGTCGAAGGAATGGACGAGCACGGAAAGGCTATCATTAACTTTCAACTGAGCGTCATTCTGCTTACATTTCTGAGTATACCTGCCATTCTTTTATTAGGATTGGGTATCATCAGTCTTATTGTAATCGGCATTACGGCTTTTATTTTGCCTATTGTGAACGCCGTTCGTGCAAGTAATGGCGAAGCCCCCAGTAAATTCATGACGATACCTTTCATCTCTTAGAAAAAAGGAGAAGAATAAAAATAAAAACCCGCCACAAGCAATTGTGGCGGGTTTTTAATACTGTAGTAGAGATTAATTATTGAGCATCACGGGCATGACCAACATGGTCACATTTTCGCCTTCGTCAAGCCCGTCGATGGGAGTAAGTATCCCCGCCCTGTTCGGAAGGCTCATCTCCAACGATACATCATCAGAGTTCAAATTGCCCAACATCTCGGTCAAAAAGCGGGAATTGAATCCGATTTGCATGTCGTCACCTTGGTACGAGCACGTCAGGCGCTCTTCGGCTTTATTGCTATAGTCGATATCCTCCGCAGAAATGTTCAATTCGGCACCTGCTATCTTTAAACGGATTTGATGCGTGGTCTTGTTCGAGAAAATCGAAACCCTTCTCACCGAACTCAAAAACTGGTTTCTTGAAATCGATAATTTATTCGGATTTTCTTTCGGGATGACCGCTTCGTAATTCGGATATTTTCCATCGATCAATCGACAGATCAATTCCGAATTATCGAAAATGAACTTGGCATTGCTGTCGTTGTATTCTATCGTAACATCCGATTCGCTTCCGGCGAGAATCCCTTTTAACAAGGTCAAGGGTTTTTTCGGCATGATGAATTCGGCGACTTCCGTGGCCGTAACATCGGAACGTTGATATTTGACCAATTTGTGCGCATCCGTGGCCACAAAAGTCAGATTCTCGGGTGAAAATTGAAAAAACACCCCGCTCATTACGGGCCGGAGGTCATCATTGCCCGCAGCGAATATGGTCTTATTGATCGCCGTGGCCAAGATATCGCCAAGTATTGTTGTAGCACTCGGATTGGCCATTTCTACGGCCTTTGGAAATTCGGCTCCGTCGGCATAGGCCAATGCATATTTACCGTGGTTGCTACTGATTTCAACGATGTTGTTATCCTCGACGACAAAGGTCAAGGGTTGTTCGGGAAATGTCTTTAGGGTATCCAGTAAAAGTCGGGCAGGTACCGCGATTACCCCTTCATTATCGGAATCCACATTCAATTCCGAGCTCATGGTCGTTTCAAGATCAGAGGCCGACACGGTAAGTTTGTCCTTTTTTAAATCGAACAAGAAGTTGTCCAAGATAGGTAGGGTATTGCTGTTGTTGATAACCCCGCCCAAAACCTGCAATTGTTTTAATAAATAGGTACTGGAAACTATAAATTTCATCTGCTATTCAATTTTGTCGGTTGCCTTTGGAAATATCCTAAGGCTATCGACTTTTAATCTTTTATAATTAATAATAGTAGTGTTCGCTTGTGTTGATCGAATTCAAACAAAGATATTTGAATTGTCCATTTTGGCGAAACAAACTTATCAACAGCTAACGACCATATTTGCGCCTTCTGAAATAGTTGTAGGCCAAACCGAAAACCAGTGTCAATGCCACTGGAAGCGCAATATTCACTAGCTGCCATTTGGTACGTTGTTCGGTGATTTTCTGTTGGTCCAAGAAAGGTATGGCCACTTTTTTGTTGCGAATGTTTATAAGTCCGGTATCATCTAACATATAATTAATGGCATTCACAAGAAATTCCTTATTACCGTAATAATTGTTCGTCCATTTGTCATAACCAAGTTCCAACGGTCTTCCATTGCGAAGCTGGTTTTTGATGATATCACCGTCGGCAATCACAAGCATTTTGTTTTGAACGCCCTTATCTGCAGCTTGTTCAAATTTTAAAGGTTTGACCCGGTTTTCATAGGCCGAACTAAATTTACCTTCGACCAATACTGCCAAGGGTTTGTCGCCATCGTTATATAAGTCTTTGTCCGGTGGATTATTGATCACATCCAAACTGACCTGTTTGGGTGTTCCGTCCGTTTTGGATAGTGGGGAACTCGCATATAGGATCGTTTTCCGATATGGATTACTTATCGTATCGATGGTGTTGGCAAACTGTAATCGAAGGGCCTCGGTATTGTTGTTTATGGGATGGTCGTTCTTTGAGAATACCATGGGATTGTATAGCCATGGCACAGGTTCATATTGCGAGGCATTTCCATCACCTGTGGCCAGAACGATCTGTGTAAAATACATATCATTGACCAAAACCGGATTTATCCTGACCCCATAACGGAAGAGAAAATCATTGAGGTTCAGGTCACGGGGCATTGCCATTGCCGTACCTTTTTCATTGAATAGACTGTCAAGCTCGATATTTACTTGATCTATCAACCAAACCGATTTGCCGCCACCGACAATAAACTGGTCCATAAGGTATTTCTCTTCTTCGGTAAAAGCTTGCGTAGGCTTGGCGATCAATGCCAGATCGTAGCCTTTCAATTGTTCAAGCGTGTTTTGTGGGTTGACTTCGACAGAATCCAAAGTAATTGCCCCGATATTGTAATAATCGCGGATCGTTGTCAAGAAATCGGCCAGATAGATGTCGTCCAATTCCCCATTGCCTTTTATTACCGCTATTCGTTTTTTTTCCTTGATATTGATTTTCGTAAACGCATCGGCAAAGGCATATTCCAACTGCTGTACCGAATTATTGACGCGTTCTTCGGTCGAAGCGCCCAATTTGTTTTTCAATAGCGGTACCTTGACCGTAGTGTTATTGTAGTTGACCATGGCCCAGGGAAATACGATTTCTTGGGTGACCTTGCTATCACCTTCTACGGTTACCCGTGCCGGAGTCAATCCCAAGGCCTGCAATTCAGTGATGGTACCATCGATGCTTTCTACCCCTTCGAACGGGTCGACGAAGTCAAATTTGATGTTTTTGTTTTTCGAAGCAAATTCCTCTAAAAGCTGCTTGGTCTCCGTTCGCAGCCTAACAAATTCGGGAGGTAGATTACCATCGAGTAGAACATCGACGATAACCGGACTTTCAAAATCCTCAACGGCGTTCACGGCAGGTTCGCTCAAAGTATAGCGCCTATCTTCGGTAAGGTCGAAACGAATGTTCACATAGCCGGCCAAGACGTTTAGAGCGATCAAGGCCAGTACGGCGATTATTATTTGTTTTGCACTTTTTCTCACTACCGATTCGCCTTTTTTAATTGAAGAACGGTCAGGTACAGAAAGAAGAGGGTCAATGCAACAAAGTAAATAAGATTTCGAGTATCCAGAACCCCTCTGGCGATTCCCTCGGCATGCGCTTTCATACCTAAACCTTGCACAAAAAAGACGGTATTTCCATCTTCAAACAGTGTAGACAAGGCCTCAAAACCATAGTATGCTGAAAAGCAGATCGCTATCCCAAGAATGAAAGCGACAATTTGATTGTCGGATAATGTGGAGGCGAACAGTCCCATTGCGGTATAGCAACCCATTAAAAAAAACAATCCAAAATAAGAACCCATTACAAGGCCAGAATCAAGATTTCCTTGAGTAGCGCCCAGTTGCGAAATAGAATATACGTATAACAATGTGGGAACAACGGCAATCAAGGCTAGAACGAGGGTGCCAAAAAATTTACCAAGAACGGTTTCCCATAGGCTGATGGGTTTTATAAACAACAGTTCCAAGGTGCCCAGTTTTTTCTCCTCCGAAAAACTTTTCATGGTAATGGCAGGTATCAAGAATAAAAATACCCAAGGAGCCAAAAGAAAAAAGTTTCCCAGATCGGCGAAACCATAGTCGAAGATGTTAAAAGAGCCCTTGAAGACCCATAGAAAGAGTCCGATCAATACCAAAAACAAGCCAATGACAAGATAACCGATAGGCGAGGTAAAAAACGACTGTATTTCTCTTTTAAAAATCGTAAGCACTAAAAGTATCTATGTTTTTTGCTTCATCCCAAAAACTGCCCAAAACTAGCAATAATTTCTTTTGTAAAAGCCAACTTGGTGCTCCGCACACATTTATTCAAAGTTAATGGTTACGGAGTCGCGATAATCCAGTCCAAGTAGGGTAGAGGCCCCACCGACCGTATTAAGGTCACTTTTGTAAATGGCAAGTTCAATGTATTCCGCGGCATTGAACAAGGCCATCAAGTCTCCCGCACCCTTACGCTTTCCCTTTTCCACATTGAAATTGATAATATCGCTGTATTTATTGTATATCCGATTTATTTTGGTGGTACGGGCGTTCAATTCAAAATTTCTTCCTTTCCGGTAGGCTTCGAAGAATTTTTTATGAATGTTGGTGACCACGTTGCCATAATTATCGATATAGATAACACTGCCGATTATTTTCTTTCCGTTGTCCGTTACCGTTGGGGAAAAACCCCTTAAATCTTTCAATTGGTCAAAACTTTTGCCCACTACATCTAGGGTGCCGCCACGGGCAATGTGACAAGCCACTTTTACAAAAACATCCAACACCGGGAACGATCCATTTTCAGGGTTTGGAATGTTGATCTGAACAACCTTCTCCGGCTTGATTTCGGAGGTGATCAAACCGATTACCCCGTTGTTCGCACTTACGAAATAATGTCCGTCGACCAAAACGGCAATATGTTGGTTTTCAGGGGTCGGTTCTGAATCCACCCCGACAATGTGCACGGTTCCTACCGGAAAATTTTTGTAACTGTTTTCAAGAATGTAGGCACATTCCTGTATATTAAACGGACTTATGTTGTGCGAGATATCAACTATTTTGGCATCGGTCAGTTCTTTGTAGATGCTTCCCTTTAAGGCTCCCACAAAATGGTCTTTCAATCCAAAATCAGTAGTTAAAGTGATGATTGCCATACAGCAATGTTGATATGTTTTTGATCCGGTAAGTTTATTTTTTGCCTAGATTTGTATAACAAAATTAGAACAAAAAAATAGCCCTCCGAAATTTATCTTTTTACGGGGCGATCATCAAATACAAGCACTTTTTGAACGAAATAATCTTAGAGCTAGCAGAAATCAGTCCGAGAGAGTTTTTTGGACAACAGAACCAGAACATAGATCTTCTTAAAAAGTATTTTCCCAAACTCAAGATCGTGGCAAGGGGCAATAAGATCAAGGCCTACGGTGACGAGGAGCTTCTAGAGGAATTTGAAAGACGTTTTGATATGCTTTCGGCACATTTCGCCAAGTACAATAAGTTGGACGAGAATGTCATCGAAAGGGTATTGACCAGCAACGTTGCCTCTGATTATGAATCTCCGGAAAACAGTGGTGAGACTTTGGTTCACGGGGTGAACGGAAAACTCATTAAGGCCCAGACCCTGAACCAAAGAAAATTGGTCGATGCGGCCAAAAAGAATGATATGGTCTTTGCCATTGGCCCGGCAGGAACGGGAAAAACGTATACCGGGGTCGCTTTGGCGGTCAAGGCTTTAAAAGAAAAGCAGGTAAAACGGATCATTTTAACAAGGCCCGCAGTAGAAGCCGGTGAGAACCTGGGATTCCTGCCCGGCGACCTCAAGGAAAAACTTGATCCTTACATGCAGCCATTATATGATGCACTTAGGGACATGATTCCAGGGGAAAAGCTCTCCCATTTGATAGAAAATGGTACCATACAGATAGCCCCCTTGGCCTTTATGCGGGGCCGTACCCTAGACCATGCCTTTGTTATTTTGGACGAGGCACAGAATACCACGCACGCCCAAATGAAAATGTTCCTGACCAGAATGGGCAAGAGTGCCAAGTTCATCGTTACCGGAGACCCGGGACAAATCGATTTGCCGAGAAGGGTTATTTCAGGTTTGAAGGAAGCCCTTTTGATCTTGAAGGATATCGAAGGCATCGAAATAATCTACCTCGACGATAAAGACGTTATACGGCACAGATTGGTCAAAAAAGTCATCGATGCCTACAAGAATATCGAACATCAAAATTAGGAAATCGGTGAGCAGGATTTGTTCCCGCTAATACCTGAAACATAGAAAATGAATACGATTACCGATACCAATTTTAGTTTCCCCGGACAGCAAAGTGTATACAAGGGCAAAGTCCGTGAGGTGTATACCCTGAAAGACGGTCTTTTGATTATGGTCGCGACCGATCGTCTATCGGCTTTTGATGTCGTGATGCCCAAAGGTATACCTTATAAAGGACAGATTTTGAACCAGATTGCCACCAAAATGATGGAGGCTACCAAAGATACTGTGCCCAATTGGTTGATGGCTACTCCCGACCCCAATGTTGCTATCGGTTCTGCCTGTGAGCCCTTTAAGGTCGAAATGGTGATTCGAGGATATCTATCTGGTCATGCGGCACGCGAATATAAGGCAGGGAAGCGGATGCTCTGCGGAGTTGCCATGCCCGAAGGGATGCGGGAAAACGATAAATTTCCCGAACCGATAATCACCCCGGCTACCAAAGCGGAAAAAGGCAATCACGACGAAGATATCTCAAAAGGGGATATTTTAAAACGGGGAATTGTTTCAAATGAAGATTACGAAGTGCTCGAAGACTATACAAAGGCACTTTTCAAAAGGGGAAGTGAAATTGCCTCGCAACGCGGGTTGATCTTGGTAGATACCAAATATGAATTTGGGAAGACCAAAGATGGTGAAATAGTGCTGATCGATGAAATACATACGCCCGATTCCTCGCGATATTTTTACGCCGAAGGATATGAAGAAAGACAAAGTAGAGGGGAGGCACAACGACAACTTTCAAAGGAATTTGTCCGTCAATGGCTCATAAGCAATGGCTTTCAAGGTCTTGAAGGGCAGGCGGTACCGGAAATGTCGGACGAATACATCGAGACCGTTTCAGATCGCTATATCGAACTCTATGAGAACATTACGGGAGAACCTTTTGTCAAGGCCGATATCTCGAACATTGAGGAACGGATCGAAAGTAACGTGCTGGATTCTTTAAAGGCTTTTCAAAAGGCTTAAATTTTTTGCCAGATGTTAATTGAGACCTGTATGTAGTTCAATTTTATTCCAAATACGATGATAAAAAGGTCAGAACCTTTTTTCGAATATCGTCTACATCGAACATCGGTCCAAAATGTGGGGCATCCTTTACAATGATTACTTCGTTTTCAACATTATTTACGGTCAACCATGCGCCCAAAAGTTGTGAGTGCCTAGGGGAAACCAAATCGTCCTTTTCACCATGAACAATTAAAAACGGAGGATCGTTTTTATCAACATAGGTGACGGGACTGGCCTTTTCGGCCAAGTCTGGCCGTTCCAATGGTGCCGCACCTATTAAAAGTCCTTCTGGGGATTTGGCGTCATTGGCACCGGGAAACAAGATCAGTTCGGCCGGGCCATAGAAATCAACAACCGCTTTAAATTCAAAGGACCTATTTGAATTGGGCATGAAGAAATCTTCAACATTGTCATTTTTCGATAATCCCATCATGGAGGCCAAATGCCCACCTGCTGAAAATCCCATAACAGCAATTCGTTCGGTATCAAAACCATATTTTTCGGCATTATCTATCAAAAAGGACGTGGCTCGATTGCAATCTTGAATTTGTGCAGGAAATACGGCTTGAGTACTAAATTGATAGTCAATGGAGGCAAGGGCGTATCCTTTTTTCACAATTTCCGATACGGTGTTCTTCATATAGCCCATATCGGCATATTTGTCGTTGCTCAACCAGCCACCACCGTGGACGAATACCACCAAAGGAACCTTGTCTGTAGCGTTTGGTGGCAGGTAGATGTCCAACAGGTGTTTTTGGATGGTGTCGTTGTTGTAATTTAGATTACTATGTAACACCGTTCCTTCGGGGAAAATATTCATTACTCTATTACTTTGAGCGGTCGCGAAAGTATAAATAGTAATGCTTGCCAAAATGTTTAATAATGTCTGTGTTATTTTCATTTATCTTCATTTATTCGTTTCGATCAATTAAATTCTTTACCAAGAAATCGAGCTGTAAAGAGTCGCCTACAACTGCACTTTTTGTTTGGTCATTAAATATTATTAGTTCTTTAGAAGATTGTAGATATTTTGGCCATTCAGGAAGGCTCTTTCCGTTGGGATTGCCCGTCTTGGCAAAATTAGCCCAGTAGGAAGACATCATGTCTGCGAGTTTAAAATCTAGTTCTTCAAAAGGACGGTCTACAAAATCCAGATTGTTAAGGGCATAGGGTACTTCAGCCGTATGGAAAGCACCAAAATCCACTTGTTCACCGTCTGGCAGATCATGAGCAAAGCGATAAACAAAAACGTTTTCACCACGATTACTAAGAATATTGGCTAGCGTGTAGTTCTGTGCGCCAAAAACCAAATCGCGTTGTAATTCACTTTGAGATTTCATTGCAATGGTATCAGTCGTTGCAGGATAATATTTCAATAATTGTATGGCCGATTTGCCCCATTGTTCTTGAATATCGTTTTTGTAGTCTTCCGAACTTTGAAAGCCGCCCATTACGATACCATCATCTTGGTTCCACCCGGTTAATAAACTAATCGTATTTTGTTTCCCGTCCCGGTATATTTTGTGAACGGACTCCAGTATCACATAGCCATCTGCGATAGGATGGCCCCGAAACCGAACTTTATTAAATAAATCAAGTGCAGACAGGTCCCTGAGTTCATTCACGGAAACAGCTCCCAATTCGTTGCTCACACGTAATCCCTCTTTTTCTGCTGTTTCCAAACTGCTCAAACTCAAGCCACCAGCTCCCGGGGACCTCGGTAGAATTCCCGCACCACTTTGAGCAATAGCCTTGTCAAATAAGCCATGCGCCAAGGGTGAAGCTACTAAAAATGCAACACTGGCAGCACCTGCTGATTGACCTGCAATGGTCACATTGTTGGGGTCGCCGCCAAACCTTTCAATATTGTTCCGAACCCATTTAAGGGCAGCAATTTGATCCAAAAGACCGTAATTGCCCGATGTTTTATGGTTAGATTCTTGGGTCAATTCAGGATGCGCCAAAAATCCAAAAATACCCAAACGGTAATTGATGTTGATGAAAACGACGCCTTTACGGGCCATTGCCGTGCCGTCATAAATGGGAACGGAACCGCTGCCCGATGAAAATCCACCACCGTGGATCCAAACGAGTACAGGGAAGTTTTCATCAACTTTTTTTGCCGGTGTCCAGACATTGAGATAGAGGGCATCTTCTTCTATGGGGTCCTTGGGAATCAAAAATTCTTCGGACCACATATAGAAAGGTTCCGGGTTAGGCTGAACGGGACTCGCCGCAAAAACATCGCATTTTCTTATGCCTTCCCAGGGTACTACCGGAGCCGGTGGCTTCCATCGTAAGCTTCCTACGGGGGGTGCGGCATAAGGTATTCCCTTGAATACCAAGACCGAAGCGTCATCAGTTTGTACTCCTGAAATTAGTCCCCCATCTACTTTTAATTCTACTGACGTAAAAACCTTGGAGGTAGCTTCATCTTTTTTGCCATCTATTTTGCAAGAGACCAACACCAAAGATACTGCGAGTAAACAATGGATCGATTTGACCATCATTCCCTATTTAAAAAGCATCGGCGCAAACTCAGAAAGATATATCCGCCAATTGGTCCAAGTATGCCCGCCTGGACTTTCTCGGTAGACATATTTGAAATCATGCTTGTCCAATTCCTCGCGCATGGTCACCACACTTTCGTACAAGAAATCATCCTTTCCACAGGCAATCCAGTATAATTGGGGATTGGCTTCCTTTAATGCCAAAATTTGCTGTGCTCGTTTAGAATGGTCGACTTCAATACCGAATCGGCTTAAATCGGCAAACCCCATACTCATCACACCGATATAATCGAACAAGCCCGGATTTTCAAAGGAGGTATTCATGGTCTGGAGTCCGCCCATGCTCAATCCGGTAAGGGCACGGTTTTCCTTATTGTCCTTAACCCTGAAATTTGTCTCAATATAGGGTATGACATCGTTTACAAGACTTTTTTCGAACAACATACTGGCCATACCCCTGGCTGATTGATCTACATTCGGCAGTTCTGGGGTTATCGTCAATGCCGAAGCTTGGGTAGGATTTCCGTTGGTCATTACCACGATCATCGGTTTGGCTTTTCCGCTGTTGATAAGATTGTCCAAAATAGTAGGTGCCACGCCCAAGGTCGGCCATGCATCTTCATCACCTCCGCCGCCGTGAAGCAAATACAGCACTGGATACTTTTCAGAGGAAGAACTGTATCCTGGTGGGGTGTATACGAACATTCGGCGTGTCAAATTTAGGGTGGGCGAATCGTACCATATTTGATGCACACTGCCTTTTGGTCCGGTTTTGGCCCAATAAAGGTCTGACCCTTCTCCCGGCACGTACAACAGACTTTCAGTCCTAAAAATACCGTCACGGGCCACTTTTAAATTTGAGGGATCCAAGGTATTCACACCATCTACCATAAAGGTATAGCCGTATAATTCCGGTTCCATGGGGCCGACCTTGGCCGACCAAACCCCTTTATCATTTTTGGTCAGATCAACCATTTGTCGTGTCATGCCTTGGTCGCCATTGGGCACCATGGGCATCCAATTGCCGGAAAGGCTCACCTCTTTGGCCTCGGGCGCCTTGATTCTAAATATTACGGAGTTGTCATCTTCAAGTTCAGGGGAGACCAGACGCTCGGTTTGTCCTACTTCCTGGGCGATTCCTGAAAGGGTTAAAATAAAAATGAATAAAAAGGAGATTAATTTTTTCATTATTATTTGATCTAACTTTTCCAATTTTGTCACTAATGATTTCATGGTGTTCTCGATTTAGTTTTATGGTCGTTTAAAATAGTCGCTGCACAAAAATGGAAAGGTACTTTCGCCAATTGTCCCAAGTATGGCCACCATCCGTTTCCTTGTATTCATATAGCATACCTATATCGTCCATCTTTTTTCTAAAATCGGCATTGCCTTTTAGGATCATTTCCATATCCGCATTACCGATGGCCATCCAATAAAGTTTGTAACCGTTCTCTTTTTGAAGCTTTAATTTCGAATCCTTATCCTCATAAATTGTGGAGTTGTTATCTCCCATGGGCCTGACCCCAAGTGCCGAGGAAAACAAGCCAATATAATCAAAAGTATCTGGATAATTCAACGCAATATTTGCCGTATGAAAACCGCCCATAGAAAGACCGGCGATTGCCCGGCCTTCTTTCCCCTCAACAGTTCTATAATTTTCTTCAACGAATTTTTTAATATCCTTGAACGATTCTTCGAACTTGCCATCCATAGTGTTCGGTAACATGAAGGTGGGTTGTACAAAACCGCTGCTTCCGTTGCCTGGTGAAGCTTCTTGGAATACATTGCCGTTGGGCATTACCACGATCATAGGTTTAGCTTTTCCTTCGGCAATCAGGTTATCCATGATCTGTGCTGCCCTGCCGGAGCCCAGCCATGCTTCTTCATCACCACCTATGCCGTGGTGCAGGTATAGCACAGGATAGTTATTATCACTGTTTTCATAACCGTTCGGGGTGTAAATGGCAATTCTACGTGTTTTGCCCACTGTGGGGGAATCATACCAACGATAGGTAATACTTCCGTGGGGCACTTGGTTCACCCTATATAAATTTGCTTGGCCATCGCCCACGATAAAAATGTTCGATAGATTGGCCACATCACGTATGGCATGCGCGTAATTCGGATCGATGGAACCTACACCATCAATGGTCAAAGAATAACGATACATTTCGGGTTTTAATCTATTTGAGGTATAGCTCCATATACTATCGTTTTCTTTTTTCATTATTTCCACCCCAGAGGCCAGACCCGTGGCTGGCATCCAACTTCCTGAGATTGTTATTTCAGATGCGTTAGGGGCTTTTACCTTAAAGGTGACCGTACCATCATCATGGATTTCGGGTGAGGTGAGCCCTCTGGCCATAAAAATATCCTGTTGGGCCGAAAGCCCCATCGTTCCTAATAAAAGGAAAGTAAACAATCGCAATTTTTTCATCTGTTCTAATTTATATTAGTGGTTGTATTGTTCATCCGATACCGGTTCCATCCATTCGACAATTCCTTTTTCGGTATTGGGAATGATATAGATGTGCGACATTCCTTCGTTTTTGGAAGCCCCATGCCAATGCCTGATGTTCGGCGGACATTTTACCACATCGCCCTTTCTTATAGTTTCTTTGGCTTGCCCTTCTATTTGATGGTACCCGACTCCATCGATGACAATTAAAATCTGTCCCGAAGGATGGGTATGCCAATTACTTCTTGCCCCAGATTCAAAATAGACGTTTCCGGCAAGGGTGGTGTAAACGGAATCTACCTGTACCAAACCATACGGGTAGGCATTTCCGGTGAAAAATTGAGAGGGGCCTTTTTCGCCCATTGGGAAGATGCCATCGTTCATTTTTGCTTTTTCTTGCCCTTTACAAGGCCCAATAACGACGATCAGGATGCCTAGTGTTACCAGTAATCTTTTCATTCACGACTGTTTAAATTCTAATTCAATTGTTTTATCACTTTTGCCGGTACTCCCGCCACAACGGTATTTGCAGGAACATCTTTATTTACAACCGCCCCGGCGGCCACTACGGAATTTTTACCCACGGAAACCCCGGACAAAATGGTCGCTGCGGCGCCGATCCAAACATTTTCTTCGATTACCACCTTGCCCGGAACCATGGTCTTCCTTTGTTCGGGCTCTACAGGGTGATTCTCAGAGGTAATGTTCACCCTGGGCCCTATCATCACATTGTCATTTATTTCAATACCCCCTAAATCCAAAAAACTACAGGCATGGTTGATAAACACGTTTTTCCCTAAGGAAATGTTTTTGCCGATATTGGTGTAAAATGGGGTAAAGATTACTGTGGAACCATGAACGGGAGCACCTATGATCTTTTCAAGGTATTTACGTGCTTTATTCACCGTGTCCGCTTCGTTCATTTTGTTCAACAGTGCCTTGGTCGTGTTTACGGCCAATCTAATATTGGCGTAATCAGGGTCGTCCATGGGTATGGTTTCACCCGATTTCAAGCGTTCAAAAATGTCAATTTCGGCCACCCTAAATAGTCTTGTAATTTCAAACAAGATAGTGGTTTAGGGTACAACAATTATTACACTATGTACATATATAATGTCAAATATTACGTATTTTGGAAGTTATAGACCGTATTGAAGACAATTAAGAATGGGCGAGCTTCAAATTAGACTTTTTGAAATATCGCGGATAAACCAATTGCCCGAGGGTTTTAACGAATATTACCATACCCATTTGCTTTGCCATCAGGGTACTATTTCTTTTTCTTTCAACGATAAAAAAATGAACTGTAAAGGCAGGGAATTTGTTTTTTGGTTTGCGGAAAGTCGATTGAAGGATTTGATATGCTCCAATAACTTTAGGGCAACCGTTTTGTTGGTAGACAGTAATTTTTTAAATGAGAACATTCCCAATCAAAGTTGGAGCATTGATGCTATTTTACACTCCAGACGGTATCCTATCAAACGATTGAACGATAAGGATGACAGGCAAAGGGTCTTATCAAATTTTCGATTGCTATATGATAAATTTCGGGACAAAGAGCATCGGTTTTATGAAGAAGCCTTGAAACTGCAAACGCGATTGTTTGTCCTTGAAATGTGGCACACTTTTGCGAACGAATATGAACGAAGAAAACGCAGTTTGCAAAGTGGAACGTTATATGAACGGTTCACGCAATTGGTACATGAACATTGTCTGAAGAAAAGGGAAGTGCAGTATTATGCCAATCGACTTAATATTACGGCCAAACATTTATGTTATATCTGTAAGCAGAACTCTGGTGTCACCGCCTCGGTATGGATTCAACGTTATACTAGGGAACGCATTATACTTTTATTGGAAAATAGTGATTTGAATATTGCGGAAATTGCAGATGAAATGGAATTTTCAAGTCGTTCATTTTTCACGCGTTATGTAAAGAAAGTTTTAGGGGTTGCACCCAGTGAGTATAGAAATCGGTTGCGTTGAAACCGCGATATGACATCATTGAACCTATATACGATTAGAATCTCCAAGTGCATACTTAAAGCTCCAAAAATGGCCGTTTTAAACCACGGTTTCTTTTAAACCAATTTTCGTTTGCCAAAGTATCGTATACTTGGTCTTTTTTATTGATTTCTAAATTGACCATTTTATTGTACGATGTTCTTGAAGAAATACAAACACCGCTCGCATAAAAGGTAATCGAATAGCCCCTTTTGTATATCTAAAGTGACACTTTAAGTAGTACGGTTTTTAAGGTTTTTTGAAAAGGTCAACGAAAAAAGGCTTTGACACCCATAATCATTGACCTTTTAGTGGTAGCGAGAGGGAGACTTGAACTCCCGACCTCAGGGTTATGAATCCTGAGACATTTGAACCCATTTGGTCTAATATGAATTGATAATCAATTGTTTATGAGTTATTTGACTATTTCTATTTGCTCAATAAAGCCATAAAAATTCAAGAAAAACCACCAAATGTTTTACCTATGTTTTACCTAAAATTTGTATCTTTAGGTAATAAAATTGGGGTTTATGGCTACTATACAATCATTTTTAATGAAAAAACCAAATAGCGCTGGCCTTTTTCCAATCGCTATTCGAATTACCAAAGATAGAAGGTCGTCATATTTATTCACTGGACAGTATATTGAAAGCAAATTTTGGGATGATAAATTTAAACGCGTTAAAAAATCTCATCCCAATTCAAAACGTCTAAATAGTTTAGTCGCAAAGAAGATAGCAGAAGCAAACGACAGATTAATTGACAATGAAAATCAAAACAATTCCCAATCCGCAAAAAAAATAAAGAAAAAGATTATTGGAAAAACCAAAATGGATTTTTTTGAAGCTAGTAAGCTGTTTTTGTCCAATCTCTTAAAACGAAAGAAATTCAATCAGCACTACAATCAAGAAAAAAGACTAGACATTTTCAAAACATTTTTAGGGCGTAAAAAACTTTTTTTTACGGATCTGGACGTTACTCTGTTAAAGGATTTCAAAGCATATCTCTTGTATGATAGAAAGGTTGCTGAAAGGACTGCGATAAATTACCTAATGCTTATTCGAACCATCTATAATTTTGCCAAAAAGGAATATCATGTAGATGATGGCAATTATCCATTTGGTAAAGGTAAAATACAGATCAAATTTCCCGAAAGCGAAAAGATTGGATTGAATAGGGAAGAGGTTCTATTGCTTGAAACGGCTAATAATTTAACAAAAGCACAACTTCATGCCGTCTACGCTTGGCTAACTAGTTTTTACTTTGCAGGTGTTCGTGTCGCCGATCTCATAAAGCTAAAATGGAAAGATTTTAAAGATGGTCGTTTATATTATCGTATGGGGAAGAACAGAAAACTTGTCTCATTGGTCGTTCCAGATAAGGCCAAAGAAATACTAGCATATTTTGCTGCTCAGAAGACAGGAAAGGATGATTTAGTTTTTCCTTTTTTAAAAGGTACCGATTTGAAAGATGAGAAAAGGGTGGCAACCAGAGTTAAGACCATTACCCGTAATCTAAACCGTCGATTGGAAATTGTCGGCGAAAAGCTTGGTATTGAGAAGAAGATATCTATGCATATTGCGCGGCATAGTTTTGGAAATATTTCCGGTGATAAAATACCTATTCAAATGCTCCAAAAATTGTATCGCCATTCTTCGATTACAACTACGGTTAATTATCAATCGAATTTTATGCACAAAGAAACTGATGACGCTTTGGAAAAAGTCATCAATTTCTAAATCGCTAAAGTTCCATACAACCAATAAATCGACCGATGGACTTCTTTACGGGGAACAGATTTCGGAAAATCTTTAAATTACGGGGATAATAGACCCAAAAAATGGGGTAATCCATTTTGGCAAAGAATTAATACAATGCAAGTAGTTTGCCTACAAGAAGAAGCTTTCTATGCCTTATTTGATAAGGTAATCGAACATGTAGAATCCAAAAGAAAAGATAAACCTGACAAATGGATCGATGGGGAAGAGGCAATGTTCCATCTAAAAATAAAGTCTACCACTACTTTGCAAAAGCTTAGGGACGAAGGTAAAATCAGATTTTCCCAACCTCAAAAGAAAGTAATTCTATATGATAGGGATTCTATTAATGAATATATTGAGGCGCACGTTCGTGAAACTTTTTAGCCATGGAAGAAAATATTAAAATTGATGAGGAGTATAAAAAAGCATTTAATCTTGGCTATGAATTGGCGAAAGAGTTAAATCTAACAACTCCGATGTTCAAAAACGTTGCGTCAACCGACGATCACATGAATGCTATGCAAGCAGGAATGATGCAATACTCTAACGAACTAAATAAAAATCTACATAAAGGAAATGTCCGACATCAGGAATCAAATGTAAAACCACAAAATATAGCCATTGTTCAATCAAACAAGAATAATAAGGATATGGGAAAGGGATTAGACTTTTCCAATTGAGAAGACCATTGCTAAATACCCTATATCCTGATATCCTGAATTGAAATATCCTGAATTGAAACATGATGTATCCCAAGGGTAGTTGGAATTGGTAAAAAGGTTATTTCTTAAGTTTTGACGCAAAAGCGTAGACTACCAATTCTTCAGCCTTTCAAGTTTTTGCACAACCTGTGCATCGATTAATTCTTACCTTTGTTGAAATTTATGAAAACACTTTTTTCCATATCAATGTCGCTATTATTCTTTTTTCAGGGAATTAGTATTGATATGGACTTTTGTGGACCCATTAAAGAAATTTCAAGCATCCTAATCCATTACCAAGACCATAAAGTTTATGGTGACTCTTTCCTTGAATATGTAGTTGAAGATTACTTTGGTAACGTAGCAAAAGCTGAAAGGCACCATAATGACTCTGGTAAGCAGAAAACACCAATCCATTCCCATCAGCAATGTTGCCACCCTTTAGTATTAATTATTGCGAACAACAATTCGGCTTTAATTAATCTATTAAAGTTTGAAGGGAAAGAACAGTTTAACTTATATAAAGTAAACTTCACTTCCAGATATTTGGAATCGCTTTTCCAACCACCTAAAGTATAATTCAGTTTTTTTAAGGATAGCTATATCCTTACGTGATGCTTTTCAAAATAAGCATCACATTATAAACGCATTGTATCTCATTGCATTGCGATGTTTAAACTGAATTAATACTTTTACTATGATTAACAAAATCATTTCATTTTCCATTAATAACAAGTTTATTATTGGGCTCTTCATAGTGGCACTGGTAGGTACGGGCATTTGGTCTATGGCCACTATAAATCTGGGTTCTGTCCCCGATATTACCAACAACCAAGTACAGGTTATTACAGTAGCCCCAAATTTAGGTACTGAGGATATTGAACAATTTGTTACCTATCCTGTAGAATTGGCAATGGCCAACCTTCCTGACGTTATCGAGCTGCGTTCGGTATCTCGTTTTGGGCTGTCCGTGGTTACCATTGTTTTTAAGGACGAAGCAGGCACCTATCTTCCCCGGCAATTGGTGCAAGAAAAATTGACCGAAGTCGCCGGGGAAATTCCCGAAGGTTTTGGTACGCCTTTTATGGCACCCATTACTACGGGTCTGGGCGAAATATTCCAATACACTCTAAAGGTAAAAGAAGGTTACGAAGATAAATACGATGCCATGGAGCTTCGTACCATTCAGGATTGGATCGTCAAACGCCAAATGGCATTAGTCCCTGGAGTGGTAGAGGTCAATGCTTTTGGGGGCTATGTGAAACAATATGAAGTTGCCATAAATCCTGATAAACTAAAAAGTTTTGGCATTACAATGAATCAGGTTTTTGAAGCCCTGAAAGTAAACAACGCCAACACGGGCGGTGCCTATATTGAAAAAAACCATCAGGCCAACTTTATCCGTGGCGAGGGGTTGGCCCGTAGCCTTGAAGATTTGAAAAATACAGTGGTTACCACCCAAAACGGAACTCCCGTATTGGTACGGGATATCGCCGAAAAAGTGGGCTATGGCAACCAGGTGCGTTATGGTGCGTTTACCCAAGATGGCCACGAATCCGTGGGAGGTCAGATTTTGATGTTAAAGGGAGAAAGTCCAAGTAATGTGATCAATAATGTAGAAAAACGAATTGACGAGATACAGAAATCGCTTCCCGAGGGCGTTTATATTGAACCGTTCTTAAGCCGTGCCGAACTTATAGCCAGGACCACAAGTACGGTAGAGAAGAACTTGATTGAAGGTTCATTGATTGTGATCTTTGTGCTTGTACTGCTCTTGGGGAGTTTACGTGGCGGATTGATTACCGCTTCGGTAATCCCGTTATCATTACTGTTCGCATTTATCCTGATGAAACAGTTCGGCGTATGGGCAAATTTAATGTCCCTTGGTGCCATCGATTTTGGGATCATCGTGGATGGTGCGGTAATCATTGTGGAAGGTATGGTATTGCATATCCATCAACGGATGAAAAAATCAAAAGCAGCGATAGGTCAGGCCGAAATGGATGAAATGGCATACGAATCTGGAAGTACGATGATGAACTCTGCCTTTTTCGGTCAGCTTATCATCCTTATCGTATTTACACCGATCCTTTTCCTTACTGGAGTTGAAGGAAAGATGTTCCGTCCCATGGCATTTACCTTTGGTTTTGCCGTACTTGGGGCGATTATCCTCTGCCTTACCTACGTACCTATGGTTTCGGCCTTGTTCCTGAAACCTGCAAAAAACCCGGACCATTGGTTCGCCAAATTTGAAAATAGTATCGATAGGTTCAGTGATAAAATCATGGCAGGGTTGAACAAAGCGTATAAGCCATTGCTTTCGTTTGCATTGCGTTTTAAGGCAGGTATTGTTTTAGGGGCAGTTGCTTTACTGGCAATCGCAGGATTTATTTTTAGCACTATGGGCGGGGAGTTTATCCCAAAGCTGGATGAAGGCGATATTGCCATGCAGGCCCTGATAAAACCTGGCAGTAGCCTTACCGAATCCATTGAAGCTTCAAAAAAACTACAAAATCTGGTAAATGAATTTCCCGAAGTGAAGACCATGATCTCGAGGATCGGGGTGGCAGAAATCCCTACCGACCCCATGCCCATGGACATTGCCGATAGTTACATCATCCTTGAAAAGGATAAGAGCAAATGGACCAGTGCGGAGAGCAAGGAAGAACTCATAGAAAAAATAAAGGAAAAGATTTCGGTTATCCCCGGTGTGAACTTTGTGTTTACCCAACCCGTAGAGCTCCGTTTCAATGAACTGTTGACGGGTGTCCGGGAAGATGTTGCCATCAAGATCTATGGTGAGGACCTGGATGTTCTGGCCGAAAAGGCGCAAGAAATGGCGGCAATCATACAAACCGTAGATGGCGCTGGTGATGTACGGGCGGAAGCGACCAGTGGCCTGCCACAGATGACCGTTGTCTATAACCGGGCAAAGATGGCGCAATACGGGGTTACCATTGACAAGCTCAACGATTATGTGAGTGCCGCCTTCGCAGGGGAATCGGCAAGTGTCATATTCGAGGGCGAAAAGCGCTTTGAAGTGGTCATCCGTCTGGCCGAGGCCTATCGAAAGGATATCAACAACCTTAAAAACCTGTACATAGACCTGCCCAGTGGTAACCAAGTGCCCCTAAAGGAATTGGCGGACATCAGCTATAAACCCGGGCCCATGCAAATTTCCAGGGACAATACCTACCGGCGAATCTATGTGGGGGTAAACGTTCGGGGCAGGGATGTCAAGTCCATGGTCGAGGAGGTTCAGCAAAAGCTCGATGCCCAGTTGAAACTGCCCCCGGGCTATTATATAACCTATGGCGGTTCTTTTGAGAACCTTCAAAGGGCGACCGACCGATTAATGATCGTAGTGCCTATTGCACTGTTCCTAATTTTCATATTGCTCTACTTTGCCTTGAGCTCGTTCTCACAGTCGGTAATGATTTATATGGCAGTACCCCTGGCAGCCATTGGTGGCGTGTTTGCCCTTTGGATACGGGGAATGCCATTCAGTATTTCCGCAGGTGTTGGGTTTATCGTGCTCTTTGGGGTAGCGGTATTGAACGGATTGGTACTGATCAACAAATTCAATGATTTAAAAGAAAGTGGTATGACAAATTTAAAAGACAGGATCTACGAGGCAACCCACGAGCGCTTGCGCCCTATATTGCTTACGGCAACGGCGGCCATTATGGGCTTTATCCCAATGGCGATTTCTACTTCCGGTGGTGCAGAAGTGCAGCGACCATTGGCAACCGTCGTTATTGGTGGCTTGATTACGGCAACCTTTTTAACATTGGTGGTAGTCCCGGTACTTTATAGTTGGTTGGAATCCCGTAAGGAGCGTAGAAATAATGGTGACAATACGGGTTATATCAAAAAAAGTCAAGCCATCATTCCAGTTTTATTGTTGGTTGGAGGATTTTTATCATCTGGTAACCTATCGGCCCAAAACAATCCCATCGCTCAAACCTTGACTTTAGATGAAGCTATAGCAATGGCAAGGGAAAATTACCCCACCCTTAAGGAAGGACAAGCGTTCATAGACAGGGAACAGGCCTTGAAGGGCACCAGTTTTGACCTGGGCAGCACGTTTCTATATGCCGGCAGGGAAGACCAAGGCCTGAATCAGGGAAATCTGCGTACCTTCGGGGTACAACAGGGCAACATTGACCTGCTCTCCGGGTTTTCAAAATCCAGGTTCTATAAGGAACGCACCAAGCTGGGCGAGAAATTCTATGACCTTAGTGAGCAGCAGCTGTTACGGGATGTGATGCAGGCCTATTACGAGATTGCCTACAATAAGGCCCGCCTGAAGCTCGCCGAAAGGCTGGACAGCATCTATGCCGATTTTGAAAGTGCGGCCAAATTGAGGTACGATAGCGGTGAGACCGGAAAACTCGCCTATATTTCGGCTACCTCGGAGTACCAACAAATACAGGTATTAAAGCAACAGTCCTATGATGATATCGAGATCGCCAAAAGGGCATTGAAGCAATATCTGGGAATCGATGGTTCCATTGATACGATGGATGGGCCTTATGGGATCATAAACCCAATATCGGTTGTAGACACTTTGGATATAAGCAATAACCCGTTGCTGCAGTTCGACCTTCAGAACGCAGCAGTGGGCAAAGCGAACGTAAAGGTCGAAAAATCCCAGTTCCTGCCAAAGTTCAGCCTGAGCTATGACAATCTCAAGTATAATGATGTTACGGGGTTCAATGCCTATCAGGCGGGCATCAGCATCCCTTTGTGGTTCCTTCCGCAAAAAAATAGGGTAAGGGCGGCCAAGGCAGATGCCATGGTGGCCGAAAACCAGTATTTGACACAAAAGGCGACCACCGAGAGCCTGGTCTCCCAACTGTACAAAGCCCAGGACAAAACGTTGAAGTCGTTGAGGTACTATGAAGAAGCGGCACTGCCACTGGCAGAGGAACAGTTGACCACTGCCGAACTGGCAAACAAGGAAGGTGAGATAGACTACATTAGCTATATCACCATCCTCAACAGTGCCATCAACATCAAAATAAACCATTTGGATTTCATCAACCAATATAACCAACAGGCCATTGAGATACAATATCAATTGGGCAATCTATAATCTTAAAAAGAAAGAAAAATGAAGAATATACTATTAGTTAGTACCGTATTATTGACACTTATGTTTCTGAGCTGTAACGATGCCCCAAAATCCGAGCTTGGGCATAACGAAACTGAAGGCGTATCAAAAACCGAAGCACCTGGAGAAGATGCGCATGGCGAAGAAGGCCACGAAGGGGAAGAAGGGGAAGAAGGTGTTGTAGCAATCTCAAAACAACAGGCCGAAACCATCGGTCTGGAAACGAAACCTCTGGAGGAACGTAATTTAGGGAACAACATTAAGGTAACAGGAACACTCGAACTCTTCCCACAGGACAGGGCAAACATTAGTCCCTTTATTGGTGGAAATGTTAGCTCGATCAAGGTAGTACCGGGCAACATTGTGCGCAAGGGACAGGTGTTGGCCTATATAGAACACCCGGATATCATCGCCATGCAACAGGAATACCAGGAAAAGAATGACGAACTGGTATTTTTAAAGCAGGATTTTGAGCGCAAAAAGACCCTCTATGACAAAGGGGTTTCCTCTGGCAAGGAATTCCAAATGGCGCAATCCAAATTTCGTTCCACCACTTCCAGTGTAAACGGCCTAAAGTCCAAACTACGCTTGTTGGGACTGGACCCTTCCAAAGTGGCCGAAGGGGAGATCTATTCTGCCATCCCCATTATTACGCCCATTAGTGGCTATGTGGGCGAAGTAATGGTAAGCCTGGGCGATTATGTGGCCCCACAATCCAAAATGTTCTCGATAAGCGATAATTCAAAAATCTATGTCAATTTCAAAGTATATGAAAAGGACATCAAGCAGGTCAAGGAAGGGCAACAGATATATTTTTCAACAGCCTCAAAACCTAATGAATTGTTAAAGGCCACCGTGCGTTCCATAGGCCAGACGTTTGAGAGCGATCCCAAGGCCATAGAGGTATTGGCAGATATTGAAAATAAGGACAAAGACCTTTTGCCCGGAATGTATGTGGAGGGAAGAATCGTGCAAGGAGAAAAATCAGGCTTTGCTGTTCCCGAGGAAGCCATTGTCCAGGAAGGTGAACAGTCTTATATCTTCATCGTGGATGAGGATGAAGAACCTGTTGAAAATAAAATGAAATATAAACGCATCCCCGTGAGTACGGGGGTCAACGATCTGGGCTTTGTAGAAGTTAACCTGCCTGCAGGAACACCCGAAAATATCAAAATAGTAACAAATGGAGCCTATACCCTTTCTTCGGAAATGGTTAAAGGCGAATTGGAGCACGGACATTAATTCTCTAAAAATCAAAGGTTTTGATTCCGGGTTTGTTTATCGTCTTAATTGGTTAGTTAAAAATTAGAAAACAGGCTCGGTTCAAAATCGATTAAAAATTTAAAAATTTTAAAAATGAAAGAAATAAAAGCATTTGTAAAACCGAACAGGATACAAAGGGTCATCGAAGCCCTTAGCGATAACGGTTTTAAAAGTATGACGCTCTCACAAGCAGAGGGCACCGGGGCGTTCAAGGCAAAAGGAGCAAGACCCTCCCTTGATTTTAATATTACCGATAGCCCGGTGGTAAAAGTGGAGTTGGTATGCCAAAATGAGGAAGCACAAGCGGCAATCGATATTATTACGGAAAACGGTAAAACGCCCGACCCAGGGGACGGTATCATCTATTTATCGGATATAGAGGATGCCTTCCAGATCAAAACAGGAAAATCCCTTAAACGCTACGATCTGTAATCCTTTTAAAATGGAAAAAATTGTCAAAAAACTGGAAAGCAAGGGAATACGGCCCACACCGATGCGACTGTTGACCTATAAAAAGTTACTGCAAAGCGAGGTAGCCATCAGTTTGGGAGAGCTAGAGAATTTTTTCGAGATATCCGAAAGGAGCACCCTTTTCCGGACGATGAAAACATTTGAGGAAAAAGGCATCGTACATCAGATAGAGGATGGTACGGGCATTATGAAATATGCGCTCTGTGAGGAAGACTGTGAATGTGAGGTGGGCAACGACCTGCACCTGCATTTTCATTGCACTAGGTGCAACGAGACCGTTTGTTTGACCGACCGTAAAATCCCGCAGGTAAACCTGCCCCAAGGATATATGGCAGAGGATATCAATCTGGTCGTAACGGGAGTATGCAATAAATGCAATGGCAATTTGGAGTAACCTTTAAGGACAATAATATCAAAAGAATACGACGATGATAGCAATCTATAAAAAAGACCAAATCTTATATACCATCGCAGATCAAGAGCTGGATGCCGATGATGGGGCGACCTTAGTCAAGGCCCTGAATGAACATTTGAAAAGCAATGAACTGGCCGCTTGGTATATGGAAATGGAGCCTCGCAAAAAAGGAGTGAAGAAAAGCAGCGGTGAGAGGTTGGATATTTCCTTTCCCGAAGAAGCACGGCTTAAGAAAATAGCCTTGGTGGGCGAAAAAACATGGCAAGAACGGTTTACCGAATCGCTATTGCCGTTTAGTGAAGCCCACATAAAATATTTCGGACCTGAAGATGGAAACATGGCCAACAACTGGCTCGAACAAACAAGCAATAGCAATAGTAACTGAAACATGAATCTTTAAATCTAGAAAATTATGATGGACGATTGGTATTTTGGGGGAATGCACTGGATATGGTGGGGGTTATGGATAATCCTCATCTTCTGGATATTCCTGATTCCCTACCCCACACCGGGACAGAAAAACAGAAAGGACAGGGCAATGGAAGCCCTGAGGGAGCGGTACGCCCGCGGCGAAATCGACGAAGAGGAGTTTGAGAAACGCAAGACGTTCCTGTTAAAGGACAAAAAATAACAGTGTTTTGCTTTTGACCGAACGACCATAACACCGTTATCTATGCAAAGAAGAAAAATAGGGATATGGCTTTTGGCAGGCTTTGCCTTTGGGGTCTTTATACTGCAACCCTTGGGCCTATCCCTTTTTCTCTTTGACCGGTCGGGCGATTCCGGTCACTGGCCAAGCTATCTTGGCGAGGCTTTTGAAACCGTATGGGGTTTTACCGATGTTGACCAAGTCCTTAAAAACCTGTTGTTCGGAATATTGGGAAGCAGCCTTGCCTTGATGGTCTTTTTCAGAAAAAAGATTTTTCAACTGAACAGGAAACGGATGGATGGGCAAACCCTGCTGGAACTCATTAAAAAAGGCGAGAATGATTTGGTGGAGTTCAAATCAAGTCTGCGATGGGATTTACGTCAATCCAAAGTGAATAAACAGTTGGAATTTGTAATTATCAAGACCATAGCGGGTTTTATGAACACCAACGGTGGTAATTTGCTTATAGGAGTAGACGATAACGGCAACATCCTCGTTCTAAACCAGGATTTTGACACCTTGAAAAAACCTGACACAGATGGTTTTGAGCAATACCTGATGCAGTTGGTATCTCTGAAAGTGGGTGCCCATTTGTGTATGGCAGTAAATGTATCTTTTTACAGATATGGAGAAAATGACGTGTGCTACATAGAAATAGCCCCGGCCAAAATACCGGTCTATCTAAGTCAGGACGGGAGGTCACGGTTTTATATACGCACAGGCAATGCCACGCACGAACTCGATTTGCCCGAAGCCATCTTGTACTTAGGAAAAGAGAAGGCACTTTATAATTAAAAAAAGTAAGTGTAAAGCCAATGGATATTTGCACTTACAATGCACTAATAATAATATTAATTTTAAAAGATGTTACAGATTACAGACATAAAGAGCGAAAATGTGGTTACCACAAAGGCTAGCGGTAAACTCAACCAGTACGACTTTGAAAAAATACATCCGCTTATCCATAGTATTCTTGAAAAAGGATTAAAGGTTCGGTGGTATTTTGAGATGAACGATTTTCAAGGCTGGCATATAGATGGGCTATGGAAAGATTTCTCTAAAGATGTTGACCACGAAAAGGAGTATGAAAAAATAGCATTGGTCGGCGAAAAAAAGTGGCGAAAGTGGGCCACCCAATTTATGAAACCATTTTGCAATGCCGAAATCAAATATTTTGGTTCAGACCAAAAACAGGAAGCCAAAATATGGATTGAAAGTGACTGATGACAGGTATTGGCTGGTTAATAAAAGAATAAACTAAAAGATATATTGATATGGGATTTTTAAAACATTTATTTCGAGGCTTTCAAAACGGAGGCCATCATTCCCGTGGGCATCACAATAAACGCGGTTATGGCTATAGGGAAGATAGTTCAGATGCAAAGGTTATGATTCGTTGCACAGCCTGTGGTGAGAAAAATGATGAAAATGCAGCCTTTTGTAAAAAGTGCGGTTCACCTTTAGGCAAGTCCAACTGCAGCAATTGTAACGAGAGTGTGCCAGTCGAAGCAAAATTTTGTCCTAATTGCGGTACTGAACGCATCAATAAATAACAACCGATGAAGTACTATATATTGATAATTCTATTTTTTGGTATTCTCAATGCGAACGCCCAAAAAATTTACAGGACCGAAGAAGGCCACGTTGAGATGATGGCAAGGGTCGATAGTGTACCCTTTAAGGCAGAAAGCCACAAACTGGCCTTATATCTCGACTATGATTCCAAAGTGGTCAGTGGGGTACTCGACCTTAAAACGCTATCGACCAACAACCCTGAAATCAAAGCTATGCTGGCAGGGGAGGAAGACCCCTTAATGCTTCGGTTTACCGGTACGGTGCCTTCTGTTGATTTTTTGTCAAAACGGCACGACCCTATCGACTTTAATTGGCTGATAGATGTTACTTATCAAGGAAAAGCCTTTAAATCACAATTTAAAGCAACCATTACACATATTGAACAAGGCGTAAGTATGTCGTGTTTGATAAGTGCCAGAGGACAGGTTTTGGTGGCTGATACAGGCTTGGATTCCATCATAAAAGGTATAGATGATACCATAGAAGTGCAGTTTGCACAAATGGTTTTAAAATTGGACAACCAGTAATTTAACAAATAAAAAATGCTCTTAAATAAACGGATATCCATCTGGTCCTTTCTTAAATATATTAAATATGACATTTTATTTATTGTGTTTTATGCCATAACTATGGGTATTTTAGACCAATTCGGTTTTCTAAGTAAAATTTCGATACCTATAGCCGTTACAGGGGTTTTCGGGACTGCTGTGGCACTACTGTTAGGTTTCAGGACCAATCAAGCCTATGAACGCTGGTGGGAAGCCCGTATTATTTGGGGCGCCATTGTCAACGACTCTCGTACTTTGGTACGACAGGGCATAACCTTTTATGACCGGCAGGATAGTCAGTATGAATTTAGGATTAAAGAAATAGTTTTACGACAAATTGTGTGGTGCTATGCACTGGGTGAGTCCTTAAGGAAAGTGGACTTTTCCCCTAAGGTAGCTGGCTATTTAAAAATTCAGGACATTAATGACCAAAATGTTCCCAATGCTATACTATTAAAGCATTCAGAAGCATTGGCAATTGCAAAAAAGGAAAACCAAGTGAACGACTATCAGCAAGTACAGATAGATAGTACAATCGCTAGGTTATGCGATTCAATGGGCAAATGCGAAAGGATTAAAAACACGGTATTCCCCAAGGCACATAGCCTGTTGATCCACCTCATCATTTATGTATTTGCCACAATGCTTCCATTCGGCCTGTCTGATAATTACCTCTCTGTGGAAATTGGGCTTACCGTCGCTATCCCTATCATCTTTATAGCCATTGAGAAAACATCAATTTTAATGCAGGATCCGTTTGAAAACAACCCAATGGACACACCAATGACCGATTTGGCCCAAACTATAGAAATTAATCTAAAGGAGATGACAGGTGATGATGACATCCCCGAGAAAAAGAAACCTGAAACATATTACGTTTTATAATAATAAGGTGTAACCTGAATTAACGCTAATAGCCGGATTGGAGGGCTGCTTTGCTGAGCTTGACGGCGAAGCTTCAATAGAACAATTTAAAATTTATGAATATGTTACAGATCTTAAATTTAAAGCAAGAGAACCTTGTTGCCGCTAAAATCAGCGGAAAACTTACGGAAAAGGATATGGAAAAGATACATCCGCTCATCCACAACATCATTGAAAAAGGCCATAAAGTGGATTTCTATTTTGAAATGGAAGATTTTGAAGGCTATACCCTTAAAGGCTTTTGGGAAGACCTAAAGATTGATTCGGCACACTTGGGAGATTATGGCAAGATGGCTTTTGTGGGCAACAAAAAATGGCAGGAATGGGCCGCGAAGGCAACTGATTTTTTCATAAAGTCTGAAGTTAAATTTTTTGATATTAAAAATAAAGAGCAGGCAATGACCTGGGTCTCAACAAAAGGATGAAAAAGAAAAAACTACAGCTACGGGAGCTAAAAGGGAAACAGTCCACTGTAATTTCAGCAAGCGAAAAAAAGCTCAAAACCTATTTACCGGCAATTTTCAGCTTTGTGATGCTCATAGTTGGTATTGCCATTGACTATTTCGATGCCTTTCCTTTCTTTAAGGGATGGGTCAGGATTGTGTGGTACACGGTGGCTTACATCCCTGTTGGCTTTCCCGTCATCAAGGAGGGATGGGAAAGTATTAAAAATGGCGATTTCTTTACAGAATTTTTCCTGATGTCCATCGCAACCTTGGGAGCATTTGCCATAGGCGAATATCCAGAGGGTGTTGCCGTGATGTTGTTCTATGCCGTGGGCGAACTGTTCCAAAATGCTGCCGTAAACCGTGCCAAAGGAAACATTAGGGCGCTTCTGGATGCACGACCGGACGAGGCATTGGTCTATCGTAATGGGGACTTCGTTTCCGTCAATCCCGAAACGGTCAATATTGGCGAGAAGATACAGGTACGGGTGGGCGAAAAAATCCCGTTGGATGGCAAACTGTTATCAAACAAAGCATCGCTCAATACAGCTGCCATTACTGGCGAAAGCAAACCCGACACCATAACACAGAACGAAAAAGTCTTTGCGGGAAGCATCAATCTCGACGGTGTCATCGAAGTAGAAACCACCAAGAAATTCAAGGACAGTTCCATCGCCCGTATTCTGGAGATGGTACAGAATGCCACGGCCCGGAAATCGAAGACCGAATTATTTATCAGGAAGTTTGCACGGATTTATACGCCTATCGTGGTTTTCCTTGCTATCGCGCTCACTTTGTTACCATACTTTTTTGTCGATGAATATGTGTTTAGGGATTGGCTATACCGAGCTTTAATTTTCTTGGTGATTTCCTGCCCTTGTGCCTTGGTCATTTCCATTCCACTGGGCTATTTCGGCGGTCTGGGTGCGGCATCGCGCAACGGAATCCTGTTCAAAGGTGCATCCTTTCTCGATGCAATGACCAAAGTGAATACTGTGGTGATGGACAAAACCGGAACCGTTACCAAAGGGGTCTTTAAGATTAAGGAAGTGATAAATACATCCGCTTTTGCGGAAGTGGAATTTATGAAATACCTGATGGCGATGGAAGAACAATCTACTCACCCCATTGCAAAGGCAATTCTGGAATACAAGGCGGACGGTACTGATTTTAAGGCATCCGAAGTTTCTGAAGTTGCCGGTAAGGGATTAAAAGGCACGGTCAACCATAAGCAGGTCTTGGTCGGCAACAAAGCATTGATGACTTCCAATAGTGTTGATATTCCCCCTGAAACCGATGTGATAGTCGAATCTATAGTGATGGTCGCCATCGATGGAAAATTCGCAGGCTATGTGACCATTGCCGATGAACTTAAGGAAGACGCACATCACACCATTCAACAGATTCGGGAGGCCGGAATAGCTAAAATCATAATGCTCTCAGGAGACAAGGATTCCATAACCCAACAAGTTGCCAAGGAACTGAATATTGATTGGGCCAAAGGCGGCTTGCTACCCGAAGATAAGCTCAACGAGGTCGAAAAGCTCAAGGAACAACCTGAATCCACGGTAGCATTTATGGGCGACGGCATCAACGATGCACCCGTGCTTGCAGCCAGTGATGTGGGTATTGCAATGGGTGGTTTGGGCAGCGATGTGGCCATAGAGACCGCAGACGTTATCATCCAGACCGACCAGCCGAGCAGGATGGCCCGAGGAATCCAAATTGGACGCTCAACACGCCGTATCGTATGGCAAAATATTGGTCTTGCTTTTGGGGTAAAAGGGATTTTTCTCATTTTGGGTGCCATCGGTTTGGCTACGATGTGGGAGGCTGTGTTTGCCGATGTAGGTGTTTCGTTCGTTGCCATTCTCAATGCAATACGTTTGCAAAAAATGAATTGGAAATAGCAAAAATGTTAACCTTTAACAAATTACAAGCCCAAAACTGGATTAAATCTTAATTAACAATAACAAAACCATTAATAATATGAAAGACAAGGAAAAACACAGCAAAGGCGATGGCCACAATCACGACCACGGCGGCATCTTCGGCAAAAACACGGAGCTCTATTTTGCAATTTTAAGTGGGGTCACACTAATTACAGGTTTCCTGTTGGAAAAATATACAGGGGTTTCAGCTAACATCCCTTTTGGGCTCTATATTGCAGCCTATTTTTTTGGAGGTTATTTTACCCTAAAGGAGGCCATTACCAAAGTGTCCAAAGGCGAATTTGAAATCGATTTCCTGATGCTGGTCGCAGCTGCAGGAGCCGCCTATTTGGGCGAATGGGCAGAAGGTGCCTTGTTGCTCTTCCTTTTCAGTCTGGGTCACGCACTGGAAAACTACGCAATGGGCAAGGCAAAAAAGTCCATTGCAGCGTTAACAGACCTTGCGCCTAAAACCGCACTATTAAAGAAGGATGACGATACCGTTGAAGTCGGTATAGAAGAGTTACAGATAGGTGATACTATCGTGGTACGCCCCAACAGTAAAATATCTGCTGATGGTGTTATTGTAAAGGGCAATAGTAGTATAGACCAGTCACCCATTACCGGGGAAAGCGTTCCGGTGGACAAAACACCAATAGAAAATCCCGATAAGGAATATACAGCAAAAAGCGATATTCCCGACGAGAACCGTGTTTTTTCAGGAACCATCAATGGCAACAACACCCTCGAAATAAAGGTGATTAAAGAGGCAAAAGATTCTACCCTCAACCGCTTGGTCACTATGGTTCAAGAGGCCCAGGACCAAAAATCGCCCACACAATTATTGACCGACAAGTTTGAGCGGTACTACGTGCCATCGGTAATCTTATTGGTCATACTATTGAATTTTGCTTTCCTGGTCATTGATGAAACGTGGAATGAAAGCCTGTACCGTTCCCTGGCGGTACTTGTGGCAGCCAGTCCTTGTGCCTTGGCTATATCTACGCCATCTGCTGTATTGAGTGGTGTGGCAAGAGCAGCACGAGGCGGGGTTTTGATAAAAGGCGGTCGCCCCTTGGAAGACTTAGGGGTACTTACCGCTCTCGCTTTTGACAAAACGGGAACACTTACCGAAGGAAAACCAAAACTTACCGATGTCGAAAGTTTTGGCAACATAGATAAAAATGAACTGTTGGAAATTGCTATTGCGGTTGAGGAACTGAGCGACCATCCCCTGGCAAAGGCAGTTGTATGGGATGGGATGGAGCGGCTTGGGAAGGACACCAAGATTCCGGATGCCGATGATTTGGAGGCCGTACAGGGCAAGGGCATAAAGGCAAACTATCAAGGGAATTCCATTTACATAGGCAATCTTGAGCTTTTTGAGGATATTGATAAAGGTGTTCCCAGCGATGTATCAGAAAAGGTAAGAGCACTTGAAGGGGAAGGAAAGACCACGATGCTAATAAAAAGGGGCGATGAATTTATAGGGATGCTCGGGCTGATGGACACCCCACGGGAAAAAGCCAAGGAAACCCTGGCCCAACTAAAGGAAATAGGCATCAAGAAAATGATAATGCTTACGGGCGACAACCAGAAAGTGGCCGACGCTGTAGCCGAGGAAATCGGGTTGACCGAAGCACGCGGAAGCCTGCTTCCCGAAGAAAAAGTGGAGGCCATCAAAAAACTTGCGGAACAGGAAAATAAACTGGCAATGGTGGGCGATGGTGTTAATGATGCACCTGCTATGGCAAACAGTACCGTTGGTATTGCAATGGGTGCAGCGGGAAGCGACGTGGCTTTAGAGACAGCAGATATAGCGCTGATGGCCGATAAACTGGAAACCCTACCCTTTGCCATTGGTTTGAGCAGAAAAGCAAAAGCTATTATCAGGCAAAACTTATGGGTAAGTTTGGGGGTTGTAGCCTTTTTAATCCCTGCGACCATAATGAGCTGGGCAAGTATCGGCATAGCCGTGGCGGTTCACGAAGGCTCTACGTTGGTAGTGGTGGTCAATGCATTGAGCTTGCTCGCCTATAGGAAATAAATGTAATAAAGGAGATTGCTTTTGAATCAAGCTTAAAATGACCAAAACGGAAAAAATATTGTCAAATCACGGTATTCGCCCTACTCAAATGAGGTCCAAGATATACAGGTATCTGAGGAGGAAGCAAAGTGCCGTGTCCTTTTCCGATTTAAAAAAGGTCTTTGCCGAAAAGAGCGAAACCAATAAAACAGCAAACAGAACGACCTTTTATCGCAACCTTAAGATTTTTGAGGATAAAGGACTAATTCATCAGATTAATGATGGTACGGGCGTAGCAAAATTTGCGATTTCTGATGAAAATACAAAAAGTAAATACGGTACGGATTTACATCTGCATTTTCATTGTACCGAATGTAAGAAAACAATCTGTTTGCCAAATAAAATACCGGAAGAAAATTTACCAAGTGATTATAAAATAAACGATGTCAACTTGGTATTAAAAGGGATATGCGTGAAATGTAAGGAAAAATAACAGGTGGGAGTTCCAGAACTTTGAACCCTTGCGCCTAAGAGTCAAGTTCAAGGTTCTTCCACCTTATTTAACCAAAAAAAATACAACTATAGAAAAATATGATATAACAATTATTGGTTTGTGTTTTGGCGATAATGGAATTCAGGGCAGCGGCAGAGGATATCGCACGGATGCCGCATGGGCATCCCGCATTTTCAGAAACCTTTAAGGAAGCCTTTCTGGCCGCTACCGAAGATAGGGCATTGCATATATAAATATTGGGGCAAGTAATACCATATAAAATATAAGATGATGAAGAAAATTCAGAAGCTAACCCAAGAAATCAACGAATTGACAGTAAGGATAGAACAAGAATATCCCGAACTCTATCGGTATTTGGATGAGAATCCCATAACGATTTCCGTAGATGATGAAGCAAAACCGACTTATAATTCGTTCGTCGATTATTTGGAAAGCTTAAAATCGATTTTGGAAAAATATATGGAATCCCACAAATAAGTAAAGATTTAAAACACCAACCGTAGAATTTAATACAGATTATTTAAATGTCCGATATAAATAAAAGCACTTTTAAGGTAAGTCAAATGGATTGCCCTTCCGAAGAACAGATGATAAGGATGAAACTGGAGTCAAACCCTCAAATCAAATATTTGGACTTTGACATTCCGAATAGAAGGTTGGAAGTGTACCATCAGGGGAATGCCCAAGAAGTAAACAAGGCACTGGGCGAATTGAAGCTGGGAGAAAAACTCTTGGGAACGGAGAAGGCGGAAACACCTATTTCCGAGGACGAGACCAAACAAAAGAAGATACTCTGGTGGGTCTTGTACATCAATTTTGGGTTTTTCGTTATCGAAATGACCACGGGTTGGATTTCTTCCTCGATGGGTCTAATTGCCGATTCACTGGATATGCTGGCCGATTCCATTGTGTACGCATTGAGCCTTTTTGCCGTAGGCGGCGCTATTTCCAGAAAAAAGAAAGTGGCGAAATTCAGTGGCTATTTTCAGATGGCGTTGGCCCTTCTGGGATTTTCGGAAGTCGTGAGAAGGTTTTTGAGTAGTAGCGAAACCCCTTTGTTCCAATGGATGATTATCGTTTCCATTTTCGCCCTTATCGGCAACCTCGTTTCCCTATGGTTGATAAACAAGGCCAAAAGCAAGGAAGCGCATATGCAGGCAAGTGCCATCTTTACCTCAAACGACATTATTGTGAACGGCGGGGTAATACTGGCAGGGGTGCTGGTTTATTTTTTAGACAGTAAATGGCCCGATTTGGTCATAGGCGGTATTGTATTTGCCTTTGTGATGCGAGGAGCCATTAGAATTTTAAAATTGTCCAAATAACGTATTGGGAAGAAAAGAAATAGCAAAAGAAAGATTTTGGAAAGGAATCCAAATGCCATATCCCGAATAGGACTCAAAACTACCCTCGTAGGTATTTTGATCAGTGCATTATTGGCATTGATTAAAGGTTTGGGCGGGGTGTTCGGGCATTCTTATGCCCTTATTGCCGATGCGATCGAATCCGGAGCGGATGTGTTGACATCCGCACTATTATGGGCCGGGTTGAGATGGTCGTCAAGGCCACCGGATGAAAACCATCCCTACGGACACGGTAAGATAGAGGCCCTGGTGGCGGTGGGTATTGCCATAGCCCTAACCATTGCAGGTGGTATAATTATAAGGGACAGCATCGACCATATTCTGGTACCCCACAAAACTCCTGCACCCTTCACACTCTTCATACTGGTATTTGTTGTCCTCACGAAAGAGGCGTTGTATCGCTATGTCATGAAAACAGGTGATGAAATCAATAGTTCGGCCGTCAAGGCCGATGCATTTCACCATAGGAGTGATGCCATTACGTCGATAGCCGCTTTTATAGGGATTTCCATAGCATTGATCGGTGGCGAAGGGTTTGAGATAGCGGATGATTTCGCGGCACTCATTGCAGCGGGCATTATTCTGTTCAATGCCTATAAAATAGCTAGGTCATCGGTAAGGGAGTTGCTGGACGAAGCTGTTGAGCCTGAATTTCGAAATGAGGTTATCCGACTGGCCGAAGCCGTTCCTGAAGTGGTAAGGGTAGAGCGCTGCCATTCCCGAAAGATGGGAACGGCCTTTCATATCGATATGCATATTTGGATCGATGGGGAATTAACTGTGACCGAGGGCCATGATATTGCACACAAAGTAAAGGAGAGATTGTTCAGGTCATATTCCGAGATACTTGACGTGCACATCCATATCGAACCTAGCAAAGAGAGAAATGTTAAAATGACAGAATTATGAACATATGGCCATGGGTACTCGTTTTGGGCCTAGCGGCCTGGGCAGCACACTGGGGTGCGGATCGATTGTTGACTCCTTTAAAGTTGCTCCGCAAGCAATGGGGGCTTACCGCATCCGCTGGAGCCGCTTTTCTTGCCCTTGTAACGGCCAGTCCTGAAGTTGCCATCAATATAACCAGTGCGGCACGGGACGTTTCCGATATTGGCCTGGGCAACTTATTGGGTTCCAATATTATTTCCATTCCCTTGATGGTGACCATAGCTTATTTTGCTTCCAGGAAACAATTCAAGAACAACAAGGAACATCAAGAACATCTTGATAAAAACATTCTGGCGTTGAACAAACGTTCGGTTTCCGTACTGTCCCTTCCTTATCTGGGCATTATCGCCCTTGTGGCCATTTTAACTCTGCCAAAGCCCTGGCGTGGCCTGCAACATGTGGACGGGTGGATTATGCTGGCGGCCTATGCTGCGTTCTTGACCCACGCAATCATAAAAGGCAAGGAAAAGGGCAAAAAAGTAGAATGGAACAAAAAACAGGTCTGGTTATCGATTGCCGGGGCCTTTGCGATAGCAGTTGGCGCTTTTTTCATAGTGAAGGCGACCGAAAATATTGTTTCTGCCCTAAATATTTCTGAAATCGTGGGAGGCCTTTTCATCACGGGCATAATGACCACGGCACCGGAAATATTCAAGACCTGGAGCGTGGTAAAAGGGGGCGAGGTGACAGCGGGCACCACCAGTGTTATTGCAGACAATGCCGTAACGATGACGGTGGCATTTTTTCCGCTGGCTTTGGTAACCACCCCCATTGAGGACTTTGAACTGTTCTGGGTCAACATGGCCTTTGTCGGGCTTATGCCGCTGCTTTACACACTATTTGTGCACCAAAGCAAGGAACTGCACGGTTTCTCTCGTTGGCAGATTTTTGTATTTGATGCGGCATATATAGTTTATTTATTGGTCATGGTTTTTTACGTGTTGAAACTTTTTTGATAGATGAAAGACGAACTTTTTAAAGATTGCTCGATGAGGCTCAATATGCTGGATGAAAACATCCACAAATTGGCCGTAAAGTATGCTGAAGAATACTATACGACAAACCAATGCTCCAAGGAGGAAGCCCTTGAACGCGGCATTGTAAAAGCAGAGATGGAAGGGCGAAAGCTCTAAAAAAAGTATACAATATGGACTGGACATTTGAAGATTTCAAAACAAAACTTGATGGCCTACAGCCGTCAGTTCGGAAGAAGGCCCTCAAAATTGCACAAGAATTGGTAAAGGAGAATGGGTATTCTCGTGAGAAGGCCATTACGGAGGGAATCAAACGTGCAGAAGAATGGTTTTATGACCTTAGGGGATAGCATTGGTGCGTTGATTTTAGTAAAGCACAGTATAATATGTCACGGGAAAGGAGAAAGCGGAGACTAGAGGAAAAAAAGGGGAATTCAATAAACAGGAAAGTAAGAACCAGAAAGGAGAAAGGGTATTGCCTGTTGGTTTTTGTGGCAATGTTCCTTGCGGTGCTGACAATTGCCTTTCTAGATGCAATTCTATATGGTTTTTACCTACTTTTCAATTGAATAATTAAACCTAAAAAGAAAGATTAATGGAGTCAAATCAATAAAAACAAAATGATATGAAAGATGACGGAATTTTAATACCTGTAGATTTTACACAGGTTTCAAAAAATGCGGTGAGCTACGCAATTGGGCTAGCACAAAAATTGAAATCAAAACTGGTTTTTGTCCACGCCTATTCAGTGGCATATCCATCCGGTACGCCCATCGGGATGGCAACTATGGCACACAATGTAACAGATACCACAGCATCACAAGAAAAAATCAATAAAGAAAAATTGGATAAGTTTCTAAGAGGCTTTCCTGAACTGGACAAGTTGGAATTTCAAGCAATGGTCGGTTTCGGGGCAACGGTCGATGTGATTTCTAGCCTGGCTAAGGAAATGAATACCAGTCTTGTCGTTATGGGTACCAAGGGTACGGCTTCGGGATTTGATGAAATTTTTATTGGAACCGTTACCGAAAAGGTGACACAAAAGGCACCTTGTCCTGTACTGGCCGTACCTGAAGATGCCAGCTATACTGCGTATAGGCGTATCGGGGTCGCAGTGGATACGGATAGTACGGATTATAAAATAGATTTTGAAATATTGTCCAGATTATTGGAAAACTATAGTGCACAGTTGCACTTTGTACATATAGCGGACAAACAGGAAAGGGTGCTGGAGAAAGCATTTATTCGTGAAAGATTTGGCAAACTTCTTGTACCTAAGCAATGGTTCTTTACAGTTATCCAGGAAGACAAACCCGAAGAGGGTATCGATGAATTTTTGACTGAAACCCCAATAGACCTATTGGTTTTGCTTTACAGGGAACACGGATTTTTTGAGGCACTTTTCAAAAAGGGGCTAAGAAAAAAAATGCTGTATGCCTCCAAGGCCCCATTGCTGATAGTTAAGTAGCTTTTCTACCTATGTGATACTCTAGTAAATATTAGGTATAGCTTACTATGCGAAATTATCGTGCTCATTCTGGGTGCAGGTGGATTGGCTACCATGTGGGAAGCAGTGTTCGCAGATGTTGGTGTTGCAATGTTGGCTATTTTGAATGCGATTCGATTGCAGAAGATGAAGTGGAAAAGTTCCTAATGGATATCGAAGGGGTCGAAGAAGTACACGATTTACATATCTGGGCAATGAGTACCACGGAAACGGCACTTTCTACCCATCTGGTCGTTCCCGATGGACACGAGGACCAATTTATATACGACATCCGGGAACAATTGCACGATAAATTTGAAATAACGCATACCACCCTGCAAATCGAAAAAGAATTTGGGGACAAAGAATATAAACCCTATCAAGGTCTGGAATAATAAAATCACGATGAAGAAAAAACAAAATCTTAGGGATATCGATACCCGGAAACATTCTGGCGAACACAGCCACGATGATGGCCATAACCACAGTAGTCCGGAAAAGGCATCAAAATTTAGAACCTACCTACCTGCTATTTTTAGCTTTGTAATGCTGATTGTGGGTATTGCCATCGATTTTTTCGATGCCTTCCCATCTTTCACGGGTTGGATTCGTATTCTTTGGTATGTGGTAGCCTATATTCCTGTTGGGTTTCCCGTTATTATTGAAGGCTGGAAAAGTATAAAAAACGGCGACTTCTTCACGGAATTTTTCTTGATGTCTATTGCCACTTTGGGGGCTTTTGCCATAGGTGAATATCCCGAAGGTGTGGCCGTGATGTTGTTCTATGCCGTAGGCGAACTGTTCCAGAATGCCGCCGTCAACCGTGCCAAGGGAAACATCAAGGCTTTGCTCGACGTACGCCCCAATGAAGCACTGGTACATCGTGATGGTGACTTTGTTTCAGTTAATCCGGAAACTGTTTTCATTGGCGAGAAAATTCAGGTACGTGTCGGCGAGAAAGTACCGCTTGATGGCATCCTACTTTCGGAAAAAGGCTCGTTTAATACTGCGGCGTTGACCGGAGAAAGCAAACCCGATACCATTGCAAAGAATGAAAAGGTCTTTGCAGGTAGCATCAACCTCGATGGTGTTATCGAAGTGGAAACGACCAAGGAATTCAAGGACAGTTCCATTGCGCGTATTCTCGATATGGTACAAAATGCAACGGCACGAAAATCAAAGACAGAATTGTTTATCCGAAAGTTTGCACGGATTTATACACCTATCGTTGTTTTCCTAGCTATCGGTCTAACATTCTTGCCCTACTTTTTTGTTGATGATTATGTGTTTAGGGATTGGCTGTATAGAGCATTGATATTTCTCGTGATTTCGTGTCCCTGTGCATTGGTCATTTCGATTCCATTGGGTTATTTCGGTGGTTTGGGTGCGGCATCTCGAAACGGGATTCTGTTCAAAGGAGCATCTTTTCTCGATGCAATGACCAAGGTAAATACCGTTGTAATGGACAAAACAGGAACGGTAACCAAGGGGGTATTTAAGATTAAGGAAGTGGTAAACAGCTCGGCTTTTACCGAAGCTGAATTTATGCAGTACCTAATGGCCATGGAAGAACAATCTACCCATCCGATTGCCAAAGCAATTTTGGAATACAAGGCAGACGGTGCGGATTTTGAAGCGACCGAAGTTTCAGAAGTAGCCGGAAAAGGTTTAAAAGGTACGGTCAACGGAAAGACCGTGTTGGTCGGCAACAAGGCTCTGATGACCGCAAACGGAATAGACGTTCCCTCTGAAACCGATAGTATTGTTGAGTCTATCGTCATGGTCGCCAATGACGGAAAATTTGCAGGCTACGTGACCATTGCCGATGAACTGAAGGAAGATGCGCATCAGGCCATAAAGCAAATTAGGGAATCGGGTATTTCCAAGATTATTATGCTCTCCGGCGATAAGGATTCCATAACTCAAAAGACCGCAAAAGAATTGAAAATCGATTGGGCAAAAGGGGGTTTGCTACCAGAAGATAAGCTTAACGAAGTGGAAACGTTGAAAAAGCAACCCAATACCAAAGTTGCATTTATTGGCGACGGCATCAATGATGCACCGGTGCTTGCGGCAAGTGATGTAGGTATCGCAATGGGAGGCTTGGGCAGCGACGTGGCAATAGAAACAGCAGATGTTATCATCCAGACCGACCAACCAAGCAAAATAGCAAGAGCGATTAAAATTGGACGCTCAACGCGTAAGATTGTTTGGCAGAATATTGGTTTGGCATTTGGAGTGAAAGTTATCGTTCTTATTCTCGGCGCAGGTGGTTTAGCAACAATGTGGGAAGCTGTTTTTGCAGATGTTGGGGTTGCATTGCTGGCTATTTTTAATGCGGTGCGGTTGCAGAAAAAGAAGTGGGAATGATATATTATAAAAGAAATACTATATTCCATTATGCCTAAAAATGAACCAATAAAACAGCATTATATCCCTCGCTCCTACCTTAAAAATTTTGGTGTTGAGGGTAAAAACGGAAACTATTTCGTGGATGCCTACAAACTAGAAGACGAATTTCTTTTAGAATACATCAGCACGAAAAGCATCTGCTTCAAAAAAAACCTCTATACTATTCCCAATGCAGAGGTCGATAAGAAATATGCTTTGGAACTTCATTACGCTGAACACGTAGATTCAGAATTTCCAAAGATATATGCTCTGCTGGTAGATGAAAAGACAATAGTTCTGACACCTGAACAAAAAAGACAGGTATTATACGTTTGCCTATCGCTCTACTTCCGCACCCCGAAAGTTCTTAATCATCAGAATGCGTTCACTGACCAGATTTTAGATAGGATGTTGCTCTATGCTGATGCTAATGGCGATGTAAAGTTCTCATTTGAAGAGGAAAAATACGAATTCAATAAAAAAGACATTGATAAAGTTAGACACGAATTCAAAGAGCGCAATAGACTAAAATTCATAGTCAATCATCTGGAAAGATGGAAAGAATTTGTGGACTTCAAATATGATTGCACCATAAATGTACATCAAATAAATGATGCCAATGCGCCATTGATTACTTGCGATAATCCCCTTTCGATACGTGGCATGAATTCAACACGATTCGAAGGTCTGTTCAATCCCGATTCGGTAATAACCTTGCCTTTGGACACAAAATATTATCTGGAAATCTTTCCCAATAATATAGCCGATGGTCAGACAAGAATTAATAGAATGGTTCATGATAGGGATTACGTTTTTACTACGAACGCAATTATCCAGAGTAATGCGGAAAAATTAATAATTGGCAAGCCGGGAACGATTGAAAGACATTTCGAGATTCAATCAAGCTATGAAGAGGATGACAATGCCGAACGATTTGTTGAAAAAGCAAAGTTTAAGCTTGAAGAAATGCAAAAGTTTCACAAACTTTGCGAGACTTCAGGATTTCCTTCAGAAAAAGCGACTGCTCAACTAAAAACAATGTTGGCTCACGAACATTTTAAAAATGAAAATCAACTGCTACAATTAAAACGATTGCTCATTGTTTTGGGTAAATGGAAATAGCGCAGAATGCAGAAACCCTGAAATTAAAGTTCTGTTAATCACAATAAGAACTGTTAAAATTTTGTAATTTTACATCGATGAAAAAGGTTTTCCATAAAATATTATCCGTTTTGATGGCATTTGTGGTGTTGTTCACTACAATGTCGTTTACGGTGGATATGCACTATTGTGGGGACTCTCTGGTCGATTTTAGTCTTTTTACAAAAGCCGAAGGTTGTGGGATGGAAAAAGCACAGCCGGCCAAAAGCTGTGAAAATCCTTCGATGACCGAAAAATCTTGTTGTACCGACCAACAGATTGTCAAGGAAGGACAAGACGATCTAAAAACTTCATTCAACAAACTGACATTCGAGCAACAGACTTTCGTTGCCACATTTTTCTACACCTATATCAATCTCTTTGAAGGACTTGATGAAAACATCGTTCCCTTCAAGGATTACTCACCCCCCTTTATTGAACGGGACGTGCAGACCCTGTACGAGACATATTTAATTTGATTTTTAGACAGTAAATTATTTGCCCTTCGGTACTTCCGTTTTGGGCTCGTTTTGTTGTGTTCTATTTTCAGAATGCCGCAAGACAATCCCTTTGTATAACTGTCTAATTATCATCCAATATGCTGAATAAAAGCATAAAATTTCTTATCGAAAACAAGCTAGTTGCAGTTTTGATGCTCGCCCTATTTGTGGGCTGGGGCATCGTCAACGCACCATTTAGTTGGGAAACAGGATTATTGCCCAGCGACCCTGTAGCCGTGGATGCCATACCCGATATCGGCGAAAACCAACAGATTGTTTTTACCAAATGGCAAGGGCGTTCCCCACAGGACATCGAGGATCAGATTACCTATCCGCTTACCACATCCCTGTTAGGGATTCCGGGTGTTAAGACCATCCGCAGTTCCTCGATGTTCGGGTTTTCGAGCATCTATATCATTTTTGAAGAGGATATCGAATTCTACTGGTCGCGTAGCCGCATCCTTGAAAAGCTAAATTCTCTTCCAAGTGGTCTATTGCCCGATGGTGTGAATCCCGCCTTGGGTCCGGATGCTACGGGATTGGGTCAGATTTTCTGGTACACCCTCGAAGGTCGTGATAAAGATGGAAATGTAACGGGCGGATGGGATTTGCAGGAACTTCGCAGCATACAGGACTATTACGTAAAATATGCACTCTCTTCTGCAAGCGGCGTATCGGAAGTGGCATCCATAGGCGGTTATGTTCAGGAATATCAGGTAGATGTTTACCCCGAAAAGATGCGGCAGTATAATATCGGTCTGGCCGATATCGTAAAGGCGGTCAAGGAAAGCAATCAGGATATTGGTGCACAGACCTTGGAAATGAACAAGGCCGAATACCTGGTACGCGGTCTGGGTTATGTAAAATCCATTTCAGATATCGAAAATGCCGTAGTCGATTCCGAAAATTTCACCTCCATCAGAATTAAGGATGTGGGCAATGTCCATTTAGGTCCGGCTACCAGACGTGGGATATTAGACAAAGAAGGTGCCGAAGTTGTAGGCGGTGTGGTTGTCGCTCGCTACGGTGCCAACCCTTTGGAAGTCATCAATAATGTAAAGGAACAGATCAACGAATTAAGTGCGGGACTTCCCTCAAAGGAACTGGCAGACGGTAAAACCTCACAAGTAACCATAGTCCCCTTTTACGACCGTACCGAACTCATTCAGGAAACTTTGGGTACGCTCAACGAGGCCCTGACCTTGGAAATCCTGATTACTATTTTGGTCATTATCATTATGGTTTTCAATCTTCGAGCCTCTATCCTGATTTCTGGACTGCTACCTGTGGCGGTATTAATGGTATTTATCACGATGAAACTTTTTAATGTAGACGCGAACATCGTCGCCCTCTCTGGAATCGCCATTGCCATCGGTACCATGGTCGATGTGGGTGTCATCCTTGCCGAGAATATGATCCGCCATCTGGAAGATGAAGGCTTACGAGTAAATGAAAACGGCAAAGCCTATACCACTAACGAAATCGTCTATAATGCCACCGCCGAAGTTTCGGGCGCTATCGTTACAGCGGTAATGACTACGATAATCAGTTTCCTTCCGGTGTTTACAATGGTAGGTGCCGAGGGAAAATTGTTCCGACCCCTTGCTTTTACCAAAACAATGGCACTCGCTGCGGCATTGGTTATTGCACTGTTTCTTATACCACCTTTTGCGGCAACTTTTTTTAGGGAAAGGAAAATGCGGGAGCGGCTCAAATATGCCATCAATGGAATTTTGATTCTATTGGGATTCACTTCCGTAGTCTTCGGATATTGGATAGGATTGGTACTTGTCGCTTTTGGTGCAGTAGCCTTTCTATCAATGCGTGTTACGCTTTCGCGGAAGCAAAAAAATCTTATAAATACGGCTATCGCTACCATTGCCGTAGTGTTTCTATTGGCGGAATACTGGCGACCCCTCGGGTTTGACCGTAGCCTGACAATGAACCTAATTTTTGTGGCTGTAAGCTGTTTTGGGGTTCTGGGCATCTTTTCGTTGCTCAGGAAATACTACGACCGTATCTTGAAATGGGCATTGCAAAACAGGTTGTTGTTTCTTGTGATTCCTACTACGCTGCTTGTTCTCGGTTTCTTCATTATGCGCAACACGGGCAAGGAATTTATGCCAGCTCTCAACGAGGGTTCGTTCCTGCTGATGCCTACGTCGCTTCCACACGCTGGGGTTGAAGAAAACAAACGGGTCTTGCAGCAATTGGATATGGCCGTGGCCACCATCCCTGAAATCGAGACTGTGGTCGGAAAGGCAGGAAGAACAGAATCTGCACTCGATCCTGCACCGCTCTCGATGTACGAAAACGTGATTCAGTACAAGTCCGAGTATATGCGCAACGCTTCAGGGGAACGGCAACGCTATCGGGTAAATGATGACGGACTGTTTGTGTTGAAAAACGAAAAGTTACATATCAATCCGAACAATGAAGTAGAAAACGATGCCAATTATGAAGCATCTCAATTGCAAACTACCGTCACAAGAAACGAATTGATTCCCGATGACGATGGCGAGTACTACCGCAACTGGCGACCTGAAATCCAAAGCCCGGATGATATCTGGAACGAAATTGTTAGGGTAACAAAATTACCCGGCGTCACATCCGCACCCAAACTACAGCCCATTGAAACCCGTTTGGTGATGCTACAGACGGGAATGCGTGCGCCGATGGGCATCAAGGTCAAGGGGCAGGACTTACGTGAGATCGAGGCGTTCGGACTTAAGCTCGAAGAAATTTTGAAACAGGCCGAAGGGGTCAAGGAACAGGCCGTATTTGCAGACCGTATCGTGGGCAAGCCCTATCTATTGGTCGATATTAAAAGGGAACAACTGGCACGTTACGGTGTTTCGATTATGGACGTGCAGGAAATCCTGCAAGTGGCCGTTGGCGGAATGCCCCTGACCCAGACGGTGGAAGGCCGAGAGCGGTATGCGGTTCGGGTACGCTATCCCCGTGAGCTACGTGATAACCCGACCGACTTAAAGAACATCTACGTTCCCGTAGAAAAAGGCAGTCCTGTTCCATTAGGCGAATTGGTTGATATTCGATATGAGCAAGGCCCACAGGTTATCAAAAGCGAGGATACGTTTTTGGTAGGTTATGTCCTGTTCGATAAACGCGACGGCTTTGCCGAAGTGGATGTGGTGGAAAACGCCCAGGCAATGATTCAGGACAAAATAGACAACGGTGAACTGACCGTTCCCAAGGGCATCAGTTACAAGTTTACCGGAACTTACGAAAACCAGTTACGTGCCGAGAAAACCTTGTCCGTCGTGGTACCCCTGTGCCTGATAATCATATTCCTCATTCTGTACTTTCAGTTTAAGTCCGTATCCACCTCATTGATGGTGTTTACCGGTATCGCCATAGCCTTCGCAGGTGGCTTTGTGATGATTTGGCTATACGGACAGGATTGGTTTCTGAATTTCAGTTTGTTCGGTGAAAACCTTCGCGAGCTGTTCAACATCAAGACCATTAACCTGAGCGTCGCGGTCTGGGTAGGGTTCATCGCGCTTTTTGGCATCGCTACGGATGACGGTGTGGTGATGGCGACCTATCTCGACCAGAGTTTTGTTAGGGAAAAACCCAACGACAAAACGGGTATCCGTCAGGCTACCCGCGAAGCGGCAGGAAAGCGTATCCGTCCCTGTTTGATGACAACCGTAACCACAGTTTTGGCATTATTGCCAGTGCTGACATCCACAGGAAAGGGAAGTGATATTATGATTCCGATGGCCATCCCCATTGTGGGCGGGATGCTCATTGATGTAACCTCGTATTTCCTGTTGCCAGTCCTTTATAGCTGGCGGGAAGAATATAAACTTAAACGCACGAGCAAATGAAAAATATAAAAATCATAATTGGATTGTTGCTTGTTTCCGCTGAAGTTTATGCTGAGCGAACACGAAGTGCGAAAGCCCTCCTGAACGCATTGCTAATATTGAGCATTGGACTGATTTCAATCGGCGGGCAGGCGCAACAATTACAATCCTACATTCAAGAAGCCGAAAGAAACAATCCTGAGATTCAAGCCTACGAGCTGCGGTACAATATTGCCGAGAAAAAGGTCAATGAGGTCAATACACTACCCAATACTACAGTAAGTGCGGGCTATTTTGTAAGCGAACCCGAAACAAGAACGGGTGCGCAACGGGCAAGGTTCTCTATTTCGCAGATGTTGCCGTGGTTCGGCACTATAACCGCTCGGGAAAACTATGCGGGTTCGATGGCGGAAACCGAGTTTGTGGAAATTGCCATTGCCAAAAGAAAACTGGCACTCTCGGTCGCCCAATCCTATTACCAACTGTATTCCATCAGGGCAAAGCAGGATGTGCTCGATGAGAATGTCCAACTGCTACAAACCTACCAACGGCTGGCACTGACCTCGGTTGAAGTTGGGAAAGCCTCTGCGGTGGATGTGTTGCGATTACAGATTCGACAGAACGAACTGCAACAGCAAAAAGAAGTTTTGCAGGAAGACTATTTGGCGGAACAGGCGAGCTTCAACAATCTCTTGAATCGCAAAGAAAGTATTGCCGTGGCAGTCGTCCCAGAAATCACCATTCCGACGGAAGACCCGATGTATAGCGAAGAAGGCTTGGCACTCAATCCCGAACTGCTCAAATACGACAGGCTTTACGAATCCATCGAGCAATCGGAATTGCTCAACCAAAAGGAAAGCGCACCGAACATCGGTTTTGGATTAGACTATGTACCTGTTTCCGAGCGGCCAGATATGACCTTCAGTGATAATGGTAAAGATATCGTGATGCCAATGGTATCGCTGTCCATACCCATTTTCAACAACCGTTATTCCTCGATTTCCAAACAGAACGAACTGAAACAACTGGAAATCGAATCCCAGAAAAACGACCGATTGAATACGTTGGAAACCGCTTTCGCGAAAGCAACATCGCAACGCAATCAAGCACGAATAAAATTCAATACACAGCAAAAGAATCTTAATCAGGCAAAGGATGCCGAGGAAATCCTGATAAAGAACTATGAAACAGGCACCATCGATTTTAACGATGTGCTGGACATTCAGGAACTGCAGTTAAAATTTCAAGTGAACCAAATCGAATCAGTGCAATTGTATTATGTGCAATCGGCAATTATCAACTATTTAATCAATTGATTATGGTCAAGGATTTCTATATAAAAAATATGGTTTGTGAACGATGCATCAAGGTGTTGAAGGATGAATTGAATGCACATAACATTGACTTGCTCCAGGTAGAATTAGGCCGTTTGCGATTGGATATTGAAGACCATGATGTAGATAAACTCGAAAATTTATTGAAAGAAAACGGTTTTGCACTCATCACTTCGACCGAGGATAAATTGACGGAGAAAGTAAAAATTGAATTGATAAAGTTACTGAATATGATGCCACTTGAGATTAACGGTAAGCTATCAGATTTTCTTGCGGATAAATTACAAAGGGACTATTCGAAAATCAGCAAGGTGTTTTCCATTACAGAGGGCATCACTATTGAAAAATATTTTATCAAACTGAAGATAGAAAAGGTCAAGGAACTTATCCAGACACCCGAATACAATTTTACGGAAATAAGCCAGATGCTCGATTACAGCAACGTCAATCATTTAAGCAAACAATTTAAAAGCGAGACTGGAATGAGCCTTAGCGACTACAAGGATGGCCAGAAAAATTTTAGAAATCCTTTGGACAAAATTGTATAGATATGAACCAGAATTATGATACAACATACTGAATACCAGTAATATTTTTGTTGAACAATAACAATGAGAAAACTATGAAATTACTAAGAATTATCACATTACTCCTGTTTTCTTCTACGGTATTCGCCCAAGTGGGAACTAACGGACAGGATAGAAAGGAAGAGGGGCGACCTGTTAAGGAATACAGTCTTGTTTTGGAAAATAATAAAATAACGCTTGGAGGAGTAACGGCAAACGGGATGACCATCAATGGTAGTATTCCCGGCCCAGTCTTGGAATTTACCGAAGGCGACTTGGCCATCATCAACGTAACCAATAAAATGGATGTTGAAACATCGGTACACTGGCACGGATTGATACTCCCCAATTTTTATGATGGGGTTCCCTATTTGACCACACCCCCAATAGAACCTGGAACCACTTTTCAATATAGAATACCCATTAACCAATCGGGTACCTACTGGTACCATTCGCATACGATGCTCCAAGAACAAAAGGGTGTTTATGGCTCCATTATGATTCAGCCCAAGGAAAAAACATTGGAATATGATAAGGATTTGGTCGTGGTACTCTCTGACTGGACCAACGAAAAACCAATGAACGTACTGCGAAACCTTAAGCGCGGGAATGAGTGGTATCAAGTAAAAAAAGGTACGGCGGTTCCTTTGGGGAGGGTCATCAAAGAGGGTGCATTTGGTGCTCAACTCAAGTTTTGGAGAGACCGTATGGAAGGTGCGGATATAGCCGATATCTATTATCCGGCATTTCTGACCAATGGGAAAATTTTGGCGGAATATCCAGAATTCGAGGCGGGCGAAAAAGTGCGGCTTCGTTTTATTAATGCCTCCGCTTCCACCTATTATTGGATGGATTTCGGTGGCGGCAACCCTATGGTGGTCTCCGGTGATGGTATCGATGTGGAACCGGTTTCCAAAACTCGTTTCCTTTTTGGTATTGCCGAGACCTATGATGTTATCGTTACCGTTCCCGAGGGTACCTTGGAGGTGACGGCCACGGCACAGGATGGCTCTGGAAGCACTTCGTTGCGCTTGGGCCAAGGAACCCTGTATCCGGCAAAAAGAATTGACAGGCCCGATAAGGTGGCAATGATGAAACAGATGGCCAAAATGGATATGAAAATGGGCGCACCTGCAATGGCCGGTAACAAAAAGAAGAACACTCCGGAATATCTGATGCAAAAGTACGGAATGAAGATGGATATGAAAGACGGCAAGATGAATATGGGAATGCACGATAAGATGTCAGTGAATAATGGCCAAATGGATAAAATGAAAATGGATGACCAAAAACCTATGGATATGAATGAAAATCATATGCAAATGGAGATGGACAAAAAGATGGACGGTATGGAGGGAATGAACCCGCCTGCCGGACCGGCAGGAAAGGATTCAATGCCTATGAACCAAAAGAACGCATCCAATAAAATGAAGGGTCATATGGGTCACAATATGTCTATGATGAAGAAAGACACTTCATCTTTTGATTATGATACCCGAAAAACCTACTTCAACTATGATTTCTTAAAGGCAACCGAAAATACGACCTACAATGCTGATTTGCCCGTGAACGATATTCTATTGAACCTGACCGGGAATATGCAACGGTATGTATGGAGTTTGAACGGTGTGCCGCTTTCAGAAACGGATAAAATTAAAATCAAAGGAGGTAAAGTAACCCGCATTACGCTCAACAACCTTACAATGATGCACCACCCGATGCACCTACACGGGCATTATTTTAGGGTAATCAACGAAAATGGCGAACGTTCCCCATTAAAGCATACCGTCAATGTGCCACCGATGCAGAAAGTGGTCATCGAGTTTTACAACGAGGAGTATGGCGATTGGTTCTTTCACTGCCACATCCTGTACCACATGATGGGTGGTATGGCACGCATTTTCAGTTATGATACCCCAAGGGATGAAAGGATGCAGGATTTTCCTGTTAAAAAACTGATTGACGAAACAGACCATTATTATTCGTGGGGGATGGCGCGCTTGGGCTCAAACTTCAATGAACTCTTTTTAATGTCAAGCAATATCCGCAACGAGTTCGGACTACGGGCTGAATTTGACTATGACAAAAACTTTGAAGCCGAAGTAAACTATAACAGATACCTTAATGATTGGGTGCGCCTCTATGTAGGGGTAAATACCGAAACCTCCACACCCGATTCTTATAACACCTTTAATACGGTAGGTTTGGTGGGTTTAAAATACTTTACTCCGTACCGCTTCAATGTAGATGTGAGTATGGACCACCAACTAAGGCCAAGAATTCGTCTGGACCGGGAATTCTTGATTTTTCCGAGAATTTTTCTGGAAGGTGAATACGAATACCGGGCCGACTTTGGTTGGGTGAACGATATTGGGGATTCATCTTATCAAAGCGAAACCCAGTGGTTGGTGGGAGCCTCTTATATCCTATCCCGAAATTTTTCAATACAAGCAAATTACAATAACCGATATGGCTGGGGTGGCGGCCTTTTAGCCCGATTTTAACAAGTAACAATTTAAAACAAACACAAAATGAAAACAGTAAAGAGAACAATAGGTACAATGGCACTTGCTGCCATAGTGATGGTAACAGTTTCCTGCAAGGACGGAAATAAGAACGAACCCGCCAAGCCAATGAGCAATGAAATGCATCAGGAAACGATGGATGACAAAACAGATATGGCTATGGACAACAGTCAAGATGCTAAGGCCGAGGCCATTTTAAAGGGTTATTTCAACCTAAAAGATGCTTTGGTTAACGATGACAATTCCAAAGCAAAGGAACTGGGTAACACCTTGGCGCAATCGCTCAAATCATTTGATGCATCGAGCTATTCGGACAGCCAGCAGAACGAACTAAAGGACATCATCGAGGATGCCACCGAACACGCCGAGCACATCGGCGAGAGCGATATCAAACATCAACGCGAGCATTTTAAAACGCTTAGCAAGGATATGACCGATATGGTGGCGATAACGGGAACTTCAATGACCATTTATGAGCAGTACTGCCCTATGTACGATAACAATAAAGGCGGTGCTTGGCTTAGTATGAACGACGAAATCAGAAATCCCTATTTCGGTGATAAAATGCTTACCTGTGGTAAGGTACAACGTGAAATAAACTAAGTGAAAATAGTAAAAATCATAGCGTGGGTAGCTTTGATTGTCTTTGTGGTCATCCAATTTTTTCCTGTGGACTATAACCAGAATGAAATGGTGCCGCAAACCGATTTTATGCTCGTGAACAATGTACCCGCAACGATCGAAAAATCGTTACGGGTTTCCTGCTATGATTGCCATAGCAATAATACCGATTATCCTTGGTACAGTAAGGTACAACCAGCAGCTTGGTATTTAGAGGACCATATTAAAGAAGGTAAAGCAGAATTGAATTTTAACGAATGGGATAACCTTTCAGAAAGAAGAAAAACCAGCAAGTTGCGGTCGATCATAAGCCAGCTTGAGGATGGGGAAATGCCTTTGGATAGTTATACGCTAGTTCATAGGGATGCCCTTCTTTCGGAAGTAAATAAGGAAGCAATCATTGACTATGTAAATACACTTAAAGATAGCTTGGAATAAAGTCCTGGTGGGGGAAGGGCAACATGAAGTTTGGTTAGTAACTCTTCTCGTGTCAGGCACAAATATTAAATGCAATGAAACATACCTATCACATACACGGAATGACCTGCAACAGCTGCAGAAACCACGTCGAGAAAGCACTTTCCAATGTGGAAGGGGTAACGAATGTATCTGTCGATTTGGAAAAAGCCGAAGCGGTCATTGAAATGGAATCGCATATTCCTATCGAAACATTCCAGGAAGCACTAAAGCAAGAAGGCGGTTCGTACAGCATCCACAAACCGGGCGAGCATCATCACGAGAATGATTCTGTTTCTGCGAAAAAAGAAAAATCAAAAGGCCAAGGAACAGGAACCTTCTATTGCCCAATGCATTGTGAGGGCGATAAAACCTATGACAAACCGGGCGACTGCCTTGTCTGCGGAATGGATTTGGTGGAAGAGAAAAACTTGAACACTACCAGTTCCGAACAATGGACCTGCCCAATGCATCCCGAAATCGTAAAGGACGAACCGGGAAGCTGTCCTATCTGTGGTATGGATCTGGTTCCTATGAGACCCAACCTTTCCGCAGAAGAAAAAACGTATCGAAAACTGCTCAAAAAGTTTTGGATAGCTGTCGTCTTTACACTGCCAATCTTCCTGATAGCAATGTCGGAAATGCTGAGCAACAATCCATTGTACGACTTTTTGGAATTGAAATATTGGAACTGGATTCAATTCGGACTTTCAATCCCGGTAGTATTTTATGCGACGTGGATGTTCTTTGAACGTGCCTACCGAAGTATTAAAACGTGGAACCTCAATATGTTCACACTAATCGGTATAGGTGCGGGCGTGGCTTGGTTGTTCAGCGTATTTGGGATGCTCGTACCAGACTTTTTTCCGGACCAGTTCAAGACCGAAGCGGGCACGGTACATGTTTATTTTGAGGCGGCCACGGTCATTTTGACCTTAGTGTTGCTGGGTCAACTCTTGGAAGCCCGAGCGCACAGCAAGACCAATTCCGCAGTCAAGGAACTTTTGAAACTGGCACCCAACAAAGCGGTCAAGGTTGTTGATGGTGAGGAACAGGAAGTTGCTATCGATGACATTGAATTAGGTGATATACTTCGTGTCAAACCGGGCGATAAGATTCCCGTTGACGGTGCTATCACCGAGGGCGAAACATCCATAGATGAATCGATGATAACGGGCGAGCCTATTCCTGTGAACAAATCCGTCGATGACAAAGTAAGCAGTGGAACGATAAACGGCAATCAGTCTTTTCTGATGAAAGCGGAAAAGGTGGGTTCTGACACCTTGCTGTCCCAGATTATCCAGATGGTCAACGATGCAAGTCGCAGTCGCGCCCCTATCCAGAAATTGGCAGATACGGTTTCTGGCTACTTTGTGCCGATAGTTGTCATCATTGCAGTCATAACTTTTGGGATATGGGCGATATGGGGCCCTCAACCCTCCTATGTCTATGCACTGGTCAATGCCATTGCCGTATTGATTATTGCCTGTCCCTGCGCTTTGGGCTTGGCAACGCCAATGTCCGTGATGGTCGGTGTCGGTAAGGGTGCTCAAAATGGGGTACTCATTAAAAATGCTGAAGCCTTGGAAAAGATGGATAAGGTAGATACCCTCATTGTGGACAAAACGGGAACGATTACCGAGGGAAAACCTACGGTAGAAAAAGTGGGTTCATTTGATAAGGGTTTTAGCGAAAGCGAAGTACTTCAATATATCGTTTCGCTCAACAGTCAAAGTGAACATCCTTTGGCGGAAGCCACCGTAAAATATGGAAAAGAACAAAACGCGGAATTCCTAAAAGCTGAAGGGTTCAATGCCGTTACCGGAAAAGGTGTTGATGGCAAGGTCAACGGTAAAGATGTTGCTCTTGGCAATGCCAAAATGATGGAACAAGCGAATGCAAACCTTTCCGATGCGATGGAGAATGAAGCACAAACCTATCAAAAACAGGGTAAAACGGTTTCCTATCTCGCTATAGACGGTAAAACCGTGGGCTATGTTGTAATCGGTGATAAAATCAAGGAAACCAGTGCCAAGGCCATCAAGGAATTACAGGAAAAGGGAATTAACGTGATAATGCTTACGGGCGACAACCACGATACGGCACAGGCTGTGGCGAGCGAACTCAATCTTGCCGACTTTCAGGCAGGAATGCTACCTGAAAACAAACTGCAAGAAGTGGAAAAACTTCAGAAAAACGGAAAAGTGGTCGCAATGGCTGGTGATGGAATTAACGATGCCCCTGCCTTGGCCAAAAGCGATGTGGGTATCGCTATGGGAACTGGCACCGATGTGGCTATAGAAAGTGCGGCGATAACCTTGGTCAAGGGCGACCTGCACGGTATTGTAAAGGCACGGAATCTTAGTGATGTGGTAATGCGGAACATTAAGCAAAACCTATTCTTTGCAATGATTTACAACACCTTGGGAATACCCATTGCTGCGGGATTTCTATATCCATTTTTTGGGATTCTGCTATCCCCGATGATAGCGGCCTTGGCGATGAGTTTCAGTTCGGTTTCGGTCATTGCCAATTCGCTAAGGCTCAAAGGTTCAAACATCGACTAAATTATATGGTAAAAAGAAAAACAGCGATAAAAATTAGAAAGGCACACCGCTATCTGGGCATCTTCTTGGGCATCCAGTTTTTGATGTGGACGATAAGCGGTATGTATTTCAGTTGGACCGATATTGACGAAATACACGGCGACCAGTTTCGACAGGACCCGATTGTGGCATCCGCCTTTAAGGATTTGATAAGTCCTTCCGAGGTGAATCTTGAAGAAGCCATTGTATCCGTAGAACTTCGGGAAATCGATGGTGAACCTTTCTACTGGATAAATGGTAAACAACTTTTTGATGCCCGAACAGGTGCCGAAAAAAAAGCAATTTCAGAAACCGAAGCGCTTAAAATCGCTGAACGGAATATGTTGCCTGAACTTGAAGTGAAAGGAATCGAGCTCATCGAACAAGTGGATAACCATAGCGAATATCGCGGTAGACCGCTTCCAGCGTATGTTATAAGTTATGAAACACCCGAAAATATAAAGGCCTATGTTTCAGAAAAAGATGGTGCGTTCCAAACGCTACGTCATCGGGATTGGCGTTGGTTCGACTTTCTATGGATGACCCATACGATGGATTATGAAGGTCGAGATGATTTTAACACAATCGTACTACGTGCCTTTTCCCTACTGGGATTGATAACCGTATTGAGCGGATTATTGTTATGGTACATCAGTTCACCCACAATCAGAAAAATAAAAAAGAGAAACAAATAACACCAAAAATTCAAAAACAATGGAACATTCAAATCACTCAAACAAAGGAAAATACAGAACCTTTTTTATTATGCTGGCTTGCTCATTCGTGGCTATGTATATCACGATGTATCTCAACACCTATGAATGGGACCACGTATGGTTCAGCTTAACACGCTTCTATATGGTCTGTCTGGGTATTGCTGCAATGGCAGTGATAATGTGGTTCTTTATGCGTAAGATGTACACCGATAGGAAAAAGAATATTGCCATACTTTTAGGTAGTTTGGTCTTGTTTCTGGGGGCATTATTTCTTGTACGCGACCAAAAATCAACAGTAGGTGATGTGTTATGGATGAAAGCGATGATACCACACCATTCCATCGCTATATTGACCAGTGAACGCGCCGATATTCAAGACCCAGAGGTTAAAAAACTGGCAGAAGAAATTATTAAGGCACAGCGTAAGGAAATTACCGAAATGAAAAAAATGATTGAGCGATTACAGAACGAAAAATAATTAGTTATGAATAAGAATATCATTTACATCGCTATTGCAATCCTGGTCGGACTGCTCGGTGGATGGCTCATTTTTGGCGGGTCGTCGGAAGATTCAAAATCCAATAAGGATGCTTCAAATATGTCCGACAGTCAAGACCATTCAGCAGATGGGGAAGTCCAGATGTGGACATGCTCGATGCACCCACAGATTATGCAGCCCGAACCGGGCGATTGCCCAATTTGCGGGATGGATTTGATTCCAGCGGAATCAAGTGCCGATGGCCTGGCAATGAACGAGATCAAAATGACCAAAAATGCGATGGCATTGGCGGGCATCCAGACATCCATCGTGGGCAATCAGACGACAGATGACGAAAATATGATTTCCCTTTCGGGAAAAGTCAAGATGAACGAGGAAGAAAATGCGGTCCAGGCCAGTTATTTTGATGGCAGAATCGAACGGTTAAACGTAAATTATGAGGGTCAGGAAGTCAGAAGAGGACAATTGCTTGCCACCATCTACGCACCTAATCTAATTGCCGCACAGCAGGAATTGATTACCGCAGCTTCACTTAAAGAATCACAACCGGCGTTATACAAGGCGGTTCGTAACAAATTGAAACTTTGGAAACTCTCGGAAGCCCAAATCAACAGTATAGAGGAATCCGGAAAGGTCAAAGAGAACTTTCCGATTTATGCGACGGTATCAGGTACGGTCTCCGAAAAGATGGCTGCCGAAGGCGACTACGTAAAACAGGGGCAGCCTATTGTAAAAGTTAGTAATCTAAATTCGGTATGGGCCGAATTCGATGCCTATGAAAATCAGATATCCGAATTCAAGAAAGGACAAAAAATTAAGGTCGTTACCAATGCTTATACCAATAAGGAATTTGATGCGACAATTTCGTTTATTGACCCCGTTCTAAATACCCAGACCCGTACTGTTATCGTTCGTGCAAACCTAAAAAACAGTGAAGGGTTGCTAAAGCCTGGAATGTTTGTTACAGGAAAAATTGAAGCTAAAGCTAATGGAACAACATCACAATTCAGCATTCCGGCAAGCGCCGTAATGTGGACGGGCGAAAGGTCTTTGGTCTATGTAAAGACGAATCCCAACGAACCCGTTTTTGAAATGCGGGAAGTTACGCTCGGCAATCGAATCGGCGAGACGTTTACGGTCGTTTCCGGATTGCAGGATGGCGACGAAATAGTAACCAATGGAACGTTCACGGTAGATGCGGCCGCACAGCTACAGGGCAAGAAATCGATGATGAGCCAAGATACAGCCGATGACGAGAAACCTATGTCAGATATGAAAATGGAACTTTCCAAAAACACTCAAAATATTTTTCAAAAAAGCTTAAAACCGTATTTGAAAATGAAGGACGCTTTTGTTGACAGTGACGCAAAAAACACTTCTGCTTTCGCAAGAGAAACACTGGAAGAAATCCAGCTTATTCGGGAATCGGAATTGGGGACTATGGAAAAATCCCACGTTGCTAAAATCAAAAAGATGTTGGGGGCCATTTCCGAGAACGATGATATTGAGAACCAACGTAGCCACTTTGTGATATTAAATCAGAATATGGTTCCCATTGTAATGAATATTGATAATATAGACTCAAAAGTCTTCATCCAAAAATGCCCAATGGCAAATAATAACAAGGGTGCATTTTGGATAAGTGCAGATACCGAAATACGAAATCCTTATTACGGGGATGCTATGCTTACTTGCGGAAGTGTGATTGATACGGTACAGTAAATCCCTCAAAAAGCATCTAAATAACTATAAAATTATTTTTTTTAATGCGACAGGCCATTTTCAGAATGCCTGCCCCTGTGCCTGCGGAAGTTGAAAATCCTAAGCCTTCAATCCTCCCGAGCGGGCACGCTGTGCTGGCCCGCATTCGGTCGTCTTTCCGGTTTCGGCTTTTAAACATCCTCAGCACCGCGCATAAACCCAAACGGACGGAAAAAAATCGTCAGTTTGGATTTATCTTTCCAACCGCTTTTTTTGATTTCTTTATCTTTATAATCTATAAAAGCTAATCAAACATCAATGAAACGATTACTATTTCTACCGTTGGCAATTACGCTGTTATTAATATCCTGCAACAAAGATGATGACGAAGTTTCTATAGCAAACCGAAATCGGGCATTATTAGGGCAATGGGAATATGAAGCGATCATGACAGACAGAGCGGTAGATTTGAACGGGGACAATACCTCCAATATCGATTTGTTCAATACCCAAGAACTGCCCCAATGTGTTAAGGACAATATTACCACCTATACTGAAGATGGCCCTTCCGGCAAACCGGAATATAACGTTACCGAAAATAATCTGGCCTGTGATGACAATAATCCATTTTCTTTTGTTGAAGAGGATTTTTGGACACTCACAAACAATAATGCTACTATCAGTTTTGAAGGCAGGGAGCCTTTCAGAATAATCGAGTTGACAAAAAATAGGTTAAAGGTGAAATCGGACGACACTTTCGATGGTCAAGATTATATTATGACCATTACTTATCGAAAGAAATAGAAAATCATTTATAAAATGTTTCTAAACTCTTTGAACGGTGCCCATTTCAACATCGCTCCATTCCCCATTGCTGTCCTGAACCCTCACTTCATATCTTTGGTCGAGATATCTAAGTTTACCTTCGCTAGGTTCTTCTTCCATTAAAAATATGCGATCTACACCTGTACCTTGTGCATCGTTGTAATTGAAAAGTTTGGTATCCCATCTTCGGTCAAATCGGTTATATATCCTTATTTCCACCTGCTGCAATGTTGCGCCGTTGTAGGCCTCGCTACAATTCGTATCAAAACAGGTAAATATCCTTACTTGATAATCACAACCGTTCAGACCGCCACAACTTATATTTCGTTTCTCGCCTTTGGCCGCTACCTGTGGTTTTTTAAACATTATTATCGATTCGCTCAACGTTTGGGAAATGCCCGTGGAATTCTCGACCCTAAAATTGATGGTAAAGTTTTCATCGGTTTCCGGAAAAAATTGCATTGGGGTCGAACTGTAGTCCAACGGCAGAATATCCCCTTCTCGATATAGTCGGCTCTTATAGTATATGTACCCCGCGCTGGCACCCGTAAACGTAAAAGTCATTTCGTAGGTTATATTGGGATCATGACCTGTGCTGGCATTAGTAACTGCCGTCAAAGTAAAAGGCTGCCCTTCGTACTTATCCTCGGAGGATTGACTGATATTGAAATCGAAGAATTCCTCGTATTTTTCAAACTGTATGTTGACATCCGCCTTTTTTTCTACTTCCGACGAAGACCGAACGGTAAACTCTATACTATGGTTCGATTCGGAAATTCCAGTATATTTTCCTTGGAATGTACCTATCGGAACGCTGAAACTCTCGCCGGCGGCATAGGTGGTTCCCTGATATTCAAAAGTACCGTTGCTTCCTCCTGAAGAATAATACATCACATACGTATCGCCGCCAATACCCAATTCCGATATATTGAAATTGATGTCTACAGTATCCCCGGTATTGGCCTGCGATTGAGAAGCATTTGCTGTAAAGTTGAAATTTTTTGGTTCGACATTAATAGTAATGTCAACTGTCTTTTCAAGACCCGTATCATTCTGTACGTAGAAAGTCAAGTTGATATTTCCGTCATCCGTTCCCAACAGTTCCCAATTAAAATTTCCCTTAGGAACATCATAAATATTACCCGCACTGACCTGCGTGCCATTTTCATTGGTTATGATGGCATTCCCGTTAATACTATATCTCATGGTATAGTCCGAAGAACCAATACTTTCTGAAATATTGAAGTTCAAGGAAGTGATTTCCCCGACCGAAATATCGGATTTTTGGCTTCCTCCAGTAAATAGAAAATCGACCTGATTATAGTTGATAGCGGTATTTGCGGTATGGGTTACGTTGGCAGAAGATTCCACGCTCAAAACAATGTCATGCTGGCCGGCTTCCGTTCCGGTATACACGACATTGTTATTGTTCGGGCCTAAAAGGAATTTCTCGCCTGGACCATATTCAGTTCCATTCACGCGCAACGAACTGTTTCTCCCCGAGGAATAAAAGGCCTCATAACTATCATTGATTCCCTCGGGTATTTCGTCTATGTCGATAATTACGTTCACGGGAATATTCGCAAATTCAGAGGTTTTTGAAGGCGTGATATTGACCGTAAAATCATTTTGCTTGGTTTCAAGATCAATCAATACGGGGCCGACTTCTTGACCATAATTATCCGTAACGATAAAGGAAACTTGATGTGAACCCAGACTTTCGGGATAATAGAATAGGGAAAAATTCCCTAGTTCCACGGGATACTCGGTCGAATTTTGTAAGGTGTTGCCGCTGATTCCTGTAATTCTCCCATTGCCTTCCAAAAGCTCATAGGATATATTGTAATCAATGTTTTCGGTATTCCCGTTGGATTTGATATTGAAGTTGAATTGTGTCCGTTCATTCACGAAGACGGAATTACTTTCCGAATTGCCCGAAAACGTAAACGGAATATTTGCGACCTCGATTTCAACACTATCCTGTTTTACCTGTCCATTGGAATCCCTAACATCAAAGTATATCTTACGCTTACCCAATTCTTTGCTAGTAAACGTATAATTGTAAGAGTTTGGAACTATGGTTCTAAATTGGCCCGGTTCCATGACCCCGCCATTGTGGTCCCTGACCGTTCCGCTACCTTCACTAGTCGAAGAAAAGGAATGGGATATTTCATATTCCACTTCCGAATCTTCATCTTGTGTTTTTAAATCGATGGCAATGGCCAAATTGGTATCCAATTCCACTTGGGTCGATGATGCCGTGGCATTGAGGATAAAGTCCAAATTCAGAACGTTCAATAACAATTCTTCCGTCAAAGTAGCGCCATCGGGAGCTTTGGCCGTTACGATAAGTTTGTGTTCCCCCAAATTTTCGGGCAGATATTCCAATTCAGAAATGCCTTTGGGCAGGATAAATGGTTTACCTGCATCAAAGACTTCGTTACCAAGATAAAGCTTCCCGGTTCCGTTTTCTATTTGGTAAACGACCTCGAAATCCCCTTTTTTGTCAGGATCTTCAGTTTCCTTATCCCTGAGTAATGTGACATTTACCGGATTTTTAGAATTGATGATAAATGCGTTGACCCCCTTGTTTAGCAGAAAGCTAAAGCTGGCGTACTTGGCATTATATAGAAGTTCCAGTTCCTTTTTTCTAGTATTGGTATCCCATGCCGAAAATCTGATTTTGTGCGCACCCGTATCGATGGCCACATAATTGTAGGCCCAATTTCGGTCGGTTATCTGCAAAGTGTCCCGCTCCCTTATAGTATCGCCTTCCATTGTTAAGAAATATCCCCTGCCTTTATCAGAGGAGAACTTCATAAAGTAATCGACCGTGGTAATTTCTTTATCCGGTACCAAAGAAAAGGTAGTCCGGGCATTTTCGAACACAAAGTTTTCATCGGGATGTTCTTCCGTAAAACTAAAGTCAAAATCATCCTTGATAACACCCTCAAAGTCTTTGCTACATGCCAATATCAGGACAAAAGTTGCCAAGATGGCAGCAATCGAAAATCGGGTCGGTCGGATAAAATTTTTCATTTTCAAAGTATTTAGAACAGGAAATATCTAAGGCCCAATCCGGCATAGGGATAGAATTGACCTACATCGCTATTTATATGGTAGTATTCGTTCGCTTTTATCAAAAGGGAAAAGTCGTTGCTGAGGGTTATTTCTCCTTCAATTCCGACGAAAACCCCATATATAAATTGACTTTTGGCATCCAGAATGGCACCATTGGACAAAAGACTATTTCCGTTATTGATGACCTCATAGCCGAAAATACCGCCGCCGCCAACATTGATGGCATATTTTTTAAAGTTCTTTTGCTCCCAAACTTTAATGAAATACCCTGGCTGTACTGTAAATATGTTGTAGGGAATATCGAAACTTCCTTTATCCTCCGCAATGGCTGCAAATACACTTAATTGTGCATATCGGTTTCGGTTCAAATGGTAATTATACGTCCCCATAATCCCGAAACCATCTTCGGCGTAACCCCCACTTAGCCCTACGGAAGATGCATAGTTGCCGCTTTGGGAGTAGGCCAAAGTTGAAATAAAAAGTGCTAGAATTATCGTATTGATTTTCATTTTAAAAGTGTATAGGGTTGTTGATAATTTCATGGCCTATCTTCAATGAAAGATTTCGATTTCCGGATTCTTCATCCAATTCAACGACCACCTCTTTCTTTTCATCCAAAGCAAACTTTTTAAAGACGATTACAAAGTGGTTTTCACTTTTACCCGAAACCGTTTTTGGTCGTTTGTAAACGAATACCGGTTCCAAAGGCATTTTTTGGTTGCTACTGCTATTTTTATAATTAGTGGCCAGTTGATGCTTAATGAAGTTGATGTCCAAGTCAAGCCCCTCTTTGTTCTCGATACGGTACTGAAAATAGAGTTCGTCCTCATTGTAATACACTCCCTTTAGCCAAAGGAAAACATTGTCCAGCCTTGAGAAATAACGACTAATCTTTGCCTTATCGAACTGCATATAATAGCATCGCAGACGGTAATATTCCATGGGGTCTTTCTCGTAGAGTTCTTTTGTAGCCCTGTCAATAGAATTTGTTGCCGAATCTTTGGTTGATATTGTGAGTTGTTCTTCTGGAATTTCTATCCGTTTTATTTTTGTTTCTGAACCTGGATCCGCAACGTCCAAACTAATTGACTTGGAATTACCATTGATATTGGTGATCGCCTTTTCGGGCTTGATGTACCACGTAAACTTCTTTGGTTTTTCCTTTAGTTTCAAAATAAAGTCATAAACGTTACCTGATTCGGTAATTACCGTATGGTTTGTGAAGTTTTCTTTTTCAGGTGCCAGCTCATCATAGTATAACTTTAAGATTCGCCCATGGAATTTACTTCCAGCGGCCTTTGGCAAATCCGCTATAAAACCAAAGTCGTTACCGATAATACTTTCCGAAATATTCTCGGGAAATATTAAAATGGTCTTGTACTTTTTGGAAACTTCCAAAGTATCGGTACAGTATTGTGCCGTACCCTTGCACATCATGGTTAAAGCCAATATGAAAAAAAACTGTTTTGCCATTTTTTATGCTTTTGGTACTAGAATTACACGATCCCCGTTGACCAGTAAAATCTTATCTCGTTCTTTGTATTTTTTCTTTTGGAAAAAATTGCCAAAAGACCTTACTAGATTACGGGCCAAGGGCGATTCTATCGATTCCCCCGCCGCTTCGGATAGTTCGTTTACACCTTCCCGTTCAATATTCGCCCTAAATTCCTGCATTAGTGCTCCTGCCCGCTCATTGTGAAGTCCTATCATTCCATCTTCTTTATCCATAGCTGTCAATGACATCTTTACATTGTCGATATTGGTTACTTCCAATATTATCCGTGAACCTTGTATGTTTGAGGTGGCATAAACAAAAGTGTTCTTTGGAAATCGCTTACCGTTGTAATAAGTATCCTCCATTAAAATCAATTTTACGCGATTACCAGGAAGAATGAACTGGTCGCGATAGATGGCTGCATCGAGGGAAATTGAATTGGCGGAAGGTTTATTTGAGGACGCTACGTAGGGTGCGGAATAATCCTGACTTCGGGAAAGGCGTTCGTCACGTGCTTCCATCATCAGTTTTCGATACTCCAACTTTTCCTTAAATTCAGTTCTAGGATCGGCAGTCGATTTTTGTGTTGAAGCAGGCATAATTTCTGCGGATTCCATCGATGGTTTATCATCGAATGAAAAAGCGTTCAGTTCTTCCAGAACCAGTTCCAAAGAATCATTTTTCCGTTTGGTCTCCACGATGTTTTTTAACGTGCCATTATTGCGTAATCGTTCCAAAGAATCCTCTTGCGATTTTTTGTAAAGCTCATTGGGTCGTTGGACTTTAAGTTCATTCTCTTGACCGGGAAGCTTGTTGTTATAACCGTCGTCCTCCGCCAATGGCCTGTTTTCTTCTCCGAAAGAACCTAGACTGTTCACAAGAAAGTATATCGTCAGGAGCACGACAATCGGAGCCGACAACGCAAATAATTTGTGCTGTCTTACCCATGTATTGAATGTTTCGCGGTCAAGTTTCATTGTAAATCATTGTTTTCTAGAACATGGAACCGGATAATCTTTAACCCGTTCAAATTATTAGGTGTTGATTTGGTCTCCAAGAGAAAACCGCTGGTCACTAGATTTCGATATTCCGTCTTTTCATTCTTGCGTATTTTTTGTTTTCCCATAAACCGAAAGGCAAAGGGGTAAGCGGAGTAGTCGATATATAGCGAATCTTGCTCCACTTCAATGGAATAGTCGCTTTTGGCGACATCCTCATAATAGTTTTGATCCAACAGGCGGTTGTACAGCCGCTTACCGGAATGGTCTATCATATAGAGTGCCTTGCCCTCTATATTCCTTTTAATAAATCGTAGGTCGGGTTCTAACGAAAAGAACAGTTCGTGGAAGTTTTTTACATGTCCTTCGCACAAAATATCGAGCGCACGTTTGGGGTCGTTTATGCGCACAGCGGCCAATTTTTGTCCGTTGTCAAGCAAATAAAAACGGTTTTTTGCGCTTTCGTTCGTTTTATATCCAAAGTAAATATTGAACAAAGTGCAACCTACCGTAAGAGCTAAAGATATATAAAGAACCCTGTTGCTATTAGCACGAATCTTGTTTAAATCGTTGAAAATGTGATAAGTATCGTTCATCTGTTTATGCGCAATCGTTAAAAATCCATATTTATCGTTAAGGTGTTTACTGTATCAATGTTCTTACTCCCTTTGTAGCCCCTCCCGTCTTGGCATCGACCGTAGTTTGTGCTGCTTTTTTGGTATAGTGTTTTGTACGCTCCTTTAAGTGACCTGCACTTACGTTCATTCCCTGAACAATGAAATTGGAGAGTACCGGTGCCTTGAAATACATAAAAACGTTCATGAAAATCAAAAGCCCGCTCGTGAGTACCAACCCCAAATCGGCTTCTCCGCCCTGAAGTATGGAACCGATCAGCTTGTCGAGAATGTTCAACATGAAATTGTCAATGAGGTACAGCATGGGGATCCATAAACAAACGCTCATGAACTTTTGTAGCCACGCCTTCCACATTCCCCCGAACACGGGAATGAACGAAAGCCCGATATTCAAAGGGCCGAAAATGATAAGAACGAAGAGGTAAATGACTGACATCGCTTTGATACCAATGAATACGACCGCCGATATGACCGATGCGACCATGACGACCACGGAGGTTATGGAACTGAGAACAAACGCCTGAAATGCTTCAGGATCTGCACTTAAAAGTACCCAAGACCAGGCATAATCGGAAGAGGACTTCACTTGTGCGACCAAGACCTTCATTTGCAATATGTCCCAAGAAATATCATTGCTCTTAAAGGAGTTGCCGATGCCCTGATAAAAATCAAGAATGGTCATTGTTACTACTTTGTAATTGAGCAATAAAACGGCCAAGGGAACCCATTTCAGGTATTCCAAAAAAACTGCTCTTGTTTGGGGGTTCACAAAGACCCTAAGCGCGAGCAATGCGATACCGATAAAGGCGAACTGCTGCCCAATATCAACAATCGCATCGGTCGCCTCGAACGCATCGGCAATGTACTGGTCGAACATATCGTTGACCGTTTCGCGTATTCCTTTTTCCGTGACCTGCATATTCCTGTTCTTATTCTTTGTTCATATTGATCAAGGACAACTTGGCCTCCCGAAAAGCGTTGATTTGCGAGAGTTTGTTATTGTAGGCGATCAAGCCGTCCAGAAGCTGTTCGAGTTTCGAGTTGATGCCGCTGACTTTTTTTAGGCGCTCTTCGGGAAGGATGATGGATTTGGTTTTGATAATCCCATTACATTGTTTGAACAGGTTTTTGGCCTCTAGAATCGCATTGGCCGTATAGCCTGCAAATTCCTGAATTTCATCCTGCTCTAGATGTTTCCATTTTTGGATGCTATTTTTAGAACTTCTGTAAGCTTCAAGAATCTTATCCTTTAAATCCATGGTCATGTTGACATCCGTCGATTTCATAACATAATCGGGCGAAGACTTCTTGGCATCGAGTTCTTCCTTCAGAATTTTTCTCGATTTTGAGGTCTCGTTGTTGTTCTTTTCCATCAGATTGATGAGTCGCCCCAAGTTCTTGTTGACAGCCTTTAATTGGATGTTTATGTTCATCAATTGGCTGTTGACCATACCAACGCTGGCATTGGTAGCGGCGTCCGTTACGGGTATTTGCGCCGCCATAATAAACGGAACAATCGTTACTAGGATAAATAGTCTTCTTTTCATTTGTTTTTGTTTTTAGGGGAATTTTCGTAGGCGTAGGCCTTTGCGGTAAGCTCCCAATTATTATGATTGTTAGTGTATAGTTTTTTGATCCTTGAGCTTTCCGTAGGATTGGTCTCGTAGATACATTTTTCTTCCACCGAGGTTTCCACGCCATATACTTTTACCCTGTCCATCCAACAAAAGGCTACCTCACGGAACTTCCGGCCTTCCGGAAGGTCTTTATTGATGGATAGGATGAGTTGCTTCTGTTTTTCTCCAAGACCCATGACGGACTGGATTCGGTCAAAAGACTGAGCGAAATCCCGCATATCCAAAAAGACCTTAATGTGGGAATTGACCACAATGGCGTTTTTGATAATCTCCGAGGAGGTAAAGTCATCCACCTTCTGTGAAATAAAAATGGGTTGGCCACCAAGTTTTCGCGCCATTCTCGATTGGCTGTTGAAATAATGTGCCAGTTCCGGTCTGACCAATGCCTTCCATGCCTCGTCTACCGCTAAGATTTTATTTATGGACAGTTTCGAGGGGTCGTGCATTTTCTTATTGAAAATTTCCATGACCATCAGCGCGATAATGGGAAATAACAGCTCGTTGTCTATAAGTTTACCCAACTTGAAGTACACCACCTTTTGGTCGCTAAGCCCTGTGATTCTATTATCCTCTTTGTTCAACAAATTCCCTCTGGGGCCATCGGAACGGTATTTTTCCAATAGGAAGAGAAAAACATTGGGATCGAACTTTTCCTTCGGAATTTTCTTGGCTTTTATCAAAGCCGAGACCTGCTTCTTACAGAATTCGAAAAAGGTATCGAACTTAAAATTTGAATCATCGTTCTCCCACATGGCACTATAGTAGCCTGAAACCAAAAGTTCAAGAACGGTATTCGTAACCTCAAGATCATTGCCATTGTCCGTACTCCCTGTAATCAATTTTAGCAGGGATACCAGATGTAGCAACTTACTTTCCGCCAAGGTCTGTTTCTCGGTGGTAGATCGGATAAAATCATGTTTGTCCAGTAAAAAGGGGTTGAAGGTAAACGGGCGAGCATCGTCATGTTGTAGAACGACCCCACCGAATACCTTCGTCAGTTTGTCGTAGGAGTTGCCATCCTCCATGATAACGGCCTCGCCGCCCTGCCGTAGTTCGGAAGCAATATAGTGATTGACATAGTAGGACTTACCACCTCCCGATCCGGAGGCGACAAGCATACCACGGTTAAATATCCAATCCTTTTTTTCGGGTTCCCGGTAGACACTTACCGACAAGGGTCGCCCTGAAATCCGATCCACCAATCGCATTCCATAAGCCGAATTCGTAGTATCCTTGTAGCCACCCTCAAAATAGAGTAGGGAGGAGGCCATGTCACTTGGCATGGGCATGTACATATCCGAGGAGATTCCTATGCTGTTTCCCGGAACCCCTGCAAAAAACAAGTTCTTTCGATCTATGGTATTCTGTTTTGCGTTTATTCTCAATTTTTTGAAGGCCGAGCCAACGGAATTTTCCATCTGTCTTTGATGGTCTTTTCCTTCATCAAAACCAAATACGTTCAAATGATAAAAGACCGTTTCCTTGTGGTTTTCAAGAACCTCTTTGGTGTACTCATAGATTTGATCGGCGAAAATGGTGTTACTATCATCCTTCTTTCCCGAACTGAACCGTTGAAAGCTCTTGGCTTTTCGTCGAAGGCTGGCCAAGGCTTTTTCTTGATTCGGGATATAGATGTATTGGTTGATAATATGTTCATGGGGTACCTTAAAGCCCAAAGAGAAAAGGTTACCGATGGGGAAGCGATTGTGCCGGGTCGTGAATTTGCCGTACAGTTCGTGGGTGCCGATATGGTCCTTGGTAAACTGGTCTAGGTTTTCGAGCGTGAAAAATTGGCCCTGTTTGTTCCCAATGTTGACGCGATTACCACAAAAGTCAATATCCTTCAAATTTTGGTTTTTTTCGGACAGTCCGAAATATTTGGCGTACAGTCCGTTTTCTGAAAACAGTTCGTCGTATTCCAATATGTTGGATTTGATAAGTCCGGTCGAATTGATCAAGTTGTTGACGCTCGCTACCTGGTTCTCGAAATCCGCCAATACATTTGTATCAATGAATTCTTTGGGGACCGTATGGTTTAGATAGAAATCCCTGTTCTTGTCCAAGAAACCGTTCGCCCGTTTAGAACTGTACTTGATATAATTTTTGGGCACGATACTGATATACAGGTAATGGGTTCCTACCTGATAAGGACGGTCTTCAAAATGGTGCTCGTTGGCCCGTTCCAAAAAATCGCCTTGCAAACGTTCCTTGATCGGACGATAATTTTCCTGAAGGAAAAAATCCTGTCTGTGGAGCAGCCGGTTCGGCCCCAGGACGGCGATAATATTAAAGAACAGTTCTTGAAGGAGTCCATATTCCGAGGCATCCAATGTGAATACTTCGGGAAGTTCCAATTGCAAAGGGATAGTCACACACCCCTTTTCTTTCGCGATCAAGGATTGCCTTTCATAACCGTAGATGGGGAACGCATCCCAAAGTGCTACCTGTTTTTCCATAGCAACAGATTTTCAAACGGATTGGAAACTTTGATTGTATCGGGCTTTTGGGAATCCGCCAGTTTTTTGACAAAGCCGTTAGCGCCATAGGTTCGGGAATAGAACAACAGTACAAGGAAGACGATTGCGATGACGATGGCCATCAATAGCAAGGCCCAGATCATCGGAATAAAGGTGGAAATTACCAGACCGAGCATGATGGCTGTCAGTACCAAATACAGACAATACATAATGTATTTAGCCTTGAGTCCTTTATATAGGACATCCTTTTGCAGCCCCTTTTGGATAGGGATATATTGATTCTTCATGCGACGGGAAATTTAGATGTTGGCAATTTCCTCGCCGATGGCGATCAGGGCAAAAAAGATGGCGATACCGATGACGGCCTTACCCAACTTATTGGCAAGATCGGTCTGCTGGTCGCGTATATAGAGATAGGCAAGCCCTGTTATGGCAATGGCGACACCGGCAATGATCTTGATAATGTCGACGATTTCACGGGATAAGGTCTTGGAATCGTTCTTAAAATCCTGTGCCTCCTGTAAGAGTTGTTCGAATTGCCCGTAGGAGCAAAGAGGAATGCAGATTAGAATCAGAACTAGGAGAAATAGTTCAGGTTTCGGAATCCGGCGGGTCTTCTTCCGCCGTATCCTTGTTGCGGATAACTTTGAGTTTTTCATGCTTTTTGCGAGTTAAGGAATTTGAATCATCATCTAATGAACCCTCTTTAAAAGCTTCCAGAAGCTTTGAAGTGTCTTCCACTTCGTCTATCTGGTCGAGTACAGCTCCTAAATCGGTCTGTTTATTATTTGATTTATTTACAAATTTATTATTTATATGCAAATAAGCAAATTTATCTGAATCTTTTTTCTTTGAAGTTCTTTTCTTTTTGAGCAGCACCCACGAAACGTAGCCATAATAGATAAGGGCCAAACCAATCAATATGTACCAATAGCTACTCATTTTTCTTTATTATTCCTGTTCGATAAGGTTTAGCAGTTTCCTGAACTTTTGCTGTATAAAATCTTCCAAAACCTTTCGCATCAAATCATTGCGATGGGTTTTGATCTCTAATTTATAGGATGCTCCCTGTGCCAATTTCTCATATTTGGCCATACACTCCCTACTAAGTGAGAGCACGAACGATTCCTTTCTGTCCCTGAAGCTTTCCGCTTTTAGGAACTGTTCGAACTTTTGTACAGCATATCCATTGCCTTCCGGTGCATTTTCACATTTTTGGGGTTTCGAATTCCCAATAGCCGTAGTTTCGTCCTTTTTCTTAACGGATTTTCGCTCAGAATGTTGTTTGTTCTCCAGCGTAGACTTGCTAGGCACCCGTTCGTTTTTCAACTCTTCCAGAACATCCACGGTTTTCTTGTTTTTCTCCGCCATTTTTTGAATAAGTCCTAGCGTATCAATTTTCCGTTGTTTTTTCATGATTCCACTTTTAACGCGTTAATTGGGCAACTTCCTTAAAAAAATGTTTGATATCCTTCTCGCCCAGTTCCTTATGTTGGGGAATGGGATAGAGGGTATTTCGGTACCGTTCCTTGTAAATGGTTTTGTCCTTGACTACACTTTCCATCATCGGTATGTCCGCTTCAAGGAATTGTTGGCGCAGCACCGCAAATTTGCTTTTCTTGACCAACTTGTATTTGTTGAAGAACAGGTGGATACTCTTTAACATCCGTTCCTCATTGTCCAGGAAATTGTTTTTCAGGGTAAAATAAAAATGGGAAGTGCTATCGATTTCCAGTTCGTCATGATCGAATGGTACAAAGACATGCTCCACATATAAAAGACCTTTGACCATTTCCACGTTCAAGCTTCCGGGAAGATCAAGTATAATATAATCCACCCTCCCGTAGTGCTTGACAATGGTATCCTGTAGGGTAGCAACCGTCACAGGTTCTATCGGATAAAGTTCTATGGATTGCCTTTCTTCTTCATCCAACGATTCCAATTCGCGCTGTCTTTTATTGTAAATGGAATATTGGGGATCGTCCAAATCCAATAGTACCACTTTTTTGCCCTTGGCATAAAAAAGGTCGGAGGCCAAAATGATGTTCAAGGTCGTTTTTCCGATACCTCCTTTTTCGCCGACGACACTAATAATCTTTGTTTCCATAATTCATTATTTAGTTCGTTCGATAATTATTTAAATGACGTATTGATCAATGCACTAATCAATGATTTATACACCTAAATAGTTATATAATTAATGATGAATATAGAGATATAAAATGTTAATATACAAGCATTTATGAATTATTTTCCAACATAAGGCCATATAAGACCATAAGGGTTTAAATGGGTACAGGGACTGAATCGATATGGTGTTACGGAAATTCTTTTCTATCTGAAAGGGAAGAAAACGAGATCGGAAACCGTGACTATTCCATACTACTTTTTAAGTGCGGGTAGCCTATTTGTTTGAAGAGATAAAATAGACCTTACTTCGGATAAACGTCAAAAGATACTATCGCCATGGAACGGTAAAAATCGATTAATCAATGCTCTCCCAAAGTTCCTGCGGAAGCCAAGGAAGCCTATCGGCACCCTTGGCACCCTCGCAACCACGCAAAAGCCCATGGGACGAAAAGGTCCCATGCACTTTTTTGGCCAATCACTATTTTTGACACTCAATTTACGGATTGAGACTTTTTTGGATTTTATATATACCAAAACAGCCGGCGGAAGTGCTACTAAATGACCGATTACGCTTTGAAAAGAAAATTAGAAGATGTCAAACAACTCCTTAAAAATTAGCATTGATGTATTTTATCCAAGATTCGATACACTTGTCGAAATACCAATTACTTAGCTAAAATAATAGCTTATATTAAAATTCATAGAATTTTGCAAGATATGTTTTAAGTAACTTAAAACTACTACTTCTTACGAAGTGAAAAAACGCAAAAGCGAGTAAAATCGGCTCCGAAATGGCACAAAAAACAGGTAGAAAACCGTTAGGCAAAAACAAGAGGAAACATGATATCATGTTGCGCTTCAATGATAAGGAGCTAGGAATGGTCAAGAAAATTTTGGCATCCTATGATTTGGATTTTGAAAAGCGCGGTATTGCTGCACCATTTCTAAGACGCCTGATATTGGACAAAGAGGCGGTAGAAGAAAAAAAGCTACCTGATTTCTCGGCCAACCTGATCTATCAAATCAACAAAATAGGTATTAACATAAACCAATTGACGACAGTGGCACGGGCTAAAAACCTTAGAAGTCCGTCAGCCAAATTGGAAAGCGAAGTAGAAAGAGCGAACGAATTGTTGATGAAAATCATGGAGCTATTGAATGAAAAACTGCATAAATGATAGCCAAGATATTGTTTCGTGAAACTGTACATGGCGTGTTGAACTATGTATTCGGTAAGGAAGGAAGCATCATTTTAGGCTATCCGAACACCTGTTCGGAATTTGGGCTGTCGCCTGAATTTTTCGCGAACGTACTGCATTTTCAAGGCCAACGCCATGCTACCGAAAACAGGTATGTACATATCACGATCAACCTTCCCCATGGCGAACGGCTAGACGATGCCACTTTTTACCAACTGGGAAAGGATTATATGGCAGAGATGGGCTTGGGAAACCAACCCTTTTGTGTAGTCCTTCATGAGGATACAAAACATCAACATATACACCTTGTTTCAACGGTAGTTACCGAATCTGCCTCCCTGATCTCTATGTTCAATAGTTACCGGAGAAGTATGGCAACGCAAGCGTACCTTGAAAAACGCTATGGTCTTTCGCCATCGCCCCAAACCCGACAAAAACAGCACAGGGAACTTCCGATATACCGATTTCCGGAATTCCAGTTCAAGCCCGATGATTCAAATGGCACAAGGTTCTATATACAGGATGTAATGAACGGCCTCCTTCAAAAGCACAAGGTGCGCAGTTTTGCCGAACTAAAACAGTTGGCCAGACCCTACCACATCATCGTAAATACCATGACCCATGAGAGTGGAAGGGTAGGGGTAGCCTACGGAATCGATAACCAAAAAAAATATAAGACGCAATTTATAAACGGGTCGACCGTGCATCCGAAATTGAGCGGGCCGAAACTTGTGGCTATTTTTGAAAAGAATTCCAAATCGAAATTATTGGCGATGCACAAAAAGCGCTTGGAAAAGCAATGGATGACCACCTTAAAACTTTTTAAAAGCATTCGTCAGGAAGATCTACCGGATGTCCTGAAGTCATATCAAAACATAGACTGCGAATTATCGTACGGAAAGAATAGGCAATTGAACGAGCTAATCATTTATGACAAATCAGGTTATGTCTTCTTAGCCTCCGAGATTAGCTCCCAAATGGATTTTATCCATCACCCACAATTAGAGGACGATGTGAACGGTACAACCTGTTTGGACGAAAACGGGAAGCAATTTTTACTTGAAACCCGAAAGCTCATAAAAAATGCTTTTTACGAGGCCTATTTACAAGCCAACAAAAGTAATAGGTCGTTATCCGAGTTTGTAATAACTAAAAATCTGAGGGATTTGTTGCCTCATATCGCAGGCTCTGAACGCTATTCTTTCCTAAACCATTATATGAGCCAGGATAAGAATAAAAACCTATTGAAAGTTCTGAAAACCGAATTTGAGGGTACACGTAGGGAACTCCACAAAACCGAATCAAGAAAGGAAATGAAAACCTTGGAAGACAGAGTTTCACTATTCAAAAACGTGTTGGAAGCCAATGTGTTCGATGCTACCAAAAGCCTCTCATTTAATCTACTTCAGGGTTTGGGTCTCAAATATGTCGGGGATAAAGTTTTCTTTAGTAATTCCAAAGCCCATTCCGTTGAATTACTTATTGAGGATTACAAAATGCCAGAAGTCGGCTCATCCTATATATCCACGGGTAGTATCAACCAAAACGTGAAAGTTCTTGAAACGCTCACAGAAACCGGATCAAGTAAGCCATCGGATTTGAACGCGACTTCTTTCTTCCTTCCTTTATTGCTGCCCGAACTTTATGAATCGATGAACCCGGAATACCAAAAACAGTTTGAAGCACTCAGTTTAAGGGCATATCTCAGAATGGCCGAACAATTCAACTTACCTCTTGAAAAATCGCCCGTCGATTATATTAGGTTGTTCAATGCCAAAGGGTTTTATTTTGAGAAAAAAGTAGGGAAAATTTACCTACGCTCACTTTATTCAAAAAATGAAACCAATATACCGCTTTCTACGAAAACCCAGGCATATCTAAAATCCAGCACGGATTTGGATGCTGTCTTGACTGCTCAAATGGAGTCCGTCAACATATCAAACGAAAACGGTCAAATGAATCTTAAAAATTTATGGGTTTCGTATCTTATCGAAAGAGGCGTTTACGGCAGGGCAGCCTACATGATGGTCTATGAGGGTGTACGACCGAATTTACATCGTGAAGCACTGGAATATCATAAGAAGAACGGGTTGCGGGAAAAAATACACGCTGAGTCCCAACAAAAAATCAATACCCAACAGGCGACTATTTTACGCAAAAGTGTTTATTCGTTCAGTTCGCTTTTAAGCGGAAAATACAAGGAAGAGGTGTTTAACGGCTTTAGGGACGAGCTTACGGATTATACAAATAAAAAAGGTCTTTTTAGATAATTGGGTTGTGAACTTTAGTTTCGAAATCGACCTGAACGATCATCCCAAATTTTTCCAGTTCTAGAAATGGTTGTATCCTTACGGAGTATATTGCTTAGTTCCATCATGAGCGTTTTACCAACTCCCCTGACTCTTTTAAAATCATACAAAGTAATGTCTTCCAAATAATCGAAAGGGACTCTGGATGTATATCGGGTGTTCTTCAAAAGGATATTTTGCAATCTTAAAGAAACACCTTGCTTGGCCTGCAACCATTCCTTTATCGGTTTCTTTTGCGTCCTAAGAAGTTCACGGTCCCGATACATTTCAATAACATCGACCAGATGATCATGCAATTCGATGACCTCTGAATCATCCAAACACTGTATGAGCTTTTTTAAATCCATGTTGACTATACTATAATTTTAGGATAACCTGTTCCTTACACATTGGTCGCTTTATAACCAATGCTCTTTCTGGGTTTTCTCTCCTGCACGATAAGGTCTTTAATCGCATCGAAGACCACCTTGAATTGTTGGTCGTATTTCCTTTCCATGGACAATATTTGTTTTTCCAACTCCTTGTTCGATTCGAGTAATCTTCTTAATTGGACAAAGGTTCTCATAATTGCGATATTGACATCCAATGCCTTTTGGCTTCGCAGCACACTTGAAATCATGGCGACCCCTTGTTCCGTAAAGGCCATCGGAGCAGCTCCGCCTAAAACCCTTTTATTTTGTATCACATTACGTGATACCAAATCATCGATCTCGCTTGGCTCAAGTTCGAACATGAAATCTTTCGGAAATCGGTCAAGATTTCGTTTGACCTGTTGCTTCAGAGACCTATTTTCCACCTCGTAAAGTTTTGCAAGATGAAAATCCAGAATAACTTTATGGCCTCTAAAATATTGTATGGTTTCGGCGATGTTTTCAGGTAATATCTGTGTCATTTTCTTATACTGTTCTGAGGTATCACAAATTGTGATACCTCAAATGGCTGTCCGTTTTTTTATATGTTTCAAATGTTTCATAAAGCACAATCTTGTTAGTCTATAGGTAACGGGCTCAAATGGGTCATTATGGGCTCAGAGCTTCTTTTTAAACTTCATCAAAGCCGAAACGATATCAGATTCCAATTCACGATATTCTTCCTGAACATCGGTCTGGTATACCACATTTTCGCCGACATTGTGCTTCATTATAAATTCGTTATCGGGCGAAAGGATCCAAGCGGGATTGTAGCCCAAGGTGTAATAGTACAGCACCATCTTGATGGAGGTATAGGAAAACGTCCCTCGTTCCACATTGACAAGAGTATAATAGTCTATACCGAAGCGCTCGGCCAGATTTTTTCGAGAAAATTCACTATCCCGTTTGTTTCCGGAATCTTTTTCGATCAGTTCATCGCGTATAAGGCGCAAACGTTCCCCGATGTAACTAAAATCCTCTGAAGAGGCCTTCATAATTTCATTTATATCTTTCATAATAGTATGTTATTGTGTTTGTTCATCTACCATTTCCGCGGGATAACTTGAATATAGATCGCCTAAATCCCCAATATTGGGGTTATCGACTACTTCTGTTTCTTTAACCGCCGAGACCCTTTCAAATGTAGGGATTTCATGTGCTTTCCTGAACGCATCCGCCAACTCCCTACTGGGACGTTTTTTATAATGTTTCATAAAATTTTGAGCGATCTCCTCTTCCTTTTCCAAGGATTCGCCGATCTGGTCGCCCGTTTTTGCTTTGTCGAATACAGTAAATTCCGGTTTTTTCCCCGTGCAAATTTCATATTCCTCGGTTACCAGATCGTCAATATCCTGAATGACTTTTAGGAAATTGGCATCAAGTATCCGTTCGATTTCCTTATTGACGAACATCCTGTCCACCAATGTTGCAAGGAAGAGTTTCAAGGTGTCCTCGGTTCCCTCCTTTTTATTAATATGCCCGTCCAATGCCTGCAAATGGTCGTACAATTTGAGTTCGCGTGCCAATTTGATGAACTGCACCCGTTTTATGCTGTTCGGATAGTGCTTTTCGGCAAATGCGTCGATATAGTACTTGTAGAAACCGAGATAGTCCAATTGATTACAATCAATTTTTTGGATGGTTGCATGAAAATCAAGAGTCTGCATTAATTTCAAACGATCCTTGACAAATTCGCTATGGTTCTTGCTCCTAAAATCGGCATGGTTCGGGATTTCATATTTTCCCTGAATCTTCTTTGAAGCCATGTTGGGCCTGAGCAGCCCAAAACATAATTTCTGTTCGATTGGATGTTCAAAGGTATCCGCCACGATGCCCCCGAAATGCCCTGTGGACATGCTTGTGATCTTACTTTTCGGCAGTAATTCGGAAAGTATCGTGCTGAAATTGACCGTGGTATCGTTATTGGAAACGGCCTTGCTCTTTTTTTCCTGATGGATACGCCCGAAAATATCGCTGATACGCCGAGCCGTTTCCCCTTTGGCAGCACCGCTGAACACATTGGAGCAGTTATCGAAAATGACCTCGGCCAGTTCCCTGCCGTAGTCCGCAATCAATTGGGTTATACTCTGAATACCAAGCACGGTGGCCACATAATGCGACCTTCCGGTATCGATAATTTTTCGTAATCCCATAATGAATACGGTGGGCAGTTCGTCCAAAATCAATCCCAAAGGCCTTCCGCCAGGTTTGTTGACCACCTGTAATATTTTGTTGATATAAAGACCTATTGGTGCAGCGTAGATTTCCGAGCGATCAGGATTGTTCTGGATACAGACGATCTTGGGTTTCTTTGGGTTATTGATGTCCAACCTAAAATCGTTGCCGGTCATGATATAGTAGATTTCCTTGTTGGCCAACATCGATAGGGATATCTGTGCACTTGCGGTCTGTCCCGCCAATTGCTGGCCCGCCTGTCGTTCCATGGCATCCTTAAAGGGAATCATCAGGCTGCGTACCTCTACCTCACGCATCATAATGGTCAATAAATATTCAATATTGACCGTGGAAAGGGTAATCACGTGGGGTAGGGTGCAGATGTTCTTGCCCGTTTCCTCCGATTTTTTCTTCAAGTACCATATCAGCCCAGAAACAAAACTAATGGCACTTTTAGAGAAGAAATCGCTGCGCTTGATCCAGTCCTTGTTCAGATTCTTCATGATGATGGTCGCGGCGTCTGCGGCATCGGTCTGGTTGCGCATCAAGTAGGGGTCGATGGGGTTGCAGCGATGCGATTTTTCGATATCGTCAAAGCTCAGGGTATAGAATTCGGGCAGTTCGATAAGTTCGTCTGACTTTGCGGCCATTAGTCTTTCCTTTTTTCGCATCCAATAGTTATAGGCGATTTTGCTCAGGGTATCGAACTTAAAATCATAGATCAGCAGCGTAAATCCCTTTTCTATAAACTGCTCGATGATTTCCTCGATCAAGGCAAAGGACTTGCCACTACCAGGTGTACCGATAATCAAGAGCGCGCGAAAGAGGTTTACGAAATTGATCCAACCCTTCCGTAGTTTTCCTTTATGACGGTATTCATAGGGTATGTTGACGGAGTATGGGGTGTCCACAAGTTTTTCGGTCTGCCGAAAGGTCTCGTTCTTGTCGTTGAACGGGTCGTCCTCGGCCTCGTTACCATAATCCATTACCTGAAAAAGGTGTACTGCGCCTGAGACCGCGAAAATGAACCCGAGTATGTACAAAACTGCGGAACACCAGAACAGCCCCAAGTTGGCCGGTGCCAAATAGCCCGTTAGCAATAGCAACAGAACACCTAGGCCGAAATATAGGAGGCCTGTAAGAAATGACTTCCCTTCCCTTTTTCTGGGATTGTAGAGCATGACCGCGCCCAAGATGCACATCAACAACAGCCCACGGCTGTGCAAGGGTCGTTGTAAGGCCTCAAAACGCAATAAAAAATGGTAGCCGATTTCAGAGAGTTTGGAATCCCATTGCTGGTATTGCAAAATAGGATAATAGGCCATAAACCCGATAAGGGTAAAGACAGCCACGGATAATAACATAGCCGAAAATGCGAGATTCTTGTCGTTCATGACGAAACCTTGGGAATTTGAAAGTTCGTTCCGGGATTATCGGAACATCCGCTCCTTCCATTGTTGGATCACCAAAGAGGAGGCGATAGGGAAGGCGACCTCATTTTTTTCGATATGATCGATGGTCTCGTCCATTAAAAGGCCTGCCTGCTCATTGATGAACCGGGCATAGGTATCCGCTTTTTGCAAACGGTGCTTTAGTTCCATATCGTTTTCCTCGATAAGTGCGTTCAAAAGGGAAACGTAGTATTGGTTGTCCTTTAATTCTTCGGATAATGGTTCCATGGTCTTCATGACAAATTGTTTTGTAAGGTATTGTTTTTTGAATTCATTTTTGATTTTTCGCTGCCTTGTTCGATAACCTGGGCAGCACTTTTCTTAAAATGGGAGTGTATGGCAGAATATGGAATGGCATAGGTATAGTTCAAGCCAAAGTCGCATACCACACTATTTTTCTTTATGGATTTTACTAAACCTTGGTTAGTGCCACCTTCAGGGCCTTTGGTCGTATGCAATTCGATTTTATCCCCAACTGCGATAACATTTGGAACAACTGCGTCCATTTTTAGGTATGTTATGCTTTTGGAAGCGCAAAGGTCATCGTTCCAGTCTTTTCCCTGCGATTTGTGGAGGTCGGTCTGAAAAGGCAGATACAGAGCATTAACCATATTCAGCAGGGTTTTGAACACGTTTTGCTTTTGTTCGATATGTGGAGTGTTGACTACTTCGTTCAGGGAGAACTCCAAAAGGATTTTGTCCGAGAACCCGACACAGCGTACAAGGTCAAAAACCAAATAGTCCTTTTCTATATCGGAAGTCAATTTTTTGTTTAGAATAGTCGTATGATGGGACAATTGCCCCCTGACTTTTTCGGTATAATGAATGCCCATACTCACTTTGCCCGACCGAAATGCGGTTTCTATATAGATGTTCGGATTGTACCGATTGATGACCGCAGTAAAGATCTTTAGGTCGAACTCATGGCCTTTGAGGTCGTTGTCCGTGATGGATATCAGTTCTGTTTTCTTGGTTTGCAGTATTGGTTCGATCAGTTGAACGAAGAACTGCAATTTTTCTTGGTACACATTTCCCCCAAAGGACACGTAAAAATTATCAGGTTTTCCGTAAAGCTCGTGATAGGACAGCAGGTCGATACCACTTTCCCCGAATAGTATGCGAGCAGGTCGGTCAATAGGCTTGGAATGAAACAAAAAATGGTCTTTCTGGTTCAGTACCAATCGAAACTTTTTGATTTCATTGTCCTTTTTACTTCGGTAGGGTCTGTTGTAGAGGATGTAGTTTTTTGCGTTTCCTTCCAAATCGTATTTCGGAAAGGCAATATTGGCGATTTTTCCGCCATTGTCCCGAATGTGATAGGCGTTAAAAATTCGCCCTTTGAATGCTTCGGTGTTTAGCGTTTTTCTGGAAATACTTCGCTGTACCCTCAAATATTGGGAATTCCGCAAGGGCACGATATTGTAGTTTTCTTCCAAGGATTTCACAAAGGTGTTCGGTTTATTGGCCCGCAAAGCGTTATGTTCCAGGCCATAGGCTCTAGCGGCGATTTCCAGCCCCGCCTGCACGGCTTTATAAAAATTTTCGCTGCGTTGCATCAGGTATTTAAAGAACAATCCTTTGTCAAAGGAATCGTTCCGGTTGAAATAGGTAACGGGATTTCTTTTGGTTTGCAGTACGATCCGGTCTTCGTCGTTTTGAAACTCCATGGAACCGGCACTTTTGGTTATGAGTTGATAACCGTTTTGGTGCAGGTACATGGGAAAATTGACCTCTTCATTAATCTTGGCGATCGACCGTTTATAATGTTCGGGATCATCCCTATAGTTCGGACTTTTCATGGGAAGGGTTTAAAATGGCCGACACGCCAAGCATATCGGCCTTTGCATTGAGTTAATTAAAAAAGGGAACTACAGGCTCATGGCGTTGCTAGGCTGTTTCTTTTTTTTTCGCTGTCAAGGGTTGTCCCCGCTTTGACCTCCATATCCTTGAGTTTCGCTTTCTCCAAATCCCTGTAGAGAAAACGTTGCCCTTTCGCACTCCATCTGACCATATAGGTCAAAGGCCCTTTTTTGGTCTTACGGATAGTGATTTTGACTTCTTCCCCTTTGTTCATGGTGTCGGCCTGCTCCTTGGTCAATTGTTGCCCGAGTACGTACATATTGGCGGAAACTGCCGGTTTTGTACGGATATCGTTCAGTCTTGGCTCATAGTAGGCCAGTTTTTGGAAGGTGTCCCCGTTCAAGGAAGTACCGGTAAATTGAATGGTTTGACCTTCTTTAACCATGGCATTGTATTCCTCCTTGGTAAATTGATATTGGTAGGCATTCGCATCTTCCAATTTGATCTGTTCGTTACGTCTGATCTGTACGTCCAATTTGGAACCAGTATTGGGATTATAGACCATTTGCACCATTTTGACAGAACTTTTCAACTGTCCATCACTGATATAGGTGGTCTTGATCAAACGCTCCTTGCCTTCCAAAAGGGATTCCTGAACATTATCGTCCAACTTTTGAAAACTGATATAGGCTCCTTCCAAACGCCTTTTTACGTCTTCCTTAGCAAATTGATGGTCCAAGTTTTCCCGGATCTGTATGTCCTCGTTTTTTCCACCTTCCTCGTTCATCTTGGGCATTGTAAAGGTTCTGCCATCATCGGTTTTGACCTTATAGGTGTCCTGATCCTTGGAAATGGCTTCGCCCTTAAACCAGACCTGGCTTACGTTGACGAAGACTTTTTCGATTTGTTTTTCTGCTTGTTTTTCCATTTTTGAGTGATTTTTAATTGTTACGAAATTTGAATTTGTTACTTTTGAGTACATAACTGCAAATCAGGAGTGATTTGTGAGTTACGGAATTTGAAGGAAAGAGGGCGGGAGCGTCCTTTTTCCATTTTATAGTGCGATTCTATACTCTTTCCACTGCACCTCCTTCCTTTTTTTGGTTTGGCTTTCTGCCAATTCCCATTCCGAATACCAATTGTGGGCTGTCGGTTTGAGGATTTCGATGGTCTTGTCCAAATAATTTTTATAGTACGACCAGACCAATAACTTTATGGCATTGGTCTCCAAAGGCAGGCGCACTTTGATCTGCTCCCCGTCTTTGGATACCATGATGCTATATCGGTTCAATCGGTTCTGGTCGATGATCTTATTGTATTTCAGAAAACTCTGGGCCAGTTCGGTATTGAACCGCCGCGTATGCTCATAAAATCGGGAAAAGGATTTCTCGTTTCCCATTGGGAAATCGATTACCATATCCCTATCGGTCAAATGCAGTTTAAAATCCGAATCCTCCACATAGGATATAAAATGCAGGTCGCGTAAATACCCCTCCAGTTTTTTATCGCCCGTAAAGCTCAAAAAAAGCTTATCCACCTTGGTCAAACGCTGGATTTGAAAAAGAATTCGTGTCGTTTGGGCATTGATAGTCCCCAAAGCGAGATATACGACGTTTTTAAACTGGAATTTTCTATGGAACGCCAACGCCTCTTTAGGATTTTTAAAAAGGAACAGTCCATCGATTTTTTTGGGAATATTGGAATACCACAACGAATGTTTGATGGCCGATTCCTTATAAGGTAGCACCTCTTGCTCGGTATCCGTAAAATACCCACAGATCTCGTTCTGGATATTGAACAGTGGAAATAGGACTTCGTCTTCCTTATTTTTGAAGATGCGCCCCTCAAAAGGTGCCATATCGTCCAAATTTTTGTAGAGTCCATCGGTGTTTTTATCCAAGGGTAAGGCATAACCAAGAAAATGGTTGAAATCTTTTGTTACTGTTTCAACGGTGCTTTCTGTATTGTCGCTAACCAATAAACTTTCTGTCCGTAACACCTCTCTATAATAGGTGTCCACTTTGTCCCAGAGCATTTCTTTGTCCATTCCCTCGGTTTTCGATACATGTTCGGTAATCAGATCCGAGGCCGATAGTTTTTCATCCGGGCGTTCTATTTTATAGTACAGATAGCCCTTTTCGGTGTTGAGGATAACGTATTGCGCGCCGTTACCTTTGTATAGATAATGTGTTCTTTCCCGTTGTACCGCTCGAAAGCCAAGATGCTTAAAAAGCTTCGGGAGGTCGATGCGATGGTCTTCTGTTAGCCAATTTTTTATCATTTCTTGCTTATTTGCAAATAAATTATAAATTTGTAGATAAAGCAAATATATGAATTTTTTTGAATCTGCAAATTTATTGGGGAAAAAAATGCGAATAGTTGGACATTGCTATGTCAGCGGTATGGGTCGAAAGGAACTGGCCCACTTGCTTTTTCTGATACTTCTTTGTCTTTTCTATGTCATCGGAAATGGTTTCGGTTTTTCGGATTCAAAACTTCGGGAAACAACCGTTGCCATGGAAAATTACGGGGAACGGCTAAAGGACAATTTTAAAACCGACCGCTTTGATAGTACCATTGTGGATAAGGAACGGGAACATTTGTTATTGGCCATTGAAGAACGGATTGCCAAGTACCTGTATCAAATTCCGGATTACTCCTATATAGCTGCTTTGGAAACATATTTGACATACCGACCGGAACTCCTGCACCAGTTTCCCTCGTGTGTTCCCTTGGAAAAGGGCAATTATTCATTGTCAAGTAGGTATGGCATGCGTACCCATCCCATTTCCAAAAAAACGAAAACCCATTTTGGTATCGATCTGGCCGCTCCATCTGGCAAGCCTATATATGCATCGGCCGCGGGAACCGTGTCCGAGGTCATTTATTCAGAAAATGGTTATGGCATCCATATTATCATCAGGCACCGGTTCGGTTTTAAGACCCTCTACGGACATTTGGAAAAGGTATTGGTCGCCAAAGGACAGACTATTGACCAACATGAGCTTATAGCAACGGTTGGTAGTTCGGGTAGTTCCACGGGATTTCATCTGCATTACGAAGTTTGGAAGAATGAAGTCAAAATCGATCCAAGGCCATCCTTTAACCTAAAGAAAACCATCTATGCCGAAGTCATGGATATTAAACCCAATACTCATGGAGAATAAAATCCCAATTTGGAAAAGGGCTGCACGCTTTGCAAGGCGCTTGTACCATACTGTCAATAATTACAGGCAAATGTCGAAAGATATAGATTTTAGGGCTTTTGGTAAGCTGGAATATGACTCGATAACCACTGATGAAGTCAAGGACCTTAAAAAGCTCGATTATATCAAACGGCTAAACCTTGCCAAAAAGGGCTATATCGATGGAAACCTTAAAAAGCTATTGGCCCAAGGCAAGGAAAAAGAACTACTGGTCAACCACGACCATAAAATCGTTCCTATCGGGAATTTTAGGATTTTGGAAAGCGATTCGCTTTTGTGCGCGATAAAATTCGGGTTTCAGTTCCATACCCAAACCTTTTTTATGGCCAGCACTACCCACGGTAATATTCCTCTATGGAAAACCTATGACGGTCGAGGCTTGCGTCAATCGGTTTCGGCCTTACATCCGGTAGAAAAAAGTTCGCTTCGATTTGAGCATTCCTTTTATGGGGCCGACCGATTGCAAAACGAAAGAAAGGATAACAGAAGTATTGCAGCATTTTATAATGATGCCGTCCAACTGACCTTCCAAAGCAATCCCTATTTCAAGGAATCGATTTTACTACCAAACGAGCAGGTGGTATCCGATCCCATACAATATGTAGGCAAACAGTTCCATCTTTCGGAATTCGAAGGAAAATATAATATCATGACCCTTACGGAAGCTACGGAGCGCTACTTGGTGTTTCAGTCCTTTCTGGAGACGGCACCAAAATCCGAATCCCTCTATTTCGGCATGCAGGAATTCAAGGAACGCTTTCTGGACAACAAGATAGAACTCATAGCTTATCTAAAGCACGGTCTACAACTTGGTATCCACCAAGGTATCCTTTATGTTCGACGCAATGAGGAAGTAAACGGACATTCACGATTGCAATGGGAAACTTATAAAAAACTCATACAATCCAAGGAAATTTCGGCCCAAGAAAGATTGTACCTCTCGAAAGAGGTCATTATCAAAAAGAATTTTGTGGTCGAAAAAGATGCCATTGTGCTAAAAAACAATGAAAGAACGGCGTTCCTCAAAAAGCATTACGGTACGGGGGAATGGCGTTTTGCGGAAGGCAAGAAAAATCAAGAGGAAATGAACTTTAGACCCATTGTCGGTTCCGTAATGCGGCATATCGATCGGAATTACTCGCACAGCAAAAATTTTCCAATTGCCTTGGTAAAACTAAAAAATAATCTAGCTGTACAGACTGTGCAAATGAAACCTTCCTTAAATGGAAAATAAGTACAAAAAAATCGACGGACACGTTTTTAAAATGGCCATGGTAACAAAATCGTTCATTTACTATATCGGCGACAGCGAATGTGATGACAACGGAAGTGTGAGGATGTACGAAAAAGAAACGGGCCATTTGGTATCGGATAACTATATGGCAAATCGGGATATGCACCAAAACCTACTGTATTTCAATTACGAGTGGATTTGTGAAAGGCTCAGATACTCAAGAAAATGTATGGTGGAAGAATGCAAAATCAATCTTGCCCAAGAATATTACCATGAAAATGAAATAGAGCACAATCGAATTCTTGGTTATTCCGAGTATTCCAAGCGCAAATTCAACGATGCCCTTTTAACAAGTTTAGGTTTTACACTTTCAGAATATGATTTGCGGGAAGTCCGTAAACAAATTAATCCAGATAAAAATAAAGGTCTGACTATGTAGCATAAGCATCCAATCAAATTCCTTAACTCACTCACTCATGAAATACTCAAAGAAAAGGTACCTCGACCATTTGGTGAGGACCTTGGACGCCCTCCACGCGCCAGAATCGGATCCGCATCTATTTATTAACAACCTTGGTTTTGGCAATATTTACGACATCCTCAAGAATGAGGAATATCGATCCGTTTTTTTGGAACGGTTGGAACGTTATTTCGGGCAGGAATATGCCCCGACCGTTCTGGCAAGCTTGGAAAAAAGTTCCCTCAATTCCTATTTTACACCTGTTCCCATTATACGGTCCATCGGTTCGTTCTTGAATGGTTTGCAGGGTTTTAAACCAGAGACCGTTTTGGAACCGAGCGCGGGCAACGGGCTTTTCATCCGGGAATTATTGAAGCAGTTTCCTGCGGCACGATACACCGCTTTTGAAAAGGAAATCCTGACCACCCTTATTTTGGAACATAATTTTAAACCGAACACCAATGTCCAGATTTTTGGGGTTCCCTTTGAGAATATGGCACAGACCGATGCCGGTAGAAAGTATGACCTTGTGGTCGGCAACATTCCCTTTGGGGCGAGCAAGATTTTCGATACCGCGTTAAATGGCCATCCATTACAGGCCCGGATTTCCAAGAACATCCATTCCTATTTTGTGTACAAGACATTGTCCTGTCTAAAGCCTGCTGGGGTTTCCGTTTTGATATGTACCAAGAATTTTTTGGACAAGGTCCAATATGCGCCCATTCGGAAGCACTTGATGGAAACCAATAATTTTTTGGGAGGTGTCCGCCTGCCCGATACGGCCTTTGCACAGGAAAATACGGCTGTGGTCACCGATATTTTGGTATTTCAGAACAATCAGGGGATAGAAACAACTGCCGAACAGCAGAATATCAATGCGCTGTTTTCCGATACCGTTGAACAGGTGGTAGGCGAAAACACGGTCCAGTTCAGTTCCTATTTCTCGATCTACGGAAATCGGGTCTTGGGCGAAATAGCGGAAGGCGGAATGTACGACCAAACGGATTACACCGTGAATAACGCGATCGATCTCGAAGGCCTGCAACTTGCCATTACCCAAAAGTTGGGCGATTTTGGACTGGCCGATAAAACCCGTGCAATAGAAAAAAAACCGATTGAATTTAGCTCCAAGGAACCTTTGGCACCCATTCCGAAGTTGCAGTACAAGGGCATCCTGAAGGCGGGTAATCTGGTCATCAGGGAACAGAAAATCGCCAAAATCCTTGAAAACGGAGTGTTGGAAGTGTTGACCGTCAAACCCAAGGAATTCGATAGGCTTTCCAAGATATTGGCCTTGCGCGACACCTATCTCGAATTATTGGATACCGACAGGAGCATGGGGCAAAAGACTTTGGACAGCCTGAACTATCAATACGACCTGTTCGACTTTCAGTACGGGAAACTGCACGACAAGGCGAACTATCCCTTTGTAACCTTGGATATTCAGGGACCGATGCTCCTGGCCTTGGAAAGACCCGATAACGGCACTTTCTTAAAGGCCGATATTTTGGTCAATCCTTGGAGCGGGATGGCCAAAACCCCTGAAAAACTATCACTGGAGGATGCCATCTATTTTTCGTTGAACAAATACAACGGCATCGATGCGGACGTATTGGCCCGAATGACCGGGGGAGCCAAGGAATCGCTCATCAAGGATGCCCTGGAACGGCAATTATTGTTTCTGAACCCGGAAGGGAACAGTGTCGTTTTGGCTCCAAAATTCCTTTTTTTATCGGGAACCATCTACGAAAAAATCAATTTTTACCGAAGGAACGATTTTGGCCCATACCAGTCCTATATCGATAAGAATTACATCGACAGATCCCTTTTGGCCTTGGAAGGGGTAAAGCCGCCCGTTACGCCTTTTGAAGACCTTGACATCAAACTGCACGAACCATGGTTTCCGTTGGAGATTACCCAGGCCTTTCTCTATGACACCTACCAGACCTTGGCGCACATTGCCTACAACGAAAGTACATCCAAATATATGGTCAAGATCGAGACCTACGAATATCAGGAAGTCAGAAAGTTCTATGTACGGAGCGAGAACCGGAGCTATTATTTTACGGATATTTTGGAAGGTGCCCTGAACTCAACCATTCCCTATATATCGAAAGGGCCAAAGGGGAACAAGAAAACGGATAAGGCAAGGATGCAGGAAATCCGCATCAAATTTGAAATCCTTTATAAGGATTTTCACAACTACATCATGGGGAAGCCCGATCTAAGGAAAGAACTGGAATTAATCTTTTACAGAATGTACGACGCCAAGGTACATCCCAAATATGATGGCAGCTATCTCAAATTCGAGGGGTTACAACAGTTTACCCCATATCCCAGCCAAAAAGATACCGTGGCGGGCATCATCATCAACCAAGGGCTGTTGGTCAATAAAGAGGTGGGTTTCGGGAAGACCTTGGACATGGCCTTGGCCTCCTATAAACTAAAGGAACTCAACCTTTCGAAGAAAACCTTGGTTATCGGGCTGCGCTCCACAATAGTGCAGTTGAGGAACGAACTGCTCAATGCCTTTCCGAACATGAAATTATTGGTCGCCCATGACAAGGTGGTCAGCGGCCTCGCCAATCGCAATGCTTTTTTTGCCAAGATCGCAAGTACCGATTGCGATGTGGTATTGATGAGCCATGATACCTTTAAGTTCATTCCGCAGTCCCCAAAGGTCATCCACGACATCATCAACGAGGAACTGGCGAACCTGGAACGCGACCTGAACGTTATCCATGAGGATAAGTATTCCATCAGCAAAAGGGTACTCAAAGGGCTACAGCAAAGGCGCGAGAATTTGAAGGCCACTTTGGACGAGGTGTATTTCCAGATGCAACAGAAACAGAGCGAGGTCATCAATTTTGACCAAATGGGCTTTGGGCACATCATGGTGGACGAATCCCATAAGTTCAAGAACCTCATGTACACCACGCGGCACAGTAGGGTTGCCGGGTTGAATACCAACAAGGGTTCGCAGCGCAGCAAAAACCTGTTGGTCGCCATTCGAACCCTGCAAAGGGAAAAAGAAAGGGACTTTCAGACCACTTTTCTATCGGGTACGCCCATTTCCAATTCGATTACCGAGGTCTATGTACTGTTCAAATACCTTATTCCCCATCGCATGCAGGAGATGAACATTACCTCCTTTGACCAATGGGCACAGGTGTTCGCCAACAAATCCTATGAATTTGAACCTACCGTTTCGGGAGATTATAAGGTTCGCGAGCGTTTCCGTTCCTTCAAGAAAATGAAATTGTTGTCCTCCCTCTACAACGAGATTTCGATTATCGTCAACGGAACTACGCACCAAATCGATAGGCCAAGAATGCAGCTCGATGTCCATACGTTAAAACCTACTGCCGCACAATTGGCGTATTTTGACAGGATAAAGGAGTTCCTGCAAAGAGGGGATAGTAGCTTGTTGTACGGCGGAAAGGAATATACCGAAGAACAAAAAAGCGCCTTGTCGCTGATCGCGCTCCATCATATGCGAAATGCCTCTATCGATCCGAGATTGTTGAACCAAGAATTGGACGACCCCGGGGAGGCCAAATTGCGGACCATTGCCTCTGAAGTCTATAAAACGTATGTCGAAACCAATGCTTTTAAGGGTACACAGGCCATTTTTTCTGATTTGGGGGTTCCCAAGGAGCATTTCAATATCTATGACGAGCTAAAGCGTATTCTGGTCGAGGAATATGGTGTTCCCAAAGAAGAAATAGTGTTCATCCATGATTTTAAGACCGATAGAAAACGCTTGGAATGCTTCAAAAAGGTAAACGAAGGTTCCTATCGGGTAATCATCGGCTCCACGGAAAAGTTGGGGACCGGAACCAATATCCAGCAACGTTTGGTACGGATACACCATGTGGATATTCCCTACCGGCCTACGGATATCGACCAACGCAACGGGAGAGGGGTGCGGAAAGGAAACCTTGGTGCCAAGGAACATTTTGACAACAAAGTCGTGGTATCGTTTTACATTGTCGAGAACTGTACGGATGCCCTAATGCTCAACAATGTGAACATCAAAAAGAACTTTATCGAGCAATTGACCAATGGCACGATACAGTTCAACAGATTGGATATGGGGCCGGTCAACGATGAGGGCTCCATTGATTACAAAACCTTGTTGGCCGTTGCCAAGAACGACCCTTTGTATCTGGAAAAGGAAGAGTTGGGCAAGCAATTGGACGAACTGAAACTCGAACGTTCCATTTTTAAAAAGAACCGTTTGGAGGCGCAGAACAATATCCATTTCTATGAGAACGAACTAATGAAAACGGGCAAAAACATCGCGAGTCTTCAAAACGATCTACCCTTATGGGAATCCCTCGCCGATAAAAGCATCTATTTTTTGAGTTTACTCAAAGCGTTGAAAATAGATGGTTCGACAGAAACGCTGGTCATTGGAAAAAAACTCCAGCATCTTTTAGGATCCAAGCGAAAAACGGTCGGGGAGCATATCATAGTCTCCCTCTTGGATGCCGAACTGAGGCTCAAGGTCATCGATAACGATGAACATCGGTTGTTTGTCAAGACCCCGAATGCCAGCTACGTCCATGGTTCCCAGAAAATTGTGGCCAATCCCCTAAGTATTGCGGAATATATGTACAATGCCTTGGCCAAGATACCGAAGACCCTCAAAACGCAGACGGAACTGAAAGACGATTTCGGCAAGGCGGTAGCGGCCAATAGAAAGGTGTTGGAACTGGAATTCGACAAGTCGGAACAGTTGGTACAGATGGAAGAACGGTTGGAAGAAATCAATCTTTCCTTGGAAGATAAATACGATGTTGAACCCGAGGAAAAAGAAGAAGAATCGACTTCACGAACGAAATCCGTCCAAAAAGTCTCCCATACGCCAAACATCTCTTTATAGGTTTTTGGGCGTTGGCCGGGCTATCCGCTATATCGCCCTTGCGGACCCCAAGGTTTCGTACGCCTTGAAAGAGCTCCGCTGTCGCTTTTCAACGCAACGAACCCTAAGGGGTCCACTGCGGTCGATGACGCTGCTATCCCTAACGCGACATATATCCAGTTGGAGACTCGATAAAGTTATGTGATTCTAAAAACCTTCATTTTGCAGAATCACATTTCAACCGGTGTTCTAAGAACACTGAATAAATCCGGTTTAAAACATATAAACAAAAATTTCGAAGGGCAAATTTGCCAATGAGATTAGTTTGGGAACCACCACTTTGAACATTGCTATCACAATTTGACTCTTACCCAGCCCGTTTCAGGTAACGCGTATCTATCAAGCTTCATTACAACGTGGTCCCCTTGCTGGTATTTATATTTAAGAAACGTACAGTCATCATTGCTTTCCAGATAAAAGAGGCCAAGCCTTTTCGGAAAGGGCAATTTCATGTTTTCACATTCCGTATTCAGCCGATGCCTACCTATCTCTTTCAGCAAATGCTCTAAAACAAATTTATCGGCATTTCGAAAAACAATATTCTTCATTGAATTGGATATAATCCATAATTTAGGATTTTATCCAAATATAGAAAATGAAATGTTTGTCTTTTCGATTTTAACATATTTCATTAATTTGATGGGCTAAAACCGTTTAGATATGTGTTATGACATTAAAGCACAATTAGAAACCCAGCTAAGAAGGGCGATGCGTGATGGGGATGAACATGCTATTGAGGAAATTATGGAAAAGCTCGCTCCTTTGACCGATCTTCCCTTATATCATTCAAAAGGTTTCGGCCATCCCTCACTTTTGATCTATACGGACGAGGACCCATTCTTCCCCCAAGTATCCACATGGGGACTCGTTCCCGAGGATGCGGAGGACAAAAGCTACTGGAACAACACATTGAATGCCAGGGGAGAAACCATATTCAGTAAACCTTCCTTTCGAGAGTCGGCTAAAAAACGAAGATGTCTTATTTATTGTGATGCGTTTTACGAGCACCATCATTTTAAGGGCAAGACATACCCTTTTCTTATCAAAAAAAAGGACAATGAGCCTATTGCCCTTGCAGGACTTTGGAGCGTTTGGAAAGATTACAAAACAGGCGGTATATGGAACACTTTTGCCATAGTGACCACCAAACCCAACCCGTTAATGGCGAAACTCCACAATAATCCCAAGGCAAAATACGGACCTCGTATGCCATTGATACTGCCAACCGAACTTGAAGATGAATGGATCCAACCTTTTGATGAAGAACTCTGGGAGAACGGCCAGAAAAAGGCGATCCAAGAATTGATACAGTCATATCCCGAGGAGAAATTGGATTATTATACGGTTGGGCGGCTTAGCGGAAAGGAATATGCCGGAAACGTTCCTGAGATTTCGGAACCTTTGGAATATCAGGAATTGGTTTTCTGATTGAAGATTGTGTAGCCTTCTATAGCCTTGCCCTTTTTTGGGGAAGGCTTCAAAAAGGGTAAGGCTTCACTCTTTGTAACTTTGGCTTATGTTTTGGCTAGAAAGAATTGCAAATGTATATGGCTTTAGCGTTTGACTCTATTTTCAATTAGCTTTATTATTTCCTTAAATTCTTTTTTATCCGATTCATTTAACGAATTCATAAACTTTTCAAACCGTTCTTTTGATTTGTAATCCAAATTAAGGCCATTCCATAAGTCTACTTCATTTTCCAAATTCTCAGTAAATAATTCAGTTCTGTTTTCTTTTTCGATACCCAATAATTTCGCAAATCGACAAAATTGTCCAATCTCAAATTGCACATCTAAAATAAGATTGTATTTGCCTCTTGTTAATGTTTTTTGTCTGTCGATAGCTTTAATTGTTCCATTTCCTAAAGTTTCGAGATATACTTTGTCTTCAACTTCATAATTGTCTTTTTCAATATTCGAAATTGATTTAAGATTTTCATTTTTCAAATGTTGTTTAAATTCTGCTCGACTTTCTGAAATTTCAAGTAATCGAATTGAAATTGCATCAATATAATCTAGGTCTTGGACGTTTTTCCATTTTGAGGGAATAATTGATTGTCCGTGTAAAGCACCAATTAATCCACCTGCAAATGCCGCAATACTATCCGTATCTGTTCCAATTGAATTTACAGCTTGTTCAATCCCCCTTAATGGTTCGTTCGAATACTTACAAGTCAAATAGATACCTGCAATTACAGTTGAAGTGCCTGAACCTTTCGTTTCTTTTTTATAACAGCCAAGTTTAGTCAATGCATCAAAATCAGATGAATTACTAGTTATTAACTTGTATGTTGTTCTTAAATATTCTTGGGTTTCATCAATTATCGATTTGAACAAAATTCTAAAAGGTTCTTTAGAGTTTTTATTCCATTCGTTTTCCCAATTTTTAAATTTAGAACTATTTAAAAAATCTATTGAAAATTTCTGATGAATATCTTTTCCTAATTCAGTTAGGAAATTTTTGTAATTGAAATTTTCTGGACTAAATCTTAAAATGGTATCAACAGAATATCCATATAACATTGCTCCTAAAATAGCCCTTGGATGTCCGTGAGTTATAATACTATTGCCAAAAATTTCTTCTTTAATTTTGTCAGGTTCTCCGAAATTTGCTAATGCAATTGGCAGTATTCTCATTGCTGCACCATTCGCTCCGCTTTCTCGATAGTCTATTGTTGTTTTTCCTGCTTTGAAAGAAAAAAAATTGTTATTCCATCTTGCAGATTTTCTTTCTATTTTTTGAGCTGCATTTTTAATAGTTCTTCCTGCACCTCTAGAATATAATAACCAATTTGGTAATTCTTTTTTTGCAAAATATTGTTGGTCAACAAAACCATCTTTATTAATCGAGCGAGCTACAGAAAGTAAAAGTTGAGTGTCATCTGAATAAGAACCTGAATTTAGATTATCAATGTAGCCGTGAAATCTGCCTCCAACGTTTTTTTTCCAATCGTGAAAAGAATTAATGTAATCGGTTCCGAATTTTTTCTTTAGCGAGTCTTGACTTTTTTCAAATTCGGTCATCCAACCTAAAGCATCTCCAATTGCTGCAAGTTTTAAGCTGCCTTTATATTTTGTTTCTGCTTTCATATAAAGCGATTTGGTGAAAATATTTCTTTATCAACAATAAAATTACTTGTATCAAATTCAAAAAGTGAAGCCTTTGCTTCGGCAAGTTCATTTTCTGATTGGAAACATACTTCAATAATATTCTTTATAGAAATAGAATCTTTGACGAGTACTTCCGCTTGAACATTGGTTGGATATTTGGATTGTATATTATTTCTTGTGCCAAATGGAATCGGAATGTTTGTGTCAAACATCATTTTAAACTTATTTAAATCTGTCGTAATTCCAATATTATTTGCTGCTCGAGAAGCAGCGTTTGTTACTGCAAATTTTGTTTTGTCTTTATAAATCAACTTTGGATTTATTTTTAAAATGCACCACTTTATTATGTAGTCATCTTTTGTTTTTTCTCTGAATTTTGAAAAGAGGAATGTATTTGGACAAGAAATAGATAAATTAATGTAGCTATCATCATCAAATCTTAAACTATCAGGAAATTTCACATAATCTATAATATCAATTTGTTCGGTATCTGCTTCTTTAATTGTTTTTCTGCTTATCAGTTTTTGATGTTCATAAATGCCATATAGGTTTATTGTAGGCGTAAAGTGAATTAGATACTCAATTCCTCTTTTTTCTATTTCCTTTTGAAATTCTTTATAATTTGTCTTTAAGCTCATAAGTATAGTTAAAAAGGTAAATCATCTTTACTAGAGCTTTTATGCTTTTTCTTATGACTTATTTTTTCAAGTAATTCTGAATCAATCTCATCCAAATATCTAGATGGCTCATAGTCAGCGCTACTGAACAGATACAGGTTATTCTCTGCTCTTGTCATACAAGTATATAGAAGGCGCCTTTCTGTAGAAATATGAAAATCGTCATCGGTATCTATAAATCCAGTAGGTGAAGGAATAATATCGTCATTTAAATCTAATATAAAGACACTATTAAATTCAAGTCCTTTTATTGAGGACATAGTACAAATTTTGACACTATCGCTATCATAGTTTACATAGTTGTTGTCTTTTATTAGTTCAGTTTGATAATTATTTTCTTTAAGAAAAGTATCTATTTGCTGAACTCCATAATGTGTTCTGTTCAAAACTATAGTACTCGATAATTGATTTTTTTCTTTAAGTAAATCTAATTGCGCAATTAGTTCTTGATGTTGTTCATCTGTATCGGAAAAGATTCCCAATTTAGGTTTATCTCCATTTCTAACTGAAAATTCAATTTCAGTAAAATCCTCTCTATCTGTTTCTTTTTCCAATAATGAATTTGCCGCTTGTGCAATTTGTATAGTATTTCTATAGTTTTTCTTAAACGAGATTGTTCTACCGCCTCTAACTTCTATTCCGACCTCTGACCAAGTAAATCCACTTTTGTAAATTCTTTGGGCAGCATCTGCAATTAGCGAAATGCTATTTGTTTCGGTTGAGACTAATTTTGAAATAGCAAGTACTTGTGCTTTGCTCAAGTCTTGTGCTTCATCAATGATAATATGAGTAAAAGGTGGGTTGAAATCAGATTTTTTGTCAATGATTTCTATAACTTTGGAAGCATAGTCATCATAATCCATTTTGCCCATTTGTTCTAATTCTTTGTTGTAATCAGTATAAATTTGCCATATAATTTTTTTATCGTCTTTTGTTACTCTGTCGGAAGTTCCTCTACCTGTTCTCCTTGCCTCTATATATTCTGATTTAGTTTTAAAAAGTTTACCTTTTATCCAAGCAATTTCTTCTTCAAAGAATTCTGTTGGTTTTTTTGCGAAAGAATTTGATAAATACCTAATTCTACATCTGTTAATTATTTGTGTTTGTTTATAGCCAAGTACTGTTTTCCATATAGTTTTGGTTCTACCATTTTCATATTCGGTTTCTCTCATTTTTATTCCATTCTGTTCTAAAAAAGAAAAAGCCCAAGAATGAAAATTCACGATTCTAACATTTAAACCATCTTTTGTTCTTGGTTTAATTTCATCACTTTCTTTTTGATAACCACCATTGATAAATGGCTTTAAAGCATTAATATAAGCTGCGAGCGTCTTATTGTAAGTAAAAATTACAATTTTAGTCTCTTGGAATAGATTGGCTTGGGTTTCCACAAGATGCTTCGCTCGATAAAGTGCGACTGTGGTTTTTCCGCTGCCTGCCACTCCTTTAATCTGAATTGGGTTTGTTGGTGGTAAAAACAATACTTTTTTCTGTTCTCCTTTTAGTGTTATTTTTTTCAGCATATCAATTCAGTTTCGTTTTGTGCATTGCCATTAGATGTAATATTTAAATGCCAAAGGCGGTGTTTTTATGTCGGTACTTGCGGTAAGTATTTCGCCAATCTTATCGGCAAATCGTAATGTCACAGGTTCTCCATCTGCAAAAATGCAAGCATTATAATTTAATTTAGTTAAGGATAAAATATCCTTTAAAACTTGTTTTATATCTGCTTCTCCCTTATTAATTTCTATAAATAAAGGATTAGGAACTTCCATTGATAAAGCAGTTTGTATTTTAGGAACATAGCCCACAGTCCATAGAAAAGCACTTCTATCGTTCACTACATATGCATTTCCTCTTAAAATTGCATAATCTCCTTCTGTTTTGTAAAGTTTAAGAGGTTTGGTTTTCGATATTGTAACTCCAACAAGATTGGTCTCTTTCGGCGTAACTTCCAAAAATGCGTTCCACTCCTCATGATTGAAGCGAGTTTTTGCGTGAACGAACACTTCTTTGGGATACTCTCCGATTTGTTCTTTATATGATTCTAAAGATTGACTTAATAGAGCCTTTGCTTCCTTAGGTTTTAAATGAAATTGTCCATTTTTAGGATTATACCAAGGTCCAACTTCTCCTTTAAAAACTGTGCCATCTCCATTATCTAAAAACATTTGAGCTGCACAGCAAGCATTTCTTGGATTTTTGCTTTTTTCTACTTTTTTGTAAACTAATCCAAGATAACAAACTCCATTTCTGACATCGGATAACTTCCACGGTTTACCACCTGCTTTGTAAAATGCAGCTGTAGAAATTGTCCAAGCTAAATGTCCCTCAATTTTAGAGAAATCCCTTACCGGTAAACCGAAAGCGTTCTTAAAATTTCGCCACGCCAATGTACTTTCCCTAAAAATTTGAGTTGGAATTGTGTGTTCTAATAACCTTGCTTTAAATTGGTCGTGAAATTGCGCGTCATAATTATAAGTCTCAGCTTCCTTTTCCTGTTCTTTTAGTTCTTCGTTGACATCTGGAAATAATGATGGCTCATATCTAAATGTTTTCGCCTTTGATTTAGACATTAGTGCTTTAGTCTGTACCATCTCTTTAGGAAGTATGGAATTTGGTCTACAATATTTATGAATTTCATCAGGAACTATAACAAACCAGACATCAATATTTTCATCTTCATTTTTATTGGCTGATATAATTTTATTAATGAAAAGCGAAACGAGGTCGTAAGTTCGCTTATGTGTACTGCTATTGTAAAGTAATTTGCCAATTTCCTCATTCGTTACTTCTTTGAAAGTAATTCCTGAAGATTCCCATTTACAACCAAATATCGCTTCAAACCCAGGAAACATAGGTCGGGTAATACTATTGCTATTGTAAATTGGTTTTTGAATAAGATCTAAATAATCTTTAAAAATCTTAAGTCCATCAGTCGTTCCGATAACCCCACTTCTAATACCATAAAGATTATTTAAAGGTCCGAATAAGGTGAGACCATCTCTGGCATCTGTACACTTTTGACCGTGAGCAAAGAGTATATTCGGCTCTTCAATGTATATAAGTTCTTTCATTCTAAATCTAAATTTTCAACATATTCTTCTTGCTCCTCCTCATCGTATTTATTAAAATCTGATAATTCAACTTCTTCTTCAAGAGTGTTTTTTTCAGGAATATTATAGCTAACACTACTTCTAAACTTTACTGGTTCATTAGATATATAAACTTTTTCTTCACTACCCATCTCCAAATAAAATGAATCATCATAGTCGGATAAATATTTAACAAATGCTAAAAGTTTACTTCTCCAAGTGTTATTCCACCAATTTTTACCTTGCCTTCTTCTTGATGAATGTTGAACACTGGAAGAATCAATCAATTTTTTCCCATCGATTGTAAAAAATATGTGTGAGGAAATCATAAATACAGGAAATGGATAAAGTTTAGAAGCTCCTGAAATTCCGAAATGCCAATTTTTGTCTTTTTGTTTTCCTACCAATAATGTTTTATCGAATTTATCTTTTTCTAATTTGCCTTTTTCAAGCCAGTATGCCGTCCTATTCGACATTTCATATTCTTGAACTTCTTTGTCTTTCATCCTTAACTCAAAAGCTTTGTTAAGCAGTTGTACGATTAATCTTTTACATTCTCCGTTTCCAATAAAATTTGAATCATAGGTTCCAGACAAAATATCTTCGGTTGGTATTCTAATTGTTTTACTCTTGTGATAGGTCTCTGTTTTTGGTAATTGGTGCGTAAAGTCATAAGCCCAAGCAAACGTACAGAGATAATTTTTGTAACGAACAGCAGGAAATGTCAGTTCTCTAACGTCAAATCTTTTAGGAAGCATCCAATTGTATTCGTGAAATCTTAACTCTTCAGGAAAGGACAATATTGAAAGCCAATTTGAATCATAAATTTCTTCTTTTTCAATTACGCTTTTATCATGCAGAAAAATTTGTTGATAAAGTAAATTACTTTTTGAAGCGTCAGCAACTTCCTTTGGAACTTCTTGTTTTTCGAAAGCTTCTAATAAATCTTTCAAACCTTTGGCCCAAGACTTTTTAAAATCAATAGCGTTTAGCCTTAAAATATCAATATTAATATCATCGTAAGAGAGTTGTTCATCAATTGCTAATGGAATTATGAACTTATCATCTTTCAGTTGTTTTTTTACTTTTGCGGCAACCGCTAATTCTTTAAGAACACCTTCGCGTTGATTTGAATAAGATGATGAAACGAGTAAAAATTTACAGGTATCTTCTCTTATAACTTTTTCTATATTGCTCCAGAAATCAACTCCTTTATCTAAAAATAGAATGTCACACCATACTTCATATCCCAATCCTATTAATTTTAAAGCTAACCATTTTGTGAAATCATTATCATCTGGTGTTGCGTGACTTATAAAAATTTTCTCTCTCATTCTTTTCCTTAGTGTTTTCAAAAAAGGCTAAATATTTTATGATAAATCAAAATTTTAAGCTCTTTTGTTTAGCATTTGATTGACGCAAATAGTTAACTTTTTTTTCCGCTAAATGAAGGACATCAAGCGAGCAACTACTTTCATAAATTTTATTTGCAATTACTTGGCTAATAAATTCAATTTTTAGTGCGTCGAAATCTAAATTGAATTCAGAAGCTAATAGAACTAATCGTTTTTCGTCAAATTCTCGTTTTCCATTTTCTATTTTACTCAAATTGGCTGAATCCAATTCAAGTTTGGCGCCTAATTGAGTCAAAGTCAATCCTTTATTAGTTCTTAAATTTCTAATATACTCTCCGAAATGTTTCTTCATTTTGACTTGCAATTTTGGACTTGTCAGATATTGACAAGTTTAATCAATTAATGTACATAAGCAAGGATCTGACTACTATATTTTAAATAAAAGTGGGCGTGAGGTACAAAACAGCTCTTTTGGTTTATTCAGCGTCGGCTTCTCAGTCGGTGAAAAACCAAATGTGCTGTTCGTGCGGGTGGGTTTATTTTTAGTGGTTCCATTAATTCACGTTTTACAGAACTATCTTCAACAAACATTTCTTTAAAAAATACTTACCTACTTGGTCAGAGCATAGTTTTAAATAAATAATGAGGAAACTATTTTTGACCTTATAATCCAGCGCCCTATCGGGCGCTTTTTTTGTGGATAGGGGGAAGGAAGAAACAGTTGGTTTTTAGCTTGTTTTTACGAGGATTCCCACAGGTATGGGCGTATCTTGAATGAGAGTTAAGGAAGGAGCGGGGCAAATTCATGCGGTTTATTCCAAGCCCCGCTTCTAATTAAAATAGTTTTTTAAGAACAATAAATACCGTTACTATGACAGACTTTTTTTCAACATTACGGCAAACGGGTATCGAACAATTTGGCATCAGTATTTCCTTTAATGAGGATGTGGTAAGCGTATCTCTACTGCCCAAATCGAGTGCCAAGGACAAGGCACTCCAATCCCTAAAACCACTTACCCTGCGTGGAAACGTAACGGAAGTGGACGAGAAATTTTTTCAAATCCTTCAAAAACCTTTGGAGCAGACCAAGGCACTTTTCAGGAATACCGTGGCTTTCGAGAAAACCTTGGCGGAAACCGAACAAAAGACACAACAGGCCAAGAAGAAAAAAGAATCTACTTCCAAAAAGGCGACCGAGTTAAAGCAACTTCTGAAAGAGAAGGACTTTAATCCCATGAGCGACCATAAGAAGGCAACTGACCTTGCCAACCAAATTTTGAAGATAGACGCGAGCCACAAGGAAGCTCAAAAGGTCATCAAGGATATGAAAGCATACGAATCCCCTAAACTTTTTCAATAATGGAAATCGCAACAATAGAACGTAAGTACATCTACCAAAACGGCAACAACAACTCCATCGAGTTGGATGATCTGGATAGCCAATTGACCCATCAGCAAGTGATGGAACACTATTCACAGATCTATGCCGAACTGACCAACGCCAATATTATGGACAAGGGGATTGTCAATGGCTATCATGAAATCCACTTCAAGACCTGGGCAGGAACAAAGGGATAG
>JAUIDI010000009.1 GCA_030428705.1 Bacteroidia bacterium
GGGAGCAACAGGGGCCACAGGTGCAACCGGTCCGCAAGGAGATACAGGGGCCACGGGCGCAACCGGAGCCACCGGTGCAACCGGCCCGCAAGGAGATACAGGAGCAACGGGCGCAACCGGAGCCACCGGTGCAACCGGCCCGCAAGGAGATACAGGTGCAACCGGTCCACAAGGAGATACAGGCGCAACGGGAGCCACAGGCGCAACAGGGGCCACAGGCGCAACGGGAGCTACTGGTCCTCAAGGGGATCCAGCAACTGATGATCAAACCCTTTCTACGGATAATTCCCCTGGTAATATTTCAATTTCGGGTGGTAACACCATCACTTTGAATGTAAACGACGCAGATTCCAACATTGGAAATGAGTATAACACCGCTTTTAGTGTGGTTGGATCTGATTTAAGATTAACAGATGGCGGAGGTAATTTCGATGTGCCACTTTCATCCTTAGGTTCAGACGATCAAACTGCTTCGGAGGTAGATTCCGATACACCTGTTGATGTGGATGGTGACGGTACGACCGAGCCGACGGTAGAAGATGTAATACAGGACATAGCTCCGATTACATCAAAAGCGGCCCGTATTTTTTATCCACCTTCGATAGCGATCGATGCATCTACAACCGGATTTAATAGAACCGTTGACTTGTATCAAGAATATTTAGATCAATTTGGTAGTCCTACGGCATCAAGTGCTGGTGCTCCAGCGGCTGTTCCCACATATGGTCGTACAGAATTGTACTACTATGTTACCTATGCCGACCCGACCGTATTCGATACGACTCCGGCAGAATTCACCATCGATGCCAATGGAGTTTTGACCTATGATATAATTGCAACACCTTCGGACTACAACTCGTTGATAAATGTGGTATTTGTAGTTAAATAAGGTAACCGAATACGATCCCAAATCGATTTGAAACAACTGTTCACATATAAATCATTAATCCTCAGTTTTGTTTTTACAATGCTGGGGATTGTTGTATCAAATGCTCAGTTTTTACTTCAGGCCCCGAATAGTGGAGACGAAAGTAACTATCGATGGTACGAAGCCTCGGACACAAGTACAATTCTAGGAACTGATTCTTTTCTTGAAGTTACAGAAAGAGGGGTATATTTTGCCCTTTACGATGGTACATTATGTGGTAAGAACGCTTCGAGCTATTTTATTTTAACCAATTGCAATTCGCCTTATAACGAGGTTACACTCGATATTACGGACAATACGGCCAACGTTTCACCAAGTGCGACGTTGACTTGGAGTCCAGCGGTATCGGGCGATCAAACCCGACCTACGGTAATTGCTACAGAAAGTCCGGTGAAATATACGGCTACGATTACCAAAATCGGTAACAGTTTCAATCTGCCAAGTTTTACCGTGGTCTGTATCTACGAAGCGGCAACCTTGGTCGATGATGTCGTAACCACTGACGAAGATCAGTCGGTCGTTATCGATGTTTTTGCCAATGATTCAGATCTGCCGGATTCGGGTACATTGACTACGACGAACCCGACCAATGGTACGGTTACGGTCGACAATAACGGCACACCCAATGATCCTAAGGACGATATCGTTACTTACATTCCGAACCCTGATTACAATGGATCCGATAGTTTTGATTATACCGTCTGTAATACATTTGGCGATTGCAGTACGGCCACGGTAACGATCGATGTGCTTCCAATCGTTGATGCGCTCGATGATTCGGTTGCCACTACCGAGAACACACCTGTTGATATTGATATACTAGCGAACGATAACGATATTCCGACCGTTGGAACCTTGACAATAACAAATCCATCCAGTGGAACGGCTACCATCAATGATAACGGTACTCCGAACGATCCATCGGACGATAATGTCACCTATACCCCGAATAGTTCATTTGTGGGTACGGATTCTTTTACCTATACGCTTTGTGATAATTCGGGCAACTGTAGTACGGCGACCGTTACCGTTGTTGTCACCGATGCTATAGATTTGGATAGTGATGATGATGGTATCGTCGATAGTTTTGAAGATCTTAATCTGGATGCCGATAACGACCCATCAACGAATCCAACGGACACGGATAGCGATGGTATTCCGGATTATTTGGATATCGATAGCGACAATGATGGTATTCCCGATAACGTTGAAGCGCAGACAACGTCAGGTTATATAGCACCGAGCGGAGTCGATGCCAATGCGAATGGGCTTGACGATGCCTATGAAAACAGTGGAAATCTGGGAATCATTCCTGAAGATACCGATGGAGATGGTCTTCCCGACTATGTGGATGATGACAGTGATAATGACAACGTTCCCGATAGTATTGAAGGGCATGACCATGACCATGACGGGATTCCTGAAGTAACTTTGATAGGTTCCGATAAGGACGATGATGGTTTGGATGATGGCTATGAAGGGGCAACCGCAATCGATCTTGATGTCAATGACGAAATAGACGATCCATTTAACGACTTGCCAAATACGGACGGCGACGGCGAATCAGATTACAGGGATACCGATGACGATGACGATGGTATTGCCTCAAGGGACGAGGATATGAACGGTGATGGCAATTATGCCAACGATGATAGTGATGGTAACGGTATTCCCGAATATCTCGAACCTAACATTCCCGATACTGAAATAGAGGTTTTCAACGTTATAACACCTAATGGCGATGGTGTACACGATGTGTTGACCATAACAGGTCTTGAAAACTACCCGACCAATACCATCAAAATATATAATCGATGGGGCGTTCTGGTGTATTCGACGAACGCATACAATACACAGGGTAATGTATTCGACGGTACATCGAAAGGAAGGGTTACCGTTGATGCTAACAATAAACTACCTGTAGGCACCTATTTCTATATTTTGGATTATGAAGATGCTACAGGAAACATGCAGACGCTTTCAGGCTATTTATACCTAAACAGATAAAGATGTTAAGAATTAAAAAAACACCATTTACCAAGCACTATCCCAAGTTAGTGCTCTTGGTGTTTTCATTCTTGTTTTTTATGGTAGAAAATGGCAATGCCCAACAGGATGCCCAGTATACACAATATATGTACAATACGGTAAGTGTGAATCCTGGTTATGCGGGTTCCAGGGGCCACATAAGCATTGCTGCCCTTCATAGGTCGCAATGGGTAGGTCTTGAAGGCGCTCCGACGACCCAGACGTTTAACATTCATTCCCCGATAGGTTATAGGGGAGTGGGGCTAGGGCTGTCCATCGTAAACGATAAAATAGGACCCACATCAGAGACCAATTTCGATATCGATTTTTCATATACGCTCTATACTTCGGCCGAGGGTAGGCTTAGTTTTGGACTTAAGGGAAGTGCCCATCTTCTGGATATACGTTTTTCCGAATTGAACCAGTATGGTCCCGATCAGACCCTGGAACAAGATATCCATAATAGATTGTCGCCCAACTTTGGAGCCGGTGTTTACTATCATACGAACAATTTCTACGCTGGTCTGTCAGTTCCGCGATTTTTGGAGACTTCTCACTTTGACGAATCTTCTTTGTCGACGGCCAAAGAGCAGATGAATTACTACTTCATAACAGGCTACGTTTGGAATTTGAATCCGTTGCTGAAGTTCAAACCGACCTTGTTGACCAAAGTGGTACGGGGGGCACCGCTTCAGGTCGACCTATCGGCGAATTTTATGTTGAACGACAAGTTCATTCTCGGTGCGGCCTATCGATGGGATGCAGCCCTGAGCGGCATGGCCGGTTTTCAGATATCCAACAAGTTTCTTATAGGTTTGGCCTATGACAAGGAAACTACCGAACTGGGAAGTGCGGCTTTCAACGATGGTTCTTTTGAGGTTATTTTACGCTATGACTTTATCACTACAAAAGGTCAGGTAAAATCCCCACGATTCTTTTAATACGATTTTTTCGTTAGCTTAAATTCCTTTAGCATTATTTTATCACAGGTTAAGTGCATTAAAGAGCGAAACACCTTATTTTTACAAAATGAAGGAAGAAGAATCCGTGATTTTGGTGGATGAAAACGATGAGCAAGTTGGCACCATGCCCAAAATGGAAGCTCACGAAAAAGCATTGCTTCACAGGGCGTTTTCGGTTTTTATAATGAACGACAACGGTGAAACTTTACTTCAACAAAGGGCTTCGAATAAATATCACTCCCCCTTGTTATGGACGAATACATGCTGCAGCCATCAGCGGGAGGGCGAAAGCAATATCGAGGCCGGTAAAAGAAGGTTAAAGGAGGAAATGGGTTTTGAAACCGAATTGAGGGAATTATTCTCTTTCATTTATAAAGCCCCTTTTGACAATGGCCTTACGGAGCATGAACTGGATCATGTGATGCTGGGTTACTACAACGAACCACCTTCGATAAACAAAGAAGAGGTTGCCGATTGGAAATGGATGCTGCCCCAAGACATTAAGAAAGATATGGCGGAAAATCCTGCAAACTATACGGCTTGGTTCAAAATCATCTTCGATAAGTTTTATGACCATATCACTCAATATGAATGGTAAGGATGAAAGTGAAAGTCAGTAGAAAAGCACATTTTAATGCGGCACATCGCCTTTTTCGCCATGATTGGGCCGATGAACGCAACAAAGAGGTATTCGGTAAATGCAGTAATCCGAATTTTCATGGCCATAATTACGAACTTATTGTAAGTGTTACCGGTGAAATCGATAACGAAACCGGATTTGTCATGGATATGAAAGTATTAAAGGAATTGATCAAGGATAAAATAGAAAATGTATTGGATCATAAAAACCTCAATCTCGAAGTGCCCGAGTTCAAAGACTTAAATCCAACTGCTGAAAATATTGCCATAGTTATCTGGAACAAGCTTCGAGGATACATTGATGCTTCAAAAGAATTGGAGGTTGTACTATACGAGACTCCCCGAAACTTTGTAACCTATTCCGGATAGTAAAAGCCCATACCTATTGGGAATAACGAATGATGAATGGAGAATTTCAGATCAACCACCAACCCTATGTACCCATTAAAATTTAGACCGATCCTGAAAGAACGCCTTTGGGGAGGAACAAAACTAAAAGATGTTCTTGGAAAGCCGATTTCTTCCGAGATTATGGGTGAAAGTTGGGAACTTTCTACCGTAGAAGGCGATGTTTCCGTCGTTGCGAATGGTGAACTTTCAGGAACTTCGTTACAACAACTGATCGATGATAACCCAGAACAGTTGCTTGGCGAAAGTGTTTTCGAACGTTTTGGCAACGAGTTTCCCATATTGATCAAGTTTATCGATGCCAAAAAAGATTTGTCGATTCAACTGCATCCGAACGATGAACTGGCAAAAGAACGACACAAATCTTTTGGCAAGACCGAGATGTGGTATATAATGGATGCCGATGAAGACGCCAATTTGATAGTAGGTTTCAACAAGGATGTAAGCAAAGATGAATATTCGAAAAGTTTGGATGACGATACACTTTTAGAACTGTTGAACTACGAGCAAGTCAAAGAAGGCGATACTTTTTTTATCAATACGGGAAAGATACATGCCATTGGAGCGGGCGTGCTTTTGGCCGAGATTCAGCAGACGTCCGATGTGACCTATCGGGTTTTCGACTTTAATCGTAAGGATAAAGATGGAAACTACCGCGAACTGCACACCGAATTGGCCTTGGATGCCATCGATTATGAAAAAAAGGATGATTTCAAAGTATTGTATCCGAAGAAAACTGACACTGTCAATCGCATGGTTGATTGTCCTTATTTTAAGACCAACTTTTTGGAATTGACCCAAGACCTTCATTTGGACACTTCTAAAAGAGATTCGTTTTCTATCTATATGTGTGTAGGCGGGAGTGCAATCGTGTCGAATGATTTTGGACAGGCTACTATAGTGAAAGGGGAAACTGTATTGGTTTCGGCCAATTCAAAACATATTGTTTTGAAAACCAAGGGTTCAAAACTATTGGAGGTTACCATTTGAAAGAAAACTACCGTTCATTAACGCGGTGAGGTCCCAAAACCTTATTTTTACCAAAAAATATTTATCATGGCGAGTATTCGAGATTTAAAAAAAGATATAAACAACGTTCTTGGCGATATTATCGAGGCCGTATATATTGTTGAAACCGCAAACGGAAAACAAGATTCAAAAGAAGGCGGTAAGATTATTGACAGCGCTATTGAGACCTTCGATGACCTTATTGCCAAAGTCAATCAGCGAAAAGTCGATAACAGAAAGGACCATTTGAAAAAGGTGCGTGAAGAATTGGAGAAAAAAGCGACGGCCCTTGTACAAGATTTGAACAAATTGGGATAAGACCTTCTATTTATAAGGTAAACAAAAAATGCCCCGATGGAAACATCGGGGCATTTTTTGTTATTCACTAATTTGATCTAAATATTGTTTTAGTTCTTTGCCGTATTTCGAATCGGCCACTTCAGGGCTCAACGAATTATAGATCGAGTCGAGATATTTGACATTGGCATCGGAGACCTCATATCGGGCGATATACGGTGCGATATAAGAGTCTTTGTTGTTCAGGGCAAAATTCACCGCGTAGGCGTACCCTCTTTGAACATTCTTGTCGCTCATTTTCTGTATCGAATCGATAGCGAGCGAATCAAGTTCCCCTGAATTGGCCGAACTGTTCATGATCTCTAAACTTTTCATATTGAAACGGGTCATGACCTTTTGATACTCTTCTAGCTTTTTATGGGTTTTCGAGCCCTCGATCTTGGCGTTGGCGTCAAAAGTGTTCCAATTCGTATTTATCGTTATGGTACCGGGTTCCCCGAAAAAGGTTATGCGGTCGTTGATATCGTTGTTGTCCTTTTTATCGAGATAGAGATAAAAAATTTCCGGACTTTCGATTTCGGTAATGAAGGTGAAACTTCCATCACCGTCAATATGCAAGGAATCGATGGTCACAAGGGTAGAATCAGGGAGCTTTTGAAGATAGAGCGTTCCCTTTTTCAAGCCTTTCACCTTTCCGGTAACCGTCATTGTTTTTTCCGAGTTTTTTTCTTGACAAGAGAATAGACATCCTATAAATAAAAACAGAAATAATTTCTTCATAGTAGTTTTATAAATACAGCTAGTGAACTCATTTGGCCATTGAAAAATGCTAAATAAAATTTTATTAAAAAAGCAGGGCAAACCTAAGAATAATCAACGACTTTTTTCAAGTTTAACTATATCAACGTGCATTGCCGTTCGGTGCGTTGAAGATGTCGTACTGGATCGCTTGCAATATCAGTTGAAACCCAAGTATAATCGATAGGGTAATGATCATAATGGTCCCGGTCGGTGCAAAAACATTGATTTTGGCATAATGTATCCATTTGAAAATCCCAAAGACCGTCCCAAATAGGAATAGGGGAGTCCCAAAAAATATGTAGATGGAACCGATGTTAAAATCATATAGAAAATATTCTTTCAAAATACGTTTGAAAAATGTCCGGCATAAGTTGCCCAAGAAGACAAAGACCATTTTCGACAGGCTCATATTCGATTTTTCATCCCCATAGATGGCGGGCATATCGATGTCTTTGATAAGGGTTTTTTGAAAATACAGTTCTGCCAGTAAAGACGTTTCAAAATAATATCGGTCTGCAAGTTTTGAGAAATCCAATTCTTTCAGCGTCTCGGCCTTAAAAGCGATAAAACCGTTGGTGGGATCGAAATTGTGCCAATATCCCGTGGCCATTTTGGTCAAAAAAGATAATACTAGATTTCCGAATTTACGGGGAATCGGCATGCTTTGAAGTGCCTTGGTGTTTCTGAAACGGTTTCCCTTCGTCATAGTGGCCTCTCCTTTTAAAAGAGGTTGGATAAGTGCCGGTAAGAAACTGAGGTCCATTTGGTCATCGGCATCTACTTTAACGATGATTCCAAAATCGTTTTCCAATGCGTATTCGAAACCTTTTTTGGTCGCCCCGCCCACACCTAGGTTCACTCCGTTTTCAAGAAAATGACATTTCGTCTTTTCGTTTATGGATTCCAAAATACTGTTTTTGGGCAGTTCTTCCTTGCTTTTGTCGTCGACGATAATAACGGCGTCTACAAAAGTGGGAATCTTACTTATTACATTAACAATTTGAGCTGATGCATTATAGTATGGAATAACTATGGCTATTCTGGTGTCGGTATTGAACAATTCGTTTTCCATTGTAAAGTCGGTTATGGCGATTTTGTTCGAGCAATGGCAAAGTCAAGATTGCCTTGGGCAAGTTTATGGTTCCGGTCTATCTTTAACGCTTGATTACACGCTTCGATTGCCTTGTCATAAAGCCCCATTTGATTGTAAGCGGCACATATATTGTTATAGGCACCGGCCGATGGCTTGATCGCAATCGATTTTTCGGCCGCCTCGACGCATGCATCATATTTTTTTAGCTTATAACATTCGAGGCTATAATTCAAAAAATCATCGGATGTTTTCAGCAAGGCATAGTTTTTGGCGGCGGTTTCATTAAGGTTTTTGGCCTTTATCGCGTTTTTCATATTGTTCTTCGCCAATTGATAAGAGGTATCCAAGGAAACTGCCTTGGTATACGCTTCGATTGACTTGTCATAGTCCCCCAGCTCGTAATAGGCAATGCCGATATTGTTGTAGGCCGCTGCATAATCGTTTTTTAACTTTAACGCTTGTTGCGCCGCCTCAATGGTCTCGGTGAATTTTCCTGTCTGAAAATATTTTAGGCTGAGGTCAAGGTATTTTTCAGCAGATGGGGATTTTTTGACATCTTCTTCGAAAAGTGCTATTTCAGATTTTTTATCGGCCGCTACCCCCAAATATTTTGTTGCCATTTCGTTTTGTAGCGAATTGGTCAAAATCTTTTGGGCAAAATTCCTTAGATTCTCCCATTGTTCGGTTTTATGGTAAACTTCCATTAGCATGGTATTTGCCAAATGATAATTTGGGGCAATCTCGACCGCTTTTTCCAAATAGCCCTGTGCTTCTTCAAATCTATTATGGCCTGCCAAGAATCTCGCATAATAATAAAAGCTACTATGATTGGAAGGGTTAAGCTCCAAGGCCTTTTTAAAATATTCTTCCGCTTTGGCCGTATCGCCCTGCGCATTTTTAAGGATTCCAAGATTTATATTTAAGGTGGAATAATCGGGATTGATTTCGAAAGCTTTGAGATAGTACTTTTCCGCTTCGGGATAATCACCCTTTCTCATAAGTGCCAAACCATAGTTCATTAGTCCGCGTCCGTTGTTCGGACTTTTTTCGGCAACATCCTTCCACAGGCTCAACTTAGTGTTCCATACTTTGTTGCGCGCTCTGATTCCGTATATATTTCCACACAAAAAAACGAGAAGCAAAGTAGCGAGAAATGCTTTCGTCGATATGGACATCGGCTTTTCCCCAAGAACCTTGTCCATAATATATTTGGTTCCAAAAACAAAAGCTATGGTAAGACCGATGTAGGGTATAAAAGTTCTATGGTCGTTGAGGACCTCGGCAAAGGGAATAAAAGAGGATGTGGGCAATAACGTAATGAAGAACCACAATAGGCCAAAGGAAAACAATCTGGTGTTTTTTCGCTTTGATGCCTTAAGCGCCAAATAAAACAATGCCGATACCGACACAATTCCTATTATGGCACGATAATCGAATAATGAAGGGAAAACCTGCCAATCGGTATCTGCGGATAGGTTGTAAGGCACAAAATAGGTCAATATGTAGTGGCACATTACCATGGGCTGGGTAATCAGGTATTTGTACTGGCTAGGGCCGCCTGGGAAAAAAGTATCGGGCCTCATTTCGGTGTAAAAAAAGTAAAAGCCGATGGTAAGCACAAAAGCGGGCAATGTTTTCTTAAAAGATACAAGGCATTTCTTGAATTCAGCCTTTTTGTAGAAATGCAGCAGATATACCTCTTCTTCAAAGATCAAAAAATAGAGCAGCAATAGGGGTGCGAACACGAATGCCATCTCTTTGGCAAAGAAACCGATAAACGGGAATATTAAGTACAGCAGGTATTTTCGCCATATACCGCCACTCAAAAAAGCTGCAAAACCCGCAATTACACAAAGCGCCGCGGTTATTTCTGAACGCTGTATTATGTAATTGACCGTTTCTGCATTGACGCACAACAGCCCGAAAATTGTAGCGTTCAGCAATGCCCAAAATTGGTTGTATTTTGAAAAGTCCAACTTGTCGAGCAATTTTTTGATGAAAAAAAAGATAAGTACACAGGTCAGCAAAAAAGTCACGAATATGTGAACGTGAAAAGGTTTCGGATTCAACCCTCCGGCCAATTTATAGTCAATGGCATTTTCAAGGGTCGTTAAGGGTCTGTAACTTTGGTTCGAGGCCAACGAACTAAATGTGGTGGCATCGGTAAAAAAGCGTACCGCATCGACCTGCGTGATCGAGGCATTATTTTCTATTGTGTGGCTATCATCGAATTGAAAAGAATTTGAAAAATGGTTGGAATACGCAAACGTGACCAACACCAAAACCAAAATGGCAAGTAGTAGAAAATAGGGATTTTTAAGACTTCCATTTCCATTCGAGGAGGTTGGCGTCTGTGTTCCTTGCCCTAAAAAAGAACCAAACTTACCCATTGGCATCCGATAGCTTGTTTTTTGTTGTGGCAAAGACCTCGAACAGAACGAAGGGTACGATCAATTTTTTGATGGTCCGTACCGAATTGTAATCGTTGAATTTATCTTTGATGCTAGCAATATTGGTTACGTGATAGTCACCGGTAAATCTATTTCCCGCGAATTTCCTTCCGATTTTATAAAGTAGGTTCTCGGTAGGGCCTGAGACGATAACCATTCCGTTAGGAGTCAATAACCTGTTGAACAGTTTGATATAGTCCTCTAAGTTCTCGACATGTTCCAATACGTCAAGTGCAAAGATCACGTCGAAAGATTCATCCGGAAAATCTTTTGTGGCAATATCGCCTTCCACAAAATTGATGTTCCTAGGAAACTCTATTTTTTGCTTGACAAGATTAAGCGGGCCAAATTCCAAATCACAGGCGGTTACCTCGTAATCGTTTTTAGCCAATAGGTAACTCAGTACTCCTGATCCACAACCGAAATCCAAGACCTTTTTGCCCGGACCATTGGTATTTCCAAAGTCAAAAGCGACCTTTATCCTTTTCCAAAACAAATAATCTATCAACACATTCTTATGGGCATAAGCAGGTAGCGCGGCTTCGTCTATTTCATAATTATTCTCTTTGGCGAGAATTTTTTCGAAAGCCGATTTGAATTCTTTCTTTACGGTCTTGAAAGTGGTCATTTAGTTATTTTAGTCGAATCACTGCTTCAAAGCTACCTAATATGGGCAACAATTGAAAATACAGGTAATCTCGATATGGTTGGTTATCGATTAAAACGCAGAATATCGGGTTTTAGTTTGCTCTTGGGGGTATTAAAATTTTGATGCGATTTCCATCAAAATGGCACAGAGATACGCTCCTCCCGTACCTACCACATAGCCGAAAACGGCTAGTAATATCCCTACGGAGGTTAGTGATGGATGGAATTCGGCCGCGACCACCGGAGCCGAGGCAGCTCCCCCAACATTGGCCTGACTGCCAACGGCCAGAAAAAAATAAGGGGCCTTTATCAATTTGGCCACAAGTATCAAAAGACCTGCATGGATCGATATCCATATCAGACCAACCGCGATCAACCCGGGATTGTCGAGTACTTTTCCCAAATCCATTTGCATGCCGATCGTGGCCACCAATATATAAATGAACATTCCCCCGATCTTACTGGCCCCGGCACCTTCATAGTTCTTGGCCTTGGTAAAGGAGAGGGCAATACCAAAAATCGTTGCAAAAACGACCATCCACAAAAAGGTAGAGCCCAAAGAAGATAAAATTTTGGTCTTATCGCGAATGACCTCAAAGGTGCTCTTTAAAAAATCGGAAAAATGATTGCCTAAAAAATGGGCCGCACCGACTGCCGTAAAGGCCAGGGCCAACATGATAATATAATCGTGCAAAGTGGCTACCCTAGTGATTTTGGCGGTGTGCTCGGATACTTTTTTCTTAAGCGTTTCAATCGAAGAAGTATCGGCTTTCAGCCATTTGTCGATTCGACGGGTTTTGCCGACTCCCAAAAGGATTATGGCCATCCATATATTGGCGATGACAATATCGACAAGTACCAGTCCACCGAACTTATCGGGATTATATTCGAAGATTTCGAACATGGCGGCCTGATTGGCTCCTCCGCCTATCCAACTTCCGGCAATGGTGGAAAGGCCTCTCCATACGGCATCGAATCCTGTACCTCCGACCGTTTCCGGAGAGAAAATAGAAACGATCAAGATGGCCAAAGGCCCCCCGATTATGATTCCTACCGTACCCGTAAAAAACATGATCAAAGCCTTCGAACCTAGGTTGGCGATCGCTTTAAGGTCGATACTCAACGTCATCAATACCAAAGCAGCAGGTAATAGGTAACGACTTGCCATAAAGTATAAATTGGAAGTTTCGTCTGAAATCAGGCCAATGCTCGTCAAGATTCCCGGTAGTAGATAGCACATCAATACCGTAGGGACGATTCCGTAGAACTTTTTCCAAAAACCGGTCTTTATGGAGGACGTATAAAAAACAAAGCCGAGGCAAAGGGCCAACAATCCAAAAACTATGGTATCATCTGAAATAAGGGGTTGGGGTATCGTCATTTCGGTCATCAAGATGAGTTTGGTTCCGATTCAAATATAGTCAAAATAGACTCGCGGTCTTTTGGTCATCGAGTCTGATCAGATGTTCAACCAATAGGTAAACTTGAGATTTATAGACCGGATCCGGGGTTGAAAACTATTGACGAAATAATTGTCGTTGTACACGATGAACAGATCCGACAATGGGGCAAAACGCCATTGTAAACGCGAATTGATTCCAAGATTGTCCCGCTGGTTACTATATTGTACCAATGTCGACCAGAAAAGCGATTTACTGAAGGTAATATCTATTTTTGGACTTATAAGCCAAATATCGGCACTGGAGTAAGGTGTCGGGAGATTTATGCGATCGTAGTTGTATATGACGGATAGAAATGCCTTTGGTTGAAAACGCAAGGTCATCATGCCCTCGACCGAAAATCTATTGCCATTAAAAAAACGGCCTATAGAAGTTTCAGTGGCATAGGAGAAAAGTTTTCGCAAATCCGATTGATAGCTCAATTGGACACTATTATAGTGATAACCCTGATCGGCAGGTAGTGGCGTCGCCCCGTCCATATCTGTAGGATCGAACGTTTCGAACAAATAAGTAAAGCTGTTGGCCAGTTCAAACCCTGCCTGTGATTGGTTGTTGAACTGAACTTGATAACGGGTAAAAAAATCGTAATCCGTTGTTTTGAAATCCCTACTGGGACTCCAAAAGACAATTGGTAAAAATTGAAGCGAATGATTTTGGATTGTTCCTTTTTTTGGCCAAAAAACGCGTTCCAAGCTTACAATACTTTTTAAGATATCGGTTCTTCTTACGAAACCAAGGTCGGATCTGAAATCCTGATCCACGAAAACTCCTTTTAAATATAAATTGAATTTTCTTGAATTATACCTTAGATTAGACCCTATGGCCCAATTGCCTACATTATCATCGGGCTGAAAAGATTTGTGGGTAAAGAGCTGTCCGGTCCAAGTGTTGTCACGGGAAGCCAAATTGTAATCGATACCCAATAAGCGATTGTATTCATCTTCCCGTTCAACGAAATCGTAATCTTTGAACGACTGCTTGTTGATAAGGAAAATACCGATGTTGGAACGCGAAAAAACCCGTTGCTGTAGCGCAAGCATAGTATTGTTGTTCGAAGCTATTTCATTATCGAGGTCTTCCGCGGTCTGAATATTGAGAAGGCCTACACGAAGGTCTTTGGTCAGTTTGCCGCTTAGGCGAATGCCACCAATAATCCTATTCTCAATGGCATTGTCGGCCGTATCCGTTGCGATGCCGATCCGTCTTGAAAAGAAAGCACTCGCATCGCGTTGATCTCCAAAACTTGCGAAGAGATCGTTGTTGTCGATGAAAAATTGTCTTTTTTCAGGAAGGGATACTTCGAAACGTGTCAAATTGGTCACTTGGTCATCGACTTCTACCTGTGAAAAATCCGGATTGATCGTAACGTCCAAATTCAGGGTATTGCCAATTGAAATTTTGGAATCACCCCCGAAAGTTATCTTGTTCGTACTCTCGACATTTTCAAAATCTTTTTCAGATAGCGCATTGACATAAGGAATTATTGCGAGCGGTGTTCTTGATCTGCCCAAGGGTTTTTCGAACATCATATCGCCCATGAAGGCTAGATTGTATATGAGTTGATTTTGGGGAACGCGTGTCCAAGAGCTTCGTTCGTTCGATTGGGTTTCGATTCGATAGCTGTTAAATCGCCATTTGGTGGCCCCTTCCTTAAATTTCAACGAAGTAAGTGGAATGATCATTTCGATGGTGAAGTAATCTTCGTGTATTTTAGCTTCACCCTTCCATTTAACGTCCCAAGAGAGATTGAAATCTTCCCTTCTGGTACCACCATTCGAAATCAAAGCCTCACGTCGTACGCCATAAGGGTTGATGCCGAACAAAAAAGCATTCATACCATCACTAAAAGTATCGAAGACTAGGGAAAAACTGTCGCTGCCACTTCCTCTAAAATCTCGTTTTAACGATTGTGTCGCGTAATTCTTACCACTAGAATGTGCCTCAATGCCTATATAAAGGTTTTTGTCGTCGTAAAGCATCTTGATTTGTGACTGTTTTCGTGCTTGAATGGAGTCCAAAGGAAAATACTCCCAAAATTCACCGACACTTTCGGCGATTTTCCAAATGGGTTCGTCCAAGACTCCATCGGCGATTATGGTTTCGGTAATGTACTTTACAGTGAACGATTTACGTTCTTTTTGCGGAAAAACGCTTAGCGTGGCAACTAGAAATATTAATGTGCTTAAGGCCTTTGCCATTGTCGGTATGTTAGCTTGGCTATGAAATTTAAGGCTTAAAAATATCAAAATATGCCTAAAGAATTAAGCGCAACATATTTCATACCGCTTTAAATATTGAGCCAATAGGTAAACTTGAGATTTATAGATCGGTTTCGCGGTTGAAAACTATTGACGAAATAATTGTCGTTGTACACAATAAACAGATCCGACAATGGGGCGAAACGCCATTGCAAACGCGAATTGATTCCGAGGTTATCCCTTTGATTACTGTACTGTACCAAAGTGGACCAAAAAAGGGACTTGCTAAAAGTGACATCCAATTTAGGGCTTACAAGCCAAATATCGGCACTTGAATAGGGTGCAGGCAAATTTATGCGGTCGTAATTGACAATGACGGATAGAAAGGCCTTGGGCTGAAACCGTAAGGTCGTCATACATTCCAACGAAAATCGTTTTCCGTTAAAAAACCGTCCTATACGGGACCCAAGCTGGTAGGCGAAGACTTTTCTTTGGTCCGATTGATATCCCAATTCTACCATATTGTAATAATATCCTTGATTGTTGGGCAAGGGTACTGCGCCATCGGTTTCGGTCGGATCGAATTCATCGAACAAAAAGGTATAGCTATTGACCATACCGACCTTTATTTCGGACTGATCTTTGAAACGCCCTTCCCAAGAGCTCATAATTTCATAATCGGTATTCATGAAATCTCGATTCGGACTCCAGATTACGATCGGAAAAACACTGAGGATATAGTTTTGAAGAATTCCCTTTTTAGGCCAAAAGATACGCTGAAAATTTGTTGCCGATTTTACGATATCCGTTCTTCTAATAAAACCTAGGTCTGACCTAAAATCCTCGCCGATATATACCCAATCGGTAAATACATTATAGTTTCTTGAATTGTATCCCAAAAAGGAGCCGGCGGACAAATCTTTTCCGTTTCCCCCACGTTGAAATGACTTGTGGGTATAAAACTTGCCATTCCATACGTTGTTCCTCGAAATCAGGTTGTAATCGAAACCGAGTACCCGATTATATTTGTCTTCCTCGGCCAAAAAATCATAATCCTTGAACGATTGTCTATTGATGAAAATCATTCCTATATTGGATCTTGAGAATACTTTTTGCTGTAAGGCCAGCACTGTATTGTTGTTCGAGGGAATCTTATTTGCCTCGTCTACCGCGGTTTGAATATTCAACAATCCCAAACGTAGGTTCTTGGTTACTTTTCCGCTTAAGCGCAACCCTCCTATAATTTTATTTTCAATAGTCTCATCAACGGTGTCTTGGGCGATTCCGATTCGTCTTGAGAAAAATGGATTGGCATCACGTGAACCCCCAAAACTGCCAAATAAATCACTATTATCGATAAAGAATTGCCTTTTTTCAGGTAACGATACCTCGAAGCGGGTCAGATTCGTAATCTGATCATCGATTTCGACCTGTGAAAAATCAGGATTTACGGTTATATCCAGATTCATGCTATTGCCGATGGCCACTTTGGCATCACCGCCGAACTCTAGGTTGTTTGAGCCTTCGTCAATTTCAAAATCTTTTTGTGAAATGGCATTGACATAGGGTATCAGTGCCAAAGGAGTATGCGATTTGCCTAAGGGTTTTTCAAAGATCATGTCCCCCATGAAAGTAAGGCCGTATACATTTTGATTTTGGGGAATTTGCATCCATGTACTTGTCTCGTTCGATTGGGTATCAAAACGATAACTGTTGAAACGCCACTTGGTCTCACCCTCCTTAAACTTGAAAGAAGTCAGCGGTATGATCAGTTCGGCCGTATAATAATCGTCGTATATTTTTGCTTCACCCTTCCATTTAACGTCCCATGAAATTGTGAACCCCGAAAGGTCTAGACCTCCACCGGAAACCAATCCTTCACGGCGTACGCCATAAGGGTTGGCGCCAAATAGAAAAGCGTTGTTACCATCGTTGAAGGTATCGAAAAGCAAGGTAATGTTATCGGCATTCCCCGCCCGAAAATCCCTTTTTAGCGACTGGATCGCATAGTCTTTTCCGGCGGTCTTTACCGTTATACCTACGTACAGGTTCTCATCATCATAGAGCATCTTGATTTCCGATTGTTGCCTTGCCTGAATATCGTCAGAAGGAAAATATTCCCAAAATTCATCGGCACTTTCCGCGATTTGCCAGATAGGTTCATTCAAGATGCCATCGGCTATGATGGTTTCGGAAATGTACTTTACGGTAAAGGATTTGTTTGAATTTTGGCCTGATGATAGAAATGAAATAAGAAGTAGAAAGAAGGTAGAAAACTTTCTTGTCATTGGTCTTGAATTAGCTGGCCGACCAAATTTAAGGGTTTATACCGTTAAAATTATCCTAAACTTTCGGACTAATCGGACTTCTTTTTGGGCTCTCGCTTAGCTTCCTTTAGGCTTTTCATAAGCATCCATTCGATTTGACCATTGGTGCTGCGAAACTCATCGGATGCCCATTTCTCAATAGCCTTGAGCATTTCTTCGTTCAGTCTTAGCGCGAATGCCTTTTTTTTACTCATAACCTGTTTTGAAATAGCGCTGGATAACTTGTTTTGCCGCTGCTTCTTTCTGTGTGCCTATTAGTAAACGTTTACTTGATTTGAACTCCAGTTGAATCCCTTTATTTCCCTTCACATTAAGTGCCTTTCCTTTTTTGCCAAATGAAACACGATACCCCCAGCCGCCAAATTCTTTAATCGGACTATATGTACGTACATGACAATTTTGAAGTTCATTCCAACGAACGGTCTTATGTTTCAATTGGAAAGGAAAGAACCGATAATGTACCCCGATTTCATCGATTCGGGTCTTCAGGTTAATGCTGTACAGTAGCAATAATACTGGAACTATTGAGAGAAATATAGCAATTTGGGCAGTTGTGTCCAGAGCCGATACATTGCCTGTTGGTTCATTGGCAATATACCAGTTGTAGATACAAAAAAGAAGAAAACCGATCAAAACGATATTTATCAATTTTATCCACCACTGATCAAACCGTTGTGTTTCGTTGAAGACTCTCATTTTTAGTGGTTCAAAGTTCCGGTATTGACTATGGGCGAAGCATCTTTATCGGAACAAAGAACGACCATAAGATTGCTTACCATTGCTGCCTTACGTTCTTCGTCCAGTTCAACGATTTCCTTTTTGCTCAATTCGTCCAAGGCCATATCTACCATGCTAACCGCACCCTCTACAATTTTGTGTCTGGCGGCGACAATGGCCGTGGCTTGTTGTCTTTTCAGCATGGCGTTTGCAATTTCTTGGGCATAGGCCAAGTAACCGATTCTTGCCTCAAGCACTTCGATCCCGGCCATTGCCAGACGTTCTTGCAGTTCTTTTTCCAAGGCTTCGCTAACCTCGTTGACACTTGAGCGCAGGGTAATGTCTTCATCCAATCCTTCATCGGCAAAATTATCATAGGGGTACATACTTGCCAATTTGCGCACCGCGGCATCGGTCTGTACGCGTACAAAGTTTTGGTAGTCGTCAACATCGAAAGCCGCCTTGTAGGTATCGGTAACACGCCAGACCAAAATGGTACTGATCATTACGGGGTTACCTAGTTTATCATTAACCTTTAAACGCTCACTGTCAAAATTACTGGCCCGTAACGAGATTCTTTTTTTCGAATACAACGGATTGACCCAAAACAATCCGTTTTTCTTGATGGTGCCGACATATTTCCCAAAGAGTAACAGTACCCTTGAGCTATTCGGATTGACCAAAACAAAACCCGGGACAATTATAATCGCCGCTATAATGGCAATAATGCCTAAAGGAAGTATTCGTACAATCATGAATATTCCACCTACCAGTAAAATAAGGAGGAGCAACAGCATCATATAGCCGTTCATTGGGGTCAAATCTTTTTCGTTTGTCATGATAGTTTGATTTAATGATATTAAAATGATATCATAAATATATCAAATTAAATGTATATAGCCAAAATTTTTTATTTGAGTACATCGTGGCTCAATTCCTGCTCCTAAATTTTTTGGTTTTCTTTTTGTTCGGATTTTTAAAGAGACGTTTGAAGAAGCCATCGCGTTTTATGGGTTCGCAGTCCAATACCCGAAGTACCGAAACATCGGGTTTTGGAAACCTGGCCCTTGTAATGGAGTTGAATTCGGATTCTCGGTTCATTTTTTGCATCCAAAGGGCGAACAGGGGCAAAGCGGCGTTCGCTCCCTGGCCCAAACTGGTACTTCTGAAGCCTATTTCATGATTGTCGAGCCCGACCCAGGTTACATGTACCAATTTTGGAGTTAAGGCCACGAACCACGCATCTTTATTATTTTGGGTGGTACCTGTTTTGCCTGCAATGTCATTGTTCAATTTATAGGTCGAACGAATACGCGAAGCAGTTCCATCATTAATGGTCGATTTCATCATTTCGAGCATAATTTGTCCGGTTTCTTTCGAAAACGCACTTATTTTTGCCCTTTTTGGTTCAAAATCGGCCAAAATAGAATCTTTTTGGTTTGAAATACTTTTTATCAAAAAAGGCAATACCGCTTTTCCATTATTTACATAAGAGGCATAGGCTCCGGCCAATTCGTTTAGATAGATTTCGCCAGTGCCCAAGGCCAAAGAAGGTTGTTTGGGAAGGGTCGAAAAGATTCCCATGTTTTTGGCTTGGGAGATTACATTTTCGATTCCTGTTTTTTCGAGAACCTTGACCGCGACCGTATTTACCGAATTGCTGAGGGCCATTTCCATGGAATAGTTCAGATAGGTTTCCTCTTTACCGCCCGTATTGCTGGGCGACCATCCCTTGAGATTTTCGTATTCGACTTCTTGGGCCGAAAAATACGTGCAAGGAGAAATACCAGTCTCGAGGGCCGCTGTATAGACGAACGGTTTAAAGGTAGAGCCGACCTGTCGTTTGCTCTGTGCCACATGATCGTATTTGAAGTTTTTATAATCGATACCGCCGATCCATGTTTGCACGGCACCCGTGTGCGCATCGATGGTCAAGGATCCGGTATTTAAAAATTTCAAGTAATGTTTTACACTGTCGATTACACTGGCCTCGGTCTTTTTGTCGCCATCCCAGTCACTTAGGGTCATGGTTCTTTTTTGTTCTAAAGAGTCCCACGCCTGTTTACGATCTAGCCCGTGGGCGATCAACCTTTTATAGTGGGGTGTAGTACGCACGGCTTTCTCTACAATTTTTTTATTGGTCAGCCATGGTGCTTTTTTGCCATAATTTTTTTCGAAGCTTTTCTGCAGGGCTTTCATATGCGTTCTCATAGCTTCTTCTGCCATTACCTGCATTTTACTGTTCAAGGTGGTATAGATTTTTAACCCGGAAGTATAGATGTTGTATCCGTTGCCGTTTTCTTCTTCAGATTTGGTCCATTTAAGAAGCTGTTTTCGAACTTCTTCCCTAAAATAAGGGGCCAATCCCGCATCGTGGTCGAATTCATGGTAATCCAATTTTAAGGGGATATCGGAAATACTGTCCTTTTCATTTTCGGATAGAAAATCATTTCTATACATGGATTGTAGTACAAGGTTGCGACGCTCCAAACTTCTCTCCGGGAATATTCTTGGATTGTAGCCATAGGTCGCTTTCAACATGCCGACCAATGTGGCCGATTCTTCAAGGTTGAGGTTTTCAGCTTTTTTGTCGAAGAATTTCAGGGAAGCACTTTCGATTCCGAAGGTATTTCCCCCAAAAGAAACGGTATTTAAGTAATGCGTCAATAACTCTTCTTTCGAATAAATTTCCTCCAAACGGGATGCGATTATCATTTCTTTGACCTTGTTCACGGCAATATTGGTCGTTTTACGTTCACGCCTCGGATAGAGGTTTTTGGCCAATTGCTGTGTGATGGTGCTGCCACCGCCCGAAGACTGGTCTTGCATGAGTATGGTCTTCAAACCTACGCGAAAGAGACTGCGGTAGTCAATACCCGAATGGTCGTAAAATCTTTCGTCCTCAATAGCTACCAAGGCCTCGATCAGTTGTTCGGGAATTTTTTCAAAAGCGATCGGTTGTCTATCGAACAAATAGTATTTGCCGATCAAAACGCTATCGGAAGAATAGACCTCGGAAGCCCTTTGATACTTAAAATCGGAAAGCTCCTTTGTGTCAGGTAGCTTCCCCCATAGGCCTATCCTTACACTTAACACGAACAACAACAAAAAGGTAAGGGCACCAAGCAAAAAAATCAAGACGTACCGCAACAACGGCGATTTTATTCTTTTTAAGATCAAATCAAAATATTTTCGGCTACAAGATCAGATTAATAATTTAAATCAAGATCTTTCTTAACAATAGATTAAAATTCCTTTTTCTACATTTAGAGGCTTATATCGACCTTTTGGGTATGGCCCCTTTGAAAATCATGATTTATGAAATGCCCATTAATTCCTAATAGCTATTGAGAAAGGGCATTCCATTCCTGCGCTGAGCTTGTCGAAGCGTGACCATAAAAAAAATAAATAGTAACGGATGAAACGTATTTTTTTTCTTCTCTTTTTGGTAACCCATTTAACATGGGGCCATGTTCCGGTTTGGTCGAAAACCGGTCATCGTGTTATAGGTGAAGTCGCCCAAGAACATTTGAACGGAAAGGCCAGAAGAGCGATCAAAAAACTGCTGGATGGCCAAAGTCTTGCCGCAGTATCGAATTTTGCCGATGAGATCAAGGCCGATTCCATCTATCGAAAATTCAGTTCTTGGCATTATGTCAATATTCCGAAAGGTAAAAAATATGGCGATGTAGAACCTTTTAAATATGGGGACCTCGTTACGGGAATCGAAGAATGCATTCGCATTATAAAAGATGATAAAAGTTCAAGAAAGGATAGGGTATTTTATCTCAAAATGCTAATCCATTTTATTGGCGACCTACACCAACCCATGCATGTCGGTCGGTTGGAAGATAAAGGAGGAAATGATATTCAGGTACAGTGGTTCAACAATGGAAGCAACCTTCATAAAGTTTGGGATGCCAATATGATCAACGATTATGGTATGAGCTATACCGAGTTGACCGCAAAACTCCCGCAGTTGAACAAAAAAAGGAAGAAGGAGATTCAAGAAGGTGCCGTTTTGGATTGGGTCGAAGAATCGCAACAATTGGCCGATCGGGTCTATGAATCGGTAGAAGTAGGTGAAAAATTATATTATAGATATGGGTATGTTTGGTGGGCAACGGTCGAAGACCAGCTTCAAAAAGGAGGGCTGCGATTGGCAAAAGTACTTAATGATATTTTTTAATATATTGATTATTAGATAGATATATATTTTGGTTTTTATCCAAGAAATGGCTTTTTCATCGAGTAAATATAACTTGGCACAAGATTTGAAGTTATCTTATTAATGAAATTGGCCGCAGGGATATTAACAGATTGGCCCAAATCTCTTAAAGATAGCTTCCAATTTCATGAAGGGCGTTAAAAAATCGGTTTTGTTAAAAACCGATTTTTTATTTGATATTTCTAAAGGTCAAATTGATACGCTCCCCGATGGGTCTCGCCGTCTTCGGAATTTGATGTAGCCAATTGTGCTGCGTTTCGCCCTTCATGAGTAGTAGGCTCCCGTGCTCCAGAAGTATTTTGTGTTTCAATTCGGGTGTATTTTTGTGCTTGAGGTGAAAGTAGCGTTCTTGGCCTAACGAGACCGAAGCTATTATCGGATTGATACCCAACTCTTTTTCATCGTCCGCATGCCACCCGTTGCCGTCCTTTCCGTCTCGGTAAAGATTAAGCAGGCAACTGGTAAACTCGATTTCACAGAGTTCCTCGATCTGTTGTTTTATCGATTTTAGCTCGGATGTAAAATTACGCGGTTGCATCGTAATATTCGAGTAGGTATATGGCTTGTCGTTATCTCCGTAAAGTGCGGTAAGCCTGGGTTGTGCGTGGACCTTTCCAAAGACTTTGATAGAATCCTGTTGCCAAAGAATGGTAGTTTTGAAAATCCGCAGATAATGATCTGCTTCTTCATGGTTGAAAAAATTACGGTAATAGTAGATTTCGCTATCGGGCAATTTTAGATTATGGCGCCGTTGTGCGCATTGAAAATTCATGATAGTACTTGTTTAAGTTGACTTCTGTATTGAGAAGGATTCTGTCCGGTAAATGCCTTGAACTGTTTGTTGAAGTGCGAAAAATTATTGAATCCGCTTTCAAAACAGACTTCGGTAATGCTTAAGGATTTTTCGCTCAATAGTTTAGAGGCATGTACCAAACGATATTCGTTTACGAACTGTACGAATGTCTTGTTCGTTATTTTCTTGAAATAGCGACAAAACGAAGGCACGGTCATGCTTACCAAATCGGCAATTTCGTCCAAAGCGATTTCTTCCTTGAAATTATCCCTCACATAATTGAAAACGACATTGATTCGGTCATTGTCCTTTATCTCGGTTTCCATGGAAAAACCTTCCGCGTTCAATATTTTGAAGTCTTTCGATTTGCCGAGCTCGTTCAGTATGTTCAGAATAGAGAGCAATCGCTGAAAATCACTTTGATATTCCAAGACTTCCATTTTATCGCCTATCTTAAGTTTGGTGTTGCCGGTAAAGGCGATACCTCCCTTGGCCATTTCAAAGAGCCCCTGAATATTCTTCATTTCGGGAATATCGAAAAATTCGTTCCCGAGGAAGTCTTGCTTCATCTGAATGACCGTTTCGCTTAAATTGCCCGTCAGGCTATCGGTAAGTCCACAATGTGGAAGGTTGCTGCCTATTAGGATCAGATCACCGTCCGTGTAATATGAAATATGGCTTCCTATTTGGCGCTTGCCGGACCCACCATTGACGTAGACCAATTCGATTTCCGGGTGGTAATGCCAAATATTATTCTTGTTCAATCGATCTTCATCGAATTTCTGATACGTGAACGAATGGCCAAAATTGGGCTCTATGGCCTCAAAAGTAGGTTTCTGTTTTAGCATATCACTTTAATATTCCTAATATAAAGTTACGTTGGTGATGAAAAAATAATCTCTGCAAAATTAACCAAAATATGTTCAATTTTACCCCTTAACTATTATTTAACGCATTAAGATGTTAATATCACACATAAATCGGAAAATAGAGCGGTAGTATGACACTCAGTCTCCCCATATCTTTGTCTTGTAAAATTTTAGTATTAACACCCTCTTGTTAGAGCGGTCTAAAAACAAAAGTTATGAAGAAAGTAATCAGAACAATCGCAATGGCGGCCATATTATTTACAAGTATCAATGTAATAGCAAGTGAGCCGATAATTACTACATCGAACGATTCAAAGAGTCTGGTTTTGCAATTGGAAGCAAAGTCTGCAGCCACATCGGTTCGATTGGTAGATGTAGAAGGTAATATCATTTTCAATGATAATGCCGAAAATGCAAAGGCCTACATGAAGAAATTCGATTTGAATGCGTTGCCACAAGGGTTTTACATTTTAGAATTGGATGATTCGCTAAGAACATTGACGTATTCCGTTGAGGTTGACAAAAACAATGTCAATATCCTATCAAAAGAAGAAAGCTTGAAACCCGTTTATACAAAAAATGAGAATAAGCTTCTTTTGAACTTTCTTAATGTCGGTAAGAAAAGCATTGAAATAAAAGTACTTGATAGCAAAAACAACATTTTGTTTGACGAGGTAGTGTCCGATACGGTAGTTTTGGAAAAGGTCTTCAATTTTGAAACCGCTCCCAAGGATACCTATAGCATTGTCGTCAAAAAGCAAAATGAGGTTTATTACGAGACTTTTGATGTGAAATAAAATTGTTGTTTAAGTTGAGTTAATCTTAAGTTGAGTTAAGATGAGAAAGGGGCCGTAGGCCCCTTTTTTAATACCTTCTAAAATCGCAGGTACGAATAGGCCCAATACATCAATAGAAATTGAAAGGGTATGCGTAGTACTAACATCCACTTCGGAAGACCCATCGACGCCCTTTTATCGAAAAGCATATGAAAATGCACCGGTAAGAAAAAGATGAGCATTGCGATTATCAGGTATAGGGCAATTTCTTTGGTCATCGAAAAGAAAAGGGCAATGCCAAGAACTATCTCCGCCAAACCGGTCAAGTTTACCAAAAGTTTATGACCGGGGAGGTATCCCGGAAGAATGCGCATGTATATCCGGGGTTTGACAAAATGCATGATGCCCGTTATTATATAGACTATCGCCATTAGATAGAGATGCCATTGCGAGGTCATGTTCACTGCAAGTATTTTTTCAGGCGTTCACGCTTATATTCGGGCAGCGAAAGATTGTCAACGGCCAATTTTACCAATTTCGGATCTTTTTTTCGAGATAATATGACTTCGAAACTCTGTTTTACGGTCAGGGGATTTACAGATTGTTCGACAAGAACGATCTCATCCTCATTACAGACTTCGCCTTCTTCAAGAATACGAACATAGGTGCCCGAATAGCCGTGGTCGATGAACTGTTTTAAGATTGCTTGATCTTCAAAGCGAACCCCTAGTTTATAACAAGGCTCGCGCGGTTGCGAGACTTGAACCAGTACGGTGCCCACTTTATAGATGTCGCCGATTCGCATTGATGATTCATCCATGCCCTGAACGGTCAAGTTTTCCCCGAACATGCCCCAATTCCATTTTAAATGGGGATACCGATGTTTCCAATAGGGGTATTGGTCAGCAGCAAACAGGTAGCAGGCTTTGTTTTCACCGCCATGGTTGACCCTATTGATAATCGTATCTTTGGCCACATCGTTTTTGGTGAGAAAAAGCGGTGAATCTATAGGATATTTAAAAATACCGGTTTGTTCTTTCTTGCCATTCCATTCAAAAGTAACAGGTTTGCCGATATTCGTTGAAATTACCTTCATCCTGTAAAAATAATAAAACCGTATGGGTGTATGATTATTTTACTAAGGATTCTCCAAGGGGAGGGCTAATGATTTAAACTTTGGTTTTCTTATAAAAACATCGCAGGTTTAGATCAGATCAATGATAGGAGTTGCGATAAGCTTGTTTTTTTTACAGGTAAAAATTCGGTAACGCTAATTCTTAAAGTTTCTTCTCCGATATTCTCCAAATCCGAGATATGTTCGTTATTTCGGCAGTCCCAATATGCAGTATCGCCCTTTTTCAATCGCAAAAGCTTTATACTTCCATTAGCATTACGACTGATCGCGACCCCGGTCGTTAAAGCAGTACAGCTATATATGTTCTTGCACTTGCGAAATGCAATTCTTTCATAGGGCATCAAGGAGATTTCCCAAAGTTTTATAGTTTCATTCTCGTAAAGAAGGTTTTCACATACACTTTCCGCAATCCTATCTTTTCTAAGTTCTTCAATTTTTATCGGATCCCAAGGGTCAAAATTTCCAACAGGGTTTAACTCTACTATTGTCATTGTCTTGTTTTTTAGGGAAGATGAAGTAGTCCGCAATACAAGTGAAACGGACATTATCTTAAATCGAAATAAATTATCTGATTATATTTTCATTTTTGGGGGGCAAAACTCCAAAAAAAAGTGTACGTAACCTACTAAATGATTCCTTTGGGTGTTCTGATTTCAGAAATTAGAACCGATTTTTATTCCTATGGAAACGTACTGCTTGTGGAATTCAAAATAATACTTTTATGAATGGTGAACTGTAATTGGAAAGGTTTATAATTTCAAACTTCGGTTTTGAATTTACTCGGTGTCATACCAGTTTCTTTTCTAAATGCAGAATAAAAAGCACTTTTACTTCGAAACCCGACCTCGTTGCCGATACCCTCTATACTTAGCTTTTTTTCTAAGTTGCTCTTAAGTAATTCTTTGGCCTTTTTTATGCGTAATTGATTGACATAAGCGTTGAAATTCTGTCCGTTTACCGTATTTATCGCAGCTGAAATACGCTTCGGGTGTATTTTCAGATTTTCTGCCAACTCGACAACGGTTAACTCGGCATGTATGAAACTTTCAGAGGTATTCATAAAACCGTCTATTTTATTCATTAATCTTTTCAAGCTCTCGGTAGCAATCGATGGTAAGTCATTTTCTTTACTTGTTTTATTCTTTTGAATAGTATTATATTTTTTCTTTTGCAAAGAAAGAGAAAGAATATTGCGTTGTACCACCCCATGATAAGATACCCAATAAATGATGATTAAATCAAAAATTAGGAAGAAGATTCTTGAATATAGATTTCTTGGAAAGAAATAAACCTGCATCATATATAGGATACTGCCAAAAATCGAAAAATGGAGAAAAATACGTGCCCATTGCAATTCTTTGTTAGCCAAATAGGAAAAGTGATTTCTAACTTCGATCCTGTGCTTTTGTAAAAGCTTGAGATTCCAAATACCTACGATCCAACCATAAATGGCTCCTAAAGTAAAGAAAGGGTGACTATATAGTCCGTTAGGCTCCTGTATTTCGAGCTTCGTTGAGTAGGGAAGAAAAAAGACCACCAATTGCACCATAAAGGCCAAAATACCTGGATAAAGTAGCCAGTAGTTGTTTTTTTTAGACGAAAGCATGGAGACTTGGTGCGTGTATACAGCGAAAAGGGGCAATAACAACCAAAAAAAGTTAAGAGGTAAAAGGTAGAGTTCCGGGTAATGCGAATAGACATTTAACTCCCTTAAAATAATAGGCAATCTTTGAAGCGCAAAGAGAATCAAAAAAAGCCCTAAGAAAAGAGTAGTTTTGAATTTTTTTTTATTCAAAAAAATTAAAATAAATCCTAAAATTGTTCCTTGAACAAAACCTGCAGTATCGAGTAACGAGATTAAGTTGAATTCAAGGTCCATAGAAAAAAAGCTTTTCTAAAGATATGAATTTTCAAGGCGCCACCTATGAAAAAAATTCTTTATTGTGCTGTTTAACAACAGGTTAAAGGCAGTAAAGGCCGATTTTCTATCGGCCTTACTTTAATTAAAAACCAAGCTAAGAGCGCTTAATCTTCTCGATCCAATTTTTTGGTCAAAAAGAAACCGATGAGTAGACCCGTACCGGCCATAAAGAAAATGGAACCTGGCATGGCAATATCCCAATTGACATTTAAGTTGGATCGCAATATGCCACCGATCATAATTCCGGCACCAATGCCCATTAGCAATAGGGCCAAATTAAGAATCAATATTTTCCAAAAGGGTGCGGCTTTTTCACGTTTTCCCTTAACAAAGATGCTGGCGTCGGCCCCCTTTTCGATCAGGGCCATACGCTCTTTGTTCCGTGTTGAAAAATAAAGGTAAGCGATTCCGAAAATAACTAGAAATAAACTGATGAATGCAATGATACCAGATCCTCCCATGATGTTTGTTTTTTAATTGATTAATTTTATAAGGTTCATCGTTATGACGATCAAAAAGAAATCATGGTTACAACTTTTTCAAAAAATATTTTTAAGGTACTTGTAACCGAAGGGCTTTTTTTACCGTCAAAGGGGTACATGCCAACGGACACCGACCGACCATATATCGAAAAAGTTTTAGATGGGGATACCACGGCCTTTGCCGTTCTGGTCAATCGTTATAAGGATATGGTTTTTACGTTGGCACTGAAGATGATTGGAAACAGAGAGGAAGCAGAGGAAGTTTCGCAAGATACCTTCGTGAAAATCTATGAAAAACTGAACGGTTTTAAAGGAGATTCAAAATTTTCTACCTGGGTCTATAGAATAACCTACAATTCGTGCTTGGACCGAATCAAGAAATATAAAAAAGAACATGATACATTTACTATCGATACCTCTACCGAAAATCAAATATCGACATTAGAGACGGCTTTTGATATTATGGAACGTTCTGACCGTAAGAAGGTAGTCAAAGAATGTCTTGATAAACTACCATCTGAAGACAGTATAGTGATTCTACTTTTTTATTATGATGAACTTTCGTTGTCAGAAATTTCAAAAGTGATAGGTATCGGTCAAAATCATGTTAAAGTCAAATTGTTTCGGGCGCGAAAACGTTTGGCAACGATTTTACGGCAACGGCTTGAACCCACAATATTGGAAAATTATGGAGCGAAAAGTAGATAAAGAATTGGACGAACTTACCGAAAAGTTGCTGAAAGATTTCTCTCGTGAAACGCCTTCCATCGATTTTACAACTAAAGTGATGTCACGAATAGAAGTTTCATCTGAATCCGGTGTTATAGGGTATAGACCTTTGATATCGAAAAAAACCTGGGTGGTTTTGGCAATGGCGATAACCTGTATTTTTGCCTATCTGATTTTGGGGAATGTTCAAATGGAAGATGCGTGGACCGTTTCAAAAATCGTCGATCTATTACCGGAAGTAAACACCTTGGTACTGCCAAGTTTCAAAATCTCAAATGCTTTCTTATACGGTATAGTTGGATTTACCTTCTTTACAGGAATTCAGATTTTTCTTCTGAAAAACCATTTTAACAAGCGTTTTGTACTACGTTAAAGGGGTTATTGCCTGATTTTTGAAGGGGATGGAATTTTTTTATTCCTATTTTTACCCGTAATGGCATTACTTACTTTTCTATTATTTACAGGATTCGTTGCGTTCTATGCTACATGGAAACTACGTCGTGACAAACTCAATACCCGGGATGGGTTTTTCCTTGGAGGAAGATCGTTGACCGGTATTATTATCGCAGGGTCGCTTTTGTTGACCAACATTTCGACCGAGCATTTGGTCGGCATGAACGGTTCGGCTTATAAAAATGGGGCCATCATCATTGCTTGGGAGGTAACCTCTGCGTTGGCCCTGGTCATCGGGGCGCTCTATTTTGCCCCGAAATATTTGAAAATGGGCTTGACCACCATTCCCGAATTTTTGGAAAAACGGTTTGATGGGCCTACCCGAACGTTTGTCGCCCTGCTTTTGATCATTTCGTTTGTGGCGACCTTGTTGCCCATAGTACTTTACACGGGTGCCCTGAATATCGAGGCGATTTTTGAGATTTCCGAATTATTGAACGTCTCCCAAAAGGAGGGGATTTGGATTACCATTCTAGTGGTCGGGATCATTGGTGCCTTCTATGCCATTTTCGGGGGATTGAAAATGGTGGCCTATACCGACACCATAAACGGGTTCGGCCTTTTGGTGGCCGGACTTCTTGTACCCATTCTTGCTTTGTTAAGTATTGGTGATGGAAATCCGTTCGACGGTCTCGCCAAGGTTTTTGAAAATAGTCCTGAAAAATTCAATGTCATCAGTAAGGAATCCGGGGTAGGGGAAGGTTCTCGTTCCGCGATATTACCCTTCGAGGTATTATTTACGGGTTTGATGGTCAACCAAATTTATTTTTGGACCATGCACCAATCGATTATTCAACGGGTCTTGGGGGCGGTCAATCTAAAGGAAGCACAAAAAGGCCTGCTTTTCACAGGATTGTTGAAGATTTTAGTGCCCCTGATAATCGTGTTGCCGGGCCTTATCGGTTTCTATTATTTTGGCGAAAGCCTTTATGATAATTCCGATAGCGTATATCCTGAACTGGTGAAGAAAGTGTTGCCGTTGTGGTTGACCGGTTTTTTTGTCGCGGTAATGATGGGTGCCATTCTCAGTACTTTCAATAGTGCCCTGAACAGTGCGGCCACGGTTTTCAGTTTAGGTATTTACAAAAGATATATTTCTAAGGATGCCAGTGAAAAGAAGCTGGTCAAGATCGGAAAATGGACCTCGGCCCTCTTGGCGATTTTCGCAATTGGTATAGCCCCTTTTGTGGCCAACGCTCCCGAGGGACTGTACCAACTATTACAACAACTCAACGGAATCTTTTTCATCCCCATTGCCAGTGTTGTCGCGGCAGGATTTCTATTTCCAAAAGTTTCCGCTTCGGGAGCCAAAATCGGATTGTTGTTCGGGCTGTTTTTTTACGTTGTAATGTACTATATGATCGAGGTCGATTTACATTTCGTCCATATTTGGGGCATCGAGTTCGTTCTGAACATAGGCGTTATGCACTTGGCATCGGCATTGTTGCCGAAAGACGAAAAATTCGAAATGAAGGATGCTGGCGTTTTGAATTTAGATCCCTGGAAGTATGCCAAGCCCTTTAGTCTTTTTTTAGTAGCCTTTACGGTAATTTTGTACCTTGTATTAGGAAATGTATAAGAATGTTATCGACGTTTAGTTTTAATACGTGTTATGGAAGAAAAAACCTTTAGAAATTACGAAGCCCCCGATGTATCCTTGGCCGTAAAGGAACATTATCGAAAAATGCGCAAAAATCAGACCTATGATTATGTGCAACGTATGCACAAAAAATATTTGACGTTCGATAGGCCCATGGATCTTTGGGAGGCCATGCGGCACTTGAATAGTCTTATCGATGTCAGCGATCCCGATCTCGATTTGCCGAACGTACAGCATTTGATTCAAAGTGCGGAAGCCATTCGTGCCGAAGGCCGCCCCGATTGGATGCAATTGACCGGGTTGATACATGATCTCGGAAAGATCATGTTCCTTTGGGGCAGTGACGAAGATGGAACCAGCCAGGCCGAACAATGGGGCATGGTAGGCGATGTCTTTGTAGTAGGCTGCAAACTTCCCGATTCATGTGTTTATCCCGAGTTCAATGCATTGAATCCGGATATGCAAAATGAAGATTACAATACCGTGACCGGCATTTATGAGAAAGGATGCGGACTCGACAATCTTGAACTTGCTTGGGGTCATGATGAATACCTATATCAGGTTTTGAACAACCACGAAGACAACAGACTACCCGAAGAAGCCATGGTCATGATTCGATACCATTCGTTCTATCCTTGGCATTCTGGGGGCAGCTATCAAGAATTGCTGAACGAGAAAGACCAAGAGTATTTAGAGATCATCAAAGATTTTAATAAATACGACCTCTATACCAAGAGCCAAAAAATATATGACCTGGAAGATGTTCAGGATTATTACCGGCCGATCGCGGAAAAATATTTAGGTACAGGCCCTATCTATTGGTAGTTAAAAAAGATAGGATACTTTTAAGCTTCCTATTTACCGGAGTTGTCCAAAGCTATAAACCGACTTCGCAATGTTCCCTTACTTTTTCTTCCAAAACAGTTACCTTAATGGTACTTTCCCCAACGTTTTCGAGATCATGGACCATCTCGTCCGATTTGCATTCCCAGTAAAAGTGATCACCTTTTGAAAGTCGTAAGAGTACAACTTTTCCATTGATGTTACGTGATACAAGTAAACCATCCGAAAAACTGGTACAACTGTAGTTGTTTCGGTGGCGCCTGAACGGAATACGTTCAGAAGGTCTTAATTGTATTTCCCAAAGCTTGATTTCAGCGTTTTCGTAAAGAGCCTCCCCGATGGCTTCGCTAAATTCACCTTTTTTTATCTCGTTCAATTTGGCCTCGTCCCATGAGTCGTACCCTCCTTCTGCAATTAATTCAGTGGCTTTCATTTTCCTTTTTATAATTTTTTTGAAACAAAAATACGTTTGAATGCAAGAATTGGATTTCTTTCGGAAAGAAATTTATTATACTTTTTGAACAGCCCGTCGTACTTAAGGAGTCTTTTATTTTGCGTACAGGTTTTAAGTCAAGATTACTTTATCCCTTGTTTCCGCCGCCTTGTAAATAGCTTCCAAGACTTTCATATCCTTTTGGCCCTCGATTCCCGAAATATGCACGGGAAGTTCATGATTTTCAAGAATTTCCTTGGCAATACCATCCATTTGGGTGGCTTGTTGGTTGATAATCGGAAAGTCGAATTCCCCGCTGCTCGACCTTCCCCTGAACGGTCCATAACTAACAGCGGGACTCAATTCGAAAAAACCTCTTTCGGCAGAAGCAAAGAACCTGTCAACACCCGTATTATTCGTACTTGTGGAAGTGGCAATCGCTCCGCTCTCGAAATACAATTGCCAGGTTATCGATTCTTCCACTTCCGTATACAGATCAGGTCTCGTAACCGGTCCGAATTGTGCAGTGACTGCCACAGGTTCTTCGCCCAAAACATATCGGCTGGCCTGAACACAATACACGCCGAGGTTCATTAGGGGGCCACCCCCCGATAAGGACTTTTTCAGATGCCAATCATTAGGATCGATACCACTAATGTCATAACCCAGTGAAACCTCGATCAATCGAACTTGACCAAAGACCTTTTTTTGTCCCAATCTTTTGATTTCGATATGATGGGGTTCATAATGCAATCGATAACCTACGGCCAATTGTACATCAGCTTCCTTACAGGCATTTATCATTTCTTGGCAATCTTTTTCGGTAAAGGCCATTGGTTTTTCGACAATTACATGTTTGCCGGCATTTGCCGCACGAATTGTAAATTCTTTGTGCATTCCGTTGGGCAGGACCACATATACCAGGTCGATGTCACCGTTATCTTTTATCGTATCGAAATTCCCGTAATTGTAAATATTTTTATCGGGTATTGAATAGCGTTTCTTCCAATCCACTGCTTTTGACGGGGTACCGGTTATGATTCCGGCAAGGGTGCAATATTCGGTTTCCTGTAATCCTCTGGCCAATATGTTCGCATAACGACCGAGTCCGCATAGGGCAATGTTCAGTTTTTTCCCTTGATACTTTTTTCGTGACAGGGTTTCAAAAGAGGTAAGGGTCGGTAACAGGGCCGTTGACCCGATTCCCAAACCGAGACTCTTTACAAATTTTCTTCTTGAATTTTCTTTCATAAAACTATTAATGTAGATGCTCGGCTAGTTTACTGAACAGCACTTTTCTAAACTCGTCGGGCTTCTTTTCATTCATTAGGCTTATCTGACCTTGTTGAGCTATCAATTTACCAAAACGCTCCTCTGCCTGTTCATGCTGCTCTCCATTAATATAAGTCGTAATCAACATCAATTGAAAAGGCTCTTTCTCGGTTAGCTGTGTTTCCAATAATTGATACGAATGGATATAGTTTTTTTCCAAGGCTACGTCCCTTAGAACTTTCCAGTTGTTTTCATAGTAAAATAATGTTTCCTCCTTATTGTTGTCTACGACTTGTACAAAATCGATTGTTGAAATTTTACTATTGTTTTGTCCATAGCCGAAGGTTAACATACAAACGGCCATCAAAAGCATTATTGTTTTCATGATATTTTTGTTTTTGAAGATTGACGACAATTAAATTAAGGGAAGTTTCAATGGCATCAAGGTTTTTAGCATGGTTTTAACGTATTCATATTCAATATTATATAATAACGGAGCTTCAAAAAGTATATATTTGAAAAACAATGAAGAGAATTATACTTCTTGAGCGCTACATGAAATTTTTCGAACTTTTTTTGGTCTTTACCTTAATCGTGGGGTGCTCATATGGCCAAAGTAAAATCAAATTCGAAGTTTCTGAATTTAAGAATATCGATTATCTTGATGGTAAGGCTATCGACACCATACAAAAACTGAATTTGGTCGTTCCTAAAGGAGCTGCTGATTGCCCCTTATTAATTTGGGTCGGCGGTGGTGCCTGGTCTTATGTCGATAGACATAAAGAAATGGATTTAGCCAAAAAGTTGGCCCAAGAAGGCATCGCTGTTGCAAGCATTGGCCATCGATTGAGTGCGGCCCAATGGCGAGATTCAAGTCTAAGCAAGGGAATACAGCACCCTGAACATATGAGAGATGTGGCGGCCTCGATAAAATGGCTTCATGACAATGCTTCTAAGTTTGGCTATTCCAAAGAAAAGTTTTTTGTGGGCGGATTCTCGTCAGGGGCGCATCTTGTTGCTTTGATCGGCCTGGACGATTCTTACATGAGACATGAAGGACTTTCGACTGGAATTATAAAAGGGATGATACCGATTTCCGGAACTTATGATATCGTGAACTATCATGAAGCTTTTAAAGAAAGTAATAATCCTGAATTGGCCGAATTGCATGTAGAAGCCGTTTTCGGTGATTCCAAAGAAGACTTTTTGAATGCATCGCCTACTTCGTATTTGAACAATTTGAGCATTCCGATGTTATTGATTGCCGACAATGCAATTGATAGATACACACTATTTTTTGAAAGCAAACTTAAGAAGACCGACTTTAGCGATTACAGAATTATTTACGTTCCCGATTTAAATCATGCCGAACTCTGGCGGAATCTATCTTTTGACGAAACAAGTACCTATAGAAAGGCGATACGGGATTTTATCAATAAGAATAGTTAGTTAGATTATGAGACCAAATATGGTATTTCAGATGTACAGACCCCGTTTTAATGATATGCATAACCTTTGGTGGATGATGGCCATAATCTTGCTTGGTTTTCAAAAGGCTGCCGGCCAGCTTGAAATGGCCAAAAAAGAAACAACATCTGAAGTGGTCGTTTATGGAGGAACTTCTGCTGCGGTCATTGCAGCGGTGCAGTTGGCTCGAATGGGCAAGTCGGTCGTTATCGTTTCACCAGACAAACATTTGGGTGGCTTGACGGCATCCGGACTTGGTTATACCGATGTGGGAAATAAGGCGGTCATCGGAGGGTTATCACGAGAATTTTATCAAAGGGTTTATCAATACTATCAAAAACCCGAGACTTGGCGATGGGAAAAAAAAGCAGAATTTGGTAGCCGTGGCCAAGGAACACCGGCCATTGATGGTGAACATAAGACTATTTGGATTTTTGAACCCCATATAGCGGAAAATGTTTATGAAGACTTTATTAAAGAACATGGTATAAAAGTTTTTCGCGATGAATGGCTTGATCGTGAGAAGGGCGTTACCAAAGAAAATGGAGCCATTATTTCGATGGCGACCCTCTCTGGGAAACTTTTCTCGGCAAAGATATTTATCGACGCTACTTACGAGGGCGACCTAATGGAAGCCGCTGGTGTTGGTTACCATGTGGGGCGAGAGGCTAACTCGGTCTATGATGAGAAATGGAACGGTGTTCAAACCGGGGTTCTTCATCATGGCCATCATTTCGGGAAAATGCAGATTATTCCTTATGTTGACCAGAACAACCCCGAAAGCGGGGTATTGCCGAAAATTTCCGTTGAATTTCCTGGAGAAAAGGGATCTGGCGATAAAAAGGTACAAGCGTATTGCTTTCGAACCTGCCTGACAAAAGTTGAGAAGAATCGAGCTCCTTTTCAAAGACCGCCCGAATATGACCCTGATGACTATCTATTGATACTGCGGGTCTTTGAAAAAGGTTGGAACGAAGTTTTCCATAAGTTTGATGAAATTCCGAATAAGAAGACTGATGTTAACAACCACGGCCCTTTCAGCTTTGATAACATCGGTATGAGCTATGACTACCCTGAAGGTTCTTATGAACGTCGGAAAGAAATCATTGCCGAACATGAAAGCTATCAAAAGGGATTGCTCTATTTCTTGGCGAACGATCTACGCGTACCTGATAGTATTCGAATTGAAATGAGTAAATGGGGTTTGGCAAAGGATGAGTTTTTGGACAATGGCCATTGGCCACATCAAATATATGTGCGGGAGGCACGGCGAATGGTTGGTCAATACGTAATGACAGAAAATGAGATTTTGGGCCGTACGAATATCGAAGACCCGATTGGAATGGGATCCTACACGATGGATTCACATAATGTACAACGGTACGTTACACCTGAAGGCCATGTACAAAACGAAGGTGATATAGGGGTGCATCCTGAAAATCCGTATAAAATAGCCTTGGGTACGGTTTTGCCAAAAAAAGAGGAATGCACTAACTTAATTGTGCCAGTTGCGGTTTCGAGTTCACATATTGCTTTTGGTTCAATACGAATGGAACCGGTCTTTATGATTTTGGGTCAAAGCGCGGCAACGGTTGCTGCTATGGCCATTACGAAAAACACCTCTGTTCAGGATGTTCCTTACGATTCGATAAGGCAACGACTTCTTGAAGATGGACAGATTTTGGAATTAGAACCTAAGGATCGATGAGGGCGGCATTGAATAAAAAAACCGCTTCAATCTTTTGAAGCGGTTTTCGTACTTGTCCAGTATCCAGCTATTTTACCATTTCGTAACTACGCTTGATGAATTCGGTCAGTTCCTCGCCTTTTAGCAATCCTTTTGAAAGTCTTGCGAGATCGATGGACTGGTTGATCAAACGTTCCCGTTTTTTGGCGGTCTTCGTATTCAAGATTTCCCCGACCAGTTCGTGATTGGTATTGACAATGAGGTTGTACATTTCGGGCATGTTACCCATACCGAACATACCGCCTCCCCCGGTTTGCTGCATTTCTTTCATACGGCGCATAAATTCAGGTTCGGTAATAATAAATGGCGAAGCATTGCTGTCCATTGCTTCCAATTGAACCGTATATTTTTTATCCTCGATGACCTCTTCCAAATTCGCTTTGAGTTTTTCTTTCTCTTCATCTGAGAGTTTTGAAATCGCGGCATCCTCTTTTTTGATCAGGTTGTCCAAATGATCCGCATCGACCCGCGCGAAGGAAATTTTCTCTTTTGAAGTTTCCAATTTTTGCATCAAGTGACCGATAATGGGCGAATCGAGTAATAGTACCTCATAGCCTTTTGCCTTGGCGGCTTCGATATAGCTGTGCTGCGCCTCCTTATCCGAAGCATAGAGAACGACCATTTTTTCATCCTTATCGGTCTGGTTCTCCTTGATTTTTTCGGTTAACTCCTCGAAAGTAAAATAGTTGCCGTCAACTGTTGGGTACAAGGCGAATTTCTCTGCTTTTTCAAAGAACTTGTCCTCCGAAAGCATTCCGTATTCGATTACGATCTTGATGTCGTTCCATTTCTTTTCGAAATCCTCGCGATTGTTCTTGAAAAGCGAGTTCAACTTGTCGGCCACTTTTCTGGTGATGTAAGAGGATATTTTCTTGACTGCGCCATCCGCCTGCAAATATGACCTTGAAACGTTCAATGGAATATCGGGCGAATCGATGACACCGCGCAACATGGTCAAGAACTCGGGCACGATACCTTCGACATTGTCGGTCACAAAAACCTGGTTCTGATAGAGTTGTATGCGGTCTTTTTGAATGTTGAGGTCGTTTGTCAATTTGGGGAAATAAAGTATTCCCGTTAAATTGAAAGGATAGTCAACGTTCAAATGAATGTTGAACAAAGGTTCTTCGAACTGCATCGGGTACAGTTCCCTATAAAAAGACTTATAATCCTCGTCCTTTAGATCAGAGGGCTGTTTGGTCCATGCCGGACTCGGATTATTGATAATGTTATCGACCTCTTTCGTCGGGGCCGGATCCTCATCCTTGGCACCTTCCGGTTTGGGAAGTGTTTCGGTTTTCGTTCCGAACTTTATCGGAATCGGCATGAACTTATTGTACTTCTGTAACAGACCAGTGATTCTTCCTTCCTCTAAAAACTCTTTCGAGTCGTCGGCAATGTGAAGAATGATCTCGGTACCCCGATCTTCTTTTTTTGCTTTTTTGATGGTGAACTTTGGCGAACCGTCGCAGGACCAATGAACCGCAGGTTCATCTTTATAACTTTTTGTAATGATTTCGACCTTGTCGGCCACCATAAAAGACGAATAAAATCCGAGTCCAAAATGACCGATGATTCCGGTATCCTTGGCACCATCTTCGTACTTGTTCAAGAATTCTTCGGCACCTGAAAAGGCCAATTCATTGATGTATTTCTTGACTTCTTCCTCGGTCATACCGATACCTTGGTCGATGACATGTATTTTCTTGTCCTTCTTATCGACCTTTACCTCAATTTGTGGATTACCATATTCCACTCCTTTGGCTTCCCCAATCGAAGTCAGGTGTTTCAATTTAAGTGTCGCATCGGTCGCATTGGAAATCAATTCGCGAAGAAATATTTCATGATCGCTATATAAAAACTTTTTGATAAGTGGAAAAATGTTCTCTACCGAAACATTGATCTTACCTGTTGCCATTTTCGTATTGTTTTATGTTTATCACGTTTCAGCAGTCAAAAAAAATACCAGTTTGCCCATGGGTGACAAACTGGCATATTTTCACAGGAGAGGGCCACTAGACGCTTTTCACCTAATCTTTCCCCATAGGATTCTCCAGGTTAATATCTCCCTCTTGCTTTACATATTTCTCCAGCCATTGGTCTTGCTCCCAAAGCAAGTGCAGAATACTTTCCTTGGCACGATACCCGTGGCTTTCCTTCGGAAGCATCACAAGACGTACCGTAGCGCCCAAGCCTTTTAGGGCGTTGAAATACCGCTCGCTCTGCATAGGGTAGGTACCCGAATTGTTATCGGCCTCACCATGAATCAATAAAAGTGGTGTTTTCATTTTGTCGGCATGCATAAAGGGTGACATGGTATAGTAGACTTCCGGGGCCTCCCAATAATTTCTTTGTTCGCTCTGAAAGCCAAAAGGGGTTAATGTTCTATTATAGGCCCCACTTCTGGCGATTCCGGCGGCAAAAAGGTTCGAGTGCGAAAGTAGGTTGGCTACCATAAAGGCACCATAGCTATGTCCACCGACACCGACCCTGTTACGGTCGATGTAACCAAGTTCATCGACCGCATCGATGGCTGCCTTGGCATTCGCCACCAACTGGTTTCTGAAGGTATCGTTGGGTTCTTCGTCCCTCTCACCGATGATCGGGAATGCCGCATCATCTAAAACCACATAGCCCTTGGTGACCCAATAAATGGGAGATCCCCAGTACGGATAGGTGAACTCGTTAGGGTTTTGAGTGTTCTGGGAGGCACTGTTCTTGTCTTTGTATTCCCTCGGGTAGGCCCATAAGATCATTGGCTTTTTTTCCTTGGCCTCCATGTCGTACCCCACGGGAAGATACAATGTTCCCGTTAGTTCGAGTCCATCGTCTCTTTTATAGGTTATGACCTCTTTGTGCACATTTTGAATGCTCTTAAAGGGATTTTCAAAATGGGTCAAAGGAATCGGTCCTTTTCTTTTGATTAAACTTTTGTAGGAATAATTGGGATATTCGTTCGGGGATTCAATTCTTACCAATAATTGGTCTTTTTCAGGGTTGTACTCGATGAGTCGCTCCAATTTTCCTTTCAATTTTGAGGTATATAAGCGTGTCTTTTCGAGCGAGTTCAAGTCCATTTTTTCCACAAAGGGAAATTGCCCCTCTTCGGTGTACCCGTCACCTAAAAGAAAGGCCTCGTTGTTTTTGGTCAGTGATAGCACCCAAGCCCCGTTTTCATTTCGCTTGGTGACAAAATTTCCGGGATTGCTATAGGCGTCTTGATAATTTCTGTCGGTAATTATTCTGGGTTCCCGAGAAGCGTTGGAAGGGTTGAAAAGGTATGATTTTGTGTTCCTGTCGTTCCACCAATAATCATGGGCAATTGCCATTTTGTTATTGCCCCATTGAATATAGCGAAAACGGTTCCTGGTCTTCAACAATGGTTTCGGTTTTCCATTAAAAGGGGCATCCAACTCAAAAACCTCGTCCCTAAATTCAACTTCGTTCTCGGGGTCGCCTTCGTCCAAGGCCTGGGCATAGACCAAAGTGGCCGGTTTATCGTTTCTCCAACTTAGACTTCTCATTCCGGTGCGCACCGCCATAAACCCTTTTGGCAAATCTTCGATCAAAGGAACTTCCAATAGGGTCTGTACCATATCACCGTTTTTTTTATACACGTTGGTAGTCGATGGAAACCGGTAGTAGGGTACCAAATATGAAAATGGCTTGTTGACGTTTACAACCATCACGTAATTACCATCCGGAGAGAAACTGATACTGGTGTATAGATTACTTGGCAACCATTTGGTCTTGCTACCATCCAACTTCACCTGGTACAGTTCGGAACGCGCCAATTGTTCAAAATTAAATTCGTCGTTCGGATTTTTCAATAGGTCTTGATAGGTACGGTTCTGTGCTTTCTTGCCATCATTGGTAGAAATCGTGGGCCCTGTCGGTATGGCTTCCGATGTCTTTATGAGTTCCTTTCTGTTTTCGGGAAGCAGTTTTACCAAAAGCGACTGGCCATCTTTGAACCAATTGATGACATCGTTCATATTGGCATTGACATTGGCATCGGTAATCGATTTGACCGTTGCAGTCTTCAAATCGAGTACTAAGACCTCGACCCCACTGGACGTAGTGTTCGTAAAAGCCATCTTTGTTTGATCGGGCGACCAGTTGAAATTGGCTAAACGTGGATTTTCGGGTAGACCATTGACCTGTACCTGCTCGTCCCCACTGATTTGCTTTACTTTGATGTTGTTGTAGTAATTGGTACGGCTTCCGATATTGGTTTTTGGGTTGATCCGTAATCCAGCAAGCCGTAGTTCGGGCTCCGAGAGTTCGTCCATGGTCTTGTAATAATCACGATAGAGCAACAGCATGTATTGGCTGTCATCCGTTATCCATACACTAGGTGCCAAGGGAGCGTTGGCCAGTTCCAGAATTTCATCTGAAGGTTTTTGATAAGTCAATTTTTCTTGGGTATGACCAATAAAAAAGACAAATAGGAAAAGGTAGCAAATTAGATGTTTCATTTTCATTGTTTTATGTTCATTGAACGTTGCTATCGATACGTTTAAAAATACAATTTTTTGTCCGCTTTTAAATTTATGGATACATTTAGAGGCTTTTGCCAAATATTTTGGTATCAAAACTAATACTATGTACAACTCAAAAATTATAGGACTTGGTCATTATGTACCCGAAAGAGTAGTGACCAACGATGATCTTTCAAAAATCATGGATACCAGTGATGAATGGATCCAAGAACGTACCGGAATCAAGGAACGTAGGCATGTTAAAAAAGAAGGCGGGGAAACGACCACGAGTATGGGCGTCAAGGCCGCAAAAATTGCAATCGAACGTGCCGGAATCGAAAAAGATGATATCGACTTCATAATATTCGCTACGTTGAGTCCCGATTATTATTTTCCAGGCCCTGGAGTCTTGGTTCAGCGCGATCTGGGTATAAAGACCGTTGGGGCGCTCGATGTTCGTAATCAGTGTTCGGGCTTCGTTTATGCTGTTTCGGTAGCGGATCAATATATCAAAAGCGGTATGTACAAAAACGTTCTGGTCATTGGGTCCGAGGTCCATTCCAAGGGATTGGACATGACCACGCGTGGCAGGGGCGTTTCGGTTATTTTCGGTGACGGTGCTGGTGCCGCTGTTTTAAGCAGGGAGGAAGATACCTCGAAGGGAATTCTTTCGACCCATCTGCATTCCGAGGGGCAACATGCCGAAGAACTGGCCCTTTTGGCGCCAGGTATGGGCGGCCGTTGGGTCAACGATATTGTTGCCGATGATAATCCGGAGGATGAATCCTATTATCCGGTAATGAACGGTCAATTTGTTTTCAAGAATGCGGTAGTTCGATTCAGCGAAGTTATCATGGAAGGACTAAAAACAAATAATCTACAACCGACCGATATTGACATGTTGATTCCACATCAAGCCAATTTACGTATTTCGCAGTTCATTCAGCACAAATTCGGCTTGGACGATAGTAAGGTCTACAACAATATCATGAAATATGGCAATACCACTGCGGCTTCCATACCCATTGCGTTGACCGAAGCTTGGGAAGAGGGAAAAATTAAAGATGGAGATCTGGTTGTACTTGCAGCCTTTGGCAGCGGCTTCACATGGGGAAGTGTGATTATCAGGTGGTAAACCTATAAGAATATAAAAAGTGAAACCCCGACATTGCTGCCGGGGTTTCTTTCGCTGATAGGCTATACTAAACACTAACCATTAACTATAAACATATAGCGTTATCAACGACTTAATCGTCTCTGTTCTTCAAACTTTTGTCGGCCTCTGTTTATTTATATATAGACGAACCTTATTTTCATTAGTTACTTGTTGATCGTAACTTTAACACAATGCAAAAAACTCTTGTATTCGGAGCTTCCTTAAAACCTGATCGTTATAGTAATTTGGCAGTGAATCGCCTCTTAGACCATAACATCGAAACTGAAGCTTTCGGTCTCCAGAAAGGTAAGATCAGGCGCGTACAAATAAAGACCAATTCAGTCGATTTTCAAAATATTCATACCATAACTTTATATGTCGGCATGGCACGTCAGCCTGAATATTACGGGGATATTCTTAAAATCGACCCCAAAAGGGTCATCTTTAATCCGGGGACGGAAAACCCTGAATTCCAAAAAATACTTGAAGAACGGGGCGTTGAGGTAGTAGTTGCCTGTACCTTGGTTTTATTGGCTACAAATCAATACTGATTTTACAAGAAGCGTAAACTAATTTTTTTCTTCAAAAAATTAACATTTCGACAGAAAACGATTATCGGTTTTTTTAGCGATTTTATCGATCGTGGTCATTTTGAGGTAATTTTTTCCGAATCAATAATAGGCCAATAAAAGTGATCAGACCATTCAATGGGAGCAATTCGTAACCTAGAACATACCCCCCCAGGTTTTCGGGAGGAATCTTTCCAAGTATATAGCACAAAACTACCGATGTCAAGGCAACGGCCCAGACATAACGGTCTTTGACCTGATATTTGGTAAGAATACCAAAGGCAAAAAGACCGAGCAATGGCCCATATGTGTAGCCTGCAACCTTCAGCAACCCATCTATTACATTGGTGTCCAATATATGTTTAAAGGCGATGACTACGATTATCAACAATATGCTCATACCCACATGCGTCATTTTTCTGATTTTCTTTCGACTTGTCTCGGGCTTCTTTTCGATACCGAGAAAATCGACACAAAAAGAGGTCGTCAAAGAGGTCAGGGCACTATCTGCACTACTATAGGCGGCGGCTATCAATCCGAGCATAAAGGTGACGGCGACGACAATGCTTAGGCCACTGTTCAACGCTATTTCGGGAAAAAGCAAATCCGACTTCGGTTTGCCGTCCATCAATGGCAGGGCTATTTGATATTTATCGGCATAGATGAACAGTAATGCGCCCAAGAGCATAAAGACAAAAGTCACGATTACGAGTACTACGCTAAAACTGACCATGTTCTTTTGGGCATCGTTCAACGTCTTGCACGTCAGGTTCTTTTGCATCATATCCTGATCCAAACCGGTCATACAAATGGTCACGAACATTCCGCCCAAGAATGACTTGATAAGATGCTTGCTATCCTTAAAGTTATCGACGAATATGGTCTTATTGTATTGTTCAAATTCCGACGAGGCCAAAAACTCCGAAAAGCTCCAATCCAATTGGTCGAGTATGAAATAAATCGATAATCCGACCGAAACGAGCATGAACAACGTTTGCAGGGTATCCGTCCAAACAATGGTCTTGATGCCTCCTTTAAAAGTGTATATCCATATCAATAAAATGGAAAGCGTTACGGTCAGTTCGAATGGAACATTCCAGGCATCGAATACAAATTGTTGCAGTACAATGGCGACCAGAAACAACCGGAAAGCCGCTCCCAATACCCGTGAGACGAAAAACGAAATGGCGCCCACCTTATAACTGACAAAGCCAAATCGGTCATCGAGATATTCATAAATGGATGTTACATTCTGTTTATAATATATGGGTAGCAGTACATAAGCGGTAACCAGATAACCCAAAAAGTAGCCAAAGACAACTTGCATATAACTGAATTGGGAAGCTTCGACCCAACCGGGTACCGAAATAAAGGTAACGCCCGAAAGTGAGGCACCGACCATGCCGAAAGCGACCAGATACCAAGGCGAAGAATTACCGGCCTTGAAAAAATCGTCATTAGAGTCATTTTTTCCGGTGAAATATGATATGAGCAAAAGCAGTACAAAATAGCCACCGATAAGTAGCAAGATGTTGGTCGGAGTCATTCAGATTATTTTATCGTAAAGTACGAAAACAAACTTAGCTTATGAATTGTTATACAACAAGGAGAAAAATCGCGTATGTTGTTTTCTTTCAAAAGAACTATTGTAATAGTGTAACAGTTTGATTATTAGGTAATCATTAATTAAAAGATTGATTAACCTAAACCTATCGCCATGGGAACAACCACTGACCTTTTTCAAATTTCTAAGACCTTTTGTTCACTACTCTGTTTTTTCCTTGTTTTATCCTGCAAGGATAATAAAGCTAATAAAATACCAATGACCGATGATGCCATTGCATATGCCTATGATATGGAGGAAATAACCTTGGACGGAAAGCTCTCCGAATGGCCTAAAGATATGCAACGCTACCCCATTAAAAATGCAGAATTAGGGGAAGCCCCTAAAAATGATGAGGATTTCCAGGGCAATTTTCGCATCGGCTATAATTCGGATAAAAATGAAATTTACGTTGCCATGGAAATAACTGATGAATCGGTAATCATAGAGAAGGATGAAAACTCCTTTTGGGACAATCAAGACGGACTTGAACTGTATATCAATGAGAAAAGTTTAAAATCGGGTTCGCCTGTCTCGCAATTCAGTGAATATGGCAATACTCGAAATACCTACGGGGAAAGAAAGGCGTGGGATATCGTCGAGATGAAAAAAACTGAAACCCAAAATGGCAAAACTGTGGAATGGCGGGTTAAGCTGGATAAAAAAATCGAAACAGGAATGTCTTTGGGTATTGATCTAGTAGCCATTGATAAGGATGAAGACGATAGTTTTACATGGATTTCCTGGGGAAAAGGAACACAAAAAGTTACGAATCCCGAAAGATTGGGCAATGTTTTGTTCATGTCTCCCGATACCAAATTTGGATTGGTGAAAGGAAAAGTGAACATTGAGAAAATCGATTTAAAACAATCGCCCCTGAAGGTCAGGCTAAGTCAATTGCAAAATGAAAAAATTTGGGTGTGGGCCCATGTGGATTCATTGGGAAATTTCTCCACCGTTTTACCGATAGGCGATTACGAGGTCGATATCCCCACCAAGGTAGTGCAAATTGGGTATAGGTTTTACAGGCTTGCCCCGGCAAATCCGACTGTTTTTTCATTGGGTAAAGAAAGCCATGAACCGTTAACGATACTCAACGCCGAACTAGCGGAAACGCCTGATGTGATTCCTGAGAAGGGGTTACTTTTTGATTTTGACGAAAAATCCAAGAACCAGGTCGACGAAATTATCGATGCATATCAAAAGTTCTATAATATTCCGGGCGTTTCCCTAGCGCTCATAAAAGAAGGAAAAGTAATCTACCATAAAGTTTACGGTGTAAAGAATACGGAGACAAAAGAACCTGTCGATGAAAAAACTTTGTTCGAGGCGGCTTCGATCACAAAGCCCGTTTTTGCCTTTGTGTTGTTGAGGTTGGCCGACCGTGGCATTATTGATTTAGATAGGCCGTTGCACGAATATTTACCTTTCGACCAACTCGAAAAATATCCCGAATACAAAAAGATGACGGCTCGGCATATTCTGATTCATCGTAGCGGATTACCGAACTGGGGTATCGAGATGATTAATATTCCGGGCGAAAAATATGGGTATTCGGGAGAAGGGTTTGAGTATCTCAAACGTGTCGTCGTCGAAATTACGGGAAAGCCGATCGAACAACTTCTCGATGAGGAATTGATTGAACCTAATGGCCTTTACCATATGGAATTCAGTGATAGCGAAGAATTACGAAAAGTTGTATCCGACGGCCATATTTTGAACCGACCGACTTATTGGAATATTCCACAGGAAGCGGGTATGGCTTTTAGCATGCATACAGAGGCCATGGCGTTTGCAAAATACGCCCAAACCATATTGGAAAGAAGAGGATTAAAACCCGATACCTACAATGAATTTTTGACAATACATACCGAGTCGGATAAAGAATACTGGAACGATGAGAACAAGCCCGAAGGGGCGGGACTCGGAATTTTCATCCGAAAAACCGATTATGGAGACACTTTTTACCACGGTGGAAACAATGGCGATTTCAAATGTCAGTTCGAAGTTTACGATAAATTAAAAATGGGCTATATTATTTATACAAATTCAGATACAGGTAGCGAACTGACCATGGATGCATGGCAGATTTTTGTGGAAGGCAAAAAATGATGCCGAAAACGAAAAGATCTTTAATCTTGAGAGTTTAATAATTTTGAATTCAAAATCCTTTAAAGTTGTAAATTTGCTTTTATGGATTTTTCTTCTAAATTATTGGAAAATGCGGTCTATGAAATGTCGCAATTGCCGGGAATCGGTAAGCGTACCGCGTTGAGGCTTGTACTGCATTTGCTGAAACAACCTGCCGAGCGTACGACCAACTTGTCGGATGCATTGCAGAAGCTGCGCAATACCGTTAAATTCTGTTCGAGTTGCCATAACATTTCGGATATCGAAATCTGCGAGATATGTGCGAATCCCAAACGTGATAAGACCACGGTTTGTGTGGTGGAGGATATTCGCGATGTCATGGCCATTGAAAATACGGGTCAATATAGGGGGCTATACCATGTTCTAGGTGGAAAGATATCTCCGATGGAGGGGGTAGGGCCGCAAGACTTGACCATCGCGTCTTTGGTAGGTAAAGCTAAAAATGGAGTAATAAAGGAACTTATTTTTGCGTTAAGTTCAACGATGGAAGGCGATACCACTAACTTTTACATTTATAAGCAATTGGAAGGACTTGATATCAGTACTTCGACCATTGCCAGAGGTATCGGTGTGGGCGATGAATTGGAGTACGCCGATGAAATTACCCTTGGTAGAAGTATCATGAACCGGATTCCATTTGAAGGCTCCTTGAAAATAAGCTAACAATACATTAAGTTTAGTTTTCGGGGCTATTTTTTAGTATTTTTGCAAAAAAATCGACAATAAGGGTACTTAGAATAGCAATATGTCAAAATTTGAACTGAAACTACCGCGAATGGGTGAGAGTGTTGCCGAAGCGACATTGACCTCTTGGTTGAAAGATGTAGGTGACACAATCGAAATGGACGAGGCGGTTTTTGAAATTGCCACCGATAAGGTAGATTCAGAGGTGCCCAGTGAGGTAGAAGGTGTTCTGGTCGAAAAGCGTTTCGAAATCGATGATATTGTTAAGGTTGGGGAAACTGTTGCCATAATATCCTTGAACGGTTCGACCGAAGACGGGCTTTCGGAAGCGGAAAACGAAGAAGTGCCCGAGGTATCCGAAGAAACGGTCGAGGCACTGGAAAAGACCGTAGAAATCGCCAAAGAAACATCTACCAGTCCGGTTTTGGAGTCAAATAAGGACAAGAACGGTTCATTGGAACGATTTTATTCCCCATTGGTAAAGAATATAGCTAAACAAGAAGGTATTTCCATTGCCGAACTCGATGCCATATCAGGAACCGGAAAAGAAGGTAGGGTAACCAAGAACGACATACTTGCCTACCTTGAAAATAAGGCTCCCTCTATCGGTGGGCAAAATGTTGGCCCAATACAAGCCGATGCGAACAGTTCATTGGATTCCGTTCAAGAAACAGAAAAACCTGCTGTATCCGCCTATCGACCTAGCGGTCATGACGAAGTCATTGAAATGACCCGAATGGGCAAGTTGATTGCCAAGCACATGACCGAGAGTGTTACCACGTCGGCGCATGTTCAGAGTTTTATCGAGGTCGATGTAACCAACATAGTGAACTGGCGCAATAAGATGAAAGATTCTTTCGAAAGACGGGAAGGTGAAAAATTGACCTTTACCCCGATTTTTATGCAAGCCGTGGCCAGGGCATTGAAACAATACCCGATGATGAATATATCGGTCGATGGTGATAAGGTTATCAAGAAAAAGAATATTAACCTTGGTATGGCGGCCGCATTGCCAGACGGTAACCTAATTGTCCCGGTAATCAAAAATGCCGACCGCCTAAACCTTGTCGGTATGGCACAAGTGGTCAATGATTTGGCCCAAAGGGCGCGCAACAATCAATTAAAACCCGATGAAGTTCAAGATGGTACCTATACCGTCACCAATGTCGGCACCTTTGGAAGTGTTTTCGGTACACCCATAATAAATCAACCGCAAGTCGGTATTTTGGCCCTGGGCGCGATTCGCAAAGTGCCGGCCGTAATCGAGACATCGGAAGGGGATTTTATAGGTATACGAAGTAAAATGTACCTGTCACATAGTTATGACCATCGGGTCGTGAACGGGGCGTTGGGCAGTATGTTCGCCAAAGCCGTGGCCGATTATCTTGAGGCTTGGGATGTAAACCTTGAAATCTAAAGTACCGTCGTTCACGGTTCAAGTTAGGTCGTTTATCTTGTTATTTTTTATAGACATAACTATTGGTTATATATTTATGGTTTTTTGAATGCCATAGCCTATAAATTAACATGCAAGATTTATTTCGGGTTTCACTTTTGACCCTGACCACCTATTTTTTTCTTTTTACCGTTTCCGTACAGTCACAAGAACCAGAAAAGGAATCCATACAGCTTTTTATCGATTGCAATTGTGAGCGAAGTTACCTTCGACAGGAAATAGATTTTGTCAATCATGTGCGGGACAAGACCTTGGCCAATATAGAATTGTTCATTTATGATATCGCGAACGGTAGTGGTGGTCGCACCTATAAATTGGACTTTAAAGGAAAAGGTGATTATGAGGGTACCGTTAATGAAGCTTCTTTCGATACCAATGCCAATATGTCTTCTGACGATATACGCAAAGGTTTGTTGCAAGTAGTTAAGAACGGACTATTAAAATATGTTCTGCAATCCGGTTTGGCTGATAAGATCGAGTACAAGATTTCGGATGAAGGAATTGCGCAGCGACAGGATATCGATTTCGATGATCCCTGGAACAATTGGATTTTTGAGGTTTATGGTGAAGCCGAACTTGAGAAAGAAACAAGCCGAAAAGAGTTTGCCTATGAGCTGGGGTTCGAAAGCGATCGGGTAACTGAAAAATGGCGTGTACGTACCGATTTGCAATTGAATCAGGCGAATAGTGAGTATGTACAGGATGACGAGACTTTTACAAGTGAACGCTTTCGCTATGCCGCGGATGGAAGTATTGTTAGAAGCCTATCCGATCATTGGTCAACAGGTATATTCGGTGGGGCGCGGCACGATACTTTTACCAATTTGGATTTTAGATATTATTTTTCCCCGGCCATAGAGTACAATATTTTTCCCTACAACGAAGTGTTACGAAGGGAAATCGTCTTTGCCTATAAAATCGGTTATTTTCATAACGATTATATCGAACAAACAATTTTTGATAAATTGAGTGAAGGCATTTTCAACCATTCTTTGGATGTTCAAGTGCGATATCGGCAACCTTGGGGAAATATCTATTCGAGACTGAGGGCTTCTAGTTTTTTAAACGATTTTAACAAGAACAGGGTACAGTTGTTCGGTAGTCTCTCATTACGTTTGTTCAAGGGCCTTGCCGTACGTTTTTCAGGCAATTTCGAGATAATACGAGACCAGATCAATCTCCCTGCCGGGGATGCCTCCATTGAAGACGTATTGTTGCAACAGAAACAAATAGCTACCGATTTTGAATTGGGTTTCAGGGTCGGTCTGAGCTATACTTTCGGATCGGCATACAACAATATTATCAATACCAGATTGTAACGAATTTACAGGCTATCCTTTTTCAGGGCAGTACCTATTTTTTCCAATAACCGTGATGCATCCAAGTTTCTGGGGTCGAGCCGGTTCGCTCTTTCGGCATTCGTTTTGGCGGGTTCAAGGCTGTCCATCTGAAAATAGATATCGGCCAACACGGCATAAGGTTTGGGTACCTGTGTGCCGATAACCTCTTTTAGGTGATTTGCTTGTCGCAGCGATGTTTCAAAGTCATCCATTTCCGCATTCATGCTTGCGGCATAACCCAATAAAAAAGGATTTTCCCTTTGACTCGGGGTCGTTAGGGCATACAAGGAGTCAAGCGCATTTCTTGGCCCATATCGCGAGTGGAGGAATTCGATATACTCTGCTTTCATATAAATTTCCCCGGGATATTTGTGTACGATCTTTCCGAGATTGGTTTCCGCAAGAAGAAACGCTTTTTCGAGCTTTGTTTTGGCATCGGGTAATTTTTGCTCCCTGGCGTTCGTGAAATCGACCAATGCCAAATAAACATCTAGAATTAATCTTTCATCGCCGGTTATTGTTGTTTTCTCTTCTTCAATTTCCTTTTGAATATCGAGCCTTTCCGTTAGGTCAAGGGTCAAGCGGCCCAATACACTTTTTCCGATCAAAAAGTCGGAATCATGTTGCAGTGCCTTTCGATATGAGATTTCAGCAGGACCATAGTTCCCTTCGTCCATAATTTGCTTCCATCCCAATTCATAATAAAATAATGCCGAATCGGAAGCAATGCTTTTGTAGATGGCATGATTTTCAGGACTTCGCTTTTGCCCGCACGACAAAAACGATAAAACGATCGACACGAATAAAATTTGTCTCATTGTTGTCGAAGATAAATAAATCAAGACCTTGTTCGAAACAATTCCTTTTCCAAAAGAGTATCTTTAGAAATTAGAGGGAACAAATAAATAACATGAGAAAACAGTATCATTTCAAGAAATCGCAAAATGGGTTTTTCGCTTGGGATGTTGATAAATTGGTGCGGCAAACCAGCAATTTCGAAATTATTGATGTTCCCTTGTCCGAGATAAGTGAATTCGAGCAACCTTATTGGTATTTAGACACATCGGATGTGCCCACCTGTAGATCGATTGCGGATCACATGAAGTTGGTCCAGAAGTGCGAATTGCGTTTTCCGATTATCTTGGCGGCCGATGGTTCCGTTATGGACGGTATGCATAGGGTCTGCAAGGCGTATCTTAATGGACAAACGACATTGAAAGCCGTAAAATTCAAGACGACACCGAAACCCGATTTTGAGAATGTGCAACCTGATGAACTGACCTATGATCGATGAATACGATGATGTGACCGCTTACCATTACCGTGCTTATAGACCTCCATTGCATGGTGAAATTTTGGCAGAATGCATTGAAAATAAGGGAAAATATGCCAAAGCACTGGATATTGGTTCGGGTACCGGACATTCCTCCTTGGCCTTGACGCATTTTTGCGATGAAGTCTTTGGAGTCGAACCGAGTAGTTTAATGCGACAACAGGCTTTAAAGCATGCCAATGTTGAATATTTCGATTATGACAAAAGCCGATTGCCGTTCGACGACGCGACTTTTGACTTGATTACATTGGCCGGTTCTTTATACTATGCGAAATCTCAGCGATTGTTGGACGAAATCGTCAGGGTTGGTACCAGAGATGGATCGGTAATCGTGTATGACTTTGAACTTTTACTTGACGAAACACTTCACGGACTCAATCTGAAAAATCTAGGTGAAAGTTCATATAATCATCAAGAGGATTTTTCAGGCCTTTCGGAGCAAAAATTGTCCCAAATACGGGCCGGCAGCAATGAAATGGAAGTAAAGATAGGTGCTTCCGACCTTGCACACATTGTATTGTCCATCAAGGCATTTTACGTATATCTGGTCGATCTGCACGGAAAAGAAAGGCTCCTTGAAAAGATAGCGAACCTTTTAAGACCTATTGTTGATCGGGAAGGGTTTACCACCAAGGCGAAAACCTATTATAAAGTCTACAGAATTGTTAAATGAACGCCATTGGGCAAATAAAATGTACCGTCGATTTCTTCTCTTTTTCCTAAAGTCTATCTTTGTGGGCTAAAACCTACGATATGGAACTAAAACTTACCAGACCCATCTGCTTTTTTGACTTGGAGACCACCGGCACCAATGTGGCCAAAGACCGGATTGTCGAGATTTCGATTTTGAAGATCTATCCCAATGGAAACAAGGAAAGTAAAACATGGTTGGTGAATCCTGAAATTGAAATTCCGGAGAAAGCTTCCAATATTCATGGCATAACGAATGAAAAAGTAGTAAGCGAACCTACTTTCAAGCAGCTTTCGAAAGAGATATATGGTATTATCAAAGACAGTGATCTGGGCGGCTTCAATTCGGACCGTTTTGATATTCCTTTATTGGCGGAAGAAATGTTGAGGGCCGATGTCGATTTTGATATGAAGAATATGGTCTCCATCGATGTGCAGACCATTTTTCATAAAATGGAGAAAAGGACTTTGGGTGCGGCTTACAAGTTCTATTGCAACAAAGAGCTTGACGATGCACATAGTGCCGAGGCGGATACCTTGGCAACGTATGAGGTACTGCTCTCACAATTGGACCGATATCCCGATCTGGAGAACAATGTGAAGAAACTGGCCGAATTTTCAACGCACAGGCAATTTGCTGATTTCGCGGGTTTTATAGGGTTTGATGATGAGGATAATGAAATTTTTGCCTTTGGCAAGCATAAGGGTAAAAAAGTGCTCGAAGTGCTCGAAAAAGAACCTGGGTATTTCGGATGGATATTAAATGCCGATTTTCCATTATACACAAAAAAAGTATTGACCCAGATCAAGTTGAGCCAATTGAACAATAAGTTGAGCTGATACTTCGTTCCTTTTTGTCTGATAGTTTGGTACGCGTTGTCATGAAATATAGATTTTCAAATAGATGAAACTTATCTGTATCGGTAGAAATTATGTAGAGCACATCAAAGAGTTGTCGAACGAGCGACCGAACGAGCCGGTATTGTTCATCAAGCCCGATTCGGCGATACTTCCAAAGGAGCAGGATTTCTATATCCCCGATTTTACCAATGAAGTGCACCATGAGGTCGAGGTACTAGTAAAGATCAAAAAAGTAGGCAAACATATCGACAAGCGTTTTGCCCATACCTATTACGATGAAATTGGTCTGGGTATCGATTTGACGGCACGGGACCTACAATCGCAGCTAAAGGAAAAAGGACTGCCGTGGGAAAAAGCCAAAGGCTTTGACGGCTCCGCCGTTATCGGTAGATGGATGCCGAAATCCGATTTTGGCGATTTGAACGATTTAAACTTTTCACTCCTTAAAAATGGTGAGGAAGTCCAAAAAGGAAATACAAGTCTCATGCTCTGGAAGATAGACGAATTGATCGCCTATGTTTCGCAATATTTTACATTGAAAAAAGGCGATATTATTTTTACCGGAACGCCTTCCGGTGTTGGCAGAATAGCCACAAATGATTATCTTTCGGGTATCTTGGAAGGGCATGAACTCTTTACTTTAAAAGTTAAATAATGATCTATAATCTTGATAAGATAAATGAGATGGCCGAGGGTGACGAAGACTTCATCAATTCGGTCATTTCGGTGTTTTTAGAGGAAGTGCCACAAGATCTTCAGGACTTGGAGGCCGCACTTTCAGGAGGTAATCACGAAAAAGTATACCAATTGGCCCATAAGATCAAGCCGAACGTCGATTTGTTGGGTATGGAGCAGACACGTGCCGCCGCCCTGGAAATCGAGACCATGGGAAAGAATGCCGCCAATATTTCCGAAATCGAAAAGGTTTTCCCTGCATTAAAAAAAGATGTCGAACAGGTCATCTCGGAACTTAAAAAAGACTTTCAGCTATAATGCTTGCCGAAATCATCACCATTGGCGATGAGATTCTAATAGGGCAGGTCATCGATACCAACTCGACTTTCATTGCCAAACAACTCAACAAAATCGGCATTTCGGTCTATCAGATTACCTCGGTACAAGACGATAGGGAACACATTCTAAAATCGTTGCGCGAAGCACAAAAAAGAGCTAAAGTCGTTATTGTTACCGGCGGACTCGGTCCGACCAAAGATGATATTACCAAGCATACTTTTTGTGAGTTCTTCGACGATACCCTTGTTGAAAACAAACAGGTACTGGAGCATGTAGAGGAGCTTTTTCGAAAGCATATTTCCAATACGCCCATTTCCGATATCAATAGAATGCAGGCCCTTGTGCCGGCAACGGCGACCGTACTGCACAATGCCTATGGTACCGCATCGGGTATGTGGTTCGAAAAAGACGGAACCGTTTTTGTTTCCCTTCCCGGGGTGCCCTTTGAAATGAAGAACCTGATTTCCGTGGAGGTCGTTCCCAGATTGGTCGAGCGCTTTGAACGTCCTTACATAATTCATAGGACCCTTGTTACCTACGGACTTGGTGAAAGTGCCATTGCCAATAGAATCGAATCGTGGGAAGAAAACCTGCCCTCCTTTGTGAAGTTGGCCTACCTGCCCAATTTAGGCAAGGTTCGGTTGCGACTTACCGCGAAAGGAACAGAAAAAAAGGTATTGGAAAAAGCTGTTGAAACCGAATCCCAAAAATTGTCGGATTTGTTGGGCGATATTATTTATGGAATCGAAGATGATGAAACCCTGGAAGAGCTGATCGCCAAACTTTTTACCGCCAAAAAAATGACTTTGGCCACTGCGGAGAGTTTTACGGGAGGGGCAATCGCCGAGAAAATTGTGTCCGTGCCGGGGGCTTCGGTCTTTTACAAAGGAAGCATCGTAAGCTATGCCACTGAAGCAAAAATCAACGTGTTGAACGTGCCCAAGGATGTAATCGACACCAACTCGGTGGTAAGCGAAGCGGTTGCCATTTCAATGGTCGAAAATGTCAAAAAAATGTTCAATACCGATTTTGCCATTGCCACGACGGGTAATGCGGGACCCACCAAAGGCGATTCAGATGCCGATGTCGGAACCGTGTTCATTGGTATCGCTACGCCGAACGCTGTTTTTGCCCAAAAATTCAATATGGGAAACCACCGAACGAAAATCGTTGAAAAAGCGGTAAATAAGGGCTTTGAACTGCTTCAAAAAGAAATTCTGAAATTCTAGAAAAGAATTTTGTCCGTCCCGTAAAAATGATATAAATTTGCAGCCTGTTAAAAAATCAGCGCAATGTCAAAAGTTTGTGAAATTACGGGAAAGAGGGCCATGTTCGGCAACAACGTATCGTTCTCTATCAACAAGACCAAAAGAAGGTTTGACGTGAATCTTTCGAAAAAGAGGTTCTACATTCCTGAAGAAGACCGATGGGTGACGTTGAAAGTTTCCGCCAGAGCGTTGAAAACGATCAATAAAAAAGGTATTTCAGCGGTTTTGAAAGAAGCCAAGGCTCAAGGGTTGTTGAACAAATAAGCTGGATTAAATTTAGATAGCAATGGCAAAGAAAGGCAATAGAATTCAGGTAATCTTAGAGTGTACCGAGCATAAGGATTCAGGTATGCCCGGGACTTCAAGGTACATTACCACGAAGAACAAGAAGAATACGCCCGAACGGATGGAAATTAAAAAGTTCAATCCGATCTTGAAAAGAATGACAGTCCATAAAGAGATAAAATAAATGAATTCCCGCCTTCACGGGAATGACAATAAAGCATATTAATCATGGCAAAGAAGACGGTAGCAAGTTTACAATCAAGTTCAAAGCGATTGACCAAGGCCATTAAAATGGTAAAATCGCCCAAATCGGGTGCTTATGTTTTTGTAGAATCCGTTATGGCCCCAGAGGCGGTAAACGAGTGGTTGCAGCAAAAATAAAACGTACGTTTATAACAATATATGATGGCCCCTTTCGAAAGAATGGGGCTTTTTAATTTCTTTATCTTTGCGAAAATCGAGAAGTAATTATGAGCTTGTTTAAAAATATATTTTCCTCGAAGAAAAAAGAGACCTTGGACAAAGGCCTTGAAAAGTCCAAGACATCTTTCTTTTCCAAGTTGAGCAAGGCCGTTGCCGGAAAATCAAAGGTCGATGACGATGTACTCGATAATTTGGAGGAAGTCTTGGTCACTTCGGATGTAGGCGTCGATACGACGCTCAAGATCATAGACCGGATCGAGGCGCGGGTCGCCAAGGACAAATATATGGGTACCGATGAACTCAATGTTATTTTACGGGAAGAGATTGCGGGACTTCTCTCGGAAACCAATATTGGCGAGGAAACGGAGTTCAGCATACCGCATGATAAAAAGCCTTATGTGATCATGGTGGTCGGTGTCAATGGCGTAGGTAAGACCACGACGATTGGAAAATTGGCGCACCAGTTCAAGAACCAGGGATTAAAAGTCGTATTGGGTGCGGCGGATACTTTTCGCGCCGCGGCCATCGATCAGTTGCAGGTTTGGGCCGATCGTGTAGACGTACCCTTGGTTAAGCAGAAAATGGGCAGTGATCCGGCTTCGGTAGCTTTTGATACCTTAAGCTCGGCGGTTGCCCAAAATGCCGATGTCGTTATCATCGATACGGCGGGCCGATTGCACAACAAGGTCAATTTGATGAACGAATTGACGAAGGTCAAAAAGGTCATGCAAAAAGTGGTCGATGAGACACCCCACGACGTATTGCTGGTTTTGGATGGTTCAACGGGACAAAATGCTTTTGAACAGGCGAAACAATTTACCAAAGCGACCGAAGTGACTTCATTGGCCGTCACAAAACTTGATGGAACCGCCAAAGGCGGCGTCGTGATTGGTATTTCGGACCAGTTTCAGATACCCGTAAAATATATCGGGGTAGGCGAGGGTATCGAAGATTTGCAGGTCTTTAACAAATACGAGTTCGTCGATTCTTTTTTTAAGATGTAACACGGTTAACAACGACCGAAAACATAAGCATAGCCACCGTAAAAGGTGTGCTATACGCAAAAAACTTCAGGATATAAACAAGTTAGCCACAAGCTGAAAAAGATGAAATTTCTATTTATACTACTGATATTTTTTTCCATTGTGACGGACAAAAAGCCCAAAACAATACCGCCGGACTTGAAAGGTATTGTGAAAACGGACTTTTTTGAGCCGGACGAAATATTAAGGATTTGGAGATTCCCTGAAGGTGGAGCTGTATTCGAAGAATTGATTGAAATAACAAATTCAAACGGAATTTACAACGGAACAAAATATACCTACATTATTGAACCTTACAGAAAGGACAAAAAGTTCAATGAATTTCGTGAAACCAAAATACTGGATTTAAAAAAAGAAAGTCCCTCCAGATTCATGAATTCCAGACTTTTACATAAAGATGTAGAGCCAACAGCTAATGAAAGGGATAATTGGCATGCGGACTCATATCGAGTCGAATATCGAAAAGGCAATCAGGCGCATTTTTTTGACTTTATGTTTAAGGAGACCAGCAACACCAATCTATCTAAACTAAAGCTAATGGACTTTGTAATATCGCTGGAATAAAGCCAGTGGCTAACATTGGCTATAATTCATTGCTACAATTTGCTAACTTGAACCTTTAAAACAAATGAAACGGCTGGATTCCGTACGGAAAAATCCGATGGATTTTTCACGCAACGAAATCATAGCCGGACCGTTAGCATACATAAGAAAAAACATTTGAGAAGTCCATTTTTAATAGAGTTTTATAGTCAACTATCGGAGTTAAATAATCACTTCTCGCATTACATATTTGTTTGGGAACAATTTCATTTGGACAATAAATCCATCATAACTGAAAATGAAAACAAACTGACAACGGAGTTCTATAAACAAAACACAAATTCCAGACAATTTAGAGTAAAATTAAAAGAACTGGAGCAATCGAATTTAAGCACCAACAATTTCATTTTAAAAAGCCTCTATCTATTAGCATATTCACAGTTTGAAATCTATATGCGTGACATATACGAATTTGCAAGAAAAGCAAACGAAAGTCTTCCAAATCTGAAAATTAAAGAAAGAGTTCCAGACACTATTTTTAGTCATTTAGAAATTGACATTGACGCAGAGTTTCATAAAAGTGAAAAACTGACTTTTGACTATTTAAGACTAAGAAGAAATAGAATTGTTCATCGAGAGAGTAAAACACAAGGAGATTTAGCAGACCTTATAAGACAGAAAGGAAATTCTTTGCAAAAATATTGGACTGAAACTCTGAAAAATGGACTGTTTGGACTAAATTTTCAATCCAGCTCAATAAGTGAATTTCCAAAAGAAGAAATATTCGATTTTATAAATATTTATCGATTTCTAATAAAAAAAACGGACTTGATAATCTCGGAACGAATTGGAAAAGATGGAATTGTAAATAATCTAAAATCTGAATTTATTAAACAAAATTCTACCCAAATAAAATCTTGGGGAATAAAAAAAGCGAATAAGAAATTTATCAACTACTGTAAAGTCAACTATAATTTTAAAATAAAATTAGAGGAATTCGAAAACATAAATGGTGTTGTAGCTTAAATGGTAAAGCGTCCCCTTGGAAAGCGAATTTCGAATTTTCTTTCCAAGGGACAGATGTAGGTTCGATTCCTACCTTCACCTCTGAAATAATTACGTATGCTAACAATGGCTATAAACAATTGGGGCGAAAGTGAAAAAACCAAAGTATAAACATAAAACAAAGGTCGGTGCTAAACCGAAAAGTTAGGGCGTAAAACCCCCAACTGTTCATAGCCGAGACCGTTGGCAGTAGTTTTAGAAATGACAATACAAGAACTAGGTAGTACAAATAGTAAACGCTTAAATGCAAATTTTAGAGCGATACTATTGTTTTGCTTTGTGCTATATGGGTTGGCCATTTTTCAAGATTATCTTTTTTCAAGAATTAAGTCAACCGGTTTTTATTGGTCCGATACAATGCTGTACAATATGTATTGGCTTTTGTTCATTCCGTTTGTACAATTTGCGAATTATGTTCACACAAAAGTTTGGCCAGAAACAATAAAAACCAAAATTCTTTATGCTTTGGCGTCCGGGTTGGTCTTTAGCGCATTACATATATTTATTTTTTCCTTGATTTTTATTTTAGGAAGCCATATTATCTATCCCATACCGCATCGGTTTGCAACGATATTCAAAAATGCTATTTCAAATCAATCGCAAATAACGATCATTGTGTATTTGTTTCTTCCTTTTTTTATGGATTATCTAAACAGGAAAAAGCAACGGAAAGAAGATGTTTCCGATCAACGATTTATAACCGTAAAAAACGGAACCCGAAGAATAAAAGTAGATACATCTTCAGTTCTATTCATTCAAACGGACAGGCCCTACACAGCGGTAATTTCTAGCGACAAAAAATTGCTACACGATGAGAGTTTGAAAAAACTTGAAAAATCACTAGATCCTAAAGTTTTTATCAGGGTCCACCGTTCGGTAATTATCAATAAGAACCATATAACCGAAATATCATCCCGGAAAAATGGTGATTACGATGGTATTCTGACCAACGGACAGTCCGTTCGATTTAGCAGACATTACCGTCAAAATTGGAATACACTGCTCGACCACTAAGTATTAAAACCACTCCTTTTAGCCTATTTACAGCGAGTTATACTTTAAGCGCATTATATTTTGTTGACTTTTGAAGTCATTAAAATTCAATGTAATGATTCGTATGAAACACACGGCAACGTTATGTATGGCAGCTTTATTTCTTTCCTTAAACGCTTGTTCGCAATCGACTAAAAAACAAAAACCGGATTTGGAAACATCGGTTCCGAATCAAGAAAAACCCAGTTGGAGCGGAGCTTTTGAAGCTCCCGCAAATGTGTCCTGGAGAACCATTATTCCACCACAAGGTGAACCTGGGGAAAAACTTATTATTTCGGGAACGGTTTATTTACCGGATCGCAGAACTCCGGCAAAAGATGTTACGGTCTATGTTTATCATACGAACAACAAGGGAGTTTACCCAAAAAAAGGAAATGAAAAAGGAAACGGTAAATACCACGGTTATTTGAGAGGATGGATGAAAACCGATGCTAACGGCATGTATGAATTTGAAACCATACGTCCTGCCCCGTATCAGACTCATGATGGGGAACCTGCACATATTCACTATACTATCGAGGCTGCTGATTATCCCGAATATTGGTTAACCGGATTATGGTTTTCCGATGATCCAAGAGTCACTGCCTATAAAGATAAAATAGAGCGGGACGGAGGTTTTTCAAATATTACGACACTATCTCTAGATGAAAATAATGTTTTAAGAGGTACAAGAAATATTATGCTCCAAAGATTTGAAGATTAATACAATACAAGCAACATTGTTTTTAAAAAAATCGGTCCGGACCACCTCTTCAAAAAGCACCGGTTTTAGTTTGTTGGTATTGCGGGTCGGTGTTTCGATTTCAATGATTTATCTACACGGATATCCAAGACTTATCAATTTTGGCAAAATCAGTTCAGAATTTGCCGACCCTTTGGGATTGGGAGCTGAGACAAGTTTAGCCCTAGTTGTATTTGCGGAATTCTTTTGTTCTTTGTTTTTGATACTCGGGTTATTCACAAGATGGATTTGTATTCCATTGATTGTTACAATGATTGTGGCCACTTGGGCGGTTAATGGAGGAAAAGGCTTTATTTTTCAGGAAAAAAGTTTTGTTTACTTAATCACCTACATCAGTTTATTTATAAGTGGAAGTGGTTTCTTTTCTTTAGATTGTAGATTATTTGGTAGAACAACAAAGTGAATGAAAACAAAGAATTTTAAAAAATGATACAAAGATCCATACTGCTTGTCTTCTTGATCTTTAGTTTTTCCTGCAAAGAAAAGATACAGCCCGAAACGGAACTTACGGTGCTATGGCAACCTTATAATGACTCCGCAGAAGTGGTGGCCAATGCCGATCATGAAAAAGAACGAATGCGTTACAAATTCATCCAATCGAAGGTGTTGGACAAAAATGCCGTTTTTTTACCCCTATATGATGAGGTTTCAAAATTTTCGGAAGAAAAATACAAGACGATGAAACCTTTGGTATTGGAGCAGGATATTCCCACCATCCAAAACCATATCAACGACGGTAAATTTTCGTATGAAGATTTGGTACTGTTCTTTTTGCACCGCATCTATACCTACGAATTGCCCAATGAAACGACATTGAACACGGTCATTGCGCTCAACGCGAATGTACTTGAAGAAGCCCGAAAACTGGATGCCAATGCAGTGGGGAAGCATTTGATCTATGGCATGCCCATTTTGCTAAAGGATAACATCGGTGTTGCAAATATGAAGACTACGGCCGGTGCCATTGCCTTGATGGAAAACCAGACCGATGATGCCTTTATCGTAGAAAGGTTGAAGAAAAATGGGGCCTTGATCCTTGGCAAGGTGAACTTGAGCGAATGGGCCAATTTTTTATGCGAGTGCCCGAACGGCCAAAGCGCCGTAGGTGGGCAAACCTTGAATCCGTATGGGCGCAGGGTCTTTGATACGGGCGGTTCAAGTGCCGGTAGCGGTACTTCGGTCGCCGCCAATTATGCCGTGGCCGCGGTCGGTACCGAAACCTCCGGGTCGATTTTATCCCCTTCGGGCCAGAACTCCGTTGTGGGGTTGAAACCTACCATTGGTTTGCTAAGCCGTTCGGGGATCGTTCCGATTTCAAGTACCTTGGATACACCGGGGCCAATGACGAAAAATGTCAGCGACAACGCCATTGTATTGTCCGCCATGTTGGGCCATGATGATAAGGATTCGAAATCGGTCGAAGAAGAATTTCCCGGTATTCTTTCGGCTTGGTTGCATCCTACGCCTCTCAAGGAAATGCGGTTAGGGGCTTTGACTATTTTGATGGAAAACGATTCGCTCTATGCCAAAACCATAGCGGAATTGGCAAATCAGGGGGCCGAGATTGTAGAGATTACTCCCAAAAACATCGAAATGGATGGCTTTTTGAGCATTTTGAACATCGATATGAAAAACGATTTGCCCAAATACATTGAAGCCGAGGTGAAAAATAAAGACAATGTACTTGTTCGAAATGTTCAAGATGTGGCGGAATTCAATCTGCAGGATTCCCTGATTCGTATTCCTTATGGACAAGCGCGTTTTGACGGCATACTTTCAGATTCCACGACCGTCGAAGAGTTGGATGCGATCAAGCAACGCCTAAAACTTAAAGGCCGTATTTTCTTCGATACGCCGATGGACGAATATGACCTAGACGCCGTACTTTCGATCAATAACTACCATGCGGGTTATGCCGCTGTGGCCGAATATCCCGCGTTGACAATTCCCATGGGCTATAAGGATACAGGGGAGCCGGTCAACCTTACCTTTATTGGAAAACCCTTTGCCGAAGCCCAACTGTTACGATTGGGTAAATCTTTTGAAGAGTTGACCAATGTCAGGAAACTTCCGGAGCGTTATGCTAATTGATATAGGCATTCAATTTTTCCCATAACTGGTTATCAAAGCTAGAGGGGCCCAATAAGCCCTCCCCGGCATCGTCGCCCAATCGGACCACGACCAAATTTTGACTGGGTACCACATATAATTTTTGATCAAATGCACCCAATCCTGCAATAAGGTCATCAGGTGCTTCCGAGATCAGTTTTCCGGAAAAAACACTTTCCGACCCCGGGGCTTTGTAACTTTCCTTTCCATTTAACCACCATAGATACCCGTAAGAAGGGTTCAGATCTTGTGAGGTCGCCGTCATATCGGCAAAATAATCACTATCGGAAATAATGGCTTGGTCTCCCCATGTCCCCTTGTTGAGGCATAACAATCCAAAACGGGCCATACTTCTGGTAGAACTAAAATAAAGATTATTATAGCTTACTTTGACCCATTGGCCTTGCATACCGATTCTATCCCGAATCTTGGTTTGGAAATAGCTTTCGAAATCCGTACCGGTCGCTCCGGTGACAATTCCATCCAACAGCGTATAAAGGGCATTATGGTAATACCAGTATGTTCCCGGTTCGTTTTTGTACAATAGACATTCCTTGTCATAACAAAATGGGTCGTTTACGGTGTAATCCAACCCTGTGGACATGGTCAAATGGTGACGGATTTTCACGGCTTCTTCCTGTTCAAGGGTCATGGAAGACCAACCCGCTCCCAAATAATCCATCGAAGAATCGTCAATTGATAAAAAACCTTCTTCTTGGGCGATACCTACGGTCATTGCGGTCAAGGTTTTGGCCGCTGAATTCCATGAATGGTTGCTCGTACTTGAAAAATCGCCAAAGTACCATTCCACCGCTATTTTTCCATTCTTTAAGATGATAAATCCGTCGGTTCCGTTTTCCTCCAAAAAATCATATAAGGGTTGTTCCCCATCCGTATTCCATTCCAGCTCGCCTGCGGAAATCGTTTCCCAATCATTGGAATTGGTCGGCGGAAAATACAATTCTCCAGTTACTGGTGGTGGAATTTCCTCGGTATTGTCATCGTTGCTACATCCGAAGGATAACACAACAATAATACCGATTAAATAAGCGAATCTGCTTTTCATATGATGGGTTTTACCGATTGGGTATCAATTGTTTGACTCTATATAGTATTCAAAGGTTTAACGTAAGTGTTAGGGAAATATGCATTTATTTCGATGAAATGTACACAGTAGTTGTATTTTTGCCATTGCCTAAAAATAAAGCGGCAAAATATGCGGTTATGAGGACGAAAACCCTAAAAAAGAACAAAATCAATGTGGTCACCTTGGGCTGTTCCAAAAATCTATATGATTCGGAGGTACTCATGGGCCAATTGAAAGCGAACGAAAAAGATGTTGTTCATGAGGGAGATGGAAATATTGTGGTCATCAACACCTGTGGCTTTATCGCCAATGCCAAAGAAGAAAGTGTCAACACGATTTTGGAATACGTTAAAAAAAAGGAAGAAGGCGAAGTCGACAAAGTTTTTGTTACCGGATGTCTTAGTGAGCGCTATAAGCCTGATTTGCAGAAGGAAATTCCCAATGTGGATGAATATTTTGGAACCAGTGAACTTCCGAACCTTTTAAAGGCTTTGGAGGCCGATTACAGGCATGAATTGATCGGGGAACGATTGACAACTACGCCCAAGAACTACGCCTACCTCAAAATCGCCGAAGGCTGTGACCGCCCTTGCTCTTTTTGCGCGATTCCCTTAATGCGGGGCAAGCATCGGAGTAAACCGATTGAGGAATTGGTTGCGGAATCTAAAAAATTGGCCGCGAAAGGGGTAAAAGAACTGATCCTGATCGCGCAAGACCTTACCTATTATGGTCTGGACCTTTACAAAAAACGAAACCTTGCCGAACTTTTGGAGAATTTAACCAAGGTCGAAGGTATCGAATGGATCCGTTTGCACTATGCCTTTCCCACAGGTTTTCCCATGGATGTACTGGAAGTCATGAAACGGGAACCGAAAATCTGCAACTATATCGACATTCCGTTACAACATATATCCGACCCTATATTAAAAAGTATGCGTAGGGGAACGACCCAGGAGAAAACGACAAAATTGTTACAAGAGTTTCGAAAAAAAGTCCCCGAAATGACGATTCGAACGACATTGATAGTCGGGTATCCCGGAGAGACCGAAGCCGATTTTCAAACCTTGAAGAATTGGGTGGCCGATATGCGATTTGAACGATTGGGGTGTTTTACCTACAGTCACGAGGAGAATACCCATGCCTATAACCTCGTGGATGACGTTCCCGAGGAGATCAAGCAAGAACGTGCTAACGAGATTATGGAATTGCAATCACAGATTTCTTGGGAACTGAACCAAGAAAAAATCGGAAGAACATTCCGCTGTATCATCGACCGAAAAGAAGGAAACTATTTTGTGGGCCGTACCGAATTCGATTCACCCGATGTAGACAATGAGGTCTTGATCGACGCGACCCAATTTTATCTCAAACAAGGCGAATTCACCTCTATTCAGATTACCGATGCCGCCGATTTTGACCTCTACGGAGCGCCTGTCTCGTAATCGGACGACATTTACCTGATATCTGCCAGGTCAAGTTTAAATTCGGATGCAATTATCGATTTGGATCTATTATTTCATAAATTTAAGGACAAAGCGCAATATCATGAAATTGAAAAAACAGGCAATTGTCCGGTTCATCCTATCCTTATTTCTCATCTTTCTAATTATTTCCTGTGGCGGAAAAAAGCATGATTTCAAAATAGAGATTTTGGATGACGAGGCATTGCAATTGATCGATCCACAAACCGAAATCGATGTTATCGGTGAGGGTTTCGAGTGGACCGAAGGTCCGGTTTGGGTCGAAGAAGGTAGCTACCTTTTATTTTCGGACATCCCGAACAATACGGTTTTCAAAATCGACAAGGATGGAAATTTATCTACGTATTTAAAGCCATCAGGTTATTTGGGAAATGATGATTACGGTAAAGAACCGGGATCCAATGGTCTTCTGCTCGATAGCAATAACAAGCTGGTGCTCATGCAACATGGCGAACGAAGGGTGGCCAGAATGAAAACGTCGTTAGACAATCCGCGACCCGAATACGAGGCTTTGGCCGACAAATTTGAGGGCAAACGTTTTAACAGTCCGAATGACGGTGTCTATGATGCTCTGGGAAATCTATATTTTACGGATCCACCCTACGGATTGCCTAAACAAATCGACGACCCGAACAAAGAACTGGACTTTCAGGCGGTGTACTGTCTCAAAACCTCGGGCGAAATCGTACTCGTCGATAAATTGACACGGCCCAATGGTATCGCATTTGCCCCTGATGGAAGACAACTTTACGTAGCCGTTTCAGACCCTGAACATGCCGTATGGTACCGCTATGATATTACGGCACCGGGCATTGTAGAGCACAAACAATTATTTTATGATGTGACCGATCTAATCGGACAGGAAGGTCAACAGGGACTTCCCGATGGTATGAAAATGCACAGTAAGGGCTACTTGTTCGCCACGGGCCCTGGAGGACTATTCATATTCAACGAAAGTGGCAACCCTATAGCACGGATCCATACCGGTCAGGCTACGGCGAACTGTGCCTTCACGACCGATGAGAAAACACTTTTCATGACCGCTGATGATTATGTTTTGAAATTGCCGCTTAGATAGATTTCCAGTACGATTTTGGGTCTCTCGAAAGCACCCAGCTTCGATTAAAGCCAACGGTATTTTCTCGCCTATTTTGGGGAAAGCACATTTTTATGCACCTGTACCGAATCTATTTTTTCCTTTGAGAAATAAACGGGAAAATATTCGTCTTCCACCCATTGATCATACAGGTTTTTGTAAAAGGTGTCTTCGGGATTCCCTGATTGTCCCGGTGGATTTGAACCAACCGTTTTGTCCCAATCATTGACATCGACTATGATTCGGAACGTAGCTCCGTATAACTGACTGTTTGCAATTCCGGTCGAACCTGGAGTGTGTTGGTTGCCTCCCCTAGGTCTGAGCTCGGTATTGAGTTTCGCTTGAAAATCGGCATTGACAACATCGCCCAAAGGATGTTTTATCTGAACATGCTTGTAACCGGGCTGCCCATAGTTCCATTTTGAAATATCATCCCCAAATTTTTCGGCCATCCCTCGAACAGCGGATTGGAAAGTACCGGTCAGGTATTTAGCAACTTTTCTTTTTCCATTTTCACCAAATTTGGCATCCGGATTTTTTATCCATTCGAGAAGTTTGGCCATTTGAAAATTCCCAACGAGTATTTCAGCCTCCGGATCTGGAAAATAATCCAACAACTTGGCCATAAGTTCCTTTTCCCAAGCGACGTAAATACCTGCCGCAGTGGAGGTTTTATCCAATCGGAAATCCCAATTGATCAATTCATCCCTAGCACTGGCCAATAACAGGTCTTCCGTTTCCAAATATTTTAAAGAGGGAATCAAGGTGCGCGCCGGGATCGAGAAATAATCGGTCTGTAGTTCTTTCATTCGTTCAAGGTTCAATTTTGTGCCCGAACCTAAAACTTCGTTGATGCGTTGTCCACGATAGGGATCTGCCCAAGTGAATCCGATGGCCTCCCAACGGTCATATGAGTCTGGCGTGACATTTTCGTTTGCAGTAGCAATAAACCCTTCCGATGGATTATAAACATGCGGTTTTTCAATAATGGGCAGGTATCCGTCCCATTCATAACGGCCATCGCCGGGTACGGGTACCAGGCCGCTATGGTTTTTTCGGATCGGGGCAATACCGACGGCCTGCCAACCAATATTTCCCTCGGTATCGGCCCAAATCATATTCTCTCCGGGTATATGGCTGTAGTTGCATGCTTCTCGAAATTCTTCCCAACTCTTGGCTTGATCCATACGCAGGGAGGCCAAATATGGTGACCCCCCAGGTTCGAGCCAAGCACAGCGAACGGCATAGGCCTTATGGTTGGCCGAATCGATATGGGTTACCGGTCCATGACGGGTATAATGCAGGTCCACTTGTCGATCGTCGCCATTTTTTACCTTGATCGTTTCGGAGATGACTTCCATTTCCTCCCAATTTCCTTGATATCGATATTGATTTGGATTCTCAGGGTTGATATCATACACATAAAGATCCTCACCGTCGGTTTCATAAACGGTCAGGCCCCAGGCACCATATTCGTTATGCCCAATGGAAACCCCAGGAATTTCAGGTTCCCCACCGCCGATTACGTTCCAACCAGGTGCGGAGAGGTGCACATAATACCGTAATGATGGAATCGCCAGTCGTCGGTGCGGGTCATTGGCCATATAGGCATGGCCATTTTCAGAGAGGGTAGGGGTAGTCACCCAATTATTGCTTCCCAAAAAAACCGCTTTGCTTTTTGGTTCATCGATTGAGGATAGGTTCCCGGCATTTGAAGCTGTACCCTCTTTGACCCGATATTCGGCAAGCACATCCTCAGGTTCGAACTTAATCGGTGTACGATAAGCATTGTATAGTTCTAAAATATCTTCGGATAAAAGAGAACCATTGACTGCAGGATCTAATTCAATATTGGGGTCTTTGGGGTGGAACCAAAGATACTCCTTTACCTTTTCCGCGCCTACTTGTGCCACGGCACGACCAAAATCGAGCTCTTCGGTAATATTGCCCAAAAGTCCTTGGTGTCTTGAAATAATGACCTCGGGCGTCCATTTTTGAGGAAGGATGTCCAACATCTTAAAGGTAACCGGAAGCAGTTCCCGATTTTGCAAAACCTCTTCGATATACGCATTGACCCCGTTTGTATAGGCGGTCAGAATCTCGACCCCGTCGGGGTGGTAATGTTCCATCTCGGTGGTCATATCGCCACGAAATTTGAAAAGGCGGGTGCCGATATCGCGTTTCAATTCGCGTTCACCCAAAATCTCCGCTACGGTTCCCGTGGCCTGTCGTCGCCATATCTCGAATTGAAACAGACGGTCTTTGGCCGCGCAATAACCTTGGGCGAAAAAAAGGTCATGTTGGTTTTTGGCGTAGATATGGTTGATTCCTGCTTCATCTCGAATGACCTCCACGGATTCTTTGAGTCCTTCAATTTTGGTTTCATCGGTGTCAGGCTTCTCTTTACATCCTTGGAAAACAAACGATAGTAACGAAATACATAAAACAAGGATTCTTAATTTGCCCATGGCTTCTAATTTTGGTGGATAGCTGATTATTGAAAGATACTAAATTCAAGAATTTAGTAGTCCGGTAATCGTAAATTCAGCAATTTGTTGCAGTAAGGCATTATTTTGATACCTCCTTTATCAAGGTATTGCACTTTTGCCTTAGTTCTTGCAGAATTGCATGGTAATCGGTTGAATTGACTAGATTGTACATTTCGTTCGGGTCGTTTTCGAGATCGTACAATTCTTCCCAATTTGGGTCGTCCCGGTATCGGAAATATTTATACTTCTCGGTACGGATTCCTTCACTGGCAGGGATAGGCTCAAAATCCCAGAGGTGTTCGAACAGCAATTCTTTCCTTTTTTTAGGATGCCGTTCGTTCGTTTGGGTATATTCTTTTAAACTCTGTCCTTGATATGTTTTGGGAATATCGACTTTGGCGAAATCGAGTATGGTGGATGGAACATCGATGTTCAAAACCATATCCTCAACGGTCATTCCTCCTTTTTCTTTCGGATTGTAGATTATCAAGGGAACGCGTAAAGATGGTTCGTACATGAGCCATTTTCCGGCCAATTGGCGTTCGCCCAAAAAGTAACCATTATCGCCCATTAAGATGATAACCGTATTCTTGGAGATTCCTTGGTTTTCGAGGGTTTCTCGAATCCTTCCGAGGGCGGCATCAATTCCACTTATCATCCGATAATATCCTTTAACCATGCGTTGGTACTTTTCGGGTGTGTCATAACGCCATCGCCATCGCGCACGGTTAAAACCCTCACGGACGGTTTCCGGCAGTTTAGCGAAATCGCTCGTACTGCCCATCAAGGGATCGGATATCGTGATATCTTGGTAAAGCGAATCAAAAGCCACCGGCCAGAAATATTGGTATGGAGAGGAATCGACGGCATGGGGTGCATGAAAACTAAGGGAAAGCGCAAAGGGTTTGTCGTTGGGGGCGTTCTTTATGAAATTTATGGCCTCTTCCGTCATAATATCCGTAAGGTGCCTTTGTCGGGTTCCATCTTCGTTCAACCGAAAATAGCCGCCCTGTTGTTTGGGCCGGTAGACATCGAACAATAGCGTATCTTGTTGGTTTTCGAAATTGACCCCGAACTTGCCGAAGAAGCCATTAAAATATCCCGCACTTTTTAGCAATGTAAAATAGCTCTGGGCAATGAATTCCATTTTTAATGGCGGCTGTCGAAACGTATAATCGTGCTTTCTTTCATACAGCCCGGTCATAATACTTGCCCTGCTGGCCGCACAGATCGGGGTAGTAACGAATGCATTCCTGAAATAAGTACCGTCGACTGCAAGACGATCCATATTAGGGGTCTTTATAATAGCATTGCCTGAATGGCCCAGCGCATCCCAGCGTTGATCGTCGGTGAGGATAAAAATAATGTTTGGGCGATCGTTCTGTGCTTGAATCTGATAGCAAAGTGCAAAGGCCAGAATACTAAGCGTGGAACGTAAAACTGAAATTAAGAAGCGCATGGTTCAATAGGTTTGGCATGATTCTTAAATGTACTAAATTATTGAACCACAGTTTTATTGTGAAAAGAAGCCCTTTTCAATGCCATAACTTTTGAGAATTCCCTTCTTTTTCTGGATGCGGTTAGTAGGGATAGCCCCCATTTTTCTAATTCACCATAAAAATCGCATTGGCAAAAAAGAGTTTGCCGTTTTCCCAAAACCCCCTGAACAATGGATTGTCTACCATATAGATGACCTGTCCACGGCCATGGTTTTCCGTACCAAAAACCATGGTTTTGGCAATTTTTTTCTGGGCTTCGCTACCGGCAAAGCCCGCCACAGGTTTTGTGTCGTTATCCAAGTAGACCACGGTGCCATCTTCGAGGTAATCATAGGCATCTTGCCCCAATTTTAATGTGAAATAAGTATCGTCGTACCCATAGGCCAACGGATGGGTCGTATCGACCTTGGTCTTGAAAATAGCACCGGTAATGGCTTCTTTCATGCCCTCTCGTTGCCCTGCATCATAGGACTGCACTTCGATATCGGTCGTGTCCTGCTCCTTTTTCCGGACTTTTATACCAAAACCTTTTTCACCATCGATGCCTTTAATGGCGCCGCCCATGGCAATGAGCTTGCCACCGTTGCCTACCCATTCTTTCAGGGCCTCCAACTCACTTTCTTTGAAAAAACCCTGATAGCCCCATCCGCCTGGCAATACAAGTACATCGTATTCCGATAGATCGATGTGGGACCAATAATCGGAATCAAGAATGGTAACGGGGTAGTTCAATTGTTGTTCGAAGAAATGCCAAATTTCACCGAAGCGTAGGGTAGAGGTCGGCCCTCCTGAAAGTACGGCTATTTTTACGTCGTCGACCATTTGAACATAACGAGATCCAAAGTCCTTACCGCTTTCAACGAAACCGGTGGTCGTAGCCACTAATTTTTTATGGTGCTTGGTCGAAGCATTTTTCAAGATCGACCCGTAGTCTTTGTTGTTTTTGTTGTCCGCTTTTGTAATGATCAAACTGCCTCGTTTGAAGATGCCTTCCGCCGTTTTGAAATGTTTTTGGGCGAAGCGTACACGTATTTTTTGTTGCAGCAGATCGGCCAAAAAACGGGCATCGTCCATACTGTTCCAATCCGTTATGTAGGCATAGGCGTTGCCGTCGATATCACTATTCGAAGTCGGTTGAACGGGTGCGCCTGTCGTGCCGACCTCGACACTGGAGGCAATGGTTTTGAGGCCATAGGCATAGGGCAAGGACCAAGCGGTAATATCATAGGTCAACGAATCGCTCAACTTGGCATTGGGTTCAAAAAGTACCTTTACCAAAGTACCTTTAGGCTGGTCTGTAGAAATTACAAGGCTGTTCCCGTCGGATCTAAAACTTCCGCTTTTGCCCGTACTATAGTCAAAACCTTTGACGGTACCCGTTTCGGCGGTTCCAAATTCGATTTCATGTTGGCGCAACAATTTCGTCAGGGCTAACATATTATCCTGATTTCCGTCGAGCACATAACTTTTGTACTTGAAATTTTTCTTGCGATAGAATTTCCTGAATTCAGAATTCAACTTCTCGGCATTGTTCGTAGCGACTTCTACTGTTGATAGTCCGGTCGTATGGTGGTGCGCTATTCTATCCTTTAAGGTCAACGTATCACCGATACTTGTAATCACCCCAAGTCCTGCACGGCCACTACCGCCTTGTTCAAAGGTCATGCCAATTCCCCCGTTATAAGTCGGGTAGGTATCACCATAACTCGGATAGAAAAGGTCGAAAATTTCCTTGGTAAAATAGAACCATCCATTGGCATCGAAATACTTGGCGTGATTTTTTCCTATGGTCTTTTGAAATTCTCTTTGAAAGGGAGTGATAACTTCATGAAATGGCTCTGCAGCAGGGGCAAAATAATAAGGACTGTTTACGCCCTGTTCGTGAAAATCGACATGTACATGGGGCAACCACTGGTTGAACACCTTAAGTCTTTGTTGGCTTTCTATCTGGGTCAACCAGGCCCAATCACGGTTCAGGTCGAACATATAGTGGTTCGCCCTACCGTTTAGCCAACCCTCATGGTGTTCTTTGCTATTCGGGTCTACATTGTTCGGTGTATTTTTATTTTGATTGTACCAGTTCACATATCGATCCCGGCCGTCAGGGTTTATACATGGGTCGATAAGAACGACACTATTGTCCAAGTAACTACTTTTACCCGTCAATAGGTCGTAAATGGTCTGCATGGAGGCCTCGGTACTGACACTTTCATTGCCATGAACGTTATAGCTCATCCAGACGATGGCCTTGTCCGCAGTACTTTCTCCCGTAGTACTCTTCAAGTGTTCCAAGCGAATGTTTTCGAGGTTTGTCATATTGGTGGCGGAAGAAACGATTGCCAACAACAGCGGTCGGCGTTCGTTCGTTTGGCCATATTCTTGCAATTTTACCCTGGCCGGATCCGTCTTGGCTAGATATTCATAGTAATCGACTACCTGATGGTGCCGAGTAAATTGTGTGCCAAGCTCATAACCCAAGAATTCGGATGGTGATTTTAGGTCTTGCGAAACGCAAACAAAAGAAAGTAACAATGCCAAAGGGAGTAAAAATAGCCTCATAGAAAGGGTTTAAATTGTGCAAAATCAAATCTAGGGAATAATAGGGACAAATTACCCTGAATTTCTACCAGTGAATCGCTTTCTAGGATAATCTGTCAACCTAATTAACGTATTTTTAGCAACTCAATCGGCCGAGTATTTTATCTTTATGCCGCATTTTCAGCACTTCTATGGATATTGACTGTATTCCCTTTAAAAAAACCGGTTATTTTTCACAATTGATCTGCGACTATCTGGAGGAAAAGGAAACCTTGAAACCTTTTCACAATCGCTTTCCAAGTCTTGAAAATTTTGAATCGCAGATCGAGGAGAAATCACGAGATTTTCCAGAAGCCCATCGCAATGTACTTTATGATTCTTTGGTGAAGCAACATTCGAACGTCGAGTTGGGTAAAAAGACCAAGAACAACTTGGTTATGTTGAAAGAGCCTACGACCTTTACAATAGTGACCGGCCATCAGCTAAATCTGTTTACAGGCCCGTTGTATTTTTTGTACAAGATAATCTCCACTATTAATCTTACCGTTGCGCTCAAAAAGCGTTATCCCAAATACAATTTTGTACCCGTTTATTGGATGGCCACCGAGGACCATGATTTCGACGAAATCAATTACTTCAATTTTAAGGGGAAAAAATTGCAATGGAACCCTGATAGTCATCCCGGGGGAGCGGTAGGCGACCTGCTAACAGATGGACTACAGGAGGTTTTCGATATTTTTGGTGAGGCTTTGGGGGTCGGTCGTAATGCCACGGTCATAAAAGACTTGTTCCGAAGAACTTACTTGGAACATGGTAATCTTGCCGAAGCCACTAGATATTTGGCTAACGAGCTTTTTGGTGACTATGGATTGGTTATCGTCGACGGTAACGATACGAATCTCAAGAAGTTGTTCGTGCCTTATATCAAAAAAGATATTTTTGAGCATCTACCATTTCAAAAGATTTCCGAAACCATAGATTATTTGAAGGGGTTACCAGAAAATTATGCCATTCAGGTCAATCCTCGTGAGATTAATTATTTCTATCTGAAAAAAGGCCTTCGAGAGCGGATAATAAAAAAGGATGGTATTTTTTTGGTAAACGATACGGAAATCAAATTTACCAAGGATGAACTGATGACCGAAATCGAGACCCATCCGGAAGCATTTTCTCCCAACGTAATAGCGCGTCCTTTGTATCAAGAAACGATATTGCCCAATTTGTGCTATATCGGCGGCGGGGGAGAATTGGCCTACTGGTTGCAGCTTAAATCTTATTTTGAGGCGATGCAAGTGCCGTTTCCAATGCTTTTGTTGCGTAATTCGGTTTTGGTGGTGACGAAAAAACAATCTAAAAAGCTATCAAAGTTGGGTATCTCGATAGCTGATGTTTTTTTGAAACAAAACGACCTTATCAACAAGAAGATCAGGGAAGTCTCGAACATTGACATTGATTTCGAACCGCAAAAAACGCATCTTGAAAACCAATTTAAGGCATTATACGAAATTGCCGATCAAACCGATAAATCTTTTCTTGGAGCGGTAAAGGCACAAGAAATAAAACAAAAAAAAGGGCTCGACAACCTTGAAAAAAGACTGCTAAAAGCCCAAAAAAGAAAACTCAAAGACCAGGTCGTACGCATGACGGAACTACAAGATCAACTTTTTCCGGGAAGATCGTTGCAAGAGCGAAATCTTAATTTTTCAGAGCTATATCTAGAATTGGGCGATTCGTTGATACCAACGTTGTTCGAATCATTAAAACCGTTGGAGCTAGAGTTTTCGATTATCGAAGTATAGAACTTAAGCAGGGATCCGTTGTATTTTTCTTTATTTTAAAAAGGTTCTAGGGCACCAAAAATTCAGATTCCCATGAAGTGCCTTTTTTCGAATACCGTATCCTGAGATGATTAGGGCGTTTCAATTTTAGGTATTCTATCTTGAACGGTTCGACGCTTACCATACAGAAATGATGCGTATCGTCCAGATATTCCATGGTATCAGGATTTGGGAGGATGCTTCCTGGAGTGGCCTTTGTCGTGTAGTCCTTTTGACCCGCTTCGTGAACATTCTGCCAATGCTCATTTAGCATGTTTTGGTTCTTGATGATGGTTGCAAGTCCTTCGATTCGTATTTGCAGCATTTTTTCTGGATGATAAAACAGTAGGCTTACCCGGTTATTTTCTTTGATATGGAGTACCTTTTTGGAACGCATATCGGTATAAAAAAATAAGTTAAGCGAATGGTCCACCATTCGGATTACGATGGTACGCTGCCTTGGCATTTTTTCCAACCCCAAGGTTGCCAGCACGCCGTACCGAAACGGATGGTTTTTCGATGAACTTCCCTTTCCGAGTTCCTCCTTTAATTCGTTAAAAAAGTCATCTGGCATAGATTCGCATTTTCTTTACTAAAGTTAGTTAAAAACCAGTATTGAAAATGGTGTACTTAATTAAATTCCATACAAAAAATCAAAAAAAGATGCATTTGTAAATACTTGTAAATAAGATAATTGGAACAATATGAAAAAAAAATTAAACAAAAAGAGGATAAAAGGTAGGGTTTTTAATCCTATGGGTGTTATATAGGTAAATTGCTAGGAATTAAGAAATACATACTTCATCCTGATTTGCCCCCAATTCGTCAGGATGAAGTTTTAAAAAGAAATTTGATTTGAGTTAGTTTAATTAAGTTCATGTGTTTAGGTTGGTTTTTTGATTTTGATTAAAAGCCGCGATGTAGGGTCGCGGCTTTTTTATTTAACTTATTTAAAATCAATTCGTTATAAACGCATTGTAAAGTTGTCCACTGCTTGTCCCCTCCCTAATTTTCATCTGTCCACCTTTTGTCCCCCTTACTTTTTTTAACCCTTGAAATCAGTGGTTTAGGTTTGTTGAGCCATTAAGTTGGCAAACCGTTTTGTGGTGTCTTGCTCGGTTAGGGCTGCAGACCGTTCCCGAGTGAGTCATTCAAGACGTATTAGAGTTTAACCACAAAATATTAGTATTATGAAAACTTTTGATTTCAAGTTGTTAGGGAGAATACTTATGATACCTATTTTATTTCTAATTGTTCTTTCCTGTCAAAAAGATGAAATAACAGATCCAACAGAACCTATTTCAGGAGGAGCGGCAGATGAGTTCAATGCCTTAATGGCGAGTATGCCTATTTTTGATCAACCCGAGGAAAAAGCCGAACCTGAAGAGCTGACGGAAAAGGAGGAAGCACCGGCAAGAGACGAATCAGACGAATCTTTGGAATGTTTTACCAAATATTATAAGGCAGCACCGGGTTTTGATGAAATGTTGGCATTGGATCCGACTACGGACGTCATTTTTCCCGGAGCAATTCTAAAGGGAGAGACCATTCCTACAGGAGAATATGTGCCTATTGTCGCAAATAGGGCACCGATAACCCTTTCGGCATCTTTGACCAATATTAGTGGCAGTCCGGTAGTAGAGGTGACGGACCCTAAATTGTCAACGGTCCGTGAAAGTATAAAAACAGGGATTTTGGACCAAGAAGTTACCGGGTCAACAGCCGCAAAAGTGAATTTTTCAATATCGGAAGTATATAGTGAAGAACATCTAAAATTGGCTATGGGCGCCAATTATAGATCCGCGGCGACCAAAGTATCGGCTTCATTTGATTTTTCTAAATCAACCTATCAATATAAGTATGTAATGAAGTATTTTCAGGTATACTATACCATAGATATGGACCCTCCTCAAAATCCGAGTGATCTGTTTACCAACGTGCCCGATTTAAATTCATTGGGGAGCACCAGTCCCGTGTACGTGGCAACGGTAACCTATGGCAGAATGGTCATATATACCATCGAATCAAACTATTCAAAGACCGAAGTAGATGCCGCGTTCAAGGCATCATTTGGATCGAGCGATGGTAGTATCGATGCCGAATACGAAAAAGTAATTTCAGAGTCCGATATAGAGGCACTTGTAATCGGGGGTTCTGGCGCCGATGCGGCGCAAACTGTAAATGGCCCCGCAGATGTGTATAAGTACATCTCAAATGGCGGGGACTATTCCAAAGAATCGCCAGGGGCACCATTATCCTATAAATTAAGATATCTTAAACAAGGAACACCAATTGCAAGAGTTGTCTTATCATCAGAATATCCTGTTAGAAACTGTGATCTGGCCTACCCGGTCTTTACTATTGAACTGGATTATCTTAAGTGTACCGGATGTCAAGACGGTGATGGAAGTGCCGCCGAACTCTTCGGTAGGTTGACCGCTACCTTGTACAGTAATGGTGCGCAAAAAGGCGGTAAGGTTGCTTGGGACTATAAGGAAGGGTCGACCTTTTCACTTAAGAAGGATGAGACAAGATATGTCAACCTTACGGTTCCTCCTATCGAACTATATAAACCAGATTATGACGCAGACCATGTCGCTATCGGTGGAAGCTTAGAAGAGGATGATGCGGGAGTTTTCGACCCTAATGATGATTTTGGAGACGCTTCCGATAAAATTTCATTAAAAGATATCCCTTATGGAGGAAAACATTTTGTCGTTGACTTTGGGGAAGTTAAGGTCGGATATTGGTTGGAGCGCTTGAAGTAAAACAAAGCTATTAAGTTATGACCGAATTTTAGGGCCGGAAATTTTCCGGCCTTTTTTGCTTATAGGCTTAACACTAGATCTTGCAAAGAGTCTTCTGTGGTAAGATCTAACTTTTTACGAAGTCGGTACCGCGCTTTTTTGATTCCATCAGGCGAAATATTGAGAATGTTCGCTATTTCTTTCGATGATAGGTTCATCTTTAAAAGTGCCATTAGCCGTAGTTCGTTTGAGGTGACTTCTGGGTATTTGGTTTTTACGTTGCTGTTGAAATCTTTATGTACCTCTTCGAAATATTTCGAAAAATTTTGCCAGTTGTTGTCATCCTGTAGATCAAAATTGATGGTACGGATCAGCTGTTGGTATCCACTCGTGTTTTCAGAGGCTTTTAATTCTTGTGCTTTTTGTTTAAGATTTTCAAGGGTTTCGTTCTTCTTGGCCAAGTGTAGGGCATGAGTGGTGAGTTCTTTCTTTTTAAAGGCGAGTTCGGTATCCACTTTTTCTTTTTCCAACTTGTTTCGTTTCAGTTTTTGACGTAGCGCATAGATGCCAAGTAGACAGAGCAAAAGCCCAACACCCAATAAAATACGTTGAAGGTTGCCGATTTCTGCTTCTTGTTCGAGCACATCGATTTCCTTTTCCTGTAATGCTATTTGCTGCTCTTTGGTCTCAATATCGAAAATGGCCCGCATTTCTTCTATCTGTTGCGATTTCCTATTATTAAAGATGCTGTCACTCAATTTGTCATAGATTACATAATCTTTTAAGGCCAGTTCAAAGCTTTGTAGTTGTCGATAAGACTCTGATTTTTTTAAATGCGCATCGGCTTTGTCAGGAAGCGATTGAATACTATCCGATATGGCACTTGCTTTTTGTAGGTAAGGAAGGGCTAAATCTGGCCTGCCCGTTTCGTTGTACAAAAGGCCAAGACTTGCATAGGTTTTGTTTATTTCCGTCGGATTGTCCATTTTGGAATAAACCTCAAGCGAGCTGTTTAGACTTTTGATCGCCTCAGGGAATTTTTTCAAGTTTGTATAAGCATTCCCCATTAGGTTATATGCACTGGCTTCCTTTAATTGAAAGTTGTTTTTATAGGACATTTCAATGGATCTTTCAAAATAGCCTATGGCCTCTTCGTGCCTGTCAAGGTACATTAGGTTTTCGCCAATAAACCGTAACACATCGCTCTGCCATAACAAGTCTTCAAAATCTTTGTAGACCTTGTACGCTTTTTCAAAATGTTCAATGCTGTTTCCATAATTCTCCAGCTTCATTTCTATTTGGCCCAAAAGTGTATGCGCATCTGCAACAAAAAGGGGATTTTTGGCCCTTTCCCTATATTCTTCCAAGGCTTGTAGTCCATTTTTTAGCGCCAAATTGTACCGTCCCTGCTTCATATCTATTTCCGATAGCATAAAGAAGGTGGATCCTATAAACTTGAAATCCACTTCGCGTGCATACGAAATGGTATCTTTTTGTCTATAGATTTCAATGTTCTTGGCCAGATATTCCTTTGCCGTCTCAAAATCGTTTTGACGATCGTAAAGATTGGCGAAACGGGTGTTCGCCGTTAAGATTCCCCCGAGATTTTGAGACCGGGTGACCATATCCATGGTCGCTTTGGTATAATAGTAGGCGGAGTCAAGTTCATCCCTATTGAAAAAATAAGAGCTTATTTGGTTCAGACCCTTTGCGATACCATTATCGTACTTCAATTGTTGTGACATCCTCACCATTTCATGGGCGAATTCATATGCCCGTTCAGGATCGGTATAGGTCAGGTTTTGTAGAATGCGATCCGCTATGTTTACTTTGATAGTATCGTTGGGCCGCTTATGATATTCAGTTAGAAGGCTATCGAGGTTCTTGTAGTCTTGTGCGTTGAGCGGGGGAGATATGGCATAAAAAAACAAAAACCAAAATACTAATTTGGGTTTCATGGGGTTTGGTTTGAATTAAAGATACATTTTCTTTCAACAAATACACGGAAGTCAATAAAAAACAGGCCCGAAGGCCTGTTTCAACAGACTAACTCAAGATAGAAATAAGATTTTATAAAGTGGCTAGAGTTCAAACGGCCCTTGAACATCCGAACCGAAAAAGGTGACGTATTTGGTGCCTGTTCCGTCGAAAAATACCGTGACCCGTGATTCCCCTAGAAAAAAAGACATTGCCGCCCCTATGGTCGCCAGATTGCCCAAACCTGGATCATTGGCATACTCATGGGGTGGGCTAAATCCGCGTGGACTGTTATTATACAAAGATGCATGCGTACCATCTTTATTGAACATATATCTTGTTGATGGGCCAAGAGGATCCTTGCTATTGAAATGCATCGCTCCGATGCCATTTAGTAAAAACGGATTGTCAGGGGCCAAGTTTTCTATAGGTTCGGGCAACAACCAACGATTGCCTATCATGTAGCTAAATTCGAGACCACTGCTTGACATAATCATGATAACGCTCTCATCATCATTATTACCATTGATATTGCAAGCCGCTCCAATACCTTCATTGCCGAATGGATAGTCACCTTCGGTTACCAAATCCTCAATAGGAAATGGGCCATCGAGCTCGTTGTTATAGCTATGCATATACTCTTTGCCGTCCTGACTGATTAAGATAAAGCCGGAACCCTGTAATGGATACGCGGCGCCAACAGGACCCATTCTATCCAACAATTGGCCCTTCCAATGTGCAAATTGAATGGGTTCACCCCCTGGAGGAGCCGGATTACAATTGGTCACGTCGTATTCCGTGGCCAACTGTACACCCACGATTTGGTTGTTCTCTACACTTCGAACCACATAACTGATGGGTAGGCCTGTAGAAATTGTGGTGCTTTTGGCCAGCAATTCAACAAGCTCGCTAATATTTGTATTTCCGGCGGTCAACAAGGTTTGCCCGGCATCACCCCCAAAAGCCATTACCTTGACCTTCAGCTCGCTCAATTTGTCGATTTTACTACCATCGATATCAATATTTCCGCTTCCGGCAACCGCATTGAATTCTCCGCTGACTGCAGCTTCCATTTCGGTATATGAAGAAGTCGATTCTATCAACATATAATATATTCTTCCATATGTAACGTCGGAAATATAAGTTGCCGGATTACCGGGTTGAACGTACTTTTCCAAGTCGGCATCGGTAACACCTTCAGCGAAAAGTCCGTCTACACTTGTAGGTATGTCAAAACTCATTGTATAGAAACTTTGATTGAGTTCTACTAGAATTCGGTTGTATTCTTTTTCGCTACTAAAACTAAAATCGGCGCTGACACTTGTAAATGCGGTAGAATAATCGATACCCATACTGAAAGCCAGTGCCTGTTCACTATGGACTTGACTGTATTTAAAGACAAAATTCGCCGGTAAATCGCTAGGTGCATTGGCGATAATATTATTCATGCCATCTTGAATGGAACTTTTGGCGACCTTGTCTACCTCAAAACTTGAAGCAAGATTGCCATTGTTCAGATCGTAAGAAATTATTCCACCGGCCCTTTCCACTGCGATTACATCGGGAGTCGCTTTTTTTAATGAATTTCCTTGCAACAGACTTCCTGGGTAGATTACTGATGCATTTGGATTGAAAAGTGGGAATCCATTATCACCTCCTCCTGGCGATAAGGCACTATAGGTCTTAGTAGTGCAGTTCCAAACTGTTCCGTTAATGATTTCGTTGGTTTCTTTTTCCTCTTTGAGATCCTCAGAAGTTATTGTTGGCTCAAAAGTGCCCCCGGCCTCGATTACCGCATCAAAATTTTGACTAATCGGCTGAGGACCGGTACCGTCTTCTACATCACCAGAATCGGTATCCGATTTGCTGCATGCAACCAATACCATAACACTCAGCAACAATGCTGGAATAGGTCTAAAAACTCGTTTTTGCGTTTTCATAATTACTTGTTTTGTGGATTAAACTGTTTCGTTTTGTGTGGCCTACTCGGTTAGGGCCTGTAGCCCATGGCCGAGCTAGGCTCCACAAAAACGGGTTGCCAACTTAATGACAAAACAAACCTAGGGTGCCGGTTGCTTCGATAAAAATATTGAGGGGTGACAAAGGGGTGACATCAAAAAAACACCTGCAAATACAGGTGTTCTATAAAGGTTGTGAAATATTTTAAAAGGTGCTACATGGATATAATCAATGCTTCCAAGGAATCCTCTGGATTAATACTTAGCTTTTTTCTAAGTCGATTTCTAGCCTTTTTTACCCCTGATGTAGAAATATTCAGTATGATCGCAATCTCTTTTGAAGATAAATTCATTTTCAAAAGTGCCATCAAACGAAGTTCATTTTTAGTGATTTCAGGATATTTTTCTTTCACAGTTTTACTGAAGTCTTTATGCACCTGTTCAAAATATTGCGTAAAGCTCTCCCAATTTTTATCATCCTGTTGGTCAAAATTGATTGTCTGTATTAATTGACGATAGCCAAGTTCGTCGCCTTCCGAGGATTTAAGTTCTTTCACCTTTAGTTTGACGGCCTCCAATACCTCGTTCTTTTTGGCTAAATGCATGGCATGTGTGGTGAGTTCCTTCTTCTTAAAGGCTAGTTCGTTGTCCACTTTTTCTTTTTCCAATTTATTACGTTTCATTTTTTGGCGTATACCGTAGTACAACAACCCAAAAAGGCTAATTAGGGCTATAATCCCGCCAATAAGCAATGTGTTTTGAAGTGATGCGGCACGCTGCTTTTCTTCCAACAACACAATTTCATTTTCTTGAAGGGCTAGTTGTTGTTCTTTTTTTTCGGTTTCATAGATGGTTTGTAATTCTTCAATTTGTTGGGAACTGGTTAGGTCATAAATTGAATCATTCAGTTTTTTATGAAGTTTATAGCTGCCCAAAGAAGCTTTATGGCCGTTTAATTGTTCATGGGCCTTAGATTCTAAAAGGTAAGACTCGCTCAATTCAGGAAGGGCGCCAATCTCTTCTGCAACTTGTTTTGCTTGGGCTGTCAATTCAATGACTTTTTCATAATCGGATAGCTCAAAATGGGTTTTTGCCATTGCATTTAAATCAGCTACCATGTTGATTTTTGATTCCAACTTTTTATGCAGTTCATAGCCCTTGGCCAAATAATCAAGGGATTCGGTATGGTTTTTTATAGCATTGTTGGAAATTCCAATTTGTGATAGAGCGGTTGCTTCCAATTCCAAAAATTGATGCTCTCTTCCTAAACGCAGAGCCTCATTGAAATGGGCCGTTGCACTATCGAACTTTTCTAGTTTCATAAAACTTTTGCCAACATCTATTGAAGTGAGCCCCCAATATTCATGATAGTCATGGTCTTTGTATATTTCAATGGCTCTAAGCCCGTAATCAATGGCATCTTGATAATTTTTTCTTCTGTATTCAATATTGCCCAATTCAGCCAAGGAATTGCCAATGCGCCGGGTATGCTTTATTTCCTCAAAAAAGCGGAGTGCTTTTAAGGCATGTTCAACAGCAAGTTTATAATTGCCCTTCTCTTTATATATTTCAGCAATCCCTAAATATTCAGCTCCAATTTTATTAAAACCTTTTAGGTCTTTTTGCTCAGATTCGGGTAAGTTGTAAAGCCCTATGTTTTCATTATGAAAATTTAGGGCATTGGTGTAATTGCCCACTTTTTTTTCGATACCGGCCAAAGCATGATTGATGAACAAAGTCATTTTTGGACTATTCATTTCAATAGCCTTGTTTTTGGATTTTAAGAAAAAGGTTCTTGCTGAATCCATTTGACCTATATTTTCATGATAGGTGCCGAAGTGCAATAGGCTAGCGAAAATACCTTTGGAATAGCTAAGCTCATTGGCCAAATTATTCTCTTTTTTGGCATATTCCAAAGCCCTTTTACTATCGGTGAACATAAGTTTTTCAAACAAAGTACCATAACGGGCAACTTTTAAAGTGTCATTGGGCATTTGGTTTGCAGTAGAAATAAGGCTATCAACCTCTTCTGACCATTGAGACAAAATCACATTGGGAAAAAACAAGAAGGAAAATATAAACAAGGTAAGTTTGCGCATGTTGGTCGTTAGGTGTTCTAAAGTTAATAAAATGAGAGGTATAACATTCGTGCCATAGTGTTTTTTCATTATGACGAATACTTGAGATAAATTTCGCAGTAAATGTTCCAAATTGCTATTTTTGCCCATGCAAAACAACGTCCTTATCCTTGACTTTGGTTCGCAGTATACCCAACTCATAGCGAGAAGGGTTCGTGAACTGAATATTTTCTGCGAGATTAAACCTTATAACAAACTTCCTGAAGATCTTTCGAGCTATAAAGCGGTCATACTTTCGGGCTCTCCTTTTTCGGTACGTGCGGACGATGCGCCACACCCCGATCTTTCTCAAATAAAAGGGAAGAAACCGTTGTTGGGTGTTTGCTACGGGGCACAGTACCTGGCACATTTCAATGGTGGGAATGTCGAAAAATCGAATACTCGGGAATATGGCAGGGCCAACCTTTCGCATGTTGAGAACGAAAATCCTTTTTTTGCAAATATTAATGTCGGGAGCCAAGTTTGGATGAGCCATGCCGACACGATAAAACAGCTTCCCGAAAACACACATCTTATTGCCAGTACCCATGATGTCGAGAATGCCGCTTTTAAATTTGATGGCGAAGAAACCTATGGTATTCAATTTCATCCAGAAGTTTATCATTCCACGGACGGAAAACAGCTTTTGGAAAACTTCTTGGTCAACATTGCCGGAGTGGCCCAGACATGGACACCCGATGCCTTTGTCGAATCGACAGTGGCTGAATTAAAATCAAAGATTGGCGATGATAAGGTAATCCTTGGGTTGTCAGGAGGAGTCGATTCGACGGTTGCGGCGGTATTGCTCCATAAGGCCATCGGAAAACATCTCCATTGCATTTTTGTCAATAACGGTCTGCTGCGTAAAAACGAATTTGAAGATGTACTCGAACAATATAAAGGTATGGGACTCAATGTTAAGGGTGTAGACGCTTCGGCACGCTTTTTGGATGCTTTGGCAGGCGAGAGCGACCCGGAAACAAAACGTAAGATAATTGGAAGGGTGTTCATTGAGGTTTTTGACGACGAAGCGCATTTGGTCGAAGATGCGAAATGGCTGGCGCAGGGTACGATTTATCCCGACGTGATCGAATCCGTTTCGGGTACCGGAGGTCCCTCGGCAACTATCAAAAGCCATCACAATGTAGGTGGATTGCCCGATTTTATGAAACTGAAAGTTGTAGAACCCCTTAAAATGTTGTTCAAGGACGAGGTGAGAAGAGTAGGCAAGAGTATGGATGTAGGCGATGAACGTTTGGGCAGGCACCCATTTCCAGGTCCGGGACTGGCCATTCGTATCCTTGGGGATATTACCCGCGAAAAGGTGGCCATTTTACAAGAAGTAGACCATATTTTTATAAAAGGTTTACGCGATTGGGGGCTTTATGATCAGGTTTGGCAGGCCGGGGCCATGCTTTTGCCCGTAAATAGTGTAGGCGTGATGGGCGATGAGCGCACTTATGAAAAATGCGTAGCTTTACGTGCGGTCGAGAGTACCGATGGCATGACGGCAGACTGGGTCAATTTGCCCTATGAGTTTTTACAGAAAACGTCGAACGAGATTATAAATAAAGTACCCGGGGTCAATAGAGTGGTTTATGACATCAGCTCAAAGCCCCCGGCGACCATAGAATGGGAATAGACATGAACCGATTTTTGAAAAATACCTTGATTTTGCTCATGTTCGTTTTCATGGGCTGTAAGGCCACGGCACAAAAGTTCACGAGCCATACGGTAAAGAAGGGAGAGACTCTGGAGTCGATAGCAAAACAGTTCGGGGTAACCCAAGAGACCCTGCTTACCTATAACAAAGAGATCAAGAAAGGTCAAGAATTACGGGAGAACACGATTTTGGTCGTTCCCGCGACTTCAAATCAGGTAAGACCGAATACAAACGTTACCAGCGGAACCCGTGATACAATAACTTCTCAGGAAGAACCTATCGGATTCACTTCACACAAAGTGCGGAGAAAAGAGACCCTTTTCGGCATTGCCAAGCGATACAATATTACCGAAGACGATATCAAACGCTATAATCGTGAACTCTACGCCTCGCAGTTGAAAAAGAAAATGGTTTTGCGTATACCTAAATTCCGTAGGGTAAAACCGGAAGAGGCGATCAATGAAGAAGATTTCGAGGTCTATACGGTCGCGCCTAAAGAAACCCGTTGGAGTATTGCGCATAAATATGGCATTACGATAGATAGTATGTTGACTCTGAATCCCGATCTTTCAAAAACGTCGGATTATTTGAGGGAAGGGCAGGAGCTTCGAATGCCGAAATTGCCGGGAAGTAGCATTCCTGATCAAGAGACCCAGCTGTTTGTTTCCTATACCGTGCCGGCCAAAATGAATTTTTACCGGTTGGAACAAGAATTCGGGGTAAAATCTGATGAGATAGTCAGGTTAAATCCTGAAATAACTGAACAAAATGGATTGAAGGAGGGTATGGTGATACGAATTCCACAGGTAAAAAGAGATCCTGGTGAAATCAACACCGATAATTATAACTTTTACGAAGTCAAACCCAAGCAAACGGTTTTTTCATTGACCCGAAAACTGGGTGTAGATTATAAAGATCTGTTGGCGTTGAATCCAGATTTACAAGAGGGTTTGAAGGCAGGCATGGTACTGAAATTGCCCAAAGATCAAATTGGGGACTTTGAAGTTCGAAATTCATTGGTGCTCGATAAGATAAATCTGTTGGATAGTATTGATGTCGCCAATAGGCCCAAATTGATGTTTCTTTTGCCTTTCCGTTTGGATCGTTTGAACCTGAACGATCACGAAGAAGTCGAGGAAGCCATTTATAAAAGAACCGATGTCAAGTTGAGTTTGGGGCTGTATTCGGGTGCCTTGGTCGCTTTGGATTCCATAGCCGATCTTGGCATTTCCGTCGATGTTAAGACTTTTGACAATCAACTCGATCTGGTGAAAACCAAAGAAATTCTGTTAAGGGAAAGTCTAAACGATGTAAACGCCATTATCGGGCCATTGGACTTAGCTTCGTTAAAAGAAGTAGCCGTTCGCGCCGCCGAATATCACGTGCCCGTTATTGCACCTATCCCGGCGAATAGTAATATAAGCTTGAACAATGTGTTCTTTTCGTACACTTCCGATGCTTTGCTTCGCAAGAAGATGATCGATTATGTCGCTAGTGCGAAGACCAATCAGAATATTATCATTATTGCGGATTCGGTCAATGCGGTGGTACGGGATTCGCTGCTATCAAGATTTCCCGAGGCCAAAGTGGCCGAGGTGAAGGAGGAGGAAAAGAATATCGGTGTCAATATCGATAAATTAAAATTACTGTTGTCGAAAGAAACCGAGAACTGGGTTTTTTTAGAGACCGATAATTTCAAATTGGCTTCTAGTGTTAGCTCGATCTTAAATTCATTCCAAAATGCCCTTTTGGACCCGCTGGATAAAGAGAAGGTAAGTTTGCGCATGTTCACCACCAATAGGGGAAAGGCTTTCGAGAACGATGTGATTTCGAGTGCGCACCTGTCGAACCTTAATTTTACATATCCTTCGGTTTACCGGGAACCACAAAACAATGCCTTTGTGAGGAGGTATCGAGCGCGCTTTGGGGAAATTCCGGATCGTTATGCCGTTCGCGGTTTTGATATGACCTTTGACCTTCTGTTGAAATTGGCTTACAAAAATGACTTGGTAGCGGTGTCAAAATTGATCGGCGAAACCAGTTATACCGGCAATAAATTTTCGTATGAAAAAGATTTCGCATCAGGATACTTCAACCAATCTTCATACATAATGAGTTATGATGAAATGCGATTGAAGGAAGTCGAGAATTAAAAATGCTATGACATCAAAAGTAACTTATAACGGGGGACTTCGCACAAGTTGTGAGCACTTGCGTTCCGGTGATACTTTCATCACCGATGCCCCGATAGATAATAATGGAAAAGGCCAGGCTTTTTCACCGACGGATACCGTTGCCACAGGGCTTGCCAGTTGTATGCTAACGATGATGGGAATCAAGGCCAATAGTCTGGATGTAGATCTTACGAATGCCATGGCAGAAGTTACCAAGCATATGGCGGCCGACCCGAGGCGTATTTCGAAGATAGAAGTAAAATTGAGCCTACCCAAGAATGTGTCGGACAAGAACCGTAAGATTTTGGAACATACGGCAAATACTTGCCCGGTACACTATAGTCTGCATCCCGATATCGAAAAAGTAATTTCCTATAATTGGGTATTCTAAAAAATATTTGCTGCCTGATTTTTTTGCTATCGTCAGGTCTTGTCTTCTCCCAAGAAGAGGAAACCATTCCTTGGAGTCCCGACAGAAAGTTGCAATGGGAAGATTTCAAGGGGAGGCCCTTTAAAACGGCATGGGCCGCAGCGGTTACTGCAAGTGGAATCTCCTATGAATTTTCTTCAACGGAAACAGATGGAAAGTTAGAACTTGATATCGAGATCAGTACGCATTTCTATCCCGATAAGTCGTGGTTTCAGCCCGATTTGGTCAACGAGGTCATTTTAAGCCATGAGCAATTGCATTTTGATATTGCCGAAATTTTTGCCCGAAAGATGCGCAAAAAAGTGTCTCGGACCAATTTCACGGGTAATGTTAAGGCCGAAATCAAAAAAATATACCGAGACATTTTAAAAGAGCTCAATGCCTTTCAAAAAAAGTATGATTATGAGACCAATTTTTCCCGAAATATTGAGCAACAATTGCTATGGAACAAGAAAATCGCCGAACTCTTGAATGAAATGGAGTAGGGGACCGCTTATTTTTCTAGAAATACCCCGGTACACTAAAACCGGAAAGAAATACCGGTGGTCAAATAGGCTACACCGTAACCGGCTTCAGCAAATACGGCTATGTTCTCGGCAAAGTACCATCTGCCACCAATAAAAGCAGTGGCCCCAGGCCTGCTATTAAAGTTACCATTGCCATCATACGACAATATGTTATATGAAGCCATTACACCTCCATAGACATCAAGATTTTCAACTTCCAAACCATTAAAGTGATAGGCACCCCTTACACCGATGATAGTATAGTTCCACTTGTCATTTCCCCCTACGTAATCATATTTATAGGTTTTTGTGCCTATATAGCCACCAAGGCTCACCACACCCGGTCCGGGCAATTCCCAGATTCCCCTTTCGTAACTAACGCTAAGACCGACACTCTGTGAAGAAGTCGTATAACTACCGAAGGAACCTCCAAAACCGACACCACCGTTTATCACGTTGGTTCCGACATTGAATTCTTGGGCATGCACAAACGATACGCCGAGCAGTACAAATGCAAAAAGTAAGATCGATTTCTTCATGAATTGGGATTTTACCGATTGATATTTATTTATTTTATTTTGGTAAACTTATGCAAAATAAGGTTAGGTTGTTCGGTTAAACCAAAGGGATTGCATAAAACGCATGGACTTTTGATGTCCGAACCGAATATCGGCATTTTATCGGATTTTCAATAATTCCGTTTGTCAAATATCACATTATCAATCGATTAATATGAAGGTGATATCGGTAAATTTGCCATTGGTAATCGTATACTGTTTTCCTGTATCCTCATCGGTCGCTACAAAATTGAACTCCCCTGAAATCGAATGATTTACTTTATCGATTGCCGTAACCTTGATGAAAATGCTCTCAACATCGCCTGCATTAATTTCCGTTCCGTTTTCGGAGTTGTTATCTTCTTTGTAGCCGCCTTCCGCGCCTAAGTTCGCCTCTGGCGAATCCCAAGTACTTCCAGCCTGTAAATCGTCGTAGTCGGAACCACCGAAACCAATGCCGATTACCTTGCCAGTTTGTAATCCTGTTAGGTCGCCACCGGCTATGGCTACGGCATAAATTCCTGATTGTACGGTTATGGTAGCCTCTACATAATCTTTATTCGCCCCGAAATCGGCTCCATTGACTTTGGCTGTGAAATCGTCTCCGGCGGTGATATCGAAAGTATCTTCTATTTTATTTTTGATATCCTCGGGAGTACAATTCAATAAAAAGAGCGCCATTGATGCTATTAAATAGAATTTTATTTTTCTGTACATGGTCTAAATTTTTGAAAGATTAAGATCAAGTGATTTGGTTCATAAATAGTAAATGTAACACTATCTCCATGCCATTGCCATCTATATTTATTAAGCGGGCCTCTGACCGGTTTGTTCGTAAGGTTTATAGGTTTGAACGTTTTTGTGAAATAGACCGGATAGCATATCGTTAGTAGATTAAAACCATTAAATTTGAAATCGAACCAAGTCAAATGATGCAGATTCCGATGAGAAGGTTCTTGCCTTCTGCCTTTTTCTTTCTACTCAGCTTTTTTATCGGTGCCCAAGAACAAGATTCAAGCATACTTATCGACGAATTGAACGCTTATAAGAAGAAAGATTCCGTAAGGGTAAACTTATTGGTGGGAACAGCGGAAAGCCTAAATTATAGTGACCCTGATGAAGCCTTGAGATTCGTCGACGAAGCCTTAACAATTTCATCTCAGATTGGTTGGGAGAAAGGCAAGGCACTGGCCCTTAGACAAAAAGGTAACCTCCACTATGTAATGGGCGTTAACCTAAGAGCCTTGGACGCTTATCAACAAGCCTTGATTATAAGCAAGACAATTAATGATAGAAATTTAGAATCGGGTCTGTTGGGTAATTTGGGCAATATCCATGCGGATATGAAAGAATATGACGAGGCCTTGGAAAAATACCGCACTTATTTGGAAGCCTCGAAAGAATTGGGGAGAAGATCGGATCAAATAAAGGCACTTACCAACATCGGTATTATATATACCGATATGGATAAGCACGATAAGGGTATTGCCTATTTGGAAAAAGCCCTTTCCTTGTCCAAGGAAGAGGAAAATGATTTGTTTATTGCTGCCATTACCAATAATCTCGGACTTGCCTATAAAGGCCTGAAAGCCTATTCGGAATCTTTGGACTATTATGAGGATGCGGCGAGGATGGCAAAAAAAATCGACAATAAATATATAGAAGCTTCCGCCTTGAACAGTGTAGGTAAGATAAATATTCTTTTGGGCAATTTCGAATTGGCCAAAAGCGCAGGTCTTAACGCGCTCGAAATATCGGTAGAAATAGATGCTATCGAATGGCAGGCAGATTCTTGGCAGGTTCTAAGCGATGTTTACGAAAATGAAGGTAAATCGGCAGATGCCCTAATGGCCTATAAAAGGTATATAAATCTAAGGGATAGTGTATTGGGAGAAGAAAAGAAATCCGAGATTACCAAAAAAGAAATGCAATTCGAACTCGAAAGGCAAGAAGCGGAGGCGAATGCAACGATACAAAGACAGACATTAATAAAGAACATGTATCTTTTGGCAGGTATTCTAGTAGCCGTGGCTTCTCTAATCGGATATCTTCTCTACAAGAGAAAAAGGGACGCCCTGGCCGAAAAGAACATAGCCGAATTCAATACCAAGGTTGCAGAGACCGAATTAAAGGCATTGCGTTCACAGATGAACCCACACTTTATATTCAATTCATTGAACTCTATAAGCGATTACATGTCGAAGAACGATGTCGATACGGCCGATGAATATTTGATGAAGTTCGCCAAACTCACCAGGGCCATATTGGAAGGTTCGGAAAAAAAATGGATAACCCTTGAAGAAGATCTTGAACTGATCAAACTCTATCTTGAAATAGAGGCACTTCGTTTTAAAAACAAGCTTGACCATAGTATAAAGGTCGATAGCGAAATCGATGTTGAGAACACCTTGGTTCCTCCATTACTCTTACAGCCCTTTATCGAAAATAGTATTTGGCACGGTATCGCCAAGAAAGAAACGAAAGGGAATATCGACATAGAAATTAAGTTGGAAGACAAGATGCTGGTCTGCAGGGTCGATGACGATGGGGTAGGAAGGAAAAAGGTAGTGGGTCACCATCTTGAAAAAGAATCAATGGGCATCAAGATTACAAAAAACAGATTGGATGTAATAAGTCAATTGAACAAAATGAAGGGCAGTATCGATATATTTGATAAAAAACAGGGCCTTAGGGTAGAGTTAAAACTGCCTTTAAAACTTAATTTTTAATATACAGGTATGCTAAAGGCCATTATTATAGACGACGAGCAACATTGCATCGACCGGATAAAAAAACTACTTGGCCCATATACCGATGCCTTAGACCTTAAGGCAAGTTGCAGTACAAATGCAGAAGCATTGCAAAAAATAGCTCAAATCGATCCCGATGTAGTTTTCTTGGACGTTCATTTGCAGAATGGCACCGGTTTTGACCTATTGGCACAAATCAAGCCCATTGAATTTGAAATAGTATTTACGACCGCGCATGATAATTACGCTGTCGAGGCATTCCGATTTTCCGCACTTGACTATCTATTGAAACCTATTGATAAAGAAGCTTTCGATATTGCCGTTCAAAAGATAATTCGAAGAGAAGGTATGAAAAGCGCCTCGAAAAGATTGGAAGTACTTTTTCAAAACCTTGAAAACAAGTTGGCCGGATCCCGTAAAGTGGCCATCACAACATTGGAAGGTCTGACCTTTGTCAAAGTGGATGATATCATAAGATGCCAATCTGACGGTAATTATACCCAGCTTTTTCTTATTGGGAATAAAAAATTGATTGCCACCAAGACATTAAAGCATTTTGAGGAAGTACTGGAAAATCATCAATTTTTTAGGGTACATAAGTCGCATTATATCAATATTTTATATATAGACAAGTATTTAAAGGGTAAAGGTGGGTACGTACAAATGTCGGATGGTACCCATATTGAGGTGGCCGTCAGACGAAAGGAAGAATTTCTGAGGAAGATAACAAAATAAAAGGTCTTGCTATTATTCAGCCTTAAACGAAATAGGCTTGATTGCTAAGATTGCGATAAACCTATCCACCTAAACATCGCAGATCGTAACCCCTTCCTTTAGCGCGGCGATTTTATCATCCCAAGTAGGAATAAATTCTTGGGCCACATAACCTTTGAACCCGGTGGCCAAAATGGCTTTCATTATTGCGGGATAAAACAATTCTTGGGTATCGTTGATTTCATTTCTACCAGGATTGCCACCCGTATGATAGTGTCCGAAATATTGATGATAATCTTGAATGTTACGAATAATATCGCCTTCCATGATCTGCATATGGTAGATATCGTATAACAGCTTAAAATTATCCGAACCCAATCTTCGGCATAATTCTACGCCCCAAAGTGTATTGTCGCACATATAATCCTTATGGTCTACCTTTGAGTTCAAAAGCTCCATCTGAATTATAACACCATGCTTTTCAGCGACGGGTATGATCTTTTTCAGTCCTGTGACACAATTGTGTAGGCCGACCAGGTCGTTCATACCTTTTCGATTCCCACTAAAGCAAATAAGGTTTGTATACCCGGCTTCAGCTACTTTAGGAATTACCTGTTGGTAGTCCGCGATCAGTTCTTCGTGCAATTTAGGGTCGTTCCAACCTTCCGTTATTCCTTTACCTGCACCCCAACACATTGACGCATGTATTCCGTATTTTTTCATCAGTGGCCAGTCCTCGGGGCCTGTTAGATCCATTGCCTTGATTCCTAGTTCGTTCAAGCCTTTGAGAAACTCTTCCATTGGAATCGATTCATAGCACCACCTACAAACACTATGGTTGATATTTCCTTTTAGTTGATTGTTGGCCGCTTTACTTGAAGAGTTGGCATTGGCATTTTTATAAGCCAAAAGGCCAACCGAAGCAGCGGCCGAAGTCCCTATAAATTTTCTTCTTTTCATTTTTATATAAGTAACCGATTCTTAAAGATATAAGTTTTACTTTTAAAAATGGAAGTATCTCCCGACAAACAGAAACTGATTGAACTAGCCCATTACAGAATGCCTTTCGGAAAATACAAAGATCGTTATCTTGTGGACCTTCCCGAAGCCTATTTCGTTTGGTTCAAGCAAAAGGGATTTCCTAAGGGAAAGCTGGGCGAATTGTTGAAAGCCATGCATGAGATCAAAATGAACGGTTTGGAGCCCCTCATTCGCAAGGTTCAAAAAGAATTTCCGAAAGATACCCTGTGAATTGTTCGGGCAATTCGTATCTTTATGCCCCGTAACACAGAACCCCATCATGTCACAGACAAAGTATATTTTTGTTACGGGAGGTGTGACCTCTTCACTAGGAAAAGGAATTATCGCCGCGTCTCTTGCCAAGCTACTGCAGGCAAGGGGGTACAAGACCACCATTCAGAAATTGGATCCTTATATCAATGTCGATCCAGGTACTTTGAACCCGTATGAGCATGGGGAATGCTATGTGACCGATGATGGTGCCGAAACCGATCTGGACCTTGGCCATTACGAACGCTTTCTGAACGTTCGGACTTCGCAGGCCAATAATGTGACCACCGGACGCATCTATCAAAGTGTTATCGAAAAGGAGCGAAGAGGTGAGTTTTTGGGTAAGACCGTTCAAGTAGTCCCCCATATCACGAATGAAATAAAAGAACGCGTCCAATTGCTCGGAAACAGCGGTGAATACGATATAGTGATTACCGAAATAGGCGGAACCGTTGGCGATATCGAATCGTTGCCCTATATCGAGGCCGTGCGACAATTACTTTGGGAATTGGGCGATAATAATGCCATAGTGATCCATCTTACTTTGGTACCCTTTCTTTCGGCGGCCGGTGAATTAAAGACAAAACCGACGCAACATAGTGTCAAGACCCTTATGGAAAGTGGTATAAAGGCGGATATTCTGGTTTGTAGGACCGAGCACGAAATATCAGATGAGATAAAGGAAAAGCTGGCACTTTTCTGTAACGTCAAACGGGAAGCGGTGATACAATCCATTGACGCGTCGACCATTTATGACGTTCCCATAATGATGCAAGAAGAAGGGTTAGATACGGTGGCCCTGCGCAAATTGGCATTGCCCGATGACAAGGAAACCGACTTGAATCAATGGAACGAATTTTTGGAACGCCATAAAAATCCGAAGAACGAAGTCAATATCGGATTGATCGGAAAGTATGTCGAACTGCAAGATTCCTATAAATCTATTTTAGAATCTTTTATACATGCCGGGGCGGTCAACGAAGTTCGCGTAAAGGTACGTTCAATACATTCAGAGCACCTTACCGAAAAGAATGTGGAAAAAAAATTGACGGGACTAAATGGAATATTGGTCGCACCGGGATTTGGTGAAAGGGGTATCGAAGGAAAAATAAAGGCGGTACAGTATGCCCGTGAAAATGGCATTCCGTTTTTGGGAATATGTCTCGGTATGCAAATGGCTGTCATCGAATATGCAAGGAATATTCTTGGACTGACAGGTGCCAACTCGACCGAGATGGATGAACGTACACCGCATCCTGTAATCAGCCTGATGGAAGAGCAGAAAACGGTTACCAATAAAGGAGGCACGATGCGCCTTGGTGCGTGGGACTGTAAACTGCTCGACGGTAGTCTGGCGCAACAGGTATATAAAGGGGCGTCCGATATCTCTGAAAGACACCGTCATCGTTATGAATTCAACAACGAATATAAAGAGCAACTCGAAGCGGCTGGACTAAAATCTTCAGGGATAAATACCGCCACCGGGCTGGTCGAGATTATTGAACTTCCCAAGCATCCTTGGTTTATAGGGGTACAATACCATCCGGAGTATAAGAGTACAGTGGCAAATCCGCACCCGTTGTTCGTCGGCTTTGTAAAGGCCGCCTTAAAGCGCAAAAAACAACAAACGAATGCCAGTTTGGCATAAACTCCGTAATTGGGCATATATTTGCGTTCTGAAACCGAATAGTTTACCCCTTACTAATTATTTCACCTAGATGGAAGAAAAGAAACTCGATATAAATTCGATAATAGGCTTTGTGCTTATTTTCGGAATCCTACTTTTTTGGATGTACCAAAACCAACCGACCGCCGAGGAGTTGGAAGCCCAAAAAGCCAAGCAAGAACAGGTTGAGGCAGAAGCCGTGAAAAATGAGTCGCAAGAACAAAAAATCGATGCTCCCGCTGTTATAAACCTCCAAGATTCGACGGCCGTTGCAAATTATAAAAGTACGATCGGTGCTTTTGGTTTTACGGCACCTTCGGAAGGCACGACCAAATTGGAGAACGATGTGATCTTTCTTGAGATCGGCAATAAAGGAGGGCAGATCGTTGAGGCCCGGATGAAGCAGTTCAAGGCCTACGATTCTGTTCCCATATATTTGGTAAAAGACGGTAATGCTTCTTTCAGTTTGAATTTTACGGCATCCGATAATAGGGTACTGGATACCAAAGATCTTTATTTTGAGCCTTCTTTAAGTAAAAATGGAGAAAATCAGGTGCTTTCCATGAAGGCCAAAACTTCACCGAACCAATTTCTCGAATATCGCTACGAAATAAAACCGAACGACTATATGGTCGATTTTACCATTCGATCACAGGGTCTGAACGGGGTAATCAATAGTTCGAGGCCCGTGCAACTTGAATGGAAGGTAAAAGGTATTCGGCACAATAAAAGTATCCAATATGAAAATCGTTATACGCGATTGACCTATAACCATGACGATGGCAAGATAAGTAAGCTATCGGAGACCAGTGATGACGAAGAATCCGAGGTCGATTTAAAATGGCTTTCATATAGGCAACACTTTTTCAGCTCCATTCTTGCCACCAAGGAAAATTTTGAAAAAGCCGAACTGTCATCAAAAAATCTAGTAGAGGAAGAAAGCCATACACAGGGGTTTACGAAAGAATTTGCTTCTGTTGTCCCTTTAAGCGTGCAAGGGGGCGAACTCTCCAAAAATATGTTTTGGTACTACGGCCCGACGGATGCCTTGGTCTTGGATAAATACGAAGGTTTAGGGCTAGATGATAGTATTCCTTTCGGTTGGGGTATTTTTGGTTGGATTAACCGTTACCTCTTCACACCGTTTTATGCTTTTCTAAGTTCGTTTTTACCGGCCGGTATAGCCATTATCGTCATGACCATATTAGTGCGGTTGGCCATGTCCCCGGTTACTTATAAGTCCTACTTGTCACAGGCAAAGATGAAAGTTCTCAAACCTGAGATTACTGAGTTAGGCGAAAAGTACAAGGACAACGCCATGAAAAAACAGCAGGAAACCATGAAACTCTATAATAAGGCAGGTGTGAGTCCGATGAGTGGTTGTGTACCGGCCCTATTGCAGATGCCCATATTTTATGCCCTGTTCATGTTCTTCCCGACTTCGTTTGCCCTGCGTCAAAAATCGTTTTTGTGGGCGGACGATCTTTCATCGTACGATGCTATCGCGCAATTACCGTTCAGTATTCCATTTTATGGGGATCATGTGAGCTTGTTCCCGATTTTGGCATCGGTGGCCATATTCTTCTATATGATGATGACCACGGGCCAGAACATGCCGCAACAGCCCGGTATGCCGAATATGAAGTTCATCATGTACCTGATGCCCTTTATGATGCTGTTCTTCTTCAATAATTACGCAAGTGGCCTGAGCTTGTACTACTTTATTTCGAACCTGATTACGATAGGCATTATGCTCGTCATAAAGAATTTTATATTGGACGAGGAAAAAATACATGCCCAAATTCAGGAAAATAAGAAAAAGCCTAAAAAAGAAAATAAGTTCCAGCGCAAGATGCGCGAGATGATGGAACAGGCCGAGGAACAGAAAAAGGCTGGTAGAAGATAAGGTCAAGAAAATAAGGAAAGGACATTCCCGAAAACTAAGAGGCCGTCTAATAAGTCATAAATTTTCTATTTGTCAGGTTGATCCCGTCGAAACTGATACTGAATATCAGCAGGTTAAAATATTTCGACAGGCTCAATATGACACGGAACAGACTTATTAGTCGGCCTCTTTTTTTAACCGAAGGTGGATGAATACAAAAAGCCCCGACTCTTTGTCGGGGCTTTTAGCATTAAGTAGGTTTAGTTTGGTAAGATTTGGGACTCCAAAGATGCATTGCATTACCTTCAAAAAAAATTAATAGTTGTCAAGCTTCGTTTTTTGTATGCTAACCATCATGATTTTGATGTTTGCTTTTTTTCAAGTCTAAGCCATCTCTTTTTAGGCCTGTATTTTTCGTATTTTTGCGCTTGTTGTCAAACCTATGAAAAAAGTTGTAGTCGGACTTTCGGGAGGAGTGGATTCAAGCGTTGCCGCATATCTGTTGAAAAAACAAGGATATGAGGTCATCGGCCTTTTTATGAAAAATTGGCATGATGATTCCGTTACTATTTCTGAAGAATGCCCATGGCTCGAAGACAGTAATGATGCACTCATTGTAGCCGAGAAACTTGGAATTCCGTTTCAGACAATCGATTTGAGCAAGGAGTACAAAGAGCGTATAGTGGATTATATGTTCAGGGAGTATGAAATGGGCCGTACCCCGAATCCCGATGTTTTGTGTAATCGGGAAATCAAGTTCGATGTCTTTCTCAAAATAGCCTTGCAATTGGGAGCCGACTTCGTGGCTACAGGACATTATTGTCGCAAAGGAGTTTTAAAAAACCCTGATGGTACGGAAACCTATCGATTGTTGGCGGGTAAAGATGGCAATAAGGATCAATCCTATTTTTTATGCCAACTATCACAGGAACAATTGGCAAAGACATTATTCCCTATCGGGGAATTGACCAAACCTGAAGTACGCCAAATCGCCGCGGACAATGATTTGATCACTGCCGATAAAAAAGACTCCCAGGGCTTATGTTTTATCGGAAAGGTACGTTTACCCGATTTCCTGCAACAAAAATTGAAACCTAAAAAAGGGGTTATTGTTGAAGTTCCGGCAGACGTGCCACAATACAAAAGATCAAGGGCCAAGTTTGGTACCAAGCAGGAAGAATTGGCCTATCATTCCCGAAAAACCGTTTATAACACTGGAGATGGCAAAGTGGTGGGCGAACACCAAGGAGCCCATTATTTTACAAAGGGCCAACGCAAAGGTCTGGATGTAGGAGGAACCAGGGAACCGCTATTTGTTATCGAGACCGATGTAGAAAAAAATATTATTTATACGGGTCAAGGAAAATCGCATCCGGGTTTGTACCGAAAAACCCTGTTCGTTAACGAAGATGAAATTCATTGGGTACGTCCTGATTTAAAATTAAAAGTGGACGAAACCCTTGAAGTTGAGGCACGCATTCGTTACCGCCAACCTTTGGAGAAAGCAACCCTCTATAAAATCGATAGCGGACTTTACGTCGATTTTAAAAACAAACAATCCGCTATTACCGAAGGCCAATTTGTAGCTTGGTACCATGGGGAAGAGTTGTTGGGATCGGGCGTGATTTCTTAAAGCCACACCTGACCTTCCCAAAGGGAAATATATTTCAGTCGGAAAAAATTGTGTTGGCACGATCTGGCTCGAACAGACAGTTTTATGCAAAACAGAATAACAGAGCTTTTCAATATCGAATACCCCATAGTCCAGGCCGGAATGGTCTGGGCCAGCGGCTGGCGATTGGCTTCGGCGGTATCTAACGCCGGTGGACTGGGTTTGATCGGTGCGGGATCCATGTACCCCGAGGTGCTTCGCGAACATATTCAAAAATGTCAACAGGCGACCGACAAACCATTTGGTGTGAACGTACCAATGCTCTATCCGAATATCAATGAGATTATGGATAGCATTGTTGAAATGGGAATCAAAATCGTTTTCACTTCGGCGGGAAACCCAAAAACCTGGACCTCTTTTCTGCAAGAAAATGGAATTACAGTTGTACACGTGGTCAGTAGCGTTAAGTTCGCGTTAAAAGCTCGGGAAGCCGGCGTTGATGCAATTGTGGCGGAGGGTTTTGAGGCCGGGGGACATAATGGTCGAGATGAGACCACAACTATGGTATTGATTCCGGCTGTTAAGGAAAAAATAGATATTCCCTTGATTGCCGCAGGAGGAATAGGAACAGGACGTGCCATGTTGGCGGCCATGGTCTTGGGGGCGGATGGAGTACAGGTCGGTAGTCGGTTCGTGGCCAGTCATGAGGCGTCGTCGCACGAACTTTTCAAACAGAAAGTTGTCGATGCCGGGGAAGGTGACACCCAATTGACTCTTAAAGAATTGGCTCCAGTACGTTTGATCAAAAATAAGTTTTATAATGACGTGCAGAAGGCTTATGCCAATGGGGCTTCCATACAACAATTGAAAGAACTTTTGGGACGCGCCCGCGCTAAACGCGGCATGTTCGAAGGTGACCTTGAAGAAGGTGAACTTGAAATTGGACAGGTATCCGCTTTGATTCATAACATTAAGCCTGCCGCTCAAATCGTGGAAGATTTGATGAGTGAATTTACCTTGGCAAAAGTGGAAATTCAAAAATTATAATACCGAAGTCTCGATTTCAATATCGGAGTCTTTCCAAGCTGTATTGAATTCTGTTTTGATAGCATCGGCCTCTTCCATTTTGCCTTGTGCCTTTAAACTTTGATACAGCCCTATCAAAGACCAGCCATTTTGACGCAGTATTTTTAAATCGGCTTGATATACCTTTTCCGCTTCGGCATATTTCTTGGCCTTCAACAATATGGCCCCTAAGTTCTGTCTTGGCGGAATATGCCAGGCCGATGGCTCGGTATAAACCAAATTATCCTCAAGTTCCACGGCCTTTTTAAGGTGGGTTTCAGCCTTTTCCAAGTCACCGTTTAATGCTGAAAACTCTCCCGCCACTATTTCATAGGCGATGTCGGCCAACAAACCGGAATTATTATTGGGGGTTGCGACCAGATTCTTTATTTCGGGGTCTTTTTTGATTTGCGCGATGGCATCCAATTCTTCTTGGGCTTCCTTGGCGTTTCCTTTTCTAACAAAGGCGATTCCCCTTGCATAATGTCGCATCAAGGTCAAATGTTTTATTTCTGGACTTGGGGCGGGAAAAGTCAAAATATCGTTCCATTTCCCAAATCTGGTATACGCAAGAAGTGGGGTAGCAGCAAAATCCTGTAAAAATGGAAGTTCGGCCAATTGGCCGGTCGGCACCTTTTCTGCGGTTTTTTTGGCGGCGTCTATCGCTAACGTGCTGTTGCCCAACAAACTGGCCGAAGACCACAAAAAATGAATGTTATGGGGGTAATAGGCAAGAGGGTATAGTCCTTGTGAAAAGCATTGGGCGATATAATCCTCATCTGCTTTGATAGCCGTTTGGTTGACCTTGACAGCATCCAAATATCGGCCCACCCTAATGTAAATGTGCGATGGCATATGAACGATATGTCCGGCCCCCGGCATCAACGACGCCAACTTATCGGCACTTTCGACCCCAAGATCAGGATAAGGTAATTCGACCATATGTATGTAATAGTGGTGTCCTCCCGGGTTTTCCGGTTCAAGTTGAATCGCTTTTTCAAGTGCCGCTTTGGCCTCCTCGATATTCGGTGATGGATTGCCTTGCTTGTCCCAATAATTCCAAGGTACGGTGTTCATTACCGAAGCAGCATATAAAATTTGAATGTTCGCATCTTCAGGGTATTTGTTTGCTACTTTGGCCATGGCATGCATATAGGCCATGTTCAATTCGGCGATATCTTTGTTCAGGTCCTCACTATATCTGGCGGATAATGCCTCTATAAGTGCCTGTTCCTTTTTGCTTGCATCAGATGCGAAACTTTTGGCCTTGGATATCGCCTCATGGATTTTGGCTTTGCGTTCATCGTCCGGAAACGGATCATTGATATTTGGACCCAATGCAAAGGCCTGGCCCCAATACGCCATTGCCGAGCTGTTATCCAAACGTGCGGCTTCCATAAAAGAACGATGGCCCTCGGCATGGTTAAATGCATATGACAACTTAATACCCTGGTCAAAAAATGCCTGCGCCCGTTCATTTTGCGTAGTTATTTGAAAATGAAGATTGCCCAAGTTATTAAAAAGTGGCGAAATCTGACGCGTGGTATCGACATCCTTAAGCAGAAAATTGGCCACCGTACACGGAATAAAATTATAGCCGGCACGTTGATAATTGTCGGAATTTTTTTCCGTTTGGCGCAAAAAGATAATTTCCGTAATCAGGAATAGTACAAGTACGCCAATGGCGATGCTCAGTTTCGTTTTCATAATATTGGTATTCGTTTGAACTCAGAAAAATTATCGTAGGGGGATTCTACTGGAGGGAACCGAAAAACAAGTTTTTCTCAAAAATCTAAATGTACTAAATTTTTGTTGCGTATAATGAGTCTATTGCGGTATTAAAAATTGACTATGAAAACCGATTTACCGCTTCTTTCGCTTTTTCTATCTCGTCTTTATGCACAAAAACATCGACCAGACCTGCGGTGGTGGTAGCAAACCCGGCCAGACGGCCGGACTCCGCTTCGTCTTTTATAATAGCTTCAATCCCCATTCCGTGCAGATGGCTAACGATTTGATGTGCTACGAATGAGTTTCCGGTGAATATTTTTGTATAATTTGATTCCATGGTATTGTATCAATGCATTGTGTTTATTTCATCGATATGTCCTTTGAATTCCCTTAAAGTGCCTGCAAGTTTTAAAATTTGTTCCTGCGCTTCCTCCCAATTCTTCTGTTCTATAGCTTCGCGAACGCTCGGCAAGGTCTTGACACCATAGCCTGTATAGAATCCGGGAGCATAGATTTGGTGTTTATACCAAGAGCGTCTCGGCAATCCGGTTTTAGAAGTTAGTTTGTGTTCGGCCATCATCAACTTTTTATTGAGGTCGTTTCGTTTTTGAACGGATAATTTTGAGATATCCATTTTAGAGAACTCCGAGATACTTGAATTTAGTTCGGCCATGATATTTTGCAAAGCACTGAAATCCAGATAGGGGACGGCACCTTTTTTTTCTGGTTTTTTGAAAGGTTTCGTTGGATCCGCGGCCAATTCGAAAAGGTTGTTATCGACCATCGAATTATGTTTTTCAACATCGGAACGCATTGATTCGGTATTTTTCATGATTTCGTTCAGGTAGCCCGAAACGGTTGAATACCACTCCTCAAATTCGAACGGTAAGACATCGGCATTGGCCAAACGTAACACTATTCTACCGGCGGTATTTGCCAAGGCCACTCCATAGGCAAATCCGGGGTCTTTAAATCTTTTATAATGCGGATAGGTATCGTAGATTGTATGGTATTCGCCCCCGCTATTTTCACCTCCAAAACTCAAATTCAAGGCGGCGATACCAGCATGTTGGATAAATGGGGTATAATCGGAGCCTGAACCAAGTGCATAGAGTTCGAATTTGTCGTTGCCTCCCCTTACTTGATCTACTGCCATTCTTCTTTCCCGTATAGAAACGCCCCGTTGCGGATCTACCACGGCGCTTGCCACCTCGCCGACCATTTTTTGCAATGAATGCGACCCTCCTGCACCTAAAAATCCTCGGCCGTTGCCATCGGTATTGACATAAGCCACCAACTTTTGTTGCAATTCCGCTTTATGGTCTTCTACCCATTCTGTAGAACCAATAAGTCCGGGTTCTTCGGCATCCCATGCTGCATACACCAAAGTCCGTTTTGGTTTTTGTCCTTTTTTCGCCAATTCACCTATGGCACGTGCCTCCTCCATCAAAGCGACCATCCCGCTTATAGGATCGTTCGCACCATGGACCCATGCGTCATGATGGTTGCCGCGCATCACCCATTGATCGGGATAATCTGTTCCCTTCATTGTCGCGATAACATTATGGGCAGGCTTCAATTGCCAGTCGAACTCAAGTTTCAAGTGTACTTTGGCAGGGCCGGGACCGACATGATAGGTAATTGGCAGTCCACCTTTCCAAGAATTGGGAGCTACGGGACCTTCCAAAGCGGCCAATAAAGGTTGGGCATCTTCATAGGAAATCGGGAGTACGGGTACCTTGGTAATCGTGGGTGCATCTTTTCGATCCAAACGTTTGGCATCTTTGGTAGCCCCATAACCGGGTGTCAAGACGTCGCCGGGGTAAGTGGGCATATCCATTACCGAACCTCTTTGTACTCCTGTCTTGTTCTTAAAGGCACCTTTGGGATAAACATCTCCGCGGACATAGCCATCATCTTGAGGGTCGGAATAGATAATGCAGCCTATCGCCCCTTTTTCCGCTGCCAGTTTTGGCTTGATGCCCCGCCATGAACCTTGATATTTGGCTATGACGATTTTTCCCTTGACATCGATGCCCAGTTTTTCCAATTCTTCATAATCCTTTGGAATACCATAGTTGACAAAGACCAATTCGGCCTCGACATCGCCATCGGTTGAAAAGGCATTGTAACTGGGCAGCAATGCATCGCCCTGTGCCGTGAACTTATCTCCCTCTACGGGAACAGCGGTCAGTTTGGCCTTGTATTCGGTAGGCCCGGTCATTTCCAAAATCCTTACCTTGGGGTAGGGAAACAATACATGATAGGTTTCTATTTTGGTATCATATCCCCACGACTTGAACTGTTTTTGAATCCATTTGGCATTCTTCTCTCCATATTCGGTACCTACCCAATGGGGTTCGGCAGACATCAATTGCATCCATTGATCCAAATTGTCGGTTGACAACTTGGCCTCAAAAGCTTTTTCAAGGGCCAATTGTTTTTTTGCATTTTCGGGAATAAAACCGGTAATGGTTTCTTGGGCAGCGGCGGGGAAAATCAATAGGGCCGTGAAGAAAGAAAGAAGATAGCGTCTCATTATATATAGGATTTTAAAGTGATGAAAGTTAACTTTTTTGACCTTCATTTCCCAGCAGGATTCAATCTGTTTTTCCCGGAACTGCAAATTTTTCGGAAACATTGTCGACTACCAAGACCCAATCATGGCCTTTGCCCGATGTTGGGGGATTTATGGTAACCTGTCTTGACTTTTTGATTTGTGGCGCGTCAAAATAATTACCCGTTCTAGGGTCGTACCACCAGGCCTTTAACCGGTTGCCTTTCAAGGAAGAAAAATCGATTTTGGTTGTCTTGCCCGTTGGAAAATAAACCATGGCGTACGAACCATTACTATCGCGGGTCGCAATGACATAATCATTATTCTCCTCTTGTTCATCCAGAACCATTGATTGATCCGGAATGCGCGTTAAATAAGGTCGTGATAACATCAAATTCTTCAGGTGCTTTACTTGATTGGCCATGGGCAGGTCCAAGGCAATGGGCCAAGGCCGTAAGGGTTGGTTGATTCCTTTTCTGTCGGATGTATACATTTGCCATACATCATGGCATCCGTAGGTTTGGCCAAATGCCCTGGCGAAAACGTTCCAGTATATGATGCGACGGATGTCTTCGGGCACACTATGGCCCAGTTCCTTCGCATTGAAACAATTCGGATGGTCTTCATACAAAGGTTCCCCGTCAAGTACCGGTTTTACCGGATTTAAATTATAGTCGTGCGCTATATAATTGTATGTGCCCTTGTTGGCACAATGACCGGTTTGGTGCATATTAAAATCGAGCCATTCCTCATTATGGAACCAAGTGGACGAACCGCCTCCTTTTTTGGGTTGGGGATGGTAGCCCATCAAAGTTTCTTCGTATCCCCCGGCCGCTTCGGCAATGCCTTCGGCCATTTGGTTCCAAATGGCAACGTCGTCGGTATTGTCACGCGGATTACGGTCGCCACCGATTATCCAGATAACATTGTCATAGTCTTTATACCTGTTCCCGATCCATTGGCCGAATATCCGTGCATTTTCTTTGTCGAATACTTCAGGCCCCACTCCCCAACTATTTTTAAAAACCTTGTCGCCCCAAGTTGGAAGGAGTGCGATATAAATGCCTAGACTATCCGCCTTTTTTACGATATGATCAACATGCTCAAAGTATCCGGCATTTGGGGTTTCAGGGTCATTGTCGAAAAGCGGTTTTTGTCCGTAAGGGTTGGCAGTATTGAGTCCATCGATTTCTGCCAGGGCGACAGCCTGAACAACATTGAACCCTTGTTCGGCCCTTTTTTCGAGATACATGTTCGCTTCCTCGCGGTCGCATCTATGGAACAATTCCCATGCGGTATCGGCCATCCAAAAGAAAGGTTTTCCATCTTCGGTTACCAAAAACCGATGGTTTTCGCTGACCTTGAGTCGTTGCGCCGAAATCGTTGAAACCGAGAGAGCGAAACAAAGAATAAAGAAATAACGATGCATAACAGTTCATATCGAGTCGGTAAAGTACTGATTTTTTGCAATTCCCAATTGCTAAACTACTTTCTTGAGCAATTTAAACACTACCATTTTTTCTACGAAAAGCCCTTTCATGTTCACGAGCGACATAATCTTGAATGGAAAACTTTCGGTCTTCAAAATGATTAGGAAGGATTTTAAAGTGCTGGATACGGTCGATTCGAAAAGCGCGATAGTCTTTTCTTAAATAGCACCATGCAATCAGTATCCATTTGTTTTCGGTTGAAAAAATAAAATAGGGTTCTATTTTCCTGAAGGAGATATTCGGGTCATCGGCCTTGCGGTAGTTGATTTCAACATAATTGAAATTGGTGATCGCCAATTGTATCTCCGAAAGGGCATTGCTCGAGATACTTTCTTTACGCGTGTCAAAAACATACATTTTATTGTCGAGTATTTCGCTTTTTTCCAAAATGGAAGAACGAAACACCGATTTGATCTTGGTCAAGGCTTCCTTAAAATCCCTTACGAAGGAAGAATCGTTCGATTGATTGACCAAATGTTCGGCGGTTATCAGGGCATTGGCCTCTTTTTCGGTAAACTGAACGGGAGCTACCGTATAGCCATCCATCAAGGTATAGCCGCGACCTTCGAGGGTAATTACCGGCACACCCGCCTCGATAAGTTTTTGAATGTCGCGATATATCGTACGGATACTGACATCAAACTTATCAGAAAGCTCCGTAGCCGTTAAAACCCTACGGGATTTCAACAGCGTCAAAATCGATATGAGTCTTGGAAGCTGCGACATTCAACGAATTATTGCACCACATATTCGGTCGGTGGTTTTTCGAAGCTGTCTAAAAAGCATGGGCAAGTGTCATATTGAGTTCGTCGAAATATCATAATTTATTGAAAATCAATAAACGGTTTCGACAGGCTCGACCTGACAACAAGGTCAAATAGCCTTTTTAGATAGCCTCCGGTATCACTCTTAGCGATACCGGGTAAGGCAATAAAGGTAGCGAACCTTATAAGAATCCGCTACCTTCTTTAAGGCCGTGATTTTTAATTCCAGGAATGGAGGGCAATTTTGTTGCCTTCTGTATCGATAAATTGGGCCATAAACCCATTTTCACCAATATCGGTCTTGGGCATCACTACTTTGCCGCCTGAAGCTTCCACGCGCGCCAAGGGTTCGCTTAGGTCATCACCCCCGTTCAAATAAACGGTGACACCATTGGCAGACGGTTCATAACCCTCCATTTCGACAAGGCCACCGCCGACACTGTTGTTGTCCTCGTCATACGGAAACACACCATATTTGCCGCTTGGCATATGCGAATCTTTGATTTCAATACCTAAAACGGAGTTGTAAAAGCTTTTGGCCTTTTCGTAGTTTTTTGCCGGAATTTCGAACCAGCTGATTGCATTTGACATCTTTTTAGTTTTAAAAGTTAAACATGCCGCAAAGATATTGGCCTTGATGTCAGATGATGTCAGGGGTTATTTTGTTTTTAGTCCACAGGACTAAGTTGATGGATGACTACTTCAAGAATTGCATTTTCGGTAGCTTTTCTGTGCGCGGCGATATGGGCACTTTCATTATGGTCAAGCCAATGCTGTCTTGTTTCCCAGTTTTCATAAAAGAAAAATCGATCAGGGTTTTCAATGTCTTGATGAAGGTCGTAGTTCATACAACCCGCTTCGGCCAGGGTCGGCGGAATCAGGTTTAACAATGATTGCTTTACGAGTTCCCTTTTTCCGGGCTTGGCGACAATACTTGCCGTAATGGTCAGTTGTCGGTCGTTCATTTAATTCAGGATCGGGGTCAATACAATATTCCGGTAGGCCACATTTCCATGATCGCCCTGAAGATAGATAGGTCCGGGTGCAAAAACATCGGAACTGATAGCTCCGCCCGTGGGGCCTTCGACAGGCTGGTTGTCTATAATTTTCTTTCCGTTGAAAACGACCGAGATATGGCGCTTGCATAAGGTGATGTCTAAAGACTGCCATTCGCCCGCCGGTTTTTCGGCCGCCTCGCTTGGTGTAATCCTACTGTAAACAGCTCCCATATTGTGCGAGTCGAGGTCTTTGCCATAGGAATCCACTACCTGTATTTCATATAGGCCACGAAGATAAACGCCGCTATTGTTTCCCTCCGGTACGTTTACTTCCAGTTTTAAGTTGAAATCTTCGAATTCCTGTTCCGTCCTTAAATTACCATAATTAACATGATGGCCATCTTTCGGTTGTACTGGGTCATTGACCAATTGGCCACCCATAACTTTAAAACCATTTTTCTTTTCAGGGTCTATAATGCGCCATCCCGCCAAATCTTTTCCATTGAAAAGTTTGATTTCCTTACCATATTTTACCTTGGTAAGATCTGGTGCGCTGCCGACGGGGGTCAAACGTTTGCCCTTGATATTTTGTTTGTTTTCACCATTACCATCCCATTTTGGGGAGACCATGGTGCCTTTTATTTCATCGCCCATACGGGTAATGCGCAAGGTATAGGTAATGGTGTGCACACGATCATCGCCATTATCATTTTTCTTTCTCGTTACGTTTTGTGTTCGCGTGACGACAATATTGTTCTCGTCCACCTCATAAATATGGGAGACAGGAAGCACGCTACCACCGATCCACAAAAGTTCGGCATCCAAGAAGCCTTCTTCATTATGCACCTTAAGCCATCCGATGCCTCCACCTTCAACGTCAAAAGTCCATGTGCCCAGAAATCCGTTTTCCACTTCAACCGACTCGGTACAATTAGCTGACAAAGTGGTAGTTATTGCAAATAAAATTACCGAAAAGGCAATGGATAACTTTTTCATAATCTTGATTTTAATTTAGTTGGTCGTGTTAGAAACAATGTGTTAAAAAGAGTGTAACAATTTAAGGTTTTATTTCAAAACGTAGGGGTATCTTGTACGATAATGTTGTTGGACATTTTATCTTTCTAATAGCCTACTGCGCCACTATCCGGTTGTGAAGAATCCGAGGCACCGGTAAGCAGTCTATTTTCAGGATCAAAAGTAATTCCCATAAGTGCCCCCATATTGTTCCGCTTTCTCAAGGTATGCCCCATGTTTTCAAGTATACGCCTCGTATCCGGAGACATCAGGTCTTTCTCATAAATAATTTGATCCGGTAACCATTGGTGGTGAATTTTCAGGGCCTCAATTGCCTTGTCGATCCGCATATCGAACTCGAGTACGTTCAAGACCGTTTGAAAAACCGTATTGATAATGGTACGTCCACCGGGACTTCCTATGACCAAAAAGGGTTTGCCATTTTTACCCACAATGGTAGGGGTCATACTGGAGAGCATTCGTTTTTCGGGAGCGATCAGATTGGGCCGTGTACCTATCTGCCCGTTACTTTTGGTAATTCCCGGCTGCGGATTGAAATCGCCCATCTCATTGTTGAAAATAAATCCGAGTTCTGGGGAGCCCATTTGCGAACCGTAGCTGTATTCGAGCGTATAGGTGAGCGAAACGGCATTGCCAAATGCATCCATTGTCGATAAATGTGTAGTGCTTTCACCATCATAGATCTGCCCGAATTTTGTCGAATCGCTTACCGACGCACGATGCATGTCAATTTCGTTAAAACGCTTTTGGGCAAAACTCTTTGAGGTCAACTTTTCAATCGGGATATCCGGATTAAAATCAGGGTCGCCCAAATGTTCCGCTCGATCGGCAAAGGCCCGGCGCATGGCTTCGGCCACGAGATGCAAATGGGCGGCGGAATTGAATTCAATGGTCTTGAAATCGGCCAATTCCATCAGGTTCATCATTTCGACCAGCGCAACGCCCCCAGAACTCGGAGGTGGCATCGAATAAATATCATAGCCTTTATAGCTCCCCCTTATTGGGTTCCGCTCAATGGCCTCATATTTTCTCAGATCTTTTTTGGAAATGATGCCCCCGTTCTCTTTCATCCAAGAAGCAATCTTTTTGGCAGTTTCCCCTTTATAGAATCCGTCATGGCCGTTATCGCGGATCAGGCTTAATGTCTTTGCCAAAGCAGGTTGTTTCCACAATTCTCCGGGTTCGGGTATTTTCTCGCTATCGTTCAGAAAATAACCTTTCATGAATGGATTTTTGTTCTCTTCGGAAGTAAAATATTCCGCCGCCCCATAAAGCGACCAATTGAATGGAAATCCGTTTTCGGCTTGCTCGATGGCCGGTTGTACTACTTCGGCCCAAGGAAGTTTGCCATATTTCTGGTGTGCCAAATAGAGTCCCGCGACGGTTCCGGGCACACCGATGGCCTTGACCGACATGTGGTTACTGTTATCAATGACCTCTCCGGTTTCATCCAAATACATATCGTTCGAGGCTTTCAAAGGTGCTTTTTCACGAAAGTCAATGGTCGTGACCTTTCCATTACTGTCCATAAATACAATGAATCCACCACCGCCGATGTTTCCGGCTGCGGGATGGGTGACCGCCAACGAAAAAGCGGTAGCTACCGCGGCGTCGATGGCATTGCCTCCTTTTTTCAGGACATCGACCCCGACCTGCGATGATGTTTTGTCGGAAGAGACCACCATACCGTTTTTGGCATAGGTTTGGGAATGGATTTGAAAGGTTACAGCAATGAACAGAAGAAGTGAAAGGAAAAGAAGGTTTGATTTCTTCATTATTGATGAATGCTTGGTGTTTGACGGCCTTGAAGATATGAATTTATATTCGACCGTTTTTAGGCCTAAACGCCAAAATCGATTATAGCAACCCCCTTGCCTTGATTTCCAAATACTTGTTGATGGTATTGATGGTCAACTGCTCGGGTTTGGTCAAAATGGTTTGAATTCCGTATTGTTGCAGCTCCCTTTGCATCAACTTTTTTTCCAGGGAAAATTTCTCGGCTATGGTCTTGTGATATATTGTTTGCAGATCCTCGGCATCCGTGGAGATAAGCTCTTCCAACTCCGAATTTTCAAAAAAGATAACGACCAACACGTGTTTTTTGGCAATGGCCAACAGAAATGGAAGCTGACGTTTCAACGCTGAGATATGCTCAAAATTCGTATAGAGAAGTAGCAGGCTTCTATGGTTTATCTTACGTTTGATATGGGCATACAACAGGCCGAAATCGGAGTCGGTAAACTCGGTGCCGATATTGTAAAGTTTTTCTAGAATAGTATTCAAATGGGTCAATTTCTGCACTGCCGGCACATGGGTCTCAATGTTTTTTGAAAAACTGACAAGACCTGTTTTGTCATTGCGTTTCAGGGCGACGTTCGAAAAGGCCAACGTTGAATTGATGGCGTAATCCAATAGTTTGAGTTCGTTGAAGGGCATTTTCATGACGCGCCCCGTGTCGATGATCGAGTAGATGGGTTGCGCCTTTTCATCCTGAAATTGGTTGACCATCAATTGGTTCTGTTTGGCGGTGGCTTTCCAATTTACAGTTCGAATGTCATCCCCCTGTACATATTCCTTTATCTGTTCGAATTCTTGGGTATGGCCGATACGTCTGATTTTTTTGAGACCGAAAAGGGTCAACTTATTGCTTATGGCCAGGAAGTCATATTGTTGCATTTGTATGATACTAGGATAAACGGGCACCATTTGATCTTTTTGGAAGACGTAACGTCTTCTGACTATTTTTAAGGGGGAGGATGCAAAAATGTTCAGGTTTCCAAAAACGTATTCGCCCCGATCCACCGGACGGACCGTATATTCGAAAAGCTTTTTTTCGTCTTTTATCAAGTCGGTCTTGAATTCAAAATCCCTTTTTTGAAATTGTACGGGCAGTTCGTCTATCAACGAAACATAGGCCTTGAAGGGATATTTCGAGGTAAATTCAACCGAAATCGGATTGAGATCGCTGTTCGACAACTTCTGCGGAAGCTTTCGTGTTCCCGTGATACCGTTTATGGAATACATCAGATAAATATCGAACAGGAAAAGACCGACCAAAAGCAGTGTCAAGACCCAAGCGATCGGATATAAAATCGGTAGCCAATACGAAATGATGAAACAGGCCGATAAGACCGCCAAGTAGCGGAAAAAAGTATTATGAATGTAGAATGACCTGAGAAATTGCACTTGGTTATCTTGGTATTTCAACGGATTCGGTAATCATTTTGATCACGCTATCGGTGGTCATACCCTCCATTTCGCGTTCAGGAGTCAGAATCACCCTGTGGTTGAGCACCGGGATTAGGGCCCTTTTGACATCTTCAGGGATGACAAAATCGCGTCCATTGATGGCGGCGAAGGCCTTTGCCGAATTCAAGGTGGCAATAGAGGCACGGGGAGAACCGCCCAAATAGAGATGCGGATGGTTTCTGGTCTTGGTGATGATATCGGCGATGTACTTGATCAGTTTTTCCTCGACGATAACATCTTGGATCTTTGTTCTGAAATCTGCCAATTGCTTTGGATTCAGTACATCTTTGATAAGCGCTTGCGGCTCCGAACCCTTTCGCTCATGGTGGGTCTGTATAATACGTATTTCTTCATCCGTGGTCGGATAATCGATTTTTATTTTAAAGATGAAACGATCTAACTGGGCTTCGGGCAACGCATAGGTGCCTTCTTGCTCGATAGGGTTTTGCGTGGCGAGTACCATAAAGGGCGTATCCATTTTATAGGTTGTGCCGTCCATGGTAACTTGTCGTTCCTCCATAGTCTCGAACATGGCTGCCTGTGTCTTGGCAGGGGCGCGGTTGATCTCGTCGATCAAGATGATGTTCGAAAAAATAGGCCCTTTTTTGAATTCGAACTCCGATGACTTTACATTGAACACCGAGGTGCCCAAAATATCGCTCGGCATCAGGTCGGGCGTGAACTGAATGCGGCTGAAATCGGTTTTCAGGGTCTTGGCGAAGAGTTTGGCGGTTATTGTCTTGGCAATGCCCGGTACGCCTTCGATCAACACGTGCCCATCGACCAAAAGCGAGACGATCAACAATTCGATGAAATTCTCCTGGCCAACAATTACCTTGGCAAGTTCGGCCTTGATATCGGCGACGGCTTTTCTCAGTTCCTCCAAAGGAATGCGATTGTCAAAGTTCAAGTTGTTATTCGAGGTTTCATTATTTTCCATTAGCTTTTTGTTTAAAGTTTTCGATCAGTGTATTTAGTTTAAGCAGTTCGTTGTCAGCAAAAGATTCACTTTTTTTAATACGTTCCATTAGATTGAAAAGCGTTTTGACATCATCGACGGATTGATCACTACGTGAAGCCAGGTTGCGATAAAATTCGTCATCGGGTTCTTCTGTGCCCATATAAAAATGTGAACGGATATATTCCATAAACGAAGCGATCTTATGTTCGGAAATCGCTTTGGCCTCTCCCTTTTCAAAATACATATCGGCGATCGTTCGGGTAAAGGCCAACGTTTGATTTTTTAAGGGAACCACTATCGGTATCGCCCTTTGTTTTCGTTTTCCCTCGAAAACCACATAGAACAAAGCCCCTATCAACGCCACATAATAGGCCCATTTGAATTCTTTCGTGTTCAGAAAAATGTACATTGGCGAGGTGTAGAACGCTTTTCCCGATTTGTGGTAATTGTCGATATAAATTGTTCGTGAACCATCGAGATACGATAACAGGCCTGCGGTATAATCCTTATTGTTTTCTTGAAGGATAAAATAATTGGTAAACGCTTTTGGGAATGTCGAAAGATAGATTTCACCATCTCCAAAAGGTTGTTTGATCACGTTAAAATTCTCTTCTTGTGCCAGGCCGTCTTCATCAAAATAATCTACCGTGCCGATTACAGTTGTTTTCAAAGTATCGATTTTATCCAAGAAGGTCGCATAGCTGTCTTTTTCGAACGGATACCCTTCTTCCGTTCTTAATTTCGGATGTACCAAACGGTGAAATTGTTTTTGCCCTTCGCCGAAACCCGCATACAGATTCGAAATTTCGAGGTTCAAAGTGTCCAAAAAAGCTTCCTCGAACTGCCTGGAAGCTATGAACAGGGTGTTTCCCTTTGAAGTCCAATCCAATAATACGTTCAATTCACTCTCACCGAAATCGATATTTTCATTGGCAAAAAAATAGGTGCCCTCGGTTTCTTGTCCGTCATTCAAAAATTCAAAGGGAGGTATCGCAACCTGCCGTATATTCTCACTGAATGTTTTGGCCATAATCTCGTTGAATACATGGGTGCCATAGGGAATCTTGTGTTGCGCCACATAGGACGGAAACCAATTAATTTCCTTATCGCTATTGTACTGTAAGAACATCAAGAGAGCCAGGGTGATAATGGCGATGACGATATATACCCTTCCTTTTTTATCCATTTTTCAAGGTTTTTTGAAGGGATTCGAAATCTTTTTCGGCAATTCGGTATTTGGCCTCGTCGATATTGAAATTGCCGTACCATATATAGTCGTACCATCGGGTAATCGCACCGAACGGTCGCTTCAAGGTTTGTTCATCGATTTCGTTCAGGTAATCAAAATTGGTTTTTTGAAGCTCCCAGGAAATGACTTCCTTGTCGGTCATCAGCTGTAGGATATAGAGATAATAGTATCGTATGGCCAGACGATAGTCCTTATCCTGCAACGCTTTTTGTATCAATTGTTGGATGTCTTCGTTCTTGATGATATGCTCTTCTTCCGACAATGCTACCAACGCCTCGTTCTTTTTAGCCTGTTTTAATGCGCTGGCATTGACGTTCAAGAAGAATTTGATGAGTATAAAAAGCAATAGCGCTAAAAGTACATAGGGCAAGATGCGGAAGAAGACCTGTAAAACCCCGACGGCTTTCTCTACCCCGAAAAGCCATTCGAAGAACCGGGAGATCAGGTTGTAGAGCCAGGTCTTGAAATCGTCCCACCACGTTCGATCTCTTTTGACGGTTTCATAGTCAAAATCAGGATTATTTCTATAGGCTTGCAGGTCACCTTCCTGTATCTCTCGAACCGTTAATCGCCCGCTATCATAGTTGACGGTAGCCGTAGAATCTTGTTGGGCGACCGCAACGGTTACCAACAAGAGCAAAAAAAGAAAAATCAGAAAGTGTTTGTGCATGCCTAATAATCCCTATTTTCCCCCAAACTTTCGATGCGTTCATAGGTGCCTGTAAAATTCTTTCTTTCGTTCAAATTGAAATAAATAAAGACGCCGGCCACGATCGAAATGATGTTGAGCAATAATTGTGCAACGGTACCGATGATGTTCAACAAAATATAGATAGGATCTTTAAAGACATCCATCATTCCTTCGGCATCGACCTCCCCTGAAAACATGCCCATCTTTAACCAATTATAGATCATTGTAGGCACCGCAAATGCATAGCTTGCAATCATTACGATTATAGCGATTACCAAGAGGGTGGCGAAAGTGATCCACCAGTAGTCTTTGACCAACGTGAAACTATAGCTAAAGGCATCTGTTACCGAAAGTCTGTTGTATACCATAATGGCAAAGGCCAATGATAACGGAACCCAGAGATAGATCATCGGGAAAAAGCAAAGAAAAAAGCCTGCCAGCAAAGAAAGGGCAACCAAAAATATCATTCCGATAAACTTCCAAAAAGTGGCGTACACATCTGACCTGATCGTATTGAAGTCTGTTTTTCCCTTGCCGTTGGCATACGATTTAATGTAGTGTAATACGGTCGATTGGGCCATGGTATAGAGCACCAGAATTGAGATCATATAAAGTCCACCGACCAACAATATCAAAAGTATGTTCGGTACCGCATCGTTATTGAACATCAATAGGCTAAAACTGTTGCCTATATAGTACATATACAGGGCCAGGGCGATTACCATGATCAAAATATAAGGCCCTACAATCTTAAAAAAGGTAGTAGTAAAGGGTTTGAATTCCGTCCGTAGAAAAGCAAAGGTGTCGGACAGCACTTCCCCAAGTTCACGCTGCTTTTTGAATTCGATATATCGATCGGTCATAGGTTAGGTTTTTTATTCAGTTTTATGGGATAAAGTATGTAGTAATAGACTATGGATACCAATGAACTGGCTATTATCAAAATGGCCAACCAGTCGGGCATTTCGGTATGACGGGTCACGAAACCTTCCAAAAATCCGGCAATAATGAAAAAGGGTACGGTACTGATCATTATTTTCAAGCCGTTCTTGACACCCCTCTTGAAGGATTCAAGACGCGAATAGGTGCCGGGAAACAATAGACCGTTCGCAAGAACCAATCCGGCGCAGCCCGCTATGATGATTACCGAAATCTCAATGGTGCCATGGATCCAAATGGTTCGCACCGATTCCCAAAGCAATCCTTTTTCATAGAAAAAATATTGAAAGCTACCGAGCATGATACCATTTTGCAACATGATATACAACGTGCCGATCCCCAGGAAAATGCCATAGGCAAAGGCCATCAATGCCACACGTATATTGTTAATGGTGATGCCCAAGAACATGTTGAATTCACCCATTTGTTTATAAACGGCCATAGGGTCGCCCTTTTCGATGTTTTCGAGCGTCATGTTGACGTAGCCATCGCCAAGTATGGCACGAACGAAATCGCCATCGTCGGCCGCGGAAAAAGCACCTACAAAAGCAAAAAAAACGAATACTAAAAAGGCGATGAGCAATTCGCGATGATGATGGTAGAAAAGTGTCGGAAATTCAGTTTTCCAGAATTCCAAGATCCGATTCTTCGGCTCGCGCTTGGTCTTATAAATTTTCTGGTGTGCCTGTGCCGCCAGACCGTTCAGGTAAAACTCGGTATTGCTACCTTGGTAAAAGGTTTTTGCATAGCTAAGATGGTCGGTGATTTCTATGTAGAGGTCGGACAATACATCGGGCGATAACTTCGTTTTGTTTGACAGTGCGCTTTCAAAAGTGGCCCATTTGTCCTTATTTTGTTTTACAAAGGCAGCTTCGCGCATGAATTGTTATGGTTAGAGGAATTGGCCCCATTTTGTTCCAAATAGCTATCGAAATTAACGAAACTAAGTGCGAAAAAGTATATAGTATATACGGTCAAAACCGGAATAATACCTTCTTCAAAGGAAGTAAAATATGGAACAATTTCAAATAGAAACTGCCCAAAACATTACCATCGACCAGAATACGGCGCACCTTGGCGACCGAATGTTGGCCTACATCATCGACAGTTTCATCATTTTGGTCTACACCATATTGATGATATGGTTGTTGCTCTCGCTTGAAATCGATTTTTCCGATATGTGGGCACTCTATCTTGTCCTAAGCCTTCCGGCGTTTTTGTATTATGTGCTGCTCGAGACTTTTATGGATGGCAAGACCATCGGGAAGAGTCTAATGCATATAAGGGTGGTGAAAATAGACGGATCCAAACCTAATTTTTCAAATTACTTTGTGCGATGGATACTACGGATAATCGATGTTTCGCTGACTTCAGGAGGGGTAGCAGTCTTGACCATATTGATTCGCGGAAAGGGGCAAAGGGTGGGCGATATCGCCGCGGGCACCACTGTTATCAGCGAAAAGAAAAGGATTACCTTGAAAGACACCCTATTAAGGGAATTGCCCGAAGATTATACACCAAGGTTTCCACAGGTAACGGTTTTCAAGGATCGTGAAATGCAGACGATTAAAGAACTTTTCGACTCGGCCAAGCGGAACGGAAATCATAATGTCATACTTTCGCTAAGCGATCGGATCAAAAAAGTGGCCGATATTTCTTCTGATTTAAAACCGCTGGAGTTTGTGGATATCGTAGTAAAGGATTATAACTACTATACGCAACAACTCTGAAAAGAGTCGCAAACCTAAGAGAATACCCAAAAAAAGTATATTTTCCAACATCCAACATCCAACATCCAACATCCAACATCCAACATCCAATGTTCTATTTCACCATCGACATACTCGGAACCATTTCCTTCGCCATTTCTGGGGTCTTGGTCGCTATGGATAAAAAACTTGACGTGTTCGGGGTTTTTATTATTGCCTTTGTCACAGCTGTCGGTGGAGGTACGTTGCGCGATATCCTTATTGGAAATACCCCAGTAGGGTGGATGCAAGACTCCATCTATGTCTTTGTGATTTTTGGCGCCGTTATCTTTGCGATTTTGTTCCGTAAACGGCTCAAATATTTTAGAAGATCTTTATTTCTATTCGATACCATTGGCATCGGACTTTATACTATGGTCGGAATTGAAAAAGGACTCCATGCAGGATTGCTCCCGATAATGTGCATTGCCCTAGGGACTATGACGGCGAGCTTTGGAGGCGTTATCAGGGATATTTTGTGCAACGAGATTCCTGTAATCTTCAGAAAGGAAATCTATGCAACCGCATGTATCCTAGGAGGGGCCAGCTATTTTTTACTTCGGAAACTTCCAATTGAAGACATTTACGTCTATATCGGGGCCATTCTGATCGTAATCGGCATTCGGCTACTCGCTGTTATTTTTAAGATATCCTTGCCGAACATCTACAAAGCAGAACAAAAGCATTGATTATAAAAACTAATCAGGTACCTCGGCCTTTTTTATATAAACATTCTGAAACGGCCAATCACCTTTTCCGACACGTACATTGTTAATCTTGTCCACAACATCCATTCCTTCTATGACTTTCCCAAAAGGCGTATAGTCGCCATCCAAATGGTAAGATCCCGGTTCGGTGACCACGATGAAGAATTCGTAGGGAGATGCCAACATATGGGGATTGTTGATTTCGCTACTGGGCATCGATAACGTGCCACGATGGTGTTTATAGCCCTTTCTAGTATCGGGTGGCAGCAGGTAACGACCTATTTCGCGACGTTTGTTGGCAATGAACTTATCATCTGAATTTCCGCCCTGAATGATAAAATTTTTAACCACCCTATGAAACTGCGAATTATCGAAATACCCCTTTTTGGTCAGGTATATGAAATTTGCCTTGTGGTAGGGCACATTGTCGTATAATTGCACGGTAAAATTTCCCAAACTGGTCGTCAACCTGACCCTTACGTTGTTCGGTAGGTCTTTTTGATAATCGAAGAAAAAATCGATGGCATTCTCTTCATCGAGCCTGAAAGCCTCTTCAGGTTCTTTTTTAGATTCTTTTTCTTGGATAATAGAATCCGTTTTTTGGGTTGTCGGTACTTTTGCGTTCGATTTTTTAGGGGCCTCTTCTTTACAGGCGGCCAAAATAAATAGTGGTAATATTGTAAATAGAGCGATTCTTTTGAAGTACATGGATTTCAATTTATTTTCCCAACGAATACCAAAAATAAAAGATCTGCCATTACCGGGAGAAACTGCCCATTTCAAAATGGCGCCGGAAATGCGGATGAAATTGATGCAGGAAAGCCGATTGAAAGGTAAAAATCCGAAAAAGGCAGGTGTTATGGCCCTTTTTTATCCGGATTTCAAGAACGGAACGAAATTGTTGCTCATCCTAAGGAAAACCTACAAAGGCGTCCATTCTAATCAAATAGCCTTTCCTGGCGGCAAAGTAGAAGATGGTGATGTCGATTTGGTACATACAGCGCTTCGCGAGACCCATGAAGAAGTGGGCGTGCCACCTGATAAGGTCATGATTTTAAAATCATTGAGTACGGTATACATTCCCCCTTCAAACTATGAAGTTCAACCTTTTGTCGGAATGTTGGATCGACCCTTGTCTTTTGTACCCCAAGAATCTGAAGTGGAGTCATTGATCGAGGTTTCCTTAATGGATTTTTTGGACGATGGATTGATTTTCAACCAAAAATTGACCACTTCTTATGCAACGAACATTGAGGTACCTACCTTTAAACTAAATGGTTACACCGTATGGGGCGCCACGGCCATGATGCTCAGCGAGATCAAGGAACTTTTGAAACAAGTATTGTAATCGGTAATTCGTATTTTAGCACCCTATGGCTTTGTTCAAGGAAAATCCGTTCGGACATATTTTATTCCTAAAGAAATGGCTCATCCGCATTATGGGGCTGATTACCCATCAACGTTATAATGGCTTTAATTCCTTGGAAATAGAAGGCTCTCAGGTCTTAAGGAACCTGCCTGATAAGAATGTCCTTTTCGTGAGCAACCACCAGACTTATTTTGCCGATGTGGTGGCGATGTTCCATGTGTTCAATGCAAGCCTTAACGGCCGCGATGACACTATCAAGAACGTAAGTTACCTCTGGAAACCGAAACTGAACGTGTACTATGTAGCCGCTGCTGAGACCATGAAGAAAAACTTTCTCACCAAGGTCTTCGCCTATGCAGGGGCGATTTCGGTCGAACGGACCTGGCGAGCCGATGGAAAAGAGGTCAATCGGCAAGTAAAGATGAGCGATATTTCAAATATCGGGCGGGCCTTGGACGATGGATGGGTCATTACCTTTCCGCAAGGCACTACCACACCATGGAAGCCCTTAAGAAAAGGCACGGCGCACATCATCAAAAAATATAAACCAATTGTGGTTCCCGTAGTCATCGATGGTTTTCGCCGCTCGTTCGACAAAAAAGGATTGCGCATCAAGAAAAAAGGAATTCTACAATCGATGGTAATAAAAGAACCGTTGAATATCGATTATGAGAACGAATCGAACGAGTCGATTATCGAAAAACTCGAATATGCCATCGAACAGCATCCTTCATTTCTTAAGGTAATCCCGGAAGAAGAACTTTTAGCCTATGAGCAAGAGAACGAACTCAGAAGATATCGCAATCGCAAGAAGGTCTAGACTTCTATTTGTTCGAGTTCGTTATAGTTTTTCTTGAGTTTTCGTAAAAGTCTACCATAAAGTAAAAAGTAAATTCCGCCGATGAAAGCCGTAAAGCAAAATCCTAGTATCAAAACGCTCCAAATAAAAGACCTTTTCAACCTTTCAGGGGAAACATTTTGAGGAACTTCGGTATGCATCGAATCGAACAAAACACTAAGGTCTTCACTTATGTATATGGCAAATGCAGCCGATACAAAAGAAAAAAACAGTAACGATAGGGAGAAAATTATATAATATTTAACCGATGCCCTGGTCTTTATAATCTTCCGCATCAATTTTTTTGCATCTTCCAATACGGATATTTCCTTATATCTTTTATAAAACTGGGCGATAAAATAGAAGACGATAACATACTGAACAACTGTCAAGCCGATAATATAGTTGCTCATCCCTAGGCTTTCATATATTGCCCAACTCGTTTTTGCAGAGGGTAACAAATAGAGAAGGTGGGGCAGTATAAATTCCAAAATACTTATAATCAATATCCACTTAACGATAGAAGAAGATTTCTTCCAGATCATTTTATGAATTTCCGCGTGCGACAACTTTGGAAGATATGCTTCCTTTTTCTGCCAATCTTTTTTCAATAACTCCAGTTCGTCCATCATAACCCTACGGATTCAATATGGTTCTTAATTTATTTTTGATACGGTTCATCTTGACCCGTGCATTGACTTCTGTAATACCCAAGGTTTCCGATATTTCAGAATAGTCCCTATCCTCCAAATACAGAAAAACAAGGGCTTTATCGATATCGCCCAATTGCTTTATGGCATTGTACATCAGTTTTAGCTGTTGTTCTTCGGTTTCATCATATTCGTCGGCCTTGATTTTAAAGATTACCGATTCATAATCCTGCGTCTGAACCCTTTTCTTTGATTTTCGATACATCGTAATGGCCGTGTTCAAGGCCACACGGTACATCCATGTACTAAACTTCGAATCGCCCCGAAACTTGGGGTAAGCCTTCCATAGTTGTATCGTAATCTCTTGAAACAGATCGTTATGCGAGTCGCGGTCATTTGTGTACAGGGTACAGACCTTATGAACAATATTCTGATTGTTCTCAAGCTCGGTAACAAATCTGTTTTCGAGTTCTTTGTTCAAATTGTGATTGGTAGGTTGTTGTTACAGGTTAGTAGCGTTTTCTTTCTTTTTGTTACGCAAAGAACCTATTTATCAGAAAACAACCCTCGAACACAAGCAAAAAGTTCAGAGACTTCTATAAATATGTTGTCATATTTGTGTTCGAGGGACTACTGGTTTAATTTCTATAATCCAGTGCAGGGGCCCTATCGCCCAATAGCGGAATGTATTTAAAGTCAGCTCCCCTGGCTTCCAAAAATTCGGCCCTCGCCTTACTTACAAGGGCGGGGTTTTTGAAAAGGTCTATGGCCGTCAAGGTCAGGGTCTTTGCGGCAACCATCATTCCTTTTTTACCGATGGAAGTACCTCCGGCGGCGACCGCTTGCCAGCTGTGTGCCGGTGTGCCGGGCACCCAGGTGGCCGTACCCATACCAACGGTCGGAACGGTAAAGCTTACATCGCCGACATCGGTAGACCCATAGGCCCTTGCTTCCGTTTTATACGGTTGAACGTTCTTTGCAGTTTCAAGATCGACCCCTTTCTGACCGAGGCTTTTTGCGATTTTATCGGCAAATTCTTTTTCTTCGGGGGAATATTCAATACCGCCTATTTTGGAAAGGTTGTCATGCATTAATTTTTGTAAGGTCAGGTTGGGCAATAATTCATGTGTGCCTCCAATCATTTCGTAGTCCATAGTTGTTCCCGTACCCAAAGCGGCACCTTCGGCAGCTTTGATGATCCGGTCAAAAATGTCGATGACAACATCTCGTTTTCCATGACGGGCATAGTAGTAGACTTCGGCAAAATCAGGAACTACATTTGGGGCCTTTCCACCGTCGGTAATGACGTAGTGGATTCTCGCTTCTTGGGGAATGTGTTCGCGCATCATATTGACCATAACATTCATTGCTTCAACACCGTCCAGTGCGGAACGCCCCCTTTCTGGAGCCCCTGCCGCGTGGGCCGAAACACCGTGGAACCGAAATTTGGCCGATTTATTGGCCAAAGCGGCCCCGGCACTTGCCGCGTTCTGCGAACTTGGATGCCAATGCAGCGCAATATCGACGTCGTCGAAAAGACCCTCGCGTACCATATAGACTTTGCCCGAACCGCCTTCTTCGGCCGGTGTTCCGTAAAAGCGGATCGTACCCTTGGCCTTATTGGCGACCATCCAATCTTTGGTTGCGATAGCGGCGGCAGTAGAGGCAGTACCGAACAAATGATGGCCACAGGCATGGCCGGCGGCCTTTCCGGCCGATTTTTTTTCTGGAACGGCTTCCTGCGAAAGTCCTGGAAGTGCATCGTACTCGCCCATGATGCCGATTATGGGCGAACCTGAACCGAATTCGGCGATAAAGGCGGTCGGAATTCCTGCCACCCCTTTTTTGATAGTAAACCCGGCATCCGACAAGGTTTTTTGCAATAATGCGCTACTTTTTTCCTCTAGGTAGCCCATTTCGGCCAAATTCCAAATCTCCTGTGCTATGTCGCCATAAGTTTCGGATTTTTGGTCAAGTTTTTTTATGATATCGTCTGCATTTTTTTGCGCCGAGGCGTAATGTATTGTGTATAATGCAATGGTAAAAGCCAACAGTGTTTTCCTCATTTTATCATGGTTTTAAAAATCAATCCCTAAATATAATCAAACGGTTATTCTTTCCCCTAGATTATAAACGTTTGTTTAGTTTTGCAAGAGAATATTAATTATGAACATTCCAAAGTCAAACTACCCTCGAATCGTAATAATCGGTGGTGGGTTCGCGGGTATTTCCCTCGCTAAAAAGTTAAGTGGAAAAGAAGTTCAGGTCGTACTTCTCGATAAGCATAACTACCATAATTTTCAACCTTTGCTTTACCAAGTTTCGACTGGAGGATTGGAACCCGACTCCATTGCCTATCCGATTCGAAAAGTATTGAAAGATTTTCCGAATTTTTATTTCAGATTGGCGAACGTATCCAAAGTACTTACAGACAAAAAGATGTTGGAGACCGACATCGGTAATCTGAGCTATGATTACCTGGTCTTGGCCACGGGGTCGGAAACCAATTTTTTTGGAAATGTCGAAATGGAGAAAAACAGTATGGCCATGAAGACCATACCACAATCGCTGAATCTTCGGAGCCTCATTCTTGAAAATTTTGAACAGGCCCTTTTGACCGATGAGATGCACGAACGTGATGCCTTGATGAATTTCGTTATCGTCGGGGGCGGACCGACCGGTGTCGAACTGGCAGGTGCCTTGGCGGAAATAAAAAAAGGAATATTGCCCAAGGATTATCCTGATCTCGACACGCGCAGGGTGCAGATTAACCTTATTCAGGCAAGTGACCGTATTTTGAAGGAAATGAGCGAACAAGCCTCAAAAAAGGCTGAGGATTTCTTGGAAAAACTGGGCGTTCAGATTTGGAAGAATACACGGGTTACCGGTTACGATGGCAAGACGGTGACTACAATGACCGAGGGCTTGACCTTTGAAACAGCGACCCTTGTCTGGGCTGCCGGAGTCCAAGGTGCCTTGGTCAACGGGCTTGATGCAAAAGATATCGTAGTACGTGGCAATCGTCTTAAAGTCAACGAGTTCAATCAGGTGGAAGGACATCCAGAGATTTTTGCCGTCGGTGATGTGGCCAGCATCGTTACCGAAGAAAACCCGTGTGGTCATCCCATGATGGCACAACCGGCTATACAGCAAGGAAGAAATTTAGGTGAGAACCTGGTTCGCCTTATAAACGGAAAACCTTTGAAACCTTTCGTGTACAAGGATAAGGGAAGCATGGCGACCATAGGGCGTAATAAGGCCGTAGTCGATTTGCCCAATTTCAGGTTTCAGGGTGTATTTGCCTGGTTTGTCTGGATGTTCGTCCATCTTTTTTTTCTGATCGGGTTTAGGAACAGAATGGTGGTATTTGTTAATTGGGTCTACAATTATGTACGCTTTGACCGTGAGGCGCGGTTGATTATTCGCCCTTATAAAAAGGATTATTCGGCTTTTAAGGATTAGGCAAAGGGTATTTAAATCAATTCCTCGGATGGTATTTATGCATCACTTCGGTCAGATGTGTACGGTCGACATGCATATATACTTCGGTAGTGGTAATACTTTCGTGACCTAACATTTGTTGAATGGCCCGAAGGTCAGCACCATTTTCCAATAAATGTGTGGCGAAAGAGTGTCGAAAGGTGTGTGGACTAATGGTCTTCTTCAATCCGATTGTCTTGGCCAGTTCTTTGATAATGGTAAAAATCATGGCCCGGGTCAAATTTTTGCCCCTTCGATTCAAGAAAAGAATATCTTCAAAGCCTTTCTGAACCTTTTGGTGGACCCTAATTTCTTTTCTATAGATATCGATATACTTTTTGTTGATCGAACTAATAGGAACGAACCGCTGTTTGTCGCCTTTGCCGGTTACCTTTATGAAATCCTCCTCAAAATAAAGATCGGAGATTCGTAGACCGGTCAATTCGGATACCCGTAGTCCACAGCCATAAAGGGTTTCCAGAATAGCCCGGTTGCGCTCGCCTTCGGGTTTTGAAAGGTCGATGGCACCGATTAGTTCGTTGATCTCGGTTTCCGACAAGGTATCCGGTAGTTTGCGTCCGATCTTTGGCGAATCGATAAGATCCATGGGGTTGTCCTCACGGTAATCCTCAAAAACAAGATAGTTGAAAAAGCTCTTGAGACCAGAAATAATGCGTGCCTGGGACCTTGGATTCAAAGTTTTGGCTACCTCATAGATGAATTTTTGGGCAATCTCCTTCGATAGGTTGACGGGGTTTTCGACGATTTCATTATCCTCTAAAAAAAGAACGAGCTTTTCAATATCCAATATATAGTTTGTAATGGAGTTTTGCGATAGACCACGCTCGATCTTGAGGTAATGCCGATAATCCGCTATTGCCTTGGTCCAGTTCATAATGTAAATATACAGTGCAATGCCTTTTCTAAAAAGATAGGATATACACCGATGGGTTTTTAGCAGGTCGCGATAATTGTATCCGTCGTCGAAACAGGAATAACGAGAATTCGCTCCTCAATTTTTAACAGCATATATTACTATCTGTAAATCAATAAGTTATAAATATGGCACCGTATTTGTAATTGGCCTGATGAAATTAATTATATCACTTTAAACACTACACTATTATGAAAAAATTATTCTTTACCACCTTAGTAAGTTTATTGACTTTTGCGATCGGTCAGGCCCAAGAACCTGTTGGATTTGGAGTGACCGCCGGACTCCTAAATACGAATGCCGACATGAAAATATCGTTGTTCGGTTTTGATATTGCCAATATCGATGCCGCCAATAAAACGGGTTTCTACGCGGGTGTTTTAGGCGACATTTCGGTTTCCGAAAGATTTCACGTTCAACCTGAATTGACCTATGGCAAGGCAGGCGACCTTTCATTTTTTTATCTACCGATAATGGCCAAATACTACGTGGCTGATAAATTTCACCTACAGGCCGGCCCTCAGTTCAGCTATTCTTCGAATATTGCCGATTTTAAGGCGTTATTGAACGACACTAGGGATGCCATCTTGGCCGTTGATGGCCCTGATATCGGAAATGTGGATGACTTGGTCAAAACGACCGCCGTCGAATTCGGGGTAGGTGCTGGTTACGATATCACTGATAATATTATGGTTCAGGGTAGATACGCCTTTTCTTTGACCGATAGGTATTCAGGTCCTTTAGGTAGTGCGCTGGATCTTAAGAACGTGACCATTAATGTCGGGATAGCCTATAAATTCTAGTTTGTTTGGGGTTTTAGTTCGGATTATTATGTATTTTAGTTTGTTATCGAAACAAACCTAAACACTACTGATATGAAAAATAAACTTTACTCCATTCTTATTCTTGTACTTTCTTTTACTGCAATTGGTGTTGCCCAAGATTTTGTTCGGTTTGGGGCGAAGGCCGGCTTTAATGCAGCTAAGCTGGGCGGTGATGCCATTTATAGCTATGATATAAAACCCGGTTTCCATTTGGGAGCGGCTTTAGAAATACCAGTTACTAAAGCATTCTATGTGCAGCCCGAAGCATTGATTTCATTGCAAGGTAGCGGCGGATATTTTCAAGATGATCTGAACCTTTGGTATTTTAACGTACCGGTAATGGTCAAATTTAACGTTTTCGATGAGATTTATATCGAGGCCGGTCCGCAATTGGGTCTAATGCTGTCGGATAATCTTGAAGGCAATAGCTTTGCGGGTACACCTGGGATAGACCAAGAATCGAACGGTATCGATATTGGATTGGGAGTTGGTGCAGGTTATAGACTTGACGATAATCTCTATTTTCAGCTTAGGTTCAATGCGGGTATTGTCAATGCGATCAAAGATATAAGTTCAAAGAACCGGGTCTTTCAGATATCTGCTATATACTTCCTTTGAGAGGCTACCTTGTTAATATTTACAAAGAGCGGAAGATTATCTTCCGCTCTTTGCTTTTATTTTGTTTTTGAGCGTCATAGCTGGTTTCCTTTGAACGATTAATTTCAAATTATTGGCAGTTGAGTAACTGGTCTTTGTATCTTTGTGTGAGAAACCTTCTTCGTAATTAATCTAATATCTTGAACTGATGTACAGAGCATTTTTTCCCTTTGTTTTTTCCTTGACTTTGGCGACTTCATTCTTGAACGCACAGACCGTTATTAAAGGTACGTCCTTGGTCGGTAGTGGTTCGGGAGAAATTTTGTTAGGTGCCAAGGCAGGCCTTGTAGTCTCTGATTTAAGGGGAGACGGCATAGTCGATAATACGCCGCATATAGGTTTTCAAGTAGGTGGTATAGCAGAGATTCCGATAACTGAAGATATTTATCTGGATCCTGAGCTTTTGCTCACACTTCAAGGAACACGGGGCATCGGAGATAACCTGAACCTTTTTTATGTAAACATACCCGTAATGGGTAAGTACCATATTACTGAAGAAATCGCTGTTGAACTGGGACCGCAACTAGGGGTTTTGTTGGGGGGAAATTACGATGATTTTAATATAGATGCGAAAACAATCGATGTTGGATTGGGCATCGGTGGCGGATATCGTCTAGATGATAATATTTACTTTCAACTTCGCTTTAATACAGGATTTATCAAAGTATTCGATAATTTGGATACTTATAATATTGCAGCGCAGATAGGAGCTTCCTATTTTTTCTAAACTTTTGAAAATGACAAGTCGGCCTAAATGAATCATAAACCATTTTTCCATGGTTTATAATGAAATGTTTGCGCTGCAAAAAGCACATATTCAGCTTTCCACAACTTTTTTTGACCCTTTTGCAACAAAAATAAGGGATTTTTTGACGAAGGATTTAGTTTCGTTGGTATCAAACTAAAATCCAACCCAAAATGCGTCAAAAAATATTGATTCTAATTTTCGCTTTCATTGTCACCGGAATTTGTGCACAAGAAGGATTCAAAATCGGTGCGCACGGTGGAATTCCAATTGGGGAGTTCAATGATAGGGTAGGCCTTGTAATAGGCGCCGATTTAGGCTATATGTGGGCTCCCAATAAGATATTCGACCTTGGGATAAAAGCAGGGGTCGTGCACGGATTCGGTGAACAATTCAAAGACGAGGTTATTTCCACTAAATCACCCAGTATACAATTTGCACCCGTGGCCGCCTCGGTGCGTATCTGGCCTTCGCGTTCATTTTCGTTCGGCGGAGATATCGGTCAGGCAATTGGTCTCAATAATGGTAATGACGGAGGATTGTACTATCGACCCCAAATCGGTTTTCAGATGGGCGCCCAATCAGAGCTGAACTTTTCGTATAGTGTAATACAAGTAGACAATGAAACATGGTCGACCGTGACCATGGGTTTTGTATATACCTTTCTGTCAGCACGACACTTTAGATAGTTTTTGATTTTCAAACGACCCACAGAAGGCCTGGTTTTATTATCTAAAAAAATACTACTTGCCCTAACGAACAAAAACCATGTTTGAAATTGGTGGTGAAATTCGTTCGTTGTTCAATGAACAACTATTCGCTACATTTACACCATGAAACTGATCATTATCAATGGGCCCAATCTCAACCTACTTGGAAAACGGGAACCCGAAGTTTATGGCAACCAGACATTTGAGGATTATTTCTCAAAGCTACAGTTTAGGTTCAAGGATATCCAATTGGAATATTACCAATCGAACATTGAAGGCGAGATTATCGATAAGATTCAAGAAGTGGGATTTTCATATGATGGTATCGTACTCAATGCTGCTTCCTATACACATACCTCGGTGGGTATCGGCGATGCCGTAAAGGCCGTGGAGACTCCGGTGGTCGAAGTACACATTTCGAACACGCACAAGCGCGAAGATTTTCGCCATGTCTCTTATATTTCTTCCGGTGCCAAAGGTGTGATTCTCGGTTTCGGACTTCAAAGCTATGACTTGGCGATACGGAGTTTTTTGGGAAGCGGTGCGTAATTCGATCAGTCGCTTAACGGTTTCAGATACTTTTTATCCATGTAAAAGGTGCCAAAGGGTAGCAACGACGCAATAATCAAAACGGCCAACCTTTTGATATTCCATTTCTTTTCTATCCAAAAGACTATGGCCAAAATAATATAGGCAATAAACAGAAATCCATGCGCATAGCCGACATATTTATTAGGTTCGGGAATTTCGGCAAGATACTTCAAGGGCATACTCACCGCGAAAAGAGCGAGATAAGAAATTCCTTCAAGCACAGCTGTAATTCTGAAAGATGTTAGCATATTTTTTATGGTACGGTCGAATACCGATTAGGTCTCGACCACGTTCGACCTGATTTTATAGGTGGATAACTTCATCGTAGGCCGCGGCCACCGCCTCCATGACCGCTTCGCTCATGGTAGGGTGGGGATGTACGGCCTTAAGGACCTCGTGCCCCGTTGTTTCCAATTTTCGAGCAACGACCGCTTCGGCTATCATATCGGTAACCCCGGCACCGATCATATGGCAGCCCAACCACTCACCGTATTTGGCATCGAAGATTACTTTTACGAAACCGTCCGCATTGCCTGATGCCTTCGCCTTGCCACTTGCAGAAAACGGAAACTTGCCAACTTTGATATCGAAGCCTTTTTCCTTGGCCTGTTTTTCGGTAAGTCCGACCGAGGCAATTTCGGGCATACAATAGGTACATCCGGGAATGTTGCCGTAATCAAGCGCCTCTACATGCATTCCAGCGATTTTTTCGACACAAAGAATACCTTCGGCAGAGGCTACATGGGCCAAGGCCTGACCGGGAGTAACATCGCCAATGGCATAATAGCCCGGAATATTGGTCTGATAGAAATCGTTCACCAATATTTTGTCCCTATCGGTGGCAATGCCGACATCTTCAAGCCCTATGTTCTCGATATTCGATTTAATGCCCACGGCAGAAAGAACAATATCGGCTTCCAATATTTCCTCGCCTTTTGAGGTTTTGACCGTGGCTTTTACACCATCACCTGAGGTGTCTACCTTGGTAACCTCGGAAGAAGTCATAATTTTGACACCCGCTTTTTTAAAGCTGCGTTCCAATTGTTTCGAAACATCTTCATCTTCAACAGGGACTATATTAGGAAGATATTCGACCACCGTTACCTCGGTACCCATTGAATTGTAGAAATAGGCAAATTCGATACCGATCGCACCACTGCCCACAACCACCATTTTCTTGGGTTGTTTGTCCAATGACATAGCTTCGCGGTATCCGATTATCTTTTTACCGTCTTGGGGCAAACTTGGTAATTCCCGGCTTCGAGCACCAGTAGCAATGATTATGTGGTCGGCACTATATTCGGTTTCTTTTCCATCTTCGTCTTTGACCGATAGTTTCTTTCCTGGTTTTAGGGTTCCAAATCCGTTGATGACTTCGATTTTGTTCTTTTTCATCAGAAATTGTACGCCCTTGCTCATACCGTCGGCAACACCTCGGCTTCTTTTGATCACGGCCCCGAAATCTTTGTCGATACCATCCGCTTTTAGGCCATAATCACCTGCATGTTGTAGGTATTCGAATACTTGGGCCGATTTGAGCAACGCTTTGGTAGGTATACACCCCCAGTTCAAACAGACTCCACCGAGGTTTTCCTTCTCGACGATCGCCGTCTTAAAACCCAATTGTGAGGCCCTTATCGCGGTAACATACCCCCCTGGGCCACTGCCCAAAACAATAACATCAAATTTGCTCATAACGCTAGTTTTTCAATTTTACTCGATAATCGAGATTTATATGCTCCGACGCCGGCGCGAAATCTAAAATAGGTTCCCTTTCAATGCCTCGTAGGCCTACCCCGAGGCAGTTTACTTCCGACGTATAACCGAGGAAGTGCAAAAGTACGGAAATCAAATTCCAATTAGCAAATTCCAAAATTCAAAAAGTGGAAACAGACAGCCCTTATTATTAAGGACTTTTTAAAATTCTTTCTATAAGGATTTAAAAATTGCCGGAAATAGGATTTTCGGGTTAACGATTCCCAAATTTTTTGGCATTGAACACGCCCGAGCGACCTTTTGGAATTGACAATGAATCGAAAGCAGGGCCCTTTATCATTTTCCCTATAAAAATAATCTGGCCCACGTGCCCCGCGTAATGTGCCAATTGGCGGGTCAGCGCATCGATAATGGTGTGGTCTTCGTTCCTGATTTTGACCAGTGTGTCAAAATTGTCATCGTTTATTTCGTCAAGGGCTTTAAAGAGGCACCCCCATCCCTTATCCCAAGCGGCCAACATTTCTTCCTTCGTCTTGTACGGATTTTCGAATTCGGTATCGCGGTGCCGCCATGACTTTTCTCCATCCTCCGTTAGAAAATTTGTAAAGCGACTCAACATATTGCCTACGATATGCTTTACGATTATGGCTATGCTATTGTCCGTTTCCGAGTATTTCCAATGAATATCCTCCTCATTGAGTTGGACAAAAGTCTTTTCACCGTACGCTTTGTATTTCAGCAATTCAGAACGGATACTTTTGAGATAGTTTTCTGAGTGGGTCATGGTAAAAAATAATCAATTTATTTCAAGACGGTACTTATAAGAGGGATTGGAACAATCCAATGATAGTTACTTGTTTTGATTTAAGAATTTGGTATTTTATTCCGAAGGAACAAATTGTAGCGCGGCACCATTGATGCAATGTCTTTTTCCAGTCGTTTGTCGAGGTCCGTCATCAAAGACATGGCCCAAGTGGCCGCCACAAACGGCGCAATGCTCTTCGGTACGCTTATATCCGATTTTGTAATCTACATCATAGCCGATATTCCCCAATATTTCCCGGTCAAAACTAGGCCATCCGGTACCTGAATCGAACTTGTGCTCACTTTTGAAAAGTTCGGTGCCGCAACCCGCACATACATATACACCTTTGGCCTTATTGTCAAGGAGTTCACTGCTTCCAGGATTTTCGGTACCCGCCTTTCTTAGAATGTAAAACTGCATATCGGTCAACTCTTGCTTCCATTCAGCTTCCGTTTTGTTTACCTTAAAAGTTTCATTTTCCGAAGTCTTGGCGGCTACGGTCGATTTTTTCTCTTGTGAAAGGCCGTTGCAACTCGTCAAGACCAGTGCTAATGTTGCCCATAGAATTTTATTTATACCCATCTTAATAATTTTACATGGTTTGTCGTAAATAGAAATTGTTCCTTTCAAAATTAAGATGTACCGATTAGAGTTTAAAACGTATTAAGAATTATCCTTGGAAATAAGAAAGCCCCCTAGAATTATTTATTCTAGGGGCTTTTGCCTTTTATATGGAAAGTTTAGTTCAAGCTAATTTTTTGAACATCGTTTTCCTTAATGTTCAGCATGCCCATTATACCTTCGATGTTCGACTTGTCCATTTTTGAACTGGCCAGGGTTTCGGCCGGTACCACGGCAATACGAAAAATTTGATTATCGGTATCGCCCGGTTGTAAAGTGTCCAAATCAAAGTCGGATTCTAGAAAAATACTAACGTCGAAAAAAGTATGGTCGTAATTGTACTGCAACAGGCCTTGATCCAATATCCGGGTCTGGGGCAATAGCCTCCATATATCAACGGGGTCGCCATTGCCGTCTTCGGTTTGGTCCCATAGGATATAGACCAATACGATATCGGTTTCGAACACTTCGATGTTTTGTGGAAATTCAAAGAAAATCGAGTAATCGTTGTCCAATGTAAAATCACCTTCAATGTCCATGACTTTGCTCAATTCGGCATCAAGGCCATCCAGACCGTCCCTTCCATCCAAACCGTCAAGTCCATCAAACCCTGGAGGTCCCGGGGGGCCTTCACATGCAACAAAAAATAAAGTGATAAAAGCTCCGAGTACTAATGTGATTTTTTTCATAATTCTAAAGTTTAAATAATTGAAACAAAGGTATTGTTAGTGTCTTGGTTTAGATTCGTTCAAAAAGCGTTCCAAAAACGATCGGATAGCGAAAACGTTATAGTTTGTCGATGTTCGGATTATCGTAGCGCTATTGATTTTTGTTTGATATTATTTCCCTATTTTTAACAGAACCATCAAACCAAAAACTATGCTAAAACAACAACGCGTTGTTATAGAAAATATTAGGCCCCAAATCGAATGTGGCTCTTTTTTTATTAAACGTGTGGTAGGTGAAAACGTCACCGTGAACGCCGATGTGCTTGGCGACGGTCACGATGTTGTTCAATGTGAGGTGCTTTTCAGGCATGAAAATCAAAAAGTATTCGAAAGTGTTCGAATGCGGCACGAGGGCAACGATGCCCATACTGCATCGTTTTTTGTTACAAAACAAGGATTTTACGAGTATAAGGTTCAAGGATGGGTCGACAATGCCTTGAATTGGCAGCACGGTATAATAGCAAAACTAAAAGATGGCCAGCATGTCAAAAGTGAGTTATTGGATGGCGTTCAATACTTGAATTTTTTGGCACAGAAAGTGCCGGCCAAGACCAAGGCACAGCTCAAAAACTGGTCAGCTATATTTCAGGATGATGTGAAATATGAAGAGGCGATTGCAGCGGCAACTTCCGATGATCTTCATCGCATGTTTATTGAATATCCGCAACGGTTTTTGGCGAACGTCAGCAGAACGCTTCAGGTGTATGTAGACCGAAAAAAAGCGAATTTTAGTACATGGTACGAGTTTTTCCCCCGTTCATCTTCCCCGGAACCCAATAAACATGGTACTTTCAGGGATTGCGAACGCTTATTGCCAAGAATTGCACAAATGGGGTTCGACACCCTGTATTTTCCGCCCATCCATCCGATAGGTGAAAAAAATAGAAAAGGAAAGAACAATACGACCCATGCCGAAGAGGGCGATTCCGGGGTGCCTTGGGCGATAGGCTCCAAACTGGGCGGACATAAGTCGATTCATCCTGAACTGGGTACTGAAAAAGATTTTAAAGCGCTAATCAAGAAGGCGAAAGCGGAAGGTATCGAGGTCGCCATGGACCTGGCTTTTCAGGCGGCACCGGACCATCCGTATATTACGGAACACCCCGAATGGTTTCGCAAAAGGCCGGACGGTACTATTCAGTATGCCGAAAACCCTCCCAAAAAGTATCAGGATATTGTCAACTTTCATTTTGAATCCAAGGCATATAAGCAACTTTGGGAAGAGCTTTTGAGCGTTACCTTGCATTGGGTCGACTGCGGTGTCAGTATATTCAGGGTCGATAATCCGCATACAAAACCGTATTATTTCTGGAATTGGTTGATTTCGGAAGTCAAGAAGGAACATCCTGACGTACTCTTTTTGGCCGAAGCTTTTTCGCGCCCCAAGGTTATGCAACAATTGGCCAAGCAAGGTTTTTCACAGTCGTATACGTATTTTACCTGGCGGGTCATGAAACATGAGCTTATCGAATATATGACCGAACTGACCCAAAGTGAAATGCGTGAGTATTACCGGCCCAATTTTTGGCCGAACACGCCGGATATCAACCCCTACCACTTGCAAGGGGCCAATGAGGCGATGCATATTTTGCGCTATGCCCTTGCGGCGACCCTGTGTGGAAATTTGGGGTTATATGGGCCTGTATACGAATATATGGTCAGCGAAGCCATACCGGGAAAAGAGGAATACCTGCACTCCGAGAAGTACGAAATTCGCCAATGGGATTGGACCGTGGAAAACAAATTGACCCACGTGATCACCAAACTGAATGTCGCTCGAAAAATGCACGGATCGTTGCAACAAACGAATAACATACGATTTTGTACTATTGAAAACGATAGGTTAATTGCATTTTATAAATGGAACGACGATCGAAGCGACGAGACCTTGACCATTATTAATTTGGACAACCATTATTCGCAAAGAGGTATGGTACAGCTTCCATTGCATGAGATGGGTATACAACATGGGCAATCTATTGAAGTACACGACGTGATTACCAACAATAGCTACATTTGGGGAGAGGAATGGAATTTTGTAGAACTGCACCCGGCACTTCCTTTTCATTTGTTCGACATAAAGAAATAGAAAGACCATGGCAAAAAAGAAGCAAGAAACCCTATTGCAACCACCCTACGTATTCGACGTTGAATGGGAAAACTTGCTCGATCATGAACCTTTTATCAAGGCTTTTCTCTCCGATATCCTTTCCGAATACATTTTGCGACAACGGTGGTATGGCGGAAAATCGAGCAAACTTAAATATATAGAGCTGCACGAATATTTTAGGATTCAACAACATGGCGAGGTCTATTACGGATTATTGCTCGAAATAAATTTCGAAGAGGCATTTTACCAACATTATTTTTTGCCGATTGCATTTGTTTCGGACGAGAGTTTTGCAAAAGAAGATCGGATTCTGCCCCTGACCATAAAAGGCCAGACAGGTTTCATAATCGATGCGATCAATCTAGAGGCCTTCCGCAAATTGGTTTTTGAACGTATAATGACCTCGCTGCCGAACGACCAAACTCCGGTGCGATACCATAAAAGTGCTTTGTTCAAGGAGACCGAGTACAAGTCTTCAAAGTTTATGGGATTGGAACAAAGCAATACTTCGGTCATTATCAACGATAACTCGGTAATCAAATTTTTTAGAAGGATTTATGCCGACAAGAATCCTGATTTTGAGATGAGCCAATTTCTTTCCGAGAAGAAAGGATTCAAAAATACGCCGGCCTACTTGGGCAGCATAAGTATCATCGATAAGGACAATGATAATATCACGATTGCCCTTTTGCAAGAATTGGTACCCAATCAGGGCGATGCCTGGGAGTTTATGCTAAAGGAGGTCCACAAGGTCTTTGCCAATCTCGAATACAAGCGGATCGATGTTTCACACCTGCCATCTACCGAAATGTTCCAACGGCTACAAATAAAGGATGTGCCGCCCGAAATAATAGATTGGGCCGGGCTCAGTATTTTCTTGCGATTACAGGGCATGGCCAGACGTACGGCCGAAATGCACATAGCACTCGGTTCTGAATTTGAGGATACCGCCTTTACCCCTACGCATTTCAACAGCGATTACGAGGTATGGCTGAAAAACCGTTTGCTCTACCAGTTTCAGAATCGATTGAATAGTGTCGAGAATAACCTACATAAGTTGGAAGGTAGGGCGGCCGAACTTGTAAAGGAGTTTTTGGAACGGAAGAATGAGATCCGTCGCCGTTTCGTGAACTTTGATTGGACGAAGTTAAAAGGGGAACGTATCAGGGTACATGGCGATTATCATTTAGGACAGATTTTGGTGAACAACGAAGATTTTTATTTGTTGGATTTTGAAGGGGAGCCCGAAAGCACCATTCGTGATAGAAAGGTCAAACATCCACCGCTGAAAGATGTCGCCGGTATTTTTCGATCGTTTCATTATGCGATCTATGCCACCATTTTCAATAATGGCGACAATTATCCGTATTCGCAGGAAGATCTTTTCAAGGCAGGTGAAACGCTGTATCGGTTTTTTATCGGTGTATTTTTGGAAACTTATGTCACATTGATCCAAGAAAACAATCTGAACATAGGTTACCATCAAGAACGGATCTTTATTTTAAAATATAGTATGCTCGAAAAGGCGGTCTACGAACTGGGTTATGAAATGAACTCGAGGCCACGTTGGGCCGTAATCCCATTAGAAGGTATTTTAGGTATTATTAATGATACAAAATAAGTATATGAGCAAAGTTAAAGCGCACAGTTTGTTTACCGATTTCGACATTGACCTTTTCAAGTCGGGCAAGCACTACCGATTGTATGAAAAACTTGGATCACACCTCATTGAGGTCGATGGGGAAAAAGGAGTCTATTTTGCCGTATGGGCCCCATCTGCCAAATCCGTTTCTGTAGTGGGGGATTTCAATTATTGGTTGGAAGGCGATCACAGGCTCAATGTACGTTGGGATTCAAGCGGTATCTGGGAAGGTTTTATTCCCGGACTCGATCAGGGGACACTTTATAAGTATAAAATACGATCGAACAATAACGATGTGGTTACCGAAAAGGCGGATCCCTTTGCCCGTCTATGTGAAACCCCACCGAATACGGCCTCAGTGGTATGGCAATCGGACTATAAATGGAAGGATAAAAAATGGATGGGCTATCGCAAGGAAAAAAACGGATTGGATAGACCGTACTCTGTTTACGAAGTCCATCTCGGCTCTTGGAAGAGAAAAGGAGATAACAATTTCATGTCATATCTTGATTTAGCTGATGATCTGGTGGAGTATGTCAAGGAAATGGGCTATACGCACGTTGAATTTATGCCGATTATGGAGTTTCCGTACGATCCCTCGTGGGGCTATCAACTTACCGGATATTTTGCACCGACATCGCGTTTCGGAAAACCAGAAGACTTCAAAGTACTTGTCGATAAGTTTCATCAAAATGATATCGGGGTCATTTTAGATTGGGTACCCTCCCATTTTCCGGAAGATGCACATGGACTGGGTTATTTCGATGGGTCACATTTGTATGAACATCCGGATCGAAGAAGAGGATATCATCCCGATTGGAAAAGCCTGATTTTTAATTATGGGCGAAACGAAGTGCGGGCCTTTTTGATCAGCAATGCCCTATTTTGGCTCGATCAATTTCATGTCGACGGGTTAAGGGTCGATGCCGTTGCCTCGATGCTCTATCTTGACTACTCTAGGGAAGAGGGTGAATGGGAGCCAAACATGTTCGGTAACAATGAAAATTTGGAAGCCATTTCGTTTATAAGGGAACTGAATGAGGAAATCTACAGAAATTTTGAAGGTGTTCAGACCATTGCCGAAGAATCGACCGCATTTACAGGTGTCTCGAGACCGGTATATTTGGGCGGTCTCGGTTTCGGCATGAAATGGATGATGGGATGGATGCACGATACCTTGGAGTACTTCAAGAAAGAACCCATTTATAGAAAACACCATCAGAACGATATAACCTTTAGTATGACCTATGCCTTCACCGAGAACTTTATGCTTCCGTTTTCGCATGATGAGGTCGTATATGGCAAACAATCCCTATTGTACCGTATGCCTGGCGACGAATGGCAGCGTTTTGCAAATTTGAGGCTGCTTTTTGGTTATATGTTTACGCACCCCGGCACCAACTTGATGTTTATGGGGGCCGAGTTCGGCCAATCATCGGAGTGGAATTTTCAACAAAGCCTCGACTGGCATTTGACGCAATACGATTTTCACTCAGGCGTGCAAGAATTGGTAAAGGATCTTAATGCGCTTTACAGGACTTCTCCCGCATTATACGAAAAACAATTTAGCTCAGAAGGTTTTGAGTGGATCGATTATGGGGACCATGAGAATTCCGTGCTCACCTACATACGAAAAGGACATGATAAAAAGAACGATCTGGTGATAGCCTGCAATTTCACCCCTGTTCCTCGTGAAGACTATCGTATGGGGGTTCCGAAAGCAACAAAATATAAAGAAATATTCAACAGCGATGGCCAAAAATATGGGGGAAGCGGTATTGCGAATAGCGAAATAAAGACCACAAGAACACCATGGCACGGCAGGAAGAATTCCGTTGTGGTGACCATTCCGCCCTTGAGTGTGATAATACTTCAATAATCAACAGTTTTACCGATCAAGTTGGCAATTCGTATTCATATATTTTTAATATTGATTGGCATTGTCTTCTTTTGTCGTCAAAATAATACTACTTATGATCACAAATACTGAACTGGAGTATAAAGGTAATTTATACCCGAACCAGATCGTAGACTATATAAGAGATACACATAAGCTTTATTTCACTACCGCAAATGGCGTGATATTGGAACTGACCGTCTTACAAGACGGTGTTTTTCGTTTTAGGTACGCCACTGAGCATGTTTTTCAGCCCGATTTTTCGTATGCGGTCAGTGGTACCGCCAATTACGGTTATAACCGCTTGGAAGTAACCGAGACAGATACTGAATATTTGGTAGAAACCGACAAGGTACAGGTCTTGGTCGACAAGAAAACCCTTCGGATACAGATTTCGGATTTAGAAGGAAATATCCTGAACGAAGATGAATTGGGTTTTCATTGGGAAGAAAACTATGAATACGGGGGGAATACCGTGAAAATGAGCAAGATAACGCAGAATGCCGAGAGTTTCTATGGCATGGGCGACAAAGCGACCCATTTCAATCTCAAGGGCAAGCGCGTTAACAATTGGTGTATGGATCAATATGCTTACGGCAAGGATCAAGAACCGTTGTACAAGGCTATTCCATTCTACATCGGGCTGCATAACAATCGGGCATACGGACTTTTTTTCGATAATACTTTTAGGTCTTATTTCGACTTTGCCCATGAACGAAGGAATGTGACCAGTTTTTGGGCAGATGGGGGAGAGATGAACTACTATTTCTTTTATGGCCCCCAAATATCGGAAGTGGTTAGGGCATTCACGAATTTGACGGGTAAGCCGGAGCTTCCGCCCATGTGGGCCATGGGATACCATCAATCGAAATGGAGTTATTTTCCGGAAAAAAATGTAAAGGATATTGCGGCCAGGTTCAGAAAACTGAACATACCTTGTGATGCTATCTATTTGGATATCGATTATATGGACGGATTCCGATGTTTTACTTGGGACAAGAAAAAATTTCCGGATCCAAAAAGAATGATCGGTGAGTTGAACGAAGATGGTTTCAAGACCGTGGTCATGATCGATCCGGGAATCAAGGTCGATCGCGATTATTGGGTATATCAAGAGGCGATAGAAAAAGATTATTTCTGCAAGCGGGCCGATGGGCCGTACATGAGGGGCAAAGTATGGCCCGGGGAATGCCAATTTCCCGATTTTACAAATCCCGAAGTACGGGAATGGTGGGCCGAACTGTACAAAGAATTTATGGCCGAAATTGGGGTACATGCGGTTTGGAACGATATGAACGAACCCGCCGTAATGGAAGTGCCCACTAAGACGGCCCCTCTTGACACAAGGCACAATTTTGACGGGCACCCATGTTCGCATAGAAAGGCACATAATATATATGGCATGCAAATGGTTCGTGCCACTTACGAAGGCGTAAAGAAGTATGTTTATCCTAAACGGCCCTTCGTAATTACCAGGGCTGCATTTGCAGGCACACAACGGTATTCTTCTACTTGGACCGGGGATAACGTGGCCACCTGGGAGCATCTATGGATCGCCAATGTACAGGTACAACGAATGAGTATGAGCGGTTATTCCTTTGTGGGCTCTGATATCGGAGGGTTTGCCGAACAGCCTAATGGCGAGTTGTTTGCGCGATGGATTCAATTGGGTGTTTTTCATCCTTTTTGTCGGGTACATTCCAGTGGTGATCATGGTGATCAAGAACCTTGGTCTTTTGGAAAAGAAGTGACCGATGTCGTTCGCAAGTTTATCGAGATAAGGTATCAGTTATTACCCTACCTCTATACCATGTTTTGGAGGTATACCAATGCGGGTACACCAATGTTGCAACCCTTGGTGCATTATGACCAAGAAGATGTTCAAACGCATTTCAGGACCGATGAATTCATTTTCGGTAAACAAATTCTGGTCTGTCCGGTACAAGAACCGAACGCCAAAGGTAGAAGAATGTATGTTCCGCGAGGAAAATGGTATGATTATTGGGACAACGAAGTCATAGAAGGCGGAAAAGAGATGTGGGTCGAAGCCGATTTGGATACGATGCCGTTGTTCATTAAAGCAGGTTCTATAGTGCCTAAATACCCCGTACAACAGTATATAGGTGAGCTTGAAATAAAAGAACTGGTATTGGAGGTATATTACAAACTTGGCGAAGAGAGATCCTTGGTATACGAAGATGCCCAGGATGGTTATGAGTATAGGAAAGGACAGTATAGTCTTAGAAGGCTGAAACTGTTAGGAAAGGAAAAAGAGTTAATTATTCAGCAATTCAAGGATGGCTCTTTTATCACCCCTTATGACAATTTCAAAATAAACCTTCATGGCCTTCCATTTAAAATAAAGAAGATCGAAGTAGATAACGTCAAAGTGGCATTGGAAGAACTTAAATTGAATGGGGACAACAGCATCGTAATTACAAAGGATTTTACCGAATTGCACATTATCGGAAATTAATTTTTTGTATTTTGAGCAGCACTAAACACTTTTGAAATCATGAAAAAAATAGTTTTGATTTTAGCGGTTTTCTTGAGCGTGACGGCGTGCAAGGTAAACCCTTTTACAGGTAAAAAGGTACTGAACTTTTATCCGAACAGCCAGATTTTCCCAATGGCATTTGCCCAATATGATCAATTTTTGACAGAGAATGCCGTAGTGGAGAATACGGCGGAATCCAAAATGATAACCAAGGTCGGTCAGCGAATTTCATCAGCGGCCGAAAGATGGTTGGTCGCAAACGGATACCCAGGTTATCTTAAAGATTACAAATGGGAATACAATTTGGTGAAAGATGAAACGGTAAATGCATGGTGCATGCCCGGCGGTAAGATCGTTTTTTATACGGGAATATTGCCCATTACCCAAACGGAGACTGGGGTCGCGGTGGTCATGGGACATGAGGTAGCACATGCATTGGCCGATCATGGGGCCCAGCGCATGAGCGCAGGTACCCTGCAGCAGATTGGTGCCGTAGCAGGTAACGTAGCTATCAAGGACCCCCAAAAAAGAAATATGTTCAATCAGGCTTACGGGCTTGGTTCGACCGTAGGTCTGATGTTACCATTTAGCAGAAGCCACGAGACCGAAGCCGATCGTATAGGACTACAGATCATGGCCATAGCAGGTTACAATCCGGATGAGGCTGCCGAACTCTGGAAACGCATGAAAGCCAAGAGCGGGGGACAGGCACCGCCCGAGTTTTTGAGTACACACCCTTCGAATGATACACGTATCTCCAATTTATCCGCTTGGGCACCGCTTGCCAAAGAAGAAGCTGCAAAATTTGGGGTCACCAAATTTCAATAGTACGAATTGAGGTAATAATTGTATATTGAAAGCTGTTCCGAGAGGGGCAGCTTTTTTGCGATATGGCCAAACCACAACCGATTAAGGGAAGCAAGAAATTGTTGAATGCATGGGCATTCTATGATTGGGCCAATTCGGTATACACCCTTACCATTGCATCCTCGATATTTCCTATCTATTATTCGGCTTTGTTTTCCTCGAAAGATGACCCGGTTTTTGCATTTGGGTTCGAGATGAAACAAACCGTATTGATTTCCATAGTAACGGCATTTACTTTTTTGATGGTTGCGGTCTTATCTCCGATTTTATCAGGAATTGCCGATTATATTGGTAACAAAAAAACCTTCATGAAGTTCTTTTGTTATATCGGGGGTATAGGTTGTATCGGACTTTATTGGTTCAGTTTGGAGCATATACACCTTAGTTTGTTATTCTACTTTATGGGATTGATCGGCTATTGGGGAAGTTTGGTATTCTACAATTCTTACTTACCGGACATAGCTTTCGAAGAACAGCAAGATCGTATTAGCGCCAAAGGATTTTCCCTTGGGTATATCGGTAGTGTCATATTGCTGCTTGTCAATTTGGCCATGGTCATGAAGCCCGAATGGTTCGGTTTCGATATCGGAACGACCGAGGAGGAACATAACATGGCCAAAATAGAGGCAATGAAAGTCTCGTTCGTTACCGTTGGATTGTGGTGGATAATTTTTAGTCAATATACTTTTTATGTTTTGCCCAAAGGTGTTTCTGTTGGACATAAGGTTACCAAGGATTTACTATTGGACGGTTTTCGCGAACTTCGGTCCGTTTGGAAGCAATTGAAGCTTAATCTAAGGTTGAGACGCTATTTAAGGGCCTTCTTTGTTTTTAGTATGGCCGTGCAGACCATTATGCTGATGGCCGTTTATTTTGGAGAAAAAGAGATTTCGTGGGCTACAGAAAGTGAAAAGACAACGGGACTGATAATCAGCATTCTTGTTATCCAATTGGTCGCTGTTTTAGGTGCGGTCATAACTTCTAGGGCTTCCGATAAATTTGGGAACATACGCACATTGATCGTGGTCAACTTCATTTGGTTGTGCCTATGTTTTTATGCTTATTTCATGAAATCACCTATGCAGTTTTATATTGCCGCCGGACTTGTAGGTTTGGTCATGGGAGGGGTTCAGGCCTTGGCACGATCCACATATTCGAAGTTTCTTCCGGAGACCGAGGACACTACCTCATATTTTAGCTTTTACGATGTGGCCGAGAAGATAGGCATCGTTATCGGAATGGTAATCTTTGCATTAGTAGATCAAGTGAGTACCATGAGATATGCCATTTTGTTTCTTTTCCTCTTTTTTCTCTTTGGGATTATACTATTGTTCAAGGTACCAATGAAAAAGACCTCCCAGAATTAGGAGGCCTTTCATACTTGTGTCCGTTTTTTGATTGCTCGATTGTATCAACCCTTCGAAATGTCGCCAGACCCTGATGTTTTGGTATCGACCTTTTCAGGATTTCCACGATAGCTGATATCGCCAGATCCCGATACCCTGGCCCTCAACATTTTTTTTGCGGTTACCTTGATGTCGGCCGAACCAGAAACGGTGGCATCAACGTTGTCGGCATCCAAATCATAGGCTTTTATATCGCCGCTTCCTGAAATGGTAGCATCAAAATCACCGGTATTTCCACTTAAGGTAATGTCACCAGACCCGGACATGGAGGCTGAAATTGAGCTGACATCCACATCCAAGGTTATATCGCCCGATCCCGACATGGCGGTTTTGAAGTCGTCGGCCTTCAAGGTTTTTTTGCCGACAATATCACCTGATCCTGAAAGCGCAATGGAATTTACACTTTCTACAGGTACCGTAATCAAAATACCTTCGTTCCATGAGGTAGGTTTTAGATTATACCCTTTTTCAACTTTGATCGATAATTTTCCGTTCTTGACTTCGGTTACAATGTGCTCTAGAAGATTGTCCTCTCCCCTTAAGGTCAATTCACCTTCGTTACCATCGACCAATTCAACGTCGAACCATCCTGATACGCCAATACCGTCATAGTCTCCAACGGATCTTTCGATAGTGACCACATTTCCATTTCCTTTTACTCTTTTGCCCCATTGTGCCGTACAGGAGACGGTAAAGAGCAGTACTAAACTTAGTGTTGCTAATTTGTTCATGATTTTCATTTTATAGATTGATTAAAATTAATTTTTTGAGAACGATATTCCACCATATTCACTTTCGATATTTATCTTATTGCCACTGTTGGCTTTGCCGTGATAGCCTTTATAATATTTGTCACTCGATTTTTCGGTACTGATATTGATTTCAAAATCATCTTTGCCGCTTACTCCGGCATAGGAGGCGCGAATTTCAAAATCGAAATAATACTGTGGATTATAGCCAATTTTAATACCAGTGTAATCGGAATCTATCTTAATGTTACCCGCATCTTCGGCCATCTCGGCAACGCGAAGTGAACCATAATCCGACTCGACTTCGAGATTACCATGTACGGTGCCAAGTTTTACCGTGATATAGTCGCCGTTACCGCTTATATTATTTGCTTCTTCGATATCGATTTTGCCATAATCACAAGAGTATTGCAAGTTTTCCATTTTCCGCACGGAAGAATTGGTGTAATCCGCACTAATGGTAAGGTCACCTGCCCTATCGATGGTAAACCCTGAATAATCGGCATCTATTTTACCGCTATTCATATAGCCTATATTCGAATGGGAAGTATAATCGAAATTCAATTGATTGTTTCTTCCATGAAGTTCGCCGATCTCTAGGCGACCGTAGTCACAGCTTATTTTTGCATGTCCGTCTATTCGGTCAAGAATAATGCCCCCATAATCGTTATCTAGGCTTACGCTATTTTTTACGGGAAGCTTTATGGTGTAGTTGATCTGCATATTGACATTGTTGTTTTTGCTCCATCCCCAATTGCTATTCCTGTTGAAGACCGTTTTGGCTGACACCATACTGCTGCTATTTTCAAAATCGACGGTGATTTCGTCAAGTTTTCGCTGTACTTTATCCTCGTTGTTTCCGTTGGTCTTAATATGCACTTCGATCAGCACCCTATTTTCGTTCCATGAGGTTATATTCAGGTTGCCATAACTATTGTTTACCTTTAACAGGGCATCCGAATTGACATTGAACTCTTTTTTGATAGTCTTTTCCTTGGTATATTTCCCTCGAGGCTTACTGTCATGCGCCCATAGAACCATGGGAAAGGCTAATAAAAGAATTATGGGGTATTTAAATAGTAAAGTTTTCATCATCGTGGTTTTTTAAATATTTAATGGTTTCGATTTGATTAAGAACATCTTGTAAAAGATCCATTCGCGTTTGAAAATTGATTATCATAGCGCTAAGGATCAATTTTGCGTTACCGCCGTTTTGCAAATCATTTTCCAATTTAGAATAGTCGCTTTCCAATTTTTTCAACTGGACCATGGTATCGTCGATAATTCTCTTCGTTTCGGGAGAACTTTCACTTTTAAGTTGTTTTACCTGTTCCTCGACTAAACTAGCAAAATAGAACTGCGTGTTGGAAATTTCGGGAGAAACTTCTACAATATTTTCATCCATAGTGTTTTGCGAATTGTAAAAACCGATTCCAAGGGCGAAGAATAACGCAATGGAAGCTGCAATAGATAAAGGTTTCCACCAAGAAAAATTCTTCTTGGCCTGCAAAGACACTACCTTGTTATTTCGGGTCAGTTTTTCCTGAAAACGGCTTTGATGTCCGAAAGTCGGTTCTTCAATATCGAAATGGTCTTCAAGTTCTTTAAACAAATCTTCTAATCTTTCTTCTTTCATAACTTAGGCATTGATCAATTTTTTTCGCAAACTTTCCTTGGCCCTTGAAATGGTCGTACGGCAGTTGGCGTAACTTATATCCATAATTGTACTGATTTCTTCATAATCGTAACCTTCGATTAGATGTAAGGTCAAAGAAATTCTGTAATTGTCCTTTAACCGTTTCATGGTCTCCATCACCTTTTGAGCCTTCAGTTCGGTTTGCCCATGATCCGAAGCAATTTCATCATTGTCTTCGACCTTGTACATTATGTCATCTATGGCAACTTCGTTGTTCTTTTGTTGCTTTCTATAGTGATAGATACTGTTGTTGATTACAATTCGTTTTAGCCATGATCCGAAAGTGACCTCCCCTTTGAAAGTATGCAGTTTCGTAAACGCGTTCAAAAACGATTCTTGCATAACATCTTCGGCTTCGGCACTATTTTTTACAATTCGCAATGAAGTATTGTACATCGCATTGTAATAGCGGTCGTAAACCTCCATTTGGGCGGCTTGCTTTCCTTCACGGCACAACTGCAATAAAACATCAATATCTTCTCTTTTGTGGCTCAAAAGGTGATTGGTTTGTTATAAAGATGATTCAATTTAACGATTGTTACAGTTTGGATTTGAAGATTGTTCTGCACTTAATCGAAATTTATATGGCTTGGTCGATATAATGAATTGGTTCGCACGTTTCCCTTGGTTTTCATATTATATTTATGCACCCAAATTGTTTTCCCCTACAGCCTACAGTATCTAAACCAAATTTTTGATTGCCGTATTATGGGACATAGTTACTTGAAACAAACCATATATTCTTTCATTTTATTTTTTTTTAGCTTTCAATTAACCGCACAGGATCCATCCGAAGTAGGTTCATGGAGTGATCCGGTTCCATTTGGTATTGTACCGGTTGCAGTTGCCAACCTTCCTGATGGTAAATTAATTGTCTGGTCGTCAAAATTCAGAGGTACATTTGGCGGTGTCGATGGTGCTACATTCACTGAAATTTTTGATCCGAGTATAGGCCCTGCCGGCCAGGCCTTAGGGGAGTTTACTTCAAATACAAATCATGATATGTTTTGTCCGGGTATCAATACATTGGCGGACGGCCGCGTGCTTGCGGCCGGGGGCTCAAGTAGTGAAAGAACTAGCATATATAATCCCGATACAGGATTATGGACTGTTGCAGACAATATGAATTTACCCAGAGGATATCAAGGAAATGTAACATTATCCGATGGATCGGTTTTCACTTTAGGGGGCTCTTGGAGCGGTGTAATAGGTGACAAAGATGCCGAGCGTTGGTCTGAAGAAACAGGTTGGATACCACTGCCAGGGATATCAGGTGACAGACTTTTTACAACCAACGATTTACAAACCGAAGTGCAAGGCATATACCGTGCTGATAACCACGCTTGGTTATGGCCGGCATCAAATGGCAAAGTGTTCCATGCAGGGCCCGGTGAGATGATGCATTGGATCGATGTGTCCGGGGCGGGGTCGATGGTGGATGCCGGACTTCGAGCAAACGATTCTTATTCTATGAAGGGTACGACTGTTATGTTCGATGTCGATAAAATACTCAAGGTTGGCGGATCTGAATCATATAGTTCCAATACACCTGCAAAGGATAACTCATATGTAATCGATATAAGCAATGAGGATAACGTCGGTGTTGCATCTACGGGGAATACGCTGCAATTTTCCCGTACTATGCACAATAGTACGGTACTTCCGACAGGTGAGGTTTTGGTTACCGGAGGATTAGATCAAGCAGTCGTATTTACAGATGTGGGCTCAAGATTGACCGCAGAGATCTATAATCCTGACACGAACTCATGGCGAAGTGTAGCCGGTATGTCAGTACCAAGAACATACCATAGTGTTGCCATCTTAATGTCGGACGGTCGTGTATTTGTTGGCGGTGGTGGTCTCTGTGATACTACTCCAGGTTGTGTAAATCATTTTGATGCAGAGATTTATAGCCCACCTTATCTATTTAACCAAGATGGGTCATTGGCTCAAAGACCATCAATTAGTGCACCTTCTTTTGCGGATTATAATTCAACCATTACGGTAACGGGTGATGCTGGTGTACAAGAGTTCAGTTTAATACGATTTTCTGCGGCTACACATAGTACAAATAATGAGCAAAGGAGAATTCCTGTTTCATTTTCTGGAGATGGTTCGTATTCGATTCAGATTCCTGATCGAAATCTATTACCACCGGGTTATTACATGCTGTTTGCATTGAATGAAAATGGGGTGCCTTCCGTTGCCGAAAATATCCGAATCGGAACGGAAATACCCTTGGAATATAATCCGAACTTGGTCCTGGATTTGAAATTTGATGAAGGTTCTGGAATCAATGTTGCTGATGGGTCAAACTACGGAAATAATGCCACTATTATAGAGCGTGATAACAACAAAAATCCTATTCCGGTAACACAAAGTTATTGGACGGCCAACGGATTGTTTGGTAGCGCTATGGAAATGGATGGAAGAGAGTTTGAAAGTAATAGCATCGTTGAGGTGCCACATTCTTCTTCTATGGCATCCATAAAAAATGGAATGACCGTGATGGCCTGGGTCTATCGTGATGAGATTGAGAAAAATGTCGCGATTCTGGCACATGATTATCCTAAACTCTTTTTCGGATTTCACAACAGTCTTTATAAATGGGAATTTCCAACATCTACAGGTAATTCCGTTAATTGTTATGTTGGATATTCTCCAGCTCAAAAATGGGTGCATATAGCAGCCACTTTTGACGGTCAAGTTGGTAAGCTATATGCGAACGGCGTAGAAATTTGTAGTGATTTGGCCTCAGGAGAAATAACTTTGGAAAACAGTCAACTATATCAATCCTCTTTTACCACATCAGGATTCTATGATGACCTACAACCCCAGAGCCTGAGCGGAATTACCGATGAGCTGGATGGGCGAATTGATGAGCTAAAAGTATTTAACAAGGCACTAAGTCCGAACGAAATCACGGCTTTTTACGACTTGGGCGTTCAGCAGGGAAATCCAGATGTAGTATCTTGTCCGGCAGGCACTATTGCCGCTCAGTTTAAAATTGGAAGTGATGGAACTTGGCAAACTGGCAATATAGCGAATGTCAGTGCCGGTGACGAAGTTTATATACGTGCAAATGTGCCTTCGGGCGAAGAATATTTTGTGACCTTACCTTTTAACCAACAAAATCGATTCAGTTCTGTAACCGATTTTCCGAATTTCGAGGATCAAACGGCTTACAAAGTGGACACTTTCAATGGGGGTGATGGGTTTATTGGAACTAATAATGCTGGACAATATGCGCTCACTACGGCTAGTGGTTGCGTTACAGTTATCGATGTAAAATTGGTCGGTGATTGCTCAGCAATTCAACAAGAATATCGTGTCAATGGGGTTTGGCAGAGTGGGGCAAATGAAATTACCGTGAATGAAGGTGATGAAGTAGTCCTTAGTATATTGCCTAATGGGATTGGGGTGACTATTACCTTGCCCAATGGATCTCAACAAGGTGATGACTATAATCTAGGCAACGTTACTAAGGCCGATGAGGGTATATATCTTTTTAATACCGCCGATGGTTGTACCAAACAACTTACGATAAATGTTGGTTCTGGCACTGTTGATCCCACATGTGATGATTTACTGCCACAATATTCGGTAAATGGGGGTACGAATTCAACCGGGACGGAGATAACTTTGAACGAGGGCGATGATGTTAATCTCAGTATCCTTCCTGAAGGATTGGACTATACCGTGACCGCACCTGACGGTTCAAACCTTCCTGGTAATTTCACCAATGGGTATTCTATATCAAGTATAACAAAGTCCCAAGAAGGGATTTACACGTTCAATGCTCAATTAAACGGTTCAGGAAATAATGGTCCTGATTTGACACTTGCCTTTGTTGACAGTGAAGAGACATCCGCGGAGGATGGTAAGGGTATCAATGCTTTTGATGACAATCCCGCGACTTTTTGGCATACGCGATGGTCCGGTGGAACCAATGACCCACAACCCCATGAGATTCAATTAAGTTTAGGAGGAACTTTCGAGGTTGATGGTTTGACTTATTTACCAAGACAGGATGGTAGTTTAAACGGAACAATAGCGCAATATGAGATTTACGTGAGTTCGACGACGACGGACTGGGGCTCACCCGTTGCTTCAGGCACCTGGTCATCGGACAGCAGTTTGAAAACTGTCAATTTCCCAGCTAAAGTAGGTGGATATGTTAGGGTGGTTTCAATATCCGAAGTGAATGGCGAAGCATGGGCTTCCGCTGCGGAAATCACTGTTCAGACCAGTGAATATGCTGAGGAATGCATTAAACAGCTTACCGTAAATGTAGACTCCGAAACCAACGGCGACGGTCTTTTGCTGATCAACGGGATTGGGGAGGTTGTCACCCCCTACGACCCTGGCGCCCAGGACAATGGTTCCCATGAGGTACAGGACGGCGGG
>JAUIDI010000003.1 GCA_030428705.1 Bacteroidia bacterium
GAGCATGGAAAATGGAACAAAGGAAAAGAGGCCGAAAACGATTGGGGAACAAGAAGCGTTACCATAACGTAATGCTCAGGTTCAACGATGCCGAATATGAAAGGTTGACGGCCATTTGCGAAAGCTATCATCTGGACATAACCCAAAGAGGGGTCATAAGCCCATTGCTGAGAAGAATGGTCCTGAACGGCAAAACAGAAGAAAAGGAAAGGTTACCCGATACTTTGGAGCTTGCATACCATATCAACAGGATAGGGAACAATATCAACCAATTGGTAAAGTCGGCGCACCATAAGAACCTAAGAAACCCTAATGGGAACTTGGGAGCGGAAATCAAAAGGACCAACGAACTTCTCTGCGAACTATTGGAGATTACGATGAAAGCATAAAAGATATGATAGCCAAGATAATTTACGGCCGAACCTGCAGGGGAACAATGAACTATGTCCTCGGTAAAGAAGGCATGCAGGTACTCGGCTACGGCAACACCTTTTCCCAGGACATCACCCCGAAGTTTTTCGGGAGCCTGCTCCATTTTCAGGGACAGCGCAACGCGACCAAGAACCGCTATGCCCATATCAGCCTGAACCTGCCCCACAACGAACATGTCGACGACAAAACCTTTTTTGAAATCTCGAAGGAGTACATGGAAAAGATGGGTTACGGGGAACAGCCCTACATGGTAACAAGACATAGCGACACCAAACATGAGCACGTACATATCGTAACCACCAATGTCAATGACAAGGGACAATTGCTGAGTCTCTACAATAGCAAGAGAAGGAGCATGGCCACCACCAGTTATCTTGAATCGAAATACGGCCTTGAACCTACCCCAAGGACGAAAAAGGAGAATGAACTCCCAATATTCAGATTACCGGAACTAAAGACCGAAAACGACGACACCCAAGGGACAAGATATTATATACAGGACGTATTGAACCGCATCCTACAGAAACATAAGGTCAGGAGTTTTGGGGAACTTGCCAGACTCGTCAAGCCTTATCACATTGAAATACGCAAGACCCAAAGCACATCGGGAAGGGTAGGGGTAGCCTTTGGACTGGACAACCGACAGGGATACCGAACAAGGTTTATCAACGGTTCCCAGGTACACCGACAAATGAGCGGCCCGAAACTCCAAAAGGTCTTTGACGGCCATAAAAGGTCTAAGCTGCTGCCGATGCACCGAAAGCGGCTGTTGAAACAGATAGAGACGACCTACAATTTATTTAGGACCATCCGTCCACACGACCTCAAGGAAGTGCTCAAGGAATATCAGGGCATGGATATCGCACTGGATATAAAGCTGGATACCATTGATGGGTATACCATCTATGATAAGTCAGGATATGTACTCAGGGAAAGGGAGCTTGGCAAACATCTGATGATGCAGGAGCGGTTGGATATTTTCGGCAATGGCGATGCATGGACCGAAATAAACATTCATAGCAAACAGTTCCAACTTGAAAAGGAAAAGCTGATAAGGGAAGCGATTCAAAATTCACATTTGAAATCAAGACGGCAAAAAGGACTGCTATCGGAACATATCGGGACCCTCAGGTTTACGGACATCGTTCCAATCCTGATGGAATCAAAAGAACATCGCTTCCTTGAAAAATATATGTCAGGGGAGCAGATACATACATTTAGGAAAAACCTAAAAGAAAACTTTCCCCAAATCCAACAACGGATACATGAAACAGAAACCAGAAGAGAAAAGGAAGCCCTACAGGGCAAGTTCGATTTGATAGGGGATATAGTAAGAAAAGGTGTTTTCGATGTAGGAACAACGGATGGGAGCGTTAGGCACCTGTTCCAAGCTCTTGGGGTCAGGTACCAAAATAACAAACTGCTGTTCGCCGATTCCGACAAATATTCCGTTCCTGTACCCTTAGGGCATTTGTCCTTACCGAAAAACATGGAGGAGCATGTTTTGGATGGCTTTGTCCGCCAGAACCATCTGATGATGGAAATGCTGATAAAGCAGGAAGCTGACAACAAATCCAAGCAAACGGCGATTTCCTTTTTTCTTCCGATGGTCTTTCCCGGACTGTTCGAACGCATGAATACAGATTATAAACAACGATATGAAAGCCTCGCTCTAGGTGCGTACCTCAAACATGCCGAACGGATGCATGCATCCTTCGAGAAATCCTCAAAGGACTATATCACATTTTTCAATGCCAAAGGATTCTATTTTGAGAAAGGAGAGAACGGATTTATCGTCAAATCCATTTACACCGGCATAAACTCAAGTTACCCGATACCGAAGCGGACAAGTCTTTATTTAAGTTCCATTCCCGACTTGGGAACGACCTTAAAGCAACAGCATCTGGTTTTGGAAAATCTCATCAAAACAAGAAGAAATAATCTGAAAAACCTTTGGGCCGGCCATTTGATGGAACTGGGCCAGTACGATAGGGTCGCTTATATGCTGACAGATGAAAGCGCTTACCCCAACCTTTATCCAGAAATAGTGCGATATCACATGGACAAGGGACTCCGTAAAACCATACAAGAGAGAACAACAAAGAAATCCGCTATCCAGCAAAACCGACTATTGAGAAAGGGCGTTCATGCAATCGGCTCACTATTGGACAAACCGACAGGGAACCAGGAGGAAGGTTACAACGGATTTAAGGACGAACTTACAGACTACAGTAAGCGAAAAAAGAATAGGGGAATTTCATTTTAGGGGCAAAAGGGACTAATGGCACGGAATCTGCTTCAGGATTTTTTGTGGTTAGGGGGAAAAATACAGGTGCATAAAAAAGAACATCAAACAGTTACAATGATTTTAAAACCTTAATAGTTAGAAAGTATAATATTTGAGTTTAGTTATTCTCTATGATGAAGTGATTTTGGCATTTATTTCGTCCAGAATTTTTTCCGAAACGCTTCTGCCATAGTGCTTTTCCGTTACCTGTACACTGGAATGTCCCAACCCCGATGAAATCTTTCGGATATCAATACCCATATCCAAGCCAATGTTTGTCCAAGTATCCCGTAATGTGTAGGTAGTGATTTTTTTATCAATGCCAGCAAGAGCTGCAATTTGACCAGCGTACTTATTGAAAATTTTAATTTTTCCTTTATTGACCTTATAAAGACGTTCAGTCGAAGTACTATTTGGGATAATTGGAAAAAGATACTCATTATCATCTTGACCGTTTAAATAGTGGTTGATGATTTCCAAAGACTCATCGTTCTGAAGTACACTGAAATAATCACCCTCATAGTGTGTTTTTTTGCGAAAATATTTGATACGATTATCCACAAATTGAAAGCGTTTTAAAATGGCCATATCGAAAAAATTCATACCCATGTTATTGAACATGAAAAGTAGATAGTTGCGATTGTCCCAGATAGGGGTATACGGTGTCAACTCTAATTTTCGGATTTTTTGGATATCCTGTAAATCGATTGGTGTTGGTGCATTTGCGTGGCTTTTCTTTTTAATGTTCGACAAGGGTTTGTGGTCTTTCAAATCTTCATAGGTTTTCCTTGCATCGTTCATAATGGCCTGCAGACTTCTAAGAAATATGGCCGGAGTATTTTTTGAGGTGTAACGATTTAATAGGTAAGCTTTGAAGTCTTTCGAGAAACCATAATCGATGGCCTTAATCTCCATATCGAAATTCTTGAATTCTTCTAAAGGTATCATTTTGTCATCCTTGATTTCAAATAAGGATTTGATTTTGGAATCCTCCAAACCTTTTAAATGTCGCCTATATTTAATTAAAGATTTTAAGGCATCCTCATAAGAACTTGCAGTCGAAAACCTTCCTTCAATACGCAGTCGGTTCAAATATTTTGCGCCATGATTCAAAATGGTGCGGGATTGCGATTTTTTAAAGAATCGTTGTTCGATTTCTGATTTTAGGCGATTCATTTCCCAATTTTTTATTTCTCCAGCGTGCTCATCCAGCCATAAATCCACATCTGAATATATCTTAATTGTTCTTTTAGTGTGGCGCACAGCGTTTATAACACCTTTAATTTTACCTGTGGTAAAATCATATTGATTCTCCTTTAAGTGCAAATTGAAAGGAATGTCGCGTGTTTTTCGGTTATGGCTGATGCGTAGGACCAAGGGAAATTTTTTACCTTTAATCGTGTTAGAGGCGCGTCTATCGAAGGTTACCTTAATTGTTGCCATAAGAAAAAGAGATTTTCATATAATTTTTTTCAGCGTGCTTTCAGCGTGCTTTTTTTGGTTTTGAATGGTCTAAAACGAATTTAAAGATAATTAAAAACCCCATAAAATGGGCGTTTCAGACCATATAAAATCATTTGAGACCATAAAGAGACTGACTCATAATCAGGTGGTCCCTGGTTCGAGCCCAGGTGGGACCACAGATTATATGTCCAACTTAATTCTTTAGGTTGGACTTTTTCTTTTAAAGACTTTAATATAGGGGCTTTCAAGAGTTTCCTTAAAATATTTCAAAAGTCAACTTGTCAACTTATTTGGAGAAAAAAGGTTACCAAAAAGGTTCCCAAATCAATCCAAAAGGTTCCCCTTTTAGATTCCGAATTATGTGCCAATTGTTTAACCTTAAAATCAATTGGTAATGTATCAACAGAGATTGATGATTCGCTTTGTAATTATCAAAGCTAAAAAGAACTCCAAAGGACTTTGCCCCCTTTCGTGTAGGCTTACTTTTCAAAAAACTAGAAAAGTTTTTTCAACGGGTTTATTTGTTAGTCCAAAAGATTGGGACGCTAAAAAACAAATAGTTCATCAAAAAACTAATGTTGATATCAATGCTCAACTTGAACTAATTTCTAGTGAGCTAAGAAAGGCCCATTTATCATTACAATTAAATAACGAGCCTTATAATGTAGAAACTATCTATAAAAAATATAAAGGAGAGCCTACGTCACAAAATATTGGTACGGTCTTGTACATCAAGGGCTTTTTGGCAAAGCAAAAGAAATTAATTGGTAAAGACTTGGAATTAGGTACATGGAAAAAGTATAATTATTCATGTAAGCAGTTAGAGAGTTTCATCAAATGGAAATTTCAAAAGAGAGACATTCTACTAGGGGAACTAAAACTACAATTTTTGGCTGATTTTGAATTTTACTTGAAGACTGAAATGGAACAAGCCCAAGTTACAGTAAACAAGACCATTCAACGTTTTAGAAAACCCATTAGAGAGGCTTGTAACGAGGATTATTTAGAGAAAGACCCGTTTGTTCTATTTAAGCCAGGAAAAGTGCGTAAAAAGGTTGTATTCCTCTCGGTCGAGGAGCTTAAAATACTGGAGGACTTTAACTTTATTCAACCAAGGTTGGAACTGGTCAAGGACCTGTTCGTCTTTTGTTGCTATACGGGGTTGGCCTATAATGAAATGTCTAGTCTAAAAAAGGATCATATTGTGAAGGGTTTCGACAATAACGAATGGATTCAGATGACAAGGAAAAAAACGAATAAACTAATTTCTGTTCCACTACTGCCAAAAGCCAAAGCGATTTTAGATAAATATCATGATACCAGAGACTATGCTCTTCCTAAATTTAGTAATCAAAAAATTAACTCCTATTTAAAGGAAATCGGAGCTATTGTAGGCATTGATAAGAACATTACTCATCATGTGGCCAGAAAGACTTTTGCATCGACCGTTTTGTTGTATAATGATGTTCCTATGGAAATTGTTAGTGAGTTATTGGGGCATTCGAGTATGAAAATTACCCAAGAATATTATGGTAAAGTGGTGCAGAGAAAAGTAGGCAAGGAAATGGAAAGATTAAAAAGTAAGCTACCACTCAAATAAATCCGATATTTTAATATTAAGAGCTTTGGAAATGGAATTCAAGTTGGAGATGGAAGTATTAATGACCCCCCTTTCAATACGACTGATTTGCGATATTTCCACGTCGATTTCATTTGCCAACTGTTCTTGAGTAAGTCCCTTTGATTTTCTTAATAATCTAAGATTCCTACCAAAGGCTTCTAGAAACTCCTGTTCATCAAGATACTCCACCTCATAAAATTCGGGGAGTATTTAACGAATGATATAGGCAAATATGCCTATTTTTAACTGTTGTTATGAGTAGATTATGGGTACACTGGGTTATTTTATTGTCTTCATGCTAATATTTTTTATAGGCAAGTTCATCTATGATTCTTATTTAACGAATAACACAAATAAGCGTTGGCAAGAGCATAAATCTGTTCATACTGTAAATGAAATCAAAGGTGTTGCGAAGGCAGTCAAGGATATCGATGCAAAAGAATTGCATTCTAGTATGATGAATTTAGCGGAAGAATTTAATTGTGCTTTAGACGATGTTGAGGCAATTATTTTAGAAAATTTCGATAATGAGATGACTACCGAGCAACAAGCATTGGATACAATTGAATTATGTAAAGAAAAGGCTATTATAGAAGCGGAAAGTGTGAAAATTGACCTAAACAATACGTGTTCAAGTATTATAGCCAGAATTGCTCAAAAGTATATTGAAACAATAAAAAAGGAGACTGAAATTGATTATGAGTACAATAAAAATGGAGAACCTGTCATTAAAGCAAGTCTCTATAACTATTATTATTCTAAAAGATATTTGTCTCAAAAATTCGGATGTCAATCAAGTGAATTGATAAAATTTTTAAAAAATGATGTAGCACAATATGGAATACATGAGTTATTATTAATGGTCAAAAAACATACAATCCATGCAATGGAAGAGTCAAGCGTTTCTGAAACCATCCATTTTATGGATACACCAAGTTTTATCATTAGGAATGTTGTATTTGGGGAATGGTTAAAACGCATAGAGGCGATTGAAGATTATGGCGGGAAAGTCAACGATGAGTTATCAGAAGGAACTACCCTTATTTTAGAGAGTCATAAAAAGAATGTTCTAAATAACACCAAAATTATAGCACAAATGTTGAAAGAGTATGGTCATTTCCCTTTTATAGCAAATAGATTAAAAAGAGTTAAAGAAGTTTATGAATCCATAGAACTATATTTTTCTGAAAAGGATACGGGTTTTTGAATATTGTTGATTCTCAGTTATGTACAATTACACTAATATGGATTATATAATTATTGTCATTTGAGTACTTTTTATAATGATATTGAACTGTCTATAGTGAACTCAATTGTTAATCTCAATTCGAGTTATTTGGACAGGTTGGACAACTCGTATATATTTTCATATGATTGCAAAGATGAGTTGGTGCTTAAATTGGAAAAAGTCTTTTGCTCTTACAGGGCTAGAGGTCTTAAATCAATGGTTGTAAAAGAATCTAAATGTAATTATTGTTACCCCAAAGGAAACGCATATGCGTTCCACCATCCAAAAACGGATGAATTCTTAGTGAGATACGTAATTTGGCAAGAATCCGAATACTTTATAAGGGTTGAAGAATGTAGAAATAGTCCCACTCCTGTAATATTCGAATAATTTTTTTAAAATTTTTTCAAGACCTTCTGATTTTTTACCAGCCTAAAAATCACCCCACCCTTCTTTGAAATTGGGGTTAGCTCCCCGTACCTTATTTATAACCACAAAAACACAGAAAGATGGTAAAAGTTATTGATTTTAAAACCCGTACCAATGAATCGGGTGAGGATTTTAATGTTTTAATTGTCCAAGGAGGAGTTGAACCAGTAAGAAGCCGCAATACAGGCCAACTTTACTTTACAGCAAAGAAGGCTTCTGTACCTTGTACGTTTGACGACAACATATGTCAGGAATTAATTGGCGCTTCCTTTAATGGGAGTATAAGGAAAACGGCTTGCGAACCTTTCATGTATACAATTGAGGAGACAGGTGAAAAAATCGAAAGGTCTTATAGGTACGAATATTTCGACGAGGAAATGGAACTCCTTGAAGAGCATCTTATCGAAAAGGAAGAAATCATTTAGGCAAAGATTTTCATATGGAAGTAATTAAGGGAACTTAATCGGTTCCCTTTTTTATTGGTTCATATCGAAAGTGATTGAAGTTAAAAAATGGGATTATGATACTTAAAAAGTCAGAAAAAAAAGATTTTAAACTGAAAATTGGACTTAGTGGTGCGTCCGGGTTTGGAAAAACATATAGTTCATTGTTGTTGGCATATGGCATAACCGATGATTGGTCAAAAATTGCCGTAATAGATAGTGAAAATGGAAGCTCTAACCTATATGCGCACCTAGGCGATTTCAGCGTACTTAAACTTCTTCCGCCCTATAGTCCAGAAAACTATATTAAAGCCATTAGGATGTGCGAGAATGCCTTAAAAGAGGTCATTATCATAGATTCTATAACACATGAATGGAAAGGTATTGGAGGCTGTTTGGAAATGCACTCCAAGTTGGGCGGTAGGTTTCAAGACTGGAGTAAAATAACTCCCAGGCACCAAGCTTTTGTGGATGCCATTTTGATGTCCGATAGTCATATTATTACCACTGCTAGAAGACGAATTGAATATGTTATGGACAGGGATGAAAAAGGAAAATTGTTGGTAACTAAAGTGGGTACGAAAGAGGAAACAAGAAACGGATTCGAATATGAACTAACGGTGAATTTTGAATTATTGGGTCATGGTTTCCTAGCGAAGACAACCAAGGACCGAACGGGTATATTCGTAAATGACCGAAACTTTATGATAGATGATTCCATAGGCAAAAGATTGGTGAAGTGGTGCCGTACCGAGGATGAAATAAAGGAAGTTTCTTCAACCTGATTAGTCATAAAGTTCCTCATATCTGAAGTTCTAAGATTTTAAGTTCTCTAAAACATTATTATAATATAGCCTTTTCATGAGAAATAAGCCACTATCGGAAGTATTTAAATATTCATCGCCAAGAAGTATATTGGTAGTTACCTATGGGGATGAATTATTGGAACTTTTTTGTCCATTCCAAGTATTATCGAATATTGAGCATACTAGTATTAAAAAGGGGAAGGTATATTCCGTGACAGAAGTAAAGCTTTCAATTGAGTTAAAAATAGTATTCGTCATAAAAGGACTAAACTTTAGCTATTCCCACTTTGATATCATAGTATAGGAGTTTTTATGCTGTATTTTACCATCAATACGAATATGGGTTTTGAGACGGTTTTTTGCTCTTTAAATAAAAAACCCCTGAAAATGTGCACCTAAAAAGGCTGAAAGAAGAACGCGATTAATTATAAAAAGTTTAGCTATCAGCCTTTTATTGTGATATAAATTCAACAAATCAACATAAAAAATAAAAATAATTCAATAAATATTTGGATTTCTCGATTATTTGTTATATATTCGCGCTGATTTTAAGGTTTGATGCCTAAAGATTAAGATTTACAACCGCAAGACATCCGCACAAAAGTAAAATAACACAAGACAATTTATGACAACTGATTAAAACGAAAAGTTCTTAATCTTTAGATATTCAAGCCATAACTCTACAGAGGGATATGGCTTTTTTATTTGGTAGTCGGCCTTGAACCAATCAGGCTTAATCAATAAGTGTTTTGTGAATGGAACTTCGAAAAGACAAGGAAAGAATGTTATTCGTCTATCAAACGTCAACACCTTTGATTAAGGGTCTATCCCTGATTTAGAGACGAACTTAGACTAGATAGAGGTCTAATTAAATAATCGGACTAGTCGGATTAATCGGACTGGTTCGTAAAAAAAAAATAATATGGAATCAAAAGATACTTTTAAAGGTAAGCTTGAAGTTATGAGCGCCATGGAGTTGATTGAAAAAACTAGAAATGAGCCCGAACGTAAATTTTTATGGGATGGTATACCACAAGAATCAATAGGATTAATCTCCGGTGTTGGAAAAACAGGTAAAACAACATTCGCAGAAAATTTAGGAATTTCTTTTGCGGTAGGAAGAAAAGAGTACTATGGGAGCAAAATGGATGGGATACCTCGGAAAGTTTTGTTCATTAACTTGGAGGAAAGTCGTAGGTTAAAATGTCTTAGGAATATAAAACAAATAACAAGGCTGAATGATGACGAACTTGACTTGTTCGCCAAAAACTATTTCTCAACCCCTGAGACATTTCCGCAATATTTGAACACAGATAATGATTGGGAGGAAGTTAGAGAATACATAAAGGCCTCAGAAGCGGAAATAATATTCATAGATAGTCTTGGGCATATGTGTATTGGTGAAATAGAAAAGAGCGCTGTTGCACAGAGTTTTATGCAGAAATTTAAGACCTATATAGGAGCTTTGAACAAAACAGTAATTGTTGTACATCACATGGTTAAGGGCAATGAAAAACCAATAACTCAAGATAATATAGCAGGGAGCAGGTTCATTCTACAGGAATTCGAATATGCATATGGGTTCGCCCATATACCGACAGCCAAGGGAGGGAGTTATTCGTGTATGTTATACAATAAACATATTCCTAAGGACGACAATACGGCAACTCTATATAGAATGTTCAATGATGGTTGGATTGAGAATATAGGAACAGACAATAAATTCAACTTATATAAGACCAACAATAATGATGGTAGACGTGACCAAAGTAATAAAACCAAGCTTTATAACTATTTTGTTAGTCAGGGTAGTCAGGGTAGTCAGAATATTTCATCAGACACATTGATAAAGGAGTTCGTAGAGACTGGCACAATGTCCAAAGATACCATGTATAACAAGGTGAAGTTACTTGAGAAAGATGGAGTTATCCAAAGAGAAACAATAGGAAATTATAAAATATTGATTGAGAAAGGCCATGACAGCAGAGTATAGGATTTACAAAGTGATTAATCTTTTAACCGGCTTGATTTATATTGGTTGTACAACAAAAACTATTGAAGAACGTAGATATGACCATGAACAAAAGGCCAAAAAAGGTTTAGGGAGCAGTTTTCAGAGAGCAATCGGGACATATGGTCCCGATGCTTTCTCATGGGAGCAGATAGATACAGTAAGTGACGTAGATGAGTTGGCCAAAAAGGAAAAGTATTACATAGCCTTGCATAATTCAAACAATATTGGATATAATCAAGATTCCGGGGGAGGTTTTAGGAAGACTGTTTACCAGTTCATGGACAAGGATTGGTTAATCAATGAATGGCCATCGCTTAGTGTTGCAGCTTTTGTTGTAAGAGGTAAAAGGAAATCCGTGGCAAATGCCTGTTTAGGATATACGAAAACTTATAAAGGTTACTATTGGAGTTATTCCGCCACCGAAAGTTTTGTCACCAAAAGTGATTTAAGAAAGAAAGTTGTAGTACAATCTGACCTGAATGGAAATCAGCTCTCCATTTTTGATTCCGTTGCAGAAGCATCAAGAAGTTCAGGGATATCCAAAACCTGTATTGCTAGATGTTGTAGAGGAGAACGAGAATTTAGTAAAGGATTTTTATGGAAGTACACATAAAAGAGGGCGACAATAATGTCGCTCTTTATATTAATGATAATAAGCCCCATTCTATTTTAACTTAGTATCATAAATTAATTATTATTATTTTCATGTCTATTAATAAAATGAAAATAATCAATATAGAAGACAACATCAGAATTTGGGCTGGAGTGCTAGTAATTTGTTCTATAATAATTGCAATAGCGTCTCATCAACTCGGCTTTTTACGTGCTAAAAAAACGTATACATATTTTGATGATGCCGAATCTCACCGAAAGGAAATAGAAAAAAAAGTAAATAACAAACTCGATGAGATGTTTACCGAGCTTGACTCAATAGTTGATGATGTTGATACAAAAACGGGTGAAATTATTGATAGTCTAAATTTAAAATCATCAGAAGCTTTATCAGAGCTTGAGAATTTACGTAAAGATTCAAAATTAGCTGCAGATAGTGTAGGCAATATTCTAAAAACTTTAGTTGCTTCTACTCAAGATCTAAACAAGAATATTCTAAGCCAAGATTTATCCTTTGTCATAAATTATAATCATGAACGCAGTAATTTATCTGAAAAGGATTTTTTAGTGGACCTGTTGAAGTTTTTTGATGAATCATCCACTAGTTTAAGTATTGCTAGCAAAATAAGTCGGACGAACTCTATAAGCTATCAGACAAAACTCGATGCATTTAAGGTGGGGACAAGCGGTACTTTAAAGGAAAATTCTATTTTTTTAGTGCCGATGTATTCGAGATCTATTGATGACCCTAGATATTATGAAGTTAGGGTCAATTTTAATATGGAATTAAAGCATATCAATGGGTATAAAGAAATCAAAGAAGGCGATAGAGCTAGTTTAAGAATATATCATAACTTTTCTAATGAGAAAAGTAATGGGAGAAATTTACTCATTCCAAAATTTCTAACGGTTGTCTATTCTAGCCATGTTCTTATTGGTACGAAGAATGTCCGTCTTAAGCATCTGAATACCGTCAGCAATGAAATGCGAGATTATCCCGGCTATAATTCGTTGATAACTCATATTTTTGAAGTTGTGAACATCGAATAAACTGATTAAAGGCATACAATTCGGATGTCCATTAGGTTGGTAAGTTGAGAAATAGTTGGAAATCATAAAGTTAATCTCCCTGGTTCGAGCCCAGGTGGGACCACATCAAGCAGAAAACCCGCACCGAAAGGTGCGGGTTTTTGTGTTTTCGAGAGTTAGGCGAGCTTGCTTGCCCATGCCAAAGAAAACACAAAAAACGCTTTACAGCGTAAAGCGTGGTTTTCTATTTGCAGGAGCGGGCGTTTTCTGGTCGCTGCCGACGAAGGAGGCAGCAACCTAGGTGGGGCCACTGTTAGAAAAAAGCAGTTGCATAAAAATGCAACTGCTTTTTTATTTACGCTGTGCTTGTTCTACTAATTAGTATATCAGATTTTTAAACCTCTCCTAGGAAAGAGCTTTGGAATATTGCAATTTAGGCAGCCTTAAACATTAAAAACTAAGATTAATATGAAATTACTACCTTAGATTTATCAACTCAACAATTGTTTTGGACTCAAAGACAACTTTGCAGGAAATACGGAATAAGAACCATTTTGTATTTAAAAGACTTTTCGAGGAGCTCTATCCCGAGTTGGTCGGCTATGCGAACGAGTATCTTTTTGATGTGGGTTCGAGCGAAGATGTAGTGCAGGAAGTCTTTGTATATCTCTGGGAAAAATCGGATAAAATTGATGTCAAAACAAACCTTAAGGCCTATCTGGGTACGATGGTCCGTAATCGATGCCTGAATATTTTGAAAAAGATTAAAATTACCGATTCCTCGAAAATTCTTGAGACTTGGGCGGCCTTTGACATAGACTATAGTTCCGATCGGTTTCCAGAAGATGAAAAACAGATCCGTTACGAGCAGGCATTAAGCATCATCGAAAATTTACCGGCCAAGATGCGTACGGTAGTCAAGTTACGTTTTATCGATAACTACCGCTATAACGAAATAGCGGATGAACTCGGGGTTTCGGTAAATACGGTAAAGACCCAATTAAGAAGGGCCAAAGTAAAGTTTGGCGAACTGATTGTTTCCTTGATTCTTGTTTTGTCGATTCTTTTATAAATAACACTTCATTTTGTCTGTTTGTGGCACTTAAGGCCGATAAATTGACATTTTCGTAATTTTTTGTCACCCATTTTGAACATGTGGTTGTCTTATATATAGCGGCGAAAAAAATCCCTCTATGGAATTCAAGCTTATTGTAAAAAAAATCAACAATACCCTTACCGAAAAAGAAAAAGAAATCTTTGACGCTTGGTACAACGAATCTCCAAAGCATCGTGATTATTTTCATCAGGTAGAGGAAAACTACCTAAAGGGGCACGGTGGGATAGCTGTTCAAAAGGGGTGGCGACAAGTTTCCTACAAAATCGACAAAAAGAAAAAGCGCCAAGCCGGTTTTAAATATGCGGCGGCCATTGCCATCCTCTTGGCAATAGGTTCCTTATGGTTTTTCAATACCGAGGATGGGAAGGTCCAAGTTATGGAGCAGCCATCCGAAGTATCGGTGAAAGATGACATTGAAATCGGCACCGATAAGGCAACGTTGACCTTGGAAGATGGTTCACAGATCGCCTTGGAAAAGGGGAATTCCTATGAAACGGGCAAGGCTTCGAGCAATGGAGAGCAGTTGGTCTATAAGGGCGGACAGGCACCATCTGAAAAGACCATTCCGCATAATGTACTCACGATTCCGAGAGGGGGGCAATTTTTTGTTGCCCTGGCAGATGGCACAAAGGTGTGGATGAATTCCGAGACCCAATTGAAATATCCGGTATCCTTCGTGCCCAACGAAACCCGGGAAGTGATACTGGCGTACGGGGAAGCCTACTTTGAGGTATCTCCTAGTACAGAGCACAATGGAAGCCGTTTTATTGTACATACCGATGGTCAACAGGTGGAGGTATTGGGTACCGAATTCAATATCAAGGCCTATAAAGAGGAAACGGAAATAGCCACGACCTTGGTAGAAGGGAAGGTTGCTATCGGAATAGGTGGCGAGTCACAAAACCTTGATCCCGGTCAACAATCCAAATTAGAACGTGGTACGGGCAAATTGACCATAACCCCGGTAGACGTATATGACGAGATATCCTGGAAAAACGGGTTGTTCAGCTTTAAGAACAGATCATTGGAAAGTATAATGCAGGTACTATCACGTTGGTATGATGTGAAAGTGGTATTTCAAAACAAGGATATCAAAGACTTGACCTTTAACGGTGTTTTTAGAAAAGCCCAGAAAATCGAAGATATCTTGACCATCATAAAGAATACCAACGAAGTCGATTACGTAATAAACCAAAAGACGATAACTATGAAGTGAAGCAAAAAAAGAAAGGAACGGGGTCTAGATCTGGAAAATTTAAACCCCCGTTCCCGGTACATTAATCAATTAAAAAATTAACTAACATTCAAATTTATGAAAACTAAACCAAAGGAGCCTTGTCCTATAGGTATTAAGGCGCCCCTGCTACTCACCATGAAAATCTCCATCTTTTTCTTTACGATTCTTTCGTTCGGATTTAATGTAGAAAAAGGATTTTCGCAAAACGAAAAAATCAAGTTCGATTCAGATGCCATGCTTTCTGTCGAGGAAGTCTTGGAAGTGGTCAAAAAACAGACGAACCTTACGTTTATTTATAGATCTGACCTTTTTGATACATCTCCCATGGTACAGGTTAAAAAAGGAAGTATACGAGTGGGGGATTTGCTCGATAAGTGCGCCGAGTTGATCGGTTTTGATTTTGATTTCACCAAAAACGGGGCCTTTGTACTTAACAAGAAACCAAAAGCCGAAGAAAAAGAAGTCGTTCAGCAATCGGTTTCCGGAACGGTTTCCGATGAGGATGGCGTACCGCTCCCCGGGGCCAATATTGTCGAAAAAGGTACAACAAATGGGACACAGACCGATTTTGAAGGTAACTTTTCAATTTCCGTGTCGGATGAAAATGCGATACTCGAGGTAAGTTATATCGGGTTTGCAACAAAAGAGATTCCGTTAAACGGCCAGACCAGTTTGGCCATAATGCTTGAAGAAAGTGCGGCAGGGCTTGAAGAGATAGTGGTCGTAGGATACGGAACACAAAAGAAATTGAACCTTACCGGTGCAGTTAGTACCGTTCAGGCAGAAGATCTAGAAAATAGGCCCATAACCAGTGCCAGTCAGGCTTTGCAGGGCATGCAGGGGGTCTATATCAATCAAGTAGGCGGACAACCCGGTCAGGATGCGGCAACCATAAGGGTAAGAGGGGTCGGAACTTTGAACGATAATAATCCTTTGGTGCTGGTCAATGGTATTGAATTCTCCATAAATGACCTTAACCCCAATGACATCGAGAGTATAACAGTGCTCAAAGATGCCGCTTCTGCTGCCATTTATGGGTCCCGGGCTGCCAATGGAGTAGTTTTGGTGACTACAAAAAAAGGTTCTGAACAATCTGAAATCTCCTATAGCGGATCGGTGGGCGTGCAGAAGGTAATTTCGTTGCCCCGAGTGGTGAAAGACCCTATTCAATGGTTTGAGTTGTACTCTCAGGCACAGCGAAACTTTGGTACCAGTGAGGAAGCCTTGGTTTTCCCACAACCTTTGATAGATGAGTTTGAAGCAGGGATGCAGACCGACCCTTTTACCTATCCCAACAATGATTGGTATGATATCATGTTCGATCTTGCATTCATCCAAGAACACAATTTAAGGTTTACTGGAGGAAGCGAAAAGACTACATACGCTTTTTCCCTTGGATTATTGGATCAAGATGGTGTTCTGAGAGGAACCGATGCCAACCGGTATAATGCCAACCTTAATATCAATTCTGAATTGAAAAAAAATATTTCCATAGGGGCGAACATCAATTATTCCTATAAGACCTGGGACGAACCCGTAGTGGGTATACCAGAGGCCATGCAGATGATTTACAAGGCACAATCCTACCATCCTACTTATTTGGAGGACGGCAACTATGGAATGAACTGGTTCGATATTCCCGGGCACCGCAGGTATCGCAACCCATTGGCCCTGACGGATGAAGGGGATGCCGATATCTACAATCAAAAATTGTTCTTGAACACCTTTGCAGAGATAAAACTTCCGTTCGACATTGTTTATAAAATGAATGTAGGTTTGACTAACGAGAATCAAAGGCGAAAAATATTTACGCCACAGATTACGCTATATGATGCAAAAACAAAGGAACCCACCACTATTCAGGCCGGGGGGAATCCCTTTGTAACATTTCAAGGACAACAGCGGGGGGTTGACCAAAGAGATGATGAGTCCCAGACTTGGACCATTTTCAACACCCTAAATTGGAACAGGCAGTTCAATGAGACAACGGAATTGTCCCTTTTGTTGGGGACGAGTTATGAAAAGTTCAAAAACAGTTTTTTTACGGCTTCCAATGAGGGTTATCTTGGCAATGACCTGTTTGAGCTCAATGCAGGGAGTACCAATAATCAAGTATCGGGCAGAACGCTCGAATCGAGCTTGATTTCCTACTTTGGCCGTGCCAATTATGTGTTGAAGGGCAAGTATCTTTTAGAAGCAAATTTCCGATACGACGGTTCTTCCAGGTTTGCAGAAGGTAACAAATGGGGCTTTTTTCCATCCCTGTCGGCTGGCTGGCGGATAAATGAGGAAAAATTCCTTCGCGATGTCGACTGGTTGGGACAGTTGAAGATTAGGGCCTCATGGGGTCAGTTGGGGAATGAAAGAATAGGGAATTTCCGTTATTTAGACCTCATTTCACCAGGCCAGGATTATATTTTTGGAGGCACCTTGAACCCGGGAACCGCCGTTCTGGTCGATAATGACGATCAGATTTCATGGGAGACAACGACCATTTCAAACATTGGTCTTGATGCCACATTTTTTACCGGCAAGCTTTCCACAAGCCTGGAGTACTTTATTAAGGAAACAGACGATGTTTTGAGGCCAGTGGGAATACCGGCACAGGTAGGAAGCCTTGGAGGACCGATTAGGAACATTGGAAAGGTGGAGAACAAGGGTGTTGAAATTGCCCTTGGCTACCGCAATTTGACCAGAGATTTCAGATATGATGTATCGGGTAGCCTTACTTATATCTCGAACAAAGTCGTCAACCTTGATGGGGAAATTATTTTGGATGATTTTTCCTCCGATGGCAGGGGGCCATTCAACATTACGCAGGAAGGACACCCGATCAATCAATTTCTATTGTATGAATCCGACGGACTCTTTCAATCCCAGGCAGAAATTGATGCCCATGCGTTCCAGGGGAATGACACCCGTCCAGGATATATTCGCTACAAAGATCTTGACAATAACGGTGTGATTGATCTAAATGATAGAAGACCCTTTGGGAATACGATCCCCAAATACACCTACTCCTTTAACATCAATCTGGGATATAAGAATTTTTCGTTGAATACTTTTTGGCAAGGAGTCGAAGATGTTCAGACTTACAATAAACACGTATCGGGAGTGCCTTTTTGGTTTGGGACTTCCCTACCCGTAGGATGGGCAAACGACTCTTGGAGTCCTGACAATCCGGATGCGAGTTTTCCACTTCTGATCAGATATCAGGATGCGCAGTCCACTTTGTTCAGGGGAAGTGATTATTGGCTTTTGGATGCCTCATACTTGAGATTGAAAAATATACAGCTGAAGTATGATTTTAGTTCAAACATGACTGAAAAACTGGGTTTAAAGAAACTTTCCCTGTTCTGTAATGCCCAGAATATCCTCACATTCACTTCTCTAAAAGATTTTGACCCGGAAACGGAAATACTTGGGAACGACTTTTTCAATTATCCCTCGACCAAGATTTATACGTTCGGTTTAAATGTGTCATTTTAAAATTTGCAAACGATGAAACGATATATATATACAATCAATTTTATTTTAATCCTGGGCCTGTTGTCCGGTTGCTCGAATGATTTATTGGTACTGGAACCGACAGATCAAAGTAGTGTGGAAACTTTTTGGACCTCTGAGGAAAATGCAACGTCAGCTTTGACCGGATGTTATGAATCTATGCTGGGACCCTATTATGGCGAAGGTTCATGGCTTTTAAAGCTTGAAGACATGACCCCGAATTCATTTGAAATCGATGATGGGAGTGGGGCATCTTCTATTGCGAGGGGAAGCAATAATCCTACACTTCCAATAGTTGGCACACGTTATTCAATATGTTACGAGGGAATCGGTAGGGCAAATACGTTCTTGGCGAACATAGATGAGGTTCCCATGAGTGATGAATTGAAGGACCGGTACAAGGCAGAGGCAAGATTTCTTAGAGCGTTCTTTTATCACAATTTAGTGGAGTATTTCGGGGGCGTTCCCTTGATTTTGGACCCACCTGATAACAATACACAGGGAGAGTTGCCCAGGAATACAAAAGAAGAAGTACTTGATGTAATCTATAGTGATTTGGACGCCGCCGCCGCGGTCTTGCCTGTATCTTATTCGAACACTGATTTGGGAAGGGCAACAAGAGGGGCAGCCTTGGCATTAAAGGCAAGGGCCGCACTTTATAATCAAGATTGGTCCCAGGCAATTTCAGCGGCCCAGGCCGTTATCGATTTAGGGACCTATGATTTATTTCCTGACTACAGGGGTGTGTTTTTACTGGAGAACGAGCACAATGAAGAAGTGATTTTTGATGTTCAATATCAATTTCCCGATATTACTAACAACTACCATGAGCTGTTTCAACAGGGAAATGTGTTAAAAAGTTTGCCCGACGCTTATTTGATGACAGATGGGGAGCCAAGCGATACTTCGCCACTATATGACCCTGACAATCCATACGAAAATAGGGATCCAAGACTCTCACAGACTTTGATTACCATCGGTTCCATGTTCAACGGAGAACTGGTCACCGGGGATGAGCTTTTTGCCGATTTAACAGGTTTTGCCTATAAGAAATACACGTATTTTGTAGACGATGACGTGAGAACCGCCCCTAGCCCGGGTCAATCGGAAATTAATCCGATATTGATACGATATGCCGAAGTTTTGCTGACATTGGCGGAAGCGGAGAACGAACTCAATGGCCCCACGGCAATTGCTTATGGAGCTATCAATGCGGTTAGGGCACGGGCCTCGGTGGGGATGCCAGAAGTGACCCCCGGTTTGGGCAAGGAAGAATTTAGGGAGACCGTACAATTAGAAAGAAGGGTCGAACTGGCAGGTGAGGGATTGTACTATCAGGATATGATAAGATGGCGTACCGCCGAAGTTGTTATGAACGAAGATGGATTGGACAAAGATGGCAATGTCATTGAACAACGTAGCTTCAATCCACAAAGGGATTACTTATGGCCGATTCCCGATAGGGAGGTCTTACTTAATCCAAATTTGGAACAAAATCCCGGGTATTAATCGATAATTTTGAGGGTGAGGCCAACGATTGAAAAGGCCATTAATAGAATACTTAATATGATTATGGTAAAAAAAATTCTTCGGAAATATTTAGAAGTTATCTTATTCTTGGCTCCATTCTTTCCATTTGCCCAAAGTCAGGTAGAGGGAAAACCTAATGTAATCGTCATTCTAACCGATGATCAAGGGTCCATCGACCTTAACAGTTATGGAGCTACCGATCTGTATACACCGAATATGGATCGCTTGGCAAAAGAGGGGGTTCGTTTTACCCAGTTTTATGCTGGGGCGCCCGTATGTTCCCCGTCCCGTGCGGCTCTTTTAACGGGCAAGACCAATCTTCGGGCAGGTTTGGAGGGCAATGTGCCGATACCGGAACGTGCCGACAAGACCGGAAAGCACGGTTTGCCGACCGAGCAGGTCACCATAGCAGAAATCCTAAAGGATAATGGATATTATACGGCCTTGATCGGAAAGTGGCATTTGGGCCATAGGGAACAAAATTTGCCCAATGCCCAAGGGTTCGATTATTTTTTTGGACATCAAAGGGGTTGTATCGATAACTACTCGCATTTTTTTTACTGGGACGGTCCGAACAAGCATGATTTATATCGAAATTCGGAAGAAGTGGATTACTCCGGGGAGCATTTTTCCGATTTAATGACAAAAGAAATAAAACAAGTCATTCACAATAAACAAGACCGACCCTTCTTCATCTACTGGGCATTCAACGCCCCGCACTACCCGTATCAAGGGACGACGAAATGGTTGGAACATTACAAGGATTTACCAACCCCCAGAAAAGAGTATGCGGCCTTTGTTTCAAATACCGATGAAAAAATAGGGGAGGTACTTGACTATTTGGACGAACAGAATCTAACCGAAAATACGATAGTAATTTTTCAATCGGACCATGGCCATTCCCGGGAGGAACGCGCTTTCTGGGGCGGTGGCAACGCAGGGCCATATAGGGGAAGCAAGTTTAGTTTGTTTGAAGGCGGCATTCGAGTTCCTGCGATTATTCGCTATCCCAAGAAAATTCCTGCCAATGAAGTGAGAGACCAGGCATGTATGGAGATGGATTGGGTGCCGACGATTGCGGAACTGACAAATGCTACCGTAACCGATAAAATAGACGGTAAAAGTCTATTGCCTATTATACACGACCAAAAAAAGGAATCGCTTCATGGGGAGATGTATTGGCAATTTGGAGCTTACGATGATCAAAAGGCCCAATGGGCCGTACGAAAGGGACCGTGGAAACTTATAGGAAATGTCAATGAACCTCTGGGAAAAGAAAAAGCCAAGGACTTACCTTCTTTGTTTCTGGTCAACCTGGAAAATGATATTTCGGAAAAAGACAATAGGGCAAAATCGAATCCTGAAAAAAGGGATGAACTTTTGAGCCTGCATAAAGCTTGGTTAAGTTCAATTCAAGATGAAATGAATATTAAATAGTTTTAAAAGCTTGAGTTAGTTAGAGTTGAGTAGTTAGTTGAAAAGGAACAGAAGGAGACTTTTGTTCCTTTTTTTGATGATTATGAAGGAAAACATAGTGTTAACCCCTTCTCTAGAACCTTAATTTTCCAAATGATTCGCAAGATATTTTATTCTTAACGATAACATCTTTTTAGAAATTGGCTTTATAAGCCATATAAAACTACTTTAGGGGTCAGTAAATCAAACGAAAATGAAACGACAGATTTTTTCAAGTGCCCTGTCCATGTTTTTGGCGACAATCGGTTTCGTGGCACATCAAGAACCTGTGTACGGGCAGGCGACACGAGAAGAAGGTCATGGGCATTCCCATTACATTGAACATGATACTATAATTTCCCACAAATTGATTTTTCCGTCGAAGACGCCTGACCGGGTCATAGCGAACCTGACGGCGGATCCGGCCCATAGCTTTGCAGTCAATTGGCGCACGAACCAGCAAGTGCAATCTGGAATTGTTGAAATCGCATTGGCCACCGATGGCCCCGAGTTTTTATTGGGGGAAATACAAAAGGTAAAGGCAACATCGCAACAATTTGAAAACCAAAATAGCAGGGAACCTTTGGTCAAGGCCACTTTTCATTCCGCCGCCGTTTCAGACCTTAGCCCCAATACCACCTATGTCTACCGCGTGGGTAATGGTTCTGAAGAAGATGGTTATTGGAGCGAGTGGTTTCAATATACCACCACATCCGCCGATATTGAAAAGCCCTTTAGTTTCATCTATTTCGGTGATGCGCAGAACAGTGTAAAATCATTATGGTCAAGAGTTATTCGCAATTCGTACAGGCAATTTCCACATGTGGATTTTATGCTCCACGCGGGAGATTTGATTAACGACAGGGACGCCAATCTAGAATGGGGCGAATGGTTTTATGCCGGAAGTTTTATACATGCCACTGTTCCGAGTATTATGACGCCGGGCAACCATGAGTATCGCGACGGGGTTTTGTCGGCATTGTGGAGGCCACAGTTCACGTTACCCGAAAATGGACCGATGGATGTTTTAAAGGAAACGTGTTATGCAATCGATTACCAAAATATGAAGTTGATTTCCATCGACGCCGAAGGTTTTGATGAGAATTTGGAGGCACGTGCCGCCCAAGTCAAATGGCTCGATTCCGTTTTGAGCAACAATACCAAAAAATGGACTACGGTAACCCTGCACTATCCTATTTTTTCAACGGCCAAAGGCAGGGACAACAAAGAGCTGCGCAAGGGTTTGAAACCTTTGATGGACAAGTATAAGGTAGACCTAGTGCTGCAGGGGCACGACCATACCTATGCCAGAGGTTATGTTGAAAACGAGGGAAAAGGACTGACCGTGGTCAACGATGCCGGAACCATTTATGCAGTATCCGTTAGTGGACCTAAAATGTACGAATCGAAAGACCAAGACTGGATGGTGCGCAGGGGGGAGTATACGCAACTTTTTCAGATTATCACCGTTTCAAAAGACACCATACAATATGGGGCTTATACCCCGTTGGGGAGTCTTTACGATGCTTTCGAGCTGGTCAAGAAAAACGGTAAAAAACAGTTGATTAATAAAGTGCCCGATACCCCTGTTCGATTGCGAAAAGATTTTATCAAGAAGGAATAAGGTTTTTCCAGTTTAGGGATTAATAGGTCACTTTGAAAATACTTCCACCGAAATCATCGCAGACATAGAGTGCGCCGTCCGGTCCCTCCGCCAATCCGCATGGTCGATGTTTTAAGGTATCGTCATCGGTCGGGTTTGCCAAATCGAATCCGGCGAAGTTGTCCAAGAAAATTTCCCAATCGCCATCAGGTTTTCCATTTTTAAACGGAACAAAGGCGATGAAAAATCCTTTTTTGAGTTCTTTACTTTGGTTGTGAAATGCGATGAAGGCTCCATTTTTATATTTTTCCGGAAACATATTCCCGGTATAAAAAAGCACATCGTTCGGACCCAAGTGCGCTGGGAAACCCACGAGCGGTTCCACAAATTTTTCGGTACTTTCCTTCTCGCCGTCACCGCCGTATTCGGGGGCGAGCACTCTTTTGTTTTTCTGATGGTCGTAATAGGTCGAGGGCCAGCCTGCATTATCGTTTTCCTTTATTTCATAAAAGGTTTCGGCCGGTAGTTCGTCATTTTGTTTTTGGGTATACAGATCGGGATAAAAATTGCTAAGCCCTCCACGGCCATGATCGGTGGCGAACAGCGAATTGGTCTGATGGTTCCAGGTGATGCCTACGGCATTTTTTAAACCTGTCGCATAGCGGGTTCCATCGGAATAGGTTTGATCCGGTTTATTGGTTTTGAATTTCCAGATACCTCCTGCGGAATCCAATATAGTGCAAGGTATCATACCCGCCTCGGCTTCATTGTCCCTGCAGGCATCGTTCCAAGAGCCAACGGTCACATAAAGGTTGTCACTGCCATCGATGGTAAAAGGCTTGGCATTGTCACGTCCCATATCGATAAGTCCGGAGACTATTTTTTCCGGGTTTTCCGTATCGATAATTTCCTGATCGGCGTTGAATTTATAGCGATACACCTCCGAATTTGACGATGCATACAAATAATCGTCTTGGGCCAATATGCCCGTTCCCGGTACTTCGGCAAATTCCTGCTGCTGGTCCATAGTACCGTCTTTGTCGGTGTCACGCAGCAAAATAATGCTCTTGCCATCTTTTAATACGGACCGGTTCGCGTAGATATCCCCGTTCTTGGTCACTGTCAAATGCCGTACGGCTCCAAGATCCTTACCGATTTCTTCTACCGAAAACCCTTCTGGAGCCTTTAAAATAGTAGTATTGACAGGTGGTTTTACCTCCTTTTTCGGTTCATTTTTACAGTTTGTGAAAAATGAAACCATTATCAGGGTGGAAGCAAATAACATCAGGTTATGTTTGGCAAATACGGTTTTCATAAGATGGTTTTTAGTATGTTGGCAAGACCTAAAGGTACGGTATCAAGGGATTAGATGGACAACAAAAAACAAAATTGTACTATGAAGTTAAGAACGGATCATTTTAAGCTTTTCTTTGACATAAAATAAGTGCCGATTCCCGTTGCGACAAAAGCATATCTCCAATATCCAAAACTTAAAATGATTATAATTCACTCAATGCGAAGCATTGAAAGACGACCTACGAAAGGGTTGCGTAAAAATTGAAATGAGGTTTCGTGAAATAATCCGTCTTGTGATGAATTCGATCCCGATAACTATCGGGATCGAAGAAGTCAGTGATTATTTAGAAAGCGAATGCTAATTTTAGCAACGGTTTCGTCAGTCTAGCTTTTTTGTTTCTTTTTCAGCGATGGAAAAAGAAAGGAATAAATAAAAAGTGACCAAGAGAAATCAATAACTCAGAACTTTGATTTTGAACATCAACTCTTCTTTTTCGACATAAAATAAGTAGTTACACCCGTAGCGACAAAAAGCAACCCAATGGTACTTTCCCTAGGCCGTTCAAACAGCATGTAGCCCAAAATCCATAGACTGAAAAGTATGAACAAGATTTGCAGAAAAGGTTTCAACGGACTTCTATAGGCACCTTGTCTTCCTTTCAACCAAAATATCGAGGCCACGGTCAAGGTGCCCATCAATTGCAAAACAAAACCGGCATATAGCATTACTTCCTCAAAAGTTCCGGTCAAGGTCAACAGCATGCTGACAACGGCCTGAAACCAAAGTGCCCGTACCGGAATGCCGTTTTTGTTCTTCACAGCCAGTTTACGCCATAAGGAATGGTCTTTGGCCATGGCAAAGGTTATTCGGGATCCCGTCCATAAATAGCCGCTGATGGTGGCGATCAATTGGATCGCGATAAAATAGCTGATCCAATGGCCCTTTTCGCTGCCGAAGAGGTTTTTAAAGGCTATAAAGGCCACTTCGACCTTCCCCGACAGTTGGTCTACCGAAGCATGTTTTAAGAATACCATTTGCAATAGCACATAGAGTAGGGTAACAACGGCCGAACCGATGACCAGCGCCTTTGGCAAATTGCGCCGCACGTCTTTTATTTCATCGACGATATAGGCGGCGGCGTTCCAACCTGTATAGGCATAGGTCACAAAAACCAAGGCTACCGCAAAGCCCGGCAGCAAGATTTCATCTTGCCATGCTCCGCTGAGGTCGATGGCGTTTTCGTGTACGGGGGCAAAAGCAAATCCCAAAATGATTAGCGTAACAATAAACCCGACTTTGATTGCCGTGGAAACATTATGGAATTTGCCACTTTGCCCAATACTTACCGAATGCACCGCTGCCAAAACCAAGATGACCGCTACACCGAACCATGCGTTAAAAATTGACGGCGCGATGGGACTCAAATAACTCTGCATCGCCATCACCGAAATCGCAATGGGCGCAGTAAAACCTACCGTAAGCGATGTCCATGCATAGACATAGCCTACCAAGGGGTGTATCAATTTCGAAAGAAAAATATAGTCGCCCCCCGATTCGTCAAAATTGGTGCCCAATTCGGCATAGGTAAAGGCCCCGATAAGCGCAAAGACCCCACCCAACACCCAAAGCAAAACGATGCTCCAGGTATTTTGAATATCTACCAATTGAAAGCCCAAGCTGGTAAACACCCCGGTACCGATCATGCTGGAGATGACCAAGGCCGCGGCGGTTTTCCAGCCTATTTTGTGGTTGGGGTTCATAGCGCTAAGAAAATAGGAAATTCTTTAAATGTAGTTTGTGGAAATAGATTTTTGTATGATCAATCAAAAGCAATCCTTTATTTGAACTTTAGCGAATCCTTTTGGTATGGCCAATATTTTTCAAAAATATAAAAGCTTCCTTAGCATGGATTGAAAAGGCCACAAAATGACAATTATTGTTTTCTGATATGGATGGTATAGGCGCTGCTCGGATTTTCCTTCAAGATAAGGTCAATATCCTTTTGGGTGAAGCCCTTTTCCTTAAGGCGGGGGATAAGCTTGGTAAACAAGTCGGTATACCCTCTATAAGTACCGCCGTTCTTTTCGCCTACGTCATACCATCCGGCATCGTGCGAGACCAGTACGTGGTTCAATATGCCATGGGCCTTGAGGGCCAAAAGGGTTTTAACGAACCAACCAATCGTACCGGGGGTATTCGGATCATCAGAAGGTTGGTCTTTTATATTGTCTATGGAGATCCATGCACCCAGCTTGGCAGCTTGTAAATAACCATCTACGGTTCCGTTTTGGGCATGTGTCCAAACAAATGCACTGGGGGATACCCCCATATCTTTTAATAACTTGAGTTGGGCCATTGCAGGCCCGTCAGATCCGGTATGCGAGACAATGGTCAAACCAGTTTCTAGATGGGTGAGTGCTGCGGCACGCACCAAATTCTCATGCATTTGTGATAGTGTATCCTGATTTTCCACAGATATCTTTATAAGCCCCGGTTTGATGTCGGAACCATCGATACCGTGCTTGTATTCGCCGATCCAATGCGCAGCCAGGTCACGGGGCGAAGCTTTCAGCGCATTTTTAGGTATGAATTTGTTCTTTCCCGACCCGTAATAGCCGGTATTCGTCAGTATGTGGATTCCTGTACTATCCGATAATTGTTGTAAGACATACGGGTCACGGCCGAGATAGGCCGGCGTGCAATCTAAAAAGGTACTAACTCCATAATCTTTAAGTTCGTTCAGGTAGGGCAATGCGCGTTCGACGATTTCATTGCGATCCCAGCGGTGGTACCCTGTACTATCGGCCCCGATCCAATCGACCATAATATGCTCATGAATGAGTACCACACCCATTTCTTCAGAGGGTATGGGTCCATTAACCGTCATGATCTGGGCCGTAGCCCAAAAAGGAACGGTAATTGTCAATAGTGTCAACAAAAAAAGGTTAAACCAGTTGCTTTTGGTCAAACTATCTAGTTTAGATGCTACCATTTTAAGATTTTTATTTACAAGGTATAAAAAGGCCGCTATTGACCAATGCGATTTGAAAATCATCAAAACGGTGGTCGTTTTCCGGCCTATTTTGTGGTCGGGGTTCATAGGTTGGAAACTACGAAAAACAAAAAATTTCGGAAATACTTATGGCTACGATTGCGTTAGATTTACTTTACTTACAAATTGTTCCAATATCAAAATATCAGCACGATATTCCCCCGGAAAACTTGTTAAATAAGCTTTAGGTATAACTAGTTGCACATTATATTGTTTCATCTCTTCAAGCTGATTTTTGGAAATTCCTTGTTGTAGGGTAAATAAATGCTTTGTTTTAATTCTATCAGCTTCGTTAAGAATCTGTCTCCATCTATCTTTGCAAGTGGTTTTTGAGGCTAAGAATATTAGTTTTTGCTCATCAAAACTTGGATTGTTATAGGCTTCTATATTTGGAAACAAAAAGTCAGGTTTTTTATTATTTTCGGTAGTTACCTGAGTTTGAAATGTTAGTTTGGCTATTTTGAAAATTTCTTCCAAATGATGCTCCAAAGATTTTCCTGCACGACTTTTTCGTCTATTAAGAATCGTATTAGCTGATTTGATCAGAACCTCTATACTGGGGAAAGGATTTCTTATTAACTCTGAATAACGGTCGTTTTCAATTGCTTTGAATAAATCGTATTCAGATTCAAGCCATTTTAAAATCTCTTTATCTGGATTTGACCTAATATAATTTTGGGTAATATTATATGAACTTAGATAACAATTTCTTGCATTTGTAGCAAGCTCGATAGTAGATGGAAATTCAACTTCTAAACCTTCAATATATTTTAAAAAGCATTTGACAAGTCGGTCTTCAGTTGTTTGCTCTTCTTGTTTTGGAATTATTCCGTTTGTTTCTGTTGAAGTAATATTCAAAGCCGCAAAAAAGCTTTCAATATCTTCATCACTACTTAAGACAAAAGCCTCAAAATATTCTTTATCTTTTTTGGAGAGCACGAGTAAATCTCCCACATTATCATCCGTTAAAAATGGAAAACCTCGTCCAAAACGTGTTAATCTATATTCGTTACGAGTTCCTTTACCATAGTAGATAAAACGACTTGACGTTTCAAAATCGTCCTGCCATTTAATCGTTGCAAAAAGTTCTTTATTTTCTCCCTTTTCTCCTTCTGTTTCAAAAAATAAAGGCCATGATTTTTTATGCAAATGGAATCCAGATTGATGACCGCCAGTAGAGCCAGTATCATTTGGTTGGATAAACTTACTGAATGCAATTTCAGATTGTTGAGCTGATTGTATCGCTTTTTCTACAACACTCATTTAAATTTTGTAATTCTTTCACAATATTTTTTGCAACGGCTTGTATTAAAGGCGTTACGACAGAATTTCCGAATTGTTTGTAAGCTTGATTGTTCGAAACAGGAATAATAAATTCATCTGGGAATCCTTGAAGTCTGGCACACTCTCTAGGGGTTAAACGTCTCGGATTCTTGCCTTTTTGAGGAATCAGAATTTCAGCACCATCTTTGTAATATCTTGCACTCATTGTTCTTGAAATTCCGTTTAAATTAGTCAGTCCAAATCCAAAACCATTACCCTTGGACTGATGCTTTTTCTTGTATTCCTGCAAGTAGTTCCAAAGTTTGTCGGATAAGGTATACTTTTCATCCACTTTTGGCTCTAAAATTTCCGTAATTGCAAAATGGGCCTCTTTAGGTTGTGGAAATTCGAAAGACTCTTTTCCTTTGAAAATTGATTTTTTGAAACCGACAATGATTATCCTTTCTCGATGCTGGGGGACATAGTATTTACCATCAAGTACCTTGTGATAAAGAGAATAACCTAATTCTGAAAGTGTTTCAGTGATTACTTTAAATGTTCTCTTTTTGTCATGAGAAACAAGATTTTTTACATTTTCAAGCATAAAAACTTTTGGTTTTTTATGTTTGATTATTCTTGCAATATCAAAGAATAATGTTCCTTGTGTTTTATCCAAAAATCCGTGTTCTCTTCCTAAAGATTTCTTTTTCGTAACTCCGGCGATTGAGAAAGGTTGACAGGGGAAACCACCTAGTAAAATATCATGATCAGGAATATCTTTTTCCGAAATTTTGGTAATATCCCCGAATGGGACTTCACCAAAGTTAGCCTCATAAGTTTTTTTGGAATAGGAATCCCATTCGCTGGAAAAAACACACTTTCCACCATTGTTTTGATAAGCCAGTCGAATGCCCCCAATTCCGGCAAATAAGTCTATAAACTTAAACTTAGGATTTTTTGGTGGCGGAAACGGAATATCCCATTTGATTGGAAGATAATATTGAAAATTAGGCTCCTGAACAAGATTAAGGTTTTGGTGAAGTTCAGATAAATACTCGGTTGCAGTCGGTTTGAAATACTCTGAAATCCCGTTTTTGTGATTTTGGAAATAGTGTGTTAAATAAGCTAAATCGTTGTCGGTTTTTTTATCCACAACAATATTCAATTTAGCCCTTATGTAAGAATATTTTTTAACCATTTTTTTCCAATGTAAAGGTGCTAAAAATTTGCCAGTTTTCTCTTGTAGGGAATTTCATTTTCTTAACAACGTTTTCAACCTGAGGAACTCCAGGATTGAAGTAAACAACAGTTTTATCCATTTGTAATATCATCTATCATTATTCTAGAAATGGCAATGTAGGAATCAATTTTTGGGCGCGCCAGCCTTTTAGTTGAGGTCAAATATGCTCCTGGCTGAATTTTCAAATTTGCACCAAAGACATGACGAATAACGTTTTTGTATTCCCCTCTGGTAGAAGCTGTGCGATGAGCTATATGGTTTCGGACTCGACGCATTTCATTTAAAAGTGAGCCATAGTTATTTATTTGTACGCGAAATTGCTCGGTTATTGGAATAACTTCTTTGGTACTATTATTTATATATGAAGCCTTGGTCCATTTCAACCTAGTTGGCCTCATTCTATTATAATTACTGAATTGAGTTTCTGCATCAATTGTGCTTCGACATACCAAAGTTAATGCTGGCGCAGTGCCATTTCTATAACTTGCTTTACAAGCCACTTTCAAAGCTGTTTCTCGAATGCAATTTTCAAGAATTGAAAATAATCTTAGAATTACAACCTCTGCGATAAAGTGTTGAAATTTAGGTTCTAATGTTCTAGAATCATTCCTATAATTTTCCAAAATTTGAATATCGCTAAGAGCCTTATTATATGTAGTAAACAGACTTGGCGGGGGCATTATGAAATAAAATGTTTTATATAGTCATTCCTAGTTTGTCTTTGTGTCATACCTTGGGTAGTGGAGGAAGAAGCATTATAGAACTCAATATCTTCTTTATCTCTTTCACTTACAGGAATATCGCTATTAAAAATTTCATCAATTTCAAAAAGTCCAAGTTCTAACCTTTTTAACCCTACCTTTTTCAAACTGTCAAGAGCGATTATTAATGAAAAAAATAAAGGAGGTCTTTTAAAAATAGTTTCTTTTATTGCACTAGGTTCAATATTTATCAAATGATTAAATACTCTTTCTAAACGATTTGACATTTCGCTAGCCCTGTCAAATTCAAAATCATATTTTTTATAGTATTTATTTAATTTGGAAGAATTATAATTGGTAAGACCATCGAGAAAATTTACAATGACATCTGAAATAAATTGTACTTCCGCCATTCTAGCTATATCGTTTGCACTGAAAATTTCATATTGACGCCAGAACTCTAATCTTTTTACAGACTCCTTAACACTTAGCTGTTTAAAATATCCACTGTATAAAGCATTTCTTTTTTCTTGTGCATTCAATGTTTTTGCAACGGAGTTTATTCTCGCAAAAATGTCGATAACATCAGCGTCGTCAGCACCCTGCAGGTATCCGACTGGAATAGGTGTTAACAAAAAACTTTGCTTTTGAGCAGAAGTTAACTTTTCATATTTAACTCTTTTCTGGGTTTCGGGGAAAATTGCTGAAAATTCGTTTTTACAATAACCGATGATGGCTCTAGAGCGTTGTTGACCGTCAACAACTTCTTTGATACTTTTGCCTTTTTCCATATCAAGAGAGTGCCTAATATATATTGCAGGTATTGGCTTTCTTTCGAAAAGTGTATTTATTAGATAGGACTTTTGGCTATCATTCCATACGGATCTTCTCTGGTACCAAGGATTTAAATTTAGTTCATTCTTTTTTTCAAGATTGATTAAATCTTGAATAATTAATGACTGATAGTCAACTCTTTCCATAATATATTTTTAAGTTGTGCAAATATTTGTACAAAGTTACTAGTAACTATGCCTTTAATACTCTGAATATAGAAAAACCTCAGTATTTATTTAATGTAAGAAACCCTAAAAATAAAATGTCCCCAAATTTTTTTATGCGCGATTAACTTATAAAACCCGTCTTAAAGCCTAATCAAACTTTAGGGCGTTCTTAAACCGCATAAACACACTATTATGAAATTGGGACGAAATCTCTTCAAAAAAGATCAGTCGATCTGGGGCAAACCCTTGATCGTCTATGATCAAACCAAAATGGATGCGCTGTTTTCAGAGATCCAGCAACTCGAAAACGGCGAACAAACCATCTTTACAGATACACCAAAACCCCAGGTTTCCTTGGAGACCGAGCTGTATCTGATGCTACATGCCTAATTCCTATTTCCTAATCCCTAGCTCCTAAAAAAATGGTTTTTTCAAATCAAGAGTTAAAGAACATGGCCTATCGTTCGGCGAACTTGGGCCTGGCCCCACAGTCCGACTTTATTTTGGACGAAAAGAAGATCATCAACGGCTATAAGAACAAAAAATATGGCCTGAACGAACGGATCGGCGAATTGGGCGAATCGCTTTCCGAACACATTCACAAAATGGAAGTCGTCAAGGGGCAACTTTCAAAAGAAGTGGTCGCATTGAACAAGGCGAAAAGTGCCGCTATCGAAGAAGAGATTACCGAAACAAAAGGGCTCATCACCCATCAAAAAACGGACATCAAAAACCATATTCGTCGTTGTCAATTGAACGGCGACCTATTGACTCCCCGCTACAATGTGGACGAGATCATCGATGCCGATGATTTTGAACCTGTAACAACGCAACCCAAAAAGCAGGAAGAGAAAAAGCAAAAACCAAAACGATTTCCGTATTGGCTGCTGTATATCGTCGAAGTGATCTTTATTTTTGGTGAGGGCGTGCTGTTCTATAACATCTTGACCGAAACGCACGACCTGCCCGAGATCATTCTGCGAAGTATTTTCTTTATCCCCATTGTTTTTGCGGCAAGTTTTTTGACCTCGCGACGGATTTCGTTGCGCTGGGCCTGGCTTCCGACCCTGTTGATCCTGAGCGTGTATGCCATACTCTCCTTTACGGTGATGGAATGGTTCTTTGAATCACAGGCCCTTGACGAGACCCTGACCTTTCAGGATTTCTTCGTCAAAAACGGCTTTCTCATTTTGGGTGCCGTGATGATGGTCACCTTGGCGCTCTTTCTAACGAATGCCGTCAAAAGCATGTACGGACATAAAGAAAAGGCAAGGCCAAAACCCAAAAAAGAAATTCATGTTCCGAAAAGCGCGAGCACATCCCCGCAGCAAATGGACCTCGACCTAAAGTTCAACGAACTTAAAGGGTCTTACAAGCGGCTACGAAAGTTGGAAGACAAACTAGCTAGCTCACACACGGCCGGTAAGACCGAGTTCAAGCGAATTTTAGGCGATGTCTCGGTTTTAGAGGCTAAAGCTGCGGGGATCTCGGAACAGATCGGTACCTGCGAAAAGGAACTGAGCACCTTGGAACTGGAGTCTTTTGAAGAAATCAACCGGTATCGAGAGCATTTCGAGAATTACAAAAACGATGATGTACCCATTCGTTGGAGGGATTTTGATTTTACGGAAATATGAAGGAGTAGTTAGTGGATAGTGAGTAGTAGTTAGTATGGAGTATAATGTATATGAGCCGTTAGTAACTCCATGTCAGTTCGAGCGCAGTCGAAACCTATTTCGGTAGCGGGGTAGTTCTCGACTCCGCTCGAACGGACAGAACAAACAATAAAAAAGAACCAAATGAAAAAAGAAATAATAATATGCAGCTTAATCTTGGTCATTGCGTTTTTCACAAGTTGCAATACTGAATGTGAGACGGTAACGACCCGAAACATTACCATTTTGGTCGACGCCACCGATTCATTGCTTATCGACAAGGCAAAACACGAGTTGCGAAAGGAAAATTTCGAACAATTGGTCAACCATGAATTGGGGCTGAAGGAAAACCCCAAATGTTTTACGGTGAACTATGATTTCGGTATCATCTCGACCCGCAGTTATTACAATCCGACTTCGACGGCGTTGTCACATACCGATTGGGGGCAGGCGCGTAACAAATTGACCATAGGCTGGCGCGATTTCTACGCGGCCCACGAAGAAAACCTGCATAGTTTGGATTCTGTGGGGCTGATGGAAAGCACTTCGCTCTTTCCCACCTTGATGAAAGCGATTAACAAAACCGAAGGCACGGTTATCGTGGTCAGCGATTTGATCGAGAACAATCCCGTGGTGAATTTTTATAAAAATCCGCCTACGACACCCGAGCAAATGGAAAAGGCCTATGCGGATCTGGTCGGGTATTATCTGCCGGACCGTGTTTCGCATACGGTACAAAAAGAAGTGGTTTTTATCGTGATGTCCGAACCTAAGGATTCGGGGGTCGTGCACAAGGCCCGCGCCTTTTGGAAATACGCCCTGGAAGAACACCTCGGGCTCAAAGTTTCGTTTGCCGACGGAATCACAACCCTGTAGCCATGCCCGCGGTCGTCGTTTATCTGGTACTGACGTTTTTGGCACTGGTGGCCTGCGTGCTTTTTTACATTCCCAGAAAAAATTGGTTCAACGTTCAGGTAGCCAAGGATGAAGGTTGGGGTACGTTGAAAGTCCTTTTTATCGGCATGGGCACGAGCCTTCTTTGTTTTGTCTTCAGCAAGTTGCTTTTTTCGGCTTTTTGCCTGAGTATCTCGTCGGGTGTTATCGAGTATAATATCTTGATGAACAACGTTTATTGGTACGGGTCCGAAATGCTTTCGCCCCTGCGGAGTATCAAATATCCGCTTTCGTATTTCGGACTTCATGCCATTTCCTATTTTTCAGGACTCTATGCGGTGCTTTTTTGCTTGAGCAAATTGAACATCGTTTCGAGTTACAACCTATCGCACGACCGCCTGAAATTGCAGTTCATGTGTCTGGGGCTGTTCCTCTTTTTTGAAACCTTGCTGTATTTATCGTACCCCTTTCAGACCTTTGACAGCGGATGGCGCATTTTTCACAATTTCTTTGCGGTATTTATTGCTCGACTACATTTTACGGCCTGTCTGTTCATTGCCGCTTGGTTGCATTTTCATTATCCCTGGGTTAAGATGGCCTTGGGCTCGAAAGTATTATCGGTCAAGTTTCATTGGCTTTCCGGGGTATTTTCTTCACCCCGTAACGTCATCACATTTTTCGTTGCCTTGGGCTCGCTTTTTTTGTTGCCGGCCTATTTGCGCATGTACTCCCCATCTAACTTCGGACTCTTCATAGCTTTGGTGTTCAACGGCGGATTGCTCTTTGTTTTTTGGCGATGGGTCACTCCGGCGATCTATCACCTTATTCGGTTTATTGTTGATTTTGAAAAACGGAAGGCATGAGGAAAATCAAGTTAGAAGTACGAGGGACGAATTACGAAGTTTAAATAATAGGATGGTTATTGCAGGAAGTAGGAAGCACGAAGTTGAAAGTTAAAGGGCGAGGAACAATTCAACGGTACCATTAACAAAAATAATTCTCGAAATGAAGGATTGGCTAAAAGCGGTAAAAATTGTAGGCGGTGTTTTTTTGGCACTCATTCTTTTTCATGTTTTATGGCCATTACAAATGAGGATGGAGCCGCAGGCGAATTTTGTTTCCGCGGTTCGGGATGAAGACCATAAACTGCTGGCCGTTTTCGGGGACAATACCATTCTCAACAACAATCTCACGACCGAGGAATTGGAGGAACTCGATTCAAAAGGAAAGTTGAATAAATTTCCAATAGTACCGGTGCTGTCTTATGAGGAACTTCCGGAAAACTACGTCTATTTTTTGACCAAGGTCGAGAGCAAGAATTTCTTCGGAATCGGTAAGGATAATTTTTACGGAATGTCTTTTTCGGGCATTGCCCGATTGTTCAAGGGCAAGGCCGATGGGGGATCCAATATTCCACAGCAATTGTTGAAAAATGCCATCCACAAAAAGGAAGGCCTCGGCACCATTTATTTGTCCCGAAAGTATGGGGAACAATTGGCGGCTTTTCAAATGGTAAAGTCCGCCAGTCCTGAAGAAATACTATTAGCCTATACCAACTATTCTGGCAATTTTTGGTACGAGCGCGATTTTTCGGGACTAATCTTGGCATCCTATGCCATTTTCGGTCGGTCGCCCAATGCGTTGAACGACCTTGAGATGTTGTTGACCGTAAAGACCCTAAAAGGTGCCAGCGACCTGAGATGGCTCTGTAACAACCGTTTCTCGAACAAAAAGGAAATCAAAAAATATGTGCTGGATTTTTTTGAACTGATTGCCGATACCGATGCCGATAAAGCAAAATTGGCGGCCATGCACAACATGGATTTTGATTTTAGCAAAAACAACAAACTCCGGCGAAGTACGGCCTTTACCCATTTTCTTAAAAGCAATCGGGGAAAGGGATCGAAGCGTTTTGCGACCCAATATGTTTCTTCGATCAGCCAAGAAAGACAATCAAGATTGCAAGAGGCCGTAGCTACGTTCTCGAAACGTTTTCAAACGCAATTGTCCAAAAACGGATTTGACCTCGAAGTTTCCTTAATCGCGATCGACATCGAAACCGGGCAGATAGAAGCTACCCTCGGAAATCGAAAGAACAGTGGGGCCATGGCCAATTTTGTCGATTACGGCGAGGGTTTTCAATGTGGTTCCGTTTTAAAACCCTTGGTGTTTTTGGAGCTTTTTGAGAATTACGGTTTTGATGAAAACACGATGCTTTATAACGGCGATTTAAAGGAATACAAGTACAACCCCGGCAATTTCGGCAAGAAACTGTTGAACAAAGAAGTTGCGGTGGGCGATGTTTTAAAATACAGTTTGAACAAGGCCGCTGTGAACTATCGGGTCAAGGCCGATCCGATGAAAGTGGCGCGAAGGGTCGAGACCAAACTCTCGAAGTTGCAGATTTCCTCTAATCCGTCATATAGTTTGGGCGAGTCCTATATTTTGGGTACCAAGACCATGACGCCCTGGGAGGTCGCCCAGGGGTATCAAATGCTGTTCAACGGAGGCGAAGCAGTGCCTTTGAGTCCGTGGAAATATATCATCGATCCACATTTACAGGACACTATTTACGATGGAAGCTCTAGAAAACGAAACCAATTGTATACCGTAGAAAAAACGAATAAAATCAGAAGTCTGTTGCCGGGAGCTTTTGAACCGGGAGGGACTTGCCATCGGTTGCTGGAATTTTTGCCCAAAGAAAGGCAATTCTATGGCAAAACCGGCACGACCGGAAAGGCAAAAGATGGCTGGACGGTTTTGAGCGATGGGAAAAAACTGATTGTGGCATGGGCCGGGTACATTAAAAACGATGAGGGAATTCTGAAACGAAAAGACGCTCCGGCGATTCCCTCTAAATCGGGTGCTGGATCTGCCGGAATTTTGGCCGCCATGGCCTATTCTGAATTGTATGAGTAGCCTGAATTTGACGAAAACCATATCGAAACATAAGGTCCCCTCGAGCGCAGTCGAGAGGTATTTAAGTAGCCGAAAATAGAATTAGGTCTCGACTGCGCTCGACCTGACAAAATTTATTGACATTCAAAATCAATAAGAGGAGGTGGTGCCAAACAATCTTGCCCTAAGCAACTTTTTTTGGTTAAATTTGAGTGCGACCAATTAAAATAGAAACCGTTACCTATTCGAGATAATAATTACTTTCTCTTTCCTTACGATCACCGATTTGCGAACCAAAGAGCTTAGTGGTGCTATTCTTTTGAGAAATTATTTCCAAGGTATCGGTCGATCAAGGCGATGAACGATTTGCGCGAAAAAAACGACAAGGACCAAGACGGTGCCGAAATGACCGGAAAAGATCGGCATGAAGGATCGCAATCGTACTATCAGAAATTAGAGGCCTATCTTTTGCTGCTCTATCAGGCCTACTTGAAACAAGAAGCCATGTTGGAACCCGAGATTAGGGCCGCGATTTGGAGAATGGTACAGCTTCGAGAAGATTTCCCCATTAAAATCCGGATGATGCAATTGCAACTCCTGAACTACGAAACCGATGACTTCAATGGCGAATGGAATCAAGTTAAGGACAGTCTCTTTCCGATAAAGGATGATACGGTTTTGGATTCGCTTCCCGCTCCGCGGGAAGCGCAAATCAGGGCATATAAATTAGAAATTACCGAATTGTTGCAGTCGATCCACTAATACCGGTTCGTTTCACTCCGTGGGCCAATGATCATGTTCCGTCTGCAGGGATATAATTTTCCCATTCCCAAGGGGTATATACATCCCCAATCGTTAATTCGAGCAAATCCTTAAAAATACTTTCGGCATTATCACTATTGGAAATCAATAATACCCCGATATTTTTTTCAGGGAAGAGAATGGAATAATGCTGAAAACCTTCGCCATGCCCTTCTTTAAAGACGGCTTTTCCGTATGGTGTTTTTGTCAACAGTCCCCATGCCATCCCATAATTTAAGCCGATTTTTTCATTTTCGGAGGTAGTTTCCAAAGATTGTGGTCCAAACTGCTTTTTTGATTTGATTGTAATTGCGGGGGCAAACATCATCTCGGTTATGGGAGAATCTTGCGACTCCAAGGCTAGTATGTGCTCAAGGAATTTCGAATAATCCTCTGGGGTTGTTTCCATGGAACCTGCGGCACCTGCTTCGTCTTCGGTATCTTTGGGAATAGTTTTTTGTTCAAGGGTGTGGCCGAGACAGTATTTCCCTTCAAAACGTGGTTGCCATATGTAACTTGTCATATCCATTTTCAAAGGGTCAAAAACGATTTCCCGGGCCAATTCTTCCAAGCCTTTGCCCGTTATTTTTTCGATGACGACCTGTAACAAGCGAATACCTTCTCCCGAATAACCGTATTGGGTTCCAGGGTCAAAATAAATTTGGATTTCCCCTTCAGGTTGAGACTCTCCCGATCTGCTTAACCATCTCCAGTTGGGGAAGCCTGTAGTATGTGAAAGGCACATCCTAGTCGTTATCTTTCTGTATCTCGTATCATCTTTAAGGTTTTTAAAACTTCTCCATTCCTTTTCAAAATATAGTTCTGGAATCAACGTATCCAAATAACTTTGCAAAGGCCTGTCCAAATCAATGATTCCGTCTCTTACAAGATGCGCTACCAAATACCCGAACACGGACTTGCTCAACGAGGCGCCGTAAAAAATCTGTTTTACCTGAAGACTATCTTTTTTGTCATAATTTGAGTAGCCGAATGCATTTTGATAGGCCAAGGTATCTTGGTTAAAAATGGAAACCGTAATTCCGGTAACCTTGGCCGTATCAACGAGTTTTTGAATTTTTTGGCTCAATGCTTTATCGGTAATCGTTGAACCGTCAAGACGGGTAATGACATTACGGTTTTGTGATGTACAGTTTACAAACACGATTAGCGCACTTATAAGCATAATAGATTTTGCCGAGTTGCTGCCTTTGCCCTTCAAAAAAGGTATTGAAAGCGGATAGTAGCATTTGTGTTTTTTTACAGCGAATATGATATTGGCGAGAACAATAAATACACATAGTGGCACTAATGAAACGAATATTATAAAACCCCATTTTTCTACGGTCAATAAGGCTACGAACGAAAGTGCGTAAAGTATAAGCACGGTACTATGAAAATTCACAACCTTGGCTCCATGTATGTCGTAAAGCGGATTATCCTCCCTTTTGTGTATCCAAAGGAACAATGGAAAAAGTACATTGCAAAAAGGAAGTATAAAGCCCAACAACGGTGTTCCATGTAAAAGCAATAACCACTTTTTTTGAATGGCTTCTTCTTTGGGGTTTTCCAAGTCTAGAAGGTCGTCTACATTGATGTCAAGTGCGGCGGCCAACAATTTTACCGTCTGTAGGTGAGGATTGACCTCTCCTTTCTCGATACGTTGAATGGTACGTACCGTTCCGTTCTTGCCGATAGTTCTTCTTGGGTATAGCCTTTGAGTTTTCTTTGATAGACCAGGTTTTTTCCGATTGAACGATTCTCCATTGAACTAAGATTTTGTTGGTACAAAACTATCGATATCGTTCGGTAAACTTCACGACATCCATATGTCATCTAGGTGTCATTTGCCTTGAATCTACATTTTTTATGGAGGTTTTGAACAAATTCGCTTAAAAATTTGACCAAGAACTTTATTTTGTTCGGAAAACCAAACGCTTCCTTTTAGACATTTTTAAATAGCCCGGAAGTGTAAGAAGTTTTTATATAACACTGGCAACAGGACGAAAGAAACAAATACGGCAATATGAAAATGAATTTTCAGCTCCGTTGGGACTTCTATGTCAAATGGCGAGCTTCGTCCGCAATCCCAACAAATATTTCTCGATGATTTTCGGGTCGATTTTCTTGCTGATCGGAATGCGGTAACAATCGATGATCCCGGGTAAGATGACCTTGGCGATTCTTGAGGCGATTTTCTTGCCTTGCCTACAGGCCCATTTTCGTTGGGCCTCGAATTCTTTTTTATCCACCCCGTTGAAAATTTCCGGAAACTTTGAACCCTCTATGAAACGCTTGCGCAAGACCTCTTTTTTGTTTTGCTCAAAATCGGACAGTTCGATATAATCTTTTAGGCTGCGGCTCATTTCGAGCAACATGGTATTCTTATGTTCGCCCCAAAGCGCTTCGAATACGCCTGGGTGCGATTCACTTTCGATCAAGGGAACTTCCTGTACGATCGGAATCCTAAGGTTGAGCATGCTTGTATAATCCAGGCACAAATGCTTAATGATCGGGAAGTAATACGTAGTAATCTGGGCGGTACATTTTTCGGGCGATAATTTTCCCGATCGGTATCTTCTCAACTCTTTGAGATAAAGGTCCGAGAAAATACTTCGGGCATGCCCTTCGAGGTCATCTTTCAGCCCTAGCCGTAGCAACCAATGTTTTATTATTGGTTCGACAGCGGTATAGAATTTCTTGTGTTTTTCTGAATTGCCCGGATCTTGAAGATATCCATAGACAATGTTCCACGATGTATTGTACGTTGGTTTGGCCCCCATGATTAGATTTTGGTCTAATGGTTTCTAAAAAATGCGTATTAAGGCAAGTTTTAAAGTAGAAATTCCAAATAGGGAGTATTTAAGAGGCTACGTGAATATATAACGTAATCTTTGATAACATATTTTAACGGAGGTTAAAAAACAGCCAAAAAAATGAGCGGTTTTTGGGATGAAAATTTTAACCGTTTCAGGTATTTTTCATTGTTCGGATAGTGCCGCCCTTTTCATGTTTAAATTAGAATACTAAATAGAAGGGCCCTGCAACACTTGTCTATTACGTCCAAAGAGTCGTCTTTTCTACGTGATGATCGGGTTTGGTAGCCAAAATATTGTAAATTAGCCCTCCGCGTTTTTTTAACGACCGCAGGCCATTCGGCACCAAAAGTTAGTCCCAAGGGCAACAACTAAAAATGAGAATTATGGCAAAAAATGACCAAACAGTATTTAAGCTCAACGGCAAAGTAGAGGGTAATACCTCAAAGATCGAGACCATACGAAACTTGATATTCGGTGAAACCATCGAGGCTTATGATTCTGAATTCGAATCGCTCAAAACAGAGATACTGGAAAAGAAAAAAGTTTTGGAGGATTTGGTAGAGCAGGTCCGAAACGACCTTAATACCTCGATCGATAACATTGCGACCGATGTGAACATCCGTATTACCGAAGTCGAAAAAAATCTGGAAAGTAGAATCGATAATTTGGAGGATGATGCCGTAAACAAAAAAATGCTCGGCAAATTACTTATTGAACTGGGCGAGAAGGTAAGCAATAAATAGTCGGGAAGAAATCCCTCCCAATGAACGAGAAGGACAAAATAGAAATCCTTAAGGACATCTTGTTTACAGATGACCGTGAATTCGAGGAGCGAATATCCAAGAAGGTCGAAATTCTTGAACGCACCTTAAACGAGAGGAAAAAGCTTTCAAGAAAGGTACATCCTATCATAGAGCACGAACTGGAAGAATTTACAAAAAGTATTCCCCAGACCTTAGGCCCGACGATTACCGCCACTTTAAAGGAAGAAATCAAGAACCACAAAGATGAGGTGGTCGATGCATTGTATCCCGTATTGGGTAAAATGGTCAAAAAATATGTGGCCCAGGAAATGAAGCTGCTTTCGGAAAAAATAGATGGCCAGTTGGGGTTCTTGAAACGCTGGAAAAGAAAGATCAAATCGTTGTTCTTCGGCATAAGTGAAGATCAACAGCTACTTGACGAACTTTCTTCGGCAAAGATCGAACAGGTTTTGCTTATCGAAAAGGATTCGGGAATCTTAAAGGCCGGATTCACCAAGTCGAAAACCATTGACGAAGAAATGATCTCGGGGATGTTTACCGCGATCAAATCGTTCGTCGAGGATGCCTTCAACCAAAGAGATCAAGAGCTTGAATCGATCGAATATGAAAATTATCAAATACACCTACAAAGCTTTGTTACCCATTACATAGCCGTTGTAATTTCCGGCAATTACTCCCTTAGCTCCAAAAACAAGCTTCAAGACCTTATTTTCGATTTTTACCATGGTTATATGGCGATGAACCTAGACCTTGTCTTTGAAACTCTGAATGCCGAAAAAACGGTTGTTCCGGTAGATAGGCGCCGCCTTGAGCGAAAATTGGCCCAAAGTTTTGGCAATGCAAAAATCTAAGAAACTAGTCGTTTTAGGCCATTTCGGGGTGGGTAAGACTTCATTGATCAGAAGGTTCGTGAGCGATGTGTTCTCCGATAATTACAAAGTGACCATAGGGGTGCACATTACCAAAAAGGTGGTGGAAATCTCCGCAGGAAACACGGTCTCACTTATTTTATGGGATTTGGAAGGAACCGACGATATCACGACGATTCGGAATTCCTATCTTTTGGGAACCCATGGCGCCGTTTTCGTTTTTGATGTTACCCGACCGTCGACCTTTCAAAATCTGAACCAAGACCTCAAGGTGGTATCCGAGAAATTGCCGTCCGTTCCGATGATCGTGGTGGGCAACAAAATGGATCTGGTAGATGCTATCGATTTAAAAACCGTTCTTGGCGAGAATAACATTGCGTACGATTTTCTTTCGAGCGCAAAGACGGGAGACTCGGTAGAGGACTTGTTTTACAAAATGGCAACCCTTTTACAAGAAGATGCTTAACGAATACCGACATCGATTTCTCAACGAAAGCTTACAGTTCATTTTGTTGGACAACAATAGTGTCGTGGTCGAAAGCGACGACAGTATTTTTCGTGTAATGCAAGGAGAGTCGATTACGGAACTGCATCCTTTTTTTGAGAGCATACCATCTTTGCTTGAAAGTGAAGGAGAAACGTTCAAGTTTTTGTGCATCCACCTTTGTATACATGAGGATTTTCGTATCGTTGATATTACGATTCTCAATGAAAAGCCCAATTCCGTACTCATAATCAATGACCTTACCGAGCATTATGAGTCGTATCAAAGTGCCGCCCAAGCCCGAAACGAGTCGGTAATCAAGACCGAGTTAACGGTAATCAAGAACAATGAATTGGAGGAACGGGAGCGCTTCAAAAATTTGTTCATCCAGAACTTCAGCCATGAAATTAGAAATCCATTGACGAGCATAGTGGCAATCGCCAATATTCTGTCAGATACGCAGTTGACAGATCAGCAACGTAAAATGCTCGATTTTTTAAAGGAATCGAACGCTGCTCTCAAACTCATGCTTGAAGATATTCTTAGCCTTGGTGCAATTGACAGTGGCAAGTTGCAGATACATGAAAAATCGTTCGATTTGACCAAGCTTTTTCGGCTGCTCCATTTTACCTATAAAACGAAGGCCAAGCAAAAGAACATAGAATTCGTCGCCGTTTTTGATGAGCGAATTCCCGATTTCGTTGAAGGGGATCGCTTGCGGTTGTACCAGATTTTGACCAATCTCCTTTACAATGCGCTGAAGTATACGGATAGCGGCAAAATTTCGTTTTCCGTATCCTTTAATCAGAAGTGGGCCAACAAGGTAAGTGTGCGTTTCGAAGTTTCGGATACAGGGGTCGGCATTCCCGAAGAATCTTTGGAATCCGTTTTCGAAAGCTTTACCCAACTTGATGTTGACCAAAACAAAGATGGTTCGGGCCTAGGGCTTGCCATCGTTAAAGGTTTGTTGGAACTAATGGGCAGCAAGATAAAAGTGACTTCACAAGTCGGCCAAGGTTCGGTTTTTTATTTTGACCTTCTTTTGAAATATCCACTACATGTGGTTCAGGAAGAACCAAAGAGAAATACAAGTCAAATACCGCGAGACATAAAAAGAAAGGCCAAGGATAAGGTCAACCTTCTGGTGGTTGAAGACGATGAACGAATACAGACCCTAATTTTAAAAACTTTGGTCGACGCCGAGTTTTTTAATGTGGAAATCTTGAATGATGGAGCCGATGTATTGAAAGAACTGGTCAACAATCAATATAACCTTGTTTTGATGGATGTGGATTTGCCCAATATTTCCGGAGACCAACTAACAAGACTTATAAGGGAGTTCCCTTTCAAGAACATCAAGGACATCCCCATAATCGGACTTACGGCAAATGCCTTCAATGAGCAAATAAGTTCTTATTTGGCCTCGGGAATGAACGAGGTTTTGACCAAACCCTTTGAAAAAGAAGATCTCTTAAAGGCGATTCTTGGTGTTTTAAGATAGAAACAAGTGTTTGTTCTACTTGCGGGATCTGTCTTCGTAGTTCTTATTACCATCAATTTCAGGCTGCTATCAATCCATCCGTCGTAAGAAAAAGATTCCAATAATGCATTTTATCGATAAAATATGCATTTTATCGACATTGATAATTTCGAATTCGTTTTTTCTTTCATCCCATCTGTTACTTATTAGTTTTAGTCGTTCTTATGAATCAAGAAATTTTTGACTCATAAAAAAACGAACAAGTACGAGAGAACCTATATGAGTAATATTGATAGTTCGCTTTTGGCACAGATTTTTTTCAGTATCAGTTTGGTGGTTTTTTTGATTGCCCTTTATATTATTTTACCGGCTTTTATATACAGAAAGCGTACGATCTTAAAGCCTAGATTGATCAATGCTATGTGGGTCAAGTTTTACGAAGGGTCGATAGGAAAGCTAAAAAGCAACTGGCAAGGACTCAAAAAAAAAGAATTGATGAATAATACGAACATGACCTATTCTCCTGTGAGGATTGAAGTATCAAAAAAAGATTAAAGTAGGGCTATACTGACACTAACCATGTATGTTGTCCAATACCGACCTTTTTTAAATTCAATTTTTAAAATGCAATTGCGTAGTGGAGCCTACGTAATGAAACAGCAATCAACAGATTTTGGTGATATGAAAAGAGAGTTTTGATTAGTTAGGTTGGTTTGAAGGCCCTGAATATTCAGGGCCTTTTAACAAAAAAGAAAGGGATGTCTTTAAAAAGTAAACGATGCGTATGAGAAAATCCTTAGCGATTCTAATTATTCTGATCGTGCTGCTATTTATAGCAAAAATAGTTGTGGAATCTTCTCATTAGGGGTTAAAATCGAGGAGTTTTCGCAATTCAATGTTGTGACAGTTCCCCCAAAGGGCATTTAGAGCGTTTTTCTAAATGTCCTTTTTCGTTTGAAAGATTTAAACGCATACCGTTATTAATGAAATAATTGGCCATAAAAAAATTGGGAACTATAAACACTGTTCAATACTCAATACGAACTTAATATATCTATTCGAGCGTATATGACCAGCCAACATTTATTTTTACCTGCTAATCACTCAACTCAAACCTGTTCTCTAGCATTTTAATCACGTTGATCAGTGACCTGCCGTCATGATAGTTCACCTTCCATATTTGTGCTTTGGCCCGTTTTTTTGCCTCTGGGCTCGTGTCGAGCCCTGCATCGTACCAACCACCAAACTCATGGTCTATCAAGTACGTATCGATATAGTGCCATTGTTTTTCGAACAACTCGTAATAACGGGTTTCCTCAGGATATAATTTTGACATTAATAGTAATGAGTTCAGACCTTCTGCCTGCGTCCACCATACTTTTTTATTGTCCTCGATAGTGCGGTCGCCAGCCTTTTCCCAATAATAACCTCCTTCATAAAACCCTCCATTTTCGTGATCCCAGCCCCAATCAAGGGCATGGTCTACCATCTTCTTTGCCTTTATCATAGTAATCGAATCATTTTCTCTCTCTAAAACATGGGAAGCTTCCAAAAGCAAAAAGGCCGTTTCAACGTCATGGCCAAATGAAACATGGTCCAAGTAAAAATGTTGTTTTCGGTATGTTTCTGAAGAATCCTTTAATGACACAGGTGTCCAATCCCTTTGTAGGTGCAGGGTCAAAAACCCTTTTTCAGTGGTTATGGTATCGCGGATTAACAGAAGAAGTTCTTCCAATCGTTTTTTTATCAACGGATCGGGCCAGACTTCGTAAAGTGCGGTAAAACTCTCCAAAAGATGTATCGACGAGTTTTGGTCCTTCCAGTCCTTTCGAATGAAATTGTCATAGTTCTTGTCGTTTTGCTTTATGTCGAGCATCCAGGAACCATCCATTTTCAGTACATCAAAATAACCCTTGTATTCAGGGTCGTGGGCATGTTCTTCCAACCAATGGAAGGTTTTTTTCGCAAGGTCAAGGGCTACGGTATCTTTTGAGACCTTGTAATATGTGGACAGTGCGTAAATAGCGAATGAATTTCCATATGCACTTTTGCCGGTAGAGAGCAATTTCAATGAATCGCCGTCTATGCCCAATAGGGTATGGAAACCACCGTTCTCCTGATCCCACATGCGGTCTTTCAGGAATTGGAAACCGTGTTTGGCAATTTGCTCGTATTTTCGGTCTTGATAGAACATGGCCAAGGTGGATGCCGTCCAAACATGGCGAGCCTGGTTTACCAACATTTTGTTCTGCTTCCCTACTTTATTCCATTCACTATCAAAATCGGACCAAAAACCACCATGTACACTGTCTATCGTTTTAGGATACCAAACCTCGGTCAGTTCATTTAAAGAAACTTGCAGTTCAGGCAATATTTCAGCTTCGTGAGATACGGATTCGGGATGTTGTTGCCTACAAGAAAGGCTAAGCATAAAACAAGAGAAGGCCAAAATCGCAAGGAAGCACCGTAAAAAAGAAATTTTGCCTATTGCCATAATTTTACCTTGCATTGTCTTCGAGATAAAACTACTGAAAATTCGGAAAGGATCAGGCATTGACCTAACGGAATAAAATCAAGATGGCACCTAAGGCGGTCAGCACCAAAATCATTTTGCGGTAAAAATCCTCCTTGATAGTTTTCACCAAGCGCAGCCCGATAAAAAATCCAATGAAAATGGCCGGCAATAATTTAAGGTTTACGACCAATGTCTGCGGTGTGATCGTTTCCCATACAAAAATGTGAAAGGGGAGCTTAAAGAGATTGATTATCAGAAACAACCAAGCCGCGGTTCCTATAAATTCGTTTTTGGGCACGCGCATGGCGAGAAAATAAATATTGCTGAACGCCCCTCCCAGGTTTCCTATCATAGTGGTAATTCCGGCCATCATACCAACAACGCTGGCAAAAAGCCAATGGGTAGGTACGGCCTTTGATTTTCGCCGATCCCACCAGTACATCATTGCAACACTTATCAAGATAATGGCCGCCATCCATATTTTAAAGGTATTTTCATCAAGGTCGTTACCGATAAGAACACCGGTAAGGATGCCAAGTAGTATCCATGGGAGAAACTTTACGATATATGCCCATTGGGCATGTCTGTTATAATAGATGACGGCAAAGAGATCGCCGATAATCAATAGGGGAACCACGATACCCGTCGATTCCTTTGTTTCAAAGGCCAGTGCCATCAACGTAACGTTCACTACGGCTATTCCCTTGATACCGGCTTTCGAAAGTCCAATGACCAACGCGGCCGAAGCAGCAAGTATCCATGCCGTTAGTGATATTTCAGATGTCATTGAGAGTAGCAAAGACCAGGTTTAGCGAACAATGGGCAAATGTATCCTAAAAAATTCTATCTTTAGCGATCAACCAATTTTTTGACCAATGGAACTCAGCACGCTCGACTACAGCTTCATCATTGTATTCTTCTCCCTAGTACTTGGTATCGGGGTCTACGTTTCGAAAAAGTCGGGCAAAGACTCAAATGAGTTTTTTCTCTCTGGCAGAACAATGCCTTGGTGGTTACTTGGACTTTCTATGGTAGCAACCACTTTTTCTACCGATACCCCGAACTTGGTTACCGATTTGGTGCGAGACAAAGGTGTTTCAGGTAATTGGGGCTGGTGGTGTTTTCTCCTGACAGGTATGCTGACTGTTTTTGTATATGCGAAACTTTGGCGTAAATCGAATGTAAAAACAGACTTGGAATTTTATGAGCTTAGGTACGGAGGCAAGCCCGCAAGTTTTTTAAGAAAGTTCAGAGCCGTCTATCTTGGCGTTCTGTTCAATGTGATAACAATGTCGGCGGTTACTTTGGCCGCAATAAAGATCGGCGGAATTATGTTGGGCCTTGAGCCTTGGGAAACCGTAGTTGGGGCAGGCTTGATTACGGTCGTATTTAGTGCTCTGGGAGGTTTTAAAGGAGTTGTTTATACCGACTTTCTGTTGTTTTTTGTCGCGATGGGTGGTGCGATAGGCGCTGCTTTTTATTTGGTGAACATTCCTGAAGTTGGAGGAATTCAGTCAATAATCAACAATGATTTGGTAAGGGCAAAAATGGATATTTTGCCCGATTCGAGCGATACAAAGACGTTCATTACGATTTTGATTATACCATTGGCGGTACAGTGGTGGGCCACTTGGTATCCGGGTGGAGAGCCGGGTGGCGGGGGCTATATCGCGCAACGGATGTTGGCGGCAAAGAATGAAAACCATGCAATCGGTGCTACCTTCTTCTTTAATATCATGCATTATGCGCTGAGACCATGGCCTTGGATTTTGGTGGCCTTGGCTTCTTTGGTCGTATATCCTGACATTGCAAGTATTTCCGAGGCATTTCCGAATGTGCCTTCTGATAAGTTAGGCCATGATCTGGCCTATTCGGCCATGTTGACAAAATTACCAAGCGGACTTTTAGGTATCGTTTTGGCTTCTTTGGTCGCCGCTTATATGAGTACCATTTCAACACAATTGAACTGGGGATCATCTTATTTGGTCTTTGATTTTTATAAGCAACAAATAAACCCAAACGCTACCGAAAAACAAATGGTAGCGGTGGGAAGGCTGTCCACCGTCTTACTTATGGTACTCAGTGCTCTTTTGGCATTGGCCATGCAAAATGCGATGGATGTATTCAATTTGTTATTGTCTTTTGGGGCTGGTACAGGTTTAATTTTTATTCTGCGTTGGTTTTGGTGGCGCATCAATGCCTGGACGGAGATTTCGGCGATGTTCGCATCAGGTATCCTATCTATCTTGATTGCCACCACATCTTTAAAGGAAATACTTTTTGGTGCTGAAAACGGTCTGTTTCCAGACTGGGCCGAACTTCCATTTATTATGATTGTCACCACCATTATATGGTTGGTCGCAACTTTTATGACACAACCAGAGTCTAAGGAAGTACTAAGAAGTTTCTATCATAAAATTCAGCCTGGTGGCCCAGGCTGGTCAAAAGTAGTAGATGAGGCTAAAGCTGATAATGTCGAGATAGTTACTACAAAAGAAAAGTGGAGCGTTCCCTCAGGAATTATAGCCATGCTTTTAGGCGTGGCCTTGGTCTATTCATTGATGTTCGCCACTGGCTATTGGATTTATGGTAGAACAACCTCCGCACTTGTTTTGACAGGAGTTGCCTTAGTTTCTGGCTTCTTGTTAATTAAGGCTTGGAACCGAATGAAGGATCATATTTTATAATCCGAACAACCATGAAAGAAAGAATACTTTCGGTCGATATATTCAGGGGCGCAACCATCGTTTTGATGATTTTGGTGAACACACCCGGCACATGGTCGGCCGTTTATGCCCCGTTTCTTCATGCCGAATGGCATGGCTATACGCCGACCGATTTGGTCTTTCCTTTTTTCCTTTTTATCGTAGGCACATCGATTGTCTTTGCCTATAAAAACAAACCGACAAATTCAAAAACCTATCGAAAAATAGTAATCCGAACGCTCAAATTGATCGGACTTGGATTATTTCTAGGGGCATTTACGCTTAGTTTCCCTTTCATAAAAGATTTTGCAGATATTCGATTTCCCGGTGTGCTACAACGAATAGGGGTCGTATTTTTCTTCGCCTCCATCCTATTTCTAAATTTCAATTGGAAGACCTTGGTCGGTATTTGCGCGGTCATTTTGATTGGTTATTGGCTATTGATGGGGTTTGTTCCCGTGCAAGGCATGCAATCTACTTTTGATCGTGCTCCCAACAATCTCGCCAATTTTATTGACGTAAAGGTTTTCGGAACGCACAATTACAAAGCCGATTACGATCCAGAAGGCCTCTTGAGTACCTTACCGGCCATTTGTAGTTCATTATTGGGTATTTTCACCGGATTGATCTTGATCTCAAAACAAGAAAAAAAGGCCACGATATTGCTTGGTATTGGTGGTACGCTTTTGATTTTAGGACATTTATGGGATATCTTCTTTCCGATCAACAAAGCATTATGGACAAGCAGCTTCGTTCTGGTAACTGCGGGCTGGGCCAATCTTGTTCTGGCATTGATTTATTACTTGACCGATGTAAAAGGCGTTAAGTTCGGAAGCATTTTTCGTTATGCAGGGGCGAATGCCATTATACTTTATTTTTTGTCAAGCTTCATCAGTAAAATAATGGGGATGATAAAGGTAAACGAGGATCAGTCGTTGCATGGTTGGCTTTTTGATACGGTTTATGTACACGATTTTATGTCGATGCAGCTCTCTTCATTGCTGTATGGCCTGAGTGTTGTCGCCTTTTACTGCCTATTGGCGTATGTACTCTTCAAAAAAGGGATTTTTGTAAAGGTTTAATTGTTTTCGGGCACACCTGAATCGCCATGAAGATTTGAAGAAGATTCTTTATTCTTTTGTCTCATGTGACGACATCAACTTTGCCACATACTTGCCGATGACATCGAATTCAAGATTTACGGTCGATCCTACCTGATAAGTATTGAACCTGGTATTCTCGTAGGTGTATGGAATAATGGCTACGCTGAACGTATTTATCCCAGAATTGATAACGGTAAGGCTTACCCCGTCGATTGTAATCGACCCTTTTTCGATGGTCGGGTTGTTTTTAGAATTGTCATATTCAAAGGAGAAGATCCAACTACCGTTTTTTTCCTCGATCGAGCTACATCTTCCGGTCTGGTCTACATGGCCTTGTACAATATGACCATCTAGGCGCGAGCCCAAGACCATGGCACGTTCAAGATTTATTTTATCACCTACTTCAAAACTTCCTAAATTGGTTTTCTTTAAAGTTTCGGCTATTGCGGTTACGGTATAGGTATTTTCATTTAAGGAAACAATGGTCAAACAGACTCCGTTGTGTGCAATGCTCTGGTCGATTTTTAGTTCGTGGGCCAAGGAAGATGCGATAGTAATGTCGAGGTTACTTCCGTCATTTTTCAGTTCGATGATTTCCCCTAATGTTTCGATGATGCCGGTAAACATATTCCGTTTAAATTAAGTAGTTTTGTGGCTTAGCTCGTTCACAAAGGTAAAGATATAATGCTTGAAAACGCCAAAATAAAACTGGGCATATCCGTTGGTGATTTGAACGGAATCGGCTGCGAGGTCATCCTAAAAACTTTTGCCGATTCGAGAATGCTCGACTTTTGTACCCCAATAATTTTTGCCTCGAACAAGACCATTTCTTTTCAAAAAAATGCTTTGGGAATCGAAGTAAAATATAGTGGTATACAAGATGCATCAAAGGCCCTTGAGGGAAAAATCAATGTCGTAAACGTTTGGAAAGAAGTGCCGAACATCCGATTTGGACAAGCCACGGAAGAAGCGGGCAAATATGCCATAAAATCGTTAAAGCAGGCCGTCGAGGCCTTAAAAAATGATGAAATCGATGTGCTCGTGACGGCACCTATCAATAAGAACAATATTCAGGCCGAAGACTTTAATTTTCCAGGGCATACCGATTACTTGGCGCAAGAGTTGGAGGGCGAAAGCCTTATGTTCATGGTGGCCGATGACCTTAGAATAGGACTTTTGACCGATCATGTTGCGGTCAAGGATGCGCCGGCGGCAATCAACCCGATTTTGATTCGTACCAAGGTGCGTATAATTGAAAAATCGCTTTCAATGGATTTCGGAATCAGGCGCCCCAAAGTCGCTTTATTGGGAATCAACCCACATAGTGGAGACAACGGTGTCATCGGAAAGGAAGACGATGAAGTTCTAAAACCGGTCATCAAAGAAATGTCAGATGCCGGGCATTTGGTTTTTGGCCCCTATTCGGCGGACAGTTTCTTTGGTTCGGATACCTATAAAAGGTTCGACGGCATCCTGGCGGCGTATCATGATCAAGGGTTGATTCCGTTCAAGACATTGTCCTTCGGGAAAGGAGTTAATTTTACCGCCGGACTTTCAAAGGTACGTACTTCGCCAGATCACGGCACGGCCTATGAAATTGCCGGCAAGGGCAAGGCAGATCATAGTTCGTTCAAGGAAGCGGTCTTTACGGCCATCGAAATTTATAGAAACCGCACCGAATACCAAGAATTGACCGATAACGTATTGCAAAAGCAGCGTACGAGACGATAGTACGTATTGATAGGCAATGTTCGCTGCGTCCTAAATCGTTGTTTATTTTGTTCAATATATTGTTCGTTGTCAAAATAATGTTATCTTTGCAGCCCGTTTTCAACGGGTATTTTTGTCGAATTTGTGTTGTAAAAGATGAAGCATAAGGAATACTATATTCCTTTTTCAGGATTGAAGCAGGGGAAACACCGATTTGATTATATAATCGAAAACAAGTTCTTTGAATCTTTTGGGTATAATGAGTTCAACGATGCGCATATTAAATTGAATGTGCTGTTGAACAAGACCAGTACCATGCTTGAACTGGACTTTGTCGCCGACGGAACGGTCAATGTCGATTGTGATCTGACGAGTGAGCCATATGATCAACCTATCGCTTCCGAATTGCGATTGGTGGTGAAGTTCGGCGATGATTTCAACGATGAGGATGATGAGATACTCATTATTCCGCATGGCGAACATCAGGTCAATATAGCACAGTATATCTATGAAATGTTGGTCTTGGCGGTGCCTCAGAAAAGGGTTCATCCCGGAATTGCTGATGGCACGTTAAAATCTGATGTACTCGATAGATTGGTAGAACTTGAACCAAAAGAATCAAAGGATAAAAAAGATAATGATCCCCGATGGGATGCTTTAAAAAAATTACTAACGGATAAATAAGTTACAATGGCACATCCTAAGAGAAAAATTTCGAAGACCAGAAGGGATAAAAGAAGAACACACTATAAAGCCGTTGCCCCGACTTTGGCGACCGACCCGACTACTGGTGAAATGCATCTGTATCACAGGGCTCATTGGCATGAAGGGAAATTATACTACAAAGGACAGGTTTTGATCGACAAGACAGAAGAGGCCGAGGTATAATTCCTTATATCCTAAAAATTACACTCCCGTTGTCAATAGCGGGAGTTTTTTATGCTTTTACGTCAAATCGGGAACAAAATGGGCTACTAGTGTCAAGACCCGATATGATAATTTCAGAAGTGGCGAAAAGAAGCCTTTTTTGGTCGAAAGTCACAAAAAATCAGTACTTTTCACCACATTTTGAAACGTTTTTGAGATTTTTTGATTTAAAATCAATTTTTGAATGGGGAAACTATCAGCAGCTATTACCGCTGTAGGGGGCTATGTTCCGAAATTTGTACTAACTAACAAAATGTTGGAGGGTATGGTAGAGACCAACGATGAATGGATAACTACCAGAACAGGAATCAAAGAAAGAAGAATATTAAAGCCTGAAGAGGGTAATGGAGCCTCCTATCTCGCCATTAAAGCCGTAGAGAATCTATTGAGCAAAAAAAATGTCGATCCTAAAGAGATAGACTTGGTGATAGTTGCGACGGCGACCCCTGACAGCATGGTTGCTTCCACTGCAGCCTTTGTTGCATCTGAAATTGGTGCGACCAATGCCTTTGCCTATGACTTGTTGGCTGCCTGTTCAAGTTTTTTGTTCGGAATGTCGACAGCGGCTAGTTTTATCGAGGCGGGCCGCTATAAAAAGATACTGTTGATAGGGGCGGACAAGATGTCGTCCATAATCGACTATACCGACAGAACCACTTGCATTATTTTTGGCGATGGGGCCGGGGCCGTGCTTTTCGAGCCCAATGAAGAAGGTTTGGGATTACAGGATGCCTATTTAAGAGCTGATGGTTCGGGTAGACCTTTTTTGGGAATGGATGCCGGGGGATCCTTGTTGCCTGCGTCCGAAGAAACGGTTAAAAACAGGCAACACTTTATATATCAGGACGGAAAAACGGTCTTTAAATTTGCTGTATCGAACATGGCCGAAGTAGCTGAAACGATAATGAAACGAAACAATCTCGAACATACCGATGTTTCTTGGCTTGTGCCACATCAGGCCAATAAGCGGATTATCGATGCCACGGCAAAAAGAATGGGACTCGAAAGTTCCAAGGTCATGATGAACATTCAACGGTACGGCAACACAACGTCGGCAACGTTGCCATTGCTATTGAACGACTATGAAGATCAACTCAAGAAAGGCGATAATTTGGTATTTGCCGCTTTCGGAGGTGGATTTACTTGGGGCTCCATTTATTTAAAATGGGCCTATAATTAACGTAACTAACCAATTGCTTAACTAATATTAATTCAATGGACATTAAAGACATTCAAAGCCTTATCAAGTTTGTGGCCAAATCGGGCGCAAGCGAGGTAAAACTGGAGATGGAAGACCTCAAGATTACCATCAAGACGGGTACGGGAGATCATCCCGAGACCACATACGTACAGCAGATTCCGGTTGCACAGGCTCCAATTGCGCCTGTGGCACCGACCCCAACCGCGGCCCCTCCCGTAACGGCTGATGCCGCAACGCAAGAATCAAAAGAGGATGACTCGAAGTACATTACTATCAAATCTCCAATCATTGGCACTTTTTACCGTAAGCCATCACCTGATAAACCGCCTTTTGTGGAAGTTGGAAGTGATATAGCCAAAGGGGATGTATTATGTGTAATCGAGGCGATGAAGCTTTTTAATGATATCGAGTCGGAAGTATCAGGTAAGATTGTAAAAGTGCTTGTCGAAGATTCTTCTCCGGTAGAATTTGACCAACCCTTATTTCTAGTAGATCCATCTTAATGTAAATGCGAATTCCAAGTGTTGAATTCCGGTTCATGTTCTGGAATTTATAACTTGGAGTTTGGAACTGAGACTGTTATGTTCAAAAAAATATTGATTGCAAATAGGGGGGAAATAGCGCTTCGGGTCATTAGAACCTGCAAGGAGATGGGCATTAAAACAGTGGCGGTATATTCAAAGGCCGATGAAGAAAGCCTGCACGTTCGTTTTGCCGACGAGGCCGTATGCATAGGCCCTGCTGCGAGCAGTGAATCGTACCTCAAGATACCGAATATAATTGCGGCCGCCGAGATTACCAATGCCGATGCCATACACCCCGGCTACGGATTTCTATCTGAAAATTCTAAATTCTCAAGAATCTGTGCCGAGCACGACATTAAGTTTATTGGCGCCTCGGGTGACCAAATTGACAAAATGGGCGATAAGGCAACGGCCAAGGCGACCATGAAAAAGGCAGGTGTACCTACCGTACCGGGATCGGATGGACTACTTAAAGATGTTGCCGATGCAAAAAGGGTAGCAAAGAAAATGGGCTATCCGGTTATGATAAAGGCTACTGCCGGTGGTGGTGGTAAAGGTATGCGCGCTGTTTGGAAGGAGGAGGATATGGAAGAATTGTTCGACAGTGCCGTTCAGGAGGCCACGGCAGCTTTTGGAAATGGAGGCATGTACATGGAAAAACTGATCGAAGAACCCCGACATATCGAAATCCAGATTGTGGGCGATCAGTACGGCAAGGCCTGCCACCTTTCGGAAAGAGATTGCTCCGTTCAGAGAAGGCATCAAAAATTGACCGAAGAGACCCCGTCCCCTTTTATGACGGACAAATTGAGGGATGCCATGGGGAAGGCCGCGGTCAAGGCGGCTGAGTTTATAAAATATGAAGGCGCGGGAACCATTGAATTTTTGGTTGACAAACATCGCAAGTTCTATTTTATGGAGATGAACACCCGTATACAGGTCGAACATCCCATTACCGAGCAGGTCATTGACTATGATTTGATTCGTGAACAGATATTGGTAGCCGGCGGAGTGCCCATATCGGGTAAGAACTATACACCGAAACTACATTCGATCGAATGCAGGATCAATGCAGAGGATCCTTATAATGGCTTTAGACCCTCGCCGGGAAGGATAACAACTTTGCACACGCCTGGAGGACATGGCGTACGAATGGATACGCATGTATATAGCGGATATGTAATTCCCCCGAACTATGATTCGATGATCGCCAAGTTGATTACTACGGCGCAGACCCGTGAAGAAGCGATCAACAAGATGAAACGGGCCTTGGATGAATTTGTTATCGAGGGAATCAAGACTACGATACCCTTTCACAGGCAGCTTATGGACCATCCCGATTACTTGGCGGGAAATTATACCACAAAGTTCATGGAAGATTTTAAAATGGATCCACAACCTGAGGAATAAAGATTGAAAATCCCGATGCACATCGGGTTTTTTTGTTTCAAACGGTCTTTGGGTGAAATAAAATGTGCATTTATAGGTATGACAATTGGGCTAAACTAATGATGTGCGCAAACTTCCTGGTCGGTTCCATTTGATTTGAACATCGAACGTAGATTCTTTGAGGGTTTTTATCGGTGAATCACAGCCTAAAATCGAATATTCTTCCTATCGGCATGAATAATTTGAGGCACGCTTACCGACCGAATGGTCAGGGCAGGTATTTAACGCTTTTAAAGTGATGAACAATTCAATTTCCAATAATCATCGTTTAGTCATTATTTTTGGCCTATGAACCTAAGTTACTGGGAATATAAAACGTGGCTCTCGAATATTGATTTTACAATAGTTGGTAGTGGTATCGTTGGGCTTAGTTGTGCCTTAAACCTTCAAAACCTGTATCCAAAAGCTAGAATATTGGTTTTGGAGAAAGGCACCCTGCCCCAAGGAGCCAGCACCAAAAATGCTGGGTTTGCATGTTTTGGAAGTGTTTCTGAAATTATTTCCGATTTAAAATCACATAGCGAGAGTGAAGTTCAAGAGCTGGTCAAGAGGCGTTATGAAGGCATAAAACTGCTTAGAAAAACATTGGGAGATTTGAATATTGGCTTTTATCAATATGATGGTGGGCACGAGCTCTTTATGAAAGCAAATGCGGCATTATATGAAGACTGTCTGTTAAAATTGGATTACATAAATGGACTGCTTGAACCCATTTTCTCCGAAAAGGCCTTTCAGGTGAATGCAAATTCCTTTGAATTCGCGAACATATCTGAAAGTTATATTTCAAACCGTTTTGAAGGTCAGTTACATACAGGCGGACTGATGAAGACCTTACTCCAAAAAGTCTTGAATGGCCAGACTACCATTTTAAACGCCGTAAAGGTTATGGGATTTACCGAAACCGGAAATGGAATTGAGGTGAGTACCGAAAAATTTGACTTCAAGACCAACAAACTGCTTATTGCCACAAACGGGTTCGCTTCGGAACTCGCGATAGAAAACGCAAAACCAGCGCGAGCACAGGTTTTGATTACCAAGCCTATCAACGATCTGCATGTAAAAGGAACCTTTCATTTGGATGAAGGCTACTATTATTTTAGAAACATTGATAACAGAATTTTACTCGGAGGTGGACGCAACCTTGACTTTGAGGGTGAAGAGACCAATGAATTTGGTGAAACCCAATTGATTCAAAACAAACTGGAAACTCTATTGAAAAATACAATACTTCCTGATAAGCGTTTTGAGATCGATCGGCGGTGGAGCGGTATCATGGGTGTCGGCGATCAAAAACGACCAATTGTGAAACAACTTTCCGACAATGCATGCTGTGGTGTACGTTTGGGCGGAATGGGCATCGCCATAGGGAGTGCAGTGGGCAAAGAACTTGCAGAGTTGGTTTAGGTTGGCAGGTTGATATTTTAACTGATTTTTGTTAACGATTGTCTTTTTTTGAAAGTTTTTTTCGGTTTTCTTCCTATATTGGTATCCCCTAAATTTTTAAGATTTGAATACCTTGGACTACTTCGGTTCAAGCAAGTCTGAGTTTAACCCCACTTATTTAATTGGAACTTGTGCAGTCTATAGGTTGCACATCTTTTGGTTTTGTGTTTAGCGCGTTGATCGACAAAACATAATTCTCGAAAGATTATAACCGTATCAAGATGGGAGTAAGCATACAGAGATTTTTGGGGAAAAAGGGAATCCTATTACTGTTCCTTGTCTTTTTGGTAAGCTGTGGCACATCGAAAAACACGTATGAAGTTCGCTATGAGAAGGCCTGGAAAGAGGTGTTGAAATCGCAGGCCTGGCGAGATGCCCTTAGGCAAGATAATGATCCGCTCATTGCCGAAAGCAATGATTTCTATGCAAGTACCGATGAAACGGAAATTGTTTCTGGGCCTGCCGTTAACAGTAAGGTATATGTTGACGGATTTGCCGATAAATACGATTTTTTGGTCCATAGGGCCTATGCCAAGATCATTGCCGAGGCGGAGATGGCCGACAGCCGTCTTGAACGGGAATACCTAAATTGGAATACCAAAAGCAAAGCAGCAGAGGTTCAAAAAGACAAATCACTACGCCAGAAGCTAGAAGCCGTCAATAATCGATATAGGGCACACCGTAAAATGCTCGAGGGGCTTAAATCATGGAATATTTTCAGTGAATTTGGCACGGACGACCTTGATTTTTTTAAGGCCGAACACGCCGATGAAGTGCGACAAATGCTTCAAAAAGGCCACGGTGAAGGCAATGTCGTCGGTTTTTTGGTCTATAAACTGGCAGACCTTTATCATTTCGAGGAGTAGCTAGGCATGGCCGAAATCACTTCAAAAGAACTCCTTCTACAATTTTGTGGCGACTATATTCAAACCAGAATTTTCAGGATAAATGAGCAAATAAAGGAGTTGCAACAGGCTCTGACCACCGAAACAAAAAGTAGTGCCGGCGACAAACATGAAACCGGCCGTGCCATGTTACAACTTGAAAGAGAAAAATTGGGCCGACAACTGGCCGAAGCCGAGGCGACCAAGATGGTGCTATCCAAGGTGGATATTAACTCCCAATTTGATAGGATTGCATTGGGAAGCTTGGTAAAGACCACTAAGGCAAGTTATTTTTTGTCGATTTCGGCAGGCGAATTCAAAAGCGGTGAAACGCTCATTTATTGCATTTCTACGGGCACACCTATTGGGAGGCTTTTGTTGGGGAAATCAATTGGCGATCAAATAATCTTTAACGGGGAAGAAATCAAAATCTCCGAAATAAAATGATTTTTCCAAGGGAGTTTTATAGCGAAACGCCGTTGTTTAAAAACCTACTATACCATTTTCCTGAAGATTTGACGATTCTTTGTTGGGTTTCAAAATCCACGTACACCAACCCAAATCTTGGAAAATAACCCTCTGCCCATTCGAAATTGTCGGTAAACGTCCATACAAAATAACCATCCACCTTCAGACCATCTTTTTTTGCCTTGTATACCTGGTCCAAATAGGACTGCAGGTATGATTTTCGAAGTGGATCGTGAACTTCCTTGTTGCTTACGACATCCTTGAAGGCTGCCCCGTTTTCGGTTATTATGAGTTTTTTGATGGCTGTGTATTGGTTGAATTTCGAAATCATTTCGTAAATACTCGGGGGATGAACTTCCCAATCCATCAAGGTAGTTCTGACATTTCGTTTTGTGGCCTTTACTATTTTGGCTTTCAAATAAGGTGTCGTATAACTGTGGCGTACCACTTCCCTGGTATAGTTTTGTATTCCTATAAAATCGAAATCAAAAAGAAGGTTCTTTTCATCGTCAGGTCTGTGATATTCATCAAGGCGTCTAAGAATCCTAAGTTCATCCATTGGGTATCCTAGTCCAAGGACAGGCTCTATAAAAAGCCTGTTGAGTAGGGCATCTGCCTTTTTTGCGGCCAATAGGTCCTTTGATTTTTTCGAATATGGGGTAATCTGTGAACAGGAAAAAGTAGTGCCGACCATGGCGTCAGGTATCAAAGAACGTATGGTCCTGCCTCCAAGAGCCTGACATAGGGACGCATGGTGAACGGCCGGGATAAAGTTTTTCAAACCTTTTTTCCCCGGGGCATGGACACCCAAGAAATACCCCGCTCCGGTAAAGACCATGGGTTCGTTGAGTATCATCCAATGCTTTACACGGTCACCGAACCGTTTGGCGCAAAGTTTCACGTATTCTTCGAACCATCCGATAATATCACGGTTCGTCCAACCTCCTTTTTCTTCCAATGCTTGCGGAAGATCCCAATGGTACAATGTTATCCAAGGGGTAATATCGCATTCTAGGCAAAAATCGATGACCTTGTTGTAATAGTCCACACCCTCTTGACTGATTTTCCCATATCCCTGGGGCAAAATTCTTGTCCATGATAATGAAAATCTAAAATTATCGATGTTCATTTGTTTCATGAGTAGAATATCTTCTTCATACCTATAAAAGAAATCACAGGCAATTTTCCCATCATGCCCGTTAAAGACATTTTTTTTGCTTTCTACGAAAGAATCCCATATTGAAGGCCCCTTATCGTGAATATCATGGGCTCCTTCGACTTGATAGGCAGCAGAGGAAACACCCCAGACGAAATCTTTGTCAAAGTCCTTTTTTTGTAAATCGAATCCCAAGGGTTGGAGTTTTGTTCTATTGAAGATTATCCCAGGGCTTGACCGACCAAGGCGTCCTGTAATAGTTTGTCAACGATTGCTTCCGTTATATCAGGATAATAGATGTCTGGTTTGGTATCCGAATCTACCCAGGATTTTAGTTTGTCAAGGTGTTTGGCCTTCAACGATTTAATGACCGGCACCCCCATTTCCTTTAACGCGGCGGCATTGCATTGTTGTTCGTACTGCCCTTTCATAGGAATGACCATCAGCTTTTTTTGCATATATAGGGCCTCCGCCGGAGTTTCAAAGCCAGCTCCGCAAAGCACGCCCCTGCTGTTGGCCATACTGTTGACAAAGGCCTGATTGGTAATGGGCTGAATCATGATATTTTTGGAAAAAAATTCTTTGTGGTTGTGTTTTGAAAAGACGTGCCATTCAATATTCTTTATGTTCGAAAGCATTTTCAAAATTTTTTTGTCGCTGTAAGAGGGCAGATAAACAGTATAGTGGTTGCCGGTTGTTTTAGTCACCTCCCTGATATCATGTCGAATGATGGGAGTATATATTTGCTCTTCATAATTCTTGAAATGTAACCCATATTGAACCGTGGTCGGGGCATAATTTTTAAGGATGAACCTGCCCACTGGATCACTTTTTTCAGGTTTGGGGGCGAATGGTGATAACACTGCGGCCTGATGGCTAAAACTAACACAGTGTTTGTTCCGTAATTTACATGCCCAGGCCGAAATAGGTTCGAAATCATTGATTATAAGGTCGTAGTTCGATACGGGAACACTTTTGAGCTCTTTTTGCAACCTTGCTGAGTTGGTACGGAGATACGTACGCCACATGTCGACCCCTCCTTTTTTCCCAAAGATGAAACTCCATCCTTTTAATTGATACTTTATGGGATGTGGAATCTTGACATCGGCCTGGGTTCCGCTGACGAGAACATCGAGAATGACCTTCTTTTCCTTGAGCAACGGAATTATATCGCGTGCCCGGCTTAAATGGCCGTTTCCGGTCCCTTGTATGGCATATAATACTTTCACGAATCGGTTTTTGGTGTCGTCATGCTATTGAATTCGGCCATGAGACTTTCGAAAAGCTCGTTTTTGCCAAGTACTTCAACAGGGTCGATTACATCGCTGTCATAGCTTTTTAGCTTGTGGTCGTCTTCGAAATGATATAGTCTCCATTTTCCACGGCGACATTCCAGTGCGGTTAGATTTTCCACCCAATCTCCTGAATTCAGATAGATTACCGAACCATTTGGGTTGCCAATCGTCTTTATTTCAGGGTGATGTATATGACCGCATAGCACATAGTCGAACTTGTTTTCAATGGCGATATCAGCGGCTACCTGTTCAAAGTTGTTGATAAATTTGACCGCGGATTTGACACTGTTCTTTATTTTCTTTGACATGGATACAGGCCCTCTTCCTAATTTTTTGTAGCAGTAATTGACCGCCCGATTCAAGAGAATTAGAAAGTCGTATCCGATGGCACCTAGTTTGGCAATCCATTTGGCGTGTTGCATGGTGACGTCGAAAATGTCACCGTGAAAGATCCATGCCTTCTTTCCATGCACGTTGAGCACCAATTTATTTTCGATTGAGAAGGATCCCAGTTTGAATCCGGCAAATTTCCGGAGCATTTCGTCATGGTTCCCGGTGACATAGTGAACTTTGACCCCTTTGGCTACCCATTCCATAATCAATTTGACGACTTGCATGTGCGACTTGGGCCAATAGCGTTTGCTGAACTGCCAAATATCGATGATATCACCGTTGAGAACTACCTGTTTGGGTTTTATCGATTTGAGGTATTTGAGAAGTTCCTTGGCATGGCAACCATAAGTTCCAAGGTGTACATCGGATATGATGACAACATCAACGGGTCTTTTTTTCATCGAATTTAAGGGAATCGAATTTTCTTGTTTTCTTGAATTTTAGGGGAGAAAAATAGCTTTGGAGTCTTGAGACCAAGTAGTGGGCAATTAAGTCCGACAGGTAGGGGAGTACCATTTTCATCCGAAATAATGGATAGGTTCAGGCAAAGTTTCAAAATTCATTTTGATGTTTAGGTAATCTGTAAATTAAAATAAGGTTATCCGATGGTTATTAAATTATAGGCCTGCATAAACTTTTTGTAACGATTTGATAACCCATAAAAACCGACCTGTAATAAATAATCCATGATTTTTGTAGGAATAACGTAAATGTTTCACCAACCGATTTTATGGCTTTGAAGGTTATCAAAAAAGATGTGCGCATGCTGCTGCTTGCTTCGTATGCGGCATTTGGCGTGTATTTTTGCATGTATGCCTTTCGAAAACCATTTACGGTTGCAACTTTCGAAAATCTTTCACTTTACGGCGTCGATTTCAAGATAGTTTTGATTATCGCCCAAGTTTTGGGCTATATGTTGTCGAAGTTCTTGGGGATTAAATTCGTTTCTGAAATGAAGCCCAAGACCCGTTTGTACTATCTTATGGGAATGATTTTGGCGGCCGAGGTTACCTTGGTAGGTTTTGGGTTCTTGTCTGCACCCTTCAATGTTATCGCTATGTTTATGAACGGCCTTTGTCTGGGCATGATTTGGGGTATTGTATTCTCTTATTTGGAAGGACGAAGGTTTACGGAGATTTTGGGTGTGATACTTTGCTCAAGTTTTATCGTTTCGAGCGGGGCCGTTAAATCTGTTGGTTTGTTGGTAATGAACGAAATGGGCGTTTCCGAATTTTGGATGCCGGCGGTCACCGGGTCTTTTTTTCTAGTTCTTTTATTGAGCTTTGCACTTTTGCTAAATAGAGTTCCGCCACCAACAGAGGAAGATAAACGTTTGCGTAGCGAGCGTCTGCCCATGACGGGCAAAGAGCGTATTTCGGTTTTCAGGACCTTTGCCATTCCCCTGCTTTTATTGATATTTTTTTACGTCTGTCTGACCGCATTACGCGATTTTCGGGATAATTTTTCCCGAGAAATATGGGATGCCGTAGGTTTTGCCGGTGATGCCTCCATATTTACACTGGCCGAAATTCCTGTGGCGATCTTGACGTTGATCTCGATCGGCCTTTTCGTCTTGGTAAAGAACAATTTCAAAGCCTTGTTGTATTATCACTACCTTTTTATTTTCGGGGTCTTGTTCGTGGGAATAAGTTCATTTTTGTTTCGGCAAGACGTCATCGGCCCCGTTTTATGGATGATCAATGTCGGTCTTGGACTTTATCTTTGCTATGTTCCTTTTAACTGTGTTTTGTTCGATAGAATGATCGCGACCTTTCGTATCAAGGGCAATACGGGCTTTCTTATCTATCTCGCCGATAGTTTTGGCTATTTGGGCAGTGTTGCCGTTATACTGTATAAAAACTTTGGTCAGACCCAATTGTCATGGCTGGACTTTTTTATTAATGCCACTTATGCCATTACGGTCGTTGGCGGCATTTGTTCGGTAATATCATTGTTCTATTTTAGAAGAAAATATAAAAAGGTACTGGCGACCAACGTTAATCAAATACAATTTATAGATTATGGATCAAACATATGATCTCGCCATTGTCGGTGGTGGCATTATGGGGACTTTTCATGCCTATTTTGCACTTCAAAAAGGACTCAAGGTGGTACTCTTTGAAAAAAATACGCGACCCATTGACGCAACGGTGCGTAATTTCGGTCAGGTCGTACCTTCGGGGATGAACGTAAAATGGCAGACATACGGCCGAAACAGTCTAAAAACCTATAAGGCCATTCAATCCGAGTTTGATATTTCCGTTCGGGAAAATGGGTCGGTTTACATTGCATCGAACGAGGAAGAAGTACAGCTTTTGGAAGAATTGAGCCAAATCAATCGTGATAACGACTATACTTCCCACTTATTGACAAAGCAGGAATGTTTGGATAATTATCCCGGCCTTCGAAGGGATTATGTACACGCGGGACTGTTTTTTCCTCAAGAAGTGACGGTCGAGCCGAACACCATGATCCATAGACTGCACAAGTATTTAAAAGCTGCCGGCCTTGACCTTTATTCGAATATGCGAATCGTCGAATGCAATGAGCTTATGAACAGCGTAAAATTGCATACCGCTGACAATGACACGTTTTCGGCCAAAAAGGTCATTGTGTGTAGCGGTAGCGATTTCAAGTCGCTGTATCCCGACTTGTTCGATAAAAGCGACCTTGAAGTTTCCAAATTACAGATGATGCAGACGAAGCCCCAAGGCGATTATAAATTGAAGGGGTCGATATTGACCGGTCTTTCGATTAGAAGATATGAAGCTTTTGCGGAATGCCCGTCGTTCGCCGAGATAAAGGCCCGCGAAGAAAAAGAATCCTTGGCCAAGAAATGGGGGATCCATATCCTTTTTAAACAAGCGGTCGATGGATCCATTATATTGGGCGATTCGCATGAATATGCCGATGTACATGATATCGATGACCTTGGATACGATTTGAATATGGATATTGATAACTTTATCATACGAGAAGCAAAGAAAATCTTCGATTTACCACATTATAATATTCAAAAGCGATGGGCTGGCTTTTATTCCCAAAGCAAGAACAGCGATATTTACCAGCATCGTCCTGATCGTAACATTCAAATCGTAACGGGTATAGGTGGAAAAGGAATGACCGGAAGCGCGGGCTTCGCGAAAGAAAACATTGACAAAATATTCAATTTCGAACATGCATAAAATAGATTTATTGGTTTTTGATATGGCCGGCACGGTCGTAAACGAGAATAACTTGGTTTACAAGACCTTACGGAAAGCGATCAACAAAGAAGGCTATGAACTGAACCTTGATTTCGTATTGGAGCACGGTGCGGGCAAAGAAAAACATCAGGCCATCAAAGATATATTGATGCAAGTTGGTGTCGATGATGTGGAAAAGCGCTCAGAGCACATTTTCGACGACTTCAAGAAATTATTAAAGAAGGCCTATGATGATCTAGAGGTCACCACGTTCGAGGGGGTAGAGAATTTACTTGCCTACGTGAGGGATAGTGAAATGAAAATCGCCCTTAATACGGGTTATGATTCGCATACGGCCAAAAAATTGCTGACTAAAATGAAATGGGAAAAAGGGGTGCATTACGATACCCTTGTAACCGCTGACGATGTAGAAAACGGAAGGCCTAACCCGGATATGATTTTCAAGGCAATGGAAGACTTACAGGTTTCGGATGCCGCAAAGGTGCTGAAAGCAGGCGATTCCATAATTGATATCGAAGAAGGCAAAAATGCGAATTGTGGAATGACGGTTGGCGTGACTACAGGGGCGCACACTAGGGAACAACTCATGTCGGCCGAGCCTACCTACGTACTAGATTCTTTGTCAGAGCTCAAGGAACTTGTGGTCAAGAAGTAATGAAATTGTTGCATAGGCGCTTAGATAAAAAAGTAAACGACCAGCATTTTTGACGGTCTTGTACCCTTATTTATCGGAACGTGCGGTATTCTGCCATCAAAGAATATGGAATCCCCTTCTTTAAGCAGTACTTCTTCTTCGCCGATGATATAAGAACATTCTCCTGAAAGAACGTACTTGAACTCATAGGCATCCGTGCTTACCTTTTCCCTTTTGGAATTCGGTTGTATTTCCAAAAGCACGGTTTCAAAGCCCAACGAAGAAATTTGTTTTCCAAAAATATAACTGTACGAAAACCCAATGGCCTCGTCTTCTTTCTCGATAAGGCTGTAATCATCTTTTCTCGAAATAATGAAATTGGCCCCGTTCCCATGAGGTATTCCATTAAAGAATTCCGTTACCTCGATATCCAATGAATTGATTATTTTGAGGAAGACGGGCAAGGAGGGAATGGTCCTGCCATTTTCAATTCGAGAGATCAATCCACTGGTCACATTGGCTCCGGATGCAATTTCGCTGATGGTCCTTTTATTGCCCTTTCGTATTTCTTTTATACGCTTTCCGATACCGATCAGGTAGTCTTCCATATATGGGTTGTGTTATTTGCTTGTTAGGCCGTAAAAGTAGCCCTTTTTCATCCGTTCCCCGCACTTGGCCACAAAGAATCTGCACGTTGTCAACAGACTAGAGACACTTGAGTATTTGTAAATAATATTAAGATAACCTTTTGATAATAATTTTAATGTTATGGTAGCGATTATTTAATATCAATCGCCTATTTTCTTAATCTCTTCCGTTGATATTTGTTTCTTAAAAATTAATCAAAGTTTACAAATACGAACAAAATGAAGAGAACACTACTAGTAACGACATTTGCCTTTTTGGTAGGTATTTTGGGATACGCCCAAACTACGTTCACCGGAAAGGTTTTAGATGAGAACGGCACTCCTCTTCCCGGGGCATCTATTGTTTTAAAGGGGAGTAACATTGGTGTTGCCACCGATTTTGATGGGAACTTTGAAATTGAAATTCCATCGGACAATCAAATCCTGGTGATATCCTATATAGGATATATGTCCACAGAATTCGATGCCACCAATCGAACGACCGCAGAAATTATTTTGCAACCCAATTCCGAAGAATTGAGTGAAGTTGTGGTAACGGCATTGAACATTACAAGAGATGAAAAGTCACTTGGTTATTCGCTTCAAAAAGTAGATGGGGATGATGTTTCCCAATCTACCAGCACCAACCTGGTAAGCACCTTGTCCGGACGAACCGCCGGTGTTCAGGTGGTCACCAATGGAACGGGACCAGGACAATCCTCATCGGTGGTTATTAGAGGTTATTCTTCGATGAACGGTGACAACCAGCCGCTATTTGTTGTAGATGGTATTCCTATTAATAATACGACCGACACCCGAACCAATACTTTGGGCGGTGCGAGCAACATGAATATTGATTATGGTAACGGTGCATCTGAAGTAAACCCTGACGATGTGGAATCCATCTCGGTTTTAAAAGGTGCGAATGCAACGGCTCTTTATGGGTCGAGGGCCGCGAACGGAGCCATTATTATTACGACCAAGTCCGGCCGGGGAAAAAGAGGCTCAGGAGTGTCCTTTAGTTCAAAAACCACTTTTGAAACCATGCTGAAAGGACCCGAATATCAAAGGGTTTATGGACAGGGAAAGAATTTTGACTTTCAGTTTTTAGATGGTTATGGCAACGGAACTTTTGATGGTGTAGATGAATCTTGGGGACCAAGATTGGACGGCACGCCAAGGGCGCAGCACAATTCACCGACATCCAACGGACTCAGAGGGGGAGATGTTCATGGGCTGGATTTTGTTCTGGGTTCTTCCGGTGTGGATTTGGACAGAAGAGGCACAATCACCCCCACGCCGTTTATAGACCCGGGAGATCCGGTCGAAAACTTTCTGGAAACAGGTCGAACATTGATAAACAATATTTCATTTTTTGGCGCCAACGACAATGGAAACTATCGCGTAAGTTATACCAATCTTGATAACCAAGGCATATTGCCCAACACCGGATTAAAGAGAAATACCATTTCTTTTTCAGGCGACTATGACGTAACCGACAGGTTACATGTTTCCTCAAAGGTGAATTACATACGATCCGATTCCGATAACAGGGCTGTAAACGGTTACGGTACGGAATCGGTCATGTACCTTTTTATATGGTGGGGACAGAACGTAGATGTAAACAGTCTTAGAAATTATTGGCAAGACGGACTTGAAGGATTCCAACAGTTCAACTACAATTACAACTATCATGACAACCCTTACTTTACCATGTATGAAAATACGAACGGTTTGGGCAAGGACAGAATCATAGGAAACCTATCTGCTACCTATGACATTTCCGATGATTGGAAATTTATGCTAAGAGGTGGTAGGGATTTCTTTTCTGAATATAGGTTCATAAAAAGAGCTTATTCTACCCAACGTTTCCCAAATGGACAGTATAGGGAGGATAAAATCAATTTTCAGGAAACCAACTTGGACTTTTTGTTGACATTTGACAAAACTATTCAGGAAGATTGGCACATAAACGCGAATATCGGTGGAAATAGAATGGTTCAAAAGAACCACTTCAATTCCCTGATGGCCAATAAACTCTTATTGCCCGGTGTATATTCCTTTAACAATGCGGACGGTGCTTTGGTACAACGGATCGATAGGCCTGAAAAACAGATAAATTCCTTGTACGGCTTCGCACAATTGGGATGGCAGAACAAAGTTTATTTAGATTTGACGGCGCGTAATGACTGGTCATCGACACTTCCGGAGCAGAATAATTCTTATTTCTATCCTTCTGCTTCATTGAGCGTTATTTTATCAGATTTATTGGGTACGACCAACAGTAACACCCTCAGCTTTGCGAAGCTTAGGGCAGGTTGGGCACAGGTCGGTAGTGATACCGCTCCGTTTAGATTGTCGGACCCATATCTGCTAGGGGCACCTGTGGGAAGCGATCCAACGGCAAGCCCCTCCAATTCGCTCCCAAACTATGACCTAAAACCCGAAATACAGACTTCATGGGAAGTTGGTGCCGATTTAAGGTTCCTTAAAGACCGGGTCTCTTTGGACGCTACGTACTATAATACCATCTCCAAAAACCAGATTTTGGATATTGAGCTGCCTGTAACGTCAGGAAAGACCTCTAGGGTTATCAATGCCGGGGAAATAAAAAACCAAGGAGTCGAATTGTTATTGAATGTGATTCCGGTTCAAACCGAGGATTTTCAATGGAATACGGCCTTTAACTTCGGATTGAACAGAAACAAGATTCTTGAACTTTCCGAGGGTGTCGATAAGTACGTTTATGGTGGAAACGGAATAGACTTGGTTGCCGAAAAGGGAGGTTCCTTGGGCGACATGTGGGGAACCGGATTAAGAACCGTTGAAGATGAAGATAGCCCATATTTTGGCGAGGTCATTTTCAATGAAGGCTTGGTACAGCAAGACAATACCCTTAGAAAACTGGGCAACTTCAACCCTGATTTTACCTTGGGATGGAACAACAACATCACCTACAAAAACTTCTCCCTTAACTTTTTGTTCGACTGGAGACAAGGCGGGGAATTATTATCAAGAACACGCCTTATTGCGGCAACCTCCGGTAACGTTGTGGAAACCTTATGGGGTCGTGATCCAGAATTTGGTGGGCCGCACCCGGGCATAAGCGATTCTGGGCTGACATATACCAATGATAGTGGTACACATACCGATGGTATCATAGGTGATGGGGTAAAACAATTGGAAGATGGCAGTTTTGTGCCAAATGATGTTATTGTGGCGGCCAATGCCTATCACAACAACAGATACAGAAGGGGTAACGAAACAGAAGGTATCTATGATGCCACTTTCATAAAACTAAGGGAAGCAAAACTTACCTATGCGCTCCCGTCGAAAATAGTGGATAGGTTAAGTTTGGAAAGCATGTCATTTTCGTTGATTGGAACCAATCTATGGTTGTGGGCAAAGGACTTTAATCACGGCGACCCGGAACTGTTATCTTTTGGAGGAGGGTCTTATGTGCCCGGCGTAGAAAATGCAACGGTGCCGACGACAAAAAGTGTTGGTTTCGCAATCAATTTGCAGTTCTGATAAAACTCTTTTTCAGTCTTGAAATTGAAGATATTTAATAATAAAGATTAAAACATTTAAAATGAAAAAAACAATTTTAACAACGGTCATCCTTTTATCGGTGATGCTCATAGGCTGTGACAAGTTTGATGTTGACAATGACAACCCTGATGTTGCCTTGGATATAAGCAATAATCCAGAATTATTGTTGACCCAATTGCAGAGAAACTCGATTAGGGGGGCAGTTGGCGATTCATGGAGCGAAGGAAACCTTATGGGGCAATATGGCGCCCGTATCGTATTTACCTCTTTTGACCTTTTTGACTGGGGTTCGCAATCCGGGTCATGGAACAACTATTTTACAAGAATCAGGGACGCCAAAGAACTGGAAAGAATTGCTTCGGAAGAAGATATTCCAAGTTATGTTGGAGTATCAAAAGTTATGCAGGTTTGGATGTTCAGCATCCTTACCGATATGTGGGGTGACATTCCATATTCTGAAGTGGCACAGGCCAATGATGAGAATTATTTCCCTGTGTATGATACGCAACAAGCCATTTATACGGATATGTTGGCACAATTAAAATCGGCCAATGATATTTTAGCGGGCACGGAAGCTACTTTAAAAGGAGACTTGTTATTCAACGGAGATTTGATTCTTTGGAGAAAGTTCGCCAACTCGCTAAGATTGCGTTTGGCACTAAGGCTGAGCAATGTAGATGCCTCGATGGCCCAAAGTGTTATTGCCGAAACTTATGGAAACCCTACACAATACCCTGTAATGGATTCCAATGAAGATAATGCGACCATGCAATTTTTGGGGTCTAACCCGGATGCACATCCGATAACCGAGGAATCTGTATATCGGGTTGGGTCATATAATGAGTATAGGATTTCAGAGAATTTTGTGGGGATATTGGAAAGCTTTGACGACCCGAGGTTGGAATTTTTGGCCGACCCGACCGCCAACTCGGTCGAGAACGGAACCCCTGCTATCGAAGGCATGCAGAACGGTATTGTGGATGGGCCTGCATACGAATACAAAGGTGGGGACGCATTCTTGTCCAAGTTCAATATTGATTATTTCTATCTGCAGCCAAACAGCAATGAAGCCCGACTAATGACCTATTCAGAAGTTGCCTTTATTCTAGCGGAGGCCTCACAAAGAGGCTGGATCGGGGGAGATGACCAAGCACTTTATGAAGATGGTATTCAGGCAAATTTTGACTATTGGGATGTTGAGATGCCAGCAGATTATTTGGCTCGCGCAGGGGTAGCTTATGATGGAGCTATAGAGACCATCATGAGCCAAAAATACATAGCCTTATTTTATACGGACTATCAGGGCTTTATTGAATTCAAAAGAACAGGATTTCCGAGCACCATTGCTCCCGGGCCAGATGCCTTTTACGCTACATACCCAAGTAGGTTTGAATATCCTGGGGAAGAAGAAGCGTTAAATGCCGAAAATTACAATGCCGCGGTTTCTCGAATTGGTGGAGATGAAATTACTACCAAAGTATGGTGGGAAAATTAGAGTAAAATGCCAAATAGACCGATAGTATTGGCCATGACCATAGGGATGCTTTCCCTATGGTCTTCTTGTTCCTTTAAAAAACCTGACAATAAGGGCCTTGGTGTCGAGCATGTCATCGTAATCGGTTTTGACGGTCTGAGCCCTGATGGATTGCAAAATTCCAAAACACCCACATTCGACCGCTTGATTCGTGAAGGGTCTTCCACAATGCATGCGAGAGCGGTTTTACCGACCAGTTCAAGCCCCAATTGGGCTTCGATGATCATGGGTGCCGGCCCTGAGCAACACGGTATTACGTCGAATGCTTGGGAAAAGGACAATTTTGTGCTTCCCACGGTTACCCAATATGATGATTTTTTGTTTCCGACCATTTTCCATTTAATAGATGCACAAATACCCGATGCCCAAATCGGTGCAATCTATCATTGGGGCGGTTTTGGGCGATTGTTCGAAAAAGGTGCGGTAGACTATGATAAAAATCCAGAAGATGAAAGGGAAACGGCAAAGATGGCGAGTGCCTATATCATAGAAAAAAAACCAAAATTTACTTTTGTTCATTTTGACCATGTGGATCATGCCGGCCATGAGTTCGGACATGGTACATCTGAGTATTATGAATCTGTAGAAGAGGCAGACCAACTTTTGGCACAGCTAATGACCGCAATTGAAGAAGCGGGGATAACGGAAAATACAGTAGTCATAGTTAGTGCCGACCATGGCGGCCTTGGCAAAGGCCATGGTGGCGAATCGCTTAAAGAAATCGAAATTCCTTTTATCATTTGGGGTAGACCGATTAAAAAGGATTACAAGATACAATACCCTGTTTATCAATACGATAATGCGGCAACCGTCGCTTTTGCATTGGGATTGAAAACACCAAGCGCATGGATTGGTAGGCCGGTTAAAAATGCCTTTAAAGGATTTGGATCCGAGGATGCCTACTCTCTCTTGGAACAATTGAAAGAACCGGTTATTTTGCCTGCAAGTGAAGGATATAAATAGACCGGGGGTCTTTTCGATGAACACGTAAATATTGAGATAAAAAATCCAAATAAGGAAGGGGAAATAAGATATACGCTAGACGGAACCATGCCCACCAAAGATTCGAAGTTGGCAAATGGACTTATAGGTGTAGACTTTAATACGGTTGTAAAAAGCGCTATTTTTAAGGAAGGCAAGATCAGTAGCCCAATAGCCGATGGATATTTCAGGGTCAAATATCGCATCAGCGGGCAACCGGTACATTACGAGATTTATTATTTGGACAATCTAAGTTTTATGCCAGAATTGACAAATAAAAAGCCGGATCTGACGGGTAGCTGTTATGAAATAACCACCGATGAAATAAATACATTGGTAAAATCCAATACGGCTATACGATTTACCACCCAAGTTAAGATTGGTCAAGAAGACACCTTTTCTTTTTATATCCGTTCCGACGATGGAAGCAAACTATTGATAGATAATAAGTTGGTCATAGACAACGACGGAGATCATGGAGTACGGGAAAAAAGTGGTAATATCCATTTGGAAAAGGGTAAGCACAAATTGGAAGTCCTTTGGTTTAATGGTGGTGGGGATGGTTGGCTTGATGTCTTTGTTGAGAGTTCGAACATGCCAAAGCAGATTTTACCGACCACTATGTTGAAAATCGATTAACATGCAGATTCGAATCGTTCTTTTTCTAGGGATGCTATTGACTGCCTTTCCTTGTACTTCACAGGAAAAAGGAACACAGTTGCCCCCCTGGGAGGAGGGAGTGATGGAAATCCATCATATCGGTACGGGCCGGGGTGATGTTGCCTTTTGTATATTTCCCGATGGCACGACCCTCTTGGTCGATGCCGGCGACATGTCTGAAACGCACCCAAGAACGATGTCCGACAGAAATGTCCCATTAATGCCCAATAGGAGTAAATCTGCCCCCGAATGGATAGTTGATTACATTAGGCAATTCCATCCGAAGAAAAATAAGGCCGTTCTTGATTATGCAATGATTACGCATTACCACGACGACCATTTTGGCGAATTGGACAGCACACGGACTTTTTTCAAAAAAGGAAACTATTACTTGACTGGAATCACCGAAGTAGGGCATCATATTCCTATTAAAAAAATGTTGGACCGTGGGCACAGCTTTCCACTTGATTTGAAAGACCCTGCCGTACAAAAAGAACTGAACGATGACGATAAGTACGGAATGATACCCACATTAAAAAACTACTGGGCGTTTATCGACTATCAAAACAAGGAGAACGGCTTGGGACACGAACCCTTAAAAGCAGGTTCGAAACATCAGATCGTATTGAAAAATACATCCGATAGATTTCTAACATTTGCCGTCAGGAATATTGCCGTAAACGGTACTATTTGGACCGGAGATGGCGAAGGTTATTTCAGTTTGTTCAAAGAAGGCGAATATCCCGGGGAAAATCCATTGAGCACCTGCATCAAAATATCGTATGGCGAATTCGATTATTTTACCGGGGGCGACATTTCCGGAGTGAATGCCTTGGGCGATTCCGATTTTAAGACCGTAGAGGCCAACATTGCGCCCGTTGTCGGGCCTGTGGATGTCGCCACTTTGAACCATCACGGGAACAGGGATTCCCAAAATGTTTTTTATGTAAGGACTTTAAGGCCACGGGTCTGGATCGGACAAACATGGTCATCCGATCATCCGGGCAACAATGTATTGCGAAGGCTATTGTCAAAAGAACTGTATCCCGGTGAAAGGGATTTGTTCTCGACGGCCATGTTACAGGCCAATAAGGATGTTGTCGGCGGATTAATGGACCGGTACAAGAGCTTGCAAGGCCATGTGGTTGTGAAAGTCTATGAAAAAGGGTCTAAGTACGATGTCTATGTTCTTAACGATGCATCGCAAGAAAGAGAAGTATTGAAAAAATTCGGGCCATATGAATCAAGATAACTCCGAAATGGATCCAAACAAAAAGGTAGAAGGGGATATCAACCTGACCTTGGCAAGAAAGTCTTGGACGGAAAATGAATTGGATGATCGAACCAAAATCCTTTTGGAAAAAGACGCCGAATACTTTTTGCATCAATCCTTGTCCACACCTTGTTTAGATGTTTTATCGAACTGCCAAGGGGCCTATATCGAGAATATTTCGGGTAAGAAATACTTGGATTTTCACGGCAACAATGTTCATCAAATTGGGTTCTCACACCCCGTATTGATCGACAGGCTGATAAAACAGTTACAGGGGCTTACATTTTCTACCCGACGTTATACGAACGAAACGGCCATTGCTTTTGCCGAAAAACTGGTTTCCATAACCCCTGAAGGCCTTGATAAGGTTTTATTGACCCCGAACGGAAGTTCCGCGGTCGGAATCGCCCTGAAACTTGCCAGGGCCGTGACCGGTAAACATAAAGTAGTTTCTTTTTGGGATGCTTTTCATGGCGCATCGTTGGATGCCATAAGTGTCGGCGGGGAGGCCGTATTTCGAGAATACATGGGCCCGTTGATGCCCGGGGTGGAGCGTATTCCCCCTCCCGTGACCTACAGGGGAATCTTCGAGGGTAATGAAGCCAAATGCCTCGAATATTTGGAATATGTTTTTTCGAAAGAAGGGGATATCGGAGCCTTTATAGCGGAAACCATTCGAAATACCGATGTTCAGATACCTTCAGAATCATTTTGGGCAGAAGCCCGGACACTTTGCGACAAATACGGGGTGTTGTTGATATTGGATGAAATCCCCATTGCTTTAGGCCGAACCGGTACCATGTTCGCCTTCGAGCCCTATGAAATAGTGCCCGATATTCTGTGTCTGGGGAAAGGTCTGGGAGGCGGTATTTTCCCCCAAGCGGCCATAGTTGCAAGAAAAGAGTACGACCGGTTCAACGATATTTCGTTGGGCCATTATACGCACGAAAAAAGTCCGTTGGGGGCAATGGCCGGCCTCACCACTTTGGAAATCTTGGAAAAAGAGCACATTCTGCAAAAAGTCGCCGAGGACGAGATGTTTATGAAAAAGTCCATGCTTACATTAAAAGATAGATACGAAATTATAGGTGATGTACGCGGAAAAGGGCTTCTATGGGGTGTGGAATTGGTAAAAGACCGCCGTACAAAGGAAAAGGCAATCGACGAGGCCGAAAAAATAATGTATGAATGCCTTAAGAACGGATTGAGCTTCAAGGTCTCTTCGGGCAATGTACTACAGTTGGCTCCGGCCCTAACCATTTCAATGGCAAATCTTGAAAAAGCGGTACAGATCCTGGACAATGCTTTTTATACCTTGCAGAACAGTTAAAAAATTAATCCTGATGAACAATAAATACCTACTTCTAATTTCTAGCCTATTGATGGTTTTCCTTGTCACAGCACAAAAGGAGAACCCCCAATTTGTGGTACGACCCTATTTGCAGAATGCCGAACCGAACTCGATTGTGGTAATGTGGGAAACTACGGCAGGAGAGGAAAGTATCGTGGAGTGGGGCACCACCAATAAATTGGGCCAAAAAACCCAAGGGAAAGCCTTTGACATCAATTTTTCGGAAACGAGGGTACATGAAGTGAAGATTGAGGGCCTAAAAAGATTTACCACCTATTACTATCGGGTAAAAACGGGAGCGTTGCGCTCGGATATCTACCAATTCAAAACGCCCCCTTTCGCAAATGATGAAGAATCGTTCAACATGATTGCTATGAGCGATATGCAAATCGATTCGCAACATCCGGGAAAATTTGGCGAGATCGTGCAAGAGGGCATTTTGACCTATTTGACCAAGGAATTCGGGGGGAAATTGCCCGATAACCTCGCCTTGGTAATGATTCCGGGAGATTTGGTCTCCAACGGGAGCGATTACAGCCATTGGAACGGTCATTTCTTCAAGCCTTCGCACCAACTGTTTTCGCAGGTACCGGTATATCCCGTATTAGGCAACCATGAAAGGAACTCACAATTCTACTTCAAATATTTTAGCCTTCCGAAAAACGGCACTCCGGCCTATTCCGAGCATTGGTGGTATAAGGATTATGGCAATACAAGAATTATAGGTTTAGACTCGAATGATGGTTACCGCGATCTTCGCGAGCAATTGAGTTGGTTGGAAACGGTATTGGACGAAACCGCAAAAAACGACGATATCGATTTTGTTTTTGCACAACTGCACCATCCCCACAAATCTGAATTATGGATTCCGGGGGAGGAAGATTTTACCGGGAAGATCGTTAAACTGTTGGAAGATTTTTCCACTAAAACCGGAAAGCCTAGTATCCACTTTTTTGGGCATACCCACGGATATTCAAGAGGTCAGAGTAAAGACCACAAACATCTATGGGTCAATGTAGCTTCGGCCGGAGGTGCGATTGACAATTGGGGCGAATTTGAAGGTAGGGACTATGATGAGTTCACGGTAACCCAAGACGAATATGGTTTTGTAATGGTCGAGGTCAGTGGGGTCAGGGACAATCCGAAGTTTACGTTAAAGCGGATAAGTCGCGGCAATAATGCAAGGCCACTGAACAATGCCCTGACCGATAGTATTACCGTTTGGAAGAAGAATGAGATACCGGAAGCCCCGGAGACCATTGCCACAACCGATAACCAAACAGTCAAGTACAACGCTATTGTGTTAAAGGCCAGTCCTTTTAAAGGGAATATGGAAAAGGCCTTCCATGCCGCTTCCAACTGGCAAATTTCAACGTCAAAGGATTTCAGTAAACCGGTCTATGATAGCTGGAAACAATTTGAAAATTGGTATTATCTTGAAAATAGGCAAAAAGACGACGATCTTACCGATGAAAAAACCAAAAACCTTGAACCTGGTAAAACCTACTATTGGCGTGTACGGTATAGGGACCAATACTTGAATTGGAGCGAATGGTCACAAATACAGACTTTTAAAACTACATTAAAATGAAACCGACATGATCAAAATAATCCTTAAACACAGTGAAATGATTATTTTGATCATCAAACCTGCCCTGCCGTCAGGCAGGGGTTACATGTGACCATTGAAAAACAATAAAAACACACACATGAAAAATCGAATCATAAGTACACTTTTGTTCGTTCAATTTGGATTATTGGCACTTAACGCACAAAACGAAAACACCAAGGTTGTGTTGATAACATTAGATGGTTTCCGTTGGCAAGAACTTTTTACAGGTGCCGACCCCTTGCTGATAGCGAACAAAGAGTACGTTGGGGATACTACCGAATTAAAAAAACGTTTTTGGCGCGATTCGCCAATCGAGAGGCGAAATGTATTGATGCCTTTCCTTTGGGGCGAAGTTTCAAAAATGGGCCAAATACATGGCAACCGTAATCTAGGGAGCGAAGTTGATTTGACCAATACAATGTGGTTTTCCTATCCGGGGTATAACGAAATCTTGACGGGCAAGGCTGATGATCAAAGGATAACCAGCAATGACAAGATTAACAATCCGAACAAGACGATCTTAGAGATTGCCAATAACGACCTACGATACAGGGGAAAAGTCGCCGGCTTTGGCAGTTGGGATGTATTCCCGTTTATCATAAACGAAGAACGTTCAGGGGTTCCTGTCAATGCAGGGTTCGAGCTGGCCAAAGGAAACAATCTGACCGATCGTGAAAAATTCCTGAACGAGCTGCAACCAAAAGTCCCAAGCCCTTGGAGTACCGTTAGGTTAGATGCTTTTACCCATAATTATGCCTTGGAGAATATGAAAAAAGAACATCCGAGTTTAGTATACATTTCTTATGGGGAAACCGATGATTTTGCCCATGAAGGTGAATACGATGCCTATTTAAAATCGGCCCACACGACCGATTCCATGATAAAGGAGCTATGGAATTTCACTCAAAATGACCCTTTTTATAAAAACAATACGTTATTTATCATTTCAACCGATCATGGCAGGGGAACAAAACCCTTAAAAACATGGACAGGGCATGGCAAAGAAATCAAGGGAGCGGGCAGTGTATGGCTAATCATGTTCGGCAAAGGCGTATCACCTTTAGGTGAGGCCAATGAAGGGCAATTGTACAGCAATAGGATTGCACCCACAATTTTGAAAGTATTGGGCCTGGAATTTGACGCAAGACAGACCGATGGTAAACCAATCAACCTTTTATCGAACAAAAATTGAGATTTTATAATGGTTTGATGACCTTTAGTTAACTATGGCAAAAGTTGAAAATGCGAATTTTACCACGTGATTATTTGAGTTAGTTTGAGTTAGTTTGTTAAAACCGGTATGTGTCCTACATACCGGTTTTTTTAGGTTTTGAAATACTCGGTTCTATAGTGTTCGCCATAGAACGATATTTTTTGATACAGGCAAACAAAAATATTTTGAAAAAGCTTGTCTTTAGTGAAACCAAAAGGCCCTATTTGACAATAATTATATTCGAACTGCCACGATTGCGTATATTCATATTATTTATGATGCGAATAATTATAGCTGACATAAAAAGAGCTTCAAAAATAAACAGATGAAAAAATTAGCCTTCCTGATAGTACTGATTTCCAGCTTTTCCTTTGCACAGAACAACAATGGTTTTAGAGTACATTCCCATAACGACTATTTGCAAAATATCCCGTTTTGGAAAGCCCTGGCCGCAGGTGCTAGCTCCGTTGAAGCCGATGTTTTTTTGGTCGGGGACGAATTGTTGGTCGCACATACCCAAAGTGAAATCGACACACTCAGAAATCTGGAAAAATTATATTTGGAGCCGCTGGCGAAAAGTTTGGAAATGGACATCAATGCCGGCCAACCTTTTCAACTGCTTATTGATATTAAATCGGAAGCCTATGGCACTTTGGATGCGATTATTGCCTCTGTTAGAGAGTATCCTTCTATCATGAATAGTAATACTGTTTCCGTAGTGATTTCGGGCAATCGGCCAAAGACCACCGAATATATTGACTATCCCGATTTTATTTACTTCGATTATCAAAGTTTGGATGAGATCGGCGAGCGATCCACCCTAAAAAAGATTGCACTGGTCAGTTTGAGCTTTAAAAATTTCTCGGCATGGAACGGGAAAGGCAGATTGACATCCGAAGATGAGAAGAAGGTCATTTCAGCCATAGAAAAAGCACACGCTCTGGGAAAACCTTTTCGATTCTGGGCCACCCCCGATTCGAAAACGGCCTGGAAAGCCTTGGTACATTTGGGGGTGGATTTCATCAATACGGATATGCCTGACCAATGTGTCAAATATTTGAACAAACTAAATGCGCAGGCTAAGAGATAACGGAATTTCTTATAGGCTTTTCCGCTTTAACAGGAACACCGCTGAATTCCCTTGGGCCCTAAATCACTGACTATTTGATTAAAGCCTGATCAATAAAGCTCCTTGTAATACTGTTTGGCCATTCTTCTACTAGTAAAATTGGGTACCACATCCTTTATGGCGTTAAAAACAACTTGATGCCACTTTTCAGGATTTTTGTAAAACATGGGAAGTACCTGCTCTTCCAAAATGTCGTACAAGTTCTGGCAATCTATTCGATCTTGCTCGAATTCCGGCAATCGATAATCGATTTCGGGAAGTACGAAGCAATTCTTTCCATGTTCGGCGAATTCGGGCATCCAGCCATCGTTTGTCGATAGGTTTACCGATCCGTTCATAGCGGCCGTCATACCACTTGTGCCAGAAGCCTCATGGGTAATTCTAGGGGTGTTGAGCCAAACGTCGGAGCCCGTTTTAAGTTTTCTCGACAATTCTATTTCATAGCCGGTCAGTACCGCGAGATTGGGAATATGTTTGGTTTCCTTTACTAACTTATTAAAGATGTCGATAGCATAATAGTCCATCGGATAGGGCTTTCCGGCCCATATTATCTGAACAGGGAATTTTTTGTTCGTAATCAATTTTTCAAATCGCTGGAGGTCATAGAAGAGAAGGTCAGCCCTTTTATAGCCGGCAAAACGTCTGGCCCATACAAGCGTAGCCACTTTGGGGTCGAATACTTTACCCGTTTGCTGCAATACTTCTTCGAACAAAGTACTTTTGAGCTCATGCTTTCTTTTTTTGAACGCTTTTGAATCTTTGCCTTTCCAGGCCTTACCTATTTCGGGGTCTTGCCAAAATTTTTGGTTTTGAGCATTGGTAATGGGAATGATTTCGCTGGTGTTTTTGAATGATTTCCACATTCGTTTGGAAACCTCGGCGTGCAATTTCGAGACCGCATTTGCCTTTTTCGCCAAGCGTAATGCCGCTACGGTGTAATTTACGTTATCACCGTTGGTAAATTCTTTTTGAAGTTCTTCATGTGAGAGTTTGCGACCAAAAAAACCGCATTGGTTCAGGTGATACCCGTTACGCTCTTCATTGCCTCCCTTTTCGGGCGTATGCGTAGTAAAGACTTTCTGAACGTCGAGCCCCTCGTTTTTTAAATGATAGAAGGCTGGCAACCCATGGCCTTCGTTAAGGTGGTATACCTCGGCACCACCTAATTTTTCAACGATTTTAGAGCCGCCGACACCCAAAACAATACTTTGGGAGACCCGGGTCACCTCGTTTGCATCGTAAAGATAATCGGTAATCGTTCGTGAAAGATGATCATTACCTTCAACATCGGTCGTCAATAGATAAATCGGGGCAGACCCGAAGGTTTCGGGTTTGAGCACAAATGCACGAACCTTAACCGAAGGATTGTCATGGAGCTCAACCTCGACTTCGATACCCGTATCTTCAAGAAAACTATAGTTTTTTTCGATGAAATCGGTGCGCAAGGTTTGGTCTTGATTTCTTCCTTGGTCGTAATAGCCATATTTCCATAGCATTCCGATTCCGATAAGGTTCTGTTTGAGGTCATAGGCCGATCGCATGTGGGAACCCGCTAGAAAACCAAGCCCGCCGGAATAGATTTTCAACCCTTGATGAACGGCGAACTCCATACTAAAATAAGCTGTTCTTTTATTGTATTCTTTTGCTATTTTATACGGGTGGTGCCAAGTGGCATATTTTTTTGTAACTCCGTTTACGTGCAAAGCTTCGATCATATTTCAAAATTAGATGTCGACATGGTTAGTCAAGATGTTAATATTAATACTTCGGTTTTTCATCGTTCTTTTTTTCTAAAATAGTCACTTTCGGATTATTTGAGATACAAGATCTAAAAAGGCCATATCACTGGTACCAAGAGCATTGTGATAATAAAGAAAATTAACAATAATGGTCCGCCCACTTTTACATAATCCAAAAACATATACCCTCCGGACCCCATGACCATGGCATTGGTAGTGGTTCCCACGGGGGTCAAAAAGGCTGTTGAGGCACTGATGGCGACCACGATCATGAACGGCTCAGGCGACACCCCTAATGAAATGGCAGATAAAAAGGCAATAGGGGCCATGAGTACCGCAGTTGCCGAATTATTTATCGTCTGGCTAAAAATGGTCGTGGCAAAAAAGATACCTGCTAAAAGCAGTAAAGGGCTGACAGATCCCAAGTGGTTTACCAGCCCGTTGGCGACCATCTCGGCAGTACCCGTTTTTTGGAGTGCCAGCCCCATGGGTATCATTGCCGCGATCATCACGACACTGGTCCAGCTTATACCTTTGTATGCTTTTGAAATGGGTACACAACGTGTAAGCAGTATGATGCCCGCACATATCAAGGCGGCTATAGCCCCTGGGAGTATGTCCAAAACAAAGAGCGTTATCATGAGTATCAGCGTCGCTAATGAAACATAAGATTTGATGGTCAGTTCGTCAATGTCTTTGGCCATTGCTTCCGGACTGCCTGAAATGACCAGATTGTCATAGACATTCTTAAGCGAATCGATGTTCTTCCAGGAGCCACGAATAATAAATGCATCACCGGCCTTGATGGTAATATTTTTTCCATGGAGTGGTTTTCCGTCCCTCGATGCGCCCAACAATTGTATATTCGATTTTTTTAAATATTTCCCTAAGGGAATGGTGCGCCCCACAAAGAAAGAAGTCGGTGTGACCAGCATTTCGACCATACCGACTTCTTGGTTGATCAGTTCTTTTTTCAACTCCGATTTTTCAAAGGCTTTTGGTATGACGGCGAGTTTGAAATGCAAGATCAAGCGGTCAACATCTTGGGCCATTCCCTTGACTGTAATAATATCATGATATCGCATTTCCGTTTCGGGTTTGGGAAATTCGACGAAAGCCGGAGTGCCTTTTAAAACATTCGGATGCCTTCGCCTTAAACGTACGATAGAGACGTTATATTCCTTTTCGAAATCCCAGTCCTGTATTTTGGTATCGATCAATTGCGACATCGAACGGATACGTAGTCGGTACATATTGTCGCCGATGCTGTAGTTGGCGATCCATTTGTGTACCTCGGAATCAATATTTACGGGGCGATCCTGCGTTTTGTGTTTGGGCAATAACTTGTAGCCGAGATACCTGAAATAAAGAATGGCGACCAACATTAGCGGAAGCCCTATCAGCCCGAACTCAAAAAAGGAAAAGCCTTCGAGACCCTTTTCCGCCAATGTATTGCTCACGATAATGTTGGGCGGTGTGCCCGTCAATGTCAAAAGCCCCCCGGTATTGGACCCGAATGCCACCGGCATCAATAACTTGGATGGCAAAGTACCTGCTTTCCAGGCCGCTGATACGGTTACGGGAAGCAATGCGGCCACGGTACCGGTATTACTGACAAATCCCGATAGAATTCCTGATCCCAATGTTACAATGATCAAAAGTTTGGGCACACTTTTTTCGGCCCATGCCACAAACTTCTTTCCCGCCAAGGCCGTCCATCCTGTTCTTGCCAGTCCTTCGCCGATAATAAAAAGCGCGGCTATCATGATAACTGTAGGGTTACTAAAACCACTCAATGTTTCCGATAGGTCGAGTATGCCTATGAGATATAGTGCCAACATTGACATAAGAGCAATAACGTCGGGGGGGTACTTTCCCCAAACAAAGAGGGTTATGGTAATAGATAAAACAATTAACAGGCCGATCATTGGCTATATCAAAGGGTTTGGAAAACCAAAGGATGTCGATTGACCAAGACATTCGTTCATAATGATTCCCACGTGAGTTCTACCGACAAAAATAGATTAACCACTTCGGGAAAGCCATTATAGAACTCATATTTTAACGTTAGGATTACATATTTGGGAAAGAAATAAAATGTAGCCCGATGGATTGTTAAATCTAGGTTATTTATCGGTTAATTTTGTGACTTATCAAACGGGATGACTTGTGAAAATGGCCTTTGTAATATCATTCCAGTTTTGGTTTACCACGATTCGCCTTTTTCTGGGCAGCCTTCTTCTTACTTTTTAGCCTTTTTTCGATCGACAATTTGGTAGGTCTGGTCTTGTGTCTTTTTTTAGGAATTTTCAAAACGCTTTCCAAAATATCGAACAGTCGCTTAATGACCAGTTCTTTGTTCTTGTGTTGACTGCGACTTTCGTCACATTGCAAAAGAAGTATGTTTTCTTTGGTCAGACGATTACCCAGTTTTAGAAGTATACGGCTTTTTTCGCCTGTGGTGAGGGCATCTGAATTGTCGATATCAAAGGCCAGCTCGATTTTCGTGGATACTTTGTTGACATGCTGTCCGCCTGCACCACCGCTGCGCACGGCTTTAAACAAAAGTTCTTGAAGTACTTGTTCTTTATTCAAACCGGACTAAATATTCAACCGTTGATTGATGACTTCGATTGCAATATTAAGAAAAACGGTTTTACCTTCTTCAATGGTTTGGTGATGGTTGAAATAGATGTTCTGCCCCTCATAAGTACCCACGATCATGTAATGGCCACCCATATAATAAGAACCTTTGACAACGACTTCCAGACCTGATTTTTCCGAGACTTTGAACTCATGGGCATAGACTATTATACGGCGTTTGGTATCCGCATAGGTCTTGACGATATTGATGGGTATTCTGTTGGCTTCCCCGAACAAAGAAGCTATGTAAAGGTCCTTGGGATGTTCGAACAGATTTTTGGGAGTGTCTTTTGCGATGATCTTTGTATCCTTTAAGACAATTACCCGATCCGCGAACGGAAGCATATCGTTATGGTCATGGGTTGCGGTCAGCACCGTAATGCCCTTGTTTTTAAGATATTCAAAGAGGTTTCGGCGCAAACTGTTCTTCCTGAAATTATCGATATGGCTAAAAGGTTCATCGAGCAACAAGATTTCGGGTTTCTGCGCCAAGACCCTTGCAAGTGCGACCCTTTGCTGCTGCCCACCACTGAGGTTCTTCACCTTGGTTTTGGCGAATCGTGTCATTTCGATCATTTCCAAAAGTTCGGCCGTGCGCTCTTTTAGAAACTCGGGCTCCAAGACCGAAAGATGCTCGCTGATGTTTTCATACACTGTGGTGAACGGCATCAAATCAAAATCTTGGGCCAAATATTTCATGTAGGCCTCACCGGGCACCAAATTGTACAGCGGTCCCAGTATCTGGTTTTCGTCCCAATAAACCTCACCGATTTTAATGTGCAAGAGACCATATATAATTTTGAGGAGTGTACTTTTACCGCAACCACTCTCCCCGATTATCGACACATGCTCGCCTTTGGCCACCTTTAGGTTGATGTCGTCCAAAACAGGGACTTTATCATAGGCAAACGAAACATGATCGACTTGAAGCATGGTTAATAATGTTCTTGGGGGAAATAAAAAAATCCGTTTCCAATAGAAACGGATTTTGGTTAAAAATATTGACGGTCAATCCTTAAATTCTTTCAATACCGCTTTGTTCGGTAACTCTTGATATCCCATATTATAGAACGTAAAGCCGAAAATATCGGCATACTCTTCGATAATCTTGCTGGTGGGTTTTCCGGCGCCATGGCCCGCATTGGTCTCGATTCGGATCAATGTGGGGTTGTTTCCGGCTTGTTTCTCTTGAAGTTCGGCGGCGAACTTGAAACTGTGGGCCGGCACAACACGGTCATCGTGGTCACCGGTAGTTACCAAGGTTGCCGGATACTCCGTTCCGGCCTTCACATTATGGACGGGCGAATAGCCTTTGAGATATTCGAACATTTCTTTGCTCCCTTCGGCCGTTCCGTAGTCATAGGCCCAACCCGCACCTGCGGTGAACGTATGATAGCGTAGCATATCCATGACACCTACGGCCGGTAGTGCAACTTTCATTAAATCTGGGCGTTGGGTCATGGTCGCGCCGACCAAGAGACCACCATTACTACCCCCTCTAATGGCCAAATAATCCGATGAGGTATAGTTTTCTTTGATAAGGTACTCACCTGCAGCGATAAAGTCGTCGAAAACGTTCTGTTTTTTAGTCTTGATGCCCGCTTCGTGCCATTTTTTTCCATACTCACCGCCCCCCCGCAGGTTCGGCACGGCATAGATTCCGCCTTGCTCCATCCAAACAGCATTGGCAATACTGAAAGACGGGGTCAGGCTAATATTGAAGCCCCCATACCCATAAAGGATTGTCGGATTCTTGCCATTTCGCTCCAATCCCTTTTTGTGGGTTATGATCATGGGGATTTTTGTTCCGTCCTTTGAATTATAAAATACTTGATGCGATTCATAGTCATCGGGATTAAAATCGATGTCGGGCTTCCAATATTGTTCGTATTCCCCGGTTTCGACATTGTACCTGTAAGAGGATCCCGGAGTGTTGTAGTTTGTGAACGAAAAATAAAATTCCTTTTCTTCCTTTTTGCCACCAAAACTATTGGCACTGCCTACTCCGGGGAGTTTGACCTCCCTGACCAAATTTCCGTCGTAATCGTATTGAAGTACTTTTGAAATCGCGTCGACCATATATTCGGCGAAAAAATAGCCACCCCCCGTATTCGGGGAAAGTACATTTTCGGTCTCGGGTATAAAATCGACCCAATTTTCAGGGCCCGGATTCGAGGCATCGACAGTTACAACTTTTTTATTAGGGGCCTCCATATTTGTGACAATGTAGAGTTTTGAACCCGCGTTGTCGATGACATAGCTATCCGAATCGGTGTGGTCAAGAACAGTGACCAGTTTAGAATTGGGATTGCTCAGGTCTTTGATAAAAAGCTTATTGCCCGAAGTGGAAGTCGAAGCCGTAAGTACCAAATAGCTTTGATCGTCGGTTAAATAGGCTCCGACGTATCTGTGTTTTTCGCTAGGGACGGCTCCGTAAATTACAACATCCTCTTTTTGTGGTGTGCCGATCTTATGGTAATATACCTTATGCTGGTCCGTTTTGGCCGATAGCTCACTGCCTTCCGGTTTATCGTAACTCGAATAATAAAAACCTTCGTTACCTTTCCAGGAAAGACCACTGAATTTGATATCGACCAAGGTATCCTCGATAATTTCCTTGGTCTCCGCGTTGCGTACAATGGCCTTGCGCCAATCGCTTCCACCTTCTGAGATTAAATACGCGGCCAAAGAACCGTCTTTGGTAAAACTGAGTCCTGCCAAAGAGGTCGTGCCATCTTCAGAAAATGTATTGGGATCCAGAAAAACCTCAGGCTCATCACTGCCTTTTTGTCGATAGACCACATATTGGTTCTGTAGACCATCGTTCTTATAGAAATAAGTATAATCACCTTCTTTGAAAGGAGCGCCCAGTTTTTCATAGTTCCATAATTTTTCAAGACGGTTCTTCAGGTCTTTACGAAAAGGGATATGCTCCAAATACCCGAAAGTGGCTTCGTTCTGCTTTTTTACCCAAGCTTCGGTTTCGGTACTGCGATCGTCTTCCAACCAACGGTACGGATCTTTGACTTCGGTTCCAAAATAGGTCGCTACTGAATCAGCTTTGGCAGTTATGGGGTAGTTCACGGTCAAGGGTTCTTTTTTAGTTTCGGACTTACAAGAAAATACAAGAAGGGCAATTGCAGAAAACAGTAGTGTTTTTTTCATTTTGAACTAGCTTTGGTCGGCACTAAAAATACCATAAAAAAACCTTCAAAACATATTCGTTTTGAAGGTTTTAACATTTCGTACGCCGACATTTATACCAGCTTCTTTTCTACCAAATATTCGGCGATTTGAACAGCGTTCGTTGCGGCACCTTTTCTAAGATTGTCAGATACAATCCACATATTCAAAGTGTTTCGCTGGGTTTCATCCCTTCGGATCCGACCGACGAAAACATCATCCTTATCGTGTGCATAGATAGGCATAGGATAGGTGTTCGTGTCAGGATTGTCCTGTACCGTAACGCCGGGAGTTTCGCTTAACAGCCTTCGTACCTCGTTCAGTTCAAAGTCATTTTCAAAAGCTACGTTGACCGATTCTGAATGTCCGCCTGCGGTGGGTATGCGAACGGCGGTCGCGGTAACCGAAAATGTGCGGTCGTCCAATATTTTTTGTGGTTCCCGGGCCAATTTCATTTCTTCTTTGGTATACCCGTTTTCAAGGAAAACATCACAGTGGGGCAATGCATTTCGTCCAATGGGATATGGATAGGCCATTTCGCCTTGAATACCGGCGATTTCGTTTTCCAATTGTTGTACCGCCTTTACTCCCGTGCCTGAAACAGACTGGTACGTCGAGACCACTACCCGTTTCATTTTGTATTTTTTATGCAATGGCGCCAAGGCCATGACCATCTGTATCGTTGAACAGTTAGGGTTGGCAATGATCTTGTCTTCGACCGTTAGTTCATGCGCATTGATTTCAGGTACTATCAATTTTTTTGTGGGATCCATACGCCATGCCGAAGAGTTATCTACCACCGTTGTACCGACCTCGGCGAATTTCGGTGCCCATTGAAGAGAAGTATCGCCTCCGGCGGAAAAAATGGCAATATCGGGACAGGCCTCAACGGCCTCGGCCAGCCTGATAACCTCATATTCCTCACCTTTGTATGATAACTTTTTGCCTACCGATCGTTCGGAAGCGACCAATAGCAGTTCGGTAATCGGAAAATTACGCTCGGCTAATACTTTTAACATTACTTCGCCCACCATTCCGGTGGCGCCAACTACAGCTACTTTCATAATCGAATAAATTTGAAGGGCAAAGGTACTTCAAGAGATTACGGTGCACAAGAGCAAAAGAAAGAAATTATAAAAATATAACAAAAAGTTATAAAAATAACATTTATGATTATTACGATATTCAGCAAAAGAGAACCCTGCCATTTGGCAGGGTTTTGTTTGTTCCAGTGTAGCGGTATTCCTTGATGGTCAATTATCAAGGAGTATTTCGTCCATTACTTTTTTAACGCATCGCGGATTTCGGTTAGCAACTCTTCCGTAGTCGGCCCAGCCGGTGCTTCTGGAGCTGGAGGAGTTTTGATTTTGTTATAGGCTTTCACGATTATGAACATGACCCAACCTACAATCAACAAGTTGACGAGGGTGTTTACCCAAGCCCCCCAGCGTATGGCATTTTCGGGAACATAACCTTCGGCACCTTCAGTACCTACCGCCTCGGTGAGGACAACTTTTAAATTGGAAAAATCCACGCCACCCGCAAAATGTCCGACGATGGGCATTATAATATCGGTAACAAATCCGTTAACGACCAAGCCTACGGCTCCGGCCATAATCACGGCGACAGCAAACTCGATAACGTTGCCGGTCATAATGAAATTCTTGAATTCTTTTAACATGATTTAGTGTTTTTAACGGTTAATTATTTTTGTGAACTGCAATGTAGTGAAAAAAGAAATCCACGACAATATCCCAAAAAGCGAATGCTGATTATTCTATGAAAATACGCTTGACCCTTTGTGATATGCCGGTCAATAGTTCATAAGAAATAGTATTGGCGGTAGAAGCCAATTCTTCGGCAGAAGGGTTTTTACCAAAAACAATGACTTCATCGCACTCTTTACATTCGATACCCGTAATATCGACCATTAACATATCCATACAAACATTGCCTATGATAGGTGCGGCCTTGCCATTGATGTTTACAAAAGCTTTTCCATTGCCATAATGTCTTCCGATGCCATCGGCATGACCTAAGGGCAAGGTTGCGGTTACTCGGTACCCCTGGGATGCATAGGCCCTATTATAACCTACCGTTTCACCTGGCTCGATTTTGTGGATTTGTGAAATAACGGTTTTCAGTGTTGCAACCGGCTTTAATTGTTTGTCGATTTCGGCCTCATTGCCAAATCCGTAAAGCCCTATCCCGCTTCGTACCATATCCAATTGTGATTCGGGATAATTAATGATTCCCGAAGTATTCAACAAATGCCGTATGGGAGAATACCCTAATTTTTCCTCTAGCTCTGAAGCAATTTTCTCGAAACTTTTGATTTGTGATATAGTGAAATCTTTTTCGTTCAGATCTTCTGAAGCCGCCAAGTGCGAAAATATCGAAACAATTTTGATGTCTTTTTTCCCGTTTACCTGACTCAATATAAAATCCACATCATTTTCCCAAAACCCGAGTCGGTTCAGACCCGTATTGAATTTAATATGGACTGGATAGTCTTTTTGATTATGTTTTTCTAGGGTTTCAAGAAATTCCTTTAAAACGCGGGGGGCATAAAGACTGGGCTCTAAATCATGCCTTATCATCATGTCGAAATTGACCGATTGCGGATGCAGGACTAGAATGGGCTTCTTGATTCCGGCATCACGTAGCGCAATACCCTCGGCGACATAGGCCACTGCTAGATAGTCGACACCCAGGGCTTCCAGTTTTTGTGCGATGCGGACTGAATCACTTCCATAGGCAAAGGCCTTCACCACTGCCAAAAATTTTGTTTCGGGATGAAGTCTTGATTTTAAAAATCGATAATTGTGGGTAAGGGCCTTTAAGTCGATTTCAAGTACCGTCTCACGGGTTCTAGGCATTGGATCGTTTTATTTTGGCAGGTATTTCCTCAGATTCGACATCCATTTCTTTTACCCTCTCCTTGAGCATGGCTTTGTAGAAGGCTGCCCGGCTTAAAGGTTCATATTCTTCGTTTTCGCCCAAGAGTACCAAACTGTCATTGCTCGATTTGCGAAAACTGTAGTTGGCCAAATTTCCGGTGCGGGTACAAATGGCATGCACTTTGGTCACATATTCGGCCGTTGCCATCAGGGCCGGCATGGGTCCGAAAGGGTTTCCCTTGAAATCCATATCCAATCCGGCGACCACCACACGTACCCCTTTATTGGCGAGATCGTTGCAAACGGTGACGATTTCATCATCAAAAAACTGGGCCTCGTCAATGCCGACAACATCACAGGTATCGCCTAAAATCCGTATGTTGGCCGCTGCGGGCACCGGGGTCGAACGAATTTCATTGGCATCGTGCGAGACTACCATATCTTCATTGTACCTCGTATCGACCATTGGTTTGAATATTTCGACTTTCTGTTTGGCGAACTGGGCCCGTTTTAAACGTCGAATCAGTTCCTCGGTCTTCCCCGAAAACATCGAGCCACAGATAACTTCTATCCAGCCGAACTGTTCTTTGTGATTAACCGTGTTTTCGAGAAACATTTTGTAATTTTAGACGAAAATAAGGGGTTTTTCGTTCTTATTATATGTAAGATTAAAATTAAGGAAAAAGGCACACCTTTTGCATTGACATAAAATAAAAGTCATGAAGAAAAAGTTGAAAGAGGAGTTGCGCAAGCTGTCGACCGATATCATAACGTCTCGCGACATGAACGAAATTTCGGATTTATATGGCGCGGCCAAAGAACTTTATGAAAAGTTGGCGGTACTGAAGTTTATTGAAGAGAAACTTCACGATATAGAAATCGATGTTTCCAAAAATGTTATTGCGGCGAAGTTTGAAAAAATGGCCAATGCCGTATTGAGTGCTAATTCCTCGGTTCCTGAAAGCAATCCACATGATGAGGATATCATGATTCCGGGAATCGATACCATAAAGGATATGTTGCCTGAAATGTCAAATGAGAAAGAGAAGGTCGATGAGGTCTTGCAGGAGTTTTTGGGCAAGCCGGAATATGTCAAGAACGACAAGGAACTTTTCAGGCCCGATATTGAAAACGGATTGAAAAAGGAAGTCAAGGTAAGATCACTGAACGATAAGTTGAGTGCCAAGCAGATCAAGGTCGATTTGAACAATCGCCTCGCTTTTGTGAAACATCTTTTTAATGGAAACACCGAGGACTACAATCGGGTTTTATCACAATTGAACACTATCGAATCTGAAGAGCGATCAATATCTTTTATCAATAACATGGTCAAGCCCGAATACAATCATTGGGAGGGCAAAGAAGAGTATGAGGCTCGTCTTATGGCCTTGATCGAACGTAGGTTTTCTTGACCATGCTGTGACAAGATTATTACGGCCCTGCTTTCGAGTGGGGCCTTTTATTTTGCTATCTTTAAAATCAAATTAAGATTTTCTGGAACATGAACGTTAGAAAGGTCGTTTATTGGATCGCAACGGGGATATTGACTGCGATTATGTTGTATTCCATTCAAATGTATTTCCTGAACTATGAGGCAGTGCAGGGCTATTTTGAAGCTTTGAGCTATCCGAAATATTTGGTATATCCCTTGGCCATTGCCAAAATACTTGGTTTGGTCGCCATATTGGGCAATTTTTCGCGTTGGCTGAAAGAATGGGCCTATGCAGGGTTCTTCTTTGATGTTGCCCTGGCGTTTACCGCGCATCTGATTGCCAAAGATGGCGGACACATAGTTCCTATTGTTGCGATTATTGCCATAATGGTCTCTTATTTTTTGGGAAAAACGGTCCGGCCTTAAATCTTTCGAATGGGGAAGTTGTATTTGGTACCGACGCCGATCGGCAATTTAGAGGATATTACCCTGAGGGCAATACGCATTTTAAAGGAAGTCGATGTTATCTTGGCCGAAGATACCCGCACTACCGGAAAGCTCTTACAGCACTTCAAAATCAAAACCCCGATGCAGTCCCACCACATGCACAATGAGCACAAAACGGTCGACGGACTGATAAACCGAATCAAACAAGGAGAAACCATCGCGCTCGTTTCCGATGCGGGGACCCCGGCAATTTCGGACCCGGGTTTTCTGTTGGCCCGTGCCTGTGTTGAAAATAATATTGAAGTCGATTGCCTTCCAGGCGCTACGGCTTTTGTGCCGGCCTTGGTCAATAGCGGATTGCCCAGTGATAAGTTCGTTTTTGAAGGATTTCTTCCTATCAAGAAAGGGCGGCAGACACGTTTGAAATTATTGGCCGATGAAACCCGCACCATCGTTTTTTACGAATCGCCCCATAAACTGCTCAAAACACTCTCGAATTTTGTCGAATATTTCGGAGCGGACAGACGAGTTTCCGTTTCACGTGAATTGACCAAGTTGTATGAAGAGACCTTTCGGGGAACCGTTTCCGAAGTTTTAAAATACTACACCGATAAACCTCCCAAAGGAGAGATTGTTATTGTTGTAGCGGGCAAGAAATAGTTGTTCACTATATTCTTAGATCGTTTAAATTGGTTCTATGCTTACACCTTGGCTGATATCCATTTTTACCGTATTCGCCGTTTATTTCTTGGATCGATGGGAAAACCGGTACATAAAATCTCTTTTTGATTGGGTACCGGCCATTTTGCTGGCCTATATCATTCCGGCGATTATCTCCTACTTTTTGAATGTTGACTATTCCCAATCGGAAATCCATGATTACAGCAGGGATTATTTTATTCCCTTGGCGATCATAGCTGTGATGAGCAGTTTGTCCTTGTCGCAACTGAAAGCGATCGGATGGAAGCCCATCGTTCTGTTTGTCGCCGGGTCTATGTTTATCGCTTTGTTTCCTGTCCTGTTGGGAATAAGCTTGTTGGATACGGAACTGATTTCAAAGACGTTGATCGACGAAGGATATTGGAAAGGCATTCCGCCGATTGTAGGAAGCTGGATAGGAGGAAGTACCAGTCAATTGGTATTGAAGGAACTGGTCGAATGTCCCGAGAATATCTTTTTGTCGGTTTTGGTGATGGATAATATTTTGGTCAATATATGGACAATTCTAATGTTCCAGACCATCAAAAAAAGTGGTTTTTTAAATAGTAGGTTCAACATTTCCGATGTCGTGATGCCCGCAGAAATGCGTGTAAATACCGGAAGCAAGATGACACCCTTATTATGCGCCCTCGTACTATTGGGGTGCGTTTTTCTAGGTAATCTGTTAATTGGCGCTTTTATTGTTAAAGTTGTCGTGCTTTCAGTGGTCGGGTTGTTATTGAGCAACTTCGTGCCTAAATGGAATTTCAAGTTCGCCCTTAAGACAGGGGCTTTATTGATTATTGTGGTAATGGCCGTTTTAGGTCTTAAACTGCAGTTTGCCACCTTAGGTTTTGACGCTTCATTTTTGGGTTTTTTGATTGTTTGGTTATTGGGGCATTTTGTTTTCATGATGATCATAGCCAAGTTATTGAACGTGAATATGGCGTGGGTGCCGATTGCGAGTATGGCCAATGTCGGAGGTATAGCAACAGCTCCGGCAGTAACTGCAGCTTACGAAAAGAAGTGGATGCCCCATGCCATCGTACTCGCCATTTTGAGCATGGCAACCGGAACCTTTTGGGGTATGTTGACTATTTATTTACTGCAACACTTTTTGGTTTGATAAGTCGTTAAGGGAGATCCGTTGATCAGTACTTTTTCTAATATCTAACAGCGTAGCGATCTAGAATCTAATGTCTAATACCTACTCCCATCATGCTTGCCCTTTTCCCAACCGTATTTGCCCAAATAATGTTCGCCACTTTCAACGGCGCCATCTTCGATTGAGGTACCCATTGAATCGTTCCATCGGTTCAGGTATCCGAACAAGGAGATTACACCTAACATTTCCACAATTTCACCTTCGTTCCAATATTGATAAAGACGTTTCTTGATCTCGGAATCCACAGCATTGGGTACTTGAGAGGCTGCTAATGAAAAGTCCAAGGCGGCACGTTCGGCCTCGGAAAAAGCGGGATGCGTGCGATATTCCCATATATTGTCCAGCTGTTCCTGTTCGGCACCATAACGCTCCGCGGCTCGAATGGCATGGGCCTGGCAATAACGGCATCCTGTGGCGTTGCTGCTGACCCAAGCAATCATTCTTTTTAGCGCCGAGGTCACCTGACCTTCATTGGCCATAACGGCTTTGTTCAAATTGATAAAAGCTTTCGAAATCGCCGGGCGATGCTGCATCGTCAAGACCGAATTAGGGCAGAAACCTAAAGTTTCATTGAAGAATTTGGCCAGTTCTGCAGTCTCTGGACTATGACTTGGATCTAACGGGTCTACTAAGGGCATACTTAAATTTATTTGAGTAGTTTTTATCTTACTTTTGTGAGCACACAAGAAACAAAAATTTATGGGAGCAACAAATCATATCACGACCAAATGGCTTGGGAATATGGCCTTCGAAAGCAATAATCCATCAGGGTTGAACTTGACCATCGACGCTGGGCCGGACGATGGCGGTGAAGGCAAGGGGTATCGCCCAAAAGCATTGATGCTTTCCAGTTTGGCCGGCTGTTCTGGTCTTGACGTGGTTTCTTTGATCAAGAAAATGAAGTTGGACGTTGACGAATTTCGTATGGAGACCATTGCCAATTTGACCGACGAGCATCCGAAGTACTATGACTCGGTAATCATCGAGTATCATTTTCAAGGAAGTAATTTGGATGAGAAAAAATTACAACGGGCCGTCGACCTGTCCGTTGAAAAGTATTGCGGTGTAATGGAAATGTTCAGACAGTTTGCCGAGCTGGAGATTAAAACTGTCTTTCATAAATAAACTCAAAACGAAGAGGTAGGGCAACTTGTTAAAATTACTGGATAACCATCAAAAACAAGGGTTAAGTATCTAACCTTGGTAAGATTTTGAACTTGTATTTGACTTTTGAATTTGTATTTTAATCCATGCGCTGGACTATAAAACCAAAACCTGTACAGGATCAAATCGACATTTTGGCCAACGAGTTGAAGGTCGATGGTTTGGTTGCGCAACTACTTTTGCAGCGCGGTATTTCCAATTACGCGGAAGCAAAGAAATTCTTTAGACCGGCACTTGCAGATTTGCACGATCCTTTTTTGATGAAGGATATGGATAATGCTGTCGAGCGGATAAAGGAGGCCATAGAAAACAATGAAAACATTTTGATCTATGGCGATTATGATGTGGATGGAACTACTGCCGTGGCCTTGGTTTCATCTTATTTGATGGGGTATTATCCGAATGTCGCCACCTACATTCCCGACCGCTATGATGAGGGTTACGGAATTTCCATAAAGGGTATCGATCTTGCCGATGACAATGGTTTCTCCTTGATCATTGCATTGGATTGTGGAGTAAAGGCCATCGACCAAGTGGCGTATGCCAAGGAAAAGCATATTGATTTTATCATCTGTGACCATCACCGGCCCGGAAATCAAATCCCCGATGCCGTGGCTGTCCTTGACCCTAAACGAGATGATTGTGCATATCCCTACGACGAACTTTGTGGCTGTGGTATCGGCTTCAAATTGATACAGGCTTTGGCTCTGGAAAATGGCAAAACCATTGATGATTTGATTCCTTATCTTGATTTGGTAGCCACCGCCATTGGTGCCGACATTGTTCCAATTACAGGTGAAAATCGCGTTCTTGCGTATTACGGGCTGAAAGTTATCAATTCAAATCCGAGAATAGGGTTTAAGGCCATAATCGACCAAGTCAAGAAAACCGAATTGACCATAACCGATGTGGTGTTCATCATTGCCCCTCGTATCAATGCCGCCGGACGAATGAAACACGGGCAACATGCCGTAGATCTTTTGATCGAGAGCAATTATGACCGTGCGACCAAGTTTGCGGGTGAAATCGAAAAATTCAATTACGATCGGCGGGAATTGGACCAAGAAATCACGCAAGAAGCCCTTATGCAAATCGAGGCCAATAATGAAAAAAATGGTTTTACGTCGGTTGTTTACAAAGATACCTGGCACAAGGGGGTTATCGGTATCGTCGCTTCCCGATTAACGGAGACCTATTACAGGCCAACCTTGGTATTTACCAAAAGTGGCGATAAACTTGCCGCATCGGCGCGATCGGTAAAGGGTTTTGATGTCTATAATGCCTTACAGTGTTGTGCCGATTGTATCGAACAGTTCGGCGGGCATAAATATGCGGCAGGCCTTACGCTATTGGAAGAACAATACGAAAACTTTAAAGAACAATTTGAAAAAGTGGTTTCCGAGACCATAGACCCAAATCTTTTGACTCCTGAAATCAGTATTGACGCGAAGATCGACCTTAAGGAAATCACTCCTAAATTAATGCGGATACTAAAACAGTTCGCTCCTTTTGGGCCGGGAAATATGACCCCTATTTTTATGGCCGAAAACCTCAAGGATACGGGTTACGCCAAGGGAGTAGGTGAAAATGAAAAACACCTCAAACTTGCCGTTACCCAAAATGGAAACCTGCCGATTGGGGGCATCGGGTTTAATCTAGGAAACAAGCTTTCCATCGTGGAAAACGGAAAAGCTTTTAATGCGGTCTTTTCCTTGGATGAGAACGAATGGCAGGGCCAAGTGAGTATACAACTTAAATTGAGGGATTTAAGGGAAGCATAAAAACCCTAGGCCCCATCACGAAGAACTTAAATAAGTTAGATAAAGCTATCAGATCTATCGTTAGTAATATCTTTGCCCGTACTATAGCCAGAACCTTTTTGTATGGATCCCTATGCGGCTTTACGGTATAAAGAATTCAATATTTTTTTAGGGGTCCGGTTTGCCATGGTCTTCGCATGGTCGATGCAATTCATCGTAATCGAATGGCAGGTATACTCATTGACCAAGGACCCTTTATCATTAGGAATCATAGGCTTGATGGAGGTAATTCCCGCTGTATCAACGGCCTTGTTCGCAGGTCATTTTGTAGACCAAAAGGAAAAGCGGAACCTTTTGATCAAATGCCTTATCGGATTTTCAACGGTCAGTTTCGGCCTTTTTGTGCTTAGCATGCCCTCCCTTGTTGAATACGTTTCTTCAAAAACCATTCTCTACGGCATTTATTTTCTTGTCTTTTTCGGGGGTATTGTCAGGGCTTTTCTTGGCCCTACGATTTTCTCGTTGATCGCACTAATCGTACCCAAAAAGATTTATCCGAATGCGGCGACATGGAGTAGTACAACCTGGCAAATGGCTTCGGTTTTGGGTCCGGCCTTGGCGGGATTTTCGATTGGTTGGATCGGGGTGCATTGGTCAATGTGCCTGATTTTCATATTCGCTATCATAGCACTTATCGGGTTGTTCCAGATTTCGCGGAAACCCATTTTGAACCCTAAAATTGGCGAGCCGGTGGTTCAAAGTCTAAAGGAAGGCTTGCGGTTCGTTTTTGGAACCAAGGCTATTTTCGGCGCCCTGACCCTTGATATGATCGCCGTACTTTTTGGAGGGGCGGTGGCCCTGTTGCCCATTTATGCCCAAGATATTCTGCACGTAGGGGCCGAAGGTTTTGGGGTGCTTAGGGCCGCCCCGGCTATCGGTGCCTTGTTGATGATGTTGGGCTCGACACGATTTCCGTTGCACAAACGGGCGGGCAAAAAGTTATTATTGGCCGTTTTCGGCTTTGGCATCTGTGTCACCGTATTCGGTTTGTCCACCTCGTTCTGGTTATCCGTGGGAGCGCTGTTCTTAAGTGGCGCACTTGACGGAATTTCAATGGTCATTCGGCAGACCATTTTACAATTGAAGACACCCGACCATATGAGAGGTAGGGTGGCTTCGGTAAATTCTATGTTCGTTGGATCGAGCAATGAGTTGGGCGCTTTTGAAAGCGGGGCCACCGCCAAATTGATGGGAACCGTTACCGCTGTGGTATTCGGGGGATGTATGACATTGTTGACCGTTAGCCTCACGGCTTTCGTCTCACCTGCTTTTAGAAAACTCGATTTACAAAAGGATGTCGAGGAACACGAAGCGGTCAATTGACCACATATTTTTTTAAATGCAGACTTTCCCCATCGAAAACCGCATAGGTATAATAGGATATCCAATCGCCGAGATTGATATACTTCGATTTTTCGTTCAAATCGATTTCCAATGGCAAGTGGCGATGGCCAAAGACGAAATAATCATAATGTCGGGTTTCCAATTTCCGCTTTGCATATTGTACGAGCCATTCATTTTCCTCCCCTAGGAATTTGACATCCTCATCACCTGATATCATCTTGTTCTTTACGGAGAAATATTGTGCCAGTCGAACACCCCAATCGGGGTGTAGCCAACGGTAGAACCATTTTGAAACGGGATTCGTAAATACTTTCTTCATACGTTTGTATCCCTTGTCACCGGGTCCCAGGCCATCGCCATGGCCTATAAAGAATGAGGTATCATTGAACGCGAATTGTTGCGGTTTATGAAAAACGGGGATGTTGAGTTCTTCTTCAAAATAACCGTTCATCCAAAGATCGTGGTTGCCTACAAAATAGTATATCGGAATTCCGGAATCGGATATTTCGGCCAGTTTCCCCAAGGTCCGCGTAAAACCTTTGGGAACAACGGTTTTGTATTCCATCCAAAAATCAAAAAGATCACCGAGCAAAAAAATGGCGGCGGCGTCATGCTTTATTTCATCCAACCAGGCCACGAATTTTTTTTCGCGCGGCCTGCTCGCTTCCATGGTCGGTGCGCCCAAGTGATTGTCACTGGCAAAATATACTTTCTTGCCTTCAGGAATATCGATGGTCTTCATGTAGCTGTAAAGATAGCGAAAAGCCCGTTTTAGTTATCGGCGGCATACCACTCGGCAAAGGCTGTCTCGGTCTCCCGAAGTTTCAATGAATGTAATTGGATGTTTTCCGGAAGCCTTGATTTTATTTTTTTCGCAAAATCGACGACCATATTCTCACTGGTCGGTTGATAGTCGGCCAAGATTACTTTGTGACCACGATCCATCAATTCTTTTGCCAGCTCGACATGGGGCGTATTTTTATTGAAAACCGTGGCATGGTCAAATGGATCGACGACTTCTTCTTTTACAATTTTCTTCAGGTCGCCAAAGTCGATGACCATCCCCAATTTGACATGTGAAGTATCCGTAATCGGATTTCCAATGACCGTTACGGAAAGCTTATAACTGTGGCCATGTACATTTCTACATTTACCGTCATAGCCATATAACGCGTGGCCGGTTTCAAACGTAAACTGTTTTGTGATACGGATTTTTTCCATATGGTTTGAATATAGCTGTATTATTCTACAGCCAGTATTGGTTGGGTCCAGGCCATTTCATAAATAATATTCTCGATCGGGTTGTCTTGCAGTTTTGACGAGCTTATTCTGCAGCGCACGAACAGAATGTCATCGGTCAAGTCGAAACTTGCTTTTGGCCCTTTGATGGTGGCAAATTCTTCCGGTGTTGGATTCTCTTTTTTACTGCCCAAAAATGTTATTTTATAGTTTACATCAGGTTCTTCGACGACCGTGATCGATATTTTGTTATTGTCAAGGGCGATAGTTTCAAGTTCTACTCCGGTACTCGCATAAAAGGCACCTTTTTCCATGGCCTCTATCAAATAATTTGCCGAAAGGGAGTCGGCCTCGACCATCACCCAACCCCTACCGGCGTTGCTCCATTCATTTCCCGATTGATGATAGTGGTGCGAATCATCGGTTGCCAGTCCATACATGATCGGTTTGTTGTTTTTTAAATAGGAGATGTTTATCAAATCCCACATTTCTTCGGTGGATATATGAACGGAATCACCCATATTATGTACCATCGGATGACCGTTATAGACTTCAAAAAAACGTTCCCCGTTCAGGGCTTTCATATCTTCGAGGCTTACCCCATAATAGAAATTCGGATGGTTAATGTGGGGCATTATAGGTATACCGGTGTTCTTTCGTTGTTGCAATACCTGATCGATGTTGTTTTGAAGAACGTTCGCGACACTATTGCCACCTTGCGGTTCGATCAGTTCTTGTATATTGGTGGCGTTCATATGCAACGGCTTGTCCTCATATTTATCGGTTATTTCCTCCGACTCAATGACCAAGAAATCATCGACATTCTCAGTCAATTTCTTGTATTCTTCGTAAGTCTTTAGTTTGACCATGGTCTTACCTGAATCGATTTTATATTCTACCCAGTCAGGGCCATAGGTTTCCAAATAATTATTAAAAGCGTTCTGGTAGAGATCCTCATCTTTTATTGTAATCCATTTTTCGCCTTCGGCCAAGGTGTTGTGGTCCGATAGGGCTACGAAGTCATATCCTTTTTGTTTGTACCAATCAAGGATAATCTCTGGAAACTCATCGCCATCGCTCCAGTACGAATGCGTATGTAGGTTGCCCTTGAACCATTGCGTCGTTTTCGTTTGAACCGATGGATCGTTTCGTTCTTTACATGATACGATCAAGAAAAGCAAAAGGGCGACCCTGACCAACTTTATTGCAATCATCTTCTATGTTTTCTTTTGTTACGTATTCTATTAACAAGATATACGACTACTACGAACAATGCCAATAAAGGAAAAACCAGATCACTACTCATATGTTGCTATTTTTTATTTGTAAAAATACGTTTTGAAAATCAAAGGTTGCCCTATGGATTCGTTCTATTTTAAAATACCCGACACACTTATTTTTTAAACTTTGCGAGTGCATTTTTGGTAAATTCCGAAAGTGCCAACTCACCTGTCATAGCTGCTCTTTCATATAACAATACGGCCCAATGTTCGGTTCCTTCCCACAAGGTTTTTTTCAATACTTTCAGTGCTTTCGGATTATAGGAGGCCAGTTTTTGGGCGAAAAAATCCAATTCTTTGTCCAAATCCTGGATTCTTTCATAAACTTCTGAATAGAGTCCTTTTTCCTTGGCCCAGTAGGCATTTTTCCAATCAGTAGGCGAGAGTGCCAGTTCGGAGAGACCACTTTTGCCCATTTTTCGCTCAACGGCAGGTGCGATGACCAAAGGGGCAATACCTATGGTAAGCTCTGAAAGACGAATGGCCGCTTGAACCGAGGCGAAAACATAGTCGCAGGCAGAAACCAAACCAACGCCCCCACCTACTACTTTCCCTTGAACCCTACCGATAATCGGCTTTGTACATTCCCGCATGGCGTTGATTACATTGGCAAAACCGCCAAAGAAAAGTTTGCCTTCCTCTAAATCGGAAACAGCCATCAATTCATCAAAAGAGGCCCCGGCACAGAAAGCCCGATCGCCTTCCGACCTTAGGACGATGACTGAAACGGCATCATCGTCCGAAAGCTTTTTTATTTCATTGGTAAGTCTATCCAAAAGTTCGGTTACGAACGAATTACTTGCCGGATGGCCGAATTCGACCGTAGCCACCTTGTTTCCGATCTTGGTATATAGACTTCCGTTTTGTCTTGTAGTTGCCATTGCCGTCAATTTTGACTAAAATTAGTTGTTTTGCAATAATGGCCGAAACTTTCTTCTGAACTTCCAGACCAATGCCCCGCCACGGATGGCCATCCAAACGATAAAAGCTATCCAAATACCGTAGAGCCCCCATCCCATATACTTCCCCAAAAAAAGGGTCGGCACAAAACCTAAAAATGTCGCGGACAACAAAACGTTTCTCAAATATTTCATTTCTCCCAGACCTTTGAACAATCCATCAAAAACGAAGGCGATCGCATTCATGGGCAATCCGATTATAACAATAATGAATATGGCATAGAATGTTTCGAGAACGATCGTCTCGTTCGAAAATAACCTGCCGATGGGCCTATAGAAGACAAAACTGAAAATGACCAGCACCAAACTGACCATGAGACCATACAGCATGATTTTTTTGGCCAACTTCCAAAGGCCGTCGTAATCCTTTGCCCCCAAAAGCCGTCCGCCCATAATATTGCCGGCAGCGCCATAACCATCGATAAAGAAAGCTGCGAACAACCATAGATTGATCGCAATCGTGTGGGCGCCTATATATTGGTCGCCCAATGTGGTAGCTTCCCGAACTGCCAAGATGAGCGCCGTATTCAAGGCCAAGGCACGAACAAATAGATTAAGACTCATGACCACCAACCTACCCAATTCTGAATGTAACGGAAAGCGCAGCCTTAAACTGATATCGGTTTTGGACATAAGCAATATAACGGCCATAAGGGCCATAATAGCTTGTGAAACAAGGCTTGCCCAAGCTGCACCTTCAAGGTACATAGGTTCTATTATTCCATTGATTCCATAGACCAAAACAAAGTCAAGTATTACATTAAGAACAGCTCCTACAATAGCAATTGCCATGGGCCAAAATGTATTTTGCAACCCACGGAAAATTCCCATAACGGCAAATACAAAAAGTGTCAAAGGAAAACCCCAGACCCTGATGTTATAATAGGCGATACAGTATTCCAATATTTTACCCGATGCGCCCAACAGTTCGAAGATTTCCTTTACGATAAAAATCGTGGACAACAGAACAACGATACTAAGGCCGATATTCAAGAAAATTGCCTGGGCGGGCAGCGATTTTACCTCTTCCAATCGACCAGCCCCCAAATATTGCGAGATAATCGCCGAGATGGCGCTACGGGTCTGACCCAAAATCCAGATCAACATTGATAAAAAAGAACCTACAATACCCGCCGCCGCTAGTGATTCCATCCCATCAACAGGAATATTGCCGACGATTGCCGTATCGGTAATCGACAATATCGGTTCTGCAATACCTGCAATGGTTGCCGGAACGGCAAGTTTGTTAATGGTCCTAAAGTTGATCGCAGTTTTCAAAAAACGGTCCGTTTATAGAACAAGTTCATAGCAATGAAACGGATGCTTGCTTTGCTTGGGAAAATAGATATCGGTCAACCTACGGTAACCTCGGCGTTCGTAGAATCTTTGATTATGCTTGTTCTGGCTAAACGTATCCAGTCGAACGGAGACATAACCCCTTTCCCGGGCATGCCGTTCCGCAAAATCCATTAGCCTTTTCGCATAACCTTTTCCCTGTTGGTTAGGATGTACGGCCAACCTATGGATATAGATGTTGTTTTCGTTGGGTGTCAGCCATTGGATCGGTTCGTATTCGGCATCCATAAAAGTAGAAATCACGATAGTGCCAATTATCTCCTCATTAATGTCCAACACGAAAAGTTCATCTCGATTTATATCATTTTCAAACGCGGTTTGAGTAGGATAGTGTTCGTTCCATTGTAGAATTCCGTTCTGAATCATATGTTCGGCACAAGCCTTGGTAATGGTAAGAATGTCGGTAATTTCCGATATCTTTGCACGTCGGATCATGAATCGGGTTCAATTTAATTGTAAATTTAGAGTATATAATATAATTTCTCTGACATGAAAAATATATTGGTGCCTATAGGTACCTCTCCGGATAGCCATAATACGTTGCAATATGCGCTGGATTTCGCCGCGGAATTTTCGGCCCAAGTATATGTAATGGAAGTGTTCTCGGCATCGGTCGGGGCCGGCCGGAGTCTAAAGACTACCGAAGAAGCCATTACCGTAAGTAGTAAGGAGCGTATAAAGGAGGCGATAGATAAGGTCGACACCAAAGGTGTAACTATTAAAGTGGCAACCTACAATGGTGATTTGATCGATGGACTGAAAGAAATTGACCGTGAATTGGGCATTGACCTGATTATTATCGCAGCCCGTAGTAATGATGTCACCGAAGAACTTTTTTTAGGTGCTACCTCGGGCAAGATTATCAAAAGAACCGATATTCCTACTTTGATTGTTCCGAGAGGGACTTCGTTAATGCCCTTGAAAACGATACTTACCGCGTTCAAATCCGGAGTTCTCAAAAAGAAACGTATTCTTGACCCACTTGTGGCCATCAAGCAGAAGTTCGGCGCCAAGGTCAATTTACTATTGGTAAAGACCCCGGGATATACAAAAGATGATTTAAAGGTCAACACGGCCTTGATGGACATTAGTTCGCAAATGACCGTAACAGAGGCTCCTACTACATATTTGGGCGTTTTGGAACATTTTCAAACGCAGCACCCGGATTTGTTATGTGTTTTCAGAAGAAAAAGAGGATTTTTTAAGGCTCTTTGGGAAAAGAACACGATTCCTAAATCGGAGTTTGCCTCTAAAGTTCCGGTGTTAGTGCTAAGTGTCAAGAAAGACTAATTTCATTTTGATACTTTCTTAAAAAGTATTTCCTTTGAACCTCTCTAAGCGGGGGATTAGCTCAGCTGGCTAGAGCGCTTGCATGGCATGCAAGAGGTCACCGGTTCGACTCCGGTATTCTCCACGTTATAAAATCTCAACGAATTGTCAAGCAATATGTTGAGATTTTTTTGTTTTTAAGAAAACAATAACGAAAGTAATTGCAACGTATGGCATTGGAATGCTAATTTGTAAAAAAGTACAGATGCAAGATTTAAGACAAAAAGTAGCCTACATTACCGGAGGCTCAAAAGGAATCGGATTTGGAACGGCCCAAAAACTGATTGCGGCAGGTATGAGGGTGGCGATCAGTGGGCGTACGTTGAAAACGGTAGAGCGGGCCGCCGATTATCTTGGTGACGCGAATACCGTACTCGCATTGAAGTCTGACGTAACCAATTTAGAGGATGAGAAAACCGCCGTAAAACGAATTATGGATAAATGGGGTCAACTTGATGTTGTCTTGGCCAATGCCGGAATCGGTCATTTTGCCCCGGTCGACCAAATGTCGGATGCCCATTGGCACCAAATGATCGACACCAATCTCACAGGGGTATACCATACGTTGAAAGCATCGGTGGAAGCCCTTAAAAAATCTAAGGGTTATTATATGACCTTGGCCAGTTTGGCCGGCACCAATTTTTTTGCTTCCGGGGCGGGGTATAACGCGACCAAATTCGGCGTAGTCGGTTTTACCCAAGCGGCAATGTTGGATCTTCGTAAATATGACATCAAGGTTTCCACCATAATGCCAGGTTCCGTTGCCACTCATTTTAATGATAACGAACCCTCGGAAAAGGATGCCTGGAAAATACAGCCCGAGGATATCGGCGACTTGGTACTTGATTTATTGAAGATGCACCCGAGAACACTTCCCAGTAAAATAGAGGTGCGCCCAACGCGGCCGGATAAAAAATAACTACACCTCTTTTTCGGTAAAGGGGATGTTGATATCACAGATTTCTAATATCAGTTGCTCCAATTGATTTTTGAATAGCCTTAGGATTTCTTGATCGACCAATGTTTTGTTCGAGTCTTTCACAGTGAATTTCTGTACGCCTCCGCCCAAGTTCTTAAAGGTAATGATTCCGGCTTCCAAGCTTTCGATTCGATGTTCATCATGGTACATAAGGGCGTAACAAAGAAGCTGAAAGGCTTTACTATAATCGTAGTTTAGACGAATATCGTCCCAATTCGAAATGGTAACGTTCTTCGAAGCTACATTGCCGGTCTTGTAGTCGATTATACGAAGTACGCCATCCTTTTCATCGATACGGTCGATTTTCCCTTTTAAATAGGCTGGAAAATTGATTTTTGGTAGGTCGAGCCCAAGTTTCATTTTTTTTTCCAGTCCCAGTATTTTAATCTTATGTTTTTGGACTTCTTCGATTTCGAGGGCTACGAATTTTTGCAAATACTTTACGATTACATGATATGCGATCAGGTTTTTTCCTTTGGTAATGTCACCGTCACGGTAACTCTTTGAGAAATGATGTGCGACCAGCTTTTCTATATTTGGCTTTAAAGCGGTCAGGTCGGCCACGGTCAAATACTTTCCTATCAGCGACTCGTAAAGGTTTTCCAAGGTATCGTGAACTACTGTACCAAATGTATTACTGGCCACTGTTTCTTCAACTTCGAACGTATTTTCGATGCCCAAAAGACTTTGTTTATAAAAATCAATGGGATTACGGATATAGTTGCTTAACGAAGAAGGTGAGAAACCGCTTTCAGCATGTTCTCGGATCAAGTTCAACAAATTTTGGTTTTTGGCAACGATTTCTGGTTCTTTGTTCACTTGAATTGTCTTGGGCGTAGCGATAACCTCTTGAATATCCCTAGCTTTCTGCCCATCGGTAAGCAATTGGGTAATCAACCTGCTTTTTTCACCGCCCTCAAGCACATCGGGCTCGATATTATATAGAATGTAAACATTTTTTGCCCGCTGTAATAATCTATAAAAGTGATACGTATAAATTGCATCCTTTTCTTTGTAGGTCGGAAGACCGAAATAGGTTTTCAAATCGAAGGGTATAAAGGAATTATTCGATTTTCCCGATGGAAGTATCCCCTCGTTCACCGAAGTAAGAATAACAGTCTCAAAATCAAGATTTCTACTTTCGAGCATTCCCATAATCTGTAAACCCTCTAAAGGGTCGCCTTGAAAATCCAAAGTTTCGGCCGACAGTAATTCTTTAAAAAGGGCCTGTAACGATTTTAAATCGGTAATGAACCTGTAATTACGGAGTAAATCCAATATTTGATTGAACAAGGTGTGAAAACGGTAGAGGTACTCCAATGCCATAGTATCCCTTTGATTTTGAAATGGTTCCCGTATAGCGAGTATCAGTTCCGTACACTTTTTCAAAAAGTTTTCGGGCAGAATCAAATCATCGAAAAAAAGGAGGTCAATGGCGGGATTACTATCGGAAATCGACTTTAACCTTTCTGTAGTCAGATAGGTCAGGTTTTTTGTTTTGATCTCTCGAATAATCTTGTGCGAAGTATCATTTAGTAAAACATCAATGTAAGGATGGGTCAAAAGCGCTAGGATATCCCTGTGGTACCAACCGTTCTGATGGGGTTTGATGTACAAGGCAAAGAACTGGTCGAACATTGCGGCCAAAGTCGTTTTTTGTAACGGATAGCCCATGGTAATGTTCACCGTCTCGATTTCCTTGGGGATAGCATTAAGAGTAGGGTTCAAAAGATTTTCATCCCCAAGTATCAGAGCGGTCTTCAAAAGGGCATCGGAATGTTTTGAATTAATTTCCTTAAGGAGATGGCCTACGTATTTAGCCTGTGAAATGTTCTTAGGGACACCTATAATTTGAATGTCTTTTGGCCGATTGTAATGGTCGCTCAAGCCTTGAAGTTCATTGTTTGCAAAGTAAGGCCAACTTTTGTGATACTTGCGAATAAAATAACCCGCGTCATGGATAGGGTCGTTCAAGAATGCCGTATCGATATCCCAAAATATCTCGGCATTCAAAGAATCCAACATTTTTTGAATGATTTGACTTTCGGCCCTATTCAGGGCATTGAAGCCCACAAACACATGAAGGTTCGGGTTCTTTTTTTGATAGGCCTCTAGACAACTACATGCGTGTCGGTAGACCAGGCCCTGATAACCAACACCCTTCTGGACCAGACTTTGGCCGAAATCTCGGTATAGTTTTTCGATATTGTTCCAAAAATGAAGGTAGTTCTCCATCATTTTTGTCTTTTCAGCTTGTGGCGACCAATGGTTTAATTCTTGAATGGCGGCTAAATTGCCGAAGATTTCCTTAGCGTCGATTAGATGCCTATCGACTTCGTTAAAATCTTGCAGTAAGGTCTGGCCCCATTTCGAAAAGTCATGAAAGCTTTCTTTCTCACCTCGTATGTTTTTCAAATAGGTATTGTAAAGCTCAAACAACAATAGAGTATTCGAGGCGTAGGCAAGTCCTGATATGTTTTCCACAAACTCCTCGATACTATATATTTTAGGAGCGAAGATCGTTGTGTTTATCTTTTTGGCGATTGCATTTCTAAGGAAGGTTCCAGCGCGTTTACTAGGGAGTACAAAAACCAACCCTTCAACGGATTGATGTTTTTGGAACACTTCTTCAATAACCTCTACTATAAAACTTCGCATGGCCAAATTTACATATTATGAAGGGCGAAGTTTAAGTAGCGGCATAAAAAAAGCTCCGCATTTGCGGAGCTTTTAATGTTATTTGAAACTTTTAAAACTGTTTTACTTTTGCAAGTTGATTTCAGTTCTTCTGTTTTGAGCTCTACCAGCTCTCGTGTTATTGGATGCAATTGGTTTAGATTCACCATATCCAATAGCAGTCAACCTGTCTGCAGCAATACCTTCGGCAATCAAGAAATCCCTAACCGAATTGGCGCGCTTCTCAGACAATGCTTGGTTGGTTTTCTCACCACCAACACTATCAGTATGACCTTCTACAGTAAACTTGGCATTAGGATACTCTCCAAGAATTCTGATGATATCAACGAATACTGCAGTTGATTCAGGCTTCAAGGTAGCTTTACCTGTATCGAACAAGATTGTTTTAGCGTAATCGTTCAATTGTTTTTGAACTTCTTCGGTTACTTCTGGGCAACCTTGGTTGGCTACAGTACCGGCAACATCTGGACAAGCATCGTCTTTATCCAATACGCCGTCGCCATCTTTGTCTGGCCATGGGCATCCTTTATTTTCAGCAGGACCAGCTTCATTAGGACACTCATCATCTTTATCGGCCACACCGTCACCATCAGCATCAGGACATCCACCCAAAGCGGCAAGACCAGCTTCGTTAGGACAAGCATCATCTTTATCGGCCACACCGTCGCCGTCAGCATCAGGACAACCGTTCATTTCTTTTGAACCTGCTTCATTAGGACAGCTATCTTTGCTATCTTCAATACCATCGCCGTCAGCATCAGGACAACCGTTGAATGCCTCTAGACCAGCAACTTCTGGACAGGCATCATCTTTATCATAGATTCCATCTCCATCAGTATCGGTTCCACCAAATTTAACTGCAATACCGGCCATGTGTTGCCAGTGCTTAGCCAAATAATCTTCGAATGCGTGCTTGTAGCTTGTTTGAAGGGTAAGGCCGATATTCTCCGTAAACCAGAAATTAAGACCAACACCTGCATTTACCGTACCGGCTCCGATTTCATCTATCCAAGTGTAACCACCACCTACTTCGATAAAAGGATCGATAACGGTTTCTTTTAGAAAATTATATTTAATTGTACCATCTAATGCATAGTGCGAAAGATCATCTACGGCAACATCGCCCATTTTACTGATCTTGTTCAACGAACCTCTAGCACCGATTGAGAAACCACCCCCTACGGATTTGGATACCCCAACGTAAGAAATAGATGGAAGAATGTTCCAGTGATCATTCGCGTTGAAGAACTCATTGCCAAAAGAACTGCCGTCCCCTGTTGGGTACGTATCGATGGCATTGGCCCCAAAACTAACTTGCCAAGGGTTATTCTCGTCTTGCGCTTGTATGTTATTGGCACCTAGTATAAGAAGGGCAACAACCAATAATTTGCTAAGATGTTTCATGTTCAATATTTTAAGTTTAAGTGTTTATTAGCTGCAAATGTAAGTTGTTAAATATTATTAACAAAAACAATTTTCTATTTTTTTTAACGCATTTCATAGAATAAATAGGACTTTTAAACGATTTTTAGCTCCTTTCCGACTTCAATAAATGCCTGAATTGCCTTATCCAAATGTTCGATTTTATGTGCTGCGGATAACTGAACCCGTATTCTCGCCTTGCCTTTTGGTACCACGGGATAGAAAAATCCGATTACATAGATGCCTTTTTTCAAAAGCTCATCCGCCATTTTCTGGGAGAGTTTGGCGTCGTAGAGCATTACCGGTACAATTGCCGAATCACCATCTATTATATCGAAACCGGCTTGTTTCATGCCTTTTTTAAAGTATTCCGTGTTTTTTTGAAGCTTATCCCTAAGTGTGGTATCATTTTCAAGCATTTCAAAAACCTTGATCGAAGCTCCCACAATGGCGGGGGCCAGCGAGTTCGAGAAGAGATAGGGCCTAGATCGCTGTCTCAAGATTTCAATGATTTCCTTTTTTCCGGTAGTATACCCTCCCATTGCACCCCCAAGGGCCTTGCCCAAGGTGCCGGTAATAATATCGATACGGCCCATAACATTCTTCTCTTCCAAGGTGCCGCGACCTTTTTCACCAATAAATCCGGCGGCATGGCATTCATCTATCATTACCAGGGCATCGTACTTGTCGGCCAAATCGCATATTTTATCAAGTGGGGCCACGAGACCATCCATAGAAAAAACACCATCGGTCACGATGACCTTGAAACGTGCATTGTCCGATCGGGCCTGTACCAATTGCCTTTCAAGGTCTGCCATATCACTATTGGCATAGCGGTATCGCTTGGCTTTGCACAAACGAACCCCATCGATTATCGAGGCATGGTTGAGCGAATCTGAAATAATGGCATCTTCTGCAGAAAGCAACGGTTCGAATACTCCGCCATTGGCATCAAAGGCAGCGGCATATAATATGGTATCTTCGGTACCATAGAAATCCGCGATTTTTTTCTCCAATTGCTTGTGGATGTCTTGCGTTCCACAGATAAACCGAACGGAAGACATTCCAAAACCATGAGTGTCCATCGTATCTTTTGCCGCTTGAATAACTTCAGGATGTGACGATAATCCCAAATAATTATTGGCGCAGAAATTAATGACTTCTTCGCCCGTCGAAATCTTGATCACGGCATCTTGGGGCGTCATGATAATTCGTTCTGTTTTGTAAAGTCCATCGTTCTTGATGTTCGACAATTCTTTTTCTAAATGTTCCTTGATTTTTCCGTACATGTTTATTAGATTCTAAATGAATTCAGGGGTTATTGTTTCGTCAATATAGACAATGATTTTATTTTCTACCTCGTATCCCATATCCTCTAGCGTATCGGCATAGTCATAAAGCTGTTCACGATACTTGGGGCTTTTTTTCCCGGTCTTGTAGTCGATCAAGGTCGCCTTCTTTCCTTCGATTACGATTCGATCGGGTCTAAGTAGGCGGCCTTCTTGGGTCAGAATATCGATCTCGTTATAAACTCTCAGGCCTTCATCATAGAATCTTGTCAATAAAGGATGCCTTAAAATTTGATCGACCTTTGCCGTAATAGTATCCGTCTCTTCGACCGGAATATCGCCATTTTGTCTTAAACGCTTAATTGCCGATGGGACATCGTCTCGGTTTTCTATCAAACTCATTACGTTATGAATGAGGTTGCCATGTATTCTGGCATTTTGTATTTCTGAATCCCAGAGCATTCTCGATTTTGCGAGAATCTGAAAACCCTCCCGCTCTTTGGACGAATATTGATATGGGACGGTTTTTAGCATTTTTTCGGATTCTTTGGCGTTATTGTCTTTCAATCTTCCAAATGTATAGCAGGTCTTATTGATATCCCATACCCCTTTTTGCTTTAAATAATGAACAAACAGACCCGGATAGTATTCAGCTTTAGGTTCGCCGTCTTTGGTCAAATCCATTTCGGTAATTACGAACAATGCCTTGACCGCTCGCGTAAGCGCTACATAAAGAACGTTGAAGGCATCGAGCTCCATCTGATGTTGCTCTTTGGTGAATAGCGCTTTGAAAATTTCGCCATATTCGACGACTTCTTTCTTTTCGTTGATTAATAACTCCTCGAATCCGCAAAAGTCTATGGGGTCTACCGGGACCCATAATTTCTTATCCGTCGGTCTTTTGTATATGTGCGAATTTGCAAAAGGGTAGATAACAATATTAAATTCGAGTCCCTTGGATTTATGGATTGACATAATCTGAACGGCACCTGTATTTTCAGGGGTGCTTACGCAGGCTTGGTCCTTTTTCTTTTCCCAAAAGGAGAGAAAAGTCGATGCTTCGACACCTTCCTTCTGCTCTTGCTCAAAGACCAGATCCATTAAATGAGTAATATAGGCGTCTGAATCGCCAACTAGGTTAAATTGACGTAAAGCATACTCCAGACCGTCATATACCGATTCCTGCCGCATTCTACCCAAATCGAAATCAAAATCATTCTTGAGCAAAACAGAAATAGATTTCAAATTATGATGAATGAAGTCGTGCTTGTCCTCTTTTTTCTTGGCGAGATACGCAAGAAGGTCATAGCCGGCCTGTAGATCGTTCGGATCGACACTATAACGAAGTAGGTCAACTAAAAATCGAACTTTGGGGCTACTAGCTATCAACAAGGTTTCCGAGGAAACAACATCGATTTGATTGTCGGTCAAGTATTCCGCCAATAATACCCCATGTCTGTTGTCACGCACCAATATCGTGATATCTTTTGCGGAATAACCACTTTTCAACACACTTTGAATGGTCTGTAAAACTTTCAAACAATAAACTTCTTCCTTCGATTTTATCTCATCGGGAACCGTAAAGTCGATTTGAACCAGGCCACCGGTCGTGTTGGTAGGCACTTGTTTGGCGTTTGAAAAAAGTTGACGATAGTCAATGTTCTGTAAAAACTCTGACGTAATCGAAAAAAAGTCATTGTTAAAGGCTACGATTTCCTGATGGCTGCGGTAATTGTTCGGAAGATTTTTAATTTGGGGCGACGACACAAACGGATTTGTATTTTCGTTCACCATATCAAGAAATTGCTCGACCTGTCCACCCCTCCAACGGTAAATTGCCTGCTTGCCGTCTCCGACCAAGAAAAGTGAGCCTATCCTGCCGTCGCTGCCTTGGCCCTCGAGGGCATTGCCGACCAATGGAATCAGGTTCTTCCATTGCATTAGCGATGTGTCCTGAAATTCGTCGATGAAATAGTGGCGGTATTTTTCGCCCAACCGCTCATAAATGAATGGTGCCGGCTGGTCTTTTATTTCTTTCGAGACGATAGTATTGAATTCCGATATCGATAGTTGATTACGCTCGTTCAGAATAAGCCCAACTTCATGTTGAATCTCATTTAATACCGTTAATGGAACGATATTGCCATAGGCGTTTATAAGAAAGGAACGTAAGTTATGATTCTTTTCAATGTTGTTGAATATTATGATAAAATCGGCATGAAGTGTATCGAGAATTGTCTTTGTTTCTTGTGGGCATGACTTGTTATAAAGTGGATTTGTGTCAAAATTTCTTTTCCAACCGGCATTAAAGTCGATTTTGAAATCACGAGCTTGAATTTTAAACATGAATTTTGGAAAGTAGCCTCTGCTGAAATCCTTAAATTCCAAACCTTTTTTTTCGATCAGATCTAGGGCTTTAGTGGCATAGAGAACCAATCCATCCTCTAAGGAAATAACCCTATTCCTAATATGCTTTTTCAGGGCCAAAAAATCATCTATGGTCTTGTCTTCAAGTTTTTTAACATGCGTAGCATGATTCTCATTGAACAGAAGTTTGCCTATTTGGTTCAGATCATAGGCTACATCCCAACTTTTGTTGTCGTCTATTTTTTCGAGGGAAAAATCAACTAGGACCTTGGTTAGTCTTTTATCCGAACCGGCTCTGTCCAAAAGTCTTGAAACAGCTTCGTCCAGCAGCAGATCGGTATCGAGGATTACCTCAAAATTTTGTGGAAGTCGAAGATCACGTGCAAATGTACGTATGAGCCTATGTGTAAATTTATCGATTGTGGATATGTCGAAAAAGGAATAATTGTGGAGTATTTCCTTTAATATGTGCCTTGATTTTTTTTGTAGAACTGCGGGCTCCATACCGAGCTCGACACAAATTTCCTCCGACATTGACACCGATTCCAGTGGTATCGACGATTGGCCAAAGTTATACAAGCTGCTCAAAATCCGATGTTTCATCTCGTTGACAGCTTTGTTGGTAAAGGTGATGGCCAAAATTTTGCGATAACCCTTGTCGGTCGACAGAACGATTTTAAGATACTCCTTGGCCAAGGTGTAGGTCTTACCGGATCCGGCAGATGCACTATAGATTTTGAAGGGTGCGTCTTGCACGTTCTTTTTCCTGCAAATTACGCAATCTATCATGGTTCTTAACAAATAATTAGACCGTTATCTTTGTTAAAATCCGTAAATTTGAAGTTCTTAAGTATTAATCTAAAAACACTATAAAATGGCTTTTGAACTACCTAAATTACCCTATGCATATGATGCATTGGAACCCTATATTGATGCTAGGACCATGGAGATACACCATACCAAACACCACAATGGCTATACGACCAAGCTGAATGGCGCTATCGAGGGGACCGATTTGGAGAGCAAATCAATTGAAGATATTCTAGAGAATCTTGATATGTCGAATGGTGCGGTTCGTAACAATGGAGGTGGATTTTTTAACCACTCCCTGTTTTGGAACATTATGTCGCCTGACGGTGGCGGCGAACCTTCCGGAGAATTGGCGGATGCGATTGACGGGGCTTTTGGGTCATTTGACGCATTCAAGGAGAAATTCAGTGGAGCTGCCGGTACAAGATTCGGATCTGGTTGGGCTTGGCTATGCGTGCATGAAGGAGGTAAGGTAGAAGTCTGTTCGACGCCGAACCAAGATAACCCATTGATGCCGGATACAGGTTGTGGCGGGTATCCGATCTTGGGATTGGATGTTTGGGAACATGCTTATTACCTGAACTATCAGAACCGACGTCCGGACTATATCAGTGCTTTTTTCAACGTAATCGATTGGAACAAGGTTTCCGAGCTTTACGCAGCGAATAAATAATGTAACGATAGATTGATGTAAATAAAAAACTCCCCTGAAAAAGGGGAGTTTTTTTATGGATATATAGAATAGAAAAGGGCGGAGAAGTCTCCACCCTTTTCGTCCCAAATCTTACCATAAACTTAACCTACTTATGCTATGGCATGACTAAATTACTGGTATTGCGGGAAATAAAAAAGAAATTTTGCGAAATTTTAAGGGTCTGCCAGAACGAACCATAAGGCCTTAAAAAAGGAAAGATAGGCCCAGCCCTGTCAATTGCATGGCTTTTGGCAATAAAAAAGGCGGAGCAATGCTCCGCCTTTTTTCCCCAAATCTTACCATGAACTTAACCTACTTATGCTATGGTCTTCCAAAAATAGACCTTCAAGAGGCGAGATCAAAAAGTTTTAGATGAAAATCAATATCCATGGTTAAAGTGCTCTTAACTGACAATTGTCTTATAAATGATTGGGAAAAGGAATACAACTTCTCGCGAATATGAATAATAGTAATTAGGAATACTACAACCTAAAAGAAGGACTGTCTTTTAATGACAATGCAGTTTTTGGTGGAGAGCCCTATCATGTAGAAGAACGGACGATGGGTAAGTATTGGAAATTTTTTGTGAATCAGGGAAATAGGACTTCACTTGATAATCAAGATTTAAACGTCCAGAGGTAGTTTGCAAAAATGTTTTTCAAAATAAAAGGCGGAGCATTGCTCCGCCTTTTCCCCAAATCTTACCATGAACTTAACCTACTTATGCTATGGTCTTCCAAAAGTAAATTATTGGGTAAGGCACAAAAAAAATCTTTGTTGAATTTCAAATAAGTCGGTTAAACTGCTTCTTATATAAAAAGAGGGTGATATCTATTGTCGGTTTAGTTTTATGAATTGTAGGAGGGCTATGTATCCGGCTTGTAGAAAATAAAAAAGGTGGAGAAGTCTCCACCTTTTTTGCCCCAAATCTTACCATGAACTTAACCTACTTATGCTATGGCGGTTCTAAAATAATCGGGTGGATTACCAAAGGGACTACATTGCCGATAAAAAGCGATATTTATCGATGAAATGCATGTTTTTGTGCATTTCATCGATTTTTATAATCAATAGGCCCGTTCGTTTTTTCCCTCGAAAAAGTTGATAAATGCCCTATTTACGACCCGATTCCCGCCAGGGGTGGGGTAATCGCCCGTAAAATACCAGTCGCCCAGATTTTTAGGGCATGCTTCATGAAGATTTTCAATGGTCTGATATATGATTTGAACTTCCGCCTTAATATCATTCGGGCTTAGAAGCTCACCTATTTTTTGGGATATTTCTTCTGCCGTGAAAGGGGCATAGAATTCTTTGACATAATTGACAACGTCTTGGTCCCTTGTATTTATTTGGCCCAAGCATTTTTCATAAATATCGTCGACAAGATTCATGGTCAATCGTTCTTGGTGTAAAGCAAGGGCGGCTCTAAAGGCTATAAAATCTTCCAGTTTGGCCATATCGATACCATAACAGTCGGGATATCTGATTTGTGGGGCCGATGATACTACGACTATTTTTTTTGGTGAGAGTCGATCTAGAATGCGCAATATGCTTTTCTTCAATGTTGTTCCCCGAACAATACTGTCATCAATAATAACCAGATTGTCACCGGCCTTTACGGAACCATACGAGATGTCGTACACATGCGCGACCAAATCATCCCTGCTGCTATCTTGAGTGATAAAAGTCCTTAATTTGGCATCTTTGATAGCGACTTTTTCAATTCTTGGCCGTATTTCGAGAATTTCATGAAGCTCCTTGCTTGTAATATTGGCTCCAATGGCCAGAATCTGCTCCTCCTTTTTTTTGTTCAAATAGTTCTGGGCTTCTTTGACCATACCGTAAAACGAGGTTTCTGCGGTATTTGGAATATACGAGAATACGGTATTCTTGATATCATAATCGATAGATTCCAATATTTGCGGGAAAATCAATCGACCAAGCATTTTTCGTTCTTGATAGATTTCTTTATCACTTCCCCTAGAAAAGTAAATCCGTTCAAAAGAACAAGCTTTTCGCTCCTTGGGCTCCAATATTTCCTCTAAGAAAACATCACCGTTCTTTTTGACGATAATGGCATGGCCGGGATCCAATTCTTCAACATCTTCATACTTGACGTTGAAGACAGTTTGAATCGCAGGTCTTTCCGATGCCACGACGACGACTTCGTCATCTTTATAATAATAGGCGGGCCTGATACCCGAGGGATCTCTCAAGACGAAGGCATCGCCATGCCCCAATAGTCCGGCCATGGCATAACCACCATCAAAATTCTTGACCGCCCTTTTCAGAATTTTGGAAACTTTGAGACGTTCAGCGATCAAAGGTGAAGCCTCTTGTTTGGTATACCCTTCTTTTTTGATTTTTTTGTAGAGTTTGGCTACGGCATCATCTAGAAAGTGGCCGATTTTTTCCATGACCGTAACGGTATCGACCATATCTTTTGGATGCTGTCCCAACTGCACCAAATTTTCGAAAAGCTCATGTACATTGGTCATATTGAAGTTTCCGGCAACGATAAGGTTTCGGTGCATCCAATTATTTTGACGAAGAAAGGGATGTACGCTTTCCATACTGTTCTTGCCAAAAGTGCCATAACGCACATGGCCCAACAATACCTCGCCTATATAAGGAATATGCTTTTTTTGAAGCGCAACATTTTCCGCATATTCGGGGTTTGCGGCCAAAGTTGTATTGATACGTTCATTGATCTGGGCAAAAATATCTTGAATGGGCTGTTGTTCTATAGAGCGCACCCTGCTCATAAAACGTTCCCCGGGTGCCATATCCAATTTGATGCTTGCAAAGCCCGCGCCATCTTGGCCACGGTTGTGCTGCTTTTCCATCATCAAATACATTTTATTAACCCCATAGAATGCGGTACCGTACTTTTTTTTGTAGTACTCCAAAGGTTTCAACAAACGGATTACCGATATTCCGCATTCATGTTTAATGGCCTCACTCATTATATAAAGCTATTAAAAAAGCCCCGTTGTACAGGGCATATTTAACTTATTTTAATTCAATGTCAAATTGTGTCAAGGTCTTGAATTGATGCAGCCTTTTATTGACCTCATCCCTTTCCAGATTCTGCATACGTTCAGTACCGAATCGTTCTACACTGAACGATGCCAGGTTCGAGCCATGAATCACCCCATTTTTTAAACCGTTAAACGAGGTATTGCCCGTGGCCGCAATATAACCTGCGAAGCCCCCTGCAAAAGTGTCACCGGCACCCGTGGGGTCGAAAACTTCTTCTAAGGGTAGGGCCGGGGCAAAAAACACTTTGTCCTCATGGAACAACAGTGCCCCGTGTTCCCCTTTTTTGATGACCACGAATTTCGGGCCCATTTCTTGAATTTTTTCCGCAGCCTTGACCAATGAATATTCGTTGGTCAATTGGCGCGCTTCCTCATCATTGATCGTAATTACATCGATGTGTTCGATAACCGCAGTCAATTCAGGCAATGCATTATCCATCCAAAAGTTCATGGTATCGAGAATAATCAGTTTTGGCCGCTTTTCCATTTGATCGATTACGCTCATTTGGGTGCTCGGGTGCAGGTTGCCGAGCATGACCACGTCGGCATCCTTGAAATGGTCGGGAACCACAGGATTGAAATCGGCCAAAGTGTTGAGTTCCGTTATCAGCGTATCCCTAGAATTGAGATCATTATGGTATTTGCCCTTCCAATAAAAGGTTTTGCCTCCCTTGACTATTTCGAGCCCTGTCAGATCAATCCCCTTATTTTTTAGAAGGTCGAGGTACTCTTGCCTCATGTCTTCCCCCACGATCGAAATGATTGCCGAATCGACATCGAACTGCGAGGCGGCCAAACCGATAAATGTAGCTGCACCGCCTAAGATTTTGTCCGTTTTTCCAAAAGGGGTTTCTATTTCATCGAATGCGACGGTACCTACAATGAGGAGCTTACCCATAAGCTTTAAGAATTAAGCTGCAAATATAAGGTTTTGGTTCGCCAATTGCGAGTGCCCTGCAAATCAAGTTATCAAAAATTGTTCAAGGGTCGATTTTGTCGTCAAATAACAGGTGGAATGTTTTATTTCCTCCCAAAATCAGCAGGAATTTCGCCCCATGCCTTGGTCTCCCATTTGACGATTGGAGTGCTATAATCGTTTTTGTTCAACCAATCAATCGCACGACGTACCAAATCGAAAAGCTGCTTGTTCTTTGCGGTTTCCTTTAATTTGGTATTACAGCTTTTTTTGCGGACCCAACTCATGGCGGTTCGCGAATCGGTATAGATGATCCGGTCGCTTTTACGCTCTTTCAAAAAGGCAAGTCCGTGTACAATGGCCAAAAACTCCCCGACGTTGTTGGTACCTTCGGGAAAAGGCCCTTGTTTAAAAAGTTTTTTGCCCGTCTTTGTGTCCACTCCCTGATATTCCATTACCCCAGGGTTCCCACTTGATGCTGCATCTACTGAGATGGAATGGTAGTTCGGACTTCCTATTTTGAGCAGTTGTTCCGAAGTCAATGACGGCTCTCCTTTCTTCTTTCCTTTGTATTCCTCGTAATTGCCGTTATAGGCTTTTTTGGCCGCTTCAAAAGTCGGGAACGATTTGTATTGTGCACCTTTGTAACCTGATATTGCCGCTTTACAGTCTTCCCAAGTCGTATAGATACCTGGGCGTTTGCCTTTCCAGACCGTATAGAATTTCTCTTTTTTTGCCATTAGACATTCAGCAATTTCGAAATAGTTTTCGGAAAGTGCTCGTACTCGAGCTCATGTACTTTTTTTGCAATGGTATCGACTGAATCGTTGGGGAGCACCGTTGTTTTTTCCTGAAGGATAATGGCGCCTTCATCGTAGTTTTCGTTCACATAGTGAATGGTTATCCCCGTCTCTATTTCCCCATTGTCCTTGACCGCTTGGTGTACATGGCTTCCATACATTCCCTTACCCCCATATTTGGGCAAAAGTGCCGGATGGATATTTATGATTTTCAAGGGGAAATAGTCGATGATTTTTTCGGGCATTTTCCAAAGAAAACCTGCCAGCACGATAAGGTCGGGATTTAGCGATCTCAAGATATCCAATACGCAATCGGTACCGTAAAAAGCCGTTTTGTTAAAATATAAACAACTGATATTTAGATAATTACATCTGTCTATAACTTTGGCATCCCTTTTGTTTGTCAATACGCCGGCTATGGTAACGTTCGGCTTATCTTGAAAGTGTCGCACAATGTTTTCGACATTGGAACCAGAACCGGAAGCGAAAAGTACGATATGCTTCATCTGAAAAAATTTAATGCCATTAGGCGGTCGGATGTGATTTGCAGAAACTTTTTCGCATCAGGTTATTTTGATAAAGCGTTCCCCTCGAAAAGTACAGCGATTACCGAAGAATGATTATTTCGGGCTAAAATACCATGTTTGTATTTAAATTTCTTAAATTACTTGACATTTTAGATACAAATAGGATTATTAAACCAAAGTTTTTTATTTTTGCCAACAATTTAAATTTTTAAAATCAAAATTATTATGTCAGACATTGCATCAAGAGTAAAAGCTATCATTGTTGATAAATTGGGAGTTGATGAGAACGAGGTGGTATCAGAGGCTAGCTTTACCAACGACTTAGGGGCAGATTCATTGGATACTGTTGAGTTGATTATGGAATTCGAGAAGGAATTCGATATTCAGATCCCTGACGATCAAGCTGAGAACATCGCAACTGTTGGCCAGGCCATAAGTTATATAGAAGAAGCGAAGTAATTTCAATGCTTTTTTGAACAAGTTTCAAAATTATCCATGTGGTAAACCAAACTGCATGGATAATTTTTTTTAATTTACCTTTGACTTACTGGACCAAAAATTAAACTCAATGCAGTTAAAACGAGTTGTGATTACGGGGTTGGGCGCTTTGACCCCGATCGGTAACAATATTCAGGAATATTGGAATGGATTGGTCAACGGAAAGAGCGGTTCTGCTCCAATTACCTATTACGATACCGAAAAGTTCAAGGTTAAATTCGCCTGTGAATTAAAGAATTACAATACAGAAGACTATTTTGACCGAAAAGAAGGCCGAAAGCTAGATCGATTTGCACAATATGCACTTATTTCTTCAGATGAGGCGATTGCAGATGCAAAACTTGATTTGGATGCCGTCGACAAGTTTAGGGTAGGAGTTATCTGGGGTGCTGGTATTGGTGGCCTTCAAACCTTTCAAGATGAGGTCATGAACTTTGCCCAAGGAGATGGTACCCCGCGGTTCAATCCCTTTTTCATCCCCAAGATGATAGCCGATATCGCCCCGGGCAATATTTCGATCAAACATGGTTTCATGGGCCCCAACTATACTACGGTATCGGCCTGTGCTTCTTCTGCGAATGCCATGATAGACGCGCTGAACTATATTCGGTTGGGAACCTGTGATGTCATCGTTAGCGGAGGTAGCGAAGCCGCGGTTACCATTGCGGGCATGGGCGGTTTTGGCGCTATGCACGCCCTGTCTACAAGAAATGATAGTCCTGAAACGGCTTCTAGGCCGTTTGATGCGACGAGAGACGGGTTCGTACTTGGCGAAGGTGCCGGGGCATTGGTCTTGGAAGAATATGAACACGCAAAGGCAAGAGGGGCAAAAATATATGCCGAAGTGGTCGGTGGCGGTCTTTCTAGCGATGCCTATCATATGACGGCCCCGCATCCCGATGGTATCGGGGTGGTTCGCGTCATGCAAAATTGTTTGAACGATGCCGGCCTTAAACCTGAAGATATCGATGCAATAAATACACACGGTACCTCTACGCCATTGGGCGATGTCGCCGAACTGAAAGCGATTTCCGAAGTTTTTGGTGACCATGCGCCGAATATCAACATCAATTCCACGAAATCGATGACCGGCCACCTTTTAGGTGCTGCCGGCGCAATTGAGGCCATCGCATCGATATTGGCCATGGAGCATGGTATTGTTCCGCCAACGATAAACCATACTACCGTCGATGAGAATATCGACCCGAAATTGAACCTGACATTGAACAAACCCCAAAAACGGGAAGTCAATGTAGCCCTGAGCAACACCTTTGGTTTTGGGGGGCATAACGCTTGTGTGGTTTTCAAGAAAATCGATTAGTCCAGAAATGAACTTCCCGTCTAATTTATTCAATTCCCATTCAAAGGAGGATGGGGATTTTTTTTTGGGAATCACCAGGATATTAGGTTTCAAACCGAAAAAAATAGAAATCTATAAGAAAGCTTTTTTGCACCGATCGGCCAATAAAAAGGACAAGGACGGTAACCCTGTAAACTATGAACGTCTCGAGTTCTTGGGAGATTCAATGCTGGGAACGATTATTTCATGGTATATCTACAATGAAGTTCCCCTAGGGGATGAGGGATATCTTACCAAGATGCGGTCGAAAATTGTAAGTAGGGAACATCTGAACGAACTGGGAAAGGATTTGAATCTCATTAGATTTGTCGAAAGTCGAATTCCCAAAACCCATTTCGGGGAAAATATCCATGGCAATGTGTTCGAGGCCTTGGTAGGGGCTATATATTTGGATAGGGGCTATAAGTATTGCGAAAAGTTCATACAGAAACGTGTAATCGAACCCTACGTCGATATCGAGCAATTGGAAGGCAAAGTCATTAGCTATAAAAGCTTGGTCATCGAATGGTGCCAAAAGCAAAAAAAGACCTTTGATTTCAATGTTTATGAAGATACGGGCAACGATGTTCTGAAACACTTTGCGGTCAAGCTCTCCATTGATGGGAACGTCGTGGCAAAAGCTAGGGCAACATCGAAAAAAAAGGCCGAAGAAAGGGCCTCGAAGCGGGCCTATTTTGCTTTACAGGACAAAATGGAAAAATCATCCTAAAAGAATAATGGCAAGTTGAAAACATCTTTGTTTTCCAATTGCTTTGAAAGCTGGCATTGAAATAGGGTTTATTGGTTATAAAACCTATCTTTACACCCATGTTTTTTCACGCCCATGGCAGCAATCCATAAGATCAACGAAGACTTTTTCGAAGATTCTTTTTCCTTGATAGCTTTGCACAGTAGCATGGAAGACTACGCCTTGGGGTATGCCATTAACAAAAATTTGAAGACCAATTTTAGAAGAACCAAGACAGATCTTGAAATAAAACAATCCGTTTCGTTTTCCATTTTTGAGTGGAGGGACGAGGTAAATGATAGCCATTGGGCACTGATTGCAAACAACAGTATTAAAGAGGTATATACGGCCGGTAGGGACCTTTTTGTAGACGAGCCCTCGTTTGCCAAGCACAATTTGTTACCTGAGTATAAGGAGGTCGACTTTTTTATTAAAATCGAACAGGATTATTTGGATGGGACCCATTTAATCGTGAAACAGTTATTGGCCATGCCCGAAATATTGACGGCATATAAAATAGATGTGGAAAACCTGAAATCAAAGAACAACCTAATTTTTTAAGGAATGCCGAGTAAGAAGAAAACCAAGATAGTGGCCACCCTAGGGCCGGCGACAAGTAAAAGAGAGGTGCTGAAGGATATGATCGATGCCGGAGTGGATGTATTTCGTATAAACTTTTCGCATGCCAACTATGACGACGTAAAAGAACGTATCAATTTGATCCGTGAATTGAACGAGGAGTTGGAAACCAATATTTCGATTTTGGCAGATCTTCAGGGGCCTAAATTGCGGGTAGGGGTCATGGCCGGTGAGGTCGTTGTCGCCCCAGGCGATGAGATTACCTTTGTTACGGGAAAGCCTTTTGAGGGAACTGCTGAAAAGGTTTATATGAACTATACGGCATTTCCGAAGGATGTCAAGGCAGGGGAGCGCATATTATTGGATGATGGTAAATTGATTTTCGAGGTAATCGAAACAAACGGAGAGAACGAAGTAAGGGCCAAAGTGCTACAAGGAGGGCCGCTTAAGTCTAAAAAAGGGGTCAACCTGCCGAACACCAATATTTCATTACCGGCCCTGACCGAGAAAGACGTAAAGGACGCCATTTTTGCCATCTCCCAAAATGTAGATTGGATAGCCCTCTCTTTTGTGCGTTTCAGCCAAGACCTGATTGATCTTCAAAATATTATCAAGGAGCATTCGGAACATAAGATTCCTATTATCGCTAAAATCGAAAAACCGGAAGCAGTGGAGAACATCGACAAGATCGTTGCCTACTGCGATGGTCTTATGGTGGCACGCGGAGATCTTGGGGTCGAGGTGCCGGCGCAAGAGGTGCCGTTGATCCAAAAGCAACTGGTTTTGCGGGCGAAGAAAGCACGTATACCGGTAATTATCGCCACCCAGATGATGGAGACCATGATTACCAGCCTGACCCCCACAAGGGCCGAGGTCAACGATGTAGCCAACTCCGTGATGGACGGTGCCGATGCCGTCATGCTTTCAGGAGAGACATCCGTTGGAAATTATCCAGTACAGGTAATTCAAAAAATGTCGAGTATTCTTCAAAGTGTCGAAGGTTCTGAATTGATTCATGTACCCCACGACCCGCCACATATCCGAACCAAAAGATATATCACAAAATCGGTCTGCTATCACGCCGCGATCATGGCCAACGAAATCAAGGCGAAAGCAATTTCTACCTTGACCAATAGCGGGTACACGGCCTTTCAAATATCCGCATGGCGGCCAAGTGCCCATATTTTGGTGTTTACTTCGAATAGAAGAATTTTGACCCAACTCAATTTACTCTGGGGGGTCAAGGCATTTTATTACGACAAATATGTTTCTACCGATGAAACGATCGAAGACGTGAACGCCATAGCTTGTAAAAAAGGATTTCTTGATGTAGGCGATATGCTCATTAGTTTAGCGGCCATGCCGATAAAAGACAAAGGAATGGTCAATACGTTACGGGTTACCGAAATCGAGACCTGTACGTTTTAGGCAACGGGTGTAAGTATCTTTGCCAGTGATGGACTAATGGAAATCAAAAAGTCCACGCCAAATGAAATTTGAATTCCGCGACTCCAAGATAGGATCCCTTTTCGGATTTACCGACGACATCAAAAAGAACGAAAACCTGTTTTCGGGTAGGTCTGGAAATATAAGTATTCTTTGGAATAGAAATAAAGATGCGATTGCGGTCGAAATAGATGGCCTGTCGATCCAATTGCTTCCCGATCAATTGGTTACCACCACGTATTTACAACACGTATCCTATAAGAACACCGTTTTGCCTCTGACCGCATTTTTGTTCAATAGGGAATTCTACTGTATCAACGATCATGACAGCGAAGTTTCATGCAACGGGATATTATTTTTTGGTACGCAGGACCTTCCGATAATTACGATTCCCAAGGCACAGCAGAGGAAGTTTAACACTTTGTACGAAGTTTTCGAGGACGAGTTTTCGACTCCCGACAAAATACAGGGAGACATGCTCCAGATGTTGTTAAAGCGACTTATCATTATTTGCACCAGATTGGCAAAAGAGCAACATATAGTCAAAGCACTTGACAATGAACAAATCGACATTATCCGAAAATTCAATGTTTTGGTCGATACGCACTACAAAACGAAAAGAAAGGTCGGGGATTATGCCGAACTACTTTTTAAGAGCCCGAAAACGCTTTCGAATCTTTTTGCCATCTACAACCAAAAATCCCCGCAACAGATAATTTTGGAACGCCTCGTCCTCGAAGCGAAACGACTAATAACATTTTCGGACAAACAAAATCAGGAAATCGCCCATGAATTGGGGTTTAACGATCCGGCGCATTTTAGTCGATTTTTCAAAAAAATGACGGGCCGTTCGCCGTCACAATACCGAATGTTGGAAACGATTTCCGTGTAACGGGAAATTTTTACAAGCGGTCGGGCAATTCCTCCTATGATATAGCTGTACCCGCGTCGCATCTTTGCCCTGTAATTTAAAAACAGCAAAAGATGAAGACACAAATCAAATCCATTTTCAACCTTATAGAAATCTTCAGGTATGGAAAAAGAACTGCCAAGAAGATAATCAATGCAGAATCGCATTGCGAGCAAAGGCACCATCACGATTTCTACTGTGATGCCGAGAAACCATATGTATCCATTTAAGAATAAGGACCGTTGGACCGTTGTCGCCGAGGGCATACGGTAAAAATACCGTCAAGAACAGAGAATTTAATAATAACAAAAAAACATTCAATCATGAGCACATTCAATGTACCTAAAAGAGACGAAGTAAATTCGAACAATAAAGTGATTTTCGATCAGTTGGAAAGTTCTTTGGGCTTTGTACCCAATTTGTATGCAACCTATGCATATTCGGAAAACGCCCTGACGAACTATCTCGCCTTAAACAACGCAAAGACCTCGTTGACCGCGAAACAAAAAGAGGTCGTAAACTTGGCCGTGAGCCAAGTGAACAATTGTATCTATTGTTTGTCGGCACATACGGCAATAGGCAAAATGAACGGGTTTTCCGAAGCCGAAATACTCGAGCTGAGGGCAGGCCAAGCTTCTTTCGACAACAAGTTGGACGCCTTAGCAAAATTGGCCAGGAATATTACCGAGAATAGGGGTGCCGCGGATGAAGCCGTTGTCGCCAATTTTCTAAATGCGGGCTGGACTAAAGAAAACCTAATCGACACCATAGTTTTGGTCGGGGACAAAACGATTTCGAACTACTTGCACAAAACAACGAATGTACCGGTCGATTTTCCCGTAGCGCAACCGTTGGAAACCATAGAAGCGTAATAAAAATCAATTTATAAATCTTAAAACTGAAAACAATGAAAAAAATAATAGCATTAGTAGTATTAGTGGCCGGAACGCTGTTGAACGCCAATGCCCAAGAAAAAATGTCGAAAATGGCCCCGAAGACTATTGCCTTGGAGCAGGTGAAGGGAGCGTTTACCCAAAAACAGCTCACGATAGATGAAGGTACGTATATCTTTGAAGTCTTCAACAACGGGGTTGGGCACGATGTAGGCCTTGTACTGGCACCCAAAGGCTCGGATATCAGCAACTCCGAAAACCATATCAAGACGGCCTATGTGACCAAGGCGGTCGCCACGGGTGAAAAGGAGCGTTCGAAGCCAACCACATTAAAAAAAGGGGAGTATGTATACTTTTGCCCCTTGAACCCGACCGCCACCGATAATACTTTGATAGTGAAGTAGTTTCGAAAATTAAGTAATTAGCTTGAGCCCCTATATATCTTCGGAATATGTAGGGGCTTTTTCAAAAATCAAACCTCAACTGTACCGAAACGGAGTCTTCTTTGGGTTCGGTCTTCTTTTTTTCGGTGTTGAGGTTGGCCAATGAAATACCCAACAGGCGTACGGAATTTTGAAGTTCTTCTTGATAGAGTAGTTCTTTTGCGGTTTCCAAAATAAGTGCCTTATCGGAAACAAAATAAGGTAATGTTTTGCTCCTTGTATTCAAGGTAAAGTCACTGTACTTTATTTTTAGCGTTATAGTCTTGCCCGCTATTTTTGATTTGTTGAGCCTTCTATCCAATTCGTTGGCGATATGTTCCAAGCGCTCCAACATAAAGATTTCACTACTGAGGTTTTCGTTGAAAGTGCGTTCGGCACCTACCGATTTCGGAATGCGATGGGGCTTTACCTCGCTATTGTGAATACCGCGGACCACATGATAATAGTATTTGCCGCTTTTGCCGAGATGCTCTTCAAGAAATTCCAATGATTTTTCTTTGAGGTCTATACCGGTAAAAATGCCTAGCTTGTACATTTTTTGGGCCGTAACCTTTCCGACCCCATAAAACTTGCGGATTTCGAGATTTTCTAAAAACTGGAGTACCTCTTCGGGGTTTACGGTCTTCTGCCCGTTGGGTTTATTGATATCACTGGCGACCTTGGCGATGAATTTATTTATTGAAATTCCTGCGGAAGCGGCCAGGCCCAGTTCGTCAAAAATGCGCCGGCGGATTTCCTGGGCAATCAAGGTTGCCGAAGGATTTCCCTTTTTGTTTACCGTAACGTCCAAATAGGCTTCGTCCAAAGAAAGTGGCTCCACCAGGTCGGTATAGTCGAAAAATATGCTCCTGATTTTTTTAGAGATTTCGGAATACCTTGCATATCGAGGCTTCACGAAAATAAGATGCGGACAGTTCTTTTTGGCCAAATAACCGCTCATCGCGCTTCGCACCCCATATTTTCTGGCCTCGTAATTAGCGGCCGAGACAACGCCCCTTTTTTCGCTTCCGCCTACGGCGACGGGTTTTCCCTTTAATTCAGGGTTGTCCAACTCCTCCACAGAGGCATAGAAGGCATCCATATCGACATGGATTATTTTTCGCAAGGGAAAATCGCTTTCCATATCGTAAATTTATGATAACTTCGATAATAGGCTATGATCGAAATCGAACGAAAGTTTTTGGTAAAATCGGATGTTTTTAAAAATAGGGCAACATCCAAGGAAAAGATTGCACAAGGGTTTCTCAATACCCACCCTTCCCGCACCGTTAGGGTCAGGATCAATGGCAATTTCGGTTTTTTAACGGTCAAGGGAGCTTCGAACGAGGCCGGCACCTCGCGTTTTGAATGGGAAAGGGAAATCTCCGCGGAAGAGGCAAAGGAACTTTTGAAAATCTGTGAAGAGGGATTGATCGAGAAAACAAGATTTAAAATCCCTGTTGGCACCCATATTTTTGACGTGGATGAATTTCATGGTGCAAATCAAGGCCTTATCGTGGCCGAAATAGAACTACAAGATGAAAACGAACCTTTTGAAAAGCCAGATTGGTTGGACAAAGAAGTAACCGGAGACATCAAGTATTACAATTCGCAACTAAGTAAAAACCCATATTCACAATGGAAAAACTAGCCAAATTTATACTGTCGGCGATTCTTTTGATCGCATCTTCCTGTAAAGAGGATAATAAGGTGGTAGTTCCCGATTCGGAAACCAACGTAATTGTCGAGAAGAAAAAATCGACCGAACAACTAAAAGAAGAATTGACCTCAAAAGGATTCGAAATCTTCGATTATGTCGATCAAGAAACCAAAGATACCGTACTGATGCAGCAATACTTCATCGCGTTTTTGAAGCGGGGGCCGAACCGTTCACAGAACAAAAAGGAGACCGATAGCCTACAGACCCAGCACCTAGCTCATTTGGGCCGTATGTACGAGCAAGGGTTTGCCGACATTTCAGGGCCGTTCGGCGATGATGGCGATATTCGCGGCATTACGATTTACAATGTGCCGACCCAGAAAATGGCAGATAGTCTCGCCAATATGGATCCTATGGTAAAAGCTGGAAGATTAGAAATCGAAATACACCCTTGGTGGGCGGCTAAAGGGTTTCCGTTGCGGTAGTCCTGTAGCGAATCCACGCTACTTTTTCTTTATAGGAACGGTTTCGTACGGCAATCACCTTTTTCGAAATGGCGGGAAGCAAGCCAAGAACACTAAGTACCATGCCCAAGACAAATACGGGCAATGCTCCCGAGAATAGCTTACCACTTGAAAGAACCCCTAAAACCAAAATGGTCGACAAGGGAAAAGACAGTGCCAAAATGTTGATTGCGAAACCCGTATTAAAAGTCTTTCGATTTGAAGGAATTTCGGATTCGAGATAATCCACGGCGGAGATATGTGCAAATGGCCAGAAGCTACAGGCGCTTAGGCCGAAGGCAAGCAACAACAAGATTTCACCTTGAGCGGAAATATTCGTTAACGAGATGAACACACAGCAGAGTAAGGCGACCAAGCCGGCCCGTAAGAACAACATCGATAAGAGTGTTACCAATTGTTTTCTTTTTATTTTGACCGCCAGCCCGATGAACAGTAGTACCAAGGGTGTCATGATAACACTCAACCTGCTCAGGGTATCGTTTAAGAATATTGGCAGTGTTTCCATAGTAAAACCCATTGAGACCAGTATCAGGGCAGCGATTATAAAAAGATTAACGGGTTCCGATATCATGGTGATGAACAACGATTTTAGCCTAGAACCTTTACCCACTGTGGTTTTCGATTGTTTCTTGAGATGCCAGTTCATTGCAATAATGTACAGTATGATCAGCACAAAGACCTTATTGCCCAAATCTGCCATGGCGGCCTTTGCCAAATATTCTTCCCCTAAAAATTCCAGAACAAAAGGGAAACAAGAAAGGCCGGGCGCCAATGAAGGTGCCAGCAAACGTGTCGTTCGATATTTGGGAGTATCCTTTTGAATGCCCAAAAGCGGTAATATATAAGGGAATATTAGGAAGAGGCAAATGTTCAGCAAAAAGGCCAATACGGGCAATAGTATCAGGCCTGTATCTAAATCTATCCCCAACAGGGCGATAAAAATAGTCGCAGGTAAGGCAAGGTTCAGAATTATTTTTTTAATTCCGTTCAATTCATCCTTCCCTTTGAACTTCAGCTTCAAAAGAAAACCGATTCCGATGAAAAGAAGAAAGGTTATGGTCTTTTGCAACGTAACTTCCATACGCGTTAGGCAAGAACTTGGGTCAGGGCATTGATAAATGTTTTCATTTCGTCCATAGTACCCATACTGACGCGGCACCAATCCTTGTCCATTATTTTAAAGGCACGGACACCTACTTTTTTCTCCAACATTTTTTCGAGGAACAACTTGCCTTCCATTTCAATAGGGAAGATGACAAAACTTGTAGAGGAAGGTACGTATTCATAGCCTAGTTTTGTTAGGCTATCGCATACATAATCGCGAACGGAAGCGTTCATTTTACGTGATTTTTCTTGAAAACCCGTATCGTTCATACTGGCGAGGGCTGCAAAAATAGATGTGTAGGCGATACCCATGCCGCCCCGGGTTATTTTTTGAATTTTTTCGAGCGTAGTCGGTAATGCGGCAATGTACCCAACGCGAAGCCCTGCCATACCATGGATTTTTGAAAAAGTGCGGGCGACTATAATATCTTTGCCTTGCCCGATCAAGGATACCATACTTTTTTTTAGGCCTCCCTCCAAAAAGTCCAAATAGGCTTCGTCGACAAATACCGTAACTTTTTCTGAGACACGTGAACAAAAGTCAAGTAACTCCGTATGGTCGGTCATACTTCCGGTAGGGTTGTTCGGGTTACAGATATACACCAGCTTGGTATCACTATCGATGGCCTCTTCCATGGCCTTAAGGTCATGTGACCAATCTTTTTTAAGGGGAATGCCTTTCCAAGATGCGCCAGTGGCCTCGGCGACACGGATTAAAGACATATAAGAGGGATCCGCGGACACCACATTGCCCCCGTTCAGAAAGAGTACCATGGCCGTTTTTTCGAGGAGATCCGATGAACCTGGCCCCATCATGATATTTTCCGCTTTGAGATTTTCTTTGGCCGCAACCTTGTCAATGAGCGCAAAAAGCTCTTTCCAGGCATAGCGGTTACCTTTTACCGCAACCGACTTCAAGGCTTCAACGGCCAGTGGCGAAGGGCCATATGGGTTTTCGTTGGCATTGAGCTTTGCCAAAAGCAAATCAGGATTCGGAAAGTCCTTGGGAATGTATTCCTTAAAAAACGGACTATATAGGGTATTGCCCTCCCTGTCCAATCGAAGAGGGGCCTTGGCCATTTCACCCAAACCGATATGGGGAAACAAGGTTATTCCCCCAGCGGTCAACAATCCGGTTCTAAGCCAGTCCCTTCTATTGAGTTGTCTAATTTCCATGGTTTATGTATTTGAATTAGCAGTTACCCTAAATTTAAGATGGGATAGTTGCGAATCCTATGTCAATACCATAAAAACAAGGTGCTGTAAATTGGTTTAAGGAATTTTGAACGATACGATTTTAGCAAATCCGAAATTTTAGACCTGAAAAGAGGGGTTGTTTTGCGAATATTACATGCATTTCTAGGAATGTAATGCAAAACCGATAATCAAAATGGATATCTGACCAATAAGAATAAGGATAATGGTCCAGACCTCTCATTTTGGGAGATTTTCATAGCAATTTACAGTGCGCTTTTGAACTGTTTTAAAAAGCGTACATCGTTTTCGCTCAACAATCGAATGTCGGAGATTTGATGTAGTAACAAAGCTATACGGTCGATTCCCATACCGAAGGCAAAACCCGAATATTCTTCTGGATCGATACCGCAATTGGTCAGTACGTTCGGGTCGACCATACCGCACCCCATAATCTCTAGCCAACCTGTGCCTTTGGTCATGCGGTAATCGGTCTCCGTTTCAAGCCCCCAATAGACATCTACTTCGGCACTGGGTTCGGTAAAGGGGAAATAAGAAGGGCGCAGACGAATTTTTGACTTTCCGAAAAGTTCGGTCGTGAAAAATTGCAAGGTTTGCTTAAGATCTGCAAAAGAGACGTCCTTATCGATATATAAACCTTCCACCTGATGGAAAAAACAGTGCGAACGTGCCGAAATGGCCTCGTTGCGATATACCCTTCCTGGTGAAATGGTTCGAATAGGAGGTTTATTGTTCTCCATATACCGCACCTGTACCGATGAGGTATGGGTACGTAACAAAATATCAGGACTTGTCTGAATGAAAAAAGTATCCTGCATGTCTCTTGCAGGATGGTGCTCGGGAAGGTTCAACGCTGTAAAATTATGCCAGTCGTCCTCGATTTCAGGGCCTTCGGAAACATTGAAACCGATTCTTGAGAAAATCTCTATAATCTGGTTCTTTACTATCGAAATAGGATGTCTTGCACCAAGTTCGATAGGCTCGCCCGGTCGTGTCAGATCACCATAGACACCACTCTCATCCGTTTTGTTCTCCAGTACACTTTTGAGGGTATTTACTTTGTCGGTCGCGACTTGTTTGAGCTCATTTATGGTCTGGCCGAATTCTTTTTTTTGATCGTTGGATACATTTTTGAATTCCTTGAAAAAATCGTTCAAAAGACCCTTTTTGCCCAAATATTTTATTCGGAAATCTTCGACCTCTTCTTTAGAATTAGCGGTGAATTTTTTTACCTCTTCGATATGTTCTTTGATAGTATCGATCATAAAAACCGTGCTAAGCGGGCAAATTTAAAACTTTATCCAATTTCTATAAACATTGACTACAAAATAAAGAACCATCCGTAATTAGAAATATAGTCCCATATCTTGCGATATATGAAGATTCAATATTCATCCTTTACATTTTCCCTTACCCATTTTAGGCACTCGTCGAAGGTGTCGAAAATATGTTCTTCGGGAATCAGATCGGGAATAATATCCACCCGTTCCATCATATATCGAGGTTGGCGCAGAACATCTACAAAAAGCACTTTTATTTTTGATTTACTAAGATCTATCAAAACGTCTTCCATGGCATAAAGCCCCGATTGATCCATATACTGCATGCGATCCATTCTAATGATTACGGTAGAGGCCGTTTTAGGAATCTGTTGTGCCAAGGCCTGAAATTCACTTGTAGAACCGAAAAACAAGGGTCCTTTGAGATGTTTGATAAAAACTTCTTCTTTTAGGTTTTTCGGAAAACCGACTTCATCAACCCACCCTACTTCTTTTTCGAGTGCCTTGACATCGGATCGTTCGGCGGTGAGGTCTCCCATTTTTTTCATGAACATTAATGATGCGATTACAAGACCTATTCCTACGGCATATACCAAGTTCCATACAGATGAAAGTACTAACACTACAAGCATGATAAGCACTTCGGAACTCAATTTCAAAGGACCTAATTTTATATCTTTCGGCATACTGGGAATGGCCTTAAGACCTTTATAGTCCATTACACCGATACCTACGGTAACCAAAATACCTGCGAGTACTGCAGCCGGAATTTGCGATGCGACCGGTGCAAGGGCCATCATAATGACCAATAGCATGATACCGGCAATCATACCGGATAATTTGGTCTTGCCCCCGGCATTGATGTTGACTACCGTACGGATGGTCGCCCCGGCCCCGGGAATACCCCCAAATATGGCGGCGATACTATTGCCGATTCCTTGCCCCACCAATTCTTTGTTCGGTTTGTGCTTGGTCTTGGTCATATTGTCGGCTACCACTGAGGTCAGCAACGAATCGATTGCCCCTAAAAGCGCCAAGGTAAGTGCAGTAAAAATATAAGGCGATACCGAACTTATTTCAAATTGTGTAAAAATACTTAGATTGGGAACGGGAAATCCTCCGGGAATTTCATCGATCGGTCTATAGTCCAATCCAAAACCATAAGCAACTCCCGAGACAACGATAAGTGCAACCAGTGCACTAGGAATCACGGTCGTTATTCGTTTAAAGCCATAAATGATAATGATTGTTGCAAGGGCAAGGGAGAGCTCTAACCAGTTGATATTCTTCAATGCCCTGGGCAGAACCTTAAAGGCACCGATAACACCTGATGCCTCGCTTTTTGCCAAAGTGCGCGCTTCCTTTAGCATGTCGGCCTCGGTAATCTCTTGGGCCCTTTTTATGGTCTCTTCAAAGTCTTCGAGAACCAAGATACCCTCGCCTGCTTCTTCCTTTAAAATATTATCGAGGATGATTTCTTCGGCATGGGGCTTGAACTGTTCTACGAATTCTTCATCTTCCTTGGGGTAATAACCTATGGCCGGTAATATCTGTGTTATCAAGATAATTATTCCAATGGCGGTCATAAACCCCGACACCACTGGATAGGGGATATACCTGATGTATTTACCGATTCCTATAATGCCAAGCCCTATTTGCATAAGTCCTGCCAGTAGAAAGACGATAAGAATGGCAGGTAGGGCTTTTTCGAGACTACCATCGTGAATTGCCACTATACCTGCAATTATAACCATGCTAACAGCGGTCATTGGTGCCGTGGGACCGGAAATCTGAGTATTCGTACCCCCAAAAAGTGCTGCAAAAAAGCTGATAAAGATTGCACCATAAAGACCGGCACTAGGCCCCATTCCTGAACTTACGCCAAAAGCCAAGGCCAAAGGAAGGGCTACGATGCCCGCGGTAATCCCACCAAATAGGTCGCCCCTAAGGTTGGTAAAAAGGTTTTTCATAAAACTAATGGGGTATTGCTGTCGACTTTGAATATATGATTTTTTAAAATAAAACCCAATCTGAACCGAACGAATGTTCGTTCGATAAAAGGGTAGTTAATCCAAATGGTAAATTTCCATTATATCTTTTAAATAGCCTTCGAAATCGATCTTTAGATCGATCAGTTTGCCCGAATGTATGTCGAAGACCCAACCGTGAACCCTTAGGCCACGATTACGGTACGCTTTCTGAACGGTAGCTGTCTTGATAAGGTTTACGCATTGTTCCTTAACATTCAATTCTACAAGACGGTCGTATTTTTTTGCTTCGTCTTCAATGGCATTAAGCTCTTTTCTATGGATTCGGTATACATCGCGAATGTTTCGTAACCAGGGATTGAGAATTCCTAGGTCCGCCGACTGCATCGCCGCCTTTATACCCCCACAGGCATAGTGGCCGCAGACTACAATCTGTTTAACGTGCAAATGGTCGACGGCATAGTTTACCACCGACATCACGTTCAAGTCGATACTGATGACCATATTTGCGATATTTCTGTGTACAAAAACCTCACCAGGTCCTGCACCCATAAGCTCTTCGGCCGTAACCCTGCTGTCGGAACAGCCGATATAAAGCAATTCAGGTTTTTGACCCTTTGCCAAAGTATTAAAATAGTCAGGGTCGACAACCAATCTTTCCGCAATCCAATCTTTATTGTTCTTAAATACAGTATCCTGGTTCATGGTCTTCTTTTAAGATTACGGATTAATAATCTGAAAGATAGACTAAAAAAAATCAAAGCCCATAACAAGTATGGACTTTGAATAAATTATATACAGCCAATGCTTTTACGCGAAATATTATTCATAGAAATCTACTGCTCCGGTTGATATATCGTACATGCCTCCGACAATTTTGATTTCTCCCTGCTTCTCCATTTCGATGAGTACATTACTGCGTTCGCGAATATTGTTTATCGTTAGTTCGACGTTTTTGGCCGAGACTTTATCAACGAATTCCAGATTGCCCGAGTTTCTTTGATTCTCGTCGCTGGGTTCTTTTACTGCGGCCACGGCCGGTTCGATTTTGTTGATCAAGGCTGTCAAATTGCCCAGTCGGGCGTGGTCGCAAGCCCCTTTGATGGCCCCACAACTGGTGTGACCCAAGACAACGACCAATTTTGTACCGGCCAGTTTACAGGCAAACTCCATGCTCCCCAGTATATCTTCGTTGACAAAGTTTCCAGCGATACGTATGCTGAAAATATCTCCCAAACCTTGATCGAACACGAGTTCAGCGGAAACCCGTGAATCGATACAGCTTAAAATCGTGGCGAAAGGGAATTGCCCTTCACTGGTATCATTGACCTGTTCTAAAAGATTTCTGTTCGCCTTAAGGTTATTTTGAAACCTTTGGTTGCCTTCCTTCAAAAATTGCAAGGATTTGTCCGGGGTCATGGTGGCTTGCGTTTCTTTGGTATGTGCTTTCATAAAATGATATTTTAATGTTTTCTAATAAATTGTTTTAATATTTTTATTGAAGTCGGTCAATATTGCCCGCTACCAAAATGTTGGTATTGAGTTTATTGATTACTTCTTTGATATCCGATGGTATGGCATTCACTTTTTTGTTTGTGCCTTTATCCACCCTATCTACAAATAACAAGTTGATGTTGTTTCCTGCCAAGTAGTTCGAAAGGGTATTGGCCGTGTTGTCATTATGCTCAAATACGTATTCAATCGTTTTTCTATCGGAAGATGTCGGTGTTTCTTCAATGGTAGAAGAAAGGCTTTTGACAAACTTGAACGATTTCAAAGGTTTTTGTACATGAACCATAAGATTTTCGACGAATCCAAGGTTAGCCGATGGTTCCGAACCATTGAGAACACCTAAGGATATTTTACCGTTCGGTTCTAAAATATCGTTATCGGTGGTAATCAAGATGGTACCGCCAAAAGAATTCAAAACGAATTCGGTTATACTATCGCCTATCTTAAAATTAAGCGGTTTAGACTTTCGCTTTCCCAAGACAATAATATCGGGCCTATGGTTTTTGATGTACTTGTCAATTTCGCCTTTTACGTGGCCGAACGCAAACGAATAACCGATTTTGACCCCGTATTCTTTTGATATGGGCGCTATGATGGCCTTCATTTTTTTGTCGACCACCATATGTTTTGAGTTGATCGAGCGCATGGCCGAAAGTTGGTTTTCCTTCTCAACGATTTCCGAGGGCTTCTTTACGCTGAACACCTCGATTTCACCGTTGATTATTTTGGCCAAGCTTATGGTACTTTTTAATGTGGTCTGAATAGTGTCCTTCAAATCTGAAAGTACGACTATTTTATATTTGTTCTTTTCCATGGTATTTAACTTAAGCTTAAACTTGATTTGGGCCGGGTTTCAAAGAACTCGATAAAGCTCGATGGATTTTCGATTACACCTCGTTTCGAAACGAGCTGAATATCGATATTCCGTTCTTTGGCCTTGACCGAAAAGTCTTCTAAAATTTCGATAATATCATTGTCAAGATATCTTGTTTTAAGAAGATTCAATTCTAAATAGGTATCCCTTGGCAAACTATCAAGTTCTTTGAGAATGGCACCTTTGTTGAAAAAAGTCACTTCTTCGGCAAGAGTCATTTTAATTTTATGCTTACCATTGCTTTTGTCTTCGATATGAAGAAAATGAGAGTTTTGGTAGCTTTTCAACAAAATAACAACGACACCAACTGCGAGGCCAAGACCTATTCCTATGAGTAAGTCGGTAAAAATGATTCCCAAGACGGTAACTACGAACGGGACAAACTGTTTCCAGCCCAGTTCGTACATTTTTTTAAACAAGGCAGGTTTTGCCAATTTGTAACCTACAATGAAGAGTACGGCAGCCAAAACCGAAAGGGGGATCATATTCAACAATCGAGGGATTAAAATAACAGAGATTAGCAGTAAAAATCCATGTATTATGGCCGATAGTTTGGTTCTACCGCCCGATTGTACGTTGGCCGAGCTACGAACGATTACCTGGGTAATGGGCAACCCGCCGATCAACCCTGAAATGATATTCCCTGTGCCTTGTGCAAGAAGCTCGCGATTGGTCGGGGTGACATTCTTATGGGGATCCAGTTTGTCAGTGGCTTCAACACATAAAAGGGTCTCGAGACTGGCTACAAGAGCAATAGTGAATGCAGTAACCCATATTTCAGGGTTGGTAATCGCACCAAAATTCGGAAAACTGAATTGGGCAAAAAATGAAGTTGCATCTTCGGGAACGGGTACATTGACCAAATGATCGGCCGAAATACCCAAAACATTATGGTCGCGTGTGAACGCATAGAAAAGAATACCGAGTACTACAGCTACCAAGGGGCCTTGGACCAGTTGAAATATTTTACCTTTTTTGATGAGTACCTTATCCCATAGTAATAAAACAGCCAATCCTATGATTGAAATGAGCGTTGCCCCAGGACTAATATTATTAACCGTTCTTAAGATTTCCGAAAACGTGTTTTCACCATCGACCTGAAAAAAGGCCCAGTCTCCTTCGGGGTCGGGATCATAGCCAAAAAAATGTGGAATTTGCTTCAATATTATAATAATACCGATACCGGTAAGCATTCCCTTGATTACCGAAGAGGGGAAATAATACCCAATTACCCCGGCCTTTAAAAAACCAAAAACTATTTGAATGATACCTCCAAGAACCACGGCTACCAAAAAATTTTCGAATCCGCCTAATGCTCCGATTGCAGTTAGTACAATAGCCGCCAGTCCTGCGGCAGGCCCACTGACCCCAATATTGGAACCGCTAAGGGCTCCTACGATTATACCACCGACAATACCGGCTATTAGTCCTGAAAACAATGGCGCACCACTTGCCAGGGCAATACCCAAACATAGGGGCAGTGCCACGAAAAATACAACGACACTTGCGGGAAGGTCGCTCTTTAAATGTTTAAACATATATATTAATATTGCGCCTTCCATGAAAATGGAAGACAGGTTAGTCAATTGAATAAAAAAATGCAGAGTGGACTAACCGATGTGCTTGGGAGGGGGTGGGACTATTTCCAGTGTGTAATCGAAATATCCAGTAATGTGGTAAAAACGTATGCTGGATTCCATAGACTGGCTTAGGAGGGAAAAATCGAGTAAACCGTTGTTTACAAATTTTTCTTCGCCGTTTGCCTTTTTTCCTGTTTCTTGTTGTTCTTCTTCATTGAGGTTGGTAACAACTACGGGGTTATCGACATCACATATTGTAATGACACTAGGTGCGACAATTGCGAATAGCCACAACAGAAGAAGAGTAATACGTACAAATTTCTTCATAGTTTGTCGTAAGCTGCAAATATAATAGGTCTTAGACTGAATTTCTGTTAACTAAAGTTTAAAAATCCTTTAACGTTTTAATACTTTCCTTTGGCAACCAGCCCGTTTTGCCATCCGCAATTTGTATTTTATTAAAATCGTTCAGCTCTTCAAGTATGTTGACTTTCGCCCCTTCGTGCAAAGTGAATATTTCTAGACTCCTATCGTTTGGCTCGGATCGTACGGCAATTTCTTCCGAAAATACTATGGCTGGCCGATCTGACTTGAATTCGTTGTACTGAACGAATGCGAAGATTATCGAAATAATCGAGATTAAAAAGGCAACCATACTTGCGATAAAGGCAATGCGTTTTCGGGACGAATACCTGAAAAAATAAAATGCAATGTAGAGTAGAACAAATAATACCATAAAAACTACTGTTATTTTTGCCCATTGATTGAAGGATAAAAACCCGGTCAGGTCCTTCTTGATTTTTGCCAGACCTGTTTCGGGAATCTTGTCTATGGCATCCAAAGTCATGTTTTGTGCATAGGTCAGGTTGTTCTTTGTTTCCGGGTCGTTCGGTTTTAATAGCAATGCTTTTTCGTAATAGTAGATGCTCGGTGCAATTTGGTTCAATTTGTAATAACAATTGCCAAGGTTAAAATAGAGTTCGGCCGAATGTTGGCCATTTTCCAAAATCTCCAGGTAGTTTTCTACAGCTTTTTCATAACTGCCTTCATTGTACGCTTCCGTGGCTTCATCAAAAAGCGATTCATTTTGAGCGGAAACCGATAAACAAACTACCAGCAGAAAAAATAGCGTTAGTTTTTTCATAATTGTTTGTCTATTTGGGAAATCACCTCACTTGCCTTGTTGTAATCTTGCTGCATCTGTACATCGGAAAATGGGCTATAGCGGGCCATTTCACAATTTTTGAGCAACCCGATAAAACCCTCGTTCGTAGCATCGTCAACTTGCTTTTGGGCAAGTAGCGATGCAATTTTATCCTTACTGAACTCGCTGGTCTCGATTTTTAGCTTGGCCTTGAGATAGTTGTGCAGACCTTTTTCGAGCGCAACATAGAATGCATCTTTATTGCCCAACGCCTTTTTGGCGGTCGACAGATACTTTCTTGCCAATCGATTGGCCTTTTTTATTTTATTTCCGGCGACATCATCAGCTATGGCTTTTCGTTTTTTTCTGAACAAAATAGCAATCGGAATCAATAATAGCGGCAGCGACATCCACAAAAAGAAACGGGTCGAACCAAAAAAATAATCAGTGCCAATGGCAGATAGGTTCGGTTCCAGTTTGATAAAGTTGAACAAATTACCCGTTAGCTCAACGGCTTGTCTATTGCCTGTCGAGGGAATCAAACCACTACTATCGGTATTGTTCGGGCCTTGTATGACATCGATTACGATTTCTTTCGAATTGATCGTGTTGTATTTTTCGGTCTTGGGGTCGAAATAGCTGAAGGAAATGCTCGGTACGGGATACTTTCCCTTAAAAGATGGAACTATAGTGTAATTATCGCTTACCTTACCCTGTGAACCGGACAATGTTGTTCGAACGTTTTCCTCAAATTCGGGTTCGTAGACCTCTAAGGAACTGGGAAGGTTGAGTTCGGGAAGCTTGAACAACTTCAAATTACCTCTACCGCTCACTTGAACCTTGGCCTGCAATGATTCGGTCGCATTCAAATTGGTCTTACTGGTCGTTACGGAAAAGTCAAAACTACCTACCGCACCGCTAAAGTCCGCCGGTCTTCCAGCGGTTGGTAATGCCTTTACATCAATGGTACGTTTGCCCGCGGAAACAATTTTATTGGTCTGGGTAAAGATTCGCTGCCCAAAAAAGTCACGTTTATTGGTCGGTACATCTATGCTTACCTCAAGTGAAAGCGGTTCGATTTCAAGTTTGCCTGATTTCTGCGGATATAATACTATTCTTTTTAAGATCACATAACGATAGGGCTTGCCTTTATAGGAGCCATTCTCCGCAGTCGGCCTTGAAACGGGAATGTCATGGCTCCAAAAGTTGTTGTATTTTGGGTTGTCCAACGGGTGATAGTTCGATACACTAATATTCGGACTGACATATAATTTATAGACGACACTGATAGCCTCGTTAAGATAAGGATTCGTTTTTGAGACCTCGGCTACGAGATGCAAACTTTCATCGGCCACATCATCGACTGTTTTTTCAGAACTGGGCTTGTCTACCGCTGGACCGATCGTCACTTTCTTGGCAGCCGATTTATAAATTTTTCCGCCTATTTCGATGGTCGCTTGTTTAATGGTCGCGGTTCCCTGCGCCGTAGGCTGCAAGAAATAGGTAAGTGACTTGGAATAGCTTCGAACCCCATTGATCCAACTCGAACTGATTTGTGTAGATGGCCCCATCAATACCCTGAACCCCTCAAAGTCTGGAGGGGTAAAATTATCGCCATCCTGGTTCATGACGAACTCGACACGAAGACGCTCATTGATGCCCAATTTGTCTTTACTGACCTGTACCTCAAAAGTAACCGCATCGTCTTCTTGTGCCCACAACCCGAAGGTCGTGAACAATATTGAAAACAGGACAATACATCTTTTAACAAACATCTTATCTACCAGTCCTTTTCATTTTTGACCTTAACCCCCTTGACTTTTTGGGCGTCGATTTTTTCCTGCACTTTTTTCTCTTCGTTCTGCATGGCGTCCAATAGGTTTTGGATCTGCTGTTTGCTCAATTGGTTGGGGCGGGGCTGTTGTTCCTGTTGTTGATCTTCGGGCTTGTCACCTTGATCGGGCTGCTTTTTCTGCTCTTCTTTTTCATCGCCTTCGCCTTCTTTGTTCTCATCTTTCTCTTCGTCGCCTTGATCGCCCTTATCACCTTCGTCTTGTTGGTCCTCTTTGTTGTCTCCTTCTTTTTGATCTTCGTTCTGGTCCTGCTTGTCTTTTTGGTCTTGGTTGTCTTTGTTCTCGTCGTTGTTTTGGTCGTTTTTCTGCTCCTCCTGTTCCTTTTTTAGCATTTCCTTGGCCAAGGCAAGGTTATATCTGGTCTCATCATCGGTAGGATTGTTTCGAAGCGCTTCTTTATAAGCTTCTACCGCCTTTTCATATTCTTTTCGTTTCATGAAGACATTGCCCATATTATGGTAGGCCTGATGTTTGGCGCCTTTCTCCTCGGCCAATTCACCGGCCTGTTTGAAACGCCCGAAGGCCTCTGCATATGCATCGTTGTTGTAATAGGCATTACCCAGGTTATAAGGGGCCGCATGGTTTTCATCACTTTTGGCAATCGCCTTTCGATAATCGACTTCGGCCTCGATGAAATTATTTTCAGAAAGCTCTTTGTTGCCTTCCCAAGTCAGGTTTGTTGATTCCCGAAGTGCCGTTTTTCTTTCTTTTTCATCCTCTTGCGCAATCGACAAATATCCGATAAGACAAACAACACATAATACCAAACGTTTCATATCAGACTTCTTTTTCGTTGAACAAATTCAATTTACGTAGCCATTTGGTCTTCCTGTCCAAAATAAAAATATCCAAAAATAGGAATAATAGCCCTGCCCCTAAAAACCATTGGAACTGGTCTTTGTATTCAGCGAATTGTTTGGCCTCGAATTCCTTTTTATCCATTTGGTTCAACTGTTCTTTTATGAACTCGACTGCCTCTTCCGTATTGGTTCCATCTATGTACTCACCGTTTCCTTCATCCGCGATATCATCGAGAACGGCTTCATTGAGTTTTGTTATTACGACCTCGCCCTGTGCGTCTTTCTTCAAGCTCTCGACGACCCCATTACGCTTTATTGGAATGGGTGCGCCTTTTGCTTTTCCTACTCCAATGGTATATACGGCAATACCTTCTTCTACGGCCCGTTCAACGGCATCAAGGGTAGACCCCTCTGAATGGTCTTCGCCATCCGAAACGATAAAGAGTACCCGATTTGTCTGCTCCTCGTCATCATAATAAGTGGTAGCCAAATCAATAGCGGCATCTATGGCCGTACCTTGTGAGGTCAACATGTCGGTATTCATGTTTTGCAGGAACATTTTTGCCGCCCCATAATCGGTAGTAATCGGCAATTGTGGAAAGGCCTGCCCCGCATAGGCAATGATTCCGATCCTATCGCTGGCCAGTTGGTTGATGATCTCGGAAACCAGTCGCTTGGCCTTTTCCAGACGATTCGGGGCAATGTCTTCGGCCAACATGCTTTTTGAAACATCCACTGCAAAAACAATATCGACCCCTTCGCGTTTTATGGTTTCCAACTTCGTGCCAATCTTGGGATTGACCAGCCCTAAGGTCAAAAATGAAATTCCGAAAAGAAAAAACAACAGTTTCAAGGTTGATTTATAATCCGATTTATCCGGAGTCAATCCCTTAAGCAACGATAGGTCGGCAAATGTTTTCTGTGTTCGTTTTTTCCAGATGTGCAGTATTACGAACAGCACGATGACTACCGGAACGATAGCCAATAAATAAAAATATATTTTTTCGTCTAACTGGATCATATCTAAATAAAGCTTCTGAACAAGGTATTGCGCAACAGCCACTCCAACATCAGCAAGGCTCCTGCCAAAAGAACCCAAGGCCTGAACTTTTCTTCATATTTGTAATATTTGAACTCCTCTATTTCAGTCTTTTCGAGTTTGTTGATCTCATCATATATGGCTTCCAGTTTTTCGTTGTCGGTCGCCCTAAAATATTTACCGCCGGATACCTTGGCGATTTCTTTTAACAGTTCTTCGTCTATCTCGACCTGTCGCATACCGTAGCGGAAAGAACCATCGGCATTATACGCTATTGGGGAGAGGGCGTTGCCGTTAGTGCCCAATCCGATGGTATAGGTCTTGATATCGAATTCAACGGCAAGGTCGGCCGCGGTACGAGGTTCGATAAAACCCGAATTATTGACTCCATCGGTGAGCAAAATGATGATCTTGCTGATCGCCTTACTTTCCTTCAGCCGATTGACCGAGGTGGCCAACCCCATACCGATGGCGGTTCCGTCGTTCAACTGGCCATAGGTAATCTCTCGAAGGGCACTTAAGACAATCGATTTGTCACTTGTGATCGGGGTCTTAGTAAAAGCCTCTCCCGCATATACGACCAATCCGATACGGTCGTTCGGTCGCTCTTTGATAAAATCGGAAGCTACCTCTTTCAAAGCCACGAGCCGGTTCGGTTTTAGGTCGCGGGCCAGCATACTCGATGATACGTCAATAGCCATAACGATATCGATGCCCTTGGTCGTTTTTGTCCGTGTGGATATATCCTCGGTCTGTGGCCTTGCCATAGCGACGATAATCGCCGCCAGCGCCAACAATCTGAACAAAAAGAGCAATGGTTTTAGTTTGGGAAGTATGCCATTGTTCTTGAAACCCTTTATGGTGGAAATTTTTAGGGAAGCCGCCTGTTCCTTGCGTTTGAAAAAATACCAAAGCACGGCCAGTGGAAGCAGTAAAAGCAACCAAAAAAATTCAGGATTCGCAAATTCGATACCTTCCAACATCTACGTTTCAGTTTTTACTTCTACCGTTTGCAAAATACGATCGACGATTTTTTGGGCGTAAGGGTCATCCGATAGCCAAGTGATCATAACCTGTTGCTGAAAACCCTTTCCGCCGAATAGCAGAATGTTATATTCGCCCTGGGCCGTTTCGTTCGATTCGACAATAGGAAACTTACCGCTACCGTATATTTTGATTCCCTTTACCCCGGTAACCGTGGTGAACTCCTCTTGTTTGGTAATGATGTTTTTCACCCCTTTTTTTTCCAGACCGCTCAAAAGGGTCTCGATGGTCTTTTCGAAATCGGGGTCTTCTTCGACATTTGCCAAAGAGAGTGATGTCGTACTAATGGCAATCGCATCGTTCGGACTTTGATAGGCAAATACCTGAAGTCCTTTTGTGGCTGCTTGCTGTTCTGGGGGCAGTTTTACTTCTTGCCGTATCAATACTTCGGGAGTTTCAAGACTGATCGGCGGAAAGCCATAGGAGCTGGCGATCCAATCTTGATCCAACAATATTTTGGTCTTTTGCCGGGTCACAGTGTCCCAAACATTTCTTGGCCCGTAATAACCGGCCAAAGATGTCAAGGCAATAAGAATAAGCCCTGCCGTAATTGCCGAGGCAAACACCCATTTCTTTCGTTGCTCTTTTTTTTCCAGTTCCTCACGATATTCTTCTTGCTCCAAAAGTTCTTCCTCAGTGGGTTCGGGCAATGCATCGTGGGTCTTTATGACGATTTGTTCTATTGATTTGCGGTGTTGCTCGGCAATGGAAGTTTCGGGTCTTGACTTGGCAAATTTTACCAAATCGGCGGTTTGCAGAATACGTTTGAACTGTAGCAATGTATCGTTATCGATTTTCAGCTCGCCGGCATCTTTTAACATTTCGAGCTTTCCGATGAGTTCATCGGTCGTACTTTCAAGTGCGGTGACATGCACATCTTCTTCTAAGTAGGAGCGCACAATATTGGTAAGCTCCGTATAGTATTGTTTGTATTCGTCTTGAATGAGGTACTTTGAATTCTCGAGTTTTTTTAATTCGATCAGGGCCCGGTCGTAAGGGGGCAATAAAGCTACTTTTTCTTCTTCGGTCAATGGTTTTTTTCTGAATACGAACCAATAGAGCAAACCGCCCAAAACGAGCAGCCCTATTAGAACGACCATCAAGATTTTCCATAGTTCGGAATTACTTTTTTCAACCACCATCAATTCCTTGATGTCGTACATTTTTTGATTTATGGTATCGACGGCGACATTGGCTACATCGACCTGTAACGAATCGGTAAAATATCCTTTGCCATTGATTTCGATACGTTGGGCCGGAAGTTTGTACGAGCCCGAATCGAACTGTGTCAGGGCATAGATTTTCTGGAGGGTCAACCGGTCTTTTTTACGGGTAGTGTCAGTGGCATAGGCCTCGACGGTTTCCAAAGGCGAAAAAGTTTGCCCGTCCGGAAAAATGACCTGATCGGTAGAGTCAGTTTCCACGGTGACGGTGAACTTGATTTGTTCCCCTATTTTTATAAATGTGGTATCGACCTCGGAAGAGATTTTCGGCGGAGTTTGGGAAAATCCTTGAAAAGAAATGAAGAAAATGTACAGAATGATGCATTGCAAACATCGCGATGACAACTTCTTTTGTATTTTATAATTCGTACTTCCGATCATCCCCTTCGCTTGAAATAGCCCAATAATTTCTTCACATAACTCTCATCGACACGACAACTCAAAGTTCCACACCCCGATTTTGAAAAAATATCCTTGAAATAATCGACACGCTCCTTATGGAACTTTCCATAGGCCATACGCACACTTTTTGATTGTGTATTGACCAATTGTACGGTACCCGTTTCGGCATCTTCCACCTGCACCATCCCTAGATTCGGAATTGTTTCTTCACGTTCGTCATAGACCCGAATACCCGTTAGGTCGTGTTTGTTGCCTGCAATTTTCAAGGTTTTTTCATAATCATCGGCTATAAAGTCAGAGAGTATGAAAACAATTGCTTTTTTCTTCATTACGCTGCTCAAGAACCTTAGGGCTTCGCTGATATCGGTCTTGTTGCTTTTAGGCTTGAATTCCAACAATTCCCTGATGATACGAAGTACATGGCTTTTCCCCTTTTTTGGAGGAATAAAAAGTTCGACCTCATCGGAGAAAAGAATCAAGCCCGCCTTATCATTATTCTGCATGGCCGAAAAGGCCAAGGTAGCCGAAATCTCGGTAATGATCTCTTTTTTGAACTGATTGCTTGTACCGAAAAGTTCAGAACCACTGACATCTACCATTAGCATCATGGTCAGCTCACGTTCTTCTTCGAAAACTTTTACGAAGGGTTCGTTGTACCGCGCGGTTACGTTCCAATCGATACTACGCACGTCATCACCGAATTGGTACTGTCGAACTTCACTGAAAGTCATACCACGGCCCTTGAAGGTAGAGTGGTATTCGCCACCAAAAATATGATCGGACAGGCGGCGTGTCTTGATCTCGATCTTGCGTACTTTCTTAAGGAGCTCTTTGGTATCCATCTTTTGTTGTAAACAGTATTCGGTAGCGGTCGGTAGTTGCAATCACCAAATCTTGAAGAAATACTGCCAACGGTTTAAGGCACTTCGACCTCGTTTACGATTTTGTTGATGATTTCCTCCGAAGTAATATTCTCGGCCTCGGCCTCATAGGTAATGCCTATTCTGTGCCGCAGTACATCATGGACCACGCCCCTAACATCTTCAGGAACTACATAGCCCCTACGCTTTATAAAAGCATAACATTTTGCAGCGACGCCCAAATTGATACTTCCTCTAGGAGATGCACCAAAACTGATCAATGCCTTCAGATTCTCAAGATTGTATTTTTCAGGATAACGTGTAGCAAAAACAAGATCGAGAATGTATTTTTCTATTTTTTCGTCCATGTAAACCTCACGGACCGCTTGTTGCGCGCTTAGAATCTGCTTGGTGGTGATAACCGGTTTTACCTCGTCATATTTATCCAACAGGTTTTGGCGCATAATCAATTGCTCCTCGTTCATTTTAGGATAGTCGATTACGGTCTTTAACATGAATCTATCTACTTGTGCCTCCGGTAGTGGGTAAGTACCTTCCTGTTCCACAGGGTTTTGTGTTGCCATGACCAAGAATGGTTTGTCGAGGGCAAAGGTCTCGTCCCCAATAGTTACCTGCTTTTCTTGCATGGCTTCAAGTAACGCGGATTGTACTTTCGCTGGTGCCCGGTTGATTTCATCGGCGAGCACGAAATTGGCAAAAATCGGCCCTTTCTTGATCGAGAAATCGTTTACCTTCATATTGTAGATCATCGTACCGACGACATCCGCGGGTAAAAGGTCGGGGGTAAACTGAATTCTACTGAAACTTCCTTTGACCGCTTTTGCCAAGGTATTGATGGCCAAGGTCTTTGCCAGACCGGGAACTCCTTCCAAAAGAATGTGGCCCTGTCCCAAAAGCCCTATGAGCAACCGTTCGACCATGTGTTTTTGGCCTACGATCATTTTGTTCATTTCCAACATCAGCAAATCGATAAAAGCACTTTCTTGTGCTATTTTATCGTTTACCGCGCTGATATCCACAGTAGTATTTTCTTCCATATTTTCTTTTACAATTTCGGTTTTGATTGGTTGCGTTGTCAACAGCGGTGCAAATTGTTAAATTATTCACTGGGTTGCTGTTAATGATTGGTTAAATAATAGTTTGAAGCCCTTATTTTTATGAAGTTTTTAAGGGATTTCTTTTTAATTTCACACCCCTATGGGAAACATAAATTCTTTTTCTAAAATTATTGCCGGCACCATGACCTGGGGAAGATGGGGAAGGCAGCTTTCGAAGATAAAAAAAATAGAATTGATGAACCATTGTCTTAGCGAGGGTATAACCACATTCGACCATGCCGATATCTATGGGGGCTATACCAACGAAGCCGATTTTGGGGAGGCCTTTGCAGAAAGTCATATTGCTAGGGAAAATATTCAGCTAATCAGTAAATGCGGCATTCAATATGTTTGCGAGGCACGTGACAATAAGATCAAGCATTATTATTATTCAAAGGACTATATTGTTTGGTCGGCAGAAGCGTCTCTTCGAAACCTTAAGACCGACTATCTTGATTTCTTTTTATTACATCGTCCGAGCCCTTTAATGCATCCCGAAGATATCGCGGAAGCGATATCCCAATTAAAAAAAGCCGGTAAGATCAAAGCTTTCGGGGTATCGAATTTTACACCGTCGCAAATAAAAATGCTCGAAACAATGATTACGGTGGAAGGCAATCAAGTGGAATTCTCATTGACGGCGGATAAGGTCATGTACGATGGCACTTTTGACGATGTTATTGCCAATAAGAGAATGGCGATGGCTTGGAGTCCTTTGGGGGTTTATTTCAAGGAAGAAACCGAAAGCACAAAAAGGATCAAGGAGGTTATGAAAACCATGACCAAAAAATATGAGGCGACCGAAGACCAATTGTTACTGGCATGGATTTTAATGCATCCGGCCCTGATACATCCGGTAGTAGGTACGACGAACAAAAACCGTTTAAGTGCCGCCGTCGGTGCCATGAAAATTGATTTGCAATTGGAAGATTGGTTCACTTTGCTGGAAGCCAATCAAGGGCATAAAGTTCCATAGAATAGAAAATTATGAATAAAACAGCATTGATTACTGGAGCAACGAGTGGTATAGGAAAGGCCACGGCGGAACTATTTGCGGAAAAGGACTTCAAATTGATTTTGTGTGGTAGGCGCCAAGATCGTCTGAACGATCTCAAAGCGGATTTAGAAGGAAAAACAGAAGTGCATCTGTTGAATTTTGATGTTAGAAATCGCAATGATGTGTTTGAGCGTATAGGTTCATTGCCCGATGGTTTTTCGAAAATAGATATTTTGATAAACAATGCCGGTAATGCCCATGGCCTGGATCCGATGGAATCGGGTAGCCTTGACGATTGGGATGCTATGTTGGACATCAATGTAAAAGGACTGCTCTATGTCTCTAAGGCCGTCCTGCCACAAATGGTCAAGAGAAAATCGGGCCATATTATCAATATAGGGTCAATTGCCGGTAAAGAAGTTTACCCCAAGGGCAATGTCTATTGTGCCAGTAAATATGCTGTCGATGCCATCAATCAGGGTATGCGGATCGACCTTAACCAATATGGCATACGGGTAGGGGCAGTGAATCCAGGGGCGGTCGAGACCGAATTCAGCAATGTTCGATTTAAAGGGGATGATGAACGGGCCGATATGGTCTATAAGGGATTTGAACCTTTGCATCCCGAAGATATAGCGGACATTATCCATTTTGTGGTTACACGATCATACCATGTGAACATTGCGGATCTTGTGGTAACGCCAACAGCTCAGGCAAGCGCTACCATTGTGAGAAGAGAACTATGATCAATAAACGCCTTCTTGTAAAAAATCTCCTTGCGCACAACGATGAAAATAGCTTTTATGATAAAAAACGATTCATCGATATCGGTCAAAAAGAAGGTAAGGGAAAGTTTCTAAAACATGTTTGCGCACTGGCCAATAGCAATCCCAAAAACAATTCTTTTATTGTCATAGGGGTAGAAGACGAAGACAACAAAATTGTCGGCGTCGATTTCTTTGATGACAGCAAAATACAAAATCTTGTCAATGCCTATTTGGATAACCCCCCGTTGATTTCGTATGAGAATATTCCCTTTCCCCATCTTCCAGAAGGTAAGGTCATAGGCTTGGTGACCATAAAGTCGAGTGGAAAAGTGTGCTCGTTGCGAAAGAACATCTGGAAATATTACGGGGGAGCTGTTTTTTTTAGGGAGGGAAGCATCAGTCTGCCCAAAGCCTATGACATTCAGTTAAAAAGTATTAATTCGGAAGCGGTCGCCACCATTGAGCAACACGCCAAGAACAATATTGAACTTACACTTGATGGGGTAATCGACTTTATAAACAACCGTCACCCGGATTTAGAGAGCAGCTATAAGGTTTTTAAAGAACAGTTCGTCGTATGTTGGGCCGGGAACAAAAAAAAGGTCAATGACAAGATTTACTATTCACGGGTCGATATCGAACTGATCAACGAGCAGGTCAAACTGTTCTATTCGACACTTGACGAGATTACGATAACCTATGACGAGCATTCCTTTACCACCATTGAATATGTACAATTGGGGTTGGGCAAGAAACAAAAGTATTATCCCTTGGAAAAAGTTATTATTGCCTTTGAGGATAATGGCACCTATCAAATACAGAGCGAATTGATTTTTGAGGCGCCCCAGTTTGAAAAGAAAACCTTGCACCACATTTACAACGCCAACAATGCCTTGCTACAGAAACTCGAGCAAAAATTCGCCCTTAAAGCTACTGATATTGACGACTTGGTCCAACTGCCCGACACTTACTTGATCTGCTATCTCAACGGATTCGAAGAGGCCCGGGATCAAATGGAGAAAGCACGTTCCTTACTCAAGGACTATGACCCAAAAATCTACGCTTCATTAAAAGAGTCGTTGCGCATCCTGAGAAAAGTAAGATACAATTGATTCTGAAATGGATACGATTTATTTTGTCTGTGTCACTATCCAATCGGAAATAACTTTCAAGGCCGAAGGAGCGAAAGTTTGCTCGATTATGCCATACTCGTTAGGTAAACCCGTTTCGCTTTCTTGAAACAAATGGTTCAGACCTGGCAGTTCAAGAAAAGTGCCTTCTTGATTACCACCTTCCAAAAGGGCTTGCTCAAGCAAGGGCAGATTTGCTTTTGGGGGTACCTGAACATCTTTTTCCCCGTTCAATGCCAACACAGGGCATGATACTTTTTCTAGAACCGGGGCAGGATCGTGTTTGACGAAACCGACCAACCACGGTGTGGTGATAATGTTTATCTGTGTTTTAATGAAGTTTTCCGCAGTCGTTCCTTTTGGTACGATGTTCTTGGCTTCGTTTTCCAAGGCTTGGGTCATATACTGGTTTAAGTCGCTTTTTAAGGTTTCGAGATTGTCCGATTCCAAGACCATTTTGAAAACTTTAGTGTTGAATTCTTTTGTGACCTGTATGTCTTCTTCGGGAATGCCCGATGCCCTGGCAATTACTTCTTGCTGCAACACAATTAACTTATCTCCACGAAGACCGGGGCCGGCCAATAGAACAATGTAACCGATGTCTTTTGATTTAGCCGCGACCATTGGGGCGATAAAGCCCCCTTCACTATGGCCTATAAGCCCGATTTTTGAAGGGTCGATTTCTTTTCTCGTTTTTAGATAGTCCATGGCACTTTGCACATCAGTGGCAAAATCGGCAGAGGTAGCACCGTTAAATTCCCCGGTCGATTTACCGAAACCCCGGTCGTCATAACGTAGCACGGCAATACCATTTCTGGTCAGGTGGTCGGCAAGGACCAAAAAAGGTTTATGGCCCATGAGTTCTTCATTTCGGTCCTGAGGGCCGCTTCCTGTAATCAGTACCACGGCAGGGAATTTGCCAGTTTTGTCCGGTAGCGTTAAGGTGCCGGCAAGGGAAATATCGGCATCTTCATTTCTGAAAGTAACCTCCTCGATGTAATAGGGAAAAGGCTCCTTCGGTTCCTGTGGTCGTTTGGCAATGGGTTTTTCCAGAACCTCCCTTGTCAATTTCAACGGAAGTTGCATTCCGCCCTGGGAAAAAGTTCCTTCCAGGGCATCGTCGATAAGTTTCCCTTTAAAGGTTAATCCAAGATTGGGAGCGTTAATGGTCAAAAGGGAATCCTCGAATCGTGTTTCCGAGACTGGAATTCCGTTTGCGCCCTGATCGGGGCTGTCCATTGTCGAACGGAGACCGTTTTCGGTTTCCGTGATGTGAAAGACGATCCGTAGTTGGAATTCTTTTAGGTAACCATGCCAGTCTCCGGTTATGTCCTGGCCCGAAACGGTTAATAGCATTAAGAGGGCCGCTACCAAGGTCATCTTATTTTTCATTTCTTTTTTGATTAAGAACTCGTCTTGAGTTTCCAATATTCGCTGCAAATTTATCTTTCCTGCCCATATTTTGCCTTTTTCTCATCTCGTAGCCCTGCTATGCGGTTCGAAAAAGTCTTCATCTGGGGCAGGAAATCCCTAATTTTCGCTTGAATTCAAAAACTCAAGACGAGTTCTAAGTGTTTATTCCTCCATTACTTTGATAAGTTCGTCAATTTTTTGCAGTCTTGGTATAAATTCCTTTTTAGCTGCCCGTCTGTTTAGAAAATGGAGAGCAATCGCGACTACTATTGCAAGTGAAAAAGTCAACAGAATCAAGTTGATTTTTTCTGGAATGTGAACAAATCCTAATAAGAAAAGAATTAAACCGGGGTATATCGGCAATACATACCAATACACGACATTGTCCAGTGACTTTTTCTGAATTCCTAAGACTTCCTTTGTCTTATATAAATAGTCCAAATAAGTTTCAGAGTAGTTATTGGGCTTCTGCCTGTCTATTCTTAAAAGTCGGAAAAGAATATATATGACCGACAAAACAATCAATGTTGACCCAATTCTGGTTAAAGCAAAAGGGTGTGTATATGCAACATATGCGAATACCGGAATAACAATTATACCAGCCAAAGTTTCTCTAATTACCATGTACTTCCATACTCTATGAATACGTTTCAAACTCGAATCCATATCGAGCATCAACCGCGACTTCTCAAATTTTATCCGTTCCACCTCTGGAGAGGATTGCCAGATTTTTATGATTTCATCTTCCATCATGGTATCTGGTTTAAACAGTTCAACAATTTTGTTTTGATACGTTTTACCTTTACGGCAATATTGTTTTCGGTCAAGCCTGTAATGTTTGAAATTTCTTTATAGGGCAATTCTTCCAGATACAATGTGATAACCGCTTTATCGGCTTCGTTGAGCTGTTTGATGCACTTTCGCAATTGCACGAGTTTTTCTTTTTTTACATTTTGCCTTTCTTCGTTAAGATCCCCTTTATATATATTTATGGCATGGCTGTCCATGCGCAACTCTTTCTTCTGCTTCCTGATTTCCTTGGTTTTAAGGCGAAGGCAAACGTTCAACGTGATTCTATACATCCACGTTCCGATGTTCGAATTGTCCTTGAAAGAGGGCATCGCCTTCCAGATGTTGATCAAAACCTCTTGAAAAAGATCTTTGGTATCATCTTCATCCTTGGCATAGACCGAGCAGATGCGTAATAGCTTATACCGATGCTCTTCCAAAGCATTTAGAAAAATGTTTTCAAGCTCTTTGCCCATAGTTTAGCCGGTCTCTATTAGTTTAGTGACAAGGGTCTTGAGAATATGACAAAGTATTTTGAATTTGTTGGGATAAGTATTGAGTCAATCAAAAATCTCCTCGAAGCTGGGTAACGAAGGTATGGCCCCAAAGCCGGTGGTTGTAATCGCACCTGCTTTGTTGGCAATTTTTACGAAATCGATGATTTGATCATAATTCTTGACAATATCGTGTGGATTCTCCAAAGTGGAAACCTGCCGTAATAGGCATCCTATGAAAGCATCGCCCGCCCCAGTGGTATCAACGGGCCGTACATCGATACTGCCAATGGTCCGTTTCAAGGCCGGGGTGCTTAGCAATGTGCCTTCGCCACCCAAGGTAATGGTGATTATTTGCGCGCCCATTTGATGGAAGTAATCGCAACAATCTTTCAGGTCTGATTTTCCGGAAATCAATTGGGCCTCCTCGGCACTGAACTTACACAAATTCGATTTTTCAATAAAAGGAATACATTTTTCGATAAATGTTGCCTCATTGCCCTTCCATAGGTCGATTCGAAAATTGGGATCAAAACTTATAAACGCTTTTTGGTTGATTGCATCATCAAAATAATGTTGGTATGTTTCCTCTAAGCTACCTTCGAGCATCGCTGTGGCCGCCCCAAAATGGACGATAGAATTCTTAAAAAGACCGCTGATCTTCGAATCGTACCGAAGTTCTCGATCGGCTCCCCGGCTGAACACAAAGTCGCGTTCCCCGTCCTCGGCCAACGAAACAAAAGCGAGAGTTGTAAAGGTCTCCGTTCGCTGGGCAAAAGAAATGTTGACACCGTTGTCTTTTAAGACATCCAATAAAAATGTCCCAAAAGGATCTTTACCTACCGTACCGATAAATGAACCATTTCCACCCAGTTTCGAAATAGCGCAGGCAACATTGGCAGGGGCGCCACCGGCCTTTTTAGTGAAGTCGATTGCCTTTGAAAGGTCGGAGCCCTGTTTTTCGGCAACGAAATCAATCAAAAGTTCGCCAATACAATAAACGGTTTTCATAATGGGTTGTTTGCTATCACCTAATGTAGTTACAATATAAACTTGAACCAAAAGTTTGAGCGTTCGGTTAAAAAAAAGGGATATATGTATTGGTTTTCACTTTGCCCATCATTTGAGAAATCAGTATCTTCTTCGAAAATTTAAACACTGCTGAAAATGGATTTATTTAACGAAATAAAAAAGAAACTGAGCCATGAATTTATCGATATTATCGAGTGGCTCGACAATACCGATGATACCATTGTACACCGCTTTGAGCGTTACCAGAACGAAATCAAGAACAATGCGAAACTCATCGTCAGGGAGGGCCAGACAGCGGTCTTTGTCAATGAGGGGCAATTGGCAGATGTCTTCAAGCCGGGTACTTATACTTTGAATACGAAAAACTTACCCATACTTACTACGCTCAAAGGATGGAAATACGGGTTCGATAGTCCGTTCAAGGCCGAAGTATATTTTGTCAATACCCGGTTATTTACCGATGAGAAATGGGGTACCAAAAATCCGTTTATGCTGAGTGACGAACGTTTCGGGCTGGTCGAGATCAGGGCCTTTGGAACCTATAGTTTCCGGATAAACGACCCCGGAAAATTTGTTGTCGATGTGGTCGGTACCGATGGACATTTTACAAATTATGAGGTCAACGAGCATTTAAAAAGTCTCATCGTTACAAGATTTACCGATACCATCGGACAGGCCAATTTGCCGATCGAACTTTACGCCGCCAATACGACCGAACTTTCGGAGACTTGTCAAGAGGTCATGCAACCCGAGTTCGGGAGGGTCGGTATCGAGTTGGAAAAATTCTATATCGAGAACGTTTCGATGCCCGAGGAACTCAAAAAGGAGATTTTCGAATACAGCCGATTGGATAAATTGGATATGACCAAACTGGCCCAGTTCAAGGCAGCCAAGGCTATGGAAGAAGCGGCCAAGAACGAAGGAGGCACGGCCGGTGCGGGCATGGGTATGGGTATGGGCTTTGTGCTTGCGCAACAGATGGGCAATATGATGAATCCGCAAGCGACACAACCTTTCGGCGGACAACCTTCAGGTGCGACGGCACCTCCGCCGATACCTGTACAAGTCATGTACCACTACGCGGTAAATGGCCAGCAGATGGGCCCGGTGCCTTTCGAAAAGTTACAAGAACTGTTCGCTGCGAGAACCATTAATAAAGACTCTTTAATCTGGAAACAAGGCATGCAAAACTGGACCGCGTTAAAAGATGTAGAGGAACTTAAACCTTTTTTGGGAAGTAATACACCACCACCGTTACCAACATCGTAGGGTACAAATTTATCATGTTGTGTATTTCCATTTCTATGGAAACGACAGGTACTATTCATGGAAGAAACCCAAAAATCGGAACATAAAAAATCTTGTGCCAATTGTGGTGCCGAGATGAAATTCAAACCGGGTTCGCATCAACTTAAATGCGAGTATTGCGGCTATGAGGAATTTATCGAGCAGACCAAAAGTAGTTTTGAGGAATTGGAACTACAACATTACTTAAAGGCGGTCGGTCAGAATGCCTACACCGAGACCATCGATTTGTTGCATTGCAAAAACTGCGGGGCCAATCAACATGTCGAGGAAAATTATAAATCGTTGGCCTGCGTTTATTGTGGGGAACCTTTGATTCGTGAAGATGTTGAAAAAGAAGGATGGATAATTCCGCAGGCCGTACTGCCTTTTCAATTGGATGCCAAAAAAGCACGTTCTGTTTTTAAGAACTGGGTCAATGGTCTATGGTTCGCACCGAGCAAGTTAAAGCGTGCGGCTTTGGATCCCGAAGGATTACACGGACTTTATATGCCTTATTGGACTTTTGACGCTAATCTATATGCGGCCTATCAAGGCCAACGTGGCGATTATTATTATGAGACACAAAGGGTAAGGACCAAGAACGGCACCCAGACCAGACAGGTCAGAAAAACACGATGGTCACATGCCTCGGGTTCGGTGAAGGGCTTTGTCGATGATATCCTGATCAATGCTTCTGAAAAAAAGAGAAGGGAAATCCCTCATAATATTTCACATTGGAACGTGAAGGAATTAGTTCCTTTCAATTCAAAGTACTTATCGGGGTTCGTTACCGAAAAATATACAGTATCGCTAAAAGAGGGCCACCATCGATCGTTCCAAGAAGCCAAAGAGATTGCACATACATGGATCCGAAGGGATATCGGCGGCGATACACAACGCATATTGAATACCGATATCAAGCTCTCCGACGAAACGTTCAAGCATATATTACTGCCTGTTTACATAAGCTCTTATCGTTATAATGGAAAGGAGTACAACTTCTATATCAATGGCCAAACGGGGGCTTTGAGTGGAACAAGACCCTATTCCTTTTGGAAAATATTCTTTTTGGTGCTTTTTATTCTTGTTATCATTGCGGTAATTACGACTTTTGCAAAGTAATGCGGACACTGGTAATAGGGGACATACATTCAGGACTAAGAGCTTTGGAACAAATTCTTGAAAGAGCTAAAGTCACGACATCCGATAGATTGATTTTCTTAGGTGATTATGTCGATAGTTGGAGCGAAGCCGTTGAAACGGTCGATTATTTGATAGAGCTCGATGAGACCCATAGCTGTGTTTTTTTGAGGGGCAATCACGACGAACTTTGCCTAAAGTGGTTAGCCGATGAAGAACATAACCCTATGTGGTTGCAACATGGCGGCGAGGCTACATTAAATTCATATAAGAAGGCCGATGAAGATGTGAAGGATATCCATATCATGTTCTACGAAAATCTTACCAACTATTATCTAGATGGGGAGAATAGACTCTTCCTCCACGCGGGTTTCACAAACTTGAAGGGTGTTGAGCATGAATATTTGCCCCATGTATTTTATTGGGATCGAACGTTATGGGAACTCGCGCAATCCTTACATCGGGATATGGGTAAAGGTGACATGCATTATCCTAAACGATTGTCCCTTTATGAGGAAATTTATATAGGCCATACACCCATCACGAAAACAGGTACCGTTACGCCCAAAAATGCCGCAAATGTATGGAATATGGACACCGGAGCTGCATTCAAGGGCCCCCTGTCCATAATGGATGTCGACACAAAAGAAGTATGGCAAAGCGACCCTGTACATACTTTGTATCCAGGGGAGAGAGGTCGAAATTAAGATTTCGGACTCACTTACGCCGAAACGATTGTTTTATTGACGAACTTTAAAAAAACAGATTATGCCAGAGAAGAATATTCGATTAGAGGTAATGCAGGCCATTGAGCCGCAAGTAGAGGGGTTTATGGATTCTTTTCTGATTCCTATCGAAGATATATGGCAACCTTCCGATTTTTTGCCCGATTCCGAAAACGATGATTTTTTAGATGCTATTGAAACCTTAAGGGGCGAATCAAAAGAATTGGGTTATGATTTTTGGGTAACCATGGTGGCCGATACCATTACCGAGGAAGCTTTACCGACCTATGAATCTTGGCTGATGGATGTCGAGGGGATAAACCAACATGAAAACAAAGGCCATGGTTGGTCGAAATGGGTGAGGGCATGGACCGCCGAAGAAAATCGCCATGGCGACGTTTTAAACAAGTATCTATATCTTTCGGGCAGGGTCAATATGAGGGAAGTAGAGATTACCACCCAACATTTATTGACCGACGGATTCGATATCGGAACGGATAGGGATCCTTACAAAAACTTTGTTTATACTTCGTTTCAAGAGCTGGCCACCAACATTTCGCACAAAAGGGTAGGCCAAATGGCCAAGAAAAAAGGTAATGCGTTACTAGGAAAAATGTGTACGATTATAGCAGGTGACGAAATGCGGCATCATCTGGCCTATCGCCAATTCGTGAAGACCATCTTCGGAGAGGATCCCTCGGGCATGATGTTGGCCTTTGCCGATATGATGAAAAAGAAAATCGTGATGCCCGCCCATTTTTTAAGGGAATCGGGGGGAACGATCGGCACCGCTTTTGAAAATTTCTCGAATTGTGCACAACGCTTGGGCGTTTATACCGCCCAGGATTACGTAGAGATATTAAGAAAGCTCAATGCTTTTTGGGAAATCGATATGGTAAGGGGCATTTCGGATGAGGCCGAGAAAGCAAGGGATTACTTGGTCAAATTACCGGAAAGGTTGGAGCGTATTGCCGAACGCATGAAATTTCCTGAAGACCAATACCGCTTTAAATGGGTAGAGGCCAATGGTATGGTATAAAAAAGTTCAAGTCCAAAACCAAGAATAAATTTGGCTTTGAACTTGAAACTTAAATTTGTGCGTGCTTTAATCTAGAGCTTACCGTGGTCGTGTTCATCTTGCCATTTGGCCAATTCGGCCCATTTGCCCTCATAGCACATTTTGGCCTGCATAGGCCATGAAGCCGGATCATGAACCTTGTAGCGCTCGCCACCACCATCAAGAATTTCTTGACAGCGTGCAACTGCAGTGTCAGAAAGTGCTTTCCAGGTTTTGATACCGCCGTCATGGAACATTTGCTCGATTTTAGGTCCGATACCTTCTACCACCTTAAGGTCGTCTTGCTTGATCTTTTTGCCCATCGCAGCTTCGGCAGCTGTAGCGTTGAACGGTATGGCCGCAACAACAGGGGCGGCTGCTTTCGCTGAAAGACAGGCATCTAGATCGGCCTGAAGTTTAGTGTTCTTATCCTGTAAGAGTTTAAGGTCTGCAGAATTGTCTATCGTCGTACTTGACCCTTTGCCCCAATAATAACCGATTATTGCACTGATTATGCCGGTCAATAAGGGAATTAGCCAGCACCAAATATTTGAAAAATCCATGTTCTTTAATTTTTATAGTTAATTGTTTAGTTTAATGTTACGACCGTTCTTCTATTTTTAGCCTTGCCCTCTTCAGTGGCATTGCTTTCAATAGGTTGTGTTTGTCCTTTGGAGGTTGCATTGATTTTTGCCTCGGCAATACCATTTCCCATAAGGTAGTTTTTGGCAAAATCTGCCCTGTCTTGTCCAAGTTTCATATTGCCTGCCGCATTACCGGTATTATCGGTATGTCCGACAATATTTGCCTTGGCTCCCTCGACCTTGTCGAGATATCTTGAAATATCGGCAATTTTCTGTCGCTGTTCGGCGCTAAGGTTTATAGAGGCCTCTGCGGTATCAAAATAAAGCACCAATGGATCGGCCTTTATTTTTTCATAGAGTGCCTTGAGCTCATCTGCAGCATCAGCCGATTCGCCTGTCAGACCATAGGTAACGGGCCCGAGGAACATGTTTCCTTGGGGTACCATCTCGTCCATCAACTTCCCGAAGGTGTTGATATGGGTCGAGGGTATTCCATTATCGACCAAATGGTTCTTGACGGCATTGGCTCTTGCCAAACCTAAGTTCGGATAGGCCGAGTCGTTTTCTTCATCACTTGTGTAATATCCAGTGATATTGATGACCTTCCCGGCATTATCCGCCAAAAAGGTTTTAAGTCCATCGATGCAATCGGTTACCGTTTGGGCCAAAGGCATGATAATCGATGATGACGACACATTAAAGTTATAATTGTCGTTTACATCGCATGAATAATCACCATCTGAAAAGGCGAAAGGATACGATGTGGGATCAGGGGTTACGGGTACTACCGCCTCTTCAACAGGTTCTTCCGCTGCAGCCTGTAATCCGCAAGAACTACAAAGCTTCATGTACAAAAGAATACCTGCCAAAATGGTAAGGATAATACCAATCAGGCTTGTTGTTGATTTTGACATTGTTTATAATGATTTAGTGTTCGTTCGAACAATGTATTAAAAAAATCTTAAAAAATGTTAGAACAGTATTACTAAATGGCTAAAAAAATGCTTTATTTCAATAAGTAATAAGATGATTTTTAGTTTCTTAAGTGACAGGTTCTAGTTTAAGATGCAAAGATTTTCAACCAAAACGATATTGACCAACAAAATAAAATATACCGTTTATACATAGAAACACATCATGTATACAGATTTTTAATGTATAGGTACATCAATACTTTTTAGGGCTTCTATTCTTTTGTATTTTAGATGAAGTATTTAGAGAACCAAATTGAAATGAAAACCAAATTGAAAAGATTGTTGAATTTTTGCTGTATGGTCGTCGTTTTAGGAACCCAAGAACTTCTTCACGGAAGCTGGAGAGTTCGTGATGCAAATTCAATCAGTCCAAAATCGGAATAACAAGCTCAAGCTTTACATTTTCCAAAGCCGGAGTATAAAATATATTAGTTGAGTTAGTTAGTTTAGTGTTAAGAAAACCACCGTATTTTTGACCTTGTCTCTCGGGGGAACGGACAAGTAGTTGAAAAGACGGTGGTTTTTTGTGTCTCAAAGATCAAATTTAATACCCTGTGCTAGTGGCAATTCAGAAGTATAATTGATTGTATTGGTTTGTCTTCTCATATAGATCTTCCACGCATCCGAACCGGATTCACGGCCACCGCCAGTTTCTTTTTCACCACCAAAAGCCCCTCCGATCTCGGCGCCCGAAGTGCCTATGTTTACATTGGCGATTCCACAGTCACTTCCACTGCACGATAAGAAACGTTCTGCTTCCCTTAGATTATTGGTCATAATTGCTGAGGATAGGCCTTGGACTACACCATTTTGTATTTCGATGGCGTTTTCGATGGTACCCGAATATTTCAAGAGATAAAGAACCGGAGCGAAGGTTTCGTGCTGAACGATTTCAAAATCGGGTCGGGCTTCCGCGATAGCGGGCTTCACATAACAACCGCTCTCATAGCCTTCCCCTTCCAAGACTCCTCCTTCAACAATGAGGTTACCTCCTTCGGAAACAACTTTCTGCAATGCTGAATTGTACAGTTTGACGGCATCGGTATCGATCAATGGCCCTACATGGTTGTTTTCATCCAAGGGATTTCCGATGTGTAATTGTTTATAGGCGTCCACAACAGCATCCCTGACCTTGTCATAAATGGATTCATGTATAATCAGTCTTCTAGTCGAGGTACAACGTTGACCGGCCGTTCCCACTGCCCCGAAAACGGCACCGATAACGGTCATTTTGATATCGGCATCAGGGGTAACGACAATGGCGTTGTTTCCACCTAACTCCAATAACGATTTGCCCAATCTTGCGGCAACCGCCTGGGCTACGATTTTACCCATTCGAATCGATCCCGTAGCCGAAATCAAAGGAATTCGTTTATCGCCCGTCATCATTTCCCCGACCTTGTAATCCCCATTGACCAAACAGGAAATTCCCTCTGGGAGCCCATTCGCCTTAAAAACCTCGGAAGCGATATTTTGACAGGCGATACCGCACAAGGGCGTTTTTTCGGAAGGCTTCCAAACACAGACATCACCACAAATCCACGCCAGGGCCGTATTCCATGACCACACGGCGACCGGGAAGTTGAACGCCGAGATTATGCCAACGACCCCCAACGGATGGTATTGTTCATACATACGGTGACCCGGTCTTTCAGAATGCATGGTAAGTCCGTGAAGCTGTCTTGAAAGTCCAACGGCAAAATCACAGATGTCAATCATCTCTTGCACTTCGCCCAATCCTTCTTGGTAGCTTTTTCCCATTTCGTAGGAAACCAATTTTCCCAAAGGTTCTTTTAGCTCACGGAGCTTGTCACCGAATTGCCGCACGATTTCACCACGCTGCGGGGCAGGTTTCTTTCGCCATATTTTAAATGCCTCTACTGCCCTTGCCATTACCTTTTCATAGTCTTCTTTAGAAGTGGTTTTTACCTTTGCAATTAAGGCCCCGTCTACAGGAGATCGTGATTCGATAATAGCTCCGGATGAAAAATTATCCGACCCGGTCGAGGTTCCTTTATTGACCTCTTTGATTCCCAAGGATTCCAAGGCTCTATCGATACCAAATTCAGTGGCAATTTTTAGCATTTTATAACTTTTTAATAATGGATTGTTAGATTTTTAGCAAAGCTACGAAAAGTAAGTCTTATTCAGATAGCCCGGATTACCTCATCAAGATGAGTAATACGGCGATCAAAGCCGGTAGGGCCTGAACAAAGAATATTTTCTTATCGGCAGTCAAGGCACCATAGATTCCGGCAACGGTAACGCAGCCTAGGAAAAACAAGGCGATGTTATCCTTCCATGAAGGGTTTTGGATAAAGAAGGTCCAAATCAGCCCCGCCGCCAAAAAACCATTGTAAAGTCCTTGATTGGCCGCCAAAGGTTTGGTAGGCTCAAATAGTTCGGGCGGAAACTTTTTAAATATTTTACGTCCCCTTGTCGTCCATGCGAACATTTCGAACCAAAGAAAATATAGATGGAGCAGGGCGACAATTCCGATAACGATATAGATGGCGATTTGCATTATTCTAATCTTCTTTAGCTATGAATCGTTCATCTACCGGCATAACGGTACCACAATTGTCGCAGGTGCGCAATTCTTCGGAACCGTAGAAATGCTTAAAATGGCCCAAAAAATCTTTTTCGATGTCGTTCAGCGTAAAATAGGCCTCGTACAATTTGTGGTTGCAATTATCGCAGAACCAAAGCAATCCGTCATCCACTTCCATATCTGCACGTTTGCGTTCAATGACCAACCCGATACTTCCCTCGTGGCGTACAGGCGAATGGGGTATTTTGGCAGGATGCAGGTACATATCGCCCGGACCAAGCTTTAATGTTTTCTTTTGACGGTTATCCTGAATGTGAATTTCGATATTTCCCTCTAACTGATAAAACAGCTCTTCGGTTTCATTGTAGTGATAATCTTTTCGGGCATTGGGTCCTGCGACCACCATCACGATATAATCGCCTGCATCTTTATATAGATTCTTGTTTCCGACGGGGGGTTTTAAGGTTTCGCGGTTTTCCTCGATCCATTTATTGAGGTTAAAAGGAGGTTTTATAGACATTTGTCGAGAATTGATAATTGCCGGTTATTCGCTTATACGATTGCGAACGACCACCAGCAGATTCTCCCAAATTTAGTAAAAGAAAACGGTTTGGTACTTCCTATCGAAAGAACAATTGCGTGTAGTAATAATTTCCGGATGCATCTTTTTTGACGCTCACCGCAGTGTGGGTAAAATCACCCTCCATCGTTTTTTTATGGTTCGAACTATCAAGCCACCCTTGAAATGCCGCCGTAGCCGTAGGATAATCTTTGGCCACGTTCTCGGCTACAAATTCGGCACCTACTTCAGAAGCGATATTCGAAGCCCTTGCGCTGAAATTATCATGGCTGATGCCGCCCCTGGCGATCATATAGTCATTATGGATATTCGCGTATTCATATGCTACGGCACTATAGTCCAAAGAAGGGTATCCCAATGAAATTCTATGGTCATTGACAATTCCGAGCAATTCTTGCTCCAAGGCCACATCGTTTTCCGCTTTCGGTATTTCGGTAGTTTCGTAAGATTCCGTGCTACAAGATACTAACGCCAATACAAAACATACCAAATAGGCATATTTCAACTTCAATTTCATACAATGTTCTAAATTGTAAGTAGGCGTTCTGCAAGTAGGTAGTGAAGAGTGGGGTACTCTTTTCGAATGATAATCGAAATTTGCCGCAGGGGTTTCGACCCTGTAATGATACGATAAATGGCAATATCATCTTTGGAAAAGTTTTATTTTTCGATGAAATGCACATATTTGTAATCTAAAGCTTACATTTTGAATAATTTGTTTTTTGAGGTGGGTAATAAAAAAACAAGGAATATCGTTCTAAATGAAGACGGGGCTTTGCACATTATTTTCATGGATGATGGTGAAAAATTTTGTTTAAAACCTGGTTATTTTTGAACAAAATATGAGCTGATGAAATTTGAGTCCCTTTTCCATTTTTTCCTAGTCATGGTTTTGGCCGTTGGATGTACTTCCAAAAAGGAAAATTCTAGCGAAAAATTCGATAACCTCAATAAATTTCAAGAGTATATATCCGAGGTTTCGCACGGGATCATTTCGACAAAAAGCGATGTTCGTGTAGTACTCAATCAACCTGTGGATTCTTGGAATAAAGGAGATGAGCTTGACAGCGATCTTCTTCGCGTTTCCCCTAATACTAAAGGGAAAGTCGTTGCCCTGAACGACCGTACCATAGTATTCATTCCTGAAAACGGTTTTAAACAAGATGCCGAATACCGATTTACACTTGATCTAAAGGCCATCATTGATGATGTGCCCAAAGAACTTCGTAACATGACCTTTGGAGTGAGGACATTGAAACAACAGTTCAATGTATATACAGATCCTTTGCAATCGTACTCCAAGGAAAGACAGTTTTTGGAAGGGCAATTGCGAAGTGCCGATGTACTTAGTCTGGAGCAGGTAAAACAGTTGCTTCAAGTAAGGCAGAAGGGTAAAGCGATTGCGGTAAAGTTTAATGAGGGAGTCGAAGAGGCTACCCAATTTCAATTCAAGATCGATAGTATTCAACGGTACGAAGAAGATTCACAATTGGAGATTTCTTGGAATGGGGAAAAATTCGATATTGATAGCAAGGGCAAGAGCGCTGTCAAAATTCCCGGAAAGAACAATTTTACCGTGCTCGATGCCATTGTAGAAGCCGGGGAAACACAATTGGTTCGGATCAATTTTTCCGATCCCATAAAAAAAGGACAGAATTTTAAGGGATTGGTGGTCTTGGAGGGTGATAATAGTCCCAAATATTCTGTAGACGGTAATACCTTGAAAGTTTATCCGTCCATAGAACTCAAAGGAACCGTCGATTTAGAAGTTTTTGAAGGAATAGAAAGTAGCGACGGCCACAAACTAAAGGAAAAATTCGAAGAGCGGGTGGCGTTTGAACAAATGAAGCCCCAGGTTCGGCTACTTTCCAACGGCACGATATTACCTTCATCGAGTAACCTCAAAATCAATTTTGAGACTGTAAACTTAAAAGCTGTCGATGTTTCGGTACTGAAGATTTATGAGAACAACATCATGCAATTTCTTCAGGGCAACAATCTGGACGGTAGTTACAATTTACGTTCGGTGGCACGCCCGATCACAACCAAGAAAATAACGCTTCAGAACAACTTGGGCAATATCAATGGCAAATGGGCGGCCCATGCAATGGATCTTAAAGCTTTGATTTCTCCCGAAGTCGGGGCCATTTATCGTGTTGAATTCAATTTTAAACCGGCCTATAGTTCGTACCGATGCGACGGCAATAATTTTGATCCCGAGACCGTAGACGACAAAAATTTTGATGAGGCGCAGGAAGACAGTTCGTGGGACGGTATCGAGAATTACTATGAAGACTATTACTACAATTACAATTGGAACGAACGAGAAAACCCTTGTGATAAATCCTATTATTATGATAAAAAGGTGGGCATCAATGTCTTGGCTTCCGATATTGGTGTAACCGTTAAAAAGGGGGCGAACAAAAGCTACTTTGTAGCCGTAAACGATATTCTGAATACCCAGCCGATAGCAGGGGCCAAGATAACCTTTTACAATTTTCAACAGCAACCCATAGGCAACGTCATTACCGATGTCGATGGCACCGGAATCTATGACTCCGAAAAATTGGCCTATTTCGCGATTGCCGAAAACAAAGGCCAAAAGACCTATGTTAAATTGAACGATGGCAATGCGTTATCGGTAAGTAAGTTCAAGGTTTCGGGGATGGAACTTCAAAAAGGAATCAAAGGGTTCATTTTTGGCGAACGTGGGGTCTGGCGACCGGGAGATACGGTTTTCCTTTCTTTTATGTTGAACGACAATGCGAACAAATTGCCCGAGAATCATCCCGTAAAGCTGGAACTGTTCGATCCCTACAACAAAGTTGTACATCGCGAAGTCAGGACAGGCGGCCTCGATAATTTCTATCGGTTCGATGTCAAGACCGATGAGAATGCGCCCACCGGAAATTGGGTGGCCAAGGTATCGGTCGGTGGTGCATCCTTTACAAAATCGCTTAAGATAGAGACCATTAAACCGAACCGTTTAAAGATCAAGACCGATTTTGAACGTGAAGTGCTTTCGGGAGGTAGACCGATTAAGGGCGATTTGGAGGTCAAATGGCTGCATGGTGCGGTAGCCAAGAACCTAAAAGCCGACATTACGGCCAAATTCAGCACGACGACCACGAAATTCGACAAGTTTCCCGGATATATTTTTGACGACCCGACACGAAGTTTTTCAGTGGAAGACCAGATTGTATTCGACGGAAAAATCGATGGGCAAGGCATGGCCGGTTTCGTTATGGATCCTCAATTGGATAGCAAAGCGCCTGGAAGGTTGAGTGCCGCGTTCATTACCAAAGTCTACGAAAACGGGGGCGATTTCAGTACCGATGTCTTTACGAAACCCTATTCGCCCTACGCGACCTATATCGGGTTGAACGTTCCGAAAGGCGACAAGACCCGTGGGATGCTCTTGACCGATACCCCACACAAATTTGAAGTGGTCTCGGTCGATGAAAATGGAAACCCAAAAGCGGTAAAAGACCTGAAAGTAACCGTTCACAAAGTAAATTGGCGTTGGTGGTGGGATACTTCCGCCGACAACCTCAGCAATTTTAGCAGTAGCAATTATCACGAAAAGGTTTTTGAAGAGACTGTCAGCACGAATTCTTCCGGAAAGGGCAGTTTCAATTTCGAATTGAAATATCCGCAATGGGGGCGTTACCTGGTGCGTGTCGAAGACGAAAACGGAGGCCATGCGACGGGGAAGGCCATATATATCGATTGGCCCGGTTGGGCGGGCAGGTCACAAAAGAATGACCCCTCCGCAGCGACCATGTTGGTGTTTTCCACGGATAAGGAAAAGTATAATGTAGGTGAAACGGCTACGGTAACGTTTCCCAGCTCTGAAGGCGGTCGTGCCTTGGTCACCGTTGAAAACGGCACCGAGGTATTGGAAAACCTTTGGGTAGAGACCACTAAAGGCGAAACAAAGTTCCAATTGCCGATGACCGAACTGTACACGCCTAATGTTTATATCCATATTTCATTGTTGCAGCCGCATGCGACTACTTTGAACGATAATCCGATTCGTTTATACGGTGTGGTTCCGGTCTCTGTTGAAAATCCCGCGACCAAAATCGAGCCAGTAATCGCCATGCCTAAAGTCCTTCGTCCTGAAGAGACTATAACTGTAAAAGTGGGCGAAAAAAATAAAAAGGCAATGACCTATAGTCTTGCAATCGTCGATGAGGGTCTATTGGATTTGACACGATTCAAAACCCCGAATCCATGGGATGCATTTTATGCACATGAAGCTTTGGGAGTAAAGACCTGGGACGTTTACGATGATGTAATCGGTGCCTTTGGCGGACGTATCGACCAGGTTTTTGCCATAGGGGGCGACGGCCAACTGGCAGGTGCCAAGAACAAGAAAGCCAATCGTTTCGAACCGATGGTGGTATACTTGGGGCCGTTCGGTTTGAAAGAAGGCGAGACGAAATCGCACCAGATCAAGATTCCGAAATATATCGGTTCCGTCCGTACCATGGTCGTTGCCGGCAATGCCAAAGAAGAAGCCTATGGCATGGCCGAAAGAACCGTTCCCGTTCGCAAACCATTGATGGTATTGGCCTCGTTGCCAAGAAAGATTACCCCAGGTGAAAAGGTAACATTGCCCGTTACGGTCTTTGCCATGGAAAAGAAGGTGAAAAACGTGACCGTTAAGCTCCGGGAAAACGAGTCCTTTAAAATTTTGGGCGAGGCTGCCCAAAGTGTAACGTTTTCGGAACCCGATGAAAAAATGGTCTATTTCGATTTGGATGTAGCCGACTTTAGGGGTATCGGAAAGGTAGTCGTAGAAGCTTCCGGAAATGGGGAGACCGCCTCGTTCGAAGTGCCTATCGATGTGGTCAATCCGAATCCGATGACGACTACCGTCCAAGATTTGGTTTTGGATGCAAAAGAAGGCCAGACCATCGATTTGGAAACTTTCGGAATCTCAGGAAGCAATTCGGCCCAAGTGGAATTTTCCACCTTGCCCCCGATGAATTTTAACGGCCGTATGCAATACCTGATTCGGTATCCGCACGGTTGTGTAGAACAGGTTACTTCTGGGGCCTTTCCCCAACTTTTCCTGACCACTATTTTTGATGTGGACTCGAACCGTAAAAAACAGATACAGGACAATATTGAAAGCGCCATTAAACGTTTGGGAGGCCTTCAACGGCCCGATGGCGGTTTCCCCTATTGGCCTGGACAGAATTTTGCCAATGACTGGGGCACGACCTATGCCGGCCATTTTATGTTGGAAGCCGAGAAAAAAGGATACGTATTGCCGATCGGCTTTAAATCGAGTTGGGTGAAATACCAACAAAATAACGCAAAGCAATGGCGCGTAGGCGCGAACAATTCTGATTTGGCACAGGCGTACCGCCTGTATACTCTGGCCCTTTCGGGAAATGCCGATGTAGCCAGTATGAACCGATTGCGTGAAACCAACAACCTTTCCAATGAAGCCAAATATCGTCTTGCCGCTGCCTATGGATTGATCGGCCAGGCCAATGTCGCCAGTAGACTTCTAGGAGATGCCACGTTGGATTTTGGAAACGGTAAGCACGATTACCACACCTATGGTTCTTCGGATCGAAACCGGGCCATGGCCTTGGAAACTTTGGTATTGTTGGAGGATAAATCAAAAGCCCAACAAATGGCGAAAACTGTCACCCAACGATTAAGTGAAAACCGTTGGATGAGTACCCAAAGTACTTCATACAGTTTGTTGGCGATGGCCAAATTTGCCGAAATGGTCGGAGGAAAAGGTATTCAGGCGAGTATAGCGGTCAACGGCAAGTCGGAAAACGTCGGTACTTCAAAGACTTTGGCCGTCCGTGCCTTGAACATAAAAAAAGGAAGCAATGATATCACATTAAAAAATAATGGGGACAACATACTTTATGTCAACATTATGAACAATGGAATTCTGCCCGTAGGCGAGGAAAAAACGGTTGAGCGAAACCTGAGGGCTAGCATGGTCTTTAAGGGCAGGGATGGTTCAAGAATGAACGTTGCCCGAATGCCCCAAGGCACCGATTTTGTGGCTGAAATCACTTTGACCAATACAACCTCGAATATCATTAAGGATATGGCCCTTACCGAAATCTTCCCCAGTGGTTGGGAAATCGTTAATACCCGTTTTACCGATTTCGGCGAATTTGCCGACAACCAAGTGACCCATACCGATATTCGCGATGACCGTGCCAACTTCTATTTCGATATGAAAAAGAACGAGACCAGAACCATTCGGGTATTATTGAATGCCTCGTATTTGGGCAGGTATTATTTGCCAGGGGTCCAGGCCGAGGCGATGTATGATAATGATTATGCAGTACGTACCAATGGGCAATGGATTGAAGTGGTTCAGTAGGAAGTTGGAGGTACGAAGTACGAGGTTAGGGGTACGAAGTAAAAAAGTTATGAGTTCAGAGTTACGGGTGTTTGTTGCCAAAAAGCTAAATGAAAATCATCGATCGCAAACCGGCGTCATAAAACAAAACTATTCCGTTTCCCTTTTAACCTCCCCCTTCAAAACCGCATCGAAAACAAAAGCACCTATTTCCTTGACCGGTTCGTACAGTACCGAATTTTGAAGCGATTCGTCCTTGATAAGACCGGCCGATTGGTTGACCCGTTCAAAAAATATCAGGATCGCCCCTACGATTACGGCCACTTTTAAGGCTCCGAACAATGCCCCTGCAATTTTATTGAGCAGGCCGAGCATGGCAAAATCGGCAATTTTGGTCAAGAACTTTCCCAAAAGGTGTACCACCAAGACGATGATGATAAAAGTGATGATAAAAGCGGCGATGTTGATATAGCGTTCATCCCAATCCATATTTTGCGAAAGATAATCACCGGCGTAATATGAAAAATGAATGGCTCCGTAGATACCTGCAATTAAGGCGATAATCGATGCGATTTCTACGAAAAGCCCGTTTTTGAGCCCTTTGTAGAGTCCGTAAAGCAGCAGTAATCCTAAAATGATGTCCAAGAAGCTCATAAAGCAAATATAGAACTTTGATTTGTACCTTTGAACCTATGTCGGGTTGAGTGCTGTCGAGACTTATTTTTGTAGAAGAGAATCAATAATGTCAAGAGACCTACAATTAAAAGAACGCTGGGAAATATTGGTCGAAAAACTATCGGCGCAGTTCGCTGATGGGGATTTACTTGAGCTCGATGCCATAATCTATTTGGTTGGGGTGCAAGAGCTTGGCCAGTACCACAGAAAATACAAAAAGGACGACAAACTCGATTTGATGCACATTGCCATTTGCCGTTTGTTGGAACCTTATGGCTATTACGAATTCGATTTTTTTGATAAAGATGGTTGGCCCCATTATACGATTAAGGAGAAATTGCCCCCTTTAAAATCGGGAGAGCAATCCGTATTGATGAAAGAGGCTATTGTGGGCTATTTCCTTGAAAAAGAGTATATCCGATGAACAGACCCTACTATGCGGTAATCTTTACTTCTACCCGTACTGAAGGAGATAACGGGTATTCTGAAATGGCTGAAAAAATGGAAAATTTGGCCAAACAGCAGCCCGGTTATTTGGGGTTTGAAAGTGCACGCGAAGCAATAGGAATCACGATTAGCTATTGGGAAAGTTTAGAGGCCATCGCAAATTGGAAGGCTAATACCGACCATCTTTTTGCCCAACAAAAAGGAATCAAGGACTGGTATTCGTGGTACAAGGTCAGGATATGTTTGGTCGAACGGGAATATGAGGCCTCCCCAAACCCCTCCAAAGGAGGGGCTTAAGAAATCCCCTCTCAAGAGGGGATGACAAGCTTTAAACTTTGGAGCCGTTAAAGAATCTTTTTAGAAGACGAGAATCGTTCCCCTCCTTCAGAGGGGCTAGGGGAGGACTTCTCAAAAAGCACCCGAAAAAATGGGTATTTCTTGCGATTCTCCTAATCGCCTACTATTGCTGCCTCCCCAAAAAGCTTTTCGAATCTCCTACCGCCACGGTCGTGGAGAGTAAACAAGGCACTTTGCTAGGGGCGATGATTGCCGATGACGGACAATGGCGGTTTCCAGAAATCGATAGTATCCCGCCAAAGTTTAAAGCTTGTTTACTTCAGTTCGAAGATGCCCATTTTTATCGACACCTCGGGTTTAACCCTATTTCGATGTTCAAGGCAATGGGCGAGAATCTTTCGGCGGGTAAAACTGTCAGGGGAGGAAGCACATTGACACAACAGGTCATTCGCCTTTCCCGAAACGGAAAAAAACGTTCTTATTGGGAAAAGTTTATCGAACTGATACTGGCCACTCGATTGGAATTCCGCCATTCGAAAGAAGATATTTTAAAACTGTATGTCAGCCATGCTCCCTTTGGAGGTAATGTCGTGGGACTCGATGTAGCCGCTTGGCGTTATTTCGGACTGCGACCGTATCAACTGTCGTGGGCTGAATCGGCTACTCTTGCCGTTTTGCCCAATGGACCAAGTTTGATTTATCCCGGGAAGAACCAAGAACGGTTGTTGTCAAAAAGAAATCGTTTGTTGAAAAAACTATGGGATGAAGAAATTATCGACAATACCACCTATGAACTTTCATTATTGGAAGAACTTCCCAAAAAACCGTATCCGTTGCCCAAAACCGCCCCGCATTTGGTGCAGTACATGGCCCAAAGGAACAAGGGAAAACGAATTATAACGACACTTGATCATAACCTGCAACGAAATGTCAATACCATCGTACAAAAGCATTACCAAAACCTTCGACAGAACCAGGTGCATAATGCGGCCGTATTGGTATTGGAAGTAAAGACCAGAAAGGTCTTGAGCTATGTCGGTAATACCATGACTACAAAAGAACATCAAAAAGACGTCGATATGGTACAGGCGAACCGAAGTACGGGTAGCGTGATCAAACCGCTTTTGTATGCGGCGATGTTGGATGCGGGCGAGCTATTGCCCGATATGCTCGTACCCGATGTACCGACTCAGATTGCCGGCTACACCCCGGAAAATTTTAACGAGGAGTATAGTGGGGCCGTTGAGGCCAAAAAAGCACTTGCCCGGTCGTTGAATATTCCCGCCGTTCGGTTATTGCAACAATACGGACTCGAAAAGTTCCGGGATCAATTGGATGGATTTAGATTAAGGGGAATCAATAAACCGGCCGATCATTACGGATTGACTTTGATTCTGGGCGGCGCTGAAACCAATCTTTGGGACCTTTGCAAAACCTATGCGAACCTCGCCTCTACGGTGAACCATTTTAACGGTACTTCGAGTGAATATTTTGAAAATGAATTCACCGATTTAGTTTTGGAAAGAGACCGCGTGGTCGATTTCGGTGAAAAATCAATTGAAAAGACTGTGTTCGATGCAGGCAGTATTTACCTCACTTTCGAGGCCATGAAAGAGGTAAACCGACCTGAGGGCGATGAATCGTGGCAGTTCTTCGACAGTAGCAAGGAGATTGCATGGAAAACGGGCACCAGTTTTGGCAATAGAGATGCCTGGGTCATTGGCGTAACAAAAGACCATGTGGTCGGTGTTTGGGTAGGCAATGCCGATGGCGAGGGTCGACCGAATATGACCGGTGTGACCAGTGCAGCACCGATTTTGTTCGATGTTTTTGATGTACTTCCGAGAAGCAAATGGTTCGAAAAGCCTTTCGACGAGTTTGTAGAAATTGAAGTCTGTGCCGAAAGTGGTTATTTGGCAACGGCTATTTGTCCCAAGAAAACCATATCAATTCCCAACAAACAGAACTTTGTTAAGGCATGTAATTACCACCGAACGATTCATTTGGATGCCAATAGACAGTTTCAAGTCAATTCTTCCTGTACCGATTTGTCCACGGCCATTGAAGAACCATGGTTTATACTGCCTCCTTTAATGGAATTCTATTTTAATCGAACACATCCTACTTATAGGACTTTGCCCCCGTTTCGTCAAGATTGTCAGGCCACGAATGTTTCTCCAATGGAATTTATCTATCCGAAAAATGGAAGTCGTTTAACGCTCACCAAAAATTTTGAAGGAAAGACCAATGAACTAATACTAAAACTTGCACACGCCAAACCAGAGACCGAAGTGTATTGGTATTTGGATGAGACTTTTTTAAAACGGACCCGGAATTTCCATGAGATCGGACTAATCCCTTCCTTGGGGAAACACAAGATTATCGTCTTGGATGCCCTCGGCAATGAAGCTGCCATTACTATTACAATAGAGTGATTTCACGCCTTTGAATTGGAAAGTTTAAACCCTATATTTAGGTCTACACAATATTTTCTATCATGGCAAAAAAGTACATCATTTCCCTAGATCAAGGTACCACCAGCTCGCGTGCTCTATTGGTCGACGAAAAAGGCAAAATACAGGGCATGGTTCAAAAAGAGTTCAAGCAGATTTTTCCGAAATCGGGTTGGGTCGAACACGACCCCATGGAGATTTTGGAATCACAATTGGGAGTGATGGCCGAATTGATTGCAGAGAAGGGCATAGCTGCTTCCGACGTCAAGGCGATCGGTATCACCAACCAACGGGAGACAACGGTCGTTTGGGATAAAAATACGGGAAAACCGGTCTATAATGCCATTGTTTGGCAAGACAAGCGTACCGCCGATATTTGCCAACATCTTATCAATAACGGACTGACCGAACATGTGAAGACGACAACGGGCCTGGTCATCGATTCTTATTTCTCGGGAACCAAGGTAAAATGGATTCTCGACAATGTAGAAGGTGCCGGGGAAAGGGCGGAAAACGGCGATTTGTTAATGGGAACCATAGATACTTGGCTGGTGTGGAACATGACAGGAAAGAAAAACCATGTCACCGATTATACGAATGCCTCTCGAACGATGATCTATGATATCGTCAATCTAAAATGGGATGATAAAATGCTCAAGGTCCTTGGCATTCCGAAGCAAATGCTACCTGTGGTAAAACCTTCTGCACACCATTTTGGGGATTACGAATTGGATGGAACAAAAATTCCGATTGCAGGAATCGCCGGGGACCAACAGGCCGCGCTCTTCGGGCAGGCATGTTTCAAGAAAGGAACCGCAAAAAACACCTATGGCACCGGCTGCTTTATGTTGATGAACACTGGGGAGGAAGCGCAATTCTCAAAAAAAGGCTTATTGACTACCATTGCCTACGGCTTGGATGGAAAGGTCAACTACGCCTTTGAAGGAAGTATTTTTATTGCCGGCGCGGCCATTCAGTGGTTGCGCGACGGATTGGGGCTGATAAAAGATGCGAAAGAAACGGAAGCACTGGCCGGATCGGTCGAAGAAGATAGCTCGGTATATGTTGTACCTGCCTTTGCCGGGCTGGGAGCACCGTATTGGGATATGTACGCACGAGGGGCTATTTTTGGACTTACGCGCGATACCGGGAAGGCCCACTTGGCAAAAGCGACATTGGAATCTTTGGCCTACCAGACCAAGGATATTTTGAAGGCCATGGAAGACGATTCGGGCATACAACTGAAAAATCTGAGGGTCGATGGCGGTGCCTGCGCCAACAATTACCTTATGCAATTTCAGGCCGACATCCTCGATACCGAAGTCCATCGACCTGAGGTCATCGAATCAACGGCCATGGGTGCCGCTTTCCTGGCGGGAATCCAAGTTGGTCTTTGGACACAGGCCGATATAGATCAAAACCGCCCTATGGACCGTATTTTCAAACCGACCTTTGACCGTGTCAAACGCAAACGTTTGTACGATAAATGGCAAAAAGCGGTAAAACGAACAAAGGGGTGGGAGTTGGATTAAGCACATCCATTATTAAAGAAATGTCATTCCGACATAGGAGGAATCTTTTAAATGTCCGATGTGTGCGATTCCTCGTTCCTCGGAATGACAAATAAACCATAGTCCATTGAAAAACATTAAATTCTCAAATCTTGACCGACAAAAAACGGTTGAAAAACTCTCCAAGGAAACGTTTGATCTCGTCGTTATCGGGGGCGGTATTACTGGCGCAGGTATCGCCTTGGATGCCTCCTCCCGCGGATTGAAAGTTGCCTTGGTCGAAAAAGGCGATTTCGCCTCGGGTACCAGTAGTAAATCCACTAAATTGATTCATGGCGGGTTACGGTATTTGAAACAATTCGACTTTTGGCTGGTGAAGGAAGTCGGTTCCGAAAGGGCCGTTGTACATAAATTGGCACCGCATTTGGTGATACCCGAAAAAATGTTGTTGCCCTTGATCGAGAACGGTTCCTATGGCAAATGGCTGACTTCCATCGGACTCAAGGTCTATGATATTCTGGCACAGGTAACAGGCGATGACAAACGCCAAATGTTGGAGAAAAAGGAGGCTTTGAAATTGGAACCCCTCCTTCCCAAAAAAATATTGAAAGGTGCGGGCCATTATGCCGAGTACCGTACCGACGATGCGCGGTTGACACTTGAAAATATCAAGACCGGCCTGCAATATGGGGCCGTGCCGTTGAACTATGCGCACGTAACCGATTTCAGCTATAAAGATGAAAAAGTGGCCGGGGTAAAGGTAAAAGATGTCGTTTTGGGAGATGATTTTGAAATCAGTTCAAAATATGTCATCAACGCAGCAGGGCCTTGGGTCGATGAACTGCGGAGCATGAACAACTCCAAAAAAGGAAAGCAATTGCACCTGACCAAAGGAGTGCATTTGGTCTTTTCGCATGAAAAATTGCCCGTGAAACAGTCGGTGTATTTCGATATTCCCGATGGGCGGATGATGTTCGCTATTCCCCGGGGAAAAATTACGTATATCGGTACGACCGATACCAATTTCAATAAGGATAAGGACCATGTGGAAGTCGATCTGGCTGATGCCATCTATCTGATTTCCGCGGTGAACAATATGTTCCCCAAGATCAATCTGGAAATGGAGGATATCATTTCATCATGGGCCGGATTACGCCCCCTGATCCATGAAGACGGTAAATCGGCCTCAGAGTTATCGCGGAAGGATGAAATCTTTACTTCCGATACCGGATTGATAAGTATCGCAGGTGGAAAACTGACCGGATACCGGAAAATGGCCGAGCGTACGGTAAACCGTATTGCCAAAAATATGGAGGAAGACTACGATACTGAGCTAAAGGAATGTTTCACGGATAAAATTCCGCTTTGTGGCAATTACGGCTTCAAAAAATTCAAGCACGTCAAAAAATACATTGTCGAGGTTTTTGAAAGGATAAAATCCGACGGATTTACCGAATACGATGCCTGGTTCTTGGTCACGAATTATGGCAAGCAAACGGACACCATTTTGGAAATTTACGATTGCATAAAAGACGATGATAATTATGTGAGCATGGCCAAGGCCGAACTGCATTTCGGTATCGATTATGAAATGGTCTTGACCCCGATGGACTTTTTTATCCGAAGAACGGGAAGGCTATATTTTGACATCGACAGTGTCCGCAATCTAATGGAACCTATTTTAGAGGAATTCAAAACGATATTCAAAACCGGTGACCAACAGATTTCCGATTGGCGTGAGACCTTGTTCACCCAAATCGAAGAACATTCCAATTTTTCATTGGACCGGGCTTGATAAGTTCCATTCAATTGGATGCCTTTCCAAACTGCAGTCCATGTTTGGTTTATTTAAAGGGTCATTTAAAAAATCTTCTGCGATTTGAAAAAAACAGGGATTCATAATATTGTGGCCTTCATCTAGAAATATGAGTTCATAACCGTTTTTCAAATGCTTAATTGCCCCTTTGGCATTGCTAATAGGGGTAACGTGATCCAAACCTGCACTTGTCATGAGTGTCGGTATTTCAGAAACCACCGGCTGATTTTCAATATTGGAAGCCCTAAAAGGATGCCAATCAGCTAACAATTTTATGTCTGAACTATTAGGAGTATAAACAAATCCGATCTCACTATTATTTACGGCGTGATTAATAGCTTCCAAATCATTAAAAGGAAGCTCTTCATAAACCATTACCGAATAGTTCATAGGCCAATTCATGAAATTGAAAATATAACCGGAACTTTTTAGAATATTTCTTATAATTTCGATTTCTCCATTTTCCATGGCCTCAATAAGTAAAGGAATATTGGCAATGGAATAACGATCGTAAAGCGAGACAAATATCAGTAAATAAGCATCATGAGTATTGAGTACGAACGGTTTGCCATCAAAGTCAAACTGCAAAGGGTCAGATTGCAATTTCTTCAATACGTTCACTAAGCGCTCTTCCATATTTGGAAATCGCTCGTTACAGTCCGGATTTTCAGCACAGCGCTCAAGGGCTTTGAAAAGGGAATTTTCAAAATTTTGAATGGAATTATTTAAAAAATTTGCTTCCGGTGGAAGGATTGCCGAGAGTACCGCACTTCGCACACCATTAGGAAAATCACGCATGATAGTTAAACCTAATCTCGTACCATAAGAAGCACCGAAAAGGTTCCAATTTTTATATCCCAAAGCCTTTCGTAAATCTTCAAAATCCGCCGCATTTTCACGACTATTGTAGCCCGCTAGATCAACTCCTTTTTGTTTGATAGCCTCCCTGCATTTGTCAAGTTGGGCACTCGAGGCCTTATAATCATCCTCAATGTCAAGATCTTGTCGCATGACATCGAAAAGTGAATTGCCTAACTCTCTACAGTTGGCCTCTGATTCGCCAGTACCGCGCTGATCCATTAGCACAATATCCCTATCATTTCGCAAGGGGTGGTCTTTCCAAAATGCTTCCATTATCAAAGTAGGTGCTCCTGGTCCTCCTTGCAAATAAACAATAGGAGCCTTACCAGAGGTAGTGTCTTTTGCTTTTAAGACTTTATAGACCAATTTAAGGGTCCGAGAATTTGGGTCATTTCGGTTTTCCGGCACCTCTAGAATTCCATCAATGGTTATATTCTCAGGATTGCTATTACAGGCAAACAGCAGAGCGATAAAAACTAGAATTACCCAAAAACGCATCACGTGACGGATTGATTTTGATGTAAGATAGTCACTTTAGTCAAGCTTCTCCGTAAATCCGCAAAAACCTTTTTGGGGTTCTTCCCCTCGTACAGCATCTGATAGACCGCATCGATGATAGGCGTTTTGGACTTCTTTTCGAATTTGTCTTGTGGTGAAATAAACTGTTAGATGTACTTTCTTTAATCAGCCTGTTGTTTTCTTTGGTTTGAATAGAAGCTGAAAATAATTTCTAAGATGTTTTAGATGGTCTGCAGTCAAATCCCGCCCTTTTAAAGCTTTCGATACCACAAAAGCCCCTTCAAATATAACAACGGTATGATCGGCCAATGATTTGATGTCAACGTCGACCGTGGGATCATATTTTTCAAGAACATCTTTAATCAACAGTTCCATTGTAGTTCTCCAAGTCAACATCGTTTCGGCTATATGGTTCAATGTTTCTTCATCGAACTGGCTGGGCTCATAAGTATATGAGGCATAAAGACAACTATAAGGGTCTTCAACCTCGCACATCATATCAATAAACTCTTGGATAAACTGTAAAAGACGCTCCAAAGGCTTTTCCTTCAAGTTTTCCGTCTTCTTCAGCGCCTCGTTCATGTGAAAGATGTCTTCCCGAGCGAATTCCTCGATCAATGCCCTTGCCAAAGCGTTTTTTGTCTTAAAATGATAAAAGAACGCGCCCTTGGTTATGCCCGTGCGTTCTAAGATTTGATCGATACTGGTACCCGAAAACCCATTTTCAAATACCAACGCTTTTGATTCGGCCAATATTTTGTCCCTTGTTGGTCTACCATCTCTTCCCATGTCGTAAAGATATTAAAATTTTAAACAAACTAGTTGGTACAATAAAAAATAATTTTATATTTGCACCGTCTAGTCTGTATAAATAAAAACATATTCATTTAAAAACCAGTTATTATGGAACACTTTATTTCACAATTACCCACACCTTTTGATTTGATTTTTGACCCTATCTCCTATATCGTATTTGGCATGTATGGAGGATTGATGCTTTGGGAAGGTCTTTTTCCTGCGCGAAAGTTGCCCCATGTAAAATTTTGGAAACTCAGAGGTATCCTTGCCTTTGTACTCTTCTTTTTTCTTTCATCCTACCTCCCCATAATCTGGGACGGTTTTTTTGCCGAATACCAAATCTTTGACCTAACTGGTCTTGGAACTATTTTGGGGGCAGTAGTCGGGGTGTTGGTCTACGAGTTGGGCGAATATGTATGGCACCGGACCATGCATAATAGTGATTTCCTTTGGAAGGGAATGCACCAAATGCACCACAGCGCGGAAAGGTTGGATAGTTATGGCGCATTTTACTTTAGCCCCCTTGATATGATCGGTTGGATAATCGTTAGCAGTGTTACCCTTGTTCTTGTTGCCGGGTTTACCCCGGAGGCCAGTACCTTGATTATCTTGACTACCACTTTTTTGTCCATTTTTCAGCATAGTAATATCAAGACCCCTACATGGATCGGGTATATCATACAACGACCAGAATCCCATACCATACATCATGCAAAGGGGATACATGCACATAACTATGCGGGAATAGCCATTTATGACATTCTGTTCGGAACCTTTAAAAACCCAAAAGATTTTGAACATGAGACGGGTTTCTATCATGGTGCCTCGGCCAAAGTAAAGGAGATGTTATTGTTCAAGGATATATCAAAAAAAGAAAAGTGAAAAACAATATAAAAATTGATGCAAGAATCTGGTTTGGCTGGTACGTCGGCAAAGAGAGTGACATAAAATCCAAAAGAAACTTGCATGGAACATGCAATGAAAAATTAGTGCCGGAACAAATTCATAAACGGTAAATTTTTAAAGTTATAAAAATTCGGTTTCAATATTTTTTCGCTACCTCACAGGAGTTTTATTGATTTAGTACTTTTATTTTAAATATATTCTTTGAATTAGAAATTAATACGAATTTGAATTGAATGAAGAAGTATTTGATGATTTTACTTATGGCATTAATTTCAAGGCATAGTTTTGGGCAATCTCCAATAAAGACTGAGACCATAAATGTCAATGGTATCGATATGTACTATGAGGTTTATGGAAGAGGTGAGCCACTCTTCTTATTACATGGTTGGACACAGTCCTCACAATTTTGGTCGGAATTTATACCTACCTATGCCGAACATTTTAAAGTACATGCTATCGATCTTCGGGGACACGGTAAAACATCTCAACTTACTGATGATTTTACAATAAAGAAAGCATCCGAAGACGTTTTGAAGCTAATGGATAAACTAAAAATAGAAAAGGCAAAAGCTATAGGGTTGAGTTTTGGGGGCTTGGCACTTCTTGAATTGGCTGTTTCCAATCCAGAAAGGCTGGAATCTATTATTCTTATTGGAACTTCGCACAGTTATGACGGTGGTGAAAATACCGATTTGGACAATGCATTCTCTTACGAAAATCTGCCTGAATCGTTCATCAAAGAACTAAAAAAGATACATTTCGGGGGAGAAAGTCAAATCAAGAAACTTTTCAACCCCAATCTCAATTATAGAATAAACATCGATGACGAAGACTTAAAATCATTAAAAACAAAAACATTAATCGTTAACGGAGACCACGATGAAATAATGGGAATCACCCCTGCTATTACCCTTCATGAAAATTTACCCAATTCTGAACTGTGGATTGTTCCGAATACCGGACATGTTGCCATTATAGGAGCTAACCAAGGTAGTTTTTTGGTAAATAGCGTTCAATTCTTTTTAAATGGTTCTGAAAAGTAAGCGTTTTATGGAACTGGCCAAATAACTGGATTAGCCCGCCGTTGAGAAGCTTCCTTAAAATAAAAAACATTCTAGTCCAATCTTTCCGTTAATTCCGCAAAAACCTTTTTGGGGTTCTTCCCTTCATACAACACCTGATAGACTGCATCGATAATGGGTGTTTTGGCCTTCTTTTTGAATTTTGATTGTAGCTTGTAGGCGCTTTTGGCGGCATAATATCCTTCAGCGACCATTTTCATTTCCATCTGGGCACTTTTAACGGTATAGCCCTTGCCGATCATATTGCCGAACATCCGGTTGCGGCTAAAAGTAGAATACCCCGTGACCAGCAGGTCGCCCAGATAGGCCGAGTCATTGATATTACGATCTATTTTATAGATACGTTTCGTAAAGCGTTTCATTTCGCGAATGGCATTGCTCATCAAGACACTTTGAAAATTATCGCCATAACCCAATCCGTGGGCAATGCCCGCTGCAATGGCATAGATGTTCTTGAGCATAGCGGCATATTCGGTGCCGATAATGTCTTTGGTCACTTTGGTCTTGATATAGTCGCTGCTAAGATTTTTGGCCACAAATTTTGCTTTTTCGGTGTCTGCACAGGCAATGGTCAGGTACGAAAGGCGTTCCATTGCCACTTCCTCGGCATGGCACGGCCCGGTAATGACACCAATATTCTCGAACGGAATACCGTATTTCTCATGAAAATGCTCTCCCACAATCAACCCTGATTCGGGAACGATGCCTTTTATGGCCGAGAAAACGATTTTGTCCTTTAGGGGAACGGTTAATTTTTTGAGTTCATCCCCCAGAAATGCGGATGGAATGGCAAATATCAGAATATCGGCATGGCCGACGGCCTCATTGATATCGTCCGTCAAATTCAGCCTGTCGGTATCGAAGGTAACTGAGGTCAAGTAATTCGGGTTGTGTTTTTGTATTTTGATGAAGCCTACGGCATCTGAATTTCGCATATACCAACCCACCATGTCTTGGTTTTCCAGCAACATTTTTACGATGGCCGTGGCCCAACTTCCTCCTCCTAAAACGGTAAAATTTAGTTTTTTATCCATAGAAAATAATCGTGCGTTCAAAAGTAATTAAAAAAGAAGGCAACACCTTAACTATTGATTATCAATAAGTTAACAATAACGGCATAATCCTTGTTTTTGGATGAGTTGAATTTTAATGCCAGAACCCATGAAAACAAAACTACTCTTAGCGCTTATCCTTGTAGGAACCCTGATGACCTCGTGCTATACCGAGACGATCATTCATGATGACTTTATAGAGGAATCGGCCTTTAATACCGATCAAGTATTACGGTCGTACGATTTATGGTATGTCGATATCAATGCTACCCAAGGTAACGGCGAGGTGCCTTTTTTGCAACGTGCCTTTACGGTGTCTTTTGTAAACGGAACATTCTATGCCAATAACAATATTGCAGGTATCGGCAAGACAGGAAACGGATTCGGAATCGATGTCGGATATTATAGCACACTTCGCGGAACGGTCGAAATCGACCATGATATTGACGGGGCATGGCTTTTGGATGTATATGCGGTCAACAGCAATACCATAGAGCTGTATGACGCAAGGTCGGATACTTCGTATTATTTGAACGGTTATGATATTGACAACTTCGACTACGATTATGTCTTTTACGACAATATCAATTATTTGTTGCAGGAATACGATGTCTGGGAAAAAACATATACAAGCGAAACAGGCAGCTTGAACGATTTTGACGATGAGAATTTTCTACAATTTTTACCTTCTTTCTTTAGGTCATCGATTGATGCGCCCGGAACAGCCATAAGTAAATTGCAATGGGATTTTGAAGGGGATTATCAGGTATATGACGTAGAAAACGACGAAACGCTCAAAACTTTAACACTCGCTTATGATACCATGGGCAATGATTACTTTGAACTCTACGTTATTAATGATAGTACGATCGAGCTGTACCACCCGAGTAGTGAAACGGTATATGAATTTGTCGGAAGGGGATATCAGCAGTACTTGAAATCGGGTAAGGGCCCGAAGGTTAAGAAAAGACAAAAAACTTCGAATCCTGTAATGAAAGTAAAAAGATTACGACAGTTATAGGAAAGAAGCAATAAAGATTTTTTGGTTGGTTATTTAGTTAGGAATCGCCCTGGGTGTTGTGCTCGGGGCGATTTTTTTAGTGAGATAGCCAATCTTTGATTGGCGTTATCGAACCTGCCTGCTGGTAGGCAGGCTAACCCTGAGTACCTCGGCTGCGCTGGGCACAGGCTTCGTCGAAGGGCCATGCCGTATCAGTAAATGGCATGAAGCTTTAAAAGCTCAAACCGATTTCATTCTTTTTTTGAACTCCGAAGGGTTTTCCTCGGTTATCTTCTTAAAAGTTCGATTGAAATAAGAAAGGCTTTCAAAACCACATTCATAACAGGTTTCACTTATATTTTTCCCCGTCAACAACAATCGTTTCGCTTGACTGATACGGTACTGGTTCAGAAAACCAATGAAAGTATTGCCCGTCGCTTTCTTGAAATACCTACAAAAAGCAGGCTTCGTCAAATTGCACGATCGTGCTACCTCTTCGACAGTAATTTTGTTCTGGTAACGTTCGTCAACGAGCGCATAGATTTCGCGAATACGCTCCTGTTCTTTTCTGCTATAGGTATTGACAAAAGGTTTTTGGTGCAATAATTCGAAATTGCCGCTCTGCGATAGTATTTTGAGAATGTTTATGACCGCAATAAAAAAATCGAACGACCCTATTTGGTATAGTTCTTTCATTAGTTTACCTACTTCTGTTTTTGTCTTTCCTGAAAACGCCAATCCGTATCTTGACAATTCCAATAGGCGATTTAAAGATTGCAATTCCGGAAATTCGGCAATGAACATTTCCTTGAATGTGGGTTTGATGTGCAGCACTTCCTTTCTATAGGAAGAGGTAACTCCGTGATCAAAGTTCAAATGGGGAATATTAGATCCGATCAAGACCAGATCGCTATCGGTATATTGTGATATATGGTCACCGACATGTCGGGTCGCGCTCGCTCCCTCGATATAGACCAATTCAAACTCCGGATGAAAATGCCAGTAAAAAAGATGGTTCAGTTTGGGATCATGCAAAAGTCGAAACGGACTTTTAGAATTGGGACTAATACTTTCCAGTTCCACTTTCATGTGCATAAAATAGACAAAATTGTCTATAAAAATAGATTTTTTGATGTAAAATATCAATATAGTTCAAATTATGGTCAATATCAAGGTGGAAATTATATAAGGATGTAGGTAGTTTTACATCATAGAAATTAAAAGGACAACATCATGCAACAGACAAATTCAAAGATTGAAATGGCCAACAAGGCCCATGAAGAAATTCCCGGAAATCCTTCAACCGCAACGAGCAGTAAAATAAAATTGAGCGATCGTTCCAACGGAAAACCATTAAGGGTTCTGAGTGAAGCGGATTGGGATTTTTGGATGCATAACGGCTATATCGTTGTCAAAAATGCGATATCGAAAGAACAAGCCCGGACTACGGCTGATTTTATCTGGGAGTTTGACGAAAAGGACCCAAATAATCCTAAAACGTGGTACGCACCCCCGCGCGCCGAGATGAAAATGAAGGAGCTTACGGGTACAGGCATGGTCGAGGTATATAACAACCAACATTTATGGAACAACCGCCAGACCCAAAGGGTCTACGATGCTTTCGTGGACGTCTGGGGAACTGAGAAACTTTGGGTGACCATTGACCGGGCGAACTTGAATTTTCCATTGCCCCCGGGAGTCGAAAAAAAAGGATTTATCCATTGGGATTACGACCCCGAAACAAGGCCGCAGAACGTTCAGGGGGTCTTGGCCCTTGCCGACCAGACCGATGAGAACATGGGCGGGTTTCAATGTATTCCATGGTTATACCGTAATTATGATACGTGGAAGTTGACCCAGCCCGAAGACCGTGACCATTTTCAGCCCAATATTTCAGGATTGGAAGATAAGATCGTGAAAGTAAAAATGGAAGCCGGTGACCTGCTTATATTCAACAGTACCCAACCACATGGCATACGCCCGAACAAATCGAAGGACAAAGTTCGGATCGCACAATACATTTCTATGATGCCCGCCGAGGAAGAAAATATGGCAATGCGCGATTGGCGTATCAACTCATGGAAGAATCGAATCGCACCCGAAGGGTATGCATTTCCGGGCGACCCCAGAAATTGGGAACGGACCAAATATGAAACCGCCAAATTATCGCCCCTTGGGGAGAAATTATTGGGGCTAAAGAGTTGGTAAATTGATAAATTCCCATTAATTAGAGATATCGAGGCCGTCAAGATAATAAGTGCTATTTTTGCCCGCCTAAAATCTTGGCGGTTTGAAGAAGTATCTCAATTTATTCGATTTTAAGCAAAAAGTAGATTACAAGACCGAAATCCTTTCGGGCCTCACGGTGGCTTTGGCATTGGTACCCGAGGCCATTGCATTCGCGTTGATTCCAGGCTTTTCTCCTTTAACAGGATTGTATGGCGCGTTCATTCTTTGTTTGGTCACCTCGATTTTGGGCGGTCGCCCGGGAATGATATCGGGTGCCACGGGAGCAGTGGCCGTTATTTTTGTAGGATTGATTTTGGAACTGAAGCGCAACTTTCCCGAGATCGAACCCGAAACCATACTCCATTATGTATTTGCCACGGTAATCATAGCAGGGGTGCTACAGATTTTAGCAGGACTTTTGCGCTTGGGTAAGTTCATCCGTTTGGTACCCCATCCGGTGATGTTCGGTTTCGTGAACGGACTGGCCATCATTATTTTTATGGCGCAGTTTCCGAATTTCTATGAAAAGGGAACGGACAATCTTTTAAGCGGAACGCCACTCTTTGTTATGTTGGGCTTGACCCTTTTGACCATGTTGATCATTTGGGGCTTTCCGAAGTTGACAAAAGCTGTTCCATCATCACTTTTGGCCATTCTTGTAGTCTCGGCGATCGTTATCGGTTTTGGTATCGACACCTTGACCGTTGCCGACACCATGCGCGAGGGTGAGAGTATCAAAGGAGGTTTTCCACCGCTTTCCATTCCACAGATTCCGTTTACGTTCGAAACCTTTAAGATTATTTTTCCCTATGCCGCGATAGTGGCGGGAGTGGGTTTGATCGAAAGTCTTTTGACCTTGAATATCGTCGATGAAATTACGGAAACCCGTGGCAGTGGTAACAAGGAATGTGTGGCACAGGGAACAGCAAACATTTTTTCGGGATTTCTATCGGGCATGGGCGGTTGCGCCATGATAGGGCAAAGTTTGATCAATACCTCTTCCGGGGCGAGGGCCAGACTTTCGGGAATAACAGCAGCCATAATGCTGCTCGTATTTATCATGTTCGGATCAAGTTTGATCGAACGATTGCCCATGGCCGCATTGGTCGGCCTGATGTTCATGGTCGCCATCGGTACTTTCGAATGGGCCAGTTTCAAGACTTTTGGAAAAATGCCGAAATCAGATGTAATCGTAATGGTTTTGGTTACTTTGATAACGGCAATTACCCATAATCTGGCCGTGGCGGTATTATTGGGAGTGATAATTTCCGCTTTGGCCTATTCATGGGAGAATGCCAAGCGCATTCGCGCCAGAAAGTACGTTGACGAACACGGAATCAAACACTACGAAATATATGGACCACTTTTCTTTGGATCGACGACTTTGTTCGCCGAAAAATTCGACGTGCAAAATGACCCTGAAGAAGTCATTATCGATTTTAAGGAAAGCCGGGTGGCCGATATGTCTGGTATTGAAGCCTTGAATAAAATCACGGAGCGCTATCGAAAGGCGGGGAAACGGCTGCATCTGCGGCACTTGAGCAAAGACTGTATCCAACTCTTGGGAAATGCGGATGATATAATCGATGTGAATGTTTTGGAAGATCCTACCTATAAAGTAGTGGTCGATAGGGTGAGAAAGGATGGGGATACCGAACTTAAACGACCATTTAATATTTGGGAGTTGTAGTCGTTTACAATGTTACTTCTTTTTATCGGTACTATTATACCCTCCTGCCCATCCGATCCAATACATCAACGAAATTTGCTTTTGAAGTCTTTGGACCTTTTTCTCCAAGGTTGACGGCTCCTTTATATTTATCGGTACATCGTTCATAACAAATCGATTTAATCAGTTCTCTTTGTTATAAAGACGTAGGTGATGGGAAAATGACGACTTTTTTTTGTTAAAATTTCAAGAGCACTCCATTTTTTGTTAAAACCCCTGATTATCGGACTTTTATATTTTTCAAAAAAACCTGGAAAATGGTGAAATTTTAATTGGATGACTTCAAATAGGGTATTATATATTTGTCCAAAAGCTCATCGGTATATCCGTGGGCTTTGCGATTACCATAATTTGTAGAGGTGAGTACCACGGTAACGCCCAATTCTGGAAATACCACAATTTTGTTGCCTCCGTTTCCGGCCATGGCGAAGCACTTTTCATTTGCATAACTTCGCAACCAGAACAGATAGCCGTAGTCCATACCTTCCCACGCATTGACCTTTGGGGTTGTTGCTTTTTCTATCCAATCGGGCGAGATAATTTCCTTCCCGTTCCATGTTCCCTTTTGAAGGCACATTTGGGCCAACTTTAAAAAGTCCCTACTTCGGTATTCACTTCCGCCGGCCGTATTAAGTACGCCTGTTGGGGTATAATGCAGGTCGTAGTCTTCGATTTTCAACGGTTCAAATAGGTATTCTTTCGCAAATCGATCGAGATCCGTACCGATGGCGGATTGAAGAATTTCCGCTATGAGGGCCGCCCCGGCGGAGCAATAACTCATGGCCCTGCCATACGGCAGGTCTTTTGGTTTCGGCCCAAAGGGATATGACTTCACGGGCAAATTGACAAAGAACTGTGCCCAGTCTTCGATGATGTACATACGTTCTTCGTTTCCTCTTGAAAAACTGTTATTGTCATCACATTCTAAAATTGAACTCATCGTCAAAAGATCTTCTATCGTAATTCCCGCTTTGCGTGGATCAGGATTTTGTACGGGCATTTTGTGTTTGAGGTAGTCGAAAATTTTGTCTTTTTCGGAATTAACGAACCCTTTTTTGATGGCAATACCGGTCAATAAGGTAGCCATGGTCTTGGTTGCAGATCGGGTATTGTGTGTAGCATCGACCGTATTGCCACCATAATACTTTTCGAAAATCAATTTACCATCCTTGGCTATTAAGATACTTGTTATCGCTTCGTATTTCCCGCTATCGACGATTGAGTCCATTGTTTTCCATACCGGAGGTTCGATTAAATGCGATTCTGAAAAGTCCAATTGTGCCAAAAGCAGATTTGTAGTAAAGAGAAAGCAGAGTAAAAAGGAGATTCTTCCGATCATTGTTTTTTGATTTTGATGAGGTCAAATTTAGTAAGTCGATTGGCGAAAAAATAGAACGGAATTAACATGAGAGTCGAGCCCTAAAATCCTTAGGTGCCGTCCCAAAATAAGATTTGAACGTTCTGGTAAAATGACTTTGATCCGAAAACCCACATATATAGGCTATTTCCGTCAAAGAATACTTGGAATCCAAAATAAGGCCCAGTGCCTTTTTAATTTTTTGCTGTCTCATATAGCCGCCCAACGTATCGGAGAAATATTTCGGTACCGCCCGTGAAATATGAACCGGATGTACACCGAGTTTTGCGGAAAGTTTTTTTAGATCAAGTGTTTCCAGTTCGTTTTCGTGTAGAAGGGCCCTTAAATCTTCGACCCATGGAGGTTTGCTCTGCAAGGCGGTCTTTTGGTTTGACCTGCTGACCTCGCATAACTCCAAAAGCAGAAGATCGATGGAGATTTCGGCAAACTCATCCTGACACTTGAATTCATAATAGAGTTTGCCTAAAAGAAGGTGCATCTTTGGGTTTTGAATAATATGACTACCCTCCCAAAGTGAAACATCCAATTTTTTTTCGTTAAACCAATTTCGCTCAAATTCGATATGGAAACCTCGGGCAAAGTCAGAGTGTTTTTCATTATAATGGGTTTCGTCCCAATTGTGCAATAGAAGGCTGCCCGGAGCGCAGGCGGTCTTTCTTTTTTTGTTGATATCATAGATATTTCCGCCAAGGACGTACATGAAATAAGGATTTTCATGGTAGTGCCAATCCGTTCTGCGGGTACGGTAGTCGTATTCGGAAAGAACAACGCCCTTATTGTCAAATTCCAATCGCTTCTCTCCGTAGTATCTGCCCTTGGTAAGAATTTTCACAAAATAATTTTTATGATTAGATGTCTTATCGTACGGATTGTTACATAGTATTTTAAACAAAAATTGCGTTTATCCGGATCCGGATAAACGCAATATCTTTTTTAGGGAGCAATTTATAACGTCCTCAAATACTCCGCTACCGCACGTGCATCTTCCTCACTAAGGTTTTGATTCAGCATGATGGCATTGTTATACTCCTTCAACAACGCTTTCGCAATGGGATCGTCTTTTAGCATGCCATCGGGGTTCATTATCATGTTCATGACCCATTCAGGGCTTCTTCTTTCATATACCCCCTTTAAAGCAGGTCCGATCATGCGTTGCTCAGCCATATGACAGGCAGTACAAATAGCTTTAAATTTTGCCTCACCGGCAGCGGCCATTTCAGTATCGATATCGGCGCCGAATTCGATCGACTTGATCGGACCGACACCTTTGTTGTCAAGGTCGACGGGCACGCCTGCTTCCGCCTCGGTAGTTTCGGCTTTCTTTTCGGTTTTGGCACGGTTCATTTCAAAACCTTCTTTCTTTTCTTCTTTGTCTTTTCCGCCACAGCTGATCATAAGACCCCCAAGTGCCGCGGCTACGAGTACTTTTTTCATCTAAGCAAATTTATATGCCGAATCGCTTTCAGCATCGGTTTACGCCACTAATATAAGGAATACGAAAATCTATTCCGCTTCCTTGAAGAAATTAATCGCTCTTTTTTCGGAATAGGTTACATTCCCTTTTCCATAAAACCCTACATGACCACCATAATCGGGAGTTTCTAAAAACAAATTCGGATTTTCTTCTGCTTCTTTGTACGGATAACATTCCGGCCCGAAAAAGGAATCGTTCTTTGCATTAATGATAAGGGAAGGAATTTTTATGTTCGGAAGAAACTGAAGACAACTGCACTTTTCATAATAGTCCAAGGCATTTTTGAAACCGTGGGCGCGGCTGGTATAAATGTCGTCAAAGTCTTTAAGCGTTTTAATGTTTTTGATGTCGGTCTTTGATATTTGATTTGGGAACAAAGGCAACTTCAATTTGAGCTTTTCGAGCAGATGTTTTCTAAAACGTTGGGAATAAGGAGCGTTTTTAAATTTCAATAACTCCTTCAGCGAGCTGTGAAGATCGCACGGCACCGAAATTCCGACAACACCTTTCAATGCTTTAGGAATTTCTCTGCCTTCGCCCAGATATTTCAAGGCCATATTGCCCCCGAGGCTAAAGCCTTTGAAATAGATTTTACCGTATTCTTTGTTGTTAAGTATGTGCTTTACAACCGCATCCAGATCCTCTGTTGCACCCGAATGGTACGAACGAAAAAGGCGATTCGTCTCGCCGCTGCACCCTCTGAAGTTTACGGCACACGTATCGTAACCGGAATTATTGAAGACTTTTGCGGCCCCGGTAATGTAGGGCCGTTGCCCGTGACCTTCAAGCCCGTGAAGAAGAATTACGACTTTTTTTGTCGGGGTCTTTGAAAAGCTCCAATCGAGATCCAAAAAATCGCTGTCGGGCAAATCGATTCGCTCGCGTTTTTGCTCAAAATCGTTTATTTTTCGCCATAAACCACTATAAATAGTCGAAAAATGACCGTTTTTAAACAAAAAAGGCGGATTATAGTCAGAAGGGATTTTGGGCATTTCAATAGTTCGACTTGATAAAAAGACTTATTTCGGATAGATTTCCAAAATTTTCGATTGTTCTTCGATAGCAATCTTAAATTCGGATTTGAGTTTATCGATTAATCCGGAAACCGGAAGCGTTTCATCAATCATTGCGGATCCCTGACCGGCCGACCAAATGGTTTTCCAAGCTTTCGCTTCGGTATCGAGTTCTTTCCCAAAGTCGATTTTGGTGTCTTTTTTGAGGTCTTCCTCGGTCAGTCCGGCCGCTTTTAGGCTGGCACCCAAAAAATTGGCATGTACCCCTGATACCGCAGCGGTGTAGACCACGTCGTTCGCCCCGGCATCAATAATCATTTTTCTATAATCTTCAGGCGCCATACTTTCCTCTGTATTGATGAAGCGAGTGCCCATGTAGGCGAGGTCGGCGCCCATTTGCAGGGCGGAGGCGATATCACGACCTGTGCTGATGCATCCCGAAAGAATGATAGTTTTGTCAAAGAATTTCTTGATCTCAGCGACCAAGGTCATGGGGTTAATCGTCCCCGCATGGCCTCCTGCTCCTGCGGCAACAAGAATCAATCCATTGACACCTGCTTCCTGCGCTTTTTCGGCATGGCGTTTTTTAATGATGTCGTGAAAAACGAGTCCGCCATAACTATGAATGGCATTCACGACCATGGAGACTGCCCCTAATGAAGTGATGACAATGGGCACCTTATGTTTGATGCATAGTTTTACATCGGCCTCCAACCTCGGATTGGTAGGGTGCACGATCAGATTAACCCCATAGGGTGCCGGTTTCTTGCCAGTTTCCTTTTCAAATTTTTCGAGTTCCGATTTTATTTCGATGAGCCACGCTTCAAAACCTTCGCTGGTTCTTTGGTTCAACGCCGGAAAAGTCCCCACAATCCCATTTTTACAGCACTCGATGACCAGTTTCGGCCCCGATATTAAAAACATAGGGGCAGCAATGGCGGGTAATGAAAGGTCTTTGATAAATGCAGGTTTTTGGCTCATTTGTTTTTTATCAGTAGATTAAAAATAGTCAATAATTCTTTGTGGCAGTTGCCACATTTTTTCAAAACTATGGTATTTTTACCATTCTTATGCATGCATAATAAAATAATTTGAGACCTATGTATATTAAAGAGTTCGAAGTCCGCTGGAACGACATAGATGCCAACCGCCATTTAGCTAATTCGGCCTACATTAACTTTATGGCCCACACGCGAATGAGCTTTCTTTGGGAGTTTGGTTTTGGCCAAAAAACATTGGCAACACATCAAATCGGCCCTGTCGCCTTTTATGAGCATATGTATTATTTCAAGGAAGTTTTTCCCGGGCGTCCCATACGGGTCTCGCTTGAAATCGCAGGCATGAGCAAGGATGGAAAGTTCTTCGAGTTTCATCACAATTTTTACGACAGTGATGGAAAGAATGTGGCCCATTGCGAAATGATGGGCGCTTGGATAAGCATGAAAACCCGTAAGCTTATCGAGCTTCCCGAACATCTTTTAAAGATTTTCGATACTGTTGAAAAACCAAAAAGTTTTCGAATACTCACAAAAGAAGATACCAGGAAATTCGCTAAGACCCCGAAGGATTTGGGCTAGCTTTTCTACTCGCCAAATATACCCCCAATAATACCAGACAGGCGGCCAAGATCTTAAGAACCGTAAGGCTGTCTTTTCCAACGGCCGTCGCATACAATATTCCTATCAAAGGCTGTATATAGACAAAGGCACTTAGCGTCGAGGCCTTTAATTGGGTCAGTGCAAAAATATTGAAAAGGTAGGTGCAAAAAGTGGTTCCTACGACTACAAATAAGATGCTCCAAACAGCTTCCATTGGAAGGTCGACAAAGTCGATTTCGGTAAATTCCCGGTATCCGAAGGGCAGACAAAGGATTATTCCCAAAGTAAAAAGCCACTTCATAAAGGTAAAGGGATGGTATTTGGCCAGCAAGGGCTTTACCGTAATCAGATAAGATCCGTAAAAAACGGAATTCATCAAAATTAAAAAGTTGCCCAAGGGAATATTAGGGGCATCTTGCCGAACCTCGGATCCGAAAAGTATCAATCCCAAGGCGCCTATAAGTCCGATGGCAATTCCGAAAATCTTACGTTGCGAGATCCTTTCCTTGATTAGGATTGCCGAAAGGATCAAAACGATAATCGGGGTCGTGGTTACCAGAACGGAGCTGTTGATAGGGGTAGAAAGCGACAGCCCCTTGAAGAAAACCAACATGTTGATCCCCATGCCCAAAACGGCACAAACCAAGAGGCGTAGGTAATCTCTTTTCTCGATTTTCTCCTTAGGGCCGAAAATGGAGACTATCCAAAAAAGCAAAGCTGCACCTGCAACACGAAAAATAATAAAGGCGAAAGGTTGCACATGATCGGGCATCACGCTTTTGGCAATGGTATGGTTCAGCGCATAGATGGTGGTCGCCCCTATGGCGGCTAATATGGCAAGTGTTCTTTTGCTCAAGGGTGGATGGCCACTTTGGCGGCCTCGACCACCTTTTTACTGTTACCTACAAAAATCTGTCCTTCCACAATGATTACAGGTCGTTTCAAAAAAGTATAATGATCGAGTATCAAATCTTTGTAATCGGTCTCGGAAAGTGTTTTTTCATGTAGCCCCCGTTGACGAAAAAGCATGGCCCTTCTGCTGAAAAGGGCTTCATAGCTTCCGGCCAATTCTTTCATTTCTTCGACCTGTTCGATGGTCATCGCATCGGTTTTGATATCCTGTAAAATGAATCCATCGAGTGGTTCCAATTCTTTGATGATACGCTGGCAGGTAGAACAAGTGCCGAGGTGGTATATTTTTTTCATAGGATTGATATTTATATGGCAAGGTCAACGGCCTGCCTAATATGGATTTTAGTGGTATCAAAGGTAGGAATATCCACATCGTTGGGCGAAACTAAAAGCGGTAGTTCGGTACAACCTAAAATAACTCCTTCAACACCCTGAAGTTCAAGGGTCTTGATTATCCGGATCAAATGTTGTTTCGATGTTTCGGTAAATTTTCCCCTGACCAGTTCTTGGTAAATAATATCATGTACAAGCTGTCTATCTTGACCGGAAGGTATTACGACTTCCAAATTATACTTGTTCGATAGTATATCGGTATAGAAATCCTTTTCCATGGTAAATTTTGTGCCGAGTAACGCCACCTTGTTTAACCCCTGGCTTTGAATTTCGGCCCCGGTAGCATCGGCGATATGTAAAAAAGGGATGGCTATCGAATCAATGATCCTGGAGCTTACCAAATGAATGGTGTTGGTACACAACAAGACCATATCGGCCCCGGCCTTTTCCAATTTTACGGCATGGTTGGCCATCATATCGCCAATTTTGTTCCAATTGTCTTCAAAAGTCAATTTCTCGATTTCGGCAAAGTCCACGGAAGTCATGATACTTTTTGCGGAATGTGAGCCTCCTAAAAGCTCTTTTACGATTTGATTCGAATATTCGTAGTACACTTTGGAAGATTCCCAGCTCATACCACCTATTAAACCTATGGTTTTCATAAACATTTGTTTTAATTCGATTAGCGTTAAGACGGTAATCTTGTTTTTAATATTACTTAATTTTGGACATTTGTTCGGCACCTTCGATCCTTATCGAGGTCAGTATCTTGTGAAAGAATTCCTTTAGAGCGGATTTTGTGGATTGTTTCTGAACAAAACGATTTTCTGGATTGCATACGAGATTGTTTTCCATGATTTTGTATTTATATATCGCTAATTGTCGATTTGTTAGGATTAAAAAAAAACTATAAAACTGATTGTAAGGATTTGATATAGGCATCGATGATTTTTTCATTGCGTTTATAATAGGTCCATTTTCCATGTCTTGTAGGAATGATCAATTCCGCATTTTGCATAGAAGCGAGGTATGTAGATATCGTCGATTGCGAAAGTCCGGTTTTATCATGAATGTACCCAACGCAAACCCCATCATCAAAATGGTCGATATCCTGATGCGGCGGAAAATTCTTTTCGGGTTCCTTCAACCATTTTAAAATGTTGACCCTGGTCTGGTTAGATAATACCTTACTGATTTCGACTATATTCATGAAGCAAATATAGAAAAATATATTTACATATCGCTAATTATAGATATGATTTTGAATGCTTTTATTGTGCATATCAGAAAAACTATTCTTTCCTTGGTTTTGATTGTCTCATTTTTGGTTATCTTGTTGCTTCCGGTCACATTAAATTTTTGGCGCGCATTATTTTGAATGAGCAAATTCGACAATATTCACTTATTTCTTTGATTGGCTGTAGCCTTATCCTTTTTGCAGGCAATTTGAGGGCCCAAGAAAAAGACGATTCCGTAACACCCTATATTTGGTTCGATAAAACCATAGGGCAAGATAATTCGGGTGTTTTCAAAGGTATCTCTTATGTTGAAAAATATATGGTCATCGGCGATCGCCATAAATTTTTCATGCAACCGAATTTCGTAAAAGGCTCGGTAAAATATGAAGGCCAGGACTATTATGACCTCGATTTGAAATATGATGTCTTTGCCGATGAATTGATTGTTAGGCACCCTGGTATAATAGGATCTCCGCTAGTTCAATTGTTCAAGGAAAGGATTTCCCGGTTTCAAATCGAGGGGCACCATTTTATTAGGGTCGTTGACAAAACATCAAATTCCGATATTTCAGGATTTGTAGAAGTAATCAGGGAAGGACGGAACCTTGCATTTTATAAAAAACACAAGAAAAGTATTCTTAAGAAGTCTGCCGAAGGGGTGGTCTACTATCAGTTTAAAGATCGTTGGCAATATTTTATCGGGCATAATGCTGGGTTTTTTAAAATAAAGACGATTAAGGATATCAATACGCTATTTCCGGATTATCGAAAGCAACTTAATGACATTGGGGCAAAGTATAAGGGGCTTAAAAAATCGGATTTTGAGAATTACATAGGTTCGATTCTGACCGATTTTGACAATTTACTGACCAGGTCAAAACAAGACGAACTATGAGGCATAAAGTTTTCATATTCGTTTTCTTGTGTTTTTTCAGGGGTTACGCTCAAGATATTGGTGAGCAGTGGTCGTTCAATTTTGAGAACACCGATTTGAAATCGGCTTTGTTGAACTTACAGAATGAAACAGGCTATGAAGTATTCGCGGCGGAAGAATGGCTCGAAGGAATAACCGTGAACAAAAAATATGGGAACGCCACTTTGCAAGAGATTCTGTCCGGGCTATTTGAAGATACCCAGTTGAATTTTTTCATTACGCGAGATAAAAGAATAGTGATTACACAGAATAATATAATCTATGGGGATTTACCTGAAAATTTTTTCGGGAAGCCCGCAGAAGTTTTTATCGATACCACCGAGGTCGAAGATTCACCTTCCATTTTTTTATCGAACAGGGATTCCGGGAATGACAAAAAAGTGGAGACCGTACGAATCGGTAAGGAGCAAAGAAGCTACGGCCAAAGACGTTTCAGACTTTCCGGAACCGTTACGAATACAGAAACCGATGAACCTGTGGCGAACATGGCCGTTGTGGTCAAAGCCCTGGGAATCGGTGCAACGACAAACAATCGGGGATATTATGAACTGAACCTACCGGTAGGGCTCAATAGGGTGGAAACCAGCTCGCTTGGTTTTGCCGATTCGGCGGTCGATGTCATCATTTATAATAATGGCCGCCATGATTTTCAGGTAGAGGAAACTTTTGAACAGCTTGATGAAGTCGTTGTCAATGCCGACCGTATCAGTAATGTAGAGGATGCCACGACCGGAAACACCAAAATAGGCTCCGAAGAATCAAAAAACATACCTTTGGTCTTGGGTGAACGTGATCTTTTAAAGGTAGCTACCACCTTACCCGGGGTCTCGACGGCAGGTGAGGGTTCGGCCGGTTTCAATGTTCGCGGGGGTAAAACGGACCAGAACCTTATTCTTTTGGATAATGCCGTCATTTATAATCCCTCACATTTTTTCGGAATTTTTCAGGCATTGAATCCGTTTGCCATACGTGATGTGAACATCTACAAAGGTGCGATCCCCGCGGAACACGGTGGTCGATTGTCGGCCGTATTCGAGATCAGCTCTAAAGATCCCAACAATACAAAGTTCAGTGGAGAGGCGTCAATTGGTCCCGTAACTGCAAACGCAATAGTGGAGATTCCCGTAGTCAAAGAAAAGGCCGGATTGCTTTTGGCTGGTAGGGGAGCTTATTCCGATTGGATCTTACGTTCTTTAAAAGATGCATCCCTAAACAATAGCAGCGCGAATTTTTACGATGCAATGGCAAAATACAGTCACCAGATCAACGAAAACAATGCGCTAAATCTCTCGGGGTATTATAGCAACGATGCGTTCAGTATTACTTCCGACTCCCTATACGGTTATAGCAATCGTCTGTTTTCGTTAAAGTGGGACCATAAGTTCAACGACCGTCATACCGGTAGTCTAATGGCAAACAATAGCCAATACAAATTTGACATCGACTTTGATGGTAGTGCAACCGATAATTTTATACAACAGTATCAGATCGGGGAAACCGAATTCAAGTTGAGGTTGAGATATTCGCTCAATGAATCGCATAAATTCGATTATGGGCTGGCAGGAAAATATTATGAAGTGTTTCCCGGTCTAATAAAACCAAGGGGCGCACAAGATATTATCGAACCCTTTGCCATACCTAAGGAACAAGGTTTGGAATCGGCTTTGTTCATTACCGATAATTTTAAGGTCAATGATAAACTGCTATTGGATATCGGATTGCGTTATTCTTTTTATTCCGCCTTGGGAAAATCCGAACAGCGTGTTTATCAAGAAGGACTTCCAAAAAGCGATGACACTGTAATCGACACCCTGAGTTTCGAGAAAAACAAATTCATCAAAACTTATGGAGGCCCCGAAGTACGCGTTTCCGCACGGTATTTTTTAGGGGAGGATTTTTCCGTCAAGGCCAGTTATAATAATACGTATCAATTTTTGCACACCTTGTCGAACAATACCACGGTCTCGCCCATCGATACCTGGAAACTTTCCGACTACAATATAAAACCACAACAAGCGGATCAATTCGCGCTCGGTTTTTACAAAAACATTGACGGTGATGCGTACGAGCTTAGCATGGAGGGGTTTTATAAAAAACAAAAGAACCTGCTCGATTTTAAAACAGGGGCAAAACTGACATTGAACGAGAATGTTGAGACCGAGGTACTCCAAGGAGATGGAAAAGCCTATGGGGTAGAACTTTTTATCAGAAAAAATTTCGGCAAGCTCAACGGTTGGATCGGGTATACCTATTCCCGTTCTTTTCTGAAACTTGAAAGTGATTTTCAAGAGGAGGAAGTGAACGATGGCAGGTACTTCCCCTCAAATTTCGATAAACCGCACGACCTGAGTATCGTGGCAAATTATAAGCTTACGAAGCGCTATAGTTTTTCGGCCAATTTCGTGTACCAGACAGGTCGCCCTGTAACTTTTCCTGTTGGCAATTATTCGTTCAATGGGGGCGAGTATGTTCTCTATAGTGACCGTAATAAATATAGGGTTTCGGACTATTATCGACTTGATCTGGGAATCAATATCGAAGGCAATCATAAGATCAAGAAATTCGCCCATAGTTTTTGGAACATTTCGGTTTATAACGTACTCGGAAGAAATAATCCGTATTCAGTATTTTTCGTGTCAGATGATGGTAATGTAAGGGCCTTGCAAAGTTCGATTTTTGCTGTTCCGGTTCCTTCCATTACCTACAATTTTAAGTTTTAAGATGCTAATAAGGTCGATAGTAAAATATAGGTGCAAAATTCGGGAGTCATTGATTCTGATATCCTGTCTCGTTTTTCTTGTGATCAATGGTTGTATCGAACCCTATGAAGGCGATGTACCCGATTACGAAGATATCCTTATCGTTAGCGCCAACCTTACGAACGAGTTCAAAAGACAAGAGGTACTCTTGACACGTTCATATCGCTTTGAGGAAGACGGCGCCAGGGCGGAACTAAATGCCCAAGTCAAGATCATGGGGGGCGATGGTTCTGAATTTTTGTTTGAAGAAACGGAACCCGGCCAGTACCTTTCTAATATCACCTTTGCGGCAAGCCCGGGAATCGAATATTGGCTGACCATAACGACCGAAGGCGGTAGGGAGTATATTTCCGATGCCATGTCATTGCCCAGTGTGGCAACAATGGGGGAATTGTACGCCGAACCTATGATCGATGAAAATGGGGACGAGGGCATCGGTATTTTTGTGGATAGTTTCGATCCAGAAGGCGATTCAAGATATTACCGTTTCGATTATGAGGAAACCTATAAGATAATCGCTCCTTTTTGGACCCCTTATGATGTAGTGGTACTAATCGAAGGAGAGGCACAGCCCTATTTGGCTGTTATTTTAAGGGAGCGGGAGGAACAGATCTGTTATGGTACAGACACTCCCAGTAATATTATTATACAAAGCACCTTGGGTCTTACCGAGGATCGATTGAACCGGTTCAATGTTCGGTTTATCAGAAAAAGGGACTATAAACTGACACACCGATACAGTATTTTGGTGAAACAATTTGTACAGAACCCCAAAGCCTATGCCTTTTATGAGACCTTGGAGGGCTTGTCAAAGACCTCGGAAAATATATTTTCAGAGGACCAACCCGGTTTTTTAAGCGGGAATATTGAGGCACTTGATGGATCTGGCGAAAATGTCGCTGGTTTTTTTGAAGTATCTACTGTGGATGAGCAGAGAATCTTTTTCAATTTTGAGGATTTTTTCCCTGGGGAGGAAAAGCCACCCTATAAGGTAACTTGTGAACTTGTGGCACCTACGGAGGAAGGAGAATTGGGGAAAAGACCTTTAGTGAATGCGATTTATGCGGATCGCCTAAAATTTTATGACATTAATATGAACCCGACAGAGAGTTTGCCAGGACCATATTTTATGGTACGGTCAGAATGTGGTGACTGCACTGTACTGGGCAGTAATAAGGTACCCGATTTTTGGGTCGAATAAGTTCGAGTAATGACGAAAAGATTGTTGTTCATAATATGTTTTGTTTTTTTTGGAACGGTGCCTACTTATGGCCAATCGATGCCTTCTGATGAAGTAGATCGAGTTGGTCTTGAAATCATTCCCCAAGAAAATGTCTTTGTACATTTTAATACTTCTTTACTGTTTCCGGCCGAATATCTTTATTATAGTGTATACTGCCTAGACTTGAACCAGCGTTTTAGCACTATTAGTAAAATTGCCTATGTCGAGCTTATCGGTGAAGATAGAAAACCTGTTTTTAGGCACAAGGTACGTTTGGAAAACGGAAGAGGACAAGGTGATTTTTTCGTGCCCGTTTCCGTGCCATCAGGGAATTACAAGTTGATAGCCTACACTAACTGGATGAAAAATGTCGGCAAGGATTATTTTTTTCGGCAAGATATTAGTGTTATCAATCCATATCGGGAGAACCAAACGGCCATTTTAAAAGAAGCTGAGGTACAAAGTGATAGCCTTTTCGATACCCTCGAGGTCAAAAAGCCGTCCATTCAGAAAACCGTTATACCATCAAAGAGAAGTGTAGGTCCGGTCCAACTTTCCTTACCAAAAAATGACTTCGGCAAAAGGGAGAAAGCAACCTTTATGTTGCATGGAAAAACGGCCGGTGAAACGGTTTCAGGAAACTACTCGGTATCGGTTAGAAAACTAGGTGAACTTCCGAAACATCAAAGCGAACATTCAAACGACTTTGGTGGTGTCTATCCCGATTCGGATCTGAATGACAAATCGATTGGTAAAGATTCTATTTATTTGCCCGAAATAAGGGGAGAGTTGCTTTCAGGTAGCATAGTTCCTCTTGAAGAAAATAGCTCGATTGCATACAAAAAGGTCGCTATTTCCCTACCTGGGGAAAACTACTTGTTCAAAATTGTTCGGACGGACGCCGAAGGCCGGTTCTATATAATTATAGATGCCGATTATTCAAATGACGGGGCCATTGTACAAGTTGTTGGCGAAGAACGTTCCAAGTACGGGGTAAAGCTCAATGAACATAGTTCTGTAGACTATTCCAAGATTGGTTTTAAAAAAATCAAGATAGATAAAAACGCCGAAGAATCCATTTTAAATCGAAGCGTTCATAATCAAATCGAAAGTGCTTATTTTAGGTTTAGACCCGATTCCATACTTCCCGCCCCAAGGATTTTTCCATTTGATCGATCAAATACAAAGCTTTATGATATGGCCGATTATACCAGTTTCAAGACGGTACGGGAGGTATTGTTGGAAATTGTCAAGGATGCCTGGGTTCGGAGAAATGACGGCCGGGAAGAGATAGAAGTAAAGAGCATGGAATTGATATCAAATCTTGAACTCTTGCCTTTATTGCTCGTTGATGGGGTTATTGAGCAAGACCATGTCAAACTTCTTGACTTTGATGCCACCAAAATAGGTTCGATACAGGTAATCCGAGATCGCTATATCTTCGGCCCTCAAATTTACCAAGGGGTGTTTATAGTGGAAACCAAAAATGGGGATTATCCGCTGGATCAAACCCAACATTTGTTGGATATATTAAAGCCTGAAGAACGAAAGAATTATTTTGTTCAAAACTACGAAGCCGATGCTCCTTTAAAGGATATACAGTTGCCAGACGACCGACTACAGCTTTTATGGCTGCCGAACATCAATTTGGATGAACACTCCCTTGAACTTGACTTTTTTACTTCGGATGTTACGGGGGATTTCGAGATTTGTATAGAAGGTTTTACTTCAGGAGGGAAACCAGTATCGCTTCGCGATTATATTACCGTTAAATAAAGGGGGTTCGAATCAAATTCCGCGCGTCCAACCAATGGCCCAATCTGGTATTTCACTGCCATTTCCGGCACCAAGGTTATCACCTTCGGTATAGAAGGTTGTATTCGGTCCCGTGTAATCGGTAGGGACAAAGTCCGATAATACAGAATCGAATTGAATCGCATCGATGTTTACCGCACCCAGATCAATCTTGCCGATAGCCTCGGCCCCCGTTACCCCTATGCCGAGGCTCATAGTACTCGTGTAAAGGCTGTCGACGGTCATAATGCCGCCCCCTTGCGAAAAACCGACTGCGCCTTGGGAGGCGGGGCCGATAATCGAAACGTTCGAAATGTTGCCCTGTGTGGTCGGTGACAATGAGGCGTCATCGCGATTGTTGGTTATATTGATTCCTGTTTTCTCCGCACCGGATAAATACCAAAACTCGCCTTTTCCGAACCATCCTTCATTTAATGAGACCGCGTTTTCACCATGATCGGTCGCCACGAGCCAATTGGCATTGACGGTTCCGCCATGAATGGTAAAACCATCCCCTTGTCCATAGATAGATTGAACATATTCGACGGTGGTAAAAGATCCGGCCCCGAACAATGAAAGTGCGCTGAACTTTGTGGCTTCGTCATAATTCGCCCCGGTATATTCCAAGCGCAAATATCGTAGAACGCCCGATGAATCCGTATTGAAGTCTCCGCCATAGAATAAGTCGACCAACGATGACCTCGCCGCATTGCCCGCATTGGTCTTTGCTTTACCACAAATTACCAAACCGCCCCAATCGCCAGGAGCAGGGTTGTCCGAACCAGAGGTTATGACCACGGGATTGTCAGGTTGCCCGTATATATAAATTTTACCGCCTTGGGCCACGACGATACTGGCATTTGTTCCCGGTTCGGCCTTGATCGTGGTACCGGCTGGTATTTCAAGTATTCCGCCATCACGTATTATCAAAGTACCCGTGAGCCGATATTCTATACTAGAATCAAGTACTTCCCGTCTGACCAACATACCTTCCAATCCATTTACGGCAAAACATGAATTGGAACATGACCACCCGCAATCGATACCAGTTTCATTCCCATTTTGAATACCATCGGAACAAGTAGCTTCCATTACAACATCTTCAATCGGCGCATCATCACTTGTACAGGACAAGATTATTATAAAAGCCGCAATAACGAATGTTAAACGATGTTGGAAATATTTCAAGAGCCTGAATTTTAGAACAGTAAAATACGATAAATCTATTTCACGACCTGATTTTAAAGGCCAAATATTCCTTTAATTCCTTGAAAGGAATCGTCAGTTCGATGGGCCCATCGGCGTAGGACGCCACCTCATACTGATTGTAAAGAAGTTCTAGGCCGTTTTCACTAAAGCCAATATTTTCAGGAAGATAGAAAACATCGTTTTCGAACATAAGCCCTGTACTGTTTATCGGTCCGTCCTCTGGAATATCCTCTTGCGCCCTGAATTTTTTTTCGGCAAACTTTTCGAATTCGGGCAAACTTTTGAAAAGTTGCCAATTTTCAAGTTCGCTGCCTTTTTTCTTGTCGAAATTCAGAAAACGAATGGAATTATACCCGTGTGCCCCCCCAGTGAATATATAGGAATCGAGATGTACCGTTAGGATATCATGGTCTTCATAGGCTATTTCTCCATTTACTTTGGCTTCCCAAGGGGTATCCTCGTCAGGATAACGTGCTTTTAATTCGGCATTTCCAGCTACAAACGAATCAATTGCATCTTCAATAGTGGCCGCCTCAATTTCTTCATCAAAGGTCAACATAAAGATAATCTCTTCCTGAAGTGCCGTCTCCACTGTCCTTCCTATTTTCGATTTATTCAAAATTTTGGGTATTTGAATATCTACTTTAGGGCATCCCTCACAGGTTTTATTGGTAACATGCACAGGTTCTATGGTCAATCTTTCCTCATTTTTGCAATTCAAGAGAAATAGAAGGCAGAACAGATAGGGGAATTTAAATTTCATGGGGCGAAATCTTTGGTTTTTACAAAAGTACAACTCCATTGTATTCTCGGAAAGATAACGATACATTTGTGCGAATAATGATATGTTATGAACGATAACGATTTAAAATTCAACAGCAGAACGATACATGGAGGTCAAGAGCCTGATAAGGCGTATGGTGCGGTAATGCCACCGATCTACCAGACATCGACCTATGCCCAAAGTACGCCGGGTGGCCATAAGGGTTTTGAGTATTCAAGAAGCGCGAACCCCACTAGGACAGCACTCGAGAATTCCTTGGCCAGTATTGAAAGCGGCAAATTCGGACTGGCATTCGCAAGTGGATTGGCGGCCATGGATGCGGTCATTAAATTATTGAATCCCGGGGATGAAGTCATTTCAACCAATGACCTCTACGGGGGTAGCTATCGATTGTTCAGAAAAGTTTTCGAGAAATTCGGGATTACCTTTCACTTTATCGGAATGCAAGACGCCCACAAAATAGAGGGCCATATCAACGAAAACACCAGATTGATTTGGCTGGAGACGCCGACCAATCCCATGATGAACGTCATTGATATTAAGGCCGTTTCGGAACTCGCTAAAAAGCATAACATTCTATTGGCAGTAGACAATACTTTTGCAACGCCTTACCTGCAACGCCCATTGGAATTGGGCGCCGATATTGTTATGCATTCGGCGACCAAATACCTTGGGGGGCATAGCGATGTAGTCGTTGGAGCCTTGGTCGTGAGGGAAAAAGAGTTGGCCGAACAGCTCTATTTTATACAAAATGCCAGTGGTGCCGTTTGTGGCCCGATGGACAGTTTTTTGGTGCTTCGTGGAATAAAGACACTGCACGTACGTATGCAGCGCCATTGCGAAAACGGGAGAGCTATCGCCGAGTATCTGGCCAAACATCCTCAAATCGAAAAGGTCTATTGGCCCGGCTTTGAAGACCATCCGAATCACGGGGTCTCCAAGCAACAAATGCACGATTTCGGGGGTATGATTTCCTTTGTACCCAAAGGGGCAGGTTATGAAGATGCAGTGAAGATTGTTGAAAAGCTTCGGGTTTTCACTTTGGCCGAATCATTAGGGGGTGTTGAAAGTTTGGCGGGGCACCCTGCAAGTATGACCCATGCCAGTATCCCGAAAGAAGAGCGTGAAAAAAGTGGTGTAGTAGATTCCCTGATCCGTTTGAGCGTTGGTATTGAAGATATCGGGGATTTGATTGCCGATCTTGACCAAGCCCTCCGACAATAGTTTTTGTGATATTTTGAAAAAAACCGCACTTAAATTATAAGAATAACATAATTTTGCTGTTATGTTTTAAATTCAACAAAAATGGCCCTTGTCAATAACTGGGCACTAACCAATTCATTTAGAGTTTATGGATGCAAAAATGCAAGCAAAAATTGATGGATTCATGGATGAGGTCAAGATTAGAAATGGTCATGAACCCGAATTTATTCAGGCGGTCCAAGAAGTTGCGGAAACGGTAATACCCTATATCGCCAGAAAAAAAATATACAGCGGCAAAAACATTCTGTTGCGTATGGTAGAACCCGAACGGTTGATTTCGTTCCGAGTGTCATGGGTAGACGATCAAGGCGAAATACACGTAAACCGGGGATATCGAATTCAGATGAACTCGGCCATTGGGCCTTACAAAGGAGGACTTCGTTTTCATCCATCCGTTAATGCTAGTATTCTTAAGTTCCTGGCTTTTGAACAGGTCTTTAAAAATAGTTTGACCACACTGCCGATGGGTGGTGGAAAAGGCGGCTCCGATTTTGACCCAAAAGGAAAGTCGGACGATGAGGTCATGCGTTTTTGCCATGCGTTTATGACGGAATTGGCCAGACATATCGGTCCGAATACCGATGTCCCCGCCGGGGATATTGGGGTAGGTGCCCGTGAAATAGGTTTCCTATTCGGTATGTACAAGAAAATGCGCAATGAATTTACCGGTGTGTTGACCGGAAAAGGTCTTTCTTGGGGCGGTTCGAAGATTAGGCCCGAAGCGACCGGTTACGGAACCGTATATTTTGCGCAGAGCATGTTAAAGACACGCGGTGAGGACTTTGAAGGCAAGACCGTGGTGATTTCCGGTTCGGGGAATGTTGCCCAATTTGCGGCCGAAAAAGTGATTCAGTTGGGTGGAAAAGTGGTAACGCTTTCTGATTCCGGAGGATATATTTATGATGAGGAAGGCATCGATAAAAAGAAACTCGCCTACGTCATGGATCTGAAAAATAATAAGCGAGGAAGAATCTCGGAATATGCCAAAAAATATAAATCCGCCAAATTTGTTAGTGGCAAAACACCTTGGGAGGTCAAATGTGATATAGCACTACCGTGTGCCACCCAGAACGAATTGGACGGGAAAAGCGCTAAAACATTGATAAAGAACAAATGTATCTGTGTGGCCGAAGGCGCCAATATGCCCTCTACGCCAGAAGCTATTCATGCATTCCACGATGCACGAATTTTGTTTGCGCCGGGTAAGGCATCCAATGCCGGCGGCGTGGCTACCTCAGGGCTGGAAATGTCCCAAAACTCTTTGCGGATTAGTTGGACTCGGGAAGAGGTTGATGAACGATTGAAAGGTATTATGTCCGATATTCATGATTCCTGTATCGAATACGGCAAAGAAAAAGACGGCTATTGCAATTATGTAAAAGGTGCGAATATCGCCGGATTCGTGAAAGTGGCCGATGCCATGTTGGCGCAAGGGGTAATTTAGAGGTACGAAGTATGAGTTTTCACCCGTCAGGTTTTAAAACCTGACGGGTTTTTTATTGGTCATACTCCTTTAACTAAGTACCTTTCAAACTATCTTTGCCACCAACAAACCCGATAAATGCAGGTAACTACCAAGGGCATCGTACTTTCTTCTTTGAAATATGGCGATAGCAGCCTGATCGTCAAGATATATACTGCCTCTGACGGCCTGAAGTCATACCTTATCAAAGGGATATTGAACTCCAAAAAAGGAAAATTGAAAGCTGCCTACTTTCAGCCTTTGACCCAGTTGGAAATCGTTGCCTTTCATAAAAACAAGGGGACACTGGAAAGCATTCGTGAAGCCAGGGTATTCTATCATTATGCAACGCTTCATACCGATATAGCCAAGAACGCAATGACACTCTTTTTGGCGGAGATGTTGGTTAACAGTATTCATGAAGAAGAGGCGAATACCGAAATGTTTTACTTTATCGAAACTTCACTTCAATGGCTTGATGTTCACGAAGATATTTCGAATTTTCATATTTCTTTTTTACTCGGATTGACAAAATATTTGGGATTTTACCCAGATTTGGAAGAAATGGATTCGAACACTTTTGATCTTGCCGAAGGGGTATTTACCGATAGGCCTTCCCTTAATCCAATGTTGACCGGTGAGAATTTAAAATATTTCAAAAGGTTTTTGGGCATAAATTTTGATGCAATTCAGAAGATAAAGATGAGCAAAGAGAACCGACGAGACTTGTTGAAATCCCTTGTTCTCTATTTTGAACTACATTTGCAAGGATTTCGAAAACCCCGCTCCCTTGCTATTTTAAATGAAGTTTTTAGCTAACATGAGCCGCTTAATTTTCTTCTTGTTCTTATTTTTTTTTAATACCTCTTTGGCTCAAGAGGTCGGTGTTTTCGATGCAGATTCCCGAGAACCTATTGTCAATGTTGTAATTTACAATCATAATCGATCTAAGACCGCACTTTCCGATTTTAATGGCAAATGTGACCTAAGCGTTTTTGACAGAAATGAACGCATAACCTTCAGGCATCTGAGCTACGAAATCTACAGGAGTTCAAAATCACAGATAGCAAGACAGGGCAATCGTGTATTGCTTACTATGAAAGCCGAACAATTGGATGAAGTGGTGATGTCGGTCTCGAAATGGGAACAACAAAAAAAGGACATTCCAAATAAAATTGCGGTCATAGATGCGCGGAGCATTGTATATGGTAATCCCCAAACTTCGGCGGACTTACTTCAGAACACGGGTAAGGTATTCGTGCAAAAAAGCCAATTGGGCGGTGGTAGCCCTATGATTCGGGGTTTTGCCACAAATAGACTATTGCTTTCGGTTGATGGGGTCCGTATGAACAATGCCATATTCCGGGGGGGCAATATTCAAAATGTAATTTCAATAGACCCCTACACCATAAAGAATACAGAGATTATTTTTGGTCCCGGGTCGGTTATCTATGGAAGTGATGCGATTGGAGGCGTTATGAACTTTTATACAAAAAAAACATTTTTATCACAAGGGGATAGTCTGACCTATGCGGGCAATGCCAATTATAGATTCTCATCGGCCAATACCGAAAACACCATCCATTTTGACCTGAATTTGGGCAAAAAAAAGTGGGCGTTGTTGACAAGCGCCTCTTATAATAACTTTGGTGATTTGATCATGGGTACGCACGGCCCGGATTCTTATTTAAGGCCGACGTACGTTATCAGTGAAAATGGTACCGACCGGCTTGTAGAGAATCCGAATCCGAAAAAACAGGTGACCTCAGGTTACAATCAGATCAATGTGATGCAAAAAGCTATTTATCGACCGAATCATATATGGGATTTCTCATTAGGAACCTATTTTTCACAGACTTCGGACTACAGTCGTTATGATCGTCTTATAAGGCCCGGTCGAGATGGTGACGGATTGCGTTCCGCAGAATGGTACTATGGCCCTCAAAAATGGTTCATGGGTAATTTACAGATCAATAAAAAAGGCAACGGCAACTTTTATGACGCCTTCAAGGTGACGACGGCGTACCAGCTTTTTGAAGAAAGTAGAAACGATAGGGCATTTCAAGATGTTGAGCTTTTTTCAACGAAGGAAAAAGTAAGTTCGATTACGACCAATTTAGATTTTGAAAACAAGAGAATCGGTGATTTACGTTTGTACTACGGTGGGGAATATCTTTTTAACAAGGTGCGTTCAGATGGTACGGTAACAAATATTGAATCGAACGAGGTATCGGACGCCCCAAGTAGATATCCCGATGGGTCTACTTGGCAGACCTTGGCGGCATACGTTAATTCGGAATATAAGGCGAAACCTAACTTCACCTTGCTTTCAGGTCTAAGATATAGCCATGTTTGGATCGACGCCGTTTTTGAAAAGAATTTTTATCCTTTTCCCTTTGATGATGCCGATTTGAGTACCGGTGCGTTGACCGGTACTTTTGGCTTTAGCTGGTTTCCCAAGGCCGATTTGCAACTGACTTGGAATGCATCGACAGGTTTTAGGGCCCCGAACATCGACGACGTGGGTAAAATATTCGATTCGGAACCTGGATCTGTCGTTGTGCCAAATCCTGAATTGGAGTCCGAATATGCCTATAATACTGAAATAGGCGTCCAAAAGAATTTTAAGGACAAAGTTGTCCTTAGGGGCGCAGCCTTTTACACCTATTTGGTAGATGCCTTGGTACGCCGGGATTTCCAATATAACGGACAGACGCAGATAGACTATAAAGGTGAATTGAGCAACGTACAGGCAATTCAGAATGCGGCGAAAGCCTATGTCTACGGTTTTGAGTTCGGCCTTGAAGCATTTTTGGCCGAAAACCTTTCACTGACATCCAATTTGACCTTGACAAAAGGAATAGAGGAAGAGAGCGATGGCACCGATACCCCGGCCCGACATGCCGCACCAACTTTCGGGGATTTCCATATTGTTTGGAAGAACCAAAAGTTGCATACTGATCTTTTCTTGAATTATAATGGAGAAATAGCCTATGATGACTTGGCCCTATCGGAAAGAAGCAAAACCTATATTTATGCTACCGATGCCAACGGCAATCCGTATTCACCATCTTGGTATACACTGAACCTTCGTTCGCAGTACACCATTTCAAATGCCTTAAAAGCTTCGTTGAGTTTTGAGAACCTGACCGATCAAAGATATCGCACCTATTCATCGGGAATCGTCGCACCGGGCCTAAATGCTATCTTCGGAATCGATTATACCTTTTGAAGCAGCAATGTTGTCAAAAAGGCGGATACAAAAAACCCGACGATTTCGTCGGGTTTTTTCATCTCTAAAGAACTAAATGTCGTTAGTTGTCATCAACGGCATCTTCTACCTCTTCGGCAACTTTTTTGACACCGTCCTTAACATCGTCGGCAGCGTCCTCAGCGGCGTCTTTAACATCTTCGCCAGCTTCTTTTACCGTATCCATGGCATCTTCGCTGGCTTCTTTGATGTCTTCGCCGACATCCTCGGCCGCGTCCATAACATCTTCACCGGCTTCTTCAAGTGCCTCGCTAGCTTCTTCCATACCATCTTTTGCCTTGTCGGCGGTTTCTCTACAAGAAACGAACGATATGCTAAGGGCTAGCATTAAAATTGATCCCAAAAGTACTTTTTTCATTTTGTTTTGTTTTAGTGTTTAATTCATTTGACATTAGGATATACGTAATGGAGGTATTTTTAGATGTCAGTTTTTAACATTTCTTCAAGGCCAAACCGCCATAAGGATTCATTTGTTCGGAAATCATATAAAGTCGAACTAAATTTATAATTTTGCACCCTTAATTTGTCGTAATAGCGCTATGAAGTTCGCAGATTATAATGGACTCGACCTCCCCAAGGCTGCAGAAGAAGTTTTGCATTATTGGAAGGAAAACCATGTTTTTGAAAAAAGCGTATCCTTAAGGGAAGGATGCCCAAGCTATGTTTTTTATGAGGGGCCTCCTTCGGCAAACGGCATGCCGGGAATTCATCATGTCATGGCGCGGACCATTAAAGATATCTTTCCGAGGTACAAGACCATGAAGGGTTTTCAGGTCAAGCGAAAGGCAGGTTGGGACACGCATGGACTTCCTATTGAACTAGGGGTCGAAAAAGAACTGGGCATCACCAAAGAAGATATCGGAAAGAAGATATCGATCGAAGAATACAACGAGGCGTGTAAAAAGGCGGTTATGCGCTATACCGATGTTTGGAACGAGATGACCGAGCGCATCGGGTATTGGGTAGATATGGATGACCCGTATATTACCTATAAGTCAAAGTACATGGAAACGGTCTGGTGGTTGTTGAAGCAGATCTACGACAAGGGCCTAATATATAAAGGGTACACGATTCAGCCCTATTCGCCCAAAGCCGGTACCGGATTGAGCTCACATGAATTGAACCAGCCCGGCACCTATCAAGATGTATCGGATACCACTGTAGTGGCACAGTTTAAAGCCATTGAAGATACACTGCCGACATTTCTACAAGATGAAGGCACCATTTATTTTTTGGCTTGGACGACAACCCCCTGGACCTTGCCATCGAATACGGCCTTGACCGTTGGCCCCAAAATTGATTATGTGCTCGTCGAGACCTATAACCAGTACACTTTTGAGCCGATGAACGTAGTTTTGGCCAAAAACCTCGTCGGCAAACAATTTTCAGGAAAGTTTGTACAGGTCAAAACCAAGCCTGAATTATTGGGTTATGTTTCCGGAGATAAAAAGATTCCTTTTTATGTGGTCAAGGAATTCAAGGGAAAGGATTTGGTCGGTATTCGATACGAACAATTATTGGATTATACCTTGCCTTATCAAGATGCCGAAAATGCCTTTCGTATTATTTCAGGGGATTTCGTAACGACCGAAGATGGTACTGGAATTGTGCATACCGCACCGACATTTGGTGCCGATGATATGCTCGTGGCCCAAAAAGCGGACCCGCCAGTACCGCCCATGTTGGTATTGGATGAAAATAATAACCCCGTACCCTTGGTAGATTTGCAAGGCAGGTTTCGACCCGAGATGAAGGAATTGGGGGGCAAGTATGTCAAAAACGAATATTACGACGACGATAAAGTTCCCGAACGATCTGTAGATGTTGAAATCGCTATTCGCTTAAAGGAAGAGAACAAGGCGTTCAAGGTTGAAAAATACGTGCATAGCTATCCCAATTGTTGGCGTACGGACAAACCGATATTGTATTATCCATTGGATTCTTGGTTCATCAGGATTACCGATATAAAGGATAATATGTTCGATTTGAACCAAACGATCAATTGGAAACCAAAAGCTACAGGCGAAGGACGATTCGGTAATTGGCTGGCCAATGCAAACGATTGGAACCTCTCAAGGTCCCGTTATTGGGGGATTCCACTTCCCATTTGGAGAACGGATGACGGTAAAGAGGAAATAATGATAGGTTCGGTGGCCGAACTCAAATCGGAAATGGCCAAGGCAGTGGAGGCCGGAATTCTCGAAAAAGACATTTTCGAAGATTTCATGATTGGTGATATGTCCGAAGAAAACTACGAAAAAATCGACCTTCACAAAAATGTAGTGGACCGTATTACGTTGGTTTCTGCCTCTGGTAAAAAGATGAAGCGCGAAAGCGATCTGATTGACGTTTGGTTCGATAGCGGTTCCATGCCCTATGCCCAATGGCATTACCCTTTCGAGAATCAAGAATTAGTCGATGAAGGAAAAGCGTTTCCTGCCGATTTTATTGCAGAGGGTGTGGATCAGACCCGGGGATGGTTCTATACGTTACATGCAATAGCTACCATGGTTTTTGATTCCGTAGCCTACAAAAATGTGGTCTCTAACGGATTGGTCTTGGACAAAGAAGGCAAAAAAATGTCCAAACGTTTGGGCAATGCCATCGACCCGTTCGAGACCATGAACGACCATGGACCCGATGCGACACGTTGGTATATGATTTCAAATGCCAATCCGTGGGACAATCTGAAATTTGATCTTGATGGTGTCGTCGAAGTGAAACGAAAGTTCTTCGGCACACTTTATAATACCTATTCCTTTTTTGCACTTTATGCGAATATTGACGGGTTTGATTACTCCGAGGCCGATATTGCTTTGAGCGAAAGAGCGGAGATAGACCAGTGGATTCTTTCCGAACTCCATTCCCTGATAAAAGTCGTGGATGATGCCTATGGCGATTATGAACCGACCAGGGCGGCAAGGGCCATATCCGATTTTGTTCAGGAAAATTTGAGCAATTGGTATGTGCGTTTGAGCCGAAGACGTTTTTGGAAAGGCGATTACCAAAAGGATAAAATATCTGCCTACCAGACGCTTTATACTTGTTTGGAGACTGTTGCCAAGTTATCTGCCCCCATTGCGCCTTTCTACATGGACCAATTGTACCGTGACCTTACGGGTACAACCAAAAGGGAGGTTTTCGAAAGTGTGCATCTGTCCGACTTTCCCGAGTATGATTCATCCTTTGTCAACAAAGAATTGGAGAGTAAAATGCAAAAGGCGCAGACCATATCTTCCTTGGTGCTTTCAATTCGTCAGAAAGAGCGAATCAAGGTGCGTCAGCCGTTGCAAAAAATCATGATTCCGGTTTTGGGCAAAAAAGAAAGGGATGAAATCAATGCCGTGGCCGATTTGATAAAATCGGAAGTGAACGTTAAGGAAATTGAGCTTCTTGATGATGCTTCCGGAATTTTGGTCAAACAGATCAAGCCGAATTTCAAAACCTTGGGCCCCAAATATGGAAGGGATATGAAGATAATCGCCCAGGCGGTTGCCCGATTGAATCAGAATGATATCCAAAAAATCGAACAAGAAGGCGAAATATCGCTGGAAATTGAAAATAAAATCATTAATTTACAGTTACAGGATGTAGAGATAGCCTCTCAAGATATCGAAGGCTGGTTAGTGGCCAGCTCGGGGGCTTTGACCGTAGCTTTGGATGTTACGATTAATGATGCGCTTAAAAATGAAGGTATCGCGAGGGAACTTGTCAACCGGATTCAAAATATGCGAAAAGATTCAGGTTTTGATGTTACCGATAGAATAGACATCAAAATCTTAAAAGACGGGTTGGTCGAAAAAGCGGTCGAGAGCAACCTGAATTACATTAAGAACGAAACGTTGACCGCTGAACTTGATTTAGAGGAAATATTGGAAGATGGCACCGAGGTGGCATTTGATGAAGTGAACACTAAATTGTTTATTGAAAAACACTAGACATGGCTACAGATTTAAAAGTTAGGTATTCAGATAAGGATTTGGAGGAGTTCAAAGTACTTATAGAAGAAAAAATAGAAAAGGCCAAAAGCCATTTAGAACTTTTAAAAAGTTCGTATATGAACGATGGCAATAATGGAACGGACGATACCTCGCCAACATTCAAGGCGTTTGAAGAAGGTTCGGAAACCATGAGTAAGGAGGCCAATACGCAATTGGCGATAAGACAAGAAAAGTTTATCCGCGATTTGAAAAATGCGCTTTTGCGAATTGAGAATAAAACATATGGCATTTGTCGAGTGACCGGTAAGTTGATCAATAAAGAGCGACTGAAACTGGTACCCCACGCAACGTTGAGCATCGAGGCCAAAAATATGCAGAAGTAAAAAAAACGTCCGCCACTGGCGGACGTTTCTCTTTATAAAAGAACGCGAATGAGAATTGTGTTGCTTTTCGTTGCGCTATCATCTTTCCACTTTATCCATGCTCAAAAAGTCGTTAAGAAATCAATTGTCGATCCGGACACCTCATTGATCCAAATTGATGCCACGAACTGCTTTCAAATAAATCTTTCGACGGTCAACACCGATGAGGTGATTATTGAAGCTACCATGGATGGCGAGTACAGGACAGATTTGTTATTGAGTGTTCAAAAGAAAGGGAGTACGTTACAAATAGCAACCGGGTTTCAGCCTAATTTTAAAAATCCCAATGACAAACTAAGTGCACATAAGATGGTTTCGATCGCTCTGGATATCAAATTGCCCCTTTATCAATCGGTCCAGGTTTTTGGAACTAATTGCAATGTCGATGCTATAGGAAATTACAAAAATCTTAAAGTAACCTTAGATGACGGTCATTGTCATTTATATGATATTGTTACGGTCGCAGAGATCAGAACCGGAAGCGGCAATATCGAGGTTCAAAGTGAGAGTGGGTTTTTCGAAGCAACAAGTAAATACGGAACAATACAAAAAGAAAATATGCCTAATGGCGAAAATCGGTTCATTCTGACATCTACCACAGGTAATATCGAGATAAAAAAAACCGATTAATATCCCTATTTTTGCCCCTCATATTTTGAATCGATGAACTTAAAAAAGTCCCTATTACTAATCATTGCTATTTTAGTAATAGACCAAATCAGCAAAATTTATATCAAGACCAATTTTGTATTGGGCGAATCGGTCGATGTTTTTGATTGGTTCAAAATTTTGTTCATTGAGAATGAAGGTGCGGCATGGGGTGCAAAACTAAGCGATGTGTTGCCGATTTCTGAGAGTTCGGGCAAACTCTTTCTTACAATTTTTCGCCTTTTTGCCATTGTTGGTATTGGGTATTGGCTTTACGATGTGATACAAAAAAAAGCCTCCAACATACTGATCATGGCCGTTTCATTAATTTTTGCCGGAGCTCTTGGCAATATTATTGACTCAATATTCTATGGGATAATCTTTGACGACAGCAATAACAATGTAGCCACTTTGTTTTCCGATGAACCTTATGGCGGAATTTTTTATGGTAAGGTGGTAGACATGCTCTATTTTCCGTTGGTAGATACAACTTGGCCTGAATGGGTACCTCATTTTGGCGGAAGGAACTTTCGTTTTTTTGAACCCGTCTTCAACATTGCCGATACTTCCATCAGTACCGGGGTTGGTATCTTATTGGTTTTCAATAAGCAGGCTTTTGGCCATACCAAGGATGAAGAAAAAGGAGTTGATATAAAATTGGAAGGTCATACGGAAGAATCATCGGAAAACTTATAGATTCGCTCTGGAGTGACACAATAATCCAATCGGATATCATGTTGATTGGTTTCAATGATTTCTTCTTCGGCTTCGAATAGCGATAAACCTACTTTTAAGACTTCAGGGCGGCATGAATTCAAGAACCGGTCGTAAAACCCTTTTCCATAACCCACACGGTTTCCTATTTTGTCGAAGGCCATAAGAGGTAGAATCACCACATCTATTTTTTTTGGCTCAATCTCTATACCATCGACTGGTTCGGGCACTCCCCAATCATTTTCTTTTATTTTGGTAGCATCGGTCAAAAGAAAATGTCGTAAAGTACTCTTGGAAGCGATTTTGGGCAGAACGATGTTTTTGTCTTTTCCTTGAAGGATCGATAGGATAAAAGTCGTATCAATTTCCCTTTTTCTGGAAATGGGTAGAAATAAGTGATAATAGTCAAAGGACCAAATGGGGAGTTCGAGAAGCTTATTGGCAATACTTAAACTGAAATTGAGAAGTGTTTGTGGCTCTAGGTTATTTCGAAGTTGCACGTAATGAGCGCGCAAATCTTTTTTCAACATTCGGGGTGATATGATTTTTGCGATTTTTGAATCGCATGCAAAACTATTCTTTTGCCGCTACGGCATAATATACTTTGAAGAATAACATTAGCATTAAATATAGACCGAGGGTTATGATGTAGTTGTCCATAGGGGAAAATGATTTTGATGCGTTAAATTTAAATAAAAAAATTCTTCGAAATCCTATTAAATGCAACTTTTTATCGACGAAATACATCTTTTTATAAAAAATTTAACGTTTAAATAACGCTATATTTTCATCATTGAGTTTTAAAATTCTAGTATTCAGATTATTAAGATAAATTTTTAAAAAATAAAATGAAAAATAAGGTCAAGATTTGCAAGAACTTTCTTTTCGACCTAAAAATTTGCTAAAACACATATAGTTATTTTTTAAGCTTTCCTTTTTGTCTTGAAAATAGTAAAACAAGACAGAAGCGGTTTTTCGTTAAAAAAGGCAAAAACGAGATACGGTTTTGTAAAAACATAGTAATTTAACCTATGATATAGTTAAATCGGAATCCGCGCGAGTTCATGTCCCAAATTCCCTTAAAAATACAATTGAGTACTTTGCCACAAGGTCCTGGGGTATACCAATTCTTTGATGTTGACGAAAAGTTGATTTATGTCGGCAAAGCCAAGAACCTAAAAAAAAGGGTCTCTTCATATTTTACGAAAAACCATGAATATGGTAAGACTAGGGTGCTGGTAAAAAAGATTGTCCGGATTAAGCACATCGTTGTTCCTTCCGAATCCGATGCACTTTTGTTGGAGAACATACTAATAAAGAAGCATCGGCCGAGGTATAACGTGTTGCTCAAAGACGACAAGTCTTATCCTTTTATCTGTATAAAAAATGAACGATTCCCTAGAATCTTCCCCACCAGAAAATTGGTAAAGGACGGGTCTGAGTACTTTGGCCCCTATACCAGTATGAAGACCGTGAGAACCCTGTTGGAACTCATCAAAAGCGTATATCCGTTAAGAACCTGTAATTACCATCTTTCCCAAGAAAAAATTGATTCTGGCAAATACAAAGTGTGTTTAGAATACCATTTGGGAAACTGTAAAGGCCCATGCGAGGGACTTCAAGACGAAGAGGAGTATAATCGCCAAATCGATGATATTAGACAGATTATCAAGGGCAATTTTAAATCGTCTTTAAATTATTTCAAAAGACAAATGAAAGTTTTGGCCGACGAAATGAAATTCGAGGCGGCCCAGCGTATCAAAGAAAAAATAGACGTACTTGAAAACTATCAGGCAAAGTCGACAATAGTGAACCCTAAAATCAGTAATGTCGATGTCTTTACCATTGTTTCAGATGAGACGTTGGCGTATGTTAATTTTCTGCAGCTTTCCCATGGTTCTATTGTAAGGTCGCATACCATGGAAATCAAAAAGAAACTGAACGAGAGTGACCAAGACCTGTTACAACTTGCTATAGTCAATATACGCGAACGATTTAATTCAGAATCAAAAGAGATCTATCTGCCTTTTGAAGTTACGGTGCCCCAAGGGCTTAAGGTGACGGTTCCCAAATTAGGTGACAAGAGGAAAATTTTGGAACTATCGGAACGAAATACCAGGTTCTATAGGCAAGAACGTTTCAATCAAATCAAGATCATCGACCCTGATAGGCACACAAATCGCATTATGGCGCAAATGCAAAAAGATTTGCGTTTGTCCAGTGAACCCCGTCATATCGAATGTTTTGACAACAGTAATATCCAAGGCACGAATCCGGTGGCGGCCTGTGTGGTTTTTAAAGATGGCAAACCGTCCAAAAATGAATATCGCCATTACAATATCAAGACCGTGGATGGCCCCGATGATTTTGCCTCGATGGAAGAAGTAGTTTTTAGGCGTTATAAACGGCTGCTTGCAGAAGATGAACCATTACCGCAATTAGTAATAATAGATGGGGGAAAAGGCCAGTTGTCATCGGCCTTGAAAAGCCTGGATAAACTTGAGCTTCGAGGAAAGATAGCGATTGTCGGAATCGCCAAAAAATTGGAGGAAATCTATTTCCCGGGAGATTCTATTCCGCTCTATTTGGATAAAAAATCCGAATCCCTGAAAATAATACAACAATTACGCAATGAGGCGCATCGATTTGGTATAACTTTCCACAGAAACAAACGAAGCAAGGGGGCAATCAAATCAGAACTACTCGATATTGACGGGATCGGCGAAAAAACAGCAGAAGAACTATTGAAAAACTTTAAGTCGGTCAAGCGCGTGAAGGAAGCGCCTATGGAGAAGTTGGCCGAAAAAGTCGGCTTGGCCAAAGCAAGAATAATTTATGAAACATTCCATTAAAATGGACAGCCTGTGCCCAGCTATGTTTAGAAAAGGTATTTTATTATTGTCTCTTATGGTCAATGTTTTGTTGACCGCACAAGACAGAAAGCAGGGTAAGGATTTGAAGGTCGGCCTCGTACTTAGTGGCGGTGGCGCAAAGGGCTTGGCCCATATTGGAGCTTTGAAGGTAATCGAAGAGGCCGGGGTAAAAATCGACTATATCGGAGGTACCAGTATGGGAGCGATTGTCGGGGGGCTGTACGCGTCAGGCTATACGGCCAATCAGTTGGATTCGATTTTCAGAAATACCGATTTTGTCACTTTGATTGAAGATAACCTTCCTCGGGGGGCGAAATCGTTCTATGAAAAAGAAGCTTCCGAAAAATATGCGTTGACACTGCCCTTTAACAATTTCAAGGTTTCGTTCCCACCTGCATATTCAGGCGGTCAGAATATTTACAACGAATTGGTAAGGGTACTCTATCATGTTAAGGATGTCAGTGACTTCAGTAAATTATCCATTCCCTTTCTTTGCATTGCCACAGATGTCGAGACCGGAGAAGAGGTAATATTGGATCGGGGGTATTTACCGGAGGCCATTATGGCTAGCGGTACTTTGCCTTCACTTTTTGAACCTGCTACAATGGGAGACAGAGTGTTGATCGATGGGGGGGTGGTCAATAATTATCCGGTTGAAGAGGTCAAAAAAATGGGAGCGGATGTAATAATCGGGGTCGATGTACAACATGGACTCAGAGATCGTGAGGCGTTACTTTCGGCAACGGAAATCTTGTTGCAGATCAACAATTATCGAACGGCATTGGATATGGTGGAGAAATCGAAACTTACCGATATATATATCAAACCCGAAATGGGGGATTATTCGGTAATCGATTTTGACGCGGCAACGAAAATCGTCGAGAGTGGAGAAACCGCTGCAAGGCAAAATTATAACGCTCTAGAAAGGATTTCCGAACAACAACGACACGATCGCGCATTGGTGAAATATGTAGATGTCAAGGATACCATTATAGTAAAGCAACTCATTTTAAAAGGAAATGAAAACTACACCCGTGGATATGTAAAGGGCAAGCTTCGTTTCGATCTGGACAAGAAAATAACCTTTGAAAAACTACAACAAGGCATCAGTAACCTTTCGGCGACCGATAACTTCAAAACCATAAGATACGAGCTTTTGTCGAATGATGATGGTGTGGATCTGGTACTCGATCTTAATGAAAACCCCAACAAGACCTATATTCGCCTCGGTGCCCACTACGACGATTTGTACAAGACCGCTGCACTGCTGAACGTGACCTATAAGAAGCTGTTGACCAAAGATGATGTTGCCTCGCTCGATTTTATTATTGGCGACAATCTCAGGTATGATCTTCAGTATTTTGTGGATAAAGGATCCTATTGGAGTTTTGGGATAAACTCAAGGTTCAACGCATTTAAGCAAGATATTAATTTTGACCTGATACAAACGAATTTTAATGTTCCGAACGATGCTGGGCTGAACAATATAAGATTGGATGTGACCGATCTAACGAATCAATTTTATCTTCAAACTTCTTTAAAGGAAGAATTGGTATTTCGTATCGGGGCGGAACATAAGTTTATCAAATATAGTACCAATACCTTGGGGGAATCCTTTGGCGATGAAGTTGCGTCTTCATCGATTTCGTCTTCTAGTAGAACCATCTTCGAGAAAAGTAGTTTCTATAGTACTTTTGGTCAACTCATTTTAGATAGTTATGATGACAAATACTTTCCGTCGAGGGGATTGTATTTTAACGGTGATTTCCATTTTTATCTGATTTCCTCGGATTACAATGATAATTTTAAGGAATATTCAATAGCGAAGGCCAGAATGGGCGGGGCCTTTCCGATTTTCAAGAACGTTTCCTTGAATCTGGAGACCGAAGGGGGGTTCAAGCTGGGAACCTCTAATGTAACTACCTTTGACTTTGTATTGGGAGGTTATGGTACGGACCTTATCAATAACTTTATCCCCTTTTATGGATATGATTTTCTAAGTCTGCCCGGAAACAGTTTTGTGAAAGCTTATGGTAGATTGGATATTGAGTTTGCACCAAAGAACCACTTGCTGTTCGCCGCCAATTTTGCCAACGTGGATGATGACCTCTTTAGAACCGCCGAATGGTTTACCGCACCGGATTATTCCGGATACGGAATTGGTTATGGATGGGAATCCTTTTTAGGCCCAGTTCAAGTTATTTATTCATGGTCGCCCGAAGTTTCGGATGGTAATTTTTTCTTTAGTATAGGATATTGGTTTTGACCGATTAAAGGGTATTTTGCTTCTTTTTTTCCGATATTTGTACTAACGGATATTTGAACATGCTGCAACAACGTATCGATATAACTTCCCATCTCAGGGCCATGTGGTAATTTTCGATCTATCTATCGAAAAAGGTTTTATTGTATCACTTCTATAAACAAAAAATGATGGCAGCGGAAATTAAGAATTTAAAAGATTTAAAGAACACCGAATATTCCCTGAAAAAACTATTCAACGAAGCTGAGGATTTTCTTCCTCTTTTGGGTACCGATTATGTCGAATTGTACGTTGGCAATGCCAAACAGTCGGCACATTTCTATAAAACGGCCCTTGGATTTCAGTCGGAGGCTTATGCCGGGCTGGAAACCGGCTTAAAAGACAGGGTTTCATACGTCTTGAAACAAGACAAGATAAGATTGGTATTGACGACCCCTTTGCAAAAGGGAGGTGAGATAAACAGGCATATTGAAGAACATGGCGATGGTGTCAAGGTCGTAGCACTCTGGGTCGAAGACGCGACCAAGGCATTCGAAGAGACTACTAAAAGAGGTGCGAAACCGTACATGAAACCCACCCGCGAAGAAGATATAGATGGCTATGTGGTGCGCTCGGGCATATATACCTACGGCGAAACCGTACATATTTTTGTAGAAAGGAATAATTATCGAGGAGTGTTTTTACCAGGCTATCGTAAATGGGAATCGCATTACAATCCCGAACCGGTAGGGCTTAAGTTCATAGACCATATTGTGGGCAATGTAGGCTGGAACGAGATGAACACTTGGTGTAAGTTCTACGGAGAAATCATGGGCTTTGCGCAAATAGTATCTTTTGTCGATGATGATATTGCGACTGATTATACGGCATTGATGAGCAAGGTCATGAGCAATGGAAACGGACGGATTAAATTTCCTATCAATGAGCCCGCCGAAGGGAAAAAGAAATCGCAAATCGAGGAATACCTTGATTTTTATAATGGGCCTGGTGTACAGCATTTGGCCCTGGCGACCAATGATATTGTAAGTACGGTATCGGCCATGCGTGAGCGAGGGATAGAGTTTTTATACGTTCCAGAAACCTATTATGATGATCTTCTAGAGCGGGTAGGAGATATCGATGAAGATGTCGAAACATTAAAAAAGCATGGTATTTTGATCGACCGTGATGAAGAAGGATATCTTTTGCAACTGTTTACGAAGACCATAGTAGATCGCCCGACACTCTTTATAGAAATAATACAGCGAAAAGGGGCCAAGTCGTTCGGTGTCGGAAATTTTAAGGCACTTTTTGAGGCTATCGAACGGGAACAGGCTGCTCGGGGCACATTATAAGCACTATATAGTCTTAATGATCTGCCAAAACGGGGGGTCGAATTATAAAGTAGTGTTAAGGTTATAGTTAAAGTAAGTTAAAACCTATTTAGACCCTGATTTTAGTTATTAAATTTGTGTCAGTAAGGGGTGGTTCCCTTACAACTTTAAGTATTGGTTTTTCATAATTTAAAGTTTGGTTGGTTATTTAGGAAAAGCCCAGTTTCAAGACTGGGCTTTTTTTATAATTCTGCTACAATACTTTGGAATAAATTTTGTTTAAGTAATTGTAACTAATGCTAAGTTTTACGACTCATTGCGTAATTTTAGTGCAATTCTCTAAGCGATGAAGAAATTTATGCTTCTTATCTTCTTGTCCTTTGGGTTTTTGATAACTGCCCAAGAAAGCAATGACAATGGCTTGGTGATGAATGCCAAACAAGATTACCTAAATATTTCGCATAGAAAGACATCAAAAAAAAAGGAATCGGCGTTCAAGCCTGGCGAATGGCTTAAGTTTCGCATGCACTATGGCTGGCTGAACGCCAGCATAGCTACCTTACAAGTTAAATCGGCCGAAATAGAAGGTATTCCCGCCTACCATGTTGTGGGCAAAGGTAAAACTACCGGTCTTGCAAGCGTATTCTTCAAGGTGGACGATACTTATGAGAGTTATTTTGACAAAGAAGACGGTCGGCCGTACCGTTTTATACGCAAGATTGACGAGGGAGGCTATACAAAAGATATCGAAATCAATTTTGACCATAAAAAATCAAAGGCGGAATTGAACGATAAAAAGAATAAAAAGAAGATGAGTTTTACGCTACAAGATAGCGTTCAAGACTTACTTTCGGCCTTTTACTACCTTCGGAACAATTTTGAGTTGGAAGACCTCGTTCAAGGGGAATCCATCCAATTGAACATGCTATACGATGACGATGGCATATTTCCTTTCAAGCTCAAATATTTGGGCAAAGAGGTTTTAAGAACGAAATTCGGCAAGGTCGAATGCCTAAAGTTTCGGCCTTATGTTCAATCCGGCAGGGTGTTCAAAGAGCAGGAAAGTCTTTCATTATGGGTGTCCAATGACAAAAACAAAATACCGGTACGCATTAAGGCCGATTTGGCCGTAGGCTCGATCAAAGCCGATTTAGATGGGTACAACGGGCTCAAACATCAGTTTAAGATCATAATGGATTGACATAAGAGGGTAATTGCTAAATTTGTCTTCAAATTAAACAGGAATTACCGCTAGGATGGACAAAAAAGAGCAAATTGCTACCCAAATATCCAAACTTGAAGAAAAATATAAGAATTCAGGCCAGGATTTAAGCTCTTATCTAGACGGACTGCTATACCAACGTTACCTTACCTATTGGGACTATATTCATCTCGATACCCTGTTGAGCCTACAGATTCCGCGAACACATTTTCCCGATGAGGAAATCTTCATCATGTACCACCAGATTACCGAATTGTACTTTAAGCTGATTTTGCATGAACAAAAGCAGATTGTTGACGACAAATCCCAAAGCATAGATTTCTTTATTGAAAAGGCTAGAAGAATAAACAGTTATTACCAGGCCCTTATTTCTTCGTTCAGTATTATGATAAAAGGGATGGAGCGGGAACAATTTCTTCAATACCGAATGGCTCTATTGCCCGCAAGCGGTTTTCAGTCGGCCCAGTATCGCATGATCGAGATTTATGCCACGCCCATGGAAAATCTAGTGCACCATACCGAACGAGATCGTTTTTCTGGTAAAGACAGTATTGAAGAGCTTTATGAGCACATCTATTGGAAAAAAGGCGCGACCGATGTGGCGACCGGTGAAAAAACATTGACTTTAAAACAATTTGAATATCGTTATACACCACGGTTGATCCGAATTGCCAAACAAGTACAAAACAGTACGATATACCATAAATATCTACAATTGTCCGAGAATAAAAGACATAATAAAGACTTGATCGAAGCGTTAAAGACATTGGATTTGAACGCGAACGTAAATTGGCCGTTGATGCATATGGGTTCGGCCCATAGGTATTTGGGAAAAGAGAAAGGCCAAATTGACGCTACGGGAGGAACAAACTGGAAAGATTACCTTCCGCCAAGTTTTCAAAAAGTCGTGTTTTTTCCTGAAATATATACAAAACAAGAGTTAAATGATTGGGGTAAACAATGGGTAGAGCATATCTTTAATCCCGAAAAACTAAAAAATAGAAATGCATAAGTTCTGGGGCTTCTTATTTTTAATGGCAATACTTGTTTCGTGCAAAAAGGAACAGCAAAAAATTTTGCAAGAGCAGGAAGACAAAATCGAAGAGGTCATATCTTTGGCCGAATCGGTTACCAAAAAGCAGTTTGGGTTCGACTTCAGCCATTTTAAAGTTCAGAAAGACACCATAAAGCGTGGAGACAGTTTTGGCGAACTTATGATCGAAAACAAAGTAGACTATCCAAAGATCGCCAAAATCTCGCAAGAGTTCAGAGATACTTTTGATGTTCGAAAAATAAGGGTCGGCAAACCCTATTTGATCTTGAAATCAAAAGATACATCCGAGATAGCACAGGTTTTCATCTATGAAAACGATCCTATCAATTATACGGTGGTAGACTTTAGGGACAGCGTAACTGCCTACAAAAAGAAAAAGAAAGTCAAATATGTAGAACGCGAAGCCTCGGGTATTATCGAGAACGGATCTTCGATATCACAGGTAATCCAGGAGCAGGGAATCGATTATAACGTGACCAACAATTTAGCCGATGTCTACGCGTGGACCATCGATTTCTTTAAATTGGATGCAGGGGATAAATTCAAGGTCATTTATAAGGAAAAATATATCAATGACTCCATCTATGCGGGTGCCGGCCCTATAGAGGCCGCTTATTTTGAACATAAGGGCAAACCTATCTATGCCTTTGCCTATGAAAATGACTCCCTCAAAAACATAGTTGACTATTTTGATGACGAGGCCAATAATTTGAGAAGGACTTTTTTAAGGGCACCCTTGAAATTCGGAAGGCTCTCTTCAAAATATAACCTCAAAAGAAGAATCCGTTACTATGGATATAAGGTAAGGCCTCATAAGGGCACGGACTATGCCGCACCGATAGGCACGCCTATTTTGGCGACCGCTGATGGTGTCGTAACAGAATCGACCCGAAGAGGGGGTAATGGTAAGTACGTCAAGATTCGCCACAATGCGACTTATTCGACCCAATACCTGCATATGAAAAAACAAAAGGTAAAACGTGGCGAGTTCGTACGTCAAGGTGATGTAATTGGGTGGATCGGAATGACGGGTAACACAGGAGGCCCCCATGTTTGCTACCGTTTTTGGAAGAACGGTCGTCAAGTGGATCCCTTAAGGGAAGAACTCCCCAAGGCCGAACCTTTGCCCGAAGCGTTAAGACCTGAGTACTATGCATACATCGATCCTTTAAAAGATCAATTGGATTGTATTGTCTTTCCTGAAAAGGTGGTCGACCAGGAAGACTTGGCAAGTTTAGAATAATCGATTTTCACCCAGTATTCCTCGATACTTAAAAATCTCGGTTTTATAGTTTATTTTTGCGGCCTATTGTATAGTGCTTTGCAAACATTGTTGTAACTATTAAACCGCCCTGTAATGTCCTTATCGAATATTGACCCTACTACTACTGAGGCCTGGAAAAAACTCGCCGCGCATTACGAACAAACCAAGGAAATCCACTTAAAGGAACTTTTTGCGTCCAATAAGAACAGGGCGAAGGCGTTCAGTTTGAAATGGGACGGCTTTTTTGTCGATTTTTCAAAAAATAGAATTACCGGAGAAACATTGCGGTTGTTGTTGCAACTGGCCGATGAAGCAGATCTGAAAAACAACATCCGAAAATATTTTAGCGGTGATATCATTAACCGAACCGAACATAGGGCTGTGCTCCATACCGCATTAAGGGCCAAAGAATCGGACGATATCCTGGTTGATGGAAAAAACGTAATGCCTGAGGTATATCGGGTAAAAGAGCAGATGAAAGCGTTTTCAAATGCGGTGATATCCGGCGACAAAAAGGGATACACGGGAAAAGTCTTCACCGATGTGGTCAATATTGGCATTGGGGGTTCCGATCTAGGCCCGGCAATGGTCACCGAAGCTCTGAAATTTTATAAGAACCATCTTAACGTTCATTTTGTAAGCAATGTAGATGGCGATCATGTACATGGTATTTTGAAGGAATTGAATCCCGAAACAACGCTATTTGTTATTGTTTCAAAGACATTTACCACCCAAGAAACTTTAAGTAATGCGATTACGGCTAAAAATTGGTTTCTGAAAAACGCAACCCAAAAAGATATTGCCAGGCATTTTGCCGCCGTTTCTACCAATACCGAAAAAATAGCCGAATTTGGAATAGCCGACGAGAACGTTTTCCCCATGTGGGATTGGGTCGGGGGACGTTTTTCTTTGTGGAGTGCGGTAGGACTCTCAATTGCCTTGGCCGTAGGTTTTGAAAATTTCGAGGCATTGCTTTCCGGTGCCCGTAAAATGGACGAGCATTTCAAAACAGCAGAATTTGATAAGAATATACCTGTAATTTTGGCACTTTTGAGTGTTTGGTACAACAATTTTTATGGCGCTGAAACGGAAGCGATTATCCCATATTCCCAATATTTAAGCCGATTTTCGGCCTATTTGCAACAAGGTATCATGGAGAGTAATGGTAAGAGTGTTGATCGTAATGGAAACCGGGTCGATTACCAAACGGGCACTATTATTTGGGGCGAGCCGGGTACAAATTCGCAGCACGCTTTCTTTCAATTGATCCACCAAGGCACGAAATTGATTCCTGCTGATTTTATAGGTTTTAAACGATCGCTGTACGGCGATGTTGGCCACCATGAAAAGTTAATGGCCAATTTCTTCGCCCAGACCGAGGCATTGATGAACGGCAAAACGATTGAAGATGTACGATTAGAACTTGAAAGAAAGAATCTAAACGTTGATGAAATAAGAGAATTGATGCTCTACAAGGTTTTTGAGGGAAATAGACCTACCAATACGATATTGATCGATAAACTTACCCCCGAAAGCTTAGGGAGTCTCATAGCGTTTTACGAACATAAGATTTTTGTGCAAGGCGCCATTTGGAATATCTATAGCTACGATCAATGGGGCGTGGAATTGGGTAAACAATTGGCAGGTACCATATTGAATGACTTGCATGGTAGTAATATTGCCGATCATGATGGGTCGACAATGCAGTTAGTGCAACATTTTAAGAATTAATCTGCCACTTATGCAATTCTGTATAGAGGCCTTTGATCCTAACAGGTCTTTAGAAGCTATTTGTGCCAATTTTATGTTAAATTTGCAGCGACGTTATTTAACGTTTGCTTAATGTAGAAGCGCAAAAAATGAGACACTTTTGCACGACACTCAAAAACTAATTAAACACTTTACGAGATGAAAAAAACGTATTTAGCTATGGTGGCGTTTTTAATGGTTGCCATGGCATTTTCACAAGGAACTGTTTCTGGTACCGTCATAGATGGTGATACCAATAGCCCGTTACCTGGGGCCAATGTAGTAGTGCAAGGCACTTCGGTCGGGGTATCTACCGATTTTGACGGAAATTTTTCGATAGAAGTATCAGCAGATTCCGGCACCTTGACAATTTCTTATTTGGGATTTATAACACAGAAGGTGCCATTTACTGGAGGAAGCGTAGGAACCATATCGCTAATGCCAGATGCCGAGGAACTTGGTGAGGTTGTTGTTGTTGGAACGGGAGTGATTGATTTGGCAAGGGAAAGGGAAACGCCCGTTGCTGTAAGTACGGTAACCGCTTCAGAAATCGTTTCTAAAGTAGGGAACATGGAATTTCCTGAAGTGTTGAATACCACTCCTTCTGTCTATGCCACCAAAACTGGCGGCGGTTATGGAGATTCGCGTATTAATGTTCGTGGCTTTGACCAAAGCAATACGGCATTTATCATTAACGGTCAACCAGTTAATGATATGGAAAATGGATGGGTTTACTGGTCTAACTGGCAAGGTCTTTCTGATGTAGCCTCTGGGATGCAGGTTCAAAGAGGTCTTGGAGCCTCAAAACTTGCAGTACCATCTGTTGGTGGTACCGTTACAATCGTAACAAAAAGTACCGACAAGGAAGAAGGTGGTTTTGTGGGTGCGACTATGGGCAATGACGCCTACATTAAAACGATTGCCGGATACAATACTGGAACAAATGAAAATGGTTGGGCCACTAGTGTATTATTAGGTCGTTGGACCGGTGATGGCTACGTAGATGGTACCCAAGGTGAAGGTTATACATACTTATTTTCATTGGGGTATAAGCCTTCAGATGCGCATGCCTTTAACTTTACTTTTACGGGAGCTGGCCAATGGCACCACCAAAGATCATCATGGTTGTCTATCAGGGATTATCAAAACTTTGGGGGTGATGATGATATCAATAGAAAATTCAATCTTGATTGGGGTACACTGAACGGTGAAGAATATAACATAAGAAGAAATTTCTACAACAAGCCTATCGGTACCTTGAACTGGGATTGGAACATTAGTGATAATGTCTCACTCTCCTCTTCGGTCTATGGTTCTTGGGGCCGTGGAGGAGGAACTGGGCCAAGAGGAGGCAACTTCCGAAATGGTGACATAAATCTTTTTCCATTTAATATAGATCTTACTGAACATCTCTTAGAAAATGGTAACGGGGCCGCATCTAGAAACGCTGATGGATCGATTAACTTTGACAATGTAGTCAATGTAAACCGCGCGACAACAAGTCCTTATTCCGGAGCTAATGGTAACTACGACGGTTTGTTGATTGGTTCTAATGGGTACAATGACGATGATGTAAATAGAGCTATTTTGATTCGTAGGGCCTCCATGAATTCACATAACTGGTATGGGGCCATATCCAACCTTAAATTCGAATCCAACAATTGGACTTATGGAGTAGGGATTGATTTAAGGGCATACAAAGGGTATCATTACCGGGCTTTGAACGATCTTTTAGGATTGGATGCATATTATAGTACGGGAAATAGGAATTTGGTAAATGGAACAATATTGACCGAAACAATTGAAGCTTCCCCTTTTAAAAATACTGGTCTGAATGGTGATAAAATTGATTACTATAACATTGGCGATGTTAGATGGACAGGTTTTAACGGTATTGTGGAGTATAAAGACCAAGAAAATATTTCTGCTGTGCTTCAGGCAGGTATTTCTAACCAAGGATACAAAAGAATTGATTACTTCGATCAGCCCAACAATGTAGAGAGTGACAGAAAAAATATCACGGGAGGATACCTAAAAGGAGGAGCCAATTATAATATTGATGCCAAGAATAATGTATTTTTTAATGCCGGTTATATAGCACGTCAACCATTGTTTGATGCCGTATTCCCAAATTTTGCTAATGTAGTCAACGAAGATTTGGAAGTTGAAAAAATTACGTCCATTGAATTGGGTTATGGTTTTAGAAGTAACGGATTACGTATAGATTTAAACCTCTATAGTACATCTTGGAATAATAGGTTCGATTCCAATGGAGTGACTCTTGAGGGAGGAATTTCAGGAACTGCCCAATATCAGGGGATTGACCAATTGCACCAAGGGGTCGAAGTAGAAGTAACCGCTAGACCAATCGATAGGCTTAAATTAGAGGGTATGTTGTCACTGGGTAACTGGAGATATAAGGACGATGTTGTAGCAAGTGTTTTTGATGATAACAATCAGCAGGTAGGTTCTTCAACACTTTACATAAATGACGTAAAAGTTGGGAATGCGGCTCAGTTCACTTCTTACATCTCATCGCAATACGAGTTGTTTGATAGATTTAATGTTGATTTAAGCTGGAGAATAGCTTCCGACTTATACGCCGATTTTGATGTTGCTCAAGATGATACTTTCTTAACTCCTGACAATCCTGGTGCTTTAGAGTTACCAACCTATAACTTATTTGATTTAGGATTGGATTACACTTTTGATTTTGGAGGTTCCAATTTGTTCGCAAGGCTAAATGTGAATAATTTATTTGATACCGTTTATATTGCGGAGTCCAATACCAATTTCCAAGGGACAGGGGCCACGTTGTACAAAGATATTGACGACACCAACTATGTATGGTTTGGTTTTGGTACCACATGGAACTTTTCTTTGAGATACAACTTTTAAAAGGAAATAAACATAACATTAAAACCCTGCCAAACGGCAGGGTTTTTTATGCCCAAAATTCATTATTTTTAGAAGCTAAAACCAGAACCATGTTCGAAATAATACAGACACTTCATTCCTATTTGGCCTACGTCGCTTTGGCCGTTCTATTTTTTGCCGTTGCAAATGCTATAATGGGCTTGGTCGGCAATAAAATGTTCACGATGGGTAAAGACTTACGCTTGAGTTTGTTCGCGCTTATTCTGTGCCATATTCAATTGCTAGTAGGGCTGATATTGTATTTCGTTTCGGCAAATGGTTTTAGCGCGATTCGGGAATTCGGCATGGGAGGATTGACTTCTGCGGCGCGCTTATTGGCGGTGGAGCATCCTTTTGTAAATATTTTGGCCCTTGTCTTGATTACCGTGGGATGGTCGCGCCATAAGAAATTTATGGAAGGGAAAAAGAAATTTAAAAGTATAGCCCTCTTCTATGGGTTGGGATTGATACTGATCTTAAGCAGGATTCCCTGGGGGCAATGGCTCAATTGAATGAAGTAAGCTATTAACATTATAATGAATACTTAATATCGTCGATATCCACATAACAAATATATTATCAATAACACATGAAAAATTTAGTACTAGTCGCAGCATTGCTGTTCGCAACATTGGCGGTCTCACAGGAAAAAGAGTTGTTTAACGGCAAAAGTTTGGATGGTTGGACAATTTATGGCACCGAAAAGTGGTATGTCGAAGACGGACTTTTGGTTTGTGAAAGCGGTCCCGATAAAGGTTATGGTTATTTGGGCACGAACGACCATTATAAAAACTTTGAATTGACCTTAGATTTCAAACAAGAGGCCAACGGTAACAGCGGGGTTTTTATCCGTTCAACAGTCGATGGAACAAAAGTCAATGGCTGGCAGGTCGAGGTAGCACCTCCGGGCCATGACACGGGTGGCGTTTATGAATCGTATGGCCGTGGTTGGTTGATCAAACCGGATTCCGAAAAAGACAAAGCCTTAAAAATGGGCGAATGGAATACGATGAAAATACGTGTTGACGGTGATACGGTAACTTCATGGCTCAACGGCACCCAAATGATTACCCTTACCGATGAAAAAATCGGTCAGGGAGAGGGAGGCATTGCCCTTCAGATACATGATGGCGGCGGTATCAAGGTAAGGTGGAGGAATATTAAGATTACCGAGCTATAGCATTTTATTTTGGCTCCCCTCCTTGGGAGGGGTCGGGGGAGGCTTTTATCAAAAAAACATATACCGGAAAATGATCGGAGTACCCGCCTGAATAACTTCCTCCCGCATAGGTTCGAAAAGGATAGCCTTTGTATTGGCCTTTTTTTGTGATCAGGTAAGAAGGATTATGGATTCCTGCTTTCTAAAATTATTGGAAATAGAAATAACTTTTCTATTTAATAGAATACTTCCTTTCTCTTTGTTTAAACGCTTCATTACCACCTTCTAAAATGTCGCAAACATGCTCACGAATACCTTGTTGATTCAAAATTTTTGAGATTGTTTTATTCTGAGGAAATGAATTTTCAATTGACCCATTCACATATTCAAATTGATATCCATTTGATTCTTCATTATCCCCTTGCCCTTGCTGATTAGCAACTATAATGTTTTCTGAATCCGTGGCGACTACTAAATTTGCATTATGCGAAACAATAATAATTTGTCGATCTTTCTTTTTTTGTTTGATCATATTGCAAAGTAATTCGTATATGGTTCTATTGTCTAAATTGTCCTCAGGTTGGTCAATTAATATTGGATATTCTGATGAACTAATTTGTAAAAATAGTATAAGTAGAACTGTTCCTTTCTTTCCAGGAGACATGTGTAATAAATCATCACCTTTATAAGTAACAGAATAGTCTAGAATGAATTCATCCTTGATAAGACCTCGAAGAACTTCTTCTAAACTAAAACCTTGCTTCAGACTTATTATGAAACTATTTTTGTTATCTGTAAGAGTCTTATTGTCTTTAACATAAATTGGCTTTTTATAGAACTCTGGCACTGCACGATAATTGAGTAAATCTTCATTAAAAAGAGAGTTAAAAATATGCTCTTTGCTAAGTGTTGCCCTATTCACTTGATTGAAGAGTGGAAAATCTACATCTTTGAAAATAAGGGAGCAGTCCAAGGAAACTCCAGACCCAACATTTCTCCGCTTTTGATTTATATACTCAGCTATAGATTCATAATTTTCATATCTCTTCTTTAGAATATCTGCGGTCGCGGTTCTTATGTTGTGATAGTCTAATAATGCAACTTGGAATTGTTTTTCATGGGTGATAGCACTTTCAAGTTTTTTCTTTTCTAACTCTTGATTACTTATGAGCCTTTGTAATTCTTTCTGTCCTTCAAGTTTGGTGTTGAATGGTAAAAGTTTATTTTTTGTTTCTTCTAGTTTTTGATTTTCTAATTTTTCCTTTACATCATGGTTTAAAAGAGAAATTTTACTTTCAAGGTTAGATATTAACGCGTTGTAATCAATACCGATGCGATTTTTGACCTCTAATATTTCTTGGGGTATCTCGTTCAGGTCATCCAAAATCATTTCGATACTACCTTTTATCTTTGCGTTTTCTCCGTTTACTTGGTTTCCTAAAAGTTGGTGTTTGTGTGATTTGATTTCGGCAAGCACATTTACCATTGCAGTTCTTTCCTGCTTAATTTTATCAATTGTTTTCTCTATTCTAGCTTTTTGCTCCATTAGAGAACTATAGGCATTGAATTCCTCAGGACTCAAGGTGCTTGATTTCTGAGCAATTTTAATAGCCTCGCTAATACTATCAATAGATTTCTGAATTTCTGTGGAAGCTCCTATTTCTTTTTTTCTTTGTTGTAGGTTTAAAGCTTTTTCTCTTGTTCTTATATAATTACTTAGGTTTAAATCTAATTCCTCATTGTTTACTTTAATTTTTTCTTTGATTTCATCAAAGAAAATTCTAAACTCTGGGTCTTGGAGAAGTATATTTTCGACTAGTTTGTTTAAGTCTTCCTTATTATCTTTTTCAACCAAATAGTTAATGTATAGCTGGGGTATGTATATAATTTTCTGAGTTTTTTCTTCCTTTCCTTTTAGAGTGTTGACAAGGCCATTTTTCCATGTTACTTCAAAATCATAATCAGCTTTAAATTTATATCCTTCAAAGCCCAATCTTTGAGCGGCCTTTTTGACTTGGTCAGGATCAATACTCATCGCCGTTGAATATAAAAGCAGGGACTTTCCTGCAGATTTCCCTCCAATTATAGAGTTCAAATTCTCATTTAGCAGAATTGGCTGATCACTAAAAACTTTGCCACTGCCATCTTTAAATTTAATTTGAGAAATAATGAACCTGTCATTTTTCAAATCAGGTTTCAAAGGTTGAATTCTTATTCTATCGTCTGGTTCGTAAAGAGTTTGTAATAATCCTTCAAAAGTTGGGTCTGCCTTAATCCAACAAAACCTATTTTCATCTGGTCTAAAGACTTTGTGATTATCGTGTGCATCACAACCATGGTAGCATGGTTTCAAAGATCCACATTTTCTTATTACCTCATTTTTATTGTCTGACTTTTGGCCTAGGAAATATTTTCTATCACTTTCATTTGATGAAAATATTGCATCAGAAAATTGATAAATTGTTTGTCTTGTTGCATCAAGTTGCGAGCCCTCCTGAGTAAAATATCCTTCATGTCTTACTATACCTGTAACTCCATCATTGCTTTTATTGGACACCACTATTACGCAATTTTTCCTTAAGTCAGGATCTTTGTCAAAAACATCTCTTAATGTTTCAAAGTTTATAACGTACTGTTCACAACCAACTCTTATTGCTGCGTTCTCTTCAAGCTCTTGATTTTGTTTTATTGCCCTTCCTAAACGGCATAGTTCGGTCGGTTTGGCTGAATAATTAGTTGTACCGTGTCTAAAAGTCAATTTCGATAAAAATCTATCCTCAATCTCCTTATCTATAGCTGGATTAAAAAGACAATGTAGGTTTATAGGAATTGTATTTGCCGTTACTGGTAGAATTCGAAGTTCGATATTAGGAATTATTAAATCGAATTGTTTTGTTATTTCCTTCGTCTTTATGAGTTCTTTGAACTTAAAATAATTTGTAATATTAACATAATCCGTAATTCCGACTACTGATATTTTTTCTAAAGATTCATTAATTGTTTTAATGTAGCGTTTCCATTTTTCTTCAAGATTTTGTCCATCAAAGTTATCTGCTTTTTGTGTGCCAGGAGTGTGGATGTGTAAATCCCATTTGCGCCATTCCGAACCTCTGTTCACCTTATGGGTAATATCCATGTAATAATAATTAAGAATTATGAAATATTATCTATGTGAGAAAAGTAGCTTTTTTTAGTAAAAAAACAGCTATATATCTAAAAAAACCTTAAATAAGGCATATCTATCCTTCGAAAAAATTTATCTAAGTTCAGAAAAAATAGATGTAACACTAATTGCGATTACAGATTTTCAGAAGTAAATAGTGAACACCCTTGTGAGTTTTGAAGATGTGGAGTTTTCTTTTGAGGAGTTAGATAAAATGTATGCCGTGACCGAAAAGGAAACGGAACGTTTATTGCTGGATTGTAACGATAATGAATTAATAACGGAGAACAATAGGTGCTCTGATTTTCAATCGGAGGTATTACCCGATGGAAATGGAACGATTACGGGAGTATTATTAAGGGAAAATGAGAATTACAAACTTGTTATAAGGGATATAGAGGATCTTGATTTAACCGGTGAACGTTGTCCAGATTTAATCGATGAATTTACATCGACACGGGTTTTTATTTCAGAATTGGCGGATCCCGATAACAATCCCGGTGCTCGGTTTGTCGAACTCTATAATTCAGATTCGGAGTCCCAAAGTCTTAAAGGGTGGCGTTTGAACCGTTATACGAATAATAACACTGCTATAAGTTCAACCATTGATTTATCGGGTTCGACAATTGCCGGCGAAAGCACTTTTGTAATTTCGCCAAATGCTGAAGAATTTGAAATGATCTATGGTTTTCCACCAGATATTGGCGTGGGGTTCAATAGTCCGGCAGACTCTAATGGAGATGACAATCTAGAATTAGTGGACCCGTTCGGAAAGCTCATTGATGTATTTGGCGTAGTAGGCGAAGACGGTTCAGGTACGGATCATGAATTTGAAGATGGCAGGGCATTGCGCAATTCAAACATTGCAGAAGGCAGATCTGTCTATGACTTTCGCGAATGGATTATTTTTAATGATTCGGGCGAAGAAGGAACGACCAATCAACCGCAAGTCGCCCCTGATGACTACACTCCGGGGACAAGAAATTAATAAAGGTACTTCACTTCAAAACTTAATTCAAGTTGTTGATGACACTTGGAAGTACTTATCCTACCTGTTCAAGTACATTTTTTAGATCCTCGGCCGAAATCGGTTTTAAAATATAATTGCTGATTATCTCATAATGCCTTATTCGCTCAAGGTCACGGGGGTCTACAGATGAGCTCAAAATGTAAATAGTTACTTTTTCCCTATTATGATTAGGTATTTTAACAAAGTCTTCGAGAAACTCCCATCCGTTCATAATGGGCATGTTCAGGTCAAGGAAGATTACCGAAGGCAGGGTTTTACCTTCTTCGGTCATGGTGGTCAACCCGTCTATGGCATCTTGACCATTGTTGTAGACCAGTATATCATCACAAAAGTCCACTTCGTTCATGATTCGTTTTGTGCCGTAGATGAAGATTGGATCATCGTCGATAATACAGGTGCTGTCAATTTTTTTCATTTTTCAGTTTTTTTCAAAAAATAATTTAAATGTGGTACCTACATCGACTGTACTTTCAACTTCGATGCTGCCGTTCATGGCTTCGATCTGATTTTTGGTAATGAATAGGCCAATACCTTTTGCATCTTTGTTTCTATGAAATGTTTTGTACATGCCGAATAGTTTCGTTCCATGCTTTTTCAAATCGATACCTAGGCCATTGTCTTTAAAAGTGACCAGGATTTTGTCTTCCAATTCCTCTGAGTTGATTTGAATTAAGGGCGGCCTGTCGGGGTGACTATATTTTAAACTGTTCGTAAAGAGGTTGAGTAAAATACTATCTAAATATGCGGGTATTGCCCTCAAAGTTTGTTTTTTTGGAATCGCTATTTTACAGGTTGCCTCCTTTTCCTTCAAGAGGACACAGATGTTTTGTTCAACTCCTTTAAGGGTTTCGTAAAGATTAATGTTCCTCATCTTTTCATGTGCACTTGCCTTTACGTGAACCACTTCGTTCAAATGATGTACCGTTTCATTGAGACTGTTCGACGCCTGTTTTAGCATGCCGAATATGTTTTGCCGTTCTGTCTCGCTTTTTTCCTTTTCCAAAAAACCTGTAAGCATCGATAAGTTGCTGGAATGTGATCTTAGGTTATGCGAAACAATATGGGCAAAATTCATTAGGCTGTTGTTCTGCTCACTTGAAACATCTAAAAGCTTTGTCAATTTCTTTTCGGCTTCTATCCGCGATGAAAGATCCACTATTTGAGAAATGAAATGCGATAGGTCTCCATTGATTTTTTTTACGGCCGTTACGGTCAAGAGCACATAAACAATATGGCCTTTTTTGTGATAATATCGTTTTTCGATTTGGTAACTGTCACGTTTGCCTTCGATTACCTCTTCTAATAAGGTCAGGTCTTTGTCGAGATCTTCAGGATGCGTAATATCTTGAAACGTTAGCTTTAATAATTCATCGCGCGAATAGCCAACACTTTTACAAATGCTATCATTGACTTTGGTCCATTGGCCATCGAGTCCTACCAGGGCCATTCCGATCGAAGAGTTTTCAAAAGTCCCTTGCAACGATTCTTCGGTCTTCGTCAATTGAAGCTGGGTATTTTTATATTCGGTCAAGTTTTCAGCGGTGCCAATTAGCCTGACGGTTAGCCCACTTTCATTTTGTACCGCAAGGCCATGGGTTCTTATGTATAGAATTTTGCCCTTTGGGTTCTTTACCCAGAAATAGTCTTTGTAAGTACCGCCCTTTTCAATAACTATATCGACGTTTTTTTCCATACGGGCAAGATCTTCCGGAAACACCATTCGCTTCCAAAAGTTAAGATCGGAATCGAAATCTTCTGGATCTATGTCGTATACTTTGAACATATTGGCATCCCACATGGTTCGTTGGGTTGCAATATCAAATTCCCATACGCCAAAGCCCGTGGCTTCTGCCGCTAAAAGCAATCTTTCGTTTGTCTTCTGGTACTCTATTTCGGCCTTTTTCTTGTCATCGATATCTTGAATGGTACCGAACATTCTGACGCATTTTCCGTCAATGAATTCGGTTTCACCGATGGCTCTGACCCAAACTTCCCTTCCTTTTGCGGTCACTACCTGTAGTTCGGCATCCCAGGGCGTTCCCTTGCTGATAGCCTCACTGACCAATTGAGTGATTTTGTCACGATGATCACCTTCTTTATAAAAATTGATGCCTTCCTCTAAATTGGGCACGTAGTCTTTGGATACCTCATGGATGGCTTTGGTAATATCGGTCCAATAAACCTTGTTGGTCAACAAATCTACTTTCCAACCCCCGATTTGGGCAACCTGTTCTGCCCTAAGAAGCAGTTCTTCCATCCGTTGTTCCGCGGTAACGTCTTCCATTATCACTATCAAACCGCCAATTGAACCATCATCTTGCTTCCATGGATTGATTTTCCATTTTAACCATTGTAAGCGACCATTGGGATGTGTAAACTTCCGCCCCTTATTTATATCTGACTTACCCCTCAAGCATAATTCAAAAATTTCAACAAATTCGATTGGTATATCAGGAAGTACTTCATAGTAAGATTTTCCTATAATAGTCTTAAATCCCCTTCCGAATTCGGCAAGCCATACATCCGAATGGCTGATGAAGTTCATATTGTGATCGACAATCGCTACGGCGGCAGGTGAATCCTTAATAAGAAAATTAACGGATAAAGTTTCCAAAATAGAAGGTGGTTTGTTAGTCAAAAGTACAATTATTTAATAACGTAGGAAATAACTCAAAAATTGTAGGAAATTGTTTTTCACTCATTGAAGCTTAATTGAAGCGGTTGGCGTTGCCAAAAACCATAAACAAAACCTATTATTTAATAGTGTATTAATATTAAAAACTTATGTTTCTCATCGGTTTTTTTGTACTTTTAAAGAACAGAATCTAACCGCTTATTGCGATACTGCAAAGCCTAAAAAAATATAATATGAGTAATGAAAATCAGAGTACATCTTCAGAGGGCAATGTCTGGGATGTCAATGAATCAAGTGCAAAATGCCCTTTTTTGAATGGAGAATTGAATGAAGCTGCCGGAGGAGGTACTTCGAACACCGACTGGTGGCCAAATCGGTTGAACCTGAATATCTTACGTCAACATTCCTCTTTGGCCAATCCGATGGACGAAGATTTCGAATATGCCAAAGAATTCAAGTCGTTGGATTTGGATGCAGTAAAGCAAGACCTGTACAATCTCATGACCGATAGCCAAGAATGGTGGCCTGCGGATTTTGGGCATTATGGCCCTTTATTTATCCGTATGGCGTGGCATGCCGCAGGTACGTATCGTATTGCCGATGGCCGAGGCGGGGGAGGCACAGGTTCCCAGCGTTTTGCGCCTTTGAACAGTTGGCCCGACAACGCGAATCTAGACAAGGCCCGATTTCTATTATGGCCTATTAAAAAGAAATACGGAAAAAAAATATCGTGGGCAGATCTGTTGATTTTGGCCGGTAATTGTGCCCATGAATCCATGGGGCTCAAAATGTTCGGTTTTGGTGGTGGCCGTGAAGATATTTGGCAGCCCGAAGAAGATATCTACTGGGGCTCGGAAGGTGAATGGTTGGGCAATAAGGAGCGGTATTCGAAAGAGCAGGAGCTTGAAAATCCCCTAGGTGCTTCGCATATGGGCTTGATTTATGTAAACCCGGAAGGCCCGAACGGTAATCCTGATCCCGTTGCAGCGGCCCATGATATTCGAGAGACATTTGGTCGAATGGCGATGAACGATTATGAAACTGTTGCGTTAATTGCCGGGGGACATACTTTTGGTAAAACCCACGGTGCTGCGCCTGATTCTGAATATGTCGAGGCCGAACCGGAAGGCGCCTCTATCGAAATGATGGGTATGGGATGGAAGAACAATTTTGGTACCGGAAGTGGTTCCGATACGATTACGAGCGGGCTTGAAGGAGCTTGGACCAGTACGCCGACCCAATGGAGCAACAGATTTTTTGAAAACCTTTTCGGTTATGAATGGGAGTTGACCAAAAGTCCTGCTGGCGCTCATCAATGGAAGCCTAAGAATGGTGGTGGTGCAGATACGATACCTGATGCCCATGATCCTGAAAAGAAGCATGCGCCATTTATGCTTACTACCGATCTTTCATTGCGAATGGATCCGGCCTATGAAAAAATCTCAAGACATTTTTACGAAAACCCGGATGAGTTTGCCGAGGCTTATTCACGTGCATGGTTCAAGTTGACACATAGGGATATGGGACCAATCGCGCGCTATCTTGGTCCTGAAGTGCCCCAAGAAGCACTTATTTGGCAAGATCCTGTTCCTGCCATAAACTATGATTTGATCGATGATGCCGATATAACCGAATTGAAGAAAAGGATTCTCGCTTCCGGTCTTTCGGTATCGCAACTTGTTGCCACCGCTTGGGCCTCTGCTTCAACATTCAGAGGCTCTGATAAGAGAGGTGGCGCCAATGGAGCGCGTATTCGTCTTGCACCTCAAAAGGATTGGGAAGTCAATAATCCTGCTCAGTTGGACAAAGTTTTGAAGACGTATGAAGCTATTCAAAAAGAATTCAACGAAGGTCAATCGAATAAAAAGGTTTCAATTGCAGATTTGATCGTTCTTGGCGGAAGTGCCGGTATCGAAGAAGCAGCCAAAAATGTTGGACAAGATATTAAGGTACCCTTTACACCCGGTCGTGCCGACGCATCTCAAGAACAGACCGATATCGAGTCTTTCGATGCATTGGAGCCAAGGGCCGATGGATTCCGTAACTATGTGAAAGGGAAACATGCTACTCCTGCTGAGAAAATGTTGATCGATAGGGCACAACTGTTGACCTTGACCGTTCCTGAAATGACCGTTCTCATAGGAGGCTTACGTGTTCTTGATGTGAATTATAACCAATCGCAACATGGGGTCTTTACCGATCGTTCAGGATCTCTGACCAACGATTTCTTTGTCAACTTGCTCGATTTCAATATAAATTGGGAGGCCTCTTCAGAGTCGGAAGAGATTTTTGCCGGCCGTAGTCGGACAACAGGCGAAGTTAAATGGGCAGGTACACGTGTCGACCTGATTTTTGGTTCGAACTCTGAACTTCGGGCAGTGGCTGAAGTGTATGCTTGTGACGATTCTCAAGAACGGTTTGTCAAAGACTTCGTTGCGGCTTGGACGAAAGTTATGGATCTAGATCGATTCGATTTGGTTTAATTGTTTCCATCAAGTCGAACAAGATAGGTAAGAATTTTAAAGGAAAGTTCTACTTTAAAGACCGTCGCACCCAAACTCTGGTGTGACGGTTTTTTTCATACATTTATGATACGGACAGAGGTAATGAACGAAATATTTTTTAACGAGATACGACAGGGAAACCTAAAGGAAGTAAAGGCCATGTTGCTAAAGAATCCGTTGTTGCTCGACAGCAAGGATCAACGAGGATCGACCCCTTTGATTTTGGCTACGTATTACGATCAACAAGAAATTGTGGATTTGTTGCTCGAACAGGGTGCCAAGGTCGATATTAAAGATGCATCCGGAAATACCGCACTGATGGGAGTCTGTTTTAAAGGATATACCGATATCGCGAAAAAGCTGATAGAAAACGAGGCCGATGTCAACGAGCGAAACGCTATGGGATCCACTTGCCTTATTTATTCCGTGACCTTTAATCGACCTGAGATTATTAAGCTGCTTCTTGAAAATGGAGCTGACGCTAGTGTAAAGGATTCCCGAGGAAATACGGCCCTGGACCATGCCAAGATTCAAGGTGTCCCAGAATTGATTTCCCTACTTGAAAACAAAGAATAGATGGGGAAAGAGCTGAAGGTCGCATTGGTACAAACATCTTTGATATGGGAGGATCCTGAGAAGAACAGGGTTCGATTTTCCAAAAAATTGGAAGCAATACCCGTTGAGACCGATATGGTCATTCTTCCCGAAATGTTTACGACCGGATTCACGATGGCTCCTGGCAATATTCATATTTCGGAAGGGCAAAAGACATTGGATTGGATGAAAATCGAGAGTGCCAAAAATAATGTAGCCCTAGTTGGAAGCCTTCCATTCTATGAAAATGACCGTTATACGAACTGTCTTTTTTTTGTGCGGCCCGACGGCAATTTCGAACAGTATGATAAACGCCATACCTTTACTTTGGCGGGTGAAAATGAGGTTTATGGGTCTGGGACCGTAAAATTGATTGTTGACTATAAAGGATTTAAAATCTGCCCCATGATCTGCTATGACCTGCGGTTTCCGGTCTGGGCCAGAAATACCGAAGATTACGATATTTTAGTCTATGTGGCCAATTGGCCTAAACCAAGGGTAAGTGCTTGGGATGCCCTGCTTAAAGCAAGGGCTATTGAGAACATGGCCTATTGTATCGGCGTGAACCGTACGGGAATCGATGGTTTAAATTATGAATATGCCGGTCATTCGGCCGTTTATGACGTCCTTGGCAACAGGATGGTTTATTCGGAAAATGACGAAATTCTTACTGCCGTTTTGAACAAAGAACATATCATTTCCAATAGGGAAAAGCTTAGATTTTTAGAAGACAGGGACAAGTTTACTCTATTAGGGTAAAGGTAACAGGAAACTCCCAGTTGGGTCGCATGTCTATGACATCGGGATAGTAACTCACACGCTCAGGTTGAATTCTTTTGAGGTAATTTCCCGTATCCCATTTTTTGTTGGCATTGGTATCAAAAATCACTCGAATTTGGTATTTGCCCGGATCAAGAGCGTTAAATTCGAATTCTTGGGGTTCGGTCGCGAAACTTTCCCTAACTATGGTTCCCTTTTCATCGGTCAACTGCACAATGATAGGATATGTTATCGCACCGTTCAATGTCAACTGCAGATTACCGTAATCGGCAAGACTCTTTGTTGAAAGACTATAATTCAATGTATCGTTCGTTTCGCCAAAAAAATCGGTTATCCCGGTCGGCAGAATCTGCATTTTGTAGATTTCATTAGGCTCACGGGAAAAATCCACCATAACTTGATTTTCGATACTGTCAAAGGCGATTTTAAAATTGACCGGTAGCGAGTCTTTATTCATTAAATTGAACTGCGCGGTATCTATCTCGACAATAGGAGTAGTTGCTTCGATGTTGAACGGATCATGAAAATTCAATGAACCCTGTTGCGTTGGTTTTAACCTAAGTGAGTCGAGCCCGACCTTGCGACTTTTTACGGTAAAAGTGTCGATCAGTTTCTGACTTTCATTGATTACTGCAAATACTATTGAATCGGTTTCAAACGGTGTAAACCAATAGTTGAGCGAATCTTGGTCACGCTCTTTTCTGACAATGGTACGAATTGTATCGGGTAACCGGGTCAAGGGTTTGATCTCAATGTTTTTGCCATCACCGTAATACCCGAAAACAATCTTGTTTTTAGCGGCAAACGAAGGAACGCTTATCTTATAATCAGGTATTTCCTTAAACAAGGTCAACAGATAGGTCGAATCGGTCGGAAGTGAAATAGTATCCGGAATGAAAGCGATCTTATCTGCATTTTGATCAAAAATGTTGTTCTTCGCCTCATCTTTAATGGCGAACATGGCATAACGGCCTTCTTTAAGGTTCCGCAAGGTAAATATTACAGTGCTATCGAGCGTGTTGGTAATGTAATTCGGGGGTCTTTGATATAAGGTCGAATCGGTATACGTACTATCTATTTCATAGAGCATTACGCTTATAAACTCGTCTGCTTTTTTATTAAAAGCATCTTTGACAACACCGGAAACGGTCAATGAGTCGATATAATTCCCTGTTGAAAAGACGTAGGTTAAAAAACTGGCGGGATTACCCTCGTTATTGTCCACAATACTTTGTCCGAAATTGAACGTATAAGTCGTATTCGGTTTTAGGGTGTCCTTGATTTTGATTTCCACAAATTTGCTCGTACCACCTTGTGGGGATATTTCAGGTGTGTATTTCAGTGGTGGCGATACAATGAGTTGGTCTTGAATATCTACAAGTTTGATATATTCGTCAAAGTATAGGCGTATTCTTTTGGCCTTGAAATTTATCGTCATATTCTCCGGCTCCGTTCGTTCCAATTGGGGCGGATCCACATCTTTAGGCCCTCCGGTAGGGGTCCCCCTACGGCCACATTGGTAAAGGGCAATTGCGATAAAGAATATAAAAAGAGAGGCAAAAATACGTCGCAACATCGAGAATCTATCTTGTGGACAAAGTAACGACATATTTGTAAAACAGTTCGATCAATAAAAACCAAAAACGTTAAAAGTAAGGTTAAAAGAAGGCTTATGACGACCTTGGGGAATCTTATTTTTTTGTCAAAGGAACTATGGCCATGCTGGCCACATAGAGTGTTAGGCCATCGACTTGTTTCAAGGTTTTGCCGCAAATTTCCATAGTTGCACCTGTGGTGATTACATCATCGACCAACAAAACATTTTTGTTCCTTAACAAAACAGTGTCCGTGAGTTTGTACAATTTGGTCTCGCCCGACCATCGCCCTATTCTACCCTTTTTGGTCTGTGTTTTTGTGTTTGCGGTCTTGACCAGAACATTTTCCAAGTATTCCGCACCCAAATGGTGGGCCAAACGTCGGCCGAACTTGGCTACCTGGTTATAGCCTCTTTTTCTAAGTTTTTTTGGGTGTAAGGGTACCGGAATCACATAATCTATTTTTTCGAGACCGATATCCTCCTTCAGAATTTGACCATACCAATCGCCAAGAAACACGCCGATTTCTTCCTGGTTTTTATATTTTAGGTGATGAATCAGGGATTTGACAAGGCCATTTTCGGTAAAAAATAGAAAAGAACCTGCCTTTTTAATGTTAATTCGACCATAAAAAGTACGGTCTACCGCATTTTCTTCGTTAAAGCTATAATCGGTGAGTGGCAAATCGTTCCGACAAACGGTACAGATGAGGTACTCTCCTCTATTTAAATGGACATTACATCCAAAACACACACGGGGTAGTAGGACAGTGTTTATATCTATTAGTATATTTGAAAGTTTAGAGAGCATCGAATTTTATGCAATATTAACCTACTAAAGCCCACTTGTTCCAATGGATGGTCAAGATAACAAATTCAACTACAAAATAATCCTTGCCGCTCTCGTGGCCGTGATAATTGGTATTTTAATCGCCTTTTACTACAGCTATGCCCAAAGCACTACCCAAATCAGCTTTTTGGAGCAAGAAAAGGAATTATTGGTCAAAGACCTTACTCTAATGCGAGGAGAGCTGGACCGGCTTGAGGTGCGCAACGAGGTAAGTGAAATTGATCTTCAAACTTCAAAGAACAGGGTTCAGCAATTATTGGATTCCGTCGGGAAATTGAATTTTACAATTGAGAAATTAAGGGAGTTCAAAGGAGAACTGAGAAGGCTGGAAGCCATTAACGATAGTTTAAAGCTCAAGAACAACTTTTTGAAATACAATAATATTGTGCTGACCGAAAAGTATGAAGAAGCGAGAAAGAGAGCCGAAGAACTGCGACTTAAGAATGAAAGTATTGCTGAGAATGAAGCGGCCCAGCGAGAGCTGCGTAAAGAACTGGACAATGAGTTGAAGACAAAGACTTATTTAGAACTGAACGCACCATTGGCCAACGGTATGAGGCTTCGAAGCGGTAAACCGATTATTACGAACAAAGCGTCAAGTATCGAAAAATTGAGAGGCTGTGTCACCATTGTCGCCGACCCTACAATAGCAAACGAACAGCGTATTCTCTATTTGCAATTTTTGGATCCCGACAAGCGCATTATAGAAGACAACGCCAATACGATATCCGTTAGCGGTAATATATATAGCAAGCGGGTCGAAATTATTACTACGGGCGATAATATCGAAGTATGTGATTTTATTACCATACCCGAAGGTTCTTTGAAATCGGGCAACTATACTTTGAACATCTTTGAAAACGAGCGACTGCTTTCCTCGACCGGATTTGATCTCAAATAAATTAGAGGTTTTTTGGAGTAATATTCTATTTTTGCCGAATGGCAAAACAAGAGGACGATTTCAAGAAAGTAATTTCGCATGCCAAGGAGTACGGCTATGTATTTCAATCAAGTGAAATTTATGATGGCCTGAGCGCCGTATACGACTACGGACAGAACGGCGCAGAACTTAAAAAGAACATACGTGAATATTGGTGGCGGGCCATGGTACAGCTCAATGACAATATTGTTGGAATCGATGCCGCCATTTTTATGCATCCGACCACTTGGAAAGCCTCGGGCCATGTCGATGCCTTTAACGACCCTTTGATCGATAATAAAGATTCTAAGAAAAGATATCGCGCCGATGTTCTTGTCGAAGATCATATCGCAAAAATCGAAACAAAGGCCGAAAAAGAAATAGCCAAGGCACAAAAACGTTTTGGCGAGACTTTCAATAGGGATCAGTTCGTTACGACCAACGAACGTGTCAGCGGTTATTTTGGTGAAATCGAGACCATTTCAAAGCGGTTGGCACGTAGTCTTGAAAAAGAAGATCTCGCCGATGTCAAAAAACTGATAGAAGAGCTAGAAATCGCCTGCCCGATGTCGGGATCCAAAAATTGGACAGATGTCAAGCAATTCAATTTGATGTTTGGCACAAAACTAGGTGCCTCTGCCGAGAACGCGACCGATTTGTTTTTACGGCCGGAAACGGCCCAAGGCATTTTTGTCAACTTTCTAAATGTGCAAAAGACCGGTCGCCTGAAAATCCCTTTTGGGATTGCACAGATAGGCAAGGCTTTTCGGAACGAGATCGTTGCCCGCCAATTCATCTTTCGTATGCGCGAATTCGAGCAGATGGAAATGCAATTCTTCATTCAACCGGGCACTCAAAAAGAGTGGTACGAAAAATGGAAGGAGACGCGTATGAGATGGCATCTGTCGTTAGGTATGGGCGAGACGAACTACCGCTTTCACGATCATGATAAATTGGCGCATTACGCAGATGCGGCCGCCGACATCGAATTCCGATTTCCTTTTGGGTTCAAAGAGTTGGAGGGGATACACTCGCGTACCGATTTCGATTTAGGTAACCACGAAAAATATTCAGGGAAGAAACTCCAATACTTTGACCATGAAACCAATAAAAACTATGTTCCTTATGTCGTTGAAACCTCTATCGGATTGGATCGGATGTTCCTTGCCGTCTTTTCGAATGCACTACAGGAAGAAGAGTTGGAAAACGGTACTTTCAGAACAGTTTTAAAGCTTCCTTCGGTATTGGCGCCGACAAAAGCGGCGGTACTTCCCTTGGTCAAAAAAGATGGACTACCGGAAATTGCAAAAGAAATTATCGATGATCTTAAGTGGGACTTCAATGTACTCTATGATGAAAAGGATGCCGTCGGGCGCCGTTATAGAAGACAAGATGCCAACGGAACCCCATTTTGTATTACCGTTGACCACCAAACATTGGAAGACAGGTCGGTAACACTGCGCTATCGAGATAGCATGGAACAAGAACGGGTGGCTATTTCCGAATTAAACGGAATCATACACAAAGCAGTCGATATGAAAGAATGGCTGAAAAAGATTTAGTCCACTAAAAAGAACACATAAAACAGAAGGGGCATAATTACTGCCCAATACCTAAATATTCCATTACGGCACTATTCCCTTGCAAACGATTCGTAGGTTTGGATGAAGAGAATACTTTTAATTCATCTGCGGATAAAAGCGTAACAAAATCTTCATTATACCCATCATCATAAGGCGTTTGAAAATTCAGTTGAAGGTGATGCCCTAAGAAATTGTAGGCCGCGGCCCTTTTCGAAAATCCATAATCATGTCTCTCTAAAGGTAAATGCACATTTTCTACCCTATTCTCTCCATTGTAAAGGGCATACACTTTTTGGATATAAGGGTATTCGATACGGGGCACATTTCGGGTCCAATCATCGCCATCAGATATCAGTAACAAAGGCCGCGGTGCAAATAAGGCGGCGATTTCAGCATTGTTGGTTTGATGATCCGTACTTTTATGTATCGGCATTCCACTTTCGCAAACGCATCCCCCAAAAAAATGGGCAGAGACTTGCACAACGGGTGCCGCCACCCGAATACGGTCGTCTATTGCCGATAGCATAAAAGTCTGTGTACCCCCACCGGATTCACCCGTCATACCGATGCGTTGCGGATCCACATCGGGTCTTGACAATAAATACTCCAAAACACGTTTGCTGTTAAATGTTTGGAGCAAAAGGGCAATGGGCATTTTGTGATCTACCTGGTCATTCTCCCCATAACCGATCATGTCATACGTAAAAACAATGGCCCCCATTCTTGCCAGCACTGCACTTCTTGTTTGTGCCGATTTTGAAAAGCGAGGATTTTGTCCGTGGCCATGCGCATTAAGTATGGCGGCATATTTTTCACTTTCCCTAGTCGGTCTATACAGGTTGCCCGTAATATAAAAACCGGGAAAACTTTCAATGGCGATATTCTCGACAATATAGCCGTCCATAACACGGGTATTGTTGATGATCGTATTAAAATTTCCTTTGATATCGGGCATCTTTTCAAGTCGCATACCCTCGATAATACCTTTTTTTATTCTTTGGGCACGGGTTTCCCATGAAGCCTTGTCATTCCATTCCTTTTCGAATTGTTTCATGGCGACGACCGCTTCATCTTCCGTCCAATAAGCTCCTTGACAGAGCATCGAATCTTGTGAATGGCCATAATAGCCGCTAAAAACAAACAGCAGAAGTATTGTGAATCGTTTCATAAGTTGAACTTTAATCGACAAGATGGGTAATGGTTTTCTAAATATAAGGTATTCGGGCGATATTATGTTTAGAGCCGATACCCCAAACGTAGACTCCCATAATAGTTTCGGGCATCCCCAGGATAGAAATAACGTGGTTCGCTGCCGCCAAAACCTTGGGTGTTGATCAGCACCGATTGCGCATATGCCTCATCAAATAGATTGTTGATGCCAAAATCGATTCCCAAGGTAAAATGCTCGGAGAGATTTTTTAGATACCCCATTCTTGAATTGAAAACGGTAAAGGGGTCACTGTAAAGATCGGAGACGTTGGTCAAGGGGATTTCACTTACATGCTGATGCGAGATATTCCAATAGAAGTTATCGAAGAAGCGCGATTGAATGCCCGCTGTTCGTCGTTGTTTAGGCACACCGGTCAACGGATTTCCCGAGAAATCTTCGCCGTCATCAATGAACTCGACGAAACTATGGTCGGTCAAGGTGAAGTTTACAAAAGGCGATAGTTGCACCTTAGAGGAAATTTTCCAGTTATAGGACATGGCTATTTCAAGTCCACGGTGACGTGTTTTACCCGCATTCTTTCCGACAAGGCGGTCTTCGGTAACGCGTTCGCCGACCAAAAGATTTTTAATGTTCATCTGGTACACCGCAAGGTTCAAATGAAACCGACGATCATCCAAAAAAAGGTTCGTGCCCAATTCGTAGTTCATGCCTGTTTCTTGGGCAATATCAGGATTGACAACCCCTTCTGGTGTCAAGGTTTCCTCCAAAGTCGGATTCGAAAATCCACGACTGATGTTTGCATAGACGCGATGGTTTTCTGAAACGGTATAGTCAAGGTTCAGGCTCGGCAATGCAATGACCTTAAAAATTCGGTCGGCACTTTTATTGTCCGTTCCTGTATTGAAGCGGTCTTGATAGTCGTAATCGGTCTTGTTGATGTTAATTCCGAATTGCGCGGAAAACTTTTGCGTAAAAGGAAGCAAAAGTGTGGCAAAAGCGTTCCATTGTCTTCTGAATTCTTTATTACGCGCAAATTGATTGCCTTTCAAGCTTCCATCGCCGTCATTTTCTTCATAAAGGTTTTCGAACTCGTCCCAATCATACTCATCTTTGTAGAGTTCCCCTCCGAAAGTATAATCGGCTTTATTGTCCATGAAGTTGAAATCTCCTGAAAACCGGGTTCGAAAGCCAAAGCCTTGGGTAATTTCGTCCAAGATGCCAAAGGGCCGTGCCTCGTCCTTATCCAAATAACTGTAAAAAATGCTGGTCGAATTTTCAAAGTTTTCAGTGAACTGGTACGAATGGTTAAGGCCGACCAAAGTATAGTCGTTGGTTTCGAAACCTTTGGAAGCCCGCCAGGTAAACGTTGCCTGCTGCGGGTTCTCAGCAAAAGCGGTTGCTCCCAACGAACTGGGAATCTGTGCCGTATAACCGATGTGGTTGACGAGCAGGCTCGTTCTGTTTTTGTCGTTAAAACGATACGAAGTGTTCAGGAGAATTCCGTCGCGTTCAAAGTTGCTGTTTTCGCGGTAGCCATCCGTTTTCAAATGTCCATATTGAAGTCCTAACCTGAGCTTGCCATCGTTATGGTTAAAGGAGAGGCTGTTTTTTGAAAGCCCGAACGACCCGACCGTAAAATTGTTCGAAAAGTTGGTAGACCTGCCCAGGGCTTCCTTTGGATTTAAAACGATCGCTCCGCCCAAGTTGGCACCAAAAGATGTTCCCTTAGGGCCTTTGATGACCTCGATTTGGCTGAGGTTCTCGAGGTCGAAGGCCTCGATGGTCGAAAACCCGGAGCCATCCGTTACTGGAATATCGGCATAATACAGTCGTAATTTGTCCGTGCCAAAAAGTGTTCGGGCACCGATACCGCGTATCGTGATACGGTTGGTGTTCAAAGCCCCGGAAAAAACGTACACGCCGGGAATTTGGTTCATGGCATTGACCATCGAAACCGGGCTGTAGTTCTGAAATATCTTTGCCGAAATGACTTCGGAAGGAACGATGCCCACGGCATTTTTCTTCTTTAGGGCATCCAAGAGAATGACTTCGTCCAGTTGCGTGATACTATCGTTGTCAACGGGGTCTTGCGCTCGGACAACCATAGCACAAAAAAGAAAAATCAAAAAACCGGGCCTTATGTTCATTCAATGAGCAATAAGGCACTAAAATACTGCTTAAAACCGAAACCCTAACGACAAACCGGCTCGATACATAAAAGAATCCTGAAATTCGTGCGGATTGATATTCCGGCCCAGACCCACATTGATTTCCGCGGTCAGTTTTTCGCCGAACGTAGACCACTTTCTTCCTAGACCGAGACCAATGGCGGTCGTGCCATAATCATTGTTCCTGCGACCTAAATTGTCTTCGATATCAATGTCACCCGTATAGTATAGTCCGAAGGCCTCGGCAAAAATCCCGCTCTTTGGCCGATAGCCGAAATAGGCTCTAAGGTTTGGCCCGATACCGAAATTACCACTCCGACCAAGGCCATCACCATTGAAAAATACCGTTCCACCGATGCTGGTATCCGGAGTGAAATAGAACTCATAAGAACTTTCGATGGCCGTGGTCGCCAAAAAGCGCCCCATGTTGAACCGTAGTTCATGGTTGTTGTAAAATGACCGGTATTCCTGTGCCTGTACAAAGCCTCCCGCCCATAAGAGTGTTAAAAAAAGTAGCTTTTTCATCCTCATGTATTTTTAATTTGGAAAAGGAAAATCAAATGTCGTTCCAAACTTTTTTAGATTTTCCTGGCACCCATATCGAAAGTCATTGTTGCGCGAAAGGGAGTCAACTTATTTAACCTTTTGGTTTAACCAAAAGTCAATTTTCTTTCTTAAGCAGATATTATTTTGCAATTTTGAGGGCAAATTAAAATTCATGGCTCAAAAAGAGCAAAAGAAAGACACTGAAAAGGCCATCCTGGAAGCGGCCAAAAAAATCTTTATTGAAAAGGGATATACAGGTGCACGTATGCAGGCCATTGCCGACGAGGCGAAAATCAATAAGGCAATGCTACATTATTATTTTCGCAATAAAGAATCACTGTTCAATCGTATTTTGGATGGAGCTCTGGAAATTATGGCCAGTCAATTTATACCAGCTTTTTCGGGCGAAGGGTCGGTAATGGAAAAGGTCGAACGATTGATTAGCGGATATACTGAGGCCATAACCAACAACCCATACATACCGATGTTCGTGCTGAACGAACTATCCCAGAACCGAGAAAAATTCCAGGAAGACCTCAACAAAAAGTTGAATGCCAACATGGTCTTCCCGAAGCTCATTACCCAAATAGAACAAGAACAAAAGCAGGGAATATTAAAAAAGATGCCACCACATCACATAATCTTGACGGTAATGTCGTTGATTATTTTCCCGTTTATCGCAAAACCCATTTTTATTAACCTGTTGGAAATCCCCGACAACATGTACACGAGTATGTTGCATGAGCGCAAACCGATTATCATGGGTGTAATTCGCAAATCTTTCGTGAACCAATCTTCAATTAATTAACCAAATGGTTGAATTTTTTGGTTAAATCAAGATTCTTTTTCTACATTTGTGTTAACCAAATGGTTAATTCAATTAACTGACTACAAATCTTCGTTGTAATGAACTTTAAATCAATGAAATTCCTTACATACTCTGCATGTAGGGGCCTTATCATAGGGCTTCTAATGACGATGTTGATTCCGGTTCATGGGCAACGATCGACCTTAAGTCTTGAGAAGGCGTATACTTTGGCGGAGACCAACTATCCTTTGATCAAAAACAAACCTTTGTTGGAAAGTATTTCAGAAACCAATCTACAAATATTGAACCGGCAACGCCTACCAAAGCTAAACCTTGTGGGGTTGGGGCAGTTACAGAGTGAGAGCCTTCAGATTGGGGGTGACGTTCCGAACAGTCCGATCAATATCGATGTTCCTCTTGAAAGTTATCGAGGCTATATCGATTTGAACTACGATATATTCGATGGGGGTATTACAAAGGCCGACAAGCGGATGGAAAAGTCTCAACTGCAGGTCAACGAACAGGTATTGCAGGTCGATTTAAGAAACCTGAAAGATCGGGTCAATGACCTTTTCTTGAATATTCTTCTTCTAAGAAAGCAAAGAGACTTATTGTCCTTGTCAATGGATAACATTCTGTCAAATATCGACATAATGCAGGCCGGTTTTGAGAACGGAACGATTCTAGAGAGCGAACTTTCTAAATTAAAGGTGCACAAAATAGAGCTCGAATCGGAGGAAATCGATTTACAGGGCAATATCGACGCAAATTTGGAAGTACTCTCAAAACTTTTGGGAATCCCGTTGACGAACCAGATCCGATTAATGCTGCCCGAAGCGCTTTTTGAACAAGGTGATTTGACCATATCTCGCCCCGAACAACTATTTTTTGACTATCGGTCCGCGTTGCTCGAGGCGCAAAAAGACAAGGTAGGGGCCAGTCGCATGCCCAGACTTTCATTATTCGCCCAGGGTGGTATCGGGTATCCCAATCCCTTGAACTTTTCGGATGTTTCCACTGCCACCTATGGATTGGGGGGACTACGTCTCCATTGGAATATTTTCGATTGGGGCATTGCCAAGAAAGAGCGTGGGAAAATAGAACTTCAAAAAGAACGGATTGCCATTGACCGTGAGGTTTTCGAATTCAATATAGAACAACAGCGGGAGAACTTCCGGAAAAAATTGGAGGCCGTTGACCGCCAAATCGAAAAGGACGAAGAAATCGTTGCCCTTCAATCCGAAATATTGAAACAGAGCTCCGTACAATTGCAAGAAGGCGTTATCAACTCCAACGACTACCTGATGCAAGTGAACGCCGAATTGTCGGCGCGACAACAATTGGAATTACATCTGGTACAAAAACAGAAGCTACAGATCGAATACCTAACCCTATTTGGAAAACTCTAGATATGAAGAAACTGAAAATGCTCTTACCGTTCGTACTGACCCTCTTTATATCAGTGGCCTGTTCAGAGGATGAAAAGTCGGATGCCTACGGAAATTTCGAGGCGGTATCGGTCACGATAAGTGCCGAAGGAACGGGCAGATTGAATTCCTTTGGTCTTGAAGAAGGCGAACGATTGAAAGCGGGGGAGTCGGTCGGTTTGATAGATACCACCCAATTACATTTGGAAAAACTATCCCTAAGGGCCAAACTAAATGCATTGGACGGGAAATTACAGGAAGCCGCCCCCGACATTGCAATTCTTCTGGAACAGAAGGAAAATGCCGTTCGCGAACTCAATCGAACAAAAGCCCTGTTTGGGCAAAAAGCGGCCACAAAAAAACAGTTGGACGACTTGAACGGACAAGTAGATTTACTCGACCAGCGGATAAACTCTACCAAACAACGTATCGGGGTCGCTAACAGAGCCATCCTTTCCGAACGAAAGCCCATCGAAGCCCAGATAGACATTGTCAACGAGAGGATTAGCGACCACCAGATTACAAACCCTATCAACGGAACGGTCTTGACCAAGTTCAAAGAAGAGTCCGAATTCGTGAATACGGGAACCCCCCTATATAAAATTGCCGATTTGAGCACTTTGAAATTAAGGGCATATACCAGTGCGACCTTATTGCAGAATGTCAAACTGAACGACACCGTTACCGTCTTGATCGATGCGGGCGAAGACGATTACAAAAAATTGGAAGGTACCATTAGTTGGATTTCAAGTGAGGCGGAATTTACCCCGAAGACCATTCAAACCAAAGAAGAACGCGTCACATTGGTCTATGCGCTCGACATAAGGGTAAAAAACGATGGTACACTTCGAATCGGTATGCCCGCTGAGGTCATCTTCGATTCGAACATCTTGGAATAGACTAGTCATGCAGGCCATTCAAGTAGACAACATCAGCAAATCGTATGGCAAGATTTCGGCCTTGAAATCGGTTTCCTTTCAGGTCGAAGAGGGCGAGCTTTTCGGATTGATAGGTCCTGATGGTGCAGGTAAATCGACCTTGTTCCGAATATTGACCACTTTATTGCTTGCCGATTCCGGGGAGGGACATGTTGCCGGAAACCACCTATTGAGGGATTATAGGAAGATACGGAGAATTGTGGGTTATATGCCGGGAAGATTTTCGCTGTACCAAGATTTGAGTGTCGAAGAGAACCTATCCTTCTTTGCCACGATTTTTGGTACGACCATAGAAGAGAACTATGGGTTGATCAAAGACATTTACGTACAGCTTGAACCTTTTAAGAAACGATTGGCGGGCCAGCTTTCTGGGGGTATGAAGCAAAAATTGGCCTTGTGCTGTGCGCTCATCCATAGGCCTGAAGTACTTTTTTTAGATGAGCCCACGACTGGAGTCGATGCCGTGAGCCGAAAGGAATTTTGGGAAATGTTGAAAAAACTGAAGCAAAAAGGTATCGCCATCTTGGTCAGTACACCCTATATGGACGAGGCCAGTCTCTGCGACCGTATCGCCCTGATCCAAAATGGCGAGATCTTGACCATCAACACCCCTGAAGGGTTGATGACTGAATATGACCTGCCCTTGTACGCCGTAAAATACGATGATACCTATCAACTGTTGAAGGGCCTGAGAAAAATGCCCTATACCAAAAGTGTACTTCCCTTTGGCGATAGCTTGCACCTGACCGTTGAGGCCGAAACCCCGGTTTCAAAGATTACGGAATATTTGACCGATCTGGGCTTCGAAAATGCCGAAATACGACCGATTTCCCCAACGGTGGAAGATATATTCCTGGAGCTGAGCCGTCGAACGGAATCGAAAAACGATTAAGCATGCCGGAAAACATTATTCAAGTAGAGGGTTTGACCAAGTGCTTTGGTGATTTTACTGCTGTCGATGCCATAACCTTTACTGTGAAAAAAGGCGAGATTTTCGGTTTTCTCGGCGCCAACGGTGCAGGCAAGACAACGGCCATGAAAATGTTGATAGGTCTCAGTAAGCCTACAAAAGGTATGGGATCGGTGGCGGGATTCGACATTGCCAAAAATCCGGAGAAAATCAAAAAACGAATCGGGTATATGTCTCAGAAATTCAGTCTTTACAATGACCTGACCGTTAAAGAGAATATTCGCTTTTATGGCGGAATCTATGGCCTCGACAAGAAAAGGATAAGGAGCAAGACCCAATCCATATTAAAAGAACTGAACCTGAACGATGTGGCCGGAACCTTGGTGGCCGCCTTACCCTTGGGCTGGAAACAACGCTTGTCCTTTGCCGTATCTATGGTACACGATCCGGAAATCGTTTTTTTGGATGAACCGACAGGTGGCGTGGATCCCCATGTACGGAGACAGTTTTGGGAAACCATATATGAAGCTGCCGCCCTAGGGCGCACCATTTTCGTGACCACACATTATATGGACGAGGCCGAATATTGCGACAGGGTATCCATTATGGTATCTGGTAAAATCGAAGCGTTGGACACTCCCGAAAATTTAAAACACCAATTCAAGGCAAAGACTATGGATGAGGTATTCCTGAAGTTGGCACGATAGAGAAAAGAAATGTTCAAGATATTCAAGGCATTCGTAAAAAAAGAGGTTTACCATATTCTAAGGGATAGGCGTACCTTGCTTATACTCTTCGGAATGCCGATCGCCCAGATACTCATTTTTGGCTATGCCGTGACCAATGAATTCAAAGATGCCAAGATCGATGTACTCGACTATGCCAAAGACCAAAGTAGTTTGCAGTTGGTACAGCATATACAGAGTTCGGGCAACTTTTTGTTGAACCGTATTCTACATTCCGAAAAGGAAATAGAAGCAGGGTTCAAGGCAGGGACTTCCAAGTTGGTCTTGGTCATTCCCGAAAGTTTTGGTGCAGATTTGTATGGTAACCGACCCGTTTCCCTGCAATTGATTGCGGACGGATCAGATCCCAATAATGCCAACACCTTGGTTCAATACGCTTTGGCAATGATCCTGGATTTTCAGAAAGAACGGTTGAAGCTCGCGGAAAATCCGTTTCAGGTCAGGGTAGAGACCCGAATGCTCTATAACCCTCAGTTGATCAGTGCCTATAATTTTGTGCCGGGGACCATTGCCCTCATCCTTTTGATAATTTCGGCCATGCTTACCTCGCTGACCATCGCCCGCGAAAAGGAACAGGGCACTATGGAGATATTGTTGGTCTCGCCACTACCGCCCTTGCTGATCATATTGGGGAAAGTTGCTCCTTACGCCATACTCTCGTTTATCAATGCAGTGCTTGTACTGGTCCTGGGATATTTCGTATTTGGGGTGCCTATCATTGGAAGCTTGACACTTTTGTTGATTATCTGTATGCTCTATGTGATTACCGCCCTATCGCTGGGCACGCTCATCTCAACGATTTCCAAAACACAGCAAGATGCCATGATGCGATCCCTAATGGGGCTGATGATACCATCGATGATTTTATCGGGTTTTATTTTTCCGTTGGCGAGTATGCCCGTTGTTTTGCAATATTTAGGCCATATTATCCCCGCCACTTATTTTATTGCCATATTAAAAGGAATCATGCTCAGGGGCGTAGGATTCAATTTTATCCTTTTCGAAGTATCGGTTTTGCTGGGTATGACCTTATTTTTTCTTTTCATGACTTATAAAAAATTCAAGATCCGATTGGAATAATGGCCCTATGAACGTTCTGCGCTATCTCATACAGAAGGAATTTATCCAGATAATCAGGAACAAGGCTTTACTGCCCATGATGACAATATTGCCCATCGTGCAATTGCTATTGCTTTCGAATGCGGCCTCCAACGATGTAAAAAATGTCAACCTTGTTTTGATAGATAAGGACCGATCGCAGACATCACGCCTGTTACGAAACAAAATCGAGGCAGCCAATGAGTTTTCAATTGTTTCGTATGCGACAAACAATTCAGAGGCCATGCCTTACCTACAGGCCAACGAAGCGGATATTGTACTTGAGATACCCAATGATTTTGAAAGGGAATACTTTAGGGGCGAGGCCCCTGACCTTCAACTTTTGGTAAATGCCATCAACGGTCAGCAAGCTACCGTCGGGTTCGGATATCTGAACAGGATCATTGCCGGGTTCAATGGCGATATCCTTGAGAATGGCTCTATGGCGCAGATGTCACAAACAGCTCCGAGGGCTATGATCCAGATAGCATCGAGAAACTGGTACAATCCCGAATTGAAATACACCCATTTCATGGCTCCGGGAATCCTGGCCGAAATAACCGCCCTATTGACCATTGTACTGACCGCCATGAACGTGGTACGTGAGCGGGAGTTGGGCACCATTGAACAGATCAATGTGACCCCTATCAAAAAATGGCAGTTTATCTTGGGGAAATTAATCCCCTTTTTAATCCTTGGGTTGGTTATCTTGACCGTTGGGATTATCGCCAGCAAACTGTTTTTTGATATTCCAATAAGAGGAAGCGTTACTTTGGTTTTTGGGTATGCCATAGTGAATCTTGTAGCCGTTCTGGGTTTTGGACTCTTGATCTCGAATTTTGCGGAGACCCAACAACAGGCCATTTTTGTAGCCTTCTTTTTTGTGCTTATTTTTATTTTGATGTGCGGTTTGTTCACTCCCATCGAGAGTATGCCGAAATGGGCGCAATATTTTACGATTCCGAATCCATTGGCACATTTTATATCGGTTTCTAGAAAAGTGTTGATGAAAGGTAGCGGTTTGGCCGATATCAAAATGGAATTCATATATACCATTATCTTGGCACTGGTATTCAATTCCCTTGCTATTTGGAGCTATAAAAAACAACAATAGTAAGGACTGAATGGAAGATGCACTTTATCTATGCGAAAGATCCGTCATAACTTTTTGGACATGGATCAGCCTATTGATATTAATCCGTTTTGGTTTCCCTTTAAAAAATACAATCCCTATTTTCGGCCCAAATTGACTTTTGATGAAAATTGTCTCCTATAATGTCAACGGTATTCGGGCCGCTTTGAACAAGGGTTTTATCGAATGGTTACAAATGGTCGATCCCGATGTGGTCTGCCTTCAGGAAATCAAAGCCATGGAAGTACAATTGGATCTTTCGGTTTTTGAGGAAGCGGGATATCCATATAATTACTGGTTCAGTGCCCAAAAGAAGGGATATAGCGGTGTCGCGATCCTTTCAAAAATAAAACCCGACCATGTCGAGGTCGGAACCGGGGTCGATTACATGGATTTCGAAGGAAGGAACCTACGTGCCGATTTCGGAGATCTTTCCGTTATGAGCATGTACTTGCCCTCGGGAACCAATCTAGCCCGATTGGAACATAAACTCACCTATATGGCCGACTTTCAAAAATATGCGGATGAACTGCGAAAGACCCATCCGAACCTAATCGTTTTGGGTGATTACAACATTTGTCATAGGGCTATCGACATTCACGATCCGGTACGCAACAAAAATGTTTCGGGATTCTTGCCCGTTGAACGGGAATGGATCGGCAATTTCATCAAAAGCGGTTTTATTGATAGCTTCCGGTATTTTAATGATGAACCGGACAATTATACCTGGTGGAGCTATCGGGCCAATGCACGAAACAACAATAAAGGGTGGCGTCTCGATTATGGTATGGTTTCCGAATCGCTGGAAGATAGGTTGAAGCGCTCGGTGATCTTATCCGAGGCTAAACATAGCGATCATTGCCCGATTTTGGTCGAGGTGGAAAATTAATTTTTCATCCGCAAAACCCACTCTCGATATATTTGTAAATTTGCGCCTGACAAAGGTTTTCTTTTAATATGGAATATACCAAACTACCACACACCGATATCGAAGTAAGCAAGATTTGTCTGGGCACCATGACCTGGGGCAAACAGAATACCGAGGCAGAGGGGCACGAACAGATGGACTATGCCTTGGATCAGGGGATCAATTTTTTCGACACGGCGGAATTATATCCGATACCCGCGCATCCGGATCGTCATTCATTGACCGAAAAAATCATTGGTACATGGTTCAAAAAAACAGGAAACCGTGACAAAGTGGTTTTGGCCTCGAAAATCGTTGGCAAATCGAGCTTCGCCAAATTCATACGCGAAACAGGAATCAATCGGGAATCGATTATCGATGCCGTAGATGCGAGTTTGGAGCGCTTGCAGACCGATTACATTGACCTGTATCAATTACATTGGCCCGACCGTAATACCAATTTCTTCGGAAAACGGGGTTACGAACACGATATTTCGGATCATTGGCAAGATAATTTTCACCAGATACTTGAAACATTCCGTGATTTGATCCGTGAAGGCAAGATCCGCCATGTCGGTCTGTCGAACGAAACACCATGGGGAGTTATGCGCTATTTGGAAGAAAGCAAGGTACATGCAAGTCTGCCACGTATGGTTACGATACAAAACCCGTACAGCCTTTTGAATCGCCTTTTCGAAGTGGGCAATGCCGAAGTTTCGCATCGCGAAAAGATAGGCTTATTGGCCTACTCCCCATTGGGTTTTGGAACCCTCACCGGAAAATATTTGGGAGGGATGCAACCTGCCACCTCAAGGATAACCTTGTTTCCGCAGTATGATCGATACAGCAGCGAAACGGCCATAAGGGCGACCGAAAAATATCATAAATTGGCTCAGGACAACGATATATCGATGGCGCAAATGGCCCTGGCCTTTGTAAACAGTCGGCCTTTCTTGACCAGTAATATCATCGGCGCGACCAGTATGAGGCAGTTGAAAGAGAACATTGCCAGTATCGATGTGAGGCTCGGCGATGAGGTATTGCAGGGAATCGAGGCTATTCATAATGAAATTCCGAATCCTGCACCCTAATATTGAAATATGCCTTTTTTAAAAGTAGGTTTTTGGCAATTGGCCCTTATCATAGCCGTAATCATAGTCATTATGGTCATCGCACGGATTATGAGGGACAAGCGTTAACCGAACAGTCCGCTGACCACATCTTCGATTTTGGTGACCAGATGTATTGCTATTTTCGTGTTTTTGAGTCCGATTTTGTTGCGTTTGGAGACATAAATCGAATTGAAGCCCAGTTTCTCGGCTTCCAGAATACGTTGTTCTACACGTTGTACAGGCCTAATTTCTCCGGCCAACCCTACCTCTGCGGCAAAACAGACTCCTTTTTCAATGGGGATGTCCGCGTTGCTTGAAAGTATAGCGGCTATTACGGCCAAATCGATGGCCGGGTCATCGACCGAAATACCACCGGTAATGTTCAAAAAAACATCCTTGGCCCCGAGTTTAAAACCCGCACGTTTTTCGAGGACCGCCAAGAGCATATTGAGGCGTTTGGCATTGTAGCCCGTCGCCGAACGTTGTGGAGTTCCGTAAACGGCCGTGCTGACCAAAGCCTGTATTTCGATCAATAAGGGCCGCATACCCTCGACAGTCGATGCGATGGCCGTTCCGCTGAGCCCGTCATCGTTCTTGGAAATCAATATCTCTGAAGGATTGTTGACCTCACGGAGTCCGTTGCCCTGCATTTCATAAATGCCAAGTTCGGCGGTAGAACCAAATCGGTTTTTTAGGGCACGAAGAATGCGGTACACGTAATTACGATCCCCTTCGAATTGCAATACGGTGTCCACCATGTGCTCCAATATCTTTGGTCCTGCGATGGAACCATCTTTGGTGATATGGCCGATAAGGATAACGGGAGTGTTGGTTTCTTTGGCAAATTTTATCAGTTCCGAAGTACACTCCCGGATCTGGGAAATACTTCCCGCGGCCGATTCGATATAATCGGAATGCAAGGTCTGTATGGAATCGATGACCACGATATCGGGTTCGATTGCTTCGATTTGTTGAAAAATGTTTTGGGTCTTGGTCTCCGTAAGGATAAAACAATTCTCACTGTTCGGATGGATCCGATCGGCCCGCATCTTAATCTGTTTTTGGCTTTCCTCGCCCGAAACATAAAGGGTTTTATACGGAAGTTTTAAGGCGATCTGCAATAACAAGGTACTTTTCCCGATACCGGGTTCGCCCCCAAGAAGCACTAATGACCCGGGAACCAGGCCTCCTCCCAAAACCCGATTGAACTCAAGGTCGTGTACGTTCAAGCGCAGTTCTTTTTCGGTACTGATTTCTTGAATTCGAAGGGGTTTGGCAATTTTTTTTGAAGTATTGGAAACTGCCTTCCAGCCGGATTTTTCGACCTTTTGAACGACTTCTTCGACTACCGTGTTCCATTCCTTACAGGCCGAACATTGCCCGACCCATTTGGCATATTGGGTACCGCAGTTTTGGCAGAAAAAGGCTGTTTTGGTTTTGGCCATTCCTATTTGTTTAGGTCGGCCTTAAAGGTACTAAGAAGTTTGAAAGTCGAATGTTTTTTAGAACCCGAAATCCGCCTTCAAGGCATCGATTTTCTCCAATGCCATTTCTTTGGTCAAGAAGTCTATCTCGTCCATGCCGAAAGATTTTTCGAAAGTTTTCAACGCTTTTTTGGGTTCGCCGATCTGTTCGTAGTATTCACCTTCAAAATAAAAACCCATCATGGTACCGGGAAACTCCCTTTTACATAGATCGGATAAAGGCTTTAACGATTCGGTATCCTCTTTTTTACGAATACCGGCGTAGATGGCCATAACATCATTTAGGTCAACGCTTTTCTGAAAACCGAACAGGTCTTCAATGCCTTTGTATTTGTTTTCCAAATAAGCAAAAACGGGTTCTTCGGAAGTCAAGATCTGGGTTTTGTATTCCTTAGGACTGATAGGTTTGAACATTCCGAAAATATTGTCGAAGGCCTTCCCGATACCATAGGTGGCAATCGAGATATGATCTGCCGAAGGGTACTCGTCAAAATAATAATGCAACGATTCTTTGCCAATGGCTTTTATAGCTTTGTCCATGGCCAATATTTTGGGTGTATTCGCAGTTTGCTCTCCTTCGAGAATGACCTGATAGAAAATCTTCTTGTCAAAAGAGCCCAAACGCTCGGGTACGCGAACTTCCATTTCAGGGGCCAGATCGGGTGAAATATTGATGTAAGCATTGAAAAGCGAGTTATCCTTAAAAAGCCAGTAGTTTGTAAAATTTGCAGTGATATCGTAGCCGACAATCATCTTGAAAGGTGCCGTACTGTAATTGAGGTCTAAGTAGGGAATAATCTCCATTCCCAAGAACTCAAAGAACTGCTTTCCTTTTTCCGAGGGCAGCCCGTTTTCTTCGTTCCATGCGCAATCGTCCAAACGAATGCTGTTCTTGCTCTGATGTACGCCCACTACAATGCTTTGCGGCATACCATGAAACCGACTATAGAATTTTGAGGTCGCTACGACTTGATCGAAAAGGTAATCGCCATCGAGAACGACGATAAGGGGATATTTCTTTTCCTTGTCGTAATCCTCTGGAAAGTAATAACTTACATCCCGGCGTTCTTGCAATTTAAAGGATTCGAAGATTTCTTTGGTGACCTGGGCGTTCAGTCCGAAGCAAAGGAACAATGCTAGGAGCACAATAAGACGTTGCATGGTGTATGATTTGGCGATAAGATTATCTGTTTCTGTTCAATAACGGTAATAACAGAAAGGATATTGCACCAAAAACAGCGATCATCAAGGTTTGCGAAATCCACATGATCCATCCGAAGGCATCGCCCGATACGGCGCTGATGCCAAAAATGGCCAATGCCTTGCTTACCGCGATGGGATAAAGACCAATTCCGCCGTTGGTCGTCGCCATGGCAAAGGATCCGGCAACAAAGGCGACCATCAATTCGTTGAGCGAAAGCCCTATGGTCTCGGGAACCGTAAATTTGATGACCCACATCATACCGATATAACAGGCCCAAATAAAGAATGTATGGAAAATGAAGGCCCATTTACGTTTCATTTTAAAGATGCTGAAAACACCGTCGAGCAATCCCTTGACGAAACTTTTGATTTTTTGCGCGAACGGATTTTTGGACTTTTTAATAAATAGGAAGAAAAAGCTCATTCCCAAAATTCCAATGCCACCAAGTAAGAGCAATCCCTTGAAATCAAATCCGCGATTTTCGAAAAATTCAAGAATGATATCGGTCTGAAGCAATAGGGTAATCGCAACTATTGCCAACAACATAATGACATCGACTACCCTTTCGGTAACAATGGTGCCAAAACCTTTTTCAAAAGGAACATCTTCGTAGGTTCTTAATGCGGTCGCCCTCAAAATTTCCCCTGTTCGCGGAATACCAAGGTTTGCGAAATAGGCCATGAGAATGATAAGGATATTATGACTAAGTTTCGGTCGGTAGCCCAGAGGTTCCAGAAGGTAGTTCCAGCGGATGGCCCTAGAGACATGCGACAAAATGCCCAACAAAATGGAGATGCCGACCCAGAACAGTTCGGCTTCCTTGATATAATGGATAATCTGTTGCCTGTCCGCGGGTGATGTTTTGTAATAGGAATACCAAACTAGAAATACCCCGAACGCTATGGGTAGTATGGTTTTAAGGCTTTTTTTTATTTTGGTGCCCAAAATTAATCCAAAAGATTGTTCTCTTCATTGGGGAACACCAAAGAGGGATTGAATTTTTTGGCTTCCTCGATATCCATTCTGGCGTAGCAGATCAATATCAGCACATCGCCCACCGCCACTTTTCTTGCGGCAGCTCCGTTCAAAGTGAGTTCACCACTGCCTCGTGGCCCGGGAATGGCATAGGTCTCCAGACGTTCGCCATTATTATTGTTGACTATCTGAACCTTTTCCCCCTGAATGATATTGGCGGCATCCATTAAATCCTCATCAATGGTAATACTGCCTATATAATTGAGATCGGCACCAGTTACCTTGACGCGATGAATCTTTGATTTTACAACTTCGATTTGCATGGGGTAAAGTTAATTAATTTAGGGCGATGTTGTCGATTAACCGAACGTCGGCTGCATAAACGGCTACGAAAGCCCTATATTTTGTTTTTCCCTTTTTTCTTTTGACAGGTGTCAAAGTTTCTGCATCTGTAATTTGAATGTATTCCAACTTTAGATGCTTATGTCCCTTGAATTGTTTTTTCACCCAATCGGTGACACTTTTAGCACTTTCCGTGCCAAAACGCTTTTTGGCAGTCTTTAGGGTTTTATAGATAAATGCGGCCTCTTTTCTAAGACTTTTAGGCAGTCGTTCGTTTCTTGAACTCATTGCCAATCCGTTGGGTTCCCTGACAATAGGGCAGCCGATTATCTCAACAGGAATTTCTTTGGTCTTTACCAATTTTTTGATAATCTGTAATTGTTGAAAGTCTTTTTCTCCGAAATAGGCCCTGTCCGGTTCGACGATTCGCAATAAGGTTTCTACAATGGTACCCACGCCGTCAAAATGACCCTCACGAAAGGCGCCTTCCATGACTTTTTCAAGTCCGTTGAACTCATATTTTCTCGAACTTATGTCGGTTTGGTAAATTTCCTCTACCGATGGGGCAAAGACAGTAATATCTTCAGAGGCTTCTTTGAGAAGGGAGATATCGGCCTCCAAAGTTTTCGGGTATTTTTTTAGGTCTTCGGCGTTGTTGAACTGCGTTGGATTCACGAAAATTGAGACCACGACCGCGTCATTTTGGACCAAAGCCCTTTCGACAAGGGCAATATGCCCTTGGTGTAATGCGCCCATGGTGGGTACGAGGCCCAAACCCTTTCTGCTCTTTAAAGTAGAAATGGCCGATTTTAACGCTTTTTGGGTCTTCAATACCTGCATTGATTTCTCGTAAGGCCAGCAAACTTACTATAATTACGGCTAATCTGCATAATTTTTGTAATTTTGCAATTCCGTTTGCTCGGTCAACAAAATATAGCTTTTATGAAATGAGCCATAACATTTTCTTAAAACGATCGAATGTTACTTGGTGAATCGCATCTGACCTATAAAAACGAATAAACAGCAACAGATGAATGGTAAAAAGATATTGTTCGTATCTTCAGAATTAGTACCCTATCTACCAGAAAACGAAGTTTCCCTTATGTCTTATGAGACACCTCGAATGGTCAACAGCAATGGTGGCCAGATAAGGATTTTCATGCCCAGATACGGAAACATTAATGAGCGCAGGCATCAGCTTCATGAGGTTATACGTTTGTCAGGAATGAATTTGGTCATCAATGACATGGACATGCCATTGATTATCAAGGTGGCTTCAATACCGCGCGAGCGAATCCAGGTATATTTTATAGACAACGACGAATATTTCAAAAGAAAGGCCACCTTTACCGATGTCGATGGCAATCTTTTTCCCGATAACGACCAACGTGCGATATTCTTTGCCAAAGGGGTCGTCGAAACGGTCAAAAAACTCAATTGGACCCCGGATATCATCCATGTACATGGATGGATGGCGTCATTGTTACCGTTATATCTGAAAAAATACTATTCCGATGAACCGTTGTTCGCCGACAGTAAAATTGTGACTTCTATTTATGGCAAAGCTTTTGACGGTGAACTTGATAGCGATATGATCAAGAAAATAGCCTTTGATGGTATACCTGAAGAAAGTATTGCGGCCTTGGCCCAACCCAACTATAATAATTTGTTAAAAGTGGCCGTAGATTATTCCGATGCGGTTATTTTAGCCGCGGAAGAAATTCCGGCAGATTTGCAACAACATATTTCCAACCTTGAAAAACCCGTGTTACCGTATGTTTCTTTACAAGAATTCGAAGAAGCTTATGCCAATTTTTATAACACTCAAGTTTTAAAATAATCTAAATGGACTTTTTGAGTAGATTCAAATTTTCTGCTGTTGCAGGGGTTTTAACGGTTTTGGTATTTGCCTCATGTGAAAAGGACCTTACAACGATCGGTGCCAGTGTCATTGGCGGCGAACCCTTTACTACTGGTCAGCAATCGTACGATGTATTTGCCTATAACAAGAAAATAGAAGCCGTTCGAACCAATAGATTGCCTATTTACCAATTGGGCGTTTTCAATGACCCGGTTTACGGCAAGACCGAAGCACGCGTTACTTCACAATTATTGTTGGCAACACCCAACCCGACCTTTGGCACGTATTCGCAGGCAGTTGAAGACATTGCGGAAAACGACGAAAGCGTTACCACTGTACAAGAGAATGAAAAAGTGGTCAGCGTGTATCTACACATACCCTATTTGACCAGCGATGTCAGTCTTCGCGATAGCGATAATGATGGTGTGGACGATGTTTTGGAGAGACCGGAAGATGTTAACGACCCCAACAGCGATTGGGATGATGATGGTCTTACCGACATTCAAGAAAAAAATATTGGAACGGACCCCTTTAATGATGATACCGATGGGGATGGAACAAAAGATGGTGAAGATGAGGACACCGTCAAAAATAGATTTCCCAAAAGATTTGACCTTGATAGTATATACGGTGTAAATCTGGCTGATACAACTGTAATGAACTCCTTTAAGGTCAAAGTTGAACGGTCGACCTATTTTTTGAGGGATTTGGATCCCAGCACCAATTTTGAGGAAGCTCAGGAATATTTCTCGAACCAGTCCTTTTCGCCAAGTTTTGCCTCTGATGTACTCAATGACGGCGATGGCAATGTGGTGATAAGTAATGAGGAAATAGTAACCTATAAGGTAGAGGATCCCGATACCGAAGCCATTGAGGAAGGAGAGGTAAAAGATCGTTTTGCCCCGGGCATCTATATTCCGCTTGATTCCTTATATTTTCAGGAGAAGATTCTTGACAAAGAAGGAAGTAGTGAATTGTTGAGCCAGGCCAATTTTAACGATTATTTTAGGGGAGTGCATTTGTCTCTTGAAGTCGAGGACGATATTATGGTATTGTTCGATTTAACCCAGGCCACCATTACGATTAATTATACCTACGACAGCGTCAACTCAGATGGGGAGGCACCTTCGTTGAAGAAAGAGAGCAAATTTATATTTTCATTGTTGCGTATCCAGAGTGGGGCCTATGTGGGTAACGCGGTCAATACTTTTGTGAACGATGATATTCCGACCGAAATAGCCGATAAAATGGATACCAACGAAAATGCTTCCCAAATTTACCTTAAGGGAGGTTCGGGATCTTATGCTGAAATCAAGTTATTCAGCGAAGACGATGTACAGGCCCAAGAAATAATCGATCAGATCAAGAGTAACAATTGGGTTATCAACGAGGCCAATTTGGTTTTTTATGTAGACCGTTCTAGTTTACCCGAGGGTGTGATCGAACCGCTGAGGTTATATCTATATAATGCGGATACCAACGAGTTTTTATTCGATACAACGACCGACCCCGCCGGAGCGACCCCGTTATCTTCATATCTTCAATATGACGGTCTGCTACAAAAGGAATCGGGAAAAGGGATAAAATATAAGGTAAGGATTACAAAATATCTTAATGATATAATCCTACGCGATGCTGAAAATGCCACCCTAGGGCTTGCGCTTACACCCAACATAAATCTAATAGGTACGGCAACCGCCATGTTGGCGGATCCTGATGATAGTGAAAAGGCGATTCCCGTTGCATCTACATTGACCCCACTGAGTACAGTTTTACTGGGAAGCGAAGTTGCCCCTATCGATCAGGACAAGAAATTGAAACTCGAAATTTCTTATACTAAGGCCAATTAAGTCTGTTACACACACAAAAAAAGGGTCTATTCGTACAACTTTGTTCGTATATAAAAGAACTATTTCCGTATTTGGATACCAGTTGTAGAAATTCTACGTTCTATATCCGATGATTTGAACATAATGATCAATTAGCGTTTAAATTTGGGTAGTTATAGGTTCAACCTAAAAGAATTAAAAAATTATGTGTGGAATTGTAGGATATATTGGGCATCGAGATGCTTATCCAATAATAATTAAGGGTTTACAACGCCTTGAGTATAGGGGCTATGATAGTGCAGGTGTCGCTTTATATGATGGCGAGAACATTAACTTGGCCAAGACCAAGGGCAAGGTTGAAGATCTGCGCAATAAGTCTAAAAAAAATATATCCCTGAAGGGAAATTTGGGTATTGGCCATACCCGATGGGCGACCCATGGTGTTCCCAACGATGTAAATTCGCACCCGCATTATTCCAATTCTGGAGATCTTGTGATCATCCACAATGGAATCATTGAAAATTACGAATCTATAAAACAAGAGTTGACCAAAAGGGGTTATTCTTTTGAGTCCGATACGGATACCGAAGTCTTGGTAAACCTTATTGAGGAAGTCAAGAAGACCGAAGATGTAAAATTAGGTCATGCCGTTCAAATTGCTTTGAACGAAGTGGTTGGAGCTTATGCCATAGCTGTATTCGATAGGAACAAGCCCGATGAAATCGTAGTCGCCAAGTTGGGCAGCCCCTTGGCCATCGGAATCGGGGAAAATGAATTTTTCATTGCGTCCGATGCTTCACCTTTTATCGAATTTACCAATAATGCTGTATATCTTGAGGACGAAGAAATGGCAATAGTACGACTTGGTAAGGAAATCAAATTGCGAAAGATTAAAAATGATGCCATTGCCTATCCGAATATTCTAGAACTTAAGATGAACCTGGAGGAAATAGAAAAAGGAGGGTACGATCATTTCATGCTGAAAGAAATCTATGAGCAGCCCAGGGCTATTTTGGATACCTATCGTGGTCGGTTGTTGGCCGACCAAGGAATCATCCGCATGGCAGGAATCGACCAGCATTTGGAAAAATTCTTGAATGCCAATAGAATTATTATAGTTGCCTGTGGTACGTCATGGCATGCCGGCTTGGTGGCCGAATACATTTTTGAAGATTTGGCCCGTATACCCGTTGAGGTCGAGTACGCCTCTGAATTTAGGTATCGCAATCCGGTGATAACCGATAAAGACGTACTTATCGCCATCTCCCAGTCGGGGGAGACTGCCGATACTTTGGCAGCGATAAAACTGGCCAAAGAAAAAGGGGCATTTGTATTCGGGGTCTGTAATGTAGTGGGTTCATCCATTGCTCGTGAGACACATGCAGGGGCCTATACTCATGCAGGGCCTGAAATAGGAGTGGCTTCCACCAAGGCATTTACTACCCAAATTACAGTGCTTACCTTGGTCGCGTTGAAATTGGCGAAAGAAAAAGGAGTTTTCTCAGAGTCCAAGTTTCATGAGTTTTTGATAGAGCTAGAGAGTATTCCTGCCAAGGTAGAGAAGGCCTTGTTGACCAATCCCTTGGTCGAGATTATTTCAGAGGTCTATAAAGATTCGGCCAACTGCCTATATCTTGGTCGGGGATATAACTTCCCCGTGGCTTTAGAAGGAGCTTTAAAACTAAAAGAGATTAGTTACATACACGCCGAAGGTTATCCCGCGGCCGAAATGAAACATGGCCCTATTGCCTTGATAGATGAACAAATGCCGGTATTCGTCATCGCTACGAAAATGGGGCATTATGAGAAAGTGGTCAGTAATATTCAGGAGATAAAATCAAGGAAGGGAAAAATTATCGCCATTGTGACCGAAGGCGATGAACAGGTTACGGAACTGGCCGACCATGTGATTGAAATCCCCGAGACTTTCGAAAGCCTGACACCGTTATTAACTACTATTCCGTTACAACTGCTTTCGTATCATATTGCAGTAATGCGTAATTGTAATGTCGATCAACCAAGGAATTTGGCAAAATCGGTTACCGTGGAATAAGAAGAAATATTTTATATTAGTGTAAAGCCCGTGAAATTTTGATTTCATGGGCTTTTTTGTGAAATTAAGAATTAAGACCCCTACTTTTTTCTAAAAATATACTATGCATGCATAATTTTTTTCATTTTATGATTTTTGAACTAAAAAATTAGGTATCTTGCCGGTCACTTAGTAACTAATTTAACTCAAACATAACATGCGAACAGTATTTTTTATCCCTCTGCTGTTGCTAGGGGTATTTGCATTTGCACAAACAACGGTGACGGGATCGGTTGTTGATCAGAACAACGAAGCGGTGCCCGGTGCGAACATCGTAATCGAAGGAAAAGCAATCGGAACGGTTTCCGACTTTGATGGAAACTTCGTTCTAGAAACATCCGAACCCCCTCCCTTTACTTTAACGGTAACCAGTATAGGCTTTTCGGATGTTTCCGAAGAAATTACTTCCAATAACCAGACAGTAACCATCGTGCTATCGGAAGTGGATACTTTTTTAGATGAGGTCGTAATCTCCGCATCCAGAACTCCAGAAAGGATTTTTGAGTCACCGGTAACGGTCGAAAGAATGGATATCAAGACCATAAAAAATACGTCTTCCCCTTCGTTTTATGATGGTTTGGAAAACTTAAAGGGAGTCGACCTTAATACCAATAGTATTACGTTTAAATCGGTCAACACAAGGGGCTTCGCCACTTTTGCGAACACCCGCTTTATGCAGTTGGTAGACGGTATGGACAATTCCTCTCCGGCACTAAACTTTAATTTGGGAAATCTTTTGGGTATGTCGGAGCTCGATGTGAATACCGTTGAGCTTCTGCCAGGAGCATCCTCGGCGCTATATGGGGCCAATGCTTTTAACGGAATCATGTTCATGACCAGCAAAAGTCCATTTGACTATCAAGGCATTAGTTTTTATGGCAAATCGGGACTTACCTCGAGTTCCAATGCCGGCGATAACGAGTATCATGATTTCGGCATAAGGGCCGCCCATGCCTTTAGCGATTATGTGGCAGGAAAGGCATCGGTTTCTTACTTGACAGGCACGGAGTGGTACTCTACGGATTATACGGATTACGGAGTGCCGGGAAGAACCCGCACCGATCCTGCGTATGACGGTTTGAATATCTACGGTGATGAGGTGGCCACTACATTAGATTTTGATGAGTTGGCCGCGGGAGCACTGCCCGTTCCAATAGCAACAGATTTTGGTAGTGCTAGGGTGTCTAGGACAGGATATGAGGAAATTGATTTGATGAACTATGACGGCAATAGCCTTAAAGCCGATTTTGCGCTGCATATAAAACCTTGGGCCAATGATTTCGAAGTGGTGCTCAATTCGAAGGTAGGCCGTGGAAATACCATTTATCAAGGCGCGAACCGTTACGCCATAAGGGATTTCTTTATGCAACAACATAAACTTGAAGTAAGAAACGACAATTTCTTTGTTCGTGGATATGTGACTTCTGAAAAAGCTGGCAACTCTTATGACACCCGGTTTGCTGCTATAAACGTAAACAGGCAATGGAAAGGTGATCAAGAATGGTTTACGGACTACGTAGGTGGATTTGTCGGTTATTTGGCCGGTCAAGGAATTTTTTCCCCGACTGATGAACAAAAGACGGCGGCCCATGCCGCAGCACGTACCGCTGCCGATGCAGGAAGATATGCGCCCGGTTCGGCCCAGTTTCAAAGTGCCTTGAACTCTGTAATCGCCAATGGTGATTTGGAAAATGGGGCGAAGTTTATCGATAACTCTAAAATTTATCATGTAAACGGTAATTATAACCTTAGCCATTTGACCAATAATTTTGCCGATATCATGGTCGGGGGATCATGGCGACAATATTCCTTAAATTCCGGGGGCACCATTTATACTGATAATGACGGCCCTATCAATTATCAAGAATATGGCGCTTATTTACAGGTGCAAAAGAAATGGATAGAAGATAGGTTGAAGTTTACCGGTTCCGTCAGGTATGATAAGTCGGAATTTTTCGACGGATTCTTTTCCCCAAGACTTTCCTTGGTATATGCGGTCGATGATGAAAAGAGACATAATATCAGGGGGTCTTTTCAATCGGGTTTTAGAAACCCGACCACTCAAGATCTGTTTATCGGATTAAATGCGGGTGCGGCGATCTTGGTTGGTTCGGCACCTGATAACCTTGGACGATACACCACTCCGAGCATTCCGTTAAGTACACAGGGCCAAGCCTTTACAGGACAACAAAGCGTACAGATTTCTGGTGGCGAGGCATACACCAATGCCTTTTCATTGACTTCGGTAGAACAAGGTGCTCCCGAAGCCATTAATGTAGACCTGGTCAAGCCGGAAAAAATTACTGCATATGAATTAGGATATCGGGGTCGAATAGGAAAATTCAGTGTTGATTTGAACGGTTATTATAATATGTATGAGGACTTCATCTCCAACAAAACCGTAATCGTTCCTTTTTATGGTCAGGCAGGGGACAATGCAGCTTCGTTGTTGGCCTTGCAAAACGAAGACTATTTGCCTTTTCAGACGTATACAAATTCCGTGGCCGATATTAGTTCTTATGGCGGCGGCTTGGGCATCAGTACCAATTTTGGGGGTTTTGATCTTGGGGTCAACTACACCTACGCTAAAATGGATTTTGACAGGGCTTCGGATCCGGGATTCGAGCCTAGCTTCAATACACCTGAACACAAAGTAAAGGCGTCTTTTGGAAATACCGCACTCTTCAAAAATTTTGGGTTTAATGTGAACTGGAGATGGAACGATTGGTATTTATGGGAAGCTTCTTTTGCCGATGGATATATACCATCGAGGAACCTTGTAGATGCACAGATCAATTATAGTGTGCCGAGTATCAAATCCGTATTTAAATTAGGAGGGTCGAATATTTTCGGCGAAGAATATGTTAGTGCTCCTGGTACTGGAACCATAGGGTCTATTTACTACCTCTCATGGATCATTAATAATTAAAAATTGAAAAAAATGAAAACTAGATCATTATATATTTCAGTTGTTATAGCGGCTCTCACAATAGGATGTAGCTCTACTGACGATAATGTATTGGCCATACCCTATATTGAAGAAACCACGCCCGTTGAAGGTCCGGCTCCTACATATTCGAGTGGTACCGCTGATTTTTCGTCATTTGTTTCGGTCGGCAACTCGTTGACGGCGGGGTATTCCGATGGGGCTTTGTTTGCGAAAGGGCAGGCCGTATCATTTTCCAATATTATGGCGCAACAGTTTTCCTTGGCTGGCGGAGGAGAGTTTACACAGCCTTTGATGAACGATGATGTTGGCGGCCTACTTTTGGGCGGACAACAAATTGCCGGTCCTCGACGAATTTTTGACTTAACGAATCAAGTGCCTGTTTTTGCAAGTGGTACGCCATCTACCGATATCACGAATATAGCTACAGGACCGTACAACAATATGGGGGTGCCGGGCGCAAAGAGTTTTCACTTATTGGCTCCTGGGTATGGTAGTCTCTCCAATTTCCCTGACGCGGCCAATCCGTATTTTGTACGAATGGCTTCTTCTGCCGATGCAACCGTAATCGGTGATGCCATGGCCAAGAGTCCTACATTTTTCTCATTGTGGATCGGCAATAATGATGTTCTGGGATATGCCAGTAGCGGAGGCGACGGCACAGACCCTATTACGGATAAAGCTACTTTTGATTTTGCCATGACCACTTTGGTGCAGACGATAACTTCGGGAGGCGCAAAGGGAATCATTACAAATATTCCAAATGTAACCGATGCCCCATACTTTACAACGGTTCCTTATGCACCATTGGATCCTACCAATCCTGATTTTGGCCCGCAAATACCAACGTTAAATGGAATTTTTGGTCAATTGAATCAAGTATATGCCTTTCTTGGTATGCCCGAAAGATCGATTACCTTTTCACAAACGGCGGCAAGTGCCGTAGTAATAAATGATGAGTCTTTAGTCGATGTCTCCGCCCAAATCGAGGCGGTTTTGAATCAGAGCCCTGAATTTCCGCTGTTTGTACAGCAATTCGGTTTACCGGCCCAGGCGGCCCCTGTTGTCGCCAATCTTCTGGGAACTGTTTATGGCCAGACCAGACAAGCCAATGAAAATGACTTGTTGGTATTGACAAGTAGCAACGTTATCGGCACGGTGAACACCGATGTAATGGCCTTTTTGCAGACACAGGGTTTGACACCAGAATTAGCGGGACAATTTGCAGTTGAGGGTATAACATTGCCCTTAGAAGATAAGTGGGTTTTATTGCCTAGCGAACAAGAAGAAATAGCTGCCGCGACCGTTGAGTTTAATACGACAATAGCGGATTTGGCCGGCCAGAATGATTTGGCATTTTTCGATGTAAATAGTTTTTTTGCCGAAGTGGCCAGTACAGGTTTTCAGGCGGGTGGCGCATTTATGACTGCCGATTACGTTACAGGGGGAACGTTTTCCTTGGACGGTATTCACCCATCGCCAAGGGGTAATGCAGTTATTGCCAATCAAATGATCGGTATAATCAACGTAAAGTATGGTTCGACCATTCCACAAGTAAACCCTGTAGATTATACGGGACTTTATATCGATTAAATAGTGGTAATAAAACTATTCTTTTTAGTAAAAGCGTCTTCGATTCGAAGGCGTTTTTTTATAGGTAAAAAAGAAACGAAATCAGTTTTCAATTAAAAGGTAAAACTATATCTTTGCAGCCTGAAAAAACATAGGTATTTTGTAGTCGTTTTTCAGTACAAAGAAATGCTAATTACTAAACACGTACGTAATGTCAAAAGTTACAGGTAAAGTTGCACAGATCATTGGTCCGGTAGTCGATGTCGAATTCGAGTCTGGCGATGATCTTCCAAAGATTTATGATTCATTGGAAATAGTCAATAAGGATGGTTCAAAATTGGTGCTTGAAGTACAATCGCATACTGGCGAGAATACAGTTAGGACTATCTCCATGGATTCTACCGATGGATTGAGTCGGGGAACCGATGTTCTTGCTACAGGGGCCGCTATTCAAATGCCTATCGGAGATGATGTATACGGGCGCCTTTTTAACGTAATTGGCGATGCTATCGATGGTTTGGGCGATTTGCCGAAAACCGGTAAAGACGGACTTCCTATACACCGGGAAGCACCAAAATTCGAAGATCTTTCGACATCTACGGAAGTATTGTTTACGGGTATCAAGGTCATCGATTTGATAGAACCGTATGCCAAAGGAGGTAAAATTGGGTTGTTCGGTGGTGCGGGTGTCGGTAAAACCGTATTGATTCAAGAATTGATCAACAACATTGCCAAAGGCCATGGTGGTCTTTCGGTTTTTGCAGGAGTAGGGGAACGTACCCGTGAAGGAAACGACCTTTTGCGAGAGATGTTGGAGTCAGGGATTATCAAGTATGGAGACGATTTCTTGCACTCGATGGAAGAAGGCGGATGGGATTTGACCAAAGTGGATAAGAAAGCAATGAAAGAGTCGAAGGCGACATTCGTTTTCGGCCAGATGAACGAACCTCCGGGAGCCCGCGCACGTGTGGCATTGTCCGGTTTGACGATAGCCGAATATTTTCGCGATGGTGCCGGAGAAGGACAAGGTAAGGATGTACTTTTCTTCGTAGACAATATTTTCCGTTTTACCCAAGCTGGATCAGAGGTATCCGCACTTTTGGGTCGTATGCCCTCCGCGGTGGGGTACCAACCGACCTTGGCTACCGAAATGGGGGCCATGCAAGAGCGTATTACCTCGACAAAAAGAGGTTCGATTACATCGGTTCAAGCGGTCTATGTACCTGCGGATGACTTGACGGATCCTGCACCGGCAACTACTTTTGCCCATTTGGATGCGACCACGGTACTTTCACGTAAGATTGCCGAGTTGGGTATTTATCCGGCGGTGGATCCTTTGGATTCTACATCACGGATTCTGACCCCGGAAATCTTAGGGAAAGACCATTACGATTGTGCGCAACGTGTAAAAGAGTTGTTACAACGCTATAAAGAACTACAGGATATCATTGCCATTTTGGGAATGGAAGAACTTTCGGAAGAAGATAAATTGGCGGTAGGCCGAGCAAGGCGCGTACAACGTTTCTTATCCCAGCCTTTCCATGTTGCGGAACAATTTACCGGTATACCTGGTGTATTGGTAGATATCAAAGAGACCATTAAAGGGTTCAATATGATCATGGATGGCGAACTCGATCGTCTCCCAGAATCGGCCTTTAACTTGAAAGGAACGATTGAAGAAGCAATAGAGGCCGGAGAAAAAATGCTTGCAGAAGCGTAAACAGTTAAAAGTTAGAAGTTAAAAGTCTCTGACTTCTAACTTCTAACTTCTGACTTCTAACTTAAAAATATGTATTTAGAAATAGTTTCCCCGGAAGCCACATTGTTCTCAGGTGAAGTGACATCGGTCACCGTACCGGGCATCAATGGAGAATTTCAAATGTTGAACAACCACGCCCCTATCGTTTCGTTATTGCAGGCCGGGGATGTGAAGGTCGATGGAGATATTTCCATTGATGAAGAACATGAAAACAAGTTTTCAAAAGATGATAAGGGAAAGACGGTCTTGGCGATTTCAAGCGGTACTGTTGAAATGAAGGACAATAAAGTCATTGTGCTTGCGGATTAGACTTAAAAATTAAGCCTACAGCAATAAATGAGAGCCATACAATTTGTATGGCTTTTTTGTTGATTGATGTTAAACTAATCAAGAAGACCATTCACTTTCATGGGCTTTAGAAAAGTTGATGTGAAAAAATTGGGGTTTAAGAAATGCTTTATTCCAAAATAATCAATTTCCAATCGCGATTATCTGCACTAAAGGTCTTTAAATCTGAAAATCCTATAGCGTAATGCGCTTCCAAAGAGCGTCTATTTTTGGTGTCTACCGATGTGATGATACAATCAAATTCAGGCTGTAACCGATTTTTCATGGTTTCGTACAGTTTTCTAAAAACACCTTGCTTGCGATAATCCTCATCAATGCAAATCTGGCCCATCACCATAAAGCTGGTAGAAGATGGAACGGTTGAAGCGATTTCTTGAAACATGGGTCTCAGCAATTCGATTTTATCCCTAAATTTTGGGTGCATACAAAGCGCATAGGCCACAACCTTTTGACCATTTTTGGCTATGATATGGGCGCATGAGTCATTCATGTCCTTAAGAATGGCAAAGTCATGTCTAGCACTGACAAATCCCTCCTTTAACTGAACCGTTGACGAAACGTTTTCCAATAAGTTCTTTTGCTGAAGTGCCAAAATTTGTTTCAGTTCCTCATTGGTCGAGGCTTGGCAATATCGCAAAGACATCTATTCTGTTTTAAGCCAGTCCGTTCGTTTCTTTAGAGATTCGGGTTTAGGTTGCCCGCCTTCCTTTTCCATCAAAAAAATGGAATAGGAAGGATCGGCCTCTAGCTTTACCATAGTCGATTTAGCTTTACCGAATCTTTCAAAGTCGATTTTAAGTGTTTCACCAACTTTGAACGTTTTTATGAATTCGTTGAATCGTATTCCGTCGGGAAATGGCTTGTTATTGATTGCCGTAATCACGTCTCCACTTGACAAACCTGCCTTATAGGCGGGACTTCCCATTTTTGAAGTGCCTTTTATTTCGCCATGACCATCACCGTCGAGTTCTGCATAGACACCGAAATAAGGTACTTCGGAATGTTGTTTTAGCATAATGCCCACCGACTCGAAAAGCGACTTATAATCGGGCATTTGACTATCGTAAATAAATGAATTGAAGAATTGGTCGCCAAAAGGTTTTCCCGCATATTGGTTTAGGGTTTGATGAAGATTTTCAATGGTATAGGGAATTTCCTTTTTTCCATACTTCTGCCATACGAGTTTCATATAATCGTCGAGGTTCAGCCCATTTTGTCGTAATGTTAGATCAAGGGCCAGGCCCAGCACGCTTCCGTAGGAATAATAAGAAATAAAGGTATTGCCCCGATTAACGGGATCGACCGAGGTGGCCGCATCTACGAAAGGAGCTTGGTAACTCATCTCGATGGGGTTAAAAAACTGTCGTGCCGGGGAATTCCACACATAATTGAAGGTACCGGCTAGTCCCTCGACATAACTTTCGGGAGTCCTTAGTCCGGCCCGGCATAAGATCAATCCGGTATAGTAGCTTGTAAATCCTTCGGCGAACCATAGGGTCCCGCTCATATTGGCTTTTGAAAAATCGAATGGTTCAAGGGTTTTTGGGCGGATTCGCTCGACGTTCCAGGCATGAAAGAACTCATGTGAAACGGTACCTATGTTTCTGTCCATTCCTCCATCGGCCAAACTACGCGTACTTGTAAGAATGGTAGAATTTCTGTGTTCCATCCCGTCACCGGAAGCATTGGGTACATAACAGGCCAAAAAGGTGTACCTGTCATAATCGAAATCAGGAAGTTCGCCGTAAACCTCTTTTTCGGCAAGTACCGTTTTTTTTACTTTTTCAAAGTAAGCATCCGTTTCTTGATTGGTCCCGTTATGGTGCAGTACCAATTGAATCGTCTTGCCGTCCACTTTAAACTCCCGTAGCGCGTAATCACTGATTTCGGTCGGACTATCCATAAAATACTGAAGATGGGGGGCCGAATAGGTCGTGCCGGAGACCAAGGGAAGTTGGGTAGCGACTTTCCAATTTAGATCTTCCGGCAATCGAAACATGACTTCTATTTTCCGGTCTTCCAAACTTTCGGCATACATGAATGTTGCCGGCATATTCAGATGGGCATGGGTCTCGTCAATTTGGGAGTATGTGCCATCGCCACGATCGGCAAAAAGGACATAATTGATTTTAATCGTTCCATCATGGCCGGATAATTTCCAGGAATAGGGATCGTGCCGTGTTATTTTCAATGGATTGCCTTTTCCATCGGTTGCCTCAAAAGCATAGACGTTCTTGGCAAATTCATGGATCGCGTATCGTCCGGGTGATGAACGAGCCATGCGTACGGTAAGTGTATCCGAATTTACATCAGGGAATGTTGCCCTGATTTCAGCTTCATGATGAACGGCATTTTCAAATGAGATTTCATAAGAATTGGTTTGTGAAAATCCCAAAGAAGTAATCAACATTAGCGGTAATAATATGAATTTGGCCTTCATTATTTGATTTGTATTATACAAACGAATATACTATTTAAATGAAGGATATACTACATTTGCGCTATGGTCGATTTCCCCAAAAAGCTACAGGAAAAACTTTTAAAAAGAGAAACGGAAGGTGCATTGCGCTCGATTACAGGAGTCGATGGTAAAGTTGATTTTTTCTCCAATGATTATTTGGGTTTTGCAAGAAATGAGGCACTTTTCGCCCACACCTTTCAATTGCTGTTAAAGGAGGGAATATCTCAAAATGGGTCAACAGGATCAAGGTTGTTATCCGGTAACCATCGATTATATGGTAGGCTAGAAAAAGATTTGGCCCAATTTCATGAGGCCGAAAGTGCCTTGGTGTTCAATTCAGGCTACGATGCCAATATTGGGTTTTTCAGTTCGGTACCGCAACGGGACGATATTGTTTTCTATGATGAACTTGTTCATGCCAGTATTCGGGATGGGATAAAAATGGGAAATGCGAAGAGTTATAAATTTGACCATAATAGTATAGATGATTTGATTTCGGGCATTGAACGGAACCGAGGTGTAAAAGATACCACAGGTGAAATCTATATCGTTGCCGAATCGGTTTTTTCGATGGATGGCGATTCGCCCGATTTAAACGCTCTTGTCGACCTATGCAAAAGCAATAATTATCATTTGGTCGTTGACGAAGCCCACGCTTTAGGTGTGGTAGGTAATAAAGGAATCGGTCTGGTCCAACACTTGAATTTGCAAGATGAGGTTTTTGCCCGAATCGTAACTTTTGGGAAGGCTTTAGGAAGTCATGGCGCGGCTATTTTGGGAAGTGTAGGGCTTAAGGAATATCTGGTCAATTTCGCAAGAAGTTTTATCTATACGACGGGGCTTCCCCCGCATACTTTGGCAACGATTATTTCAGGCTATGAATTTTTGAATTCCGCTAAAGAAGAACGACAAAGACTTTTGGGGAACATCGATTATTTCAAGAAAAAGCTCAAGCTTTTGAAGCTTGATCCATTTTTTGTGCCAAGCGATTCACCCATTCAATCGTGCGTGATTCCAGGAAATGAAAAGGTAAAATCCGTTTCACGGAAGCTTGTTGAAGAAGGGTTCGAAATCAAGGCGATTCTTGCGCCAACGGTTTCTGAAGGCCAAGAACGATTACGATTCTGTTTGCACAGTTTTAATACGGAAGGGGAAATTACTTGGGTGCTTCAACTCTTAAAAAAGTATCTTTAGACTAAATGGAGACTACTTTTTATACTTTGGGAAGTTTTGAATTTCCCGCCGATGTCCAGATTATCAAAGGGAAATTGGAGTCGGAGGGCATACCCGTATTCTTGAGGGACGAAAACACATTGAATTCCGATCCATTGATAAGTTCGGCCATCGGGGGCGTAAAATTACAAGTGTATTCAAATGACAAGGACAGGGCCGTTGAAATATATAATGAGATTAGGGCCTATGCTTTGGATGATGACGGAAATCCGATTGTTTGTCCGAATTGCAAGGCAAAAAAATCAGAGCCTTATTATGAAAGAAAAGGTATTTTCTATAAACTTTTTCCTTTCTTTGAAAGTAGAAAGTATAGATGCTTGCAATGTGGAATTATTACTAAACGATAGTGTATGAAACGATTTTTTGTAACAGGGATTTCGACCGAAGTGGGTAAAACAGTGACGGCTGCTATAGTTGCGGAGGCACTTGAGGCCGATTATTGGAAGCCGATACAGGCGGGGGATCTTGATAATTCGGATAGCCATACGGTGGAGAAGTTGGTTTCAAATACAAAAACCATAATACACAAGAGTAGTTATGAGCTAAAAAACGCCATGAGTCCCCATGCGGCGGCCGAAATCGATAATATAACCATAGAACTGGATATGTTACGGGAACCTGAAACCGAGAATCATTTGGTCATAGAAGGAGCCGGAGGTTTGCTCGTACCTCTGAACGACCATGATACCATTATGGATATCATTATGCCCAATTATAAGGTTATTGTGGTTTCGAGACATTATTTGGGAAGTATCAACCATACGCTTTTGACCATCGAGTCTCTGCAACAAAGGGGTTATGAGATTGCCATACTGTTCAATGGAAAAGAGAATGCCATGACCGAAAGTATAATCGCTAAGAAAGCGGGGGTCCCTGTTTTGGGTCGCATTGACGAAGAGACAAAAGTCGATACAGAGATGGTAAAAAAATATGCGGATATTTTTAGACCTGTGTTGCTCTCACTCTAAGCGTTGGCGAATTTCCGCCCCCTCGACCTCTGCCAAAATATTGTAATTTTTCTTTAGACAAGAATCGATATATTGGTTTTCGGCTTCTAATTTTTCATCGAAAATCAACCTGTTTTTTCGCGTAATCACGATTTTTGGTCGAATTTCCTCCATGATATATTTAAGTTCTTCCACTCCGGTGGCCCTGGGATTATCATAATAGGGGAAAAGCTCGCTTCTACAAATATTGCTCGGATGGGTGGCCGCCATTGTGGGAGGTTTTGTTCCCAAGGGCCAATATCCGATGTGATATTCCAAAAACAGTACATTTTCTGTTTCCAGATTGTTTGATCTCAGGTATTGTGGCACTGTAATTCCTTCCCCATTGAAGAAAGTGCCCCGGTTTATTCTGTTATTAAAAATATTGGTGTATTCGAGATAGCTCTCCATCGGGAGCAAGACCAACAAAAAGAAAACGAAAGGTCTATAATCGAATTTTTGAAGAACCAAAATACGACTTCCTATTAGGGCTACAAGAACAATTAAAATGGGATATAATTGAATCAGATAATGGCTATTGATACGTCCTGCCTTGAAAAACGAGAATAGCACACCCAGAATGGCGACCAACAAAATTTGGACATTTTTATTTTTGAAGTCCAAATAATTCTTCTTCCAGGCCAAAACAAACAGACCGGCCAAAATCAAAAAAGTCGGAGCCAAAGACAGCAACGAGCTTCTTCGTGCACCGGCATATTCCAAAGCGGCCAGAACGACCGATTTCCACCATATTTCTGCTTGATCTGAAAGATGGTAAGGGAGAACAGTCAAAAGGATGACACATACAATTCCGACCCCATACAGCAAAAGTTTCAATAATCCATTTGTAAAATGTTGTTTGGCAAAGGAAGAATAAACAAGATATAGACCGACCAAAAATACGGCGTAAGCGATATTCAGTTTGGTCATAATGGCCAGCCCCATTAGCAATCCCGACACAAGATAATAGGTGTACTTATCCGATTTTATCAAAATATAAAGTGCAGGCACAAAAAATGCCATACCTATATGTTCTGACATGACCCCTTGAATGCTTCCGAACATGCTTTGAAGCAGAACACATAGTACGCCGGCCCAAAAACCTATTTTTTTTGAACCGATTCTTTTCCCGATTTTATAGGTAAAAAATGCCGTGATGGCAACCATTAGTGCTCCGATGAGCCGGATTACGACGAAACTCTTGCCAAATAAGTAAATGATGCCGGCGAAGACAAGAAAGGTGATAGGGGGTTTTAAATCCCACAATTCGGTATAGGGTAAATGGCCATCGACCCAAGATTGCCCCATCAATATAAAGGTACTCTCATCACGATCGATATAGTCCCGAAAGAAAAAAGGCAGCCGGATGAATACCGAAACCAAGGTCAAAATTGAAAATACCGCCCAGTTCGTTAATCTAGAATAGTTTGGAGTGAGCGAATTTATAAGCCGTTTCAGCATAGGTAGTTTTGGGATGATTTTCCCATCTTTGCAAGATAGTCGATTCCAATAAATTTCGGAACCGATTTTAAATCGAAGCGCTTGGAAAATCTTTCGACAAGAGATCAAAAATATTTGTGGCATCCCTTAACACAGCATAAGCTACATCCTGAAATGTTGGGAATAGTTCGGGCCAAGGGAACTTTGTTGTTCGATGAGAATGGCAAGGAATATATCGATGGGATTGCCTCGTGGTATACGTGTATGTACGGTCATTGCAACGAATGTATTTTGAACAGGGTTTCCGTCCAGATGAAGCAATTGGACCAAGTGGTCTTTAGCGGATTTACCCATGAACCTGCGGTTAGACTGTCAGAAGAGCTTATCAAAATATTGCCTGGCAACCAGCAAAAACTTTTTTTTTCCGACAATGGTTCCACGGCGACAGAAGTGGGCGTTAAAATGGCTTTGCAATACCATTTCAATCAAGGAGAAAAGAGAAACGTTATGCTTGCGCTCGAAGATGGATTTCATGGGGATACTTTTGGCGCCATGTCGGTTTCGGGCCTCTCCGTTTATAATGGCCCGTTCGAAGAACATTTTATTCAAGTGGAACGAATTCCCGCTCCGACCAAGAATAATATTGGGAGTATTCTAAAGTATTTGGGTACACGGTTGGAGCAAAAGAATATTGCCGGATTCATCTATGAACCTTTGGTTCAAGGTGCGGCGGCAATGAAAATGCATGACGCGGAAGCCTTGAACAAAGTGCTAAAGCTGCTTCAAGACAATGATGTCGTGACTATTGCCGATGAAGTAATGACCGGTTTTGGCAAGACCGGTAACTATTTTGCATCCGATTATGTCGATACCAAACCAGATGTCATTTGCCTATCAAAAGCCCTTACTGCGGGATTAATACCTATGGCCATTACCAGTTGTACCCAAAAAATCTATGATGCGTTTTACAGTGATGAACTGAAAAAAGGGCTATTTCACGGGCATACCTATACCGCGAACCCGTTAGCTTGTACAGCGGCATTGGCCGGACTAGAATTATTGCGATCCGAAGAAATGCAGCATAACATCGAACGGATTATTGAATCACATCGACAATTCGATTTGCAAATAAAAGACCACCCCAAAGTGGGCGGAACCCGACAATGTGGCATTATCTACGCCTTGGACCTGAACCTGAAAATGGAGCGCTACGGAAATCTAAGGGATAGACTGTTTCGGCATTTTATGGACAATGGAATTTTTCTAAGACCCTTGGGCAACACAATCTACGTTTTGCCACCCTATATCATTACGGACGAACAACTTCAAAAAGTTTACGGTGCAATTAAAAGTGCTTTAGAGATAGTATAACCAAAACCCCTATTTTGACCGAACCGATTTCCATTACTGCCGTAGCATCGATTTCCCCCTTGGGGACCACTTTGGATGAAGCATGGACAGCATACCAAAACCCAGATCCATCTTTTATTCAAAAAAAATTCGATAATCGTTTGGAATGGGTAGCCCCATTGTCCAAAAGTACTATGGAAGCTGTTATCAAGCTTAGAAAATCGGACACCAGATACAAGAACCTAGATAATTCGGTACTATTTGCGATTTTGGCTTCAAGAAATGCTCTTGATTTGGCAAGATGGGGCGGGGGTGATTATTTCGGCATCAATATCGGTTCCTCGCGTGGTGCGACCTCGCTTTTTGAAAAATACCATGAAGAATTTCTGCAAAAGAAAAAATCTTCGACCTTATCCTCGCCGACCACGACTTTGGGCAATATCTCATCTTGGGTCGCACACGACCTTCGATCAAAAGGCCCGGAAATATCGCATTCGATTACCTGTTCCACTTCGTTGCATTCCCTTTTGAACGGAGTCGCATGGTTGAAAGGTGGAATGACCAATAAATTTCTGGTCGGTGGAAGTGAGGCTCCTTTGACTCCTTTTACCCTTGCTCAAATAAAAGCGTTGAAGATTTATTCCCATGAAAATGAAAGGTTTCCCTGTAGGGCTTTAGATTTGGAAAAGAAACGAAACAGTATGGTCTTGGGCGAAGGGGCGTCGGTCGCATGCCTTGAAATGGGAATTTCCGATAGCACCTTGGCCATAATCGAGGGCATAGGTTATGCGACAGAGGTTTTGCGGAACAATACCTCGATTTCGACCGAGGCCAATTGTTTTCAGCGATCCATGAAAATGGCCTTAGGTAAAATAAAGCCTGAAGAAGTAGATGTTATCGTTACACATACTCCAGGAACAGTAAAAGGTGACCTGTCTGAATTTAAAGCCATTGAAAAAGTCTTTTGTAACAAAATTCCATTCTTGACGACGAATAAATGGAAAGTAGGCCACACCTTTGGGGCATCAGGGATTCTCAGCATAGAAATGGCCATTTTGATGCTTCAAAAGCAAAAAACAATTGCCGCCCCTTTTAGAAAAAAGCAGGAAAGCCCTAAAAGCGTAAAAACCGTGCTTGTAAATGCCGTGGGCTTTGGAGGTAATGCAGTTTCAGTGTTACTTTCAAAATAAGAACATCAAATTCTCGGTAAAGTCTTATCTTAAACAATTTATTAACCAACACGATTACTGCCATGGAAAATTGGTTTGCCGCCTTGACCCTTTTTGAGAAAATTTATTGGATTGTAGCGCTTATTTCATCGGGAATATTCCTCATCTTGATCATACTGACATTATTGGGTGGAGATGCAGATGACATGGGAGGTGACGTGGACGCGGAAGTGGAGGGGGACACAGGAATTGGTTTTCAATTTCTCTCTTTTAAAAACCTAATGGGCTTTTTCACCATTTTTGGGTGGTCCGGAATAGCCTGTATAGATAATGGTCTTTCAACAAGTACGACTGTAATTGTATCGGTTATTTGTGGCTTGTTAATGATGGTCGCTATGGCATCTCTTTTCTATTATTTGGCCAAGTTACAGAGTAGTGGAACGCTAAAATTGAAAAATGCCCTTGGACAAATTGGCGAAGTTTATCTCACTATAGGTTCCCAAAGGTCGAGTATTGGAAAAGTCAGTATAAACGTTCAGGGGACTTTACGCGAACTGGAAGCCCTAACAGATGAAGAGAAAGATTTGGTTCAGGGCAACGTGGTTAAGGTCAAAGAAATCACAGACAATGGAATATTAATCGTTCAACTTTTAAATACATAAACAAATGCTGTTACCGTTACAAATGGGTGGAGGTGCATCTTTATTGGCCATCGGGTTTGCCATCCTCTTTTTCTTTATTATCATTATTTCGTTCATCAGAAGGTACAAGCGATGTCCGTCCGATCGTATTTTGGTCGTTTATGGAAAGGTCGGTACAGGTAATTCCGCCAAATGTATCCATGGAGGGGCGGCCTTTATTTGGCCAGTCATCCAAGATTATGAATTTTTGGATTTGACCCCAATCTCTATTGAGGTGGATTTGGCCAATGCATTGAGTAGGCAGAACATTCGTGTAAATGTACCATCTAGGTTTACCATAGGGATTTCTACAGAGCCAGGCGTAATGCAAAATGCTGCTGAAAGACTGTTGGGCTTGGGAATGCAGGAAGTACAGGATTTGGCCAAGGAAATCATTTTTGGCCAGCTACGTTTGGTGGTTGCCTCTATGGATATTGAGGAAATCAATTCGGACAGGGATAAATTTTTGACCAATATTTCTCAAAGTGTCGAATCGGAACTAAAAAAAGTGGGTTTAAAGCTTATCAACGTAAATATTACTGATATTGTTGACGAGTCAGGTTATATAGAAGCACTTGGAAAAGAAGCGGCGGCACATGCGATAAATGCAGCACGAAAATCCGTCGCGGAAAAAAACAGGGATGGTTCAATTGGTGAGGCGAATGCATTACAGGATGAACGTACCCAAGTGGCAGCTGCCAATGCAAAAGCCGTGGAGGGTGAAAATATAGCCAAGATCAATGTGGCAAATTCAGACTCGTTGCGGAGACAGCGGGAGGCCGAGGCTGAGCGTACCGCGATAGCATCGGAGAAAGTGCAGGCCGCAAAAGCACTTGAAGAGTCTTACGCTGCCGAGAAAGATGCCGAAATAGCCAGGGCGGAACGCGAACGCAGCTCTCAAATGGCCGATGTGGTCGTGCCTGCCGAAATCGATAAAAGGAAAGTAGAGATCGCTGCGGAAGCAGAGGCAGAAATGATCCGTAGAAAAGCAAAAGGTGAAGCGGATGCCATTCTTTTTAAGGCGGAAGCCGAGGCCAAAGGTATTTTTGAAGTATTGACCAAGCAGGCCGAAGGTTTGGACCGCATCGTAAAAGCTGCAGGTAACGACCCTAAAGATGCCGTTCTTTTGCTTATTGCCGATAAACTTCCAGAACTAGTTGAAAAACAGGCAGAGGCTATAAAGAATATTAAAATTGATAAGGTAACCGTTTGGGATTCTGGTACAAAGGGAGAAGATGGCAAAAACTCAACGGCCAACTTTATTTCAGGCATGTACAAATCCGTTCCACCTTTACAGGAAATGTTCAATATGGCGGGGATGCAATTGCCCGAGTATCTAAAAGGTAAAGATGTTACGGCTGAAGATGTTGGAACCGTGACAAAGAAATCGGCCACTCCTCCTAAAAAGGAAAAGGAATAAATTCAAAACTAAAGTAAGAGGAATGTGATTTTGGATGATATCGAAAAATCCTCCTATATGATTTTTCATTTTATTCAGAATGATATTTTTTGCCCTAATAGCATTACGTAGTAGATCAAAGTAATAAGTGTATTTTTGAATTCTCTATTTTTGATTTATGAACGAAACAAGACACAACTGGACCAAAAAGGAAATACTCGCTATCTACAATAGGCCTTTGATGGAACTGCTTTACGAAGCTGCTACGATTCACAGAAAACATCATGACCCGAATACAGTCCAGGTTTCTACCTTGCTTTCGATCAAGACCGGTGGTTGCCCCGAAGATTGCGGCTATTGCCCCCAAGCGGCTCGCTACCATACCGATATAGAGACCAACGACTTGATGACCGTATCACAGGTAAAGGCACAGGCACTAAGGGCCAAAGCTTCAGGTAGTTCAAGGGTCTGTATGGGTGCTGCTTGGCGAAATGTCAAGGATGGCCCCGAATTTGACCAAGTACTTGAAATGGTCCGTACTATCAATAAACTTGATATGGAAGTGTGCTGTACCTTGGGCATGTTGACCGAAAATCAGGCCAAAAGATTGGCGGAGGCAGGTCTTTATGCTTACAACCATAATCTGGATACATCGGAAGATTATTATAAAGATGTAATTTCTACGCGTGCGTTCGAAGATCGCCTTGAGACCATCGATAATGTAAGAAATAGCAATGTGACCGTTTGTAGCGGGGGCATAATCGGTATGGGCGAAAAACTCGAAGACCGTGCCGGTATGTTGGTCGCTCTTGCATCATTGAATCCGCAGCCCGAATCGGTGCCGATCAATGCCTTGGTAGCGGTCGAGGGTACACCGATGCAAGATATCGAACCGATTTCGATATGGGATATGATCCGTATGGTCGCTACGACACGAATCGTTATGCCCGAGACCCAAGTCCGGTTGTCGGCCGGGCGTACCGAAATGAGCCGGGAAGGACAGGCCATGTGTTTCTTTGCCGGGGCCAATTCTATTTTTGCCGGCGATAAGCTGTTGACAACGCCAAATCCTGATGTAAATGAAGATATGGAGATGTTCAGGCTGTTAGGTCTGAACCCACAAAAACCGTTTACCAAGATTTCCCAACCTAAAACCGTTGAGGCCAAAGATTCGACATTAAAACCTTTAGGGGAAAAACCAAAATGGTCAAGACCGGCGCATAGTATCGCGCGCAACGAAATGGCAAAAGCTTCGATAAAGACGACGGAATAGTACTACATTAGCGTAATTTTAAGAATATGTTTTCTTAAGGTTATTTAAATTTGAGGTCGATAAATAACCCCGTCACCATTGAGACTTCAAGATATTCCGCGTGTACCCACAATTTCCAAAAAGGACTTCATGGAGCATTATTTCAGGCCACAAAAACCGGTGGTTATTGAACGTGCCATCGAAGATTGGCCAGCCTTTCAAAAATGGAATCTGGATTATATGAAACGGGTCGCAGGTGAGAAAACCGTGCCGCTATACGATGATAGACCGGTTCATCACGAAGATGGCTTTAATGAGCCCCATGCCCGAATGAAGATGTCCGATTACATCGACTTGTTAAAGACAGAACCTACCAAATACCGTATTTTTCTTTGGAATATTTTGAAGGAAGTGCCCGAACTACAGGATGATTTTGCTTTTCCTGATTTTGGCCTGCGATTGATGAAGAAGCTACCGATGTTGTTTTTTGGTGGAAGAAACTCGCATACCTTCATGCATTACGATATCGATTTGGCGAATATTTTTCATTTCCATTTCGAGGGAATAAAGGAATGTATCCTGTTTTCGAGGTCGCAGACCAAATATTTGTACAAAGTGCCACATTCGTTGATTACCCATGAAAGTATCGATTTTTCGAATCCCGATTATGAAAAATGGCCTGCTTTACACAAGGCTACGGGTTTCAGAACGCAATTGAAACATGGTGAAGTACTTTATATGCCTGAAGGGTACTGGCATTACATGAAATACTTGACCCCTGGGTTTTCGATGAGCCTGCGTGCCATTGCCCGAAATCCCAAGAACTTAGGTACGGCCTTTTACAACTTGTTGATCATGCGCCATTACGATGGGCTGATGCGAAAGATAAAAGGGCAAAAATGGATTGATCAAAAGAATGAAAGGGCCATTCAGCTCACGAATGAAAATTTTAAAGCTGTCAGGTCGAGCACGGTCGAAACCTAAGCCTTATTTTGTCAGCTCGTTTATTTTGTTGTACACCAGCTCACTTTCCCAACCTCGATAAAAAAGATAGTCGGCCAATTTCTTTTTCTTTTTAAGAAGGTCGATACCATCTAGGGACTCCCATTTTTTTTCGGCCAAAAGGTGGAATGATTTGAGATAAGCTTCCTCCTGAATTTCTTCAAGGGCCAAAGCTATATTGTATTTCGAAATGTTACGCTGCTTGAGTTCATTGATTATTCGATTACGCCCCCATTTTTTGATACTGAACTTACCATGGGCAAAAGTTTTGGCAAAACGTTCCTCGTTCAGGTAGCCCTCTTCGATCAAATGAACAATGATTTCATCGACAGCCTGATTGCGCATTCCGAGTTGCCATAACTTGTTCGCCACATCTTTATGACAGCGTTCTTGATAAGCACAATAGTTTTCAAGTTTTTGGGTGGCTTCCTTCAGTGTAAATTTAGGGGTGTGTGTCATAGGATCGAGGAGGGCTCATAATCAAATGTGCGTAACATTTTCAACCGAATTTTCCGGTTAGATAAACAATGCCGTAACCAACTATTACGATTACAATTGCTAACACCGTTAAAACCGCAATAAACAAAAGTACTTTTAATATCGATTGACCGACCGAAAGCCTATAGAGCTTGCCATAGGCATAGGTATAAAACACAAGAAGTAATAAAGAATTTAGGCCATACAATAAAGGATGGGTCACAAGACTGATTAGGAACAATATTGAAATAGAAATAAAACTGAGGCCTTGAATGAAACTATTGATTACGATATGCTCACCATAGTTATAAGGCCTGCGATAAATAATGAATGCCAAAAAAGAGTAAATCGGTAACAGTAGCACGACAAGGATGTTGAAGTATTTAAGCATGAACTTAGTTTGTTTTTTGCTTGATTCGAGCTGTTCTGCTTGAAATTCCTCAGATGCGTATGGACCGCCGAACTTTTCGGCCATCCACTCCATTTGTGCTTTTTGTGCCCCTTTATTGGCCTCAATAAATTGTTCGTCAAAAAAGTTAAAAGTTAGTATGGCAACAGTCATTCCTATTACCAAAAAGGTAAAGGGGTTGACATATTTCTTTCGGGCACCTCCCAGATATTCCCCCAACAAAATGCCAGGTTTTGATACCAAGGTTTTAATGGTGAAGAAGTACTTATTGTCCCATCCAAAAACATTTTGGGCTACATCTGAAAGCAGCCCCATTGCGGTTATTCGCTTTTTTACCACTTTGGCCCCACAATTATCGCAAAAGTTGACGGTATCAGAAAGTTCCGAGTTACAGTTTTTGCATGTCATTTTAAGGTCGTTTGGCTAAGGTTTAGACTTCTCGTTCAAAATAAAGATAATAATACACCGCAGCCCCGAAATTGGTAGTATCTGTCGAAGCTAGGATCCAACCTTCTTTACTATAGGTATCAAGAATCGATTGTATTTGTTTCGTGGAATCTTTTAGTATATGTTTTGAATCGAAGGTGAGTTTGCTGTATAGGATAAACGATTCTACTTTGTATTCTTTCATGAAGTACGGCTTTAAAGAGGTAAAATACAAAAACCTTTGAATACCTAGGTTTCGAAGGGAGGCAAAACGAAAAAAGCGACCCCCTGAAGCAAAAGGTCGCTTTGATATCTTAATAAATGGTTTTGCCGTCTTTGTTCTTAAAACGGTATTCGAGATACGTGTAGGCATCTCTAGGCTGTATTTTAATCCATCGTTTGTGCTCCAAGAACCACTTGGTACGAATCGATGGAAAACCTTTGGTCAGATAGGCCGCAATAAAAGGGTGCAAGTTTAGTGTGATACTGTTATCCTTTGCAGGGCCTTTTAAAAGTTTCTCCAAATCGGTGTTGATTCTATCGACCAACGAAATCGGGGCTTCCACCTCTTGGCCATTAATGCCATTGGGGTTCGCCTCGGTTGTTTTGATATTCATTTCGGGTCTTACCCGCTGTCTGGTAATCTGTATAAGTCCAAATTTGCTCGGTGGCAATATCTTATGCTTTGCACGATCATCTTTCATTTCGTCCCGAAGATGTTCGAATAGCTTTTTTCTATGCTGCGCTTTTACCATATCTATGAAATCGACCACGATGATGCCTCCCATATCGCGAAGGCGTAATTGCCTGGCTATTTCTGAAGCTGCCAAGAGATTGACCTCTAATGCGGTGTCTTCTTGGTTTTTTGCCTTGTTCGAACGGTTACCGCTGTTAACGTCTATAACGTGCAAGGCTTCGGTATGTTCTATGATAAGGTATGCACCTTTGCTCATCGATGCGGTACGCCCGAAAGATGTTTTTATCTGACGCTCGATTCCGAATTTTTCGAAAATCGGAACTGGTGATTTATACAGTTTGACCATGGACTCTTTGCCCGGTGCAATTTCTTGCACATAGTCTTGAATTTGGGTACAAAGCGTTTCGTCATCAACGTGAATTCCCGTAAAGGAGTCGTTGAAAACATCCCTAAGTATACTTGAAGCCCTATTGAGTTCAACAAGTACTTTTGAAGGTGTTGGCGCCTTGTACAATTTTTTGCACATTGCCGACCACTTGGCCAGCAAGTTTTCTAGATCTTTGTCAAGTTCCGCGACTTTTTTACCTTCTGCAACTGTTCGAATGATGACCCCGAACCCTGCGGGCTTAATACTCTTCACGAGCCTTTTGAGCCTATCTTTCTCTTTATTGCTCCCGATTTTTTGGGAGACCGAAACACGGTCCGAGAAAGGTACCATGACCAGATATCGCCCAGCTAACGAAAGTTCTGAACTTATTCTTGGCCCCTTGGTAGAGATGGGTTCTTTGACAATTTGGACCAACAACGATTGATTGGCCTTTATGACATCGGTTATCACACCATGTTTGTCAATATCTTTGTCAAACGGAAAGTTTTTTAAGGAGTAGTCTCTCAACCTTCCAGAACTCACTTGTTTTATGAACTTAAGCATAGAAGAAAGCTGCGGGCCGAGGTCATGGTAATGCAAAAAAGCATCTTTTTCATAACCAACGTTTACGAAGGCCGCGTTCAGACCCGTAACGGGTTTGCGAACTTTCGCCAAAAATATATCGCCGACAGAAAAGTCGTTATTGTCTTCCTCTTTGTGCAATTCAGTGAGTTTTCCATCCTTTAACAGTGCAAAATCCACGGCATCGGAACTAGATCTTACGATTAATTCTCTATTCACCTGAATGTATTTATATCTGTCCGTCTTTTGACGGATCAAATAGATTAAACAATGGTTGAAACAGGTTTGTGAACCTGCCGAAATCCACTACGGAATTTCTATGTCAATGAACGTATTAAAGTGAAAAAGTAGTTCTAGAACTACTTTTTCTTGTGGCGGTTAGCTCTTCTGCGCTTTTTACGCTTATGGGTAGCTACCTTATGTCTTTTTCTTTTTTTACCACTCGGCATAAAGTCTTTCTTTAAGGATTACTATAATTTATTTTACCTGTACATTACTTTTAACACCTTCTACAAAAACCTTTGCCGGTTTAAAAGCCGGAATATTGTGTGCCGGAATCTTAATGGTTGTATTTTTTGAAATATTCCTTCCGGTCTTTTCGGCCCTAGTCTTAATAATAAAACTTCCAAAACCGCGAAGATATACATTATCACCACTCTCAAGAGAGGTCTTTACTTCTTCCATAAAGGATTCAACCGTTGCCTGTACATCTCCTTTTTCAATTCCCAGTTTATCTGAGATCTTAGATACAATTTCCGCTTTCGTCATCTTGAATAATTAGATTTTCTGTGTGTTTTTTAGGGATGCAAATATATAAATTTAATTCAATCTTTCCCTGTAAAGGACTAATTTTAAGACGAATTCAACTTTTAATACTTTACTTTCGCACTTCACTGATCTTGCCAATGTCGTTTTCACGTAAAATCTTACTTTGGTATTCTAAAAACAAACGGGACTTACCTTGGCGAAGCACGAAAGACCCCTATAAAATTTGGCTTTCCGAGATAATGCTGCAGCAGACTCGTGTTGCCCAGGGAATGCCTTATTATTACAAGTTTGTTGAGAGATTTCCTTCAATTTTAGATTTGGCCAAAGCTTCGGAGGAAGAAATTTTGAAAATGTGGCAGGGTCTGGGGTATTATTCACGGGCGAGAAACCTTCATGCCACGGCCAAAATGATCGTTCAAGATTATGGAGGGATTTTTCCAAGTACCTATAAAGAACTATTGAAATTAAAAGGTGTTGGGGATTATACGGCCAGCGCTATTGCTTCTATATGTTTTGACGAGCCGCGACCCGTTGTCGATGGCAATGTGTTTAGGGTTCTGGCCAGATATTTCGGGGTAGAACTTGCAATCAACAGTACTGAAGGCACCAAATATTTCAAGCAGCTTGCTACCGAGATAATGGCCGTCGACGATATTAGGGATTATAATCAAGGTATTATGGAGTTCGGGTCCATTCAGTGTGCTCCCAAAAACCCTGATTGCGCACATTGCCCTATGAATGATAGTTGCGTGGCATTTCAGGAACAAAAAGTAGCTATGCTACCGGTCAAAAAAGGTAAGACCAAGGTTCGAAAGCGATTTTTCAATTATTTGGTTCTGCTGACTCCCAAAAGGAAAACCATTTTGAAGCAGCGAAGGGATAAGGGAATTTGGCGGCATCTCTGGGAATTTCCCCTGTTTGAATCCGATACGATAATCGATCCCCAAAAAGTTGAGGTACACATAATGGATATGATTTTCAAGAATGGCGGTTTTAAAATCCATAAATACAATGAGGCCCCTATTGTCCATAAATTGTCCCATCAACATTTATATACCACCTTTTGGATAATTGGGACAAACAAAGAATTTGACGATGGAATCGACCTTTCTGAACTCGAAAAATATCCAGTTCCTGTTTTAATAGCGGATTTCATGAATACGTTCAAAAATTTGTATTTTTGACTGCTATAAATTATCGTCATGAGCGGAACATTGAACAAGGTAATGCTGATAGGGCATTTAGGTGATGAGGTAAAAATGCATTACTTCGAAGGAGGAGGGTCGATTGGGCGATTTCCGATTGCTACTAACGAAACATATACGAACAGACAGACCGGTGAAAAGGTCACTAATACCGAGTGGCACAATATCGTAGTTCGCAACAAGGCCGCTGAAATTTGCGAAAAATACCTTAGTAAGGGAGATAAGATCTATGTTGAGGGCCGATTAAAGAACCGCCAATGGCAAGGTGAAGACGGCAACACCCGATACACGACCGAAGTACATGTTCAAGATTTCACCTTTCTTTCCACCAAAAAAGAAAGTATGGCGAACGCGCAAGGAGGTGCAATGCCCCAGAACCAAAATACTTCGGCCACCCAAGTAACGCCAAAGGCTCAAGGAACATCTGCGTTGTCAGAACCTGAGCCGGAAGACGACCTGCCGTTCTAGTCAAATAAAAACTGTAACTTTTGGATTCCGACCCCGTTAGTTTGCTCTTCAATTTTATTGCGCTCGACGGCTCCTTTGGCCTCAAAGTTGGTATCCTTCTGATATTGCTCGCGTGCTCTGCATTGATTTCAGGGGCCGAGGTGGCCTTTTTCGGACTTTCTCCCACTGAGATCAATGAGATTGCCGAGTCAAAGACCACAAGAGGGGGTATTATAGTCAAGCTCTTGGAACGTCCAAAAAAATTGTTGGCGACCATTTTAATAGCCAACAATGCAATCAATATAGGTGTCGTACTGTTGTTCAGCGTAATCGGCGACACGCTGTTTTCAGATATTGACTACCAGCTTTTCGGTTTTGTTTCGGTACGGTTTCTTCTAGAAGTTGTAGTTGCTACTTTTTTGATATTGATGTTCGGTGAAATACTGCCGAAGGTTTACGCGAACAGAAATCAAGTAAATTTTGCCCATTTTATGGCCTATCCGATGAAAGTACTTGATTTTCTTTTTTCACCGTTGAGCCTGCCCATGCGTTCCGGCACCATTTTCATGTTCGATAAATTGGGAAAGGAAAAATCGAGCCTAAGCGTTGATCATCTTTCCCAAGCCTTGGAACTGACTTCCGATGGTGATACAACAAAGCAAGAACAAAAGATTTTAGAAGGCATCGTTTCTTTCGGAAATACCGATACCAAGCAGGTAATGAGGCCACGTATCGATATGTTCGCCCTTGACGAGGAGATGAAATTTCCCGAGGTATTGCTTGAAATCAAGAAAAACGGATATTCAAGGATCCCTGTTTTTTCCAAAAATTTGGATAATGTAAATGGGGTGCTTTATGTAAAAGACCTGTTGCCCTATATCGATAGAAAGACATTTAATTGGATGTCGTTGATACGTGAACCCTATTTTGTGCCTGAAAATAAAAAGCTTGACGACCTCTTGTTGGAGTTTCAGGACAAGAAAAACCATTTGGCCATCGTTGTAGATGAGTATGGGGGCACCTCAGGCCTTGTGACATTGAACGATATCATAGAGGAAATAGTAGGCGATATCAGCGATGAATTTGACGATGAAGATCTTGTATACTCGAAACTTGATGATTTAAATTATGTCTTCGAGGGAAAAACGGCGTTAAAGGATTTCTATCGCGTCGTTAAGATCGAGGATGAAGAACCGTTCGAAGAGCAGAAAGGGGAGTCGGAAACGATTGCCGGCTTTGTACTGGAAATTGCGGGAAGCTTTCCCAAAAAAGGAGATAAAATAGTATTCGACCAGTATCAATTTTTAATTGAGAGTATCGATAAAAAAAGAATAAAACAAATTAAAGTCACCTTGCCCCATGTACAGTAGATTGATAGTTGGTTTGTTGCTCGGCCTTTTCATTCTTACGGGCTGCAAAGAAGAGGCCATTCCCAAACCGAAGGCAATGTTGCGACTGGAGTATCCGCAACCTAAAATGGGCAAGCTGGAAACCGATCAATTTCGGTTCTGGTACAACGAAATGGCGCACCTTAAAAACCGGACCAGCAGTTCTATGGAACTTGACTATCCGCTTATGAAAGGTTCTATCTTCATTAATTATAAAAGGGTCAATGACAATCTTGAAAAGTTGCTTTCGGATGCTCAAAAACTCTCTTATGAACATTCGGTAAAGGCGGACGGGATATCGGAACAACCTTTTATAAATGACGAGGACAAAGTATATGGCATGTTCTATAAGGTCACTGGTGATGCCGCCTCACAGGCACAGTTCTATGTCACCGATAGTACCGAACATTTTGTGACCGGCTCGTTGTATTTTTATGCAAAACCGAACTATGATTCTATCTATCCTGCGGCCGAGTATCTTCAAAACGATATCCGCCGAATCATGGAAAGTCTACGGTGGAAGTAATGATGGGTTCTTTGAGCGATCATAATGAAAAAGTATTTAAAAAAATGGGAATCTTCATTGGCGCTGTTGTACTCCTACTGGTCTTGGCAGTGCTATTGTTCGTTAACTTAAGTCCGCAATTCGGGGCCTCGCCCTCGAAGGAACAGCAGGAAGAATTCAAAAAATCGGAGAATTATCGTGAAGGGGTGTTTATTAACCCCGGTAATGTTAAGATGAATATGGGGTTTGCCGATATGGCAAAAAGTTTAAAGGAATATTTTAACTCTCAGTCCAATACGAGTCCTGGTAAGAACATAAATGTACAAGTATTGGATTCAGCTAATATTGCTGATTATAATGGAAAGACACGTTTGGTTTGGTTCGGACATTCCACTTTTCTGTTGCAAATGGAAGGAAAAAGGATATTGATCGACCCGATGTTCGGAGCCGTGCCCGCACCGGCGTCTTTTTTAGGTTCAAATCGCTTTAGTACAAGTTTGCCCATTACGGTCGAAAAATTACCGAAAATCGATGCCGTTATTCTATCCCACGATCATTATGACCATTTGGATTATGGATCCATACAATTATTAAATGGTAAGGTAGGTAAGTTCTTCGTGCCATTGGGGGTCGATGCCCATTTGAAGGAATGGGGAGTTGAAAGCGACCGCATTATAGCGTTGGATTGGTGGCAGGAAATAGATTTTGAAAATCTGGTATTTCGATGCGCGCCTGCCCAACATTTTTCGGGAAGGGGGCTGAACGATCGCGGGAAAACGTTGTGGAGTTCTTGGATCATTACATCCGGGAATGAGAATATCTTTTTCAGTGGCGATAGCGGCTATGGCGCGCATTTCAAGGAAATCGGTCAAAAGTACGGCCCCTTTGATTTTGCAATGATGGAATGTGGTCAGTACAATGAATTATGGAAGGAAATCCACATGATGCCCGAAGAAACGGTCCAGGCTGGCCTTGATGTCGGGGCAAAACAATTGATGCCCATTCATTGGGGCGCGTTCAAACTTGCAATGCACCCTTGGACGGAACCTGTGGAAAGATTTGGGCAAGAGGCAAGAAAACTTCAACTACCTATTCTCACCCCCCAAATAGGTGAACCTATTTATCTAGATCAGAATACGAACCCCAGTTTCAATTGGTGGCTAGATTTTAATTAGTGCCCAGTAAGGCCTCGGCTTTTTCCAGACTTGAGTTGACCGCCTCTTGTACTTCCTTTATTTTTTCTTCTTCGGCATCGAGCCATTTTTGTTTTTCTTCAGAAAGTGCCTTGCCGTTAAGTATTTCGTCCGAATCGAATTTGTTTCCGAAGTCCTGCATCCAATCCATCATGGCTTTATGCGCTGCTTGTAGATCTTCACGCGCCTCCTTATATTTCAGACCCATTTCGGTACTGTCCTCCTTTGAACTAAGTTCACCAACCAATTTACCAAAATTCCCCATTTTGGGCATGACCTCATCATGAATGGCCATAACCTCTTTCATTTGGGTGCCTGAAGTTGTCTCGACCTTTTTTTCTTCTTTACAAGATGATATTATCAGTACAAAAGCCAATAGGCAAATTTTAAATATGCTTTTTTGCATCATTATTCAGGATTAAGACATTTGGAATTAAGAACAATTATTATGCGGTGGTTCGCATCCCAAAGATAGAAAATACACTTAAGAACCTGAAGTTAAAATTATGTCGAATACGATATGGAGCGCTTTTTATGTGTTTCAGAACAGAGGTTTGATATGCAAGCGGATCGTTTCAATTTGCATTGTAAATAATTTTCACGCTGTTTTGTAAATTTTGCGTATTTTGTATAATAGGAATCCAGCGATTTGCAATACACCTAGTTTTTGAGTAATTTGAAAATATGAAAGAGTTTGCACTGCCCATACGATTCGGAATTGCCACAAGTGGCTGTCTCATAGCCTATTTTTTGATTCTTTCCCTTTTTGATGCTCACACTAATGTTTTTTATAGTCTGTTCAATGCGGTCATAACCGGGTTTGGAATTTATGAGGCTATAAAAATTCTCAAGGGTAGGGATGAGAAGGGGTTTAACTATGGAAAAGGATTTGTTACCGGCATGGTAACAGGTGGTGTGGCCACTTTTATTTTTACGCTGTTCTTTGCTTTATATTCGACTGAACTCAACGTCGGGTTTCTTGAGAAACTTTCCTCACAGTGGGCCAAGGATTATCAAAGTTTTGAGGCTATTGTTTTCGCTACCGTTTTCATTATGGGTTTCGCTACCACCTTGGTCTTGACGCTTACCTTCATGCAGCTTTTCAAAAAGAGCAACAACCTTCGTAATAAATAGGTCTAAAAACTCTCGAAATCACTTGTACATTAACCATTAAGCAGTATATTTGCATCCGCTTATTGAAAAAATAGGCAATAAATCAAATAAATATACACGCTATGTATGCAATTGTAGAGATGGCAGGGCAGCAATTCAAAGTTGCGAAAGACCAAAAAGTGTATGTTCATCGTTTACAGACGGAAGAGGGTAAAAAGGTAACTTTTGACAATGTACTTCTTTTGGACGACGGCAAGAACATTACGGTTGGCGCCCCGGCCATAGACGGAGCCGCAGTGGAGGCCAAAGTCATCAAGCACCTTAGGGGTGACAAAGTAATCGTTTTCAAAAAGAAAAGGCGTAAGGGTTACAAGGTAAAGAATGGGCACCGTCAATCATTGACGGAAATCGTGGTTGAGAGCATTATTGCCAAAGGAGCTAAAAAAGCAGCTCCTAAAAAAGAGGAAAAATCGGCCAAAGAGGTAGCGGCCCCAAAAGCAAAGACAGAGCCAAAGAAGGCCGCTCCGAAAAAGACGGAAACTAAGGCAAAGGCAGAACCTAAAAAAGCAACTGTCAAAGCCGATGATCTCAAAAAAATTGAAGGAATCGGACCGAAAATAGCCGAGACCCTGATTGCTGCAGGTATCGCGACTTTCGCTGATTTGTCAAAGGCAAAACCAACGGAAATTTCTGAAATCATTGCCGATGTACGTGGAAACCATGTAACCGATACATGGCCAAAGCAAGCAAAACTTGCAGCGGACGGCAAGTGGGACGAGCTTAAGAAATGGCAAGACGAATTAGACGGAGGTAAAGCATAAGTAAATTTAATAATCAGTCCCTGAAACGGTTCGGGGTAAAACAGATATATCATGGCACATAAAAAAGGTGTAGGTAGTTCTAAGAACGGAAGGGAATCGGAATCGAAACGCTTGGGCGTGAAGATTTTTGGCGGACAAAAAGCCGTTGCAGGAAACATCATCGTGAGACAACGGGGAACAAAGCACAACCCTGGTGAAAACGTATATGCCAGCAAAGACCATACATTGCACGCGAGTGTTGACGGACTCGTCAAGTTCGAAAAAAAAGCCGGCGGAAAATCGTACGTTTCGATTGAGCCGTTTGAGGCTTAAGAAAATACCGTTTAATAAAAAAGCCCTTTCGATATCGAAAGGGCTTTTTTATTTTGACAAATATACTTTCTCGATCCAAATATCGTTAGATTTACGTAGATATTTTGTATGCCATGCCATTGTAAGTCTTATGGTATCTATTTAAAAATTAACCTTTTATCTAAAAGAAATGATGAAATACACCCCACTATTTCTCATCGTATTCTTTTTTGGTTGTGCTAATGATGCCGACCTGTTGGATGACGCGGTTTATATTCAAGAAGTTGTTGAAGTTGAAGTGCGTGAACCAAAAGGTGGTGAAAATACACCCGAAAGTGAAGTCTCGATTCTTTCCCGCAAATTAATTGAAGCAGACCAAGAATTGGCATCCCTTTTTTGCCATGGAGATCAAAAAACCAATTTTGGGCAAGGATCCTATCTGGTCTTTGAAACAAGTGTGAGCAATTTTGAAAGATTGTCGTTCAATGAATTAAAGAATTATGGTAATAGGGCTATTGAAAATCTAGATAATAATGGTTTGGATAGACCTACAATTTATCGTAATTATTTAATGGATGGTTCTGTTCGAAGAGATATCACATCTGATTTTGTAATCAATCTTTTTGCTGATTTCAATGTTATAAGACAGACTGGTTTAAAAACGGTAGTACGATTTTCATATCCTACGTCAGCTAGTAATGAAAAGTCGGGTAAATCTTCTGATAATGTACTTGAAAAAGAAGCACTTGAACATATTATAGATTTATCTTCGACATTAAAGGATAACGCCGACGTCCTTTCTTGTTTTCAGATTGGGTTTGCTGGAGATTAATTGTTCAAAAATTTGCGAAACCGACATAAACGTAAAAAACCTTGCATTAAAGATGCAAGGTTTTTGTTTTTCGAATCACTTCCAACACGGAAGCAGTTTAATCATTAGTATCTATAATACTCCGGCTTATAAGGCCCTTCGACCGTTACCCCGATATATTCGGCTTGATCTTCGCGCAATTCAGTCAATTCGGCACCCAACCGTGACAAATGTAGTTTGGCAACTTTTTCATCCAAATGCTTAGGTAACATATAGACATCGTTGTCATAATTGGCACTGTTTTTCCAAAGTTCAATTTGCGCTAGAGTCTGGTTGGTGAACGAGTTGCTCATCACAAAACTTGGATGGCCCGTGGCACAACCTAAATTGACCAGTCGACCTTCCGCAAGAACGATGATGTCTTTTCCGTCTAGGGTATATTTATCGACCTGAGGTTTGATTTCATCTTTCGTATCTCCATAATTTTTGTTCAACCAAGCCATATCGATTTCATTATCGAAATGCCCGATATTGCAGACGATAGCTTTATCTTTCATCGCCTTAAAATGTTCGGCCCTAATAATGTCTTTGTTTCCGGTCGTGGTAATCACTACATCGGCATTGCCTACGACAGTTTCCAGTTTTTTGACCTCGAAACCGTCCATACAAGCTTGCAGGGCACAGATCGGATCTATCTCGGTAACCGTAACGATGGCTCCGGCACCTTTAAAGGAAGCAGCCGATCCTTTGCCGACATCACCGTAACCAGCTACTACGACCCTCTTGCCGGCCAACATGGTATCGGTTGCACGTCGAATGGCATCGACCGCACTCTCACGACATCCATATTTATTATCGAATTTTGATTTTGTGACCGAATCGTTCACGTTAATCGCCGGCATAGGAAGTGTTCCGTTTTTCACACGGTCGTACAAACGGTGAACACCAGTGGTAGTTTCTTCCGAAAGTCCTTTAATGGCCGTTGCCAATTCAGGGTATTCGTCCAAAACCATATTGGTCAAATCGCCCCCATCGTCCAAGATCATGTTCAAGGGCTCTCTTTCTTCACCAAAGAACAAAGTTTGCTCGATACACCAGTTGAACTCTTCCTCGGTCATCCCTTTCCAAGCATAAACGGGAATACCCGCTGCGGCTATGGCTGCCGCGGCATGGTCTTGGGTCGAAAAAATATTACATGAACTCCAGGTTACATCGGCTCCCAAAGCCACCAAAGTCTCTATCAGAACAGCCGTTTGTATGGTCATATGAAGACATCCCGCGATACGCGCACCTTTTAAGGGCTGTTCATTTTTGTACTCTTCACGGAGTGACATTAACCCAGGCATTTCGGCCTCGGCCAATTCGATTTCTTTTCTTCCCCAATCTGCAAGGGAAATATCCTTTACCTTATAGGGTACGTAAGTAATGGTTTTGGTACTCATAGTCCTTTTTTATTTTTACTTTCGTTTATTGACGGTTTTTCCATCAATTGCGCTTGCAAAGTTACGAATATCCTAAATAATGCAATGCCACTTTATAAAACTATAACGGTCGATTCATCGATTTTAGTTCACATTTGGAAGATCGAGGAATCAGAATCACAACTTTCCGAAGGAATTAGGCTTACGGATAACTGTCAACGGCGTATGCTCGGTATGAAATCGGAGCTGCATCGAAAGGGGTTTTTAAGTATTCGTCATTTGATGGCCAAAGAAGGATATCAAGATGCCGATATGTACTACGATACCGCCGGAAAACCCCATTTAAAAGATGGCAAACATATTTCGATTACCCATTCGAACCATTTTACGGGGATAATCGTAAGTGCAGATAGAGAAGTCGGTATCGATATCGAGAAACAGCGCGATAAGATTTTGCGTATTGCCCATAAATTTACCCCAATTGAAGAATACCGTACTATTGCCAATACCGACGCGCTTGTAAGGAAGCTGACCGTTGTTTGGGGTTGTAAAGAATCACTGTACAAAATTTACGCCCAAGAGGGGTTGAGTTTTTTGCACCATATCAATATTGCCGATTTTTCGATTGTGGATCTTAAGACAACTGGAGAAATCCTATACCAAGGAAAGACATCGCATTACGATATTTCTTTTTTGGAATTTGAAGGATTTACAATGGTATATGCGCTTGGAAGTTGATAAGTTTGTGGTCGGCTTTTGGAAATTACAAAAGCCAAACCGAATATTAAACCGCAAGCAATGAAAATCTCAGTTGAGCTTACCTTTTCCCCTTTACAGGATGATTTTGAGCAACACATCATCAATTTTATCAAAAATCTACGAACGTCTGGACTTACCGTTTTGGAAAATCCGCTGAGTACCCAGGTATATGGCAAATATGATGAGGTGATGCAGGTATTGAATACCGAAATCAAAATCGCCTTTGAATTGATGGATAGGGGATTACTTTATATAAAAATCGTAAAATCGGACCGCAGCGGGTATGAACCAAATTTTTGATTTTTTTCTCAGCTCGTACCAAGGAAAAGATACATATATTATTGTTCTAGAGGCTATTGTTTTGGTAGCCGGTATTTTGAGTGTTTGGTATGCCAAAAAGGAGAATATCCTTGTTTATCCGACCGGCTTGGTGGCCACTGTCATTACCGTATATCTTTTTTTAAAAGATGGTCTTCTAGGTGATATGATGATGAATTTCTATTGGTCGGCAATGAGCATTTATGGGTGGTGGAACTGGTCTAGAAAAAAGGATGATAAAAAAATAGTACAAATTTCACGAACGACCACCAAGGAAAAATTGATAGGGGTTGCCTTGTTTTTTGCGACCATGGCCATCAACTATGCGGTTTATAAGGTATTCGATTACGAAATCGAACCTTCCAATTATATTGATATTTTCACCTCGGGACTGTTCTTTACCGCGATGTGGTATATGGCTCTTAAAAAACTGGAAAACTGGACCCTTTGGATCATTGCCGATTTGATTACGGTTCCTCTTTACGCATATCGGGGTTGGGGTATGCTCTCCCTACAATATGTTATATTTACCGTTTTGGCGATTCAAGCCTATATCGCATGGAAGAAAAGTTTAAACAAGAGTCCTCAGACATTGTTAAAGTAGTGCTTTTTGGTCCCGAATCAACGGGCAAGACCACCCTCTCCGAGCAGTTGGCACGACACTACAATACGGTCTGGGTGCCCGAATATGCACGGGAATATTTACAAAATAAATGGAACAATGAACGCAAGACTTGTGAACCACATGACCTACTTCCCATTGCCGAGGGCCAGATGCGCTTGGAGAATGATTTGGCGAAAAAAGCGACCAAAGTTCTCATTTGTGATACGAATCTTTTAGAGACCAAGGTATATTCCGAAGCGTATTATATTGGGCACTGCGACCCGGTTTTAGAAAAGTATGCCCTTGAAAATCAATATGATATTTATTTCTTGGCATATATCGATGTACCTTGGGAGTTGGACGACCTTCGTGACAAACCATTGGAACGTGAGCGTATGTTCCAATATTTTAAGGATACTTTAGAAAAATACAATCGCAATTTCATTATTTTAAAAGGAGATAAAAAAACACGGCTGGCGACCGCAGTCGCCCATATTGATAAATTACTGGACAAATGAGCTATATTTCCAATCAAGACCAACCACAGTTAGATCAAAAAGGAATTTCAAAAGACAAAGTACTCGATCAGATCGAGACCTTTAAAGAAGGCATTCCTTTTGTCAAATTGGAAAAGGCGGCGGTCATCGGTGGAGGAATTTCAAAATTTTCCGAGTCGGAAGAAAAGGAGCTTATCGTAAAATTTGAGAAAAGCAGGAAAAAACTTGTGCTGTTGAAATTCGTGCCGGCCTCTGGGGCAGCGTCCCGAATGTTCAAATCCCTTTTCAATTTTTTGGATACTTATAATCCAGGAAAAGAAACTCTTGAAAGTCACCTTCAGAGAACCAATGATTCGGACATCAAGGTTTTTTCCGAAGGGCTGACCGATTTTCCCTTCTATAAATTGGTACGATTCAAAATTGCGGGACAGACCGTTTCGAAAGATGATGAAATCTACCAGTTTGTAAGGGAACTATTGTCCGAAGACGGATTTAATTATGGCTTTTATCCCAAGGGACTCTTACCTTTCCATAATTATGGCGAATTTGTTGTCACTCCTTTTGAAGAGCATTTGATGGAGGCGGCACTGTATAGTAAAACCGATGATACGGCCAATCTTCATTTTACGATTTCCGAACAGCATGGCGAAATGTTCAACAAGGAATTCTCGAATATAAAAGAAAAGGTTTCGAGCAAAACGAATACATCCTTCAATGTAGGCTATTCCTATCAAAAGTCCTCTACCGATACCATAGCTGTCGATATGGAGAATAGACCGTTTAGAAATGATGACGGATCGCTTCTTTTTAGGCCAGGCGGACACGGAGCCTTGATTGAAAACCTCAATGAGCAGGATGCCGATATCGTTTTCATCAAGAATATAGACAATGTAGTAGTACAAAAAGATGTAGAAAAAGTCGCTGATAGTAAAAAGGTATTGGCCGGTCTACTTTTGAAGATTCAGGAAAAGGCTTTTGAGTATGCCGAACTTTTGGATACGGGTGAAGTTTCCGAAGGTATGATGGCTGAAATCAAGGGTTTCCTAGAAAGAAATTTGAACTCAAGATTTTTGGATAAATACTATAGTTTCAATCAAGAAGAACAGATTGCGGTTTTGAAAGACAAGATCAACCGTCCGATCCGCGTTTGTGGCATGGTCAAAAATGAGGGAGAGCCTGGGGGAGGGCCATTTTGGGTATTGGATGCTTATGGTCATAGCTCTTTGCAGATTATCGAGTCCGCCCAAATCGATATGGACGATACAGATCAAGTACATATACTAAAAAATTCGACGCACTTCAATCCTGTTGATCTGGTCTGTGGCATAAAGAACTACATGGGCGAAAAATTCGACCTGATGCAATTCATCGATTATAAACAGGGCTTTATAACCGAAAAGACTAAAGATGGCAAGGCCCTGAAGGCACTCGAACTACCTGGATTGTGGAATGGCGCAATGGCTTTCTGGAACACTATTTTCGTTGAGGTACCCTTGATAACGTTCAATCCTGTGAAGACTGTTAACGACCTTTTGAAAATATCACATCGAGCGGGCTAAATTTTTGGTGCTATCACATTGGTAAAAGTGTGTATGTTTTACACACTTTTTTCATTTTTTACACAACGGTATACATCCTACAAATAGTTTTAGGCACACTTAACTTAAACATAATCAGTTGGTTATAATTTGGTTGTGTCCCAATAATCTGTTGGCACTATTTTCCCGTATATGTGGATGATTATCAAAACAAATAATTAATTTTTAAAAAGAACACAAAATGAAAAAAGTAATGTTAGTTGCAGTTATGGCCTTGGGATCAATGACTGTATTTGCGCAAGAAGAAGTACAGGCTGTAGCCGCCGAAGCTACCGAAACAGCTGTTGAAGCTACAGAAGAGGTTGCTACAGAGGCTGTTGAAGCTACCGAAGAAGTCGCTGTTGAGGCTACTGAAGAGGCAGTTGAAGCCACAGAAGAAGTTGCTGCAGAGGCTGCTGAGGAAGCAGTTGAGGCTACAGAAGTTGCCGAGGCACAAGATGACTTTACTGAAGTTGCCCTTGAAGAATTGCCAGAAGCTATTACTACTGCTCTAGAAGCAGCTCACCCTGGAGCTACAATTTCTAAGGCTTATGTAAACGAAGCTTCACAATACAAGTTGGAAGTTGCCAAAGAAGATGGTTCTGCAGTCGAATTGTATGCAGACGCCGAAGGTAACTGGATCGAAATGTAAGCTACGGGCTTAGTTTAAGAAAGTCAATCAGTTTTTCGATTAGTTAGTGGTCTCGACTTCCCCCGGAGTCGAGACTTTTTTTGTTCGACAAATGACGAATTGTGCATTCAAGTCCTGACCGCGTCAATGCTATCGGTTTTATGTGATATGGCAAGTTGTGTAGAATCTACACAGGTTCTAGGTCGGCTACCCAGAATTATACACTTCCTATTCAATTTTAAAAACATAAATCGCTAATAAACAATAGGTTAAGATTAATTGATTCTTTTGGTACTATTTTTTCAATGTATGTAATGAGTTTAATAATTAATAAATATATATCATGAAAAAATTAGTTTTTGTATTGGCGCTATCGCTTGGAAGTCTAACTGCATTCGCTCAAGATGCCGAGGAAGCTCAAGCTGAGGCTGCTGAAGCGACCGAAGTTGTAGCCGCTCAAGACGATTTCTCTGAAATCTCGGCCGACGAATTGCCTGAAGCCGTGACCGCCGCTGTCTCAAAAAATTATCCGACAGCTAAAATCGACAAAGCTTACGTTAACGAAGAAAAACAATACAAGTTGGAAGTATCTCTTGAAGACGGTACTTCAGGTACCTTGTATGCTGACGAGAACGGAAACTGGATTGAAATGTAATAACTTGAGTTATTTGTTTTGTATCAAGTTGGTTTGGTCAGAAAGGGGTTGCATTTGCAACTCCTTTCTTTTTTGCCCTCTGGTCTAGATAGTGTTGCAGCTTTGTTAAAACCAGGTCGACGAAAACACCCCGACGATAAACGTAGGGACTCTTTTTTATGGGCGTACCGATTTTTGGCAGCCTTGCAATATGAGACTTTATTGGTCGATTTTATGAAAATTTTGGGGGGCAAATAGCTTTCTTATGGTATTTTTACGTACATACCCTAAGAGATTGAATTTTTATGCCAAACATCTTGATCATCGAAGACGATACGGCCTTTTGTCAAATGCTTCAAAGGTTCTTGACTAAAAAAGGATACGTCGTTGAAATAAGCTTTGCAGCCCCCGATGCCAAGACCAAATTCAATGGCACTACATATGACCTTGTTTTGACCGATTTACGTTTGCCCGATTATGATGGCATCCAATTGCTCGGAGAGATTAAGAAGAGCAATCCGAAGACCCCTGTTATAGTAATGACGGGCTACGCGGAGGTAGGTTCGGCGGTCAGCGCCATGAAAAAAGGCGCATATGACTATATAGCGAAACCTTTCACCCCCGATGATATCGTAACGGTAATCGAAAAAGCACTTCAAACGCGGCCCGATATCGTTTCGTCGGCTTCCCAAAAGATTACTCCTAGAAAAGACGATAGCGTCCAGGAAAGAAATTCGGATAAGATTGTGCTCGGAGTAAGTGAAGCCTCGAAGAAACTCGAGGAATACATAAAGTTGGTAGCGCCGACCAATATGTCGGTATTGATCACGGGCGAAAGCGGTACGGGTAAAGAAGTCACTGCCAAGGCCATTCACGATTATAGTAGCCGAAGCCGTTTCAATTTTGTTGCGGTCGATTGCGGCGCTATTCCGAAAGAATTGGCGGCCAGTGAGTTCTTTGGCCATATCAAGGGAAGTTTTACGGGTGCCGTGGAGGATAAAGTAGGCAATTTCGAGGCGGCCAATGGTGGAACTCTTTTTTTGGATGAGGTAGGTAACTTATCCTACGAAAATCAGATACAATTGCTGAGGGCACTTCAGGAACGTAAAATAAAAAAAGTAGGAAGTACCAAGGAAGTCAATGTAGATGTCCGGATTATTACTGCTACCAATGAAGATTTGACGGAAGCGGTGGAAAAAGGTACTTTTCGGGAAGATTTGTACCATCGTTTGAACGAGTTTTCAATCCATATTCCCTCGCTTGAAGAGCGTTTTGAGGACCTAATGCTTTTTGCGGACCATTTTTTGTCCAAATCCAATAGTAATCTGAACAAAAATGTCCACGGATTTTCAAACGAGGTTTGGGATGTTTTTCGACAATACCACTGGCCCGGAAATTTACGTGAACTACAGAATGTTATAAAAAGAGCGGTACTATTGACGACGGGGGACGAGGTTGAAATATCGGCCTTGCCAAAAGAAATTTTACAGGCTAACGGAAAAAAGAATGTACCCGGTACTATTTCCAAATCAGAGTTTGAGAAAGACCAGATTATCAAAGCACTGCAGAAGACCAACTACAATAAATCGAAGGCGGCCAAGCTATTACAGGTAACCCGTAAGACACTCTACAACCGAATCAATCATTATAACTTAGACTTGTAGCCAAATATTCGTTCAATTCGGAGGTCAGGTCGGTTATTCCCTTTTTCACTTTTTGTAAGGCATCGAGTAGTTGCCCCCGGTTCATGATTTTCCAATTGGCTATTTCCAATTTTTCCAAGGTGGGCACGGTCGAATCGACCTTAAGCTGTCTGAACATGGGCAACATGCGATGCGAAACTTGATTGATTTTCGCATAATCGATGACCGATACGGCTTCCGTAAGCTGCTGCATATTGATTTCGGTATCGCGAAGAAAAGTTTGCAGAACCTCGTAAACGGCATCGTCGTTATCACCCAAGAACGAATTGATTATTTCAAGGTCGTACAAATGGGATGTCGCTTCCTCCTTATCTTTTTTAATGGCGGGTTTTTCAGGCACTTTTTCCGTTTTGATGCCGAGCATGTTGAGCATACCTATCAACTCGCCTTTTGAGAAGGGTTTTTGCAGCACTTGGGCAAATCCGAGGGCGGTGTAGGCTTCGACTTCAAGATCTCGTCTTCCGGTCATAGCGATTATGGGTTGCCCTTGGTAATGGTCGTATTCACCGGATTTTAATTTTTTCAATACCTCGAAACCGGTGACCTGGGGCATTTGAATATCGGTCAAGACCAGATCATAGGCCAAATGCGAATCTTGTTTGATGGCCAAAAAGTTTGAGAAGGTATGTGCCGTAATACCCATACTTTCGGCCAGTTCGCGCAGCATACCCAAAAGAGCGCCATCATCATCGATAACCAGCATTTTTAACTTCGGAACCAAATAGGCAGTATCTTTTCGAACGGTCACGCCCTTGTTCGTAACTTCCAAAGGAACTTGCAACGTAAAAGTACTTCCTACACCTTCTTTACTTCTTAACTGTAACGAGCCTTTGAGCAATTCGGCTAGTTTTTTGGAAATGGTCAGCCCCAATCCGTAACCTCCGAATTTTTTTTCTGTCGAATGATCGGCCTGTGTGAATTCCTTAAATATCAAATGCTGTTTTTCGTTGGGGATGCCAATTCCCGTATCGATTACATCAACTTGCAGCAAAGCGTTTTTTGATGAACGATTCTGTGCGGTCGCCTTGATGGTAATGGTGCCTTCTTCGGTAAATTTAAAGGCGTTTCCTAGAAGGTTGGTCAAAATTTGCCGAATTCGGAATGGGTCTCCCAAAAGGGGTTTTTCAAGCTGCTCGTCAATTTCCAATGTTAGCTTAATGCTTTTGTTACGGTACAATGCCTCGACGTTCTCGGCGGTTTCCTGTATTAGATTGGCAGCGACAAAAGGTACTTTTTCGATATTCAATTTACCCGCTTCCAGCTTGGAGAAATCTAAAAGGTCGTTGACCAGATTACCGACGTATTCGGAAGCTGATTTTACATTTTTGAGGTAACGGGCCTGTTTGTCCGTAATGCCTGTATTCTCCATCAATTCGGTATAGCCAGATATGGTATTCAAAGGTGTTCTAAGGTCGTGGCTTACAGTAGAAATAAGTTGTTCCCTACTTTTCAGAAGTGATTCTGAAAATTTCTTTTCTTTCTCAAGTTTTTGCCGATACAGTTGTACTTTCCAAAAATCGCGGTTGATCAAAAATGTAAAAATACCCACGATTATGAACCCTAAGAGTGCCGTAATGCCCGCCAGCCGTATGCTGCGGCGCATCGTTGCTTGCCGCTTTTGGCCAACTTCATAGGTGTTGGCCAGGATTTCCTGTTCAAAGGCGGCAATGATATTTTGAAGCTGTCTTGAAAGTTCAAGATCGTTTCTGTTGACCTCCAGTTCTTTTTGTGCGAACGATTGTTGCGATTTGAAATCTTTGAGCTTTGCCCTTTCCAGCATGACCCTTGAAGCCGATAAAATAGAATCGGCATATTCCGCGTCGGCGGTTCCATCTTGATTTTTCGGAACATTTTGGCTCAAAAGCTTGGCATATTCCGTCAGAACTTTTTGTTCGTTCGGAGACAGTTTATCATAATTGGCGACCATGTTTTCGGCCGAAAACCTTCCAAAGGATTCCTTTATCTTATCGAATTCCTTCAAGGCCTTGTCTAAAGAATTATTGTTGACTCTTCGTTTTTTCAGTTGGCGAAGTTCATTGTTGTTCGCCACCTTCTGTCCCAATAAGATTTGAAGACTGTCCAAAAGTTCTTTTTGTTGTGCTGCCTGGGTCAACAATTTCAAAGAATCTATCGAGGTTTTTATCGAATCTATCTTTTGGGCATAAGAAAGAAAATTGTTGTCGGAAGTGCTGTTCAAGGCCAATTTTGAAAGACTTTCAGCTTCGTACAGTTCTGTGACCAATGCCCCGGTCTTGAGAAGTTTGACATCGGTATCTTCACCTGAACCGGTCGCTATATAGTTCTGTATCTCAATATAGATGAAGTAGCCCGAAGTCAAGGCCAAGGCCAATAATACGAGATAACTCAGCATTATCTTTAACGTAAACCTATTCTTTGATTTTTCGTTCATACCGGTGCCCTCAACAATAGACCTGATATAGTTACGTATAATTAACCGATTTTGTTTACAATTAAGCGTTAAAAATTTCCTCGAAAAGACTATGAAAAATACAATGGCGGACTTACATTTGCACTATCTCAAAGGGGTGCTTGAAAAATCAGGCTGAGATTATACCCAATGAACCTGGGCGGGTAATGCCGCCAAGGGATGGCGAGAGCCACTATTTGGAATTTCTACGTCCTTAGCTGGGCAAAAATCATTTTTAACTTAGAATAATAGCCCCTTTTATTCGTAACAAACGTATTACGAATGAAACCGCTCTATTCGACTATCAATTTTAAGACTGCTTGCTTATCGGGCAGTTCAATGCGACTGTTTAAAAACAATAAAAAACAGCGTATCAAAACAATTTTCACAACAATTGCCAGCATTGGCCTGACGATGGGCCTATCGGCCCAAGAACAATCACAGGATTCTCTCGACGGCAAAAAAATCGTACTGGACGAGGTCTTGGTCTCGGCGGTTAGGGTCGACAACGAATCACCGGTAACTTTTTCGAACCTGAAGAAGGAGGAAATCGCACCGCGCAATCTCGGACAGGACATTCCCATATTGATGAATTTTTTGCCTTCTGTGGTCACGACTTCAGATGCTGGTGCGGGCGTGGGCTATACGGGCATTCGTGTTCGTGGAAGTGATGCAACACGGGTCAATGTGACGATTAACGGTGTTCCATATAATGATTCGGAATCGCATGGTACATTTTGGGTGAACATGCCTGATTTCGCTTCTTCGACCGAGAGTTTGCAATTACAAAGGGGAGTCGGTACATCGACCAATGGAGCCGGTGCCTTTGGGGCCAGTTTGAATTTATTGACCGATGCGGTTTCCGAAGAAGCGTACGGTCAAATATCCTCTTCTTATGGTAGCTTTAATACATTACGGAACAACCTTAAATTCAGTACCGGATTATTGAACGATCATTTTGAGATTGCGGGCCGTCTGTCGAGAATAACTTCAGACGGTTACATTGACAGGGCTTCCTCCAAATTGGATTCCTATTTTTTACAAGGTGCCTTCAAGGATGATAATACGCTTGTAAAGGCATTATTGTTCGGAGGGCATGAGATTACCTATCAAGCGTGGTACGGTACTCCTTTGGCAAGGATAAACAATGACCTGGAAGGCGTGGAAAAGTTCATTTCGGATAACGGACTGTCGGAAGCGGAGGCCGAAAACCTGAGAAATTCCGACCGACGGTATAACTATTACACTTATGAGAATGAGGTGGATAATTATAAGCAGAACCATGCCCAATTGCTTTGGAACCAAGAAATTTCGGATGCTTGGAATACCAATTTGGCCTTTCACTATACACGAGGGCAGGGTTATTTTGAGCAGTTCAGGCAAGATGATGATTTTTCCACCTACGGATTCGAACCCTTGACTGTGAATGGTGAGGAAGTGAATACTACCGATCTGATCCGTCGCCGATGGTTGGACAATCATTTTTACGGCACTGTTTTTTCGGCTAAATACAATCATAAAAACCTGAACCTTATCATAGGGGGCGGATGGAACAAATACGAAGGAGACCATTATGGCGAAGTTATTTGGGCACGTTATGCCAGTAACAGTGAAATTAGGGACCGTTATTACGATAACAGCTCTATGAAGACCGATTTTAATGGGTTTACAAAAGCAAACTACAAATGGAGTCGGAACTGGAATATATTCGGGGACCTGCAATATCGAAGAGTAAAATACCAGGCCAATGGAGAGGAAACTGGAATCGTGGACGATACCTTTGATTTTTTCAATCCGAAGGTCGGGATCATATATGATTTCAATAAGAACAACAATTTCTATTTTTCTTATGCCGTTGCGAATCGTGAGCCCAATAGAAACGATTATGAAAACGGGAACCCGAAACCCGAAAAATTGGGCGATTTTGAATTGGGGTGGCGCTATGTTTCCCCTGAAATTCAAGTAAGTACCAATGCCTATTACATGAACTACAAAGATCAATTGGTGCTAACAGGAGAACTAAACGATGTAGGTGCGCCATTGCGTGCCAATGTTGGGGATAGTTATCGTCTGGGGCTTGAAGCGGATGCGAACATATCGTTCGGCGATAATTTTCAATGGAGTCCGAATATTTCATTGAGTACCAATAAGAATAGAGATTTTGTATTTCAACGTGACGGTCAAATTCAAAATTTGGGAAACACCAATATCAGCTTTTCACCAAACCTTATTGTCGGAAATCGCTTGACGTTTAGTCCTTCTGAAAATCTTCAGGTTTCCGTATTGACCAAGTATGTGGGCAAACAGTATATGGGCAATATAGATTCGGAGGTCTCGCTATTGGATGCGTATTCACAGACCGATTTGAACGTACAGTACCAAATAACGACCAAAACATTTGTCAAAAGTATTGTGTTGTCGGCACTTGTCAATAATGTCTTTGATAGTTTATATGAATCCAATGGGTATTTTTACACCTTTGACGATACTTGGTCCGAGCCCGATACGATTACCACGATCGAAGGAGCGGGTTATTATCCACAGGCGGGCATCAACTTTTTGATAGGGGCCACGGTGAATTTTTAAGTAATGGGTATAGGGGTAATACCCGACCGTTAGTTTGATATAATAACGATATTGCCACTGGCCGAAGCACGGTATTCCAACATATCGTAATAGCGTTTGCCATCATCGGGGCGGTTCAAGAACTGCCCCGTAAAAAGACTATACTCAAAGTCGTCACAGGGGCAGACCACATTTTGGCCGTCAATTGTCATTGTAGAACAATCGTTGGGAGCATGATTGGGGCAACTCGCCTCAAAGACCCTGAATTGGCCAAAGCCCGTATTCATTACAAATGCGCCCCGGGTACCAACGGTCTGGTTATCTATATAAACGGGGTTCCCGGTATTGGTCAAGGGACTGTATAAGGGTAGGTTCGTATTAATGTCGAACCGAAAGCCGATTTCCTGTAAATATGGATTTCGATTGGTAGCATCCTTACTACAAGACAATATCAATAAGACCAAAATTATGCGCCACATGCGATGCATAGCTAAAAAACCGATTAAGAAAACGCATACAAAATTGGGCAAAAAATACGTATCTTTGCGTTAAATCCTCTCTAAAAAATCAAGGCACGTCTTGATTATCATAGAGGATTTTGTTATTATATAAATGAGGAAGTTATGGGTAACGTATCATATTATACCGCCGAAGGTTTGAAAAAGCTCAAAGACGAGCTGAATCATTTGCGCGATGTAGAACGGCCAAAGGCGTCTCAGGCCATTGCCGAGGCCCGTGATAAGGGGGATCTTTCCGAGAACGCCGAATACGATGCCGCCAAAGAGGCACAGGGGCTGTTGGAGATGAAGATTTCAAAAATGGAAGAGATTTTGGCCAATGCCCGTTTGATAGATGAATCGCAACTTGACACTTCAAAGGTCTTGGTACTTTCGACCGTAAAGTTAAAGAACCAGAACAATGGTATGGAGATGAAATATACCCTGGTCGCCGAGAGCGAGGCCGATTTGAAATCGGGCAAGATTTCGGTCAGCTCGCCTATCGGAAAGGGCCTATTGGGCAAACAGGTGGGCGAAGTAGCGGAGATTACCGTTCCGAACGGTACCCTGAAATTCGAGATTTTAGAGATAACCCGAGAATAATCAAAAACACTAATGTCTTCTATATTCACTAAAATCATCAATGGCGAAATCCCCTGTTATAAAATAGCGGAGGATGATGATTTCTTCGCGTTTCTTGACATTAATCCGAATGCCAAAGGGCATACACTTTGTATTCCCAAAAAAGAGGTGGACAAACTCATGGATCTTGACGAAGCGACCTATATGGGTCTTATGGCCTTTTCAAGAAAAGTAGGCAAGGCCATGGAACAGGTCTTGGATTGCAAAAGGGTCGGAATGACCGTTATCGGTCTTGAAGTGCCCCATGTACATGTCCATCTGATACCGCTCAACGGTATGCAGGATGCTACTTTTCAGAAAAAGGTTTCGTTGACCCGTGACGAATTTGAAAACGTTGCAAATGCTATTCATTCTAAAATTGAATGAGCCCTTGTAGGTAAAGATAGACCACTGCAGCTACAAGAACGATCAACAATAAAATAATGATGTAGAACAATCGGGTAAACCGAATGGAAGCTCTCTCGGGCTCGACCATTTTTTGGTAGTATTCGAAAATACGTTCAATATCATCGGTCCATTTCACCGGATAAATATTCGAGCCACATTTATTGCAAGTTACCTTGTTCGTGATTTCACCCGTTGTACGATGAAAAAGTTTGCCGTACAGATGTTTTTGGTAGAATGTCAATTTTAAGTCTTGGTTGAAACATTCCGGACAGTTGTTGGTCAGGTCGGCTTCTTTAATGACTTCCAATTCTTCCCTTGCCATTATTTAGGTATTTGTTTTAGAGAAATCTGCATGATCGTACCTGCCTTACTTGACGAATGTACTTTAATTTTTCCATTATGGTATTCCTCGATGATTCTTTTGACAAGTGAAAGTCCTAGGCCCCAGCCTCTTTTCTTGGAGGTTACGCCCGGATTGAAAATGGTCTGGTGGTCGCTTTTTGGTATCCCATGCCCTGTGTCGGTGACCTGTATGTTCACATATCTGCCATCGGGAATGATCTCTATGCGAATGCTGCCTTTTCCTTTCATCGCATCGATACCGTTCTTGACCAAATTTTCGATGGTCCAATGGTAAAGGGCGGGGTTGAGCATAACATTCAGATGTTCCACTTTTGATGCGAACGAAAAATCGATAAGCTTAGAACTACGCAATTTCAGATATTCATAGGCATCCTTTGTCTGGGTCACGATATCGTGCTCGTCCAACTTGGGCAATGACCCGATTTTTGAAAAACGCTCGGTGATGGTCTCGAGTCGATTGATATCCTTTTCGATTTCGCGGGTAATATCGGGGTTGATATTTTCGGTTTTCAAGATTTCGTTCCAGCCCAACAATGATGATAGCGGCGTACCGATTTGATGTGCCGTTTCCTTGGCCATGCCCGCCCATAGCTTGTTCTGTTCGGAGGCCTTATTGGTTTTAAAAAAGAAGAAAATGACCGCCCCGAACAAGAAAATTATAAGCAGCAAAGCCAAGGGATAGTATTTCAGTTTGTTCAGAACTTCTGAATTTCCATAATATAAGGTGGCCAATTCTTCTCCTAGATGGTCGATGACAATGGGTTGGTTCTCCTTTTTGAACCTTGCTATGGTCTTTTTGATGAAGATTGTGTCCGTCGCTTTTTCTTCGGGCATGTTATGTATTTTGGTCGAACCGTCTTTGTTGACCAGGATCATAGGGGTAGAGATATTATTTTGAAAGACTTTCAGTGGAAGGTCACCGGGGTCGGCATCTAAAGGAGTGGACAATAATGTGGAGTGTGCCGTGGCCCAGATTTCCATTTTATGGCGTTCCTCTTCCTTGAATTTTTTGAAAAAACTGTTCGTATTCCAAAGAATCAAACTGACGATAACAAAGGACGCTATCAACAAAATGATATTCGAAGTTTTGTTTTTCGGATTGAATTGCATCCAAGTATTTTCTTGCTTTAAAGATAACGTAAATAGATAGAAATTGGTGCCTGGGCCACTTCCGGTACTTTTTCGCTAATGGGCAATTGGCTATCTTTACCCTGTTATGAAAACAATGGTTTCCATCAGTCCGAACGAACTTTCAACAGGCCAATTGCATGGCTATCTTTTGGGGGCCGTCGGCCCCAGACCCATCGCTTTTGCGAGTACTGTCGATGAAGAAGGCAGGCCGAACCTTTCCCCTTTTAGTTTTTTCAATGTTTTTAGTGCGAATCCGCCTATACTGATTTTCTCGCCAGCAAGAAGGGTACGTGACAACACGACCAAACATACGCTGGAAAATGCATTGAAAACCAAAGAAGTAGTGATAAATGTTGTGAATTACGATATTGTTCAACAAATGTCATTGGCGAGTACCGAGTATGCCGAAGGGGTCAATGAGTTCAAAAAATCGGGACTGGCCATGTTGCGATCCGATTTGGTACAACCGTATCGCGTTGCCGAATCCCCGGTGCAGTTCGAATGTAAGGTCACAAAGGTTGAAGCTTTGGGAAAAGAGGGGGGTGCCGGAAACCTGATATTTTCAGAAGTCCTGAAAATTCATATCCATTCATCGATTTTGGATAAAAATGGAAGCATAGATCAGCATAAAATCGATCAAGTAGCCCGTATGGGAGGCAATTGGTATTGTCGTGCCACGGCCGGTATGTTCGAAGTGCCAAAACCATTGACCAATTTAGGAATTGGGGTGGACCGTATTCCTGAACAGATTCGGTTGAGCAAAGTATTGACCGGTAACGATTTGGGAATGTTAGGGAATATAGAAGAGATTCCGTCTGAAAAGGAAGTGGAAGAATTTATTGCCGGCAATGATGATTTGAGCGCCTTGATCAATAGTGGTAACCACTTAAAAATAGAGCGAAGGGCACAGGAGTTTTTGGAAGAAGGCGATGTTCCCTCAGCTTGGAAACTTTTGCTTTCGAAATGAAACGGATTCAACTTTTCGAATTTGAGGATTTTTCATGGTTTCCATATTGGTTGCGTACATGCATGACCAATCTTTTGATGGTATTGCATCGCATGATGGGTATCAGCGGGGTTTTGGCTGATTTGATTACGGACTTGCTTAAGAAGCAAGATTTGAATCGGATCGTTGATTTGGGCTCCGGTTCGGGCGGGGCCATGCCCGAGGTATTGCAGTTGGTGCATAAAACACCGGGACTTGAGCATGTTGAATTGATTTTGACAGATCTTTATCCGAACCCCGGGATCGTTAAAAAATACGAGCAAGGTGATATGTACGGGGTCACTTACCAGAGAAATCCTGTTGATGCAACGAATATTTCAAAGGCGCCCAAAGGTCTTAAGACCATGATTAATAGTTTTCATCATATGCCGCCCGAAGCGGCCCGAAAGATACTTCAATCTTGTCAAGAGAACCGACAACCGCTTTTGATCTATGAATTGGCGGAGAACAAAATGCCTTTGTTGCTTTGGTGGCTATTGCTTCCGATATCGCTTTTGATTCTAATGATTATGGTATTGTTTATGACGCCTTTCGTTAGGCCAATGACTTGGCGGCAGTTGATATTTACCTATTTGATTCCTATCATACCCATTTGTTATGCTTGGGACGGACAGGCCTCAATGCCGCGAATGTATGCTTTTAACGATATCGACATACTTCTCGAAGGATTGTATTCCGATACCTATACCTGGGAAAAAGGTTACGCCTATAAGAAGAATAGCAAGAAAACGGGAACTTATTTGATCGGCTTGCCGATCGGTTAGTTATTCTTGATAACTTCTTGAATCTATATTAGGACGATTAAGGTCTTACCCCTACTTTTAAAGACTTTATTTGTAAACATATAATTCGTAATCATGGAAGTACAAGGAAAAATAAAATTGATCGGTGAGACCCAAACATTTGGCAACAATGGTTTTAGAAAGCGGGAAGTTGTCGTAACCACCGAAGAACAATATCCGCAGCATTTAATGATAGAATTTGTTCAAGATAAGACCGAGCTTTTGAACAATTATAGTGTAGGGCAGCCTATCAAGATCAGCATCAATTTAAGAGGGCGTGAATGGACGAATCCGCAAGGTGAGGTAAAATACTTTAATTCGATTCAAGGTTGGCGGATCGAAAGTCTACAACCTGAAGCGGATAATAGTGGAATGCCACCCGTTCCGCCGATCGAGGCTTTTGAGCCTGTCGATACGCTCAATGAAGAAGACCACGACGATTTACCGTTCTAGTGAAATTTAATTTCAGGGGGGTATCGATTATGTCAAAGATATAACCGAGTGACCCTTGCCTTCTAATAGGAGTCTGACCCAATTGGCCTAAACGAAGTAACCTTTTCGTTTAGGCTTTTTTCGTTATTTTCAAGATATGGATTTCACTAAGGCTGTAGAACGTATTTTTCAGAAATACCTACCATCTCCTTTTACCCTAGCGGTACTTCTGACACTTTTGACCATACTCTTGGCGCTTTTGTTTACCCAAAAAAACGTTGGGGCATCCAATCTGGCGACAATACTTTCGTATTGGGAAGCCGGTATTTGGAACAATGGACTTTTAGTGTTCGCCTATCAAATGATGTTGATTTTGGTATTGGGCCATGTATTGGTACTTAGCGGGCCTATGAAGAAATTGATAGCACGATTGACGGGATTTGTCAAAAACTCGGCCAATGCAGCTGCTTTGGTGGCGCTTTCAACAATGTTGGTCTCTTTTTTCAATTGGGGCCTGGGCCTTGTTTTCGGCGCGATCTTGGCTCGCAAAGTGGGTGAGTATGCACAAGAAAACAATATTCCCATTAATTACCCGCTTATTGGGGCGTCGGGTTACGTCGGTTTGATGGTCTGGCACGGTGGTATAAGTGGTTCGGCACCCTTAAAAGTGTCCGAAGCCGGACATTTGAACTCGTTGATGAAAGGCGTTTCAAATACCGATATGGTTTCAAGGCTGCCCGATTTGATTTCGACTTCTGAAACCATTTTTAGTGCTATGAATGTAATAGTATTTCTTGTGATATTGGCTGCAATCTCGTTTTTGGCCTATCGCTTGGGGAAAAAGGCCAAACCTACGGATTGGAATAACAAAAGGTATGACTTGGCAATGACCGAAATGGACAAGAATTCCGCAAGGGTTCAAATAGTGTCAAAAGCCGGTTTAGGGGAAACCCTTGATCGGTCGAAACTCTTTGCCATTGGTTTTGGGGTTCTGGTTTTAGGGGCTTTTGCCGTGCAATATTCCGAAATGGTACAACAGCTTAATATTACCCCGAATATGCTCAACTTTTTCATGTTGGGTCTCGCCTTGTTGATGCACGGCAGTTTCAAAAGGTTCTTGCAAGCGGTCGAAACGGCCATTGGCGATGTTTCGGGCATTTTGATTCAATTTCCGTTGTATTTCGGCATTATGGGAATTATGGCCGGTAGTGGTATGATCGAACGGATTTCCGATTTTTTTGTTTCCATTTCCAATCAGACTACCTTGCCGCTTTTCACTTTTTTTAGCGCAAGCTTGGTCAATATTTTTGTGCCCAGTGGCGGCGGGCAGTGGGCGGTACAAGGTCCGATGATTCTCGAATCGGCTATAAAACTTGATATACCGCTATCAAAAGCTGTTATGGCCCTGGCCTATGGCGATCAGATTACCAATATGCTGCAACCCTTTTGGGCGTTGCCTTTATTGGGAATAACAAAATTGAAGGCCAAGGAAATATTACCGTATACCATCCAATTTATGGTGGCCGGAACGTTCATCTATGTTGTGGCCCTCTTGATCTTTTGACCACTTTTCGTTACTTTTAGGAAAAAGGAGTTGCATGCAAAAAAATGGGCATTATGACCCTTTATTCTTTCTATCGGACGAATTGTATTTTCCACCGGTCGAAGATGCTAACATTGATGGACTTTTGGCCGTCGGCGGGGATCTCTCGACGGAACGTCTTTTATTGGCCTATAAAAGTGGAATATTTCCTTGGTTCAATGAAAATTCCCTGATTTTATGGTGGAGTCCCGATCCGAGAATGGTGCTTTATCCAAAGAATATCAAGATTTCGAAAAGTATGCGAAAAGTCATGCGTTCGAATCTTTTCAGATTGACAAAAGACACTTGTTTTGAGACCGTTATCGAACAGTGTGCCGCCATACCCCGCCCTGGACAGGATGGTACTTGGATTACGCCCCAAATGAAAAAGGCCTATGTAGAACTGCATAAAAAAGGAATTGCACATTCGTATGAGGTTTGGAGTGAAGATCAATTAGTGGGCGGACTTTATGGAATAGATTTGGGTCATGTTTTCTGTGGCGAGAGTATGTTCAGTTTGGTAAGCGATGCCTCGAAATTTGCCTTTATCAAATTAGGGCAAGAACTCGATTCAAAAAATTATGTCTTGATCGACTGTCAAGTCCATACCCGACATTTGGCAAGCCTTGGCGCTGAAGAAATAAGTAGAAGCTCTTTTCTGCGGCAATTAAAACGTACTAATAAATAGCTTGTCCGATTGATTCAGAAGGGGTTTCTTTTTTCTCGTTCAAAAGGGTTATGAACTCTTCGGGATTGTTCAATACAATGACCTGATCCGATTCTTCGACATCTTCTATAAACTTTGCCGAACCGGCTATGGCAATGGGGGTAGTAGTTGAATTAAGAAGGGTAGTAATCAAATCTTTTGTTTTCTGAGGCCTTGATAAGGTAAGTAACGTCATCATTAATTGGGGCCTGACCAATTGCAGCACTGCTTTGAGATCTTCTTGGGGCACATTTTGTCCAAGATAGAAAGTTTTCCAACCTAGTTCTTTTGCAAGATAATAGGCAAGTAATAGACCTATCTCATGAGTTTCTTCCTCCATTAAAAATAGAACAATTTTGGGCGCACTGTCCTTGGGATGTGGAATCGCCTCAATGGCGGATAAAATCTTTTGTTTGATAAGATTGGAAATAAAATGCTCTTGAGCAGGCATTGCCTTATTTGTCCCCCAAAGAACACCAACGTGATTCAAAAAAGGATAAACAAGATTCGTTATCGTCTTAATCAGGCCCGAACGCATAATATGTCTCCCCAGGATTTCAGAGAACCTGACCTCGTTCATTTCAAGCATACATAAGATCAATGCATTTATATCGTCTTTTGGGGATGCCTCTAAGAGGATTTCAGATACCGTATTGTTAATTTCCCCTTGAGACATTTTATCGATGTGCGATATTCTATGACCATTGCGCAGTAAAATACCAATGTTCAAAAGCATTCTAAGTTGATCGTCGGTATAGAACCTAATGTTGGTTTCGGTGCGCTTTGGCTCTAAAAAATTGTATCGCGTTTCCCACTTTCTCAAAGTATGTGCCTTGATGCCGGTTAGGGAAACGATATCGGCCATGGAATACGTAGACATGTTTAACTTTTATAGTATCAAATATAGACAAGTAATTTCGTAATTAAACGGGTCAAACCTTAATAACTTGAATTTTTTAAATTTTTGTCCAAAAATTTTTAAAAAAAGTTTGACAATTTAATTTTTAAATTATATTATTGTCTAACTTTAATGATAAAATATTAGACATGAAAAAGAAAATTTATTATTTGGTTGTGGTTGTAGGAGTGTCACTATTGGCTTATGCCTGTAGTGATACCTCCGACGACGACCAGTTTACAGAGACTTCACAAACCATCGTTGAAGTAGCACAAGACACTGATGCCCTGACTTCTTTAGTCGGCGCACTTGCCAAGGCTGATGAGGCAGAAGATTCCGATTTGATCGGTACATTGAGCTCTAATGGCCCCTTTACGGTTTTTGCCCCGACTAATGAGGCTTTCACCGAACTTTTGAATGCCTTGGACAATTATAGTTCACTGGAAGATTTTGATACTGATGAAGACCGAATGGTCTTGGCCTCGATTCTAAAATATCACGTGATATCCGGGATTAGCGCTCAATCGACCGACCTGACCGATGGGCAGCAGCTCAATACAGTGCTACAGGAAAATTTAACTGTTCGATTGGACAATGGAGTTTTTATATCCGATGCCACCGAAACTGATGCCGCTGTTGTCGTTCCCGATGTAATGGCAAGTAACGGAATGGTACATTTAATCGATAAGGTTCTAGTGCCGCAGGTGGTTCTGGATCAAATAAACGATTCGGAAGCCGTTACTTCGACTTTGACCGATTTAGTAGTGGAAACTGAGGCCCTATCCGTTTTAGAGGCTGCGGTTATTAAAGCCGATTTGGCCGAAACACTTAGTTCTGATGGGCCTTTTACCGTATTCGCCCCGACCAATGACGCTTTTATTGCCTTGTTGGATGCCCTTGGTGAAGATTACAATAGTTTGGATGATTTTGATACTGAAGATGAAATGGCATTGTTGAAAGATATTTTGTTATATCATGTAATCGTGGGAAGCGCTATTCTTTCGACCGATTTGGCCGAGGGAGAGGTCAATACGGCTCTCGAAAATAATTCAATAGCGGTGATTGCCTCGGGCGAAACATTCGTTATCGGTGACGCTTCTGATGTGAACGCCAATATTACGGGCGTGGACATTATGGCATCAAATGGAGTCGCACATACTATAGACAAGGTGCTTCTTCCTCAGTCGGTGATTGATTTCATGGCATCGATGGGTGCAAAGAATATTGTAGAACTTGCTATTGATACAGAAGATTTAAGTTCCTTGGTCGCGGCATTGCAACAGGCCGATGCCGGCTTGGTCGAGTTATTGTCGGGAGAAGGGCCATTCACAGTTTTTGCCCCTACGAACCAGGCATTTGAAAATCTGTTGCATGAATTGGGCGATGAATATAATAGCCTGGAAGATTTTGACACCGAGGAAGAAAAGGCTACGCTGGCGAACATTTTGACATATCATGTGGTTGCCGGGGCAGCTGTATACTCGGATGCTCTTAGCGACGGGCAGATCGTAACTATGGCCCAAGATAATGATACTACCATTCTGATAAATGGTTCCGACATAGACGTTCAGGACGGCGTTCACAATACATCTCGTGTATTGGCGGCCGATCAAGAGGCAAGTAATGGAGTGGTTCATATTATCGATCGCGTTTTACTGCCTCCAAGTCACTGATGAAAGAATAGCGATGTTGGTTTAGTTGGTTGTTCAAGGCATCGATGTCACGCAGGCAAGTGACCTCGGTGCCTTTTATAGGATAGAGAATCCGCTTTATTTGAGCTCGGTACTTAAAAGGAAATAAGGGACTTAATCAAAAGAGAATTGAAGAAAAAGAAAGTCGTGGTCATTGGTTCGGGTTTTTCGGCATTGTCGGCAAGTTGTTATTTGGCCAAGGCCGGCTATGATGTGCAAATACTCGAAAAGAACTATGAAATAGGAGGTAGGGCGCGTCAACTTAAAAAGGAAGGCTTTGTCTTTGATATTGGACCTACTTTCTATTGGATGCCCGATGTTTTTGAAAGATTTTTTAATGATTTTGAGAAATCACCTGGCCATTTCTATGATTTGATAAAGTTGAATCCGGCTTATCGTGTATATTTTGGTAAAAACGATTCCATTAGTATTGCGGATAATCTGGCCGAAATCAAAAGAACCTTTGAAAGTATCGAGAAGGGTAGTGCCCGAAAGTTGGAAAAATTCATCTCGTTGGCCAAAAAAAACTATGACTTGGCCGTTAAACGGCTGGTTTATGAACCGGGAGAAAATTTGTTGGAGATCATCAATATGCAGACGATTATAAGGATTAAAGATTTTTTTCGCTCCATTCAAATGCAGGTAGGTCGATATGTCAAGAATAAGAAATTACGGTCCATTCTCGAGTTTCCAGTACTTTTTTTAGGCGCAAAGCCAAGTAATACGCCTTCGTTCTACAATTTTATGAATTACGCTGATTTTGGTTTGGGTACGTGGCATCCGATGGGCGGTATGTATAAGGTTATTAAGGCAATGGCCTCAATGGCCTTGCAACTAGGTGTTGAAGTGAGAACCAATGATCCCGTAAGAAGTCTTGTAATAGAAGATGGTCAAGTGAAAAAAGTGAAAACCGCCAATGGATCATATGATTGCGATATTGTACTCAGTGGAGCAGATTACCATCATACCGAAACCCTACTACCTTTGGAATTTAGACAATACCCGGAGTCTTTCTGGAAGAAAAAAATTTTTGCCCCATCGGCCCTTTTGTTTTATGTAGGGTTTGACAAAAAAATGAAAAATGTCTCGCATCACACACTGTTTTTCGATACTGAGTTTGAAGCACATGCAAAAACCATTTATGATACCAGAGAATGGGCGGAAAAACCACTATTTTATGGGAGTTTTCCAAGCATAACTGATCAGACTAGCGCTCCTGAAGGAAGGGAAGCGGGCATATTTTTGATTCCTATAGCCCCAGATTTAAAGGACACTCCTGAAATTAGAGAGCAATATTTTGATCAAATAATTCAACGTCTGGAATTCCTCACGGACCAAAAAGTTGCCGAGCATATAATTTTTAAAGAATCATATTGTATCAATGATTTCAAGGCCGATTATAATTCGTATAAAGGCAATGCATATGGCTTGGCAAATACACTGCGCCAGACGCACGTGCTGAGACCGAAGCTGAAAAGTAAAAAGCTAAGAAACCTATATTTCTGTGGTCAGTTGACAGTGCCGGGTCCAGGGGTTCCGCCCTCATTGATTTCAGGGAAAATTGTAAGTGACTTAATTTCAAAGTACCATTAAAGATGAAGTTACTTTTTGACAATTCGAGCTTTGATTGTAGTAGGTTGGTCACAAAATCCTACAGTACTTCATTTTCCATGGGTATAAAGCTGTTCTCCCCTATGATTCGACCTGCGATTTATGCAATATACGGTTTCGTTCGGTATGCGGATGAAATTGTCGATTCTTTTCAAGATTACGATCAGGAAGAGCTTTTCAACGAATTCGAACAGGAGTATTACAAGGCAGTTGAACGGCGAATTAGCTTAAACCCGATTTTGAATGCCTTCCAAGAGATTGTACATAGATATGGACTTCAAGAGTATGTCGAAGATTTTATGGATCGTATGCGAATGGATCTTGATAAAAAGGAATACACCTCAAGAAAGGAGTACGAAAACTATATCTATGGCTCGGCGGATGTGGTCGGCCTCATGTGCCTTCGTGTTTTTGTGAATAACGATGAAGAGAAGTTTCTGAAATTGAAGGACTATGCAATGCGTTTGGGTTCGGCTTTTCAAAAGGTCAATTTCTTAAGGGATTTAAAACAAGATAGCGAGGAACTAGGCCGGTCTTATTTTCCTGAACTGGAAAATGGTAAATTGAACGAGCAGATAAAGGATAAGATAATCGTGGAAATAGAAGGTGATTTCAAAGAGGCCTATAAAGGAATTATTCTTCTTCCCTTGGAAGGAAAACTTGGAGTTTACCTTGCCTATCGATATTACCAACGTTTGCTCAAAAAGTTGAAGAACACCGATTGCGAAAAAATCATGAGCGAAAGAGTGCGGATTTCAAACCCCTCGAAATTACTTTTGCTTACCAAGGCACTAATAAGATTTAGGTTCAACTATATTTAGCAACTGGATTTCAGGACATTATAGTTATTTTTACAATTGATGAGATTGACAGGGCGATGACGTTTTTACTATATATATTGGTTACATTGATTTCATTCCTGCTAATGGAAGCAGTGACTTGGTGCACCCATAAATTTGTGATGCATGGGTTTTTATGGGTACTTCATGAAGATCACCATCAACCCAAATATCAAGGGGTTTTTGAAAAAAACGACACTTTTTTTGTAATAGGGGCCATACCTAGTATTCTGCTTTTCTATTTTGGCACTTTCCCCAAATTGAATTATTTATTTTTTATCGGATTCGGAGTTTTTCTTTATGGAGCATGCTACTTTCTGGTACACGATGTGATTATTCATCGTAGGTTCAAATGGTTCGACAATGTTAAAAGTCCATATTTTAAGGCACTTCGCAAAGCCCACAAAGTACACCATAAACATCTTGGTAAGGAAGATGGGGAGTGTTTCGGTATGCTCTATGTGCCCTTGAAGTATTTTAAACAGTTCATCAAATAATGCAGTCGTACACCTATTTGTTGATAGACATTGGGTGTATACTTGTTCCTTTCATGGCTAGTTTTTATCCTAAGCATAGATTTTATGACTATTGGAAGCCTTTTTTCATTGCCAACGGCATTGTGGGCTTTTTCTTTTTGCTATGGGATGCTTACTTTACATCAAAGGGCATTTGGGGTTTTAATGCCGACTATCTCACAGGCCTTTACATCTTCAATCTACCAATGGAAGAGGTTTTATTTTTTGCCTGCATACCTTATGCCTGCACGTTTACCTATTTTGCCTTGAAGTATTTGGTAAAAAAAAACCCATTGAGCCCATATCAAAGAACGCTGACGATTACCATAAGCCTTGTGCTATTAGGCCTAGGATTACTTTATTCGGATAAATGGTACACAGGTATGACATTTCTTTTGACTGCCACATACCTTGTTTTTAGGTCGATAAGAAGAGCGAACCTTTCCTATCATTATCTCGCTTATTTTCTTATTCTTCCTTTTTTCTTTATCAGCAATGGTATTCTGACCGGAAGTCTTTTGGATGCACCGATAGTTTGGTACAACAATGAAGAAATTATAGGAATACGATTTTTTACGATTCCCGTTGAAGATACGATTTATGGACTGCTGTTGATTTTATTGAATATTGACCTATATGAATTTTTAAGAAAGAAATTTTTACTGCAGCAATCTTAGGGCCTCTCTTTTACTCAAGGGTTCCAATGGTGTTTTGGCCACAAAGTCTGATACCCATTTTGGGTTTGTTCGACTATAGTCTCGAAGAATCCAACCAATGGCCTTGTTGATAAAAAATTCCTTTGAGCCCAATAACGAATTTATTACGTGGGTAAGAAGTTCGGCATCCATGTTTTCTTTGCTCAACAACTGAAAAATTAGGCAAGAGCGTTGTAGCCAGATATTATTCGATGCCAGCCATTTATTGACATAAAAATCTCGCTGTTCGGGAAATTTTTTGAAATACTCCGATATGAGTTTTGGTGCGATGAAATCGACGGTATCCCACCAAGAATTGGTCGTTACCATGAACTCAAAAAGCTGAATATCTTTTTTCTCGAACTGTTTGACATACTTTTGCGCCAATTCTTGTGCAAAATAATGGTACTCACGTTGAGGTCTGTTCCAAAGCTGTCTTGTCAAACCATCAAGATTTTCTTTGGGAGGCAAGTATTCCTTGACCAAAAAAGGTTTTTGAATCGACCTTCGAATAGGGGTCTTGATACCATAGAACAAGAATTGGTCGCGCAAATAGGCCTTTTGTTCGGCGGCGATCTTTGAATCGGAATGGGCCTCGAACTCCAATCTAAGCGCTTTGATAAAATCATTCATTTACAATCACGGCTGGTTCGTTGAAAATTACAAATTAAGCACTAAACTGGTAGTTGCAAAAAGAACATTTTTGGAATCGTTGGTATAATCCTCCACACGATACTCCAAACCGGTCTGGATTTTCGTTTTTTCTTTCAACAACCAACCGACATTGACCGTAACTCGCTGATCATACTCCGGGTATTTGCTTTTCGCTACACTCACAAGGCTTTCCGTTGATACAATAAAATAAGCTTCGCCGATATCAAGTTTTTCCCCGTGCAATGGAAAATCAAGGGCAAAACGGTAGCGAAAACGATGTATGGTCAAAGAGGGATTAATACGCTGCTCGAAACGCAGTCTATTTCCAAAGCGAACCGCTCCCCTTTGTTTCTTGATATTATATTGTTGGGTAAACCTTAGCTCATTTTCCTGATTATTTTCAAAGACCTCACGAAAACGATATTGAATTCCTAAAGCGATACTTTGATCAAAACCGATCTTGAGGCTTGAAAAATGTGAGAAATCAAGTTGACGGGCCCTAAACCCGAAGTCATCTTCGTAAAGATAACTTCGCTGAGACACCTTGAAGTTATGCCCGTAGTTTTTCGAAACTTCATAATTTAAAGAAATATCGGGTTCGAAATATCCTGTAAAGTCGTCTTGACAATGAACATTACTACATATTGAAATTACGAGTAGTGTGCATAGATTTCTAGTATAATATGTGGTCATAGTTCGGTGGAAGCGACTTTCGTATTTTTTCAAAATTACCATTGGCATCGAACAATATTTCGAATTGCTCATAGTTTTTATCGCTTTTTCCTGCGACTATCAATTCGTATTTTATGCTGGGCAGCATTAAATTTTGGAAAGCATTTTTTAAGGTGGTCTCGGTATCGTTTTCTAACAGTGGATATTGTTGTTGCATTTTAAGAATGCGATATTTTAAGAACCTTTTTTGAAGGTACGCGTTCAATTTGGCGTAGACATCATTAGGGATGTCTACCTGTTTTATTTCGATTTCAACATCTTCCAAGACACCACTTTCATCAAATTCAATGCTATATTTTAAGCGGTCTTTTTTGAATTTGGCCTCGTAACTGACTTTGGCGCTATCGGTTTCCTTATAATAGCGAATGCGTTTGGCATGCTCCAAATCGCTCGAAATGAAATCCAATGCCACTTGCGGAAATTGTGATTTTTTGATACGATGTTCACGTTCGTACTTATTTTGGGTAAAAGCGTGGGATGCACTTAACAGAAAGAAAATCAAAAAAGCGGGAAAAATTTTAGCTTTCATAATTTTGGATAAGTTATAATGTCCGTGTTTTGCGCCTACGGTGTAAACCTATTTTTAAACCTCATTGTATCGAAAACAATTTATCTCGTGGTCGTTGACCATCCCGGTTGCCTGCATGTGGGCATAGACTACCGTACTTCCAACGAATTTAAAGCCTCGTTTTTTTAGGTCTTTGCTAATGGTATCCGAAAGCTCGGTATTGGCAGGGGCTTCCTTATAGTTTTTAAGTTTGTTTTTAATAGGATTGCCATTGACGAACCCCCAAATATAACTACTAAAACTTCCGAATTCATCTTGCACCTTTAGAAATGCCTGGGCATTCGTTACCGTTGCATTGATTTTCAGTTTATTCCTAATAATGCCTGGGTCTTGTAAAAGTGAGTCCTTTTTGGATTGGTCGTACTCGGCAATTTTTTTATAATCAAAATGATCAAAGGCCTTTCTGAAATTTTCCCGCTTGCGTAGAATGGTAATCCAGCTAAGGCCGGCCTGAAAGGTTTCCAAAATCAAAAACTCGAACAATGTATCATCGTCTTTTACGGGTACGCCCCATTCGAGATCGTGATAGGTTTCATAGAGTTCATCTCTCGCACACCAGCCACATCTGTTTTTTTCCATTGGTCTAAAGATAGCAAATAGAAAAAACGCACCCCATAGTTGAGATGCGTTAATTCGTAAAATGAGTTTCATTAATTAAAATGTATATGGTGTTCCAATTTCGGGAAATCACAGAATTGGAAACTACTCTTCCAGGTTTAATTCACCATTTTGCAATGCTTTGGATAGTTCGGCCTTTACCGTCGGATAAAACCTGAAAAAATTCCGTCCATCTTTTCGCTTCAGTAAGGCCTGAGCGTTACCGTTCTTGTCCGTTTCGATACGGGCCACGACCAATTTCTTTCCAATAAGCCCATTGAAATTGGCAATTGCACCGCGTTTGATTATGGAATTTTTTCTAGGAAATTGAATGTGTCGATAATTCGAGCCGGGAACTTCGGCAAGTACTAAAATATCTCCCTCCGAGAAAGTAGTCCCGTCGCCCTGCGCTTTTAACATTCCTCCTAAACCTAAAAATAATGTCAATAAAAATACCGATTTTCTCATAATGGTGTGAATCATGGTTAATCTTATTTTCTTCATTATGATTTTTTGAAAACTAAATTGATAATATGGCATTTTAGGCATTAGAATCCATATACAATTTGAATTATTTTCAAATAATCTAGTGTTAAGTGCGAATATAATAATTTACATTTATTAAGTAGTATTACTTCTGTTAAATAGATGTTAAACTATTATATTATGATAGTATTACTATTATTTTTATTGAAATCTTAAAATAAGAAAGGAAGAAATAACTCGAAAAATCCATTTCTTGACTAATTTGTAAAAGTTTAAACAAGATTATTTTCTTAATGGCCAATAGTCATGGATCAATTACTGCAATCGGTTACAATCAGAATTAACGAAAAGATATTTATTAAAGACCCGGAGTCATCGGACTTGGGAAAGCGGATCATTGAAGAAAGTATCAATATGATCGGAAGAATGGGTTTTGAAAGCTTTACGTTTAAAAAGTTAGGGACACAAATTGGTTCGAATGAAAGCTCTGTCTACCGTTATTTTGAGAACAAGCACAAGTTGCTACTATATTTGACCTCATGGTACTGGGGTTGGCTCGAATATCAACTTGTGTTTTTTACGAACAATATTGCCGATCCCAAACAAAAATTGGAGAAGGCCATAAGAATAGTTACCAAGACCACCGAGGAAGACTCTGAATTTTCACATATAAATGAAATCCTCTTGAATAAAATTGTAATTAACGAGTATTCCAAATCATATCTGACCAAAGAGGTCGATACCGAAAACAAAGAAGGGTATTTTGTTATTTATAAAAGACTTGTCAATCGGATGTCTTCTATGATAAAAGAGGTAAATGAGGCCTATGAATACCCCTTAAGTCTTGCTAGTACAGTTTTGGAAGGATCCTTGCACCAACATTTTTTAAAAGACCATTTTACCTCGCTGACCGATTGCCGTGAAAATGTCGACCCAACTGAATATTTTACGCAATTGGTCTTCAGCGCTTTAACTTCGAACATCAATGATTAACCGTTTCTACCGCTAGGCAACGGTCGGGGCTTGTTTAACTGATGATGAGAATTTGAACGAATCTATGGTCGCCTTTTGGTGTTCGGACCATTATAGAATTGCCCTGAAACCTTTCGATAAACCCTAAAAACCTTTAATTGTAAGTTTTTGCATATTGCACCTACTAATGTTGGTCCAAACCGAATTTTAATACGATTGTGCACCTTGGTTCGTCGTGAAAAATAAAATTTAGAATGATGTCAAAACAATGTGTTGACTTTAAAAGTACCCAAAAACTGATTAACGAAGGCCTTTCGAAGGCTTTTACATATGATGATTATCGTAAAATGGTTTCCCAACTAGCTTTGGACGGAAAATCAACGGGGTCGAATCAGACCGAGGTGTTGTCAAATTATACGATACTCAACGATAAACGAATGAAACGTTTTGACAAGACCCTAAAGATCGACCCGGAAATAGTAGGGAAAATTAAAAAATATACCGGAAAGGTGACTTGGTTAGTCTTGACGGAGAGCTGGTGCGGCGATGCGGCACCGAGTTTACCCGTTATGAATAAAATGGCCGAACTGAATCCCAATATCGATTTTAAGATCGCCTTACGTGATGAAAACCTTGAATTGATGGACCGTTTTAGGTACAACGACACATTGTCGATTCCGAAATTGATCATGTTCGATAAAACTACTGGGGAAGTACTGGGAGATTGGGGTCCCAGACCTAGTACGGCCACAAAAATGGCGGAAAAAAACAAACGAGAATACGGAAAACTCACCCCTGAATTCAAACAAGAGCTACAGGTCTGGTACAATAAGGATAAGGGCCGGAATATATTGGAAGACCTAACGGACCTTCTCTTGGAATAAATAGGTAATCGTGCCTTTTTGATCAGACTTGTCGGAAGAGCTAAATCTGGCCTTAAGCGCATAGGTAATCGCATTATCGACTAAACAACCATTTGAAGTACCGGAACTTTTGGCGTTGAAATCGGCATCCGTGACATATCCATTGCTGTCGACCGTTATGTTGATTACGACTTTACCCCCTTCGATACAAGTATATATGGGTGGAGGCAATCTTCTGCTGTTTCTGTCGACCAACGAATAGGAAATCGAGGTTTTTCTTTTAGCAAGGTTGTTGGTATACTCTTCTTTTTGCGCTTCTTTTTCCCCTAACATTTGTTTTTTCTCTTCCCTTTTTTTGGCAAGTTCCTTGACCCGTTCGGCATATTCGGAATCGGAAAGCAGATCGGAAGGGTCATCGCTTTCCGCCGCCGCTTTTTCTTCCATAAGTTCTTCCAAGGTTTTCAACGGCTCGGGATTACCGATACTTGGTTTTGCCGTTTCATTGTAGGCCATGTGGCTCTTGATGGGATCGGCGTTCTGAAGTTCTTCTCGAAGTTTTTCTTCCTCTTTGATAAGCTCTTCAAGGTCTTCCTGCTCCAAAACCATTTCGACCACATACTCATCTTCTTTTTGCTGTTGCCCCAAGTGGATATTGTACAAGGCCAATACCATAATGGCCAGCGAAAATGTGGTGATCAAGAACGATAAATGTTTTCGGTTCAGGTTCATAGTGCAATAACCCCAATTTCTAAAAATTATTTGAATTATTCGTTGAACGGAATAAAACGCCCCGGTTATTGTTGTGAATCATTGGTTTTATCGAGTAATCGATTCGCAAACATATTGGGGTCTTGGGCTTTATCTACGTTAAAATCACCTATTTTGGTTCTTCTAAGGCTTGATAAATAGCCTCCACTATTCAAAGCTAACCCCAAATCATGTGCCAAAGACCTAATATAGGTTCCTTTACTGCACACCACCCTAAATTGTACTTCGGGCATACCAACTTTGGTGATTTCGAAAGCCGAAATGGTAACTTTTCTCTTTTTTATTTCGACTTCCTTCCCTTCCCGGGCATATTCATAAAGGCGTTTCCCATCTTTTTTCAGGGCCGAGAATATTGGGGGCGCCTGTTCAATTTCGCCAATGAACCGACCTGCTTTTTCACGAATAAGTTCCTCTGTTATATGATCCGTAGGAAAGGTTTTGTCAATTTCGGTCTCCATATCGTAAGAAGGAGTGGTCGCTCCCAAGGTAATGGTGCCCGTATATTCTTTGGCCTGCCCTTGGAGTTCATTGATCTTTTTCGTGAATTTGCCCGTGCAGATCAAAAGAAGTCCAGTAGCAAGGGGATCCAATGTGCCGGCGTGACCGATTTTTATTTTCTTGAGATCGAATTTTTTACGAATGGCCCATTTGATTTTATTGACCGCCTGAAACGACGACCACCCCAAGGGCTTGTCAATGAGCAATAGTTGCCCATTCAGGAAGTCTTCTTTGGATAATGCCTCCATTTTTCTTCTTCTTAAGCCAAAATCGAATAGGTCGATGAATGTCCGGTTACCCCCAAAAACTGTAGGCGATTGCGATCAAGCCAACGACAAGGCAATAAATCGCAAAATAGGTCAATTTGCTTTTTTTGACCAATTGGATCATCCAAGTACAGGCAGCCAGTCCGGCAATGAATGCCGCTATAAATCCTGCACCCATGGCAACATTGTTTTCACCGTGAAAGCTCAGTTCGCCGCTCATGATATCTTTTGCGATTTTCCCAAAAATCAACGGAACGACCATTAAGAACGAAAATCTGGCGGCCTTGGTCTTATCCACGCCGAGCAAGACTGAGGTCGAAATCGTGGCCCCGCTGCGCGAAATGCCCGGTAACATGGCAATGGCCTGTGAAATACCTACTATAAAGGCATTGGAATAGCTTACCTTTTTATCGGTGTCCTTCGCCTTATCGGCAAAAAACAGCAGTACGGCCGTCACTATCAACATGAATCCTACAAAACGTATGTTTCCTCTAAAAAATGCTTCCAGTTGTTCTTCAAAAAATAAACCCACAAGAACCGCGGGTATCATCGATATGATAATTTTGAGTGAAAATCGGGTCTCTTCGTTCCATTTAAAACTGAGGAGTCCACGAATGATTTCCCAAACATCCTTCCGAAACACGACGATCGTACTCAATGCTGTCGCGAAATGAAGCACTACTGTGAACAATAAGCTTTCTTCGGGTATCGAGCTATCACCTAAAATAGCTTTGCCCAATTCTAAATGTCCACTTGAAGAAACCGGAAGAAATTCCGTCAGTCCCTGAATAATGCCCAGGATAATGGCGTCTAGGGTATCCAAATTAGTTTTTCTTCTTATGTGGATTCAACAAAATGGCATAGACTTCGATACCGAGACCGATCAACACCAAGGTCGGTGCCAATCGAATTCTTCGAAAACTATAGATATCCTCATTGAAGACGTTCGGGTCATCGCTACCGCCGCCGCTCATCAAAATGAAGCCCAGAACAATAAAGGCGATTCCGATGAACATGAACATATAGTTCTTTTTTTGGAAGATAAATTCTTGCTTAGATGCCTGTATCGTCTGTTGTTTTTGTTTTTTACCCATAATACAAAGTTAACGAAGTTGCGTAAAAAAGTTTAAAAGTTTATGAGTTTATCGTTTTTGTCCGTTGAGTTTGCGCTTGAACTTTAAATTTCAATAGTATAATTCGTCAGTTCTTAGGTTCAAAAAGCGTTGTGTCGCAAAATACGTACTGATGAACGAAATCAATACGCCGAGAACAAATACCGCAACGAACAAAATAATCAACATCGAAGTATCTTTAAAAAGGTTCAATTCTGGAAAAGAGCCGTTTATATAGTAAAGCACACCGGCCAATGCCAACAACGCCAGCAGACTGCCCAACATGCCCAATTTGATGTTCGTCCAGATAAAGGGCCTGCGAATAAAGGTCTTAGTCGCGCCTACCATTTGCATGGTCTTGATGATAAAGCGTTTTGAATAAATCGATAAGCGGATCGAACTATTGATCAACAAGACGGCGATAAAAGTGAAAATGGCACTGGCGACCAAAATCCAGAAACTTATCTTTTTAACGTTTTCACTCAACAGTCCGACCAAAGGTTTGTCGTAACTCACTTCATCGACGTAATTCTTTTTAGATAATTCGGCAGCGATTTCCTCTATTTTTTCGAGCGATACGAAATCGGCCTTCAATTGCACATCGATTGAATTTTTCAACGGATTATAGCCAAGAAATTCTATGAAATTCTCCCCAATTTCCTTGCTATGTTGCTCGGCGGCTTCTTCCTTTGAGACATACGTCGCCGCCTTGGTATATTCGGCCATGGCCAGACTCTTTTGCAACTGGTCGATTTCGACTTCCTTGGCCGAATCCTTAAGAAAAAGCGAGATGGTAATCTGTTCCTTGAAATGGTCGGCCATCTTTTTGGTGTTCAAGACCAGAAGGCCCAAGATTCCCAATAAAAAAAGTACCAATCCGATACTCAACACCACGGAGAAATACGAAGATATCAGTTTACGCTTTTGATAACTTTCGAAAGATTTGCTCATATCTGGGGAATGAAAGTGTAAAAGTAGGAAAGTAATTTGATTAAACTTATTTTTGTGCATTAGGTAATAAGGAGATCACGAAGGATGCTCGCACACGAGATTCCGGATGTGGTCATTTGTTTTTATGGAAGTAAGATGAACTACAATTTCAACGAAATTGAGGCCAAGTGGCAAAAGTATTGGGCCGAACACCAAACCTTTAAGGCGGAGAATAATTCGGATAAAGAGAAGTTTTACGTGCTCGATATGTTTCCATATCCCTCTGGGGCAGGACTTCACGTAGGCCACCCATTGGGTTATATCGCAAGCGATATTTATGCCCGCTACAAAAGGCATAAAGGTTTTAACGTCTTACACCCACAAGGCTATGATTCCTTTGGATTGCCCGCGGAGCAATATGCCATTCAAACGGGCCAACATCCGGCGATTACTACGGAAGAAAATATCAAAACCTATAGAAGGCAGTTAGACCAACTCGGATTCTCCTTTGATTGGAACCGTGAGGTACGTACCTCGGATCCAAAATATTACAAATGGACACAATGGATCTTTATTCAACTGTTCAATTCGTGGTACAACAAAGATTTGGACAAGGCCGAGGACATAGAAACCTTGATTTCAAAATTTGCTGCGGAAGGAAATACCAAGGTCAATGCGGCCTGCGATGAAGATGTTTCGCAGTTTTCGGCAGATGACTGGAATTCTTTTTCAAGCAAGGAGCAGCAAGGAATCTTGCTCAAATACCGATTGACCTATTTGGCCGACACCGAAGTGAATTGGGTTCCGGCCTTGGGTACGGTTTTGGCCAATGACGAAATCGTAAATGGAGTTTCCGAGCGTGGCGGCCACCCCGTGGTACGCAAGAAAATGACCCAATGGAGCATGCGCATCACAGCCTATGCCCAACGCTTGCTCGACGGATTGAACACTATCGATTGGCCACAGCCTTTAAAAGATTCACAGACAAATTGGATCGGTAGGTCGGAGGGAGCAAGTGTTAATTTTAAGGTTCTCCCCCTGGCCCCCTCCGAGGGAGGGGGAATCACTCCTCGGTATATTACCGCAGATTCGGATTTATATCCTGTTTTATTGGAACGGGCTAAGGAGATGCGTAAAAATCCAACTGCCGCTGAAGATAAACTATGGCAGGCCCTAAGAAGAAAAAATCTTGATGTCCGATTTAGGCGACAGCATCCCATTTACAGATTTATTGTCGATTTTGTTTGCCTCGAGAAAGGATTGATAATCGAAGTTGACGGGAAAATTCATAAATATCAATTGGACAACGATGCCCAGCGCACCCTTGAACTGGAGCAAAAAAAGGGATATACGGTCATACGATTCGCCAATGACGAGGTACTAAATGATTTGGAAAGAGTGGTTTCGGAAATTGAGGGTGTGTTGAGCTTCCTCCCCTTTGGGGAGGGTCGGGGAGGGGATTTTGAAATCGAAGTCTTCACCACCCGTCCAGATACCATTTTCGGGGCCTCGTTCATGACACTTGCACCGGAACATGAACTGGTGCCAAAAATCACGACCCCGGAACAAAAAGCCGAGGTCGAGGCCTATATCGAAGCGACCGCGAAACGTTCCGAGCGGGATCGTATGGCCGATGTAAAAACGGTTTCTGGTGCGTTTACGGGTGCGTATGCCGAACATCCGTTTACCAAAGAACCCGTTCCCATTTGGATCGGCGACTATGTCTTGGCGGGCTACGGTACCGGGGCAGTGATGTCCGTGCCCTGTGGGGATCAACGCGACTATGATTTTGCCAAGCATTTCGGTATTCCTATTCCGAATATTTTCGAGGGCATCGATATTTCGGAGGAAGCTTTTGCTGATAAGGAAAAGACAATTATCGCCAATTCCGATTTTCTAAACGGACTCTCCTATAAAGAAGCCGTAAAAAAAGTGATCGCCGAATTGGAAAAAATCGGTCAGGGCAAGGGCAAAGTGAATTACCGATTGCGTGATGCCGTTTTTAGCAGACAGCGGTATTGGGGCGAACCCTTTCCGGTGTATTACGATGAAGACGGTATGCCGCAAATGTTGGATGAGAAATTTTTGCCGCTCGAGCTGCCCGAAGTCGATAAATACTTACCGACGGAAACCGGAGACCCTCCATTGGGCAATGCCAAAAAATGGCATTGGTTGCAATACGGTGATAATGGAAAGGTGGTATCCAAAGAAGAATTTGAAAATTCCTCCCCTTCGGGAAGGTCGGGCGGACCTTTGGAGCTGAACACCATGCCTGGCTGGGCAGGCAGTTCGCAATACTTCAACCGCTATATGGATCCCCACAACGACAAGGAAATCTTTTCACAGGAAGCTATTGACTATTGGCAAGATGTAGATCTGTATATTGGCGGTAGTGAACATGCCACGGGGCATTTACTGTACAGCCGTTTTTGGCAAAAATTTATGTTCGATATGGGGTTGGTGCCCAAAGTCGAGTTTGCGAAAAAACTGATTAATCAGGGGATGATTACAGGGACAAGCGGCTATGCTTTTTTCACATTTTATTCATTGATTGATGAAGCTACCAAAAAGGTAGTAGTTGACAGAAGATACGTTTTTATTCCAAAGGATGTTTATGATAATGCTATTTCTTTGAGTTTAACTAGTGAAGTTGATCAAATTGTTAAGGAGTCTATTTGGGAGGTGATACCAGAAGATTTTCGAGAAGGAATTTTAAAAAAGGAATTAATTTTTATTTCTCCGATTGCGAAGACCCATGTTGATGTTTCCTTAATAAATGCTTCCGATCAATTGGATATCGATGGCTTTAAAAAATGGCAGCCTGAATATAAGAATGCTGAATTTATTCTTGAAAATGGCAAATATATTGTTGGCCGCGAAGTGGAAAAAATGTCCAAATCCAAATACAATGTCGTGAATCCCGATGATATTTGTGAGGAGTACGGGGCGGACAGCCTTCGCATGTACGAAATGTTTCTGGGTCCATTAGAGCAATCAAAACCCTGGAACACGGCCGGGATCACGGGTGTACACTCCTTTTTGAAAAAATTATGGAAACTCTATTCCCCCTTTGAAGGGCCTGTCCTGAGCGGAGCCGAAGGGGGTCAGGGGGATGTAAATTCGGAAGCTACATCGGAGAATCTAAAAACGTTGCACAAAACCATCAAAAAAGTCGAGGACGACATCGAAAACTTTAGTTTCAACACCTCGGTCTCCACGTTTATGATATGTGTCAACGAACTGACCGCACAAAAATGTACGAGCCGTGAAATTTTGGAGCCATTGGCGATTTTGGTGTCACCCTATGCCCCGCATATTGCCGAAGAACTTTGGGAGAAATTAGGTCATGGAGAGTCGATAGCCTTTGCGCCCTTTCCGAAATTTGAGCAAAAATATTTGGTGGAAAGTACCAAGGAGTACCCGATTTCCTTCAATGGAAAAATGCGTTTTACGATGGAACTTCCGTTAGACCTAAGCAAAGAAGAAATCGAAACGGCGGTCATGACGAATGAAAAAACGCAACAACAATTAGAGGGCCGAACGCCCAAAAAAGTAATCGTAGTGCCCGGTAAGATCGTTAATATTGTAGGGTAATTTTCAAAGCATGGCAGGAAATCCGTAGGTCCCGGCAACAACGTTTGGGGTTTCGCGAACCTCAAGTTTAGAATCCGGAAAACCGGGAATAGATAAAAACCAATAAACCGACCATGGGCAACATTGAAATATTAGGTTTGGTGGCCGCTGCGATCACCACCTCAGGATTTATTCCGCAAGTCTACAAAATCTGGAAAGAGAAATCCACCCATGATATTTCCTTGAATATGTACCTGCTCCTGACATTAGGATTGACGCTATGGCTGATCTATGGAATCAATATCGGAAGTTTGCCCGTAATTTTGGCCAACGGCATCACCTTATTGCTCGTTCTGAGCATTGTATTCCTTAAATTAAAATATAAATAAAATACAATTACACCCCCCCAATTTTTAGGGGGTGTAATTGTAAAAAATATCTTTTTTGAAGATTAACCCCCTCTTTTTATCGATTTTATTTCCATTTACAATATAATAGTCTGAATTTCGGAATGTAATTCAAAAATCCTAAAAATGACTATTGGTGTTCCAAAAGAAATCAAGAACAATGAAAGCCGTGTAGGAATGACCCCTGCAGGTGTTTTCGAACTGGTCAAAAATGACCATACCGTTTATGTACAATCAAGCGCCGGAGAGGGCAGCGGATTCTTCGATGCCGATTACCAACAGGCGGGGGCGATTATTTTGGATACTATTGGTCAGGTATATGCCTTGAGTGATATGATCGTCAAGGTAAAGGAGCCGATAGCCGAAGAATACGATTATATAAAGAAGGACCAAGTGGTCTTTACTTATTTTCATTTCGCTTCTAGCGAACCATTGACCAAGGCCATGATTAAAAGTGAAGCGATTTGTATCGCCTACGAAACGGTCGAGGATGAGGATGGAACCTTGCCTTTATTGACGCCTATGTCGGAAGTGGCGGGTCGAATGGCGATTCAGCAAGGGGCCAAATATCTTGAAAAACCTGTTAAGGGCCGAGGCGTTCTTTTAGGGGGCGTACCTGGCGTTGCCCCGGGCAAGGTTTTGGTTTTGGGTGCTGGCGTCGTAGGTATTCAGGCTGCAAAAATGGCAGCAGGTCTTGGGGCTCACGTCACCATTTTGGACATCAACATGAAAAGATTGCGCTATGTAAACGATGTAATGCCCTCACATGTCGTTACCGAGTTTTCGAATGAATTCAATATCAGAAAGCACATAAAAGATCATGATCTTATTGTGGGTGGTGTATTGTTGAAAGGGGCCAAAGCTCCCAATTTGATAACAAGGGATATGCTCAAACAGATGCGTCCCGGAACGGTAATCGTCGATGTCGCGGTAGACCAAGGGGGTTGTGTCGAAACCACTAGGCCGACGACCCATGAGGATCCAGTTTACATTATTGATGATGTCGTACATTATTCGGTGGCCAATATGCCGGGCGCCGTTCCCTATACCTCGACAATGGCCCTGACCAATGTTACATTGCCCTATGTATTGAAATTGGCGAATTTGGGTTGGGAAAAAGCGACCGAAATAGACGAATCGTTGCACAAAGGTTTGAATATTGTAAAAGGAGATGTCGTTTATAAAGAAATTATCGAGGCCTTTGGTTGGGAAGGTGTATTGGCATAAAAGTACATTTTGTCAGTTAATGAAGAACCCCGCCCATTGTGGCGGGGTTTTTGCTTTGATGGTATGGATTCTGAACCTAAAAAAGGAATCTTTACTATATTTAATAAAATTTAAATCGAACATACTATGGGAATGGGATATTGGATATTAATCGGAGGCATTGGCCTGATCAGTATGCTGGTAAGCGGCAGACTGAAAAGCAAGTTCGCCAAATACTCAAAAGTGCATCTTCAAAACGGAATGAGCGGTGCCGAAATCGCCGAAAAAATGTTGGCGGATCATGGCATTCGCGATGTCAAGGTCGTTTCTACACCGGGCATGTTGTCGGACCATTACAACCCGAGAAACAAAACCGTGAATCTAAGTGAAGGTGTCTATAGTCAACGCAATGCAGCTGCAGCCGCGGTCGCTGCACATGAATGTGGCCATGCCGTGCAACATGCACAGGCCTATGAATGGTTGACCATGCGCTCGAAATTGGTTCCGGTGGTCAGTGTGACATCAGGCATGTCGATGTGGGTGGTTTTCGGCGGATTGATGCTAGGTGCTGCCGCAGGTGTGGGCCTCGGTTATTGGATTGCCGTTATCGGTCTGGGCATGATGGCACTCGCCACATTATTTAGTTTTGTTACCCTACCAGTAGAATATGATGCGAGCAATCGCGCCTTGGCATGGTTGAAAGCTAAGAACATCGTTACCCAACAAGAATATAAAGGTTCCGAAGATGCCTTGAAATGGGCGGCCCGCACCTATTTGGTTGCTGCCATTGGCTCATTGGCGACCCTGATTTATTTTGGACTTCAGGTATTCGGCGGAAGGGATTAAGCGACAAGCTAAGGGCTTTCCGAAGCCCTTATTTCCGCTATTCTAAAATCAAACCCGTAAAGTTTAGAAAAGATTTTACGGGTTTTTTGTATTAAATTGTAATTTGCCGGTCGATTTGCTGCGCCAGCGAAATGAAAGTTTCGGTTCTCGAGACTCCCTCGATTTGTTGGATCTCTTTATTGAGTACTTGCATCAGATGTTCATTGTCACGACACAATACTTTGATCAATATGGACCAGTTACCGGTAGTGTAATGACATTCCAAAACCTCGGGAATCTTTTCAAGTTGTTTTACGGCAATAGGGTTGCTCATGGCCTTGTCTAGATAAATGCCGATATAGGCCATTGTGGTATAGCCCATAATCTTGGGGTCGATGACGAACTTAGATCCCGCCAACAAACCCGATGCTTCCAATTTTCGAAGCCGTTGATGGATGGCTGCGCCTGAAATACCGATATTCCGAGCGATTTCAAGTACCGGTTTACGGGCATCTTCCATCAAGAATCTTAGAATTTTTTTGTCGATACCATCGATTTTGACCTTATCGTTACCTGATTTCATGATTTGGATTTCATTTTATTGGCCAAAGTAAGCAATTTAATGATAAATGATAATATCCATTGCTTATAACCCATCACAAATAATAACCTTATTTTGATTATTTATCCGAAATGGAATCGGGATTATACCCTAAGTAGGGCACATTGTATTCCTTAAAGAGTATGCCATAGGTTTCCAACTCCTTAAGGATAGGTTCATATACTTCTTTGGAAATGGGAATTTGTACACCGGGACGAGTAATTTTTTTGTTCAATATAAGCAGGGTGGCAATAGCAACGGGCAGTCCGACGGTTTTGGCCATGGCCGTATGTAATCGGTCTTCTCCGATGACTACCATATTGGCGTCGATTTGATGATTACGGCCATTAAGTTCATATCCGAATTTATGGTACATCACAATCATGTCTTTGTCATCATTGCCCAAAGTCCAACTATCTTCCAGTATGTACTGCAGCATTTGGGCAGGGGTGGCTTTCTTCAGTGGTATCGTTTTGTTGGTGTCAAAAAGATTAAGTTCGAGTAACTTCTCCCATCTGATATCATCTTGGTCGATTTTCAGATAATGACGGGTCTTCAATTCGACCGAATCCGTTGGCGAATAGGGCAAAAAAAGATTTACGAATTCCCGGTACGACATACCTTCCGAATTTTCGATGACATAGCTGTCATCGGTCATACCCAGTTGCACGAACATGTTCCACGCTTTTGAAAAGCCTACACGTCGCATCGTTCCCCTGTAAAGCGTCAATACGTCTTGTAGACCGTAGGCTTCTCGGTAATCCAACGAATCTCGATTGGCGTAGCCTTCGAAACGACCATATCCTTCGATGTCGAAAAATTCGGTACGACGAAAAAGCCTATGGTAGGGAATATACTTATAGGTGCCCTCTTGAACGAACTTTGCCGCCCCACCCTGGCCGGCCAGTACCACATTCCGCGGATTCCATGTGAACTTGTAGTTCCAAAGATTGTCGTCAGATTCAGGGGCGACCAGTCCGCCGGTAAAAGATTCGAACAAGAGCATTTTGCCCCCTTTGTCACGGATACGGTCAATGACCTGCATGGCGCTCATATGATCGATACCGGGATCTAGTCCGATCTCGTTCATAAAGACCAATCCTTTTTCTTTGGCCGCGGCATCCAATTCCTTTATCTCGCTACTTATGTACGAGGCCGTGACAAGATGTTTTCCCAGTGCAATGCAGTCCTTGGCAACCTCGATGTGGAACCTTGCCGGAAGCATTGAAACTACGATATCCGCTTTTTGGACGTTTTTTTTGCGGTCTTCTTCGTTAAAAATATCGAGCTTGAGAACGGTACATGCCGAATGTTCTTGAATATAAGGTGGTATCGTACTGGGCTTGATATCACCGATAGTCAGATGTAACTTTTCGTTTTCGGCTTTCCCAAGAAAATAATCGAGCAAATATGAAGTTGATTTTCCGGCGCCTAATACAAGTATTTTCCGCATTCTTGCTTATTGGTTAACTTTGATATAACGAAGGGCTAAGGTATCAAATTGTTACATTTATAAAAAAACCGACTTTGTAAGTTATGAACAAAACAATATTTTTAACGGCCATCGTTATGGGTGTTTTGGCAATAGGATTAGGTGCTTTCGGTGCCCACGGACTTGAAAAATTGGTCGAAGCCGATTCCGTAGCGACATTCGAGACCGGAGTTAGGTATCAGATGTACCATGCGCTATTCCTGCTGATTTTGGCTAGTGTGGTTCAAATATCCGAAAAAAGTAAAAAATTGGTGTTCTATTTGATCTTGACGGGTGTATTGTTCTTTTCCTTTTCGATTTATCTCTTGGCGACCAACAGTCTCACCACTTTTGATTTCAAGACGATAGGTTTCATTACCCCGATAGGTGGATTACTGCTTATTCTTGGTTGGATTGTTTTGGGCTATCGTGGTTTCAGGAATTTCAACTAATAAATTCGTAAAATTAGCCCCCTTAAATTTATTTTATGATAATTTTGCACACCTAAAAACCGATTTGAATGAATATATCGAAAAATTCCAACATGGCCATTTCGCTGAAGGAATATGGAATTGAACATGAAAATGTACATTATCAACTGTCTCCTGAAAAGTTGCATGATATTACTTTGGAAAAAGGAATGGGCCAAGAGGCTTCTTCGGGAGCTTTGGCGGTGAATACCGGCGAGTTTACCGGAAGATCGCCTATGGATCGTTTCATTGTAAAAGATGAGGTCACCAAAGATGAGGTCTGGTGGGGCGACATCAATATTCCTTTTGAACCGGAAAAATTCGATTTGCTTTATGACAAGGTAATCTCTTATTTGAACGATAAGGAGTTGTTCGTTCGTGATTGCTATGCGTGTGCGGATCACAATTACCGCATGGATATTCGTGTTATCAACGAATACCCTTGGTCGAACCAGTTTGCCTATAATATGTTCATTAGGCCTACGCATGAAGAGCTGAAACACTTTGAACCTGAATGGACGGTCATCAATGCGCCGGGCTTTATGGCGGATGCATCGATCGATGGTACGAGGCAGCACAATTTTGCCATTTTGAATTTTACGCGAAAGATTGCCTTGATAGGGGGTACGGGTTATACCGGGGAAATAAAAAAAGGTATTTTTTCGGCCCTGAATTTTATACTTCCCGTTCAGAAGAATACCCTGCCCATGCATTGTTCCGCCAATGTTGGCAAAAAAGGGGATACGGCCATCTTTTTCGGACTTTCGGGAACGGGTAAAACCACTTTGTCGACCGATGCCAACCGCAAGTTGATCGGTGATGACGAACACGGTTGGAACAACGAAAATGCAGTTTTTAATTTCGAGGGAGGATGTTATGCCAAGGTTATCAATCTTTCCGAAGAAAATGAACCTGAAATTTTTGGGGCGATAAAAAAGGGGGCGATACTCGAGAATGTCGTAATGGATGATGCGGGAAATGTCGATTTTGCCGATACCTCCATTACACAGAATACAAGGGTCAGCTACCCTATTTATCATATACCCAACGTTCAAAGGCCTTCTATTGGAAAGAATCCTAAAAATATTTTCTTTTTGACCGCCGATGCCTTTGGGGTACTGCCCCCGATTTCTAAACTAACACCGAGTCAAGCGGCCTATCATTTTATTTCAGGATATACCGCAAAAGTTGCAGGTACCGAGGCAGGTGTGGTAGAGCCTGTACCTTCGTTTTCGGCATGTTTCGGAGCACCCTTTATGCCCCTGCATCCGGCGAAATATGCCGAGATGCTCAGTAAGAAAATGACGAAAGCAGGGGTAAACGTGTGGTTGGTGAACACGGGATGGACAGGTGGGCCTTACGGAGTCGGAACAAGGATGAAATTGAAATATACCAGGGCTATGATTAATGCCGTCTTGAATGGTGACCTTGGACTGTATTCCTATGACACGTATCACATTCATTCGGTGTTCGGGGTGGCACAACCGAGGGAATGCCCCGGGGTGCCAACGGATGTACTGAGTCCAAGAACGACTTGGAACGATGACAAGGCGTACTATAAAACGGCTTTTAAATTGTCAAATGCCTTTCGGGAGAATTTCAAGAAATTCGAGGCTTTTGCCAGTGAGGAAATCAGAAGGGGAGGTCCTCAAAGATATGCGTACTAAAAATAAACCCCGACAGTTCAGCCGGGGTTTATTTTTATTCTTTATTAAGGAATACTTATTTCTTGTTCGCTTCGGTAATATATTTCTGAAGTGCCATGGTCATGGACGGCGTTTCTGGTGTAGGAGCCTTGATATCGATGCGTAACCCTGCATCGGTTGCAGCTTTTACGGTAGAATTACCGAATACCGCAATTCGTGTATCGTTTTGTTCGAAATCGGGAAAGTTCTTCAATAATGATTCGATTCCAGAAGGACTAAAGAAAACCAGCACATCGTAATATACATCACGAAGATCCGACAAATCGCTGATTACGGTTTTATAAAATATGCCCCTTGTCCAATCAATTCCAATTTTATCTAATGTTTCAGGCACGATGCTCTTAAGCGAATCGGACGAGGGTAAAAGAAATTTTTCGTCTTTGTACTTTTTAAAGAGGGCAGCCAAATCGGCAAAATTCATTTTGCCTACGTAGATTTTTCGCTTACGGTATACTACATATTTCTGAAGGTAGTACGCAACCGCTTCCGATTGGCAAAAGTATTTCATCGTGTCGGGCACCTTAAATCGCATTTCCTCAGCGATTCTAAAGTAATGGTCCACCGCATTTCTACTAGTGAGTATGATGGCGGTATAATTTTTCAGATCTATTTTTTGTTGGCGTACTGATTTGGCATCAACTCCCTCAACGTGTATAAAAGGGCGGAAATCTACCTTGACCTTGGCCTTATCTACTAGTTTCGAATAAGGGGAGTTCTCCATCTTCGGTTCCGGTTGAGATACCAAAATCGTCTTTACTTTCATACACCTTTATTGTTTAAGATAGCTTCCTAAGATGATTAGGGGCGCAATTTCAAGAGCGCAAAGGTACAAAATAAAATAGAAAAAGTTATTTGCGATGAATTTTTGATGATTCCGCAGTAGGGTGATCCAGCCGATTCCATTAACCAATAAAATAAGTGCCAAAGCTACATAAATCACAAGTTTTGAGTCTTTTAACAAGTAGGCCAGTACAATATTGGCCAAGAACATTATGAAGCCACTGTGGTTTAGGTATGAGCTTTTTTTGAAAATGATCTCACTTATGGTTCTGTTTGTGCCAAAAATAAATCCATTGCTAAATTGTAAGATGATCTTGATGGCGATAAAGCCTATTAAACCAGCTAAAATTATTGGAAATACAACAACATCGATTTGTTGGGAGGATCCAGCAAAGGCTTTCCATATAAAAAAAATGAAAAGTGAAAAATTGATAATCAAAAAGATACTGAAGAAAATGTGGAACCAATTGATCAACTTTTCCTTTTTGTTGTACATAAAAATGTACTTGTTGTTAAAGGGTAGAATGATGAAGTTCAAAAAACGATTGTAAAAAAGGCCTTTTGCAACAACAAGGAATAAGAGACTACTGAAGATCAGTATGGTAATCCAATCGATATTTTCTGTAGCCCTTGCTATTGGTTCCATTATTCTATCTTGATGTTCGCCCCATTGAGTCCGAATGGGAGATCGTTTTCTGAGATACCCAGCCTAAAGTACCGGGGGTTGTCCATTTCGGGTCTCGGAAGTCTAAACGTAAAATTCGCCGTATCATTGGCTTTTAAGACTAAAATTTTTTGTTCGGGCTTTAACTCATTGATGGGTTGTGTATCCCTGACTTCTTTATGTGCATTGAGATAGGCAACCCCGAATTTCAATTTATCAAGTGCAATGTCGATACTATAGGGGTTATAGACTTTTAAATTCAACGTCTTTTTAAAAGGATCGACCAGGGCCTTTTCATCAACGATACACTTTAGTTTCCTTAAAGACTCGAAATTATCGATAAACTTTCCATAGAATACCTCTCCATTCGTTCTTTTATATGAAATATCCCTTTCGGGAATATATTGTGAAATGTACAGCACTTTTTTATGTTGTACCCTAAATTCTGAGCTATCAATCGAATATTGGTTTTTGCGATAGTTCATATTGTTCAACGAGTAGGACGGGTTCCCGGAATAGAATTCGTACATCGGCGCAAAGCGATATGAATTTTCAAAAATAACTGGATTGTTCCCTGCGATCGCCTCTACTTTTTGCACCCAATCTTTGTTGCCATGGGTTTCATAGTAAATAGGAAATAGAGGCTTATAAATAAGTCCAATACGTAAAATGGCGATTACGATGATGTTGACAACACCCATTCTAAGAATCCATTTTCGGGTCTTTTCATCCTTCAGCATATAATCGAATGTCAAAATCGCCAAAGGAATGGAGATGACGATAATCCATTGTGTCTGTACTCTACGGTTGAAGCTTGAGATAAAAAAGAAAAGGATAAAACCGTATGTCAAATAAAGCAGGGCCTTCGTAAAGAGATCGTGAGCCTTGGTCTTGAAAAGCGATTTATAGATCCAGGGGAAGGTCAGGCCGAAGATCGCCACAAGGTTTAGGAAGAACCCCAATGTATATTTATTGAAATCGTAGGCGGCATTTGGTCTATCGAAAAGGTGGTATTTCAAGGAAACAAAATCGTTGTCGTACAACCAGATAAAGTGGGGCAAGTAACCTAGTAGGGCCACAATTACGGCTAGCCAGGCGTATTTGTTGGCCAACAATTTCAAGTTTGATAGCAAAACAAAAACGATGACCAATACCGCGTGGTATTTGCTGTACATCAGTACCGACATGATAAGGCCCAAAACCAAGGCCTTGCCAATGGTGTTGTTATTCAGAAAATCCTTGTATGCGAAAAGAAAAAGAGCGGTAAAGAACAACAAGGGAGTATCGGGCAAGGTCAAGAATCCATAGGCGTTCAACAAGGTCATTGATAAGGTCAACACAAAAAAGTGGACGATATAGTCCTTCTTTTTTACATCATCGACCATAGCCCAGAGTACGATCAACGTTCCAATCGATAACAGGCAACTTACGAAGCGTACCCCCAGTTCACCATCGAAAAAGAAACCACTCAATTTGATCATCAAGGCGACCATAGATGGGTGGTCGAAATACCCCCAGGCCATTTCTTTGGCATAAAACCAGTAATAGGCCTCGTCAAAAATAAGTTCGGTGAAATAGGCTTGAAGAAGATTGACGATGAATATGCCACCTAGAAAATACAGAAAAAGTTTAGGGAGGTTTTGTGGCATTCGGTCCGACATCTATTTTTAGGAAATGGTACGATTTACCAAATTCTATTATTGCATTAAGCAAGATAATCGCCCAAAATTACGAATTATAAGGATTATGCAACCTTTTAAAAAAATGATAAATGGCGAAATGGCAGTTACGATGCGCTTTTAAAATATTATTTTTGCCCGTATACCGTGAAGTCAATGTCCGAACGACTAGTTATTATTCCCACCTATAACGAGATCGAAAATATCGAAGCCATTATCAAGGCGGTGTTCGACCTTTCGACTGATTTCGACGTTTTGATCGTAGATGATAACTCGCCCGACGGTACTTCGGCTGCGGTAGTGGAGTTGCAAAAGCAATATCCCCAAAGGCTTTTTCTCGAGACACGCGAAGGAAAGTCGGGTCTGGGAACGGCCTATATCCATGGGTTTAAGTGGGCTATTGCGCGTAAATACGATTATATTTTTGAGATGGATGCCGACTTTTCACATGACCCAACAGATTTACCACGTTTATACAGGGCATGTCTCAATGGGGCAGACGTTTCCGTCGGATCGCGCTACAAGAAAGGGGTCAATGTAGTCGATTGGCCCTTGTATCGGGTCTTATTATCTTATGGGGCTTCTTTTTATGTGAAGGTGATAACCGGTATGCGGGTACACGATCCCACAGCGGGCTTTGTATGCTATAAACGCCATGTGCTTGAAAATATAAAACTTGACTCCATTCGGTTCATAGGCTATGCGTTTCAGATTGAAATGAAGTTCAGGGCCTATTTGTTGGACTATAAAATCGAGGAGATATCCATTATTTTTAAGGATCGGATCAAGGGGAAATCAAAGATGAGTTCTTCCATAGTGAACGAAGCTATTATTGGCGTTTTGAAAATGAAAATACGAAGTATGTTCACGAAAGAAAGGTTTTAGCAATGGATAGAATATTGATAAAAAATGCCCGAATTGTTAACGAGAACAGGGTTTTCGAGAGCGATGTATTATTGCAGGATAAAATTATCTCAAGGATTGACCGTGATATCAGTGACGACAATGCCAAGCATATCGATTTGAAAGGAAACCTTTTGCTACCAGGAATTATAGACGATCAAGTGCATTTCAGGGAGCCAGGACTTACACATAAAGGTAATATTGCCTCCGAGAGTAGGGCGGCTATAGCTGGTGGAATCACGTCGTTTATGGAACAGCCGAATACTGTTCCACAGACCACTACGATAGAAAAGTTGGAAGAAAAGTTCGCTTTGGCGAATACCTCATCTTATGCCAATTATTCGTTTTTGTTTGGAGGTACGAACGATAACCTTGAAGAAATAAAACGCTTGGATAAAAATGCCTGTTCGGGCATAAAACTATTTTTGGGATCCTCGACAGGTAATATGTTGGTTGATGACGAAGCCGTTATCGAAAAGATTTTCTTGAATACCGAAATGGTAATTTCCGCCCATTGTGAAGATGAGGAAACCATCAAAAATAACCTGGCACGGTACAAAGCGAAGTATGGGGATGACATTCCGGTAAAATACCATCCGTTGATACGAAGTGAAGAGGCCTGTTACCTTTCTTCTTCGAAAGCAATTGCATTGGCAAAAAAGACCGGCGCGAGATTCCATGTCTTTCACGTATCTACAGGTAAGGAAACCGATTTGTTCAGAAACGATATTCCTTTGAAAACGAAGAAGATTACCGCCGAGGTTTGCATTCACCATCTGTGGTTTTCCGAGAATGATTATGATAGCAAAGGAACCTTGATCAAATGGAATCCGGCGGTGAAAACCGCTCAGGACCGCGAACAATTGTGGAAAGCACTTTTGGACGACCGCATCGACGTGATCGCGACCGATCATGCGCCCCATACCCTTGACGAAAAGAACAATGTCTATACAAAGGCACCTTCCGGAGGGCCGTTGGTACAGCATGCCTTGCCGGCCATGCTAGACAAGTATCATAAAGGGGTGCTCTCCTTGGAAAAAATAGTCGAAAAAATGTGCCATAACCCGGCCATACTCTTCGAGGTGGAAAAACGCGGGTTCATCAGGGAAGGATATTTTGCCGATCTGGTGGCCGTTGACTTGAACGGTAGATGGAAGGTCGCAAAAGAAAATATTGTCTATAAATGCGGATGGTCGCCTTTCGAGGGACATTCCTTTAAGTCCAAAGTGTCGCACACTTTTGTAAATGGACATTTGGCCTACGAAAATGGCAATTTTTCCTCGAAGAGAAATGCGATGCGCTTAACTTTTGACAGATGAGAACAAGAAGATATTTGCTCATAATGGTTGTTTTGGCGCTGTATTCCTGTGGAGAGAAACTCATGGAAAAGCCTGAGAACCTTATTCCCAAGGAAAAAATGGTAGAGATACTGGCCGACATGGCCATAGTCAATTCGGCCAAAGGCACCAATATCGGTTTTTTCAGGGATTATGATATCGATCCTACCGAGTTTGTTTTCAAAAAACACGGTATCGATAGTGTTCTGTTTGTGGCGAGTGACAGATATTATGCGTCAGTGCCTGTCGAGTATGAAGCGATTTATACCGAGGTCGAATCGAAATTGGAACGGCAAAAAAAAGAACTCGAAGAGGCAAAAAAACTAGGCGATAGTCTTCAAAGAATGGAATTGGAATCAAAACAAAAACTAAAGGATTCGACCCTACAGAAAGTCAAGGATTCTCTTCCTTGATTCTTTCGCAGCAGAACCTTATAACGGGTTCCAAAGGCTTGAACTCAAAATCCAAAGCTTTTTTTATTTTCTCATTGGTATAGTCATCGCGTTGATACAATGATTTGATGGAGTTTTTGGTAATACGTCTTCCGCGACCGGTAAAAAGATTGGCCAAATAATCGAAATATCTTCCGACTTGCAGCTGCCAATGCTTCAGTTCTTTTCGCGGAGGCCGTTTTCCCAAATTTTTGGAAATTAAGGTCAGTATTGTTTTAAAGCTAATGTTCTGGGCAACGAGAATGTATCGTTCGTTCTGTATTTTAGAATCTGTCAGGCGTATCATAAGTTCGACGACATCGTTGACGCATACAAAACCTGTCCCGCCAGGTGGGTAATACGAATACCCTTTGTTGGCCGTGGTGAAAAATTCACCACTGCCGCTGCCCCAAAAACCTGGACCAAGAATTACACCGGGGTTGACGATTACCATAGACAGCCCCTCTTGGGCACCCCGCCAAACCTCCATTTCGGCCTCGTATTTTGTTAGGGCGTAGACATTGGCGTTCCGTTCGATCCAATCGTTCTCTTCAGAGGCCGGCAAGTTGTCCATACTCTTTCCAATGGCTCCGATTGTACTGACGTAGCACAGTTTTTTGATTTTTTCGGACAGACAAAGGTTGACGATATTGGCCGTACCCTCGGTATTTATTTTTTGAAGCGCTATGTATTTTTTCGGGTCAAAAGATATGAAGGCCGCCGTATGGTACACCTGATCTATGTTTTCAAAAGCCGCTTTTAGGGCCGGAATGTCATTCAAATCCGCTCTGACCCAGTGAATCTTTTCGAACAAATCGGATGCATTATCGGTATAGTAAGAAAATATTTTTCGAACACGGTTTAAATCACTATTGTCGCGATGGATTGCACACACGGAAACCCCTTTTTGAAGTAACCGAAGTAAAAGATGTGAACCTACCAAACCCGTTCCGCCAGTGACCAAGACCATGCGGTAAATTTAGCGATTCGCAACGGATTTAATAAATGTGACCTCGGACCAAAACATGCAAATTGCTTTATATTTGCAGCTATCGAACTTTTTTAAAGAACAAAATGGCCTTGAACTTTGTCGAAGAACTGAAATGGAGGGGAATGTTGCACGATGTCATGCCCGGTACCGAAGAACATCTGATGAGCGGAATGCAGTCGGCCTATGTGGGCATTGACCCGACTGCCGACTCTTTGCATATCGGGCATTTGGTGGGCGTAATGATGTTGCGCCATTTTCAGTTGGCGGGCCACAAACCTTATGCCTTGGTAGGTGGGGCAACGGGAATGATCGGGGATCCTTCGGGCAAATCTTCCGAGCGTAATCTTTTGGACGAGGAGACATTGAAGCACAATCAAGAGGCCTTAAAACAGCAGCTTTCAAGATTCCTTGATTTCGAAAGCAATATGGATAATGCTGCCGTACTGGTCAATAATTATGATTGGATGAAAGATTTTTCATTCCTTGATTTTATTCGTGATGTGGGCAAACATATTACGGTCAATTATATGATGGCGAAGGATTCGGTAAAAAAGCGATTGTCGTCCGACGCTAAAGAGGGCATGTCCTTTACTGAATTTACATATCAACTGGTACAGGGATATGATTTTTTACATCTGTACGAAAGTTATGGTTGCACATTACAAATGGGGGGTAGCGATCAGTGGGGAAACATCACAACGGGAACCGAACTCATTCGAAGAATAGGTGGTGGAAAGGGCTACGCCATGACTTGTCCGTTGATTACCAAGGCCGATGGCACGAAATTCGGTAAAACGGAGGGAGGCAACATCTGGTTGGATGCCCGAAGAACCTCTCCTTATAGATTCTACCAATATTGGCTGAATACCTCGGATGAAGATGCGGCGAAGTATATCAAGATCTTCACCTTCTTATCAAAGCAGGAAATCGAGAACTTGATAAAAGAGCATCTGGAAGCTCCGCATATGAGGGTACTTCAAAAACGGTTGGCTGTGGAGATAACCGTAATGGTACACTCGCAGGAAGATTTGGACAACGCCTTGCAGGCCAGCGATATCCTCTTCGGGAAATCGACTTCCGACAATTTGAAAAAACTGGACGAGAAAACATTTCTCGATGTGTTCGAAGGTGTTCCACAGGCTGAAATATCAAAAGCCGATTTGGAAAACGGACTCGATATGATCGCCGCTTTGTCGGCCAAAACAGGTTTTTTGGCATCGAATGGTGAAGCAAGAAGAGAACTTAAACAAAATTCCATTTCGGTAAACAAAGAGAAAGTAAAAGAGGACTATACAATCACTTGTTCGGATTTGATAAATGACAAGTATGTACTCTTACAGCGGGGCAAGAAGAATTACTTTGTTCTAGTCGTAAACTAGCGGTAAAAGGTTATGGAGGTTTATAGACCAAATATCGTAACGGAGCTCGAAACATTTTATGGAGATTTTCTAACGGACATTGGGAGCTATTCGACAATCAAAGATCATCTCGCCGACTTGTCGGCCAGGATGTGGGAAGGGATTCAGGACGGAAATAAGGCGGTTTTCAAAGAAATAAGCAATTACCACTGGGCGCATTTAGGAAAAAGCACTGAAAACCTGATTGCCTTGAATCTCGATGAGAATGACTGTAAAAAAACAATTGCCAATGAATATGGGTTCCGTCGCTGGACCGAAGTACAGCACGTAAACAGACCTTATAATGTGGCTTTCGAAAATACGGTAAATGCAATTTTGGAAGGAGATTTTTCAACATTGAAGAATAATATTTCCAAAAGAAAAGAGCTTGTCAATACAAAATCACTTTATGGGCATCGAGCGACACTTTTGCACTATGCCGCGACCAATGGAGTCGAAATATGGCGACAGAAAGTGCCGATGAACCTTCCTGATATGGTTCGGTATTTGATAGAAAACGGAGCCAATAAAAAAGCCAAAATGAAAGTCTATGGAGGCGAGTATACGGCCGCCGAACTGGTGCCTTCAAGTGCGCATCCTTATAATGCAGGGATCATGGATGAGTTGCAACTGGCATTCAATGGGTAATTTAGTGAAATACACTGCGCTCTTTTATGGCCAATGAAGAAGTTTAAATAAGACTTTTTTCAGGAACACTTAATTTATCAGGACTATACCTTTGCGTAAAGGTTTCCTTCACTCTTTTTGATAAAAGAAAATAAGGTATCCAAATCGCAGCGGATAATATGGCCCTGAATATATCTTTGAAAGTTGAGGCATCTGAAAGGCCCGATTGGTTGAGCACAAAGCCTCCAAGTAGAACCGCTAAAAGATTTGTGGAATAAAAGATGACCATCAGTTTGGGTAGCCCCGTCCGTCTTTTAAAAAACATTAGAATGAGGAGAATGGTGAATACGAGGAATGCTATATTATAAAAAAGTTCAAAACCCATATATAGGTTCAATATCCGGTGGTTTTCATAACCGCCAAGCCGAAACCCTTGCCAGATGTTTTTATTGAAATAATCGTTGGATACTAGATGGAAAATAAGGATAAAAGGAGTTAGGACAAGTCCGATGGCGGGTAATACGAGCCACCCACCTATCGACAAGGCCTTATCTTCCCCTTCGGACACAGGGTCAAAATATTTGTATAATCGTATTGCCAAAAATACCCCTATAAAAAGGGAGATTATGGCAATGAATACGGATATCCAACTTATTTGGGAACCACTTGTCATAGAAGTCATATAATATAACTGGTAGCCAAGTTTCTCCCGAACCTCATTATTCTTGTCTAGGAAAGAAGGTACACTTTCAGCATCTAAAACCTCTTTGTCCAGTTCATATTTGTGTGAAATCGTCACTAATTTGCCTATTGAGCTTACCTGTTTTTCATATGAAAAGCCAGGTCCGGTAATTTTAGGGTTGTCGTCTGTAATCGACCATAATTCAGGAAGGGTGATTCTTGTGGTTTGACTAAAGACGAAAGGCACCCCAACGTAATAGGGCATTTTTCTCTTAGGTGATTTGGAATAGTTTGTCAGACCGTCCAAAACTATGGAATAAGTATCGAAATAGATGCTCTCATCCGAATCTGAAGTAGACCAGATCGAATCTATATGATAAGTTTCGTTAGTGGTAAAAATATTTTCCCAAGGCCTCGAATCATCCGTATATGAAATCTTATCACTTGATGAAATAGTAGGGTAGAGGCTGCTATAGTAATTGAGATATTCCTTATTAATGCTTTCTTCGGTATTATTCTTGAAATAAGAACGCATATAATCGGCCTTGCTTCCCGTATATTCCGACGTTACGCTAAAAGTAGCACTGCCGCCAATTGAGTCTATAACAATATCTTCGACTATTCTGATTCTCGATTTAATGGGTTTTGGAATTGGAATCAAATTTTTGCTTCCTTCGTTTAAGACAAAACCGAACTTGTAATCGGGTGTTGCAAAGTGCGATAAGTCCCCACCTTGATTCGAAATCGTAGGGTCGACGAAATATTCGTTCCCACCATGTTCAAAATAAACGATGCAGTGGTCGAACATATAATGACTCGGAAGTAGCTCATCCATATCATCTTTAGCCAACGTACTAACCAGGATAGGATGCGCATTAACACCCTGATTTTGCAATAAGTTAGATAAAAGCAAGGATTTGTCCTTACAATCGCCATATCTTCTGGACAGAACTTTTTCAGGACTGTTAGGCTTGTAAGCACCTATTCCCGACTCAAAGCCCAGATAGCGAATCTCATCTTGCACAAAACGAATGTTCTTTATGATGATATCTTGTTTTGAATCTAATTCTTCATCGATGTCTATCGGGGCTTTTAAGGTATTTTTTTCAATAGAATAGAGAGGATTCAATAAAGCCCCGACTTCTCCCCAGTCCTTGAACGTAGAAACGGAAACTCTTTTTTGAACGTCGTACGAATAAGGCACACTATTTTCATAGACCAAGTGCTCGGATCCACTATTGTCCCAAATATATTCCAAAGCTTCCGAAGAGTTCAAAATCTTAGGTTCTGATGCACCATGAAGTAGTTTATAACCTATCTTATTGTCTTGATCCGTTACCAGTCTGGAATAAATCCGGTTTACTGGGGAAGTATATTGTTGATATAAGATACTTGCATAATTGCCTTTGTTCACGGGGTTGAATCCTTTTATCGAATATGCATATTCGATAATATCCCCCTCCCTCACATCCGACAGGTTCAAGACGGCGGTAAGAGACCCATCGTACAAGGATCTTTCATGATTGGTCTCTCTCTGAAAAGTCTTGATGGGACTGTTGGATAGTTTTTCGATGATCGAGCCATTTCTGACAATCTGTACAAAATGAAACTCCAAGGTTTGAAAAGTAGGGTCAAAAGAAGCGCTGATATCCGAAAACTCCTGTACACCATCGCCGTTCAAGACCTTCAAGGCGTAATGAATATATTGCTCCTTGCCAATAAGATTGTCTTGCAGATCGATTAGTAGATAGCTAACGGCCCCTTCTTCGATCCTGTTGACTGTATCATCAATAGTAATAGAGTTCACCCATTGGGGTGCCTTGGTCTTTTTTACGCTTTGGGCATTTAGGGAAAGGAAGCAAAAGATATAGGTAAAAGAAACAATGAAAAGACGCATGGTAAAATTGGTATTCGCTTGGTTGATAAAGTGGGATTTTTCTTCTTTGATAACGACCGCTATCTCTTTATCGTATAATACAAGGTATTAAAGTACCATCAAATTACACCCTCGGATATCAGCATGGTCAAATCTTCCCAAAACTTCGAAACTACCATCGTCATGGACTTTCCCGAGGTCTTGGGTGGCAATGAAAGCGCATGAATTAAGATTGGCCAGATCGATTATGTTAATCCCCCCGGTTTTGCCCGTAATTGGTCGCGTAAAGGGATCTTCGGTATCGCGAACCCGAACCTTCATCCATGAAGGTGTTCGAAAAATTCCGCTTCCTTTCGAATAGGCCTGCGAAAGCAGTTCGGTCATACCGTATTCAGAATGGATGGCATTTACCCCAAAACCTTTTTTAAGCAAAGCGTGGAGTTCTTCACGGATCAATTCTTTCCGGCGGCCCTTCATTCCGCCGGTTTCCATAATAATGGTATTTTTTAATCTGAAGTTATGCTTTTCGATTAAGTCCAACAGGGCAAAAGTGACCCCGACCAATAAAACTTTGTTTCCTTTGGCATCCAACATTTGCAATTTATCGGCTAAACCTGGCAGATCGTTTAAATAAAAGCCACTTTCGGGATTTTTACTCTTCTTGATCAAATCGTCCATCATATAGATTAATGAAGAACCTTCACGGTCAAGATAGGATGGTAAAAGGGCCAGAACACAAAACTCTGAAATAGAGCCATAAAATTGCTCGAAGCCCTTAAGGTAGCTCGTTTCATATAATTTGAGGTCGCTCACATAATGTTTACTCGTTTGGTTTCCGGTGGTACCGCTACTGGTAAACATAATTTCATGGTCGACATTGTCGACAATGACTTTTTTTGATTTGAAAAATTCGATCGGTAAAAAAGGGATATCCTCCAAATACCTGACATTATCCGCATTTTTGTTTAAATACCTGCAGAATTCTTGATATACAGGGTTGTTCTGGTATTGAAATCGAAAAATGGAGAGCGCCTGGGTCTCGAACTCATGTTTTGTTTTTATCGAGAAGATTTTATGAGCATCCATCAGACCCAAAGTTAGTCAATGCCAACGTGACGAAAAAAGCCTTTTTAGCCGTGTTCAACTAAGGGTCTACATTTTAAAGTAAAGGAAAATCTTATTTTACGACCAGTTTTCGGGTAACGGTCTTTTTACGTTGTACCACCCGAACGACATATACGCCAGGCACCAATCTTGAAATGTTCAAGGTATTGCCATCGACTCTTTCCGTCAAGACAACTTCACCGAACACATCATAGACCATTATGTCTTTGGGACCTTTTTCTTGGCCGATCATGTAGACCAAATCATCGTAAACCGGATTGGGGTACAATTTGAACGCCGAAGCGTCTTCAGATTGCTGTTTCTGAAAATCCAAAGGTTCTTGTGCCGATAGCGCACAGGTAAATACCAAAAACATTGCGGTGTAGAGTATTCGCATAGGTATTGATTTGGGATCAACAGGTTAAAGATAGTGAAAGGCTTTACCTACACCGATAAAATGTTGTGAAATTCGTCTAAATGTATGTAAACGGAATATTGAATGACCGTTCATCGATTTTTGGAACGAATCATCGAGGGAAGATTGGTAATATCAATATGGAAATGAGATAATTACTTACTTGATAATTAGTTTTCTAGTGGCCACTTTGTCCTTTTCAAAAACCCGTAAGACATAAACACCGGCATCGAGATCCGAAACGTTAAGTTCAGAACCTAAAATAGTCGTCTGAAGTACTTGGGTACCCAAGACATCGAAGATAAATACCTTTTTGGGAGCATCAGCTTTTGTTTGGATATAAACTTTACCCGTGGTAACCGGATTTGGGTAGAGTTTGAACCCAGCTATATCACCGTTCGGCTTCGGATCTTGTCCATAGCCAACAGTAATAAAAAGCAAGAATATTAGAAGGTAAAGGTGCTTCATATAGTAGGTTGAGCAAAAAATATACCACAAATATAATGATTCTGAATCCTGATTGGCTCCGCTATCCAAGTAATATGGCAATTATTCGATGAAATGCACAAATTTTTTTGCAAATGCCATATCATTATTCTTAAAAAATAAGCTTATCGTAAAGACCGATTAGGTTATTGGGCAAATTGCCATGGCGAACTTACACAAACCGTGTTACCTAATTGTTACCATATTAAATCAATGTTAAGCACGTTCGGACTAATAGTATTATCTTTACATTTGAAGGTTGATCAACCATAATTACTGATGAAAAAGAGTGATATTCGAATACTTTTGGTAGATGATGAACCCGATATTCTTGAAATAGTCAAGTACAATTTGTCTTCCGAGGGGTACGAAGTTTTTACCGCGAAGAATGGTGCCGAGGGAGTTGCCAAGGCCAAAAAGAAAAAACCCCATTTGATTATTTTGGATGTGATGATGCCAGAGATGGATGGCATAGAGGCCTGTGAGATAATTCGAGGCACTTCCGGACTCGAAAATACCATTATTGCATTTCTAACGGCGCGCGGGGAAGATTATTCCCAAGTGGCAGGTTTTGATGCAGGGGCGGACGACTATATTACCAAACCCATCAAACCGAAGGTTTTGGTGAGCAAGGTCAAGGCATTATTGCGAAGATTGAAAGAAGATTCGGTCCAACAAGACGATATTGTCAAAGTGGGCAACATCGTTATTAACCGTGAGGAATATAAAATAATAAACAACGGTCAAGAAATGGTGCTTCCGAGAAAAGAGTTCGAGCTTTTGGCCCTGTTGACCTCCAAGCCGAGCAAAGTCTTTAAAAGGGAGGTTATCTTGGACCGCGTATGGGGCAACGAGGTGGTCGTTGGAGGCCGCACCATAGATGTGCATATTCGCAAATTGCGTGAGAAGATAGGTGAAGAGCACTTTAAAACCGTTAAGGGGGTAGGTTATAAATTCGTTTTATAATGCTCTTTTAAGCTTTTTGAACTAGTTGTTAAATTCTTCCATTGTATATCGCGATTACTTTTTCGCGACAATTTTGAACCCTGTTTTTCTATCTGTTTTGGCCCAAAAATCTTCAAATGGACTCAAAATGACTAACTTTCGCCTAAATGCGATAAAGTTAAAATAAGTTCAATGTCTTCGCGCCTTAGAAAGTCATATAGATTCGCTTTTCGCTCCGCGATTTTTATAACTCTGATCCTTTCACTTTTCATGTTCGCTCTTATATATTATAGGGGTAGTATCGATGAGTATTGGATTGCAATAGCGTTGTCTGGCTTGGTAATTTTCACAGTGTCCTTTCTAGTTGTACAGATCAGGGTGGAGAAGTTCATATACAAAAGGATAAAGAAAATATATGATGATGTAACCCTTCTCGAATCTACTTCATTGACCTCAGACCCGATTACTACCGATATGAGAACCCTTACCGAGGAAATAGAAAAATTTGCGAAAGACAAAAAAATAGAGATCGACACGCTCAAAATTCGTGAGGAGTATCGAAAAGATTTCCTTGGTAACGTCTCCCATGAATTGAAGACCCCGCTTTTTACCGTTCAAGGATACATTGAAACACTCTTGAACGGCGCAATGGAAGACAAGGCTATTCGCAAAAAATATTTACAGAGGGCCGCCAAAGGGGTGGATCGCTTGATTTATATCATTAAGGATTTGGATTTGATAACAAAACTCGAAGTTGGCGACCTGAGTCTCGAAAAAGAAGATTTCGATATTGTTGAGTTGATCGAAAGCGTCTTTGACCTGCTTGAAATGAAGGCATCAAAAAAAAAGATATCGCTCACTTTTGATATGGCTTATCCAAGCCCGATATATGTACGGGCCGACAAGGAAAAAATACAGCAAGTGTTGACCAATCTTATCGTAAACTCGATTAAATACGGACATAAGAATGGTACTACAGAGGTGAGCGTCGAAAATTTGATACAGAACAAAGTGATTATTCGCGTTACCGATAATGGGGAAGGTATTCCTGAACAACATATTCCGCGACTCTTCGAGCGGTTTTATAGGGTTGACAAAAGTGGCAGTCGAAGCGAAGGCGGATCTGGACTGGGCCTGGCTATCGTTAAACATATAATTGAAAGGCACAATGAAAAAATCTACGTGGAAAGTGAACTTGGTATAGGGTCCGAGTTTTCTTTTACCATGGAGAAATCAAAAAATATGGACGGTTGAACCAGGCCGTCTGCAAATTAGATTTCCTTAGCTTTGCCATAAATTTTTTTTGTGGGAAGCAAGAACAAGCTCAAACGGTTCAAAGAGAACGAATCTTTTCAAAATGTTATCCAGCCCAAGAGGGAAGATATCGAAACGGGTTCGTTGGGCCTCGGAGGAAATTGGGCAAAGCATTTTGAAAATGAAAATCCCATCGTTCTTGAATTGGGTTGTGGTAAGGGAGAATATACCATTGGATTGGCAAGATCGAACCCGGATAGAAATTTTATTGGGGTCGATATCAAAGGAGCTCGTCTGTGGCGGGGCGCAAAAACGGCACTGGAAGAAAAACTTGCCAATGTTGCCTTTCTTCGAACACAGATAGAATTGATTCACCAACTTTTTGACAGCAATGAGGTTTCCGAGATTTGGATAACCTTTCCCGATCCCCAGATCAAATATAAGAGGACCAAGCATCGAATGACCAATGCCGATTTCTTGGAGAAATACAGAAAGATATTAAAACCGAAAGGACTCATTCACTTGAAGACCGATAGTGAATTCATGCATGGTTATACCTTGGGAATACTCCATGGTCTTGGACTAGAGGTAGTCTATGCGAACCATGACGTCTACAAGAACGAGGGTAGTCCCAAAGATGTTCTAGAGATACAAACATTCTACGAAAATCAGTACCTTGATAAAGGAAAGCCCATTACCTACATCCAATTCAGGATAAACTGATTTATGGAACACTTACTGATTCTATTCTTTGCTACTTTTTCGGCAGCCTTTATGGCTACGGTCCCACCAGGGTTGTTGAACATGAACGCTGCCAAGACTAGTGTGGACAAAGGAAAGCTGAACGGTGTAGTATTCAGCCTTGGGGTTTCGTCGATGATTATGATCCAATCGACCATAGCGGTCTACATTTCGAAATTCTTGTATAATAACCCTGAAGTGATCGACTGGCTTTTGAAGATAGCTTTGGGGGTCTTTGCTTTTTTCGCGATATATTTTTTTGTGGCCGCGAAGAAGAATAAAGCAAAATCGCCTAAAAAAGTAGCGATAAGTAAAAGAAACAGTTTTTACAAAGGGTTTTTGTTGGCGGCGGTTAACTTATTGACCATTCCGTATTACAGTGGGTTGAACGCCATGTGGAATGCTTCCGGATGGATAAAGTTCGAGGCCACCGATATTCTTACCTTTGTCTTGGCGGCTGGCTTGGGAACCTTTTCAGTACTTTATCTTTATGTGTTTTATTTCAATAAATTGGAAACCAAAACAAATCGTTTTTCAAAGAACAGCAACTATATTTTAAGCGCCTTGATGGTATTGTTGCTTACCATCACCATTATCCGAATATTTTACAAATGACAAATCCCGATAACAAAAACTTTTTTGAAAAGGTATACGAAGTGGCAAAATTGATTCCCTACGGTAGGGTTACATCGTATGGGGCCATTGCCAAATACTTGGGGGCTGCACGAAGTGCCCGAATGGTGGGTTGGGCCATGAACGGCGCAGGAAATATAGAGGATGTACCCGCCCATCGTGTTGTTAATAAGATTGGTCTATTGACCGGTAAACATCATTTTGAGGGCACCAATTTGATGCAGCAGTTATTGGAAAGCGAAGGTATCAAGGTCGTCGAAAATCAAATAGTCGACTTTGAAAAGCACTTTTGGGATCCCTTTAAAGAACTCGGCTAAAATGGTTTTGGTTGCCTTTGAAACCTAGCATATTCTTTTATTCAAAACTAAGGGTGAAAACAGTATACTCATTTGAGCTTACTTGAATGGTGCCCCCGTGTAAATGCATGATCTGTTTTGAAAGACTTAGGCCGATTCCTGTTCCGGTTTCTTTGGTGGTAAAAAAAGGAACGAAGATTTCTTCGATTACGTCGTCCGGTATTCCAGGGCCATTGTCGATAACCTGAATATATTTTGTGCCACTTGGAGTACTTCCGGCAGCCATTTTGATTTTTCCGTTTTCCTGACCTTGCAAAGACTGTAACGCATTTTTGCTGAGGTTGATGAGGATTTGTGAAATCTGTTTCTCATCCAGATACAGTTCAAGGTCCGCTGGGTCGGATACTACCGAAAAATCAACATGACCTTGTTCATTTTCCTGGCTCATCAACACCTTTACTTTTTCCAATAAACGTTGGGCACTGATAAGGCTTTTATCAGGTTTGGGCAAACTTAGAAAACTCCTGTACGACTGTACGAAATCCATTAGGTCACCCCCTTGTTCCTTGATTACTTCAAGCCCTTTGACTGTATTCAAAATGTGATTTTCGTTAAAATCCTTTAATGATACAAGTCCGCGATTCGTTTTATAATATTTCAGGATGGATTCTGAGATCGAGGTTATCGGGGTAATGGTATTCATGATTTCATGGGTGAGTACACGGATTAGTTTTACCCATGAATCGGTTTCTTTTTCATCAAGTTCTTTGTGTATATCTTGAACAACGACCAATAATAGTTCCCTTCCTTCCGAAGAGATCGAAGTCGATTTGAGCGCCAATTGTTTTTTTTCCCTTTCATTAGTGAGCTGCACCAACTTTCGTTCGAAAGGTTTTAGCTCTTCGAAAAGCTCGTATAGGTTGTGGTCAACTTGTAATAGTTGTTTGATATGGTTCAAGGGAGTGTAGTTGAACAATTTCTCGATGGTAGGGTTGGCAAAAAGAATATGGCCTTTCTCGTTTATGGTTAAAATACCGATATCCGCCTGTTTTATAATTTCCTGATAATACTGCTCTTGCGCCTGTTTTTTTAGATGGATTTCTTGGATCATCTCATTGAGCATATTGAGACTGTGATTGAGTTCTTCCAAAGATTTTACCGTCAATTTCTCAGGAAAACGCAAAGTGAAATCCTCATTTTTAATTGCGTCGAAAAAGTAGGCGATCTTTCGGTTGGTCTGATTTACGTAATGGATCAGAAAAGAAGTCAACAAAATCAATACGAACAATGACATGCCGGCCAGTATATATTGTTCCCTGAAAAAGAAATAGCCGACACCAAGCGCCGCCAGTGCAATGAATATGATGCGAAATACGAGTTGCAGATAAATATGTCGACTCACCATTTTTTAAAGCTCTACCTCAAAATGAGTTCATGAAGTTCAGTATTTAAAAGAGACCAAATGATGAAAATACTTTTTTTCACATCCAGCATCCAACTACTTCCCCTTTTTTTTGATTTTATTGTATAAGGTCTGTCTTGAAATACCCAACTGTTCTGCAGCCGCACTATAATTGCCGTCATTTTGGTCAAGGGCGTTTGAAATCATCTGTGCTTCCATTTCTTCCAAGGTTATCAGATTTTTTTCCGCCGATGTTGCCGATTTGGTGTTCAACATAAAGTCGGTGGGCTTCAGAACATTCCCTTCCGAAAGAATTACCGCCCTTTCAATAGTGTGCAAGAGCTCACGAACGTTCCCTGGCCACGGGTAGGCCATAAGTTTTTCTTGTGCGGCCTGATTGATTTTCAAACCTTGTTTGCCATATTTGTTGGTAAACCTGTTTAGATAAAAATCTGCCAAGACCAGAATGTCGTTCTCCCTTTCGCGCAATGGGGGCACCTCAATGGAAATGGTATTGATACGGTACAAGAGGTCTTCTCGAAAAAGACCGTCCGTAACCATTTTATCAAGATTTTCGTTTGTAGCGCAGATCAAACGAATATCGACAGGAATCGATTTGTTCGAACCTACGCGCACCACCGCCTTGTTCTGTATGGCCGATAATAGTTTGGCCTGCGTTTGTAACGATAGATTGCCGATCTCATCCAAAAATAAGGTGCCGCCATTGGCCGCTTCAAACTTGCCGGCCCTATCTTCTTTGGCATCTGTAAATGCCCCTTTTAAATGGCCGAACAATTCGCTCTCAAAAAGATTTTCTGAAATAGAGCCCATATCAACGGGAATGAACACTTCGTTTTTACGAACGGAAAGCCCGTGCAATTCTCTTGCGATCAGTTCCTTTCCCGTACCGTTTTCACCAGTGACCAAAACGTTGACATCGGTTTTGGCCACCTTGCCGACCAATTTGAGCACGGCATTGAGAGCCTTTGAATTTCCTATGATATGATTCTTGCCCTGATTGATTACCTGCTTCAGGCTATTTTCCTTTTGTTTGAGCGTGTTGATTTCTTTGCGCGACTTACGTAGTTCATAGGCCGATTTCACAGTGGCCAATAATTTGTCGTTGTTCCATGGTTTCAGTACAAAATCGGCGGCCCCTTCTTTCAGGGCCTTTACGGCAAGATCGACAGCCCCGTAGGCGGTCATCATGACCACCGAGGTCTGGGGAGCCTTTTTTTGGATTTCCCTTAACCAAAAAAGACCTTCATTACCCGTATTGACACCTGCAGAAAAGTTCATGTCGAGCATTACAATATCGAAATCGGCCAAATCTGGAAAAGAAGTAATTTGGTTCGGATTGAATATTGTCTTGACCGTTTTGTATTCGAATTGTAATAGGATCTCTAAGGCGCTAAGTACACTTTTATTATCATCTATGACAAGAATTTTAGCATCTACCATACCAGTGTGTTGTTGTCTATTGCCCTACCAAAAAACATTCCATTTGATTCCGGATTTTTTCGACCAGATGTCAATTGCCCGATTCATTGGGTTTTCAAAAGATTTTAAAACTACGATTTGAAAATGACAAAATTTTAAAAGTGTCAACATTTTTGACAACCTGTGTACAACTATTTTACAGTCTATTCTTTATTTATTTTCAATAAATTACATAAATATCTGAAAATCAAACATATATATTTATGGCACGAGACTGGTTATTAAGTTGGCATACTATTTAGATTATGAACTTTAAATTTTCATTACGGTTTTTTTTATTTTTCTTGATAAGTGCAAGCACCTTTGCGCAAGAGAAGTGGACTTTAGATGAGTGCGTGGCTTACGCCCTTGGGCATAACTTGCAACTGAACGATTTAAGGTATAGTGCAGACTCTGGCAAAGAAACGTATAGACAGTCGATACGCGATTTACTCCCGGGTGTCGAGGCCTCATCAAGTTATACCATCAATTACGGAAGGAGTACCGACCCTTTTACCAATGATGTCGTTACTACGGATTTCTTTTCGAACAATTATTCATTGAACTCCTCTATCGATTTGTTCCAGGGTTTTCAGAAGATAAATTCCATAAAGGCATCCAAATTTTTGTATAAGGCGGCTCAAAACGAAACCTTGCACGAAAAGTACCTTTTGGCGTTTCGGGTTATGCAGGCCTTCTATGATATCGAGTTCTATGAAGGATTGGTCGCGATTTCAAAGGAACAGCTCAATGTCTCACAGACGAACTACGACTTGGTCGACAAACAAATCGAACTGGGGCTTAAGGCGGGAGCTGATTTATTCGAGGCAGAATCATTGTTGTTGACCGATAAATTGAATGTTACGCAGAGTGAGAACCAGCTGATGGCGGCAAAATTACAGCTCATTCAAGAAATGAACCTGGAGAATACTAGCGATATAGACATTCAAACGCGCATCGACACGAAATTTAATGGAGAGGATACTCCTGAAATTCATTCCGATTCGATCTATTCCACGGCAAGGGAGTTTATTCCGTTGATAAAGGCCCAGGAATTGCGTGCACGGGCCGCAAAGAAACAAGTGGCGATAGCCCGGGGAAGACTTTATCCATCACTTTCGTTGTTTGCCGGAATGGGAACGGGTTATTTTGAAACCACCCGTGACTCTTTGGCCAATACCCTACCTTTCCGTGAGCAGTTCAGGGACAATACCTCACGTTATGTCGGGGTCAATCTGAACGTACCCATAAGCTATGGGTGGTCTTTGAGAAGTCGTGTAAAGCAGGCAAAAATAGCACGCTCAAGGGCCGAAAATAATTTGAAGATGCAAGAGCAAGAACTTTTTCAGACAATCGAGCAGTTGGTACAGGCCTATAATGCGCTTGAGGTGGAATATGATCAGAGCACAAAAAAAATGGAATCGCAGCGCATGGCTTTTTCCATTGCCCAAAAACGATATGAAAAGGGAATGATCAATGCCATCGAATTGTTCACGGCGAAGAATCTTTTTGCAAGTGCCCAAAACGAGAATTTACAGGTAAGGTTAAAATTGGAGATCAACAAAAGCACCTTGGATTTTTACAGCGGCCTTCCGGTATTTAATATAAACTAAATAGAATGATTGCCGCTTTTGCGGAAATGACAATAAAAGAATAAAAAATGGACATACAATTAGAAAAGAAAAAAGGTTTACGGCCCAAGCATTATGGTTACATCGCTCTTGGCTTATTGTTGCTGTTCTTGGCATATCAATTACTTTTCGTGACTTCGGTTTCCACTTTTCGCACAGAAAAGGATAAGTTATCCATAGCACAGGTCACACAGGGCAAGTTTGACGATTATATTACCATCAATGGCAATGTTGCGCCTATTGCTACCATATATATGGATGCGTACGAAGGCGGTAGGGTGAGCGAGAAATTGATCGAAGAAGGGGCGACCGTAAAAAAGGGCGATATTATTTTGAAGCTGGAAAATATGAACTTGTACGAGCAGATCTTGGCTAGTGAAAGTAATCTTGCCCTAAAGCAAAATGACCTTCGTTCTACAAAATTGACGTTCGATCAACGTCAGGTCGAGGGTAGAAAGTCATTGGCGACCGCTAGTACCGACCTACAGCGTTTGAAGAGAAATTTCGAACAGAATCAGGCTTTATATGACGATGAACTTATTTCGAAAGAAGAATACTTGAAATCAAAGGAAGACTATGAACTTTCCCAAAAACAGTACGATATCATAAAACTTCAAACGGAAAACGATGATGAACTCCGCAAGACCTCATTGACAGGTTTGGATGCCGACCTTGCCCGCATGCAGAAAACCTTGGGCATGGTGTACCAGCGTCTCGACCATTTGAACGTTCGGGCACCTGCAGATGGCCAATTGGGCTTCTTGGATGCTGAAATAGGCCAAAGTATTTCCCAGGGCGAACGGATCGGCCAGATCAACGTGTTGACGGATTATAAGATTGAGGCAAGTATCGACGAACATTATATCGATAGGGTCCAGCGTGACCTCATGGCCGTTCTTGAACGTAACGGGAATGAATTTCCCCTGCGTTTGCGTAAAGTTTATCCCGAGGTACGAAACGGAAAGTTCAAGGTCGATTTGGTCTTTACCGAAGAGAAACCAGAGACCATTCGTACGGGTCAGAGCTACAATATCAAATTACAGCTGGGCGAATCGAGCGAAGCGCTTTTATTGCCCAAGGGAAGTTTCTTTCAGAGTACCGGTGGCCAATGGATTTTCGTAGTTGGCCCTGATGGGGATGAGGCGTTAAAGCGAAACATCCGGATAGGGAAGCAGAACTCCAGATATTATGAAGTACTAGAAGGGCTGCAAGCGGGCGAAAACGTGATAACCAGTAATTACGATAGCTTTGGCGAATCGGAAAAAATAGTGTTAAAATAGAAATATAACTGTCACTAAAACAGAATAGTGCAGTCTTTAATTATAACGTGTTAAAAACAATCAAGAAATGATACAGATCCAAAATTTGAAAAAAAGCTTTAGAACAGAGGAAGTCGAGACCTTGGCATTGAACAACGTCAACCTAAAGGTCGAGGAGGGAGAATTTGCAGCGATTATGGGGCCTTCGGGATGTGGTAAATCTACCCTGCTCAACATCATCGGTATGCTAGATAACCCGACTGAAGGTAGCTACAAGTTTGCCGGTCATGAGGTCGGAGGACTAAAAGAACGTCAGCGCACCGAGTTGCGAAAGGGGAACTTAGGTTTTGTCTTTCAAAGTTTCAATCTTATCGATGAGCTAACCGTTTTCGAAAATGTCGAGCTTCCGTTAATCTACCTCAAGGAAAGTAAAAGCAGCCGCCGTGAAAAAGTTATGAAGGTCTTGGAGCGGATGAAGATCGCGCATCGCGAAAAACATTTTCCGCACCAGCTTTCAGGAGGTCAGCAACAACGTGTGGCGATTGCCAGGGCGGTGGTTACGAATCCGAAATTGATCCTTGCCGATGAGCCGACCGGTAATTTGGACTCGAAAAACGGAATCGAGGTCATGAACCTGTTGACCGAATTGAACCAAGAGGGTACAACCATAGTAATGGTAACGCACTCGGATCGTGATTCGCATTATGCGCACAGGGTCATCAACTTGTTCGATGGTCAGATCGTAACGGAAAGTCAGAACAGGGCTGTTGGAGCAATGATGTAACAGTTTTTGGGTTTATTCATCAATCTATACTGAACTCTGTTCAGAATCAATCATCAAAAAACGGGAATCATGTTTAAGAACTATATTAAAATAGCTTGGCGAAGTCTTAAGAAACAGCCTTTTTTCACTTCTCTGAACATCTTCGGCCTGGCCATTGGTATTGCTGGAGGTTTGCTTATTTCATTATATATCTACGACGAACTGAGCTATGATACCATGTTCACCGATGCAAATCGCATCTATAGGGTGAACGCCGATATCAAGTTTGGTGGCCCGGCCCGAGACTTTGCGGTGCAATCCGCACCGATGGCCGCCACCTTAAAAAATGACTATCCTGAGGTAGAATTGGCGACCCGTTTCAGAACGGTCGGCAGTATGTTGCTAAAAGAGAGTGGCACTGAGACCAATGTCAAAGAAGAACAGGCCACCTATGTAGACCCGACGTTTTTTGAAATGTTCGGTGTTTCTCTTTTAACGGGCGATACGGCAACGGCACTCAAAGAGCCTAATACGCTCATTCTTACCAAGACCGCTGCCGAAAAACATTTTACCGTGAACGAGGCCTTGGGCCAGACCTTGGTGTTGAACAATGGTGATACCTATACGGTTACCGGGGTAATCGAAGATCTGCCACGGAACTCTTTCCTTAGGGACCATAGCGTTTTTATGGCGATGGAAGGGTATGCAGATTCCCGTAATACGGAATGGGGCAGCCATAATTACCAAACATATGTCAAGCTGATACCCGGTGCGGATGCCAAATCATTTGAGACTTCCCTTAAAAACATTCTGAAGGATTATGTGATGCCATGGGCGCAGCAAATCTATCCCGGAGTAACGCTAGAGCAATTTGAGCAATCCGGCAATTATATCAGGTACAGTCTTACGGGGTTGACCGACATTCATTTGCACTCTGACCGCGTTGCTGAGATTAGTCCCAACAATAGAATCGAGAACATCTATATTTTATCGTTCATTGCCATCTTTCTCATTGTTTTGGCCAGTGTGAATTTTATGAACTTATCGACGGCGCATTCATTAAAACGGGCCAAAGAGGTTGGTATTCGTAAGACCTTAGGCTCGGGGAGAGCAGCACTTATCCGTCAATTTTTGATCGAATCGACGTTGATTGTTCTTTTCTCACTTGTTATGGCTCTGATACTCTCGGCTTTGGCATTACCCATCTTCAATTCGTTGGCCGGTAAGGAAATATCACTTCCTTTGTTAAATCCGGTTTTTTGGTTGGTACTGTTCACTGCCACGGCATTGTTGGCCCTTTTGTCCGGGAGTTACCCATCTTTTTTTATGTCACGTTTTATTCCTGTGAAAGTACTTAAGGGAAGTGGCGAGAACAGTTTAGGCGGAAGTAAGATTCGCAATGTTTTGGTCATCTTTCAATTTGCGATATCGGTCTTCCTTATCGTGGCGACCCTTGTAGTCTACCAGCAACTACGGTTCATACAGAACAAAGAACTTGGTTTTAGCAAAGATCAGGTTTTGGTGGTCAACGACGTTTACGCGATCGGGCAAAGGGCAAATTCTTTCAAGGACCAAGTACAAGGTTTGGGATTTGTTGAAAGTGCCACGTTAAGCAGTTTCTTTCCAACCCCATCGAGTCGAAGTGACAGTTCTTTTTTCAAGGAAGGATCCACGGAACAGGAAAACGCCATCAATATGCAGACTTGGGGCGTTGACTACGAATATATGCCCACGTTGGGCCTCAAGATTATCGCAGGGCGCAACTTTGATCGTCAGTTCGGTACCGACTCGTTGGCCGTAATTGTCAATGAATCGGCTCTGAATATTTTAGGGTTGCAACCTGAGGAAGCCTTGGGGTTAAGGCTTTCGAGAGACCTCGGAGAAGAAAACCCTGAATTTTATACGGTAATAGGCGTTGTACAGAATTTTCATTTCGATTCGATGCGCAGTGATATTCGCCCGCTCAGTCTTAATTTGGCCGATAATAGCGGAAGCATGGCCATTAAGCTTAAGGCCGGTGATTTTTCGAATGCCGTTGCGCAGGTCGAAGCTGTATGGAATAAAGTGGCCCCGGGCCAACCGTTCAACTATTATTTTATGGATGAATCGTTCAATACCACCTATGAAGCCGAACAACGGTTAGGCCGAATCTTTATGATTTTTTCCATACTCTCGATCATCATTGCCTGTCTCGGCCTTTTCGGGTTGGCCGCTTTCAATGCCGAAAAACGCACCAAGGAAATAGGGGTGCGTAAGGTACTTGGGGCCAGCGTCGGGCAGGTCGCCTACCAGCTAACAGTCGATTTTTTAAAACTGGTAGGTATTGGAATACTCATTTCATTGCCTATTGGGTGGTTTGCCATGAGCAAATGGCTCGAAGACTTTTCGTACCGTATTGAAATAGGTGCTTGGGTATTTGTTTTGGCCGCTTTATTGGCTATCGCAGTTTCCATAATAACGGTAAGCTATCAGAGCATAAAGGCGGCGATCGTAAACCCTATAAAAAGTTTGCGAACAGAATAGAGGTTAGAAGTGAGATATAAGAATTGAGAAGTTAGATATGAGATTAAAGATTGTCATTTCGAACTGAACGAAGTGAGCATGAGAAATCTAATGATACGATTTTTTGGGGATTTCTCAATCGTCGTTGCACTCCTCATTTCGAAATGACACACCGAATCGTGAGTAGTAAAGAAAGAAAAATAGAACAACAACGCCGTTCGCTCCCCTCCTTTGGAGGGGTCGGGGGAGGCCGATAAATAAAAAACCATGCTCAAAAATTATCTAAAGATCGCTTGGCGAAACTTGATCAAGAACAAAGGATATTCGGCCATAAATATTGGAGGGTTGGCCATAGGCATGGCATGCTTTCTTATGATAGCATTATTCATAAACAATGAGCTGTCTTATGATTCGTATCACGATAAGGGCGATAACATTTATCGAATTGTACACCACATGGGCTCCGAAGATTTGGAGGACCAATGGATTTGGGGAAATGCTCCCGTAGGTCCCGCTTTGAAGGCCGACTTTTCAGAAGTCGTGGAAAAAGTCCAATTTTCTGGAAGATCGGATGTTTTGTTGGAATATAACAACAACTCCTTTCAAGAAAGCAATTGTTTTTATGTGGATGCCACTGTTTTTGATGTGTTTAGTTGGCCGTTGGTATCCGGTAACCCCAAAACCGCTTTAGAGGCACCTTATTCCATTGTCCTTACCGAAAGTATGGCAAAAAAATATTTTGGTAACGAGGATCCAATGGGCAAAACCATGGATGGTGTAGGGGGCAGGGCCAATGATGGGACTTATACAGTAACAGGGGTGATGAGAGATGTTCCTGCCAATTCGCATTTTACGTTTGACTTTTTGATGTCAATGAGTTCTTTTTATCAAACCCGACCAAGTATTTTTGAAATGTGGGGCTATGTTGACTTTTATACCTATTTCTTGGTCAACGAAAATTTTGATCTGGATGCTTTCCAGTCCAAAATGCCTGGTTTTTTGGAAAAACGATACCCGGATGAAGAGTCTGAGTATTATTACAACCTCTCTTTTGAACCCTTGAAAGATGCATACTTGAATTCCAATGCCTCACGTCAACCCGGAATTACGGGCAGCTTGTCCAACATTTACATTTTTGCCATCATCGGTCTTTTTATTCTGATTATTGCAAGTATCAATTTCATGAACTTGGCCACTGCAAGATCGATGGAGCGTGCTAAGGAGGTAGGTGTACGAAAGGCCATCGGGGCGGACAAAAGGGGACTTGTCCATCAGTTTTTGGGAGAGTCCTTGATCATGGTATTCGTATCTTCCGTAATCGGTTTGTTGATCGTGTCCGTTTGCCTACCTTGGATGGGCAATATCACCGGCAAGGTTTTTACTATAAAGGATATCTTTAACGCCAATGCACTCCTCCTTTATTTTGGAACGGCTATTATAACCGGCTTATTGGCCGGAAGTTATCCTGCATTTATCCTCTCGAGTTTCAAGCCTGCAAGTGTTTTGAAGGGCCTTGTCAATTCATCACAGCAAGGGGTAAACCTTAGAAAAGGTCTGGTGATATTTCAGTTTAGCCTTTCTATTGCCTTGATTGCCAGTACCGTAATCGTCTATTTTCAGCTCGGCCACATGCTGAACAAAAATTTGGGTTTCGATCGTGAGCAACAATTGGTTATTGATTTTAATTACGACGGGGATGTGCGTGAGAACCTGGAAACCATCAAGAATGAATTTTTGAACTTACCTGAGGTTGTGTCGGCTTCTGCTTCGAGAACGGTTCCTGGGGCGCATTTCCCAGCGGCGGGTACTAATATCGAGAGTAAGGAAGGTGAAATGGTGAACTACGACCCGTTTCTTTACGAAGTCGATGTAGACTTTATACCGCATTACAAATTGGAAATGGCCGCGGGTAGGGCCTATTCCAGGGAATTTCCGGCAGATACTATATCATCCATGGTCATCAATGAGGCTGCGGCGAAAGAGTTTGGATATGCCAATCCGGAGAATATCATTGGGAAAAAATTCGAACAATGGGGCAAGGAAGGTACGATCATTGGCGTGGTAAAAGACTTTAATTATGTATCGCTTCATGAACGGATCGCGCCACTTACGCTACGGTTTGAACCCGGTAGCAGCAAGTTTTTATCCCTAAGGGTAAAATCGGACAACCTCTCGGATGCAATTGCCAATATTGAGGCGAAATGGGCGGATCTCGCTCCACATCGTCCCTTTCTTTACAGTTTTCTTGATGACAGTTTTAATGAACAGTATGAAGCCGATTTTAGATTTAAAGAGCTCTTTACCCTGTTTACTTTTCTTGCCATTTTAATTGCCTGTTTAGGGCTATTTGGCCTGGCTACGTATAGTGCGATGCTCCGAACAAAGGAGATTGGAATACGAAAAGTCTTGGGGGCCGAGGTATCGAGTATTGTGAAGCTGCTGTCCAAAGATTTTATCAAATTGGTATTGATATCCATAGTCATTGCTACTCCGTTTTCATGGTTGGCAATGAAAAATTGGCTCGATGTCTATGCCTACAAGGTGGATATAAGTTGGTGGGTTTTTGCACTGGCAGGAGTGATAGCATTGTCTATTGCGGTTATTACCATCAGCTTTCACGCTATCAAATCGGCAAGGGCCAATCCTGTGAAAAGTTTACGTACGGAGTGAAACACTTTATAAATTAGTGAGTCTTTATTATATAGCGAACCTAATACATCAATCATAAATCCAACGGTCATGTTTAAGAACTATCTAAAAATCGCTTGGCGAAACTTAAAAAAGAGTAAGGGCTATTCGGCCATCAATATTGGCGGACTTGCCCTTGGCATGGCCGTGACACTTCTGATCGGCCTTTGGGTCGTTGACGAATTATCGCACGACGATTATTTCGCGAACAAAGAAAAAATAGCACAGGTCTTTCAATCGCAGACCTTTAACGGAAATACAGGTACCGGGCCTGCCATTCCGAGGCCACTTGAGAAGGCTTTGCGCGACGGCTATAGCGATAACTTCAAGTATCTCGTAATGTCAACATGGAACAATTCCAGGTATCTGAAGTATAATGATAAAAGTCTTTCCAAAAACGGGTATTTTATGCAAAGGGAGGCTCCTGAAATGTTGGACTTGAAAATTCTCAAAGGGGAGAAAGACGGTCTTCGGGAGTTGAATTCGGTCATGCTTTCCGAATCGGTTGCCAAGGCACTTTTTGGAGATGAGGAACCCGTAGGGAAGAATGTCAATATAAATAATCAATACGACGTTATGGTGAGCGCCGTATATGAGGATATTCCGTTTAATAATTCCTTTCATGATGCAGAATATTTAATGCCTTGGGATAAAGTGCTCGCCACCCAGGAATGGATGAAAAACGCCGAAGATCAATGGGGCAACAACTCGTTTCAGATGTTCGTTCAGATTGCCGACAATACTACAATGGAAAAGGTTACCGAAGCTATTTTGAACGTCAAAAAGGACCTGAACGAAGATACTGCGGAATTCAATCCACAGATTTTTCTTTTTCCGATGAAAGACTGGTATTTGCGGCGCAACTTTGAAAATGGCAAGCAGGTAGGCGGAAGAATAAAGTATGTCTGGCTCTTTGGAATTATCGGTGCTTTTGTACTGCTTTTGGCCTGTATCAATTTTATGAACCTAAGTACGGCAAGATCGGAAAAAAGGGCCAAGGAGGTCGGTATTCGAAAATCGATAGGTTCGCAAAGAAGGCAGTTGATCAACCAATTTTTAAGTGAATCGTTTTTGGTGGTCGTATTTGCCTTTGTTCTAGCGGTTTTAATCGTGCTGCTGTCGCTGGGCGGTTTTAATAATTTGGCGCGAAAAGAGATTGTTTTCCCTTGGTTAAGTCCTGTTTTTTGGTTGAGTTCTTTGGTGTTTATATTGTTCACGGCTTTGGTGGCCGGTAGTTATCCCGCGCTGTACCTATCTTCGTTTAGACCGGTAGACGTATTGAAGGGAACCTTTAAGGCCGGCAAGTATGCAGGCCTGCCCAGAAAAATTTTGGTAGTACTGCAGTTTACGGTATCCGTGGCATTTATCATAGGTACGGTGATCGTAATGCAACAGATCAACCATGCCAAGAACCGTCCCGTCGGATATGATAAGGAAGGCCTGGTTCAAATTCCTACGTTTAGTGAAGACTTTACAGGAAAATTTGAATTGATGCGCAATGAATTTCTAGCCTCCAATGCCGTGGTCGAAATGTCGGGATCTAGTAGTCCGACTACACAAATATGGTCCAATCGGGGAGGGTTCGACTGGGAGGGTAAACCCGAAGGTTTTCAGGAAGACCTGGCATGGACGGAGGTTACCCCTGAATATGCAAAATCGTTGAATCTTAAGATTGTCGAAGGAAGGGATTTTTCAAGAGAATTCGCAACAGATTCGAATGCAGTACTTATCAATCAGACCGCCAAAAAGTATATGGGGTTGGCCGATCCGATAGGGAAGTTGATAAAAGATGATGATGAAGAGGATCCAAATCCTCCTTTAAAAATTATAGGTGTCGTTGAAGATATGATTACACAATCACCATACGAACCTGTAAAGCAAGGTGTTTATGTTTTTGCAAAATATGGTACGAGCTATTATAATTTGCGGCTCAATCCGAACCAAAGCGCAAATCAGAACCTAGCTATTATTGAAAGGGTTTTTAAGGAACACTTCCCGGACCTTCCTTTTGAATACGATTTTGTGGATAGTGAGTATGGGGAAAAATTCGCCGCCGAAGAACGTATCGGAACCTTATCAGGAATCTTCACGGCCTTGGCCATATTGATCAGTTGCCTCGGGCTATTTGGCCTGACCTCTTTTGTGGCCGAGCAACGCACCAAGGAAATCGGGGTCAGGAAAGTATTGGGGGCATCTACCTTCAATGTCTGGAACATGCTCTCCAAAGACTTTTTGAGGTTGGTCATTATCTCCTGTTTTATCGCTATTCCGATTTCCTATTATATCATGAACGGTTGGTTGCAAGACTACCCATATCGGGTCATTATGGAATGGTGGATCTTTGTCTTGGCCGTTATCGGTGCATTGGCAATAACGATATTAACGGTCAGTTTTCAAGCCATAAAGGCAGCGAATGCAAATCCTGTTAATAGTTTGCGTACTGAATAATACCCCTTAGATTTAGATTATCCGATTAGCTCATATAAAGAGTCGCTCTCGCCCTTAGAGGCGAGGGGACTTTTTAAGGCCTTCCGAATACCCGAAAATACCTGTCAACATATTGTACAGAAGGTGTAAAATAATTTTACAGTTTAAACTGTATTTTTTAAAATTAATTTTTATATATAACTGAATATCAGAATTTTATGAGTGTGGCACGAATATCGTTTTCGTAAAATCAAAACATATCGGTTATGTTCAAAAACCACATGAAAATCGCATGGAGGAGCCTCAACAAAAGGAAAGGTTTCGCATTCATTAACATTCTGGGGCTTTCCCTTGGTTTTGGCTGTAGTATCTTGGTATTCCTTTTTGTACAGCACCATTTACAGTTCGACAATTTCCATCACAACTCGGATCGCATCTATCGGTTCAATACCGAAGAACATAGGGATTATATTGATTACAACGCCAGTGTACCGCCAGGATTTTCAAACGCCTTCAAACAAGACTACGACTATGCCGAGCTTATGGCAAAGATTGCCGATTGGGGCGAGAGCCAGATTACCGTGGAGGGCAATGGCACGAAAGACCAATACATAGATTTGGTGGCCTTTGCCGAACCGGATTTTTTCAAGATTTTCAACTTTCCTTTGATTTCAGGCTCCGATTTCAAGGCCTTGGACGAACCCAATACAGCCTTTATCACCGAATCGGCCGCCGAAAGGCTTTATGGCAGTGAAAACCCCATCAATAAAACCTTTTCATTGGAAAATCAAGAGACCATTACAGTGAAAGGGGTGTTGAAAGACCTTCCGGCCACTACCCTTTTCCAACACGACGTATTTGTATCGTACCCGACCATTAAGGATTATTTTGAGTTTTTAGGAGGCGAGTATTGGGGTGGTGTAAGTGGTAATTTACAGGTTTTCGGACTATTACGGCCCAACCAAAACATACAGGAAATCGAGGAAGCCGTAGCGGCCTTCGTGCCCAAACACCGGCCCAATTCAAAAACACTACATAAATATAAGCTACAACCACTTTCCGACATTCATTTCAATTCCCAGTATGGAGGTATAGATGGTAAAATCCTTTGGATATTCTCGTTTATCGGGCTGTTCATTTTAGTGGTCGCTTGCATCAATTTCATCAATATTTCAACGGCGCAATCCACCTATCGATCCAAGGAAGTTGGGGTCAGAAAAGTATTGGGTGGTCAAAAAGGAGGGTTGTTCTGGCAATTTATGGCCGAAACTTTCCTTGTAAGTCTTTTGGCGCTGGCTCTCGGGGCCGTCCTCTGTTTTTTCGCCTTACCGGCCTTCAATGCCATGTTTGACCTTGAGCTTTCCTTCCGTGGTCTCTTAAACCTCGAATTTTTGGGCTTTGTAGTGCTGTTATTGGTGTTGGTCGCTTTGTTGGCCGGAAGTTACCCCGGTATTCTATTGGCACGGATTGCCCCTGTTCTGGCATTGAAACGAAAGCTGTCGCAAAACGATGCCGGAGGGTATTTAACTAGAAAGACATTGGTAGTAGCACAGTTTACAATTTCCATTGTTCTTATCATTGGTTCCATCGTGATAGGGAAACAATTGAAATACGCCATTGATTCCGATTTAGGGTTCCAAAAAGACGGAATCGTCATGGTGAATATCCCCAAAGAAATGGATGCCGTACAACTGAATGCCCTTAAGGAACGTCTTTCAAATAATACGGCCATCGAAAATGTTTCCGCCTGTTTTGGTTCTCCCGGAGCGGCCGGAAGAAATTGGGGAACCAGTATGAAGTACAATAACAAACCTGAATCGGAAGACTTCAATATTCAGATAAAAATGGCCGATGTGGACTATTTGAAAACGTTTGACCTCAAACTTTTGGCCGGTAGGAATTTTGTCGAAAAAGACACCATAGATGAGGTGGTGGTGAACAAGACTTTGGCCAATAAGTTGGGATTGTCCAACCCCGAAGAACTGCTCAATAAAGAAATAAAGATCAACGGCGACCGTATTCAGGCAAAGATCGTAGGGGTAATCGATGATTTTCACGATCAGGACTTCCATCAAAACATTAATCCGGTCTTCATCGCTCCCAATGTCGAGAATTATGGTGAAATGGCCGTAAAGATACATCTGACCAATACCAAGAGTGCATTACAGCACATTGAAAGTGAATGGAGCAAAACGTTCCCCGAGTATATCTTCGATTATACTTTCTTGGATGATCGTGTAGCGGAACTTTATGAATCGGAGCAACGTTTTCTCTCATTGATCGGGGTGTTTTCGGGGTTGGCCATTTTTATAGGCTGTTTGGGCATCTATGGCCTCATCCTCTTCTTTGTAGTGCAGAAGACCAAGGAAATAGGCATCAGGAAAGTATTGGGCGCAGGTATGACCGGTCTGGTAGGGTTGGTCGTACAGGATTTCTTTAAGCTCATAGCCATTGCCGGACTTATCGCTACCCCCATAGCTTGGTATTTTATGAACAATTGGCTTGAAAACTTTGAATACCGGACTACGATTAACTGGTGGATTTTTGTTCTGGCCGTGGCCATCGTCATGGCAATAACCCTGTTGACCATCAGTCATCAGGCCATAAAAGCGGCATTGGCCAATCCGGTAAAAAGTTTGCGGGCGGAGTAGAGGTCAGATATGAGATGATAGAAGTGAGATATAAGATTAAAAATTGTCATTTCGACCGAAGGGAGAAATCTATGATATCAGATGTGAGGGATAAAATAGTGAACAGTTGATGGTTGGTGGTTGACTGTTAATGGAAATAGGACCATCAACGGACGACTATAACTAGCAAAAAACGAGAACCATGTTCAAAAATTATCTAAAAATAGCGTGGAGAAACCTTTTGAAGAACAGAGGGTATTCGGCCATCAACATTGGTGGCCTTGCCTTGGGTATGGCCGTGGCCATGCTCATTGGGTTGTGGATTTATGGTGAACTATCTTTCAATACCAACTTCAAGAACTACGAACACATTGCACAAGTACTTATGAACAAGACGGGTAACGGCGAAACCCGCACTCGGTATAATCATCCTTATCCGTTGGCCGATGAATTGCGAAGCCTTTATGCCAACGATTTTAAGGCTGTGGTCATGAGTTCCTTTCCGGGGGACAATGTACTATCTGCCAATGAAAAAAATTTGAACAAGTCTGGTGCTTTTATGGAGAAAGATGCACTTCGTATGTTCTCGATACAGCTATTAAAGGGTGATGAACATGTACTCGAAGACCCAAACGCCATCGTAATTTCTGAATCAACGGCAAAAGCGTTTTTTGGCAATGAAGACCCCATGGGCAAGGCGATGCGATTGAACAACGATGCGGTAGTTACTGTAAAAGGTGTTTTTAAAGACCTGCCGCACAATGCCAATATCTTTGAATCATTTGCCGCGTTTTCCGAATCCAAAGAACTTCAATTCATTGCCCCGTGGAATCTTTATGTTTCCATGTACGATTGGGTAAAAACTGCTAGGGACCAAAAGCTATGGGACAATAACTCTTATCTCTTGTTCACGCAAATAGACGAAGGGTCAAGTATGTCAATTGTCAACGAAAAAATAAAGAATACCCTTTATGACCATGTTCCTGATATGACCAAACGGAGCAGCCCGCAAATTTTTCTTCACCCTATGAAAGATTGGCATTTGCGGTCTACTTTTAAGAATGGCATATCTACGGGCGGTGCGATTCAGTATGTGCGCATGTTCGGCATCATTGGCCTATTTGTGCTACTGTTGGCCTGTATCAATTTTATGAACCTAAGCACGGCCAAGGCACAAAAACGCGCCAAGGAAGTGGGTATTCGAAAAACGGTAGGCTCCTATAAAAAACAATTGGTAGGGCAATTTATGTTCGAATCATTGCTGGTCACCCTTTTTGCTTTTGTATTTGCATGTGCACTTGTACTGCTGCTATTGCCACTTTTCAATCAATTGGCGGGTAAACAGATTGTTTTTCCGTTCATGAATCCAATGTTTTGGTCTTTAAGTTTGGGATTGGTCTTGCTAACTAGCCTTTTGGCCGGAAGTTATCCGGCATTATACTTATCCTCCTTCCGTCCGGTAAAAGTACTTAAAGGAACCTTCAAAACCGGACGTTCGGCCTTATCCTTCCGTAAAGTTTTGGTCGTGGTCCAATTTGCAGTTTCCATCATTTTGGTGTCCGGTACCGTAGTGGTCAACCAGCAGATTCAGTATTCCAAAGACCGACCGATAGGGTATGACAAAAACAGCTTGACCATGGTCGAAAAGACCACTGAAGATTATGAGGGCAAATACAATGCACTGCGGGAAGCCCTGAAAAATAATGGGGCTGTGGCCGAAATGGCGGAATCCTCAAGTCCGTTGAGTGAAGTTTGGCACAGCAATGGCGGCTATGAGTGGGAGGGCAAAGACCCCGATTTCAGTACCAATATCGTTGCCTTTTATGTATCGCACGATTATGGGAAGACCGTGGGGTGGGAAATGGCACATGGACGAGATTTTTCAAGGGACTTTGCCTCAGACTCCACTGCCTATATTCTAAACGAGGCCGCGGTGAAGTATATGGGCCTGCAAGACCCAGTGGGCAAAACAATCCGATGGTACGACGGTGAGCATAAAATCATTGGGGTAGTCAAAAACCTTTTGACGGAATCGCCTTTTGAGCCTGTGAAACAGGCTATTTATTCAATAAATTATAATGAAACCAATTGGATAAACCTTAAACTGGCCCCTGAGATGAGTCTTACCGAATCACTTGCTCAAATCGAAACTGTATTTAACAAGTTTGCTCCTAGTGTTCCTTTTGAGTACCAATTCGTTGACGAGGTTTTTGGGAATAAATTCAAGACCGAGGAGCGTATGCGAAAGTTGTCGGGAATCTTTGCGATTCTTGCCATTTTTATATGCTGTTTAGGATTGTTCGGACTAGCGACTTTTATGGCCGAACAGCGGACTAAGGAAATCGGTATTCGAAAGGTGTTGGGAGCCTCAATACCAAGTCTCTTTAAGATGCTATCCAAGGATTTTGTAGTGCTAGTAATGGTTTCTGGGCTGATGGCAGTTCCCGTTGCCCAATATTTTATGCGACAGTGGCTGCAAAACTACTCGTATCGTATCGGAATACCATGGTGGGTATTTGGGGCCGCCATTTTAGTTGTTTTGTTGATTGCCCTTTTTACGGTAAGCTATCAAGCGTTAAGGGCGGCGGTGGCAAATCCTATAAAAAGTTTACGAACAGAATAAATTCATCAATCATGATAAAAAATCACTTAAAAATCGCCTGGAGAAGTCTAAAAGCAAACCGGATGTTTTCACTCATAAACATTTTCGGGCTTTCAATTGGGTTGACCATTGCCATAGTACTTTTCCTTTTCATCACCTATGAACGTAGCTATGATAGTATGTATTCGAATGCTGAAAGTATATACAGGGTTTTGGTCAATACCGATGAAAGTTATGACAATCAGGTATTGACCACGGCCCCGGCCGCTTTGGCCCCTGCACTTAAGAATGACGTATCCGATATAAAATATGCGGCGAGAATGCTCAAACATGGTTTTGGCGAGACCGCTTTTATAAAAGTGGACAGCGATAATTTTTTGGAAAAAGAACTTTACTGGTGCGACCCTGAATTGTTCGAGATTTTCGATATCGGATTTGTAAAGGGGAATCCGACTGATGCGATTCGAAGACCGAATACCGTAGTGCTCTCAGAAAGTACGGCACAAAAATATTTTGGAGCGGTCGATCCGATGGGTAAGACTATTACCATTGATAATGAGAAGCAATTGGAAGTTACAGGTATTTATGAGGATTTTCCAGCGAACAGTACCATGCATTGTAACGCCATCGCATCGTTCAGCTCTACTTTTGCCGCCAAAAACCCAAGTTGGGGCAACTCTAGTTTTGAGACTTATGTACAGTTAAAAGAAAAGGTTTCGCAAGAAACAACTGAAAGACAGCTGCAGTCGGTACTCGATAAAAACGTGGACGCAGAAGGGCAATGGTTCGCTTTTTCATTGCAACCCTTAAAGAAAATCCATCTCTATTCGGCTGATTTTATCAATAGTTATTCTTCGCGTATAGGTGACATCAAAGAAATTAGAAACCTTTCTTTTTTGGCTTTGTTGATTCTATTGATCGCCTGTGTCAATTACATGAACCTGATGACGGCAAAGTCGGAAAAACGCTCCAAAGATGTCGGTATCAATAAGACCCTTGGCGCGTCGTCAAAAAATTTGACGCTTCGGTTTTATGCCGAGACCGGATTGATAACATTTATTTCACTCGCGATAGGTATTGTATTATCGATCGTGGCCATCCCGCTTTTTAACAAGGTAACAGGGCAAAATTTGGACCCAGCATTACTGTTCAGTGCTGAGCTTCTTATACCACTTGCCATATTCTGGGCCTTTACGACTTTGGTAGCAGGTTCTTATCCTGCCTTTCACCTTTCAAGGTTTTCACCGAAAGCGGCCTTGGCTTCTTCGTTAAAAACTGGCGGTAAGGTCATTAATATCAGAAAAGGACTGGTCGTTTTGCAATTTGCGGCTTCCGTAATATTGATTGTGGCCGTTGTGGTCATTTACGAACAACTGCAGTTCATTCAAAACCAAAAATTGGGATACGACCCTGAGAACACGGTCGCCATTTCGACCATGGGAATCAGTGGAAACGACAAAAAGGATGCTTTGGTACAAGAATTAAAATCATTGGTCAATGTATCTGAAGTGTCCATGGCACAAGGTTTTCCCGGGATTTCCGTCAGTGGTAGAATGGTTTTTAAGAACGAAAATGATGAAGGGGGTATGCAAATACGGACGAATCGTGCCGATGCTGAAGTAATCGACCTACTTCAATTGAAGTTACTTGCCGGAAAGACGCTTCCAAAAGTAAAACAAGAAGGCGACACTTTGGTCGATGTGGTACTCAATAAAAAGGCGGTAGATTATTTGGGCTACAGCCCCGAGGAGGCTATCGGAAAAAAGGCTTTGATAGGCGGTTTTAGAAATAATGCATACATAATGGGGGTGGTCGACGACTTTAATTTTGAGTCCTTGCATAGGCCTATTGGCGGTTATGCCTTTCACAATGCGAAAACCGAACCAAAATCGTTTGCTTTGGTCCGTTTTAAGAATGCCTCCTTGCCCGATATGATGGAACGACTCGAAACCGTCTTTACGAATGTCGTTCCCGATAGTGCCTTTGAATATGTTTTTTTGGATAAGAATTTGGAACAATTGTATGCCCAAGAACGCAAAACCGCCCTTATGGGGGTCATCTTCTGTGGGTTGGCCATTTTTGTCGCTTGCCTCGGCCTTTTTGGTCTTGCCGCATTTACTGCCGAACAACGGAAAAAAGAAATAGGGGTACGCAAGGTACTCGGGGCAACGGTACTGGGTATCACACAGATGCTTTCCAAAGACTTTGTCAAACTTGTGCTATTGGCCTTGGTTATTGCTTTCCCGATTGCATTTTGGTTAATGAACGATTGGTTGCAAGACTTTGCCTACCGAATTGAAATCGGTTGGGAGGTTTTCGTCTTGGCAGGAATAACGGCTTTGGCGATTGCACTTATGACGGTAAGTTTTCAGGCCGTTAAGGCTGCTCTGGCCAACCCTGTAAAAAGCTTAAGGACTGAATAATCAAGTAATGAGAACGATTAAGACATATCTACGCCATCTTGCCAAAAATAAATTGTATACCGCCGTAACGGTATTGGGGTTTGCCTTATCACTCACTTTCGTCATTCTGTTGAGCGTTTATATTAGTAAGGAGGTAGCTATCGATGATTTTCACGAAAACGGAAAGCGCATTTACCGTTTGGAAAATGAGACGGTCGATTTTTCACCGCCAATAGCTACAGACCTTAAAGGTGACTATGCCGAAATTGAAGACTTTACAAGAACATTGGAGGGCGATGGAAGGATTATGGTCGCAGAGGGGCAACAATTTAAATTCAATTACTTGGGTGTCGATGCCGGGTTTTTTGATATTTTCTCGTACACCCTCTTAAAAGGGAAATCTGAAGAAGTGCTACAAACGGTAAACAGCATAGTACTGTCGAAATCAATGGCGTTAAAACTGTTCGGCAATATGGATGTCGTTGGAAAAACTGTACGCATCAATACAGTACATGAGTTGATTGTTTCAGGGGTGATGGAGGATTTTCCGGAAAATACCCATCTGATTTATCAAGATGCCCTTGTAAATTTGGGCGCTTTTAAAAATCTATGGGGTTTTGAAAGCATTTTGGAGGAATATGGTTTTGCATCCGTAAGTATCTACTTTTTGGCAAGGGAGAACACGGATTTACCTTCAAAAGCTCCCCAAATACTCGAAAAGTTTAAAAAAGACTACTGGCTCTACCAAGAGGGTTGGGCCAGCACATTAGAGTTTACACCTTTAAAAGAACTCTATTTTAGCTCAAAAGTCGGTACTGGAACCAAAAGCAATAGCAAAATTTTAATTGCTGTACTGTCGATAATAGTATTTCTCATTTTAATACTTGCTGTGGGCAATTATGTGAATTTGACCATTGCCCAAGCTACGTTCAGAGGAAAAGAAGTCGCCATAAAAAAATTGTTGGGCAGTTCAAAAAGGAAACTTTTTATACAATTTATCAGAGAATCTGTTGCACTCGCTCTTATAGCTGTTCTTATTGCTCTGGTTCTTGCAAAACTAACAGAACCCATTTTCAACAACTTGCTTGGCACACAACTGAATTTAAATGAAAAAGTAAGCGTCATCAATATAATGGTATTGGTCGCAACAATAGCCGTTGTCGGATTCATTTCGGGAATTTTGCCCGCAGCTAACATTACGGCATTTAAACCCATTGAAGTGGTCAAGGGAACATTCAGAACAAAATCAAAAAGCAACTATGGCAAAATTTTCACAACTTTTCAATATACGGTTACCATTGCATTACTGGCTTGCAGCTGGATCATTTTAAAACAGACCCATTTTTTACGGAACAAAGATTTGGGGTTTCAAAAGGATAATGTTGTTCATTTGGAGTATGCGGCGGCGGTCGATCAAAAAGATGCAATAAAGGATGCCTTGTTGAAAGTACCGGGAGTACAGGACGTTTCGCTTACGTGGCAAAGCCCATTATCCGGAGGGAGCAACCAGACCTTTGATTATAACGGAAGGTCGGTGAGTTTTCAAGAATTTGCCGTAGACTCCTCTTTTTTCAATGTTTTTGATATCAAAATAATGCCTACAGATGCGGCCTATAGCGCAAATGGGGTTTATTTGAACGAAGCTGGGATCAAAGAATTGGAACTTGATGAAAATGCGGTTTCCTTCACTATGGGAGAAGAAAAGAAACCTATTTTGGGCGTTGTCAAAAATTTTAATTTTAAGCAACTACGAGATAGAATAGGCCCTTTGATGCTCAAACAGCAACAGAAGGATTCTTATGCCGAAAACATCTTTCTTAAAATCAATGGGAAGAGTATTGGTCAAACAATTGACAATATCAAAACAACCTATAAAAAATTGATCGGTGATGTTGAATTTGAACTTTCATTTGTCGACGAGACCATCAATCAATGGTATGAACGTGACGAACGTACCGGAAAAATAATAGGTTATTTCACATTATTGTCTTTCATCATTTCAGTCATGGGCATTTTGGCAATGTCAACTTTTTACATGCAACAACGCAAAAAAGAAATCGGAATACGAAAGGTCAATGGTGCCACGATTACGCAAATACTGGCATTGTTGAATAAAGATTTCGTGAAATGGGTCGGTTTGGCTTTTGTAATCGCGGTGCCCGTTACGTGGTATGCAATGAACAGGTGGCTTGAAAACTTTGCTTACAGGACTACTATGGATTGGTGGATCTTTGCCCTGGCTGGACTCACTGCTTTGGGCATCGCGTTATTAACGGTAAGCTGGCAGAGTTTTAGGTCGGCGATTGCCAATCCGGTAGATGCCTTGCGCGAGGAATAGAAATTAGATGTGAGGTGTTAGAAGTGAGATATGGGACTTTAGAATTTAGACAAAGAAAAGCAATCAACGAATAACGATATACAAAAACATGTTTAAAAACTATCTAAAAATCGCATGGAGAAGTCTAAAAAAGCAACCCTTTTTTACGTTTCTCAACACTTTCGGACTTGCCGTCGGTATGGCGGGAGGTTTGTTGATTTCATTATATATCCATGACGAACTGAGCTTCGACAAAATGTTCGCCGATGCGGATCGGATCTATCGAATAGATACCGATATCAAATTTGGAGGGGCCGAAATAAAGGCCTCGGAGACCGCCGCCCCCATGGCAGGTGCCATGCAGACCGATTTTCCACAAGTGGAAAACACCGTTAGGTTTCGAGATCGAGGGAGCATGCTAATCAGAAAAAGCGATGCCGAAACCAATACCAAAGAGCTTCACGTAACTTTTGTGGATTCTACTTTCTTCGATTTTTTTGGAATCGATTTGCTTGTAGGTGATATCAAAACCGCCCTGGCACAACCCAATACGCTAGTGATGACCAAGACTGCCGCCGAAAAGCATTTTGGAGTACAAAATGCTTTGGGGCAAAACATGAGGTTGAACAATACCGACACCTATACCGTAACAGGAGTCATCGATGATCTGCCCGAGAATTCTTTCTTAAGGGACCATTCGATATTCATGGCCATGGCCGGTTATGCCGATTCGCAAAATAATCATTGGGGCAATACTAACTACTATACCTTTGTTAAATTGATTCCGGGTGCGAGTGAAACCGATTTTCAAAAACCCTTGCAGGGGATGCTCGAAAGATATATGCTTCCGTGGGCGCAGGAATATTTTCCGGGAATGACGGCCGAGTCGTTCGCAGCATCGGGGAATTATTTAAGGTACCATACCATGCCTTTGACCGACATCCATTTATATTCTAATCGCCAGTCGGAAATGAGTGCCAACAGTAGTATTCAAAATGTGTATATACTTTCGTTTATCGGTTTGTTTCTTATTGTGTTGGCCAGCGTGAATTTTATGAACCTATCTACGGCCTATTCTTTAAAAAGGGCAAAAGAAGTCGGTGTCCGCAAAACTTTAGGGTCTAACAAAAGGGAATTGGTACGGCAATTTTTGACCGAATCCGGCGTGATTTCCTTCATATCGCTTCTCTTGGCACTGATTGTCACCGTTGTTGCCCTTCCTTTTTTCAATGAACTTTCGGGCAAATCGGTCTCCTTCCCTTATGCTAGTCCGTTTTTTTGGTTGATTTTAATCGGAGCCACTCTTTTATTGGGGTTATTTTCGGGAAGTTACCCTGCCTTTTTCATGTCGCGTTTCATGCCCGTTACCGTACTCAAAGGCGGGGGACAAAGTAAAACGGGCGGGGGCAAGATTCGCAATTCCCTAGTGGTCTTCCAATTTGCGATTTCCGTTTTTTTGATTGTCAGTACGTTGGTCGTTTTTCAGCAGTTGAAGTTTATTCAAGGTAAAGATCTGGGCTTTACAAAAAGCCAGGTAGTTCTTGTAGACGACACCTATGCCCTTGGCAGTCAGGTAGGGGCCTTTAAGAATGAAGTGACCCAATTGGGCCAAGTCGAAAGTGCTACGTTGAGTGATTATTTTCCAATACCCTCGGCACGTTCAAACAGTTCCTATTTTAAAGAAGGTGCACTTGAGCAGGAAAATGCCATTCAAATGCAGACCTGGGAAGTAGATGATGATTATATCACCACATTGAACATGCAAATGGTTGCCGGTCGCAATTTTGACGAACAATTCGGTACCGATTCGACGGCAGTTATAATAAATGAGGCAATGTTACCCGTATTAGGCGTTGAAGCTGAAGAAGCCTTGGGGACACGGATTACCGAAGACCTTGATTTAGAAGAGAAAGTGTTTTATACGATTATTGGTGTGGTCAAAGACTTTCACTACGAATCGCTTAGGGAGAACATAGGGGCTTTAGGCCTATTTATGCAAAAATCTTCGGGAAACCTAGCGGTAAAACTGAAAGCGGGCGATTTTCCGACAGCACTTTCGGGAATCAAGGGCATTTGGAACGAACTTGCCCCCGGCCAACCTTTCAGTTATCGCTTTATGGACGAAGCGTTCAATTCAACCTATGAGGCCGAACAAAAGTTGGGCAGGATTTTTATGGTATTTACGGCGCTTTCCATTTTGATAGCATGTTTGGGACTCTTCGGTTTGGCAGCCTTCAATGCCCAAAAACGTACCAAGGAAATTGGTATTCGAAAGGTTTTAGGGGCAAGTGTTGGGCAAATAACCTTTCGCCTGACCACAGACTTTCTAAAAATGGTCGGATTGGCAATTTGTATTTCCTTGCCCTTGGGATGGTTCGCTATGAACAAATGGCTCGAAGATTTTTCGTACCGAATCGATATCCCTTGGTGGGTTTTCGTACTGGCGGCCGTACTGGCAATAGGTATTGCAATATTGACGGTGAGCTATCAAAGTATCAAAGCGGCCGTGGTTAACCCGGTAAAAAGTTTAAGAACGGAATAAAAAAACATACTATCATGTTTAAGAATTATTTGAAAATCGCATGGCGAAACCTTCTAAAGAACAAAGGATATTCGCTTATTAATATTTCAGGATTGGCTGTCGGGGTATGCTGCTTTATTTTGATAGCTCTTTATGTCAAAAACGAATTTAGCTATGATCGGTTTCATACCAATGCAGATAGGATTTACAGGGTCTGGCAGCATGAGAATTATGGTCCCAAGGAGGATTTTGTAAATACGACGACTCCGGTATCGATGGTCAATGTACTAAAGAATAATTATCCTGAAATAGAAGATGGCAGCCGCGTGCACCGCTTCAATGCCTTGGTCAAAAAAGATAAGGCAGAGTTCAACGAGACCGTTAGGGCTGTAGATCCGGGCTTTTTCAAAATTTTTGATTTTGAAATTATAAAGGGCAATACAACCAATCCATTTTCAAATGCGAATTCCCTAGTACTCACTGAAGCATCCGCTATCAAATATTTTGGAGATGAAGACCCCATAGGCAAGTCACTCTCTTTGGAGTTCAATAATGAAGTCAAATTCTTTGAAGTTTCCTCAATTGCAGCCGATCCTCCCCAAGAATCTAGCATTCAATTCGACATATTGGTATCCTTTCAGAACGAAGCGCTTTTCTTTGGTGAAAGGGCAAGGCAAAGCTGGTTCAATGTATCGGTAGAGTCGTATCTTTTGCTAAAGCCCGGACAATCCCCAAAACTATTGGAAGATAAATTCCCCGTCATTATTGAACAATATTTGGGTGACAATTTCGAGGAAGACACCTTTTTTCTCCATTTGCAGCCAATTGACGAAATACATTTGAATTCATCGCTGCCACCGGGTCTCGAGCCCATTTCAAGCCCGATATACGGCTACGTTATGGGTACTATCGGCTTTTTGATATTATTGTTGGCCTGTATCAATTTCATTACGCTGGCCGTTGGGCGTTCGTTTTCAAGGGCCACCGAAGTTGGTGTTAGAAAAGCCTTAGGAGCCTTCCGCAAACAAATAATCCATCAGTTCTGGGGCGAGGCTTTCTTGGTTACACTATTGGCCGTCTTATTCGGGATCGGGCTGGCCTTTATTTTTCAAGGAACCTTTAATTCGCTAACCGGAAAACCGTTGGCCATAACCTTTGACCTGAGCCTTTTGTCGATTGTCGCCGGGCTGGTCTTGTTTGTTGCATTAATGGCCGGAATCTATCCATCGATCGTGCTTTCAAAATTCAATCCTATCGAAGTTTTGCGAAACAAAATGGGCAAGGGTGCTTCCATGGGTCTATTTGGAAAAAGTTTGGTCGTAACCCAATTTGTAGCTTCTATAGTAATGCTGATCGGCACCTTGGTAATTGGGCGCCAAATCGATTTTCTAGTGAACAAGGATCTCGGTTATCAAAAAGAAGCCGTTGTGGTGGTGCCTACCAATATGTCAGGTGATGAGGCGACTACCTTTGCCGATCTTTATGTAACCGAACTCAAAAAGCAACCTTTGGTAGCCAATGCCTCTAGGTCGATATTCAGTTTTTCCGAAAATGGTTGGATCGATGTAGGATTTACCGATGGGACGAACACCTATCAGGAATTTACCGTAAACGTTGTTGACCCGGGATTTCTCAAAACCCACAATATACGACTGACGGAAGGGCGGGATTTTCAAGAAGGCAGTTCCGCTGAAACCCAAAACGGGGTATTGGTAAACGAAACATTTGTTAAGAGATTTGGGCTGCAAGACCCCGTCGGAAAGCCCTACGACAAGTTTGACATTAACATTATCGGGGTAATGCAAGATTTTAATTTCGAGTCTTTGAACAATGTTATCGAGCCTTTGATGTTGACAATGAATAGGGCCATCTTTGAACACATCGAAAACGTAAGCATACAATATAGTACCCAGCCAAGAGTTTCGGTTCGCCTAAAGACCCAAGATCTGGGCGGTGCCATTGCGATGTTGAAAACGGAATGGGAGAAAATCAACCCCGCCCAAGAATTTGAATACCGATTTCTTGATGAAGCCCTGTCCGCGCAATATCAAAATGAACTGCGATCAAGAAGTATAGTCAATATTGCTTCGATATTATCCATTTTTATAGCCTGTATGGGCTTGTTCGGATTGGCGACCTTGACCGTGGCAAGAAGAACATCGGAAATCGGAATCCGAAAGGTAATGGGTGCCAATGTAGTGGACATCGTGACCATGATATCAAAAGATTTCGTAAAACTGGTATTGATTGCCTCTTTGTTTGCCTTTCCGATTGCTTGGTGGGCGATGCGTGAATGGTTGCAGGGCTTTGCCTATACCGTTGACATCGGTTGGTGGCCTTTCATTGCGGCTTGTACCACTGTAGTGGCAATTACTCTGATTACGGTAAGTTTTCAATCCATTAAGGCTTCATTGGCAAACCCGGTAAAAAGTTTAAGAACGGAGTAAAAAAACATACTATTATGTTTAAGAATTATTTGAAAATCGCATGGCGGAATATAAAGCGAAACAAGCTACATTCTTTTATTCACATTTCAGGGTTGGCAGTTGCTTTTTCAATCTGTATTCTTTTGTTTTTGGTTGCTTATTTCCATTTGAACTTTGATTCCTTTCATGAAGATGAGAGCCTATTGTTCAGAACCTCGCGCTTTGAGAAAAACGAACAAGGACCCCAAATGAGCTCTCAAATGCCATTGCCTTTGGCGCGGGCGTTGGAGACAGATATTCCTGAAATCGAAACCGCCATTATAATTAACAAAGGGAAGCCAGAAAATATTTCGTACGGAAATAAGAATTTGGAAAGGTTGGTGGCTAGGACTAATCCTGATTTTTTTGAGGTATTCAATTTCCCCATTATAAAAGGAAATAAAGAGGCGGCACTTTCCGGTATTCACAATATCGTCTTGAGCGAGAGTATGGCTCATGCCATCTTTGGAGATACAGACCCAATTGGAAAACAATTGAAAATAGGGAAATCAGGGGAAGAACAAATCTATTCGGTATCCACGGTAGTGAAAGATGCCCCAAAAAATAGCAGTATTCGTTTCGATGCCGTAGCCCGAATCGAATCGCTCAACGGTTACCAAGGATATAAAAATAACTGGGCATCGAATGCATCGAACATCTTTGTAAAGATTGCCAAGAACAGCAACCCTGCGACCGTTGAAAATAAACTGGTCCCGTTTGTAGAAAAATACTACGCTGAGCAACTAGAGCAACTAAAATCGCATCATCCTGAAGCAGTGGAGACCCATGAACTGTTAAGTATAAACCTCACCAATATTGAAGACATGCACTTTTCGGGAGAAAAGAGTGCGCCAAAAATGTTGGTCTACGCTATCATGGCATTAGGAGCCTTTATCTTATTGATTGCTTGCTTCAATTTTGTAAACCTGAACATGGCACAATCTTTTCAGAGAAGCCGTGAATTGGGTGTTAGAAAAACATTGGGTGCCTTTAAGAGGCAACTTTTTCTCCAATTATGGGGCGAAGCTTTCATGATGTACTTTTTCGGGTTTATCCTGGGCTTAGGTATTGCGTATCAACTTTTGCCGACTTTCAGCGCTCAGTTTGGAGGTGGACTTGATATTACCATTTTGTTCGAACCTGTTTTTCTGGCCATATTATTCGGGGTTTTTGTAACCGTCACATTAATAGCAGGAGGATATCCTGCGATTAAAATGGCCAATTTCAGGTTGGTTCAAATTTTGAAAGGAAATGTGTCCACTAAAAAACCAGGAGCACTAAGAAATTCATTGTTAATCGGTCAATTCGCGATTTCAAGTCTTCTGATTTGCATTAGCTGGATAGCTAGCCAACAACTTGATTTTTTACGCCAAATACCTATTGGGTTTGAAAAGGATCAGGTAATAAGTATTCCCGTAGGGTATCAGGAAGATGGAGGAAAAGTATTGGCAAGGATGCGTAACGAACTTGCCAGTGAACCGAGCGTTGTGTCGGTTACAGGTGCCGGAGGTAATGTGGGTCGGGGAAGAGATAGAACGACTTCAACATCAATTGTTGGCATTGATTATAAGCAACGGCAGATTTCCGCATATAGTCTCTTGGCCGATTTCGATTATCTGAAAACATTGCAAATTCCAATTATAGAGGGTCGGGATTTCGACCCTAGTTTTCCAACCGATGCCGAAAGCGCCGTAGTGGTTACTGAAAGCTTTGTAAAGGCAATGGAGGAGTCCGATCCAATAGGCAAATATCTCGACGGCGAGGAAGGTAGTCAAATTATTGGTGTGGTATCGGACTTCAATGCCTACGCCCCTTCAGAGAAATCATTGCCTATAATCATTCATTTGTCCAACGATGAAGCAATCAACTATATCTTTCTAAAAGTCGGTACGGATAATCCACAAAGAACTATGGAACGGCTTAAATCGACTTGGGAGAAAGTTGCTCCAAAATCAATGTTCAATGCTTCTTTTTTAGATGAGAACATTCAGGCTTGGTATGAAATTGAAAGTACGATGACAAGAATTTTTGGAATTGCCTCAGGAATTGCCATCTTTCTTTCTTGTCTTGGACTTTTCGCTATCTCGATGCTGGTCATCGAATTACGTACAAAGGAAATCGGCATTCGAAAAGTAGTGGGCGCATCGGTAAAGGAAATCGTTTCGATGATATCGTATCACTTTCTGAAATTAGTAGCTATCAGTCTTTTTATAGCAATGCCCTTGGCGTGGTTTGCAATGGAGAATTGGATGCAGAATTATGAGCATCGAATAGAAATTGGTCTTTTGACCTTTGTGGGAATTGGCTTGCTGGTAATTATGATTGCCCTGTTTACGGTAAGTTTCCATTCGATCAAAGCTGCCCTTGCCAACCCGGTAAAAAGTTTACGAACAGAATAAATTAGGTAAAAACGAAGCAAATGAAAAAAACGATAATGTTATTAACGCTGGCTACATTATTTGTAATAGCCTGTGAAGCACAGAAGAGAGTCAAGGGCAATGGACATGTTGTGACCATCGAAAGAAATGTAGATGACTATGATGCTCTCAGGGTCGGGGGTTTTTATGAAGTTGAACTGGTCGAAGGCAAAGAAGGCCAGGTTACCATAAAAGGTGAAGAGAACCTCATGGAATATATAGAGACCGAAGTAAAGGGCGGAACTTTGATTATCAAAACAAGGGACCACATGAATCTTAGTCCCTCACGAGGTGAAGATGTGTACATTACCATACCTGTTGAAAAAATCGATGCAATACGGCTTTCCGGTTCCGGCAAGTTAACGAGCAGAAAAACCCTTGAGACCAATAGTTTCAAAATCCATACTTCCGGTTCGCGAAATGTGGAATTAGATATAGAGGCAAAAAAGGTAACGGTAATTACCTCAGGTTCAAGTGATGTTGATCTAAGCGGAAGCGCTGAAAACATGGATGCGACATCTTCAGGGTCATCAGATGTGGACGCCTTTGATCTCGATGTCGACAACGTTGATGTGCGGTCGTCGGGTTCATCGGATGTCAAGATTACCGTAAACGAAACACTTCAAACACAAGTGTCAGGTTCGGGAGATGTAAGATATAAAGGAAATCCCAACAAAATAAAGAACAAACTATCGGGCTCGGGCGGGGTATCTAAAGTGAATTAAGCCTTTAATATTGAAAACAAATTTGTAAACTATGCTAAAAAACTATCTAAAAATCGGTTGGCGTAATTTAATGAAGGACAAAACCTTTACGTTATTGAACGTAATTGGTCTTTCCATCGCCTTTGGGGCAGCTATTTTGTTGGCGATGTCTGCTTTTTTCGATATGTCGTACGATAAGTTTCACGCTAATGGCGATCGAATTTATCAGGTATATGCCGTAGCGCAGACGCCAAGGGGGCAGGAAGCCGGTACCAGTCAACCCGAACCGTTCGCCGAAGCCCTTAAGACCGAAGTACCGGGTGTCGAGAAAATTACGCGGTACCTTCAAGATGGGGGTTTGGTCATTTACGGTGAAAAAGAGATCGACCTCAACACCGTTTGGGTCGATGCCGACTTTTTTTCCATGTTTACCTTTCCGGTATTGAAGGGGAACAAGAACGATCCCTTGCAAGATCAGGCATCGGTCGTGATTACCGAAAATGCGGCCAACAAGTTGTTCGGCACCCATGAGGCGATAGGGCAAACGATCAATATAATGATTAACGGAAAGGAAGAGCCTTTTACCGTGGGGTCGGTCGTCGGTAACGTTCCGCCACAAAGTTCATTGGATTTTGAAGTGGCCGTTCGATTTGAAAAAAATGCCGAATATGCAGAGACCAAAGGGATTTGGGATTCACAATACCATGGGGTTTATGTACAGCTGCCCGAAGGGGTTTCTCCCGAACGCTTCGAAAAGAACGCCCGTTCTTTTACCGAGCTGCATTACAAGGAATCCATGGAAGCCGCCAAACGCGATGGCGCACTGCCTGATGCCGACGGTCTGTATCGGCAGTTAAAACTATTGCCGCTCAAAGACCGGCATTTTACAAGTTATAGAAAAGGCTATGCAGAAGTGAGCCGATCAGTGCCCTATCTCATTTTGGGGGTAGCCTTTCTTATTTTGTTCATTGCCTGTGTCAACTTCGTCAACATGAGTATTGCGAAAAGTGCGCAGCGCCTACGTGAAATAGGGATGCGAAAAACGCTGGGTGCCCAAAAAGGACAACTGTTCTTCCAATTTTGGAGCGAAAGCCTTTTTGTATTTCTGACCTCAATAGGCATTGGTGTTCTGTTAAGTATTCTGTTGATCGATGATTTCAAAAGTATGTTCCGTACAAGAATTTCTTTGGATATGCTTACCGAACCTTGGGCGATATTTATGTTTTTTGTCACGATTTTGACAATTACATTGACGGCCGGGGGGTATCCCGCATTATTGCTAAGTCGCTTAGGGACCATTCAATCGTTGAAGGGAAAGTTGGAAGCGTCGGGCAATAATCTTGTTCGAAATGTACTTATGGTCGTCCAGTTCGGTATTGCCATTTTGTTGATAAGCGGTACCTTGGTGCTGTGGGGTCAGGTGCAATTTATGCGGAACAAAGATTTAGGCTATGATAAGGAGCAGGTGATTTCCTTCCCTTTAAACGGAAAAAAGAACGGACATGAGGTCCTAAAGCTGCTAAAGGATGAGTTGAATGGTAATCCGGATATTTTGGAGGTATCGGCGTCCGACAACAATTTAGGGAGAGGAAAGGACGGAAGTCAATGGTCGAGCGCAATCGGTTTTGAACACAAGGGACGAAGCGTAAGGACCAATATTCTTAACGTTGATTATAATTACCCAAACACTTTGGGGTTGCAATTGGTACAAGGTCGAGATTTTAAATCGGAGGCCGATAGTCTGGGTGTGCTGATCAATGAGACTATGGCACGTCAATTGGAAGAAGAGGATCCTTTGTCTGCCCGGCTCGAAGTTGGTAGTGAAACAGGTCTCGCCATATTGGGAGTAGTCAAGGACTATAATTTTCAGGGTCTTGATCGGGCCATTGAACCGATTACTTTTTTTATGAGCGAGGATATGGAGTTAAGATATGCTTATGTAAAAGTTGCACCGACGAATATGGCCAGTTCTTTTGATGCAATAGAACAAATCTGGAAAAAATTGGAACCCAATGCCGAGTTTTTAGGATCGTTTTTGGACGAAAATGTAGACAGGACTTTTCAGAGGGAAAAAACCATGGCCGCCATGATTACGAGCGGCTCGATTATTGCCATTGCATTGAGCTGTATCGGTCTGTTCGCCATGTCGTTGTTGATCGTAGCACAGCGCACCAAAGAAATAGGTGTCAGAAAAGTATTGGGCGCAAGCGTTGCTTCAATTACGGTATTGCTCACCAAGGATTTTTTGAAATTGGTGTTGATCGCATTTTTGATCGCCTCGCCGATCGCTTGGTGGTTCTCTGATCAGTGGTTACAGAACTATACCTATAAAATAGACCTTGGGGTATGGTTCTTTGTTGCGGCAGGTCTATTGGCAATGGTCATAGCGTTATTGACCGTCGGTACTAGAACGGTCAACGCGGCTGCCCAGAATCCGGTCAAAAGTTTGAGAACTGAATAATTTTTGACCGACCATGCATCTAACATTTAATATCTAAAAACTAAATAAATTATGTTATTACAACTGAACAACATTTTCAAATGGGTACAACAGGGCGGACAGCGAGTCTTTCTTTTAAAAGACATCAATCTTGAGGTGGAGGAAGGTGAGTTCATTTCGGTAATGGGCCCTTCAGGTTCCGGAAAGTCGACCTTGTTGAACGTTATCGGAATGCTCGATACTTTTGATGAAGGGGAATATAATTTTCTAGACGAGCCGGTACATCAGCTCAAGGAAAAACATCGTTCAAACTTGTATAAACAATACATCGGTTTTGTATTTCAAGCCTATCATCTGATCGATGAGCTTACCGTTTATGAGAATCTAGAGATGCCCTTGCTTTATAAAAAGATTTCAGGTTCCGAGCGAAAGGCAATGGTGGCCGATATGCTCGATCGCTTCAATATTGTGGGCAAGAAAGATTTGTTCCCTACACAATTGAGTGGTGGGCAACAGCAATTGGTCGGGGTAGCTCGGGCACTCATTACCAAACCTAAGTTGATTCTTGCCGATGAACCCACCGGAAATCTAAACTCCAAACAGGGGGAAGATATCATGGAACTGTTTAAGCAGCTAAATGATGAAGGGGTGACCATCATTCAAGTAACCCATTCGGAAAAAAATGCGGAATATGGTAAACGCATTATCAATTTACTGGATGGGCGGATGGTGTAGGTGATTATGGTCTGTAATAAATGAGCCTCCTGTTTAACCATAGGGGGCTTTTTATAATAAATCCCTTTTATTGGGGTATGTTACTTTTCAATGTCAACCCTTTACCTTCTCGACGTTATGCCCTATCTTTGTTGTTTAGAATGATTTTATATAATGAGGTTAGCCAAAAATGATGTTTTAAGGGCTTTGGAAAACATCACCGTTCCCGGTGAGGGTAAAAACATGGTCGAAAGCGGTGCGGTAAAGAACGTGCAGATTTTTGGCGATGAGATAGAGGTCGATATCACAATCAAAAACCCCAGCCTTCAAGCCCGTAAAAAGACCGAGGTCGAGATACTGAAAATCATCCATAAAGAAGTTTACGAAAAGGCGAAGATCAAAGTCAACATCAAGGTCGATGCCCAGGCCGCCAAGCCAAAGGTCAACGAAATTAAGGGGAAACCGATTCCCGGTATTCAGAATATCATTGCCGTTGCCTCGGGAAAAGGTGGTGTGGGTAAGTCTACCGTTACGGCGAACTTGGCCGTTACCTTGGCCAAAATGGGTTTTAAGGTCGGGCTTTTGGATGCCGATATCTACGGGCCATCCATGCCAATTATGTTCGACGTGGCCCATGAAAAACCTTTGGCCGTCAATATCGATGGTAAATCGAAAATGAAACCTGTCGAAAGCTATGGTGTAAAGTTGTTGTCCATCGGATTTTTCACCCAGCCCAATCAGGCCGTTATTTGGCGTGGACCGATGGCCTCAAAGGCATTGAACCAAATGATTTTTGATGCCCATTGGGGCGAAATCGACTTTATGCTCTTGGATCTTCCTCCCGGCACCGGAGACATCCATCTGAGTATTATGCAAGCCATGCCGGTGACCGGCGCGGTAATCGTGAGTACACCACAGGAAGTGGCACTCGCCGATGCCAGAAAGGGAGTGGCAATGTTCAAACAAGATTCCATCAACGTACCGGTTTTGGGCATTGTGGAAAATATGGCGTATTTTACCCCCGAGGAACTTCCCAACAACAAATATTATATCTTTGGAAAAGAAGGGGCCAAAAATTTGGCAGAAGACTTGAACGTTCCTTTTTTAGGTGAAATCCCCTTGGTACAGAGTATCCGTGAAGCAGGTGATGTCGGTAGGCCGGCCGCGCTGCAAACGGCTACCCCGGTAGAGGAAGCCTTTGAGGGACTTACTAAAAAAGTTGTACAAGAATTAGTGAACCGAAATAAGGAACTTCCCCCAACGGAAGCAATAAAAATAACAACAATGGCAGGTTGCGCTGCCGTTAAAGGCAAGAAATAATGACATCGGAAGAACTAAAACTGAACGTCGAAAAGGCTTTGGAGGAAATCCGCCCTTTTTTACAGAGCGATGGTGGCGATATTTCGTTGGTGTCCATCGACAATGAAAATTCCGTCAAAGTTAAATTAGAAGGTGCCTGTGTAGGGTGTACGGTCAACCAGATGACCCTAAAAAGTGGCGTTGAAATGACCATTAAAAAGTATGCTCCGCAAATTGAGGAGGTCATAAATATTGCCTAAGGCCCTGATAATTATCATATATTATGACTTTCCCACGAGATAGCTTTGCCAATATTTTAAATCATTTTTCTTAATGATCAAAACAGATATATTGATTATTGGAGCAGGCCCGACCGGGCTTTTTGCCGTTTTTGAGGCCGGCCTGTTACAATTGAAGTGCCATTTGATAGATGCCCTGCCCCAGGCCGGTGGGCAGTGTTCTGAAATCTATCCAAAAAAACCGATTTATGATATTCCCGGTTTCCCGGAAATATTGGCCGGCGAGCTTGTCGATAACCTGATGGAACAGATCAAGCCTTTTCAACCCGGGTTCACCTTGGGCGAACGGGCCGAGACCATCGAAAAACTTGATGATGGTACTTTTACCGTCACTACGAATAAGGGCACGAAACATAGTGCCCCGATTGTAGCCATTGCGGGCGGATTGGGAAGTTTTGAACCGCGTAAACCTCTGCTCGACAATCTGACAAAATATGAGGATAATGGAATTGCTTATATTATTAAAGATCCTGAGATTTACCGAAACAAGAGAGTTGTTATTGCTGGTGGTGGTGATTCTGCTTTGGATTGGAGTATATTTTTGACCGATGTAGCCTCAGAGGTTACCTTGGTACACCGTAGGAATGAATTTCGAGGTGCCTTGGATTCCGTTGAAAAAGTACAGCACTTAAAGAATGAAGGGAAAATCAATTTGATTACTCCTGCCGAAATCGTTGGTCTAAAAGGAGATGACAAATTGGAAGCGGTAACGATTCGAAAATCAACAGATCCGCAGGATGATTTTGATTTGGATGTCGATAACTTTATTCCCCTGTTCGGACTGTCCCCAAAACTCGGACCCATTGCCGACTGGGGGCTGGAAATCGAAAAGAACGCGATCAAAGTGGATAATACGCTCGATTATCAGACCAATATTCCAGGGGTTTATGCCATTGGCGATGTCAATACCTATCCTGGGAAATTAAAATTGATTTTGTGCGGATTTCATGAGGCTACACTAATGTGCCAAAGTGCCTATCAGCGAATTTTCCCTGATAAGAAATATGTAATGAAGTATACTACTGTAGGGGGTGTTACCGGATTTGACGGCTCGAAAAAAGAAGCGCCCAAAGCTGTAGTAAAAGCTATCGAATAGTGACGGACATTAAAATAAAAATAACCGACCGTGATGGGGTAACCCACGAAGTGGATGCGCCCACCGATATGAATATGAACCTGATGGAAGTGGTGCGCTCGTACGAACTGGCCCCCGAAGGCACAATTGGGGTTTGCGGTGGGATGGCTATGTGCGCTTCCTGTCAGTGTTATGTGAAATCGAATCATGAACTTCCCGAAAAATCGGATGATGAAGAGGCTATGTTGGCCGAAGCCTTTTATGTTGAGGACAATTCGAGATTGGGTTGTCAAATTAGAATCACCGAAGACCTCGATGGTTTGGAAGTGGAGTTGGCACCAGAATCTTAGAAAAGTGTCATTTCTCTCTAAATGAAAAAAGAAAAATTCATCCTTCGTACCTCTAGCTTCGTACTTTTCTAAATCCTTGCCTGATAGGTAAATAGATTATAATATCGACCTTCTTTGGCAATCAATTCATCGTGTGTACCTTGTTCGGCAATATGTCCGTTTTCAATGACCAAAATTTGATCGGCCTTACGGATTGTACTCAGTCTATGGGCGATGACAAAAGTGGTTCTGCCTTTGGTCAGTTCGGCCAGACTTTTTTGTATCAAGGCCTCACTTTCGGTATCGAGGTTTGAAGTAGCTTCGTCCAGGATCAATATTTTGGGATTGGCTAAAACGGCCCTAGCTATTGCAATGCGTTGGCGTTGCCCACCCGATAGCTTGACGCCCCTTTCCCCGATGAGTGTATCAAGCCCATCGTCGAACCGATCGGTAAATTCATCGACATAGGCCGCTTTTACAGCTGCATTCAATTCCTTGTCCGTAGCGTTGGGCCTTGGAAAGAGAATATTTTCACGTATGGTGCCCTCGAAAAGAAAATCATCTTGTAGCACCACTCCCAAAAATTGGCGAAAACTGGTCAGATCGACTTTTGATAGGTCGTGACCATCTATGGTAATTTCTCCTGAATCGGGATTCAAAAAACTTGCAGCCAAACCGGCAATGGTCGATTTACCGGATCCCGAACTTCCGACCAAAGCGATTACTTCGCCCGATTTTGCTTCAAAAGTGATATTGTGCAATACTTCTTTGTCCTCTTCATAGGCGAACGATACATTTACGAACCTCATGTCACCTTTGATCCCGGAAAGTTGAATAGTGCGTTCTTTTTCGTCGGCTTCACTGATTTTGTTCATCAGCTCTTCGGTGCGGTCAAGCCCGGCCAAGGCTTCGGTAAGCTGACTTCCGATATTGCTCATTTGTACGATCGGGGCTACCATTAACGCCAATAGAAAGGTAAATTCGAAGTATTCACCGGTGGTCAAATCGCCGTTCATCATTTTATAACCGCCATACCCCATCATGATGCCCGTGGTGGCCAGTCCTAAAAGAAAGGTAGACGAGCTGGTCATGACCGCGGTGGCCGTCAAGCTTTTTTTTACGTTTCGGTAGAGTCGCTCCACACCGGTTTCAAAAACTTTTCCTTCCTGAATTTCCGCATTGAACCCTTTGATGACCCGAATGCCTCCCAAAGTCTCGGTAAGCCTACCTTTTACCTCGGCATTGATTTTACCACGTTCCCTAAAAACAGGGCGTATAACCTTAAAAGCTTTGAGGGCGATAATTGCGAACAGGATCAATGGGATAAAGGTCAATAATGTCATGGTGGGACTTATCCTTAACAACAATACCAGCGATACCACTGCCGTAATCGTTCCCCCTACCAATTGTACCAATCCCGTACCTATTAAATTGCGTACGCCTTCCACGTCGCTCATAATGCGCGACACCAAACCTCCGGATTTTGTGTTGTCAAAAAAACGAATGGGTAGCGAAAGTACTTTTTTTTGAATCTGAGCCCTTAGTTCCAAAATCATGAACTGGGCCTGAATGCTCAAAACCCTGGTCAAAAGAAATGACATTATCGCCTGTACAAAAAAAGAAAAGATGACCACCCCAACCAAAATTTTCAATAGCCCGTAGTTTTTGTTCGGAACGATATCGTCTAGAAAATAGCGTAATGAAATCGGAGCCACAAAACTGGCGGCCTTACTAATAATGATCAAGAGCAGGCCAATCAAAACGAGATTTCGCCGAGGCCAAATAATCGTTTTGAACGCTTTTAGTATACTTACTTTTTTGTCGGGCATGTATTTATTTTGCAGGGAAGCAAAGTTACATCAAAAAGATGTTTCACATTATTAATGGAAGCCGGTTACTATTTTTAAATGGAAAATTAGTATTTCGGTCGTAAGTCTATTATTTTCACAGGTAAATTATCGAGAGATTATGAATCGTTTAGTTGTCCTTTTTCTTTTCATATCGGCCTTGGCCTGTAAATCGGAGACAAAGCCATTTCCAAAGGAGGAACAACATGCGGAACGTTGGCAGGCCCAAGCTGAAAATGTAACCATCGTCCGTGATGATTTCGGTGTGCCCCATATTTATGGCAAGACCGATGCGGATGCCGTTTTCGGGCTACTGTATGCCCAATGCGAAGACGACTTCAATCGAGTTGAACAGAACTATATCTGGGCGACGGGCCGTTTGGCTGAAGTGGAAGGGGAAGAGGCTATTTATAGCGATTTACGGGCGAAGCTTTTTATGACCGAAGAAGAAGCGAAGGCAAATTATGAAAAAAGCCCGGATTGGTTGAAGAAACTTTGCGATGCCTTTGCAGATGGAATCAATTACTATCTGCATACCCATCCCGAGGTGAAACCAAGACTGCTGACCCATTTTGAACCTTGGATGCCAATGTATTTTAGCGAAGGTTCGATAGGGGGTGATATTGAACGGATTTCCACTCAAAAAATAAAAGCTTTTTACGAAAGTGGTATGGAAATTCCCGAAGCTGAGGAACTCCAAATCCAAAAAAAGGAAGAAATGGCCGAACCGCAAGGTTCAAACGGAATCGCCATTTCCGGAAAATTGACCGAATCGGGTAATCCATTGTTGTTGATCAATCCGCATACTTCATTTTATTTCAGGGGTGAGGTGCATGTCGTTTCCGAAGAGGGCTTGAATGCCTATGGTGCGGTAACTTGGGGGCAGTTTTTTGTGTACCAGGGTTTCAACGAAAAAACGGGTTGGATGCACACCTCGACCTATACCGATGTCATGGACGAATTCAAGGAGAATATTCTGAACATCGAGGATAAATTACTGTATCAATATGGTGAGGAAATGAGACCTGTCGAAGCTTCCAAAATTATCTTGAAATACAAAGAAGGCGATGTTTTGAAGGAAAAATCGTTTCCCACATATCATACCCATCACGGCCCGATTACACATCAAGTCGATGGGCGATGGACTGCTTCGGCCATGATGTGGGAGCCGGTTAAGGCTTTGGAGCAATCTTTTATCCGGACCAAGCAAGATGGTTATAAAGGTTTCCGGGAGATGATGGATATCCGCACGAATTCTTCGAACAATACCGTCTACGCGGATGCCGAGGGAAATATTGCCTATTTCCATGGTAATTTTATCCCCAAGCGCGATACTATTTTCGATTATTCGAAACCCGTCGATGGAAGTAATCCGAAAACCGATTGGCAAGGCCTGCATATGGTTGATGAAAATATTCTGCTATTGAATCCTGAAAACGGGTGGTTACAAAACTGTAATTCTACGCCTTATACGGCGGCTTTGGAGTTTAGTCCGAAGAAAGAAAATTATCCGAATTATATGTCTTTGGACCGTGAAAATTTCAGGGGTATTCATGCCATTGATTTGTTAAAAGATAAAGACGGATTTACCATCGATGGACTCATTGAATTGGCCCACGACCCTTATCTGCCGGCTTTTGAGGCCTTGATACCCGGTTTGACAAGGGCCTACTATTGGCGGCACGACCGAAATCCGAAATTGCAGGAAGCAATGGATGTACTCGCCGAATGGGACTTCAAAACAGGAAAAGAATCCGTGGCAATGACCTTGGCCCATTTCTATGGAACGAAATACTATCAAGAGGGTAAGTACACCGAGGGAATGACACCTATGGAGCGTGTCAAATTTTGGGGAAGCACCTCGCCCAATGATGAAAAATTAAGAATCTTTGAAGCTGTTATCGACCAATTAACGAAAGATTTCGGCACTTGGAAAATGCCTTGGGGCGAAGTCAATCGCTACCAACGTTTGAACGGTGATATAGTTCAAGCCTTTGATGATGGTAAACCAAGTATCCCGATAGGTTTTGCTTCGGGTCGTTGGGGCGCTTTGGCCGCTTATGGTGCTCGGTATGATAATGGCACGAAAAAAATCTATGGCACGCGGGGCAATAGTTTTGCTGCTGTGGTCGAGTTTGGCGATAAGGTCAAAGCGAAAAGTATCTTGGCCGGGGGACAAAGCGGTGACCCGAATTCACCTCATTTTGAGGACCAGATACAGCGCTATGCCGATGTGGAATGGAAAGAAGTGGCTTATTATAAGGAGGATGTTTTGAAAAGAGCGACGAAAACGTATCGGCCCGGGGAAGGGAAATAGATTATATAATCAATATTCAATTTGTCTTACCGCCTTACAATCTATGGAACTTATTCTTTGGTAATGATCAAAGTCGCCTTGAAACCTTCCGACAACAACCATTTGTTCGAATAAATAACTTGCCCCTGATCATCGTAAACATCGACTTGGGCCGTATTGGGCGAAGAAGATCCTTCGTTGAGTGCCACAAAATCCAATTTGTTGAACCCCGGCTTTAAATCTACGTTAATACCTTTAAAGCCTCCCGTCAAAAGAAGATTGGGTTCTACCATAACATCATTGACATAAATCTTCACGCGATCTCCATCGACATATTCGTGGTCGCGACATACGATGCCCACAAATTTGCCATTACTCTTGACATCGCCCATATACATATCGCCAAAACGTTCCTTACTACCGCCTTCCTTTTCGGGTCCTCTTACTTTGGGATCTATCTTCATTCCGGTTCCGGCTTGAACGAGTTCCCTGTCGGGAAGCATTTTAATGGGTTTTTTCGGATTCAAATTCAAATTGACCTCGGGTTTCTTGTCAAGAACCGAGGGGATTTTTAAGGCAGTACCCTTGTCAGCTTTTCCATCTTCATCCAATTTATTGGCTGCTTCGATTTCCAATGGCTTTTGGGTACGTAAATCGGTCTGCGCAAATCCATTTATTGAAAGCAGTATGAAGATAGGTATCGATAACAGATAATTTCTAGACATGGCATCCGAAAAATTATGGAATAAAGATAGCAATTACCTTGCCACAGGGACTTAAAGACCTGTTAAATTCGATGTTATGTTCGTTGAACGGAAATACTTTCGCGAACGGTTTTTGCTATCAATCGATGACCTTCGGTATTTGGATGTATAGGGTCCTCATCATAGCAGTTCGCCCTTTTTTCATATAAAGGGGTGCGGATATCTATTTTTGCCATACAGGAAGGATGGTCAATATTCATTACGATACGCTTGAATTCCTGCAAAACCTCCTTGTCATACTCAGGATATGGATTTAAATAACCGTAAGGTTGGGAATCGTTGTCGGGACTTAATTTTTGAACAACGTCAAGGGCCAGAGGAGGAGGGGTCAAAAGAATGGCTTTGACCTGGTGCCGTTTTATCTTTTCCAGAAAAGTATAGACCCCGATTTTAAAACTGTCAAAAAGCTCTTGGGAGGGTTTGCCATAGATACCGCAGTTAATACCGTAACAAAAAGTGGCGATATCGATAGGCTCTTTGTCCAATTCAACATCGAGTCTTTCAAAAAGGTAAGGACGAGGACCGGGATGGATTTCTTCGGTCAACCCGGTAACCGTTTCACTGCTTTTGCCATAGTTCAAGAAACGAAGCTTTAGATCGGGATAAAGGCTGTCATACTCGGTCTGGAGCATTTGCACGTACCCATTGCCCATTGCCGTAATACTGTCACCAAAGCATCCAATGACCTGATTTTTGCTGAATTTGAACATGTGTGAATCGCTGCATCCACCCAAAGTTCCCGCTAGCAAACCAAGGACCGAAGTGGTGAAAAACTGCCTTCTATCCATACGTCAGAACTTATACCTGAAAGTTAACACATAGGTATCATTTCCAGCGGAAAATCCCAAATCAAAATGTTCTTTTTGATAAGGTTTGGTGAAAAGATAGGTGCTTGCAATACCGACTGCTGCCCCGGCGACAACATCCCAGCCATCGTGGTAACCATCGGGGGCCTCGGTTCGGCTAACGCCGACCAATGTGGCCAAAACGTATGCCGGTACGCCATATTTCCATCCGTATCTACGCTGTATGAATGAGGCGCCCGAAAATGCGGAAGAAGTATGGCCTGAGGGAAATGAGTCGTATCTATTTCGCTCTTCCGGTCTTGCTTTTTTTGTAAGGTATTTTAAGGAGTAGGTTACTGCCAAGGTCGTTCCGTACGAAAGGGCCAATTTTTTTGTGCCTTGATAGTCTTTTTTGGCCAAGGTCATGATACCAGCAGTAATAGGAAGGGCCAATTGCAATACATCGCCCGTATCCTCTAGTAGATATTCCCAACGTTCATGTTGCCCATCCGAACCATCTTGTGAAAGAGCAAAATTCACAAATGTGATGAGAAAAATCCCCAAAAGAATTACCGTTTTTTCCATTTCATATCTAGTACTATAACCTTAGAACGGCCAAACCGAGCCGATCGATATGGTTAAGTCCATATTTTTTGAAGAAAGCGAATGAAATTCAAGTGCATGATATTCTCGATATCTTTGTTCGAGTATCCACGTTTCGACAAAAGAGCGGGGATTTTTTGTAAGTCCGCGATTGTGTCCAAATCCGTCGGACATTGTTCTTTGCCGAACCCTCCATCAAGATCTGTTCCTATGCCCACATGGTTTGGGTTACCTGCCAATTGGCAAATGTGGTCGATATTATCGAGCATCTGCGATAAGGAGACGTTCATACCTTCAGGGGTCGATTGTCCGCGTACCCAATTGGGAACCATCATCCATGCATCCAAGGCTACCCCGATAACCGCGCCCCTATTGACCAGTTCCTTAATCTGTTCATCGGAGAATTGCCTATTGTGATCGACCAAGGCCCTACAATTGTTATGGCTTGCCCAAAGCGACCCTTGATAACAATCCATGGTTTCCCAAAAGCTTTCATCACATAGATGTGTTGCATCCAGAATAAGGTTCAGGCGTTCGATTTCCTTTAATAACGCTTTGCCCTTTGTGCCGATTCCACCTGACGAATCGGTGCCGAAAGCGTATGTTCCCGGACCGTAATGGGCCGGTCCGATGGCCCGTAGACCTTGCTCGTATGAAGTTTGCAGATGATCCAAGGTGATAATGGAATCGGCCCCTTCGAGACTTAAGATGTACCCTATCGGTTTTTTTCCGTCATTTTTTCTCCAAAGTTCCAAATGTGCCTCAAGGTCGTGATTGTTTTTGATCTGCACCATTTCACCGATGGCTTCCATCGATCGGTACCAGGCCAATTGTCCCTGTGTCTGTGCCCAGGCCTGTTGGGGTGAATTCCATCCCGGTAGTGGATTGTCCCTTTGCACATAACGTGCGATCTGGGTAGCCGTACAAAGGCCGATATTGCCTTTGCGCATGGCATCCAGTGAGACGGTATTCTTGCCGCGATCGGGCTTGTCGGCCATGCCCGTTTCGCTTTTGCGTATCTCATCGACCGTCCAAGTGAGGTCTCGGTTCCATTCCATGGCGTTCATTGCCAGATCGAGATGTGCATCGAAAATAAACATCAGATGGTTATGCTTTGGTTACGGGCGGCCACTTTCCAAACCGTAGTGATCCGTCCTTCTTCGACTACCTGCAAGTTTTCGTATTTGGCCACTGTAGGGCAAATATGTACCGGGATGGCGTAAACAACATCGCCGATAGTATAGGAATCATTATTTTCACATTCAAGTACAAAATGTTCCTCACTTTGCCCGACCTGTTTGCAATCGTCACCAAGATTTAGAAATCGAACCCTTGGAAAAGGCATTTCCGAGGCCATCGATTTATGCCCAAGATCAAGACAAATTGTTTTGTTATCAGGTTTGCTGATGACCCTTGTCATAAGCACGGCGGCAGGAATGAAATCCATTTCAGGGAACAGTTTGGCATACCCTTCATCCCATAGTAAGGTTGTTCCCGGACTTGCATCGACACCTTTACGATTGGCGTGAAAGGGAAATGACGGGGATCCACCGGCTACGATATCTTTGACCATAATTCCATGGGCTTCGATTCTCTTTTTTAGGTCCGATACAATTTCGAATGCCGAATCACAGGCTTGTTTTCTTTCCTTCGGATCCGGATTACGAATATGCCCGTCGTACACATGTAATCCTTGAGGCTCGATTTCAGGAATTTTGTTCATGGTACTGTATAAACGAACTGCTTCTTCTCCGGGAAGAATCCCTGTCCTGTTCATACCATTATTGATATCCATCCAAAGTGAAACCTTCATTTCCTTCTCTTTTGCCAACTGGACGAACCTGTCCAATATTGTTTCATTGTCCACCAACGCAGAAAATTTAGATTCGGGAAAGGTCCTCATCAGTTCGAGAAAACGATTCATATTGGCCCCGACGGGCTGCATGGCCAATAAAATGTCTGGGGCTCTACACAAAGCCAATAGTTCGGCTTCGGCGATTGTGGCACACTTGAACTTTTCGATATCGGCATCAAGTTGCATTTTTATGATCTCGGCATTTTTATGCGTCTTGATATGTGGCCGTAATCGTGAAGTTCCGCGGGCCATCGAAATCATTGTATTTATGTTTTTGGCTATTCTATCAGGATATACCAATAAAGAAGGCGTGACTACCTCAGAAGTATCATTTAAAGAGTACCAATCGCTGTTTTTCACTATCCTTATTTTTAATACAGTTCGAACATGGCCTCGATTTCCACGGCGATTCCTCCCGGCAGCATCATACCAACGGCACTTCGCACCCCGACCCCATTATCGGATCCAAAAACATCGGCCATCAATTCGCTAAACCCATTGATGACCAAAGGGTGATCGCCAAAATCAGGAGTACAATTGACCATGCCCAAAGTCTTAACGATGCGCTTTATCCGATCAACTTCCCCGAAATGAGTGGTTATCGTTGACAGCATGGTGAGCCCTACCTGACGGGCGGCACGTTTTCCACCATCGAGATCGAGTGTATCTCCGACTCGACCTTTGAATAAAGTACCATCGGTGTTCACAGGCCCTTGACCGGAAACGTACAAAAAATTATCGATGACCAAAACGGGTTTGTAAAGCCCTGCCGGAGGTGGTGCAGGGGGCAAAGTAAGCCCTGAGGCCTTGATTCTTTCAGAAGGTTTGTTGTCGCTCATAAGAAAAAAATTAAATGAATATATCCAAAACCAGGACACCGATAAGGCCCATTACACCAACGGTGGTCTCCATCACCGTCCAGGTTTTCAGTGTATCTTTTATCGAGAGGTTGAAATACTCTTTGTACAACCAGAACCCGCCGTCGTTTACATGGGAGAACATCAAACTGCCGGACCCGATGGCCAAGACCATCAACTCGGCGTTTATTCCGGTATTGGTCACCAAGGGAAGGGCGATTCCCGCTGCGGTCAAACCAGCTACGGTGGCAGATCCTACGCAGACTCGGATAACCGTTGCGATCAGCCATGCCAAAACCAAAGGTGAAATTGTGGAACCTTTGAGCATCTCACCAATATAATCGCTTACACCGCTGTCGATCAAGATTTGTTTCAATGCTCCGGCCCCGGCAATAATCAACAATACCATAGTGATACCGGAAACGGCATTAGCGACCGTATCCATTACCTCGACCATCGTTCTACCCCTACGTAGTCCTAAAGTGTATATCGCAACCAGTACCGATATCAGCATGGCCATTACCGGATCGCCCAAAATAGCTGTCGTTTTTCTAAGAATATTCCCTTCGGGAAGAATCAATGCCATTACCGATGCGAGCCCGATCAGTATTACCGGCAACAATGCGGTCAGAATACTTGTTGCTGTACCTGGCATTTCTTCATCGGTCAACACCTTTGGATTTAAAAAGGCCTTTAACGGAGTTGCCTTTATGTTTTTTATGGTTCGCGAAAATAACGGTCCGGCGACAACGATGGCCGGAATGGCGATAACAATTCCGTAAAGCAAGGTTTTACCGATATCGGCCCCGAACATGACGGCTATTCCCGTTGGGGCAGGGTGTGGTGGCAAGTAACCATGTGTCACTGACAAAGAGGCCAACATGGGTAGCCCAACATAGATTAAGGGAAGCCCTGTGGTCGCCGCTATTGTAAAGACCAAAGGAACAAGGATGACGAATCCTACGGTGTAGAACATGGGAATGCCAACGATGAACCCCGTTAAAACCACTGCCCATTGTACGTTTTTCTTTCCGAATTTGTTCACCAACTGCATGGTGATACGTTGGGCGGCACCACTATCGGCCACTAATTTTCCGAGCATGGCACCCAACCCGAGTATAAGGATCAAGTAGCCCAAGGTGCTTCCAATACCCTTTTGAATGGCTTGGACCGTCTCTAGAAAGTCCATGCCTTCGGCAATTCCCACTAAAATTGATACAATAATAAAAGATAAAAAGGCATTGAGTTTGAATCGAACTATAAGGATGAAAAGAAGTACGATTCCGGCAATTACGATGGCCAAGGGCATAGCGAATACTTTAAATCAAGTAATCAAATATACCATTTTGCCCATATAACGGAATCTATTCTATAAAAAAAGGAGGAGTTCAAAAGCTCCTCCTTTTTTCAGGACTTCAGTCGTTTGTTTCGGGAGACAGAAATTTGTAAAGCAATCCGGCGAGTATTGCGCCTATAATCGGTGCCACAATAAAAAGCCATAACTGGCCCAAAGCCCAATCACCTACAAAAAGTGCCTGACTGATGCTTCGCGCCGGGTTGACCGAAGTGTTCGTAACAGGAATACTTATCAGATGAATAAGCGTCAAACACAACCCTATGGCCAATCCCGCAAAACCTTCTGGAGCTTTGGTATAGGTAGATCCCAAAATCACAAAAAGGAATATAAAGGTCATTACAATTTCGGTTACCAAGGCCGAGGTCATTCCATAACCTCCTGGGGAATGTTCGCCATATCCATTGGCAGCAAAACCACCGATGCCTTCGTACCCCATTTGCCCCGTAACGATTACGTACAATATTGCCGCTCCTGCAATGGCCCCGGTAATCTGGGCAATAATATAGGGTATCAGGTCTTTTCCATCGAACCGGCCACCGATCCAAAGACCGATCGACACTGCCGGGTTCAAATGACAGCCCGAAATATGACCAATGGCATAGGCCATGGTCACCACGGTAAGGCCGAAGGCAAGCGCGACCCCAACAAAACCGATTCCCACATCTGGAAATCCTGCTGCAAGGACTGCACTGCCACATCCTCCAAGAACCAACCAAAGGGTTCCGATAAATTCAGCGATTAATTTTTTCATCTTAAAAAAGTTTTAGTTAACGATTCAAATGTTAGTGTCGTTCAATTTAGTTAAAAAAATCTTAATTATTGAAATAAAACTATTTCTCGAATAGAATTAATAAACTGATAATTAGAAAAATGTGACCTTTTCTTTTTTATCTTGTTATCTCAAATAAGACGGAAATGAAAAAAAGGGATTTTCTTAAGCGTTTGGGACAGGCGACGGTCGTTTCTCCTTTTCTGCCCATGGGCCTTCATGCTCAAAATGATACGAATGCCAAGCCCTATCCCATGGGTAATAGCGAAGAATTCTGGGAACGGATACGTGAAGATTACGTATTAAAGCCCGACTACATAAACTTAGAGAACGGCTATTACAATTTTGTTCCTCAGCCCACCTTGAACAAATTTATCGAATACGTCAAAATGGTAAATTATGAGGCTTCCTATTATATGCGCACGGTACAGTGGGACAATAAAAGAAGTGTGGCCGATCGTTTGGCCCAACTTGTCAATTGCAATCCCGAAGAATTGGTGATTACACGGAATGCCACTGAGTCATTGGACTTGATTTCAGGAGGTTTCCCATGGAAAAAAGGCGATGAGGCCATTTTTGCGGAGCAGGATTACGGTGCCATGCAAGAGCATTTCAAGCTGATGGCCGAGAAGTATGGAATCGTGAACAAGATTATTTCGGTTCCCAATCATCCGAAATCGGATGAGGAAATCGTCGCCCTATACGAAGAACAAATTACGCCAAAGACTAAACTTATCATGGTCTGTCACATGATCAATATCACCGGACATATTCTTCCGATCCGGAAAATTTGCGATATGGCACACGGTTATGGAGTAGAAGTTATGGTCGATGGCGCCCATTGTGTTGGTCATTTTGATGTTGATATAAAAGCACTTGATTGCGACTACTATGGTTCAAGTTTGCATAAATGGCTGAGTACACCTTTAGGTGCAGGGCTTTTGTTCGTTAAAAAGGACAAGATCTCGAAATTATGGCCGCTTTTGGCTGAACACGACCGTAAACCCGATGACATCAGTCGGTTGAACCATACTGGTACCCATCCTGTGCATACGGATCTGGCCATCAATGATGCCATTGATTATCTTGAAATGATAGGAATGGAACGAAAGGAAAAACGGCTTCGCTTTGTTCAGCGCTATTGGAGCGATCAACTTCGTGATGTAGAGCATGTAGTTATCAATACGCCGATCGAGGAACATAGAAGTTGCGGTATCGCCAATGTCGGTATTTCCCACATCAAACCAGCGGATTTGGCCAAAACATTGATGGAAGAGTTCAAGATCTTTACCGTTGCCATAGATGGTGCCAATGTGCATGGCTGTCGAATAACACCCAATGTCTATACCAGTACCAAAGAATTGGATGCCTTCGTGGCGGCAATGAAGACCTTGGCCGCAAGGACTTAGGAATAAGAATTCGTATTCATCTTAAAAAGGCAGTTCATCTATAAACAAATATTGAACTGGATTACCTTAGGGATAGGTCATCGGCAATCTCATCAGGCGTTTTAAGATGCGATTTTGACTTTCTTTTTTCCATCGATGCCAACTGACTTTCATCAAACTTGGCCGGATCTTTGGTGTATTGTACCCGCCAGATTTTTCCCTGTTTTGATTCGGAGATATATAAAGAGCCGTCAGGTCCTTCGGCAAGCCCCATGGGCCTATACTTCGCATCCTGCATTATGGTCAAGGTATCCTTGCCCGTAAAACCATCGGCAAAAACTTCCCACTCGCCTGTTGGTTTTCCATCTTTAAATGGTATAAAAGCAACAACATACCCGGCCTGCGGGTAAGGAGCACGGTTGGTAGACCCATGGAAAGCGATAAAGGCGCCTTTTTTATAACGTTCGGGAAACAGGTCGCCTCTATAAAACAATAAATCGTTCGGAGCCCAATGTGCAGGCATACCCATGAGCGGGTCTTTATATTCCCTCGCTTCTTTTTTTCCGTCCCCACCATATTCGGGGGCGAGCATTTTTTTCTTTTTGAAATGATCGTAATAGGTATAGGGCCACCCAAAGTCATCGCCTTTTTCGATTTTCATAAACTCTTCGGCGGGCAAAACTGCCTGTTCCCATTTGCTATAATAATGTGAGGCATGATTGTGCAGATAGTCGCGCCCGTGCTGTATGGCATATAAACCGTTATCATTTTCGTTCCAAGAGATACCCACAACGCTACGTATTCCGGTCGCGAACATTTCGCCGTCCGCTTGAAACTGCCCTAGTTTGTTCTCGTCGAATTTCCAAATACTTCCTAGTTCACTGCGAAGCGGGCATGGATGCATGCCTTTCACATTACCGGGTTGGGAATTTTGGTCCTCACAGGCATTCGTCGGGGCACTGAAGGTAACGTACATGTTTCCCTTATTATCGAAGGCCAGACATTTGGCGTTATGCCATCTTTTTGGAAATTGATCTGTAACGATAATTTCAGGAATTCCTTTCGGTACTAGCAGGCCCGGGGTAAGTTCTTGCCGATACACTACCTGTTCGGAACTAAAATAAAGATAGCCGTTGTGAATGCGCATTTCGGTTCCGAAATTGCCGTCGTTCGGGTAATCACCCCAACGTTTAATAATATCGGCACGCCCGTCTCCTGTGGTATCACGAAGTGCCATATTGCCATTTCTGCCCGTTTCGGTACGTAGCTTGACATAAATATCCCCATTGCCCCTTATGGCCAAATGTCGTGCCGGGCCAATACTATCGGCGACCACTATGGCTTCAAACCCATCTGGAAAGTAAAGCCCGCCATTGACTTCTTCGACATCGCTAGCTGTATTCTTTTTTTTGTCGATGTCATTTTTCGCCGGTAAATCGGTTTGGGCGTTCTTTTCCTGATTTTTACAGTTGATCAGAAAAAGGCCTATAAAACCGATTAAAAATATTCTTGACCGCATGAATCCAATTTTGATATGGCTTAAAATCAGTCGTAAATATAAACTACTAGCGGCATTACCTATCCTTTTGGCCAAAGAATATCCGTTCATTTCCATTTCTAAGGCCATCTGAACCCGATTCCACTTTTGGACTACTACAATGATTCGACCGTTTTAAAATTTACAGGTTTTCGTTCGTTCTAGGGAACAAAATGATATTGCCTACCTGATAAATATCATAGGATGGTTTTTTGAAACAACTTATTTTCAATGCTTTAACCTTACGTCATGGAACTCAAAAAGAACCCGAAAGCCGATTTGAACAGGGATAGCGGCCTGTTTTTTGTAATAGGCTTGACCTTGGTATTACTTATAACTTGGATGGCCTTGGAACATAAGACCTATCCGAAGGAAAATCTAGCCGTTGCGTCGATGAACATATCCGATGAATTGAAAGAAGAAGTTCCAATAACCGAAACGATAAAGACCCCACCACCGCCTCCGCCTCCATCTGCCCCTGAAGTCATCGAAATTGTGGAAGATGCCGCCGAAATAGAAGAGACGATCATCGAGAGTACTGAAATTAGCCAAGAGACCGTAATAAAGGAAGTCGTTGAGGTCGATGATGTTGTCGTTGAGGAAGTTGAGGAAGAGATTTCAGTCCCTTTCGCGATTATAGAAAATGTGCCCATTTACCCCGGTTGCGAGAGTGCGAAAAGCAATGATGAGCGTAAAGCGTGTTTTCAAAAAAAAATGCAACAGCACATTGTAAAAGAGTTTCAGTACCCTGAGATAGCCGTTGAATTGAACATACAAGGTAAGGTCTATGTGCAGTTCGCCATAGACTCCAAAGGAAAAATAACGGATATCAGAACAAGAGGGCCCGATCAGAATCTAGAACAGGAAGCCGCCCGTATCATAGCTCTTTTACCACAGATGACCCCAGGTAAGCAGCGAGGAGTGGCGGTAAAGGTGCCTTACAGTATACCCGTCAGTTTTAAATTGGAGTAGCTGTTCATTCATTTTGTTTTCAATCCGAACAAAGGATAAAGTAGGGGTATTCTCAAGATAATCAGGTCGTATATAATCCAACTTCCCAAAAAAGTACCTATGGTGAGTACCAAGAACTTGGGTAATAATCCCCAGTTCAAATTCATTAAATAATACCCGATCGCAACGGTAATAGTCTGGTGTAAGATATAAAACGGATAGACCGCCCGATTACAATAGGATAACAGTCCACTTTTTTTGTTCAAATATTTTGCCCCATATGCAAGTACCACCAAGATCCACGACCAAAAATTCGTCACTTTAAAGAATGCCTCGGTAAAATGAACAACATAGCCATCTTCAAACTGCCAAATTATCAATAACCCAATGAACGCTGTAATTCCTATAAAAAGTGCCCTTTTTCGAATACGTTCCAATTTTTCCCAGAAAACATCCCCTGTTGACAAGAGCAAAAATCCGTAGAAGAACAAGACGAGGCTTGAAGTAAAGTTGAACCAATCGTCTATGAGTGCATGGGTGATGGGGAAAAAAGGTTCCACTAAGGCTTCCAACAGATATAGCGGAACAATAAACCAATATAGGTTCATCGGTCTATGGACCAATTTTGCGACCCAGTTTTTAAAACGGGAAGGTTTTCTTTTCAGGTATATTAGAATGGGGGACAATATCAGCGAAAAAGTAAGAAGGTATGGCAAGAACCAGAGATGATGCCAGCTAAAATTGCCTTCGGGGTATATGCCGACAAAGGCTTCGCTGGGAAAATATTCAAAATAACCACCTGAAAATTGACCCTCGGCCAAGCGTTCAAAATAAACTTGTGGTGGAACTATGACCAACATTCCAAAAATCAGGGGAATTCCTAGTCTTTTAAGTCGCTCGATATTAAATTGGAAAAGGTTTCTATACGAAAGTGCATAATAGGTGCCCATACCAGAAATCAGAAAGAGAATTGGTAGACGCCATTGGTTCAAAAAAAGCATGGGCCAACGGAGCCAGTCATAAATGACATTGTTTTTTACATGCCAGCCCCAAGGGACAAAGAACATACCAACATGGTAAAAAATCAACAGGGCAAACACGATAACCCTTAACCAGTCTAAATCGTAACGGCGAAATTTTTTTTCCATGATTCGTTTTTTGATCATCCAAATTTGGGTAATCAAAATAATCTTGGAACTATTTTTTTGAAGGGATACGTTCAGAATTACAATTACGAACTATTTTGTCTTTTTTCCCGCTTGATAAATTCAGTCGGTGAAATATGCGTTTCCTTTTTAAAGGCATTGTAAAAGGTAGACTTTGATCTAAAACCGACCGAATGGCCAATGGCCTCTACGGTATAATTCGCAAATTCGGGATTCAACAATCTCTTTTTGGCAACTTTGACACGATATTGGTTGATAAATTCATTAAAATTAATATTCAATTCTGAATTGATAATGCGTGAAACATGATTGGTGCTTGTATTCAATAATTTGGCAAGCCCCCCGATAGAGGCATTATTCGAAAGATAAAATTCGTTTTCGACAAGCGCATGACGAATATCGACTAGGTTTAAATCCGTATTCTTTGCACCGAGTGTTTCATATTTGTCGGCTATCCAGGAGTTTTCAAAAAAACGTGATTCGGAAAGTAGTACAAAACTCGTACTGAACATTACTATAGTGTTCAGAAAGCCAATGAAATGATCGCCCCCGTCATCTTCAAAATTCCAAAAAACGGCCAAGGCGACCACAAATGCCAAGGCCATAAAAATTACGGTATTTCTGCCGAAGTCTTGTTTTGTTGTTTTGAACGACGTTCGCAACGCACGTGAAGAATTCTTGTTTTTAATAATCAGCCTCAGCCCTAAAACTGTGTAAACGATAAAACTTGCCAATACCAACCAACGAAATTCATCTTTTACCCAATGATAGCCATAGTTGAGGCTAGCCGGTGTTTCGGCATATTCTAAATGCGAGTGGTATGCACCGATGTAGGCATTATATTTTACCGATAACGGATGTAAATAATACCCAATCTGAGATATTGCATATAATATGGCCGGTATAAAATGAACCCAATGTTTTTTAATGTTTAGTGGCCGTCGTTCCAACAGGGTATAGAGAAAAAAATAGAGTAACGGGGAAATCAACAGAACAATCGGCTCGGTCGAATCATTAGCATTCAATACATATTTTATTAAACCTGTATAGCACAAATAATTGTCTAAAATGACAAGGGATATGGCGAATACCGTCCAGCCAAAAATGATATTGGCCTTGTTTTGGGAATTACTTCTTTTAAAGATGATAAGTGACAGAAAGAATCCTTGAATTATTCCAATAAGCACCACATGTGATGAAAAATCATGCCTAATAGGAATTTGGTCGATAAGACTCTGAAGTGTTGTCATTCCGATTTCTTACAAATGAAATATACTATTTTTCAAAACCATATTCTGAATGGAGAAGATTTGTGGCTATCGATTTTTTAAAGGCTGGAAATTCCAAATTTAAAAATCTTGAAAATCAAAGAGGTAAAGCTCTGTTCAAAATGGTTTCGTTGATTTAGAAATCCATCAGAATGAAGATTCGATCGATTAAAGTGATTCTTTATAATCGTTAAGTTTTTGAGGGCCTTCCAATAAAATACGGACTACCCGAAGAATGCCATCATCGGTAGTGGCGATCTGCCACTTGATTAACGAAATTTTTCCGTTTTCTATCTCGATACCGGTAATACTTCTTGGGTGTACGCAGCTTCCGTCATTGAAAAAGGGAATATCGCCCGGTTCGGGAAACCGTGGTCTATGCGTATGGCCTACGATGGTTATAAGAAGGTTATTGCGCAGAATCCATTTCTTGATACGTTTTTCCAATTTTATAAGCTCCTTGTAGTTTTTCGCCGGACTTGTGGGATCCGCTATACCCCACACCTGAAGCGGTTTCCATAGCACCCGTACCAAAAACCGGCTCCAACGCCAAAAAGTGTAGTTCCACCAATCCGCTTGATGGCCATGAGTTAGAAAAACTTCTTGCTGTGTTTCGGTGTGCCTTAAGATTAATGCCTCATGATAGGCTATCCCCTTAAAAAGTTCTTTGTCCTTGTCCTCGATTGGTTCATAATAGCTTGAAAGGTGCTTTTTGACATATTCGGGGTCTTTGTAGACCATATCGTGATTGCCCCATACCATATGCAATCTATTCCTGTAATGAAACAGACGTAACAGTTCATAAACATTTTTATGGGCCTCAAAAATCGATTCGAAGTTGAGATTCTCCCAGAGTTCGTCACCATCGCCAAGTTCGCAATAGTTGAATCCTTCATTAAAATAGTACTTTAACGCATGATAATAGATGTTGCGGTTATTCGCAAAATCATCCGCAAAGCTGTTATCGCCTCGATGACAGTCACTGAAGAGTATGAATTTTGAGGTGTCATCAAAGGGTACAATTTTGGCATTTTCATACGCCCGGGACAGTCTGAAATTCGATGACATTGGACTAATTTAATGAATATGGAGAAAATGGAACACCATATGTTTTAATACTGCAAGACACAACTTCGATGTTCATTGGTGTTCAATTTCCCAAAGGTTCACAACTTGACCATAATAGGGTGCAAGTTAACTGTCTTTAACATAAATATATCCATTCTTTTGTAAATTTATCCTCGTTTTTAAGACAAAGGGGGTATGGGGTTCAATAACATTGAAGAGTCGCCGTTGACGCAATATATCAGTTTCAATAAATTGTTGGAACAATATGATGCCATGGCCGAAGGCGATGACGAATTCTTGGCCAAAAAGGCAAAACATATTTTAAAGGCCCAGGAGCCCTTTCCTGAGTTAAGGGACGGCTTTCAAGACGTTTCGTTATTGGAAGAACATAAAGACCTCATACGCTTGATACTTCAGGATACGTTTCCGGAGGTATTGACGAACAATGAGATAAAAGCAGCTTCGCTTCCTTTCTACAACATTATTTTTAATTCTTCCAAGCGTTTTCAAAAAATCGTTAAGGATGCGGGCAACGATTTTGTTCCGCGTATGCGCGAATTGCCGGATGAAGAAATGTACATTGCCATTAGTACCGTCATCCTGAATTTTTATTATGGGTTCAAAATTGATTTCAAGAGACCTTTTTTTTACGATATACCCGATTCAAATGGTATAACCAGGCATTATCGTATTCTATACAATGCCGATTTTATGGAAATCATTCCGACCGAAAAAGCTAAAAAATTGTCCCAGGACGATATCGACGAGCTTTTGGACAATTATGGTAATCTTGAGCTTTGGAAAGAAAAAATACCGCCGCAAAGCTTTATTTCAAAGGGGTTTATTATTTCGAGTATGTTCGATGTTACCGTTGAGCATTCCATTTCTGAGATCAAATCAAGCCTAATTGCCAGCAACAAACGTCAGAATGAAGGTTTTATGGAGCATTTGGGCGAAACTTTCAGGTCGTTCTTCAACATACAGGACATCAATGCCGGTTTTGTTGTCTACGATGCTGCCAACCATCGGTTTGAAAGGGTGCACGGCCATGGAATAAAAAGTGTTCTTTTAAGGAAGGAAGATCGGGTTTCTTGTGCCGAGATTCTGTGCCCGGCCTCCTATAAATTGCTTTTAGAGGATAATAAATACTTCGCCGTTTCGGATGTCGAGAAGTATTATAAAAAATCGAAAGGTAACCTTACCTATAAAAACTTGAAGGAAGAAGGTATTAAAAGTGCCATATTCGCCCCGATTGCCGACGAGGGTAATCTGTTGGGTGTTCTTGAGCTGACCTCGCCGAACAAAAATGAGCTGAATACTGTAAATGCCCAAAAGCTCGATGACATTATGCCCTATATCGTAACGGCGGTTCTTCGTTCCAAGGCGGAAGAAGAAAATTTAATAGACGCAATAATTCAAAACGAGTGTACGTCTGTGCATTCCTCGGTCTATTGGCGGTTTGTTGAAGAGGCAAAAAGGTTTATCAAAGATGGGCTAGAAGGTACGCAACCCTCTTTTCAAGAGATAGTTTTTAACGATGTCTACCCCTTATATGGCCAAATAGATATTAAGGATTCCTCAAAAGCGAGGAATTTGGCAATTCAGACAGATTTGATGATACAGTTGACCGAGATCAACAAGGTCTTGGAGATTGCGTGGAATAAGTATCAACTTCCCATATACGAAGAACTGATTTTTAGGGTCAATGGCTATTTGAACGAAGTAAAAGATATGTTATATACAAACAGTGAACAGGCCATTGCCGATTTTGTATATAACGAGATCGATCCCGTTTTTGAACATTTTAAAAACGCCGACCCAAGTTTGAGAAAAGAGGTTGAATTGTATCAGTCGCTGATCGACCCGAACACCCGTTCATATTACGACCATCGTAAAAACTACGATGAGAGCGTTATGAAGATCAATAAAAAGCTGGCATCGGTCATCGATAAAAAACAAGACGCGGCCCAAGCGATGTTTCCGCACTACTTTGAACGTTATAAGACCGATGGTGTCGAGCACAATATGTATATAGGCAGTGCGATTGCCAATAATCGAGTTTTTGACCCTTTATATTTGAACAATCTAAGACTATGGCAGGTTCAGGTAATGTGCGAAATGGAAAATATGCACTACAATTTGAAACCTGAACTTCCGGTCAAACTTGATGTAGCGTCCCTTATTTTGGTGTACAGTACATCGTTGTCGATACGTTTTAGGTTGGACGAGAAACAATTCGATGTCGACGGTACTTACAATGCCCGTTATGAGATAATTAAAAAGCGAATTGATAAGTCCCATATTAAAGGAACGAATGAAAGACTTACACAACCGGGCAAAATGTCGATCGTTTACTCGCAAAAGAAAGATGAACTCGAGTATCTGCGGTATATCAAATTTTTAAAGGCCAAAGGCTATTTTACGGGTAAGGTCGAAATTGTCGAACTTGAGGGATTACAGGGCGTTACGGGGTTAAAGGCAATACGGGCCGACATTTTATACAAGAAAGGTGGAAAGTCGAAAGAAACCTATACCTATGCCGATCTAATGGAAGAATTGAAGGCTTAGAACAGTGCCGAGCGAGTCCATTAACCTTTGGGGCCCAAAAAATCGAAAGGCCACTCCGAAAGCAATGACCGAAATAATGATACCTATCATAAAAACGGTATATGTCCAACGTAGAATTTTATACTTCCTGTTCAAGACCAAGCCTAAAAAGTACAGGTCTTTAGTCAATGAAGAATAAATATAATCCTTGTCCTTGACCAATTCTTGCATTGCCCAATCGTATTCATCAAGACTCATTTTATGAAAATTACCAAAAAACAATAGGTTTACTTTTTTGTTTTCCACATCGTTTTTAGAAAATTTTCCGCTTGTAATATTCGGCCTTGTGGCCATGACCGCCATAATCATCGAGACAACACTAAAAACGATAAAAATCAAGGTTGGATAAATCAGGTAGGCGTTTGAGGGGTTGTCCAATTTTGGAATAAGATTCGAAAGTGCCACTGAAATAATAATGGCATTGACGGATAGAAGAATATTGGCCTTTGTATCGGCAATATCGCTCAGGGTCAGGTGATTTTTGAGCGTAACCCGAAACAAGGTCTGTATGCCCCGATCCGGACTTTCATTTTTGTACTTTGATTTGATGGCTTCCTTCTTGGCGATTTGTTTGATCGTTTTTCTTTCCTTCTTTAGTCGTTTTAAATTTTCGTCCTTTCCCGGTTGCCAATTCGTTTTGGCATATTCGGTAAAATATTGGTGTTTTTGGGTAAACATCTTGATATTTTCCTCAAGCCATTCCACATCTGAAAATGAACGTAGCCCTTGTTCCGCCCATTCTTCCCTGAGCGTATTGCTTATCTCCAAATACGAGCTTTTGGCAAAATGCGATGCATCGGCATCCCTCAATATTTTTTCGGGCAAAGTATTGGGCACTGCATCCACTTTAGTACACCTTATCAGGGAGCATACGCTATCTATGCCCTTTTTATCATACCCTTGCCCTTCCAGGAAATCTTTGGCAACTAAGCAACTTTGTTCCTCGTGGTTGTCGATACCCTTGGTATAACCTGTATCGTGCAACCATGCGGCCAAAAGGAGCACTTCGTTTTCCATATCGGTCACTTCGTGATGTTCAAGAAGCTCAGTAACGCTCTTTACTACTCTTTGTGTATGTTTCAGATTGTGATATAGAAAAGAAGCGTCAAGGTTTTTTGAGAGTATTTCGCTGGCAAAATGTCTCGCCTTTTGAATGATGTCCGACATAGGGTTCTATTGTAGATCCAAATTACAAAATTTTAGTCTAAGGCCGGATGGTTTAGAATGCATCTTCCTAGTGGCCCGAGTATGCTTAAACGAAAATGAATAGGTTCAATTTGGCGCTTCCATCCTAAAAATATGAACATTTTATTATTCTTGCATAGCAATGGTTATATGGGTACTTTGTAACATTCAAGTCGTAAATTTGGCACAAGGAAAATCTATAGATGAAAAGATACTTCATAGTTGGTTTAATGGTCTTTTTTTTGGGCGGGTGTGCCACCCAAAAAACAAAATATGCCGATTTTGGGAATCATCCAAAACCGACTGGAGATACATTGTTGCATACGTTTTATCTTATCGGTGATGCCGGGCATTCCCCTGAAGGGAAATTGAATCCCGCATTGGAATTGTTCAAGAAGCGATTGACCACCGCCGATAAGAACAGCACGGCGATATTTTTAGGCGATAATATCTATCCTGCAGGGATGCCTTCAAAAAAAAATGAATCTTATCAGGAGGCCAAAAATAATATAGATGCCCAATTAAAGACCTTGGAAAACTTCAAAGGAAGGTCCTTGTTCATTCCGGGAAACCATGATTGGTATGCCAATGGACTAAAAGGTTTGGAACGGCAACAAGATTATATCCAGGAGTACTTGGGCAGCAAAGATGTTTTTTTCCCCGAAGATGGTTGCCCGATCAAAAAAATCGATATAACCGATGCGATTACCGTCATCGCAATCGATACGGAATGGTACTTGACCGACTGGGATAAACATCCCGACATGAACGATCACTGCGAAATCAAGGATCGGGAGAAGTTTTTTGAAGAGTTCGAGGGACTTGTCAAAAAAAATGCCGGGAAGACAACGATAATTGCCTTGCACCACCCAATGACAAGTTATGGCCCCCATGGCGGGCAATTTTCCCTGAAGCGACATTTGTTTCCGGCCAATAACGGTATTCCAATTCCGGTTTTGGGCTCTTTGATAAATGTGTTGCGAAAAACGGCCGGGGCCTCCCAAGAAGATTTATCGAACAAGAAATATAATGAACTGAGAAAGCGCATCATGACCCTGGCCCAATATTCCGAAAAAGTAATTTTTGCCTCAGGCCATGAACATTCGCTACAATATATTCTCGAAGCGAATACACCGCAGATCATTAGTGGTTCGGGAGCTAATGAAGGAGCGACAAGGTTGTTGAACGGTAGTTGGTTCTCAACGGGAAAGATGGGCTATGCGGTATTGGATGTATTCAATGACGGTTCATCGAACGTTACTTTCTATGGGGTTAATGGAGCCGAGGAAGAAAGTCTTTTTGCCACGCAAGTTTTGCCACCTAATGAAAAAAACGTCGGAAGATTTTACCCAAAAAACTTTCCGAGCGAAGCAAAAGCATCGGTTTACACCGAGCAGGAAACCGATAAAAGCGGTTTTTTCAAATGGCTCTGGGGCGACCGTTATCGTGAAGTTTATTCCACGAAGGTTACCGCACCGACGGTTGATCTCGATACTTTGTTCGGCGGATTAAAAGTGGTTCGAAAAGGGGGAGGCCACCAATCCAAGTCCTTACGTATGGTAAACCCTGACGGTAAGGAGTACGTGATGCGTGCATTAAAAAAGAGTGCCGAGGTTTATTTGCAGGCCATGGCTTTTAAAGACCAATATGTCGTAGGTGACTTCGAGGGCACTTTTACCGAGGGTCTTTTGGAGGATTTTTATACCGGATCGCATCCGTATGCCCCTTTTACCATCGGAAAGTTGTCCGATGCGGTTGAATTGTATCATACCAATCCCAAATTGTACTATGTGCCCAAACAAGATGCAATCAAAGATTATGACGATGAATTTGGCGACGAACTTTATATGATCGAAGAACGGACCGATAGCGGCCACGGCGACCAAAAAAGTTTTGGCAATTCGAATACCCTGATCAGTACCGACGATCTTTTGAAAAAACTTCGCAAAGATGAGGACTATGAAGTGGATTCAGAGACGTATGTACGTGCCCGATTGTTCGATATGATGATAGGCGACTGGGATCGCCATACCGATCAATGGCGATGGGCCGAGTTTAAGGACAAAGAGAGCGGGAAAGTAGTGTACAAACCCGTTCCTCGAGATCGAGACCAGGCCTTTTCGATTATGGGCGATGGATTCTTTATGAACCTGGCGACCCGTATTATTCCTTCACTTACCTTGATGGAAGGCTTTCACGAGGAAATTAGGAGTGTAAAAGGTTTTAACGGATCGCCCAAGGCCTATGCATTGGATATGATATTGCTTTCCGAGACCGATATAAAAACTTGGGAAGCGCAAACCGCATTTATCCAAAAAAATATCAATGAAGCGGTAATCGATAATGCTTTTGAAGAATTTCCCCAAGAAGTACGCGACGAGAATATTGCAGTAATCAAGAAAACGCTTTTGGCCCGTAAAGACAATCTGCTCAACACGGCAAGGGAGTATTATAACATTCTCGATAAATATCCGGTAGTCGTTGGAACGGATAAGGACGATCATTTTACGATAACCGGATTTCCGGACGGAAAAACCGAAGTGGTCGGATACCGGATCAAAAAAGGTAAAAAAGGAGAACAGTTTTTTAAAAGGACATTCGATCCTAAAACCACGAAAGAGATATGGGTTTATGGGCTCGATGATGACGACCTTTTTGAGGTAAAAGGAATACGGTCGGCAAATAGTAAAATTAGGATAATCGGAGGCCATAACAACGATATCTATGATATCTCCGATTGCAAAGGGGTTTACATCTATGATCAAAAGGTAAAGAAGAACACATTTAAAAATGTGCAAGGCGCAAAAGTTAGGTTGAGCGATGATTACGAGACGAACACCTACCAACCCATAAAATTAAAGACCAGTAGCAATCAATTTGTACCGACTTTAGGGTCGAATCCGGATGATGGTTTTCGAATCGGTTTTTCGAACATTTACACTTTTAACGGATTTTTACAGAATCCTTTTACGAGTCAACATACCGTGAACGGTGCTTTCTATTTTGCCACTCAGGGCTTTGATATTGCTTACAAAGGAGAATTCGCGAAAGTGTTCGGTAAGGCCAATCTTGAGCTGGCCGCAAAGTTCACAAGTCCAAATTTCAGTATCAATTTCTTCGGTTTTGGAAATGAATCCGAGAATATCGATGACACTTTGGGTCTGGATTATAACCGTGTAAAAATGCAGACCGCGCGTTTTTCCCCCTCACTTGTTTGGCGTGGCGAGTTCGGGTCGAAGGTACGAACGGGAATTTCTTATGAAAGTATGGAAGTCGAGGAAACCGAAAATCGCTTTATCAATACTTTTTATGTGGCGAATGGAGAAGAAAATGAGAAAGATTTCTTGGGAATCGAAGGTGAATATGAATATGCCAATACCGACAATGCGGCTTTCCCGACATTGGGTATGGCAACTTCGTTGCTGGCCGGTTATAAGACATCGGTCGGGGGAGATTCCCAAAGTTTTGGATATGTAGTTCCCAGTCTCGCCATCGACCACAAACTGATTTCGAATGGCAGGCTTGTATTGGCCACCAAATGGAAGGCCCATTTTAATATAGGCGATGGGTACGAATTCTACCAAGGTGCGAGCATTGGGGGTATCGACGGTCTTCGTGGGTTTAGAAACCAACGCTTTAATGGCAAAAAAGCATACTATCAAAATACCGACATTCGATATAGTCTAAGAAAAATGAAAACCGGCTTGTTGCCTTTGGCAATAGGTTTTTATGGCGGTTTCGATTATGGACGGGTATGGATCAAAAATCAGGATTCCGATCAATGGCATACTTCGTACGGCGGTGGCTTTTTCTTGAACGCTGCAGATATTATGTCGTTCAATCTTTCGGTCTTCAATAGTGATGACGGTCTAAGGTTTGCTTTCGGTTTGGGCTTCGGATTTTGATAAATACTTTTCCTCCGATTCAATAGATTTAAGGCTGTCCGGTCAAGGCAAAAGAATAGAGGTTTCTTCCTTGCATATGATTTTCTTCGTCCGATAGAAATAGGGTCGTATTGTCTTTAAAACACGCCGATTCAAGTTGGGAGTGTACTTCCAAATCGATCTCCCTCAATTTGACCTGCGCAAAATCATCGTTGGCAAGATCAAAATTTGACAACAACCATAATTTGCCGTAACCCAGTAATACGATATGCTTGCCATCAGGGGATAAGTCGGCCGAGGTAATTTGACAGGTATCCCGATCAGTACAGGTCTTTATCTTTCCTAATAATTTGGCTTTGTAATCGCCCGGTCGATCGGGTACCTTGTAGATCCATGCTTCGCCTGAAAACGGATTGGCCCGATTCTTAGTTATGATATATATATGTGAACCATGATGAAAGAATGCCTCGGCATCAAAAAACTTTTCATGACGGCCAGGAGGAAAATCCTTTTGTTCAGGGTAAGTAAACTTTATCCGCTGGGCACTTATTTTTTCTCCACTTTCCGAATTAGGGTTCGGTAATTTATATATGACCAAATTTTTTCTGTCATTATCGTTATTACCGAAATCGCCGATATATAAATTGCCTTTACCATCTTTTGTCAAATCCTCCCAGTCATGATTCTTGGCATTTTTGACTTTAAGCTCTTTGGTTATGTTTCCCTTAAAATCGACTTTATAGATTATGTCCTTGTTGCCATTGTCTTCGACCAACCATAACGACTCGGATTCTGGATAATATGCGATTCCGGAATTCTCTTCCAGTTCATGGGGCAGCCGGGCAAGGAAATTAAGCTTGCCAAAATTACCGCAGCCCGATGCCAGGTAAAAGAGAAGGAAAAACCATGAAATTTTGAACATTGGTCATTGGTTGGAAGCTACATGCGAATCTTTTGTCATTTTCAAGTTATCGATAACAAATTTACCAAGATCCCTACCTTGTTTAACGCCTACTTCAATGGCCATACGATAGTGTATGCCCCCGTACATTCTACTGATGGCCGCTTCATCGGCCGCTTCCCTAAAAGAATTGAAACTACGGACTGGTAGGCCATAAGCTACCTCGGTATCGTCGTCAAAAGAAAAATTATCGCCGAAAACATCGGTCAATGCCGATGAGGCGGCACCCGAAACTACAGAGTGGCCGCTCGTATACTCTGGAAATGGCGGGGTTTGCAATACAGGTTGCCAATTCTCGTCGATATGTTGATTGATCAACGTTTCGGGCCGGATCAGATTACTTCGGTATTTTTCGTCCCAACAGCTTATAAACGCATCGGCAATGGCAATCGATGTTTTGGTATAGGCATAAACGGTTTTGGCAAAGTCGCTATTGGTCTTTCTACAGGCAATTTTTGCAATACCGATCCAATGTGCACCCGGGCTGATTTTTTTAGTGGCGAACATCAGATGCCCACGGGTCACCGAAACATAGGGATTACAGTCCCAAAACTGCGCTATTTGTATTTCTTCGGAAGCGTCTCCTTCTTCCTCGATTTTTTTGCCAACGTCGTATACTTCTTTTAGTTCCTTATAAAATGCCGATTCTTTTTCGAGAGAAAACGGATATGGCGGTGCGGGTTTGAACTGGTTCGCCGAGTCGATAACGAAGGGCCGTATTTTATTCCAATGGGGTTCAATGGCCTCGATATAGGCCGGGGGCGTAGGTTGCCACCTGGTCGGATCATCGGTATCGACCGTGAACTTGGGCATGGTTCGGGTCTGGGGGTAATTGTCTTTGTTCATCCATACTCCGATGAAATCGGCGACTTCCAACCCGTAGTCTTTCGAATTATTAAATAGTTCAGGGTTTTTGCCTTGCCATATTCCGTAAAGACTATCCCTAAAAGTTTCCAAGCGTTTTTCGGAGAAAATCAATCTTTTGCTAAGTTCCATATGTGCGACCATTGCCGCGACATCATAATTAATGGCTTTAGTAGAATCCGGTTTCGGTATGGCACCCAATTGCCCTACTTGACCTTCCAAAGAAAGGTATTCTTCATTGTCAAGCGCCATGATTTCATAGGCGGCGATATTCGGATAAGCAAAAATGCGACTGGCCACCGGAGGGGAGAAAATATCGTGGATCATGATTTCCACGACTTTGTCCACTGATTTGTGCAATTGTTCAGAGGTAACCTCTATAGGTTCTTTTTCTGCTTCTGTCGAACAAGAAGTTATTAGGGCAAAAATTGCCGTAACGATAAGAAACTTTTTCATAGCCCTTCGATGTTTGTGTCCTTATTAATTAATAGTAGGACAGAATTTTAGTGCTTGCAAATTTACGGCTATTTTCTGCCTTTTTCAAGGGCTTCGCTTATATAATGATAGCGCCCCTTTTTTATTAACATAAATTACCGGTTTATCGGCACCTGTCATTTCTGTTTTTAAAGTAGCTTTTTTATGATGGATATGTTAGAAAAACTACTTTAAATATTCGTATTCGTAAATAATCCGATATATTTATTGCCAATAATCAAACCGATACAAAAATGTTGGGAATCCTTTCTTTTGTGGGCTTTACCTTGATGGTTGCCATAATCTCTTATTTCGCCACAAGAAAAACCGATGAAAATTCCTCGGATGGCTATTTTTTGGGAGGAAGAAGCCTGACGGCCGGTGTTATAGCCGGATCGTTGCTATTGACCAACCTTTCCACCGAACAAATAGTCGGACTTAACGGAAGTGCTTATAAAGATGGCCTTTCGGTAATGGCCTGGGAAACTTTGGCAGCCATTACCATGGTGGTTACCGCTATTTTTTTGCTGCCAAGGTACTTGAAGGGAGGCTTGACCACGGTACCCCAATTTTTAGCGGGGAGGTTCGATATTACGACCAAAACCATTACCTCGGGTCTGTTTCTGACAGGATATGTGGTGGTTCTGCTGCCCGTAATCTTGTTTTCGGGCGCCAAGGCGATAAGCGGCATGTTCGACGTTCCGAACCTTTTGGGTGTTTCCGAAAGTTCGGCATTGGTCATTTGTGTTTGGGGAATCGGTATCATCGGGTCAATCTATGCCGTTTTTGGAGGATTGAAGGCCGTAGCCGTTTCCGACTCCATCAATGCGATAGGCCTCCTGATCGGAGGTGTCATGATACCGGTATTTGGCTTAATGGCCATTGGCGACGGAAGCATTACAGGTGGTATGGACACTTTAATGGCAGCAAATCCAGAACGCTTCGACTCTACCGGAGAATATTGGCAAGAAGTGCCCTTTGCGACAATTTTTACGGGTATGATGCTCGTACAGCTTTTTTATTGGGGAACGAATCAACAGATTATACAGCGGGCCTTGGGGGCAAAGAACCTTGCCGAAGGACAAAAAGGGTTGCTATTGGCCTCGTTCATTAAAATTTTGGGGCCGCTTATTCTGGTACTTCCGGGCATGATCGCCTATCATTATTTCAGTGGTAGTATCGATTCCAATTCGGCCTATGGTGAACTGGTGAGAGAGGTGTTGCCAAAACCCTTGGTCGGCTTTTTTGCCGCTGTTCTTTTCGGAGCGATCCTAAGTTCGTTCAACAGCGTATTGAACAGCTCGGTCACCCTTTTTGGGCTTGATATATACAAGCAACATATAAACAAGGATGCCTCCGAAAGAACCGTTGTCAAATACGGGAAAATATTCGGGGTCTGTTTGGCCTTGGCCGCTATGTTCATTGCCCCGGTGATTGATAGCGCCGGAAGTATATTTGACTATTTACAGGAAGTGAATGGAATTTACAATATACCCATCTTGACCATAATCGTGGTAGGGTACTTGACGAAAAGAGTTCCGGCGATCGCGGCAAAAATTGCCATATTTCTAGGTTCAGGATTGTATATTTTGAGCCAATTCTTTATCGGTCCCAATAGAGTGGAAAAGGCATTGCAGGCAGCTAGGGAATCGGGAATTACCGATGAGACCGCCCTACGAATGGTAGAGGCCGAGGCTTATCCCCATTTTCTTCATGTAATGGCCATTCTCTTTTTGTTGAATGTCGGTATAATGCTGATTATCGGCAAGATTCGACCAAGGGAAACCCCTTATGTACAAGAATATACCAAACAAGTCTCCATAGAGCCATATAAATACACCAAACAGGTCGGTATCGTAGTCTGTCTTATCGTAGTGGCAATTTATATCTACTTCGCTAAGTAGCGGTAGGGATTCGCAGTTATGGTCGTTCGTTATGAAAAGTATAATCGATTACACAATAGATTCTTAAATAAAGAAAAGGGCATCGATTGTTTCGATGCCCTTTTTTAAACTTACGGTTACTTAAATATATTGGTTGATTATATTCTCGAACAATTCTTGTTTACCACTTTGCAATTCAAGTTCTCCATTATCTTTGGCGATTTCGTAGAGATCTTTGAAATCGAGTTTTCCATCTTCAAAATCCCTTCCTTTGCCGGCATCGAACGAACTATAGCGTTTTTTGCGAAGCTCGTTATATGGCGAAGAGGACATGATTTTATCGGCCGTAATCAAAGCTCTGGCAAATGTATCCGCACCGCCGATATGGGCATGGAAGACATCATCCATGTCAGTGGAATTCCTTCTGATTTTCGCATCGAAATTCACGCCACCGCCCTGCAACCCCCTACTTTGTAGGAAGACCAACATGGCCTCGGTCAATTCTGTGATATTGTTCGGAAATTGGTCGGTATCCCATCCGTTTTGATAATCGCCGCGATTGGCATCGACGCTGCCCAACATACCGTGGGCCGCGGCCATTTCAAGTTCATGCTGGAATGTATGGCTGGCCAAAGTGGCGTGATTGACCTCGATGTTCAATTTAAAATCGTCCTGCAATCCGTATTGGTGTAAAAATCCGACTACGGTGGCAGCATCGAAATCATATTGGTGCTTCATAGGCTCCATAGGTTTGGGTTCTACAAAAAAGGTACCGGTAAAGCCTTGACCGCGAGCATAATCCCGGGCCATTCCCAAAAACCTTCCCATATGGTCCAATTCACGTTTCATATCGGTGTTCAACAATGACATATAACCTTCGCGTCCGCCCCAGAACACATAATTTTCGCCGCCAAGTGCAATGGTGGCGTCCAAGGCCAATTTGATTTGTCCACCGGCACGTGCCAATACGTTAAAATCAGGATTGGTCGAAGCTCCGTTCATATACCGGGGATTTGAAAAACAATTTGCCGTGCCCCACAAAAGTTTAACCCCTGATTCTGCCTTTTTACCCTTGATATAATCGACGATCGCAGCCAATCTTTTTTCGGATTCCGCAAAAGTCGAAGCTTCTTGCACCAAATCGAAATCATGGAAACAGAAATAGTCAAAACCTATTTTAGTGATGAACTCAAAAGCGGCATCGGCTTTTTCCTTTGCTGCTTCTATGGCGTCCGAAGGTTGGTCCCAAGGAAAATTTTGGGTACCGGGTCCGAATGGATCTGCACCTTGTCCGCAGAAGGTATGCCAGTAGGCTATCGCGAACTTAAAATGCTCGCGCATAGTCTTGCCAGCCACAACTTGGTCGGGATTATAATATTTAAAAGCCAAAGGATTATCGGACTCCTTGCCTTCAAACTTTATTTCGCCGATTCCCTTGAAATATTCCTTGTTTCCTATCAATGCCATGTTAGTCGTTTTTTATTTTTAAAAGTTGTTCCAGTTCGTTTTTCCATTTTTCATAGGCCGATTTATAGGCCCGTACATCTTTCGAAGGTGTGAAGCCCATTACATAATCATTGTCGATTATTTGCTTTCCGAATGTATCAAAATCACCTTTGTGGAGTACACAGGCCCTTGCCGAGCCAATGGCCCCGGTTGTATTGTAAATTTCGATTTCCTGGCCGATCAGTGTAGCGATGGTATCCGAAAAAATATGGGATCGGAAAAGATTATCGTTGCCTGCCCGTATGACTTGCGCGTCGATTCCATCGGTTTTCATGATTTCCATGCCGTAGACAAACGAGAAAGCGATTCCTTCCAAAGCAGCCCGACATAGATGCGCCTTATCATGGTTGTTCAAATTGATATTGGCCATTCGGGTGCCGATGGTTTTGTTGTTCAATACACGTTCGGCACCATTGCCGAAAGGATGAATCGTAACCCCATCTGAACCTATCGGAACCGATGCGGCAAGTTCATTCATTTCTTCATACGAAGCGACCTTCAGATTGTTCATAAGCCATCTGTACATAATGCCCGCCCCGTTGATACAGGCCATTTTGCCGACACGGGTATTTTCGACGGTATAATTGACATGGGCGAAATTATTGACCCGTGCACTTTCTTTGACCGAAAGGTTGTCGGTAATGGCGTACATGACCCCGGAAGTTCCTCCGGTCGCGGCAACTTCCCCGGGATTAAAGACATTCAACGATAGCGCGTTGTTGGGCTGATCTCCGGCACGATACAAAATAGGGGTGCCCTCAGCAAGCCCCGATGCCGCTGCCCCTTCTTTAGAGACCTTTCCTTGAACGGAAAAAGTATCTTTGATTTCAGGGACCAGTTCTTTGTCAATACCATAATAGTCCAAAAGCCAATCGGCGATGGCATTCTTTTTAAAATCCCAGAAAATTCCTTCGGAAAGTCCAGAAATTGTAGAACAGATAGTATCGCTCAACTTATAGGCAACATAATCGCCCGGAAGTATAAATTTGTCGATTCGGTCGTATAATTCGGGTTCGTTTTCCTTGACCCATTTCAATTTCGAGGCGGTAAAATTTGCGGGGGAATTCAATAGTTGCTCCGCACACTTTGCGTTCCCAAGATCGTCAAATGCTTTCTGACCAATTTCCACCGCACGGCTATCGCACCAAATAATGGAATTGCGCAATGGTTTTCCATCTTTGTCAACGACGACAAGACCATGCATTTGATACGAAATTCCGATACCTGTTATTTCTTTGGGGTCGATATCATTTTCTGAAATCAGTCTTTTAGTGGCAGTGCAGACATGTTTCCACCAGTCATCCGGATGTTGTTCTGCCCAACCGTTATGAACGGCAATCATTTCCATCTCCACACTGGGTTCGCTAATTACGGAAATACTTTTACCGGTTGCCGTTTCCACCAATGCCGCTTTTATTGAGGAACTGCCCAAATCATAACCGATGGAATACATAAATTTAGTTTGGAAAAATTAGAAAGGTCAAGATATTGTTTTTAGACCGATGATACAAACACAAAACTTTCCAATTTCAACTATATTCGGTCATGAACCTTGGCCTTTTCCCCTAAGTCGGTAAAGTGAATACGGATCAATTTCTTTGAAGGATATATGCTTTGTCATTATTGGAGATCACCAAATATTTGTTGGCCTCTAACGGGATGATTTTTCTGGCATCCAGGTTCTTATCCAACGGAAATTGGCCATATTCTTGAAAGGAACCATTTTTGAGTCCCGTCAACATTCCGCCTGTATTTGCATCGTTCGCCCCCAATTCATTCACAAAGCCAGAAAAGTTGCCGACAAAAAGAAGAGAAGGGTCTTGACCCACATTTTCAAAAGCGAAATCTTCAATACTGCTCATTTGTGCCTTTTTAGGAAGGGGTGAGGCTGCAAACGTACTGTCCCGGTTAAAATACACCATAGACCGTAATTCGGTTATCTCTTTGGTCTCCATAATATCTTTTTCGGCTATTCCGGTAAGGTCTTCCAACGATTTAATCTTGGAAAAATCGGTATAGCTTAAAAAGTCTTTTTTAAGAACAGGTATTTGGCCGGTCAATAGGTCTTTGCTGGCAAAAGGCACATATTGCCCGAAAAAATCATAAAAAATAAGGGGGTCCAAATGCTCATTGGCATCAAAATCGTGCAAATAAAGTTTGATGGGTTTTTCTTTAGTAGCTTTCCACTTCATATTAAGACCTGCATTACCTGCGGCGATATCCTGAAAACCATCATTGTCGATGTCGGCTATCAAAACTGTATTCCAAAGTCCATACGTATTTTCAAGCCCCAACTCCTTGGTGCGATTTTCGAAAGTTGCATCCCCCTTGTTCAATAGAACGGTTATTGGCATCCAATCGCCTACAATAATTAGGTCTTGGAGGCCGTCATTGTTCAGATCGGCCCATTGGCTATCGGTCACCATTCCGAATCTGGTCTTTTGTACTATTTCGAAACTGCTTTTGCCAGTATTCTTTAATATCAAGCTATAGGGAGATAGGCCATAAGCCCCAGGTATCGAACGACTGCCAATGAACAAATCGTTGAAGCCATCCCCATTGAAATCGGCCGCAGAAACCGTACTGCCGTTGAATTTGGGCAACGTAGATTCAAAACGTTCGAAATTACCGTTTCCATCATTGATATACAGGCGATCTTCCAGATTTGGGTGTCCTTCGATATTTTCATTTCCACCACTCACCACATAAATGTCGAGATCGCCATCATTTTCAAAATCAAACGCGGCCGCATCGATATCTTCATATGCCTGATCTTCAATAAACACTTTTATGTTCTTTTTGTTGAAATCTCCTTTTTCCTGTCCAAGGAACAAACTGGCAGGTTGCAAATAGCCCCCACCGATATATAGGTCCTCAAGGTCGTCACCATTAAAATCGGCGGTTATAGCGGCAGGGCCCTCGGTGGACAACCTTTCTGGCATCAAGGGTTCCCTTTCATAATCCAAATACGAATTTTCGAGATGATTATATGGGAACTCCCCGACAGTATGATCGGAAACTCTTGTACCATGGTAATCTAAACCGACTTCTGTATTTCTTGTTATGGTCTGATATTGATTGACATTCAAATCTTTGAGTTTCTGTTCACTACCATCAGGCCATATAATTTTAGCAGAATCGATTGTTTTTTCCGGGCCAAGCCCAAAGAGCAATTTCTTGGTCGATGAAGATTGGAATCCCCGTGTAGATATCAACTCTTTGTAATACGTTTTACCATCTATATATACCTTGGCTTTTGAACCCGATAAAATCGGATGTGCCTCATCACCGGTTAGCGATATACCCAGCCAATTATTATTGGGCGAGGTTTCGCTTTTGTTTTCATAAACCCCTGCAGAATCATTAATATTATTGACTACTAGATCCAAATCGCCATCATTGTCAAGGTCGGCCGTGGCGGCTCCATTGGAATAGGAGGGGGCTAATCCGGCGTCGGTCGAGAGTCTTTGAAAATCGTAATTGCCTTTATTGTGAAAAAGCACGTTTGAAATCTTAAGCGTGGGCATGGTCTCGATAAGCTTGTTTTCCATGGCTTTGGATTGGCCCTGGTTATAAGCACTGAAATCAACACTGCTCAAGTAGTTGACATAATCAAGATCATTCGGACGTTTATAGATGCCATTGGTTATGAAAATATCCTTTAGACCATCGTTGTCGTAATCCTCCAACAGTACAGACCAGCTCCAGTCAGTCGCATGGGTATTCGTCATCGGAGCGATATCGGCGAAAAACCCGTTACCTTGATTCAATTGAAAAGTGTTGCGGGCGTATTGTTTTCGATAACCGAAGTTTTCTTTGATCAGGCTGACCTTATCGGAATCCTCCCCCCCGGATTTTAAGAATATGTCGGGGCTGTTGGGCATCATATCGAGCGTAAAAGCATCGGGACGGCCATCATTGTTCATATCGGCGATATCGGCGCCCATTGTAAACCTTGAGGTGTGATTCAAATGGTCTCCCCCTACTTCCTTAAAGGTCTTATCGCCTTGATTTAAATAAAGATAGTCGTTTTCATGAAAATCGTTGCCGACATAGATATCCGTCCAACCGTCTTGATCGATGTCAGCAGTGACCAAAGCAAGTCCATAGCCCAGAGGACTACTATAAATACCGGCTTTTTTGGTGACATCTTCGAATACCAGATTGCCCAGTTCCAATTTATTTTCGAACAGCAGATCGCCCGATAATGAATCTTTTTGATTTCTATTTTGGGCATTGCCGTAACTTCGGGTCGTATGTACGGAGTGGTTCATAAGATACATATCGAGATCGCCGTCTTTATCATAATCCAAAAACGATGCTTGTGTAGAAAACCCTGAAAAATCGACCCCGGTTTTTTCGGAGACCTCGGTAAATGTTACTTGTTGCGAACCACTAATGGGGCCGTCGTTCAAATAGAGAAGATTGTGTGCCTTGAGATTTTTATAATTACCGACCTTTGAGACATAGATGTCGAGATACCCATCATTGTTCACATCTTCTATCGAAACCCCCGTAGACCAGGTTGAGTCCATTTTGATGTTGGCCGATTCGGTAATGTCTTGAAATCTAACCCCCCCAAGATTTAGGTATAATCGGTCTGGCCCTTCGTTTGCCGTGAAAAAAATATCTTCAAGGCCGTCGTTATTAAAATCGCCGATACCGACGCCACCACCGTTATAGTAATACAAGTATTCGATAATATTCAGGTCGCCATTTTCCGATAAAGTATTTGAAAAATCAATTCCAGAGAACGAAGATTCTATCTTCTCAAAATAGAGTGTAGGTTTTTCGGCCAATTTTGCGTCTTGCTTTTTGCAACTTGCCAGCACTAGGATTAATAAGGCAATGAATAAACCTAAAGTTCTCATTTTAAATAGCTGAATATTTCTAGCGAGTCATTATTTTTTGCGACCAATAATTGACGGTTGGCGATTTTTATGTCTCGAATCTCGCCATCTACGAAAAAACCATTTCCTCCAGGATGGTATTTGAAGTTAGCCTGTCCGTCATTTTCCAAAAACATTCCATAAGTGGCATCATACCTGCCTACTTCGGGTTTTGTGCCATATAAATTACCGCCCATGACAAGATCTATATCGCCATCGCCATCAAAGTCTTGGGCCGCAATGGCATAAATAGGCGAAAACTGCGTTTCAACAGGAAGATTTACTGCTTTAAAATCGAGATTACCCTCATTGATGAGAACGATCGAGGAAAGATAGCTCGTTTCGATTTGTACGGCATCCTTCAATTCTTCTTCGCCGAACATATCGATTATATCAGCATCTTTAAAAGAGTTGTAATCAGGATACTTTTTCTTAAGATCTTTTAATTGGTCGATTAGATTATGCCTTAAATTATAAGGATATTGCTTTCCGTTTTCCGAAGTAAATGTCATAATGGGGTCTATGAACCCATTTTTATCGAAATCCTTCACATAAAGGGTGATAGGCCTTTCACTACTTGCCCTAAATCGGGAATTTTCTCCGTGATTGCCCAATACAATATCAAGGTCTCCGTCACCGTCAAGGTCTTTTGGCAAGGCAATGTTCCACCAACCTTTTAAGGACGACAACGCGTTATTGACACTTTTTTTGAAGTTGCCGTTTTGATTGGTGAAAATTTCGATTCCCATAAATTCGCCGACAACGAGCAGTTCTTTAATTGCGTCGCCATTGAGGTCCGCAAATCGGGCATCGGTAATCATGCCGATATTCTCCAAACCAGGTGCGGCTTTTGCGGTGATGTCGGTAAAATTTCCATGACCATCGTTTTGCAAAATAAACCCTGATCCGGGAATGCCATATTGACTCGGAATGCTTCGCTCGCCCACAAAAAGGTCCAAATCGCCATCTGCATCCATATCATCGCAGATTACGATCGAAGTACTATTGTTTTTGGTAGCTGAAGGCAATAGTTGCGGCGAAAGCGAAAAATTACCCCTTCCGTCATTGAAATAGATACGATCTTTCAGGTAACTTGAAAAATTGGAAAATTCGACCCCTCCGCTGCAGACATATAGGTCTTGATCCCCATCATTGTCCGCATCGAAAAAAAGGCTTCCGGCATCCTCGAAATTAATACTTGCCTTGAAATTGTCCTCGCTACTTTTCGCATATCCATTTCCTTTGGCCACTAACAGGGTAGAGACACTTCCTTTTGCACCTCCTATGAAAATATCTTCCTTACCATCACCGTTAACATCGGCAATGGACATTTTGGGCCCCTGCGTACTCAACATGTGGGGGAGCAATCGATCTCGGTCAAAATCGACAAAACGATTTTCTTGATGTTTATAGTCGATTTGTGCAGCACTCTTTTCAAATAAAGGCTCTTTTACAGATTCAATATTTTCATTGGATTCGACCCCATCTTTTTCGTCAAGGGTCAGAGTTTGATTCGCTTTCACGTTTTGCAATTCGGTTATCTTGCCCGAGGGCCAAATGACCTTGACCGCTGCCATATCATCATTGGCCAAGCCAAAATTTGGGCGTAGATCCATACTTGATTGAAAACCGCGAATGGGCTGTTGCTCTAAGAAATAAGTTCTGTCTTTGGCAATTGCTTCGATTTTGGCCCCAATGGCATTGGTGTTTTGGCCGAATCCTTTCAGAATTAACTTCAGGTAATTGTTATCAAGCTCGGAATCGGTTTCATTTCGATAGATGAAAACGGGCATATTGACATTGTTGACAACCAGGTCGAGATCGCCATCATTGTCAAGGTCTCCGTATGCGGAACCATTTGAGAAACTTGGTGTATCAAGACCCGATTGCCAATTTTTCTCGAATTTCAACCCTCCTAGATTTTTATAGGCATGGTTACGTACTTTATTGGAAGGGATAATCTCGATCAACTTATCATAATCAACTTGATTGTCAGCAACGATGGACTGAATTACAGCTTCATTGGATATGTATTGCAGGTAATCTTGATCTGTAAGGTCTTTATAAATGCCATTGGCAACAAATAGGTCTTTTAGGCCATCGTTGTCCATATCGAAAAAGAGGGCTCCCCAACTCCAATCAGAAGCTTCGACACCGCTTAGACGTCCGATTTCACTAAAAGTGGAATTGCCATTATTCAATTGAAGCATGTTTCGAGTAAATTGATGATAATAGCCATTTTTGATATTGTGCTGGTACTTGTTCCAATCTTCGAAAGTGGTTACGGTCTTTAGTCTATCGTACTCCGAGGGAAGCATTTCGGTAACGAAAAGATCGTTCTGGCCATCGTTATTGATATCAGCAACATCGGCACCCATAGAAGCTCCGCTGACCGATTTGATCTGTTCGGTCAAGGTTTCCTTAAAAGTGCCGTCTTTTTGATTAATATAGATATAGTCGCGCTCAAAAAAATCGTTGGAAACATAAATATCTTCCCAATTGTCGTTGTTGAGATCACCTACCGTAACACCGAGTCCGAAACCGATGACACTACCATAGATGCCTGCCGCTTCGGTTACATCGGTGAAGACTCCGTCATCGTTGCGCATTAATTTATCACCGCCCAAGACATCACGCTCAAGGCGCTCATTGCGTTGAAGGTTGAAACTGCCGATAGACCTATACGAGTTATTAAGTAGATAAACATCGAGGTCACCATCACGGTCATAATCAAAAAAGGAGGCATGGGTAGAAAAACCTTGGTCGGCGATGTTATATTCTTCGGCTGCTTCGGTAAATGATATTTGACCCGAGCCCGGAGAAGGGCCATTGTTGATAAAAAGCTCGTTTTGCTTGTTGTCACCGGCAATGTCACCTGAATTGCATACGTAAATGTCCAAGTAGCCATCGGCATTGATGTCAACCATGGTAACACCCGTTGACCATGCTTTGGTTCCCCCAGCTTTGGAAATATCCGTAATATCTTCGAATTTAAAACCACCCTTGTTGAGGTATAACCTGTTCTTGCTTAGATTCGAAGTAAGATAGATATCGACAAGACCGTCATTGTTGATATCACCTATTGCAACGCCTCCGCCATTATAAAAATTACGATACTTATAAACGTTGAAATCTTGATTGTAAGTGAGGTCGTTTACAAAACCAACACCCGTTTCAGAACTGTCCAACAGGTGGAATAACGTCTTGGGCTCCTTATCCACATCCCTGTCCTTTTTCTGGGTACATGAGGTATATAGCGCACCGATCAAAAGGAAAGTCATGTACAATCTATTTCTCATCTTGCGGGTCATTTGAATTTTTCAGGATATTTGAATTTTAGATCTTCAATCTTGACAATCACCTCCTTTTGGTCTTTGACATAGGCTACGATTTGACGGTTGCCGTCGACCTTAACATACGTTTCTTTGTCAATTTTGTCCACTTTTACAGGAATAAATTCGTTCCCTGGAAACCAGTTCATCAGTGTGTCCTTAAGTACAGGGAGCAATTTTTCGCCCATATATTGGTCGTTCCATGGAGCCCAGGCTTTATAGAAAAATTCCATGTCAAGACCGATCATAGTGTCATGTTTATCAAAGTTGCCATAAAATAACATATTTATGGCCGTCAAATTTTTGTCCGTGCCCTTTGACGAGAGTATATATTGCACCGACTGATTGTTCGGCCCTTGGGAAACAAGCCCCTTGTTATTAAGCTGCCAACATTTATCAAAAAATTCCTGTTTGGTGTCACCCAAAGACATTCCTAAGATCAAACTGTCCTTGACGGCACCTTTTTTGGCCTCTCGGTTTACGGTTCTCGTATATTCGGATTGGCATGACATGAAGGTCAGACCAAATAAAACGATTGACCCAAAAATCTTACTGAATTTCATTGAACCGAATTTCGTTATCGTTTATAGCGGTTAGTAAAATGTTCTTATCTTTTCTATGGAGTATGTCAAAGTTCCGAATCTGACCATTAATTCCTAGGCTTTTAACTTTTTCAAACCCATAGTTTTGCTGCCCATCGACCTTACCCATGACCAACCATCCTTTTGACGCGTCCAATCGGCCAAATTGGGGTTTGACCAAATATTGGTTTCCCCCGAAAACAATATCCGATATATCGTCACCGTCAACATCGAAAACCTGCAAAGCGGTTACATTGGAGTATTGAATTTCCTGAGGAAGCTCTTGGGGTAAAAATTTATCATTAGAATTCAAGAACAAAGTAGTTTTTACTGAATTGATATCCACAATATAGGCATCTTTGAGGCTTTCCGCTCCAAAAATATCCACCATTGAAGCATCTGCATAATCCTTAAAGAAGAGCAGTTTGTTTTTCAATCCTGGAAGCTGTGAAATAAGCTCGTCTCGATCCACTATCGGAAAATAGCGATTCCCGAATTTATGGCAAATGATCTGTTCGGCAGATCCGTTGCCGTCAAAGTCTTTAATGAACATTCGAACGCCAGATCGGTAAAATGAATTTTCGCCGATATTGCCTCCAATAAGGTCCATATCACCATCACTATCGATATCGACCACCTTTAACGAAGACCACATTCCCTGAGAGCCAGCCAGTCCGTAAGACTCGGTCGCATCGCTCAAGATTCCATTTTCGTTGATCAAAATCTTGATGGCCATCCATTCGCCTACCACAATCAAATCTTGCCAACCGTCATTGTTCATGTCGGCCCAAGCGGCATCGGTAACCATACCTAGGTTCTGTAAAACTTCCTGTTCGGATATTTCAAATTCCGACCCTCCATTATTTTTGAAAAGGTAGCTGGAAACCGGCCTGCCATAAAGTTCCGGGTCGAACCTACCTCCAACAAAAATGTCAATTAGACCATCTTTGTCATAGTCTTCGGTGGCGACCACGGATGTACTCAACGGTTCAGGAAAAGGAAGGGTTTTGCTAGATTTTGATAGATTACCGTTTCCATCGTTTATCATTAGGCGGTCTTGTAAATACGCATCATATTTTGAAAAGGCCTTACCGCCACTACAGATATAAAGATCTAGGTCACCATCGGCATCACAATCAAAAAATTGCGCATCGACATCTTCGGACCTACTGTCATTTGCGAACGGTTCTTCAATCTTAGTAAACCCATTTGCATTCGAAAGGAAAAGGTTGCCCGGTTGGTTCTTGCCCCCGCCTATAAATACATCATCGACCCCATCGTTGTTTATGTCGGCCAGGGCCAGGGCAGGACCTTCATTATTGGACATTAACGGCAAAAGTCGCTCACGGTTAAAATCGACATACGTATTTTCTTTATGTTTAAAAGAAAATAATCCAGGAATCTGAGCGAGCGGATCATTTCGTTCGAACCTTCGTGTTGGTTTCGAAAATGATTCCTCGGGCTCCTGAAAAACGTAGTTGCGATTTGCAGATAGATTTTCTTCCTTGGAAAAAGTTCCATTTGGCCAATCGATCAATAGACTGTCGATCACATAAAGGGAGCCTAACCCAAAATGAACACCATGGTTAATCGAACTTTCGAACCCACGTGAGGGGTAATTCTCGGCGACCGTTTTTTTTCCATTGCCATAAAATAGGGTAGCTTTTGCCCCAATAGCCATTGTATTTTGTGAATTCGATTTGAAATTTATGTTTATGCCTTTGCTTGTTGCAGTATCCGTTTTGTTTTCGTAAACAAAGGATGGCATGTTGACGTTATTCACGACCAAATCGAGATCGCCATCGTTGTCAAGGTCTCCATAGGCACTACCGTTGCTAAAGCTAGGGGTATCCAATCCAAAATCTATGGTACTATCCTCAAAGGAGAAATCACCTTTGTTTTTGTAGGCTATGTTGGGTACGGGTTCGGAAGGCATCAGGTCGATGAGTTTTTTGATGACCTCTGCTTCGGTATTCATTAGATTACGTACCTTTTCTTCATTGGCCATATAGGTCAGATAGTCCCTGTCCAACAGATCTTTATAAATGCCATTACTGATGAATATATCACGTAAGCCGTCGTTGTCCATGTCGAAAATAAGGGAGGCCCAGCTCCATTCCGTTGCGGAAACCCCTGAAAACCTTCCGATTTCCAGAAATTGATTATTGCCGATATTACGTTGTAGCACATTACGGGGAAATTGATGCGAGTACCCCTGTTTTACGGCCAAGGTATATTTATCCCATGATTCATATTGGGCCTTGGTGCGCTGGCGCTCGATAGACGTAGGCAACATTTCGGTGACCATGAGATCCGGTAACAGGTCATTGTTAAGATCGGCCGCATCGGCGCCCATGGATCCCATAGAGAACGAAGAAAATGACTTTTCGGCATCTTCAGCGAATCCACCGTTTTGGTTGTTTAGGTAGAGGTAATCACGTTCAAAAAAGTCGTTTGAAATAAAAATATCGGGCCAGGTATCGCCATTGAAGTCGCTTAAGGTAATACCAAGACCAAAACCGATGGCACTCGTATAAATACCGGCCTCCGTTGAAATGTCGATAAACCTGCCGTTTTCGTTCCTTAAGAATTTATTTCCCGAAGGACTTGGGATTTTTCTTTGATCTTTGATAAGGTCATAGGCGCCGATAGAGCGGATCGAGTTGTTCAAAAGATAGCAATCAAGATCTCCATCTTTGTCATAATCAAAAAAAGCGGCTTGTACCGATAGTCCGGTAATATCCAACCCGTAATCTTTGGATTTTTCTGTAAATGTAATCTGTCCCTCGCTATTGGTACCGTTATTTATGAAAAGCTCGTTATGCCTTTTTTCCCCTCCGGGTTTACCTGATTTACAAACATAAAGATCCAAGAGCCCATCGTGATTTATATCAACAAAAGTCGCGCCGGAAGACCATATATTCTTACACGCTACACTGGCACTTTCGGTTATATCTTCAAACTGCCAATCACCTTTGTTCAAATACAATTTGTTATCCACGATATTTCCAGTGAAATAAATATCGATAAGCCCATCATTGTTAATATCACCAAGAGCGACCCCACCTCCATTATAAAAATTGCGATAGGTATATGGATTAAAATCTTCGGTATAGACAAGCTCGTTCCGAAAATCGATACCAATATTGGTTTTAAGCTGAAAGCGTTTGGATAAGGAAGGTGTAACAACACCTTCCTTTTTCTGTGTACACGACACTACGAAAAAAACAGAAAGGACACCTATGATTGTTGTTCTCGACACCATTGGTAAAAGTAAAAAAGGGCTATCAAAAGATAACCCTTTTCTTGTCAAAAAGTCTATTGATTAGTACCCAGGGTTTTGGGTCAGAGTACCGTTAGAAGCATCGATTTGTGGTTGGGGAATCGGGAACAACGCTTTATGGGCATCATTGTTCGTTTTCTCCCACCATGGGTCATCGAACTTGCCGAAACGGATCAAATCTTGTCTTCTGACCGCCTCTTGGAACATTTCACGGCCGCGTTCTGCCAAGAAAGTATCTTCGTTCAACGGACTCAACGGACCAAGGTTAGCCCTAGCGCGAATGGTATTGACATCGGGAGCGGCCATATTCCAGTCTCCAGCGGCCCTTGCCATCCCTTCGGCACGTATCAAGTACAGATCACCCAATCGTATGATTGGCATATCATTGTCCATTTCGTTTCGCTCAAAGAGCCTGTGGCTGAATTTGTTCAATCGCGCCCCACCTTTCCTAGAGGCATTGGGCTCCAATTCATTGATGTCTGGAGTATAATCCAATTCCAATTCACCATCGGTTGCAGCGTAATCCAAAATTGCAGAGCCACCGTAGTCCAATTGTGGGCCAACCAAGAAGTTGATTTCTTTACGTGCGTCGCCATCTTGGTACGAATTATAAAAATCCTCCAAGGCCGAATAACCGTTCCATGGTTGTGAATCAAAGTTCCAAGTAAACTGGCTCGAATAGTGCAATGACATCATGTTAAAGTTCATACCCGCGGCAGAAACACCATCATAAGCCACCGACCAAATGATTTCAGGGCTATCTTGATTATTGGGTGCAAAAACAGTTGCGTAGCCCGTGAGGTTTTCAGGGTCTGAATCAACGGCCGGTCTTTTTCCAGGATTGGGTTTAATACAATTGCTATCATCGCACAAAATATAGCCACCCTGATCGATAACATACGATGCGGCATCGGCAGCTTCTTGATATCTTCCGGTTCCGGTATAGACCTCCGCGTTCAGATATACCTTGGATAATATCCCTAAGGCCGCAAACAAGTTGATGCGATACGGATTTTTGTCGGTACCTAAGGCACTACCGGACAAATCCATGGAAGAAGATACAGCAGTAATTCCCAAAACGTCCAATAATTCACTTTCTACAAAGTCAAAAACCTGTTGACGTGTTGCCTGTGGAGGGTTATCACCCGGCGAGGTAACAATTTTTACCCTACCGTATAAATCCATCAAACGATAGTAGAGATAGGCGCGCAACGCTCTGATCTGTGCCTCTCCATTGGCATCCAAGCCCCCGGCCAAAAGATCGTTACAAGCAGCTATGGCCGTATATTGTTGGTTCCAAGCACTATCGACCGGGCCACTTGCAGGTCCGAACGTATGTCTATGCATATCGATCCATATTCCACCATCGTACCAGTCACCTCCTTTTTGAGTCACGGCCATTTCATCGGACGATACCGATTGTATCGACCAATACCCGCCATGGTTGGCATTGCCTGCATTTCGAAACTGACTATAGGCAGGTGCAAGGGCATCTCCTGGGCCAGCACCCCCACCTTCGAAGGCAGCACTAGGGATATCGGAAACGAAAGGCTCAGCGGGTGACCCCAAGAGATTTTCATCCAAATTTGTGCACGAGGAGGAAAAAAGTAGCCCCGCGCACATCATTATTACATTTCTAATATTTTTCATCGCTTTTTTTTTTAGAAGTTAATATTAAGACCCACAGCGTATGTACGTGCTGAGAAATAATTGTTTCTTCGATCTATACCGGGCGCTAAGGGATCACTGCCCAAAGCGTTAAAGGCACCACCGGTGTTTTCGCCGATATCCACAAGCTGTGGTTCGGGATCTGCTCCAGTATAGCCCGTAATCGTAAAGAGGTTTTGACCACTTACATTTAATCTTACACCTTTGATATACTTATTCTCGCCGATATCAAAGTTGTACCCGATGGTCAGGTTGTCCAATTTAAAGAAATCAGCTTTCTCCACATAAAGCGAGCTGAACTGGGCATTGGTAATCGAAGGGTCGGCGTATTTAGTATTTACAAAATTATAAGAACCTTGGCTACCAACGCGAGGTTCGTAAAAAGCCCTAAAGGTATTGACCAAACTATGGCCAAAGGCACCACGGAAAAAGGCATTGACATCAAACCTGCCAATGGTCAATTGATTGGACCAACCCAATTCAAAATCAGGGATACCATTACCTAAAATGGCAAAATCACCGTCTTCTGCCAAGGCCTGATCTTGCCCGGTATTTAGGGTGCCATCACCATTAACATCAGCAAGAACCTGGCTGCCATCAACGACTTCACCGGTAAAAACAGGCCCCCATATCTGACCAATTTCTTCACCGACCTTGACCCGAATCATTTCTGTTGAGTTTTGCCCAGGGGAACCTAAATTGGCCCTCATCTCCTGAGGTGTAATAAATTCTTTTAGGGTCGATTTATAGGTGGTGAAGTTCAGCCCTGTATTGTACGATAGGTTGTCTTGTTTGACTACGTCATAATTTAACGACAGTTCCAAACCTTTGGTCTGTAATTTTCCAGCATTTTGATATTGCTGGTTTGCTCCGGTAACCGATTGACTGGTTTCAATTGTCGCTAATAATATAAAGTCACTAACATCCCTAGTATAAAGATCCAATGTTCCTGAAAAACGATTGGTCGCAAATTCGATACCTAGGTTGGTCTCCGCTTTTTCCTCCCATTTCAAATCAGGATTTGGTTCAAGTGATGGAACTGCGGATAATCGTGAACCATCATCCTGATATTGTGGTTGTGAAAGTCCAAATGTCGGCGGTAATGCCCCTGTAACTCCATACCCTAATCGAACTTTAAAAAGATTCACATTGTTCAATTCCAAATACTGGTTCAAATCGACACCCACACCAACAGAAGGGAAAAGGCCCCATTTGTTACCTTCACCAAATCTTGATGAACCTTCTCTTCGTAAAGAAGCATTCACAAAAATTGCATTGTTAATAGTCGCACTGGCACGTCCGAAAAAGGCAATAATTCGGTCATTGGGCCAATTATTACTGCCGTAGTTTGCAAAACCGGCATTGTCAAGATCGGTCGACCATTCTAACGCGTTCAGGTACTGTAATTTGTTATTCGGGAAACCTCCTGCAGAAAGAAAATAGTCGAACTGGTTCTGCTGTTGCCATGAATAACCTCCGGTAAGCGAAAGATTGGTACTTTCTCCAATTGAGGTATTGTAACTGGTATATAGTTCAAACAATTTGAAGTTTCGTTCTTCGGTATATAATTGCGCAAGACCTTTCCGGGTCGGACTTGAGGCATTGCCCAAATATAAAAGTGTTGTAGGAGCATACCCTGAATTAAGGATTTTGCTGCTCTGTTGCGAAAAAAGTGCAGTAAGATCCCAAGCGTCGGTAAGGTTATATTTAAAATTGGCACTATAGGTAAATTCGTCTTTAGAGCCCTGATTGGTACCTTGTTGAACAATTGAAACTGGGTTAAAACTATCGAAAAGTCCAAGCGTCTCAAAATAACCGCCATAGGTTTCCGAATCGAACTGAAACGGAGAATCCGCTCCCAATACTGGTGCCGTTGGGTTGTACAATAGGCCATAACGTAAACCTTCGGTAAAACTAAAATTGCTATTGCGTTTGGTATACGATGCATCAAAATCGATACGCAACTTATCGTTAAAAGTGCGCGTACTGAAATTCGCCCGGGTATTGTATTGCTTAAAGCCCGAATTGTAAAGAATGCCTTGGGCTTCCCTGAAGTTGGCCGAAACCCTAAAGTTGGAGTTGCCATCGCCACCTGAAACCGCTACATTATTGATTTTGGTGGCTGCGGTTATCGTAACAAGGTCCAACCAATCGGTTCGCGACCCTAGGTCGACCCCTCCAGCAGCTGCAAATTCATCTCCTGACATTACAGGTAATAGACGTGCTGGAGAAGCAAGTGAGAATTGCCCATTATAATCTACACTGGTGCCGCCTGCTCCGCCAGTCTTTGTAGTTACCAAAATAACACCGCTCGAACCACGCGTACCATAAATAGCAGCTGCGGAGCCATCCTTCAAAACGTTGATACTGGCAATATCGTTAGGATCTACGTTGTTCAACGAAGCACCTACTACACCGTCAACGATGACCAAAGGCTCCGAGTTGGCCCCAATAGTTGAGATACCTCTCAAACGTACAACAGGATCTTCGTTAGGGTTGCCCCCTTTGTTATAGATACTTAACCCGGCTACTTTACCTTGTAGTAGACTGGCCGGATCGTTTACGACCCCTTTGTTGAATTCTTCTTCACCTACAGAGGTAACGGCCGAGGTAATTTCTTTTTTGGCCTGAGATCCATATCCGACAACAACAACTTCTTCCAATGCCTGGGCATCTTCTTGAAGTACTACATTAATTGTAGATTGTCCATTGACGGCAATTTCCTGTGTCAAAAAACCGATGTAACTAAATACTAAAGTAGCATCAGAATCCGCATTAAGGGTAAAGTTGCCATCAAAATCCGTCTGCGTACCTGTGGTCGTACCTTTAACCAAGACACTGGCACCCGGTAGGGGTCCATTTACATCAGAAACCGTACCGGTAACCTCTTGAGCCTGAATGAATCCGAAACACAGAAATGCTCCGATTACCACCAAGCTTTTAAGCAGCTTAATTTTCATAAAAAGTTAGTTTTAAGTTGAGTTAAATTATTTGCAAAGATGAATTTATGTAAATTTTTTGTTAAAATTCAGTTAGCCTATTATAAAGAAGTTACGAAACCGTTTTCGTGTTGATAACTTTTTGATTTTACCACTCAGGCAAAACCAACTATTATTAATTGTTGTTTTCACAATTTTCGGTTATCGAATATAGGGAATGCATATTTTTTCACAAATATATAACATTTTGTTTTTATACAGATTTTAATCATTTTTTAACAAACTGCATAGAATGTTAGAATAAAGTGTTATTTATCCGTATTGTTACATTAAAACTTTAAATTCACCATTTAACCGGTCGATTCGGTTTGGTCGATGAGATGGTAGAAAGTGAAATCCATTTGAAAATTGAAAAAAAAAATTACGCTCAAGCATATTGCCCGCGAATTGGAAGTTTCTGTTTCGACCGTATCAAAGGCGTTGAGAAATAGTGACGAGATCGGTAGGGATACCAAGGAAAAAGTTCAGGCCTTTGCTAGACTGTACAACTACAAGCCGAATAACATTGCCATTAGCCTGAAAAACAAGCAGACCAAAAATATCGGGGTAATCATCCCGAATATTGTCCATCACTTTTTTACCACGGTTTTTAGAGGAATCGAAAAATATGCGAGCGACAAAGGATATAACGTTATCGTCTGTGTTTCCGACGAATCTTTCGATAAGGAGGTAATCAATATGGAAATGCTTGCCAATGGCAGCGTTGACGGGTTTATTATGGCCCTATCGGGATCGACGCAACGGCAAAATGATTTCAATCATTTAAGGGAAGTTATCGAGCAGGGTATTCCGATCGTACTTTTTGACAGGGTTACGGATCAAATAAATTGTGATAAAGTAATAATCAATGACAGAGAGATTGCGCATAAGGCCGTTTCGAAAATGATCGCCCAGGGAAGACGGCATATCGCCCTTGTCACCAATGAGAATTATTTCAACGTAAGCGAAGAGCGTGCCCAAGGATATAAAGATGCATTGGTCGCCGAGGGTCTTGAACTCGACGAAAATTTGATTTTGACATTGGCATATGACGAAATAGATGAAGACTTGATCTTGGATTTTTTCAAAAGAGAGCAAATAGATGCGGCGTTGTGTGTTAATGAAATATTCGCTGTCTGTTGTATGGGAATTGCCCAAAAACTTGGCTTTAAGGTGCCAGAGGATATTGCCTTTGTCGGCTTTACCGATGGAATATTGTCCAGGCATTCGAGGCCTTCATTGACCACCGTGGCGCAACACGGGGAACAAATGGGTGAGATGGCTGCTAAAATGTTGATTGAAAAAGTTGAGAGGGAAATTAATGAAGATGATGATGAACAAGAATCGTATCAAACCAAAGTTATCGAGGCTACAATTGTAGAACGGAATTCCACCGTTAACTGATCAATGATATATTTGTAAAAATGAACAAAACCGGATTTATATTCGATTTAGATGGTGTAATCGTCGATACCGCCAAGTACCATTATTTAGCCTGGAAAAAATTGGCGGACGAATTGGGAATTGAATTTACGGAAGAGGATAACGAACGTTTCAAAGGGGTAAGTCGTAAAAGATGTCTCGAGATTTTATTGGAAATGGGAAATATTGATGCCTCACAACAACAGATCGATGCCTGGTTGTTCGAAAAGAACGAGGACTATCTCTCCTACATTGACCGGATGGACGAGTCAGAAATCTTACCCGATGTACCAAAGGTGCTTGACTATCTTCAAGCGCGAAAGATTCCAATGGCTTTGGGTTCGGCAAGTAAAAATGCCAAACCCATTTTACAAAAAGTGAACTTATTGTCGTATTTTAATACGCTTGTTGACGGCAATCAGGTAACAAAGGCGAAGCCAAACCCAGAAGTGTTTTTGATCGCCGGGAAAAACTTGGGGGTCCAGCCCGAAAACTGCGTTGTTTTTGAAGATGCCTTGGCCGGAATCGAAGCGGCCAACATTGCAGGGATGACCAGTATTGGAATTGGTGACCCTAAGGTTTTGGTTCATGCGAAATACAATTTTACCGATTTTACGGAAATCGATTTTACATTTTTAGATGCGTTGATCGATAAGTTAAACGGGAAGGCTTGAATGGTTTCCGGTCTCATCTTGATATCAAAATCACGAAAACATGGCTTGAGAATTAGGTAAAAAGCCAAAAAGTGATACAAGTATGCCGTCTATCGTTATTGATAGATTAGATGGATTCCTTAATACAGGAAAACAAGACCAATTTTCTCATGTTTTTACGGATAAAAGCTTCTACCAAACTTTTTTGGTAAAAATTCCATAAAAGAACTAAGTTTAAAAATTGAATTAAGATACCTGAAATTTATCACGTTGAACCTATTAAAGTGAGAACCCGACTTTTGAACTCCAAACCTTAAACACTATTGATTTATGAACCAAGACTATATCAAACCAAACGAATGGTCCATCATAGAAGAGGGCTTCGACAAGGAAAATGTAAAATCATCCGAAAGTATTTTTAGTATTGGCAACGGTGCTATGGGGCAACGGGCCAATTTCGAGGAACAGTATTCCGGTGATACCTTTCAAGGCAGTTATATTGCTGGGGTTTATTATCCTGATAAGACACGTGTCGGCTGGTGGAAAAATGGTTATCCCGAATATTTTGCAAAAGTATTGAACGCGCCCAACTGGATCGGTATCAATGTTCTGGCCGATGATGAACCACTGGATTTGAATATGTGCAAGAAAGTTGAAGGTTTTCGAAGGGAACTCAACATGAAGGAAGGTTGGTACCAGCGAAAATTTAGGGCCGTTACCGCCAATGATATAAAATTAGACGTGAATGTAACCCGTTTTCTAAGTTTGGATATCGATGAGGTCGGAGCTATAAAATATGAAATCACACCTGTTGATGCCGATGTAGAAATAACCTTCGTTCCCTATCTAGATAGCGGCATTACCAATGAAGATACCAATTGGGACGATAAATTTTGGAATACTACCAATGTAGTACCGGAAGGCGATCAGGCCTTTATCGAATCACATACGTTAAAAACGAATTTTGGTGTATGTACCTTTATGGAATCTCGCTTGTTTTTGCAAAATAAGCCGGTCAATGTAAAGGTCTCCGAAGAAAAAGGAGAACTACGGATAAGTCATCGATTTAGCCGAAAAGTAAAGAAGGGGGAAACTGTTGCACTTCATAAATTTGGCGGTTACACTGTTTCCCGAAACCATAAGGCCACTGAATTGGTCGATGCGGCAAAAAAGGCATTGCAAAAGGCGACCGATCTGGGCTTTAATGAATTGCTGGACAAACAGAAGCTGGCTTGGGGCAAGATTTGGGATATGAGCGATATCACCATTGAAGGAGATACCAAGGCACAACAGGGCATCCGGTTCAATATCTTCCATTTGAACCAGACCTATCTGGGCAGGGATTCCAGATTGAATATTGGCCCAAAAGGTTTTACAGGTGAAAAATACGGGGGTAGTACCTATTGGGATACAGAGGCCTATTGCATTCCGTTCTACATGGCTACCAAAGACCAAAAAGTCGCTAGAAATTTGTTGAAGTACAGGTACAATCATTTAGAAAAGGCCATTGAAAATGCGAAGAAACTGGGCTTTTCGAATGGGGCCGCGCTTTACCCCATGGTGACCATGAACGGTGAGGAGTGTCATAACGAATGGGAAATTACCTTTGAGGAAATACACCGTAACGGTGCTATCGCCTTTGCCATCTATAATTATTACCGATATACCGGCGATTACACCTATATTCCTGAGATGGGCCTGGAGGTATTGATCGGCATTTCGAGATTTTGGCATCAACGGGCGACCTTTTCGCAACAAAAAGAGAAATATGTTATTCTGGGCGTTACCGGGCCGAACGAGTATGAGAACAATGTCAACAATAATTGGTATACCAATTACTTGGCGAAATGGTGTATCAATTATACACTGGAACAATTGGATAAGGTCAAAGATGGGTATCCTGATGATTATGACAGGATCATAGGTCTGACCAAGCTAAGCGACCGTGAAACGGGACAATGGAAGAAAGTAGCATCAAATCTATATTTTCCATATTCAAAGGAAAAGGAGATCTATTTACAGCAAGACGGATTTTTAGATAAAGAATTGATTACCGTTGCCGATTTGCCGAAATCACAAAGGCCGATCAACCAGAAATGGAGTTGGGACCGTATTTTGCGATCGCCCTATATCAAACAGGCCGATACTTTACAGGGTTTTTATTTGTTCGAATCCGATTTTACACTTGAAGAACTTGAAAGGCATTTCGATTTCTATGAACCCTTCACAGTACATGAATCTTCATTGTCGCCCTGTGTGCATAGTATTCAGGCTGCCAAGTTGAATCGAATGGAACAGGCCTACCAGTTCTATTTGCGCACGTCTCGTTTAGATTTGGACGATTACAACAAAGAAGTAGAAGAAGGCCTTCATATTACTTCAATGGCCGGTACATGGATGAGCATCGTCGAAGGTTTTGCAGGTATGCGGGTCATCGATGATAAACTTTCGTTCGTTCCTAGGATTCCAAAGCAATGGAAGGGGTATTCGTTCAAGATCAACTTCAGGAAGCGGATTGTAAAGGTTACCGTAAGTGGAGGGGAAACCCAGTTCGAATTGGATGGCAAGGAAGAAATATCGATCCGTGTCAACGGTAAACGTGTTGTGGTTACTCCAGGAAAACCCGTGGTGGCCAAAGTAGAATAGGGGAGGTAAGCCATTGATTATGATCTGTGGAAAGATCCTGAAATTAACAAAGTGCCATGAACAAATACTCGATATTACTTTCACTGTTGGTTTTTGGATGCGCACCGAATACAAAAGAAACTGAAAATATGAGGTCGTTCGACAAAGATGGCAAGAAGAAAGAAGTCGTATATCAAGTTTTTACTAGACTCTTCGGCAATACAAATACTACGAACAAACCTTGGGGTACCATCGAAGAAAATGGTGTGGGCAAGTTTTCGGATTTCAATAAAAAAGCGTTGAAGGAAATCAAAGACCTAGGTGTCACCCATATCTGGTATACCGGTGTTCCGCACCATGCTTTGGTAACCGACTATACCGAATACGGTATTTCGAATGACGACCCCGATGTAGTCAAAGGTCGTGCGGGATCTCCTTACGCAGTGAAGGACTATTACAATGTGAATCCGGATCTCGCGGACGATCCTGAAAATAGATTGGAAGAATTCAAGGCACTGGTACATAGAACACATGAGGCCGGCCTCAAGTTGCTGATCGACATCGTGCCCAACCATGTCGCCCGGAATTATGAAGGAAAATCGACGCCGGTAGGTTCCGAACCATTTGGCGCTTCTGATGATGTTGCGGTCGAATTTGACCGGAACAATGATTTCTACTATGTGCCCGGAGTTGCGTTTCAGGTACCCGAATGGCATAATGGCTACCTTCCTTTGGGTGGGGAACCCAATTTACTGGTAGATGGAAAATTTGACGAAATACCTGCCAAATGGACAGGGAACGGCTCGCGCTCGCCCCGCCCCGATATGAACGATTGGTATGAAACGGTGAAGATCAACTATGGTGTTCGCTCCGATGGGGCCTATGATTTTGACACGCTTCCTGAAGATTTCGGATTGAAGGATTATAAGGAACATCATGCTTTTTGGTCCGATAAGGATGTACCCAATTCATGGAAAAAATTTAAGGATATTGCCCTCTACTGGTTGGAAATTGGCGTTGATGGTTTTCGGTTCGATATGGCAGAGATGGTACCGGTAGAATTCTGGAGCTACATGAATTCCCACATCAAAATGAAGAATCCGGATGCTTTTCTATTGGCGGAGGTCTACAATCCCGGTTTGTACCGGGACTATATCAGAAAAGGAAAAATGGACTACCTCTATGACAAGGTAGAGCTTTATGATAGCTTGAAACATATCATGCAAGGCCATGGGTGGACGGATCATATTCCTAAAGTTCAGGAGGGTTTGGAAGATATCGAACATCACATGCTCCACTTTTTGGAAAACCATGACGAGCAGCGAATCGCCAGCCCCGATTTTGTTGGTGATGCACAAAGGGGTAAACCTGCAATGGTCGTTTCTTCAACTATAAGCACTTCGCCCACTATGATTTATTTTGGTCAAGAAGTAGGGGAGCCGGCTAAGGAACAAGCGGGATTCGGTAGTCCGACTCGTACCTCGATCTTTGATTATATCGGTGTGCCCAACCATCAAAGATGGGTAAATGATAAAAAGTTCGACGGTGCGCTATTAAATGAGGAAGAAAAAGATTTACGTTCTTTTTACAAGCGACTTTTGAATTTTACCATATCGAGTGATGCATTGATGGGTAACTATCAAGACATACATTATTACAATCGTGAACATACAGAAAATTATGACCACAGGGTATTGTCTTTCGTGAGATGGTCCGAGAAGGAAAAATTGATTGTGATTTCCAATTTTGATGCCGAAAGGCATTATTCGTTTGAACTTAAGATTCCTGAAGATGTAATCCAAAAATGGAAATTGGGAGATGGGGATTATGAATGCACCGACATGCTATATGGGAGCATGGCGCCGTTAAAAGTGGAACAAGGTAGTGGTAAGATCAATGTGAGGTTAAATCCGTTGGAATCTTTTATTTTTGCCCTTAACTAAACCTGAAACGGTCATGAGGATTATTTGCATTGTCACACTTGTGATTCTTACTTTTTCGAGTTGTACTATGAAAGAACCATTGGTTATAGGGCATCGAGGTGCAATGGGCCACGAGACTGAAAATACACTTGCATCCATCCAAAAAGCATTAGATCTTGGAGTCGATATGATCGAAATCGATGTTTTTAAGATTAAAAGCGGGGAAATCGTGGTGTTCCACGATGAACGGCTCGAACGGTTATCCAATGCAGGGGGGCGAATCGAAGAATACAACATATTTGACCTTAATAGGGTGATGCTCGACGGTAATCATCGTATACCGATGTTACAGGACGTTCTTAAATTGATCGATAATAAGGTGCGCCTGAATATCGAGCTAAAAGGTTCCGATACTGCCGACAGGGTTAATTTCATCGTCAATTATTATGTAAGGGAGAAAGGGTGGCAATTAAACAATTTTTTGATTTCTAGTTTTAAATGGGATGAGCTCAGTGCCATTAGGGAACTTAACCCCACTATACCTATTGCAGTACTCACCGAAGATGACCCTATAAAAGCGCTACCAATAGCAAAAGACCTCCATGCCGAGGCGATTAACCCCAGCTTTAAGAAATTGAACCTTGAGGTCGTGGATAAAATAAAAAGCGAGGGCCTTAAGATTTACACATGGACGGTCAATGATTCGACAGATATTCAGGCCATGAAAGATCTTAATGTCGATGGTATTATTACAAACTTTCCAGAACGTGTACGTTAATGTACGATGTCATCATTGTCGGAGGCGGAGCTGCAGGCTTTTATGCAGCAATTCATATGGCAGAGGCCAATAAAAATCTTAGAATTGCCATTCTTGAACGTGGTAAGGAAGTACTTTCCAAAGTCAAGGTTTCAGGTGGAGGTCGTTGCAACGTTACCCACGGCGAATTTGACCCGTCGGAATTGGTGAAAAACTATCCTCGGGGCGAAAAAGAACTTCTTGGGCCTTTTCATACCCATGGCAGTGGTGATACAGTCGCTTTTTTTGAAGAAAAGGGTGTTCCGTTGAAAATCGAGGAAGATGGTCGCATGTTCCCCAAATCGAATACTTCACGTACGATTATTGAGTTTTTTGTAAAGGAAGCCGAGAGACTGGGAATAAAGGTTTATCGGCATAGTACGGTAACGGATTTTAGCTGTATCCCTGCTAAGACCGCGGACAAAAAGGACTGTCATTGGCACGTTACAACGATCAAGGGTGAATATGAGGCCAAAAAATTGCTGATCGCTACTGGCAGTAATACCAAAATATGGAATTTGTTAAAAAAACAGGGGCATACTATAGTTTCTCCCGTACCTTCTTTGTTCACATTCAATATCAAAGATGATAGAATTGATGGAATACCGGGTCTGAGTACTTACGCCAGGGTAGAAGTGCTGGCTAGGAAAACCTTCAACCCAAAAATAACCATAAAACTGCGTAGTGTCGTTGCCGAAGAATCGTTGATTGAGTCGGAAGGACCGGTTTTGATAACCCATTGGGGAATGAGCGGCCCCGCTATTTTGAAATTATCTTCTTGGGGTGCCATAACATTGAATGAACTTAAGTACAGGTTCAGGATTCGGGTCAATTGGCTTCCACAATTTCATGAGGGTGCGATGCTTCCCTTCTTGAAAGAAATACGGGAAGTCGAGGCTAAAAAAACCGTTTTAAGGACCAAAGCCGTTGACATACCCAGACGATTATGGTCGAATTTGGTCGGGGCGGCGGACATTCCTAAAGATTTGAAGTGGGCCGAAACAACCAAAATACAGCTTGAAAATTTGGCCGATCAGTTGACGCGGTGCGAATTCCGGGTTGATGGAAAAAGTACTTTTAAGGAAGAATTTGTGACTGCTGGCGGGGTCGATCTAAAAGAAATCGATTTCAAGACCATGCGGAGCAAACTGCTGCCCAATTTGTATTTCGCCGGTGAGGTCATCAATGTTGATGCCATTACCGGGGGGTTCAATTTTCAGAATGCCTGGACCGGAGGATACATTGCGGCACAGGCCATAGCGGGAGATTAATCAAATCGATACTTTGTTAAGTCTCTTAAAACCTATCTTTGTACAAATTGAAATTCCATGACGGAAAAGGATTTTATTTCTCGGAACAGCTCGATTTCCTTGATCGAGGGAAAAGTAAAATGGAAGGCTCCGAGTAATATCGCCTTGGTCAAATATTGGGGCAAAAAAGCAGGTCAAATCCCTGCAAACCCTTCGATCAGTTTTACTTTGGATGCCTGTTCTACGACGACTACTTTGGATTTTGTTCCAAAAAATACCCCGTCGGATGAATTTTCATTTGATTTATGGTTTGAAGAAAAATCCATGGAAGGTTTTAAACCAAAAATTGAGACTTTTTTTAAACGGATTGAACCATTTCTGCCCTTTTTGAAAGCATATCATTTTACTATTGAAACCTCAAATTCTTTTCCCCACAGCAGTGGAATTGCTTCTTCGGCCAGTGGTATGGCCGCGTTGGCTCTGTGTTTAATGGATATAGAAAAGCTGTTGGATTCCGAGATTACCGAAGCGTATTTCAAAAAAAAGGCTTCTTTTTTAGCGCGCTTGGGCTCTGGTAGTGCGGCACGAAGTATCGAGGGTGACCTCGTGCATTGGGGGAAACATAACGATACCGTCGGCAGTTCCGATTTGTTCGGGATAAAATACCCGTATGAAGTGCATCGCAATTTCAAGAACTATCACGACACCATTCTTCTTGTCGACAAGGGCCAGAAACAAGTAAGCAGTACTATCGGTCACGAATTGATGCACGATCATCCGTTTGCGGCTCGGCGGTTCGACCAAGCGCACGAAAATCTGTCAAAATTAAAATCCGTTTTTAAGGATGGAAATTTAACCGAATTCATCAACATCGTCGAAAGCGAGGCCCTTACCTTGCATGGTATGATGATGACAAGCCAGCCGTATTTCATTTTGATGAAACCGAACACCCTTGAAATCATCAATAAAATATGGATTTTTCGAGAGGCTTCGGGCACTCATGTATGTTTTACTTTGGATGCAGGGGCAAATGTTCATGTACTTTATCCTGAAGAAGAAAAAGAAGAGGTCTATCAATTTATTCAGAATGAGCTGGTTGCATATTGCGAAAACGGACAGTATATTTGTGATAGAATTGGATTTGGGGCAAAAAAAATGTAACTTTTTTGAAGTTTCGTACGTATATAGAAACGTAAACTAGAATGCCTCAGATCAAACAACAATTATGAAGGGACCCTTATTTTATTCAAAAATACTCCTCTTCGGGGAATACGGGATTATCAAAGATTCAAAAGGACTTTCCATCCCCTATAACTTTTTTAAAGGTGCCTTGAAAACGACCGATACGTCTTCCGAGGCTGCCAAGAAATCGAATAGTGGGCTAAGGGAGTTTGCCGGTTATCTAGAAATAGTGCAGAAGAATAGTCCTGATTTGGTCAATTTCGATTTCAAGTCCTTAAAAAAAGATATTGATGCGGGTATGTATTTCGATAGCTCGATTCCTCAAGGATATGGTGTTGGTAGCAGCGGTGCCCTGGTTGCGGCTATTTATGACAAATATGCGACCGATAAGATTACGGTACTTGAAAACCTTACCCGTGAGAAATTGTTGAAATTAAAGACGATTTTTGGTAAAATGGAATCATTTTTCCATGGTAAATCATCGGGCTTGGACCCTTTGAACAGTTATTTGAGCCTTCCTATTCTTATCAACTCAAAAGACAATATCGAGTCGACTAGTATACCTTCCCAAAATACGGAAGGAAAAGGAGCTGTGTTTTTATTGGATAGCGGTTCTACGGGAGAGACTGCGCCAATGGTACAACTTTTCATGGAGAAGATGAAGCAAGAAGGCTTTCGTTCGATGCTCAAAAATCAATTCATAAAACATACCGATGCGTGCGTTGAAGATTTTATAAACGGCAATGTAAAGTCGCTTTTCGGAAATCTCAAGCAATTATCTCATGTTGTTCTCGATAATTTCAAACCAATGATTCCCTCAAAGTTCCATGAGCTTTGGCAAAGGGGTATTGATACAAATGAATACTATCTAAAACTTTGCGGGTCTGGTGGCGGGGGTTATATTCTTGGATTCACCCAGGATATAGACAAGGCCAAACGGGCTTTACAAGGCTACAATTTAGAAGTGGTATATAACTTCTAGAACAATCGCTAAACATGTTGAGCAGAAAAAACAAGCTCTTGCTTTTAAAGTTATTGAGCCTGTTTTCTGTAGTTCGTGGCTATAATATACTGATGATCGTTTTGGCCCAGTATTTGGCGGCCATTTACATCTTATCTCCCAACCTTCCGTTGCGCAAGGTTATTTTTGACTTGAACCTGTTTTTGATTGTGGTTTCCTCGGCACTGGTCATCGCAGGAGGATATATCATCAATAACTTCTATGATGCCGAAAAAGACCTAATCAACAAGCCAAGAAAGAGTATGTTGGACCGATTGGTCAGCCAGCGCTTTAAACTGACCACTTATTTTGTGCTCAACTTTTTGGCAGTCTTTGCCGCGAGCTATGTCTCTTTCAGGGCCGTGTTTTTTTTCTCGGCCTATATTTTCGGCATTTGGTTTTATTCCCACAAATTGAAGCGTGTACCGTTTGTTGGTAATTTTGTTTCGGCCACACTATCCATTACTCCTTTTTTTGCGGTTTTTGTTTACTATAAGAATTTTGAAACTGTAATCTTCGTACATGCCATTTTCCTGTTCTTGCTAATTTTGGCGCGGGAAATGATAAAGGATCTCGAAAATATTACCGGCGACCTTGCCCAGAACTATAAGACGGTACCGATTCTATATGGATCGAAAGTTTCCAAAATATGTATTAGCGTTTTGATTCTTTTGACACTGTTGCCCGCCTATTTACTGATTACCAAGTTCGATGTCGGACACATGTACCTCTATTTTATGGGAAGTAGCATTTTGTTGATTCTATCAATGGTGTTACTTTGGAAATCCTCCTCAAAAAAACATTATGTAGTGCTTCACAACATTCTGAAGTTTATCATCATTATAGGCGTTTTCAGTATCTTGTTGATCGATGTCGATTTGATCTTGAACCGATTTCGACAATGGAATATCATTTAAATGAATTCCTCCCGCTAAGGTAATCGTAACCTGCAGCCTTATTTAAACGTTTGATTCAATGATTAAAATTACCTTTGCAAAAATATAGGTTATGGGCAGATCAGGTTCAAACGATGGTAAGCGAGCTTCAGGGAGACAGGGCGGAACGTTTCGAAAGAAAAGTTATGCCCGTGGTAATGCACCCATCAAAAAACGTGTTGAAAACGATAAAACGGCAGCCACAGACCTTATTCGATTGAATAAGTACGTGTCCAATTCAGGGATTTGTTCAAGGCGCGACGCCGATATCTACATTGCAGCGGGTAATGTTACGGTCAATGGAAAACCGATTACCGAAATGGGGTATAAGGTGAAGATGACCGATGAGGTCAGGTTTGAGGGAAGGTTGCTGAATCCCGTAAAAAAAGAATATGTTTTGCTCAACAAGCCCAAAGATTTTGCAACGACTGTTCGCGATGAAAAGGGGCGGAGAAATGTTTCAGGGCTTATTTCAAACGCTTCCAAATCCCCTTTGCTTCCAATCGATAAGATGGACAAACATGCTACCGGACTTTTGCTCTTCACCAACGACGGCGATTTGACCAAGCGATTGAAAAACCCAAAAAATGGACTTCGAAAAATATACCATGTCGAATTGAACAAAGATTTACGAAGTGCCGACCTGAAGAAAATCCAGGAGGGAATCGTTTTGGACGAAAAGCCTGTTCGTGTTCAAGAAATCAGTTTTATCGACGATGCACCCAAGCGGGAAGTCGGTATAGAAATTTATAGTTCAAAGAACAAAGTGGTCGAGCGTCTTTTCGAACATTTGGGGTACGAAGTGGTAAAAATCGACCGTGTCGTCTATGCCGGTTTGACCAAGAAAGACTTGCCCCGTGGACATTGGCGGTATTTGACCGATCAAGAGGTAATCAATTTGGGGATGATTAAGTAATTTTATCCATCTTTTTCTTTATCTCCTCCAAACACAAATTCCCCAAACTGCCTTCATGCGAATGTGAAATATTTCGTTTCGGTGTAAAAGTACCTTCTTGTATTTCTTGTCCCATTTTTTTATAGGCATCCCGAAAGGGCATTCCGTTCTGTACCAGTTCGTTCAAGGTGTCCACACTGAAAAGATAATCGTATTTGGGGTCTTCGAGGATGTTCTTGTTCACCCGTATTTCCTTTAGACTGAACGTCAGGATTTCCAAACAGGCCTTCATGTCCTGAATCGCGGGCACGATTATTTCCTTGACCAATTGCAGATCGCGATGGTAACCGCTTGGCAGGTTATTGATGACCAAGGTCAATTGGTTGGGCACGGCCTGAAGCTTGTTGCATTTTGCACGGATCAGTTCAAAAACATCAGGATTCTTCTTGTGGGGCATAATGCTACTGCCTGTGGTCAGCTCATCTGGAAATGAAATGAAATCGAAATTCTGGCTCATGTACAAACAGATGTCCATTGCCATTTTTGATAATGTGGCCGCAATGCTTGCCATACCGAAAGCGGTCGCTTTTTCGACTTTACCGCGCCCCATTTGAGCGGCTACCACATTATACTTTTGGGTTTTAAAGCCCATTTCTTCGGTGGTAAAGGTCCGGTCGATTGGAAAGGAACTGCCATACCCCGCTGCACTTCCTAACGGATTTTGATCTGCTATCTTGTAAGCGGTATCGATAAAATAGAGATCGTCGATCAAACTTTCGGCATAAGCGGAGAACCAAAGACCAAAAGAGGAGGGCATGGCAATCTGCAAATGTGTGTAACCGGGTAAAAGAATCGCTTTGTGTGTTTCGGCAAGATCCATTAACAAGTCAAAAAGTGCTTTCGTCTGTGACTTTATTTCCGTCAATTCATCCTTTAAATATAAATGCATTGCCACCAAAACCTGATCGTTTCGCGATCGTGCCGTATGGATCTTCTTTCCGGTATCGCCTAGTTTTTCGGTGAGCAGAAATTCGATTTTGGAATGCATGTCTTCAAAAGAATCTTCAATTGTGAAAGTTCCTTTTTCGATGGATGACTCGATATTTTCCAATTCATCGACCAACGAAGCGGCCTCTTCTTCGGATAACAACCCGATTTTGCCCAACATTTTGGCATGGGCGGTAGAGGCTATGACATCATATTTGGCGAGAAGAAGATCCAGCTCCCGGTCATTGCCTACCGTAAAATGGTCTATTTTTTTGTCGGTGCTAAAGCCTTTGTCCCAAAGTTTCATATGTTTAGTAATTAGTCATTAGTACTGAGTACGTAGTACAAAGTTTATTTCACTATTCGCTTCCTGATGTTTTTTGATTTGTTCTTTTCTCCAAATTCTTGCTTCATTTTGAAACTAGGAGACGAGAAACTTCTCCAAAATTCTAATATACAGATCAATGCCTTCTTCGATTTCGCGCACATAAATATATTCATCGGCCGAATGTGACCGTGTACTATCCCCCGGCCCTAATTTTAACGATTGACAGGTCAGAGCCGCCTGATCCGAAAGGGTAGGGGACCCATAGGTCTTTCTGCCCAATGCAATGCCCGATTGTACCAAGGGATGGTCTTTTGAAATGGCCGACGAGTTTAGGTTCAACGAGCGTTCCTTTAATTCACAAGGGGCCTCTTTCTTCAATATATCGGCGATTTCTTTATTTGTATACTTATCGTTAACGCGAACATCGATGACCAAATCGACCTGCGCCGGAACGACATTATGCTGACTTCCAGCATTGATCTGGGTAACGGTCAATTTTACCTCCCCCAAAGTTGGGGAGACTCTTTCAAACTTGTAATTTTTGAACCATTGCAACACCTCGATGGTTTTGTAAATGGAATTGTCATAGTTCGGATGTGCCGCATGCGATGGAGTTCCCTTGACTACGGCATCGAAGACGACCAACCCTTTTTCGGCTATGGCAAAATCGAGCAAAGTGGGCTCGCCTACAATGGCCACATCGATTTTAGGAAGTTCAGGTAATAAACTTCCAAGGCTGTTGGAACCAGCACTTTCCTCTTCCATTGAGGCGACCATCAATATATTGTGGTTCAGGTTTTCCGCGCCATAGAAATGGACGAATGTGGCAAGCAATGAAACCAATGCCCCACCCGCATCGTTACTACCCAAGCCGTATAATTTTCCATCCTCGATATGCGGGTGAAAAGGGTCTTTGGTGTATGCCGAATTCGGTTTGACCGTATCGTGGTGCGAATTCAATAACAGAGTCGGTTTGTTTTCGTCGAAATGTTCGTTGACCGCAATTATATTGTTGATTTTCCGCTGAAACGGAATACCGAACGACTTTAACCAATTGCCGATTGCATCGGCGGTCTTGTCTTCTTCCGATGAAAAAGACTGAATGGAAATCAATTCCTTCAAGAGCTCGATCGCTTTTTCCGTTAGTTCTTTTTGTTCCATTTTCATAAGGTCAATGTTGTAAACAAGGTCGATTTGGGGTCGAGCATTTTTATATCTCCGATGCAGACTTTATGCACATTGTTCCGAAGGGCGTGAAAACAGTTTTCCATCTTCGGAAGCATTCCGTCCGTAATGACCTTGCCGTGCAATAATTTTTTATAGGAGGCCGAGTCGATATGTTTTATGACCGAGTCATCATCATTGACATCCATCAAAACCCCTTTCTTTTCGAAACAATAGTATAAAGTCGTCTCGAAATCGATGCCCATGCCGATGGCAAGTTCCGAAGCAATGGTGTCCGCATTGGTGTTCAGCAACTGTCCGTTACCGTTGTGGGTCATTGCGCAAAAAACAGGAGTAAGTCCGGCATGCAACAATTGCGAGATCGTCATCGAATTTATTCCTTCGACATCGCCGACAAAACCATAATCGATATCGCGCACCGGTCTTTTATGGGCTTGAATGGTATCGCCATCTGCCCCGGTCAATCCAATCGCATTGCATTCCAACGCCTGTAGTTCTGCAACGATGTTTTTGTTGGTCAGCCCGGCATAGACCATCGTGATTATTTTCAAGCTTTGGGCATCCGTAATTCTGCGGCCACCAATCATCTTTGATTCAATGCCCAGTTCGGTCGCCAATTGGGTAGCCAATTTTCCACCACCGTGGACCAGGATTTTTAACCCTTCCAACCGCGAAAAACCCGATAAGAACAACGATAGTTTATCTTGATTTTCGATAACGTTTCCGCCTATTTTTATGATAGATAGCTTTTGTTTCATGCTACGCGTTTAATTTTCCGCCATCAATGGTCATTGCGGTTCCCGTAATCCATGATGCCTTGTCGGATACCAGGAAAAGGGCCAAGTTTGCAACATCTTCGGGTTTTCCCAGTCGCTTCATCAAAGTTGCTTTTCCCGCATTTTCAACGGCCGTTTCAGGGTTTTCAAAAGCCTTTGCGGAATCCCATATCAAGGGTGTGTCCACTGGCCCCGGACACAAGGCATTTACCCTGATTTCCGGTGCGTATTCAACGGCCATTTGTTTCATCAATGCAACCGAGCCAGCCTTTGATGCACAGTAGGCAGGATGGTTGGGAAAACTTTTGTAGGCCGCAATCGATGCGTTGATCAGAATATTTCCTTGCTGTTTTTTCAAATACGGAATGGCGTATTTTGAAAGATAAAAAATCGAACTCAGATTTATCTCCATGGTTTTTTGCCAATCGCTGGGCGATAGGTCGATAACGTTGCCCAACCCTAAAATTCCAGCATTCAGTGATACAATATCCAGTTTTCCGAAAGCTTCGATAGCGGTTTTCACAAGTCGTTCGTTATAGTCGGGTTCACTGACATCTCCGGCAGCGAAAAGCGAATTGTCAAGTTCATTGGCCAAGGCGGTACCACGTTCGATATTTCTTCCGGATAAAATAAGCTTCGCCCCTTCGTTATGGAATGTTTCGGCAATGGCCTTGCCCATTCCACTCGTGGCTCCGGTAACGATGCAGACTTTATCTTTCAATGTATCGGCCATCTTACTAATTTTCCAAAAGTTTTTTTAAAACCACCTGTGCCGCATAGGTTCGATTATTAGCCTGTTCGATGACCAATGATTGTTCGCTATCGAGAACGGCGTCCTTGACGACCACGTTTCTTCGTACCGGTAGACAGTGCATAAACTTGGCATGGCCCAGTTTCTCCTTGGTCATCATCCAGTTGCCATCCTGGTGCAAGATTTCCCCATAGTCCGAATAACTACACCAATTTTTGACATAAACGAAATCGGCATTTTCCAAGGCTTTGTTCTGGTCATATTCGATTCGGACACCTTTGGTGATTTCGGGATTCAATTCATAACCTTCGGGATGGGTAATCACAAAATCGGCATCTTGCAATTGCATCATTTTAACAAAGGAATTCGCGACCGCATGGGGCAATGCTTTCGGATGGGGGGCCCAGGAAAGAACCACTTTTGATTTTTTGTCGATCTCATTTTCGGATAAGGTAATGGCATCGGCCAAGGCCTGCAACGGATGGCCGACCGAACTTTCCATATTTACGATAGGAACGCTTGCATATTTTTTGAATCCGTTCAAAACCAGTTCGGCTTCGTCCTTTTCCCTGTCCTTTAGCCCTGCAAAGGCACGAATGGCGATAATATCGCAGTACTGCGAAACTACTTGTGCGGCTTCTTTGATGTGCTCAGAGGTTCCTTGATCCATGATGGTGCCATCTCCATATTCCAAAGCCCAGCCCTCGTTGCCAAAATTCATGACCATGACTTCCATACCTAGGTTCATTGCCGCCTTTTGGGTGCTTAAACGGGTACGCAAACTATTATTGAAAAATAATAGGCCGATGGTCTTGCCTCTGCCTAGGGAATCAAACTGCCTCGGATTTTTTTTCAGATCACGGGCGGTCGCGACCCAGTCGGGAAGTGAATCGATATCGTTGATAGAGAGGTAATTTCGCATTATTTTATTTTGGTATGGTTGCCAATGCCGTTTAAGGCATCGGTTATAAAATTGTCTTTTAGCCCGTTGACGATCCAAGTTTCTATGTTCGCTTCGTTCGCAATGGTGGCTGCCTCGATCTTCGATTGCATTCCACCTGTGCCATGCGATGATTTTGTTGTACTGATTTCCCCGGATAAATCGGCAATGCCCTTTACTTCTGCAATGGTCTTGGGCCGACCGTTTTCCAAAGATGCCTTTGTGTAGATACCATCGGTGTTGGTAGCGATCAACAGTAGATCTGCTTCTAAAAGTGTCGCGGTCAATGCCGCTAGTTTATCATTGTCACCAAACTGGATTTCATCGGCGGCTACGGTATCGTTCTCATTGATGATTGGAATAAAATTGTTCGCTACCAAAATGTCTATCGTATTCTTGATATTCCCTTTTGATTTGGGGTTCTCAAAATCGGAATACGATAGTAGGCATTGCGAGGTAAACAGGCCCAATTCCCTAAAACTTTCTTGGAACATACGCATCAAATGTGGTTGCCCAATGGCCGCTAATGCCTGCTTTACCAAAATGTCCTGACCGTTATGTTCCAATTTAACGAATTGTTTGGCCGCCGCAATAGCACCTGAACTGACGATTATAAACTCATAACCTTCCCTCAAAAGAGCTATTTGCCGCCCTATATCCTCGATTTTTCCTCGAGATATCTGATCGGTTTCCTTGGTCAGGGTATTCGAACCTATTTTTAACAAAATCCTTTTCTTGGCCATCATAATCGTATTTGCCCATTTCCTTTTACGAACCATTTATTCGTTACCAAATGCTGTAAACCAATCGGCCCACGTTGGTGCAATTTATCGGTACTGATGGCGAGTTCCCCTCCAAGACCGAATTGGCCTCCATCGGTAAATCGAGTTGATGCATTGTGGTACACGGCCGCCGCGTCGACAGACTCCATAAAGGTCTGCGCGGTATCGTTATTCGCCGTTATTATGGACGCCGAATGCCCACCGCCATAGCGATTGATTTTGGTCATTGCATCTTCCAACGAAGTTGCTTGGCCGAGAACAATCTTGTAATCCAGAAATTCCTCAAACCAAATATTTTCGTCTATAATTTCTTGGGTACCGTCCATGCTTGAAATGGTATTGTCCGTAAAAATTTCCACCTTACGCTTTTGCAATTCCTGAATCAGATGTTGCAAGAATTGATGTTTTCGTGGCAGATCGGAGGCGATCAAAACTTTATCCAGTGCATTGCATGCCGATATTTTCGTCGTTTTCGCATTAATGATGATGTCCGATGCCATTTGCAAATCAGCTTCCCGATCCACATACACAAAGTTATTTCCCCGTCCGCTTACTATTACGGGACAGGTGGCATGTTGCTTGACAAAGGTGATCAATTTCTCTCCTCCCCGCGGAACAATGAGATCGACTTTTTGGGCCGGTTTCTCCAAGAAAGTTTGGGTTTCGCTCCTATCGAATTGCAAGTAGGTTACCCAATCGGTATCGACATTGTGTTCGGCAAGTGAGCTATGCCATAATTCGATCAATGCCAGATTACTGTTCAAGGATTCCTTACCCCCTTTCAACAGGATTTTATTTCCTGATTTGAAAGCGATACCCGCCGCTTCGATCGTCACGTCGGGGCGTGATTCATAAATGATCAATACCGTACCGAAAGGGGCTGTTTTGTTACTGACCTGCATACCATTTTCATGTGTAAACCGAAAACGCTCGACCCCCAAAGGGTCATCTTGACCTGCCAATTGCCGCAATGAAACGATCATTCCATCGATTTTGGCATCATCGACCTTCAGGCGATCCCGCATCGCGACGTCATCGCCCGAATAACTTTGCATATCGATTCTGTTGGCCGCTAAAATCGTCTCTCGACCCTTATCGAGCAATGATGCCATCATCGTGAGAACGGCGTTTCGCTGGTCGATGTCAAGTATGATGCTCATGCCAATTCCGTTTTTAAGGCGTTGAAAAATATGTCGATATGGTTTTCCGTGATATTCAATGCCGGAAGTACTCGAAGTACATGTTTGTCCTTTGCCCCACCCGTAAACAAATGTTGTTTGTGGATCAATCTTTTTCTGAGGTCGGCAACTTCGAAATCGAACTCCAGACCGAGCATCAACCCCCTGCCCTTTACGCGCTTAATTTGTGGAATTTCCGTTGCCAACCCTCGAAAATAAGGTTCGATTTTTGCGGCATTTTCGATTAATTGTTCGTTTTCCAGAACTTCCAAGACCGCCAAGGTCGCGGCACATGCGAGATGGTTTCCGCCAAAAGTAGTTCCCAACAGTCCGTAGGAAGCTTTTATACTTTCGTGGATTAAAATTCCGCCTACTGGGAAGCCGTTGCCCATGCCTTTGGCAATGCTGATGATATCCGGTCGGATGCCATGATGTTGAAAACCGAAGAATTTTCCGCTTCTGCCAAACCCCGATTGTACCTCATCGGCAATCAGGACTACGTTGTTCGTTTTGCAAAGTGTGGCAATATTTCGATAGAATTCGGAGGAAGGTTCGTCCAGGCCGCCGACACCTTGTATGGCTTCCAAAATAACGGCGCAAACGTCCCCTTTTTCGATTTCCTTTTGAAAAGCATCCAAATCGTTGAAAGGCAAAAACGTTACTTTCTGTTGTCGATTGATAGGCGCATTGATTTTCGGATTATCGGTCGCGGCCACCGCTGCCGATGTTCTGCCATGAAAACTGTTTTTAAAGGAAATGACCCTAGATCTTTCGGTATGGAAGGAAGCCATCTTCAACGCATTTTCGTTTGCCTCGGCACCCGAATTGCACATAAATAGATTATAATCGTCACAGCCCGAGAGGCGACCAAGTTTTACGGCCAATTCCTCTTGCAATGGATTTTTTACCGAATTGCTGTAAAATCCTAGCTTGTCCAATTGGTCTTTCAATCGCTTTACATAATGAGGATGTGTATGTCCGATGGAAATGACCGCGTGGCCTCCGTAAAAATCAAGATAGGTCTGGCTTTTGTCGTCAATGACTTCGATGCCTTTAGCGGAAACAGGGGTTACATCGTATAATGGATAAACGTCGAATAATTTCATTTTTTTGTTTTGAGCTACGTGCATGGTTTTTATAATTGCCCTTCCCTAATTCTACTGATTTTTTCGAACGAGGCGACGATCCCCTGGATCAATGAAGAGCTGAGCCCTTGATGCTCCATTTCGTTCAAACCCTGGATCGTACAACCTTTCGGGGTGGTAACTTTGTCTATTTCCTCTTCGGGATGGTTTCCGGTTTCGATCAACAAACTAGCCGCACCGTTACAGGTATGCATAGCTAGCTCTTGGGCTTCGTTGGCATCAAAACCTAATTGGATCGCCCCTTGCGTGGTCGCTCGTATGAGGCGCATCCAGAAAGCGATTCCGCTTGCACAGATTACCGTGGCGGCCTGCATTTGTTGTTCCGGAATTTCCATAGAATGCCCCATACGATTGAAAATGGCCTTGGCCAAATTAATCTTGCTCTTTCCTTTTTCATTGCTACAAACACAGGTCATTGACTTGCCGACCGAAATCGCCGTATTGGGCATGCTTCTGATAATGTGATGTTTGGCCCCGATGATACTTTCGATCTTAGCGATACTAAAACCCGTTATCGTTGAGATGATAACATGTTTGGTCTTCAAAAGGTCTTTGATGTCCACCAGAATCGCTTCGAGTTGGCTGGGTTGTACCGCGAATATCAAGATTGTCGACTTTTTTACCGCTTCGCGGTTGTCCGACGTAATGATAACATTGCCATACTGTTCAAAATTGTACAGGTCGGCGGTATTTCTTTTGGTCAGATAGATGTAATTCGATCCCTTGGAATTTAAAATTCCCTTAGCAATCGATAATCCTAAATTTCCGGCACCTATGATGGCTATTTTCATTTTTTCGTTGTTTGTTGACCGTTGTTGGTAATTTATTGATATGCTCCTTAAAATACTCCAGCCTTTAATTGCAGTCCAGCGGTTTCGTTTATTCTGAACATCAAATTCATATTCTGAACGGCCTGCCCCGATGCACCTTTCAATAAATTATCGGTGGCAGATGTAATCAGCATGATATTGTCGTGTTTGTGCAAATGGACATGGCATTGGTTCGTGTTCACGACCTGTTTTAAATTAATAGGTTCTTCCGCAACATTAGTGAACGGTGCATCGGCATAAAAGCTTTCGTACAGTTCAATGGCCTCCGCTTCGCTTCCAGTAAATTTCGTGTACGCCGTTGCCAGAATGCCCCTTGTGAAATTTCCACGATTCGGAAGGAAGAATAATTCTCCCGAATCGTCTTGCAGCGATTTCAAACTTTCATTGATTTCCCCCAAATGCTGATGTGTAAATGGCTTGTACCAGCTCACATTATTGTTCCGCCAACTGAAATGGGAGGTCGCCGAAGGGCTTACTCCTGCACCTGTACTGCCGGTCACGGCATTGATGTGCACATCCTGCCCTAGTAATCCGGATTTCGCCAAGGGCAATAAGGCCAATTGAATCGTGGTCGCGAAACATCCGGGGTTGGCGATATAGTCCGCTTTTTCGATTTTCGATTTGTTCAATTCCGGTAGTCCGTAAACGAATTCTTTTCCTTCGAAGACCGAATCTTTCTTTAATCGGAAGTCGTTGCTGAGGTCAATGATCTTTGTATTATCCGAAAAATGGTTTTCCCTTAAAAATTTAGAGGAATTACCGTGGCCTAGACAAAGAAAGACCAAATCGACATTCGGATTTACCTGCTCGGTAAATTGCATTTCGGTCAATCCCAATAGATCGGGATGGGCCGAGGAAAGTTTTTTTCCCGCCCGGGTGGTACTGAACACAAAATCGATTTCGACCTGCGGATGGTTTAAAAGAATTCGAATCAATTCGCCTCCAGTATATCCTGAACCTCCTATGATGCCTGCCTTAATCATGGTTTTGATTTACATAGTTATAGATTTTCCCCGAGTTGGAAAGGATTTTTATAAAGCCTTTTGCGTCATCGGCGGTCCATCCTTTGTTCATTTCGCCATAACTGCCGAAGGAAGCATTCATCAGATCATGTTCCGAAGAGATTCCGTTTAATCTGAATTGGAACGGATACAATCCTACGAATACATCGCCGGAAACATTTTTTTGGGTGTCTGTCAAAAAGGCCTCGATATTGCGCATGACTTCATCGAGGTAATTGCCTTCGTGTAACAACATTCCGTAAAAATTGCCCAACTGCTCTTTTTGGTACTGTTGCCATTTGGTCAAGGTATGTTTTTCCAAAAGATGGTGGGCTTTTATGATGATAAGCGAGGCGGCGGCTTCAAAACCGACCCGGCCCTTGATGCCAATAATGGTATCGCCAACATGAATATCTCGCCCAATAGCGTATTTCGATGCCATATCGTTCAGCTTTTCGATATTGGTCACCGGGGAACCTTTTGTTCCATTTATAGCGATCAATTCCCCCTTGTCAAAAGTAAGTTTTACTTCCGATGGTTCTTTTTCCTGCAATTGACTGGGATAGGCGGAATCGGGCAACGGTTTTTCAGAGGTCAGGGTTTCTTCCCCACCGACCGAGGTACCCCAAAGTCCTTTATTGATTGAATATTTCGCTTTTTCCCAAGAATACTCGACCCCATTCTGTTTGAGGTATTCGATCTCGGCTTCCCGGGCCAATTTGTTATCGCGAATTGGGGTGATGATTTCTATTTCAGGCGCGATAATCTGAAAGATCATATCGAATCGTACTTGATCATTACCTGCCCCAGTACTTCCGTGGGCAATATATTCCGCGCCCAATTTTTTGGCATGGTTTACGATCTCAATGGCCTGCACAATCCGTTCGGCACTTACCGAAAGCGGATAGGTGTTGTTTTTTAGTACATTACCGAAAATGAGGTATTTAACGACCTTGTCGTAAAAGATTTGTACGGCATCAATCGAAGTGTACGAACTCGCCCCCAATTTCAATGCTTTTTCTTCGATATCGGCGATTTCACCCTCTGTAAAACCACCGGTATTGACACTTACGGCGTGAACCTCGAAACCTTTTTCCTTTGATAGGTATTTGGCGCAGTATGAGGTGTCCAATCCACCGCTATATGCTAAAACTAATTTCTTCATTTGGTCTTTTTCTTTAGGAATATACTTTCCTTGATACTCTTTAATCGCTGAAACGTTTTACCGTTGGGTTTTTTTGCCTTTTGTGCTTTTCCTTTGTCGTTTGGATCGTATAGCATGCCCGTGCAGAGGCACATTTTCCGTTCCGTACGGGTCAAGACGTCAAAATTCTTGCAAGTCTGACAGCCTTTCCAGAACTCGGGATCATCGGTCAATTCTGAAAACGTTACCGGTCTGTAACCCAGTTCATAATTGATCTTCATTACGGCAAGCCCTGTCGTAATCCCAAAAATCTTCGCATCAGGAAATTTACTCGTGGAAAGTTCGAAAATCTTTTGCTTGATTTTTTTGGCCAGCCCTTGATTTCTATAATCGGGGTGGACGATCAAGCCTGAATTGGCCACATATTTTTCATGGCCCCAGACTTCGATGTAGCAAAATCCCGCGAATTTGTCCCCATCCAGAGCGATCACGGCATTACCGTTCTGCAACTTTTTATGGATGTATTCAGGAGTTCGCTTGGCAATGCCCGTGCCCCGTACCTTGGCCGATTCGGCAATGGTATCGCAAATCTGTTGGGCGTATTTAAAATGTGATTCGTTAGCAATTACAATGTTCATTGCTACGTTTTTTTAGTTGAAAATTCTCAATATGGTCTGTCAAAATTGCGGAAATGGACTCACCTATTTCCATAGAAGAAGCGCACCCTTACGGGCGGCGACGGCGTGGGAAGAACGGACGTACGTTAAAAACGAATATGTAATCTTGTCCTTGCATTGAAAACCAAATGTACAAATTAAATTTTATCGACATAGTTCAGGACTCAATTTTTTCGAAAAAATGGTTTTTGTTTGTATAACTTGAATATTTCGTAGCATAAAAATGTGATTACCGAAATATATTCAACGGCCAATAGCCAGAGGTTTTCCTTAAAATCGGTTTGGGAGTATGCGTAATAACTAAAGATAATTGCCGCCGACCAAATAATGGGAAATCGAAATTCGGTAAAAATGCATAGAGGTAAAAGAAAAATGACATACCAGGGATGTACCGTGGTGCTCATTAAATAATATAGGGTCAAAACCCAAAGCATGGCCGCAAACAATGTTTTCAGGTTTTTATCGACCTTAAAGAAGGTGAACAACAACACCGTTATTATGGTGATATATGGGGTGACATTTCCATAACTTTTGATGAACTCCCATGGTTTTTGGTCATAGCCAATGGCAATCTTCTTAATGATATTGTAAAGGCTGGCATTGAACTCAAAATTGGAGAACCATAGCCCCACCGTCTGCGAATAATTGTCGATGAATTCGGAGGCATAAAACGGCAACAGCAATACAAGGGAAACCGTACCGACCACTAAATAGAACAGCACACTTTTTTTAAATCCGAGATATTTCAGGAAAAGTGGAAGAAATAACAAGGGCACCAATTTTATTGAAATGGCCATGGCATAGGGAATTCCGGCCAATGCCCATTTTTTTATCGAGAACAGGTAGAGGGCCCATATAAAAAAGAAAAGCATGACGCCCTCGAAATGAAGGTTTCCGGTCAACTCGATAATCACCAAGGGATTTAAAAAGTACCAAAAGATTAAATGGGGAGATTGGTTGAGGTTTCGTAATAATTTTCTTCCGAAATAGAAAATACCGATATCGGCCAGTATTGTAAAAAATCGCATGACAAGAACGGAGCCCATAATCGATTTTCCACCTAAAAAGGCGGCCGCCGCAAATATAATTTGGTTCAAAGGAGGGTAATTGCTGAAATGACGGGCACTCAGTTCGCCCATGCCGTTATAAAGTTCCCGGGCATTGGCGATGACCAAATCTTTTTGTTCGATCAAGGTGTCGGGTACCGCCAAGTACGGGTTCATAAAATTCTGTACCAGTTCGCCGTCCCAAATAAAACGATAGAAATCTTGCGAGAGATTCGGTTCCGCCATTAGGAATACCAACCGAAACAATACCCCTGCCACAAGTAGGAATTTAAAATTCCACTTTTCGAATTGAACCAATTTGAAGCAGAGAAAAAACAAGGCGGCAAATAAGGCCAATAACTTGACAAAGTCGGTACGTTCGAGATGATAGGCGAAAGTATAGTAGAAGCCCAGACAGATAAACGCGAGCACCAATGAAACCTTATGAAGTTTTAGGTATGTGGTAAATCGGTCGGACATCGGTTGGTTTGTTAGCAACCGAAAAAATAAGAAATTAAAATGGATTTATTTGCTTATCAAAAAAGCGACAAGAATATAAAAAGCTTCTAGGCCCTCGCCGTCAACGACTTGGTAAATACAAAACCAAAACCGAGAAACAACATCATGTGGAACGGAAAGAGTCCGAAATCATCCAAAGGTATCGCACTGTACATTCCGAAAAGGAAATAGACCATTAGGCCGAACTCAAGAATCATGTTCGGCGATAGTTTTTTAGCGAGGTATTTATTGCCTTTCCAGCTTTCGGTTATGCTATTGATATTGAATTTCGGTGTTCGCACAAACTCGCTTCGCTTGCCCATATGGCCTTCTAAAACGGCAATCGAGTTATGCAACGAAAACCCTAGGGCTACGGCGAAAAAGGTAAAAAAGAGCTTTATATAATCGACAAAGTTGTCAAAACTACTGCCCTGAATACTTTTATAGGTAAACCAATAGCAAACGAAAAGTATGATGGTACTGATGATAAAAAAGTTAAGTGCATTGAAAAGTCCATCGAACTGTGGGTACGTGTTTTTAATGTACATGGCCGGGATGCTCAAAACGGCTACCAAGAAAACGCATAAAAACATGGAACTGTTCAACAGGTGCATTACGCCATGGAACTTGGTCTTGAACGAGATATTCTTGGCACTGATTACGCTCCAAACCGATTTTCTAAAGTTTTCGGCGCCGCCTTTGTTCCATCTAAATTGTTGGGACCGTGCGGCACTGATTACGACGGGAAGTTCCGCAGGGGTCTCGACGTCTTCCAAATACTTGAACTTCCAATTTTTCAATTGGGCGCGGTAACTCAGGTCAAGATCCTCCGTCAAGGTGTCGCCCTCCCAGTTTCCCGCATCGAGAATACATTGCTTCCTCCAAATACCGGCCGTACCGTTAAAATTGATGAAGTGGCCTTTTGAATTTCTTCCGACCTGTTCGAGGGTAAAATGGGCATCAAGGGCAAAGGCTTGAATGCGTGTCAACACAGAATAATCCCTATTAATATGGCCCCAACGGGTCTGTACCACACCGATTTCCTCGTCCTTGAAATAAATGACCGTCTTTTTCAACCAATCGCTGTCGGGCAAGAAATCGGCATCGAAGATGGCGATGAACTCACCTTTGGCAATTTTAAGACCTTCTTTCAGGGCACCGGCCTTAAAACCTTGTCTGTTTTCTCGACGAATGTGAACGATGTCAAGGCCTGTTTCCTGTAATTCTTTGATTCTTTCGGCGGTCTTGACAACGGAATCATCGGTAGAATCGTCCAAAACCTGAATTTCAAGCTTGCTTTTGGGGTATTCGATTTTCGCAATATTGTCCAACAGGCGTTCCATTACATATTCCTCATTGTAAACGGGAAGCTGGATCGTAACATAGGGAATCTCCCTTGGGTCCAAAAGATTGAATTTTGGCGCATTTTGGTTTCTTCTCTTATAACTGAGATAATTGACCAGAAGGTTCAATTGGGCAAGGCTATACAGAAAGATCAGTAAGAGCGAAATGCCGTAGATTGCGAGGATGATGTATATAATAGTTAGTCCCATTTTACTTTAAGCTATATTTAAATATCCACCCTAAGATTTTTATGCCAGCAAATATACTACCTTTTACAGTACCCGACACTTTTGAAACCCCGATTCTTTTCTTGTAACGCACTGGCACTTCGGTATATGCCAGTTTCTTTTTTAGCGCCTTTAACTGCATTTCCACTGTCCAGCCATAGGTCTTGTCCTCCATTTCAAGTGTTAATAACTTGTCATATCTTATGGCTCTAAACGGCCCGAGGTCGGTAAATGTTGCCCCAAAAAATAGCTTCATCAAAAATGTGGCCAACCAATTACCGAAAACCTGTTGGGGGGTCATGCTTCCTTCTTCTCTTAGTCGCTTGACCCGTGCCCCTATTACAAGGTCGATATCATCTTCCAAGATCGGTTTCACGATTTTGGTCAATTCTTCGGGATAATCGCTATAGTCTCCGTCGATAAATACGATAATATGTGGTAGTTTGGACTGTTTCCCGACATAATTCATTCCACAAAGGCATGCGTAGCCATATCCTTTTCGATTTTCAGTCAGCACTGTAGCCCCAGCGTTTCGGGCATTCTGAACGGTTTCGTCCGAAGAATTGTTGTTCACTACGATTATTTCGGAAACGATATCCGGAATTTCTTGAATGACATTGGCGATCGAATCGGCTTCATTGAATGCTGGTATGATGACCTTGATGTCTGGAGAAAGTTCGAATGCTGCAGTCATTATTTCAAGTCGGAAAGCGTGTTTTCTTTTCTAAAACTTTGAAAATCATACCAATCCTTAAGTTTTTGACCATTTTGATATTTGGAGGCAGAAGTAATGTCACCTTGATCATATTGTATGCAATAGCCATTTTTTTGACCGTTGGAAAGTTGGCACTTGTAATCCAATCTTCCGAATTGGTCATAAAACAGCCACCAATCGGTCTTTTGGCCGTTTTTATAATGTCCCTCTTTGCTGCGAACGCCGTTTTCAGTAAAAAAATACCAATATTTTTCCCTCAGATCTTTGCGATAATGCCCCTGTTCGGCCAATTCTCCATTTTCATGGTAGAATTTCCAGTACCCCGTTTTTGTGCCATTTTTGACCCAACCTTCGGCCTTTGGGATACCGGTCTGGTAATACTCTTTATAATAGTGACTGTTTTCTTTGGAAGGATTTCCAAAGAAAAGGAACAGCGTTGTCGTAATAAAGATTTTAAGAAGCATCGATTTTCGAATTAATGGTCAATTGGTCGAAAGAATCGGTCGTAACTAACTTACTGATTTTTTATTCGATTTTAAAGCCTATTTTTTATTGACCAGTCGCATCAGGTCAACATCGTTGCCCAATAAAACCTCGGTCGGGTTGATACGCCCTTCAAGGGGGCCGTTTTCCAATTTCAGTACCCCGCGCGGACAAACGGCAGAACAGATACCACAGCCTACACAGCTTGCCCGAACGATATTCTCGCCTTTTTGGGCATAAGCGCGTACATCGATGCCCTGTTCGCAATAGGTAGAACAATTGCCGCATGAGATGCATTGTCCGCCATTGGTCGTTATGCGAAAGCGGGATCTAAAGCGCTGAACAACTCCTAAATAGGCTGCAAGCGGACAGCCAAAACGGCACCAGACACGATTTCCGAAAATGGGATAGAACCCGGTGCCAATAACACCGGCAAAAATTGATCCGATGGTCAAACTATAGGTGTTCTGAACACTTTGCGTTTTTATTCCCAGAACGGTTCCCGATTCTGCAAAGAAGCTGTACAGGGTCATTCCGGTCATGACAAGGGCAAAGACCAGTACGCCATGCACCAACCAGCGTTCTATCTTCCAGGCAAATAATGACTTATCGGAATGTTGGCGATATGGATCGCCCAAGGTTTCGGCAAGTCCACCGCATCCGCAGACCCATGAACAGTACCATCTTTTTCCGAAAAAATAGACCATTACCGGTACAATGACCAATGTTAGTATGGTTCCCCAGAACAAAATAAATAGACCGATCCCACCACTATTCAAGAGTGATTTCAAATTCCATTGAAAAAAGAAATCATAGTCGAGCGGAAAAGCATTCTTAAAATCATAATAAGGCATTTGAAGTCGTACCATGATTTCGGGAACTAAAAAAGCGAACACTATTTGAAAGAACAGTACTGAAGTGGTGCGAACCATTTGGTACTTGTTATGGCGGTATTTGATATACATGCGTACGGCCATAATGACCATGACGACGCAATACATAAAACCGTACACGAACCAATGCCCCGCAGGGTTTCCGCTTAGGGCTTCGCTGATAGGATCGACCAAATACGTCCAGTTCACGGCGAACTCGGGGCGGAAATAGAGAATCAGGTAAAACCCTACTAAAAAAATAAAGACGGACCATGCGATCCAACCCCGGTTCGTTGCATTTTCATGATAAATACCGTTGTTTTTTATTCCTTTTTTACCCAATAGGATGACGTTCGGCAGAATGAAAAGAAGTGCTCCTATGATTCCCAGCCCGAAGGTCAAAAACCAGATCAATCCCTTGTTTTGGGCAATAAAACCATTACCCGATTCCTTTCCGATAAGCACGGCCATATCATGTGGATTGGTGTATATAACCTTCTTGTATTCTTTATTTTTTCTATGGGAAATGTTTGCCGATTCGACTGCTTCCGAAATCGTTGCCGACAGGCCCAGCATACCTGTAAACTCCTGACCTACTACCTTATCTTTTATTGATTGAATAAAGAGCTCGCTTTTAATCCCTTTATCAGATATGATTTTATCAAAGGTTGGGGCGTTCAATTCGAAAGTGCCCATTAAAGGCAGGGCGGTAAAAATGCCCAATCCAATTAGAAAAATTACTAGACCTATATTTTTTATCGCTTTCATGAATAGATGCTTATTCGTTTATCGTCCGATAGTGGACTAGCTTGCTTTTTCAAAAATCCGTTTCCAGCTTTTTTTCTTAGTCGAGATATTCGTGCCGAAATCAGCATTGAATTTGGCCACGATGTCCTCCTCGTATTGCGCGTAGAACTCAGGGTCGAAATTGGCGTCTTTCAAATACTCCATGACATGATCGACGCTTTGTTCTTCGGTCAACCAGCGGTCAAAGATTTCGTGCCGCATCCGGATTCCGAACGTATTGATACCCAAGAATTTTCTGGTTTTTTTATCAAAAGCGACTGTAATGCAGTTATATTCCTTTGGATGCCTCCAATGAAAATGTTGCTCGTTTTCCTTCAAGCTATTTTCGCCGAATACCCAACCATAGGTCTGGTATTCGATATCGAGGAACTTTGCGGAGTTGAACCAATGCCCGGGGTTGTATTCCCGTTTATTTCCGCAAATGGTCTGCGCCACCGTTTCGCCCATCATTCGCCCGGTATACCAGACCGCCTCAACGGGGCGGCGATTTCCAATGGCCTCGTGCTGCTCGGCACAGTCGCCGATAGCATAAACATCAGGAATGTTGGTTTCCAAAAAGCGATCAACCTTTACGCCACGACCGAGTTCGATACCCGAGTCCTTAAGAAAATCGATATTGGGAGATACCCCTGCGGTCAAACCAACCACATTGCATTCAAGGGTGTCGCCTTTATCGGTAATGACCGCTTTTGCCCTTCCGTTTTCATCGGCGATGATTTCGACCAAATTGGTCGACAATCGCAAATCGATATGATGCTCCAAAATGTGCTCGTTGATCATCTCGGACTCTCCCTTGGGCAATACTCCGTTCCAAAAACTATCTTCTCGAACCAAAAAGGTAACGGGTATATCACGACTACGTAGCATCTCGGCCAATTCGATTCCGATGAGGCCGCCCCCAACGATTACCGCCCGTTTGCATGCCTTATTATTAGGGGCATTGATTTCCAGTTGGTCGAGATCCTGCTTTGAATAGAGTCCTTGTACGCCGTCTAGATTTTGTCCGGGCCAACCGAATTTGTTCGGTTTGGATCCCGTGGCAATGATCAATTTGTCGTAACTAATTTCCGCATCATCCTTCAAAACTAATTTTTTGCCTTGGGAATCGACACAAGCGACATAACCCTTGACCAAATCGATGCGGTTCTTTTTCCAAAACCATTTTTCATAGGGTTGTGTATGTTCGAATTTCATATGGCCCATATACACGTACATGAGTGCGGTACGTGAAAAGAAGTAATCGGTCTCTGAGGATACGATGGTAATTTTTTTGTCCGAAAGTTTTCTGATGTGTCTGGCCGCCGTGACCCCGGCGATGCCATTTCCTATGATAACGATATGCTCCATTTAAATTTTTTGAAGTTGAAACCTCTGTCGCAATTAAAGGTAAGAACTTAATTCTTTAACAATAATTTGGGTTCGTTATCAATCTGTGATACTTTTTAATGTCATTTGTGTTCTAAAATGGTCCGGATTTTGAAACTGTAAGATTGTCTTGCACGGCTCGACCAAGAAGGCATTAATTTCTTAAGATGAGAAAATATATTTTTTTGACATTGGTTTGTTTTTTAATCCTATCGTACGGTCATGCGCAGGGCACGGCGGATTTTTTTCTAGAAACCGATACCTTTTTAAAGGCCCATGTCAAAGACGGACGGGTGGACTACAAAGCCATAAAAGATGATAGTTCACAATTGAACGAGTTATTGGGTATGGCAGAAAATATAGCCGTATCCGTTGAAAATAAAGAGGAATATCAAGCATTTTGGATCAATGGATACAACCTTTTGGTTATAAAGGGCATTGTTGAGAATTATCCCCTAAAATCCCCATTGGATGTCAACGGTTTTTTTGATAAGACAAAACATGCGATAGGAGGTGAAAACATTACACTGAACGATATCGAAAACAAACGCCTGCGGGCGGTTTTTCCAAAGGAACCCCGATTTCACTTCGTATTGGTCTGCGCCGGATTGGGCTGTCCACCGATCATTGCATCGGCCTATAAGCCCGAGACGTTGGACGCTCAATTGGAAACCCAGACCAAATCCGCCCTGAACGACCCGAATTTCATCCAAGTAAATAAAAATAAGGTAAAGATTTCCCAGATTTTTGAGTGGTACAAGGGTGATTTTACGCAAGATGGCCAAACTCTGGCGGATTTTATCAACAAATACAGATCCGAAAAACTACCTGGAAACGCAAAAGTTTCCTATTATCCCTATGACTGGACGTTGAACGGCTCAAAATAAAATTAAGTCTCAATTATAAACATTGTCATGAATATAAAAAAAGGAAACCTATTTCTTCTAATTGCGCTTTTGGCCTCATTGAATGTCTTTTCGCAAGACGACCCCAATGCAACGCAACAACAAAGTAACATTCAACAATACACCCCTTCAAAACTGATCGGTAAGGGCCAATGGGATCTTAAATGGTTCAACAATCTTTATACCGAGACAAGAAGTACTTTTGAGACGGGAAGGATTCCCAGAGCTACTTTTTTTACCTCGACCCTTGAAACTTACACGGGAATCGGTAAAAATAAGCGATGGAATATCGGTGCCATTGTCGAAATACGGAGCAATGTCGTGAAAGACCGGTCGGCTTTTGACGTTTTTAAATTCGATGGAGAAGAGGGTACGGCGCGTTCGGGAATTACCTCGATTGCCCCATCGGTTAAATTCGTTCCTATAGCGTCGATCAGCAATTTTTCGATTCAGAGCTCCTTTTTTATTCCTCTTGTGGATAATGAGACCGAAAACGGTGTGTTTCTTGACCAAAAGGGATATATCTGGCAGAACCGTTTTTTTTATGACTACACGTTTCCCGACAATAAATGGCAATTGTTCAGCGAGCTGAATTCAGAATTGAGCTTCGGGAAAGCCGGTGAGAGCTTCGCCAACAACAGTTTGAATTTGACCCCAGGTCTGTTTTTGAGTTATTTTCCCAGTTCTAAATTTACGGTACTGGCCTTGGCGCAACATTCACAGCGGATTGATTTGGGCAATAACTTTTCGCAAAATTATACGGCAATGGGCGGGGGTGCCAAATATCAGTTGTCAAGTGCCCTCAATCTGGAGTTGCTTTACACGAATTTCCTGAGAGGCAAGAATACCGGCCTTGGTCAAACGTTTAACTTGGGTCTACGTGCTATTTTTTAACGATACGCCGAAATAGTCTATTTTAGAAGTCCAAATGCTTTTCAATGAAAAAGATAGGGCTTCTGTTATTGGGTATCCTCCAATTTTCCTGTTCTGGGCAGGGCACCGCTAAAATTAACGGTGTGAGTTTTGTCGCCTCCCGTGAAGAAGTGGCCCAAGGGCATATCGATGAGGTGGTCAAGGTGAACGTGAACCATGCGGCCATCATGCCATTTGGCTTCATTAGGGATGTTGATTCGCCAAATATTGTTTTCGATACGGATAGACAGTGGTTCGGCGAGACCAAAAGGGGTGCCATGCAGTATATCGAAATGTTGCATAAAAATGGAATCAAGGTCATGCTAAAACCCCATATATGGATTTCACATGGTGAATTTACCGGAACCCTTGCCATGAAATCGGAAGAGTCTTGGAAGGCATTGGAAGCTTCCTACGAAAAGTTCATCCTCAATTATGCCAGGGCGGCGCAAGAAGCCAATGCCGATTTGTTCTGTATCGGTACAGAGTTGGAACAATTTGTAAAAAACAGGCCGGGGTATTGGAAACAGCTCATCCAAAAAATTCGGGAAATTTATAAAGGAAAACTGACCTATGCCGCCAATTGGGATGAATACACCAAAACCACTTTTTGGGAAGACCTCGACTATATCGGTATCGATGCCTATTTTCCCTTGTCCGAGGAAAAAACACCTTCGGTCGGGCAATTAAAGGATGGCTGGAAACCTTGGAAGGAAAAAATCGCCGCGCTTTCAGATGAAAAGAACAGGCCTGTACTTTTTACCGAATATGGGTATCGCAGTATGGACTATACCGCCAAAAAACCTTGGTTGGTGGATCTTCATGATGAAAAGGTAAATTTGGTCGCCCAGGCCAACGCCCTTACGGCAATTTTTGAGGAATTCTGGAATGAGGATTGGTTCGCCGGGGGTTATGTTTGGAAATGGTTCATCAGGCACCAAGAAGTAGGTGGTGACCAAAATAATCGTTTTACACCGCAAAATAAACCTGCCCAAGAAGTCCTTAGCAGATATTATAGATTGGAATAGTCGGTTTCGGCTTTCTTTTTCGTGATTCTTTTGTAGTGATCAAAGGCTATCTTTGAGGCCATAACCATGTAATCCGGATTGGGTACATTAAAAGGACATGATGTTCAGAACTTTTCTGTCTTCCTTACTATTTTTCGTTACTTGCTTTTGTACGGCACAACAGTCGATAGTGGATGATTTGGGCATTGAAGGGGCAGAAAGAACAAAGTCTGATTTTCTTCAAAGGCTTGTCGAGACAAAGACGGGTATGGTTTTGGATTCGACCCTTCTTCAGAAAGATATGGAGCGTTTAAAAAGATTGCCCGGAGTCGCCCATGCCTATTTTGAGGTTCTTCCAGTTAGTGATGGAAAAAACAGGGTCGTCTACCATATTGAAGAAAATTTTACCCTGATTCCTTTTGCGAACGTATATACTTCCTCGAACGGCGAGTTCGCGTTTCGGGTGGGTCTACAGGAGTTCAATTTTTTGGGAAGGAACATTACATTGGGGGCATTTTACCAATATGACGTATTCAATTCCTTTGGGGCGCAGATCCGTGCACCGTACCTGTTCAGCAATAAATGGGGTCTCGAACTGAATTTTAAAGATTTGACGACCCGTGAACCCGTTTTTTTTGACGATACGACTGCGGACTATCGGTACAATAACAAAGGTTTTGAACTTATGGGGCTCTATGAAATGAATTTCAAAAATCGGTTCGAGCTCGGCTTCAGCTTATTTACCGAAGACTATTCATACCTTGATGGTGCTATAAGTCCGAATGTTCCACAGGAACTCAATGTCGATAAACACCTTTTCAAACTTATCTACCAATATGATAATGTGAAATACCACTATCAATACTTAGATGGGTTTCGTAGTAGCTTGAACCTGCAATACGTAGGAAGTAGGGATGAAAACCTGCCGGAATTCGTAATCGGTTTCAACGATTTTGTTCGGTTCGATCGTATTGGCCAACACGGTAACTGGGCAAACCGCTTGCGATTGGGTCTTGCCAGCAATATGAAAACCCCTTTCGCGCCTTTTACCGTTGATAACAATATAAACATCAGAGGGGTAGGCAATACCATTGACAGAGGTACCGGTGCCATTGTGCTCAACAGTGAATACAGGCATACTTTGATTGACGAGAACTGGTTCGTGCTACAGGGCAATGTCTTTGTCGATGCCGGTTCTTGGCGAAATCCTGGGGGTGATTTCGGCGACTTTGGCGACGATGACAACATTCGTGTATATCCTGGTCTCGGATTGCGGTTAATCCACAAGAAGATATTCAATGCTATTTTTAGGGTAGACTATGGTTATGGCATAACAAAAAATGCTTCCCACGGCATCGTTTTTGGAATTGGGCAGTATTTTTGATAATCTTTGTGTAGAACAATTTTCATTTTCAGTGCTATATAAAGATTTTTGCTTCGTTTTGATGCTTTCCTTTTTTGGGATGAACCTGTCTTTTTCCCAAGATTCCTTGATAACGGTTACGGCCGAAAAGGGAGATGGTATACTCTCTTTGTTGCGAAAACAGGGAATGAATCCGTACGAACGATACGACGACTTTATTGCCATGAACCTTGATAACTTGCGTGATAGCGTGCATCTCTATGAGGGAAGGGCATACCGTATTCCCCCGATGGAGGATGACAGTGTCGTCGTTGTCGATTCGCTTCAAAAACAGGCCAAGGAAATCAAGAAAATAGAAGGAAAGTCCTTTGCGATTTTCGGGAAAGGAAAAGAAACGGTCCTTCCCAAGAGCGAAAAACTCAAAGGCGCGGTATATTACCTTGTTTCGGGCCATGGAGGGCCCGATCCAGGTGCAATGGCCAATTATGCCGGCAAGCCCATTGCTGAAGACGAATACGCCTATGACATTACGTTGCGGTTGGCCAAAGAGTTATTGGCCCATGGGGCGACCGTGTACATTATTATTCGCGACGAAAACGATGGCATTCGAGACGACCGTATTTTAGAGATTGACCGTGATGAGGTGGCCTATGGGGGCAAGACAATCCCATTAAATCAACTGGCGCGGTTGAAACAGCGGGTAAATATCGTAAACGAACTCCACAGAAAACATCTTGGGCAATTTCAACGGCTTATCGTAACCCATGTAGATAGCCGCAGTAAAGGACAGAATATCGATGTATTCTTCTATCATCATGAAAAGAGCAAAAACGGCAAGAAACTGGCAGAAAGCATTCACAAGACCTTTCAGAAGAAATATAAAAAATATCAACCGAACCGAACCTATACGGGTACTTTCGAAGATCGGACCTCGCTCTATCTGGTCAAAAAGACCCATCCTGCAATGACCTTTATCGAAATCGGGAATATCAGGAACAAGAAAGACCAAAGGAGGATTCTCGATCCCGATAATCGTCAAGCACTTGCCAAATGGATTTCCGAAGGTGTTCTTTTGGATTTCGAAGGGGGCGAGATCGGCCCGATTCGCTAAAACCTTGTTTCTGTTACCGTGATATTATAAGGCAATTTTCCTTTGATAATATTCGTGTAGTTTTTCAGGTCCTTCGCCTAGATAATTTTTCAAATGAATCATGCCAAAATGATATTGCAGGCGTAGCATACCTTTTTTACGGTATTTTCGAGCCGATGTCTTCACGTATTGGGGCAATATCCTGAAATCGGTTTTCGAATAAAGTCGCGCCACAAATTCGACATCTTCGTAGATAATGTAGGCCTCATTGAAGCCGTTGGTCTTTTTGAAAAGATCTTTTGAAATAAAAAGGGATTGGTCTCCACCTCGGCAAATCGGATGGTTGATTCTGGTAAACCAAGCAAAAAACTTCAAGAAACGGCTTTGGCTATCAAAGCGCATTCGAAAACAACCGGCCTCGCTTCCATTTTTTTGGGCCATTAAGATATGATACGCAAAATCTACCGGAGGAAAAGTGTCGACATGTAGAAAATAAAGTAGCTCCCCGGAAGCGGATTTCGCCCCTGTATTCATCTGTTTGGCACGGCCTTTTTTCGATTTGATGACAGTGGCCCCAAAGTTTCTGGCAACGATAATCGTATCATCGGTACTTCCTCCATCAACCACCAAAATTTCCTTGATTTCCTTTTTGGAAGTATGCTGGGCAAGGTATTTCAACAAACGACCAAGATACCTTTCCTCATTGATTACAGGAATTATTATACTGATCATAGGGCGATTCCAATTGCTAACAGCACCCGCCGCCATTATAGTGCCAAGTACTTTCGCTTATATGGATTTCATCACTCGCCTTTGCAAGGGCCGCTGCCGTCTTGTCGCAGACCGCCAAAGGTTGGTTTTGCATTAGTACATGGCCATTGTTGTCATCTAAATATTCGGCATCGCCATAATAAATGGCCGTTTTACCCGTAAAGACACAAGGGCCGTCGGCAGGCATGGGGTCCTTGATCGCGGCGATTTCGATTGATTCAATGAATATCAATTCGTCCGTTGGGTAATGGTTTGGTGATAGCACCCTATACGACTTTCTGGCCCTGATCTCTATCGTGCCGAACCCGGCATCGGTCAAGACTTTTACATAGTCTTTTATTGGAATGCTTCCACTTAGACAAAGTGCCCTAAGCCTGTCATCATTTCGCAACGTTTCGTTCATGGGTTGTTCACAGGTCGGGTCGCTCATCACCAAACGGCCATGGGGTTTGAGTACGCGGTACATTTCGGCCACCGCTTTTTTCAGATCGTCCAGTTTAAAGATATTGAACAAGCAATTTTGGGCGGCAACGTCAATGCTTTCATCTTCAATCGGAAGATTCAGGGCATCGCCCTTGACCAAGTTGACGAACTCGCTTTTGAACCAGTCATTTTCTTCTTCGGCGATCTTGAAATTTTGGCGTGATGCCTCGAGCATTTCATCGACGGTGTCGACCCCTGTAACACCTCCTTTTTGCCTCGAAAAATAAGCGAATTGCAAAAGTTCCATACCACCGCCAACACCGACATACAAAACTTTGGGGTCGTTGACCAGATCTTGGGCGGAGACCGTGCTTCCACAGCCATAGTTCATTTCCTGCATGATTTTCGGAATCGAAAGTCCCGGAAATTGCCATATAGGATTAGTCGTGCAGCAAAGCCCCACATCAGGGGTCAACGCCGCTTCTTTATAAAGATTATTGGTCGCTTCTAAGTAGCTCATATTACTTTGATTAATTCTATAAACAGTTTTATCATTTTAGGTTCGGTATTTCCTGCTATTTCGATAATTTCCTGAATATTGACCGGTTGTAGGTTGTCGGGGTCACATTCATCGGTCAAGACCGAAACGGCTACAATGGGTAGTCGTAAATGATTGGCAACAATTACTTCGGGTACCGTACTCATTCCTACGGCGTCGGCACCCAATATCTTCAACATGCGGTATTCGGCCTTAGTCTCCAACTGTGGACCGACTACCGAGGTATAAACGCCACTTTTCAGAACGATACCCTCTCGTGTAGCTATTTCCTTTAGGTGCTTACGCATTTTTGGATCGTAGGGTTCGATCATATCAACAAATCGATCTCCGAATTCCGCAACATTTTTAAAGGCAAGGGGAGAACCGCCCTGTAAATTGATATGATCCTCGATCAACATCATCTCTCCTTTTTTATAATCAAGGTTGATGGCTCCGGCGGCATTTGAAATGAACAATCGTTCAATACCCAAGAGGTGCATGACCCGTATCGGATAGGTAACATCCATAAAATCGTAACCTTCATAGAGATGAAAACGACCTTGCATGACCACTACTTTTTTATCGGCGATAGTTCCATAAATCAATTTTCCGGTATGGAATTCCACTGTTGCCAACGGGAAAAAAGGAATGTGGTTATAATGGGCCTCTACCGGATTTTCGATTTCATCTACCAGCTTGCCCAATCCGGTGCCTAGTACGATTCCGATTTCAGGTTTGCCAAAACCTCTTTGTTCGAGGTAGGCGACCGATTCTTCCAAATGTTTTTTTGTTATTCTCATAGATGTTTTAGAAATGGTTGAAAAGCGGCAACATCCTTGATATCTTCATACAGGTCGATATCGTTGCGTACCTCTTTTATATATATGCTTTCTCCCTCCAAATCATTGATGGTGTCATTAAAGACGGTGTCGGTTCCCCATCTTTTGTCATGAAATATTTTGGGGTTGAATTTTTTCATTCCGAGCAAATAATACCCTCCGTCGTTTGCCGGGCCGATGACATAATCGGAATGGTCCAGGCCCAGAAAGGCATCTTCGATGTCGTTTTGTGCAAGATCGAACATATCGCTTCCGATGATGCAGATCTTTTCGAATCCCGAGGCGAATCCTTCCTCAAAGGCATGGGCCATACGCTCGCCCAGATTATTACCGTACTGTTGTCTTTTGTCGTATATCAAATTGTCCCAAATATCGTCTTCACGTATCTTGACCGAATAATGCACCTGTTTTGCGACATTGAGATTCGATGTTATTTTGACGGTATGGGCCAATAGAAATTTATAGACTTGCAGTGCCGCTTCATCGCCAATAGTTGCAGCCAAACGTGTCTTGCACTTGCCCAATTCAGGGTTTCTAGTGAAAATTATGAGTAGGCTTTTAGAGTTAACAAAACTGAAGTGGACCGTTTTTTGATCTTTTTCGTTTTTATTGGAGAGGATAAAACCCATACTCGAAATTCTGATTTCAGGCCGGGCCTAATTTTCTAAATTTTTTTCCGTGCCATAGACCTTTTCGCCCTTGGTCAACAATTTGCCCCAATGCTTACTAAAGGCATGTACTTTTTGGGTTTCCTTGTTGGTGTTATCATATACCGGAAAACCCTTGTTTTTCCATTCGAAAATACCGCCATAAAGGTTTTTGACATTGGTGAACCCTGCCTTCATTAACTTTTCACCGATATTCTCAGATCTAACCCCAATGGAACAATAGACCACTATTTCACTTTCCTTATTATTCGGTAATGGTTTTGACAGTGAATCGATATTAAAGGTTTTGTGCCCAACCCAAATGGCATCTTTTAGATGGCTGACCTCGAATTCCTCCCTTTCCCTTGCATCCAATAAAAGTATATTTTCACTTTTGGCAAGTTCCTCGACCTGTATATAAGGAACACTTTCTTTATTGAATTTTTTCAAGGTTTTGTCCAACTTCTTCTGTGAAAAAGCGTTGGGGCAGAAAACGAAGAGCAATAAAAAAAATGAAAGAAAACGCATTGCCGTCATCAATTAAAGCGATAAAGATACTATTTTAGAGGAGCATGAATAAAAAGTTCGATAACGTTTAATGAATAGGATATGAACATTAAGGATGCCTTAAAGTTCTGCTTTCTTGTCTTGTTGATAATATCATGTAGAAATAAGGAAGCCCAACAAGAACCATCTGCCAATACCGTTAAAGTGGAATATTACTCAGAAGCCTACCGACCACAATTTCATTTTACACCCGAGAAAAAATGGATGAACGACCCCAATGGTCTTATATATAATGATGGAATTTTTCATCTTTTTTACCAATATTATCCTGAAGACATCGTTTGGGGGCCCATGCATTGGGGGCATGCCACAAGCGAAGATTTGATTCATTGGACCCATAAGCCAATTGCCCTGTATCCTGATGAGCATGGGTATATTTTTTCGGGAAGTGCCGTTCTCGATAAACAAAACACTTCAGGATTAGGCACGAAAGATAATCCGCCTTTGGTCGCCATTTTTACCTACCATGATTCGGATGCCGAAAAAGTAGGCCGAAAGGATTACCAAACCCAAGGAATCGCTTATAGCCTTGACAATGGTGCCAGTTGGACGAAATATGAGGGCAACCCCGTAATCGGAAATGATGGGATTAAGGATTTTAGGGATCCCAAAGTTTTTTGGCATGATGAAACCAAACAATGGAAAATGCTTTTGGTGGCCGGAGACCATCTCCAAATTTGGAACTCATCCAATTTAAAAGAATGGGAAAAAGCAAGTGAATTCGGCAAACAACAAGGGGCACATGGTGGCGTTTGGGAGTGTCCTGATATGTTCGAACTCCAGATTGAAGGAACCGATGAGACGAAATGGGTACTGTTGATCAGCATCAATCCCGGAGCGCCTAACGGTGGCAGTGGTACGCAATACTTTATTGGGGATTTTGATGGCAACACTTTTAGCTCAGATCAGAAATCGAACCGCTGGATTGACTGGGGCACAGATAATTACGCCGGTGTAACCTATAACAATACGCCCCAAGATGATCGCATTTTTATAGGTTGGATGAGTAATTGGACCTATGCCGACGACACCCCTACCGAAAAATGGCGTAGCGCCATGACCCTCCCCAGAAATTTGGGCCTGCAAAAAATTGGGGACAACCTTGAGTTGATCAGCTACCCAATCGAAAACTTTGAGAAGGTTGTCACGAAAGGTTCGAAAAAAGAGGTTGCCATTGAACCTGCCCATAAAGAAGTCATTCCATACAAAGGTTTGCAGCAATCCGATTTACGGTTTACAACTTCTTCCAGAGATTTTCAGTTGGTCTTTAAGAACCAAATCGAAGAAAAACTCATTATGAGTTTAGATCCAAAACGTAGCGAATTTCTTATAGATAGAAGTCGATCAGGAAAAATCGATTTTCAGGAAGATTTCAAAAACATCATAAAAATGCCCGTCGATAATCTACCAAATGGCGAAATCGAGTTTCGGATTATAACCGACAGGTCTTCCGTCGAGATATTTATCAACAAAGGCCAATATGTGATGACGGCCCAAATATTTCCGAATACGGATTATGATGAATTGGTTATAGCGAATACTTCCGATGTATTAATGAAATTGTATGATTTCGGTATCGGTGAAGTGGAGGGTGTTTGGTAACGGTTTACGGTGTGTGATAAGTGTTTTCGGTCATTTCTCTGGCCAAGGATTCAAGATCGATTCCCAAAATCTCTTTGTTGACCCTCAATATTTCGGTACGAAGATCAACAGGCAATTTTGAAAAACCGTCTTTTGCACCGAGGATCATTCCTGCCACAGCTGCCACCGTATCATTGTCGCGCCCATAATTGACGATAAATTGCATGGTCTTTTCAAAATCGCCCTGGCCAAATTCCAAGGCGGTAATCAATATTTGCCAGATTTCCCCGGAATGGAAAGGAATTGCCTTTGCTTCGTTTTCCAAAAAAGAATACACACTGTTCTGTTGTGCCCATTCTTGATTTGAATATGGAAAATCCTGTGGTATTTTCAGTTCAACGGATTCATCGACAATCAGCGAATCGGGAACCTCGATATTACGCGCCACCAATACGGCTCGTCGTGATGCATCCAAGATGTTTTGACTGATACGACCGACCAACCTACTATTTTTATATTCCAATGGATCTGTAAAAACGGCCGTATTCAAGATCGAATCAATACTTTGGGAATACATGGCGGTATTGGTCATGGCGGCCACGAGGCCCGAAATATCCTTGGCATAGCCTAGGTCGAAAAGCGAATGATCGTAGGCAATTTTATAGGCATCTTCGGGAGTGTTTTGCGAAAGTAGACCGAACATGGGCGTATACAGCTGCCCCGCACATGACATTTCCCCGCCATAGAAACGGTGCATAGCCTTTTGATATTCGGCCCCTCCTTTTTGATAGGCCAAGACCACACGCGCCCACTCTTTAATCCAATCGATTTTCTCCATTCGAACGTCCAAAATATCTGGATCGTTGTTCGATTGGCCATCACCTAGCTCTTTGGTTAGGGAACTATAATAGTCGGCGATGAAGTTCGCAAAGTTTTGCGGGGTCAAATCTCCATTGAACCGAGAAAAATATTTGACCATAAAATATTTCCAACGAGTGTCGTCGGTGGTCGACCCGGCTATCAGGTTATTGTCCCATATGCCTTCCGGGGATTGTACGCGTACGGCGGGGGTAAGTCCGGTGATGTATCCGTATTTCAGTTGTATTTCGTTTCTATGCCACATTTCGGTCGAGGCTCCCATGGCATCGCCTATTGCCGACCCCGCCAAGGCGCCCAGTACCTTGTCGTAATATATGTCCTGATCCAAGTCCGTGTTATCATGGCTATACACCACTTTTTTGGGCGAGGGAAGATTTATTTCGGAAGAGGTTTTCTTACATGAAACAATTAGCATACAGATTAGCAATCCGGGAAAGAAAAAATATTTTTTCTGGTTCATGATAAGATCATTTTTCGTGCCTTCTTCAAAAGTTTTGCCTTTTCCTCGATGGTTCGGTCCAAGGGAAGTTGGGCAAGGCCGATTAAACGTCTCATAATTTCGATTCCTGCGACTTGGGTCATCAATTTCTCATCGGCCTTGCCGTCGTACTGTGAATGAATCTGTTTCAAGAATTTTTTCTTCCCGGTGGTCATTATCATATGGGCCGCCATGACCCCTAGGTCAAATTCGGCAAATCCTACGAACCCGAATTCGGGATCTATGACATAAAGGTCATCGGCCTCGGTCATCCAACTTCCGGGATAGTAATCACCATGGATCAACGTAGTGCCTTTTGAAAGGTATCGCTTCCCGATTTTTTTGACGATGGCCTTCAACGCTGCATCCTTTTTATAGGTCATCGACAATTCTTGTAGCCCCGGTTGAATGTCGTTTAAAGAAAAACCATTGTCTTTCTTAAAGGGAAGCTTAAAAATATGCTGGTGGTTCAGCTTGCGCATTTCAAAGTTTTTCGGAAAATCCTTTGGAGCTTTTGTTCGATGAATCATCCCGAGGATGAATATCAATTTTTGAAGTATTTTTTTGTTGACAACCCCTTTACGGTAAAGTGCTATCATGTCTTCACAATTGCCCAGATCTTCCAATAACAAAAGATGATTTGTTGCATCGTACCCTAATATTTTGGGTATGTGGGCATGAAGGGCATTGTTTTGGATCGCATCATAAAACTTGTATTCAACGGCGATTCTGTCCAAAGGGGCCTCTATTTGTTTGTATTTCTGGACATAGGGGCGCGATTGTTTCAAAATAAATGACCGCTGATCCGTAATGATGCGAAGAACCACGTTCATATTGCCCTCTCCGGGTTTTTCCAAAGACTTTATCTTTTCGGTCGGATGCAGCCAGTTTTTTGAAATCAGATAGTCTTGAAAATTATTGAGATCGGTATTTAAATCGAATAGAATCAAGGTGTTTGGTATTATTGTAGTGCAATATAGTCCCAAAACAAAAAAATCCTTACGATATCGTAAGGATTTTTTGTGGTACCTCCAGGAATCGAACCAGGGACACACGGATTTTCAGTCCGTTGCTCTACCAACTGAGCTAAGGTACCTTTACCAATTTTGGCGAATTTTACACATCGCTTAAAAGGGCAGCAAATATAATTTCAAATTTAGGATTATCAAACAAAATCGCTAAAAAAGCCTTCGTTTTTTCAGATGCTGTTCTGAATTTACAGACCTTTGCCTCATGAACCTCATTGTAGACGTAGGAAATAGCCGTGCAAAGTTCGCGGTATTCGAAAAAAATGCCTTATTGTTCGATTCGACCATTGCCACTGAAAAGGTCGCCGTGCATATCAAGGACCTTTTTAATAGATTTCCGAAAATCAAGAATGCCATTGTCTCTTCGGTAGGCAATCTGAACGAAAAGGATTTTGCCGTACTATCTATTTTTTGCGAAGTTCACGTCTTGAGCCATAATTCAAAGGTCCCCTTCAAGAATTCGTATGCCACGCCACAGACCTTGGGAGTGGATAGAATTGCCCTGGCCACGGCGGCTTTTTACCACAATCCGAATGCAAATACCCTGGTACTTGATGCCGGTACCTGTTTGACCTATGATATGGTAAACGATTATGGCGAATATCTGGGCGGGGCCATTTCACCAGGATTGTATATGCGATACAGAGCATTGTCGGAACAAACGTCAAAACTACCTTTGTTGCAACCGGAAGAGCTGCTCGACTTCATCGGCAATTCCACTGAGACTAGTATTCACAGTGGGGTTTTGAACGGTATTTCCGTCGAAATGGACGGGGTTATCGATCAATATCGTTCCCGTTTTTCAGATTTAACAGTTATTTTAACAGGTGGCGACAGCCAAATTTTGTCTAAACGGTTAAAAAATACCATCTTTGCCCATTCCAAATTTCTCCTTCTAGGGCTCAATTATTTGCTTGAATACAATAAGAAATAGATGGTAAAAAAAATTGGTTTTACATTGTTGTGCCTTGTCACTTTGGGCATGTGCGCACAAGAAGGTTCCGTTTCGCCTTATTCGTATTTTGGTATTGGGGATAACCGCGCGAAAGGTACCATTGAGAACCAAATGATGGGAGGTATCGGCATATTCGCCGATAGCATCCATATAAATCACAAAAATCCGGCGGCATTGGGTAAATTGGGTGTTCAGGCCGGTGAAGACTTTGGAATCACTACCTATGCGGCAGGGATGTCACACAAAATGCTGCGTCTCAAGAGTTATACCGAACAGCAGAGCGCCACTTTGACCAATTTGGACTATTTGTCAATGGCCTTTACCCTTAAGAAAGGATGGGGATTGGGTTTCGGGGTGATGCCATATTCCTCGGTAGGTTATAACTTGGTCTCCGTGAGTAATGATTCTTTGGTGACGAACCGATATGAAGGAACGGGTGGGCTTAATAAAGTTTATCTTTCAACGGGTTATCAATTTGCCAAAAATTGGAGCGTCGGGGTAACTGCCAATTTTAATTTCGGTACGCTTGAATATACGAGAATTCAAAGTGTCGATGGGGTTCAATTTGGTACTTTGGATGAACGGACTTCGCGGGTAAACGGGGTCGATTTCAACTATGCCCTGAACTACACGCCGATTTTCAAGGATAAATACCATCTAGTAGCCTCCTTTAGAATAAACACTCAGGCCAATTTGGCCGCCGAGAACACTAAAGAAGTTGGCTCTTTTTCTTTGGTGAACGGTCAGGACATCGAGGTGCTGAATGTAGACCTCGATGCCCAAGGACTTCGTAGAACTGAACTGAAGATTCCGACTACCACTACCTTTGGTCTTGGCTATGGTAAGCACCGTAAGTGGTTTTTAGGTGCCGAATATAGCTTTCAGGGGATGAGTTCGTTTTCAAATGATTTTTTAGGAGTTGAAAATCTGGAATATAAAGATGCCAGTTCTTTTGCATTGGGAGGGTTTTTTATACCGAACCACTCGGCATTTGACGGCTACCTAAATAGGGTCACGTATCGTGCCGGTATTCGATTGGACAAGACGGGAATGGTCGTCAACAATACCGATATAAATAACTTTGGCATAACTTTTGGACTTGGATTGCCAATGAGTAGAACTTTTTCTAATATGAATGTAGGTTTTGAATTGGGTAGAAGGGGTACGACCTCTGCCGATTTGTTGGAAGAAAGTTATTTCAAAATCAACATAGGAATGTCTTTCAACGACCAATGGTTCAGAAAGCGGAAGATAAATTGATATTTGATAAAAATTTAGTACATTGACCACACAAAAATTATAGTATGAAAACGAAACTTTACTTTATGGTTACGATGCTCATGGGATGCATGTTCATGGGCAATGCCCAAGCACAGAATCCAGAGTGCATGACTAACCTTTCTATTTTTTCAGAGCATGCAAAGGTAAAAAATTATGATGCGGCCTATACCCCTTGGAAAATGGTATATGATAATTGCCCTGATGCCAACTGGGCTATTTATGCCTATGGCGAACGCATCTTAAAGGATAAAATTGGAAAATCCTCAGGTGCCGATAAAGACGGATATATTAATGAATTGTTCGGTGTATGGGACAATAGCGTAAAATATTTTCCGAAAAAAGCTAATAAGGCCAGTGTTATTACGGATAAAGTGTTATTAAAATATGATAACAAGATGATCGCCGATGATGAAATTTACAATATGTTGGGTCAGGCATTTACCGATGATAAAGACAATTTCAATAACCCAAAAGCCTTATATATGTATTTCTCAAGTTTGGTCGATTTGCATAAGGCAGGCACAAAAGATTTGCAGGAGGTTTTTGATGTATATGATGGCGTTACCGAAAAAGTCGAAGAGCAGATTAAAAAATATAATGATGCACTTCCCAAACTTTTGGAAAAAGACTCGTTGGGTACAATAACCACTAAAGAGAAGCGGGTGTTGAAGGCTGCTTCGACAAACTCTGAGTCATTTGGTAAAATTGCTGGCAGTATCGATTCGAAATTGGGAGACCTTGCTAATTGTGAAAACCTGATTCCGCTGTATCAGAAGAATTTTGAAGAGAAAAAAAGCGATGTTATATGGGTTAAGCGTGCCGTAAGTCGAATGTTCAGTAAGGAATGTACAGACGACCCCCTATTTAGCCAAATGGTTGAAGTACAGGCAAGTTTGGATCCCTCGGCCGACGTATATGTTTACTTGGGAACACTTAAGATGAAGAATGGTGATACGCAGGGGGCTTTGGCCGATTTTGATAAGGCATTAAGTCTAGAGACCGATAATTATAAAAAATCGAATATTGCCTATAAGGTTGCCGTGATTAATAGAAGAAAGGGCAGCAAGTCGACGGCAAGAAAATATGCTCAGTTGGCAATAAATCATAATTCTGGAAATGGACAGGCTTATTTATTGATTGCCAGTCTTTATGCTAGCAGTGCCAACGATTGCGGTAGTACTCCTTTCGAGAAAAGGGCTATGTATTGGAAAGCCGCCGATATGGCTCGGAAAGCTGCTCGTGTAGATCCCTCATTAAGTGGCAGGGCAAGTCAGGCGGCCGCCAGTTATGCTGCCAAGGCACCGACAAAAGAGATGATTTTCTCTTCAGGTATGGCGGGCAAGACTGTATCGTTTAGTTGTTGGGCGGGAGGCAGCGTAAAAGTGCCGACCCTATAAGATGATAAACACTTTTCGAAATAACTTTAACAGCATTGCCATGATTTTTTTCATGGCAATGCTTTTTTTCTGCTGTGCCGACAATTATAAAAGAGTGGGAGAGGAGGCACAAAAGAAAGTGTATCCCAGAGGAATCGCCGAAAACTCGATATTGACCTATAGTGAATTGAACGAACCTTTGGAAGGTGAAGACACCAAACCAGCTAAGAATATTGCTGTTTTGAGAAGTCCGATTGCTTACAACTATGATAATCTAGTGTTTCCCTATCGGTTGTTTCCCGATGGGCTTGAGGTCGATTTCTTTGATGATAAGGGCGAAAAGAACAAGGTAAGGGCAGATTACGGTATTGTATACTCGGCCACAAATTTGATAGATTTGCAGGGCAATGTCGTTCTTGAAACTCCTGATGGCAAAAAGCTGGAGACTCCGCAGCTATATTATGATCAAGATAACCAATGGGTATTTACACAGGAGGTCTTTAAGTTCACCAATCCCGAAGACGGTACCATAATGGACGGCGAGGGAATGGATTTCAACAAAAATCTTAGTTTTCTAAGTGCGCACAAGACGTACGGTCTAATGAGTATTAAAGAAGAATGATTATGGGAAAGTATTTGAAGTTTACGATTTATTTGAATCTCATTATCGCCGTATTATCGGCCATAATGGCTTTCAATCTTTGGAATTCCGATAGGAGCCGGGCCTACATCTTCGTTTTTTTGGCGGTAATAACCACCTTCATGTTTTTCTTCAGAAGGTTTTATTTTAAGAAGTTCGAACAACGAAAGCGAGATAACCAAAACTGACCGTGGATACCTCGATACTTATCATAGTTCTTGCATTGGTATTTTCCGCTTTTTTTTCAGGAATGGAGATTGCCTTTGTTTCGGCCAATAAAATCCACATTGAAATTGTAAAGAAACAAGAAGGGTTCTTGGCAAAGGTTTTGACAAGGCTTACCAAAAAGCCTTCAAAGTTTATTGCTACCATGCTTATCGGCAACAATATCGCCTTGGTAATTTATGGGTTTTTCATGGGCGAACTTTTGATGGAATGGTTCACAGATCTGTACCCTTCGTCAAGTTCTTTTTTCAACGTTCTGTTGACCGACTTCAGTTTGTTGACCCAAACTATTATTTCGACCCTTATCATTTTATTTACGGCGGAGTTTCTCCCTAAGGTACTTTTTCAGATTTATGCCAACAGTCTTCTTAAAGTATTGGCTTTTCCGGCCTATTTGTTCTATTTGTTGTTTTCTTTCGTTTCTGATTTTGTCATCAAGGTTTCCGATTTCCTCCTGAAAAATATATTCGGAACTTCAGGCGATGAGGTGCAATTGGCGTTCAGCAAAGTGGAATTGGGAGATTATATTACGGAACAGATGGAGACGGTGGAAGAGGAAGATGAGGTCGACTCCGAAATACAGATTTTTCAAAACGCTTTGGAGTTTGCTGCCGTCAAGGCCCGGGAAGTGATGGTGCCAAGAACCGAGATTACGGCCGTCGAACTTCACGAAACGCCAAAAAATCTGGCCAAACTGTTTACGGAAACGGGCTATTCTAAAATACTGGTTTATAAAGACACGATTGACAACGTCATCGGGTATGTGCATTCGTATGAACTTTTTAAGAAACCGAAGACGATCAAGAGTATTTTACTTCCTGTAGAATTCGTGCCCGAGACGATGTTGATTCACGATATACTTAATGTGCTGACCAAGAAAAGAAAGAGTATCGCCGTGGTGCTTGATGAATACGGGGGAACATCGGGACTCATGACCGTTGAGGATATCGTCGAGGAACTTTTTGGCGAGATCGAGGATGAGCATGATTCGACCGACCTTTTCGAAGAACGTATCGATGCGACCACCTATAAATTCTCGGCAAGGCTCGAGGTCGATTATATCAATGAAAACTATAAACTGGACCTGCCCGAAGACGACGAATACGAAACTTTAGGAGGGCTTATCGTCAACGAAACGGGCGAAATTCCTGAAATGGGATCTGAAATAAGAATCGACGATTTTCTGTTTATAATTTTAGAGGTGTCGAACACCAAGATCGATTTGGTTTCCTTACAGGTTCTTGAAAAGGACTAATTACTTAAGACTCCCCCTAAATTTACGGTATTTGAGTGGCTTCTGATTTAATGATGTTTAAGTGCTTTAACAGGAATGAATTACAGCTTGACGACAAGCGCAATAAATTTGAACAGGTGAAAAGAAAATGGTAATTTCGCCAACTGATTTTAAACAATCCAAATAATGGCAATTTTAGAGAATATAAGAAAGCGAACTACGGTTTTGATATTGATAATCGGCCTGGCTTTGTTCGCGTTCGTAATTTCTGGTGTGTTCACAAGTGATTTGACCGGAGGTGGAAAGGTGGGTTCTACGGTAGCCGAGATTAACGGTAATGAGATTTCCATAGATGCGTTTCGTCAAAAGGTCGATATAGCCTCTAGAAGGCAAGGCCCTACTACGTCGACAATGCAGGTCATTAACCAAGTGTGGGATCAAGAGGTGCGCAATACGATTTTGGGCGAACAGTTCGAAGACCTGGGAATCGATATCGAACGGGACCAGATTATGGACTATATAAAGAACATTCCATCGTATGCCCAAAGCCCACAATTTCAAAATGAGAGCGGTGTATTCGATGAGAACAAGTTTAGAGAGTTTATTGCCGAAATGAAGATTAATAATCCGGCCCAATATGATCTGTGGTTGCAAGATGAGGAGTCCATTATTCAGAACGCCAAGCAACAGGCCTATTTTAATCTGGTAAAGGCCGGGGTCGGGGCAACCTTGAAAGAAGGTGAACTGGATTATAAATTAGCCAATACCAAAATGGACCTTAGGTACGTGAAAATTCCTTTTTCATCGATTCCTGACAGTACGATCAATGTGACCAAAAGCGAGATCTCAAGTTATATCAATGCCCATAAGGATGAATTCAAGCAGGAAGCGGCCCGAGACATTCAATTCGTCTATTTTGAGGAAAAACCATCTTTGGCCGACGAAAAGGCCGTAGAGGAAGAAGTCACTAAATTACTTGACGATACCGTAGAATATAATGCCCAGACCGATAGAACGGATACCATTGCCGGTTTTAGAAACACTACCGATATTGGGGCTTTTTTAGACCGACACTCAGATACCAAGTTCGATACAATTTATAGGGCAAAAAAAGATTTGCCCGCCAGTTTTGCCGATACCCTGATGACATTGAAAGTCGGAGAAATCTATGGTCCCTACCGTGATGGGGATTTTTACAAGATTTCGAAAATGGTCAATAGAAAACCGAACGGGACCGTCAAGGCAAGTCATATCTTGATTACTTATGAAGGGGCTACAAGGGCAAATCCGGATGTTAAACGAACAAAGGAAGAAGCTGAGGCAAAAGCCAAGGATATCTTGAAGGAGGCCCTGAAAAAAGATGCCGTTTTTGTCGAATTGGCTCGAGATAACTCTGATGGCCCTTCGGCACCGAATGGTGGTGACCTTGGGTATTTTCAGCAAGGGATAATGACGCCCAAGTTCAATGATTATGCTTTTGGTAATCCCATTGGAAAAATTGGTCTAGTAGAAACCGAATTCGGTTTCCATATCGTGAAGGTCGATGACAAACAGGATGTTGTGCAGATTGCGACCTTGACTAGAGAGATAGAACCGTCAGAGGAAACCATCAATACCTTGTTTACAGATGCCACAAAATTTGAAATGGAATCAATAGATTCCGATAAGGCATTTTTTGATTTGGCCAAGGAAAACGAATATGCCGTTATGCCCGTGAACAAGATTAAGGCTATGGACGAGAACCTGCCCGGTTTGGGTGCTCAACGGGCCATTGTACAATGGACGTTTAACAATGACACGAAATTGGGTGATATTAGAAGGTTCAACATTAACAATGGCTACGCCGTAGTTCAGCTTACGGCCGGTTACGAAGAGGGATTGATGTCTCCAGAGGATGCCTCGGCCACCGTATTGCCCAAAATACGTAAAGAGCGCAAGGCGGCACAGATCATTTCAACAAATAAGGGAAAATCTATGGATGATTTGGCCAAAGACAATAATGTGAACACCAGTACCGCAACAGCTTTGACGGTCAAATCACCGACGATTCCGGGATCTGGTAGCGAGCCTGTAGTGGTAGGAACGGCGTATACCATGCAGAAAGGCGAGACCTCTGGTCTAATTGAGGGCCAATCGGGTGTTTATATGATCACGGTGACCAAGAAAGAGGAAGCACCGAAACTTGATAATTACAGCACTTTTGCCAATTCGTTGCAATCTGCCAATGCCGCCAAGGTAAATACGGCAGTCTATAATGCACTTAAGGAAGCCTCGGAAATAGAGGATAAAAGAGCTACTTTTTACTAGCAATAAAAGTTAAGAAAGAACCATTTGGGAATAGGGTATGATTGTTTCATACCCTTTTTCTTTGAAGTAGTCAGGTGTTCGCCCATCTCCCGTGGCCAAAATAAAATCGCCTCCCCAGGCCCCCAGACTTTTTATAACTCCTGAATAGTCGGAAAACAATCTTTCACCCACAGGTTTTAGATTAAGTATTCTAGACAATATCTTTTCGTGTTTGGCGATTAACTCTTCAAAAACAGATAATTCCTTACAGGTAAGTAAGCGTGAAGAAATGTTCGAGATGCTATTGATCAGTTCTATTTGGTCAAAATGTTTTTCCCTATAGTCGGCAATGCCCTCGCGACTATTTTGCTTTTTGTTGAGATGTACAAAAAAAAGTCGGTCTTTGAATGGAGGTTCGAAGCGAACAGTTTCTATCTGAGGATCTGAATCTTCAAGCCAAAACAGCAAAGAGGATTCATTTTGGGCACAAGCGATGTCGTATCCACTTCCTCCAAAGGTCTTCGATAATAAGGTATAGGGATTTACATCGGACCATTCTGCAATGTTGTTGATTAGGGTAGAAGACGTTCCGAGTCCCCAATTTCTAGGAAATGTGAGCCTTGTTTCAACCGTAAATCCACTGGAACTGGCCAAAAATTGGGGATTTAAACCTTGAGCTTGTCGCAGTATATTGGTCAAGGTTTTTGATATTTGGGCATCGGAGCTTGAAACTTCAGTCAATGACTTTAACTTATAGCGACCTTCGAACCAGATATTCCCATTTTCGTCAAAACTTTTCCAACGGAGTAAGGACGAATCCTGCTCCGTAACATCTAACGACTGGCCGAATTTAGTAGGTACCGCCAAACCTTTTGCCCCATCCAAAATGGCATATTCTCCCGAGAGCAAAAGCTTTCCGTTGCTATAGAATTTTTTGATCATTTGCCGTTTCTCAAGGCTTCAAAGGCGTCGACCACGGCACTATGCGAGGCCGTATGCCGTTTGAAGTGTTGGATCAGTTCTTTTTTTTCTTCTTGGGTGGCACCTAATTGATTGAGTATGTTCAATAGGTGCATTTTCATATGGCCCTCTTGAATACCCGTAGTGACCAAAGAACTCACCGCGGCAAAGTTTTGCGCTAGGCCGGCCACTGCAACGATTTGCATCAAATCTTTGGCCGAAGGTTTCTGTAGGATCTCAAGTGCCATTTTTGACAGAGGATGAAGTGAGGTCAGCCCGCCGACCGTTCCCAAGGCCAAAGGCACTTCGATCCAAAAACGGAAAATACCATCCTTGATTTCGGCATGGGTCAGACTGATATATCTTCCATCTTTAGCTGCATAGGCATGTATGCCGGCCTCTATTGCCCTAAAATCATTACCCGTGGCCAACACAACGGCATCGATACCGTTCATGATGCCCTTGTTATGGGTAACGGCCCTATGGGGCTCTACATTGGCAATGTTGATGGCCTGTATCATTTTAGTAGCGAACGCTTCCGCGGAAATCGAATTCGAGACATTGAGTTCCTCGACAGGGCAACTGACCTCGGCCTTTACCAAACAGTTGGGTACATAGTTGCTCAAAATGCCCATAACGATTTCGATATTCTTTTCCCTTTCGGTGAAGTCACTGAAATACGGGGCTTCTTCCTTAAACGTTTTGGCAAACTGTTCCAGGCACGAATTAATGAAATTTGCCCCCATGGCATCCAGCGTTTCAAAAGTACAGTGCAATTGATGGTATCCATCGATCAGGGTCGTTTTGTCACGGAGCTCGATGTCTACGATACCGCCACCACGTTTTTCCATATTCCCTGTTATGGAAGCTGTATCGGCTCTCAACTTGGGTTTTACTTGAAGGAAAAACTTTTGCAGTTTTTGTGGATCGCCATGGTATATAAAATGGACCTGCCCTATTTTTTCGGTTCCGATAACCTCTGTTTTGAACCCGCCGCGATCCAACCAAAATTTGGCGGCCCGACTCGCCGCGGCGACGACCGAACTTTCCTCAATGGCCATTGGTATTGCATATAACCTGCCATTGATCAGAAAATTAGGCGCAATACCAAAAGGCAGATAATAGTTGGTTATGGTGTTTTCGATGAACTCATCATGTAGTTTTTGAAGTTCGGAATCGGTGTTCCAATATGTTTTTAAGATTCTTTTTGTGGCTTTTGGGTCAGGGGTAAAATTGTTGGCGATCCAATCTATTTTTTCGTTTTTGGTCAGTTTGGAAAATCCTTTGATAGGAGTTGTCATAAAGCGTTCGGTTTCTCCATAAAGATAAGTATAAAGCCGAAAAATCGACCCTCGTATCAGTTTTACGGCCCGTAGTATTTTAAGGGGAAAGGTTATTTTTTCTGCAAAATTATCACTAAACTTGACGGATTTAATTCAATTTTTAACAAGCTAATGCAAAAATCACTTTTACTATTTTTTTTCGGCGTCTTTTTCTTGACAACGGCACTTTCCCAAAACAAACAAATAACGGTCGAAGATATTTATCAAGGTACTTTTAGAACCCAAGGCCTAGATGCCCTTCGATCGCTCAACAATGGCGAACAATATACCATTTTGAATTTTGATCGGGCCGGTAAGACAAGTTCCATCGATAAGTATGATTACACCACTTTGTCCAAAGTAGGTACCATTGTTTCTTCGGCCGATTTGGAAGGAGTTACTAATTTTACTTCCTATGAATTCAGTGCCGATGAAAGCAAAATTCTATTGGCCACCGAGGTCGAGTCCGTATTTAGACGTTCTACCTTGGGCATTTTCTTTGTCTATGACGTTGCTTCGAAGACCGTAACCAAAATTTCGGATTCCAAGATTCAAGAGCCTGCGCTTTCGCCCGATGGTGCCCAGGTCGCCTATGTTCATGAAAACAATATTTACCTCTTCGATATAGCCGACAAAACCACAAAGCAATTGACGACCGATGGGGTCAAGAACAAAATAATCAATGGCGTTACCGATTGGGTCTATGAAGAGGAGTTTGCGTTCGTACGGGCTTTTGAATGGAATTCCGACGGCACCAAAATCGCCTTTCTTCGTTTCGATGAAACCGATGTTCCCGAGTTTTCCATGGATGTCTATGGTACCGAACTCTATCAAAGACCGTATGTATTCAAGTATCCGAAGGCGGGCGAGAAAAATGCCGTCGTTACGTTGCATTTATACGACCTTGCCTCGGGAAGTATTTCCAATATTGATTTGGGCAACACATACTATATTCCACGGATCAAATGGATGAACAATCCCGATTACCTGAGCGTACAGACGATCAATCGTCATCAAAACGACCTAAAGTTGCGCCGGGTCAATGCCAGGGATAATAGCGTTGATCTGTTACTGGAAGAAAAAGACGAGGCTTATGTAGATATTCACGATAATCTTACTTTTTTGGCCGATGACAGTTTTATATGGTCAAGTGAAAAAGATGGATGGAACCATATTTATCTGCACGATAAAAATGGCCAGTTGGTAAATCAGGTGACCAAAGGCCCTTGGGAGGTGACCGCCTATTACGGTTATGACCCGAAGAAAGACAAAGTATATTACCAATCCACAGAAAATGGTTCGATAAATAGAGGTGTTTACAGCGTGTCGAGCAATGGCAAGAATAAAAAAGCATTAGCGGCCGAGATAGGGACGAACAGAGCCGATTTCAGTATCGATTTCACCTATTTCATTAACACGTTTTCAAGTGCGGCCGCCCCGCCGGAATATACATTGCACAAAGCTTCGACAGGTAAAAGATTGAAGGATATCAAGGACAACAAAAACCTTTTGAATACTTTGAAAGGTTATATAACCTCCCCAAAGGAGTTTTCAACGATATCTATCAATGGCAATGATTTGAACATGTACATGATCAAGCCAAAAGATTTTGATGAAAACAAGGAATATCCCTTGTTAATGTTCCAATACAGCGGCCCGGGATCACAACAAGTTGCCAACCGATGGATGGGAGGCAACGATTACTGGCACCAGATGTTGGCCCAAATGGGTTATATAATTGCCTGTGTCGATGGTAGGGGTACGGGTCTTAAGGGCCGGGACTTTAAAAAGGTTACCTATTTGAATTTGGTCAAGTACGAAACCGAAGACCAGATTGCCGCCGCCAAAAAATTGAGCGAACTACCCTATATCGATGAAGAACGTACGGGAATTTGGGGGTGGAGCTTTGGCGGACACATGGCTACAAATTGTATATTGAAGGGCAACGATGTTTTTGAAATGGCCATTGCGGTGGCCCCGGTAACAAGTTGGCGTTTCTACGATACTATATACACCGAGCGATTTATGCGCACGCCCGAAGAGAATCCGAGCGGGTATGATGACAATTCGCCGTTCAATTATCCTGAACTTTTAAAGGGTAAGTACCTATTGGTGCATGGATCTGGTGACGATAACGTACACGTTCAGAATAGTATGCGAATGATCGAGGCCTTGGTACAGGCGAACAAGCAGTTCGATTGGGCCATTTATCCTGACAAGAACCATGGTATTTATGGCGGCAATACCCGAATACATCTCTTTACCAAATTGACCGACTTCGTAAAAGAAAACCTGTAAACCAAATTCAATAGCCGATATGTCCGATTCTGTAAAACCTGCAAAAGCTAAGTTTAGTCACCCCAAAGGGTTGTATGTGTTGTTTACCGCTGAGATGTGGGAGCGTTTCAGCTACTATGGCATGAGGGCCATACTGATCCTGTTCATGACGACGGATGTGGTACAGGAAGGTCTTGGACTGACAACTGAAACGGCTGGTGCGGTATATGGTCTTTATACGGCTTCGGTCTATTTGATGACCTTACCGGGGGGATGGTTGGCGGATAATATTTTTGGACAGCGAAAAGCCGTTTTTTATGGGGGTGTGCTTATTATGATAGGACATTTGATCCTTGCAATACCTGGCTCCCCGGCAATATTTTTTACGGGTCTTGCCTTTGTGGCCCTGGGCACGGGTCTGTTAAAAGGAAATATAAGCACCTTGGTGGGTGAACTATATGCAAATGAGGATGGTGCCAAACGCGATGCCGGATTTTCCATTTTCTATATGGGAATCAATCTAGGGTCGTTTTTCGGACAAATATTTGTACCGCTTTTGGCCGAATACAATTGGCATTTAGGTTTTGGGCTCGCTGCCGTCGGAATGTTTTTAGGGCTAATAGCTTATAAAGTTTTTGCGCCTAAATACCTTGGTGATGTTGGGGTCGAACCAAAAGTTAAATCTGTAGAAAAAACGGGAAAGTCGAATAGTGCCGTCACTTATGCCATAATTGCATTTGTAATCATTCTGTTGGTCTCCCTACAACTTTTGGGCTATATCGATGTGACCACGGCTACCGGTATAGCACAAGCGCTAGGACTTATTATCGTGGTCATTACCATGGGCTATTTCATAAATATACTTTTTAACGGAGGTCTGTCCCTTGACGAAAAGAAAAAAGTATCGGTTATTTTTATTCTTTTCGTAGGGATAGCTATTTTTTGGTCTGGTTTTGAACAGGCCGCATCTTCGTTGAACTTGTTCGCCAGGGATTTTACGAATCGTTTTATTGGTGGTTGGGAAATGCCGGCGGGTATGTTGCAATCATTTAACTCGGCTTTCATAATCATATTTGCCCCGATCGTTGGTGCGCTCTGGGTAAAGTTGGCCGCAAGAAACATTAATATACGTACTCCTTTTAAGTTTGCTATGGGATTAATACTGCTCGGATTGGGTTTCTGGGTAATGGTCGAAGCTGCACATGTTGCTGCCAGTGGTGCCAAAGCGGGTATGTTTGCTTTGATTCTTACCTACTTCTTACATTCCATTGGAGAGTTGACGATTAGTCCGGTCGGCCTGAGCGCGACAAGCAAATTATCTCCTAAGAAATATTTGGGCCAAATGATGGGTATTTGGTTTGTCGGTGCCGCTTTGGGGAACTTGATCGCTGGACTGATCGGAGGAAATTTTGACCCTGAAAACGTACTTGAAATGCCGAATATATTTCTGAACGTAGTTTGGGTTTCTGTTGGTGCAGGGCTGATATTTTTTGCTGCAAGTCCGTTTATTAAAAAATGGATGGGAGATATTACTTGATAGATACTGGATTAAATTACTCAAAGTAATAAGCTCCCTTTTCACCTGTATAATGAAAAGGGAGTTTTCTTTTGTTACAAGTGCGTTTCCATCGTTCGATATAACTTTTATAATTGCTTCCGTCGACAATCAATTTTTTAGGACGCAACGAATCGATCAGTCGCTCAAGATTTATTTTGGGCGATTGGGTCAATACCATGTAATCGATTGATTTGTCGAGTACTCCATATACCCCAAGACTATCGATGATCAACAAATTCTTGTTCCTAAAAGTATAGCTGTTCGCTAAGTCTTGATATCCGACGGAATCAATACGTTCTGCGACCTTATAATCGGTAACGATAAGGGCCGCTTCGTTTTTTTTGTTTGTCATAAGCGTCAGTCGATTTCCATTTTGGTACATTAAAATGGCGTTACGGGTTTGATGTGCCAATACCAACTTTTTGGTCTGTGTAGTTCGATGTGAGGTATGGAACATCCACATTTGAAAGCCGATAACCAAGATCAATAAGGTCACCGCTCTTTTAAAGGATACTTTTGTACACATTATAAAGAGGGAAAAAATAATCGCGTACGCCATTAACAACTGAACTTGATCAAAAGGAATGTCCTTAAAAACGAAAGACTCGCGTTGGGCAACCCACTCGATGACATTATTCATCAAACCGATTGTAAAATCATAGATTTTGACCAGTACGCTAGGTAGTATATTGAATAGGGAAAGTAAAATCACCAGAATACCAAGACCCAAAATCAATCCCAAGAACGGTACGATCAAGAGGTTTGAAACAAAGAACAGACCCGGAAACTGATGAAAATAGTAGAGGCTGATAGGTAATACGCCTAACTGCGCGGCCATACTGACGGATAACAATTGCCATACTTTGTGAGTAAACCAATGCTTAGGATACCATAACTTTTGTAATAGCGGGTAGATCCAGACAATGGCAAAAACCGCGGCGTAACTCATTTGAAAGCCGACCTGAAACAATAGTTTAGGATCGACCAATAGTATCGCGAACATTGACAAGGCGAGAATATTAAAGGTATTTCCGGGCCTGTTCAAATAGAGGGCATAGGCGACGAAAGTGAACATGGTGACCGCCCTAACAATGGAAGCGGACATGCCTGCCAAAAAAGCAAATCCCCATAGTAACAAAAGCGTAACTATCAGTTTTATGATCTTTCCCTTGGGCAGGTATTCCAAAGGCCCTAATAAAAATTGCAGCAGAAATAGCAGGATTCCTATATGCAACCCCGATACGGCTAAAATATGAACGGCCCCTGCATTTTTATAATTGTTATAGGTCTCTTCGGATATATCGTGACGTTGCCCTAAAAGCAACGCCTGTATAATGCCCAATTCTTCATCTCCAAAATCAGAGGTTTTCAATTTTGAGATGATTTTTCTTCGAAAAGATGCGGCCATCCCATTAAGTGTTGGGGATTGATTTTTTAAAACAATATAATCGTTATCGTTCAATCGTAATTGATGTGAAACGCCTAGGTTTTCAAGGTATTTTTTGTAATCGAATTGATGTGGGTTCAAGGGAGGTGCTATTTCTTCGGTATGGCCCAAAGCAATCAGTTCATCATCCACCTGAAATGGCGTCACTGCAGTATCTCTGGGAAAACTTAATAATACTTTCCCCGATGCTTTTTGGTTTTCGAGGCGATGTACTTCGGCAACATATCGCATTGAAAAATTGGTCGGTTTCATGACCTCCAAAATCTTCAATTGCCATTTTTCATTCTGATTTGAAATCAGATGCGAATAATGATGATCATAATTTTTAAGTGTTGCCAGAGACATTGAAAGTATGCCTATGCCGGTGGTTGTCAAGGCCACCAAAGTTGCGAACAGATCGGCTTCTTTTCTGTTGCCCCTAATGAATATCCACCCCAACAAGGCAAGGAAGAAAACTGCCAGTGTCGAAGAAATGAGAATCCCAAAATTGAAATAATAACCCAAAAGGATACCGAAAATCAGGTATATCGTCAATTTTACCGGAATGAATCGAAGCAGTTGCATCGGGTCGGTTTACGCCCTAAAGTAGGAAAAAACAAACAATTTTAGAGGATGCGGGTCGCCTTAACGAAAGCGTAGTTCCAATATCCTTCCCGCAATGAAGACACGATTACGCCTCTTGAAGTCGAGGCGTGAATGAATTTTATATCATCACCTTCCACCGCAACGACCATGCCTACATGATTGATGCGTCTTTTTCGTTTACTGGTCCTAAAGAACAGAAGATCCCCCTTTTTGACCTTATTTATTCGAATACGGCGACCTTCTTCGGCCATCTGATACGAAATTCTTGGTAATGTTATATCGTGCTCGCCGAAGGATACGTAAAGTAGTCCTGAGCAGTCCATTCCTTTTTTGGTCGTCCCGCCATATTTGTACCGGGTTCCGGAATAAGTAAGAGCCGTATTAATGATCTTGTCGGCAACAGGGCTGTCGGGTGACACATCCTCTTCGTAATCCGATTCATCGATTTCGACGCTCTTTGATTCGGATGCCTCAACAGTTACTTTTCGTGTTTCACCAAAGGACTTGTTTTTGCTGTATGAAGTCTTCTTTTTATATGCCCCACAGTTTACGACCAAAAGACCCAGAAAAATATAAACGATTTTTCGCATTTTAAGGACGTTTTAGGCATCCTTCAGTTTCAAAATTAAAGAAATTATTTAGAGAACTCATCTTGACTTTTTCCGATAGGCTAAAAAATAGCTAATTTTCGCTTCAATCATAAAAGTTAAAATGAGTTCAGAAAAGATTTTCGCGTAGCTAAGAAATTAACGCTTGATATGCTCAATAATCAGGCTTGCAGTTTTGGCACTGGCACCGGGGCCACCCAGTTTCTTGGTCAATTCCTCATAATCGGCCAATTGTTTTTTCCTATCAATACCATCTAGGATTTTGAGCAATTCGGCCTTGATATTTTTAGTGTTCAACTCGTCTTGGATCAGTTCTTTGACGACTTCCTTTTCCATGATTAAATTCACCAATGATATATAGTCTAGGGTGATAATTCGTTTGGCGATTTGATACGATATCCAATTGGCGCGATAACATACCACTTGGGGTACTTTGTACAAGGCGGTTTCCAAAGTGGCCGTTCCACTGGTCACCAGTGCGGCATGTGCCACGCTTAGTAGGTCGTACGTCTTGTTCGCTACAAAACCTACATTCGGATTATCTAAAAAAGGGGTATAAAAATCGCGCTCCAGGCTGGGAGCTCCCGCTATCACGAACTCATATTCCGTAAAATCATCGACGACCGAGAGCATCAAGGCGAGCATTTTTTCAACTTCTTGTTTACGGCTTCCGGGAAGTAGTGCTATAATCGGTTTTTCCGGATCTAAATGGTTTTCGGCCCGAAATCTGCCCGAATCTGGTTTTGGTCTCTCGGAAATTGCATCAATCAAGGGGTGCCCTACAAAGTGCACCGGAAAACCATGTTTGTCCTCATAAAATTTCTTTTCAAAGGGAAGTATGACATACATCGCGTCGATATCTCTTTTTATTTTAGCAATGCGTCCTTCGCGCGAGGCCCATATTTGGGGCGAAATATAATAATTGGTCCGGTATTTTTGTTGCTTGGCCCATTTTGCGATACGCAGGTTGAAACCTGAATAGTCAATAAAGATTATGACATCAGGGGCGAATGCCGTGATATCGTCCTTGCATATCTGAATGTTCCTTAAAATGGTGTTCACATTTTGGGCTACTTCAATAAAGCCCATAAAAGCCATTTCTTTGTAGTGCTTGACGAGCGTTCCGCCTGCATTTTGCATCAAGTCGCCACCCCAACAACGTACCTCGGTATTCTCATCCTGAGCCTTTAAAGCCTTTATAAGGTTGGATCCATGCAGGTCTCCCGAAGCTTCACCGGCGATGATGTAGTATTTCATATCAAAATACTTTGTAGAACAAAATGATCAGGGCCGTAATCAAAGTTGCGATCAAGACGCCTTTCGCCCGTTGGTCTCTTCTGATGCGTAAAAAACCAAAAAAAGCGATTAGGTTCAATATGGCGCCCAAAGCCAGTAGACTTCCTACGTGCCCCTGCTGCATTGCAGCTTCAAAAGTTTCCATGATTCCCAAATCGGAAAATAGAAGAATGTATAATAATGTTCCTGTGGTATTGGCAATAATACCAACTGCAAAGCCGATTATCAGTTCCTTTCTATTCATTTAAATTCCAAGTGTTTAGGTTTTGTATCGCATAATGCGCCGTGAGGTCGAACTGGGTCGGAACCACCGAAATATAGCCGTTGGCCAGGGCCCACTCATCGGTATCCTCACCTTTGTCGAGCAGTTCGAACTCACCGGTCAACCAATAGTAATCTTTGCCCATGGGGCTCGTTCTATGGTCGAATTTCTCTTTCCAATTGGCACGTGCCTGTCTACAGATTTTTATCCCTTTGATGTTTTCTTTGTTCAATTTCGGAATGTTTACGTTCAGTACCACTCCTTTGGGCATTCCTTGTTGTAAAGATTGGCTTACTATGTTTTTGATTGCGGCACCGGCCTGTTCAAAATCAGCGTCCCACGAATAATCTAGTAATGAAAATCCGATAGCGGGGATCCCTTCAATGCCAGCCTCAATGGCCGCGCTCATGGTTCCCGAATAAATTACATTTATCGAAGAATTCGAACCATGATTGATTCCACTAACACAGATATCGGGCTTTCTGTTCAAAATTACTTGAAGTCCGAGCTTGACGCAATCTGCTGGAGTACCGCTACAACTGTATTCTTCGGGTGCGCCATGTATCTTGTCAACAGTAACCTTTGTCGAAAATAACGTGTCGTCAAGGGTAATTGCATGGCCCTTGCCCGATTGAGGGCTATCAGGGGCTACCACGACGACATCGCCCAAATCCTTCATAAAACGTATCAAAGCCCTTAGCCCCGGTGCGGTAATTCCATCATCATTGGTTACAAGAATCAAGGGTTTCGACATACGGTATAATTTTAATCGTAAAAATACGTTTTAAAAAAGATATCGCCTTTCGGCCCATTAACAAAAAATTAATGGAAGAAGCTTCTTACTGGCATGGTTTTTTCAGTATATTAGGGAATTGAACGATATTGGCAACCCATAATGAACTGAAAATCCAGGGCGTTTAAGATTTTAATAAATTAAAAATTACGGATGAAAAGGAATTTGGCCTACGCATTAGTTGTAATGCTCATAGCTGTAGCTTCGTGCAGCTTTACCAACAAAACTTTCGAAAATGACGATAAGGACAAATTATTGTTGGACCTTATTACCTACGTGCTCGAGAAGGGACATTACGAGCCCAAGGATATCGACGACGATTTTTCGGTAAATGTCTTTGAGGACTTTATCGATATTATCGACCCTACCAAACGTTATTTTTTGGAGAGCGATATCAAGGAGTTCGAGCAGTATAAATACCAAATCGACGATCAGATCAAGAATACCGATATCACCTTCTTTAACATGGTCCATGAAAGATTGATGCAACGAATGGGTGATGCCAAGGAAATCTATAAGGAGGTTTTGAAAAAGCCCTTTGATTATAAACAAAATGAAACGATCAATATCGACTATGACGAAGTGCCATTTGCATCTTCAAGGGAAGATTTGAAAGAACGATGGAGAAAGCAATTGAAATATGCTACATTGGGCAATTACGATGCCAAGATGACCATGAACGGACCGGATTCCGAACTAGGGTCGGCCGTAGAGGATGATTCAGAAAAGCCTGAAAAACCATTAACCGCTGAAGAAGCCGAATCGGAAGCAAGGCAATATACCGAGAAGACCTTGGACGAGTTTTTCGATTTTATCGATGACCTTGAACGTAAAGATTGGTTCGTACAATATATCAACACCATTGTTGATGAGTTCGATCCGCATACCTTATTTTTCCCCCCTGAGGAAAAGGACAAGTTCGACATGAATATGTCAGGCAAATTCGAGGGAATCGGTGCACGATTACAGAAAAAACCCGAAGGGGCCAAAATCGTGGAAATCATTTCAGGGGGTCCTGTATGGCGCGATGCAAGACTTGAAGTTGGAGACTTGATTTTAAAGGTAGGTCAGAAGGGCGAAGAATCAATCGACATCGTAGGTATGCGCCTTGACGATGCCATTAAAATGATTAAGGGCCCTGAGGGTACCGTTGTGGATCTTACCGTCCGAAAGGTGGATGGTTCTTTAGAAGTTGTTTCTTTGACAAGAGACGTGGTCGAGTTGGAAGAATCATATGCTAAGTCCGCCAATATTATAAAAGGAAATCAAACCTTCGGTATAATAAATCTGCCAAAGTTTTATGTTGATTTTGAGGATTATAGTGAACGTAATGCCGCGACCGATGTGGCCAAGGAAATCGAAAGATTGAAAGAGACTGGTGTTGAGGGCTTGATTTTGGACTTGCGTGACAATGGAGGCGGTTCGTTGAAAACTGTTGTCGAAATGGCCGGATTGTTCATTAAGGATGGTCCGATCGTTCAGGTACGGTCCAATGGAAAACGAAAAGACGTTTATGACGATAAGGACGAACGTATCCAATGGGATGGGCCATTGGTGATATTGGTCAACGAACTATCCGCTTCGGCTTCTGAAATATTGGCCGCCGCAATGCAAGATTACAAACGTGCCATTGTCATCGGAAGCAAACAGACCTTTGGAAAAGGAACCGTACAGAACGTTATTCCGTTGGACAATATCGTTCGAAGTAATGAGCACGGTGACCTCGGAGCCATTAAATTGACAACTCAAAAGTTCTATCGTATCAATGGCGGCTCGACTCAACTTGAAGGAGTGAAGAGCGATGTTGTGGTCCCAGATCGGTACAGCTATATCGATCTTGGGGAACGCGATCAAGAAAACCCTTTGAAATGGGACGAAATAGAACCTGCCAATTATGAAGTATGGGATGGCTATATCGACTATGAACAGACCATTGCCAATAGTAAGAGGCGTATGGCCAAAAACCCACAGATTAAGTTGATCGAAGAAAATGCCCAATGGCTCAAGGAAGAACAGGACGAAACAGAGATTTCGTTGAACTATGAGGTATATAAAAACGAGGAGAAAAAAGACAAAGAGAAATCAAAGTATTTCAAGACTTTATCCGATTACGATTCACATTTGACGTTCAAGTCGCTCAAATATGAACAGGAACTCTTTACCAAAGATTCCGTCTTGCGTCAAAAAAGAGATCGTTGGCATCAAGATTTGGCCAAAGACGTCTATGTAGAAGAAGCGATCAATGTACTTCAAGATTTAAAGATCAACAATATCAAGAATGGCAAGTTGGCCAGTGTAAAAGGGTAGACAACCTCGAAAAGATTAGAATAGACCCCGGCGTATTCACGTCGGGGTTTTTGTTTTTAGTTTGATTTTGAAAATTATGTGAAATCAAGTTTTTTCGATAAATCAGTGCTATCAAACACTACGATAAATACTAGCACCCTCATGACCAATATTTGATTTACATTTGACCCATGCAAAAAAGGGATAAGAACAAGATTATTTATACGGGCCTAATGCTGTTGTGCATTACCGGGTTCTGGGTTTTTGAGAATTTCTACACACCCGACACCTATTCCTATCCCGAAGAAAGTTTCCCTAAAAACAAAGTACCGCCTTTTTTCATACCCAGTTCGACAACGGGTGCCATTGTTGAACATGAACATTTTATGCTCTCGTACAACGAGCCTTTCGAGCAGGCCGAATGGGTGGCCCATATTTTGAAAAAAGAACATTTGACCAATGACGATAGAAAGCGACCCTATTTTATAGAAGACCCCAAGGTAAAGACAAAGTCTGCCGATTGGTGTAATTACAGGGGTTCGGGCTACGATCGTGGACATTTATGCCCGGCTGGCGACCGTAGATTTTCGGAGCAGGCCTATAATGAGACTTTTTATACAAGCAATATAAGTCCGCAGAATGCCGATTTCAATGCCGGCGTATGGAACCGGCTCGAGATACAGATCCGTCAATGGGCCAAAAGATATGGAACGCTTTTCGTTGTTACGGGCGGTATTTTGGAGGATGGCTTGCAAGAAATCGGTGACGAAGATGTCGATGTGCCCAAATACTTTTACAAAATTATAGCTCGGGGGAATCCCGAAAATTTAAAAGTTATGGCCTTTTTACTGCTAAGCGAGGAGAGTACAAAACCATTACGGCAATTTGCCGTTTCAGTCGATACGATCGAGGCGATGACAGGAATCGACTTTTTCGAAGAACTTGACAACGGGCAAGAAGCCAAATTAGAAAGTCAAATAGTTTCCGACGACTGGAAGTTTTGATGTAGGCCTATTAAATACCTTCTTTTAGCCTATTCGAATCCAACTTCAGAAAAATAAAGAGAAGGGCGGTGAAGCCCAACATGCTCGATCCTCCGTAACTGAAAAAAGGCAATGGTATGCCGATAGTCGGTAGTATACCGATGACCATACCTATGTTTATAACATAGTGTACCAGTAGTATTGATATTACGCCATAGCCGAACATACGGGCAAAATCGGTTTTTTGCCGTTCAGCGAGATGAACCAGGCGTAGCAGTAAAAAAGTAAAAAGCAATACAACGGTAGTCGTACCTATAAATCCCCACTCTTCGCCTACCGAGGTAAAAATATAATCGGAATGTTGCTCGGGCACAAAATCTCCTTTTGTTCTAGTTCCTTCGAGAAAACCTTTTCCGAAGAACCCGCCCGATTCGATGGCCTTTTCAGATTGGTACGTATTGTAACCAATAGTTTTTCGAATTCTTTCAAGCTTGGCCGGGTCTTTCTCCAAGCGCAACCAAAGACTGAACCTGTCACGGTGGCGTTGTTCGAAAACATTGTTGAAAACAAAATTCACCGACAATGAAAAAAGAATGGCAATGACGGTAAATGAAATCAAGGGCAAGACACGTATTCTTGATTTCTTTTTTCTCAGAATGAGAAAGAGTACCAATAGCAGTGTTAAAATAATACTTACCCACACTGTACCGAATATCAAGGTCGCGATAAAGACCAAGATCGTGAGAAAAGCGATACCAAGATAATAAAGGGGCAACCCTTCCCTAAAGATTACCAGAACCAAGGCAAAGAAGACCAGGGCACTGCCCGGGTCGGGTTGGGGAATAATCAAAAGGGCGGGGACTAGAATAATTAAAAAAGCATAGAGTTGATCTCTACGCTGCTTTATATCGGCCTGGATGTCACTTAAGTATTTTGCCAATGCCAAAGCGGTCGCCGCCTTTGCAATTTCAGAGGGTTGGAGGTTAAAAAAACCTAGATTATACCAAGAAGTGGCCCCCGCTATCGTTTTGCCGAATACAAAGAGCCCCAAAAGCAAGATTATTGATATGATATAGAACAGACTTGCGAAACGCTCGTAAAAATTGGCTTCAAGGGCAAGTATGATGACTATGGCCACAAGACTGGCCCCTATAAAGAACAATTGCTTTCCGTGTAGCGTACCAAAATCGAATATGGAAGAACCGGCTTCATTGAACGTACTTGAATAGATACTTACCCACCCTATGGTCACCAATGCTAGATAAATGAAAATCGACAGCCAATCAATACGTTTGAGAATACTCTTACCAGACATATTCGTTGATCTTGAACTCCTCGCCACTATAGGGTTTGGCATATTCGTGTTCCAAGGTCTTTTCTAGCATTCTTTTCTCTAGATCTTTTCTCGTAATCTCGCCTTTCAGATATTTTTCGATTAACAAAGAGGCGATATGGCCCGCGTATCGGGCACCATAATATCCGTTTTGGATATATACTGCGAGGGCAATCTTCGGTTTGTCGACCGGTGCAAAGGCAACGAAAACGGAGTTGTCCGTCAATTGTGTTTTGACACTGTCTATTTTCATAAAATTTTCAACGGTGCCGGTTTTTCCTGCAATTTCGATGTCCGGTATTTTAATCCACTTCGCGGTACCCTTGTGATAGACATCGGCCATGCCCTGAATGACGGGCTCAAAATGTCGTTTATCTATAGTGGTCTGTTTGGGCTCCACAAAATCTGGAATACTGATTTCCTTGCCATCGATTTTTTTTAGGATGTGCGGGGTATAGAAAAATCCCCTATTGGCGATTGCGGCGGTCATGTTGGCCAACTGTAACGGTGTTACGTTCACTTCGCCTTGCCCAATGGCATTGGAATAGGTCGTGGTCGCCGACCATCGGTTGTCACCTTCACCATACCATTTGTTGTATAGTTCGGTACTCGGCACACTGCCGGGTCTTCCCGTATAAAGGTCCGAACCAAGGTACGAGCCCAATCCGAAGCTTCTAACATGTTTTTCCCAAGCGTCCATGGCTTCGTTGTTCGATGGAAACTGTTCGAAAATCTTTTTGTACGCACCTACGAAATAGGCATTGCAAGACTTATAGATACCCGAATTCAGGTTTCTGACGCCCCCTCCGCAATGACAGCCTTTTTTACTTCTTCCAATATAAAAACCATGATGACATGTAAATTTAGTTGATGGGGTTATGGCGCCCTCTTGCAGGGCAATTAGCGCATTGATGGCCTTGAACGGTGAACCGGGACTCTTTTCGAACGAGATCGACCGGTCAAAAGTAGGTTTCGAAATCGAATCGTAATGCAATTTACTATAATTGGCAGATCGTTGTCTGCCTACCAGAAGCGATGGGTCATAGGTCGGCCCCGAGATCATGGCAAGAATTTCCCCTGAAGAAGGTTCAATGGCAACGATACCGCCCCATTTACCATGCATCAATCGTTCCCCATACTCTTGTAAGGCCTTGTCGATGGTTATGTTGATTTCGATACCCTGTTCAGGCAAGGTATCAAGAGTACCGTCTTTATACGGGCCGATATCCCTATTAAACCGATCTTTCTGAATGTATTGAACACCCTTTCGACCTCTCAATATGTCTTCGTACACCTTTTCAACACCCGTTCTACCGGTCAGTTCCCCTTGAACGTAATATGGATTTTTGGCTATATCGCGTTCATTGACCTCGCTGATATAGCCCAAGACGTTTGCGGCACTGTTCGTATCGTAATAACGTAGTGAGCGCTTTTGAATATAGAAACCTTCGTAATGCCTCATTTTTTCCTGTAGACGGGCGTAGTCTTCTTTTGAAAGCTGATGTACCAATACCGACGGAAGTCTTGGTGAATAAACCCGGGCTTTCTGCAAGGTCTTGATGAATTTTTCCTTATCGATGCCCAAAAGTCTACAGAATTCAAGTGTGTCCAAAGGTTTTACCTCGCGCGGTATGACCATGACATCATAGGCAGGCTGGTTGCCCACCAACAATTTTCCGTTACGATCGTAGATATAGCCCCTTTCAGGATAATCATAAATGGCCTTGATAGCGGGATCTTCCAAAACCTGATCGGGTGAAAAACTGAATATCTGCAAATAGGATAGTCGGCCTATAAAGGTTATGCCGACTATGATAATGATTGAAGACAGTAGAAACTTTTTCATCTAGGATGAAATTTTTATTTGATTTTAAAGGAAGTAAAAAAACTTCCGGTTTCCCTTTTACTCCTTTTTAGTACTAAAAAGTGAGCCGAACAGCAAACAGAGTACCAACGTGGCCAAACCGATGGAAACTACTTTTTTCAATATTAGCAATATGTTGGCTAAACTGAAAATTTCCAACGTAAAGAACACGGCGTGGTGCACTATAATCAATAACGCTAAAAAAGTAAATTGTTGTACCCGCGTGGCGTTGCCCAGCTTAAAATTTTGAAATTCGTAGTTGACACCGAAGACGAACCGCATAATAGCAGGTCTAAAATAGGCGATTGTCACGGTAGAGGCCGCATGTATGGCCATCGTGTCGGAGAAAAAATCAATGGAAATTCCCAATAAAAAGCTTAACGCTATAAAAACTGCCCTGTTCTCTTTGATCGGATACCAGTATAAGAACATGATATAGACCATTGGGTTGATAAAACCAAAGAAATTCAATCTGTTGAAAACCAATGCCTGTACCAGTACTAAAAGGGCAAAACGGACGATATTTACGAAGTAGTTGTTACTGATCATCGTTTTCGGTCTCGGTTTGTAATTCGATTACTTCTTCCCGTTCCTTGTTGTGTACGACATAGATGTGCTTCAAGTTGGTCATGTCGTTGAAAAGGGCTACATCAATGGTGTACAGACTTTGCGAGTTGTTCAGGTCGAACTTTTGAATGGTACCGATTGGAATGTCGGCCGGAAATATACTGCTCATGCCCCCGGTAACAATCGTATCGCCTATCGTCAGGTCGGCCATTCTCGGAATGTCTATCAATTGAACAACATTGTAGTTTTTGGTGTCCCAGACCAATGACCCGAATTGATCCGAGTTTTTGATCTTTGCATTGATGTTGGAGTTCTCGTTCAAGATACTCTGAACCGTTGCGAAATTTCCGGAAGTATTCTCCACGATACCCAAGATGCCTTCATCCGTTATAACACCCATATCGGCCTTGATACTGTCATTATGACCTTTATCGATGGTAATATAATTTCTCGGATTGGCGTAACTGTTCTTGATGATATTACCGGTGGTGATCGTGTAGGTTCTTTGAACGGAATCCAAATCGACCGAATCGGTAATCTTAAGGTTGAAAAGACGGTCTCGCAATCTTTTGTTTTCCTCGATTAGTTTACGATTTTCTTCACCTAGGTCGAAATAGGAGAAAAAACTGTTTGAAGCCTCATAGATATTTCCCGATATCCAGTTGCTCGAATTGAAAAAGCGTGACTGGTGATACGAATGTGATTGGATAGTAAAGGCTAGGGAGACCGTCAACAAAAAGATATAAAGAAGAAAGTTCTTATATCGTATGATAAAGTTGATGATCTGCTGCATGCGCTGTTCGGTTTAACGTAACCTTGTTCTGACTTGAGACCTATTAATTAAGTACGGACCGAGGTATTATTTGATAAGGATACTCTTATATCGCTCCAAATTTTTCAAGGCGATTCCCGTACCGCGAACAACAGCTCTTAGGGGGTCTTCGGCGATATAGACCGGAAGGTCCGTTTTTTGTGAAAGCCTTCTATCAAGGCCGCGTAACATGGATCCCCCACCGGCCAAATAAATTCCCGTGTTGTAGATATCGGCCGCAAGTTCCGGAGGTGTTTGCGATAAGGTCTCCATTACCGCATCTTCGACACGAAGAATCGATTTGTCCAAGGCTTTTGCGATTTCTCGATATGAAATCTGTACTTGCTTTGGTTTACCGGTCAACAAATCCCTTCCCTGAACCGATTTCTCCTCGGGCGGTGTCTGAAGGTCTTCGGTCGCTGACCCGATCTCGATTTTGATATTCTCGGCCGTACTTTCACCAACATATAGGTTATGTTGGGTACGCATATAATAAATAATATCGTTCGTAAAGACGTCGCCCGCGATTTTGACCGATTTGTCACATACGATACCCCCTAGCGCAATGACTGCGATTTCGGTCGTACCACCACCGATATCGACGATCATATTCCCCTTGGGCTGCATAATGTCCAAACCGATACCGATGGCCGCTGCCATAGGCTCATGGATTAAATACACTTCTTTTCCGTTGACACGTTCGGCGGATTCCTTAACGGCACGCATTTCAACCTCGGTAATGCCCGAAGGAATACAAATTACCATTCGCAGGGCGGGTGGGAACCATTTTTTCTTTAATGCCGGAATGTTCTTGATAAACATGTTGATCATTTTTTCCGAAGCATCAAAATCGGCTATTACCCCGTCTTTCAAGGGTCGTATGGTCTTTATGTTTTCATGGGTCTTGCCCTGCATCATGTTGGCCTCTTTGCCTACGGCGATTATCTTGCCGGTGATACGGTCTCTGGCAACGATCGATGGACTGTCGACAACGACTTTGTCCATATGTATGATGAGGGTGTTCGCAGTACCTAGGTCGATAGCGATTTCCTCGGTCAAGAAATCAAAAAATCCCATTTTTAATTCGTTTGGTTATGTTACATGTATGCGTGGGGTGCATTTCATCGACAAAAGTAGTAAAATTAATGCTTGAAATGACGTGTGCCGGTCATAACCATGGCAACTCCGTTTTCGTTACAATAATCGATACTCAACTGGTCTTTTATCGATCCGCCCGGCTGTATAACGCTAGAAATACCGTTTTTATGCGAAATTTCCACACAATCCGGAAAAGGGAAAAAAGCATCGCTGGCCATAACGGCACCTTCAAGGTCAAAATTGAACGATTTTGCCTTGTGGATCGCCTGGTTCAGGGCATCGACACGCGAAGTCTGTCCGGTACCACTGGCACATAACTGCTTGTTCTTTGCCAAAACAATAGTGTTCGACTTGGTGTGCTTGCATAGTTTTGATGCGAAAATAAGATCTTCAAGCTCTCGTTTTGAAGGTTCTTTCTCGGTAACGTATTGTAGATCGGCCACGGTATCGGTCTTGAAATCCTTGTCTTGGACCAAAACTCCGTTCAGGCAGGTTCGAACTAAAGAACTAGGCAGTTCCACCTCATTTTGAACAAGGATGATCCGATTTTTCTTTCCTTTTAAGATTTCCAATGCATCTTTAGAGTAAGAAGGCGCTATTACTACCTCGCAGAAAAGTTTGTGGATTTCCTCAGAGGTCGGGGCATCGATTTCCACATTGCTGATAAGGATACCGCCAAAGGCCGAAACAGGATCGCCCGCGAGCGCATCGACATAAGCCTGATGAATGTTATCGCGTGTTGCAAGACCACAGGCATTGTTATGTTTCAAAATTGCGAATGTGGGATTATCATTCTTGAATTCGCCCATCAAGTTGACCGCGGCATCAACATCTAGCAAGTTATTGTACGAAAGTTCCTTGCCATGGAGCTTGGCGAACATGGCTTCGAAATCACCGAAGAAAAACCCTTTTTGATGCGGGTTTTCGCCATACCGCAGTACTTGGCCTTTGGTTTTGCTTATCTTGAGCACGGCTTCTTCATTACCTTTGTTGAAGTAATTGAAAATGGCTGTATCATAATGCGATGATACGTTGAAGGCCTTTGCCGCAAAACGCTTGCGATCTTCTATGTAGGTACTTCCATTTTTTGAAGAAATCAATTCCAGAAAATCGGAATAATCTTCCATCGAAGAGACGCAGAGAACGTCTTTATAGTTTTTGGCCGCGGCACGAATCAGTGAAATTCCACCGATATCGATTTTTTCGATAATATCCTGTTCCGAGGCTCCACTCGCTACTGTTTTTTCGAAGGGATAAAGATCGACAATGACAATATCCAATTGCGGGATATCAAATTCTTCCAATTGGGCAACATCACCCTCATTGTCCTGTCGGTTCAAGATGCCGCCGAAAACCTTCGGATGCAAGGTTTTGACCCTTCCGCCCAAAATGGAAGGATAGCTTGTTACCTGTTCGACGGGTACCACATCGATACCCAGTTCTTTGATGAATTTTTCGGTTCCGCCAGTGGAGTAGATGGTGATTCCCAGTTCTTGAAATTTTTTGACTATGGGCTCCAACCCGTCTTTATGGAATACCGATATCAAAGCCGAGGTTGCTTTTTTAACGCTCATTTTTACTTGCTTAAGGGTTTGTTATTGAGCCAGTAAAAGTAATTTTTTTGGTGGTAAAAAGCTTGGCAGGTTATCAACAAAAAAGGGAAAGTTTTAAAGAATCTCGGCCACTTTGGCGTTTACGAATTCCAAAAATTGTTCATCTTCCATGGTGAACGGATCAGGCGTATTGGAATCAATGTCGATTTGACCGATATTTTTACCGTTTACGAAAAGTGGCACCACGATTTCCGCCTTTACAGAAATACTGCACGCAATATAATTGTCTTGTGCACTTACATCGGGTACGACAAAGTTTTGGTTGCTCAAGGCCACTTGGCCGCATATGCCTTTGCCAAAGGGGATAATCACATGGTCAGTAGGCTCACCTGCATACGGTCCCAATTTTAATTCGTTTTTTTCACCGTTCTTGAAATAAAAACCTACCCAATCATAGTAGGGAACCGTTGACTTTAATAGTTCGCAAACACCTTTCAATCGATCATTGATTGTCTTTTCAGGAGTATCTAAAATCTCTGTAACGTGCTGTCTTAGGTTTTCGAACATTGATTTTAATTCTAGAGGATTCGACTGCAAATTTAAGGTAATTTATGTCCTAAATTTTCGTTAATCAAAGTAACACGAGATAAAGAGGATTTGAATATTTCGTATTTTTGTACCAATGAAGGAAACCGTACACAGACTATTTTCCATATTGATGGCCATGTTATTATTGGTTTCCACCACGTCATGGGCCGTTGACAAGCACTATTGTATGGGGCACTTAATGGATGTCGCCTTTTTTGTCGATGCCCAGGATTGCGGAATGGACATGGCTCTTTCTGACGACACCTCTAAAATGGAAGAGAAAAGCTCTTGCTGCGATGATGAGACCATAGTCGTCGATGGCCAGGACAATCTAAAAATATCATTTGAAGATATCGATCTGGGTCAACAATTCTTTTTGGTCTCTTTTGCGTATTCTTATTTAAATGTTCTCAAGCCTATTGAGGAACGCCCTGTTCCCAACGAACATTATCCACCTCCCTTACTCGTCAAGGACATTCACATACTCGACGAGGTCTTTCTGATTTGATTACTATTTGTTTAGTCGTTCCTGTGCTGCAGGAAACAACCCTTTCTTGACCAAAAACAGGCGATAGGGTCGGTTTGTAAAACGAAAAAACGATTTCCTCCTTGGAGGAAATCAAAAACAATAGTAATCATGAAACACACATATAAAATTACCGGAATGACCTGTGGCAATTGTGTTGCATCCGTCACCGAAAAATTGTCCAAAGTCGAGAATGTCACCGGTCTCGAAGTGAACTTGGAAAGCGGTGAAGCCGATATTTCCATGAAAGAGCATATTCCTTTAAGTATGCTTCAATCGGCACTTCCCGAAAAATACACAATTAGTGAAAAAAACAGGGATGTACCCGAAACCATGGTCGACGGCTTTGAGAATAAGTCGAAACTTCAACAACTGAAACCATTGCTGCTTATATTTCTTTATCTGTTTGCAGCCTCCTTTCTTTTGAACTATAAAGATTGGAATACTTCTGAAGCCATGCTTGATTTTATGGGACTTTTTTATATCATCTTTAGTTTTTTCAAGCTGTTGGATCTCAAGGGTTTTCCCGAAAGTTTTCGCATGTACGACCCTTTGGCAAAAGCCGTTCCTTTTTATGGGAGGATTTACCCATTTATCGAGCTGATGCTTGGGTTGATGTTCTTGATGCGGTTTGAAATCACCATTGCTTTGATGGTCACTATTGTAATCTTGGGTATTACGACTATTGGGGTGATAAAAACCCTGGTCGATAAGAGAAGCATCCGCTGTGCCTGTTTGGGTACCGCTCTAAAGCTGCCGATGACCGAAGCGACGTTCATAGAAAATGCGATTATGTTGGTCATGGCCATTACCATGATCGTAAAACTTGTTTGAACAGAAAAGATGAAAAAGTATATAGCAATAGCCTTTATGGCATATTCGGCCTTTTCCTTTTCGCAGGACAAGGTAGAGGGCATGGTAATGGAATCAAATACAGAAAACAAGCACATAGGCCTTTCAGGTGCGAATGTGTATTGGATGAATTCCCAAATAGGCACGATTACGAATGAAGAAGGGTTGTTCAGTATTCCCTATTCCAAAGAATACGATAAATTGATAATCAGTTATATCGGTTTTGAATCGGATACCTTGACGATTGCCGAACCCAAGATGGTACACCATTGGTTAAAACCTTCAAATGAGTTGGACGAGGTCGTGGTTCGGAAAGAGCGCGATGCACTTCAAAAAACGTATTTCAGCGCCCAAAATGTGGTTACTGTAAACAGTGCGGAGCTTTTAAAGGCCGCCTGTTGCAACCTATCGGAAAGTTTCGAAACGAACCCCGCGATCGACGTCAATTTCAACGATGCCCTGACCGGAACCAAACAAATTCAGATGTTGGGGCTGACGAGTCCGTATTTATTGATAACTCAAGAGAATATTCCGATGGTACGGGGCGCGTCGCAGACCTATGGGCTAACCTTTACCCCTGGAACTTGGGTAGAAAGCATACAGATTACCAAAGGAGCCGGAAGCGTGGTCAATGGATATGAAAGCATCTCGGGACAAATAAATACCGAACTCGTTAAACCACTGACCGACAAAATGGTCTTTGTGAACGGCTATGCCAATAGAAATGGCCGTTTGGAGCTTAACACGCATCTAAACAAAAAATTCGGCGATAAGTGGAGTTCGGGCCTATACATTCATGGCAATAGAAGGGATCATAAGGAAGACGGCAATGGAGACGGTTTTTTGGATGCCCCTTTGGCCAATCAAATCAATGTCATGAACCGTTGGCAGTACCAGAACCCCGAAACGGGTTGGGTCAGTTTTTTGAACCTACGGTTTTTGAACGATGAAAAACAGGTAGGCCAAACGACTTTTGACCCTGATGCCAATAAATTCTCAACGAATGTTTGGGGCAGTGAAATCGATACACGACGTTTTGATTCCTCTGTCAAGTTGGGGTATGTCTTTCCGGAACTTCCCTTTCAGAGTTTTGGTTTTCAGGCCTCTTATAGTAAACATAAACAAGATTCATATTATGGACTCAAGCGGTATGACATTGACCATGAGAGCGTGTATTCGAACCTTATCTTCAATTCGATTATCGGAGATACCCGCAACAAGTTCAAAACAGGGCTGACCTTCGCTTACGATGGGTACCAAGAATTGGTCAATACCCAGAATTTTGAAAGGGATGACGCCTCGGTCGGGGCTTTTTTCGAGTATAGTTATGAGAATCTTGAAAAATTAAGTCTTACGGCCGGATTACGTGTCGATTCGCACAACCGACTGGGAACGTTTATTACCCCGAGATTGCATGTTCGATATACACCTTGGGAACGTGCCAGTTTGCGAGGTTCTTTTGGAATGGGTAGAAGAGCGGCCAATATTTTTGCCGAGAACCAACAGCTTTTCGCCACATCGCGAAGCGTTCAAATTTTGGATGCCGGTGGAAGTATCTATGGACTTGACCCTGAAGAGGCCTTGAATTTCGGGTTCAGTTTTTTACAAGGTTTTACCTTTTTGACAAGACCCGGCAACATTACATTTGACTATTACAAGACCGATTTCAAAAATCAAGTAGTTGTCGATTGGGAAAACCCTAGAACAGTTGCCTTTTACAATCTTGAAGGGAAAAGTTATGCGAACAGTTTTCAAGTGGAGGTCGACCATGAGGTTTTAGAAAACTTGGAATTGCGTACGGCCTATAAATACTATGATGTCAAGACCGATTATCGTTCCGGTAGCTTGCAAAAACCGTTGCAGGCCCAACATCGTTTTTTTGCCAATTTGGGCTACAAGACCGAGGCCAAGGAAAATGGTTCCCAGTGGCGCTTCGATTATACGATTCATACGTTGGGCAAACAGCGTTTGCCGAATACTGATGTGAATCCACCGCAATTTAGACTGGGCGAATTCGCAAATGGATATAGTTTGATGAACGCACAGGCTACCAAGGTATTTTCCGATCAATTCGAAATTTACGTAGGCGGTGAAAATTTGACTAATTTTAGGCAATCGAATCCAGTATTGAGTGCCGATAATCCTTTTGGCGCAAATTTTGATACCAGTATCGTGTATGCACCGATAATGGGACGTATGTTCTATGCGGGCTTTAGATATAAACTTTGAAAAATAAATCAATAAAATTTAAACAGATGAAGACAACATTTTTAACAATTGCAATACTACTTTTCTCCTTAACAGTTTTCGCGCAGGAAAAAAACAAGAAAATCAACATGGAGGTCGATGGTAAGTGCGAAATGTGTAAAATGCGTATCGAGAAAGCGGCCTTGGGCGTGAAAGGCGTGAAATATGCCCTTTGGGATATTCCTTCGCATCAACTTTCGTTGGTTATTGACGAACGTAAGACCGATCCTATGAAAATCAAGACGGCCTTGGTCGAAGTGGGCCATGATACAAAAGAGCTAAAGGCGACCGATGAGGCCTATGCCAGTGTACATCCATGCTGTAGGTATCGTGAGGATGCTACCGATGATAGCGAACAGCATTAATTAATGAAAGGGCAATTTAAAGCCCAAAATGATATAACAAGACCGCCCCGACATTTTTGCCGGGGCGGTCTTTTATATTCAATAATTGTTTATATACAGGCTTGCTGCCCGTCCGTATTACGTACTACATCATTCCGGGCATACCGCCACCGCCCATTGGAGGTCCGGCAGGAGCATCTTCCTTGATGTCTGTCAAAGCACATTCGGTAGTCAAGATCATTCCTGAGACAGAAGCAGCATTTTCCAGTGCGACCCTTGTCACTTTCTTGGGATCGATGATACCGGCTTTGAACATTTCAACGTACTTCTCTGACTTGGCATCGTATCCGTAATCGGCTTTTCCATCCAAAATCTTGGCCACGACTACAGAGCCTTCGCCACCTGCATTTTCAACGATGGTGCGCAATGGCGATTCTATGGCACGAGCCACGATCTGTAGTCCGGTTTCTTCATCGGCGTTTTCAACGCTTACTTTCGACAATGCCGATTTAGCCCTTACGAGCGCTACACCGCCTCCTGCAACGATTCCTTCTTCAACGGCTGCTCTTGTAGCGTGAAGCGCATCATCGACGCGGTCTTTCTTTTCCTTCATTTCCACTTCCGAAGCGGCGCCGACATAAAGTACGGCTACACCACCGGCCAATTTGGCCAAACGCTCTTGAAGTTTTTCACGATCGTAATCGGATGTGGTCGTTTCGATCTGTGATTTGATCTGGTTGACACGGGTCTTGATGTCCTTTTGAACACCGCCACCGTTGACAATCGTTGTATTGTCTTTGTCTATGGATACTTTCTCGCATGTACCCAACATATCAAGCGACGCATTTTCTAGAGAGAAACCGCGTTCTTCAGCGATTACCGTACCTTTGGTAAGAATGGCGATATCTTCCAACATCGCTTTTCTACGATCGCCAAAACCTGGTGCCTTAACGGCGGCAATTTTTAACGAACCTCTCAATTTGTTCACTACCAAAGTAGCCAATGCTTCACCATCTACGTCTTCGGCGATAATCAACAAAGGTTTCCCTGATTGCGCCACAGGTTCCAATACCGGTAACAAATCTTTCATTGCGGAAATCTTCTTGTCGAACAAAAGGATGTACGGATTTTCGAGTTCTGCGGTCATCTTTTCCGAGTCGGTCACAAAATATGGGGATAGATACCCTCTATCGAACTGCATTCCTTCGACAACATCTACATAAGTATCGGTTCCTTTGGCTTCTTCAACAGTGATTACACCTTCTTTGCCAACTTTTCCGAATGCTTGAGCGATCAATTCACCGATAGTCTCATCGTTATTGGATGAAATTGCCGCTACTTGTTTGATTTTTTCGGAAGAATCACCTACTTTTTTGGATTGTTTCCCCAAATTTTCGACAATGGCCTCAACCGCCTTATCGATACCTCTTTTCAAATCCATTGGGTTGGCACCTGCGGCTACGTTCTTCAATCCTTCCTTAACGATAGATTGTGCCAAGACCGTAGCGGTAGTGGTTCCGTCACCGGCTAGGTCGTTGGTTTTCGAAGCGACCTCTTTGACCATTTGAGCACCCATGTTCTCAAGGGCGTCGGCTAGTTCGATTTCTTTTGCGACGGTCACTCCATCTTTGGTTACTTGAGGAGCACCGAATGATTTGCTGATGATTACGTTGCGACCTTTTGGTCCCAAAGTAACTTTGACCGCATTGGCCAGGGCATCTACACCTCTTCTCAGGCCATCACGTGCATCAATGTCAAATTTTATGTCTTTTGCCATAATTAATGTTCTTTTTATTTGTTTCCCGAATTAACGGGATGATTTTTATTGTTCTTTGTATTCTTGAAATTTCCGGATTAAAGGAAATGGAGGTTTATTTAGATGATCGCAATGATGTATTTCTGTTGCATCATTAGGTAATCCTTGCCTTCCCATTTTAATTCTGTACCACCGAATTTTTCGTAAATGACACTGTCACCTACTTTGACACTGATAGCTTCATCTTTGGTGCCCGGTCCGACGGCAACGACTTTACCTTTTTGTGGTTTTTCCTTTGCAGTATCCGGAATGTAGATGCCGGAAGCAGTTTTGGTCTCGGCCGCCATAGGCTCAATAAGAATTCTATCCGCCAATGGTTTAATACTAACTTTAGCCATATTGTTTAGTTTTTAAAATTGATTTTAAATTTCCCGTATGTTCAGGCATAAATTGTGCCAGTTCAAAGAAACTGACATTTTGTAAAATGAAAATGCCAGCTTGTCATTTTGGCTGGCATTTTTAATATTATCGGTCGTCAATTAAAGACTGTCCGTTGGGTCGACTTGATCGTTTGTCGGAGTGGCAGGTACTTCTTCAGGTACACTTTCGGGCACTGTTTCAGGTACCACGGTCTCAATGTCATCGCCATTCAGTAATTTAGAATCGGCATCACCAAAATTACCTTTCAGGGCAATGTTCGATGCCAATATCAAAACGACCAAAAGTATGGCCAACGTCCACGTACTTTTATCGAGGAAATCACCGGTCTTTTTTACGCCCCCCACGATTTGAGTACTTCCGCCACCAAATGAGGAAGACAAACCACCACCTTTCGGATTCTGCACCATAATGACCAAAACCAAAAGGAAGCAAACGATGATGATAAGGATCAAGAATATTGAAAATGTACTCATTACTCTCTTGTATTTTCTTTTCGAATTTTTTCTATCGCCCGAATTCGGTCTGCAAAGAAACCACTTTTTTCCGGATATTTCAAACTTAAAATTTTGAACGCCTGTATGGCCTTTTTATACTTTTTCTGTTCCAGATAGACCTTGGCCAAAGTCTCCGTCATCAACTCATTCTTGTCCAATTTGACCGACGTGGAAATATCTATTTCAGAGGTGTTGCCTTCTTGGGGAATAATTTTAGGATTCTCTTCCAAGAACTTATCGATCAACTCGAATTTTTTCTTTTTAAAAGTTTCTTCCTTCTGCGATATTCCGGCGTCATAATCCGAATCCAAATCATCGGCCTCGTTTGTTTTGTCCGAATGCCTCGAACCTAAATCGTGCTTTTTCAAAGAGGTTAATTGCAACCACTCACTGAAAGAATGCTTTTCATTTTTGGTGAACGATAGGGGTCTGCCCAGTTCAAGTGACGAAGTCACATCTTCAATTTCGACCGGCTCATCTGTATTTATATCGGAGCTTTTCGATTCAGTACGTAACGGTTCTAAATTCGGATCGAGCTCCTTCGGAATCTGTTGAATCGACCTGTCTTCAGAATCAACTTCGTTTTCGGTCGATTCATTGTTGCCAAGAATGGTCTTGGCAATGTCGTTCTGAAGAAATTCCTCAGAGGTTATGAAATCGAAAAGTACGTCCCTATCGGCGGTATATGCGGCCGTTACTTTTAAGGCATTGTTATATTTGAAACTATTTCCATTTTTAAGTCCTTTAAGATGTAGGGCCCTTGCCGCCTGAAAATAAGGGTATTCGTCAATGACATCTTCAAGTTGTGCGGTTTGTTCCGCCGAAATCACTTCATCTGGATGCCGTAACAAATATGTGAAATCCTGTACTTTCATGTCATGATTTAATTACCAATCGGCCAACGAGGCATTAAAAATATCCTGTGTGATTCGTTCGAAAATCACTTCATGTGCCTCATCCTTTACCGATGATAATTGTGTTGCCGCAGGGTAGTCGTAAAAGAACGAAAATCGTTGGTCAAAATCGGCATCTTCTTTGGTATTGTTGTAAAACCTCACCTTCACCGCAATCGATAATCTATTTTGGGCCGCAGTCTGTTGTGCGGTTGCACTCATTGGAGAGATGCGATATTCAACAATTTCACCCTCATATACAAGATCACCGCCTGAAGCCACCAAGGTCAAACTCGACTGGTCTTGGATCCTGGTTTGAAGTGCCTGGGTAAAATCACGGTCCATGCCCGGTTCAAAAATGGATCCCGGACTTTGTGTAGCGTAATTCTGAAAGTAATCGACCCGAAAAGTCTCCGCCGTACCGACATTTCCCCCTGTGAAATTATAGGCCCCACACCCATAAATTAAAAGTAAGGGTAATAAAACTAGAATCGACTTTTTGATTTCTTTCAACGCATTATATATTTAAAAGTTTCGAGTTTCCGGTTTCAAGTTTGAGCTACTAAACGAGCATAAAAAACTGGAAACTGATTCTACAAATCGTATTGTTTGATCTTCCGATATAGCGTCCGTTCAGAAATACCCAGCTCGGCCGCCGCTGCTTTTCGTTTTCCTCGATTACGTTCCAACGATTTTTTGATGAGCTCTATTTCCTTTTCATGTAAAGATAGGGTTTCCTCTTCTTCTATTTCCTCGGCAAAATGATACTTGTCTTCCTGCTGTATATGTTGAACAGGGGCTTCCGCAGGTGGGTGGTTCGGCAGTTGAAGCACTTCTGCTGCCACTGTGTCCTCCATATTGTCTTCGACAACATTTTCCTTATCGTTGCCGTATATTTTTTGGATCAAGGTCTCGTTTTCTTCCTGGACCTTCTCTGAATTGTCATGCTTCAACAGTTCCAAAGTCAGCTTTTTCAAATCATTAAGATCACTTTTCATGTCAAAAAGCACTTTGTACAATATTTCACGCTCGGTGCTAAAGTCTCCTTCTTTTCTATTGTCGTTAACTACTGCGGGTAGATTCGAACTGTTTGCCGAGGGTAGATAACTGTTCAAAGTAATCGCCGAGATATTTCTACGCTCTTCCAAAACGGAAATTTGCTCGGCAATATTCCTTAGCTGACGGATGTTTCCGGGCCAGCGATATCGCAATAGCAATTGAATGGCGTCGTCATCCAATCGAAGGGTCGGCATTTTGTATTTCTGTCCAAAGTCGGAAGCAAATTTTCTGAACAACAAGTGGATATCCTCTTTTCGCTCGCGAAGGGGCGGGATATTAATTTCAACGGTACTCAATCGATAATAGAGGTCTTCCCTAAACTTTTCTTTCTTAATGGCTTCGAACATGTTTATGTTCGTGGCGGCGACGATACGTACATCGGTCTTTTGTACCTGCGAAGACCCTACTTTTAAAAATTCACCGTTTTCCAAAACCCTCAGTAACCGTACTTGGGTGGTCAATGGAAGCTCACCGACTTCGTCCAAAAAAATGGTTCCTCCATCGGCCACTTCAAAATAACCGCTTCGGGTCTGGGTCGCTCCGGTAAAAGCCCCTTTTTCGTGGCCAAAAAGTTCACTGTCAATCGTGCCTTCGGGAATTGCCCCACAGTTCACGGCAATATATTTGGCATGCTTTCTGTGCGACAGGGAATGAATTATTTTTGGAATGGATTCTTTACCGACACCGCTTTCTCCCGTTACCAGTACCGAGATATCGGTCGGGGCCACCTGAATGGCCTTTTCAATGGCACGATTGAGTTTGACATCGTTGCCGATGATTTCAAAACGTTGTTTTATTGCCTGTACGTTTTCCATTGATTGTCTTTCACACTTGTAATTGTACCCTTGCCATCAACTGGAAAGGACTTGGGCCAAATTCTTGTTTAATTATTTTTTGAATACCCTATGGCCTTGCCGATCAACGTGGCAGAGGTACAACTATCCATTCGTACCATTACGAAATCACCTACTTTATAATTTTCTTTGGGGAAGACCGCTACCGTATTCTGCGAATTGCGGCCCATAAAATGGGCATCCGATTTTTTCGAGACCCCTTCGATGAGCACTTCTTGAATTTGGCCTAGATGTTGTTCCGTTCGCTCTTGGCAATGTACCCGTTGCAGGTCGATTATTTCGGCCAACCTTCTTTTTTTGGTTTCGAAAGGTACATCGTCTTTCAGTTTTCTGGCGGCCATGGTACCTGGTCTTTCGGAATAGGCGAACATGAAACCGTAATCGTATTTAACATATTCCATAAGCGATAGCGTGTCTTGGTGGTCTTCTTCCGTCTCTGTCGGAAAACCGGCTATCATATCCTGTGAAATCGCACAATCGGGAATGATCTTCTTGATATTGTCGATAAGTTCGAAGTATTCTTCCCTTGTGTGCAAGCGGTTCATTTCCTTAAGAATGCGATTGCTTCCACTTTGTACAGGCAGGTGAATGTAATTGCAGATGTTCTCATATTTGGCCATGGTATGGATTACGTCCAAGGTCATGTCCTGCGGATTCGAAGTCGAAAATCGAATGCGCATTTTGGGTTGTGCCGAAGCTACCATTCCCAATAGGTCGGAGAAATTGATGGCGGTCGCCTTTTGCATATACGAGGCTTTGACAAAGTCTTTTTTCAATCCCCCGCCGTACCAAAGATAACTGTCGACGTTCTGGCCCAATAACGTAACCTCTTTAAAACCTTTTTCCCATAGATCGTTTACTTCATCAACGATAGAAAGTGGGTCGCGGCTCCTTTCACGGCCCCGTGTAAAAGGTACGACGCAAAAGGTACACATGTTATCACAGCCGCGTGTAATGGTAACGAATGCCGTGACCCCGTTCGAGTTTAACCGTACCGGTGCGACATCGCCATAGGTTTCCTCCTTTGAGAGTATAACATTCACGGCGTTTCGACCTTCATCGATTTCTTGTACAAGGTTCGGGAGGTCTTTGTAGGCATCCGGCCCAACGACCATATCGACGATTTTTTCCTCCTCCAGCAATTGGCTTTTCAACCGTTCCGCCATGCAGCCCAGAACACCGACCTTCATATGGGGGCGTTTTTCTTTTACCGCATTGAATTTTTCAAGGCGTTTGCGAACGGTCAGCTCTGCTTTCTCCCGTATCGAACATGTATTGACCAATACCAGGTCCGCATCTTCCAGATTGTCGGTCGTATTGAACCCTTCATTGGCCAATATGGAGGCCACGATTTCACTATCCGAAAAATTCATCTGGCAACCATAGCTTTCAATATAGAGCAAGCGGGCGTTCTTCACATTATCCTTGGTCGATAATGCAGTGCCTTGAATAGATTCGTTTAATATCTTCTCCATAAACTACCATTTTCTTGTAATCAAATGGATTGGCAAAGATAGCATTATATTCAAAAAAGTGACATTATGACAGTGTATTTTAGAACTATTTTAGCGTTTATCCTTAACTTTAATAAACTAAATCCTTTGGTATGAATTTTACCGCTGTAAATGAACGAATACTGGCCAGCAGAAATTTGAATTTTGGGAGCATCTTTGGCCGATCTATCGAACTGTTCAAAAAAGTGTGGCTACAGGGTTTCATCACCTTATTGTTGACCTTTGTGACCATTCTACCATTTTATGTGCTATTCTATCTGCCCTTTATCGGGGCGGGAATATCGGATCCTGAAATGATGCGGACAGAAGAGGTTCCGCCGGCAATACTTATATTGATGATGGTATTGTTTCCTTTTCTTTTAATGGCAGTGATGACCATTGCGTTGGCTTTAAATGCAGCTTTTTTAAGGATATGCAGACAAAAAGATCTGAACGAAAATGGTCGTGAAGCGTATTTTTATTACCTAAAAAAGCAGTATTTGGGCAAAAGCCTTGTTCTTTCGTTAATGATGATAGGGCTTGCTTTTTTGGGTATGTTGGTATGTGGGATCGGGCTTATCTATGTAATCGTGCCTTTGTATATCATACCAGCTTTTTTGGCCTTCGATAAAGAACTGTCTCCGATCGAGATTGTCAAGGCCAGTTTTTCATTGGGCAACAAGAATTGGTTGGTCGTTTTCGGATTGGCATTTTTGATGGGGCTTTTAGCAGAATTAGGCATTTTATTGTGTATCATCGGTGTTTTCTTTACCGCAATGCTTGCTAAAATACCTGCCTATTTTATATATAAGGATAGTATAGGGTTCTCTTTTAACGATTAACATTTCTTTCGTCGAGTTTTTGCGATTCTTGCGCAACTGTTTTGGTTCGACAACATCTAGAAAGAAAAGACCAAAAAAAATGATTATGAAATGAGTATAAACAAATTTAATTTTTTGCATGCCGACCGAAATAATTAAATTTTTTATGCGAAAGCGCAGCGGTTGATATAAGCAGAAAATTTTTGTTTGATTATTTACTCAACAAAAATCTTCAAAGAGATGAAAAAGAATTTTTTATTGCTACTGTTTGTAGCTTCATTGGGTTTCTTATCCTGTGAAAAAAACGATGACGACAAATATGCCGATTATCTTGTGGCCAGACCCTTAAAGGTCAGTATGACAGAATTCAAGAACGGTGTTGATATAATCGCTCCCAAACCTATAGAAGAGTCCGGTAAGATTTATGCCTACCAAAACTACATTTTTGTCAATGACAAATACCGTGGCGTACATGTTATTGACAATACGGATCCCAACGATCCAAAAAAGATTTCCTTTATCAAGATTGCCGGTAATGTCGATATATCGATAAAAGATGATTATCTCTATGCCGATAGCATAACCGATTTGGTCGTACTCGACATATCGGATATCAACAACATTACTATCGTAAACCGCTTGGATAATGTATTACGCGACAATATTGTGTGGCCGGCCGAAGCCGATATTTTTGAAAATGGGGATATTGATTATGAGAACGAAATCATCGTAGGTTGGGAAACCGTAACCGAACGAAGACTCATTTCTGAATACGAAAAGAATTTTGGACGCGGCGATGTTTTAGCCTTGGCCGAGGCCGCCAATGATGCATCAGTCGGTCAGGGTGGGTCGTTGGCTCGATTTAAGATTGTCGATGATTTTCTTTATGCCGTTGATAGCCACAATATCAATGTGTTCAATATAGAAGATTTGGAGAATCCGCAAGATTTGGAGGATGTTTACGCCGGTTTTGACATCGAAACGATTTTTAATCGGGGCCAACATCTGTTTTTAGGCAGCATGAGGGGTATGTATATATATGATATTTCTTCACCGGCTACACCGACATTTGTTTCAGAATTCCAACATGGCACAGCATGTGATCCGGTCGTGGTCGATGGCGATTACGCCTATGTAACGCTTCGGGGCGGTAATTTTTGCGGCGCCACGGAGAGTGGTCTTTTCATCGTTGATATTTCGAATATCAACAGTCCCGAATTGAAAATCTCCTACCCTATGGATGGACCTTACGGACTTGGAATCAAAGATGAAAAACTTTTTGTCTGTGACGGTGATTCGGGTCTAAAGGTTTACGATAAGACCGATGTTGAGAATTTAGTGGCCTTGAACCATTTTGAGAACATCAATACCTTCGACGTAATTCCTCTGGAGAATTCACTTTTAATGGTCGGTGAAGACATATTATATCAATATGAGTATTTAGAGAACGATATCTCATTGATGAGTACTTTACAATTAAACTGATTGAATGCTTGGATTTTCTTTGATCGGTGCCGACAAGTTAAGACTTTGGGTAAAATCGATTTTGGTTTTGCCCATTTTGGTAATGTCTTGTGACGATCTTGACGATTCGACAGGTCTTGCGGCTAACGAATATTTGATTTTCGGCCACTTTTATGGGGAATGTGGCGGTGAAGGCTGTATCGAGATATTCAAACTTGAACATGGTTCTTTGTTGGAAGATACTCAGGATATATACCCCAATGCCATGGATTTCTATGCTGGAAATTACCTGCCTTTGGATATTGAAACCTTTAATGGGGTAAATGATTTGACAGCTTTTTTTCCGTTAGGGTTGTTGGGCGAAAATGACAGAATCATTGGAATGCCCGATGCGGGTGATTGGGGCGGACTTTATATCGAATACAACGTTAATGGAACGCGAAGGTTTTGGCTCATTGACCAAAAGAAAGATAATGTACCATCATATCTTCATCCTTTCATTGATAAAGTAAATGAAAAGATCCGTTTCATTAATAATAAGGACAGATGTAGTTTGGTACCGGATCCGGGCAACTGTGAAGCGGCGATACCTAAATACTACTACGATCCAGAAGATGGGGAATGTAAAAAGTTTATCTGGGGTGGCTGTGACGGTGTGGTTCCGTTCCACACCTTGGAAGACTGTCGGTCATGCTTGTCAGATTGATTGGGCAGCTTTTCAAAATAAATATTTTATGCCTTGCGACCATGGTTTTAATACCATTTAAAGCAAGGCTTTTTCATACCTTATATATTAAGGTATAGACCCATATTAAAATTTTCGTATACATTTGTTCCCTCAAAAACCGATGAATGGCCAAGAATTTAGTGATAGTAGAGTCACCTGCAAAGGCAAAGACGATTGAAAAGTTTTTAGGAAAAGATTATAAGGTAGAGTCCAGTTTTGGGCATATAGCCGATTTGCCCTCTAAAGAACTGGGCGTCGACGTTGATAATAATTTTGAACCGAAATACATTGTCGATAACGAGAAGAAGGCTTTGGTGAAAAAGCTCAAGGATCTGGCAAAGAAGGCCGAGACCATTTGGTTGGCAAGTGATGAAGATCGAGAAGGAGAGGCTATTTCATGGCATTTGGCCGAAACCTTGGATCTTGATAAAAAAAAGACAAAAAGAATCGTTTTCAACTCGATTACCAAATCGGCGATACAAAAAGCGATAGACAATCCACGTGATATAAACTATGACCTTGTCAACGCGCAGCAGGCACGCAGGGTATTAGATCGTTTAGTGGGGTATCAGCTGTCCCCTGTTCTTTGGAAGAAAATAAAACCGGGCCTGTCCGCAGGAAGGGTACAGTCGGTCGCGGTACGGTTGATTGTAGAGCGCGAAAGGGAAATCGAAGCATTTACGCCGGAAGCCTCCTTCAGGATTTCGGCAGAGTTCAAAACGAATGACGGTGGGGTGTTCACCGCAAAACTATATAAGACATTTTCCTCCAAGAGTGAAGCGGAAGCTTTTCTGAAACAGAATATAGGAGCCGACTTTACGGTTGCCGACCTTGATAAAAAACCGGCAAAAAAATCACCTTCGGCACCCTTTACAACCTCTACCTTACAACAGGAAGCCTCACGAAAACTCTATTTTTCAGTTGGCAGGACCATGCAGGTTGCACAACGTTTATATGAAGCGGGTTTGATTACCTATATGAGAACCGATAGTGTGAACTTGTCGGGCGAAGCGATCAATGCCGCCAAAGAGGCCATAGTATCCAACTATGGAGAAGATTATAGTACGGTACGTAATTTCAAGGGTAAATCGAAAGGGGCCCAAGAAGCACATGAGGCTATCAGGCCGACCAACATCAACAATCAATCCCCATCGTTGGAACGGGATCAAGCCAAGTTGTACGAATTGATATGGAAACGTACCATCGCTTCCCAAATGAGCGATGCCCAATTGGAACGTACCAATGTAAGAATCAAAACGAATACACATTCGGACGAGTTTACCGCCAATGGTGAGGTAATCAAGTTCGATGGATTTTTAAAAGTATATATGGAAGGCCTTGATGATGAAGACAAGGCAGAAGAGCAGGAAGGCATGTTGCCAGCCATGAAAATAGACGACGTCTTGACCAACAACTACATCAGCGCGACGGAACGTTTTTCAAGACCGCCATATCGGTTTACGGAAGCATCCCTTGTCAAAAAGCTTGAAGAATTGGGCATTGGAAGACCCTCTACCTATGCGCCTACCATTTCCACTATTCTCAATAGAGGCTATGTAGAGAAAGGCACAGTCGAGGGCACTGAACGAAAGTATACCCAATTATTGTTGAAATCGAACGAGATCAAGGAAAAAACCTTGACCGAAATGGTCGGTTCAGACAAGGGAAAAATGGTGCCCACGGATATCGGTATGATCGTAAATGATTTTTTGGTGAGTCATTTTGCCAATATTCTCGACTACAACTTCACGGCCAAGGTGGAAGAGGATTTTGATGAAATTGCGGAAGGCAATGAAGATTGGCAGAAGGTGATGAAAGAGTTTTATAAGGACTTTCGCCCTAATGTTTTGGATGTTGAGGAAAATGCCGATCGTGCAAGTGGCGAACGTGTTCTAGGTGAGGATCCGAAAACCGGGCGACAGGTTTCGGTACGTTTGGGCAGGTTCGGCCCGATGGTTCAGGTCGGTACGGTCGACGATGAAGAAAAACCTTTGTTTGCAAGTCTTCTGCCCGACCAGTCGTTGAATACGATTACCTTCGAAGAAGCCATGGAACTCTTTAAACTCCCCCGTGATCTTGGGGTTTATGAAGGGGAAGAAATAGCGGCTAATGTAGGTCGTTTCGGGCCTTATGTGCGACACGGAAAGAAATTTGTTTCGCTGCCAAAAGGTGAGAATGCCATGGAGGTCACTTTGGAAAGGGCCATAGAACTGATTAAGGAAAAGCAGAAAGCTGACGCACCCATTGCCGCATATGAAGGTAAAGATGTGGTCAAGGGAGTTGGTCGCTTCGGGCCCTTCATTAAATGGGATGGCATGTTCATCAATGTGAACAAGAAATATGATTTTGATAATCTCTCGCAAGCCGATATTGAAGAACTCATCGAGACCAAAAAACAAAAGGAAATCGAAAAAGTCGTTCAAGACTGGCCTGAAGAAGGTATTCGCATTGAAAAAGCCAGATGGGGCAGGCATAACATTTTGAAAGGCAGGGTCAAAGTAGAGCTTGCCAAAACGGTCGATGCATCAAAGATGACCCTAGAAGAAGCCAAGGCCCTATTGGAAAAGAAAGCACCCAAGAAAAAGGCCAAGACGAAGAAGTAACCTGCCTTTTATAAATTCGTGCGGCCATGGGCAATGGCAGCTTACCGAATAATGGATAATCGACCCCGGTCGATTTCTCTTTTTTTGTTGAAATAGTTGTTGACAGTTTGAAAGAATCGAGGGCGATTTCCATTGCTCCATATGCCTTAACCCAATAACTTTGTAACCAAGAACCCGACAACCATATTTTATGGCATACGATTTTTTGGTCCCTGTTGAAGACAAAGTGTTGGCCCATAGTGAACTTTTACCGCCGCAGGCTTTGGGCAGACATATTCATGCCCATACTACTAAAGATGGGCTTCCGGTACTGGCACTGGCATCATTGGCCATTCTGGGGGTGAAGGAATCAAGAAATGCATTTGAGAAAAAGCCGGATAAACTAGATACCTCGGGCATCCGCTTGCAGCTCTACAAATTGATGATGGGCAATTGGAACTCCAACATTATCGACATGGGCGATATCGAGGAGGGAGAATCTGTCGAAGATACCTATTTTGTAGTAAAGGAAATCGTAGCCGGACTTTTAGAGGAAAACATTGTTCCCATTATTATAGGAGCTACGCAGGATATTACTTACCCTGCTTATCGTGCCTTCGATAGCATTGTCGATATGATCAATCTGGTCGCTGTAGATAGCCGTTTTGACTTTGGGATAGAAGATGAATTGATATCCTCGCACTCGTACATGAGCAAGATAATTACGGACAAGCCGAACAATCTTTTCAATTTTTCCAACATCGGGTATCAAAGTTACTTCAATGCCCAAGAGGAGATAGATCTTATGGAGCGTCTTTTTTTTGATGCCTATCGACTGGGTGATGTCGCTTCCGATATTACCTTGGCCGAACCTGTATTGAGAAATGCACATTTGGTAAGTTTGGATCTTAGGGCGGTAAGGGCGAGCGAAGTGGGGCTGTCAAATAGTTTTTCCCCTAATGGTTTTACCGGACGGGAAATCTGTACAATATCAAGGTATGCCGGTCTGAGCGATAAAGTAAGGGTATTCGGCGTCTATGAAATGGAGAACAGTAATCAATCGTACCAGTTGACGGCACAGATTATCTGGTATTTCATGGAAGGGTTCAACTTTAGAATTTCAGAATCCCCATTGACCCATAAAGATGACTTTACAAAATACATCGTACCGACTGAAAATGAGCAGTTGGTCTATTATAAGAGCCATTTCACCGATCGATGGTGGGTAGAGGTTCCTTCTATTTTGACTTCACATACTAAACCGGGTCTGCCGGCGTTATTACCATGCACTGAAAAGGACTATTTGGACGCATGCGACCAGAACATTCCAGACCGGTGGTTCAAGGCCTATAAGAAAGGTTTTAATTGAACAAAAATTTTTTTAAGGGATAATAACCTCCGATACAATATTTTACTCAAATCGAAGTTTTAGAGAGTAGAAATGCTAATTGTATTTACAGTTATAACCATAATCGAAATTTAACCTAAAGTATGAAGAAGCTATTGTTATCATCTATAGCGTTTGTTTTTTTACTCACGAGTTGTGGGTCAAAGACAAAAGGAGAACTAGTTGGGGCCAAAGGCAAGAAATGGTATCCGGAGAAGCCTTACGGAATGGAACTGATTCCCCGTGGATCCTTTATCATGGGTAAGGCCGAAGAAGATCAGGCCAAGATTCTCAACGCCCCCACCAAGACAGTTACAGTACGCTCGTTCTATATGGACGATACAGAGATCACGAATAGTGAGTACCGCCAGTTCGTAGAGTGGGTTCAAGATTCGATTACCAGAACGAGATTGGCCATTCTTGCCGACGAGCTAGGTTTAGGACCAGAAGATGGTGGTATCGGTGAATATGCATTCAAGGATGCCGATACTACGAAATTATCCGTTTACGATAAATATATGTTGGATAATTATGTTGGTATGGGCGATGATTATAATGAAGGAAGAGCACTTAATAGGGATGAAGACCTTGTTTGGGATGTTTCGGATTATCCAGATGAATACTACACCGAGGTTATGGACTCTTTATACATTCCCGAAGAAGAATCATACAACGGACAACGTACCATCGATGTAACAAAATTGAAGTACAAATATAGTTGGATGGATATCGAGGCGGCCGCTAGGGCAAAGACCGGCAGAAGAAAAGATTTCATCCGTCATGAAGAATTGGAAATCTATCCTGATACAACGGTATGGATCAGGGATTTCGAATACTCCTATAACGAACCCATGCACAATGATTATTTTTGGCATGATGCTTACAGCGATTATCCGGTGGTAGGGGTTTCCTGGAAACAGGCCAAGGCTTTCTGTAATTGGAGGACCAAATTCAAGAACGATGACCAAAAAAGTCGCGGCAAGCAATTTGTGAACCAGTTCAGATTGCCTACCGAGGCCGAATGGGAATATGCTGCGAGAGGTGGTATCGAAGGTGGTACCTATCCATGGGGTGGTCCTTATGTAATCAGCGACACAGGTTGTTTCATGGCCAATTTCAAACCACAGCGAGGTGATTATGCTGCCGATGCAGCCTTGTACACTGTAGAGGCAAAATCGTACGAACCGAACGATTATAACCTTTACAATATGGCCGGTAACGTATCCGAATGGACCAACTCGAGTTATGACCCGAGTTCTTATGACTATGTATCGACAATGAACCCTAACGGAGGTGATGGCAGCAATGCCAGAAAAGTAATCCGCGGTGGTTCTTGGAAAGATGTGGCGTACTTCCTTCAGGTAAGCACCAGGGATTATGAGTATGCCGATTCGGCTCGAAGCTATGTAGGCTTTAGAACCGTACAGGATTATATGGGCGAAGAAGATTCAACGCAATAGAAAAACAATAAAGTACTAATTACTAAATACACCCCTCCGGAACCTTCCGGAAACAATCAAATTTTAACCAAATACTTTTATTAAACTTAAATTAAATTCTAAATTATGGCACAGTCAAAATCAACAAAGAAACTATTCAACATGGCCTATGGCCTTGGTGCATCCGTAGTAATTATCGGTGCATTGTTCAAAATCCTTCACTGGGAATTCGGACCCCTTACAGGTGGTCTGCTTCTTGCCGTAGGTCTTATCACAGAAGCACTTATTTTCGCGATCAGTGCGTTCGAACCCGTAGATGATGAATACGATTGGTCTTTGGTATATCCAGAATTGGCCGGTGGTGCTTCTAACGGAAAAAGCAACGAACTTGCAGAAATCAAAGAAGCTGAATCTTCTCTATCCGCTAAATTGGATAACCTATTGAAAGAAGCAGGTGTCGATGCCAGCTTGATGGAAAGTCTTGGTGACAGCATCAGAAACTTTGAAGGTGCGGCCAAAGGTATCGCCCCTACAGTCGATGCTATGGAATCTACAAGAAAATATTCAGAGGAAATGGTACAGGCAGCTGCCCAAATGGAATCTTTGAACAGTTTGTACAAAGTTCAATTGGAAAGTGCTAGCAAGCAGGCTTCCGTAAACGAAGAAGTCGTACAGAATGCAAGTGCGTTAAAAGATCAAATGAGCTCATTGGCTACCAACCTTTCTTCTTTGAACGGAGTATACGGCGGAATGCTTTCTGCCATGAACAGAAACTAATTGGATTTAGTACAATAAACCCAAATCAAATTAATAATTAAATCTAATTAGAAGAAATGGCTTCAGGAAAACAAACACCACGTCAGAAGATGATCAACCTTATGTACTTGATCTTCATCGCGATGTTGGCCTTAAATATGAGTAAGGAAGTTCTGGCCGCGTTCGGTATTATGAACGAAAGGATGGAAGCTTCCAACAGCAAGACCATGGAAAGCAATGAGGCTTTCTTGGCAAGTCTTGAAACGAAAGCATCGGAAGATGCGGCCAAATATGACAAGCTTTATAAAGATGCCCAGAAAATCAAGCAATTGTCGAAAGACTACTATGATTATTTGGAAGAATTGAAGCAAGGTATGATGGAAGGGGTCGAAGACCCTAAAGACTATGCCGTAATGGACAAATCGGATTGGTTGGACCAGAAGTTGTTCCAAGGTGACCAATTGGGCGAAGGAGGTAAAGAGTTCATGCAGCGCATCAACGATTACCGTACGCAGGTTGCCGCTATCGTTCCGCAAGGAATAAAAGCTTCGGTCAATGATCGTTTTGAAACCGGCGATGCCAATGGCAAAGTTGAAAAACGTGACGGAACCAAGCAAGATTGGATCAACTATCACTACGAAGGATTTCCTTTGGTAGCCTCGTTGGCCAAGTTGACAGCGCTTCAATCCGATATTAAGGCAACTGAAGAAGATGCTTTGAAAACGATGTTGGCCGGTGAGTTGACCGAGCAAGTTTCATTGAAGAATTTTGCAACTTCTTTGTTGGCCACTAAGTCCGCCTTTTATAGCGGAGAAAAGTACGATGGTAAAATAATCATTAGCAAGACCGACAAAACTTCGACTCCCGTTAGAGCTGAACTGACCTTGGACGGAAGAAAATTATCCGATGGAAAAGATTATCGTTTGGAAGAGGGAGGCGTTAAAATGTTGATCGGTGCAGGTGCTCCAGGTGACCATACCGTTGAAGGTACTTTGTTCTTCATGCAAGATGGTGAGGAAATCCCGGTTCCTGTAAAGAATACCTTTGCGACTATCAGCAAGCCTAATGCTGCTTTGATCGCCGCCGATAAGATGAACGTTGTCTATCGAGGTGTGGCCAACCCAATGTCGATTTCGATTCCCGGTATACCTAATAACAAGGTTCGTGCCTCGGCTCCAGGTTTGAAATCGGTCAGCGGAAGCAAATACGTTATGAACCCGCAACAGGGTAGAACAGTGACCATTACCGCCTCAGGTACTTTGCCAGACGGTCAAACGGTATCTTCTAAATCTGAATTTAGGATTAAGGATATTCCACGACCTGCAGGTACGGTAAGTAAGCAACCCGGTACCGTTAAATTGCCAAGAACCAACTTGGAAATCGCTACCATCGGTGCGATGTTGGAAGACTTTGATTTTGATTTGAACTTGGCCGTAAGCGGATTTAAGTTCAAAGTGCCAGGTCAACCAACTGTTGCCGTGAAAGGAAGCAAGCTTGACTCTAGGGCCAAGAATGCCTTGAAACGTGCCAAGCGAGGTGATGCGGTTCAGATTTTCGATGTCGAAGCTTATATCACCAACAATAAGAGTTACAAATTGAAGAAAGTATCTCCGGTTGTAGTGGAGATTACGAACTAGTAATATTAATTAACCGGACGGCCCTAAAAGTCGTCCGGTAATTTTAAATTAAAATAAACATGAATTGGAAGAATGTTTTATTAGTCGGTGCGGTTGCTTTGTTACCGGTTTCCATGATGGCCCAGGCGAACATATTGAACGCTAAAAAGCCTGAGGATATCGGTAAGAAGACAGAAGCCCAGAAGGCTATGGATAACGATGCCCCATTGGAGTATGGTTATGTCGATGATCGCGACATTTTATGGTCGAAGACCGTTTGGGAAGTCATCGATCTTGACGAGCGTGTCAATTTTCCGTTGTACTATCCTACCGATACCATAGACATCGGGGCCGATAGAAGGTCATTGTATGACGTACTGATCAAGAACGTTAGGAACGGAAAACTTGAAGTTTATGCCGATTCGTATTTCACTGACAAGAGAAAGTTCAATGACTTACAAGCTACTTTGCAAAGCGTAGATACGACCGACTATGGTTATGAACAACTTAATGCGGGAGAACAGCTTTCCGCCGAATATGTTATCAGGCGAGATCTTTCTGCTGCCGATATCGAAGAATACCGCATCAAAGGCATGTGGTACTTTGACAAGCGCCAGGGAGAATTGAAATATCGCTTGTTGGGTATTGCCCCGGTAGCTCCCGATGTAAACTTTATTGGCGATGAGTCGATGGATCCTGAACAGAACAAAGTAGAACTTTTCTGGGTATGGTATCCTGACGCACGGCAGATTTTGCACGACGCGAAGGTGTTCAACCAACGCAATTCAGCACAGCCCATATCGTTCGACATGTTGTTAAACGCAAGAAGATTCGGTGCCATAATCTATAAGGAAGACAATGTGCATGGTGATAGAAGAGTTAATGACTACATCGCAGATAATGCCTTGTTTCAACTATTGGAGGCCAATAGGATAAAAGAGGTCATTCGTGACCGTGAACAGGATATGTGGGCATATTAGAATAAAAAATTCCAATTCAATAATATAAAAGACCTTGACGTTTATCGTCAAGGTCTTTTTATGTTTGAGATAGTGTATAAATATATTGAACCAAGGGAAGCGTCATAGACTTGTTAAATAAGGTGCTAAGGGAATTTTGATTCTGGGAATCAGTCCGAAATACTGATATCGGATAATATGATGACTTTCGATTTTCTACCTTTGTCCAATGTTGGATTATCTTATTGTTGGCTCAGGTTTAGCGGGAATCTCCTTCGCTGAAATCCTCGATCGAAACCATAAATCGTTCAAGGTAGTTAGCGATGGTTCGCAGGTATCTTCAATTGTTGCCGCCGGACTGATTAATCCTGTAATATTAAAACGTTTTAAACTTGCTTGGCGGGCCAAAGAACAGATGGCTCTCGCCAAGCCCTTCTATCAAGGCTTAGAAAGAAAACTCGGACTCCCACTTTACCATCCGATGCGGGTATTACGTCGTTTTGCGTCGGTCGAAGAACAGAATCTATGGTTTGAGGCTTCCGATAAAAATGAACTGAAGGAGTTTCTGTCACACAACATTTATAAGAACGCTAATGCATACATCGATGCCCCGTTGGGTTTCGCAGAGGTAAGGCATACCACAAGGGTCAATACCCAAAAGTTGATTCCGGCCTATCGGGAATACCTTATGAAAAAGGAAATGCTCTTATGGGAAAAATTCGATTTTGATACATTTATAATCAAGGACAACCATGTCGAATATGGTTCGTTCAAAGCCAAACAAATAGTCTTTTGTGAAGGTTTTGGCATCAGGGGAAATCCATATTTCAACTATCTTCCCATATCTGGAAACAAAGGGGAATATGTATTTGTAAAGGCACTGGACCTAAAATTGGACCAAGCCGTTAAATCCGACATATTCTGCATTCCTGAAGGAAATGATAGCTATCGCATCGGGGCAAATTACGACCGAAGCGATAAAATAAATGAACCGACAATAAAAACAAAAAACGAGCTTTTAAAAAAGTGGGAGTCCATATTTAAGTGTTCGTATGAAGTCATAGACCATGTAGCCGGTATACGCCCAGTGGTAATCGATAGAAGACCGATCGTGGGCCCACATCCCAAGTTCAATAACTTATACGTTCTGAACGGATTCGGTTCTAGGGGAGTACTGATAGCACCCCATGCATCGAAACAGCTTTATGGCCATATCGAAAATGAAGAACCGATAGCGGCAGAAATGGATATCGCACGTTTTACTAAAAAACACTACTCGGGTTGAACATCGGTAGCCTTGGCATCGTACTTCACAAAAATGTTGATCCATATATTTCGCGAAGTACGAATGATTATGGGTAAGAATATGATCAAAGTGCCGACGATGGCTATGAAGGTATATTTTAATGAGGTTCCCAAGAACAAATATGAAATAACAAATGCCGCGACAGCAAAGGCGATTCCGACCGCATAACTGACATACATCGCCCCATAAAAAAATGACGGTTCTATCTTATACTTGGTGCCGCAATGCGAACAACGATCGTACATTTTGAAGATATTCGTCAGGTTATAGGGGTTCTTGTCGAGATACATGCTTTCTTCATGGCATCTGGGGCAAGTTCCTGTTAAAATGCTGTACAGTTTGTTTCCTTTTTTTAACATTTGCAAATGTTTTTGCAAAGGTAGAGTATTGCGAGGGCAATGAATGTGACTATTATTACAAAGAATGCTGAACGTCCATAATCTTTCCGTTTCCTTTGGAGGCGAATATCTATTCGAGGAAATATCATTCCGTTTGAACGGGGGTGATCGTATCGGACTGATTGGTAAAAATGGTGCCGGTAAGTCCACGCTGTTAAAATTGTTATCGAAAAATATGCCGTTTGATTCTGGCACGATCGCTGTCGAGAAGGAAGTCAAAATCGGTTTTCTTCGGCAAGATATTGATTTTGAACAGGGGAGAACGGTATTGGAAGAGGCCTATCAAGCCTTTCATGAGTTAAAAGGACTGGAGCAACGTTTAGACGATATCAATCAACAACTGGCAGATCGTACCGATTATGAAAGTGATATTTACCATCAATTGATGGTCGATCTAAACGAAGTTGCCCATCGTTATGATATTTTAGGAGGATACAACTATCAAGGCGATACTGAAAAGATACTGCAAGGCCTTGGGTTCCGTCGTGAGGATTTCAATAAAAAAACAGATACTTTTTCTGGAGGTTGGCGAATGCGGATCGAACTGGCCAAGCTTTTATTGCAAAGTAATGATGTACTCTTGTTGGATGAACCTACCAACCATTTAGACATAGAATCGATTATTTGGTTGGAGCAATTTTTGAAAAACTTTACTGGGGCGGTGGTTATTGTATCGCACGATAAAATGTTCTTGGACAACGTTACCAATAGAACCATCGAAATCTCCTTGGGCCGTATTTACGACTACAACAAACCCTATTCTAAATATCTGAAGTTGCGGCAAGAGATTAAGCAACAACAATTGAATGCGCAAAAGAATCAGGAAAAGGAGATACAACAGGCAGAAAGATTGATCGAAAAGTTCCGGGCAAAAAGCACCAAGGCCTCAATGGCCCAATCGATGATAAAGAAATTGGATAAGATGGAACGCATCGAGGTGGATGAAGATGACAATGCGGTCATGAACGTTCGTTTCCCAATTTCGATTACCCCGGGCAAAGTTGTAACCGAAATCGAGAACCTATCGAAAAGTTATGGGGACAATTTGGTCATTAAAAATATAAATCTGCTTATTGAACGTGATAGCAAAACGGCATTTGTCGGCCAGAACGGGCAGGGTAAGTCCACTTTGGCAAAAATCATAGTGGGAGATTTGGATTATCAAGGGCATTTAAAGCTGGGCCATAATGTGCAAATAGGCTATTTCGCCCAGAACCAGGCCGAATATCTGGAAGGTTCAAAAACAGTTTTGGATACCATGATCGATGCCGCTAACGAAAAGAACCGTAGCAAGGTTCGCGATATTTTAGGATCTTTTCTTTTTAGGGGCGATGAGGTGGAGAAATACGTAAAAGTACTGTCCGGAGGTGAAAGAAACAGGTTGGCTTTGGCAAAAATGCTCTTGCAGCCCTTCAATGTCCTTGTAATGGACGAACCTACGAACCATTTGGACATCAAATCGAAAAATGTACTCAAACAGGCCCTACAAAATTTTGAGGGCACCTTGATCCTTGTGTCGCACGACCGTGACTTTCTGCAAGGATTGACCAACAAGGTATACGAATTCAAAGACAAGAAAATCAAGGAGTATTTAGGCGACATCGATTTTTATCTTGAGGAAAGAAGTGCGGAAAACTTCAGGACCATAGAAAAAAAGGAGGAAAAAGCAGGGAATTCCAATAGAAATGTACTCGATAAAAATAAAGGGGCGTCTTTTAAGGATCAGAAAGAAATCAAATCTTTGAAGAACAAACTAAGTTCGACTGAAAGCAAGATTGCTACACTTGAAAAAGCAATAGCTGAAATCGATCATGAATTGCTTATGAATTATGACCAAACCATTGCCGAACCGCATTTTTTCGAAAACTACCAAAAGAAGAAATCCGATTTGGAAAACCTCATGAAAAATTGGGAAACCATTACTTTGAAACTTGAAGAATTAGCGAGCTGACCCGGTAATCGTGCGATGGTTTTTCCTACACAACAAAAAATATAGCTTTCACAACAAAAATGGGCGTTTCATCGACCTTTTTTGAATTTAATCTTTAATTTAGCGATATTTGTAAGTAAAATCTGAACAAATTCTGATTTTCTATAACATCACAATTATCTGAAGATAACGAGTAAATTTAGCTTATGAGAAACCTACTTTCTTTTTTTGTGTTGTGTCTGGTTGCAACGACCGTTGTTTTGGCAAAGGTTCCTAAAGCTGAGAAAAAAGCTTTACTGGACTTGTATGAAAGTACTAATGGAGACCATTGGGTAAAAAAATGGAATTTAAAAGCACCGGTTTCCGACTGGTACGGTGTTAAGGTCGAAGATGACCATGTTGTTGAAATAAATTTATTCAGGAACAATTTGATGGGTGCCCTACCGAAGAGCATCGGAACTTTCAAGCACCTTACCAAGCTCAATCTAGCCTTTAACAATATTACTGGTGAACTACCTGAAGGTATTGTTTTGTTAAGTAACCTTGAAGTGCTTAAGTTGGAGATGAACAAGATCAAGGGTGAGATTCCTGAAAGCATTGGTGCCATGGAAAGCCTTAAAGAGTTGACAATGTTCAACAATTTTCTTTCAGGAAACATTCCTGAAGGAATCGGAAATATCAGTAATCTGAAAATATTGAATTTATCAAGTAATGCGCTATCGGGGGAAATTCCTAGTGCATTGGGAGATTTGGTACACCTAGAAAGCCTAGGGCTTTTCGAGAACGATTTACGAGGATTCATACCACGGGAAATGGGCAATTTGGTGAAGATGAAAGAACTCGTACTGGCCAACAATAGGTTGACCGGTGCCATCCCAGAAGAGTTCGGTCAATTGGCCAGCCTGCAAGTGTTTCAGATTCAGAACAATCAATTCAATTCTTTCGAAAATTTAAAGATGATGGATTCGCGCCAATTTTTGGTATTCGACTATGACGATGAAAATAAAACCGATTTCAAAGACATAAACTTTAGTAAGACAAGAATGGCCGACACGAAATTCGAAGACGATATTGATAATGATTGATCGACCATGGAACATTTTGGTCAAAACAAAATTCAATTAAAAGGGATGCTTACTAGCGTCCCTTTTTGCTTTGTCGGGGAGCCTTTTATATTTAAGATATATTTAACTAAAGTCGCTTAAACCAATAGTTAGTTTTGTACTCTAATCCAAAGCCAACCTTAGCATTACATGAACAAAAGAAAAATAATACTATCTGTTTTAGGAGTGCTTCTGATTATTGCCTCCATTTACGGGGCAATTGCCATTGTCAATAGTAAGAACATGCCCAAACCTCGACCTGAAAAGGTCGTTAAGACTGTTTTTGTCGATACGGTCAAAAATGGTATCGTAGATATCGTCGTGCCGGCCAATGGAAATTTGAAGGCCAAGCAACGCGTTGAGCTTTATGCAGAGGTGCAAGGTGTATTCAACCAGGGAAACAAGCTTTTTAGGGCCGGACAACAATACAGGAAAGGGGAGACAATTATAAGGATCGACGCGGCCGAATATGCCGCCTCTGTACAATCCGCCAAAAGTAACCTCTACAATCAGATTACCTCGATCATGCCCGATTTGCGATTGGACTATCCCGAGGTCTTCGACAAATGGCAAAAGTATCTGAATGGTTTCGATATGGCCAAGAGCACACCGCAACTTCCTGACATGATTTCGGACAAGGAGAAGTATTTCATTTCGGGGCGCGGTATCCTCACAAGTTATTACAATGTCAAAAATCTTGAACAACGCCTGGCCAAGTATAGAATTGCCGCACCCTTTAATGGAGTACTTACCGAAGCTTTGGTCACCGAGGGAACATTAATCCGTTCCGGTCAGAAATTGGGCGAGTTCATCAATACCGATGTATACGAATTGGAGGTCGCCGTTAGCAAAACCTATAGCGATCTGCTTAAGTTGGGCGAAAAGGTCGAACTCTTGGATCTAGAGGGTGAAAAAACCTATATAGGTACCGTATCTCGAATCAATGGTAATGTAGACCAGGCCTCACAGACCATAAAGGCATTCATTGAAGTAAAGGATGAAAGCTTGAAAGAAGGGATGTACCTTGAGGCCAACTTGAGCGCTAAAAAGGAAACGGATGCCATAGAAGTCGATAGGGGTCTATTACTTGAAAATGATAGGATCTTTGTGGTGAAAGACTCGATTTTAGACCTTATTGATGTAAGGCCGGTTTATTTCTCGAATAAAAAAGTAGTCCTCAAGGATGTGCCCGATGGCATTACAATAGTCTCAAAACCTGTCGTAGGTGCCTATGCGGGTATGTTGGTCAAGGTTTTTGGCGGATAAACATCGGTTAATATAGAATAATGAAGAACATCATATCCTATTTTATAAAGTATCATGTTGCGGTAGACGTCTTTATCCTGGCGTTTTTCGTTTTTGGTATTTTCGGTGCTTTGTCGCTCAACTCCTCCTTTTTTCCGTTAGCCGATTCAAGGAATATTGCTATTAGCATCACCTACCCTGGGGCATCGCCCCAAGAGGTCGAGGAGGGTATCGTTCTAAAAATAGAAGATAACCTAAAGGGGCTTGAAGGTGTAGACCGGGTTACCTCGACGGCAAGGGAAAACAGTGGTACCATAAATGTGGAAATCGAAAAGGGGAGGGATGTCGATTTTATGCTCCTCGAGGTAAAGAATGCCGTAGATAGGGTGCCTTCTTTCCCGACGGGCATGGAACCATTGGTCGTATCAAAATTGGAAGCCATACGGCAGACCATAAGTTTTGCGATAAGCGGGGATCACGTTCCCTTGGCTACCCTGAAGCAAGTCGGTCGACAAATTGAAAACGAGTTACGTACCATTGACGGTATTTCACAGATTGAAATGTCGGGTTATCCGCAAGAAGAAATCGAGATTGCCGTAAACGAGAACAACCTATTGGCCTACAATATGTCCTTCAATGAAGTTGCGCAGGCCGTTGCCAATGCCAATATTCTGGTTACAGGGGGTAATATCAAGACCGATGCGGAGGAATATTTGATCAGGGCCAATAATCGTTCCTATTATGGTGACGAACTCTCCAATTTGATCATAAGGGCAGATGCTTCGGGTAGTGCGGTCCGCCTGAAGGACGTAGCGATCATTCGAGATCGTTTTGCAGAATCACCCAATGCTTCTTATTTCGATGGCAATCTTGCGGTAAGCGCCTCAATAACAAGTACGAATACCGAAGATTTGATCGGTGCTGCCGAGAAGGTCAAGGAATATATCGAAGATTTCAATCAAAAACACAATAACATTAAGCTTGATGTGGTCAGCGACCAGTCGAAAACCTTGACGCAACGTACCGAACTGCTGACCGAAAATGCCATAATCGGAATGATCTTGGTGTTGGTTTTTCTATCACTGTTTTTGAACACCAGACTTGCTTTTTGGGTGGCCTTTGGACTTCCGATTTCGTTTTTGGGAATGTTCATTTTTGCAGGCCAATTCGATGTTACCATTAATGTGCTTTCGCTTTTCGGTATGATTATCGTTATCGGTATTTTGGTTGATGACGGTATTGTAATCGCCGAAAATATCTATCAACATTATGAAAAAGGAAAATCGCCCATTCAAGCGGCCATAGATGGTACCATGGAGGTGATACCGCCTATAGTATCGGCCATTATCACTACGGTACTGGCATTTTCCATTTTTCTTTTTCTGGATGGTCGAATCGGGGAGTTCTTTAGTGAAGTATCCGTCATCGTAATACTGACCTTGGTCGTCTCCTTGGTCGAGGCCTTGATTATTTTACCCGCCCACTTGGCACATTCCAAAGCCCTTGCACCTTTAGATAATAATCCAAAAAAAGGATTGGCGAAAGCTTTTGCCAATCTAAGGGTCATCAACGAAATGGGCGATCGTTTTATGATGTGGATGCGCGACAAGCTATACAGTCCTGCGTTACGGTTTGCCCTGCGTTATAAGATTTTGACCTTCGCTTTTTTTATGATGGCGTTGATATTGACATTTGGATCAATAGGAGGTGGTATCGTCAGAACCTCTTTCTTTCCAAGAATAGCCAGTGATAGGGTCGCGGTCGAACTTTTAATGCCCAATGGCACCAATGAAAAAGTCACCGATTCGATTATTAGCTTGATCGAGGAAAAATCGGTAATCGTTAACCAAGAATTGACCGAGAAATATTTGCAGGGTACCGGGAAAGATCTTTTTGAAAATACGATACGGATTATTGGTCCGGGTTCATCGGCCGCCACTTTGGTAATCAACCTATTGCCGGGGGAAGAACGGCCCGACGCCATACGATCCGATATGGTGACCAATCGGTTGCAAGAACTGGTTGGCCCCGTTATCGGGGTCGAAAGCCTTATCTATGGTTCTGGAGGGAATTTCGGGGGTAGTCCGGTTTCGGTATCCCTTCTTGGGAATAATATTCAAGAGTTGAAAGCGGCGAAAGCGGAATTAAAGACGAATTTGGAGAATAATGCCTTACTGAAGGATGTAGCCGATAATGACCCTGCAGGTATCAAGGAAATAAGACTGCAACTCAAAGAGAATGCCTATTCGTTGGGATTGGATTTGCGAACCGTGATGAATCAGGTTCGAGCAGGTTTCTTCGGAACACAGGCACAGCGTTTTCAGAGAGGACAGGATGAAATCCGTGTTTGGGTGCGCTACGATAGGGAAAACCGTTCTTCGATTACCGATCTTGATGAAATGCGCATTACGACGCCCTCAGGTAGTAAAGTCCCTTTAAAAGAAATTGCCGACTACACCATTGAAAGAGGCGACGTTGCGATCAACCATTTAGAAGGGCAACGTGAAATACAGGTATCCGCCGATATTAAAGATGATAAGACAACGAGCGCTACCGATATCATGGCGGAGATTCGTACCGAGATTATGCCTGATATACAATCGAAATACCCGACGGTAACCGCTTCTTATGAAGGGCAGAACCGCGAAGCCAATAAGATGACCGCTTCGTTAAGGGTAGCCGGTCTTTCAGTGCTTTTGTTGATTTACATCACTATCGCTTTTACATTCAGAAGTTTTAGTCAGCCTTTGCTATTGCTTCTTTTGGTGCCTTTTAGTTTTACGGCGGTAGCTTGGGGCCATTGGATCCATGGTTTTCCAGTAAACATTCTTTCAATGTTGGGTATTATCGCTTTAATAGGTATCATGGTGAACGATGGTCTGGTATTGATAAGTAAATTCAATGGTAACCTACGGGCAGGAATGAAATTCGATGATGCCATTTACGAAGCGGGGCGGTCAAGGTTTAGGGCGATATTTTTGACGTCGGCAACGACCATAGCCGGATTGGCGCCACTGTTATTGGAAAAAAGCAGACAGGCGCAATTCTTGAAACCAATGGCTATTGCGATAGCGTATGGCATCGGCTTTGCCACTGTATTGACATTGTTGATGCTCCCGATATTTTTAGCTTTTAACAATCGAATAAAAATGGGCGCCAAGTGGTTGAAAACAGGTGACGATATAAGTAAGGAAGAGGTCGAACGTGCCATAAAGGAGCAGCAAGAAGAGATGCATATGCAAATCAGCAAGCCTTATCCAGTAAACGGTATTAGCCACAAAGAGCCATCGCCATCTGATACTTCAAAGAGCGTTAAAAAACCTTCCTTAGAACCTGAAAGCGAAGAATTATAATGAAAAAAATTGAATTGCTTGCCCTACTCATATTCTTGATGGGCCAGGGGATAGTCTTTGCCCAAGAAAAGCTATTATCGAAAGATGAAGCGGTCAGTGTAGCCCTCAATAATAACTTTGGGATCAGGGTCGCCAAGAATCAAGTTGAAATTGCAGAGAACAATAAAAGTATTTTAAATACAGGCTTTCTGCCGACTTTAATAGGCAATGCCGGGGCAAATTACCAAAGGGATGATAATACCATCGAATTTCCGGGACAGATCAATGAAGATGGCTCTCCCAGGGCTGATGTCAATATCTACAAGGCCGAGGCCCAACGCTATAATTCTTCATTGAATGCCAATTATACTTTGTTTGATGGTCTTGGGCGCTTTTATAATTATAAGCGATTGAAGGAACAATATCAACTAAGTGAGCTTCAGGCTAGGGAGACCATCGAAAATACAATGCTGCAATTGTTCAGCGTTTATTTTGAGATCGCACGGTTGACTGAGAACGAGAATGTTCTGAGTGAGGCCTTGGAAATCTCTACCCAGCGTATCAAGAGAGCCGAGTATGCATTTGAATATGGCCAGAACACCAAATTGGACATTTTGAACGCCCAAGTCGATGTGACCAATGACAGTATAAATCTCTTGAATACACGATTACAATTGGCCAATACAAAGCGAGATTTGAACGTTGTGTTGAACCGAGATCTCAACGAAACTTTTAAGGTGGATACTTTGGTCAATTTTATATCTAAACTTCAACTGGAAGAATATATGGCCCAGGCGAAACTGAACAACGTAGCACTTTTGCAGACCGAAAAAAACTTGGCCATCAATGCCTACGATATCAAAGTGAACAAGTCGGGCTATCTGCCGACATTGGGTTTGAACGGTTCCTATGGTTGGAATTTGAATCAATCGGCCGCCTCGGCGTTTTTTCCGGGCACGAATAACGAAAATACCAGAAATTTTGTTTTGGGGGCCAGTCTGAGTTGGAATCTTTTCGATGGGGGTGGTACCACTGTACGGGTCAAGAATTCGAAAATTGCGTATGAAAATCAAGAATTATTGAAAGAACAGGTGGCGTTGGAGGTCGATCGCGATATTAAGAATGCCATGGCCATTTATGAGAATCGGTTGAACATTTTTGAGATTCAAGAACAGAACGTGGTTACCAACCAGAATAATTTCGAGCGGTCAAAAGAGCAATTTCAACTGGGCAGGATTACTTCGATAGAATTCAGGCAAGCCCAAATCAATCTCCTAAATGCGCTTACCAATAAAAATTTGGCCAAATACGATGCGAAGTTGGCCGAACTGCAATTGCTTCAATTGACAGGACAACTCTTAAACGTTGAGTTCTAGTTTTTTGTAAAACCATGTACGAGCATTTTTTTCAATGCCCTTATTGTTGGGAAGAAATTTCGATGCTTTTGGACTCGTCGATACCTCTTCAAACTTATATTGAGGATTGTGAGGTATGTTGCAGCCCTATTGAGGTAACAACCTCGCTTCGAGGCTTCCGAGCTGATTGGCTTTGAAATCAGGGATATTGGACAGTAACTGGCGTTAATCCATTATTTTGATTTTTCCTCCAAAAACCTTGTTTTTGTCTACTTCCTTGGGGTTGCCATAAATATTGATCGTTCCACCTGCCCTGACTTTGGCCGTGACTTTATCGGAGGCATTTACATCAGCTCTGCCACCAGCATTTACCGTTACGGTCGTTTGTTCGGTGTTCAATTTCTCGTTGAAGACCTTGCCTCCTGCATTTGCTACTACTTCTTGGGTTTTGGCATTCCCCGTCAAAGTTATTTCGCCTCCCGAAGTCGATTTTATTTCGAGTTCATCGATATTCACCTTTAGGCCCACCTTGCCTCCTTCTTGTACTGCAATTCTCGAGACATCACCTGTCAAGGTGTCGTCCGAATTGATTTTGGCATTTTCGTTCGAGTCTATCAGGCTGAGGTTTTCAGAATAATAGACTTTGGCCTCGATATCTCCTCCATCCATGTGATTGCCCAATTCCATTCTGATTTTCAAAAGTCCATTTTTATTGGTTACTTCCACTTCATCACGATCTTCCCCAGTAATCACGACTTTATTTTCGTTACTTTTTACCAACGTTACTTGAATTCGGTCAAATGCCTTTATTTCCGTAAATTTTTCAAGTTCTACCGTGATTTCCTTCTGCGCGAATACGTTGAACGAGGGCAGGCTTATCATGAGGATTAGTATAAGTTGTTTCATTTTGATTGGTTTTAACTATGTATGAAATTTAACAAGAAATGTTCCAAATGTAATAATTGTGCCCAAAACTTGAATACGGCATTCAAAATTAATGTTTCTAAAGAATACAAACTTCTTCAACTCCCTATAAACAGGGCGATTCCTGTTAACAGATGGATTTTTCGTAATTATATAAGTTGCGATTAAATTCTTAGATTAGCCAACCAAATTGATTAAATTGCGAAACTTATAAAAACTTAAAACTCAATTTTTGAAAAAATCAACTATCGACAAGTTCTTTGGCCTAGGCCCGTTAAAATATGTCTTTCTTGGAATGCTCGTTTTTGGAATATCCTGTAAAACGACGAAAGTTGTCAACGAGCCTGCTTCGGAGCAAACAAAGACCGAAGAAGCCCATTTGGTCGAGACCTATTCCGAAAAAATTCCCGAAACCGATATATCCATTGACATGGTCAAAATACCCGAAGGGAGTTTCATCATGGGAAGTGCGGATTCCGAACCTGATCGAAAAGCCGATGAAGGACCTCAACGCGAAGTGACTTTAGATGGCTTTTGGATGGGAAAATATGAAGTTACTTGGGATGTGTTCGAACTCTTCTTCAAGCAAAATCAAAAATTGTTTCAAAATTTGGATGCGGAGAAACTTCAAGGAATCGATGCCATTTCCCGCCCAAGTCCACCTTATGAGGATCCATCGTATGGTATGGGCAAAGATGGCTTTCCCGCCGTAAGTATGAGCACCTATTCGGCACTGGTCTTCTGTAAGTGGTTGAGTAACATGACGGGGAAGTTCTATAGACTTCCGACAGAGGCGGAATGGGAGTATGCGGCACGTGCGGGTACAGAAACGGCCTACTCCTTCGGAGATAATCAAGACGAAATAGACCAATACGCGGTGTATTATAAAAACTCAGGTAATAAATATGCTCAGGTGGGCAGTAAATTACCTAATGCATGGGGATTGTACGATATGCATGGCAATGTTGCCGAGTGGACGCTCGATGAATACAAAGAAGATGCCTATGCCAAGCTTGAGACCAAAAATCCATGGGCAGTGCCAACGGTAATCCACCCAAGGGTGTATCGTGGGGGTTCTTGGGATGATGATGCAGATAAATTGCGTTCTGCCGCGAGAACGGCATCAAGTTTGAGACAGCAGAAAAGAGATCCGCAGATTCCCAAAAGTTTTTGGTGGTTTACGGACTCGAACTTTGTCGGGTTTCGTTTGGTAAGTCCGTTGGTACAGCCTAGCGAGGCCGAACAAAAGGAATTCTGGCAAAAAGTGCTCGATGAATAGTTTAGAATAAAAAGCTAAAAAAATGAAGCAAAATATAGTAGTGGTTTTTTTAATGTTTGTTTTGGTCGGACTCTCTTCGGTAATGGCCCAAGAAACGTATGGGTTGTCCTCTGAAAGCAAGCTTACGATAGATGGTACTTCTACGGTCCACGATTGGACGGTCACGGCAAATTCCATACAAGGTAAGTTAAAGGCCCAGGGAACTTCGCCTGAAGAAATCGAATTCCAGGTAGATGTGGCCGATATTAAAAGTGAGCGCGGCGCGACCATGGATAAGAAAATGCACAATGCGCTTAAGAAAGAAGAACATCCCAAGGTACTATTTGTGCTCAATGAAGTAAAAGGTCAAAACGCCCTGTCAGGTACTTTGACCATTGCCGGCAATGCCAAGAAAGTCGATATTGAATGTAAAATTTCGACTGTGGCCAACATGTTTAAGATTTCTGGGGAACATCAAATTGCCTTGAAGGATTTCAATATTGAACCTCCGACGGCAATGTTCGGGCAGGTTATTGTCGGTGATGATGTTACGGTTAAGTTCGATTTGGTTTTCAAAAGTGAAAGCTGAACGAATCGAAGACAATTCCTCTTTGCTCAAAATTTTTTTTCCAATTGCAATATTTTTTGTTGGTTGTGCGACAAGCGCCCAGACCCGCTTCGAGTATGAAGATCAACAAATGGGTACGCAGATTCGATTGGTATTTTATGCCTCGGATCGAATAACGGCCGACTCCGTTTCGAAGGCAGTATTCTCTAGAATCGACGAACTCAATACAAGACTGAGTGATTATCTTGAAGATAGTGAGCTGAACAAATTATGTCGGCGGCCGAAACAAGCTGTCAAGGTCAGTGGCGATTTGTTCAAGGCCCTGTTCAAATCCGTAGAAATATCCAAAAAATCAGGGGGAGCCTATGACATTACCGCAGGCCCCATAATCCGATTGTGGCGAGATGCGCGAAAATCTAAAATACTTCCGAAAAGCAAGGAAATCAGAAAAGCATTGAACGTTGTCGATTATCGGAATATTACTTTTTTAGGGAAGGACGAAGTCAGACTTGAAAAGGAAAATATGCAGCTGGATCTTGGGGGTATCGGGAAAGGCTTTGCCGCCGATGAAGTGCTTAAAGTTCTTGCGGCACACGGAATCAATTCGGCACTTGTCGATATGGGAGGCGATATTACCGTTGGCAATCCCCCACCTGACAAGGAGTACTGGACACTTGCGTTTTACTATTACAATAAAGAAGGTAAGGAAATTGCCCAAAAGATAAAACTCAAGAATCAAGCGATCGCTACTTCGGGCGACCTGTACCAATTCTTGGAAGTAGATGGCATACGCTACTCACACATTGTAGACCCCAAGACTGGCATGGCATTGAATTCACGAATTCAGGTCACGGTGATCGCACTCAATGGAACTATGGCCGATGGTTACGCTTCTGCCTTCAGTGTTATGGGAATAAGCAAGACCAAAGAAAAAATTGATCAAATCAAGGGTCTCAATGCATTTATTGTCGAACAGGAGCCGAACAAACATCTTCAATGGAACAGCGATGGCTTTCACAAATTTTTCCTGAAGAACTGATTAATAAACGCACTTATCGAATTCTACATGATACTTTTGAGTGGAAATCATTAACTTTAAAGAATGCGTTTTAGGGAATAAGGTATGAAGCAAAAAATTGGAATCGTCGCTATTTTAGTCTGTTTGATAGTGATGCTCTACGCTTTTAAGAGTGGTGCCTTCACATCACCAAAAGATGATTATGTGGGAATGAAGTTGCCGGATAAAGTCGATTATAATTTTCATATCAAACCGATACTTTCCGATAACTGCTATACTTGCCATGGTCCGGATGCCAATAAGCGAAAGGCGGGTTTGAGGCTTGATTTGGCCGAAGATGCCTATTCCGAACTTCCCGAAAACCCGGGGAAATTTCCTATTGTGGCCGGCAAGCCCGGAAAAAGTGCGATTTATGAACATATCGTTTCCGATGACCCGGATGTATTGATGCCGCCCCCTGACTCAAAACTGGCTTTGAATTCCTATGAGAAGAAACTCATTAAAAAGTGGATTGAACAGGGTGGTAAATTTGAAAAGCATTGGGCTTTTAAGACCCCTGAAAAAAACAAAGTCCCAAATACGGTAGATGTTGAATGGCCCCAAAATGAAATCGATGGCTTCATTTTGGCCAAATTGGAAGAGCATAATTTATCCCCTTCGCCTAAGGCCGGTACCGAAACTTTGATTCGAAGAATAAGTTTGGACCTTACTGGGCTTCCACCAAAAAGAAAAGTTGTGGAGGATTTGATTAAAAATCCTTCGGACGAGTTATTGGAAAAGGTAATCGATGAGTTTTTGGCTTCCCCCGAGTATGGGGAGCGTATGACACAGGCATGGCTCGACTTGGCCCGTTATGCCGATTCACACGGTTATCAGGATGACAGTTATCGAAGCATGTGGCCTTGGCGTGATTGGGTAATCCATGCCTTTAACAAAAATCTACCGTACGACGAATTTTTGACCTGGCAATTGGCTGGCGATATGTTGCCCAATGCGACGAAAGAACAGATTTTGGCCACTGGCTTCAACCGTAACCATCCCATTACGCAAGAAGGGGGTGTCATTCAAGAAGAATATAGAACTAATTATGTCCTAGATCGTACCAATACTTTGGGCAAGGGTATTTTGGGGATAACCCTGGAATGTGCCCGGTGCCATGACCATAAATACGACGCAATCTCCCAAAGGGATTATTTTAGTCTTTTTTCGTTTTTCAATCAGGTCGATGAAAAGGGTATACAAATGGATGCGGTTCTGGCGGCCAATCAAAAGTTCTATGCCGACCCACCATATATTACCATAACGGATAAGGAGACCGAAGACGTACTCTCTTTCGTCAAGTTGGAAAAAGGAAAGCAGATCAATGTAATGGTTATGAACGATTCGGCACCTAAGACCACATTTATTCTGAACAGGGGTGAATACGACCAACCTACCGATTCAGTATTGCCGGGTACTCCCGAAACGATTTATGCCTTTCCCGAAGATTTTCCAAAGAATAGGTTAGGGCTTGCCAAATGGGTCACCGACAAAAAAAATCCCTTAACGGCAAGAGTTTTCGTGAATCGCATTTGGGGAATGGTCTTCGGTCGCGGCCTTGTCGAAACTGCCGAGGATTTTGGGGTACAGGGAAGCCTGCCGACCCATCCCAAACTTTTGGATTGGCTGGCCGTCGATTTTATGGAACATGGTTGGGATATTAAATATCTCTTGAAAAAAATAATGCTTTCGGCCACTTATCAGCAAAGATCGGAGCTTACCCCTGAACTCAAAAAAACGGATCCCGAAAATAAATTGCTGGCCCGTGCCCCGCGATTTAGAATGAGCGGTGAAATGATACGCGACTATATATTGGCCTCGAGCGGGATTTTGAATCGGGAAATCGGCGGGCCCAGCGTAAAACCGTACCAACCACCCGGATTATGGGAAGAAACAAATGCAGGCGGTAATCGCGGTATATTGACTACCTATGTGCCCGATGAGGGCGATAAATTGTATCGACGTTCGCTCTACACATTTTGGAAACGTACGTTGCCCCCGGCAAGTATGACCATTTTTGATGCCCCGACACGTGATTTTTGCGAAGTACGCCGACAAAAGACAAATACACCTTTACAGGCCTTGGCACTTCAGAACGATGTACAGGTTTTGGAAGCTGCCCGGGTTTTGTCCCAGACCATCGTTGCAGAGAAAGAAAATCCGAATGAAATGGTGGACGAAACATTTCGGTCGATTCTTATCAGGAAACCGAGCGTCGATGAACTCGAACTTTTGGAAACCTATTATACCAATGCCTGGGAAGATTTTAATGCGGATAAACAAAGTGCCGAAAAATTGATTGCTCAAGGAAACTATCCCGTGACGGAAACTGACCCGGTCAAGACTGCTGCCTTGATGTTGACGGCCCAGGTGATATACAATTTGGATGAAACGATAACCAAAGAGTAAGATTAAAGATTATGGAAGAAGAAAAATCGAAATCGGAAAATCCCTTAAAAGTCAATCGCCGCCACTTTTTCTCACAGCTTAGTGTGGGAATCGGTTCATTGGCCTTGGGTTCCCTGTTGATTCCCGACCTATTTAAGAACAATACCGGGCAGATTGCCCAACAAAAATTAGGGATTCCACATTTCGCCCCCAAGGCGAAGCGTGTCATTTATCTGTTTCAGGCCGGGGCCCCATCCCAATTGGAGACCTTTGATTATAAACCTGTTTTGCGAAAACGAATGGGGGAAGACCTGCCCGAATCGATTCGCAATGGGCAGCGTTTGACCGGTATGACCGCGGGGCAGGATAAATTCCCGTTGATGCCCCCCAAGATTAGTTTTCAACAGCACGGTGAAAGCCGTACTTGGATCAGTGACTTTTTCCCCCATATAGCAAAAATCGCAGATGATATTACAGTGGTGCGCAGTATGCATACCGAAGCGATAAACCACGATCCCGCCATTACCTTTTTTCAAACGGGAAGCCAGATTTCCGGAAGGCCTTGTATGGGCTCTTGGTTGAGCTACGGCCTGGGCAGCGAGAACAAAAATCTGCCGTCGTTCGTTGTTCTGACCTCCAGGGGAAAAGGAAATAGTCAAGGACTATACTCCAAATTGTGGTCGAGCGGTTTTTTGGATTCAAAACATCAAGGTGTACTGTTGCGTTCCGGTAAGGATCCCGTACTTTATTTGAACGACCCCGAAGGCATTTCACGATCTGACAAAAGACATTTGTTGGACCAGGTTTCCTCGTTGAACAAACTTCACCATGTAGAGACGGGCGATGATGAAATAGAGTCGCGTATTGCGCAATATGAGATGGCGTATCGTATGCAGATGTCGGTTCCGGATGTGATGGACGTTTCTAAGGAACCGGAATCGATTGTCAAACTATATGGTGAAGATTGCCAAGTACCAGGTACTTATGCCGCCAATGCCCTTCAAGCGAGAAGATTGGCGGAAAACGGGGTGCGATTCATTCAATTGTACCATCAAGGATGGGACCAGCATGGTAATTTGCATAATGAAATGGCGGGACAGGCGAAGGATGTCGATCAAGCTTCGGCCGCTTTGGTAATGGATTTGAAGCAACGGGGAATGTTGGAAGATACGCTGGTCATTTGGGGAGGTGAATTTGGACGGGGAAATTATTGCCAAGGCAATTTCGACCCCGATAATTATGGTCGCGATCATCATCCCAGGGCCTTTAGCATATGGATGGCCGGTGGAGGGATCAAACCTGGCCTTAATTACGGCCGGACCGACGAATTCGGTTATAATGTGGTCGAAAACCCCGTGCATATTAATGATTTTCACGCTACCCTTATGCACACCTTAGGCCTAGATCATGAGCAATTGACCTATAAATATCAGGGTCGTCGTTTTCGTTTGACCGATGTGGCCGGCAATGTTATCAAAGATCTCTTAGCATAATCTATGGCCCATACTTCAAAAAATAAATGGGTGGATTACACCATTTTCGGACTTTCCATTTTCTTGATTTTCTGCCTGGTTTTTGAAAAGTATATCGAATTGCCTGTTCTTGTTGCTTGGGTCGGTCGTTGGCATCCCCTGATATTGCATTTTCCGATTGTCCTCCTTTTAATAGCCATATTTTTAGGATTGACGGGAAAGAACATTCCCAGGTCATTATTGGTCGTTGCGACCTTGACTGCACTGATTACTGCTATCTCTGGTTTTTTTTTGGGAAAGGGATCTACTACCAAAGGGGATTTATTGTTTTGGCACCAGTGGTTGGGTGCGGGTGTGGCCCTGCTTGCGGCCGTTTGGTATTCGTTGGATGGGAAGCAAAAAGGCAATGGCATTGCTTCTAAAATATTGCAAGTGATTTTGGTATGCTTGATCGTTTTTACGGGCCACTATGGTGGGATGGTAACCCATGGGGAAGATTTTTTGGCACTTCCGGCAAAGAGGACTGATGAAAAGATTCCGGACAATCCACTGATTTATGAGCATATCGTGGGGCGTATTTTAAAGAATAATTGTGTGTCATGCCATAATCCGAATAAGCAAAAGGGACAACTTTTGATGACAAGTCTGGCCGATTTAATGAAAGGGGGCGAGGTCGGTAATACAGTTATTCCCGGCGACCCCGAAGCCAGCGAATTGATACGAAGGCTACACCTTTCTGTGGATGACGAAGAACACATGCCGCCAGATGGTAAAAAACCATTGGAAAAGAATGAAATTGAAATACTTGAACGGTGGATCGCCTTGGGTGCTTCCGATACATTACGTTTAGGACATTTAGAGAAAAACGAACCCTTGGTGGCCTTGGTCGACAAACTTATGGAACCCGATCCGATGGATCAGTGGAAAGACCTTCCCAAAGTTGCCGACAGCACCATATTAAACTTGTCATCCGATTATTTGACTATAAATAGGGTCGCTAATGATTCTGATGCTTTAAGCGTTGCTGCTTTTCTTCCTCCTGAATATGATTCGAAATACATAATGGACCTTCAACGGGTTGCACAGAACATTGTGGAACTTGACCTCAGCGGACTACCCATTAGTATACAAGAAATGGGAGTCGTCTCCCAATGCGTCAACTTGGAATGGCTGGAACTGGACCGCACACCTATTTCAGATACTGAAATCGATATCTTAAAAAACCTTTCAAAACTTCGATTGTTAAAGGTGTACCAAACCAACATTGGAGACAAAAGCATTACAATGTTCAGAGAATTGCCCACCCTCGAACGACTTTATTTGTGGGAGACGAACGCCACGCAACAAACATTGATTGACTTAAAGTCGAAGAGGTCAAACCTTCTTATCGATAATGGCATTGCCGATAGCCTGAAAACTTTTTTTGTTGAAAAAGATTCCGTTATCTCGAATTGAACTTTTAAATACTGATTATGAAATGATTGCATTAATTTTTATATAAAGGCAGGTCAGTTGTAAAATGTATTGAAAACCGTTCGATTAGATAAATTTTAATCAAAATGACAGGCTTACAGGTTTACAGGTCTACGGATATATTTTCGTCCCTTTGTTCACTTTGGTAAATAGCCCTCAAACCGTATTAGTTTACTATCATCCTGTTGATAAGTTATGGGTTTTGGGTTTAACCAGTCCACTAGGGTATTTTTTATGGAATGGGCAAAAAAATGATTCCCGGTAGGGTTGTAGTGCCCGTTGAAATATCGATCCATATATTTATCTAAAGAGAGGTTGAAATTTTTAAAATCTTCAACATGTACCTCGTTCATGTCAAAATAACGATAGCTGTTGGTCTTGATAAAATCGATAACCTCTTGGTCGTATCGGGGTTCTCCATTGACCAATGCTTTAAAGACCCCATAAGGATCAAAATGGATCAGAAGTAGCTCTTTACCGTTTTCCCTGCAAAAACTGGATGCCTTTTTTAGAATGTATTTGGTAGCGGCAAATGCATATTTGTTCTTTAATGTGGTGGCCGTTTCCATCATTTTTTCAGTGTCCGAAAAATCCATTTCTGGCACACCGAGTATTCTAGCCAGTTTTTTCAACCCTTTGGTGTCAACATCAGAGTTTACCGTATTGGCGCTCAGTAGGTGAAGCTGTACCATCAAGTCATCTTTGAGGTTTTCATACATAAATTCCGGATCCGACATTTTGTACAAATCTTCCTTTATAGCAATTCTATTGCCTTTTTCAACAAGCTTGCCACTGTCAAGGTCCATTTCGATATTTGACCAAAAATTGCCATGAAACATATATCCCCCATAATCGTTCCAATGCTTGTAATAGGTGGCATATCGGCATCTAAAAACGCTTCTTACATAGTCGTCGCCCCACATATAAAGAATCACATATTTCGAGTCGTTGTCATTCTTTTCACGTCTTATCAACCTTCTATAGGCCTGGTAGACACCGAACCCGCCCATACCAAAATTCTGGATCGGCTCTCCAAAATGACCGGCAAGATATTCCTGCCAAGTTTCGGCATCACTTACTTGGTGGCAATGGGTGAAACTATTTCCGTAAGTATTGATTCGACAAGGTTTGTCTGCATAGACAGTATTGGTTCTTTTGCCATCGGACATGACCGTAGACAGTGTAAAACTGTTGTCAATGCCATCATGCGGCATATAGTTTCCTAAAATGTACCCGACTTCTGGATCAAATTGGGCCCAAGAATTCTTGTGGAGAAAGATGTCAAGTTCTTCTTTGGGAACGGCACTCTCCCTTAAGTATTGGGAATAAGATTTTTTACCGTCCTTTTTGATTTTGCCGTAAAGGAAATCAGGGAAAAGCGAAGTACTACTCATGGCTATGGCTGCTAATGTATTCGATTTTAAAAAATTTCTTCTTTGCAAAGTAATTTTGAAATTTAAAGGTTGACTGCTTTCTAAAGATAACCATATTGATCGAACTTTTAGGGCTCGAAGTTTTAAGGGTTTGATTTTTCAATTGACTGAAATAGGGTTAAGTCATCCAGATACCTATTTCTTTATTTTTTAAGAGAACCAAAAGCAGGCTTTTGTTCTTTCCACAAATCAAAATCCATTACTAATGTAATGGACCTGTTGCTTTATTTGATTGCGGAAGGATTGGATATCCTTACAGCACTCCGTGCTGAAAATAATCCAAAAAAAAACGCTCAAGCAAGCTCGGCGTTTTTTGTAATTGAACTATTAATTCGTGATCGCGACAGGATTCGAACCTGTGACCGTCTGCTTAGAAGGCAACGGATTTATGGTTTTATGTGTTCTTAAAAATATTTAAAAATGCTGATAGTCAATGATTTAAAAATTATATGGATTCATATAAAACCATATAATACCTGATTTTGAGTGCAAATTGAGTGCAAATTTTTCGTATTTTCAATTTATGAAGACCAATATAACACTCTCGATCGATACCAGACGAAAACGGAAGGATGGCATGTGTCCGATTATTTTCAGATTGAGCCATCATCGAAAGACCATCGCTATTTCAACCGGATTTGCCGTTCCGCCAGAAAACTGGAATGAAAAAAAACGTGAAGTCAAAAGAACGTACAAAGGAGTTTCATCGGTTGCCCGTTTGAACAATATGCTGACCAAAAAGAAAACCGAATTACGGGACGACATTAATTTGTTAGAGGAAAATAAACAGTTGGAAAGTCTGGGCATAACTGACTTGAAACGCATCCTAACCAAAACGACCAAAAAGATTTCCTTCTTCGAATATACCCAACACCTCATTGATGAAATGGAAGAAGCCCAACGTTTTGGAAATGCAAGGGCCTATAAAAGTGTTCTGGGTGCGCTAAAGAATTTTCACGGGAAGAAGAGACTACGGTTCGAGGAAGTTAACTATGCATACCTCAAAAAGTTTGAGACCGCTCATCTGAAAAAAGGAAACAGCATAAATGGATTGTCCACCTATATGCGTACGATTAGAGCCATTTATAACAAAGCCATTCATCAGGAAATTGTATCGGCAGATAGTTATCCATTCAGAAGGTACAAGATAAAATCGCAGCCCACGGCGAAACGAGCAATCAGCAAGGATAAGATCAAACGAATTCTTGACTTGGAACTTGAACCGGACACACCATTATTCCACACGCGGAACTATTTTCTATGCTCTTATTTGATGAATGGTATTTCATTTATTGATATGGCCTTTTTGAAAGTAGATAATATCATTGACGGCAGAATCCAATACCGTCGGCAAAAGACCGCTAGACCTTATGACATTAAAATAACGGATCAGCTCTCCTCTATTCTTGGATACTATCTAAAAGGCAAGGTGAAATCCGATTTCATTTTTCCAATAGTACGTAGGGAAGACCTACAGGATCAGTATTATGATGTGCAATGGGAAAGAAAACGCTACAACAAACGATTGAAAGAAATTGCCGAACTGTGTGATATTGAAGAAAAACTAACCAGCTACGTAAGCCGCCATTCGATGGCTACGAACCTTATTCTTAATGATGTTCCTATCAATGCGCTAAGCAAAATGCTAGGCCATAGTAAACTCCAAACCACGGAAATTTATATTAAAAATCTCCCTACACATATTATGGATGAGTATCAGGAGCGTTTGGAAATTTAAATGTCAGAATCTTGAACCGACACTTGCTTTTGAAAGATTTAATCTTATAAATTGGTGGACGCGTCGGACTGAGGATCTAATGCGACATGGTGTAAGCTCCCCTTAAAACCGAACTGTTTAAAAGTAGAATAATAATCTTTAATTTTAAACGGTATTATGAGAAGAAGTAAATTTTCACCCACGCAGATTGCAAACATCTTAAAGGAGTTCGACAACGGTAAAAGTGTCGAGCAGATCAGTCGTGAGCATGGCGTTAGTTCCGCGGCATTTTACAAATGGCGTTCCAAGTATGCCGGGATGAACTCCAAGGAACTGAAGCGTCTAAAGGAACTCGAAGAGGAGAACCGCAAGCTCAAACAGATGTACGCCAATTTGGCGCTGGACCATCAAATGGCCAAGGAGATCATCGAAAAAAAGCTCTGAAGCCTTGCCTCAAGCGCAGTATTGCCAAAGAACTTGTTCATTACGGTATCAGCAGGGCGTGCCGTGTCCTAAATATGAGCAAGAGCGTCTATTATTATAAACCTTTGCCGAAGGACGATTCCGAGATAGAGGATGCTTTGCGACAAAAAGCCAAGGAACGCTCAGAGGAAGGTTTTTGGAAAGCTTATGAGCGTTTGCGCAATGAAGGGAAGCCATGGAACCATAAACGGGTACACCGTGTTTACAAATCCCTTGGATTGCCTTTGAGAAGAAAAGTCAAGAAACGTTTGCCGGCAAGGGTAAAAGAGCCTTTGGAGGTTCCGGATGAACTCAACCATACATGGAGTATGGATTTTGTAACCGATGTTCTGGAGAACAAGAGACGCTTCAGGTCATTTAACGTCATCGATGATTTCAATCGGGAAGCACTCCATATCGAAGTTGACTTCTCCTTGACCAGCAACCGTATCGTTTGGGTACTGAACCATCTTATCAACAAAAAAGGAAAACCGAAGAAGATACGAATGGACAATGGCCCGGAGTTCATTGCCCTTATAACGAACGATTGGAGCGAGATGCATGGGATAGAATTCAAGTACATCCAACCTGGCAAACCAACTCAAAATGCTTTTATAGAACGTTTTAACGGAAGCTATCGAAGAGGGGTTCTTGACAAGTACATATTCGAGGATATCGACCAAGTAAGGGAGCAAACACAGATCTGGGTCAACGATTACAACCATCACCGGCCACACGACGCACTAGGAAAAATATCACCCGTAAAATATGCGGAACTTAATTCTTTCGGGGCTAGCCCCGAAAGAATTAAAAACAATAACTTTAATGAAGTTTTAGAAAGCTAAGCAGTTCTATCTAGGGGAAGCTTACAACATCTCCATATTTAATATTTCTTTTTTTGTCTAAACTGTCGAATATTTTGTCCGCCATTTGTAGGCAACAAATTGATTCTGTATCGAATTTATTTTTCCGGAATTTTTCTTTTAAAGTCCATTCGTGAAATTCTATATTCTCGTGAATTTCGTCAATATATTTATTGTATTCAGGGTCATTCCATTTCACATTTCCGTTTAAGTCAGAAGTGAATTTTTGGTGCAATATTTTAAATTCTTCGAATGTCATTTTCAGCTTGCAGGTAACGGTTAGGCTATGATACGTTGCGGACATTTCCGCAGGAGACTGTCCGCCGTAGCCCGAGCCTTTATATAAAGTTACGGATTTCCGTTTAGGAAATCCGCCCGCAATGGATTATAGGTATTGTTAGCTGCTGGTTTTACTTTTCAATTAATTCCTTCAGCATTTTTAAGACAGGATTTTCTTCTCCTTGTTCCGGTTCTTGTTTTGCTCCCGGTCGATTGTCTTCCTGAATAATTTTCAATTCCGTTCCGTTCCCTTTTTCGGTCAGTTTGTATTCCATCTGGAAATAATTTTCAGGCTTATCGTCAAGGTCAGGTCTTGGGGCAAAAAGATTGTATTTCAACTTTTCATTTGGTTCAAATTCCAATACGGTACCCCATTGCTCAAAAATTTGTCCTTCCCATTCCGACTTGAAGCGGATTTCATTTCCGACATTCCAGTCCGTTGTTAATTCACTGCCATATTGCCAAGCTTTAACTTTTTCGGGTTCCGTTAAAGCTTTCCAAACTTTTTCTTTGGAAGCATTTATTGTCAGTCTTGAGATATTTGTTGCCATATTTTTTATTTTTTTAGATTTTTATTTCTTCAACTTGCAGCTAACGGCCTGCGGATAAGGCGAGTTGCGTTGACGGCTTGCCGTCATTAGCAAAGGTAGCCTTTAGACGCTATTCGCTTTATCCGATGTTGGGGATACGTGCCCAAGGCACGTTAAGCGAATAGCAGTCGTACTGCAGGCCGTTGGGGAATAATAGGGTTAAAGCAAGCACGCAGTGCGGTTTAACCGTGCCGTAGGCATTATTCCCCAACGCCTCGGCTATGCTCCGTTGCGGGGAAATCCCGTGGGGATTTTCCCGCCGCGCACCGGGCCTTCGCTCAAAGTTAAGGATTTTCCCATTGGAAAATCCGCCCGCAATGGATCATAGCCATTGTTGGCAAAAGTGTTTTTTTCCGGCCTGCCGCCCCGGTAGGGGCAAGTCCGCGTACTGCTTGCGCAACGATCGCGCACCGTTTTTAAAGTTTCTTCGCAAGAGTGGAATCCATCCGCGCACTGTTTTTCAGTCCGACATTTTTGGGTTTACAAACCGGTTCGGGAAAACTTGGACAACATTTTTGCCCAACGGTCTAGTATAACCGTCAGTTACGGATTTAAAGATACTGATTTTCGGTTAAGCACTGGCGTTAGCAATTCCGAGTGGATTCGGACGTAGTCGAATCCGCCGTAATTGCGGTTATACATTGTTGTAAAACGTTTTTTATTCATTATTCATCAAATATTCGTTTTCAGAATAATATTTTTCTTTTCCTTTTATATTCCCAAAATCCAACTTAATAATCGTATCGAGATTTCTCCTTTTAATGTTTAATAATAAAGATTCCCTGCTTTTTGATATCGTGTCTCCTACTTTTATAAAGTCAAAAAGTTCAGAACTTTGAAATACAAAATCTTTTTTGTCATCTCCAAAAATTTGATTTCGAATAATTATTATCGGTCTTGCGTGATTTTGTTTGTCAATATATTTTTTGACAACTAATCCGTCATATTTTGAATAGTATTCATCATAAACTATTTTGTCGAAAAATTCCTTTTGGGTCAGGTTATCGCAAGAATTAAGTCCGAATCCTAGGACAAAGAACAAAACAGTAATCTTATTATTCAAATTTGGTCGTTTTCAAAATGTTTTACAACGTGTTTGTATATGGAAAGTTGCGTGTTTGCGTGCGAGGATTTTCCGAAGGAAAATCAGACGTAGTAAACGTGCAACGACCTTTTGATTTAGCTAAAAATAGCAATTTTTTATATACGTTGTTGTACACCGTTTTTTATTTCCGATTGAATATATGTTCCACATATTTTCTGTGATTTTCAAATCCGTTTTTCTCTGGATTTTCCAAGTCAATCATTTCTCCAATTCCAGAGTCGTAAATCTGCCAATTATGCTTTTTCGCCAATTCAATTAATTCAAAAAGTCCATTTTCTCCATATAAATTCAACATTGTATTGCTCACAGGTTTATTATGGACAAAAAAGTCAATTGTAAAATCAGTTCCGATTATTTCTCGGTGATTATCATCTTTATTAATTTGGTCAAATGACTGTTCCAAAATTGTATCAAAATCGGTCGGTTCGAGCTGGTTTTCATCCAATTCCGAAACTGATTCTATTTTCTGTTTTGAATTAAAAAGTACAATGTCCCAACTCATAAGATTATTTTGATTTATAATCGTTCAGCCAATATTGAAATCCCATAGCTTCACTTGTATTTCCTTTAGCTACTTTTTCTATGATTTTTAAAGCTTCTTTTTCAGTCTTCTTGTCGAAGCTTAATTTTTCTAATAAATGAACAGCTGACCAAAGGTTAGTTCGATTTTTTTCGTCCTTTAGTAATTTTGAAAATTGCTCAATTTCATTTTGGTTATTACTTTCCGAAATCAATTCTACGATTTGATACATTCGGTTGACTGCTTTATTATTTTTCTTCACAGAATCCTTATCCGAATAGTCAATTTCAGAGCAAATTTTTGTTTGTCTTTTGTAATCTTCTATTAAATTCTCAATGTTCATTCAAATGGTGTACAACAATTGTATAAACTTACCTAGGTACGTTTATTTCCATTTTACAAACACTAATCTAGTGGATTTTTAATGGTTTCAAAAGTATTTGTAGCTACATGGGTATATATTTCGGTTGTTTTGCTCGAACCATGGCCAAGCAATACCTGTATCTGTCTTAGATCTGTACCCGCCTCCAGTAAATGGGTCGCAAAACTATGGCGCAATATATGTGGAGTGACTGGCATCCGTATTTGGGCTTTTTCCGCCGCTGCCTTGACAATCTTTAGAACACTAGCACCGCTATATTTCATTCCTATCTTACCTTCGAACAGAAATAATCGAGGTTCATATTTAATATAGTATTTCCTTAAATCCCTTAGGGCCGTTTTGGACAATAGGGTCAACCTGTCCTTATTTCCCTTTGAACCTATTACTCTAACCAGCATCCGTTTGCTGTCTATATCGTTTATCTTTAAATTTAAAAGTTCACTACGCCTCAAACCCGAACCGTATAATAACTGAACAATACATCTGTGCTTGAGATTGTTGGTATTTTCAATTATATCCACGACTTCTTCCTTGGAAATTACCTTTGGCAGCTTAGATTCTTTCCGAGGCCTTTCGATTTCATAAAAACGGTTGGGCATTCCCAACACCACTTCGTAATAGAATTTTATTGCGTTGATGGCTTGATTGACATAGGAGTTCGATACCTTTTTCTGAATAAGACTTTGTAGGAATGCCCTGATATCGCTCTCGTCAATCGCATATAGTTCTTTTTCTTTATAAAAGTTGATGAACATTTCAAAGAAGGATACATAGGTCTTAACGGTATTATTTGCATATCGTTTTAATTCCAGTTTCAATAGATATTCCTCAGGACAGAATCTGTAACCAGGAATCGGTTTTCTTGTCCTGAACCAAGACACATCAACGGTTTCATTTTTGGCGTTTACAGGTTTATTGGTTAAAAAACGATTATAGTTTATCCAGACCACACCTTTGAAAGTATTGAAAACGATTCTAAGATTAGCTTTGGTATTGGGTATGTAGGCCATGTTGTACCGTTCGCTCCATTTCGGATTAGGAAGCCCCTTGACCAAGTTCTGTATAAGTCTATCAGGTGAAAACTTTATGCCTATCATTTTTCGATTGTTTATCATCAGATGGTACAGTGTTATCGATTTTAATCTGTTCATAAAACAAGTTTACCGAAGTTTCGTATTTTAAACGGTATATTAAGTCTATAATATGCGTTTGTAAATGACTAATCCAAAAACTTGTCCTGTTTGTGGTGCTTTGGTAAAAGGTAGGTCCGATAAGAAGTTCTGCTCCAAAAAATGCAAATCCATAGACCAATATGAGCATCGACAGAAAACAGAGGTCTTTTACCTAGAGGTCGATAGACAATTGAAAATAAATAGGAGAATCTTAAAAAAGTATAACAAATCGGGTTATGCGATCATTAGGAAAAGAGAACTAACTGGAGAGGGATTCAATCCAAAGTATTTCACCCATTATTGGAAGAGCAAAAAGGGCGACGTATATCTTTTTGTTTACGAATATGGTTTTCTGACGAAGAACGAAAATGGAAAGGATAAATATGTTCTGGTCGTATGGCAAGATTACATGGCTTAATTTAAAGTGCCTATATATAAAGGCGGTCTTAGATTGTTAGCTAATTTGACCCAAGCCCCTCCGGAAGTCGGCCAGACCTTCCGCTCCGATCCTCCCCAAACGGACACGCTTCGCCGGTCCGCAACGGTCGTCTTTATCCTACAGGTTGTCCGACATCCTCGGGGCCGCGCAAAAGCACAAGCGGTAAAAAAAACCGCTTGAACTTTTCTCCCCCTACCCACAAAAAACCTGAATATTTCCATATATCTTCTCTTTTTTAAAGACCATATTAGACCAGTTAAATTCCTCGATTGGTCTCAAATAATCTAATATGGTTCCATATGATATTACGACTTAAAATACTGATAATAAGATTATTATAATCAAATTTGATGTACTATATTTATCCACGAAGGTGGATAGCAAGTGATGTTTTGCACAGCGCAAAACTGCCTACTTCTACGAAGTGAAATCCGATTAAAATCGAGATAAAAAATGGCTCGCAACAAAGGTGGAAGAAAACGATTGGGGGACAAGAAACGGATGCACGCCATAACGCTCTATTTCAACGGTACGGAACTGGGAAAAATAAAGATAATCCTGCAATCCTATAATCTTGATTTCGGAAAAAGGGGAACGGTCGGGCCCTTCTTGAGAAAGCTGATTTTGAACAAGGAAACGGTAAAGGAAAAACGGATTCCCGATGGCATCTCCAACCTCAGTTACCAGATCAACAAGATAGGCACCAACATCAACCAACTGGTCAAGGTAGCCAACTACAAGAACATGCGCAGCCCGAACTCGAACCTCGAAAGGGAGATACACAAGGCTAGCGAATTGATGCTCGAACTCATCGAAACGATAAACGACAAGAACGAGAAATGATTGCAAAGGTGCTTTATCGGAAAAGCGTACAGGGCGTGCTGAAGTATGTTTTGGGCAAAGAAGAAAGCACCGTACTCGGCTTTCAGAATACCTATTCCGATACAAACACCGACATGAAGTTTTTCGGGAGGGTATTGTACCATCTGGGAAATCGGCACGATTCGGAAAAACGGTATGCGCATATCTCACTCAACCTTCCCCGTGGCGAGCACTTGAACGACAGGGAATTTTTCGAACTCTCCAAAAGTTATATGCAACACATGGGCTATGGCGAACAGCCCTATGTGGTCATTAGACATCATGACACCAAACACGAGCATGTGCATATCGTATCGTCCACCATAAAGGAAGACTGTTTGCAGATCAACCTTTCCAATGATATACTAAGGAGCATAGCCACCCAGAAATACCTCGAAAAAGAGTTCGGACTTTCCCCGTCACCGGGAACGAAACAGACCATGGAACTCCCGAAATACGAAATGCCCGAATTCCGGAACCGGGACATCAACGGGGTCAGGTTCTATATGCAGGACATTGTGAACAACACCCTTCAAAAGTACAAGGTGCGAAGCTTTGATGAACTCGCTGGACATCTCAAAAGCCATCATATTGAGATAAAGACGACCGAACGAAATGGAAGGATAGGGGTATCGTACGGTGTTGCCGTAAAGGATGGTTACAAGTCAAGGTTCATCAATGGCTATACCGTCCATCCTCAATTGAGCGGCCCAAAACTGCAAAAAGCCTTTGAACGGAACCAAAGCTCGAAACTGTTGCCCATGGTCAAAAAACGGCTGGAAAAACAACTACAGACAACTTACGGACTTTTCAGGACGATAAACCCCGAACATTTGCCGGACATCCTGAAATCCTATCAAAATCTAATTTGTAAAGTGGATTACGATGAGGAAGAAAAGGCCATGGACTTTACCATCTATGACAAATCGGGATATGTCCTGAAAGCTGAGGAAATAGCATCCACTATCGGAATCCACAAAAACCCCGAACTGTTCAATACCGGATACACCCAGATGTACACGGAAAGCAATCAGTTAAAACTGGAACTTCAAAAGTGCATCAAGGAAGCCTATATAGAAACCTATAGAAATTCAAGGAGAAAAATTATTTTCTCGGAACATATCTATAGTATGCCCATAAAACCGATAGTGACGGAAATGACCAAATCGGAACGTTTCCTATTTCTCAAAAAGTATCTGCATACCGATAACCGAGAATTGGGAAAGCTGATACAAGAACAATTCAATATTGTAAAGGACAAGCTCTACATTACAGAATCGGTCAAGGCAGAACGGCAATTAAAAGGGAAGGCCGAACTCATAAGACAGGCAAGCGAAAAACGGTTGTTCGATGCACCGAGACAACGGGGAATCCTTTTCGAACTTGTTCGAAGCCTCGGCACTGATTACGGTAGGGGCATGCTCCGATTTTCGAATTCCCATCGATATCAGGTCAAACTGAACTTGGGCCAAATAAAGTTGCCCAAGCAAATCGACTTTTATGCTTCCCCTTTCTTCATAAAGGAGAACGAAAAAATATTGGACGGACTTCTGAACGACAAAACCGAAAAAGAAATCCGCCCAAGCCCGACGGCGATATTCCTGCCATTGATGTTCCCGAACCTTTACACGGCCATGGCACAAGGATACAGGCAGCGGTTCGAACGTTTGTGCCTCAAGTCTTATCATAAATACGCCGAACGCAAGCAGGTATCCTTCGAGAAATCCCCGAAAGACTATATAAAGTTTTTCAATGAAAAAGGATTCAAGTTCGAAAAGAGGGAAGGAAAGCTATTCATCGGTTCGATATATTCCAAATACCCGGTAAGCGTTTCCATTTCACAGAAAACACAGACGTATTTGGAATCATCGCCCGACTTGAACAGGGTTTTAGGAGAGCAAACAAAAACTTTGGGGAACATCGAGACATCCGGACGGGATAATCTGAAAAGTCTTTGGGCCGGTCATTTGGTAGAGACCGGACAATATAGAAAGGCGGCTTATCTCTTCGTTTTGGATGGGGTAAGACCGAATGTCCCCTTACGACAATTGGAACACCATATGCAGAACGGGTTGAAGGAATCCCTAGTTGCCGTCTCCCAAAAGCAAGTGAGCAGAAAACAGGCACGGCTACTTCGAAAGGGTGTTTATGCCCTTGGCAATATGTTGGGAAGCAATAGTTTCGTAGAAGAAGAAATGTTCAACGGCTTTAAGGATGAATTGACCGATTACTCGAAATATAAAGGAAAAGGTATGGGGCATGCATGGTAAAATTCTAAAAAGCGATTTCGATATGGAATTTTGCGCCCCGAAGGGCGCTTTTTGTGGATAGGGAGAGAAGAAGTATGGTGTGCAAAGCCGGAGTTCGGTCGCGCCCTACGGAGTTTCTTTTTTATGCTTATCTATCGGAACGCTAAAGAAACCCCGCAGGATCCACGCGCAGTTAAGTCATGGTAAGATTTGGGGCAGGACGGAAAGTTATTAAGAAGAATTCGATGACGAGATCTGGCGACTTATAATTTTTTTTGCAAATTATTATAGTCACAAAAAACCTTCCTTTTTTAAAACGAGTTTGTTATTAGCATGACTTCAGACCTATTGAAGAATTTCAACGTGCCGGTTCTAGTGCTATTATTTCCATTGGGGTGTTATCTTAAACTAAATATTCTTAAATAGATTCCGTATAAATATCTCCATTTTTGCAAAGAACTTTTTCAAGATATCCAACATCAATACCCTATTACTCATTTGCCAATTCTGTTTAGGCAGCAAAGCATCATATTGACTATCTTTAAAAAAAGACAATTTCAATTTTCAGGATTTTAGATGTGAGGTTCTTTTTTTATGAACACTTAGTCACTGACCTACCGAAAGAATAAGCCAAAACATGAAATTATACATTAAATACATGGTCAGTCAACGTTGCAAAATATTGGTAAGCCAAGAATTAAGAAAACTGGATTTGGATTTTACGGCCTTAGACCTCGGAATGGTCCAAATTAACGGGGATATTACGCAAGAAAAGCGAACTTTGTTCGGGCAAAATCTTCTTAAATCGGGACTCGAGCTCCTTGATGACACCAAGAATATCTTAATTGAGCGGATAAAGACAGCCATCATAGAAATGATTCATCATACGGACGAAATTCCAAAGACCAATTATTCCGGATATTTGAGCGAAGAGCTGGGATATGACTACACCTACTTGTCGAACACGTTTTCCGAAGTGAAAGGAATTACCATACAACAATATATCATCAATCATAAGATTGAAAAGGTAAAGGAGTTGTTGCTATATGATGAGCTCAATCTGACCGAGATTTCCCATAGGCTCCATTATAGTAGTCCATCCCACTTGTCAAATCAATTTAAAAAGGTGACTGGTCTCACTCCTTCCTATTTCAAAAGAATGAAGAAAAAAAGACAGCAAAATTTGGAGAACCTGTGATATATGCAAGGTTTACAATTATTTATATAGCAAAAACCAGCTGTTCTGTCTGATCTTTGTAGTCTGCTAAGATTATTATCAATAGTATTCAAAATATCAATTCTATGTACTTATTTGAAAAGAACAATTTGGTTTACAGCATTCTAAAAAAATAATGCCCCCTTTCGGTATACTATTTGAAAGTGGAAACCAAGAAAATGTGAGGGAGAATGAATTACAGAAAAACCTAAAACCCGATTTTGTCAGAATCAAAAAATGAGGTTTCTCACGGTCATAAAAATGACCGGTGTGATACTAGGAGAAGGAGAATTTAATTTTGTTTATTGATAAGCGCTTTTGGATAGTCTAAAAGCCAAAAGAAGAACAGTAATTAAAAAATACTGCTCTTTTTTCGTCAAAAGGCAAAAGGGCTGGTATTTCAATAGCCATTGTTTTTGCGAAGCAGGTTTTTATAGCAAGCTACAATGACAAAAACAAACACCATGAGAAAATGCGCTATCTGTTTTATCTGTTTGATAGCAATGTTGGTGATTGCCATTTGTCTGCAATAAACCGGTAAAACCTAAATTATGTCAAAAGAAAAAGAAGGAAAACAGAAATCAGGAAAAACCCCCGCCCTCAAGTAGCCCAAAAGAAAAGAAAGCCGCCAAAAGGGCAAAACGGGATGCTAAAAAAGAGCGGAATGAAACAATAAGTTACAGACTTGACCATGGAACCAGGTGAATTTGAAGAATTAAAAACGTTTAATCTGGTAGATGTATTGGAATACAGTTCCAATGCCATAGTAGTTAAAAACATAATGGTTCAGTATAATTGTGTCATACAGGCGTTTGTATTTGATTTTGGCAAAGTTCAATCTTTTGAAAAATCTCCTTACTCTCGTTTCATTCACATAATCGAAGGTAAGGCCGAAATGGTAATCAACAAGAATTCCACTTTTATGCAAATGGGAGATTCCATTATTGTTCCTGCATACACTTTTAGTTCTATCGAAGCAAATCATAAATTCAAAATGATTTGTACTACCATTAAGGACTAATTATGGGGCAAGGACTTATGATTGGGAATTGACACAATGGTAAAATGGGCCAAAGTATGAAACGTGACATGTGCCAAGTATAAGCTCTCCGTTATGCTTATTTAACAATTGTATCGCCCTAGAATCGATTTTCGTTCCCTCCAGAACGGAGGTCATAGTGAATGAACGGATCTATACTATGACGAGAATTAAAACTTTGTGAAGTTATCACTATTGATTTGGACAACTTACTATTAGAACTAATGAAAGCTAAAGCTTTGGTTTATTGTGAAAATGAATTTGGCCGTATAGACGGTAAAGTGGCTAATGGACTCATTCGGCAATCGGAGACCTATGATATTGTTGGTGTCATTGATAGTTCTAAGGCTGGTCAGGATGCGGGAGAATATCTTGACGGTGTGAAAAATGCAATTCCCATTTTCAAAAGTATCGCATTGGCCTTAGAAGAATTAAACGCTATCCCTGAATATTTTATCTACGGTATCGCCCCACTCGCATCCTTCTTAAGTGATGAACAAAGGGAAATTATTTTTAGTGCTATGAAGAGTGGAATGAATATAGTTAACGGTCTTCCTGAGTTTTTTAGCGAGAATTCTCAATTTGCCCGTATGGCCCTTAATTATGGAGTAACTATACTGGATGTTAGAAAACCTCCAAAACGTGAAAACCTCCATAATTTTTCAGGACGTATTCAAGAGGTAAAGGTTCCAATAATTACGGTTATGGGCACTGATTGTGCGGTGGGCAAAAGAACCACGGCATTGCTATTAGTGGAAGCATTGCGGAATGAAGGTCTGAACGCTGTTTTTGTGACCACTGGTCAGACAGGCTTGCTCCAAGGCTCCAAATACGGGGTTGCCATAGATGTGTTGACATCAGGATTCGCCACCGGTGAAGTTGAAAACGCCGTGCTAAACGCCTATGAACAAGAACAACCAGACATCATTGTTGTGGAAGGCCAGGGAGCTTTAAGCCACCCTGCATTCACATCTTCAAGTGCCATTCTACGCGGGGCAATGCCAGATGCGATTATCATACAACATCCTCCAAAACGAAAAAGTTATTGTGACTACCCCAAAATTCCTTTGTTGGACTTGGCAGACGAGATTGAAATGATAGAGATATTCTCTAAATCAACGGTTATTGCAATCACCATTAACCATGAAAACATGACCCATGTTGAAGTGGACCATGTAATAAGCCAATATGAATCAGAATATAACCTACCTGTTACGAATGCCCTGCTGCATGGATGCGATAAGCTGGTAAAAGAGTTGATCAAAATATTTCCAGAGTTAAAAAGAGAGTCGGTGTTGGTTTGAATCTTCCCAGGATAGATATTGATTTAGGGAAGATTGCCCACAACGTACAACAGTTGAAAACACTATATGGCTCTAATGGCATCAATATAATTGGGGTTACCAAAGTGATTGGGGGCGATCCAATAATTGCCAACGTCTTGGTCAAAAATGGCATTGAAATTCTTGCGGACTCTAGAATTTCGAATATTGTAAAAATGCGCAAAGCAGGTATAAGGGCTCAATATCTGTTACTCAGAACACCTGCGCTCAGCCAAGTGGAAGAGGTGGTGATTCATTCACATATGAGTCTAAATTCTGAATTGGCAGTTCTAAAAAAACTTTCGGAATATGCCATAAGAAACCATATGATACACAAGGTTATCCTGATGGTGGAACTTGGTGACCTGCGAGAAGGAATTATGCCTTCGGAAATGAATGCATATGTCGAAGAAGTACTCGACTTGGATGGCCTGGCCTTGATAGGCATTGGAACAAATCTGGCATGCTTTGGTGGAATAAGCCCTGATGTGGACAAAATGAACGAGTTATCTTCAATAGCAATCCGTTTAGAAGAAAAATTCAAAATCTCGCTGACTATTGTGTCCGGCGGAAACTCAGCGAATTATAACTGGTTTACGTCTTCAAAAAATGTGGGTAGAATAAACAGTTTACGATTGGGGGAATCTATCTTTTTGGGAAGAGAAGCACTTTGCAGAAAACCTATACAGGGACTTTTTATCGATATTTTCACATTAGTGACCGAGGTCATTGAAGCAAAACGTAAACCATCGCAGCCCTATGGAGAAGTATATCAAAATGCGAATGGTGATATCCCTAGGTTTAAAAGTAATGACTTGATGGACAGGGCGGTTCTTGCGATTGGAATGCAGGATGTCATGGTTTCAGGAATGACTCCAAAACAAAAAATAACCGTGCTGGGTGCCAGCAGTGACCACATGTTGATAGACAATACCAAAACAAATTTAAGAGTGGGGGATACCGTAGCGTTCGACCTGAATTATAGCGCATTGTTAAGAGTGTTTAATACCCTCTACATTGCAAAAAACACAATCAATCAATATGAATGTGAAAGCATATTGTAATGCGGTCGAGACAAAAGACCTTCAGCATAAACTTTTAATTCCCTCCATTTGGATTCGAGAAAATCATTCTCCACTAGTGAATTTGATGGACACTAATTTTAATTTGATTTTTGAACCATCGCTTTTGGAAGATTATCGATATTTAATCCGAGAGGATATGATTAAAAAAATTGGCCGGATCAGCCAACAATTGGATAGGCAAAATAAAATTTTGATTATTCGTTCTGCATGGAGATCTTCTGAACACCAAAAACTTTTATGGGACTCCAAATTTGCATACTACCAGAAAAAACATCCCAAAAAATCGAACAGTGAAATCAAAGAAACTGTAAGCTATTTTATCGCTCCCCCGACCATGTCAATGCATGCTACAGGTGGGGCAGTAGATGCTTTGATTTACGACAAACTTGAAGGTGGTGTGATGGATTTTGGAACTAACAATGGTTTGGAAATCGACCTTTCAAAAAAATGTTATCCCAACCATCCAGATACTAGTGCTAAAGCGAAAAAAAATAGGGCCTTGTTGACTGGTCTATTTGAAAATGAAGATTTTGCATGTGATTTGAAGGAATATTGGCATTTTGATTACGGCAATGTGGTTTGGGCCATTCAAAAAGAAAAGGAGTATGCCATTTATGGATCTGTAACTTAGATGTGTGAACTGAATGAATGAAAAGTAAGGGTTTGATTTCCGTGCTAGAGCCAAAAGACGTTTGCTAGATAACAATTATCGCATATCATGAATGTTAAAGAGGGCGAAAGCCCTCTTTAACATTCATGATCCTTAAGAAAACCGCATTAGCATGGGTGCGGTATGTTTTCGGCGATTTTTCCAGCTCTCATGACGAGTCATGGGCTTAACAATGCTTAGATTGTTGTCCGGAGATACTATCTTTGTCTGCTTCATAATTCCTTCTCTTTTACTTACTTGTGATAGGTGTAATACACACCTTTATCTACACATCTTATAAGACGCAAAGATAGTCTAAGCGTTACATCAATATGGTAAGTTTAACACGACACTAAGACAGATAAAATGGGTGATACGAGCTATTCGGACATCTAGAATTTTGACTCAGCTCACCTACTGACAGCACCCTTTAAAAGCCAACAAATCCTATATGGCTTTTATCCACTCTTAAAACGTCTCGGAGAAGCTTAAAGCACACTTTAGATTAAGAATAGTCTTTCACTGGAGACTATAGTTCCCATACTTTCCTTTTCCTAGAATCACTTTTTTTCATTACGATAAACTTTAAAATTAACAGAAAGCGGTCTTATGACCTTGTATCCCTCCCAGACCATGTGTGATTTATATAAGATTCGCTTGAATTAGTATAACATGCTCAGGCATTGGAAATCCTATCTTTATGATTAATCCGAATTACTATGGATAATGATCCTATAAGTGAGCTGAAAAACGTATTGAAAAAAGGGCGAGGGAGAACTCTGATCATTATTGCCACATTGGTGGTATTATTGTTTGCATTTAAACCATGGGTTTAAATCGGGGCAGGTGAGCGAGGGGTTGTCCAAAATTTTGGTGCTGTACAGGACAATGTATTGAATGAAGGAATCCACTTCAAAATACCAATAGTGCAAACCGTCATCTTAATGGACGTAAAAATTCAAAAGGCAATGACCGATGCCGCTTCTTCATCTTCTGACTTGCAGGATGTGGATTTATCCGTGGCCCTTAATTATCACATCATACCCGATAAAGCAAATTTGGTTTATCAAACTATTGGTGTGGAATTCAAGGAACGTATCATTGACCCTGCAATTCAAGAGGTAATGAAAGCGGTATCTGCCAGGTATACTGCCGAGGAATTGATTACGAAAAGACCGGCTGTTAGTACCGAAATGCAAGAGGCCCTTACTTCGCGATTGCTCGCTTCGAACATATCGGTCGATGCTTTTTCGATTATATCATTTAGCTTTTCCCAAACCTTTACCGATGCTATTGAGGCTAAACAAACTGCAGAACAAAACGCATTGAAGGCAAAAAGAGACCTGGACAGAATAAAAGTAGAAGCAGAACAGACCATTGCTGCCGCAACAGCTGAAGCAGAGGCACTACGGTTGCAAAAAATGAATATTTCACCTGACCTTATCGAACTCAGGAAAATAGAAGCAAATCTTAAGGCCATAGAAAAATGGAACGGGATTTTACCAGAGGTAACAGGTGCTGGAGCAATTCCTTTTATTGGAGTAGGAGGAGCAATTAAAAACAAATGATAATAATATAATGGTATTTTAATACAGAATTCATAATTGGTATGTTCGTTCTAATTCATTTGGTTGTTGGTAATGTTAGAGGATTTTACAGACACCAAATAATTGAAAAACATCAGTACAATTATTATTCCGACCCTCCCATGAATCTTTTGAGCAAACTAGCATACAATTGACTCAATGGCACTTTCAGTTTAGCCACTCTTCTTATTTCAGCTTCCTTGACCATTATGTGGTTTTTACTCTTTTAAAGGATGAATTCTAAAGGCCTTCGTTTCCCGCGGGATTCCAACCTCTTCAACAAAGGGAAGACAACGAACAAAACTTAAAATGCCATCCTTAAAAGATGGCATTTTAACTGTTCTGGAAAATAAGAGATTTATTTGACCAATTCAACATTGACCGCGTTCATTCCCTTTTCACCTCTTTCCACTGTAAATTTCACATTGTCGTTCTCGCGAATTTTATCGATAAGGCCACTCTGGTGGACAAAGACATCTTCATCGGAATCCGCAGGTTTAATAAAACCAAACCCTTTTGCACTATTAAAGAATTTTACTGTTCCTTCTTTCATTACTTTATATTTATTGTTTACTATTTTATTCAATATTTGTTTTATAATATTCATTGTTTTCTTATATTAAATATTACGTCCTTATTTTATGGAAACGGACTGCGTTTTTCCCAACTTGCGCAAAATACCAATATGGTCCATAATGGCACCTGCAAATGTTCTTTTTGTATTATAGGGCATCCCATGTTCCCTAGCTGTGTCAGCAACGATATTTGATAGTTTTTTATAGTGTACGTGACAGATATTGGGCAACAGGTGATGTTCTATTTGATAGTTCAACCCCCCTATCAACCAGGAAAATAATTTGCTTTTGGGTGCAAAATTGGTAGTAGTGGCCAATTGATGTGTAAACCAATCGCCTTCGATTACTCCATCATCATCCGGTAGTGGAAATTCGGTACTGGGCATAATATGTGCCACTTGGAATATAATGCTTATCAGAAGTCCTGTAACAAAGTGCATGCTAAGGAAAGCCAAGATAATTATCCATGAGGGCAATGGCACCATGAACAAAGGTATGATCAAGGCATAGGAATAGTATAACAGCTTCCAGCCTATGATTTTTACAAGTTCGTTTCTGAACTCATTCTTTTTATTAAGAAATCCCATTTTTCTATAGCGTCCCAGTCTTATAAAGTCTTTGGCGGTTACCCAAGAAATCGTAGACAGTCCATAAAAGAACCATACATATAGGTATTGAAACCTATGAAGTCCATTTTTTTTGGCATGCGGAGAAAAACGAAGGAAAAAAGGTGCATTTATATCATCGTCAGCTCCATCTATATTTGTATAGGTATGATGCAATACGTTATGTTGAATTTTCCATACCGTTGCGTTTGCACCTATTAGGTTCATAGTGTAGCCTAGATACTTATTCACCTTTTTATTTTTGGAATACGAACCATGAATGGCATCGTGCATGATTCCCATTCCAATTCCGGCCATTCCAATTCCACTAGTTATATATAAGGCAAAAAGCAGCCATGGGGACGCAATGGCGCCAATATTGATAAAAACAATGGGGACAAAGAATACTGCTAACATCAGAATGGTCTTACCGACCATGCTCCTGTTCGCATGCTTGCTGATATTGTTTATTTTGAAATAGTTGTTTACCCTTTTTCTTACTGTTTTAGGGAAATCAGAGTTTGTTCTTTTTGAGAATTTTGGCTTATTGATGCCATCATTTATGGTTTGATTTTTTTTCCACATGTGATTTACAGGATAATAGCAAGCGCACTCTGTTATGATATGTTGAACTGTTATACCTGTCCTGTTACTACTTTATATTAGTAGATTATGACGGCAAGTTTCAACACCTGAACGTTGGGCTTAGAATGTTATTTAATAATTAACTTAAAAAGAAGAGAGCTGAAAATAAATCGAGAATTGGGTAAGACTAAATGAATTTGGGCTTTCTGAATTTTAACACGGTAAAGGTACGACTAGTTTGAGCAGTATTTCCAAATAGCGTGTTAAATGTTGAAAATAAGTATTTTTGTTTTAAGTTCTTATGTAGAAGCGGGCACCTGAAAATAACTTACAAAATTGAAAGACGGACTGCCCAAAGACCAAATAAGAAATGTTCCTGAAAAAAATAAAAGGGATAAAACATTTTGGTTCCGATTTAAATCCTTTCCTTTGCGCATATCACGGTTCATGGACAACTATTGTTCCAATCCATAAATAAAAAAGATAGCCCTCTCCTTTACCTGTATTCAATTCCCTAGGACCGCTTCTTAATTATTTTCTGCTTGTACCAATATTTACAATTTCGAACGCCGTCAAGTTCAAAGCTTGGGTTTTCATGAAAAGTGTATTTCCCGGGCGTTCCGGGAAGAATCTCGAAAACATACAGAGGGCAGCGGAAATCTGATATATGTAAAAACGAAATCCTGATAAAATAGGAACACAATGAGACCCCTTGCAATATCAAAGCAAATTACTAATAGGGATAGTTCCTCTCTCAACAAATATCTTAATGATATTGGACATATTCCGATGATCACCACTGAGGAAGAGGTTGATTTGGCTATCCGTATTAGGCAAGGAGACGCCGAGGCTTTGGAAAGATTGGTCTCGGCCAATTTAAGGTTTGTCGTTTCAGTTGCTAAACAATACCAGTTTAAAGGACTCTACCTGCATGACCTGATCAATGAGGGGAATCTTGGACTGGTCAGGGCGGCAACAAAGTTTGACGAAACACGCGGCTTCAAGTTCATCTCTTATGCGGTTTGGTGGATACGACAAGGAATTTTACAAGCACTGGCCGAAAAATCGAGGATTGTCAGATTACCGTTGAATAAATTAGGTGCAATAAACAAAATAAAGAAAGCTTCTTCCCATTTTGAGCAAATACATCAAAGACCGCCTACCGCTGAAGAAGTTTCAGAATTACTTGATTTATCGATGGACGAGATTCAATTCTGTTTAAAACACTCTTCCTGGCCCATTTCAATGAACGAACCTCTAAAAATTGGTGATGGGGATTTGAGTTTTGGAGACATTATATGTTCAGATAGTTCTAGCAGTCCAGAAAAAAAACTTATTAAGGACTCATTGGCGTCTGAAATCGAAGAGCTGCTGAATATTCTTCCATCCCGTGAAGCCTATGTAATCAAGATGTGCTTCGGCATTGGAGTAATTGTTCCCTTGACATTGGATGAAATTGGCAGTAATTTGGACATTACAAAGGAAAGAGCGAGACAACTCAAATCAACAGCTTTGGTTCGCTTGAGACAGTCTTCATCGTCTGAAATACTTAAGGATTACTTAGAATAGACATTTTATAAAACATATTTATGAAAGGACGATTACCCGGCGTATCCTAAATCACGTCTCTTTCTTAGGATTATTGTTCAAGTACGTAATCGTCTAAAATGGTGGGGTGCAAAGTCCGCTCGGCATTTTTGGAAGTGCTGAAAATCAAGGTTTCAGTTTATTGGGCAGTTCGGAAGCAAAACAGGTATAAGGAGCATTACTTATAAAATAGATGAAGTTCCTTAATGAGCTTTTACATTGTGGATTTAAGATTTTAAATGAGTCTTATTGGTCTTACTGTTATTATGTTCTCGTCGCCCCGCAAAAATATGATTGACCAATACTTGAATATTTTTGAGTTGCCCAATGGAATGAAGATTTTTTGGAGATTCGCTACTTCTTCCCAATTTGTCTTCTTAACTCGCCGTTTTTACGGGTTTTTTTCGATAGCATAGGTCTTCTATCAAGAGGGTCCCATTCGTGGTCTCTTTTAGTAGTTTCGTTAATTCATCTTTTATAGGACTAAAATCTTCAAAAATAAATTTGAATTCTGATGCAAATTTTAGACCCCACGCGCGCTTTTTTGTGGTTAGGGAGAAGAAGAAAAGTTGTTTTTGGTTAAATACTTATCCTGCAAGACTAAAATCGATTCAAATGAAACCAAATAATCCCAAATTCTGAGTGCAAATTGAGTGCAAATAAAAAAGACTCTAAAGAAATTAATCTTTAAAGTCTTGATATTCAGGTGATCGCGACAGGATTCGAACCTGTGACCGTCTGCTTAGAAGGCAGATGCTCTATCCAGCTGAGCTACGCGACCATTTTTAAATGCGCGTGCAAACTTACTAAAAAATATAGATTCGAAAACCGGAAAGTACGGCAAATTATCGAAGTATTTCAATCAATGCGTTGTTAATGAAACGAGCTAATCAGGTGTCTAGAAGAATCTCCAAGATTTGAATGGCTGCTTTCGGTATTTTTGAACCAGGGCCAAAAATGGCAACGGCACCCGAGTCGAACAAAAATTGGTAGTCCTGTTTAGGTATTACGCCGCCGACAATGACCATGATATCCTCCCTTCCAAAAACTTTAAGTTCTTCTATAACTTGGGGAACAAGTGTTTTGTGGCCCGCTGCCAAAGATGAAACGCCCAAAATATGGACATCATTTTCCACAGCCTGTTTTGCGGCCTCTTTTGGCGTTTGAAACAAGGGCCCGATGTCTACATCAAAACCTAGATCGGCATAACCTGTGGCGACGACCTTTGCCCCTCGATCATGACCGTCTTGTCCCATTTTAGCAATCATGATACGCGGTCTGCGACCTTCTTTTTCGGCAAATCGGTCGGCCAGTTCACGGGCTTTTTCAAAGTCTCCGTCATTTTTGATTTCTTTTGAATACACTCCGGTAATGGATTGAATAGGTGC
>JAUIDI010000010.1 GCA_030428705.1 Bacteroidia bacterium
GCCCGTGAAAGTCCAGTCCGGGACGCCGTCGTAGTCGAAGTCGTTACCCTCGTTGTCGTCCGGTACCAGGTCGTTGTCGCTGTCATCGTCTAGGTTATCATTGGTGCCGTCACCGTCGGTATCGACCGGTGTAAGGCCTTGATTGCCTATTCCTTCATAGGCATTATCCAAACCATCTCCATCATCGTCATTACCACTTGGAGGAACATAGCCTGTTGTAGTCTGCGCTTCGATATTATCTGGAATACCATCATTTTCGGAATCAATATCCCTAAAATCGGGTTTAGTATCACTATCTGAATTGATGGGATCTAGTCCATCAAAATCTCCATAGGCATCATCCAAACCATTTTGATTATTATCTAGACCCGAAGGAGCAATATAGGCGTTATGTTCTTGAGCCTCAATATTATCCAAAATACCATCGTTATCCGTATCTAAATCACGATAATCAGGAATGTTATCTTCATCAGTGTCAATAGGATTCAGTCCATTCTCATACGAATCGTCTATATCATTATCATTCGAGTCTCCAATTGGTGGGATATAATTTTCTGAAGTCTGAGCCTCAACCTTATCCTTTATACCATCACCATCAGAGTCGAAATCTCGATAATCAGGATACAAGCCTCCATCCGTATTTACGGGATTGATACCAAAACCGAAAGATCCTTCATAGGCATCGTCAAGACCATTACCATTGGCATCTACCCCTGAAGGCGCAACATAACCTACATAAGTCTGCCCTTCTATATTGTCGCGAATACCATCAAGATCTGAATCAATATCTAAATAATCAGGAATCCCCCCGAGATCACTATCTATTGGTGTTAGGCCATAGCCGCTTGGAAATTCATATGCATCATCTAGACCATTGCCGTTGGCATCTATGCCCGAAGGAGGGATGTAATCGGTCAAACTTTGGGCCTCTACATTATCGAGAATACCGTCGTTATCGGAATCAATGTCCAAATAGTTGGGAATCAAATCGCCATCCGTATCCGTAGGATTAGTACTGGGGTCGTTATCACCATCAGTGTTCTCATCTTCAACAGAATCTAGGATTCCATCTCCGTCCGAGTCAATCATATTATATGATAATTCAACAATGACCATTCCAAAAGCACTTACCTGAAAGGTCAAAGCAAAAACAACCACAAGCATTGGCAATTGTTTGCAAAGGCATACCTCTTTCAGTTTCGTGAAGCTTAAGAGGATAGATGTAAAAAGTTCCATAAGTGTCAGCAATTTTAAACCTGTCTTTTACATGATTAGACAGATGGGGTTACCAATCACCATGGCGCGTAGGAAGAATCGTATAATAAGTATTTGGGAATACTTTAAATCTGATGCAAGATATACCTAAATAACCAATCTCCAAACTGCTAAACTACCGTAAACTCGGTATTCTCTTTCAAAAACGATATAATTCGACAAAGTGTAAAATAAACCGTTATTAAATACGACCATTTGCATCAAAAAGATTTTCATAAACAACAGAAAACCGATTATTATGGTAGTTAAACGATTATGCGATTGTTTTATTTTAAGCATACGAATTAAAAGAAATCAAAAGGCTGGTAAGCCAATCGCTTTGATCAACCGAACGTTAGGAATATCTTTTATTTGCGTTATTTTTGCGCAAAACCAATACATGAATTTTACCAAAGAAATTCAAAGAAGGAGGACATTTGGCATAATCTCCCACCCTGATGCGGGCAAGACTACATTAACGGAAAAGTTGTTGTTGTTCGGTGGGGCGATCCAAGAGGCAGGGGCGGTTAAAAACAACAAAATAAAGAAAACGGCCACCAGCGATTTTATGGAAATCGAGCGGCAACGGGGAATTTCAGTGGCGACATCCGTATTGGCTTTTTTGTACAAGGATAAAAAAATTAATATTCTCGACACCCCTGGGCATAAGGACTTTGCCGAAGATACTTTTCGAACACTTACGGCCGTTGATAGCGTAATCGTGGTCATCGATGTTGCAAAAGGCGTTGAAGAACAGACTGAAAAATTAGTGGAGGTCTGTCGTATGCGAAGTATTCCAATTATCGTATTCATCAACAAGTTGGATCGCGAGGGTAAAGATGCTTTTGACCTTTTGGACGAAGTAGAACAAAAATTGGGCCTTTCGGTCACACCCCTTAGTTTTCCAATCGGAATGGGATATGACTTTAAGGGAATCTATAACATCTATGAAAAGAATATCAATCTTTTTAGTGGCGACAGCAAGAAAAACATAGAGGAAACCATTGCCTTCGACAATTTTGAGAGTGCCGAGCTAGAAAAAATAATCGGTTCAGACGCCGCGGAGAATTTACGCGAAAACCTGGAACTGGTCGATGGTGTATATCCTGCATTTGACAGAGAACTGTATTTAAAAAGTGAGCAACAACCTGTATTCTTCGGTTCGGCACTGAACAACTTCGGCGTACGTGAGCTATTGGACTGTTTTGTAAATATTGCCCCCTCCCCCAGGGCAAAAAAAGCCGAAGAACGTCTTGTCGAGGCCAATGAAAAGCAAATGACGGGCTTTGTCTTTAAAATCCATGCCAATATGGATCCCAAACACCGTGACCGATTGGCATTCGTTAAAATTGTTTCCGGAACTTTTGAACGGAACAAGCCCTATCTTCACGTAAGACACAATAAAAAATTGAAGTTTTCAAGTCCGAATGCGTTTTTTGCGGAAAAAAAGGAAATCGTCGATATTTCTTATCCAGGGGATATCGTAGGTCTTCACGATACGGGAAACTTTAAAATCGGCGATACACTCACCGAGGGAGAAACTTTGCATTACAAAGGGATACCCAGTTTCTCTCCGGAACATTTTAGGTACATCAACAATGCGGATCCCATGAAGTCGAAACAGCTTTATAAAGGCATCGACCAGTTGATGGACGAAGGGGTCGCGCAATTGTTTACGTTAGAGATGAACGGCAGAAAAGTAATCGGTACGGTAGGCGCTTTACAGTTCGAGGTCATTCAATACCGTCTTGAACATGAATACGGAGCTAAATGCAGCTACGAAAACTTTCCAGTTTATAAAGCCTGTTGGATCGACCCCGATGATTTTAAGAATGAGGAGTTCAAGGAATTTCAACGTGTCAAACAAAAGTTTTTGGCCAAGGATAAAAGGGGGCAACCCGTCTTTTTAGCCGATTCACAATTTTCATTACAGATGACACAACAAAAGTACCCCTCGGTAAAGCTTCATTTTGTTTCAGAGTTCGATTAGTCCGGTCCATAACCAGAAAAGTCCTCTTTTATGGCAACCGACTTCAATCAAACTATCCTCGGCGTTAACAATTTTTTATGGCTCACTGCTTGTGAGTATTATCGACTTGGTATAGTTTTGCTTCCCGAATGAACTCATTCCAAAAAATTCTTTTCACATTGTGCATTGTCCTGTTGAGCGGATACGGTCAACTACATGCTCAATATGTCAAGGAAAATCCTTCTTCGGTATCCATAGAGAAGGGTGTACAGTCCCCCCTAAGCATTTTTGAACATTCCCAAAATGACCAACTTTCCATTATTGGTCGGTCTACAACGGCTGCCCAAAGAATGGTTATGATGGAGATTGCCGAGTTCGAGGAAGAAGAGAGCGAAGGCATCGGTTTAAAAAAAATCAAAGACCCAAAGCATTTTGCAACTCTTATTTATACGCTTGTCCTTCTATCGTTATTTGGCCAGGTCCGAAAAAGCACAACTCTTGAAAGGCTTTTTTTAAATGCCGTTCCATGCCGTCCACGGTATATCCTATTCCAAGTTTTTAGAATATAGAATCATTTCGGGCGTGGTTTCATCGCCCGACTTTCCGTAAGGCGTATATCGCGCCTAGCATCTCTTATAGTATTTCAATAAAAGGGATGCAACTGTGCGTCGTATGCGCACAATTATTTGAAAAATCCAAGTAAACCAAATCCATTTTAATACTATCAGAATTATGATAAAGAAATTTCTCATGGTCGCGGGTCTTTGTGCCTTATCGCTCTACACGAGCTGTACCGAAAAAAAAGAAAAGCATGAAGAAGAAGCCAAGTTTTTGGTTACCAGTCCCGTTAAACGTGATACTTCGATCACTACCGATTATGTGAGCCAGATCCGTTCGATACGACATATAGAACTCAGGGCCCAAGAACAAGGGTATTTAGAAAAAATCTATGTTGATGAGGGGCAGTTCGTAAAACAAGGGCAGCTTTTGTTCCAAATCATGCCGAACCTATACGAAGCAGAAAAACAAAAAGCGCAGGCTGAGGTCAATTTTACGGAAATCGAATATCAAAATACCAAAAAATTGGCAGATGGAAACGTAGTTTCACCGAACGAGCTGGCCATGGCCCAGGCCAAATTGGACAAGGCAAAATCTGAACTGGTATTGGCCCAGGTACACCTTGAATTCACAAAGATACGGGCTCCTTTTGACGGGATTATTGACCGATTTCATGTGAGAGAGGGGAGTCTGCTCGAAGAAGGCGAGCTGCTTACCGAACTGGCGGACAATAGTAAAATGTGGGTGTATTTCAATGTTCCGGAGGCAGAATATCTTGATTATAAGGTACAGTTAAAAAAAGACGAGACCATGAAGGTCGATCTTTTAATGGCGAACAATCAATTGTTTCAATATTCGGGAGTAATCGAGACCATCGAGGCCGATTTTAACAACGAAACGGGCAATATTCCTTTTAGGGCCACCTTTCCCAATCCCGAAGGCCTTTTAAGACATGGTGAAACAGGGAACATTAAAATGACCGTACCACTCAAAAACGCCTTGATTATTCCCCAAAAGGCCACTTTTGAGATATTGGACAAGAAATATGTCTTTGTAGTCGATGAAAACAATGTAATCCATTCCAAGCCAATAACCGTTGGCGATGAAATGCAGCATCTTTACGTAGTAACCGAAGGTCTTGAAGTAAACGACAAAATTCTTTTGGACGGTTTGCGAAAAGTTAGGGAAAAGGATAAAATAAGCTATGATTACCTCGAGCCTGATGAGGTACTATCGAATTTAGCGCTCTACGCAGAATAATAATATCCTCAAAAAATAAAACATGTTTAGTAAAATTATACATAGACCCGTTCTGGCAATTGTCATTTCCTTCATTCTCGTTTTTGTCGGAATGCTGGCCATTAGGCAATTGCCTATATCGCAGTTTCCACAAATTGCGCCTACGACCGTAAGCATATTTGTAGCCTACCCGGGTTCAAATGCCGATGTACTTACCAAATCGACCCTCATTCCCTTGGAGAAATCCATTAACGGGGTTCAAGGGATGCGGTATATTTCTTCCGATGCTACCAGTGCCGGTGAAGCAACGATAAACGTAATCTTCGAACCGGGCACCGACCCCGATCAGGCCACCGTTCGTGTAAAAACAAGAGTAGATCAAGTAATGCCGCTGTTGCCCGAACTTGTGCAGCGCGAAGGGGTAATCATCACACCTATCCAACCCAGTATGTTGATGTACGTAAACCTTTATAGTACCGATAAGGATGCCGATCAAAAGTTTCTGTACAATTATGCGAACGTCAATATGGTTCCCGAAATTCAGCGAATCAAGGGCATTGTGAGTGCCAAAATTTTGGGTAGCCGACAATATGCGATGCGGGTCTGGTTAAAGCCGGACCGTATGCGTGCCTACAATATAGCCGCCGAAGAAGTACTTGAAGCCATGGAGGAACAGAGCATCTTGGCCCGTCCGGGAAGGTTGGGAAGAAGTTCAGGAAAAGAGGCCCAATCGCTTGAATATGTACTGTTCTATCAAGATAGGTTCAATAAACCGGAGCAGTACGACAATATCATTATACGTGCCAATGAAGAAGGGGAAACAATCCACCTGAAAGATATCGCCACAGTCGAATTGGGAACCGAATTTATGGACATCTATTCGAATCTGGATGGATATCCATCGGCCGCCATCGTACTTAAACAATCCTTTGGCAGTAACGCCAGCGACGTGATAGCATCGGTCAAGGAAAAACTTGAAGAAATGCAGGCCAACTTCCCCCCGGGGATGAACGTAAAGATAAGTTATGATGTTTCACAATTTTTGAACGCTTCCATAGAACAGGTAACCCACACGTTGAGAGACGCCTTTATATTGGTAGCTATTGTTGTATTTCTCTTCTTGGGCGATTGGCGTTCGACCCTGATTCCGTTACTGGCCATACCTGTATCATTAATAGGTACCTTTTTCGTGATACAACTTTTTGGGCTTTCGATCAACCTGATTACCCTTTTCGCCCTTGTACTGGCGATTGGTATCGTAGTGGATAATGCCATTGTGGTCGTCGAGGCCGTACATGCGAAAATCGAAGAGGAAAATCTGACTCCGTATATGGCCGTTCAAAGTGTAATGGGTGAAATAAGCGGGGCCATAATCGCTATCACCCTTGTTATGACGGCGGTCTTCGTACCAATCGCGTTCATGTCAGGTCCTGTCGGTGTATTCTATAGGCAGTTTTCGATTACAATGTCGGCAGCCATTATTATATCCGGCGTTGTGGCCCTTACGCTTACCCCGGTACTCTGCGCCATTATATTAAAAAACAACCACGGCAAGGCGAAGAAAAAATACTTGCTCGACCGATTACTAGACAGATTCAACCGGTCATTTGAAAAATTGACGGGCAGGTATGTTGGCTTGCTTAAACACATTGTGAGCAGAAGGGTCGTTACATTTGGTGTTCTATTGTTGTTTTGTGCAGGTATATTTGGAATAAATATGGTACTCCCGTCAGGGTTCATTCCCGGGGAAGATCAAGGTACAATCTATGCCATTATCCAAACTCCTCCCGGCGCGACCTTGGAACGTACGAACCAAGTGACCCAACAACTTCAAAAAATTTGTGAAGAAATTGACGGGGTCGAATCTGTCTCTGCGTTGGCAGGCTATGAAATCATGACGGAAGGAAGGGGTTCCAATGCTGGTACCTGTCTCATCAACCTAAAACCATGGAGCGAACGCCATCATTCGGTTCATGAAATCATGGAAGAGCTGGAAGAAGAGTCAAAAGATCTCGGTGCGGTAATCGAATATTTCGAGCCGCCTGCCGTACCCGGTTTTGGCTCGTCAGGTGGTTTTTCGTTGCGTTTATTGGATAAAACGAACGGCACGGATTATAAGGAATTCGAAAAAATCAACAATGATTTCTTGGATGCCCTTGAAGAGCGGGAAGAACTCACAGGGATATTTACTTTTTTTGCGGCCAACTATCCCCAATATAAATTGGAAATCGATAACGAGCTTGCCATGCAGAAAGGCGTTTCCATCGGAAAAGCAATGGAAAACCTCAATATTCTGATCGGGAGTACCTATGAACAAGGATTTATCCGTTTCGGACGGTTTTTCAAGGTATATACACAAGCCGCTCCCGAGTATAGACGGTATCCGTCGGACATTATGAAACTTTTTGTTAAAAACGAAGCGGGCGAAATGGTACCCTATTCTTCATTTATGAAAATGACAAAAACACAGGGACCCAACGAAGTTACCCGATATAATCTATACAATTCCGCGGCCATAAGAGGGTTACCCGCAGCCGGTTTTACCACCGGCGATGCCATAAACACCATTAAAGAGGTCGCTGCCGAAACCTTACCCAGAGGATATGACATTGCATGGGAAGGGCTTTCGTACGACGAGGCCTCTCGAGGCAATGAGGCACTTTATGTTTTCTTGGTCGTATTGGTTTTCGTATATGTGGTATTGGCCGCGCAGTATGAGAGTTTTCTTTTACCCATGGCCGTAATCCTTTCACTCCCCGTCGGGGTCTTTGGCTCGTTCATGTTGTTGAAATTGATGGGACTGGCAAACGATATCTATGGTCAGGTAGGACTCATTATGCTTGTAGGGCTATTAGGGAAAAATGCCGTACTGATCGTTGAGTTCGCCGTTATGAAACATCGCCAAGGCCTGTCGATCGTAGATGCGGCCATTGAAGGGGCCAAGGTACGGTTCAGACCAATTTTAATGACTTCTTTCGCTTTTATTGCGGGGTTGATTCCCTTGGTAATCGCTACCGGGGCCGGGGCCATCGGAAACCGGACTATCGGCGGTTCGTCATTGGGAGGTATGTTGATAGGAACGATTTTCGGGGTAATCGTTATCCCCGGACTGTATTACGTTTTTGCAAAAATGGCAGTAGGCCGACAACTCATAAAAGATGAGGATAGTGAGCCATTGTCCGAAAACTACGTTAGAAAAAGTGAAGAACGCAGTAGGTTGCTATTACGATTGCGTATTGCCAATAGGACCTTGAAAAGATTATTGAAAAAAACGGATAAAAAGAAATAGCATATTATGAACAATACTAAATCTTTAATTGTAGGGGTCGTAAGCATTTTAATGGCCCTTTCAGCCTGTAAGACTCCTTCATTGGTCGAAAAAACGGTTAATACATCACTTCCTGCGAGCTACAATGGTTCGCAAGATTCAACCAATACGGCGAAGGTACCTTGGAAGGATTATTTCACCGACCCTTATTTGAATGCCCTGATCGATACGGCACTTGCCAACAATCAGGAATTGAACATTATGCTGCAGGAAATCGAAATAGCAAGAAATGAAGTACGCGAAAAAAAAGGAGAATATCTTCCTTTTGTAGGGTTCAAAGGTGCTGCGGAAGCGGAAAAGGTAGGTAGGTATACCAGTCAGGGCGCCAATGACGCGAATACCGATATCGAACCGGGCGAGGAGTTCCCCGAACCGCTACCCGATTATATGTTAGGGCTTCAGGCCACGTGGGAAATCGATGTTTGGAAAAAGCTGCGCAATGCCAAAAAAGCTGCAGTAACCAGATATTTGTCCAGTATCGAAGGGCGTAATTTTATGGTAACCAACCTCATCGCCGAAATCGCCAATTCATATTATGAACTATTGGCTTTGGACAATGAATTGGGCATTATCGACCAAAACATCGAGATTCAAAGCAATGCCCTGCGCATCGTCAAACTGCAAAAAGAAGCTGCACAGGCTACCGAATTGGCCGTACGAAGATTTCAGGCCGAACTGTTCGGCACACAGAGCCTTCGGTTCGACATCCAACAGAAAATAACCGAAACTGAAAACAAAATCAATTTTTTGGTAGGTCGGCTTCCACAATCCATTGAACGAAATTCGAAAGCATTCAATGATTTGGTACCGGAACCCGTTTATGCAGGACTTCCATCACAATTGTTGCAAAACCGTCCCGATATCAGACGGGCCGAATTGGAAGTTGTGGCATCAAAACTGGATGTAAAGGTCGCCAAGGCCAGGTTTTATCCTTCTTTGGGCATATCGGCAGGTATCGGACTACAAGCGTTCAATCCATCTTATCTGACCAAAACCCCCGAATCACTGTTATATTCATTGATAGGAGATCTGACCGCACCATTGGTCAATAGAAATGCCATAAAGGCCACTTACTATAACGCCAATGCCAAGCAAATCCAGGCTATATATGACTATGAACGTACCATTCTAAATGCCTATATCGAAGTTGCGAACCAACTTTCGAATATCGACAACCTCGAAAAAAGTTATGGGCTAAAAGCGCAGGAGGTCAAAGCTTTGACGGAATCCATAGACATTTCGAATACGCTGTTCAAATCTGCGAGGGCCGATTATATGGAGGTGTTGTTAACCCAACGGGATGCCTTGGAATCGAAATTCGAATTGGTCGAGACCAAAGTGCTACAAATGAATGCATTCATAAATATGTACCGTGCCTTAGGCGGCGGATGGAATTAAACAATACAAACAGGGCAAAAACAAACCCCTCTGTAATATTTGGAGGGGTTTTGTTATTAAGCTTCTCCCGTAGGCCCAAAATTGATAGGAATGGGCGGCTGTTCATAGTCTTTTATCGTACCATGGGCCTTTTCAAAACGATGTACATTATCGTTCAACGCTTTTAGAAACTTCTTCGCGTGTTGAGGCGTAAGTACAATCCGGCTCTTTACTTTTGCTTTTGGTGCGCCTGGCATCATACTTATGAAATCGACCACAAATTCAGACACAGAATGGTTAATGATGGCAAGATTGGAATAGATTCCTTCCGCCATTTTCTCATCAAGTTCGATATTGATCTGTTTTTGGCCCTGTTCTTTGTTATTGCTCATAAACGATTTCTTAAAAATAACCCCCGATCTAAATTATCGAGGGTCAGAAGTTCCTAAAATTTCAAGGCCTCTTTACGTGCCATAATCTCATCGTACTCTTCTTTTGAGCCGACAATGATGTTCTCATAGTCGCGCATACCGGTACCGGCCGGTATTTTGTGGCCTACAATTACATTTTCCTTCAATCCTTCCAAGGTATCTACTTTACCGCTTACGGCAGCTTCGTTCAATACTTTGGTCGTTTCTTGGAAAGAAGCGGCCGAAATAAACGATTTTGTCTGTAGCGATGCGCGTGTAATTCCTTGAAGTATGGGGGTCGCCGTGGCGGCCACCGCATCCCTTGCCGTGGCCAACGCCTTATCCGACCTTTTTAAGATAGAATTTTCATCACGCAATTCCCTTGCCGTGATAATCATTCCAGCTTTGATATTTTCGGATTCTCCGGCATCCAATACTACTTTCTTACCGAATATTTCATCGTTCTCCTCAATGAAGTCATCTTTGTGCACCAATTGGTTCTCCAAGAAAATCGTATCTCCCGGATCTTCAATACGTACCTTTCGCATCATCTGACGTACAACGACCTCAAAATGTTTATCATTTATTTTCACACCTTGCAGGCGATAAACCTCTTGTACTTCGTTAACCAAATACTGTTGTACCGCTGATGGGCCCTTGATCGCCAAGATATCTTCCGGCGTAATCGATCCATCGGATAATGGCATTCCCGCACGTACATAGTCATTTTCTTGAACCAATATTTGATTGGATAATTTGACCAAATATTTCTTGATCTCACCCAATTTCGATTCGATAATGATCTCACGGTTACCCCTTTTGATCTTTCCAAAGGAAACGACCCCATCAATTTCCGAAACTACTGCGGGGTTAGATGGATTTCTTGCCTCGAACAATTCGGTAACTCTTGGAAGACCTCCGGTAATATCACCTGCTTTTGCTGATTTACGCGGAATTTTTACCAAAATTTTCCCTTCCTTGATCTTGTCACCATCATCGACCATGATATGTGACCCAACGGGAAGGTTATACGAACGTAAAACCTCATCCTTCGAGTCTTTGATCAATAAGGTCGGAATCAATTTCTTATTTCTCGATTCAGAAATAACTTTTTCCTGAAAACCGGTCTGTTCATCGATTTCCACCTGATAAGTGACCCCCTGTTCAATATTCTCATAGGCAATTTTTCCAGGGAATTCGGAAACAATGACACCGTTATAAGGATCCCAAGAACAAATTGTATCACCCTTACTTACCTTGGCACCGTTCTTAATGTAGAGTGTAGACCCGTAAGGAATGTTATTAGTACTTAAAGTAATACCGGTTTTGGTATCTAGAACTTTTAATTCAGAGGTTCTTGAAATAACGATCTCGGCCTTTTTGCCTTCGCTATCCTCTCCCTTGACCGTACGTAGATCTTCGATTTCCGCCACACCGTCAAATTTGACCTGTAGCTTGTTATCTTCCGAAATGTTACCGGCGATACCGCCAACGTGGAACGTACGCAATGTCAACTGCGTACCTGGTTCACCAATGGACTGCGCAGCGACCACACCGACGGCCTCGCCTCTCTGGACCATTTTATTGGTGGAAAGGTTTCGACCATAACACTTTGCACAAATGCCCTTCGATGCTTCACAAGTCAATGCAGAACGTACTTCGATTCTTTCTACCGGTGAATCCTCTATTTTCTTAATGTCGGACTCCATAATCTCTTGTCCTGCACTAAGCAATAATTCCTCCGTTAAAGGGTTATAGACGTCGTGTAACGAAACACGGCCCAAGATACGTTCACCAAGAGATTCTACGATCTCCTCATTTTTCTTGAGGGCCTCGACTTCTACTCCCCTCAATGTTTCACAATCTTCGATATTGATAATAACATCTTGGGAAACATCGACCAATCGACGCGTCAAATAACCGGCATCCGCAGTTTTCAAAGCGGTATCCGCAAGACCTTTACGTGCACCGTGCGTGGAGATAAAGTACTCCAAAATCGAAAGCCCCTCCTTAAAGTTCGAAAGAATCGGGTTTTCAATAATTTCACCACCACCTGCGGTCGATTTCTTAGGTTTCGCCATCAACCCACGCATACCTGTCAACTGACGAATCTGCTCTTTAGAACCCCTTGCGCCGGAATCCAACATCATATAAACCGAGTTGAAACCTTGCTGATCTTCACGTATACGTTTCATGGCCAATTCCGTCAACATGGCGTTCGTAGAAGTCCAAACATCAATGACCTGATTATAACGTTCGTTGTTGGTAATCAGACCCATGTTATAGTTTGACATAATGCCATCGACCTGCCCATTGGCATCGGCAATCATCTCATGTTTTTCCTGAGGAATAATAATATCGCCCAAGCTAAAGGAAAGACCACCTTTAAAGGCAAATTCATAACCCATGGTCTTGATCTTGTCCAAGAAATCGGCCGTAGTCGGCACATCGGTAACGCTCAAAATCTTGCCAATGATATCGCGCAACGATTTTTTGTTCAATACTTCGTTGATATATCCGGCCTGTTCCGGCACTTCCATGTTGAACAAGACCCTACCAACTGTCGTAGGGATTATCTGATTTACAAGTTCTCCTTCTTCGTTAAAATCTTTTGCCCGTACCTTGATACCGGCATTCAAGTTGACCATTCCCTCATTAAAGGCAATCTCTACTTCTTCAGCAGAATAGAAGGTCAATCCCTCGCCCGAAATAGGCACTTCTGGAGTGGACTTTCTTTCTTTGGTCATGTAGTAAAGTCCCAAAACCATATCTTGCGATGGTACCGTAATTGGTGAACCATTGGCCGGATTCAGGATATTGTGCGATGCCAACATCAAGAGTTGGGCTTCCAAAATCGCTTCAGGGCCCAATGGAAGGTGCACGGCCATTTGGTCTCCATCAAAATCCGCATTAAAGGCGGTACATACCAATGGATGCAGGCGAATCGCCTTACCTTCGATCAATTTGGGCTGAAAAGCCTGAATACCTAAACGGTGCAGGGTTGGAGCACGGTTCAAAAGTACAGGATGCCCTTTCAGTACATTTTCAAGGATATCCCATACTACAGGTTCCTTTTTGTCTATAATCTTTTTAGCCGATTTTACTGTTTTAACAATACCCCTTTCTATCAACTTTCGGATGACGAAAGGCTTGTAAAGTTCGGCTGCCATATCTTTTGGAAGACCACATTCGTACAATTTCATTTCAGGTCCGACGACGATTACCGAACGGGCCGAATAATCGACACGTTTACCCAAAAGGTTTTGGCGGAAACGTCCTTGTTTACCTTTCAATGAATCTGAAAGCGACTTCAATGGCCTGTTCGATTCGGTTTTTACAGCGGATGCTTTTCTCGTGTTGTCGAACAATGAATCGACGGCTTCCTGAAGCATACGCTTCTCATTTCTAAGAATTACTTCCGGAGCTTTGATCTCGACCAATCGCTTCAATCGATTGTTACGAATGATGACTCTTCTATAAAGATCGTTCAAATCGGAAGTAGCAAAACGGCCACCATCCAAAGGAACCAAAGGACGAAGTTCCGGTGGTATGACCGGAATCACCTTCATAATCATCCATTCCGGCTTGTTTTCGCGGTTGTCCTGCGATTCGCGAAGGGCCTCTACTACTTGAAGTCGTTTTAAGGCCTCCGTTTTTCTTTGTTTTGATGTCTCCGTATTCGCCTTATGCCGTAACTCATAAGAAAGCTCTTTCAAATCGATGCGCGCCAATAGATCGATCAAACATTCGGCACCCATCTTGGCAATGAACTTATTCGGGTCGGAATCTTCCAAATATTGGTTCTCTTGAGGAATGGATTCAATAATGTTCAAATACTCCTCCTCTGTCAAGAAATCCAACTTTTGAATTTCCTCACCTTCTGGCCCAGTGGCGATACCGGGTTGAATGACTACGTATCGCTCGTAGTAGATGATCATATCCAATTTCTTGGAGGGCAATCCCAAAAGGTACCCAATTTTATTGGGCAACGAACGGAAGTACCAGATATGCGCAACGGGAACCACTAGATTAATGTGTCCCACACGGTCCCTACGCACCTTCTTTTCGGTTACTTCGACCCCACAACGGTCACAAACGATACCTCGGTAGCGTATACGCTTATATTTACCACAGGCACATTCATAATCCTTTACAGGACCGAATATACGTTCACAGAACAAACCATCACGTTCCGGTTTATGCGTTCTGTAGTTTATCGTTTCAGGTTTCAATACCTCTCCCCTTGATTCGGCCAAAATTGCTTCTGGAGATGCCAAACCAATTGAAATCTTGTTGAACCTTTTTTGTGGTGTATTATCGTGTATTCTAGCCATAATATACTATCCTCCTAATTATAATGTATGTGTTCTAAACTATTCTTCCAATCTAATGTCCAAACCTAAGCCTTTAAGTTCGTGCATTAATACATTGAAAGATTCCGGTAAACCGGGTTCAGGCATGGTCTCTCCTTTTACAATGGATTCATAGGTTTTTGCCCTACCGATTACATCATCGGATTTGACCGTCAAAATCTCACGCAAGGTGGCCGAGGCACCATAAGCCTCGAGCGCCCATACTTCCATCTCTCCGAAACGCTGGCCCCCGAATTGGGCTTTACCACCCAATGGTTGCTGCGTAATCAATGAGTACGGTCCAATGGAACGTGCGTGCATCTTATCATCGACCATGTGACCTAATTTGAGCATATAGATTACTCCCACGGTCGCAGGTTGATCAAAGCGTTGTCCGGTTCCGCCATCGTAAAGATAGGTATGGCCGAATCTTGGTATACCGGCTTCGTCGGTATATTCATTGATTTGATCCAATGTTGCCCCATCAAAGATCGGGGTAGCATATTTTCTTCCCAACTTAAGACCGGCCCATCCTAAAACAGTTTCATAAATCTGACCGATGTTCATTCGAGAAGGTACCCCTAACGGATTCAATACGATATCTACCGGTGTTCCATCTTCTAAGAACGGCATATCTTCTTGACGCACGATTCTTGAAACGATACCTTTGTTACCATGACGACCGGCCATCTTATCGCCTACTTTCAACTTTCGTTTTTTGGCAATATAGACCTTGGCCAACTTCATGATACCCGCTGGAAGTTCATCTCCCACGGAAATGGTAAACTTGTCCCTTCTCAAGTTACCTTGAAGGTCGTTCAACTTGATCTTATAGTTATGTAAAAGATCGGCTACCGAAGCATTGGTCGATTTATCGGTGGTCCAACTACCGCCTACCAAGTGGGCGAAATCATCCACCGAATTCAACATCTTCATGGTGTACTTTTTACCTTTCGGAAGTACTTCTTCCCCCAAATCGTTCAATACACCCTGTGAAGTCTTACCGTTGATCAAGGTGAACAATTTTTCGACAAGAATATCTTTTAACTCTTGGAATTTAACTTCATATTCCAATTCCAATTTGTTCAACTCTTCCTTGTCTTCGGAACGCTTACGCTTATCCTTCACCGATCGAGAGAACAATTTCTTGTCGATTACCACACCTCGGAGGGATGGAGAAGCTTTTAAAGAAGCGTCCTTTACGTCTCCTGCCTTATCGCCGAAAATGGCTCGAAGCAGTTTTTCTTCCGGGGTCGGATCTGATTCTCCTTTCGGCGTAATCTTACCGATCAAGATATCGCCAGGTTTTACCTCGGCGCCAATACGGATCATTCCATTTTCATCCAAATCCTTTGTGGCTTCCTCGGAAACATTGGGAATATCATGCGTCAATTCTTCAGCTCCCAACTTGGTATCCCTGACCTCTAATGCATATTCATCAACATGTATCGACGTGAAAATATCTTCACGGACCACTTTTTCGGAAATAACGATGGCATCTTCAAAATTGTAACCTTTCCAAGGCATAAATGCTACCGTAAGGTTTCGGCCCAGTGCCAATTCGCCTTTTTCCGTTGCATAACCTTCACAAAGAACTTGGCCTTTTTTCACCTTGTCACCTTTCTTGACGATAGGTTTCAAGTTGATACTCGTACCTTGGTTGGTCTTTCTGAACTTGACCAGCTCGTAAGTCTTGGAATCTTCTTCGAAACTTACCAATCGTTCCGCTTCCGTTCTTTTGTACTTTATAATGATTTTCTGTGCATCGACATATTCAATGGTTCCATCGCCTTCAGCATTGATCAAGACCCTTGAATCGGAAGCAACCTGACGTTCCAATCCTGTACCGACAATAGGCGATTGTGGTTTTAACAAGGGTACCGCCTGACGCATCATATTCGACCCCATCAACGCCCTGTTCGCATCATCATGTTCCAAGAAAGGAATCAAAGACGCTGAAATCGAAGCAATCTGGTTTGGAGCCACATCAGTGTAGTTAATCTCCTCTGGACTAACGACCGGGAAATCGCCTTCTTCACGGGCAATCACCTTCTCACTGTCTATTACACCACTATCTTTTAGAGGTATGTTCGCCTGTGCTATTTTCATACCTTCTTCTTCCTCGGCACTCAAATAGGTATACTCCGAAGTATCTACTTTTGATTTGTCGACCTTTCTGTAAGGGGTCTCCAAAAAACCCATCGGATTTACCTTGGCAAAAACCGCCAAGGACGAAATCAAACCAATATTCGGTCCTTCAGGTGTTTCAATCGGACACAATCTTCCGTAATGCGTATAGTGTACATCGCGGACCTCGAAACCAGCTCTTTCACGTGAAAGCCCTCCCGGCCCTAGAGCCGACAACCTTCTTTTGTGCGTAATCTCGGCCAACGGATTCGTTTGGTCCATAAACTGAGATAACTGGTTCGTACCAAAAAACGAGTTGATTACCGATGACAAAGTCTTGGCATTGATCAAATCTATCGGAGTGAACACCTCATTATCACGTACGTTCATTCGCTCACGAATCGTTCTTGCCATACGGGCAAGACCCACTCCGAATTGTGAAGACAATTGCTCGCCCACCGTTCTGACGCGACGGTTCGAAAGGTGGTCGATATCATCGATCTCCGCTTTAGAATTGATGAGCTCGATCAAATACTTGATAATGGTAATGATATCTTCCTTGGTCAAGACCTGTTTGTCCATTCCGATATCAAGACCCAATTTTTTATTCATTCTATAACGACCAACTTCACCTAGATTATAGCGTTGATCGGAAAAGAACAGTTTGTCTATGATGCCACGGGCCGTCTCCTCATCGGGTGGCTCGGCATTACGTAGTTGACGATATATATGTTCTACCGCTTCCTTTTCAGAGTTGGTAGGGTCTTTCTGTAATGTATTGTGTATAATCGCATAATCGGACTGGGCATTGTTCTCTTTATGAAGAAGAATGGTCTTCACATCAGTCTCCAAAATCTGTTCGATATGCTCTTTTTCCAAGACCGTATCACGATCTAAAACGATTTCGTTACGCTCGATGGAAACAACCTCACCAGTGTCTTCATCAACGAAATCCTCATGCCATGTATTCAATACACGAGCTGCCAATTTTCGGCCCAATACCTTTTTCAATCCGGCATTCGATACTTTGATCTCTTCCGAAAGGTCGAAAATTTCCAAGATGTCCTTGTCTCGCTCAAAACCAATAGCCCTGAACAACGTTGTAACGGGCAATTTTTTCTTTCTATCGATATAGGCATACATTACACCATTGATATCAGTAGCAAACTCTATCCAAGATCCCTTGAAAGGAATTACCCTCGCGGAGTATAGCTTGGTTCCGTTGGCATGAAACGATTGTCCAAAGAAAACTCCTGGAGAACGGTGTAATTGGGAAACGACTACACGCTCGGCCCCATTGATTACAAAAGTGCCGCTAGGTGTCATATAAGGAATAGTTCCCAAATACACATCTTGTACGATCGTCTCAAAATCTTCATGCTCCTCATCGGTGCAATACAATTTCAAACGTGCTTTTAGAGGTACGCTATAAGTCAATCCCCTCTCGATACATTCTTGTATCGAATATCTCGGAGGATCTATAAAGTAGTCTAGAAATTCCAATACGAACTGATTCCTGGTATCGGTAATCGGAAAATTCTCCTGAAATGTATTATAGAGACCTTCATCGCCCCTCTCATCGGATTTGGTCTCCAATTGAAAAAAGTCTTGAAACGACTTAATCTGAATATCCAAAAAATCAGGATATTCTGGCGTATTCTCTGCGGATGCGAAATTTATTCTTTCAGTCTGATTTGTGAACATCTATGGACAGTATTTTGATCGTGAATACTAATTGGGTCGCATATAACTTCATATACGGTATACATAAAAAGGCTTAGGTCTTGCTCCACCAAAGGTGGAAAAAGACCTAAACCAAAACACTATGGTTGTTGCTATTATTTAAGCTCAACTTCTGCTCCTGCTTCTTCCAATGATTTTTTGATTCCTTCGGCTTCGTCTTTAGCAACACCTTCCTTAACAGCTTTTGGTGCACTATCAACGATGTCTTTAGCATCTTTCAATCCTAGTCCGGTCAATTCTTTGACCAATTTGACAACCGCCAATTTAGAAGCTCCGGCGGCCTTCAAAATCACATCGAATTCTGATTTTTCCTCGGCGGCCTCACCGGCATCGGCTCCACCACCGCCACCAGCGGCAACAGCAACTGCAGCAGCAGCCGGCTCTATGCCATATTCTTCTTTAAGTATATCAGCTAATTCATTAACCTCTTTTACGGTCAAATTAACCAACTGTTCTGCGAAATCTTTTAAATCTGCCATTTTTCTATCGTTTAATAAATTTTAAAATATAATTGTTCTAGTTGCGTACTTTTATTTTTCAGATAATGTCTTAAGGATTCCGGCAAGTTTACCTCCACCAGATTTAAGTCCGGAAATAACGTTCTTGGCGGGTGATTGTAACAATCCGATAATTTCGCCTATCATTTCCTCTTTGGACTTAATACTCACAAGAGCATCCAAGTTTTCATCACCTATATAAATTGCTTCCTCGATAAATGCTCCCTTCAAGAAAGGCCTGTCGGATTTTTTGCGAAAGGTCTTGATCAATTTTGCCGGGGCGTTCGCCGTATCGGCGAACATCAACGAAGTATTGCCTTTTAAAGTCGAAGGAAGTTCCCCAAATTCTTTGTCGGAAGCTTCCATTGCCTTTTTGAGCAAGGTATTTTTGACTACAGCCAGTTTAATGTTCGCCTTAAAACATGCCCTTCTCAAATCAGAGGTAGTTGCGGCGTCCAAACCTGATATGTCCGCCAAATAAATGGTGGAACTATCGGCCAACTTCGTGGTCAAATCTTCAATAACGTTTGCTTTCTCTTGTCTTGTCATGTTAAAAATTTTTGCCCGCAGTTAAACTGCCCTAGGGTCTAGTTGAACACTCGGACTCATAGTACTTGACATGAAGATGCTCTTCATATATACCCCTTTGGCGGCAGTTGGCTTCAATTTGTTCAGGGTATCCAAAAGTTCTTTGGCGTTACCTGCAATTTTATCCGCAGAAAACGATACTTTGCCGATAGCGGCATGTACAATACCTGTTTTATCCACTTTGAAGTCTATCTTTCCCGCCTTAACATCCGATACCGCTTTGGCGACATCCATAGTTACGGTACCTGTCTTCGGGTTGGGCATTAATCCCCTTGGGCCCAAAACGCGGCCCAACGGACCAAGTTTACCCATAACGCTTGGCATTGTGATGATTACATCTACATCTGTCCAACCGCCTTTTATCTTGTCAAGATATTCGTCCAATCCAACGAAATCGGCCCCAGCCTCTTTGGCTTCTGCCTCTTTATCAGGAGTAACCAAGGCCAATACCTTTACATCTTTACCGGTACCATGGGGCAGTGTCACAACACCACGTACCATTTGATTGGCCTTTCTAGGGTCAACGCCCAAACGAACCGCCAAATCTACCGATGCGTCGAAATTAGCGTTGGTTATCTCTTTGATCAAAGCGGAAGCTTCATCGACAGAATAGAGCTTATCTTTCTCTATTTTGGCGTGCGCCTCTTTTTGCTTCTTAGTTAACTTTGCCATTTAAATTGCTTTTAAAGATTTAAAAAGGTCTTTTACCTGCTACCTTCATACCCATTGACCGTGCGGTACCGGCAACCATTTTCATTGCCGATTCTACGGTAAATGCATTAAGATCGACCATTTTATCTTCGGCTATCGCCTTGATTTGGTCCCAGGTGACACTACCTAATTTTACTCGGTTAGGTTCGCCAGATCCTTTTTTAATCTTAGCTGCTTCCATCAATTGAACTGCCGCTGGCGGTGTTTTTACGACAAAGTCGAACGACTTGTCTTTATATACGGTGATAACAACTGGCAATACTTTGCCTGGTTTGTCCTGCGTTCGTGCATTGAACTGCTTGCAGAACTCCATTATGTTAACTCCGGCAGCACCTAAGGCGGGTCCAACCGGTGGCGATGGATTCGCTGCACCTCCCCTAACTTGTAGTTTAACTACTTTACCTACTTCTTTTGCCATTGTTTTAATTTAAATTCAAAGTGTGTTCATGGGAAGCAACACAACTTTTAACTATGTAACAATTTTCTTTATATTTTTTCAACTTGCATATAACTGAGTTCCAATGGTGTCTTTCTTCCGAAAATCTTGACCATTACCTCGAGCTTACGCTTTTCTTCATTGATTTTCTCGACCGTACCGTTAAAACCATTAAAGGGTCCATCGATTACCTTGACCGTTTCACCAAAAACGAATGGTATGGCCACACTATCGGTATTGACCGCCAATTCGTCAACTTTGCCAAGCATTCTGTTTACTTCGGCCTTACGCAACGGTACCGGATCACCTCCTTTGGTTTCCCCCAAAAATCCTATTACATTGGTAATCGAACGAATGATGTGTATCATCTCGCCTGCCAAATTGGCTTTAATCATAATGTATCCCGGAAAATATACCCTTTCTTTGTTTATTTTTTTTCCATTTCGAATCTGTACCACCTTTTCGGTCGGCACCAGTACTTCTTCCAAGTAATCCGAAAAACCATGCCGCTCTACCTCACTTTCAATGTACCCTTTGATTTTATTCTCTTGGCCACTGACTGCCCTGACCACATACCATTTTTTCTCCAATACTTCAGACATAGGGTTCGGCTTAGTTTAAAACGTTGTCAAAATATAAGCTAATCAACTTACTAAAAACCGTATCAACACCCCAGGTCGCCAAGGCGAAGAGAATACTAAAAACTGCCACTATCACCATTAGATTGGATGATTCCGCCCTAGATGGCAAGGTTACATTATTTCTTAGCTCTTCTATCGATTCTTTAATATAAGTCAACATAATTCTTGTTTTCTATGGCACGGGAGGAGAGACTCGAACTCCCGACACCTGGTTTTGGAGACCAGTGCTCTACCAACTGAGCTACACCCGTATTCGATGGTGCTATAACTCCCAACTATTATGGGAAGAGCACCCTTTTATAATTACATTGAAAGGTATCCCGCCGTAACGGGACACCCTTTAATGCAAACTTATCTTTGATTCTTAATCTAAAATCTTGGTTACCTGACCGGCACCAACAGTTCTACCACCTTCACGAATCGCGAAACGAAGTCCTACACTTAATGCGATAGGAGATAGCAAATCAACCGTAATGGTAAGGTTATCACCTGGCATTACCATTTCAACTCCATCAGGAAGGTTGATCGTACCTGTCACATCCGTGGTTCTAACATAGAACTGTGGACGATAGTTATTGTGGAATGGTGTATGACGACCACCTTCTTCTTTTTTAAGGATATAAACCTCAGCCTCGAACTTGGCATGCGGCTTAACAGAACCTGGTTTACAGATTACCATACCCCTTTTGATCTGGTGTTTTTCAATACCTCTCAACAAGATACCGACGTTATCACCAGCTTCCCCACGATCCAAAATCTTGCGGAACATCTCAACACCAGTAATGGTAGAACCCAATTTCTCTGCACCCATTCCAATAATATCAACTGCGTCACCCGTATTTGCAACACCAGTTTCAATACGACCGGTAGCAACAGTACCACGACCTGTAATTGTGAATACATCTTCGACCGGCATCAAGAAATCTTTATCGACATCTCTTTTTGGCAATTCGATCCAATTGTCGACCGCCTCCATCAATTCCATTACCGTATCGACCCACTTCTGTTCACCATTCAAGGCACCAAGGGCAGAACCTGAAATAACAGGACCATTGTCACCATCGTACTCATAGAACGAAAGCAATTCACGAACTTCCATCTCAACAAGCTCCAAAAGTTCCTCATCATCGACCATATCAACTTTGTTCATAAAAACAACGATGCGCGGAATACCCACCTGACGGCCCAAAAGAATGTGCTCACGAGTTTGTGGCATTGGTCCATCAGTAGCCGCTACGACCAAAATAGCTCCGTCCATTTGCGCAGCACCAGTAACCATGTTCTTAACATAGTCGGCGTGACCCGGACAGTCAACATGCGCGTAGTGACGGTTCGCTGTCTGGTATTCAACGTGAGACGTATTGATCGTAATACCTCTTTCTTTCTCTTCAGGTGCGTTATCGATAGAATCGAAGCTTCTCTTTTCAGATAACCCTGCGTTAGACAATACCTCTGTAATAGCGGCAGTCAATGTTGTTTTACCGTGATCTACGTGTCCAATAGTACCTATATTCAAGTGCGGTTTGGAACGATCAAAAGTTTCCTTTGCCATGTGTAATTAATTTTAATCTTATTGTTTATATTAGTGTGTACGAATTAAATTCAGTTGAGCCAACGACGGGAATTGAACCCGTGACCTCTTCCTTACCAAGGAAACGCTCTACCCCTGAGCTACGTCGGCGTAAAGTGTTTAACATCTTCATCCTTAATATATTTTTCAAGGAAGAGATTCCTGCCTTCGCAGGAATGGCAAATTTGCCAATCTTGAGCGGGAGACCGGGTTCGAACCGGCGACATTCAGCTTGGAAGGCTGACGCTCTACCAACTGAGCTACTCCCGCAAATTTTTATTCTCATTTCAAAGATCCAACGCCTTAACAAAGACAGCCTTTCCGTTCTAGTTTTTTACGAACAAAAATCTAAGAAAAAGCCCATAAAATATGGCTTTTTGATGACTAATCTTCAAGTTTTTGTGGGGAGAGCAGGATTCGAACCTGCGAAGACATAGTCAGCAGATTTACAGTCTGCCCTCGTTGGCCGCTTGAGTATCTCCCCTCAAACTTATTTTGTAAGAACTTTCTTCCGTTTGAGCCGATAGAGGGACTCGAACCCACGACCTGCTGATTACAAATCAGCTGCTCTAGCCAGCTGAGCTACATCGGCCTTTTTACACTTTTTTACGCATAAAAAAGTCCGCTATTTCTAACGGACTGCAAATGTAGATATTTATTTGTTTAATCAAAACAAATTTCAGAAAATTTTAATCATGCATGTACACGAAGTTTTTCCTTGCGTTTTATGAGTTTCCGCTCTAAAGAATTACATGCTGAGTCAACCGCTTCCTCGAACGATTTACATTGCTTTTTTACCACAAAATTATCCTTGGGCACGTTAAGCTTTATCTCTACAATCTTGTTTTCCTTGGCACTTGTATTTTCGACTTTAAGATATACGTCTGAACTTATGACCTTATCGTAAAAAGTTTCCATCTTATTCAATCGATTTTGGATGAAATCCATAAGTTTTCCGTCCGCATTGAAATTTACTGACTGCGCATGTACTTTCATAGGTTAAAGGTTTATGTTAGACAATGAAAAAAGAACGTTAGCTTACTTCTTGTTTCTCGGATGGGCCGAAGCGTGTATTTTTTTTAGTTCGGCAATACTATTGTGGGTATAAACTTGTGTCGATGCCAAACTTGAATGCCCCAACAACTCTTTGACCGAATTCAGGTCTGCTCCGTGGTTCAGCATATGTGTCGCAAAGGTATGCCGCAATATATGCGGACTCTTTTTAGTCTTGGACGACACCTTACTAAAATACCCATTTATAATTCTATAAACAAGCGTTTCATATATTTTATTGCCACTCTTTGTCAAAAAAACATAGGAACCTTCGGCAACGAAGGCCAGTGAATTTCTGGCCTCAAAATAGTCTATGAACAATGGCCTTGTCGAAGGCAGTAACGGCAGCATGCGTTCTTTGTTCCTTTTGCCCAAAACCTTCAATAAACCCTTTTCAAAATCCACGTTGCCTATCTTAAGATTGATCAATTCCGATCTTCGAATACCTGAGGCATAAAGCAGTTCGATGATCAACCTGTCTCGTTTTCCCTCAAAACTATTTTCAAAAGGAATTTGGGTCAGTAACCGTAATATTTCATCTTCGGAAAAAGGCACCTCCACTTTCTTGGAAGTCTTTAATGCTTTATGCTTGGCCAATGGATTTGTTTGAATTTTATCAATTCGTTGCAAAAACCTATAATAGGCCTTTAAGGAAGCTATTTTTCGATTAATTGTCCGATTTGAAATGCCCGAGTTGACCAAATCGACCACCCAACTTCTGATTATAGGGTATTCCATTTCATCGATCGAATCCATATCATAATTCTCAAGACAAAAGCCAATGAATGTTTCCAAATCCTTCCGGTAAGCGCCAACGGTATGGATTGAATAGTTTTTTTCCAGGGATAGATAGTCTATGAATTCATTGATCGACATATAACAAAGTTACAAAAGTAACTTCGTCAAATTTTGACATAAAAAAATCCCATCTATTGATGGGACTATATTATTATGTTATCCAAAGGTAGTTTAGCGACTAGATTTCTTCCTTGTCCCTCAAACCTTGAATATACTGTGCCTTTTGAATTTGAGCCCTACGCTCAACCGAAGGTTTTGTGAACGCCTGTCGCTTTCTCAATTGACGCATGGTACCTGTTTTGTCGAACTTGCGTTTGAAGCGTTTTAAAGCTCTATCGATGTTTTCTCCTTCTTTAATGGGTATTATTAACATTGGCTACAACCTCCTTTCTTTAATGATTAGGGCTGCAAATATACAGCCAAGTACCAAATAAACTATAATTATTTCAAAATATTTTTTGCGATCACGACTTTTTGAATCTCGGTAGTGCCTTCACCAATGGTACAAAGTTTCGAATCCCTATAAAATTTTTCAACCGGAAAGTCTTTGGTATAACCGTAACCCCCGTGTATTTGTACTGCTTCATTGGCAGCTTTTACACATACTTCCGAAGCATACATTTTGGCCATAGCGCTCTGTTTGGTCACTGGGCGGCCCTCATTTTTCAAAAAGGCCGCTTTATGTAACAATAGTTCGGCCGCCTCTATCTCGGTAGCGATATCGGCCAGTTTAAACGATATTCCTTGAAATTGGCTAATCGGCTTCCCAAATTGGACACGTTCTTTCGAATATTTTAAAGCTGCTTCATAGGCCCCTTTTGCTATGCCCAGCGAAAGTGCCCCAATCGAGATTCTTCCGCCGTCCAAAACCTTCATTGATTGTATAAAACCGTCGCCGACCTCTCCCAACCTATTCGCGTCGGGAATCACGCAGTTGTCAAAAATCATTTCGGCGGTTTCACTGGCACGCATACCCAATTTATTCTCCTTCTTACCACTGGTAAAACCTCGGGTGCCTTTTTCAACCACGAAGGCCGTCATGCCGTGACTGTCCCCTTTTTCACCCGTTCTGGCCACCACTACCGCTATATCACCACTTTTTCCATGGGTAATGAAATTCTTGGCGCCGTTCAGCACCCATGAATCTCCCTTTTTGGTCGCCGTGGTATTCATGCCACCCGCATCAGATCCCGTGTTATGCTCGGTAAGGCCCCAAGCACCTAACCATTTAGCAGTTGCCAATTTTGGAATCCAATTTTGTTTTTGCTCCTCGTTGGCAAACGAAAGTATATGGTTTGTACATAAAGAATTGTGTGCGGCCAAAGAAAGCCCTATCGAGGGGTCAACTTTTGAGATCTCCTCGATAATCGCGATGTATTCGTGATACCCTAAACCGGATCCGCCATAGGTTTCAGGAACCAAAACGCCCATGAAGCCCATTTCACCGGCCTTCTTGAAAACCTCGATCGGAAACGTCTGGGATTCATCCCATTCCATGACATTGGGCCTGATATACTGTTCGGCGAACTCCCTTGCCGAATCGGCAACCATCCGTTGTGTTTCAGAGTAGTCAAAACTCAAATTCGACCTTGTTTCGGTAATCATTTTTTTGCAACTATTTAAGCGACAAATATAACTTAATTCTATCAATCTTCTCGATTGGAAAATCATCGATATTTGATAATTCGTTAAACGAATTGATAGTTCCGTTGAGATTCCGATAATCTACAATGCTCTGGGCCACATGTTTTTGCAGATATACTAATTTACCGATGTCATCGGCCGATGCCTTATTGATATTGATCTTATCGATTTTGGGAGGATTCAACACTTTAAATTTTTTCAACGTCCTTTCGACTACTTCAGGCTCAAGTCCATACACGTCGTATAATTGTTCGTCGACGAGAAAACCTCCCAAACGATTTCTAAACTTAACGATACGAACGGAAAGCTTTTCGCCAATCCCGTTGATAGATTTTAGGTCTTCGGCCGTTGCCGAATTCAAGTCCAAAAAAACTTTCCCAAGTTTTGTATCCGAGGTCTTTTCATTACTTCGGGAATACGTCGTACCATTCGTACTCAATTTTCCATCCTTCTGTGTCCAATCCGGAAACTTGAAATAAGGCGAAATCGTTCGTAGTATTGAATCGGAAACTTGGGTTACTTTTTGGAATTCTTCAGCAGAGTTGGCAAACTTGCCCTGCTTTCGAAAAGCATGCAATCTATCTATTTCTTCGACCGACATACCTAAAGTATAACCTTTATAATCGGTGATAAAATTCGGATTGAAAGGAAAAATATTGAAGGTATCCTTTTTCACGGCCTTCGCTTTCAAAGCATCTATTTGGACCTGAGTTTCGGTATCCACCACAAAAGATTCGGAGCCATTAGTAAATCCGATAGATTTGAAGAGAAAATATCCGATTTGAAGCAAGATGACAATCAGGAGCAAAAAGAAAATCCCGCTTCGTTCTTGTTTGGTGAACTTGAAGCGGGATTTGAAATTTTCCAATTCCAAGGTATTATGCTTTGCGGGCCTTTATAGCTCCCAGATAGCGGTTCAATTGTTCCTTGACCACAGGGAACAGAAAGTATAGCCCTACCATATTTGGGAATACCATGGCGAAAATCATAGCATCGGAAAAAGCCCAGATGGAATCCATACTTGCAGCGGCCCCGATGATGACGAAAATCAAGAATAGCACCTTATAAGTCAAATCGGTCTTTTTGCCCCTGCCAAAAAGGTATTTCCATGATTGTAGGCCGTAATATGACCAAGATATCATGGTAGATACCGCGAATAGTACAACCGCTATTGTCAAGAATACATTTGAATATGGAATATATTCGGCAAAGGCTTTTGAGGTAATTCCCGCTCCTTCATAGGGCATCCCATCAATAAATACTGCACCGCTACCATCACCGCCGTATTCAAAGACTCCGCCAAAGTTGAATATGATGATTACGAGTGCCGTCATCGTACAAATGACCACTGTATCGATAAAGGGTTCCAAAAGGGCCACCAAACCTTCGGAGGCCGAATATTTGGTCTTGACTGCCGAGTGGGCTATAGAGGCAGATCCAGCACCGGCTTCATTCGAGAATGCCGCTCTCCTGAAACCTACCAAGAGAACTCCTATTACACCACCAACACCTATTGCCTTAGGGTTAAAAGCCTCGGATACGATAAGGGAAATGGCATCATCCAATAAACCAAAGTTTCCGAAGATGATATAAAGGCAGGCTATAATATAGAGCAAAGCCATAAAAGGAACCACTTTCTCGGTCACCGAGGCGATTCTTTTAATTCCACCGATTATGATCACGCCCACCAATATGGCCAAAACAAGTCCGATAATCGCCCCTGCGCTAGTACTTTCCCAACCGAACAATTCCTTCACGACAATCGTTGCCTGATTTGATTGGGCGGCATTACCCCCGCCAAAGGAACCACCGATACAGAAAACCGCGAAAAGGACGGCAGCAACTTTTCCCAATGTTGCGAATCCTTTGTTTTTCAGTCCCTTGCTGATATAGTACATGGGGCCGCCATATACGGTTCCACTTTCGTCCACATCCCGAAATTGAACCCCTAGCGTACATTCCACAAATTTGGTGGACATACCCAGTAATCCGCAGATAATCATCCAAAAAGTGGCACCGGGCCCCCCAAGTGCAATGGCAAGGGCCACACCGGCTATATTACCATTTCCTACCGTACCCGAAACTGCGGTTGCCAGTGCCTGAAAATGGCTCACTTCGCCATCTTTGCTTTCATCGCGTATGGTATCGGGCAAGTCACCATCGACTATATTCACTTCCGCTTTTTCGACCCCATGGCCCTCGGGCTTCTCCAAATCATCATACTTGCCCCTCACGACATTAATGGCGGTCCAAAAATGCCTTATATTGGGAAAAGTAAAATAAAGCGTGAAGAACAGGGCGCTCCCAACTAGTAAAACCAGTACAAAAGGAATATCGGGATCGGTCCATACATTAAAAAAAATCACATCGTTGAAAAAGTCACTTATCGGGGCGAAAGCCTGATCGATTTTTTGATCAAGACCAACTTCTTCTGCATCTTGGGCAGTAGAAAACAAAGGGAGTAAAAGGGTTGGAAAAACGAACAGGTTTCGATTCTTCATAAGGTGTGATTTTGTGCTTGTGTTAGTTTGTCCGACAATATCTAAAAAATAAGCCTTACTATCAAATTAAACCGTCGAATTCATGGAAAACAAAATCAACCGATATTGAACATTTCGTTCAACTTATGTATCTGCTCGGGCCGACCTAGTACAATAACCTTGCTTTGGGGCTCAAGTTTTGTATCGGCCTCGGGATTAATAATATAATTACCGTTGGGCTCGATGTACCCGATAATTGTACAACCGGTCTTATTGCGCAGATCGAGGTCGCGTATCGAACTGCAGTTTGCCTGGCCCTCAAAGTTTTCTATTGCAACCTCTTCGAGATTGGTCGTATGCTCTCCTTCTGTAGAGAGTTTGTCCATAAAAGTTATCAAATCGGGCATGACCACCAAGGAAGCCATATGATCTCCACCTATCTTATCGGGCATAATGACCTTATTGGCCCCAGCGAGCTGTAATTTTTTTTGTGAGGTGACCAAAGAGGCCCTACTTATGATAAAAAGCTCTTTGTTCAACTGTCTTGCGGACAAAACCACAAAAAGATTGGCTGCATCATCCGGTAGTGCAACGATCAGGTACTGCGCACTATCAACCCCTGCTTCCCTCAGAACTTCGTCTTCATTGGCATCACCTTCTACAAAAAGCACTTCGTCTTCATGCTTCTCAATAATTTCTTTATCCCTCTCAATTACAACAAAAGGTTTCTTATAAGCCGTAAGCCTTTTGGCAGATTGCATACCGTTGCGCCCAAAACCACATACAATAACGTGGTTAGATAAGTTACTGATCATGTTTTTCACTTTTTTCTTTTTTAGAAGTTGTAGCGAATTTCGACTGAGTATATATTCGGTAATTACCGACAGAGCGAAAGCAAATATAAAAACGCTCAATATGATTAAAATTACCGTAAAAACCTTTTCTTGGGTATCCATCGGCCCCACTTCTGAAAAGCCGACCGTGGTCACCGTAATTATGGTCATATAAAAAGCGTCGATCCAGCTCAGATTCGACAAAAAACGATAGCCCAAAACACCCATCGCCAATACAGAAACCATCAGTAGGATAGCGAGGTAGATTTTGGATCGAAAAAGTTTTAGCATATTAAAGGTCAAAAACTGAGGTACGCTTGGTATATAATAAATCCTTTATTTTTAGCCAAAAAGCCAGGAACAGGTAAAGGGCAAAACCGAAACCCAAGGTCACAAAGGTCAAATAGATAAATGAGGTACGCACGACCCTCGCCCGAATACCCAGACGTTCGGCGATTCGGCGACAAACCTCAAAACCTCTCTTTTGAAAGTAATAGAGCGTACGGTAGAACAAATTCATGCCTTAAAATTAGTCAAAAAGTTGGCAACAAGCCATTTTCAAATTTCACTTTTAGTTTCATTTTCCAAGAAAAAACCTATATGAAATGTTTTCCGCTTATTCTATTTTACTCCCAAAATATGCTTTAAAAATACAATCCAAGATTTAAGATTGCAGCAAACTGTTCCCCACTGCGCACTGTAGACATTTATTTTGAACGCAATACTCATTGTACAATTCAATCAGTGCTTGACTTTCCTTTCCATTTTTCAATACGATGCCATGCCTTGTAAAATTACGGGTAATAACATTTTCCTCTTTGTTGATTTCCATTATGATCGTAATTATCTCCTCATTGACATCTTTACCAATATGTTGGGCATAGCAGAACTTGAGCGGCAAAACCGTGTTGATTATCAGAAGATCGATGAACTTGTGGGTCAATTTTTTGGTGCTTTTTTTTGACTCCTTACCGAATGTGTAGTGTGTATTCCAATAACTGCTTGCAGAAACTTCAAAAATAGAATATAGGGTTTCGAGGTCTGGTGCTTCCATAATTTTTATGAAAAAACCTTGATGTACGGCATAAAGTCGAGCCAATTGCGATAAACGAATCGTTGGAAAGTTATATGGGCGCAGCTTGAAAAAATTTGGTTTTTGAACGGCATTTGTCCTCAGATCGAATTTGTTCTTCAAGTATTTATATTCTCTTCTGAGTTGTAAAAAGTATTCATCGACAATTTCTTCATCATCTAGCAAATGTGACATCCCGAAAAAAACACTTTCCAATTGCAGAATATCATTTTGTATTTTCCTTACAACTGAAAAATCCAGGTTTTGGGCCAAACTCAAAAAGGCTTCCCCGTTGATTTTGGACCCAAAGTTCTTCAGCAGCATTGAAAAAAGTACACTTTCCCAATCGTTCTTACTTTGCTTCAAAAGATCTTTGACCCAGAACGATTTTCTTTCCAAACGTTCAAAATAAAGCCTTTCGAACCAACTATCAATGATAAAACGATCGATCTGTGCAATACTCTTTTCGCAATTGATAAAAGAAACGCTTCTTTTATCGAACAAATCTTGATAGGCCTTCAAAAGTTTTGGCGGGATGTAATGTTGTAATTCAAGCGTGGGGATTTCTGTATTGTCGCTGCGATATACTTCGGCATCATCTTCCCATACTACATGTAAGATTACATTGTTATATTTGGAATCTTGTTCGTGGTTATGGGCATACCAATCCGAAGATTTGACATGTATCTCGACATTTCCCGCCCATAGCTGTCCATCGATGGAAACCTTGGCATTGAAAAAATCAGGGCCGGAATGAAGATTGTGGGAACCTACATCTTCGATAATGATCGGTTCCTTTTTCGAGGTGACCAATTGCTCCAGCTGAATTTTTTTATACTTCCAGATAAAATGGAGCAGATCTTCACGCATGGATTTTTTTGGTTTGTTTATAGTACGATGTTCGACCTAAAAGTTCAATTACCGAACTCTTGTGTAAAAACAATATCGAACACCAATCTCTGGACTTTCGAAACTAACGGCCACAACAGCCTATTCGGCCACCTCACCTTCCCAGTTCATAAATCCCCCCTCCAGATTATATGCATTTTCAAAACCGATACTATTCATAATTGCACAAGCCTGACCACTACGATTTCCGCTCCGGCAATACACATAATAATTTTTGGTCTTGTCCAATTTTTCGAGTTCGCTCATAAACTCCTGTCCTAAGTAAATATCGATATTGGTCGAATTGGGAATATAGCCCTCTTCAACCTCTTCAGGTGTCCGCACATCCAGAATAAATGCGTTCTCGTCATTTTGTAATTGTTCGGACCACTCTTCTTGTGATAAATCTGCCATGTTCAAATTTTCAATGTTCTCGAACTTTGGCCATAGTTCTGATATGAGCCAATGCCGGTATCTGTTCGTTTAAATTCCAAAAATACATTTTTAATGGTAAAAACCGTTGTATAAATTTTTAACAAAAATTTGACAATAAGAGCACCGAACTTATACTACAAATCATATACATTTGTATATACAAGTGTTAGATGGCATGGATGTTGAAGAAAAAATAAAAACGGTCAAGAACATACCTATTAAAAGTAGAACGGTCATTCACTTTATGCTGGTGAACAACAAGATAAATGAAATGATATCGGTCGCGTTAAAACCTTTTGATGTTTCGGTACAACAATTCAATGTTCTACGCATTTTAAGAGGGCAAAATGGAAAACCTGCCAACTTATCGACCCTCAATGAACGTATGGTCACTAAAATGAGCAATACCACACGTTTGGTGGATAAATTAATTTTAAAGGGATATGTAAGTCGCATTACTTGTCCTTCCAATAGAAGGAAAGTAGAAATAAACATTACCGATCAAGGCAAGAACGATTTAAAAAAAATGGATGCCGCCATGCAGGAGGCCGAAAACAAAATATTAAAAAATCTTACAATTGAAGAATTGGAAGAATTGAACCTATTGTTCGACAAATTTTAAATTTAAACACGTATTATTAACAAAACTCCCATTTATGGGAAAAACTAAAATCGGATTAATTATGAAAAAAGGAATATTAAGTTTGGCGTTGGCCATGGTTTTTGGAGTTGCCGCCACAGCGACCGAACCCATTGACGGCGAGAAAAAAACGGTCAATGTAGAAAAAAGCAAGGTCACTTGGAAAGCATACAAGGTAGCAGGTGGTCATGAGGGTACCGTAAATTTAAAATCGGGCCATTTGATGTTCGACGGTAATAAGTTGACCGGCGGTGAATTTGTGGTAGATATGCCAACTTTGGTATCTACAGACCTTGACGGAGATATGAAAGGTAAATTGGAAGGGCATTTGAAATCAGATGATTTCTTTAGTGTTGAAAATCATAAGACCTCGAAATTGGTGATTACCAGTGTCAAACCATTCAATGATAGGTCTTCTACCGTTACCGGAAATTTAACCATAAAAGGAATCACAAAACCGATAACTTTTGTAATTTCACTTTTCGACAACAAAGCGACTGCGACATTAAAGGTCGACCGTACCAAATATGACATCAAGTTCAGGTCGGGCAGTTTCTTTGAGAACCTTGGTGACAAGACAATTTATGACGAATTCGACCTAGTGGTCGATCTAGCATATTAAATAAACTTGACCTCACAAGTTTGCCCCGTTTTCTCAAAAAGAAGACGGGGTTTTTATTTCGAATTTGGTTTGCGGTTATGAAAATGATTTCTATATTTGACCCAATGATCAACAACATGGAAAATACTTGGTGGTGGAACAACTCTCGACGAACATCGTGAGCTGAGCATCATTATAGCTAAACTATATAAGGCCTGTCATCACGACGGGCCTTTTTTAATTCAATATTTTAAAAACGTTTTGGTTCATGATATATCAACTTAAAACAACCTCTAAAAAAATCCTTGCCGACACGATTACACCGGTAAGTGTATATCTCAAGATCCGAGATCGCTTTCCGAACAGTCTCTTATTGGAAAGTAGCGACTACCATGCGAACGATAACAGTTTCTCGTACATCTGTTGTAACCCGATTGCTTTCATCAAAATCGAGAACGAGGTTATTTACGAACAATTTCCCGACGGAAGTTCCAAAGAAACCAAGATTACCGATCAGATCGATGTGGTCGCGGCCATCGATGCGTTCAGTAGAAATTTCATAGGTGAAAGCAACGATTTCAAATTCATCAATAACGGACTTTTCGGTTATATGGCCTATGATGCCGTACGCTACTTCGAAGACATTTCGATTTCGAAAAAAAAGAACTCGATGGCGATACCCGATGTTTATTATGCCGTTTATCAAAACATCATAGCCATCAATCATTTTAAGAACGAAGCCCACATTTTTGCACACTGTTTCGAGAATGAGGAAAACATTTCGGAAATCGAACAGATATTGAACGTAAGAAATTTTGCTTCCTATAATTTCTCTATGGAGGGAAAGGCTTCCTCGAACCTTGACGATGAAGAATACAAGGAACATGTGCGCCTGGCTAAAAAACATTGTCAGCGTGGAGATGTCTTTCAGCTCGTGCTTTCCAGAAGGTTTTCGCAAGGTTTCAAGGGCGATGAGTTCAATGTGTACCGCGCATTGCGATCCATAAACCCTTCCCCCTATTTGTTCTATTTCGATTATGGGGATTTCAAAATCTTCGGAAGCTCCCCCGAAGCGCAGTTAATCGTCAAAAACGGAACCGCCGAAATCCATCCGATCGCAGGAACTTTCAAAAGAACGGGCAACGATGAAAAAGATGCCGTACTCGCCAAACAATTGACCGAAGACGATAAGGAAAATAGCGAGCACGTTATGCTCGTTGACTTGGCCAGAAACGATTTAAGCCGAAACGGTAATATGGTCGAGGTCGCCAATTATAGGGAAGTACAGTTTTTCTCCCATGTCATCCACCTGGTTTCAAAAGTGGTCGGTCAAAAGAAAAAGGACATTCCTACGATGAAGGTCGTGGCCGATACTTTTCCGGCAGGTACTTTAAGCGGTGCGCCCAAACATATGGCCATGCAGTTGATCGAGAAATACGAAAAGACGAGTCGCGGTTATTACGGTGGCGCTATCGGTTTTATGGATTTTGACGGAAATTTCAACCACGCCATAATGATACGCACATTTTTGAGCAAAAACCATCAATTGCATTATCAGGCGGGTGCGGGTTTGGTGGCCGCCTCGGACCCCGATGATGAATTACAGGAAACCTATAACAAATTGGGCGCCCTTAACAAGGCTATGGAAATTGCGGAAACGATATGAAAAAGATCTTGGTAATAGACAATTACGACAGTTTTACCTATAATCTTGTCCATTATTTGGAGGATTTGGGATGCGAGGTTACCGTTAAAAGAAACGATCAATTGACCTTGGACGAAGTCGATGCCTTTGAAAAAATAGTCCTGTCCCCTGGGCCGGGAATCCCTGATGAGGCGGGACTATTGAAGGAAATTATTTCAAAATATGCGGCGACAAAAAGTATTTTTGGCGTATGCTTGGGACAACAGGCCATTGCCGAAGTTTTTGGCGGTTCATTGATCAATCTTGACCAAGTGTACCACGGTACGGCCACTAAAATCAATATTATTGAAGACGATGTTCTTTTTGAGGGAATTCCAAAAGGAATCGAAGTCGGAAGATATCATTCATGGGTGGTGCATCCCGATATGCCGGAAATCTTGATCGCAACCTCCGTAGATGAAAACGGACAGGTAATGTCGCTCCGCCATAAACAATATGACGTTTCCGCGGTACAGTTCCATCCCGAATCGGTATTGACTCCACACGGGAAGAAGATTTTGGAGAATTGGTTAAGGCCTTCCCTAACTCCTCAGAAGGAGGGGAATTCCAATGGGGGAGATAATGGTAAAATAAAAAATAATTAGTAAAACATTTCTCCCCTTTGGGGAGATTAAGAGGGGCCTATGAAAGAAACGCTGAACAAACTTATCAACCACGACATCCTCTCGAAAGAAGATGCGAAACGGATTTTGGTCAATATTGCCAAAGGGGAATACAACACCAGTCAGATCGCAGCATTTCTGACCGTTTACATGATGCGCAGCATTACCATTGAAGAACTCGAAGGTTTTCGCGATGCATTATTGGAGCTTTGCGTAGCGATCGACCTATCGGAATACAATCCGGTCGACCTATGTGGCACGGGCGGTGACGGAAAGGACACTTTCAACATTTCGACTCTGGCTTCATTTGTGACCGCCGGTGCTGATATAAAAGTGACCAAGCATGGCAATTATGGTGTTTCCTCAAAATGCGGTAGTAGCAATGTGATGGAATTTTTGGGAATTAAATTCAGTAACGAAGCCGACTTTCTAAAAAAATCCATCGACGAGGCCGGCATTTGTGTATTGCACGCACCTTTGTTTCATCCAGCGATGAAAAACGTCGCGCCCATCCGTAGGGAATTGGGTGTAAAGACTTTTTTCAATATGCTGGGGCCAATGGTAAACCCCGCCTTCCCGAAAAATCAAATGGTAGGAGTCTTTAATCTCGAACTGGCCCGCATGTACGGTTACCTCTATCAAAACACAGATAAGAACTTTACCGTTTTGCATGCCTTGGACGGTTACGACGAGATTTCCCTGACCGGAAACACGAAGACGATTTCAAACAAATCCGAGGGAATGTTGAAGCCTGAGGATTTCGGAGTGAATGCTATCAAAAAAGGTGAAATTGTGGGTGGCAAGGACATCGCCGAATCCGCCCAAATATTCATGGATGTGTTACAAGGGAAGGGTACGGAAGCGCAGAACAATGTAGTTTGTGCCAATGCGGGAATCGCCATTGCCACCGTAAACGGTTTGAGTCCGAAAGAAGGATTTGAAAAAGCCAAGGAATCTCTTTTAAGCGGACGGGGATTGAAAGCATTGAAGAAGTTACAGGAGATAAGTAGTTGATTTTATGAATATACTTGACAAAATAGTGGCCGATAAACGCAAGGAAGTCGATTTGAAAAAATCGTTGATTCCAGTTTCGCAATTGGAAAGTTCGGTGCTTTTTAGTCGAGAAACCGTTTCCTTGGCCAATGCCTTAAGAAACAGCTCCACAGGGATTATCGCCGAGCACAAACGTCGCTCTCCGTCAAAATCGGAAATCAACCAAAACCTGAATATTCAGGAAGTCGCTTCGGGCTATGAAAATGGCGGTGTATGTGGTATGTCAGTGTTGACGGATGGAAAATATTTCGGTGGCTCGTTGGACGATCTATTGTTGGCACGCGCCACTGTCGGTATTCCATTGCTCCGAAAGGAATTCATAATCGACGAATATCAAATATTGGAAGCGAAAGCCCATGGTGCCGATGTTATTCTGCTGATTGCGGCAATATTGCCGCGAGAAGCAATCAATGACTTTTCAAAATTTGCCAAAAGTCTGGACCTGGATGTATTGTTGGAAGTGCATAATCAAGAGGAACTCCATAAATCAATCATGCCAAGTCTTGATATGTTGGGTGTCAACAATCGAAACCTGAAAACATTTGAAGTCGACCTGAACACAAGCCGAAACCTTTCAAAGTTGATACCCGACGAATTTGTGAAAGTTTCCGAAAGCGGAATTAGCAGTCCGGTCTCGATTCGCGACTTAAAAACATACGGGTACAAAGGTTTTTTGATCGGGGAGAATTTTATGACAACCAACAATCCCGGAAAAAATGCAAAAGAATTTATCGAACGGCTAAAAGAAAATGATGAAGCTTAAAATCTGTGGAATGAAACACAACACCCAAAAGGTCGCTGCGTTACGGCCCGACTATTTAGGCTTCATTTTCTGGGAACCGTCCAAGCGCTTTTTTGACGGCAAGCCGCCCGAGGTGTCCGAAGCCATTAGGAAAATTGGTGTCTTCGTCGATGCCCCTATAGAAGAAGTTTTGGCAAAAATTGAACAATATAAACTATGGGGCGTTCAATTGCATGGTAATGAAACCGCTGAATACTGTGAAGCCTTGCGCCATGCCACTGCCTGGTCGAGTACCATCGAAACCTCGAAAAAATCCTCGAAGGCGACCAAGGAGATAAAGTTGAATATTATAAAGGTATTCACCATCAAAGACAACTTTAATTTTAGTCTATTGAGACCCTATGAAAATACATGCGACTACTATTTGTTCGATACGAAGGGAGAGCTTCCCGGCGGCAACGGTTATATGTTCAATTGGGAAGTTTTAAAGGATTATTCCTCCACAAAACCTTATTTTTTGAGTGGCGGTATCGGGTTGGATGAAGTGGAATCAATAAAGAAGTTCCTAAAAAAACCTGAGTCAAAATATTGCCATGCCATCGATGTGAACAGTAGGTTCGAAACCGGGCCTGGGTTAAAGAATATTGAAACGTTGAAAAAGTTCAAAGAAATTCTGAAGAATAATTAAAAGGTTCCGGTCTTTGCCGGAATGACGAAAAAAAATGAAATATAATATAGACGAAAAAGGATATTACGGGGAATTCGGCGGGGCTTTTATTCCTGAAATGTTGTATCCCAACGTAGAGGAATTACGCCAAAAGTACCTGCAAATCATGTACGAAAGCTCTTTTCAAAAAGAGTTTCATCAACTGCTCAAAGATTATGTGGGCAGGCCTTCCCCACTCTATTTGGCCGACCGTCTTTCAGAAAAACACGGTTGCAAGATCTATTTAAAGCGAGAAGATCTGAACCATACCGGGGCCCATAAAGTGAACAACACCATCGGTCAAATCTTAATGGCCAAAAAGCTGGGCAAGACACGTATCATTGCCGAGACCGGAGCGGGCCAACATGGCGTTGCAACGGCAACCGTTTGCGCCCTTATGGGCATCGAATGCGTCGTGTACATGGGCGAGATCGATATTGCCCGCCAAGCGCCCAATGTAGCACGTATGAAAATGTTGGGCGCCGAAGTTCGGCCTGCACTGTCAGGAAGCCGTACCCTAAAGGATGCCACGAACGAGGCCATTCGCGATTGGATCAACAATCCTGTTGATACTCATTATATCATCGGTTCGGCCATTGGCCCGCACCCCTACCCCGACATGGTCACGCGATTTCAATCCGTTATTTCGGAGGAAATCAAATGGCAATTAAAAGAAAAGGAAGGGCGCGAGAATCCCGATTATGTGGTTGCCTGTATTGGTGGAGGCAGTAACGCCGCAGGCACCTATTATCACTTTCTGGATAATCCCGACGTTGGGATTATTGCTGTGGAAGCCGCCGGAAAAGGAATCGATTCAGGGGAAAGCGCCGCAACATCGGCATTGGGAAAAATAGGAATCATCCACGGTTGCAAAACTATGTTGATGCAAACGAAAGACGGACAGATTACGGAACCCTATTCAATCTCGGCAGGACTCGATTACCCTGGTGTAGGGCCCATGCATTCGCATTTACATGCCTCGGGAAGGGCCGAATTTTATTCCGCCACTGATGATGAGGCCATGAAAGCCGGATTGGAACTTTCGCAGTTGGAGGGAATTATTCCGGCCATAGAATCAGGTCATGCACTTGCCGTTTTTGAGCATAAAAAGTTCCGACCGGAAGACGTAGTCGTTATCAGTCTATCGGGTCGTGGCGACAAGGATTTAAACACTTATATAGAATATTTTGATCTATGACAAACAGGATAGTTGACAAGCTAAACGAAGAAAAAAAACTCCTTTCCATTTATTTTACGGCTGGTTATCCAAATTTGGAGGACACTGGAAAAATCATCCAAGAACTGGAAAAGAACGGAGTCGATATGATCGAGATCGGGCTGCCCTTTAGTGACCCTTTGGCAGATGGGCCGACCATTCAAAAAAGCTCCACGGCAGCATTAAAAAACGGCATGACCACTGAGATACTCTTCTGGCAATTGGCAGCTATTCGTGAATCGGTTTCCATCCCGTTGATCATTATGGGGTATTTTAATCCGATATTACAATTCGGGGTTGAAGCCTTTTGCAAAAAATGCAGTGACATAGGTATCGACGGATTGATAATTCCCGATTTACCGGTGGATGTCTATCATGAAGCATATCAGGCCATTTTTGAAAAATACGGGTTGCTCAATGTCTTTTTGATTACGCCCCAGATATCCGAAGAGCGTATTCGATTTATCGATTCCGTTTCCACCGGGTTTATCTATATGGTCAGTTCGGCCAGTGTCACGGGGGCAAAATCAGGTTTTGGTCAACCACAACAGGATTATTTCGAACGGATCGCTTCGATGAATCTTTCGAACCCGCAGATCGTCGGTTTTGGCATCAGTAATTCAGAAACATTTCAGCAGGCTACAAAAACTGCCAAAGGTGCGATTATAGGCTCGGCTTTTATAAAACATTTGACGGAAAACGGAGTCGGTTCAATACCAAGTTTCATAAAACAAATTCGAAAATGAAAGATTTTGCCGACAATTGGAAAATTGTCATACTCTTATGCCTAACCTTAGGCATGACCCCCTTTTTTCCCGAGCCCCATATTTGGGGCAAGCTAAAATGGATCGCGGGCGGGGCCGTGGGCATGAAAGCGATGGACTGGTTCGATGTTCTATTGCACGGCTTTCCCTTTCTTCTTCTCCTCAGGTTGTCGATTCTGAAGATTACAGGGAAATTAAAGTGAATTCTTCCGGATTCCTCTTTAGAACATTTTAGAAAAAAGGATAATAATTGTTTACTTTGTCTCCCACAATGAGAACCCTATGAAAAGCCTGACACAGCTCCTATTCGTTCTATTTACATTATCAAGTTTAGCCCAGGACACTATCCAATTAAAGTCGCAAGTGCGACATTCTATCGAAGAGCTTCGCGACTTTGTATCCATTCCCAATGATGCCCTGGACCATGCAGACATCAACCTTAATCTGACCTGGCTGACCAAAAAATTCAATGCAAGGGGGTTCAATTCCACGATACTGCCGACCGAAGGCGAATCGCTTTTCTTTGCAGCGTTACCAATGGACGATGCCAAACCCACGATTCTTTTTTATATGCATTTTGATGGGCAATCCGTAGATCATTCGAAATGGGATCAACCAAACCCCTATAAAGTAGTCTTAAAATCAAAGGATGGCGACGGGTGGAAAAAAGAGGCATTTGAAGATTTGAACGAAAATATCGATTATGACTGGCGGATGTTTGGGCGCTCGACTTCAGATGACAAAGGCCCTATCGTAATGTTCTTGAATGCCATCGACTTATTGAAAAAAGAGGGTATAGAAATTCCTTTTAACATCAAGGTAATCTTGGATAGCGAGGAAGAAAAAAGTAGTAAACCGCTACCAAAAGCGGTGAAGGAATACCGCGAGCTGCTGGAAGCCGACTTCTTAATCATCAATGATGGCCCCGTTCACGTTTCCGAAAAACCCACCGTGGTCTACGGTTGCAGGGGCATAACCACTTTGTCGTTGACGACCTACGGCCCGATAAACCCACAACACAGTGGGCATTATGGAAATTATGCACCGAACCCCGGGTTTCAGTTGGCGCAAGTATTGGCAAGTATGAAAGATGCCAACGGTAAAGTATTGATAGATGGTTATTACGACGGTATTTCAATAGATGAAGCAACCATGCAGATTCTTAAAAGTGTACCTGACGATGTCGAAACCATTAACGAAAATCTAGCCGTCAAAACTCCTGAAAAAGTGGGTGGTTTTTATCAAGAAGCCCTACAATATCCTTCGTTGAACATTCGCGGTCTGGGTTCTGGTTGGATCGGCGAGAAGGCACGTACAATCGTTCCCGAGAGCGCAACGGCCGAATTGGATCTGAGGTTAGTTCCCGAAACCGATGGAACCAGGCTTAAAAACTTGGTGAGACAACATATTGCACAACAAGGTTTTTATGTTTTGGATTCCGTTCCCGATAAAGACCTGCGCATGAAACATGATAAGATCATGACCATCAAGGAAGGCAGTGTTACCGATGCATTTCGTACGGACTTGGATAACCCTTATGGTAATTTTTTAGTCAATACTTTGAAGAAAAAATTCGGAGAAGATGTGGTACAGGTTCGAATCATGGGAGGTACGGTACCCATTGCCCCGTTTATCAACGAGCTGAAAATTCCCGCTTTTATAGTTCCAATGGTCAACCCCGATAACAATCAACACAGTCCGAATGAAAATCTCAAAATAGGGCAGATTGCCTACGGGATTCAGGTTTTTTATGGGATATTGAGTTCTTCGATGTAAGTAGGGAAGCTTTGGTGCCTATTTCAGGTCGATTAGAATGACACCGTTTGTTCCTCTAAGTCCGTATTGGGCCGTTTCGGAACCCTTGCTAATGACCCTTATCAATTTTATTTCTGAGGTAGGTATTGAGGAAACATCGGTCATTGGCTGCCCATTGACCAAAATAAGGGGGTCCTTGTTTCCACTGAAGTTATTTGCCCCTTTCCCTATAATAATTCTTCTTCCCTGAACTATGACATTGTTGAACTTCGCGTTAAGTATTTCATAGACCGTGGCGTAATCCGAATAATTTAGACTATTGCCCCTTGCTTTGATCTTTGTGTCAAAACCCAAAGCGGCCATATCAGCTTCGGCCAAGGGAGTCGTTTCTTTTGGAAACTGAAACAACATTTCGTTTTGTTGTGTATAGCCTTTACTCAATGCCCCATGTTCGGGGGAATGTACCGTAATCCATTTTGTATCGGGGTCAATCTCTATGGTGAGCAGACCCTTTTTATTGGTTTTTTTTCTAGTCTTTGCCGAATCAACATAGATATAGGCTCCCTTTATCGGCATACGTTCAAAATCGGTAACCAAAAATTTTACCTCAATATCTTCTGCAGTCTTACCTTGACCCATTAAATGGTTAGCGGCCAATAAAACCATGCAAAAACCAAAAAACAACTTCAATTTCATAATTCGTTTTTATTTAGATGTCATTTAAAGATAAGTATTTAAAAAGCAAAACATTGGCGGGAATTATGATTTAGTATTTTTTTAAGAAGGGTAAAAATCATTCTCAAAATGAAAACATCCTGTCAATTATCAGAACCGCCGACTAGAAGTTCTTAAAATAGGTAAGTACGACCATTGGGGCCATTCGAATATGGAATTTTTATGCCCATCATGCCGTACTTACTTAAGGTCATGCGGCAAAACAGGTTGTAATTAGAATATGGCCAATGAAGCCAATATTTTTTTAATAACGGAGTTGTCACTTCATCTGTTAGGCCGAATTTCTACTGGCGTTGATATTACCGTAAAGCGATCTCGTTACGATTTTTTCATACAATTCGAAATATTCAGAATTCTGTCCGATTTTTTGAAGGGCGTTTTGTTGAATAACCAACAACGGTAATACGATGTTTTCTCGAATTTTTATCGACTCACGCGAAACAGGTTCATTTTCCATAAGAATCTTGGAGCCAGAAATTAGCAATAGCATTTTTTTCGAAAGTAGATATTCCTCATAAAGTATGTTCCAAAATTCGCCATATTCTTCATTTTCCTTCATATAGGAAGTAAGCTCGAAATAACATTTTGAAAGCGACATCATACTATTCAGCATCAAGGCTTTGAACAACGGGACTTCATTGTACAGCTTTTTTAAGTCGCGCAACCTTCCTTTATCCTTTAAGGCCTGAATCGCGGTACCAATGCCAAAATAACCAGGTACATTCTGTTTTAACTGGCTCCAAGATCCGACAAAGGAAATGGCCCTAAGATCTGAAAGTTCCAACTTTTTCTTATTACCTCGCTTACCGGGCCTACTCCCTATATTAGCATTGGAATAATATTTCAAGGTACTCATATTTTCGAGGTACGGCATGAATTTTTCATGATGTTTCAGTGCGTCGTATTTTTCAAAACTCAACTCTGAAAGTTCTTCGATCAATTTTCGTGAATCATTCGAAATCACATTTTCCTTACCGAAAATATTATTCGATAGCCCTGCGGTCAACAATTGTTCACTATTGTGCATGAACTGCTCTTTCGTGCCATAGGTGCTCGTAATCGTCTGCCCTTGTATGGTCAGCTGTATTTCATGGTTGGCGATATCTTTGGTCTGGGCGGCATAAAAGCGATGGGTCTTGCCACCACCTCTAGCCGGAGGCCCTCCCCTACCATCAAAGAAAATCGCCTTGATACCGTTCTTTTTACAAACTTTCGAAAGATTTTCCTTGGTCTTAAAAATCGACCAATTGGCCTTAACATATCCACCATCCTTCGTACCATCTGAAAAGCCAAGCATAATTGTATGTTTATTTTCACGACGTTCTAAATGCTTCCGGTATTTTGGTATTTTGAACAAGGCCTGCATAGTATCTTCGGAAGTCGCCATACCTTTCATCGTTTCGAAAAGGGGCACGATATCGAATGCTATCTTATCATCTTCCCACCCGCACCAACGAAACAGTCCATAGACAAAGAGTACAGAAAAAATATCCTCCGAATTGCTGATGATATAGCGGTTGCACCCTTCTTCCCCATTTTTACGCTGAATACTTTTTAGCTGGCCGATGTTTCGAATGGTATCTTTTACAATAGGGTCATCGTAATCTTTGGCCGACAGTTTTAGATCTTCAGTCAATAGAATGTCACGCAACCTGGCATTGGTCAATTCACCAAGACTCTTCTTAATAATCTTATGTTTGACCAACACGGCTTCAACGACTTTGATATGGGCACTATGGTCTTGTCGGATATCCAAAGTTGCGAAATGCGTCTTGAAAATTTTTACCTTATCGATGAAATGATCCAAATCTTTTAAATAAAGGCTATGGTACTTTTCGATCAGCAAGGCCCTAATAGCCTGTAATGGTTCGATGATGTCGTCATAACCGACATGCTTTCTTGTATCGAACATAGCTACGTAAAGGTTGTTTCTCAGTTGTGTAAGATGCTCCTGCAGTTCTTTGAAAGTTAGTTTTTGCTGTAAACTTTTTAAATCGTTGTAGTAGCACTTCATCAGGTTCACGCGTAGTTCGTCCGCTACGTCTTTGGTAATCTTGGCCGTTACAAACGGGTTTCCATCACGATCACCACCGGGCCAAAAGCCCAATTTTATGATATTATGGTTTTCGAAACGATCGTTCTTTATGTTCTCCTTAATATAGGCATAAAGACTTCCAACAGCATTGTAATAAACATTTCGTAGGGAGTATATAATATTTTTTGCCTCATCGAGCGGAGTTGGTTTTTTGGCATTGATCAAAGAAGTCAATCCCAATTGTTGCAAGGTAATATCGATATCGTCGATTCGGTCTTCCAAAATCAAGGTACGCAGTTCGCCGATGATGTCAAGCACTGCCGGGGTATAGAACTGCGTAGGGTGCGCGGTCAAAACGATCCTTGCACTAAAATTGGACAACTTTTCGGAAACCTTGTCCCAACTTTTATGCTTATCGACCAACTCAAAATAATCCTTTATCGATAGCGAAAGACTGTGTTCATGCATTTTCGGGAATGCCGCATCCTCAACGCTATCGAACAATACGACCTGCCTTTCGACATACTGAATAATACGAAACATGAAATCTATCTGCGCCCTCTCGGTGTCAAGACTTGCGAAATTCTGAAAAAATCCTTTTAAAATGTCTTGGGGATTTTTACCGGATTGCAGCCCCTTTTGGCATTGGTGCAATAACAACGGAATGAGCATGCCGACATTTTCGATATTCTGATATGGCAAGTTCAGAAACAGACTGTTGTACACATTGAACTTGTTGTTGACCGATTTTTTGAACTCCAATAATCTTTCTTCTTGCATAAAGTATCCTATGATTTTCGATTATGTCAATCTGTATATGATTTCAAACCGCGGTTTCGACCCCCAAATATCGTTATAAAATGGTCAGTGGGGTCTTTTGCAACCCGTAAATAACAAAATAAGGTTTACCGCCGACAGAACCAACAATACGGTGTACTTTTTAAATATTCAATGTTGGAAATGGCTTAAAAGAATGGCCGGTATTGCATGACCCTAAAATCAAAGGTGGTGAAACCGGGGTTCACTTCTTTGAGCTTTTTATAGGAATCCAAGCTGCCTACTGCCCTATTAGCGGCACCTGACGGAGCGGTCAGCGAGACCGTTTTGATTTTTCGGGATATCACTTTATCCCCGACCTGCTCGGAAAGATCGAACTCATGAATTCTCGGTACTTCATTTGAGACAACACTTAACTTCAGTTTATGTTCTTTTATAAGCTTCCGAAAAAAGTACTCAGGGCCATTTTTACTGTTTCCACCTGTAAACAATAGCGTGTCCACATTAGGATATTGTCTTAAATACGAGATAAGATTCCTCAGCTTAACATGCTTCATTCCCAAATCAGAGGCATCGATTTTTTCGCGTTCTGCACTTTCCACGATATCGCATATACCTATTTTTTGGTTTATCAAAAACTCTTTTCGTTGTTGAACAGCCCGTTCGGACGTCTCATACTTCAGGCCCAGGTCAAAAATGATGTCCAAGATGCGCCATAATTGGCCATCGCGACTGCCATAACAAAAATCTACATCATTAGGTTTCAACGCTTTTAAAGTAAACCGGGGTGGAGGCAACGTACCAACAATCAATTTGGTCGCTTCTTCAAATAGAAAAGGTTCATACGGATGATAATGCAAAAACAAGAGGTCTAATTTTAAGTAAGCATTAAAAGTAACGATTTATCCCCTCGGCCAATAGAGTTGACAAGTAAGTGGATAATTGTTAAATTTAGAAAAACAGAAAATACAGTCTTATGGGAAAAGGAGACAAAAAATCGAGACGAGGAAAAATCGCAAACAATTCTTACGGGGCCCGAAGGCCCAGAAAAATAAAAAAACGACCTACCGTGGAAGAAAAAATAAATGTGAGGAAGAAAAAATAGCATAATCGTTCCGAATTTCGGAATATCTCTAAATAACCTTACTCAAACTCTATTACCAATATTCGCCGTGTATGGCTATCTAACAAAAACAGGTTCGTTTTCCTTAATAGTATGCTCTTTGCTAAACTCGTAGTCATCTAGATCGAATCCTCGAATGTCATCCAAAGTTTTGGCGTTTGAATCGATTATATAACGTACCATAGATCCCCTTGCCCTTTTGGCAAAGAAACTGATGACCTTCAAATTGTCATTCTTCCAATCCTTAAAAATCGGTGTGATCACCGGCACCTTAAGCTGTTTTGGGTCGATCGCCCCGAAATATTCGTTACTTGCCAAATTGACAAAGAGTTCATCATCTTCCAGTTCATCGTTCAAATAGGTCGTCAAGGTTTTTTTCCAAAACTCATAAAGGTTTTTTTTACGGCCTACCCTTAATTGAGTACCCATTTCAAGTCTATATGGTTGTATCAAATCCAACGGTCTTAATATTCCATAAAGGCCGGAAAGAATACGTAATCTATCTTGAAGCAGTTCCAATTTTTTCTCGGAGATGGTATAGGCATCCAAGCCCTGATAAACATCGCCGTTAAAGGCAAAAACCGCGGGACGCGCATTTTCGGGTGAAAATGGTATCGAAAACTGTTGATTACGCTCCCAGTTCAATTGGGCCAGGTTATCCGATATACCCATCAATTTCGACAAGGCCCTCGGTCTTTTCTTGACCAATACTTTGTTCAATTTTTCGGACTGTTCCAAAAATTGGGGCTGGGTAAAGGTCGAAGTAGGCAATTTGGTTTCAAAATCAAGTGATTTGGCTGGTGATACGACTATTTTCATTGGTTTATTTATTGACCTAGAGGTTAACTGTTTATTTTGAAGATTTAGGCAAAGACCAAGTATTATTCATTATTAGTTTGCTCTATCTTTCGATATTTTGGAAAAATAAAAATAATAATGATTTACGGGATAGCCTATTCTCAATCAAACATAGTTTTGATAGAAGTATCGAAGAAATTTATCTCAATGGTTATGCCGTGAATATTGGCGCCACTTTTCGATACAATCGGCCATGTCATTGGGGATTTCAGAATCAAAACGCATCGTTTTTCCACTGATTGGGTGAACAAATCCTAAAGTTTTTGCGTGCAACGCTTGTCTCGGTAGAATTTTAAAGGCATTGTCAACGAATTGTTTGTATTTGGTAAAAGTGGTGCCTTTTAAAATCTTGTCACCACCGTATCGCTCATCGTTGAACAACGTATGACCGATATGCTTCATATGTACGCGAATTTGATGGGTTCGCCCGGTTTCCAGTTGACAAGAAACCAAGGTCACATACCCCAATCGTTCCAAAACCTTATAATGGGTCACTGCTTCTTTACCCTCATCTCCCTCGCAAACATGCATTTGAAGCCTATTTTTAGGATGTCGCGCAATATTACCCTCTATGGTACCGCTATCATTTTCGACATTGCCCCAAACAAGGGCAACATATTCACGCTCGGAGGTCTTCTCGAAAAACTGTTTGGCCAAATGGGTCATAGCCGTCTCTGTCTTGGCGATGACCAACAATCCTGAAGTATCCTTGTCAATGCGATGTACCAATCCGGGGCGTTCATTACTATTTACCGGAAGGTCTTCAAAATGATGTAGCAAGGCGTTGATCAGCGTACCGGAATAATTTCCGTGTCCAGGATGAACCACCATGCCCGCAGGCTTGTTGACAACGATGAGCACTTCGTCTTCATATACTATGTCAAGGGGTATATCCTCAGCGACCAATAAATACTCGTGTGGTGGGTGTTCAAAGAGTACTTTGACCTCATCGCCCGGTTTTACTTTGTAATTCTGCTTGACAATGGTATCGTTGACCCATATATGACCATTTTTGGCCGCTTGTTGAATTTTGTTACGTGTAGCGTACTCGATAAAATTCATCAAAAATTTATCGACCCGTAACGGTTCTTGTCCTTTTGACGCAACAAATCTGTGATGTTCGAAGAGTTCGTTATCTTGTAACTCAGTGCCATCTTGAGGTTTCATAATTTATTCTGAATCAGCCTTGATTCGGGCACTCGTAGGAATATTGCCATTGCCACAGATCAATTCTATTTTCGAGGTCTTCGGCAACTTATCGCCCGGCTTCACGTACTTTCCTTTATGTTTTATTTGATAGACCATGTCTTTGCCCAACTCATCAACGTAGGTAACACGTTGCACATCCAGGCCCACCGCCCTCAACATTGAGGCAGCGTTTCTTTGGGTCACTTGGATTATTTTAGGAACAGTCACCTTTTTATAGCCCGAAGGGTTTACGGTAAAATATATTTTTCGATTTTCCTTGACCTTATTACCGGCAATCGGGTCTTGATCGATAATGGAAAATCTAGGGTAATCGGGATTATAATTGGCCGAATCGAGTACTTCGTACCGAAGACCGGCATTTTCAACGGCTTCTCGCATTTCCATAACCGACATTTTCGAGAAATCGGGCACCTCGACAAACTCACCATGATTCGTAGTACGCTTCAACCAGTTCAACACCAAAAAGGCAAGTACGGAGATGATCAATATCGCCAGGCCCAATTGAATCAAAAAAGTTCTACTCTTTAAAAAGTTGAAAAAATTTCTCATCGTGCAAAATTAATCAAGCAAATATAACAAATGAGCAAGGACTTCAATTCCTTGAGACGACCAAACATTCATGGTCTGCACAAACCAAATAATCGCTTGTACTTACAAAATACACCAAAAACAAACTACCTTGGTGAAAGACAAATCTTTTTTTCTTTTCTTTGAATTCGTTATCAACATTTGCCTTTAATTCATAACTGCTGTATGCCAAAAAATATTGCCATAATCATGGGCGGATACTCAAGTGAGTATAAAATATCACTTAAGAGTGGAAATGTTGTATATGAATATCTGGATAAAGAAAAATTCCGTCCCTATAGAATCCATGTTCTAAGGGAAAAATGGGTCTATGTTGATGATGGCGACAATGAATTTCCCGTAAACAGGCATGATTTTTCAATACATCTTGAGAACGAAACTATCAAATTTGATTGTGTCTTCAATGCCATACACGGAACCCCGGGCGAAGATGGACTTCTTCAGGCCTACTTCGAGCTATTAGGGATTCCGCAAACTTCTGGCGATCATTATCAAGCGGCACTCACTTTTAACAAAAGAGATCTTCTCAGTGTTTTAAGGCCATATGGCATCAAATCCGCAAAATCATACTACCTCAATTTGGGGGACCCAATCGATGAAGATGAAATAATAAATACCGTGGGACTTCCCTGTTTTGTAAAAGCTAACAAAGCGGGTAGTAGTTTCGGAATCTCGAAAGTCTATAAAAAAAAGGATCTTGGTAGGGCAATTGCAAAGTCGTTCAAGGAAGACAGTGAAATACTAATCGAAGCTTTCTTGGAAGGCACGGAAGTATCGGTAGGTGTGATTACACATGAGGGACGAACAAAGGTACTTCCGATTACCGAGATCATAACCGAAAACGATTTTTTCGACTACGAAGCCAAATACGAGGGTAAATCACAAGAAATAACTCCCGCCAGAATCTCTAAGGCCCAAGAACGCAATGTTGTCGAAATCGCCCAGCGTGCTTATGAGGTTCTCAAAATGAAAGGGTACTCTAGAAGCGAATTCATTTTTATCGGTGACGAACCATACATGTTGGAGATGAATACCACACCGGGTCTTACAAGGGAAAGTATTCTTCCCCAACAGGCAAGAATTGCCGGTATCGAACTTTCACAACTCTTTGAAAGTGCCATCGTAGAGGCATTGAAGTAAAATTAAGTAACTTTAAGCATCGAATTGACCTAATTTAAGTTCTGGTCTTAAGACATTTTTATAAACGACTTCCGAATTTATAATCTAAAGTATTGATGAAACGCGCTATTTTTCCCGGTTCTTTTGATCCGCTCACTTTGGGCCATGATGATATTATTCGAAGGGGCATCACTCTTTTCGATGAACTAATCATCGCCGTTGGAATCAATGCCGAGAAAAAATACATGTTTTCGTTGGAAGAGCGCATGGGTTTTATCAAAGAGGCCTTTAAAGATGAACCATCCATTAAAGTCATGACCTACAAGGGTCTTACCGTCGATTTCTGCAAAACGGTAGGTGCTGATTTCATACTAAGGGGATTACGCAACCCCGGAGATTTTGAGTTTGAAAAGGCAATAGCGCATACCAATCGTAAACTCTCCGAGATAGAAACGGTATTTCTACTGACTTCTTCGGGAAAATCGTATATCAGTTCTTCGATTGTCAGAGACGTTATAAGAAATGGTGGCGACTATTCGGGTCTTGTTCCGGGCACGGTGAAATCCACGTAAGAAAAAACCTCTTTCAAAATAGTCCTTCAAAAAGACGTAGATTAATTCACAACGGTCCGAAAAAAAACCTAAAAGAAGGGAAAGACTGTATTTTACTGGGGAATCGCCACCTCACATATCATTTTACCTTTGACACAACGGGATTCAATACATTCACAACATTTTTGTGTAAATATTGCAAAATCCCATTAATTTAGTAAGAAATTACGACACAAGTTGAAGGCGCAGAAGATACATCAGAATAACTATATCATTAAACAATTGCCCACGGCAACAGTTTATCTCAATAAAAAATTTGAGATTATCCATGCCTCAGATCAATGGGCAAATGAATTTGAAAGTGATAGTATTGACATTCTCGGAAAGAACATATTCGATCATATCAATATTGAAGCGAATAATGATCTGAAAAGAATTTTGAACGGTTGTCTTAAAGGTAAGGCCACTCAGTTCAATACCGAATGGCATTCATCGGATGATGATGCTTCCAAGTGGTTTGAATGGTCCACTGCACCTTGGTACGACGATAATGAAAATATCATAGGGGCAATAGTACAGATACAGAACATAACGCTACATGTTCAGGTCGAACAAAGGTTTCATAAGCTCGAATCATTATTAAGGGAAAAGGCGGAATTTGCCAATATAGGTATTTGGGAGTTCGACCCTATCACGGAAAAAGTGTGGTGGTGCGAGAGAACAAAGGCCATTCACGAGGTATCCGACGACTTTGTACCGACTTTTGACAATATCATAGACTTTTACAAACCCGGTTATAGTCGTAACTCATTTGCATTGGCCTTGGAAAATGCGGCCACCAAAGGGGCTTCATGGAATGAAAAATTACAGATCATTACCCCTGAAGGAAATGAAAAATGGATAGTTGCTACGGGAAAGCCAATATTTAAAAACAAAAAGCTCATTGGCCTTTTAGGTTCATTTCAAGATATCAGTCAAACTGTCGAAATCGAAACCAGAACCAAGGAAAATGAACGTTTGCTTCAAACGTTGATCGATAACCTTCCATTGAATGTCTATATAAAAGATACGGAATCTCGTAAGATTCTTGTTAATAAATCGGAAGCTGACTATGTCGGGCTCGGTAGTCGGCAAGAATTATTGGGCAAAAACGATTTTGATGTTTACGACCATAAGACGGCAAAAATTGGAAGAAACGAAGATTTATGGGTCATGAAAAACCGTAAATCGATTATGTCGAAAGAAGATCTATGTGTCAAAAAAGATGGAAGCGAAACCGTTTTTTCGGTTTCCAAAATTCCTTACATAGATGAGAACAATGAAATTGCAGGCATCATTGGAATGTCAATAGACATAACCGATATCAAGCAAAAGGAGAAGGAATTGAAAGATTTGATCAATGTAACTTCCTTACAGAACAAAAAACTTATCGATTTTGCGCATATAGTATCACATAATCTCAGATCTCATACGGCAAACTTCTCGATGTTACTTGACTTTCTGACGCACGAGAAAAACGAAGATGAGAAGAACAAGATAATGAAAATGTTGACCGATTCTTCCGATAGTCTGTTGGAAACTTTGGACAACCTCAATGAAGTAGTGGCCATAAATACCAATGTAAACCAAGAGAAGAAAAAAGTCGTCCTAAAAGAAAAGGTCGAACAGATAGAAAGTGACCTACAAGCATTTCTTACGAACAATAATGCATTGATAATTAACCAAATACCTCAAAAACTGACCATTAAGGTAGTACCTGCCTATTTAGAGAGTATATTGATGAATTTCATTACGAATGCGGTTAAATACAGTATGCCGGAAAGAAGACCGGTAATCGTTTTGACCACTGAAAATAAAAAAGGGCATACCATACTGAGTATAGCCGACAATGGTTCTGGAATCGATTTGAAAAAATATGGTGACAAGTTGTTCGGTATGTACAAAACGTTTCACGATCACAAGGATTCGCGCGGAATAGGCCTCTATATTTCCAAAAATCAAATTGAGGCCATGAACGGAAAGGTAGAAGTAGAAAGTGTAGTTGGTAAGGGAACCACGTTCAAAATTTATTTTAATGAGAAAGATTAATACGATATGTGTCGTTGATGATGATCCTATTTTGGTGTTCGGCATAAAAAAGATGTTGAGTACCGTTGTAGACTGTGATTCAATAATTGATTATGGCAACGGAAAACTGGCCCTTGATGGCATTTTGGCAGAATACAACAAAAATGGACAGGTTCCTGAAGTGATTTTCTTGGATCTGAACATGCCCGTAATGGATGGGTGGCAATTCTTGGAAGAGTTCTTGCAGTTACCTATCGAAAAAAAGGTCCGCATCAATATTCTTACATCTTCAATAGATGCTCTGGACTACGAAAATTGGAAAAAATATAGAACCAGGACCCATCACACAATTACCTACAATAGCAAGCCCATTCGAAAGAAAGAATTGGAAACAATTACAAAAGCGGCATAACACGACAAACGTATATTTTACCTAATTTTGCACATGGATCAGAACCTAAAAAAGTCATTGTCGTGTGGCGATTCTGTATTGGGTTAATAGTATTGGTACTATTTTCGTGCGAGACCAAAACTGTGGATAAGTCCGTAGACTTTCAAACACCTTTTGAAAACTCAAATGGTAATGAAACACCTACGTATTTACAGGTAGTCGATTTTTACATTCAACTGGCAAAAGAATTCCCCGAAATCAATATTCAGACTCTAGGTGAGACCGATAGCGGATATCCGCTACATCTCGTTACCTATAATCCCGACGGTACTTTTAACTTCTTAAAAATAGCTGAGGAAAAAACCATATTGTTGATCAACAATGGTATCCACCCTGGAGAAAGCGACGGCATCGATGCTACCATGCTCTTTTTTCGAGATTTGGCCGCTGGCAAACTGCCCGCTCCAAAAAATACCGTAGTGGCAACCATTCCGGTATACAATGTCGGTGGGGCAATGAACCGCAACAGTGGCACACGTGCGAACCAGAACGGACCTGAGTCCTACGGCTTTAGGGGCAATACCCAAAATTACGACCTGAACCGTGATTTTATAAAGGCCGACACCAAAAATGCAAGGACTTTTTCCGAGATATTCCATATTGCCGATCCCGATGTTTTTATCGATAACCATGTAAGCAATGGTGCCGATTATCAATATACCCTGACTCATTTGTTCACGCAGCATAATAAACTGGGAGGCAGATTGGGTGAATACCTACATACCGAAATGATGCCCCAACTAGAATTGGAGTTGGTCGAAAGCAATTGGGATATTACGCCCTATGTCAATGTTTTCAATCGGGTACCTGAATCGGGATTTTCGCAATTCATGGACCATCCGAGATACTCGACAGGCTATACGACCCTTTGGAACACTTTAGGGATGATGGTCGAGACCCATATGTTAAAACCGTATAAACAAAGGGTCGAAGGCACCTATACGCTTATGGCCAAAATGCTCGGAATAATAGAAAAAGATGGTCAAAAAATAAAGGAACTAAGAAAACGTGCCAGCACCCGACATGAAGATTGGACGTACTATCCTGTGAAATGGGCCATCGACACTACACAAACGACCAAATTTAATTTCAAAGGTTTTGAAGGTGCTATGATTACCAGCGAAGTTACCGGTATGCCTAGATTGAAATATGACCGAAGCAAACCTTTCGAAAAAGAGGTGGTCTATCAAAATTATTATATCCCCTCGGATTCCGTAAAAATACCCGAGGCCTATATCATAAAAAAAGGGTGGCATAAGGTCCTTGAATTGCTCGAAGTCAATAAAATTCACTTCAATGTTCTTGAAAAAGACTCCGTAATAGAAGTAGAATCCTATAAAATAGATTCATACGAAACCAGGCCCAATGCCTATGAAGGGCATTATCCGCATTATAACACATCGGTAACTTCAAAAGTTCAAAAAGTCAACTTTACAAAGGGCGATATACTGATACCTACAAATCAACCGGGGATACGGTATTTACTTGAAACGCTAGAGCCCGCGGCAGTAGATTCCTTTTTCAATTGGAATTTTTTCGACACCGTACTTCAGCAAAAGGAAGGGTTTTCTCCCTATGTTTTTGAAGACGAAGCACTTGAAATGTTGCAAAACGACCCTCAGCTCAAGGAAGTCTTCGAAACCAAAAAGACAACCGAAGAAGACTTTGCCCAAAATTGGTACGCCCAATTGGATTGGTTGTTCAAACGATCCGAACATTATGAGCCGGCCCACCTGCAGTACCCTGTATATCGTATCTTAAAAAAGAAATAACCTTATCTTAACGAAGATGCCCAAGAACCCGCAGGCATTTATTCGAAAAGGATCTTGATATTGGTGTAAGAATTCTCAAGGGCTTCCTGAATTTTTTGGGGCCCTTTCCATTTGACCTTTACGATACCTTCGTTTTCTTGGGGCACCAATTTGCCATCGTATGCGGTTTTCATAGCAAACCAATGGACTTCTTTTAAACGATATTTTCCATTTCGTTTAAAGACGTGGTAGGTCGTTTTAAGAAAGTTTTCGATTTTCAGGCTCTTGACTCCCGTTTCTTCTTTCACTTCCCTAAGGGCACATTCTTCGATGGTTTCCCCCTTGTCCAATCTTCCTTTTGGCAAATCCCATTTATTGTTCCTGAAAATGAACAATACTTTGCCATCCTTATTGGTCACTACCCCTCCGGCGGCAACTTCCAGTTTTATGTTCTTTGTGAACTTTCTGAGGATTTCCTCATGGTTCGGGTGATAAATGTAGGCCTCTGGAAGTTTTTTTTTCACTAATGCCTTGATCGCTTGTTGAATCGCTTCTTGGTTCAGAAGATAGTATTCGCCTGCCGTTTCAGAGAGTTTATTTGTCAATATCAGGGGCAATTCATTAACAAAAACTTTATACATTTGCGCAATGGTTTTAGACAAAAACACGGCCAAAAAAACAGCAGAGCTTTTGCTGCAAATTAATGCAATTAAATTGGATCCCGAAAATCCGTTTACATGGGCCTCAGGTTGGAAATCCCCTATTTATTGTGACAATCGGATCATCCTTTCCCATCCGATAATTCGAAATTATGTAAGGGAAGAAATGGCAAAACAGGTCGATATGCTTTATGGCAAACCAGATATTATCGCGGGTGTCGCGACAGGGGCCATAGGAATCGGCATGCTGGTAGCCGATTATTTGGGCCTGCCGTTCATTTATGTACGTCCAGAGGCAAAATCACATGGCAGACAAAATCAAATCGAAGGCCAATTGGAACCGAATCAGACCGTTGTCGTCATCGAGGACCTTATCAGTACCGGCAAGAGTAGTTTGAATGCCGTAAAAGCGCTTAATGATGCAGGAGCCAACATCAAGGGCATGCTGGCAATTTTTACCTATGGTTTTGATGTCGCTACGGACAATTTTGAAAAAAACGACGTAGAACTGCACACACTTTCCGACTATAGCCATCTCATCGATCAAGCTTCTCGAACCGGTTACATAAAGGAAAATCAGATGGTTACATTAATGGATTGGCGCAAAAGTCCCTCACAATGGAAACAATAGGAAAATGTTTATAGAAATACCCAAGAAAATAGTAAACAAAAGCAATCGCGAAGTCTTTGAGTTTTTGACCGATTTGAAGAACTTCGAGGTACTGATGCCGGATACAATCGATAAGTTCGAGGTCCTGAACGCCGATAGGTTTCTTTTCGCGTTAAAAGGTATGCCCGAAATCGTTCTAGAACGCAAGGACCAGAGCCAATACAACCGAATCGTTCTTGGTGCGGCCAGTGATAAACTACCCTTTACCCTTAGTGCGGACATCGATGAAATTACGGCCGACCAAAGTGAGGTCTCATTAAGTTTTAATGGGGAGTTCAATGCGATGATGGCCATGATGATAAAGACCCCGATAACAAATTTCATGGGGACACTATCGGAAAATCTTTCTAAAATCTAATAAAGAAGCTTGACTTCTTTAAGGCCAAACTCGGATAGGGTTCCGTCCTCAAGGGAGACTTTCAACAGCCCTTTGCTCGAAACGCCTCTGATTATTCCCATAAAGCGTTGACCGTGGTTATCTTCAAAAGCGGATGGCTTGTCTTTTCTAAAGAGAAGACCCTCATAATCGATCCAACGCTCATTGTTCCATTTTTTGTGTAAATGGGAAAGCTCCCTTTCAAGATGGAAAACAATTCTTAACAACAGCTTGTCCAGATCAAACGTTTGCCCCAGCAACAATTTTAACGATGAAACGTTTTTAAGGTTGTCGAAGAGCAATTGGTTTACGTTTAAGCCAATTCCGATTATCGAAGCTTGAATTTTGTCGCCCAATATGGTATTCTCGATCAAGATTCCGCATATTTTGCAATTTCCTGACAGAATGTCGTTAGGCCACTTGACGGTGAGATTGTTGAGATCCAACTCTTTTAAAGCGCCGACAATGGCTATTGAAACACAAATATTCAATCGAAACCGATCTTCGGCAGCTAAGTTTCCGAACTTTTTTAAAATACTGAATGTTAGGTTTTTACCTGCTTCAGATTGCCATACGGAACCCATTTGTCCGCGGCCTTTCAACTGTTTCTCGGCGACTACGACAGTATGGTCATCAAGAAGTTCAGACTTAGCCAAAGACTTTAAATAGGCATTTGTAGAGTCCGTGGCACTAAGTTTGATTATTTGCATCTATGTCCCTGTGATATAACGTAGGAATCTATTGTCAAAAACTACGGTTAAAAGAACAAAAAAATAATAACTTTGCATAAACTAAAATTTTTGAATGCAAAAAGGAAAAGCTAGCACAGACGAGTTAATTGCATTAATTTTACAAGGTATTGAAGAAGTTAAAGGTCAGCAGATAAACTTACTGGATCTTAGGGCAATTGAAAACACCGTTTGTGACTACTTTATAATTTGCAATGGTACTTCAAACACGCATGTCAATGCAATAGTCGGATCCATCCAAAAAACTGTCAGCAAAGCTATAAAGGACAAACCTTGGCATATTGAGGGCCAGGATAATGCGGAGTGGGTTTTAATGGACTATGTAAACGTTGTCGTTCATATATTCCAAAAACATATTCGTGATTATTATGATATTGAAGGCCTTTGGGGCGATGCAAAGGTGACCGAATTTGAAAGCAACGTAAATCAAGCCCTAAAATAATCCGGATATTTACCGATAACTGATAAGACCGGAAAAAGGGTAAAAAAAAGATAATGGCAAAAGACAACAATACAAATAAGAAACCTAAATTCAGCTCGTGGTGGATTTATGGATTGATAATAGTACTACTCATAGGTTTTCAGTTTTTCGGCAGTTCGAACCTATCGAACACTAAGAAAACGACCACTTCCGAACTTCAGGAGTATCTTCGAAATGGTGATATCAGTAAAATATTGATCATTACCAATACCAATCAGGCGAAAGTCTTTCTCTCCGATGAGGCACTTCAAAAAGATGTCCACAAAGATGTGAATGTAAAGCCCTGGCTGCCCTCGACAGGAGCGGTACCTCAATATGTTCTCGATTATGGAGATTTACAGATTTTCCAAAACGAGATTACCGAAATCAAAAAGGAAAACAATCTTGACACCATTGTTGAATTCGATAAAGAATCGAATCTCTTCATGGAAATGTTGTTGAGCATTCTACCTTTTATACTGATAATCGGTATCTGGATATACCTGATGCGCAGAATGTCAGGTGGCGGAGGTGGTGGAGCCGGTGGACAAATTTTCAATATCGGTAAGTCGAAGGCAAAACTCTTCGATGAAAAGACTGATACCAGAACATCATTTAAAGATGTTGCCGGATTGGAAGGTGCAAAAGAAGAAGTCGAGGAGATCGTGGAATTCTTAAAGCATCCTGACAAGTATACCTCGTTAGGAGGAAAAATTCCAAAAGGTGCATTATTGGTCGGCCCTCCGGGAACAGGTAAAACATTACTTGCGAAGGCTGTAGCAGGTGAGGCCAAAGTACCTTTCTTTTCCCTTTCCGGGTCTGACTTCGTTGAAATGTTTGTGGGGGTAGGTGCTTCCAGGGTCCGTGATCTCTTTAAGCAGGCTAAGGACAAATCACCGGCAATTATTTTTATCGATGAAATAGATGCCATTGGCCGGGCAAGGGGCAAAAACAATTTTACGGGCTCTAACGACGAACGCGAAAACACTTTGAACCAATTGTTGACCGAAATGGATGGTTTCGGCACTAACACCAATGTCATAGTACTAGCTGCCACGAACCGTGCCGATGTTTTGGACAAGGCACTTATGCGGGCAGGGCGTTTTGACAGACAGATTTATGTCGATTTGCCGGATATTAGGGAACGAAAGGAAATTTTCGAGGTACATCTCAGACCTATTAAAACTTCTGAAAAATTGGACCTTGACTTTCTGGCAAGACAGACCCCGGGCTTTTCAGGGGCAGACATTGCAAATGTCTGCAACGAGGCCGCATTGATCGCTGCGCGAAAAGAGAAAAAAGCGGTCAGCAAACAAGATTTCTTGGATGCCGTCGATCGCATTGTCGGTGGATTAGAGAAAAAGAACAAGATTATTACTCCGGGCGAAAAAAAGACTATTGCCTATCATGAGGCGGGCCATGCCACGGTAAGTTGGATGTTGGAACACGCAGCACCTTTGGTCAAGGTAACCATTGTGCCCAGGGGTCAATCTTTGGGAGCGGCATGGTACCTTCCCGAAGAGCGATTGATCGTTAGGCCCGAACAGATGAAAGATGAAATGTGTGCCACTTTAGGAGGTCGGGCAGCCGAAAAAGTAATCTTCGATAAAATATCTACGGGTGCATTGAGCGATTTGGAAAAGGTGACCAAACAGGCACGGGCCATGGTAACCGTTTATGGCCTTAACGATGAACTGGGTAACCTCACCTATTATGATTCTTCCGGCCAGACCGATTACAGCTTTTCAAAACCCTATAGCGAAGAAACCGCACGTAAAATAGATATTGAGATTTCAAAACTTATAGAAGAACAATATGTTCGGGCCATAAAGGTTTTGAAGGAGAATAAGGATAAGCTGACCATTTTGGCAGAACGCCTGCTCGAAAAAGAAGTCATCTTCAAAGAAGATCTTGAAAAGATTTTCGGAAAACGCCCTTTTGAAAAAGAGTTTGACGAGAAGGGTCAAGAAATACCGAAAGAGACCGTTGAAGAAGCTTTGGTTACAGAAAAAACCAGTGCTGAGCCGGATAAAGAGGAAGAAAATAAATAGCTATATTTAACGTTGTGCTTTATTAGCGGGGCACATATTGAAGAAGTATTATACAGTCAATGGGGCTATTTGACAAACTTTTTGGTGGTGGAAAAAAAGTTTCGAAAGAAACTAAGGAAACCCGAGGTATGCATATGCCCGATCTCAATATTCCGGTCGATGAGAAGTTTACCATCCATTTCAAAAAAAATGGAGGAAAATTTCTATACTGCGATTCTTTTTCCGAAGTTTCAACAGCCATGAAGAACATTGTCGAAGAAAATGGATGGCAAGATTATCCGTTTTTTGCCATGAACCCCCGTCTAGAAGAAAAGTTCGTAAAGGATGTCACATTCACCGATAAGACAGAAGAAAGTGACGTCTTTTTTACGACCTGCGAGCATCTCATTGCCCAAAACGGTTCGATTCTAGTCTGTTCCAACCAATTAATGGAAAAGAAACTTAACGAGCTTCCCGATAATGTTATTGTTTACGCTACGACAAGTCAATTGGTCGAATCGATCGGGGAAGGGCTTAAAATCATAAAGAAAAAATACGGACACAACATACCTGCCAATATTACTACACTCAAACATTTTCTTCCCACAACTGAAAATTCAGACGATTTCTTAACCTACGGAAGTAGTTCAAAGAACCTTTATCTTTTACTTCAGGAGGATTTGTAGCATGAGGGAAATCCTAAGACGATCGCTCACAGGTGCCGTATATATTGTTTTATTGCTCTCAGCGGTATTCTTGAATTCTGATGCGTTCGATTTTTTGTTCATGACCTTTGGCCTTGCATGTCTTTATGAATATAAAAGATTGGTGGCCTTAAGAGGGTACCACATCTTCATAGCCTATCTTGCCTTATGGTGGATATTCATTTATTTGACCAACGACAAAGGGCTGATAAACTTGCTGATGTTCATCACGATTACTATTGACATCGCCCTTTTGTTCTACCTGTTCAAAAAAAAGGAAAGGCAATTCAATACAATGCAAAAGTTCATAATCGGACTTTTTTATATCGGGGGCGGATGTATTTTTCTGACAATGATTCCTTATAAGGATGACGATTTCGCCAAACTTCTCATTATGGGAATCTTTATCTTAATCTGGGTAAACGATTCTTTTGCCTATATCGTCGGAAAGAGCGTGGGGCGTACAAAACTCTATCCTTCGATTTCTCCAAAAAAAACGGTTGAAGGAACAATCGGAGGGTTTATATTTGCAATGGGTGCCGCTTATCTGATGGGTATATACGAGCCTTTGATAAGTCCCGGCCAATGGATGATATTAGCTGCTGTGATCGTCGTATCAGGAAGTTTGGGCGACTTGTTGGAATCGAAGCTCAAACGATCTGCAGGCGTAAAGGACAGTGGCGCGATTTTACCGGGCCATGGCGGAATGTTGGATCGGTTGGATAGCTTGGTATTTGCAGCACCATTTGCATACTTAACATTAACGATTTTTGCATATGTTTCATAGGGAGGGTCAAACAATAATTTTGACGACTTTTTTTCTTGTAATTGCCACGGTCTTGATTTCACAGTTCTATGTGGATATCCCTTGGTTGAGATTGGCAATCCAAATTTTGGCTGTTCTCATATTGGTGCTGATCCTTCAGTTCTTTCGTAATCCGAAAAGGGTTCCTGTCAAAAGTTTTGATGAAGTACTAGCCCCGGTAGACGGTAAGGTAGTCGTTATCGAAGAGGTCGAGGACCCCGAATATTTTAAGGATAAAAGAATGCAAGTCTCCATTTTCATGTCGCCAGTGAACGTGCATGTAACAAGATATCCGGTTAGCGGAAGTATTAAATATTCCAAATATCATCCCGGTAAATATTTGGTGGCATGGCATCCTAAATCAAGTTTGGAAAACGAACGGACGACGGTGGTGGTCAATACGCCCAAGTTCGGCGATATACTGTACAGACAGATTGCAGGTGCAATGGCGAGACGTATCATAAACTATGCGGAAGAAGGGCAAAGCGTACAGCAGGGAGATGACGCGGGCTTTATAAAATTCGGCTCCAGGGTGGATCTTTTATTGCCATTGAATGCTGCCATTGCCGTTAAATTGAACCAGAAGGTGGTTGGTGCCAAAACCTGCATCGCAACGGTTATCGACAAAATGGGTGATGAAGAATGATAAACTACAATCCGATTTTGCCAAAGCGGTCGAATTTGTCAATAATTATACCGAACCGCTTCCGGCGGATTTACTGCTCAAGCTATATGCCTATTATAAGATAGCGAACAAAAACTTCAGCAACCCGGGGAGTGAAACACCGCTTATCAACGCTTTTAAGGCCAATGCCCTTATACAGGCCAAGAATATCTCGAGAGAACAAGCCATGAAATCATACATTTCATTGGTCAAAAGGGAAATTCCTCAATGATACTATTATCACAAAAATCAAACGTAACAAGTTCTAGTTTTTGTTTTTGATCATTTCGGCCAGTAATTTTTTAGCCCTCAACAATTTTACCTTCACATTGTTCATCGGCTCGTTGAGTTCTTGTGCAATGGCCGCATAGCTCATTTCGTTGAAATACCTCAAATTGATAACTTCTTGGTAATGGGGCTTTAATTTTTTTATGTGCTGCAATAGCGCCGCCAAGTTCTGTTCGATAATCAATTGGTCTTCAGCGGATGGCGCGTCATCAAGTACCGATTTGATGGCCTCATCGTTACTATCGGAACCCAATACGTTTCGCTTTCTTTTTCGAATCAGGTCGACGTGTATGTTTTTTGAAATAGCGATCAACCAAGTTTTGAACTCGTACCCTTCATCATAGGTGTCGATTTTATCAAAAGCTTTGGAAAAGGTCTGAATAGTGATGTCTTCGGCGTCATTTTCATTTTCGGTGCGCTTTAACTGAAAACCGTAAACATCGTTCCAAAAGGTATCCAAAAGCGCACTGAACGCAATTTGGTTTCCCTGTTTGGCTCTCAGTATGGTTTCTTTGATCTTTATACCCGACGTATTCAATTGCAATTATTGTAGCGTAAAGCAATTTAGGGGTGAAGCGGAATCAATGCAATTCCGTTAATGATTCCCTTCGGCAATCCTGTTCGTCCGGCAATTTACCGCACATGCCACAGGCTTCTCCTTCCTTATTCAAAAATGGACTTTGGCTCGCACATGTACCTGCGAATTTTCCATCTTTTTTTGACCATATTTTTATGGCGATTCCTGCAAATGCAACAGCCAAAAGTCCGATGGTCAGTAAAATCAATTTCATTCTCGGTAATTTTATGCAAAGTTACAAAAATAAAGCCCCGACATTAATGCCGGGGCCTTGTTTTAAATGTTATAAGAAAGTCAATATTTGATATTGGCCACTATATTCTCGACCGTCGGAGTTTCGTTTCCGCCCTGGGGCTCGATCGTAATATACCCCACCGCATTTTCGGCATAAGGCAACGCCATTAATTTTTCTTGGCCGGCGGCTTCCTTGATTACCCCGAGGTTGACCATCTCGCCGTTCACTTCTGCCCACATCTGAAAAACCTGGCTTTCAGGCAAATTGGGCAGTTTACTAACGTTGATATAGGAAAGCTTTTTTACCGGATTGATATAGGCCACCGCCTTCAAATCTTTGGCCTTTTGGTTGCCTTTTACATTAAGCTTTCTAGTTTGGGGATTATTCAAAACGATAAATTGGTTTCGAACATCTTCCAATTGCTGCTTCATATTCTCTTTAAGATCCTTGATCTCATTGGTAACGATGGTATTCTGTTCTTGCAGATTTTGATTTTGGTCCCAAAAGAAATACGACGCACCGGCGAACATCAATGCCGCAAAACTAGCTGCAATAGCATATTTAAAGAACTTCTTTCTACCAGAGTTCTCGGCTTTGATTCTTGCAATAATCTTTTCCTTAAGACCTTCCGGGGTTTTCAAAGCATGCATTTTGGCAAACTCCTCTAAATTCTCTTGAAGTTCGTCAAAGGTTTCCCTTACTTCAGGATACATAGCAATGTATCGCTCACATTGAAACTCTTCTTGCTTCGTCGCTGTACCCAAAAGATACTTCTCAAGCAAGTCGGAATCTAGAAATATTTTTATTTTTTCCTTCATTACGATAAAATTAAAAGTGCGAGTATAATCGTCGTCGGCCCATATACTTTTTTGAGTTCGCGCAAACCGATTTTCAACCTCGATTTTATGGTTCCCAAAGGAATATCCAGCTCTTCGCTGGCTTCCTGTTGGGTCATTCCTTGAAAAAATAGGGCTTCAAGTACTATTTGATACTTAGACTCTATCTTATCCAAGTTCTCGCGAACATCCATTAGTTCTGGCCTAATGCCCTCAACACCTAAATTATATACGTCGGAAACGTCCATTTGGATTTCCTTATCCGATTTCGTGTTGACACTTCTTAATTTGTCAATAGCGGTATTCCGTGTAATACGAAAAAGCCAAGTGAACAATTTTGCCTTGGTAGGGTCGTACGAATCCGATTTTTTCCAGATTTTCACGAAACTTTCCTGCAAAACATCCTGTGCCAATTCTTCATCACGTACAACTTTGTTGGCGACCCCAAATAACGTATCGCCGTAGTTGTCGTACAAAAGGGAAATGGCTTTTTCATTTCGCTCTTGAAGCAACTCTACTATGTGCTTTTCAAGAAGTGTGCTCATACCTCGTTCATGGGTTTTAAAAAATTGTTCGACAAAGCATCCAATTTCCTTTTTAAACCGTATATCCCTTAAACGCTAATTTATAAAATTGATTGTTATAGCTAGCGTTATCACAAAATTTTAATATAGATGTGCACTTGGTAACTGCACATTTAGTTTTTGGTTAGTTTGGTTTGGTATAACCCTCGGGGAACTTCTTCGGGGGTTATTTTATTATATTGACTTCCGGGGTAATTGCAATACCGAATCGCTGTTGGACCGCTTTCATGATCTTGGTCGCCAAATCCAATATTTCAAGCCCTGCAGCAGACCCGTAATTTACCAGCACCAAAGCTTGGTTCTTGTGTACACCGGCGTCACCGAATCGCTTTCCTTTGAATCCGCATTGTTCGATCAGCCATCCGGCCGGAATCTTAAATTCGTTTTCGGAGACCTGATAATGTGGTGCCTGCGGATGATGTTTTATGAAGGTACGAAATTTAGAATCCGATATGACGGGGTTTTTAAAAAAACTGCCACTGTTGCCCAATTCTTTCGGGTCGGGCAATTTACGCTTACGAATCGCAATAACGGCTTCCGACACGTCTTTTATGGTAGGATGGACAACAACGTTCTTTTTTAATTCTTCTTCGATAGAACCATACGAAGTATTCAGCATATGGTTTTTCTTGGTCAGCCTTAAATTCACGGAAACAATAATATATTCTCCTTTTCCTTCATTTTTGAAATATGAATCGCGGTATCCGAATTTGCATTCTTCTTTTGTGAATGTTCTGATACTTAGGTTTTTTATCTCCAAAGCCTCACAACTCTCAAAAACATCCTTCAACTCAACACCATAGGCCCCTATATTCTGAATTGGCGCCGTACCTGTATTTCCGGGTATCAACGACATATTTTCTAGTCCACCATAACCCTGTTTAAGCGTCCAAAGTACCATTTCATGCCAATTCTCACCGGCCATGACCTTAATGATCACCTTATCATCATCTTCGGAAATTACTTCGATTCCTTTTAAATTGATATGCAACACCAAAGCATCTATATCTCTGGTCAAGAGCATATTGCTTCCACCGCTTATAATAAATTTTCTGGGATATCCTTCAAGTTGAAAGGCATGCCTTAAGTCATCCAAAGTATTGATTTTACAGAAAAATCGGGCCTTTACATCAATACCGAAGGTATTATAAGACTTAAGCGATTTATTTTTCTGAACGGTCATCAGCCTATATAACTTTTTAAGGCTTCTTTTAGTATGTTGACCGCTCGCTTTAGACTTTCTTTATCAAGTACGTAGGCGATTCGTATCTGGTTTTTGCCAAGTCCTTCCGTTGCATAAAATCCGGCGGCCGGAGCCACCATAACGGTTTCATTGTTCACCCTGAAATCTTCTAAAAGCCATTGCGCGAAATCGTCCGCATCGGCCAGAGGCAGTTCAACGATACAGTAGAAGGCACCCTGTGGCCTACCTATCTTCACTCCCTCTATCTTACCCAATTCTTCAATCAACATATTTCTTCGGGCAACATATTCTTCTTTTACCTCGTCAAAATAACTTTGAGGGGTTTCTAGTGCCGCCTCACTTGCAATTTGTGCATAGGTAGGCGGCGACAACCTTGCCTGAGCAAACTTAAGGGCTGTTTTGATTACTTCTTTGTTTTTTGACACAAGACATCCGATCCGCGCACCGCACATGCTATAACGTTTCGAAACCGAGTCCACGATTATCGCATGTGATTCCAATCCCGGTTCCTGAAGGACCGAATAGTGCTCCTTGCCGTCATAAGTGAATTCGCGATAGACTTCATCGGCCACCAAAAACAGGTCGTGTTTTTTTACTATGGCCGCCAATTTTTGTATTTCCTCTTTGCTATAAAGATACCCAGTGGGATTTCCAGGGTTACAGATTAAAATGGCCTTTGTTCGCGATGTTATGAGTTTTTCAAATTGTTCTATCGGCGGTAAGGCAAAATTGGTATCGATATGGGAGACAACAGGTACGACCTTGACACCCAAAGCTGTCGCAAATCCGTTATAATTGGCATAAAACGGTTCAGGTATGATTATCTCGTCGCCAGTATCGGCAATACTTCCGATAGTAAATGAGAGTGCTTCCGAACCGCCCGTTGTTACAATGATATCAGATGCATCGACCATGATATCATTTTTTTCATAGTACTTCGCGATTTTCTTGCGATACGTCTCGGAACCCTCCGTTCTACTATATTCAAGAACCTCGATAATATTGTTCTTGACCGCATCAAGGGCTATCTGTGGTGTTTTGATATCTGGCTGGCCAATATTCAAATGTATAACCTTGACGCCATTCTTTTTGGCCTGTTCCGCAAAGGGGACCAATTTTCTTATGGGCGATTCTGGCATTATCCGCCCCTTCTGCGATATCGTCGGCATGTTGATTTATTTTAGGCAAAAATGAGAAAACCCATCGGACAAAGCAATAAGCTTATGATTTAATTACTTAATCGAAATTATGTTAATTAACGTCGGCCGTAATTCAAAAATACTTAACTTTAAGAAAGTCAATCCATTAAAAATTAGAAGGTTGAGGCGAATCATCCCTTTACTTTTATTTGTTTTTATGTGTTTTCCATTTTATGGAACGGCACAGGGGTTCTCATTACCCGAAGGGCAGCGGTTTCAAAAAGTGAAATTCAAGCTGATCAACAATTTGGTGATCATTCCGATTACGGTAAACGGCACAGAACTATCCTTTGTACTTGATTCGGGTGTGGGCAAACCGATACTCTTCAATTTGACCGATCAAGATTCAATCCAAATCAACAATGTATCGGAGATTACCATTAACGGATTGGGTGATGGCGAGCCTATAAAAGCGCTGAGTTCCAAAGAGAATGATTTTAAATTGGGCAACATTCGAAATAGCAATGAAAAATTGTACGTTGTACTAGACAGCGAAATGAACTTTTCACCAAGCTTGGGCATACCCGTTCATGGTATCATTGGATATGAACTATTCAGGGACTTTGTAGTGGATATCAACTATGCCAGTAGGGTTATAAAGTTTCACGACCCTCAGCGATATCGATACAGGCCCGATAAGAAAAGTGAGACGTTACCGCTTCATGTCATACGTAAAAAGGCTTATGTCGATGGTGAGGTACAAATAAAGGGCAGTGACAACATACCCGTCAAAATGTTGCTCGACACGGGCAGTAGTGATGCAATTTGGCTGTTTGAAAACGAAAAAATCGATATTCCCGACAAAAATTACGAAGACTATCTAGGAAAGGGCCTGAGCGGTGATATCTTCGGAAAACGCACCATGGTCAAGAGTATCAAAATAGGGGGGTTCATGCTTTACGATGCCAAAGCGGCATTTCCAGATATGAAAGCCTTCAATGATATTAAGAACCTTGGAGACCGAAATGGAAGTATGGGCGGGGAAGTTTTGAAACGGTTCAATATTATCTTCGATTATCCCAATGGAAAAATAACACTGCGAAAAAACAACAATTTTAATAAGCCCTTCCATTACAATATGAGCGGCATCGCACTTCAGCATGACGGACTCCGTTATATTTCAGAGCGTATTACTGATGCCAATGGTGTGGTCAACAATGACAAAAAATCGTTTGGAGACGTTCAAATACTTTTTGAGAATAGAACCAGGCTTAGTTTGGTTCCCGAAATCGTTGTTTCGGGCATACGCGCAGGTAGTCCGGCCGAAAGCGCAGGTCTTCAAGAAGGTGATGTAATTTTGGCGGTCAACGGAAAAAGTGTACATCGTTTCAAACTACAGGAAATCATGCATATGCTCAACGAGCGTGAGGGCAAAAAAGTCAAGGTACTGATTGAGCGCTACAATTCCGACCTACTTTTTACCTTCGTACTTAAAAATGTGCTTAAAGAAAAACCCTGACCAAAGGCCAGGGTTTTTTATAACTATTAGTAATGCAGATTCGTCTATTTGGTGCCTTCAGCGGCCTTGATTTCACCTTTGATCTTTAAAACTTTGGTAGGTGTATCGGCATTTGATATGACCGTTATGGCCTTTCTTATCGGACCGACTCTGTTTGTGTCATACTTTACTTGAATTTCTCCTTTCTTACCAGGTAGAATCGGTTCTTCAGGTTTTTTCGGGATCGTGCATCCACAACTTGAGCTGACCTTGCTGATTATCAAAGGGGCATCTCCTGTATTGGTAAATTCGAAAACACGTACACCATCGGCTCCTTTTTCGATTTCGCCATAATCGACCGTTTCGGTCTTGAATTCAATCTTTGCCTTCTTATCCTGAGCGGTAAGGTTAAAGGCCATTAGGCCCATAAATAATAGTAGTACTATTCTTTTCATCATATTTAATTTAGGGTTGGTTTCAAAAGTAAATCTTTTCAGATGAACCTCAAAATCCTTTTGTTATATACTAACGTTACTTATTTTTGTTTCGTATTCCTTTTTCGGCAAACGGTGTCCCAAATCGATAATTTAACATATCTTTTTGGGTCGTTTATATTTGCCGGCCAAGAATGAACAAAAATCGTTCCAAAAAATGGAAATTCCTTCGAAATATGAGCCTTCCAGTGCCGAAAACCGCTGGTATGATTATTGGATGAAACACAACTACTTTCATTCGATACCTGATGAACGCGAACCCTATACCATCGTAATCCCTCCACCAAACGTAACCGGGGTATTGCACATGGGCCATATGCTCAACAATACCTTACAAGACGTATTGACCCGTAGGGCCCGCCTTATGGGCAAAAACGCCTGTTGGGTGCCCGGCACCGATCATGCTTCGATCGCTACCGAGGCCAAGGTAGTAGCCAAGCTTAAGGAACAAGGTATTGCCAAGAACAATATTTCGCGAGATGAATTTTTGGAACATGCTTGGGAATGGAAGAAAGAATATGGCGGTGTTATCTTGGAACAATTGAAAAAATTGGGATGCTCATGCGATTGGGATAGAACCGCTTTTACAATGGATGACAAAATGTCTGAATCCGTCATCAAGGTCTTCATCGATTTGTTCAATAAAGGATTGATTTACAGGGGATATCGAATGGTGAACTGGGATCCACAGGCCCAAACAACCCTATCGGACGAAGAAGTCATCTACGAGGAAAAACAAGGCCTCTTATACTATCTTGCCTATCAAATCGAAGGTTCCAAGGAAAAAGTGACCATTGCCACTACCCGACCTGAGACCATATTAGGCGATACCGCCATTTGTATCAATCCCAATGACGAGCGACACCATCATTTAAAGGGAAAAAGGGCCATTGTACCCATTTGCGACCGATCTATTCCTATCATCGAGGACGAATATGTGGAAATCGAGTTCGGTACCGGCTGTCTAAAGGTCACACCTGCCCACGATGTCAACGATAAGGCTTTGGGCGAAAAACACAATTTGGAGACCATTGACATATTCAATGCGGATGCCACCATGAACTCCTTTGGATTGCATTATGAGGGCAAAGACCGTTTTACGGTTCGAAAAGAAATCGCCAAAGAGCTCGAGGAAAAAGGATTTTTGGTCAAAACGGAGCAATATCTTACCAAAGTGGGAACTTCCGAACGTACCAAAGCGGTAATCGAGCCAAGACTTTCGGATCAATGGTTTTTAAGGATGGAGGAATTGGTCAAACCGGCACTTAAGGCCGTTCTTGAAACCGAGGAAATCAAGTTTTTCCCAAAAAAATTCGAAAACACCTATCGTCATTGGATGGAAAACATCCGTGATTGGAACATTTCACGCCAACTTTGGTGGGGCCAACGTATTCCCGCCTATTATTATGGCGATGGGGAAGACGATTTTGTAGTCGCCGAAAATATCGATGAGGCTTTAAAGTTGGCACAGGATAAATCCAACAACCCAAAACTGGCAATAGAACATCTCCGACAAGACGAAGATGTAGTCGATACCTGGTTTTCCTCATGGCTTTGGCCAATGACCGTCTTTAACGGGATTTTGGAACCTGATAATGACGATATCAAGTACTATTATCCGACCAGCGATCTGGTCACCGGACCCGATATTATTTTCTTCTGGGTAGCGCGTATGATAATCGCAGGATACGAGTACCGCAACGAAAAGCCTTTTAAAAATGTCTATTTTACAGGTATTGTCAGGGACAAGCAGCGCCGCAAAATGTCGAAGTCCTTGGGTAATTCACCTGATGCCTTAAAATTAATCGACGATTATGGGGCCGATGGTGTTCGCGTTGGGCTTCTTTTAAGTTCGGCTGCTGGTAATGATTTGATGTTCGACGAAGATCTATGCCAACAGGGGAAAAACTTCGCCAATAAAATCTGGAACGGCTTTCGGCTGGTAAAAGGTTGGGAGGTCGCAGACATTCCGCAGCCTGAGGCATCAAAATTGGCCATTGAATGGTTTCATGCAAAGTTCGACCAAACTTTGGCCGAAATAGAAGATCATTACAGTAAATACCGAATTTCGGACGCTTTGATGGCCACCTACAAATTAGTGTGGGATGATTACAGTTCTTGGCTTTTGGAAATCGTTAAACCGGCTTATCAAAAACCTATCGACCGAACGACCTTTGATGCCATAATCAATATTTTGGAACAGAACCTGAAATTGTTACATCCTTTCATGCCCTTCTTGACCGAAGAAATTTGGCAACATATTGCAACAAGGAAACCCGAAGAGGCATTGATAGTGGCCCAATGGCCTAAATCAGGCAAGGCGGACAATGTTTTAACAGGAGGTTTTGATTTTGCTTCAGAGGTCATTGCGGGCATTCGTACTATCAGAAAAGACAAGAACATCGCCATGAAAGAAGCCCTTGAACTATCGGTCATAAATAGTGAAAACGCTTCGAAGGATTGGGATGTGGTCATTCAAAAATTGACCAATATCTCGAGTATTTCGTATGTCGATGAGACAGTTGAAGGGGCGTTGACATTTCGGGTAAAAAGCAATGAATATTTTATTCCTATGGCCGGTACCATAGACATTGACGCCGAAATGAAAAAGATTCGCGAAGAACTTGAATACACCCGTGGTTTTTTACAATCGGTTCAAAAAAAGCTTCAAAATGAACGTTTTGTAAACAATGCGCCGGAAAAGGTTATTGCCTTGGAGCGTAAAAAGCAGGCCGATGCCGAGGCCAAAATCGAGACTTTGGAAAAAAGTTTGGCAAGTCTTTCATAAACAGAATCCAAGGTTCTTAAAATCATGAATCCACAAAATTTGGGCAATTAGATAAAACTTGTCCCAACAAGGATACATTTAAATCTGTTTTTATAAATTGGGGATTAAACTTTCTCATAAGAAAAATCAATCCACGATGAAAAAAAATGTATTTCTCATGTTAGTCCTTGCCACCCTGCAATTATCTGCGCAAAAAGATCCTATGTCTATAGGTGTGGCAGGCTTGACCCACGGACACGTAAATTGGGTTTTTGGCGCCCAGAAAAGCGGTGACATTAAAATTGTAGGTATTGTCGAGCCCAACACCGATCTGGCTAAACGTTATATAGAACGATACGGACTTACCATGGATTTGGTCTTTGACAATATGGAGGAAATGCTGACGAAAAAGAAGCCCGTTGCCGTAACCGCCTTCGGTTCAATTTATGAGCACTTGGCCGTTGTTGAAGCATGTGCGCCAAAAGGAATTCATGTAATGGTCGAAAAGCCTTTGGCCGTAAGTGTGGCACATGCCAATAAAATGGAAGCCTTGGCAAAAAAACACAAGATCCATCTACTTACCAATTATGAGACTACTTGGTACCCAACAAACCATAAGGCCTACGAAATAATGAAAAAAGGAGATATCGGAGGTATAAGAAAAGTCATCGTTCGTGATGGGCATAAAGGACCTAAAAAAATCGGGGTGCAAAAGGAGTTCTTGGATTGGCTCACGGATCCCGTTCAAAATGGCGGGGGCGCTTTGATAGATTTTGGTTGTTATGGTGCCAATTTGCTGACCTGGCTACATGAAGGGAAAAGACCCAATACGGTTACGGCGGTTACGCAACAATTACAAGTTGAAAATAATCCCAAAGTAGATGATGATTGCACCATTCTTTTGACTTATGACAACAGTATGGCCATTTTAGAGCCTTCATGGAATTGGCCCATTGGAAGAAAGGATATGGAAATATATGGAGAAAAGGGGGTTGTATATGCCGACAACCGACATGATATGCGGATTCGCATTTCGGAAGGATATGATGGTTTTAGCGAAGAAAAATTCAAACTAGAGGAAAGAGAAGCTCCTTTTGATGACCCTTTCAGGCTTTTTATCGCGGTAATTCGAGGTGAAATCGAATTGAACCCGAGTGACCTGTCATCCCTTGAAAATAACATGATCGTTGTAGAAATATTGGAAGCCGCGCGTGAAAGCGCCAAGACCGGCAAGTCGATTGAATTAAAATAGTTGCCATGAGGGAGGAAAAACTCAAAATCTACGACCAACTTGTTGCGAAATGCCCTCGATTTGAAAGAAAGGGCAAGACCATGCCCTATACCTCCGCAAACGGTTATATGTTCTCCCTTTTTAACAAAGACTGTGAAATAGGCATTCGTTTTTCAAAGGAAGTACAAGAAAAATATATCAAAGAATGGTCCACGACCATTTACAAATCATATGGGGCTGTTATGAAGGGTTACGTGTTGGTTCCTGAAAAAATGTTGCACGATTTAGATATGGTGGCCAAATACCTTGATGAGAGTTACGATTATGTAATATCGCTTCCTACCAAATAGGTATTCCTTCTCTCGGGCGAAAGAAAATCCTTTATATACCGAATTTGAAAACTTGCCATAAGTTTAGAAAAACAAGCTTGCCATTTTTTATTTAGAACTCATCTTGAGTTTTTTGATTCGACCGAAAAATATAGATTTTGTGCACGGATAAAGACTTTTTTAAGCTGCATAGCAGGGCTACGGAGCGAAAAAAGACAAAATACGGGCGCAAAAGACAATTTTGCAGGGAATTATAAAAACTCAAGACGAGTTCTTATATTTGAGAGGAACCAATCAATACTGAAAATGAAAAAAATAGTTCTTGCCTTATTTTTTATTCTAATCGGATATCCGCTCTCGGCCCAAGAGCCCCAAGTGGGAATCATTATGGGAACGGCCAGGGGCCTTATGCAAGAAGATGTTGAAGATGCACTCGTCAAACTGAAAGCGATGGGCATTAAATACATTGAAGGTGCAGGTTCGAGAAGGATGCCCAGAGAAGAATACAAAGCTCTATTGGACAAATATGGATTTAAGGTTGTTGCGGGTGGCGTATCATTTGAGGATCTAACGAACAGGGACAGTATCGCCTCGATTATCGAGAACCTTAAATTCTTCGGGGCCGAATATGCCGTATGCTATTGGATACCGCATAACGGAGACGATTTCACCTTTGACGACATGAAGAAAGGGGTCGAGGTGTTCAACGGGGCAGGAAAGCAACTGGCGGAATCGGGCATTTCGTTACTATACCATGCGCATGGGTACGAGTTTCGACCATATTCTGGGCCAGGTACCATGTATGATTATATGATGGAAAATACCGATCCTCAATACGTAAACATCGAAATGGATGTGTTCTGGACACGAAATCCCGGTCAAAACCCTGCGGAGATTTTACGAAAGTACCCTGGTAGATTTCCGATTACCCATTTGAAAGATCGAATGATCGGGTCTATCGACAACCAAAATGGCAGACAGGACAAAGAACGTAATGTCGTACTCGGCACCGGTGATGTGAACATAGCCGCTGTAATGAAGGCTGCTAAGGAAACAGGGGTGAAATATCATTTTATCGAAGACGAATCTTCAAGGGCCACCGAACAATTGCCCATGCACTTGGCCTATCTAAGATCTTTAGATCTCGATAACAAAGCAATCGAATTGACCGTGAATAACCTGCACAAGGCCATTATCGCTGCAGATTCGCTACAGTTGCACAACCTTACCGCCGAGGAACTGACTTATGGCCATTCGGGCGGCAGCATTGAAGACAGAAAAACGTTTATCGAGAACATTTTGAACGGTACTTCGGATTTCTCGAAAATCGATTTTCCAAATCCCGATATTACGATAAAGGAAAATGTGGCTTGGGTACGTAGTACCATGCAGGCGGAACTTATCAATGATGGGAAACCTAACCCGATCACGCTCAAAATTTTATATATTTTCATCAAAGAAAATGGATTTTGGAAGCTCTTGGCGAGGCAAGCAGTGCGATGATCACTGTTTAATAATCCAGTTAAGGACCAATAATTGAACCAATAAAAAATCGACATGAAAAAAGCATCTTTCGTTCTTTTGACGCTCTCATTTTTTTGGGGAATTTCCCAAGAAGCAAAAAAACCTAAAATACTTCCTGCTGAAATCCAAATAAAGACGGCCACTTTACCGGCCCCGGAAGCGGATAAGGATGCGGCAATGGTGTACGGCTATGACGAAAACGGACAAATGACGATTTTAAGGGAAGGCGCCAATAACTTGGTTTGTATTGCGGACGACCCGAACAAAGAAGGTATTAGTGTCGCATGCTATTCCAAAGAACTGGAACCCTTTATGAAAAGGGGGAGAGAACTTACGGCCGAGGGAAAGAACACCAAGGAAAAACGTGAAATACAGGGTGCCGAAGTCTCAGCCGGAAAATGGCAAATGCCCATTGTACCAAGCATGATGTATGTCTACTATGGAAGCGATGCCGCTTATGACAAAGCCACGGGCGAACTTGGTGATGGTCAATATCGCTATGTGATATATACTCCGTTCGCTACTCCCGAGTCCACAGGACTACCCGTAAAGCCCCATGAAAAAGGTATGCCATGGCTCATGGATCCCGGTACTTTTAGGGCGCACATTATGATAGGCCCCTTTTAGCTCGAAAAATACCGTTCGAAAAATGCTTTTGGTAGAATCTTGACCAAGCGTATAACTTTTATAATGTTCTGCCATGCCTCAAAACCGTACATTTGATATTCTGATAAAGAACTAGCCAATGGATTTTAGCTCAGAAGATTTTTTACAGGCAAGAACGAGGAAAGATCTGGTCAAAATTGCCAGGACCAAGAAAATCGATGTCGATAACGTAGTCAAGAATTTAAAATACGAAATCGAATTGACCAAACTGCAGAGCGAACTGGTCAACCTTCAACAATGGATAACGAAAAACAAACTTCGCGTAGCGGTTATTTTCGAAGGCAGGGACGCCGCGGGAAAAGGTGGCGCAATAAAACGTTTTATGGAACACCTGAACCCGAGGTCATCACGTGTCGTGGCACTTTCAAAACCGACCGATAATGAAAGGGGACAATGGTATTTTAGAAGGTACATCAAAGAATTGCCGAATCCTGGTGAAATTGTATTCTTCGATCGAAGTTGGTACAATCGAGCCGTTGTAGAGCCTGTGATGGGTTTTTGCGATAAGGATCAATACGAGCAATTCATGGTACAGGTACCCGAATTTGAGCATATGTTGTATGAAGATGGTATCATTATAGTCAAGTTTTGGTTTTCAATTTCAAAAAAAGTACAAAAAGCACGATTCAAGTCAAGGCTTAAAAATCCACTTAAAGAATGGAAATTCAGTCCGGTGGACAAAAAAGGACAAGAACTTTGGGATACCTATACTTTTTACAAAGAACAGATGTTCACCAAGACACATACTCCTTTCTGCCCTTGGGTAATCGTAAAAGCCAATAACAAGAAAACAGCACGCTTGGAAAGTATTCGATACCTATTATCGAGATTTGATTACTCCGACGATAAACAGGATTCTGACAAACTTTTGCCAGACCCCAATTTGATCGAACGTTATTATCGCAATGTCAAACAAATCGATATTTAATATGAAATCGACGAACGACCCGATTTTATCCGAAGAAGATGTAGAACTGCTCAATTCTAAGCTAGGGTTGCGTAGTTTGTTCTCAAACAAAAAAATAGATATCAATAAAACCTTAAGGGAGGTACGGTATGAAAAACAGTTGCTAGAGCGGCAAATAGAATTGGTCAAATTGCAGACCTGGGCGATCGAGAACGATAAAAAAATCGTAATCGTCTTTGAAGGCCGTGATGCGGCGGGCAAAGGTGGGGCCATTCGTCGCATAGCTGCGCACATAAATCCTCGATACTACAGGGTAATCGCTTTGAACAAACCGACGGAAGAAGAACAAGGCCAATGGTATTTTCAACGATACGTGAACGAACTGCCTGCTCCAGGAAAAATCGTCTTTTTCGATCGCAGTTGGTACAATAGGGCCGTAGTCGAACCTGTCAATGGCTTTTGCACTCCGAACCAATATGACATCTTCATGGATCAGGTAAACGAATTTGAAAAAATGATCGTGCAGTCGAACACCTATCTCATCAAGTTCTATTTTTCCATTTCTAAGGAAGAGCAGCAGAAAAGGTTCGACGATATCAAAAAGAGCAATCTGAAACGATGGAAGATGTCCGCGGTAGATGAAAGGGCCCAGGAACTATGGGACGATTATACAAAGTATAAACAATTGATGTTCGAGAAGACCGATACCCCGCATGCGCCATGGGTAATAATAGAGGCCAATAAAAAACCTGAGGCTAGGTTGGCAGCCATGGATCATGTTTTAAAGACAATTCCCTATAAGGTATAGGTTTTTGGTTCCGTTATTTCTAAAATCCTTAGTTCGTTCGGGCAACGGATGTTTCGAGTTTTTTCTTTTTGGCCTTTTTAAACGCTTTTTGTTCAACCTCCGATAAAAGAACAAGTAAGGTGCTTAGTATTACAACGTTCTTTATTATATACTGACCCAACAATGATAGTGAAAGAGTGTTCTCCCCGAATACTATGTCTGGAAAGAAAATAAGGGGCGTGAATGTACAAACGATATGGAGTATTGCCAATTTGAGTACTACGCGATTCTTGATGTTGAACACTAAAAAAATACCAATGGTTGTTTCCCAAATAGCCAAAAGGATTAACGAAATACGGGGTGCCAGAATACCGAAACTCAGTTGATCTATAGTATTTATAGCCAGTTCTTCCGCAGGGCTCATCCCTGGAAAAAACTTTAACCCCCCGAACCACAGGTATACCAGTCCTATGGAAATCGAGATTAGGGAAGACCTTGTTTTTTGTGAATTCATCATCTTGTCGGTTATTAAAAAGGTTTCTCTGTGCTGGAATGTAGTTTTATACACATGCCTCTAGAATTATCAACCAGATTACAATTCCTTAATTAGTTGATTGAACTATAAGCGAATTTGAAATAAAGATTCTTAATCTATGCATTTATCAAAACTTGCAGTGACCGAAACGGCAAATAAAAAGCAGCCCTTTTACGGGCTAGCTCTCTATATGCATTTTATTTACAAATAATTAACTTAAAACTAACTGGGACCAATATAGCGTAATCTACCTGAGAAAAGGGTTAACCCATGGTCAAAAAAGATTAATCATGTATTAATTGAATTAACAAAAGATTAATTAACATTAGCCAATCACTAATTTTCTGTTATTTAGCTCCGATTTTGAAGAAAAGAAAATTCTATATAATAATATTCATTGTTTCGATACTTGGCCTGGCCATAATACAATACCAATATCTAAAAATAGGCCTAAGCTTGGCCAAAATTCAGTTCGACAAAAAAATTGGCCTGGCCAGCGAAACAATAAAAAAAGATCTAAATTCTCGTAACCAACTTACTTTTTTAATAGGAAGGGCCCTCGAAAAGGACGACACTTTCTTTACCCTCGGTATCGACAGCGTTCAGGGCGCATCAAGTTATTTCTTGAACGATATTATTGACGAGCGATTGATATACAACGGCATCGATATCGATTTTTCGTATGAGCTTCACACCCGGGATTCCCTTTACTATTTAAAATCGCCCATTTCATTTGAAAAAATGGAAAAAACCACCTTATATCCCATTGAACTCGAAGGGTACTTGCCCGACCTTCTCGGTAAACGTTTGATCCTTGAACTTAAGTTCAAAGACCTGAACAATTATCTACTGTCAAAGTTGAATAGCCTTACACTTCCCAGTCTGCTTTTTATTATTGGGATAATAATTGCCGTTCTCTGGGTCTTGAGAACATATTATTGGCAGCGAAACCTGATTACGGTAACCAACAATTTTATCAATAACCTTACCCATGAACTCAAGACACCAGTCTTTTCAATGGGCCTGGCTACCAAAATATTGGAAAACAATGCCACGGAAGAGCAAAAACCTTTGGTCAATATCTTAAGATTGCAAGTGCGGCGTCTGACCGATCATATCGACAAGGTGTTGGAGCTCGGCAGGCTTGAGGCGAACAAAAAAATGTTCTATTTAGAACGAGTTGACTTTAGGCCCTATTTACAAAAGCTTTGCGAAGAATTCCAAGCTTTGATCTCGATAGAAAACGTCTCGTTCAGTTATGAATTGCAACCCGGTACATATACTATAATGGCCGAAGTATTCCATCTTGAAAATACTATCAACAACCTATTGGACAATGCAAAGAAGTATTCGAACGACCCCCAAATACGTCTTGAGGCAAAAAAATCGAAAAAGTACCTTGTTATAAGTGTAGCCGATAACGGAATAGGTATAGATGAAAAGGATAAACATCGTATTTTTCAAAAGTACTACCGGGTACAGAACGGCGACCTACATAAGACAAAAGGCTATGGCCTTGGGTTAAGCTATGTTAAAAATGTCGTTGAAAAACTCAAGGGCAAGGTTCATATTGAAAGCATAAAAAATCAGGGCACAACCGTTTTCCTCTCAATTCCTTTATCAAATGAACGATAGAAAATACAAACTAATATTGGTCGAGGACGATCCTTCCCTGGGATATCTGCTTTCGGAATATCTTCAAATGAAGGATTTTGAAATTGTTTGGGCAAAAGACGGTGACGAGGCTTTGACCGAAATGGAAAAACATATCTTTGATTTGGCAATCCTGGATGTAATGATGCCCAAGTTGGACGGTTTTGCCCTTGCGACAAAAATAAAGGAAAAACACAGCGATCTTCCCTTTATTTTCTTGACGGCAAAATCACTTAAAATAGATGTTCTGAAAGGTTTTTCACTTGGGGCAGTAGATTATCTAAAAAAACCAATAGACGAAGAGGAGCTAGTAATCAGGATCAATTCATTATTGTCACGGCTTACCAATTCGATGGCCGCAGAAAAAACAAAAAAAAACATATACAGTTTAGGACAATATTCATTCAATGATCTAAATCAAGAATTGGTTTTTAAAGATCAAGTAATCCACCTGACATCACGTGAGAATCAACTTCTAAGTTTTTTATTGGCGCACAAGAACCAGTTATGCCGACATAGGGACATCTTGGTTACCATTTGGGGTAAAAATGATTATTTTAATAAAAAGAGCCTGAACGTATTCATTACCCATCTAAGAAAATATTTAGAGAAAGACCCCAATATTAAGTTGGAAAACGTTCATGGACAGGGTTTTATTCTAAGGGTAACCGATACAAAAACAGAGGGTTAAGTAAATAGTACTTTTCATTTTTAATATGAAAAAAGGTCGATTTCTTTGATTTGAACTTTATTAATAATTCCCTACTTTAGATTATATGGAATCGTATGCTCAGGCCCTTCTATATGCCATCCCGTTTTTTTTAATACTGCTCATCTTCGAAATTTCGTACGGTTTTTTCATTAAAAATCAGAAGCATAAAGTAATGGATTCGGTATCGAGCATCAGCTCGGGCTTCACCAATATTATTAAAGATACACTTGGATTGGGCATCATATTGGTCTCCTACCCTTTGCTGTTAAAATATCTGGCGATTACAGAAATCAAGAGTTCATGGGCCGTTTGGTCGATTGCCTTCGTTGCCATTGATTTTGCCAGCTACTGGAACCATAGGCTCAACCATAAGGTCAACATATTTTGGAACCAACACGTAATACACCATAGTAGTGAGGAGTTCAATCTGGCCTGTGCCCTGCGGCAACCGATTTCGAATATTTTCGGGTATTTTGCATTGTTGTTGATTCCTGCTGCAATTTTAGGGGTGCCGAACGAAATCATTGCAGTGTTGGCACCGATACATTTGTTCGCCCAATTTTGGTATCACACTCAGCATATTGGCAAAATGGGATGGCTCGAATATATCATTGTTACCCCATCCCAACATCGGGTACATCATGCCATAAATCCTGAATATATCGACAAAAATCTTGGGGCCATATTTTGTGTCTGGGATCGTTGGTTCGGCACCTTTCAAGAAGAACTTGATGATGTTCCCCCACAATATGGCGTTTTGAAACCTGCTTCGACCTGGAACCCCATACTTATCAATTTCCAGCATTTTTGGCGTTTGCTGCAAGATGCATGGCGAACAAAAAGCTTCAATGATAAACTACGTATTTGGTTCATGCCAACAGGATGGCGACCAAACGATGTAAAAGAAAAATATCCTATTAAGGTTATTGATGACGTATATAGCTTTGCACGTTATGAAACACCATCATCCAAGGCATTTAATGTTTACGTGGTTTTTCAATTGTTGGTCACAGTGGCCCTTTTGTGGTTTATGTTCTTCAATTATTCACAAATAGGGTTTGACGGACTTTTATTGTTCGGGGCACTTGTTTTTGTTGGCATTTATGGCTACACGAGCCTCATGGACCGTAAACAACATGCGGTATGGATAGAGGTTTTTCGTGGTTGTTTGGGTATTGCGCTGATACTTTGGACAGGGGATTGGTTCGGTATCAATGCCTATTTCGAATGGGGGGTGTGGCTCGTCGTAATCTATTTTGCGATTACCGTTTTGGGCAGTATCTATTTTACCTTTTTTGAGAAGAATACCGTACGTAATCAACTACCTGCATAGAGCTTCGATTGCAACTTCGTATTGATCCAGAATACATATTTCCAACATTATCATGTAGTTGGTCGAATAATTATATACTTTTTCCAAGTAAGCCGTTTGTACAATGTCAACCCCCGATAACCAGATTCCATGACACGGCACGAACATCTGAAATTTTGCAAAGTTTGCAAATATCAAAAAAAGGATTTGAACCTTGGATTGGTTTGCAGTTTCACGGGAGCCATAGCTGACTTTGACAGTGAATGTCCGACTTTCGAAAAAGACAATGTGCTACAAATGCGGATGGATGAGCAAAACACACTTGCTTTCGACGCGAAACCGGCAAGTCAGGGCAAACGTTTTATCAACTTCTTGATCGATCAATTTTTTGTACTGGGTCTGGCCATGATAATCGGTACCATAATCGGCATTATACTCGTCTATTATTTTCCATCGTACATCTATTTACTGGATGAAGAAAATAAACTTCGCGACTACCTTTTGGGGTTGATTATCGCATTGATATATTACAGTTTCTTCGAAGGTCTTACCGGAAGATCTTTGGGCAAATTCTTCACAAAAACCAAGGTTATCACCGAAGATGGAAAAAAACCGGGGTTTGGCACCATTTTCATCCGGTCGTTGTGCAGGCATATTCCGTTCAATCATTTTTCGTTTTTGAACCATGACGCCGTCGGTTGGCATGACAAATTTTCGAAAACGCGGGTAATCGAAATCGATTAGGCAAGTACTCAACGTTTCGCAGGTAATGATATACCGATTTTCCAAATTGGAAACACTCCTTTTAATTGATTTTGGTAGTGCTATAATAAAACCAATCGCGTAATCCAGAAGTCCGTTGTTCGTTTATTTAAAGAGGATATTTTTCTCCAAAACTTGTATTACCGCTACAGGTTCTTAAGTTTGTGTTTCAAACGTAAACTTATGCGACCTTACATACTTGCCGAAACAAATTGGAACGAACTTAAGAATACCAAATTCGACTTGGCGGTACTGCCGTGGGGCGCTACCGAAGCACATAACTATCACTTGCCTTATGCGACCGACAATATTCAGGCCGACCACATTGTCGCCGAAGCCGCGCGAATGGCATGGGAAAAAGATGCCAAAGTCGTCATATTACCAACAATTCCTTTTGGGGTAAATACCGGGCAATCAGATATCTACTTCGATATCAACCTCAACCCAAGTACGCAATTAGCCATCTTGGCCGACATCATTGAGGTCTTGAATCGGCAAGGCGTTCACAAACTATTGATATTCAATGGTCACGGCGGGAACAACTTCAAACCTTTGGTACGTGAGCTAGGTCTGAAATATCCGAAAATGTTCATTAGTTTTTGTTTCTTTCCACAGATGCTTGATAAAAATTCTTTTTTTGAGGAAGCAGGCGACCACGCCGATGAAATGGAAACCAGTTTGATGCTTTATTTACGACCCGATTTGGTACTTCCAAGTGAAAATTGGGGAGATGGAAAGGCTAAAAAATACAAAATCAAGGCCTTCAATGAAGGATGGGCATGGGCCGAACGTAAATGGTCACAAATCAGTGAAGATACCGGAGTGGGTAATCCACATAAGGCCACAAAAGAAAAAGGTGAACGCTTTTTTAAGGCTATAACACAGAAAATGGGAGACTTCATGGTCGAACTGTGTAATGCCGACCTTGACGATTTATACGAATAAAAAAGGAAGATCAACCCTAGAAAATGTCTTAGATCCCAACGTTTAAATTTAGGACATCGGAGATCCAAAATCCGATATTAAACATCCCTTGAATACTTCGTATATTTGTTGTTCAAAATTCCGCTATGGGCAATTCCACCATTGAACATGTTATTCCTCCCAAAGGCAAACCGAAATGGCTACGGGTAAAGCTTCCGACAGGCAAAAAGTATACCCAGTTACGGGGCCTTGTTGAAAAGTATGATCTTCATACCATCTGCACTTCGGGCAGTTGTCCGAATATGGGGGATTGTTGGGGAGAAGGCACGGCCACTTTTATGATTTTGGGCAACATTTGTACCCGTTCTTGCGGATTTTGCGGCGTAAAGACCGGTAGGCCGGAAAATATCGACTGGGAAGAGCCTGAAAAAGTCGCACGATCCATCAAGATTATGGGCATCAGACATGCCGTTATCACTTCCGTTGACCGAGACGACCTAAAAGATATGGGATCCATTATCTGGGCCGAGACCGTCAAGGCCATACGCAGAATGAACCCGAATACCACCTTGGAAACCCTGATTCCCGATTTTCAAGGCATCGAACGTCATTTGGACCGTATTATCGAAGTAAGTCCAGAAGTGGTTTCGCACAATATGGAAACTGTCAAACGTCTGACCCGGGAAGTACGAATACAGGCCAAGTACGAAAGAAGCCTTGAGGTGCTTCGATACTTAAAGGCCAATGGGGCCAAGCGTACCAAATCGGGCATTATGCTCGGATTGGGTGAAATGGAAGAAGAAGTGATCCAAACCATGAATGACCTGAAAAATGCGAACGTCGATGTGGTAACCATCGGGCAATATCTTCAACCATCGAAAAAACACCTGCCCGTAAAAGAATTTATCGTACCTGAACAATTCAAGAAGTATGAGGAAATCGGCCTTGAAATGGGGTTTAGGCATGTAGAAAGTGGTGCCTTGGTCCGCTCTTCCTATAAGGCCCATAAACACATCGATTGACCGCATAATATCAATAAAACATCCCATCGTTGCGGAATTTTTTCAAATGAAGAATATAAATATAGGCATCAACGGCTTTGGTCGGATCGGCAGAACATTGTTCCGCCTTCTAATCGATCACCCGCACCTGAATGTAGTCGCGATCAATGATTTGGCAGATGCCAGAACCCTGTCACATCTCTTAAAATACGATAGCATTCACGGCACACTTCAAAAAGAGATAGGCCATAGTACGGACAGCATTTTGGTCGAGAATCGACGCATTCCCCTCTTAAATCACAAACTTCCTAAAGAGATAGATTGGTCCTCCTTTCAAACCGACGTTGTAATAGAATGTACGGGAAAATTCAAAACAAGGGAAGTGCTGCAACCGCATATCGACAATGGCGCCAAAAAAGTAATCTTGAGCGTACCTCCATCCGATGAGACAATTAAAATGGTGGTTTTAGGTATCAATGAGTCCATTATTTCAAAAGAGGACGATATCATTTCAAATGCCTCGTGTACCACCAATAACGCCGCTCCGATGATCAAGGTCATCAACGACCTCTGTGGTATCGAACAGGCCTATATTACAACGATCCACTCGTATACTTCCGATCAAAGCCTTCATGACCAACCGCACCATGACCTTAGAAGGGCCAGGGCCGCGGGACAATCGATTATACCCACTACAACCGGGGCCGCGAAAGCCCTTACAAAAATATTTCCGGAACTTGGGACGGTCATCGGCGGATGCGGTATTCGCGTACCTGTGCCCAATGGCTCATTGACCGATATTACCTTCAATGTAAAACGCCAGACAAGCATTGATGAAATAAACGCTACTTTCGAGCGAATTTCCCACAATGAACTAAAAAACATACTTTTATATACGAAAGACCCTATAGTCTCTGTAGATATAAACAATAGTTGCCATTCTTGTGCGTTTGATTCTCAGATGACATCGGTAATCGGCAAGATGGTAAAGATAATCGGGTGGTATGACAATGAAACGGGCTATAGTAGCAGAATTATCGATCTAGTCGATTTATTGATTAACAAACGGTACGTTTGAGAATTAGATTCTTACATAGCGAGATTAGAATCCTTTTGGGAGTTTTGGTGCTTTTTCTTTTTATGAACAGCGCCAAGGGTCAACAAATAGATTCCTTACAAAAGGACATTCAATCCTATTTTGATAGGGCTTTGCAATATCAAAATAAGAACGAAATAAACCTGGCCTTGGAAACTCTTGACAAGGCAGCTGAATTGGCACAACAAAAGGAAGACATCAAGGCTTGGATCGATAGTTACCACAGACTGGCGTTGCTTTACCTGAAAATAGGCAATGAAAAAAGCTCGGTTTTCTTTTCAGATCGCGCCAAGGGAATGCTGGAAGAAGTTGAGTATCCTTATGGGGATGCAATGCAGAAATACCTTGAGGCGGTGCGGCTTTTCAACGAGGGAAAAAACTATCTGGCGATTTTTTCACTGGAAGAGGCCAGACAACTGAACAACGACCGGAATTTCTTCAATAACATCCTGTTGACCGAAGGAAACATTTACCTGAAATTGGAAAAATTTGAGGACGCATCTAAAAATTTCAATTCGCTGGTCATCAATACTGATTTAAAGGAAAAGGATTATCTGGCGACAAAAGCCCATTTGGGTCTGGCCAAACTCCACTACTCCACTGAAAACTATGAACAGAGCGCGACTGATGGAGAAAGTGCCCTGAAACTTGCCGCGGCCAACGGCTTTCATAATGAAATGCTCGAAGCCAACGAGCAGTTAAGCCAAACCTATGAAAGACTTGGACGATATGACCAAGCCTTGGGAAGCACAAGAAACTTAATGCTTATCCAAGATTCCGTCTTTACGGTCGAAAAGGCAAAAATCGATGCCAAAACCGCCGATAAGATCCAGATCGAAAATATGGGCGATGAAATCAAACGACAGGATGAGCGCATTGAAGATTTGAGCGAATCGGCGAACCGGTCCGAAATAACGGCTATTCTTACTTCTGCTTTTTTAACGATTATCTCACTTTTGGCAGTTTCGCTCTACCGCAACAACCAGATCAAATTGAAGACCAACGATCTGCTACAGACCAAAAACAATGAGCTACAGGCGGCAAGGGATGCCGCGGTAAGCGCCATGGAAGCCAAAACGAACTTCTTGTCCACTGTTAGCCATGAGCTAAGAACCCCGCTCTATGCCGTTACCGGGCTGACACATTTATTACTTGAGGAAAATCCGAATGATGATCAAAAAGAACATCTAAAAGCCTTAAAATTTTCAGGGGACTATTTATTGAATTTCATCAACGATATTCTTCAAATCAATAAAATCGACGCTAAAAAACTGGAGCCGCTCAATATTGAGTTCAACCTCAAAAAGGTTCTTAAAGAAGTAATCGATTCATTGCAACAAAGTGCGAAGGCCAATAAGACCAAGATTATTTTGGAATACGACGAGGAGATTCCAGGACATCTGATGAGCGACCCGCTTAAGTTGTCCCAAGTATTTATGAACCTCGTCGGAAATGCCCTGAAATTTACCAAAAACGGGGAGGTAAAAGTAATTGCGCGTTTGCTAAAAAAGGAAGAGGAAGATGTAACCTTGTATTTTGAAGTAGCCGATAACGGTATCGGAATCTCCGAAGAGCAACAAGAGAACATTTTCGAAGGGTTTGAACAAGGTTCCGTTCAGATCAATCGCGAATATGGTGGAACCGGACTCGGTCTTACCATAGTCAAAAGTCTTTTGGGTCTTTTTGATAGTAAAATTCAATTGGAAAGTGAATTGGGACAAGGGAGTTCGTTCTTTTTTGAATTGAAATTGAAAAGCAAGGATAGTGTTATCGACGACATACCTTTTGAAATTACGGAGCAGGACTACAATTTCAAAGGATTGCACTTGATGATCGTCGAGGACAATAAAATCAATCAGGTCATCACAAAAAAGATGTTGACCAAAAAAGAAATCACCAGCGATATTGCGAGCAACGGTACCGAGGCCATCGAATTGGCCAAAAATAATGAATACGATGCCATTTTAATGGATATCCACATGCCGGGAATCAGCGGGGAGGAAGCTACCATTGAAATTAGAAAATTCGATAAGACAACCCCTATCATTGCCCTAACAGCCATCTCATTGGATGATAGTTTGGAGAGCTTCTATGCAGCCGGGTGCAACGACGTGGTAACAAAACCTTTTAAACCAGAGGTCTTTTATCAAAAAATCGGCGAGAACATTTTCGATAAGAAGGTTACGAATCCTGCTTGATAGATTTTCTCAATTCAGCACTCATAACTGCTCCACCATCATTCAGAAAAGAATGCCCGACGCTTATATAATGTAAGTTTTTGACCCTGCCTTTCAGCCTAACATAATCTTTTTCAGTGGTTAGAACGTAATCTTTGGCATTCAATATTCCAATATCCTCTTGGGTAAAGAAATGGTGGTCCTTGAACTTAAGATGCTCGATTGAAAGTCCATTGTTTTCCAAATACGTAACCAACGGTTCGGGATTGGCTATCCCCGTGACCAAGGTAGTTTTCATTTTCTTCAAAGAACCAACTTCCTTCTGATCACCACTTTCCGAATGAACATTCCCATATTTGAGATAACTGAATAAGACGATTTGGTTACGTCGAGGCTTTAATTTCGAAATTATCGCATTTTGCATCTCCTTGGAAAGATTTTGAGGGCACTTTGTGACAATTATGATATGGGCCCTTCTCGCCTCCCTCCTGCTATCCCTAAGGTTCCCAGTGGGCAAATACCAATCATCACAATATAAATTACCATACGAAGTCAAAAGAATGGAAATGGTGGGTGTTACCTTACGATGCTGAAAGGCATCATCCAAAAGAATGATATCCGGTCTGACCAGTTCCTTAAGTTTTGTGATTCCATTCCTCCTATCAACATCTACGGCAACCGACACTTCGCTATACTTCGAGTGTATCTGATAGGGTTCATCACCGATTTCCTCAACGTTGCTATTGGGCGTGGCAAGTACAAACCCTTTGGATTTTCTTTTATACCCCCTGCTCAGAACAGCAACCTTATATTCTTCCAACAAGAGTGCTATCAAATATTCGACCATCGGGGTCTTACCCGTGCCGCCAACACTCAAATTGCCAATACAAATGGTCGGCGTTTTAAAAGATTTCGACCCAAGAATGCCCAAGTCATAAAGAAGATTTCGAACGTGAACCAAGGTAGCGTATATCAACGAAATCGGAAAAGCTATTTTTCTTAGGAGTTGCACGCAACGAAATTATAATATTTTATCTTTGAACGACCTGTAAAAAACCAAAATGATAGTAAAAGAAGTTACCGATATACTTGAAGAATTGGCACCTCTGTGCTACGCCGAAGATTTTGACAATGTAGGACTTTTAGTGGGCGAAAATAATATGCAGGTATTCGGTATCCTGGTTACTTTGGACACTTTGGAAAATGTCATCGACGAGGCCATAGCCAAAAAATGTAATCTTATTGTCAGTTTTCATCCCATCATTTTTTCAGGATTAAAGAAATTGACTGGCGCCACCTATGTTGAACGGGTAGTTATCAAGGCAATTCAGAACGATATTGCGATTTATAGCATGCATACGGCCTTGGATAATTCAAATATAGGCGTTAATGCAAAAATCTGTGAAGTCTTGGGTATCGGCAATCCAAGGATATTGATCCCGCAAAAAGGGACCATCAAAAAATTGACCACCTACGTTCCAGAAGCGGATTCGAAACGGTTATTAAAGGCTTTGTTCACTGCTGGGGCAGGAAATATAGGCAACTATAGTAATTGTAGTTTCACTACGAACGGGTCGGGAAGTTATAAAGCGGGCGAAAATGCCAATCCTACTAAAGGAGAAATAGGTAAGACCCACTATGAACAAGAGACCCAGATCAATGTCATATTCCCTAAATCGAAGGAAAAACCCGTTCTAAAAACTCTTTTTGAGAACCATCCGTACGAAGAAGTGGCCTATGAAATTTTCACGCTTGAAAATTCAGACCAAAATATAGGCATGGGTATGGTCGGTGAATTGCAAAAATCAGTTGATGCCAAAAACTTTCTAATGTTCGTCAAAGAAAGGATGAAGGTTTCTAACATTAGACACTCCGAACTGCTTGGCAAAAAAATAAAAAAGGTGGCTGTTCTAGGTGGTAGTGGGGCTTTCGCAATCGCAAGGGCAAAATCGGCCGGGGCGGATCTCTTTATTACAGCGGATGTGAAATATCACCAATTCTTTGAGGCCGAGAAAAAAATGATTATCGCCGATATCGGACACTATGAAACCGAGCAGTTTACAAAAAATCTTTTAGTTGATTATCTTACCGAAAAAATTCCTAATTTTGCAATCCGTTTATCGGAAAGTAAAACCAATCCCATCAAGTATTTATAAGTATGGCAAAAAAAGCAGAAGTTACCGTTGAAGAGAAATTAAGGGCATTATATGATTTGCAGCTAATCGATTCAAGGGTTGACGAGATACGCAACGTTCGAGGCGAACTTCCACTTGAAGTCGAAGATCTCGAAGACGAAGTATTGGGACTTAAAACAAGAATGGATAAGTTAAAGACCGATCTTGAAACCATAAACTTTGAAATCGGGGCCAAAAAGAACCTGATCGACGAATCAAAGGCCTTGATCAAAAAATATACCGAGCAACAAAAGAACGTTCGCAATAGTCGTGAATTCAACTCGATTACCAAGGAGCTTGAGTTTCAAGAACTTGAAATTCAATTAGCCGAAAAGAACATCAAAGAATTCAAGGCCCAGATCGAACAAAAAAAGGAAGTCATTGCCGAGACCAAGGAAAAACTCTCCGAGCGTGAAGAGCACTTGAAGCACAAAAAAAATGAATTGAACGCCATTTTGGCCGAAACCGAAAAAGAAGAGAAGGCACTGCTTGAAAAATCCGAAAAATACCAAGAGCAGATCGAAGAACGTCTGGTCAAGGCCTATGTACGAATCAGGAACAATGTGAAAAACGGATTGGCAGTGGTACCTATTGAAAGAGGTGCTTCCGGAGGTTCTTTCTTTACGATACCGCCACAAGTACAGGTAGAAATCGCTTCACGAAAAAAAATCATTACCGATGAGCATAGCGGTCGAATTCTTGTCGACCCTGTTTTGGCCGAAGAAGAGCAAGAGAAAATGGAGAAAATGTTCGCCAAATTGTAGGTAAATCGAAATATCTAGATAAAAAAGCCGCCTTCAGGGCGGCTTTTTTAGTTCAACAAATTCAAAATCTTCTGTTCGACCTCGGCACTATCCCATTTGGTTTCAATATCGGGCATTTGCATCACATCTTTCATTATTTCTTCCTGAACATCGCCAATGGCCAAAGCCTCGGCATAAGGTCGTTCCGAAAAAGTGACTCGCGAATAAGCCGGAATCCATTTATCGGGATGTTTTTCGGCAAAACTTTTTTCAATCTTTTTTTGAAGCAAAAATTTCGGATCGCTAGTCTTGCTGCTCATTTCTATGAAATTCCGATAGCTCAATTCTGCGATTGCATCGGCATTCGGCTTTCTGGCCTCTTGATACTCGGCAAAAATCTGCTCCCAATTGTCTCCATGGGTATCCATCAATTGATTGAGAACAAAGATGTCCTCAAAGCCGGCATTCATTCCTTGTCCATAGAAAGGCACTACGGCGTGGGCCGAATCACCTACCAAGGCTACCTTGTTCCAATACGTCCATGGATAGCATTTCATCGTGACTAACGCGCTTGTAGGGTTCTTAAAAAAATCTCCTATCAAATTTTCAATATCCCTACTAACGTTAGGGAAATACGTTTTGAAAAATTGCGCCGCATCGTTCTTGGTCTTAATATTTTCGAATGAGACCTCTCCTTCAAACGGCATGAACAATGTACAGGTAAAGCTTCCATCAAGGTTGGGCATGGCGATGAACATAAACCTTCCCCTTGGCCAAATATGAAATGAATGTTTGTCCAATTTATGGGTGCCATCCTCATTGGCCGAAATGGTCAGTTCCTTATAGCCCACATCAATGAAATCTTGAGAATAATCGAAGCGGCTTCGGCGCTGCATTTTATGCCGTACTCTTGAAAAGGCGCCATCACAACCAAAGATGATATCGTAATGATATTCCTTCCACTCACCCTTTTCGGTCTCTCCCGTGAACAATTTGGCCTTCGGCAAATCTACATCCCAAACCTTTTCATTGAAGCGGAATTCGGCACCGGCCTCTTCCGCCAAATCTATCATGCTTCGATTTAGCACGCCCCTGGATATCGACCAAATAGCCTCGCCCTCTTTCCCGTAAGGTTGAAAATACATTTCTTTCCCGACTACATGCATAGCTCTTTTATAGAGCGGGATGGCTATTTTCTTGACTTCTTCTTCTAGACCTACCTCGCGAAGTGCCCGCCATCCCCGATTGCTCATTGCCAGATTAATCGACCTGCCCGAAAAATTGATGGTACGAATATCAGGGCGCCGATCGAAGACGGTGATCTTATGCCCTGCTTTTTTAAGATAAATCGCCAGTAAAGAACCCACCAATCCGGACCCGATAATTGCAATGTCTTTGGGGGTTTGGTTCATAATACGGATAGTACTGATAAGATTAAAGGTAAAAGTAATGAATTTCTTTACGGTAAATTAACACGCGGTAACATCTAAAGATTTTATCCCTTCCGTATATATCTTGAACATTCCGCGAGAGCGTCTATATATCCAAGAAAAGTCCTTCACATGAAGATTGCGAAGGACTTTTTGATTTCTTTCGAATACCGCTTACTCCAAAATACCGTCGACTATGCCGTATTCTATTGATTCTTCAGCGTTCATCCAGTAATCCCGGTCAAAATCCTTTAAGACTTTTTCATATTTCTGACCACAATTTTCGGCAAGTATTTTTGCGCTCAACTCTTTGGTCTTGATAATTTCCTTGGCCTGGATTTCGATATTCGAGGCCTGCCCCTTGGCACCCCCGCTGGGCTGATGGATCATCACCTGGGCATGGGGCTGGATAAAACGTCTCCCTTTTTTGCCCACCGACAATAAAATACTGCCCATAGAAGCGGCGAGACCTGTACAGATGGTCGACACAGGGCTTTTAAGGGATTTTATGGTATCGTACATGGCGAAACCAGAGGTAACATATCCGCCGGGACTGTTTATGAACAGCTGTATTTCTTTATTGTTCTGCATATCGAGGTACAACAAACGATCGATTACATGCTTCGCCGAGTCATCATCTACCATACCCCAAAGAAATACTTTTCTTTCCTCAAGCAATTTCTCATCGATAGCTTCTTGTACTTTTCCTTTTTTTGAGCTCATATTCTAATTTTTTACAAGACTCAAAATTAAACAATTTATATGACAGCGAGAAGGTCTTCATTGTAACAAAAAGACTTCCGATTATCGTGTTTTTCGGCATGCTGTCCAATACGACAGTTTTACCGTCAACTACTAAACCTAACGCTTTATCCGATGGTGACCTTCTTCATCGACAAATGGTAACGTTCATCGTTCCATTTAGGCTTTTGCACCCATTCACCAGTTCTTTGTATAGTATTAACCAAATCTTGAATAGCGACAAAAGCACTTTATTATTCCCCAAAATAATTTAGGCGCTACAGAATGAACTTGACCTTAACGATTATATTTCACCTTTTCGGGTAAAGAACATTATGTAGCTTCTAATTATAAGGCGATGATCCGTAAGATCCATAACGTTATAATTATGAAGAAACTTTTACTCCTACAAAACACTTTGTCCAAATTCTTTTTCGTTGTTTGCGCATTAACCGCATTTTCCATGAATGCGCAGTTAAAAAAAGACTTTGCACCGAGGTATTCTGAAACTTTGAACGGTGATTTTACCATGATCGCCAATAATGTGCTATCGAGACACGCGACCAATAATTATGACGGTACCGAAAGCAACCATGATTTTGATGACAATATTTTTGTCGATATCGATACCGATCCGACGACCTTTAATTCAAGTAGCGCCAATCTGGCCAACCCGGCTCCTGGCAATTCATGCTTGACCATTGAACGCGTATTTTTATATTGGTCGGCCGCCGACAAGGAATATGAAGTTGACGGCGGTGGTAATGTGCTTGCCGGAGACGGAGGCCCAGAACCTGCTTGGAACTACAATGAAATCAAAATGATGCTTCCGGGTTCTACGACCTATGACGCAACTTTGATGGCAGATGAGGTCATTTATCGAGGTAGGGACGAACATTTTGTAAATGATCCTTATATATGTGTAAAGGATATTACAAGTTGGGTACAGAACCTGAACAACCCTTTTGGCAAATACCAAATAGCAAACGTAAAAGCGACCGAAGGTCGTCTACTGGGTCATGATGGCGGAAATGTAGGAACATCTGGCGGGTGGCAGATTGTCTTTGTTTATCAGAGTCCGACCTTGCCCCAAAAGAACATTACCTTATTTGACGGATATGCTCACATCACGGCCAGCCAAAATAATTTTGACGTGACTTTTAACGGCTTTCAGACCGTTCCGAACGGACGTGTCAAAGCCAACATGGTTATAGGGTCATTTGAAGGAGACCGCGGCATTAGTCAAGATCAATTGTTGATTTTCAATACAAATGGTGTTTGGGAACCGTTAACCACGCCTATGCGTCTTGCCGATAACTTTTTCAACAGCTCGATAACCACAAACGGCTCGGATTTCCTTGATAGAATGCCGGCCAGTACCAATACGCTCGGGTACGATGCTTCTCTTTTCGACCTTGACAATAATGCCAATAGGTTGATAACCAACAATCAAACCTCTGCAGTAATCAGAATGACATCGAACCAAGAGACGTACGGGCTATATCTTTTGGGTATGGCAGTTGAAGTCTGGGAACCTTCGTTAAACCAGTTGGAACTGTACGCCATGGCTTCAAATGAGAATCCCAGGGCCGGAGAGACCATTCAAATCTATTTGGATGTCGCCAATACCGGTAATGACAATATTCGTGATTTGACCTTTGTTACAACAATCCCTCCGGAAATGGAATTTGTTTCCGTTGAACCATTGCCCTCCGAAATAACCTATAATTTCGATTCAAATACCCGGGAATTGACCTTCATGGTCGCTGATGGGTATACCGATGTGTCGGGAACGCCTTATACAATTCAATATGCGTTGCGCGTTCAGGATGATTCGTATTTTGGAAACCTCCCTGCATGTACTTTTGAATCGAGTTCACAAACGATGGCCTCATTTTCGGGTGAAATAAATACCACGCCAAAAACCGAGTACAGTTCATTTACCTTCGACGATTGTGGTATAGGAAACGAAGATGCTACCATAATCTCAATAAGCATAACAGATATTCAAGCACCAACTTTTGACGGAGAATTGCCCGCGGATATTACCGTCGAATGTGACGAGGTGCCCGACCCAGCCGTTTTGACCGCTACGGACTACTGCGATATGAATCCTATTGTAACCTTTAACGAAATGGCGACCAACAATCGTGATTGCGGAACCGGTTACGAGATTACAAGAACTTGGACGGCCACCGACAATAGCGGAAACAGCTTTACGCATACCCGGATTATTACGGTCAATGGAAATCCATGTTTGATGGACGTCGAGGCTCCGGTTTTTGTAGAGGAACTTCCCATGGATATTACGGTAGATTGTGATAACGTTCCAGATGCGGAAATTTTGACCGCCATTGATAATTGCGATATGGATCCCGAGGTAACTTTCACTGAAACGGCCACGAACGACCGTGATTGTACCACCGGATATGAAATTACAAGAACATGGATTGCCACGGACGATGCCGGCAACCAAACAACACATACCCAAATTATTGTCGTGAATGCCGATTTGCCCTGTAGTATTGATGATTTGATAGTGTCAAAGACAATTACTTCGAATGGCGACGGCATAAATGACATGTTCGAGATAACCGGTCTTGAGGCCTGCAATTACATCTATCAATTGAGAATATTTAACCGATGGGGCAATATAGTATACGAATCGAACGATTATAAAAATGACTGGGGCGGATTTGCCCCTAATAATTCCCTTGGGAATTCAGGTATGCTACCTTCTGGAACTTATTATTATATCATCGGTTTTAATAATACAGAAATCAAACCGATCAACGGGTATATTTATATTGGATCCAATATTTAATTATATGAGACACATTAGGAAACATATTTTTGTATTGGCTTTAGGTTTCACTTTGTTTTCAAGTGCCCAACAATTACCACAATTTACCCAATATGTTTACAATACGATGTCGATAAACCCGGCTTATGCAGGCAGTAGGGAGACATTGAATGTTACCGCACTCCATCGCAACCAATGGGCTGGTATTGATGGTAATCCGACTACAAGTACACTTTCAGTGCATACACCGATCAGGTTTAGCCGGGTCGGCCTAGGCCTGTCTTACATCAATGACCGGCTAGGGTTCGAAAAGACAAATTACATTTATGCCGATTTTTCATATACGGTACCAGTAAGTAGCGAGGTCAATATGGCTTTTGGATTAAAAGGCGGTTTCACCAATTATCGCTTGGAAACCCCTGATGGGAACGACCCCTTCTTTTCGGGGGGATTTACAGAATGGAATCCCAATTTTGGGGCAGGCATCTATATCAGTTCGAACAAATGGTATATCGGGGCATCTTCACCTAGAATTTTGAATACCGATTTGAATGAAGGGGAATTCGCCGCCTTGGAGCGAAATAGTTATTATGCCATTGGGGGTTATGTTTTCGATTTGGGCAAAACCACTAAATTTAAGACCACGGCCATTATGAAATATACTAATGGAGCTCCTGCCACATACGACATCTCTGCCAATTTTCTACTTTTTGAAAAGTTCTGGATCGGGGCATCTTATCGCTTTAACGATGCAGATAGTTTTGGGGTGGTCATGGATTATTCTATTTCCAATTCCTTTAGATTAGGGTATGCCTATGACCAACCTACGGCTACTTTTAGGCCCTATTCAGGAGGCACCCATGAGGTAATCCTCATTTACGAGCTTTTCAATAGACGTATCGGAGGCCTTAAATCTCCTAGATATTTCTAAAAATAGTGTTGGGAAACAAACTGAATTCCTTGACATTCATTTTAAGAGAATGTCGAAAAAATAGCTATTCGACCATTTTGAAGCGATACCATTATCCGGAACGAGAAGTGCCCGAACTCTTAGACCATCAAGAAATCCATCATCCAAAAACTGGATATCAATATTCTTCTCGACCATCATTTTAGACTTTTTCGCACATACATGAACAGTAGTATGGGCCAGCAATTTTAATTGATCGGGGGCTTTTGAAAAAATTATATCGGCTGTATCTTCAAACAAAATGGTTGATTGATCGATTCTTCCCATATTTTCATAAATAAAAAAATGGAGTTGATACCGAAATCCCGATTTTACTTCCTTTTTATCGAACTTTAGTTTTGATCTGGCAACAATGCCTTCGTCAAAACGATAGTCAAAAGAACATTTATCATTGAGGGCAAGTTTTACAAACTTGACTTTTGCCATTTAAAACCCGATTAACTTGAGATAAAAATTAAAGTGGTCAATTCCTTCTAAGAGAAAGGACGGAACGATTTACCATCAATTCCGCCCCTTCAGCAAAAACAACAACCAATTATTTCTCTATTTCTACTCTGTTATCGACCACTTCTTTAATGGGAATTATGGTCTTGCCTTCGTTTGTTTTTAGCGTAATGCTAATGTTATCTATAGATTCTATAGTGCCTTTCACACCGTTCACCTTAATCTTGTCTCCTAAAACATAGGTCTTACGTGTATAAAAAGTTCGCAACAAGTCGGCGATGACATCTTTGGATCCCAGACCAAAACCAATGGACAATGCCAAAAGAAATGAACCCAGTATGATGGTAACATTATTAGTGATAATGGTAGTATCGACTCCTGCTTGGTTCAACGCCGTGACCGTTATGAAGACCAATATCAGGTAAAAAACGATGTTGCCGATAATTTTTGAGCCGCTTAATTCAAATGATTCGAACACTCCTTTCACAGCCTTTTTAATAAAATTGGCAATGTAAAGTCCGATCATGAAGAGCGCTATGGCACTAAACAATTTTGGCAGATATCTAAGAAGATTTCCAATTTCCGACGAGATGATGTTCCAATTCATGATGTCGGCCGCCACGATCAAGAAAACCAAGAACATGAGCCATTTTACAAAACTCAGGATCACTTTTGAGACCTTGAAGTCTATGTCATGATTACCGAACAAATCGGTCTCGTTAATCTTTTCGGTAAGCCGATCGACTTTTACTATCTTCAAAAGTTTTTTCAGAATCAATAATATCACTCTGGTAATCAACCAGCCTATTAGTAAAATGAGTATGGCTCCAACAATATTCGGTAAGGTCGAGCCAATATTCTCTCCCATAGTACTAAGTGATTCTAAGGTCAGGTCTTTCCATGCGTTAATTGTTTCCATAAGTTGTCGTTGATTAGTGTTACTTCAGTTATACTTGTTTTTGTCTTTGGTTTTTAAAAATTGTGTCAAGGTAGAAGGATAATTATTTGTTACGAGAAAAGTAATATCCATCAATAATTTGGCCGTCGCCACATCATCCATGACCTTCTGCCTCATTTCTGACGGAACTTCCCTAATGGAATCTTCCAATTCTTTAAAAGGATTATTTTTTGTGTTCGACATCTATCCTAATTTATTATATGCTACTATTACTTTGCTCTTGGCCCTTTTCAACCTCATTTTAATGGCGCTTTCACTTACATCTAAAAGACCGGCCAATTCCCTTACCGGCACTTCATCTTGATACTTCAAAAGCAATAGGGATTTGTCTTCTGAGGGAATGATCTCCAGTGCTTTCCTCAACTTTGACACTTTCAGTCGAAGTAGCGTTTCTTCAGGCACATGGATCAAATAGGTATCATCGTTCTCATCAATTGCCTTGGCCTTATCGCTAATTTTGCGCTCCCTGTTTCTATTCACGTGGTTCGCACAAAAGTTATAGGTAAAAGAATACAGCCAGGTAGAAAATTTAGATTTGCCCTTAAAAGTTCTGAGTTTGACAAAGAGCAATAAAAACACATCTTGGGTAAGGTCCTTGGCTTCGTCCTCGGTTCTTGAAAAACCAAAGCACTTATTATATACTATTTTGGCATACCTATCGTACAATTCCCCAAAAAAGAAAGGATTGTTGTCCTTCACCACTCTTTCGACAAGTTCTTCGTCAGAGAGGGTATCAAGAAGATCTGCGGTATTCAAGGTCGCTTTAGGTTTGGTTGTTTATTATATTTAGACACCGAATTTTTTAAAAAGTCACCATTATATTTCAAATTTTTTTAAAGTAGGCTAAACTCTGCATATTCAATATCTTTGATAAAAACCTTGAAAAATGAAAAAGTACCTATTAACGACCGTTTTACTGGTATGCGCGGCTATTGCATGCAAAGAAGAAAAGAAAGCCGAAACCGCCGTGCCCCAAAAAGAGCTTTCCCTATTGGAAAAAATAGCTTTTGCCAACGGGTATGAAAATTGGAAAAACGTCAGCGAGCTTAAATTCACATTCAACGTAGACCGGGATACATCACATTTTGAGCGTACATGGAGCTGGAAGCCCAAGACAAACGATGTTACCATGGTATCGGCGACCGATACCGTTTCGTACAATCGGAAACAAATGGACAGCATTGCGGAAAAAGCAAACAGTAATTTTATCAACGATAAATACTGGTTATTGGCCCCTATCAATATTTTATGGGATGAAAACAATATAACCCAGGAACATTCGACCGAGACGGAAGCCCCCATCAGCAAAAAACCGATGCAAAAATTGACCGTGGTGTACGGAAATGAAGGAGGTTACACTCCCGGAGATGCCTATGATTTTTATTTCGGTAATGATTACATCGTTCAAGAGTGGGTATTTAGAAAAGCAAACCAAGCCGAACCTTCAATGGTTACATCATGGGAAGATTATGTCGAAAAAGGAGGGCTTAAGATTTCTCAAACGCATAAGATGCCAGAAGGAAACTTCAAACTCTATTTCACCGATATCGAGGTGAAGACTAACTAACCTCTTCTATTTCCAAGTATACCGGTCGCCAAGAGTACGATTATGGCACAGACCAGAAGTACCACAAAACTTGTGATCAACGAGTAACTGTCGGCCAAAAAGCCCAAAATCGGAGGTGCCGCCAAAAAGCCTGCATAACCAGTGCCGGCAATAAAAGCAACCCCTTGAGAGGAGTCGATACCTTTTACATTGCCCCCGATACGAAAAAGTTCAGGAATTATGACCGAGAAGCCAAGACCTATAAGGCCAAAACCGATTATGGCCAAGAAAGTAAAAGTGCTCAATACCGCAATATGACCGGCTATGGCAACAAGACTCCCCAAGGCCACGATCTTTACCGAACCGATTTTCTGGCTGATACTATCTCCTAAAAACCGTCCAGTGGTCATGGTAATGGAAAACGCCAAAAAACCGGTTCCCCAAAGGGCTTCAGGTGCCAAACTGATCTCCTTCAAAAAAAGTCCGCTCCAATCGACAATGGCTCCCTCGCCTCCCATCACCATAAAAGAGACGATACCGATGACCAACAAAGGTTTGAATAGTTTGAGGCTGAAGGGTTCTTTTTCAACGGGAGCAGCCGTAATATGGAAGTAATTTTTATGCAAAAGATAATTTATTATCAATACGGCCGCTACCACTAGGGTCATATGTAAAGCGGGATTACCAAAAAAAACGATCAGAAAACTTCCCAGACCGGCCAGTACCCCGCCCAGACTGAAAAATCCATGGGCAGCTGACATGAAGTTCTGTTTATCCTCCTTTTCAAGTTCGGTAACCAGAGTATTCATAGAGATATCGGTAAAACCATTCGAGGCCCCAAAGAGAAAGAGAGACCCCATCAAAATATAGTAATTCGTTGCAACGAGTGGCAATAAAGCGGTAAAACTACAGAGCAGTACGCCATACCAGGTCGCCTTGCCTACACCAAGTCTGTTGATAATCTTCGCCGCAATAGGGAACACCGTAAAAACCCCCAAAGAGAGAAAGAAAATAGCGATTCCCAATTGCGATTTGTCAATGCCCAGATTTTCTTTTACCGTAGGGATATAGATAGCCCAGGTACCGAACCATATATTGAGGCTGGCAAACACCCAGGCAGGGGCAAAATACCGTGGGTTCGAAAGAATAAGTCGGAGTGATTTCATTGAAATAGCATAATCGCGGGTCAAAGCTAGTCAAAACAGTTGCTACCAACTAACTGCTTTTTGTCAATATGCCCTCTTTTAAAATCCCTCCGAAGTTGTACATATCCTCATAAGAACAATAAAAAGGTGCCGGGGCCAAACGAATGGCATTAGGCTCGCGCCAATCGGTTATTACCCCTTGTTTCATCAAATAATCAAAGAGTGTTCTGCCTTGCCCATGAAGAAGGACCGATAATTGGCAACCACGGTCTTTGGGGGTTATTATTTCAAAGGAACCCCCGACCTCTTTATCTACTTCGAGGAGAACATATTCAAGGTAAGCGACGATGGTATCACGCTTTCGGATCAATGCATCAATTCCGACTTCTTCGAACATTTGCAACGATGCCAAATAGGGTGCCAAAGAAAGTACTGGCGGATTGCTTATTTGCCATGCATCTGCCGTTTGCATGGGTTCGAATTCAGGTTTCATCAAAAAGCGGGTATCTTTTTTGGTGCCCCACCACCCTTCAAATCTTGGAATATCATCTTTTCCCAAATGTGCTTCATGAACGAAAACGCCAGAAGCATTCCCCGGCCCGCTATTCATATATTTATAACTGCACCAGGCAGCGAAATCCACCTTCCAGTCATGAAGTTTCAATTCAATATTACCTACCGCATGCGCCAAATCCCAACCAACCATGGCTCCGACCTTTTTTCCTGCTTCCGTTATGCGTTTCATATCGAAGACTTGGCCATTGTAGTAATTGACCCCTCCGATAAGGACAAGGGCAAGCTCGTCGCCCACCTCCTCGATTTTGTCAAGTATATCCTCCGTGTGCCAAAAATGTTCTCCCGGCCTTTTCTTTAGTTCGACTATGGCGTGCGAAGGGTCAAGCCCGTGGAACCTGACTTGGCTTTGTAGCATATACTGATCTGACGGAAACGCTTTTTCCTCACATATAATTTTGTAACGTTTTGCGGTCGGACGATAAAACGAGACCATCAGCAGGTGCAGGTTCACAGAAAGTGTATTCATAACCGATACTTCTTTCGGCTCTCCACCCACCACTTTGGCCAACGGTGCGGCCAGTCTTTCATGGTAGTCCCACCAAGGCTTTTCGGCTTCGAAATGACCTTCTACGGCCAATGCCGCCCAGTCGTCCATTATTTCGTCGACAAATTTTCGGGTACGTTTGGGCTGAAGACCAAGGGAATTTCCTGTAAAATAAATAACGTCCTCGCCATCTATCTTAGGGAAATGGAATTCGTTACGATATTTGCCGAGTTCATCGGTTGCATCCAATTGTCGTGCAAATGACAACGTATTTTCAAATCGCATACAATAAATTTATCCCAAAATTACAACTTCACCAGCGATATTCTGAAGGGTTTTTCGAAGTGTGGATCATTGAATACGCATTTCGCTAATGTGCTTTTTGAACCCCATTTTTTCATAGGCCCGTATGGCTGAAAGATTATTCTCATAAACCGTTAAACGTATTTCTTTCAATCCTTTGACTTGAGCCCAATCCTTTAATTTTTCAATGATTTTGGCATTTACCCCTTTCCCCCTGAATTCGGGGTCCACATACATAAGGCCGAGATAGGCATAGGTCTTATGGTCCAAATAATGTCGCGCCTCTTTTTCCATACCGATTCCACAACCGATCGGTCGACCATCGACTTCAGCAATGAGCAGGATAGCTTGCCCATTCGACATCAGCTTTTTAATATCATAATAAGATACAGGGTCTTTTGCTATCGTTGGATCATATTGACGTTCCCAAGTGACGACTCCTTGTTGAAACTCAAGTAGGGTTTGCACATCTTCGGGCCGAGCCTCACGTATCAGAATATCTTGTTCGAGCATGAAAATATTTAAAGACAAAAGATAGCATATAAATCTATATTTTTGAAAAAATCAGGGTATGCACTTTTTATCACCTTTACTGGAAGCGTACATTCAGGAACATTCAGAAGAAGAGCCGAAAATTCTACAAGAACTTACCCGCGAGACCCATTTAAAAGTTCTTCGCCCCCGGATGTTGACCGGGCATTTTCAGGGTAGGGTTTTAAGTATGTTATCAAAGATAATCAACCCAAAAACTATTCTCGAAATAGGCACCTATACAGGATATTCAGCCATCTGCCTGGCCGAGGGACTTCAAAAAGACGGCCGATTGCACACCATTGATATCAATGAGGAATTGACCGAACTGCAACGCAAATATTTTGACCTAAGTGGATTTGGAGCCCAAATCGTTCAGCATTCGGGCAACGCCCTTGACATCATACCCAAATTGGAAGTCACATTCGACTTAATTTTTATCGATGCCGAAAAAATGGAATATGCCAAATATTTGGAAGCCATTGTTCAAAAGACAACATCGGGAAGCATCATTTTATCCGATAATGTACTTTGGTCGGGCAAGGTCGTGGAGCCATTAGATCCAAAGGATAAGGCCACAAAAGCCGTTTTGGATTACAATAAAAAATTAAGGGAAGACCAACGGTTTGAAACGGTTTTGTTACCCATTAGGGATGGTCTAACCATAAGTAGGGTACGATGAGCTGTTTGTACAATAGATAGACGAACAAAGCAGAAGCTATTCCGACCAATGCGCCAACAATAATATCAATTGGGTAGTGTACTCCAACATAGATTCTACTCGTAGCAAAAAGTATGGGCCAGGTATAAAAGAGCCAAGACCATTTTACCGTTCGCCTTAAAAACAAGTATACCAGGGTCGTAATCGAAAACGAACTGGACGCATGGCCCGAGAAAAAACTGAAACTGGTGGGACTTTTGACAATACGGATCAATGTATTTATTTCTTCATTGTTGTTCGGTCTGATCCTGGCAACCGTTTCTTTGGTCAGGTCAGTCAAGGTAGTGATGAAAAGTGCCAAAAATAATACGGTGCCCAAAACAGCAAAAGCCTTCTTTGAATGGAACTTTTTAAAAAAAAGAAAAATGAAAAAGGCAAGTAACGGGATCCAATGATTAAAATTGGTGATGGCCGACCAAAAGGCATCATACTTTTCTATGCCGAGTCCGTTAAGGTAGATAAAGGTTTCCCGATCCCATTCGAGTATCTCTTCGAGCATAATCTCATGACCCTCTTTTTATCGTTCCGGTAACATCGTCAACATTTTTTTTCACATCGTCAAAACCTGTCTTAATATCATTGCCGATACCCGAAGTGAGGTTGCTTTTGACATCGTTGATATCTTTTTTGATATCGTCGACGATCTTGGTATCGATCCCTTGCTTTTCGGCACTCCTTTGAATTTCTTGCTTGATATCCTCGGTCGCATCTTTCAATTGCCGCATCCCCTTGCCCAGCCCTTTGGCTATGCCTGGAATCTTATCGGCACCGAAAACCATGACCACGATGAACATGATAAAGAATATCTCTCCACCGCTGATAAACAAAAATTGGGTCAAATACATGATACAAATATAATGAAGTTTGAAACAGCGAAATAAAAAAGTCCTAGTAATACGATTACTAGGACTTCATATCTTTCATTTTAATTCTATCCTTTTATATTTTCCTTGAATTTATCGAAATCGGAGTTCTCTTCTTTTTTAGGCCATGAATTGTTGGTTACGTCGATATCGGCAGTCTCGGCTTTCGGGTCGACTATAATACCTGTCAATTCTTTTTCAGAGGAAATAACCACACTTACCTCCTTGTCGCTTTTTCTCCATATTTCAGGTGGATAGGTAATGTTCTCCGTACTTCCATCGGCATAGGTGTATTCTACGATCAATGGCATCGGAATTCCACCGGGTTTGTCATACGTGACCTCATAAAAATATTTAGGCTCCTTGACATTTCTTCGTTCTTCGGCCGTCATATTGTCCATCATGAACTCTTTCAAGGTCTTCGAAGTCTCGGAAGGGGATTTACCTTTCAAACTTTCATCAAAATCTTCACTGCCCTCTTCGGCCAAATATACCAATGGGGGTAGATCGGCTTCCGTCAGATTGCGTGCTGCCATATACTCTTCCATCCTTTTTGTAGGCTTGTTCGACACGTAATATTTTTTGATTCCTTTCACCCCGATATCGACATAGTCGGTGGTATAAAACCAACCTCTCCAATACCAATCAAGATCTACCGCCGAAGCATCTTCCATAGTTCGGAAGAAATCCTCGGGAGTAGGGTGTTTAAACATCCATCGTTTTGAATACGTCTTGAATGCATGATCGAACAATTCCCTTCCCATGACCGTCTCACGAAGAATGTTCAAAGCGGTCGCCGGTTTTCCATAGGCATTCGGGCCTAATTGATATACATTTTCCGGGTTTGACATAATCGGTGAAATCGTACTTTGATCCCCGCTCATATAGGGTACTATCTTTGATGGGTCGCCCCTTCTTGATGGGTATGCATCATTGGGTGCGATTGCTTCGGGATATGCCTCACCAAATTCTTGCTCGGCCATATATTGCATAAAGGTATCAAGTCCTTCGTCCATCCAACCCCATTGACGTTCATCCGAGTTTACGATCATCGGGAAGAAGTTATGCCCCACTTCGTGGATTATTACACTCATCATTCCGTACTTGACCCTATCGGAATATGTTCCGTCTTCATTGGGCCTGCCGTAGTTCCAACAGATCATCGGGTATTCCATCCCCTGATTTTTGGCATGTACTGAAATTGCCTTCGGATACGGATAATCGAAGGTATGTGACGAATACGATTTCAAGGTATGTGCCACGACCTTTGTAGAGTATTCTTCCCAAAGTGGATTTCCTTCTTTTGGATACAACGACACGGCCATCACGTCACGATTGCCCATTTTGACCGCCTGCATGTCCCAAATAAACTTTCGTGAAGTCGCAAAAGCGTAATCACGAACATTTTCGGCTCTGAACTTCCATGTTTTTTTCTTATCAGAAAATCCTTTTTCGGCCTTTTCGGCTTCTGCTTGGGTTACAATGATTACCGGTTTGTCGTACGATTTCTTAGCCTTTTCATAACGGCTCATCATTTCTTTTGAAAACACCTCTTTTCTATTCTGTAAGGTTCCGGTAGCGTCAAGCACGTGGTCTGCGGGTACTGTAATGTTCACATCATAATCACCGAAAACCAAAGCGAATTCGCCATTGCCCCAAAACTGATGGTTCTGCCATCCTTCAACATCATTGTACACGCACATTCTTGGAAAAAATTGGGCGATTACATAAGCGCGGTTGCCGTCTTTGAACTCTTCATAGCCCGATCTGGCCCTATCGACGGTATGATCGGGAATGTTATAATTCCATTTGATCGAAAAAGATACTTGATCCTTGCTTTTAAGAGGTTGCGGCAAATTGATACGCATCATCGTAAAATTGATCGTGTAGGACATCGGATTGCCGGAAGCATCCTTTACATGCTCGATAATAAAACCGCCGTCGAACGGTTCGCCCATGTATTTACCTGCAAATGCACCCGGTTGTTCGGCCAAGGGTACACCATTACCATTTTTCAAACGGGCCTTGGAATCTTTGGTTCTGATATTTTGATCCAACTGTACCCATAAAAACTCAAGGTCATCAGGGGAGTTGTTAATATAGGTGATCGTCTCTTCACCATAAAGCCTATGGTTCTTGTCGTCGAGCTCGACATCAATTTTATAATTCGCTTGCTGTTGATAGTAGTCGGGGCCTGGGGCACCGGAAGCCGAACGATACGTGTTAGGGGATGCAAATTCTTCATAAAGCTGTTTGAACTTGCTCTGGTTGGTATGGCCCGGTTCTTTTTCTTTGGGAGCTTCCTCTTGTGCCCAAGCTGTGTAGGCGAACAAGAAAAGAACGGAAGCAAAACAATACTTGATCTTATTCATTTTTTGTGTGATTTTAAAAGCTGCGAAAAATAACAGTTTTTTAAGGAATTGTTAATATACTGTTACAAGTTTAACATTCCTTTAGTATCTGATTTGATGAGGACGAAACTCTTTTTCTTTTCGTTTATCTTGAAGTGTACCACATTTTGTTGTTCATCGAAGAGGTCGGTAAGTATTTCATTTTGAATCTGGATCGACTTTATTTTATCCATACCGATTTTCGGAATCTCAAGGTAGCATATCATCACATCGACATCATATTTTTTGCCTAAAAACTGATATTCGGTGACTTTTCCGTCAATTTCGAACAACAGTTTTGCCTTAAAATATTTTTCCAGATATTCATCGGCCGATTTCGATTCGCTAGCGGTACCTAGTTGTGCTTTCAGGCCATAGCGTTCGTCCAACAATTTTTCCATATCATCGATAAAAACGCGGGTGGTAATCTGTAGGGCATCATCCTTTTCCGAATAAACGACATGAGTTACGCTCAGATAGAATTTATGGACAGCGGTAAAAGCGAGTAACGGCAACACCAGAACCAACAAACTTTTCTTAAAGGTCTTCATAGAAACATTTTTCACACCGCTAAAATAAGCAATTGCCTTGCCAAAGCTAAGCTAAGATCAGGCCACAACTTCGATCATGGAGTCCGATCGGCACCTGTGCTCGGCTAAAAGTTTTACTCTTTCACATTATCGTCAAGGTCGTTGTTCTCACGATACGCGATACTACGCTTCCGCATATAGTCCCAAATCTTAAAACGGTCATGGGTATCGACCGTGGACTGAAAAATGGAATCGATCTCGCAGAAATACATAAAATCGGAAATCTTTTCTTCCGGAATCTGAAAATCAATCCTGAACAACGAGTCAGCGTACATTTCACGTACCCGTTGGGTACGGGCATACGTATTATTTCTTGCAACCCGACCTTTCAGCATTTTTGTGCGTCCGGAAATTCCGTTCAAAATCGGATTCAAAGGTAACAGACCCCTCCCCGATGTTGCCTCGAACAATTGTCGCTCGGCCATGGTCGGCACCTTTACATAAGCATTCGGCAAACCCAAGGTAGAGGCGGTTACCACTTCTTCATCCGTACCGATGCGTTCAACATCCCTTGACATATTACCGGTCAAGTTATAGGGCATGATCACCACTTCATCGAGCTCGGTCAATGCTTCCTCCAAAGGTATCGACAACATTTTGCTTTTTAGCATATCGGCGCTCACTACGATTTCCTTCCTTTTGAATTGGACCGCCGAAAAAACAATGGTGTCGTTCAAATTGGCCGATATGGAGAAAAATCCGTTTTCGTCGGTAATCGTTGCCCGTTGTATGGTCGTATTCAGAACGTGTGTGGCGGCCACATCGCCATCGGTACTATAGACGCGGCCCTCAAGCCTACCTGATAACAAGGTTTGCCCACTCAAAGAAGTGGAAAACAAAATAACAACTAACGGAAGTACTTTACTTTTCGTCATCTAGGGTTTCACGAAAGTTCTTGCTTTGCGTAACCAAAAAATCGATCAACTGAAATTCGTGATCTTGTCTTAGCAATTCCTGTTCGGGCGACTGTGCATCGCAATAGACCAAAAAGGCATCGATTTTGTCTTGGGGTATTTTCAGGTCGAGTACAAAAAAAGCATCATCATAAACATGTCGGAGTACTTCGCTCACCTTTAATTTGGGACCTGATGTAGCTTTTTCTTTGTTGGTTTTCAACAATACCTTAAAAATGTTCTTAAGGTTCAGGCCATCACGCAGAATGTTTCCTGTACGCGGCATGGCGATATTTTCGACTTCCGTAGATCGATCTTGTTCGTATTCAAATTCTTTTAGCTCTTCATTCTTGACCTGAATAAAGCGTTCAGGGTCATCGGGAGTTACCACGACTTCGTCCAATTGGGTCACTTTTTCGTTCACTTCGACTACAAGTCGGTTCTTTTGAAGAATGTCGTTCGTAATCTTGACGACCATCAATTGATAGTTGACCGCGGTAAAGGCCAATTCGTCACCTTCTTTGACGGCAATTGCAAATTCACCCCTATCATTGGTTACGGTACCGGCCTCTGAAGTAACATTGATGACATTCTCATTGGGCACACTTATATTTCTGTAGAGTACCTGGCCTCGAAGCAAACGACGGTCGTCATCTTGTGCGTATGAACATACGGTACAAACCAAAAATAAAAGGAGTAGTAATCGTCTCATGTATTATAAAGTTCTGGTTGATAAAGAAAATACAAGTTAAGCCGATAAAAAAAACGAAGCCACTAAACTTTTGTTAATTTGTTTTTCGCAGGATTTTTTCCCCGCCATCAACGGTCATAAGATTCTATTCTAATGGTATGGCCGTTTGTCGAAGATTCTGATCACTTCACCCATGGATAGCTATATTTTAGTGCTGAACACTAGGTAAATGCATAGATAATTTTATTTTTGTTTAGTTTGGTTTTTAAGGGCAACCCGTTTGTTTTTGGCTGTTCGCAAAACCACAAAACCACTTGGTTTTTCGACAAGTATCCGTTCGACCACTACTTTCTAAACAAGTAAGCTATGAAAATGTCCAACATGCCCGCCCTTCTCGGATTGCTGTTTTGCTGTACGATTTACGGACAAATAAAAATTGGGGATAATCCGCAGATCATAGACCCCAGCTCGGTCTTGGAATTGGAAAGTCGAGAAAGGGTATTGGTCATTACCAGGGTAACCACGGCCGAAATGAATGCGATCATGCCCCTTCGCGGTGCGCTGGTTTACAATACCGACGTTCAATGTGTGCACTATTATGATGGTACCCAATGGGTGAACCTTTGCGAAAATAACGGGTCGGCCAATATTACCGCCGATCCGATCATTCATGATATTCCGACTATTGCTTTGACCCCTTCGGCCGATGGTACCAATATAGAAATTGCCGAAAACAGTATTCGAAGCGAAATGATCGTCGATGGCGGTATAAACGGAGTGGATATTCAAAATGGATCCATCGGACCCGGAAAGTTGCAGAACAATTCGGTGACTCAAGACAAGTTGTCCGAGAATGCCGTAGGTGCTTTTGCCTTGGATAACGCCAATATTGGTCTGACGGACTTTACCAATGATGCGGGTTTTATTACTAATGCTAATATTGTCAGTGCTGCTGCTAACAATGCAATTACAAATAATGGGGGGGCTTTTTACGATAACTCACCGGTTCTTAATGCTGTTAACGATAATACAATCCTTATAAACAATCATATTGCGGCAGATGCCGATACCAATGTCAATAACGAGATACAAAGTCTCACGTTGACCGGTAACTCGCTTAGCATCTCAGGCAGTAACACAGTGACTTTTCCCAATATAACAGGTGAAATTGACAATAATGAGTTAATTACGAATGCCGTCCTTTCAGGAACCGACTTAATTATTACCGACCCTGGACAGACTTGGACCATACCACTAGCTAGTCTTGGGGGAAGCAATGGAGCTGACGGTAGCATAATTGATCCTAATGGTGGAACAAATATTAATATAACTGGTGCCGGTACTCAGGAAAGTCCCTATGTAATCAACAGTACGTTTACCGAAGTTGACGGAAGCCCGACCAATGAGTTAATAACAGCATCCGTTCTGAACGGAAATATCTTGACCATTACCGAGGGCGGGAATCCATTTGATATTGATTTGACCGGACTTGGAGGCGGTAGCGGCACTCAAAATCTGACAAATGTTCTTACCCAAGGTAATGATGCCGGAAATACAATAATCACCAATTTAGGTTCTGAACCAACGGATCCAACATCTGCGGCCACAGTTGGTTATGTGAATAACGCAATAATAGGTGGGGGAACACCTCTTGAATTTGATAATTCGACCATTTCTGGATCAGGAGCCATTGGAGACCCTTATACTGTTGCTGATGAAGCAATAACTAGGGCAAAGATTGCAACCGCTACGGATGGTGCAACAGCAGGTCAAATATTAAAAGTTAATGTTGGAGGTAATGGTGTTGATTGGGTAGATCCAACTGTATTTGTGGATGCTACATTAACCGGAGATGGTACTACCCCGGCAACAGCTCTAAGTATTGCCGATGGTGCGATCACCACCGACAAGATACTGGACCAAAACGTCACGCCGCCCAAGATACAGCCATCCGCCACCGACGGACAGGTGCTCACCACCTCGGGAGGGACCGTACAATGGGCAACGGCAACGGCAGGGGCCGTGGGAACCGGGACCACAATCGATGGGGACGGGACAGTGGGCAACGAACTCGAAGTGGCCGACAATGCAATCACATCCGCAATGATCGTGGACGGCACTATCGTCTCGGCGGATATAGCAACGGACGGGGTAACCAACACGAACGTCGCCGATGGTGCGATCACCACCGACAAGATACTGGACCAAAACGTCACGCCGCCCAAGATACAGCCATCCGCCACGGACGGACAGGTGCTCACCACAGTCGGGGGGACGGCCCAATGGGCGGCAGCGACCTCGGGCCAAAACCTTTTCGACGCTGATTTACCATTGGCATCAACTCGAACACATAATCTAGATGGGAATAATTTCAACCTCAATGGTCCCGGATTCGTTGGAATCGGGACAGATAATCCCACAAATAAGCTACATGTTGACGGAGCTGTTCGCGCTGAAGGTGGTTTTAGGAGTACTTTTGGAACACTACCAGGTAGTGTTGCGTATAGTTTCTATAACGACTCTGATACTGGTATGTATAGAGCAGGCGCAGATCAACTGGCATTTTCCACTGGCGGTGCTGAAGCAATGCGAATCGATGGCTCCCAAAATGTTGGTATCGGACCCAAGTTTGCGAGTCCGATAGATGATCCCATTGATGCCAGATTACATGTCGATGGAGATATTTATGCAGAAGGAGATTTTTATTCAACATTAGGAACTGGAGTTCAACCGATCCCGGATTACGTTTTTGAGTATTATTTTTTAGGTAGATCCGAACTAAAGGAAAACTATAATTTTAAGAGTCTTGAAGAGATTGAAAACTTTGTAAAAAAGAATCATCATCTTCCCGGAATAAAATCAGCCGCCACCGCAATGGCCGAAGGAAAATGGAATTTGGGCGAATCTAATATTCAAAACCTCGAAAAAATCGAGGAACTCTTTTTGCATACCATAGAACAAGAAAACAAGATCAAACAATTACAAAAAGAAAACCAAACAATTTCAAACGAACTTATCGCTCTCAAAAAAGAATTGGAGGTTATAAAAAATCTAATAAAAAAATCGAATTGAAAGCGATACTGTACATTCTATTTCTTTCGGCAGGCATTCTCGTCAATGCCCAAACTGCTTTCTATAACCAAGGCAATATACGTATTCATGAAAACGGGCAAATCGGTTTTCATACCGACCTCATCAACGATGGTGTCTTTGACGAGAATCTCGGGCTGGCCGGGTTTTACAGCAATGAATTCCGTGATATTTTCGGGGCGTTCCCTCCCACATTTTTCGACGTCGAATTCGATACGCAAATTAGCACAACGGTTAATACTACGGTCAATGTCGTAAATAATGTCAATTTTATCGATGGCAACGTCTTTTCACCTCGAATGCAATCGAGTATCGCATTGAACTTTCTTGAAAACGCCTTTTATAACGGTGAAGGTGATTTCAATAAGATCGATGGTTATGCCAGTATCAATGGCCAACAGAACTTCACATTCCCTGTGGGTGATTTTGAACAATTGCGCCCCTTGATCATGACCTCTTCGGGAATCAACACCTTGGCCAAATGTGCCTATTTCGCCGAGAACCCGAATAATCCACCAAGTTTGGATAATGGCTTTGATACCGGCCGAAAGGCAAGTAATATCGGCACTATAAGTCCGGTCGAATTTTGGAGGTTGGAAGGTGAAGTGTCTTCGACAATCAGCATCAGCTGGAACGAGCGCAGTAATCTGACCGCTTTGACCGATGATGTAAGCACAATAATCCCGGTTGGGTTTAGTAAAAGAATAAACCAATGGATAAGTTTAGGGGTCGATGCGCAGGCCGGAGATCTTTCCCAAGGTTTTGTAACCTCGGCCGAATTTGTTCCAAACGACTTTGAGGCCATTACATTTGCCGGTGCAGGCGAACCCGTCGAACTGTTGGCGTTGGATAATTATTTAGTATCCGCCAATGGCGATGGTATCAACGACTTTCTTGAAATCCCAGAGTTGGAACAGTCGCCCAACAACGAACTTTTTATATACGATCGCTTTGGGATGAAAGTATTCGAGCAAGAAAATTATAGCGACGAATTTACGGGATTCGCCAATACGGGCGATTTTATAATCCAACGAGAAAAAGGGCTTCCCTCCGGAGTCTATTTTTATGTCGTTTCCATGAAAGATTTAGGATTGGATTTTCAGGGATTTTTCTACTTGACCCGATAAATTTTCCCAATTAACATCATCGTTTAAAGGCCATATTCAGCGGTGATTGAAATTCAATTCCCATTTTACAACATTCTATAAGGCACTCACAACATTTTATGGAGATTTTGGCGACCAGCATCTAATTTTACACTTGATTAGATAATCAATCCAAATCTTATCTAAAATGGACTTAAAAAAACTTGGGCTATTATTGCTCTTCTTGGCCTTCATAAATGCTGCAACCGCACAGTTAAAAATTGGTGAAAATCCAAATTCTATCGATCCCACTTCGATCGTTGAAATGGAAAGTACCTCAAAAGCCTTGGTCTTGACACGACTGACCACGGCCCAAATGCAGAATATCGTTCCACTTCGTGGCGCAATGGTTTATAATACAGAGACGAAATGCATTCATTATTACGATGGAATGCAATGGAACAACCTTTGCCAAAGCTCTGATCAAGGAACTTTTTCGTTTGTAAATAACGGCAATGGTACCTTCACCATAAATTATTCCGATGGTACCTCGTTTACCTCCCAAGACCTAACAGGCCCGCAGGGAATCCAGGGAGAGAAAGGTGACAAGGGAGACCAAGGGGACGTAGGTCCTCAGGGGATCCAGGGTGAAAAGGGAGACCAGGGAGACCAAGGGGACGTAGGTCCTCAGGGGATCCAGGGAGAGAAAGGTGACAAGGGTGACCAGGGCGATCAAGGGATCCAAGGTATACAAGGCGAAAAAGGCGACAAGGGAGACCAAGGGGACGTAGGCCCGCAGGGAATCCAGGGAGAAAAAGGAGACAAGGGAGACCAAGGCGATCAGGGTATACAGGGTATCCAGGGCGAAAAAGGCGACAAGGGTGACCAAGGGGACGTAGGCCCGCAGGGAATCCAGGGAGAG
>JAUIDI010000017.1 GCA_030428705.1 Bacteroidia bacterium
ACTTCTTACAGATAGATCTAATCCAAAAGGTGGTCCACTTTGGCCCGGCGAGGGTGGGTCACTTTCGTCCGGCCAGCTATGGTCACTTTAACCCGGCGTGGGTGGTATACTATGTCCGGCGTTTCCAATAATCCATCGAGGCGTTGCCCATACATACATTTCCTTGCTTTCCTACGTTCAATAAGGGTGCGTGGTACAATGGTGTTGTGTCGGTCAACGTTTCCTTTCGATGGAGGGCAAAGACTTTGAGGTTATTTCCTTCGAGTTTGAAAACCAGTTTTGGCAAGGGATAATTTCCCGAAGCGATTCCCGTTCGTGTATCGAAATACAGCCTGTGCTGTTTTGGATGTACGTACCATACCAGTTGGAGATTTCCCTTGAAATCGAAATGGAGAAGGTTCTTTGGTAACATCCCCTTAAATCGGAACTTTATCAAATCGCCCTCTAAACACCTAAAGAGGTTTCGGGCGGTATCTTTGGTCAACGGCATCCCTGCCGTAAGCTTTGCCCCTACGATGTTGTGATATGAAAAGTAGTGTCCCCTGTTGTAATAATCTTCCTCTTGGGAGTAGCCTATTATGGCGAATTTTGGAAGAAAGTGTTCATCGGGCTGTAAAATAGCGATCTGTTCCATGTTCAAAGTAGTCTTAAAAATTCGTTGAGATCGGAGAGAAATTCTTCCAACCGATTGAGATTGTAGATCAAATCTTCTTCAAAAGGTTGAATGTTTCCTTTTTCGACCGTAGTAAGTTCATAAGCCGAAATTATGTCGTATTCGTTGGAACATTCGTTGAGCATTTCGATATAGGAACGGCTGAACTCGCTATCGGCATCGTCAACTATCAAGAAAGATTCCCAATGCTCGAACATACTTTCATAGGCATCCCGTGTTCCGATACGGAACGGCACCTGAAAATCAATGGTATCGGCTTTTGATAACAGTTCCTTGATTCGTTTGTGCAGGGACTTGCGAGGACGGTATTTTAGCAAAAGAGATTTCCAATCCTGTGGTTCGTATTCATTGAAAAGCTTTTGGTAGCGACCGAAGAACCTGACCGAATTGCTATTCCCAAAAACACTACCGTTTTTTCTGTGGTAGGCTTCTTCCTCGAAAAGATATTCCCAGAGCCAGTCCACCCTATCCTCGCCCGTATGAAAAAGGTTGATATAGGGTAGGCTTTTGATGAAGGACATCAGTATATCAAAAAGCATGGGGTTTTTCCATCGAAGGGGCATAACGGATTCCAACGGAATACAATAGACCGTGCTACGATTCCCGATATGGCGTTTCAAAACCAAGCGCAAATCGGAATCTTCCCGTAAAACTTCGATATGGTCTATTTTAGCTCTTTCTTTTAAATGATTGGCGCATCGCAATATCAAATCATCCAAGCTATCGGATGCTGAAAACCGCCAATCGTCAACCTTTCCCGAAAAGTTACGGGTCGCATCCACCATTAAACTGGCAAGTGCCTTTGTATCGACCGATGATTCATCCTCTAGTATCGGTTTGGAAAGCAAAGGCAATACGCTTAGGTCAGAAATGGAAAAACCTTTGGTTGCAGGACTTTTGGTCGATGCGTTCCGTACCTGTAATGGGATTGTTGAACCGCCTTGAACAATTGGGCGTGGAACTCTTTGAGTTCTTTTGATAATATGGGTGTCGGTTTGTAGGTGCATCTTTCGTGGTTTAGAAATTCATCAATGTTCATATTTCTATCCCTTTGTTCCTGCCAAGGTTTTGAAGTGGATTTCATGATAGCCATTGACAATCCCCTTGTCCATAATATTGGCGTTGGTCAGTTCGGCATAGATCTGTGAATAGTGTTCCATGACCTGTTCATGGGTCATTCGGTCGTCAATGTCGTCCAATTCAATGGAGTTGTTGTTGCCATTTTGATAGATGTACTTACGTGTAATGCTTGCTACTTCCATTAGGCAAATAGTTTAGGGGATTCATATACCTTCATATCCTTTACGACCTTTTGGGCATCCTTATGGTTCGGGTCGATCTTCAAAATGTTGTTGGCGATGTCCGTTGCCTTTTTGTGGTCGGTCATGGGGTTAAAGTCGGTTGCCTTCAAAAGTTGCCTTAAATCGGTCGCCTTTTTGGAAGCGGATTCTTTCTTCTTTTTTGCCTGTTGCGTCTTTTGCTCGGCCTCGGCTAGGGTCTGTTCAAAAGCAACGGTATTACGAAAAAGTGCTTTCGTTTTGTCCATTGGTTTTTGAAGGATCTGAAAAAACTTCTCGTCCACTTCCTGTATATTCCCTCTTAGGGTAAGTGGTTTTAGGGATTGGAGTGCCTTGTCCTTGGCACTCGATTTGGGCAGTACGGATACGTTTACAGTATCCTCATTAAAGGAAATACTGATGCCAAATTGTTCGATACCCGTTTGCCGTAATGTTGAAAAAAAGTCTGTCATAGTAACGGTATTTATTGTTCTTAAAAAACTATTTTAATTAGAAGCGGGGC
>JAUIDI010000011.1 GCA_030428705.1 Bacteroidia bacterium
GGCGATGCCGGTACTTGGTTTGATGGTGGCACGGCTGCAGATGTAGATCCGGCGACCACCGAATGGATACATCTGGCATTCAGTATTTCGCAGACCGAGGCAACCGTTTATATCGATGGCGAAGTGGTCAGCACAGGTAGTTTGCCCGGCTTGGATTGGACAGATTGTGATATTCTTTCCATCGGTTCCGGTGCGCCGAACTTTACCCAATGGAACCACTGGTCTGATTTGAGTTCGATCGATGAACTGCGTTTATATGACAAAGCTCTGACCCAAGAGGAAATCCAAAATATTAGGGATGCAGATTTATAAAGAAAAAGTTGAGGTTGTTAGTTTAGTTCTTGTGGCCGTTGCACTCCTTTTTATGGGATGCAATGGCCATAAATCTGCAGATAAAAAGAAACAAGCGTTAAATTCCGAAACATCGAATATCGAAGTATCCGATAATGAACTTATGGATACCTTACAATATCAGACCTTCAATTACTTTTGGGAAGGTGCCGAACCTGTTTCTGGGCTTGCCCGTGAACGCATCCACCTCGATAATATTTATCCCACCCATGATAAGGATATTATAACCATTGGGGGATCTGGTTTCGGATTGATGGCTATTCTGGTAGGCATAGAGCGGGGATTCATAGAAAGGGAGCAAGCGGTGAAACGGTTTGAAAAAATACTTGATTTTTTAGAAAAAGCCGACCGTTTTCACGGGGCCTGGCCACACTGGTTGAAACCGGACGGGAAGGTACAACCGTTCAGTGCGAACGATGATGGGGGCGATCTGGTGGAAACCGCTTTTTTGGTCCAGGGCCTTTTGACCGTGCAGGAGTATTTCAAAAACGGAGACGAACGTGAGGGACAATTGGGCGAACGCATTCAAAAACTCTGGGAAGATGTGGAATGGGACTGGTATACCAAAGGTGGCGAAAATGTGCTGTACTGGCATTGGAGTCCCGATAAAGGCTGGAAAATGAATTTTCCTGTTGGTGGGTACAACGAAGCACTGATCATGTACATACTGGCCGCGGCATCGCCCACGCATTCTATCGACAAAGAAGTGTATAAACAAGGTTGGGCCAGAAACGATTCCATTGCTAGGGACACTACTTTTTATGGCTACGAGACCGAACTCGACCACTATGAACATGATGATTCTCCGGTAGGCCCTTTGTTCTGGGCGCACTATTCCTATTTAGGTTTGGACCCCAATAAATTGGTAGATCAATACGGGAACTACTGGAAACTAAATGTCAACCATGCCAAAATACAATACGAATACTGTGTTGACAATCCACAAGGTTTTGAAGGCTATGGGGAAGACTGTTGGGGGCTTACTTCAAGCTATTCGCCCAAAGGTTATGCTGGCCACCGTCCCGATAAAGATCTAGGGGTCATTTCCCCAACGGCGGCACTGTCATCCATGCCCTATACCCCGATGGAAAGCAAAAAATTCCTTCATTTTCTTTATAACCGGAACGATAGCCTGATCGGGAAATATGGCCCATACGATGCGTTTAGTTTTGAACAGGATTGGTATCTTCCAAGGTATTTGGCCATCGACCAAGGACCCATCCCCGTAATGATCGAAAACTATAGGACGGGACTATTCTGGAAGCTTTTTATGGCCAATGAAGATGTACAAAAAGGACTGAAAAAATTGGGGTTTCAAAGCCCACATCTACAAAATGAAGGGTGAACGGCTGATTTCTTTTTTTATACTGTTGCTAATTTTTTCCTGTGGCGGAAACGACGACTATACCTATACGCCCATTGAATTTCCCGATGACGATGATGGTGGCATTGTCGAAGAACCTACCCTTACCGATGACGAATTATTAGATCTTACCCAAAGGGAAACCTTTAAGTATTTTTGGGATTTTGCAGAATCGAACTCCAGTGGTGCCAGAGAAAGATACCATCCCAATGAGCCGAACAAAGATGCCCATGTGGTTACTTCGGGTGGAACCGGATTTGGGCTCATGGCCATTTTGGTAGGTATTGAAAGAGGATATGTTACCCGTACCGAAGCCGTGGAACGACTCACTACTTTGTTGGACTTTTTGGAAAATGCCGATCGTTTTCACGGGGCATGGTCCCATTGGATCAATGGAGGCAATGGCTCCGTGATTCCATTCAGTGAAAAGGACAACGGTGGAGATCTCGTCGAGACCGCATTTTTAGTACAAGGGCTTATTTGCCTCATGGAATATTTCAAGGATGGCAATGATGCCGAAAAAGCCTTGGCGCAAAAAGCCGATGCCCTTTGGAAGGGTGTGGAATGGGATTGGTACACCCAGAACAAAAACGCGTTGTATTGGCATTGGAGCCCTGATTACGGTTTCGACATCAATCTCGCATTAAAAGGTTACAATGAAGTGCTGATTGCCTATGTGATGGCGGCTTCCTCACCCGATCATGGTATCTCCAAAGAGGCATATACCAATGGATGGGCCTCGCACGGGGGCATTGAATCTTCCAACACAAAATACGGGTATTCGCTATTGGTTCGGCATTCCGGGGCAGAGGAATATGGCGGTCCGCTTTTTTGGGCACACTACTCATATCTTGGGTTGAACCCTAAGGGTCTTTCCGACGAACACGCAAATTACTGGGCTGTAAACACTAACCATTCGAAGGTCAATTTCCAGTACTGTGTGGAGAACCCCAACAATTTTGCCGATTATGGTGAAACTTGTTGGGGATTGACCGCCAGCTACACCCGGAACAGCGATGGATCATTGGGCTACAACGCCCACCATCCAGCAAATGATACCGGAGTCATTTCCCCAACGGCGGCCATTAGTTCGATTGTTTATACCCCCGATGAATCTTTAAAGGCAATGCATTATTTTTATAAGCATAAAGATAAATTGTTGGGGCCGGCGGGATTTTATGATGCTTTTAGTCCCCAATATAATCTTTGGGTGGCCGAGGCATATTTGGCAATCGACCAAGGACCGCAAGTTGTAATGATTGAAAATTATAGAACGGGCTTGTTATGGAACCTTTTTATGCAGAACGAAGATGTTCAAAATGGACTTGTAAAGCTAGGGTTTTAGCCATGCGGTCCAAACTATTGACCACGTTTGCTGGTCTCCTTTTTTTCAGTATTCAAATGTATGGACAGGAGAATATGACCTATTCAAAAGAACTGTTCATAAAGGGAAGCGATACCTTGCGGTACCGTATGTTGATTCCCAAGGATTTTTCGGAAGAAAGGGAATATCCCTTGATACTGTTCTTGCACGGGGCGGGTGAAAGAGGCAATGACAATGAAAAGCAATTGACGCATGGAAGCAAACTTTTCACCAACGACACCATAAGGACCAACTATCCTGCAATTGTCATTTTTCCACAATGTGCAGGCGACGACTATTGGGCCCAAGTAGCTGTCGATCGTAGCCATTATCCCATAGGGTTGGATTTCAACTATGAAAAAGGCCCTACTGCCCACATGGGCATGGTGATGGATTTATTGGACAAAACGCTACAACAATCCTACATAAAAAAAGATCAAGTGTATCTGATGGGCCTTTCCATGGGGGGCATGGGAACGTTTGAGCTATTGTACAGAAAACCTGATGTGTTTGCGGCGGCCGTACCCATCTGCGGTGCGGGCGTACCCAAAACCGTTTCGGCCTATGCCAAGAACGTTCCTTTATGGGTATTCCATGGGGCGCAGGACAATGTGGTGGCCCCCGTACAATCGGTTTCCATGATCAATGCCCTTTTGGAGGAAGGGGCCTATCCAAAATTTACGCTGTACGATTTTGCCAATCATAACAGTTGGGATCCTGCATTTTCCGAACCGGATCTTTTGCCCTGGCTTTTTTCGAAAATTAAATCGGTACAATGAAATTATTAAGTGCAAGAAAATCTGTTTTTCTATCCGTTCTTTTATGTTTGACCTGTTCACTATATAAGGGTTTCGCCCAACAGAAAACCTATTGCAATCCCATCAATATCGACTATGGGTATACGCCTTTTGAACGGTTTTCCGAACGGGGGAAGCACCGTACTACGGCCGATCCGGTCATTGTGAATTTTCAGGACAAATACTTTCTCTTTTCTACCAATCAGGAAGGCTATTGGTGGAGTGGCGATATGCTACATTGGAATTTTGTTTCCCGAAAGTTTCTTCGGGACGACAAATACCAACACGACCTGAACGCCCCCGCGGCCTGGGTGATGAAAGATACGCTCTATGTGTACGGCTCTACCTGGGAATCCGATTTCCCGATCTATAAAAGCACCAATCCCACGGTGGATGATTGGCAAATAGCCGTTGATACGCTTATGGTCGGTGCCTGGGATCCTGCGTTCCATTACGACGAGGACGATGACAGGCTCTTTCTCTACTGGGGGTCCAGCAATACGAATCCTTTGTTGGGCACCGAGATCAATACAAAGACCCTACAGTCTGAAGGCTATACCGTAGCGCTTCCGAACCTGCACCCCGAAGACCATGGATGGGAGCGTTTCGGCGAATACAACGATAATGTTTTTCTGCAACCTTTTATCGAAGGGGCGTGGATTACCAAACATAACGACAAATACTATCTGCAATATGCGGCCCCCGGAACTGAATTCAGTGGCTACGCCGACGGAGTGTATGTCAGCAGCGATCCCTTGACAGGATACCAATACCAAAGCCACAATCCGTTTTCGTACAAACCGGGCGGCTTTGCAAGAGGTGCAGGTCACGGAGCGACCTTTATCGACAATAATAGAAATTATTGGCACGTATCGACCATCTTTATTTCGGTCAAGAACAATTTTGAGCGTCGTATCGGTATCTGGCCTGCGGGTTTTGACCAAGATGATGTCATGTACTGTAACACGGCTTATGGCGACTACCCAACCCTGTTGCCTGAGTTCGGTCAGGGCAAGGATTTCTCCAAAGGATTGTTCGCCGGATGGCTGCTCCTCAACTACCAAAAACCGGTACAGGTCTCCTCGACGCTCGGGGGTTTTCAGCCCAATTTTGCAGTGGATGAGGATATCAAGACCTATTGGAGCGCCCGAACGGGAGATAAAGGGGAATGGTTTCAGACCGATTTGGGACAGGTTTCTACGGTTCGCGCCATCCAAATAAATTATGCCGATCAAGATGCCGAATTTTTGGGCAAGACCTTGGGCAACTACCACCGTTACAAGATTTACGGGTCTGAAAATGGAAAATCCTGGAAAACAATTGTCGACAAAAGCAAGAACGACCAAGATGTGCCCCATGATTACATCGAATTGGAAAAACCCATAAAGGCCCGTTACCTAAAAATGGAAAACCTACACATGCCCACGGGAAAATTTGCACTCAGTGGCTTTAGGGTCTTTGGCAAAGGTCCGGGGGAAAAACCGGGGCCGGTAAAAAATTTCGTGGCACTTCGGACGAATCCCAAGAAATATGGGGAACGTCGGAGCATTTGGTTCAAATGGGAGCAAAACCCCTTGGCCGATGGTTATGTCATCTATTTTGGCAAAGATCCCGACAAACTCTATGGCAATATTATGGTCTATGGAAAGAACGAATACTATTTTACCGGGGCCGACCGTACCGACGCGTATTATGTTCAGATAGAAGCCTTTAACAGCAATGGGATTTCCGAAAGGACAGAAGTTCTAAAAGTGGAATGACTCCCTATTCAAAAAACGACCAAAAATGAGCAGCGTAACAAACAGAATAACAACGGGTGTTTTGGCGATGGCATTGACCTTTGGCCTATCCTGTAAAAAGCAGGGGGATTCTGTCCAATCTTCTGATGGAAATCCCTTTGCAGCAAAGGTCGATTCCATCGTAAGATTGATGACATTGGAGGAAAAGCTCGGGCAACTTAACCTCCCCTCCTCAGGCGATATTACCACAGGCGAAGCTCAAAGTTCCAACATTGCCCAAAAAATCGCCGAGGGCAAAGTAGGCGGACTATTCAATATAAAATCCGTGGAAAAAATCCGCGAAGTACAAAAGATTGCGGTGGAAAAAAGTCGGTTGAAAATCCCCTTGATTTTCGGTATGGATGTCATCCACGGCTATGAGACTACTTTTCCCATTCCCTTGGGACTTTCCGCTTCGTGGGATATGGACATGATCGAGAAAACGGCCCGTATGGCGGCCCAGGAAGCCACCGCCGACGGTATCAACTGGACGTTCTCGCCCATGGTCGATGTTTCGCGTGATTCACGATGGGGCCGCATTTCGGAAGGTTCGGGCGAGGATTCCTTTTTGGGAAGTGAAATCGCCAAAGCCATGGTAAAGGGCTACCAAGGGGAGGACATAGCGGCTAACAACACCATGATGTCCTGTGTGAAGCATTTTGCACTCTACGGAGCGCCAGAAGCGGGTCGTGATTACAATACGGTTGATATGAGCAAGGTGCGCATGTATAATGAATATTTACCTCCTTACAAAGCCGCCGTCGATGCCGGCGTGGGCTCGGTGATGGCTTCCTTCAACGATATCAACGGGGTGCCTGCTACAGCCAATAAATGGTTGCTCACAGATTTGCTCCGTGATGAATGGGGCTTTAACGGATTCGTCGTCTCCGATTATACGGGCATCAACGAAATGGTGGCCCACGGTATCGGTGAACTGCAACAGGTATCCGCCCAGGCCCTTACCGCCGGATTGGATATGGACATGGTCGGGGAAGGATTACTGACCACGCTCAAAAAGTCATTAGACGAAGGAAAGGTAACCCCTGAGGAAATCGACACCGCTGTAAAACGCATCCTGACTGCGAAATACCAATTGGGTCTTTTTGAGGACCCCTATAAATATTGTAATCTGGAACGCCCCAAAAAGGAAATCTTCACCCCAGAAAATAAGGCTTTTGCCAGAAAAGTCGCGGCAGAATCGATGGTGCTCCTAAAAAATGAAGGTATCCTTCCGTTAAAAAAATCGGGTACCATAGCCCTGATCGGCCCCTTGGCCAATACCGCCGTGAATATGGCTGGAACCTGGAGCGTGGCCACCCGCCAGGAAAATTCCAATCCGTTATTGGAAGGCTTGCGCACCGTGGTCGGGGGCCAGGCCAACATTCTCTATGCGAAGGGAAGCAATGTCGATTACGACCTTCAGTACGAAAAGAACGTTACGATGTTCGGTAAGGAAATTCCCCGGGATGGGCGAAGCGACCAACAACTATTGGACGAAGCTTTGACCGTGGCCCGGAGATCCGATGTTATCGTGGCCGCCTTGGGCGAGACCGCCGAACTCAGTGGGGAAAGCAGCAGTGTGAGCAACTTGCAAATGCCACAGGTACAAAAAGATTTGTTGAACGCCCTGTTAAAAACGGGCAAGCCCGTGGTATTGGTACTGTTCACTGGAAGGCCCTTGGCTATTGTGGAAGAGGATGCCAGCGTTCCAGCCATTCTGAACGTTTGGTTTCCCGGCAGTGAGGCCGGATTGGCCATTTCCGACGTGCTGTTCGGTGATGTGAATCCCTCGGGAAAATTGACGGCCACCTTTCCCAGAAATGTGGGCCAAGTGCCCATCTATTACAACCATAAGAATACGGGCAGGCCGCTTCCTCAGGAGAAGGAGGAAAACTGTGAATTCCAAAAATTCGTGAGCAACTATCTCGATGTGTGCAACACGCCACTTTTTCCGTTCGGATATGGATTGAGCTATACTTCGTTCGAATATTCCGACTTAAAATTGGACAAATCGGAAGTGGGCCAAAACGAACCGGTCACCGTCAACGTGACCGTGACCAATACTGGGGATTTCGATGGCAAGGAAGTGGTGCAGCTCTACCTGCGCGATGTAGTACGGAGCATCACCCCGCCCGTACGGGAACTGAAAGGTTTTGAAAAAATCTTCCTTAAAAAGGGCGAGAGCAAAACGGTTTCCTTTACCCTGGAACCCGCTGATCTGAAGTTTTACAATAGCGAACTGGAATTTGTCTCGGAACCCGGTGCATTCGAGGTATTCGTGGGCACCGATTCCAATGCTTCGTTACAAGCAGCATTTGAACTCCAGTAGTATTTAAATCTATTGAACAAAAAAAATGATGTTCCGTACTACCTTATTTTTAATGATTGCCTTCCTGTTCTTAGGTAGCTGCAGGCGACAAAACACGGAAAAAGTTCCGCAAAAAAAAGCACCGAACATTATTTTTATCATGGCCGATGACCATGCCATTCAGGCCATAAGTGCTTATGGGCATCCCATCAGTCAATTAGCCCCAACGCCCAATATTGACCGTCTCGCCAAAAACGGTGCCTTGTTTACCCACAGCTATGTCACCAATTCGATCTGTGGGCCGAGCAGGGCCGTCATCCTGACCGGGAAGCATAGTCATATCAATGGTTTTCGTCAAAACGGTGACCATTTTGATGGTAGCCAACCTACGCTTCCTAAAATGCTAAAAAAATCAGGCTATCAAACGGCGGTAGTCGGAAAATGGCATTTGCACGGTTATCCGGAAGGTTTTGACTATTGGAAGATTATTGTGGACCAAGGCAATTATTATAATCCCGATTTTATCGAGAAGGGGGATACCACAAGAATACAAGGGTACGCTACCGATATTATTACCGAAGATGCCTTGGGCTGGCTTCGACAAAAACGAAATGATTCGCTGCCCTTTTTTTTAATGGTACATCATAAGGCCCCGCACCGAAATTGGATGCCTGCATTGCGTCATGTCAATAAATATGATTCGATTACATTTTCCTTGCCCGACACCTATTTCCCCGACTTAAAAAATCAACGGGCAGCTGAGGAACAATTGCAGACCATCTATAAGGACATGTACGAAGGCCATGACCTTAAAATGACCAAGGCCTATGGTAGTACCGAATTGGCCCATAACCCGTGGACCACTGATTTTGAACGCATGTCACCTGAGCAACGAAAACAATGGGACGAAGCCTATCTGCCTAAAAATAATGCCTTTTGGAAGGCCGATCTACAAGGTGAAGATTTGGCGAAGTGGAAGGGCCAACGTTATCTACAGGATTATTTGGCCACGATCGCTGCTGTGGATGAAGGCGTGGGAAAACTTCTTGATTATCTTGAAGAATCGGGTCTTGATGACAATACATTGGTGGTCTATACCTCGGACCAAGGTTTTTGGTTGGGTGAAAAAGGGTGGTTCGACAAGCGGTTTATGTACGAGGAATCATTTGGTACGCCGTTGTTAATGCAACTACCGGGCGTAATAACTCCCGGCAAAAGAATCGATGCAATGGTACAAAATCTTGATTTTGCACAGACCTTTCTCGATTTTGCGCAATTATCCGAATTAGGAAATGAAATGCAGGGAGAATCGTTCAAAGGAATATTGGATGGCACTATGGACGAAGACGATTTTAGGAATGTGGTCTACTATCATTATTATGATTATCCTGCCTTTCACATGGTAAAAAAACATTATGGTATCCGAACAAAAAGATACAAGCTGATGTATTTTTACGATGACATCGATACCTGGGAATTTTACGATTTGGAACAAGACCCCAAGGAACTTACCAATTCATATGATGACCCTCAATACAGGGAAGTTGTTGAAATGATGCACCAAAAATTAGACAGTGTCCAAGCTGTATATGAGGTCACAAAAAAAGAGTTTGAGCGAACACCAAAAGAAAAAGTAGATAAAGCATATGAGCAGTTTAAACGGCTCAGGGGTAAGGGGATGTATTGAATCTTTCTGAAAACAGGGATTAAAAAGTTTCTATATCGTCAAAAGGGAAATCAAGGCTTGCTTATTACACCCATGGATTGATTTTCCATGCTTGGTATAATAGTAAACCTTGAGTTGTTATAGATTAATATTCCAACGAAATTCCCAAAGAAAATGTACCGCCATCATAGATGTTCTTTCGACTAACGAGTAATCCTGAGTAATCGAAATATCCCGCAACTAGATTAAGATGTCCTCCTAATTTATAGATGGCATTGAGCCCTAATGAGGTAAAAGTGGTTCCCTCACCGTATAGAAAAGACCCTCCTTGGTTTCCACCGCCGGAAGACAGTTTTTCCAATACCCTCAGTTTTCCGATGAGATAGAGCTTCGAGAAGAACAAGTGGCCAATTTCCGCTCCGGCATGAAATTGATTGCTAAAAGATTCCGTTCTAAAGTTGACACCCGTATAGATGCTGCCGTAGGTTTTACCATTGGCCAGCGAACGGGAAGCGATTAAAGTAGTCCATACATTGAATTCCCCATCGGAAGTCGGCAGATTGATCCTGTCAAAAGTACCAAGGGCATTGGCTTCTTTGGCCGTGGCAAAATTAATGCCGTCATCCGTCGGAATTTCAAAATCTACCTGTAGGGCGATGGGTGCCTTTTTAAAAAGTTTGTATTTCAATCCTAGTTTGACATTGCCTACCCCGCTAACGGTCTCCGTAGTGCTAAAACTGTTCAGCATGATGACCGGCACATCCAAAATGGCCGTGAACCGATCTAGAATGCCATATTCACCATAAAGGGTAAGGGCGCTACTGGTAAAGGTACTTCCCGTATTGGCAAGATTGCCTTCAGTTGTGTAGTAATCGTTGGATGAATAATACGTTGCTGCGGTTTGTAGATAAAAACCCTTTGCTTCCCTTGTCCAACCACTCTGCGCATTTGCCTGAAAGCCAGTCAAAAGCAGAATCATCACACTTATATAAAAAAAGTTTTTCATAACAAATGTTGTTTTACCTTTTGATTTAAATGAACAAACCTTCGGAAAGCAGGCGGCAACAAAGGGGTCGACGCCAATAGCCCGACTTTTCCGAAGGCTATAAAAATTAAACAAAGTTCAAGATTATTGCAGTTCGGCGTTTCCAAAAGGAATACTCGCGCTCGCACACCATAGAATGACATGGGTGAATTTAGCCTCGGGTTCCCCATCTAATTTGACGAACATTTCACCATTGTCCTCGACATTACCCACTAATCTCAAATCTGGGTTTCCATTGGCCGGATCGGGAGTATAGACGGCGGAAGTGGACAAGAAAATGGCAACAGTGCCTGTGCCCAATTCGGTGGTAAAATCGTCGGCAAAACGTAAAAAATAGCTGCCTTCGGTATCTTCGCCCAACTCTACACCGCCCATAGTCGGAGTCCCACTTTCGGCAACAAGACTACCTTGCCTTGCCACGGTAAAATCACCAACCGGAAGCGATGAATCCACTTCAACTGTTACCGTATCTGTTTCGGTTATCGTTACGGTTTCGGTGATTACTTCGGGGTCGTCATCAGAACAACTACTGGCCATTGCAATAACGAATACCGATAAAATACTTGCAAGAGAAAAAACATTTCGTTTCATAAATCAATTTTTTTATTAATAATTTGTTTAATGAAATCCTTTGGAAGATTTATCATTGTATCAATAGGATTTCGGGGACAAACATAGCCTGCACATATCACGGAATGCTCACGGAAACTTAACAAAAGAGTAGAAGGATTATAACTTTTTGACAACAAATAGGAACGTCTTTCTACATAGGCTGTATTAAAGCAAAGTGAATAAAAACCCTGACAAATTCATTGTCAGGGTTTGTAGTTTATGATGACTTTCGTGATCCGGTAATGGGCGGATTATCCTATCGTGTATCCCGGATTTTGATTCCGTTGCCCTTTACAATAACCCAAACGGAATTTAGGGAAGTCATGTACTAGGAAGGTAAATTCGAGCTTGCGGCCGAAGGCCACAGGCATATAGATCTTATTCGATGGGACATTTTGTTGGATAGGGTAAGAAATGTGAAAAATAGGACTTGGAACAATCCGGCGGACAATATACAACCGTATCACGTGTTGCTGCCCATTCCGCAAAATCAGATCATCCTGAATCCGAACTTACTCGAATCGGATCCGACCAATAATGGGTATAGATAAAGCAATTTTTTGTAATTTGAGAGGGAGGCTTCTTGTGGTAGAAGCCTTCTTTTCAAAGATGGACTAACTTCTAAGCATTATGAGAATTATCGGTTTCGTATTCCTTGTTTCCCTTCTTTACTCTTGTAAGCAAAAAGAGGAAAGCAAAGTAGTTGTCAACAATAAAAAGCCCAATATCATTTTCATTCTTGCCGATGATCTGGGCTATGGTGATTTAGGCGTTTACGGGCAGCAAAAGTTCTCTACGCCCAATATCGACAGGCTTGCGGCCGGTGGCATGCTGTTTACACAACATTATTCGGGCAGTACGGTCTGTGCACCGAGCAGATCGGCCTTGATGACCGGTATGCATACGGGTCATACGGTAGTCCGTGGTAATAAAGAGGTGAGGCCCGAGGGTCAATATCCCATTCCAGATGAGACATATACCCTGGCCGAAGTATTCAAGTCGGCCGGATATGTCACCGGGGCTTTTGGAAAATGGGGATTGGGTTTTCCGGGTTCCGAAGGCGATCCGCTCAATCAGGGTTTTGACAATTTCTTCGGGTATAATTGCCAACGGTTTGGACACAATTATTATCCGCGACATTTGTGGTCCAATAATGATTCGTTGGTCCTGGAAGAAAATAAAGGTTTGGCCAAAGGCATATACGCGCCTGAATTGATTCATGCAAAGTCATTGGAGTTTATGGATAACAACAAGGACAAACCGTTTTTTTTGTATATCCCTTCCATAATTCCACATGCTGAATTGGCTGCTCCTGAACCCGTTATGAAAAGGCACAGGGGTAAATATCCCGTTGAAAAAGCCTATAAGGGTTATGATAATGGACCTGAGTACAGAGAGGGCCCTTATGAATCACAGGAAGAAACACATGCCGCTTTTGCCGCAATGGTCGAAGTATTGGATACCCAGATAGGGGAAATCGTCAAAAAAACGGAAGAACTCGGTATTGCTGACAACACGATAATCGTCTTTACTTCCGATAATGGCCCACATCTGGAAGGCGGTGCCGATCCTGAATATTTCGACAGCAATGGGCCACTTAAAGGGTTTAAACGAGATTTGTACGAGGGTGGTGTTCGCGTGCCCATGATTATTAAATGGCCCAATGTCGTCAAACCGGACTCACAATCCGACCATATCTCGGCATTTTGGGACATCATGCCCACTTTTACTGAGATTATTGAGACAGAAATACATGAAAACATTGATGGATTGTCCTTTTTGCCTACCCTAAAAGGCGATGTGGGCCATCAAAAAAAGCATGAATACCTGTATTGGGAGTTTCATGAATTGGGAGGGCGACAGGCGGTTCGAAAAGGAAATTGGAAAGCCGTAAAATATAATGTCTTTGATGCTTCCAATTCGGAAATTGAACTCTATGACCTCTCCGATGATATCGGCGAAGAACGCAATGTCGCGTCCCAAAATCCTCAAGTTCTTACCGAAATGGAAGAAATATTGAATAGTGCGAGAACACCCTCCGAAGTGTTCACTTTTGAATAGAAGATTGCGGATAAAAATACAATCAGATTTTTGTTGAGTTAGTTTATATTTGAAGGAGTCCTGTTGGTTTTGTAGGGCTCCTTTTTTCTTCCGTGTCCTTCGTTTAAAGTGCGGTTATTGGAAAGATTTTGACTTTAAGGTAAAAATTGGGCAGTGATATATTTATCCTCCCGGAAAGAAAATAATTGTTGCCCGTGTTTTCTGATACCATATACAGACTTAAAATAAGCTATCCATACTATATACAATTTGTTCTAACTTACCGATAAGCTTCATATGATAGTAGTATTTTTCTGTTCTAGATGATACAGAAGCTTGCTTTTAAGGTTCGCTCCTAGTACAATTCATTGGGTAGGCATTAATAATGAACTGGCCCGCCCTAGGTTGGTTCAGACTTATGATCGCACCTCATACAAATGGCAAAACAAAAACGGATATTAATTGATTCATGAACTCGTTTCCTCCATGTGATAGCCAAAAATAGTCTGCAAAAAAGAAAATGGTGAACACGGCTATTACTGAAATTAAATCGACCCAAACTATCTTTTTATAGTTGATAATGTCCGATATAAACAAGCAAATTGCTGGAAAAACCTGAACGCCTTTGTTGAAAACTTGACTATCCGCCAAGCCTAAATCAAGCGAGATCCTAAAAATTGCGGCACTCATGAGCATGACCATACAACCCAGCATAAAACGCTTATGGAAAAACCCTTTCTTTCGGTACATGAAGGCCAATGCGAAGAGCGTATAGCCTGAAAACAACCGAAACACGTTATGTCCAGTATGGGTTATATCATTCATTTCAGCATGGTACTTGTATAACACCGGAAATAACCCGGTGGGTACCATTACTATCATGATTACCAACCCGAAGATCCCCAAGCGTTTGTGCAGCATATACTTTTGAGACCCTATAAGAAATACCTGGACGGCATATAGTAAGACCCATATGGTAAACGAAAAGCCGTGTACTTTCAGTGGTAGCGGAAGAGGTTCAAAATCTTCATATAATTTTGCCAGGTAAAAAGAAGGTGCAAAACCCCAAAAAATGGTGAGCACATACCAAATGGCGGAGCATTTGAAGAAAATCCGATCAGATTTTGCATCCATTTTAGTTTCTTTTTTAGCTTTTTCAAGTTTCTCGCCCTTCTCTTTTAATCAACTTCATTGCAAAATCCGAACCTTCAGCAGGGGGAAGGTATATTTTTATCCTTCCCCACCTAAAATATCCAATCATTGAGCAAGTCACGTATAATCTCCATAATTCTTTCCACCCTTTCTTTTGTTAACGGTTTTGCTGCTAAATCAAAACCTTCAAAGAAACAGGCATTGAATCTTTAGGACTCACTAAAGTACTTTTAGTTTGGCGCAATATTTCCTGATGCATTGTTTGAAAACGTATTCCCGGATTCCGATAAGCTATTTCCGCCCTGAACAAAATCGATGCCCCATCCACCGCTATCTTTAATCGTACTGTTTTCTATGGTTAGGTTACCGCTACAATGGATTACAAGGTTGCCTTGTCCTCCTGCATTGTACATTTGTTTGGAACCTCCACCGGAAATCTCACAGTGTGTAAACAAGTTTGTACTGGTACTTGAATTAATGCCGATACCCAACCAGGTACCTTGGCCTTCCACAGCTCCCCGAAAAACGATGGGCTCTTCTGTGGTGCCCTGGGCATTCAAGGAACCTGTTGTGGGAATACAGTCCACTCCAGGGCTACCCAAAACCAGACCAGCACCGGTTTCAAACTCTAGAATGGCCCCAGCCTCGATGGTAATCGCCTTTTCCACATAGGTTTCCCGACCTGATTCCTCGGTTTCGATACGATAGGGCACTTCCAGTTTTTTGATGTTGAGGTCGGCTTCGGTTACTGCATTTCCTTCGACTTGAATATAGGGTCTTCCATTGCCTTCTGCATAGGAAGTAGCGCCATCCAACTGATCTACTTGTGGCAAGTGCATCCAAAGTGGGGCCAGCTCGTTGTCAACGATTTTATTTTCCTCAAAGTCTTCCAGTTCGGCATCGTCATCCAGCATGTAGATTCCAAATCCGCCACTATCGGTAATGGTCGAATTTTGTATGGTCGCCCTACTATCGCATTGTAACGTGACGTTGGCCGCAAAGTCCGAAGCGTTGTAAATTTCGTCACTACCACCGCCTGACACAATACAATAAATCAATTTGTTGTTAGGACTTGATGAATTGAAGCCTATGCCCAACCAAGTTCCTTTCCCTGGGGTCACTCCCTTAAAAGTTATGGGGCTGTCCAAGGTTCCCGTAGCATTTAAGGATCCAGAGGTGTCCGCGCAATCTGAGGACTGCTCGCCAAGTCGAAATCCTGCCCCGTTCGTAAACTCCAAAGTATTTCCGGCAGTAATGTTCAAGGCGTTCTTGATATTGTATTTTTTGCTTTCCACAAATCGGTAGGGAACATTTGAAAGCGGCATATTCACGATATCATTTTCGATTTCGTTTTCCCGCACCTCGATATAATTTTTCGCATTCCCAAGGTAATCCGATAACGGATCCAAGGCCCCTATCTGATTAAAAAACAAAGCGACCGGAGCTTCTTCATTGTCCGATAGGATATTTCCGGAAAACTCTTCCAGATCACTTTCATCCGAAATGAAAAGACCATATCCATCGTTGTTTGTAATTGTACAGTTCACGATTGCAGCAGATGAATCCTCATTTCTTGACAATTGAACGGCCCCTTTTTCTCCGGATTGGCCCGAGGCGGTACGCCCTGCATTCATGACGATTACATTCTCCAAACGGTTTTCAGGATGGGTAGAACCGAAATAGACGCCTTTCCAAACCCCTTTATTATCTGAAGTACCCAAAAACCGTATGGCATCGGTCGAGGTGCCTATTGCCTTCAATCCGCCACCTTCGCTGGTAAAAATACCGCTATTTTCTCCCTCAAAGGCAATAACCACTCCGGGCGCTATGGTTAGAAGGGCATTGCCCTTGACCGAAACCTCACATTGTATCACATAATCGATTTCATCGCCCGGCACTAAATCTTCCCAAGTAGTGTCTGCCTCTATGACATTTTGCTCGCACAATATGGCATTTGCGGTAATCACTGTAAAAGAGGGGCCAACCGCTGTTTCCCCATTAACACCTACGGAAACTGTTCCGGAAGTGGCATTTTCAGGCACTTCGACCACTAACTGTGTTGTCGTGGCGGATGTAACGTTAGCGGCAGTACCGTTGAATGTAACCTCGTTCTGATTGTTGGTGCCGTTGAAATTGGTGCCCGTTATCGTTACCTCTGTGCCGACCACCCCACTGGTGGGAGCTATTGCCGTGATAGTAGGTTTAAGCACTGGATCGTCGTTTGCAATAGGTTCATTGCCCCCATCCTTACTACAGCTTGTTGCTATGAAAGAAGTTACCGTTATGAGCATAAGCAAGTTGTATGCATACGCACGTTTTTTTAGAAATACCGTTTTCATAATCTATGGTGTTTTAAAAGTGAAGGAGGAACTTTATTGCGTATCAAAATTATATTTCGACACAATTGTAGGCTGACACTTCAGTTCCGAAATGTGCAACAGGAGTGCCAAATAATGTACCGAGGGACCGTTAAGTCAATCATGACAAAAATCAATAGGAGGAAGGAGAAACGCCATACGACGCCTTGAAGCATTTTGCAAAGTAGGAAAGGTTGTTGAACCCGACCTGATAGGCTATTTGGGTCACTGTGTCGGCTTTTTTCGATAGTAGTTGGGCCGCACGTTTCAACCGGAAATTGCGAAGTAGCTCACCTGGGGTTTCGTTGGTCAGGGCCTTTATCTTTCGGTGTAATTGTGTCTTGCTCATGGCCAGTTCCTTCTGCATTTGAAGTACCCCGAAATTGGCATCGGAGTGTTGTTTTTCAAAAAGGTCCAATACCCTCTCCATAAATTTTCGGTCGATCGAAGTGGTTGTGATGTTTTCCGGCCGTATGGTATGTTGACTGTTTTGATAATGCGCTTGCAGGCGCCGTCTTTGTTCGATTAGGTTCTTTGTTCTGGCCAAAAGTTCCTTGGCACTAAAAGGTTTGGTCAAATATTCATCGGCACCTGTCTCCAGTCCTTCAATTTTGTTTTTTTCACCGGCCCTGGCAGTCAACATAATAACGGGAATGTGACTTGTATCGAGATGGGTTTTCAGCCTTTTGCAAAGTTCCATACCATCGATTTTTGGCATCATCAAATCGGTAATAATAAGTTCGGGTGCGTCGGAGTTTGCTAATTTCAGGCCCTGTTCCCCGTTTTTTGCCTCGACTACCCGATATTTTTTCACAAGCTGAGCGGTTATGAACTGGCGCATATCTTCATTATCTTCTACCAACAAGATTTTAGGTAATTCTCGGCCATCGGTTTCGGGAAACTCAAAAGGCTTGAACCTGACCAACTCTTTTTGGGTTCTTTGCTCAAGCTCTTTAGGCTGTTTTTGTAGTGTCTTGATTTTTTCCATGGGAATATGAACCGTAAAATAAGTGCCCTTTCCGGTTTCACTGGATACCGTGATGGTCCCATCCATCAATTCCACCAAATCTTTGGAAAGTGACAATCCAATCCCCGAACCTTGCCTATCTTTTGTGATGCCGCCGTCAACTTGATAAAAGCGGTCAAAAATATAGGGTAATTTGTCTTCCTCGATACCCCGTCCCGAATCTGAGACCTGCAGCATCAATTCTTCCAAGTCGTGAGATGCCTCAAAGGATACCTGCTCACCATCTTCACTGAATTTAAAGGCATTGCTCAACAGATTGTAAATCACCTTTTCAAGCTTATCACGATCAAAGGATGCCCATAGGATTTCATTTGGTATTTTGACTCGATAGTCCATATTTCGCTGTGCAGCATGCGAATTGAACGATGCCGTGGCGGTCCGAAGGCATTTGAACACATCGCCCTCAGTGGATTTTAGCTGCAACTTGCCCTCGTCTATTCTTGAAAGGTCCAACAATTGGTTGACCAATCCCAAGACTTTGTTGGTATTGCGCCGGATCATCTTTATATCTTCCTTGTGGAGTTTTTCCTCCGGGTTTTGCTCTAGATTTTCAATGGGCCCTTGAATTAAGGTCAATGGTGTCCTAAATTCATGGGAAATATTGGCAAAAAAGTTCGATTTTAACTGGTTCAATTGCTGGAGTTCCTTGTTGGCCCTTTGTTTGATTCGGAATTGGTTGTACAAGAGGCCTCCTAACAAAAGGATTAAAAGGGCAAAGGCAATTATGGCGTTGCGCTCGTTTTTCCGTTTGCCCAATTGTAGGGCCTGCACTTCTTTTTCAGAAGCCAATAAGGCGATTTCCTTTGTCTTCTGTTCATTTTGATACTTGGCCTCTATTTCTTCGGCAAGTTCCCGCTTTTCTTTTGTGTACAGGCTATCTTTTAGAATGACAAATTTTTCCAAATTGCCATAGGCATTTTTGAAATTTCCTGATTTGGATTGACGTTTTGCCAAACGCTCATGGACATCCATAGCAAGTATATCGAGATTCAGTCTTTGGGCCACTTTGCCGGCATTGTCCAAATGATTCACAGATTTTCCAATATCCCCCAGCGCATCATACATATCGGCCACCGCCATATTTGAATAGCCAATTTGCACAGAATCGTCAACCATGGTAGATATTTCCAAGGAATTTTGATATGCTCTTAACGCCTCGGCAAAATCCTCCTTTTTCCGATATATTTCCCCCAAGGTAAAATAACAATAAGAAACCCTTTTTTGATACCCCAATCGTTCATAGAGCTCTAACCCAATCTTATTGTATGAAATGGCAGTATCCAATTTTCCAATGTTTTTATACACTACGGAAAGATTATAATTGGCAAACGCCTTTCCAGAAGGATCATCGATAATTTCACTGATACTATCTCCCATCCTGAAATATTGAATGGCACTTTTGTAATTCTCAAGGCTTCTTTGGATATAACCTATATTACTGATGGCTACCCGATATCCTTGCAAGTCTTTGGATTCTAAGGACCTTTGCGACGCTAAAGTATAGTATTGCATAGCTTTGGTGTATGCCCCTTTTTGGGCGAGAACATTGCCCAATACCTGATAAGAATTTGCAACCCTGGCACTATCTCCAATAATTCTTGCTAGTTTTAGATTTTCAAGCTGGTATTCTTCAGCTCTTTTAAAATCTCCTTTTTGCCAATAAGTATAACCCATATTTACAAGAGCATCTGATTGTTGCTCTGTAAAATTGTTCTGTTTCGCAATTTTCAAGCTCTTGTTTAGCGTTACAATGGCCGAATCTTCCCTGGACTGTCTTATTAAAAAGCTGGCATATAAATTATAGCTTGCGGCTATTAATCTTTTTTGGTCCTTTTTTTCCGAAAATGATATTGCGGTTAATATGGTCTTTTCCGCCAGATTGAGAGAATCTTTTTGATATTCTTTAAATAACTCATGCAATATCTTTACTTTACTGGAATCGACTTTTGTTTGTTCCAGTGCGAGTTCTAAGCTGTCAATTTTTGATTGGGAGTATCCCTTCACAAAAAGAAGAAGCAGTAAAATGAACAGTGGTTTGGCCATGTTTAAATTTAAGCATTATCTCTTTGGAAATGACCTGCCGGAACTGAAGGTTGGAATGCTGATGGTTTTAGACCCAAAAAAGTTTTGCAAAACGCCCGTCCTAAGTACTAGCTGTAACAAAATCATTCTTTTTTCTATTTTTCGTTAACTTTTAGGTTCGATGTAAACAAGCAAATTTGACTTTCCAAATTGAAATCTAGTACCCCTTGGACTTTTTTTGTGATTAGAACGAAAGAAGAAAAAGAGTAAGCCCATAGGAAGAGACATTACGAAAAAGTTTCGGTATGGGTCAAATCAGTTTAAAGCCTGCCAAAATATTTTAGGAAGAGAATCAAAAAAGGCTCCCGATTTCTCGGAAGCCCTATCCTTGCTAGTAGCGGGGACTGGACTCGAACCAGCGACCTTCGGGTTATGAGTCGAAGAAATACTGGTTTTATATGGTCTCATATGTATTCATATTTTTGATAATCAAGTAGTTAACTTTTTTATGAAAACAGGAAAAACCATAAAAAACCCCAAAATGTTTTAGGTATGTTTTAGGTAAAATGTGTAGATTGCTATATCTTAAGAAGAAATTTTTTACCGAAATGGCCTCGATAAAGATAGTACTTTGGAAACACGATCAGAAAAAGGACGGCACCTTTCCATTGGCCATTCGAATTACCCAAAATAGAAAAACACGCTACATTTTTACGGGCAAGTATATTTTGGAAAAGGATTGGGACAAAAATTTGGGCAAGGTCAAAAAATCCCATGTCAATTCAGCAAGGCTTAACAATTATCTGCTTAAAAAGGTGACCGAGGTCGATAGTATCGCTCTGGAAGCAGAAGGGTCCAAAGAGTATATTTCCAGCAAGCAAATAAAGAACAAGGCGAAGCACAAAGGCCGAACGGTTTCCTTCTTCCAGTTTGGGGCAGAAAGGGTCATGAACAGATTTCAGTCAGGCAAATTTTCTACCTGTAAAGGTGAACTTTCCATGTTGTTTAATGTTCGTGAGTTTTTGAAATGGAACCGATTTGAGGAACGCGATCAAGTCATCAACGGAATCAAGGAGCGACGGCGAAATCGGGTCGGGCAGTCCCGAAAGTTTGGGTACAATTTCTTGGAACATGTAAAGGGCGAATTCGGTAAAGAGACCTCGCTGTATTTTGAAGACATTACGGAAGCCTTTTTGAGCAATTTCAAGGTGTTCTGTATCTCCTATTTGGAACATAAAACCAGAACCGTTACCAATCACCTGATTTACATTCGTACCCTTTTTAATGCGGCCATCAAGGAAGGCATCGTGGAAGCCAAACACTATCCTTTTGCGGGCGAAAAAGAGCGCATTCGTATTAAGCCAACCCAGAAAATCGGTTTGACAAGGGAAGAAATTCAGCTGATAGAGGATGTGAAATTAGAAAAGGAAAGTAACCTGTGGCACACTCGCAATGTCTGGCTATTCTCTTTCTATTTTGCGGGAATCCGCATCTCGGACGTGCTACAAATGAAATGGTCGGATTTGATGGATGGCCGTCTTTATTATACCATGAACAAAAACGAAAAACCATTAAGCCTCAAGATTCCCGAACAGGCCGAAGGGATATTAGAATTTTACCGACCATCCCGCCAATCACAGGATGATTATATTTTTCCCTATCTGAAAAAGGCGAATCCCAATAGCAAGCGGGATATATTTGTAAAAACCAAAAACGGAATCGCCGTGCTCAACAAATATCTGAAGCAGCTAGCTGGAAAATGTGGGATTACCAAGAACCTTTCCAACCACATTGCACGCCATTCTTTTGGAAATATTGCGGGTGATGCCATTTCTCCCCTAATGCTTCAAAAACTCTATCGCCATAGTGATTTAAAGACGACAATCATGTATCAGGCAAATTTTATCCACAAGGATGCCGATGATGCGTTGGATGCCGTTTTGAATTCGTGATGTAAGATTGCTTCCATTTTCAAATGACTTTTTTATCAAAAAACAATGAAAAATATATTTGCGAATAACTACATTTTTTGTAGTTTTACGCAAATGTACTTTTTGTGATAGGTCAAGCCATATCAGATTATTTGTACGAAGTCCAAGCCCAGGGTAGGTATTCCGTTAGCTTACCTGAGCTTAGGGAACGCTTTGGCCCGAACGAAAAGGCAATCGCCCAAAAACTACATCGTTTAAAAAAGGAAAAGAAGCTTGCCCAAATACGGACAGGTTTTTATGTCATTATCCCACCTCAATACTCCCACCAGGGAATATTGCCGACCACCTTTTATTTGGATGATATGATGAAATTCCTGAAAAGGGAATACTATCTGGGACTGTACTCAGCCGCTGCATTGCACGGAGCCGGACACCAACAACCCATGCAATCTCAGATTGTGATTCAGCGGCCCCCTTTGCGGGATATAAAAACTAAAAATCAGCATTTGAATTTTTTTACAAAAAGTTCTTGGAACGCCGACTGGTTGGAACAGAAAAAGACGGATGCCGGATATGTTCAGGTCTCCTCTCCTGAATTGACCGCTATGGATTTGGTGTACTATCACAAGCAGATAGGCGGATTGAATAGGGTAATCCCTGTTTTGGAAGAACTGGTTGAAAACTTGAAATCGTCAAAACTTACGGCAATTGCCGCAGCATCTTCCCTCCCGACCGTTCAGCGATTGGGTTATCTATTGGAGGAGCTTTCGGAAATAAAATTAGCGGAAGGGTTGTCAAAATTTTTGTTGGCAAAAGAGACCAATACAGCCCCTTTGTCCTTGTCCCATAAAAACAAAAAGGGATTCAAAGATGAGCAATGGAACCTAGTTGTTAACGCAGAATTGGAGTTTGCATGATACCAAGGAGATATATTACGGAATGGAAAGCAAGCGCACCTTGGCCCACCGATGCCCAAGTGGAACAGGATCTGGTCATAGAACGGGCTTTGGTCTCATTGTTCTCAGATCCTTTTTTAAAGGAGCATGTGGCTTTTCGTGGCGGCACGGCATTGCATAAAATCTATTTGAAACCGCAAGCCCGCTATTCCGAGGATATCGATTTGGTTCAAATAAAGGAAGGCCCCATCAAACCCATTTTACAGGCCATCAGAAAGCAGCTTGATTTTTTGGGAACGAAAAGAAACATCAAGCAGAATATCAATATGAACACCGCGACCTACCGTTTTGAATCTGAGATTCCCCCTGTGGTCAATATGCGATTGAAGATTGAGATTAATACCCGGGAACACTTTACGGTGATGGGCTATACCGAGTTGGAACATAGCCTCGAAAACGGATGGTTTTCTGGGACCTGTACCATGAATTCCTTTTCCATTGAGGAATTGTTGGCCACAAAGCTAAGGGCACTATATCAGAGAAGAAAGGGTCGGGATTTATTCGACTTACACCATGCCATAACAAAATTGGATGTTGATACTCGTAAGCTGGTGGAAACGTATCGGGAGTATATGAAATTTTCAAGAGGACAGTCCCCTACCCAAAAACAATTTCTCATTAATATGGATGAAAAAATAGAAGACCCAGATTTTGGCGGTGATATTTACGCATTGCTGAGACCGGGAATTGAATATGATCAAAGGGCAGCTTATGAGTTGATAAAGGCAACCCTGATTGAAAGGATATAACCAATATGGCGGAGATTTCAAAAATAATGAAAAGTTAAAAGGAAACTTCTAAATGATACACGGTAGTTACTAAAAAGGTAAAAACTATGGCTGATTTTAAACATGACCCACAAAGGGAATTAACCGAGATTAGAAACCAACTATCTTACTCTAAGCGCATAGGTTTTTTATTTGGTGCTGGTACTTCAAAAGCTATGGGGATATCAGACATTTCAGGCTTGACCAAACAGGTTGAAGAAAAAATAGATAAGAATTTGAAGTCAAAATTTGATAGCATTAAAAAACAATTGGATGAAGAAAGTCACATTGAAGCCATTTTGAATCAAGTTCGTTTAGTCAGGCAAATCACTTCAGATTCAAACCTAAAATCCTTTTCAGACGTTACCGGCGAAGATGCTAAAAAGCTTGATAGAGCAATTTGTAATGAAATCTATAAAATTATCTCGGATGAAGAAAAAAAAGCAACTTTACAAATAGCCCGTAAGTTTATTGGTTGGCTAAATTGGTTATCAAGAGATTATCCAAAAGAAATCTTTACTACTAATTATGATTTAATTATTGAAAAATCGTTTGAACATCTTCTAATACCATTTTTTGACGGTTTTGTAGGGTCACACGAGCCATTTTTTGCCCATGAATCTTTAGATGGGGCTTCTAATTACGATAAACCCCCTATATCTTGGATTCGTTTATGGAAATTACATGGTTCATTAGGATGGTTTTGGAAAAACGGGGAAATGGGAAATGCAGACAGAGTTATTAGGCTTGGAGCAGGGGCTAAAGAAAAGTTTCCGAATTCCGAGCTAGTTATTTATCCTTCAAAAGACAAATATGAGTCATCACGAAAGCAGCCATTTACAAGCTACTTTGACAGATTAAAGGAGTTTTTACTAGCGGGAGAAGGTATATTTATCATCAGTGGATACTCATTTTCAGATGACCATGTGAATGAGGTAATTTTCAATGCACTTAATCAGAATAATCGACTCCACATAATTGCCTTTTTCTTTGAAGACGGTCCATTGGAAAAAATCGTAGAAACGGGGAAGAATTTACCAAATTTTACCATGATTAGTCCTTCCAAAGCCTCAATTTCAGGAATTAGTGGTGAGTGGCAAAAAAACAAGACAGATGATATTTTAAAACCATTTTGGGACGATAAGTTAAATACTGTTACGCTGGGGGATTTTACCAAGATGGTAGAGTTTCTCATATTATGTTCAGGTATGAAAGATAAAAAGGACTGAGGAAACACGTGAAATCAGATATTACATACTTAGGAAAAGTTATAAATGTTAATAGCGGAAACGTAGAAGTGGAAATTGCCAAAGAAATTCCATCCGCTGCCCCTATAATAAATGGAAGGCTTTACAAGATTGGTCAAATAGGAACATTTGTTAAATTTCCAATTGGTAGTTTAAGCCTATATGGCTTAGTTTCTTCTGTAAGTAACTCGCCTTCCACAATCGATACAGGAGCGTATGAACCTAACTATGGATCTAGGTTTTTGCAAGTACAATTAATTGGCGAAAAACTGGGTAATGGACAGTTTGAAAAAGGTGTTGGAACTTACCCCACCATAAATGACCAGGTACATATAGTTACAGAAGAAGATTTGAAGTCTATTTACGGAAATAAATCCGATGGTTACATTGAAATTGGCAAACATTCCTCGTCGGAAAACCTTCCCGTTTATATAGATATTCATAATCTCGTTCTAAGACATTCCGCAATACTTGGCTCAACAGGGAGTGGCAAATCAAATACAACAGCAAACATCATAAAGAGAATCTTAAGTGAGTATCGGGGTTCAAGGGTGATTTTGGTAGACACGCATGGTGAGTATTCTTCTGCTTTTTCTAAAAATTCAAAGGTTTTTAAAATAAATAGTACAGAAAACCCTCTTACCATCCCTTTTTGGACAATGACTTTTGATGAGCTTTCTTTTTTTCTAGTTGGCCGTCCTGAAGGGCAAGAACAACCAGCAGATAAGCGATTAAGGGAAAGAATTATTGAGTTAAAAAAAGCAAATGCTGCAAAGTTAAAGTCCGGTGCTGTAGATGAGAATTATATAACTGCTGATTCGCCAATCCCATTTGATATAAAACAACTATGGTACGATTTTAACAGGGAAATAAATGCCACTTACAATCACAATAGTAATCACACCCAAGAGAATGAATGTTTAGAAGAAGAAGGAGATGCTAAATTATTAAAAGCTGCAAGGTTTACTCCTCATTCACCTAATAATACAGCACCTTACCGTTCAAAAAACCAGACTATGTATGCCTATGTTGGTAAAATATATTCCCGACTAAAAGACAGCAGATATAGTTTTATGTTCAATCCCCATGATTACTTTGATGCCAACAGCCCACATGATATTGACCATTTATATAAAAATTGGATTGATCATAATGAGCGTTTAACTATTCTGGATCTAAGTGGAGTGCCATTTGAGCTAATTGATATTAGTGTGGGACTTATTAGCAGGCTCATTTATGATTCTATGTATTGGGGTCGATTTGAAAATTATACTGGTCGCAATAGACCAATCTTAATGGCCTACGAAGAAGCTCACTCTTACTTGCCAAAATCCGAAAGAAGTACCCATATTTATGGTTATGCAAGGAAGGCAGTAGAAAAAATTTTTAAAGAGGGTAGAAAATTTGGAGTAGGTGCAATGGTTGTTACTCAAAGACCCTCAGAAATATCTGCTACAATATTAGCACAGGTGGGCACATTCATTGCTCTTCGTTTAACTAATAGTGGAGATAAGGGAACTGTACAGTCGGCTGCACCTAATAACATGAATAGTTTAGTGGAATTGCTTCCTTCGCTTAGAATCGGAGAAGCAATAGTTGTTGGCGAAGCAATTAATATCCCATCTAGAGTACGCATTGAGCTTGTTGAACCAAGGCCCTCAAGTAATGATCCAAAGCTGGTAGAGGCGTGGCTAAAGGAATTTGCAATTAGCGAGAATGCATATAAAGAAGTCGTCAAAGCTATTCGAGAACAAAAACCAATAATTAAAAAAGAATAATATGGAAATGATGCCTGTTCAATCTTCAAATCATGTCGCTGCCGGATATGATGTAAATCAAGCTATTATGAGAATTGAATTTAAGAATGGAAACATCTATGAATATTACGATGTACCTGAATATATTTGGGATGAATACTTGGCAGCAGATTCCAAAGGAAGCTATGCTCATACCAATATATATCCACCTAATTTCACTCAGCAAAGAATTGCATAATTGACAATGGACAATAAAACACAAATAAAATGCCCTAACTGCGGAACCTCGATTGATGTTCAAGATATTTTAGCACATCAACTGGAAGATGAGATTAAACAAAAGTATCAGGCTCAGTTAGTCGATGAAAAAAAGAAATATGAAGCTGAGCAAGAAAAACTTGAAAAGGCAAAGCAGGAATTCGAAGAAAGGAAAAAGCAGCAAAATGAACTATTCCAAGAACGTCTGGAAAAGCAGCTAAAAGAAGACCGAAAAAACCTGGAAGAAAAACTCAAGGCCAAGCTTACAGAAGAACAGTCCGAACAGTTTAAGGCTCTGCAAAAAGAGCTTAACGAAAAATCAGAACAAGTAAAGGAATTAAACCGTTCCAAAGCCGAGATCGAGAAACTCAAACGTGAAAAGTCCGAGCTAAAGGAAGCTGCTGAAGCGGAAGCCCAAAAGAAACTGAATGAGGTATTGTTGGCCGAGCGCGACAAAATCCGAAAATCAGAAGAAGAGAAAAACGAGCTGAAATTCCGTGAACTTCAAAAGCAACTGGAAGACCAAAAAAAGCTGACGGAAGAAATGAAGCGTAAGCAAGAGCAAGGTTCTATGCAGCTTCAAGGGGAGGTACAAGAGCTGGCGATTGAAGAATGGCTGGCAGCGCAGTTTCCATTGGATAGCATCGATGAGGTAAAAAAAGGGGCAAGAGGCGCAGACTGCATTCAGGTCGTAAATACCCGAAGCCGTCAAAACTGCGGTAAAATCTATTACGAAAGTAAACGCACCAAAGATTTCCATACCAGTTGGATAGAGAAATTCAAAGCGGATATGCGTGAACGTGATGCTGACATTGGCGTACTGGTCACGGAGGTCATGCCCTCTGGTCTCGACCGTATAGGCATGATGGATGGGGTTTGGGTCTGCACTTTTGAAGAATTTAAAGGACTTTCAGCCGTACTTAGGGAATCCATTATCCAGTTAAGCCTTGCTATGGCCACACAAGAAAATAAAGGAGATAAAATGGGTATGCTCTATGACTTTCTCACCAGCACCACTTTTCGCATGCAGATAGAGGCCATAGTTGAAGGGTTTTCCCAAATGAAATCTGATTTGGAGAGCGAAAAACGCTCCATGCAACGCATTTGGAAGCAAAGGGAGCGACAAATTGAAAAGGTCATCACCAACACCATTGATATGTACGGTTCCATAAAAGGTATTGCTGGTAATGCCATTCAATCTGTAAAAGCATTAGAGCTTCCATCAGGAGAAGATGAGGATCTAGAGTAGTTTTTTTGTAAAAGTTTGAAAATAATCAATAGATGATAATTTGCTCATAGACTTACCCGCCGAAACAGTTAGATGCAATTCAGAGAAATGCGAGAGACTATAAAAATAGAGATTGATAACTTAATATTCGACTGTCGCACAGATGGCGATAGGGACAATGAGCTAGTTATTTTTCTGCATGGTTGGCCTGAAACTTCAAGCATGTGGAAAAAATTAATGTCAAGAATATCAAAAAATGGTTTCTATTGTATAGCACCTAATTTAAGAGGGTATAGTAAAGGTGCTTGTCCGGACGGAGTAGAATATTACAGTTTAGATAAATTGGCCGATGATGTTTTAGGCATCTTTACGTTTTTTAATAAGTCAAAATTTCACCTTGTTGGCCATGATTGGGGAGCACTCATAGGTTGGAAATTGGTTCATGATAATCCAGAAAAAATTTTAAGTTGGACGGCAATTTCAGTCCCACATCCACAGGCTTTTGGAAAAGCAATGGTCACAGACGAGGAACAAATTAAAATGAGCCAATATGTAAAAAACTTTCAATTACCGGAACTTCCAGAAAAACAAATTGAAAAAGATGATTTTAAATTGCTAAGGAAACTGTGGAAGAATAGTAATTCGGATGAAATAGAAGATTATTTGCAAGTTTTTAGAAATCCCAAACAGCTTACTGCCACCCTCAATTATTATCGAAGCAACTACGACTTGCTAAGAAAGGCTTCAAAAGAAGAAATACTAGGGGATATTCATGTTCCATCCTTATTTATTTGGGGAAATAAAGACCTTGCAATAGGTTCTTATTCCGTTAACCAAAGTCACCAATACATGAAAAATGACTATGAATTTTTAGAACTGGATTCTGGACATTGGTTGATTCAGACGAACTATCAAGAATTGGAAAAAGCTATTGGTAATCATATCATAAAAAACAAGAACGACATTCGATTAAGACCAAGTTAAACTAAAGTTCAAAAAAAGGATTTAAAATTGGACAAAGCCCTCAAGTTACATATTTTTTTGAATGGCAGCCAGCCAAAAATTTGGCGCGATATTTTGGTCCCGTCCGATATCACGTTTTACAAGCTGCACCATATCCTCCAAATAGCAATGGGATGGGAGAACAGTCATCTCTATGAATTCAGCATGGACGCCTATCGAATCGGCCAGCAATTCGAAGACTTGGAACTTCTAGGACCGGAAGAGATAATAGATTCTCGAACAATCAAAACCTGTGAGATACTTGAAAAGGAGGGGCAAAAACTGACCTATCTTTATGATTTCGGGGACTACTGGGAGCATTCGGTATCCCTGACACGAATCATCGATGACCTGAGGATTCCGTTTCCAATATGTTGCGATGGCCAGCTCAACTGTCCTCCCGAGGATGTCGGTGGCCTTCCTGGTTTTTACGAGTTTTTAGATATAATGGGCAAACCAAAGCATCCCGAACGAAAGGAGTACAAAGAATGGGTAAAAAGTAAGCTGGTAGCCATTGATGGGCAATATGACCCCGAAAAATTCCATATGGAAAGAACAAATTTGGTATTGTCCCAATTGGATACTTATATCCAAGAGTGGGAGGACGAATGTAATCAAGAGTAAAAGTCCAAAAAAACGAGTATGACAACTATTCTGAAACAAAGTGATTTTGAGGATTTTTGGATTAGAGTCTATCTCAATCCTAAAGAAGATTTCTTCACTGCATGTGCGGATCGTGCTTATCGTGATTTAAATAGAACCATCCATGGTCTTGCCAAAATTCAAACAAAAGACAACTATCTACGGATTAGGGCTATTCTAATTAAGATTTCAAAAGAATTGATTGATTTAGACTTCAAAGACCAACACTCTTTTGATAAAGCCCATCGAGCAAAATGTTACCAGCTAATCGAGTCCTTTAAAGCTGAATATGATACAGTCGAATATACCATAGGACAAGCCCAAAAATGGATTAACATGTTTTTGAAATATCTGTTCGCATTAGGTGAATCAAGAGTATCTGGTATATCAAAGAACTATGGTTATTTCCACGTTCCATTAGATAATATAATTCAAGATTTGTTCTTGGACAAAGCACGTATTAAGAGAGTTCCAGTATCGTGGAGTCGTATTGTTGATTATGAGATTTATCTTGATTATCAAAAGGAGATTCGAAAGTTTTACAAAAAAAGTATTCCCTTAGATGTTGAGTTCAAGCTATTCAACGGAGACGATATAGTATAAAGTTCAAATAAACGATTGCCAGTATTTGCAAAAGAACCAAAGAAATTCAATTAACTTAGTTCCCCGCCTAAGAGTTTTGCAAATACGCTCATTTAGTACAAACTTTTGAATATTGATATAATGGACAAAATATGGGTAATTACAATAGCGATAGCAGTCCTTTTGATTATAGGTTTTCTTTCTTATCATTTTCTTAAGGGCTATGTCAAAGAATCACTCGGCAAAAAGTGGCTGAGTGTTTGGGGAAATAGACTTTATTTCTGGCAAAGTTTACTATTTCTCAGCATAGCGGGTACCGTTTTGATTATGTTTTTATTGAAGTGGACAAATCTCTTGGTTTTCTAGAGTCAAAGAAGTCATATCCTTCTCATATTGGATAAATAATAATTGACTGTTTTTTAAAGTTAAAAAGGAACATATTATGGAATTAACCGAAATCTTTGATGGTTCTGGAGAATGCCCAATCTACTACCAACCACCGTATTACATATTACAGAAAGGAAAGAATGTATTCTCGCAATACGAATTTTTGGCTAGAAGGGATGTGCTAAATAAATACGGTAGACGAAAATATTTTGATGTTCAATTTTTGTTGGCTGATTAATTTGAAAGTTTCAATGATGCGAATAAAGTCGCATTAAAACTCAAGGAGAATGACATTTCTGGAAATGAAAGGTTCTTCGTTATAGGATATGCGGAAGCTCTGATAGTAAAAATGCACATTGAGCAAAATTTGCCTAACAATGAAAAAAGCCTTGTTGATAATTGATATGCAGAAAGGGTCGTTTACTGAAAAGACTCCTAGATTTAACGCGGATGTGGTAATAACCAACATTAATACCATTGCAGCAGCGTTTCGAAAATCGGGCAACCACGTTATATTCATACAACATGATGGTACTAAGGAGAACCAATTTATACCAGATTCCACAGAATGGGAATTATTGTCATCTTTGGAAGTGGAATCTGGGGATATTTTGATCGACAAAACTGCCAATGATTCATTTTATCGGTCAAATTTGGGTAAGGTATTAAAAGAACTTGATGTCCAAGAATTGTTCATTACGGACTGTGCAACAGATTTTTGTGTTGAATCAACCATTCAATCTGCCTTGACAAAGGACTATCGAATTGTAGTTGTAAGGAATGGACATACCACTGCCGATAGGCCACATATGTCAGCCGAACAGGTGATTGAGCATTACAATTGGGTTTGGCAGAACATGACACCTACCAAGGGAGATATCAAACTAATTGATGCTGAGGAACTAGCCGCCAAAGTATTAGAAGACGGCGAGCAAAATTAGGTATCACAATTTGTGATACCACCATAATCAAAGAGGTCTTATAAACCCATACTGCACTTGAAACCCTAAAAATTAAGGCCAATAAGGGCGTAATTTTTATCATGTAGTATCATGTGTTTTCAAATTTGGAAAAACCGAAAATCATTTGCTATATTGAGCATCTATGAACGTTATCTGCATCGAAGAAAAAGCTTTTTACAACCTATTAGATAGGATGTTCAAGTATGTCCAATCCCAAATGGAAATGGATACTCCTGATAAATGGATCGGCAAAAAAGAAGCGATGGAGCTATTGAGAATAAAATCGTCTACCACCTTACAAAAATTACGGGACGAAGGCAAAATCAGGTTTTCGCAGCCTGAACGAAAACACATTGTTTATGATCGAGATTCCATCAACGATTATCTTGAGGCGCATGCCAGAGAACCTTTTGATACAAACTAATCTCTTCTCATCATAACCAAAGTACAAACACTTAAGACCACATCCTTTCCCGATGATATTCTATTATAGAATAAACCCTAAATATTAGGGTTTATCTACAAATGAAATATCAAAATGAATCTTGTTTTTAATTTTTGGCTTTTCGGACAGGCTTTTCCCAAGCTCCTGCGGAAGTTCAAAAATTTTCCACTTCAAGACTTCCCGAGCGAACCGCTACGCTGGTTCGCACTCGGGGTCTTTGCGTTCCAAATTTTCGAACCTCCTCGGAGCCACGCAAAAGAACAAGCGGCGGAAAAGCCGCTTGCCCTTTCTTCCCCCTACCCACAAAAAAAATTGAATATTTCCGTATTTCCTTGATTTTTTAAACACCGTATTAGACCAGATAAATTACTCGATTGGTCTCAAATATTCCCATATGGTTCTAAATGATATTTCGACTTAAAATATTGGTAATTAGATTGTTATAATCCAATCTGATTATATATATTTATCCACGTAGGTGGATAGCAAGTGATGTTTTGCGCACCGCAAAAACGCCTACTTCTGACGAAGTGAAAAAACGATAAAATCGGTTTAAGGAATGGCTAGCAACAAAGGTGGAAGAAAACGTCTCGGAGACAGGAAAAGGGAGCATGCCATTACGCTTAGGTTCAATGGCAAGGAACTGGAAAAAGTGAAGACCATCCTGCAATCCTATAATCTTGATTTTTCGAAAAGGGGAACGGTCGGGCCTTTCCTAAGAAAGCTTATTCTGAACGGAAAAACTACAAAGGAAAAACGGATTCCCGACGGTATCTCCAACCTTAGTTACCAGATCAACAAGATAGGCAACAACATCAACCAACTCGTCAAGGTTGCGAATTACAAGAACATGCGAAGCCCGAACTCGAACCTCGAAAGGGAAGTGCAAAAGGCCAGCGAATTGATGCTCGAACTCATAGAAACCATAAACGCCAAAAACCAAAAATGATAGCCAGGATCCTTTATCGGGAAAATGTTCAGGGCGTACTGAACTATGTAACGGGCAAGTCCAAAAGTACTGTACTCGGTTTCCAGAATACCTATTCCGATACCGATACCGACATGAAGTTTTTCGGCAGGGTATTGTACCATCTTGGCAATCGGCACGATTCGGAAAAAAGATATCTGCACGCTTCATTGAACCTTCCCCGGGGAGAGAACTTGAACGACAGGGACTTTTTCGAACTCTCCAAGAAGTATATGGAACACATGGGCTATGGCGAACAACCCTATGTCGTTATCCGTCATCACGATACCAAGCACGAGCATGTACACATCGTCTCGTCCACCATCAAGGAAGACTGTTTGCAGGTCAACCTATCCAACGATATTAGAAGGAGTATCGCCACGCAGAAATACCTCGAAAAAGAGTTCGGACTTTCCCCATCTCCCGATACAAAACAGACCAAGGAACTCCCGAAATACGAAATGCCCGAATTCCGAAATCGGGACATCAACGGGGTCAGGTTCTATATGCAGGACATCGTTAACAACACCCTTCAAAAGTACAAGGTGCGAAGTTTTACAGAACTGGCAGGACACCTCAAAAAACATCACATCGAGATAAAGACGGTCGAGCGAAATGGCAGGATGGGAGTATCCTATGGAGTTGCGGTAAAAGACGGCTACAAGTCAAGGTTCATCAACGGCTATACCGTCCATCCACAATTGAGCGGCCCAAAACTGGAAAAGGTTTTCGAGCAGAACCGAAGCTCGAAACTGTTGCCGATGGTCAAAAAGCGGTTGGAAAAACAAATACAGACCACTTACCGACTTTTCAGGACGATAAGCCCCGAACACTTTACCGACATCTTGGAATCCTATCAGAATCTCGATTGCAAAGTAAATTATGATGACGAAGGAGAAGCCATGGATTTTACCATCTATGACAAATCGGGCTACGTACTCAGAGCAGAGGAAATAGCACCCCATATCGCGATCCGCAAAAACCCACAACTGTTCAATACCGGATACACCCAGATTAACGGGGAAAGAAAGCAGCTAAAACTGGAACTTCAAAAGTGCATCAAGGAAGCCTATAAAGAAACCTATCAAAATTCGGGGAGGCAGCTACTTTTCTCCGAATACATCGATAGGATGCCCATAAAACCGATAGTTACGGAAATGGTCAAATCCGAGCGTTTTTTATTTCTTAAAAAGTACCTGCATACTGACAACCGAGAATTGGGCAAACTGATAGATAAACAAATCTATATTGTTAAGGACAAGATACTCGTTCAAGAACTGGTCAGGGAAGAACAGGAATTAAAAGGGAAGGCCGAACTTATACGACAGGCAAGCGAGAAACGATTATTCGATGCACCGAGACAACGGGGAATCCTCTTCGAACTTGTTAGAAGCCTTGGCACCGATTACGGTAGGGGCATGCTCCGATTTTCGAATTCCCGTCGGCATCAGGTCAAATTGAACTTGGGCCAAATACCGTTACCGAAGCAAATCGACTTTTACGCTTCCCCAAGCTTTATCAGGGAAAACGAAAAAATACTGGACGGGCTTCTAAACGACAAAAACGAAAAAGAAATCCGCCCAAGCCCGACGGCGATATTCCTGCCCTTGATGTTCCCGAACCTTTATGCGGCCATGGCGAGAAAATATAGGGAGAGGTTTGAACAATTAAGTCTTAAAACCTATTGCCAATATGCCGCGCGCAAACAGGAGTCCATCGAGAAATCCCCGAGAGATTATATAGAATTCTTTAATGCCAAAGGCTTTTATTTTGAAAGAAAGGAAGAGAGGCTTTGCGTCGGTTCGATATATTCGAAGTATCCGGTAAGCGTTCCAATCTCCCCTAAAATTCAGGCCTATCTGGAATCTTCAAAAGACTTTAACATTGTGCTGAAAGGACAATCGGAAATCTTGGAAGACATCAAAACTTCTGGGCGCAACAATTTGAAAAGCCTCTGGGCCACACATTTGATAGAGAGGGGGCAGTACAAAAAGGCGGCATATGTCTTCGTATTGGATGGGGTAAGGCCAAATCTTCCATTACAACAATTGGAACACCATATGCAGAACGGATTGAGACAAGCTTTGGTCAGTGTTTCCCAAAAACAAGTAAATAACAATCAGGCGCGTCTAATTCGAAAGGGTGTTTATGTCCTTGGAAATATACTTGGAGGCAAAGGCTATATCGAGGAAGAACTATTCAACGGTTTTAAGGATGAGTTTACTGATTTTACTAAATATAAGGGTAGGGGACTTTCGAAATAAATCCAAATTAGGTCAGTTTGATGACATATCACGCAACTCATTTAGTCTCAAAAAACCTTGGTGGCCGTTGCAGAAGTACTCTGTGTGTATGATATCGACCCGGTTAGGTTGTTTTTACGCAGCCTTCGGGAGAACCGGTCTTGGTTGGATTTGCTGACAAATAATGGTTATGTAGCCTTGGAAGGCATCCATAATGGTTCTTAAAATGCCAATGGAGGGTCTCCTTCCCCCTTTCTTAAGGTACTTTTTCAGATTGAAGGCTATTGCCGCCATGAGCATGACCTTATGTGCACCGGCCTTGCCCAGTACGCCTATTTTTCTCAGACCGTAGAACTGGGTCAAGCTACCGAATACGGGCTCCACGGTACTTTGTCTCAGGTTTTTCATTCGTTTGCCCCTTTCACTGTGCTGTCGGGCGTAGGCCCTCAAGTATTGTTCATCATAGATCGTTCTGGTGATTTTTTTGCATTTGGTATTCGGCACACATTGGGATTTCATGGGACAGGCCTTGCAGTCCCTCGGTGCTGCCCAATAGCATTTGAGTACGCTACCGTCCCGGTTGGTTCGGAATCCCTTGAAGGGCAGGGGCCTGTTCATCGGGCAACTGTATTCGTCCTTTTCCCTGTTGTATGGAAAACCGTCTATCTTGGGTTTGTATTTCCCGAAAACGGGTATCCATCCGGTGACCTTCCCCTGTTCGAGAAAATCGTAGTTGGAGCCATTGGAATAACCTGCGTCCGCCAGGATATCGGTCATTATCAGCTCGTTCTTCCTTAAACGGTCCTGCACCTTTAGGCTGATATCCTTCAAGTACTGGCTGTCCCTACCGTCGGCAAAGTCGGCCTGGATATTCGAGATGACCCCTTCCGCGGTATCCACCGCCATACTACAGTGGTAGTTCAGCTTTCTGGCCTTGCCCGGCTTGACCGATATACGGGCATCCGGATCGTGGGGGTTGTAGTGTGTCTTGTTGCTCAGCAGGCGCGCCTTCTTGTGGGACGCGCCGACCAGTTGTACCGGACTGTCCCGTAGATTTCGGTGGTGCTTCTCCACGCGCTTCAGCTCATGCTCGGGAGCGGAGATTTGTACGGGGGATATGGTTCCCCCGTGCTTTTTGGTAGTTTCCCGATTTTCTTCCGACACTTTTTTCAAGTGGTACTCCATAGGGGTGGCCGGCATTTTCGGCACTACGCTTTCCATGGACGCATTTGCCTTTATCGGGGCCGAATCCACTGCTTGGGTGTGTCCGGATACCATCCCGCTGTCGACGCACAGGGTGAATACCTTGTTGAACAAAGTCACAAAAAGGGATTCCGGGTAAAGTTGCCTCGTCCTACTTATCGTTGAATGCCATGGCAGCTCCTCGTCGAGGTCATAGCCCAGAAAGTAGAGCACGTCCATTCGCATGCCGCAGTGTTCCACCAGTTTCCGGTCGGAAGTGATGTTCTCAAGGTATCCGGTGATCAACAGCTTGAAGAAGACCACGGGGTCTATCGAGGGGTTACCTGTACTTCCATATAGTTCCTTTGTATCCTTATAAATAAAACTCAGGTCGAGCGTTTCGCGGAGCTTCCTGTAAAGGTTATCCTTTGGGATCCGGTCCGACAACTGAAAGCTGAGGAACAGTTTTTCGGTATAGTTCTTTTTGCCTTGCATACCCTTAATTTACGGATTTCCGCTCATTGGCAGAAGCAAGAATTGATGTTTATCGGAGTTGTGCAACAGCCACCTTGGTTTTATGGGACAATCATAACATTTTAAGATTTATAGAAGAGGTGGAATAAAAAGACAAATGTCTCCCAGTATAGTTACAAACAGAATGCTCTACGGTTTGCTTATTCAAAGTACCAGCCATTTGTTTTGCCCTCTTGTTAAACACAGTAAATTTTTTATTAATACTAGTTTAAACAACGTCAACATTATGTGAAGATTTAAACATTTGATAGCCTATAATTCCGCACCATAAATAAATCGTTCCCAAAAATAAGCGCTGCCACAAGCCGGAGGTCGTGTAGGATTCAATCGAGGTTATCAATGCCATTAAAAAACCCATTGCCAACAATCCTGAAATCACAGAATAAATCCAAAAGCTTCGCATTCGGGGATAATTTCTAAATGAAATTCCAAGCAGCAGAATGCCGATAACAACCAATAAAAATATTGAACCTGAAATTTTATCATGAATCAAATTCTCCAAAGAACCTTCACGGGGACATCCCATATCGCAAGAAAAGTTGCCAGCCACAACCATTCCAAGTCCGAACACTATTATTAAGTTTGAGCCAATGCTAGCAATAAGAGATTTTGGAAGTAGCATTATAAGTGAAATGCCAAAAACTGCTATCATCAGACCTGAAGGAATGAATCCGATCCAATTCATGATATTTGCATTACCTGTGCCCGTTGCACCGAGTTCACTTATGAACTGAGAAAGATGGTTATAGTGAGGACGAAGACTTGCGCAAATCAGGGTTACTGTTGTAAACCAAACAGGACCAATAATCCCTCCTAATAGGAGATACTTTAACGTAGACTTATTCATAGTTATATCAATCGGTTTAGATTTTTTTGACCTTCAATTGGACTTAAAAGGTTTCAGAAAATGTTGATATGCATATTCGCCAATTTTTGCGCCAAGCGCAAACCCTTCTTCTGAGTCATAGCGAAAATGTATCCCGAGATAAACCCTTGACATGGCTGCTTCCATTCCTGCCTGGGAAAAGCTGGTAAATGAACGCTCTGGTGGATCCATTTTAATTTTGCCAGAAAAGGGCCCCGCCTTATCTACTTCTTCGGTATTCATTGTAAAACTGTAATTGTCCCCTGTTCCTAAAGTATTTGCCAATACAGTCATTGCAGCTGCACTTGCAGTGCCGTGTGCTGACGGATATGATGGGAACGCGTAGGTATGTTTGTGCAAATTATTCCATTCAGGGTCGGGTTCCGTATTTGGATTTTCATCATTCCCGGCCCAACGGATCGCCGTATAAGGACGCCAGTGATTGTAATAAAACTTATTGTCAAAAACATTGATATAGGCATCATAGATGGTCATGTTCAACAATGCAAAAACCCGTGCCGTTTCCCATAAGTTTAGATTATCCCTGATAACGAGCTGTCTTGCCAGTCGGTTGTGCGAGTTTTCTACAAAATCCTTCCACCACATTGCCAGATGGGCCTGATCTTTGGTTCTCACTTTACTCTGATAACTGCCATATTCCTTTACCTCATTAAATGCTTTGGTATATGCCGAACTACTTATTTCTGGTGGTGGTGGAGAACGGAATTGATCCTGACTTCGGAGCATAAATGGCTTGGCCTTAGCCCAACCGGCACCAAAAATAAATCCTTCCGGAGTTCCACTGTGTTCATTGAATTCTGCGTACACTCCGGGTGCCATAGGATGCCAAGTGTATTCCGCCTCACCATCATGATGGTCATTAGCTCTTTTTTTTAGAATTTCGGAAGCTGCCCTCTTGCCGAGCCGAACCCCTTTTTTTTTAGCTTTTTTATCATGTACCCTACCAAGTTGCCTAGATAGTAGAACATCCATTTGTTTCTTGTAATTTGGATATTGATCGAAGGCTACTTCGTACCCGGCTTGTGCCACTGCTGCCCAAGGGTCTGCATCAGGAACTTTTGACTGGTAGCCATAGGGACTATATTTAGGAATAATTGCGTTAAGCGCGTCATGCATGGCAATATGAACCATAGCCGCTGTACGTACCCCTTTTAATGTTAAAAGTCCATCTTCTTCTATAGCGATTTCAAATACTTTTTTATTCCATTCGGTAATCGATTCACTACCTTTAACCATGGGCTCTTGAGACTTTGTAAAATAGGGCATACAGCTCAATACCAGAAAGAAGGAGTACTTTTTTATGATGTCAGAATACATAATATTAAATAGTTTAGTAAAGATTATTGGCTTTAAATAAACAGCTTGAACTTCGTCAATAAGACCACTCTTCCGTATATTCCATTGATGTTATATCAGAAAAAAGGATCACGTTTGCCAAGGTGGGATAATAATCTTCCGAGTAGGTGTAATCATACGTCAGCTCATTACTATACCTGATACCGTTACCGTCTTGTTCTGTTTTTTTTATTTTAGTAATATTATTTTGGCTTTGCCAGTAGAAGGGCCCAAAATTGATGGTCTCCAGGCCGGTTTCAAAACTGCTGACGTAAAAACTATCAAAGCCAAACTGTTCTTTTATAATGGTGTAGTATGGATTAACATTTTTATCGTATTCATATTCCAACTGAAGACTGAATACGAACCCGTCGGGAGAGTCTAATTCAACCGTAATTTTACCGATGTTTTCACCAATCCATTCCACATCGATTTTTTTGGAAATGGTGCCACTATCAGTAACGCTGCCTATTTGGATCTGGACTAACTTTGGAGCATTTGTATCCACTATACTTACCTTATCTTCATAGATAAAAGTGGCTACTTCATCCAATTTTGTTATGCCATTCACTAGAATCTCATGAAAAATTTTTGTCAATGATCCATATGGGTTTTCATATTCAAGCATCCAACCTTCCGATTTTCCAATGGAAAATTCACCAACTGTTTCCTGCATGCCTTCTTTTGAATAGTCATATCGGAAAGCCGATTCTATACTCCTATTGCTACTTTCCAATTTTTCCGTTGTGGTAGCATATTTAAGATTCCAACTGTCCTGATTGCTATCTTCAAGCTTAATAAGATGCCCATCATCTGAATATTCAAAGTACTTGTCGGTAGTACTGATGGCATGCCGTCTTAAAAATACAAAGGGAGGCGTCTGTACGCGAAAGGATGATACCGTACTGCTTGTCGAAGCTCCCGTAGGATCTTTGGCCACTACTTTCCATTGATATTCTTTGTCAAAATCCAAAATAATATCACTGGCATAAGAAGTGGCGCTCAGACCTTCTGCCAATAAGGGAAAAGGTGCACCATCACCTTGCTTTCCTAGATATACGTCATAATTAACCTTGTCTCCTTCATCATCAATGGCTTCTTCCCAGCTAAAAGTGGGCATTCTGGGGGTATTATCTTCATCAGCTTGTGGCAAAAGCAGATTGAAAGTTTGTGGAGCACTATTTTTAAGTGCTAAGGGTTTATCTTCGCCTTTACTGCAATTTGTTAGCAGTATTAATAGAATGGGCATTACGCCTAGTACATCTGTATATTTCATAACTGTTCTAATTTTCAAATTGATGATAATCAATGGTCCATACTTCATTGCTTGCACTACCGCCAAGAATCCAAATTTTATTTTTAAAGAAAAGTGCCGTAAATCCGCTCTTGACGGGAAAGGAATTATCGGGTGTGGCATCGATCCAGTCCCTACCATCTTCTGAATACCAGATATCATTTTCGGCACCGCCACCAATCACCCAGATCTTGTCATTAAAGACCAGGGCCTTATGAAAGCCCCGAGGCGAAAATTCCGCATGGGTGGTTACCTCATTCCAAGAAATGCCGTCGGTACTGTTCCAGACATCGTTTTTGAAATCCCCGTTATCGTCTATACCCCCGATCACCCATAATTTATCCTTGAAGGCGACCGTCTGGTGAAAATTCCGTTTGCCAAATTCGGCCAGCTCTGTCGTTCTGGTCCAAGTTGCACCATCTGAAGAAGCATACACATCCCCTAATTTGCCCGAATTATTGGATCCCCCAATGATCCACATGTTATTGTCGTACGAAGTAAGGGTATGTTCCGCACGCTCCGGAAAACCTATATTTTGATTTAAATTTGTCCATTTCCCTCCGTTATCACTATACCATATATCCGAAGCAAAAGCCCCTTCCGCAACACCTCCGGCCACCCACAGTTTATCCTCAAAAACAGTAGCTGCATGAAAAAACCTTGGGGTGAACCGTTCTTCGGAACCAACGATTAATAATGACCACTTGTTCCCATCCGGACTCTCCCACGGTGAGCCGGTGGCCTCTCCCTCATCGAAACCGCCCAAGACCCACATTTTTTGATCAAAGACAAATGATGCATGGTTTTCTATGCGATAAAAAGGGGTCTCAGCGTCCAACTTTTTGGCATCGTCCAAGGGTTTTACCTTGAATTTAAAAATGGGCGAGCTGGTTTCACCGTCTTTTCCATCCTTGGCCACTACTTTCCAATAATAGTCCATTGCCAATGACAAAGCCATATTAGCTTCCAAAATGAAGGTAGTGCTGGTAATGTTCTCTGCAACCTTGTTCATTGGTTCGATAACTGTGTCCAGATATAGGTCATAGGTAATGGGGTCACCGTCAGGATCCAAAGTCGATTCCCATTCAAAAAGGGGGATAGGCGAGACATCCACAGATTTATCGGGCACCTCGACAAGTTTGAAGGAAGATGGTGGCATATTTATCGGGTCCGGATTTGGCTGGTCAATACCGTCATCACCCCCGCAGGCAACCAGAAACAATGCTCCTACTAAAAAGATGAAATTACCTTTTTTCATATTCTTGAATTTTGAATGGAAATAGCTTCAACCCTTCAAATTGGCGAGTTGTTTAGCCAGACCTGTTATCGCTCTCGTAATGTTTGCAAGTTCAGGCTTCTTTCCATTATCATAATGGCAAGATAACCATGAAGTAGAGGAACGGATTTTCTCAAAAACTCAAAAAATGTGCTGTAAAGCTCAAATTTTTGAAGCCAGAACCCGCCTGCTTGGAAGTGATTGTCTAAACTTATGTGGAGTTTGGTGGTATTTACCTTTGAAAGACTTGATAAAATGGGAAGTGTTCTCAAAACCAACGTCAAAAATGATTTCACTGATAGTCAGTTTAGTAGTTTCCAATAAATATTTGGCATATTCAAGTCTCTTATTTTTAAGCCATTTACCCGGAGTAGTAGCATACTTTTTTGAAAAATCCCTTTTAAAGGTTGCTAGGCTCCTGCCGCTGAGTTTGGCAAAATCCTCTAGGCTAATATTAAAAATGAAATTTTTTTCCATGACCCTTTCAAGCGGTATTTTTTCATTAAATGATGTTTCGATAAAATAAGAGGTAAGGGCCGGGTTATGATTTTGGGTTACAATGTTTATAATTAGTTCCCTGAATTTTAATCCAAGAAGGTCTTTTGATGGCGGTGAGGCGAGAGTAAAATAATTCAGGACAGAATTAAAGTAATCCATTAAGGTCCTGTCAAAATTTAATGGTATAACCGAATCGGCAGGTTTTAATTCGGAATTATTTTGATCGGGATGCAAATGGCCCTTTAGAACAGATCCAATAAAATCATTGGGCATAAAGATGATTAGGGCACAAAATTCCTCATCTAATTTTTTATACATCCGATGAACCGCCTTCGTAAAGAAGGCGCCATCGCCGACCTTAAATATATATTCTTGCTTAGGAGTTTTCCATTTGGCTTCGCCCTTTGTGATATAACAAAAATAATTTTTATCGGCACAATAATCAAAAGGTGAGACTTCTACTGGGCAGTCATAGGCCATAAACAATAGTTCGTCTATGGAGAACTGCCTGAACGCAGGGTTGTTCTTTACAAAATTATGGAATTCGAGCATGGTTGAGTGTAATTAACAATTTCATCAGATAGACGACCTATACCAAAAAACAATGTAGATTTATTGTGCTACTAACTTTCTATTATGAAGTTAGGAATTTTGAGACAAAAACGTATCTGACTTTGTAAAAAATAAAGTTTAGTCTTGTAAGACAACTATGATAATCAGGCCATCAACAGTGCACATAGATTGACATGGTTTATTAAAATTGCCTCTTATTTCTTTTCAATTACAATTTGTGATTTTTAAGACATCCGATGATGTTTTAGCCAAATAGTTTCTGTCCTATGAAATGGCCATTTTTCGGCACAGCGAGGATTAGCATTTTTAAAATCAATTACAGTACCATTTACCGTTCTTTTTAATAGTTCCGTTAATTCACCTTTTACGGGACCAAAATCTTTAACAGATAAATTTGAGTTCCGTCTTTGAATCTTGCGCCCTGTCGGGCGCTTTTCTGTGGATAGGGGGAAAGAAGACAAAAGTGAATTTAAGGGAGGACAGCGCAAAAAAGTTTTCTTATGCGGCAAATCAGCCAAAAAAAAACGTCAAAATGTTTTAGGTATGTTTTAGGAAGGGAATTAAAAAAGGCCCCCGATGTCTCGGAAGCCCTTTGTTTACTAGTAGCGGGGACTGGACTCGAACCAGCGACCTTCGGGTTATGAGCCCGACGAGCTACCTACTGCTCTACCCCGCGATGTGGAGGGCAAATATACGACGGTTTTTTAGTTATTTCAAAAGATTACGTAAAGAATATTTTTAAGTCGATACCGCCAAAAAACCATATTATTGCATTATGGATGCAATCAACGATTTTCTTTCCTCCATGTTGACCTATACCGAATGGGCCATGCTCATTCTATTGATCGGGGGAGGACTTTTTTTAACCTTTTATTCAAAGTTTTTGCCCTATCGCTACTTTGGTCATGCGATTGCCATCACCTCTGGAAAATATGATGACAAAGCAGCGAAAGGAGATGTAAGCTCCTTACAGGCGCTTTCCGCAGCGGTGGCTGCTACTGTCGGCTTGGGCAATATTTCAGGAGTGGCCATTGCCATTTATATGGGCGGTCCGGGCGTAATTTTCTGGATTTGGATGACGGCACTTTTAGGCATGGCTATCAAGTTCTATTCCTGTAGTTTGGCCATTATGTTCAGAGGGGAGGATTCCGAAGGAAGTTTACAAGGTGGCCCCATGTACTATATTACCAAAGGGATGGGGCAAAAGGCAAAGCCATTGGCCGTTTTCTTTTCGATTGCCGGACTTTTTGGGTTTCTTGGGGTATTTACGGCCAACCAGTTCACCCAAACCTTTATGAACGTAGTAAAGCCGAGCGAAACATTGTTTGTGATGGACGAGTTCAATTGGAAGTTGACGATCGGCATTGTTCTGGCCATCATTACATCGTTCGTCATTTTCGGGGGCTTGAAAAAGATTGCCAAAGTGGCCACGGCCATCGTGCCTTTTATGGTTCTGGTCTATTTTTTGGCCGTGGCCGTTGTGATGGTCATGAACGCATCGGAGATTTTGCCTTCGTTACAGTTGATTTTTACGGAAGCCTTCAATTTCAACACTGCGGTGACCGGTGGCTTTTGGGGGTTGGTCATTTTAGGTGTCCGTCGGGCGATGTTCTCCAACGAAGCAGGTTTGGGCAGTGCACCTATGTACCACGGGCAATCAAAGAACGACGAACCCATACGGGAGGGTCTCGTGGCGATGCTGGGGCCATTTATTGATACGATAGTGGTCTGTACGCTCACTGCCGTGGTCATCATTTTAAGTGGGGCCTATCTGGAAGCTGAAAGTAATGGTATCATTATGACCTTGATCGCCTTTGAGAAATCGTTGTTCGGGGTGGGAGACGTTCTTCTGATGGTCATTGTTGCGGCCTTTGCACTTTCCACCTTGTTTACATATTCGTACTATGGGGTCAAGAGCCTTTCTTTTCTGACCAATGCCAAGATTGGTCGTTACTATAACTGGTTTTTTGTGGCCATGATTGTTTTGGCCGCCATAGCCACGGTAGATTTGGTCATCAACCTAATCGATTTGGCGTATGCCCTAATGGTAATACCCAATATGATCGCGGTACTTTGGTTGGCCCCAAAGGTGAACAAGGCTGCCAAAACTTATTTTCAAAAAATTCGAAATTCTGACTGATTTTGTGATGACATTTTCTTTTTCCTCCGATAGATGGGAAAAGAACAAGTCATGATTAAATTCAAATTTTTAGGAGCAGTTTTAATAATCGCCTTATTGTCAGGGTGTAGTAAGGATGATGGCACGGCAGATACGGCCAGTGCCTTGCAAAATGTTCAGGCACAATTTTGCAACAATTTTCAAGGCCCAGCAGCTGCCTACTGGAACATGGCCAATGGCATTTTTTTGCCATTACCGGAATTACCCATAATTAAGAACCCTGGCGGAAGGGTTACTCATAATCTACAACCCTTATTAAGTTTGGAATACCCTCAAGGATATATCGGTTCTTTAATAACAGATTCGCAGACCGCTACTTTAGGCTTGGATATAAAAAGGAATGATAATGCTGTGTTTTTTAGATGGATTCCCAACTCTACTTTTTTCAATGTTTCTGATTTTGATCAAATTATAGCGGGGCAAATAAATACGATGTTTGCCAATTATGGCTTCAATGGCCAGTTTGAAGTTATATGTTCCCGAAACGAAAGTCAAAATTTTGAAAGCCTACTGGTTAACTTCAATGCACGTTTAATACGATTTGGCAATATTACGGGATTGGTCTGGGTGCGTTCGGTATTGGTGCCTGGTATTGGATCGGTCAATTCGGGAATTCAGATAGCTGCGGCTCCAACTGCAGAATTTGATGCCCGAACATTAGATACATTTCTACCCTTTAATTTTCAGTTGTTGGTCAGACCTGATGGAGGAGGATTTGTCGATAATGACCAAGATGGTTCTCCCGCGCATTTAGACCCTGATGATAATGATCCGAATGTGAGAGGTTAGCCATTGATAATCAAAAATCCCATACAATTCGGGGGAAGTATGGGAAAAGGGTCTCGATATTGTCGAGGCCCTTTATTTATGCTTTCTTTTTAGTTCGTATGTAGAAGATGACCAAAGCGATGATAATAAGCATAGAAGCCAAAATTACGCCCCACCCAAAGTTCGAAGATGTTAGGGCTATTGGTTTCGTATCTCCCATCAGCACGAGTCCGGCCCAATATTGTGGATGAAGCGTTCTTCCCTGGGCAGTCGAAAGGTATTTTAGTTTTGCCTTTCTCAAAGCCAAATCTTTTGCAAGGCCGTTTTGTAGATAAGTATAGAAATAGTCTAAGATTTGGGTACTTGATTGCTCATCGATTTGCCAAAGGCTTGTCAAGATGCTCTCGCTGCCCGCATAATTAAAGGCATGTGCCAGTGATATCATACCCTCACCGGGTTGATAGGTAGGTTTTCCTGTTTCGCAGGCCGTCAAAATGGCAAGATCAGAGCTTAGGTCATGGTCATAGATTTCGTAGGTGTATAGATGATTGTCGTTGATATTAATACTGTCGGAGACATTTTTTGCAAAGACCAATCGCGAAAGCTCCGGACTAACATTATTGCTCTCGGCATGGGTGCCGATATGTATTATTTTATGTTCGTTTGCGGTCTTGATAAAAACTTGTTTAGAGGCATTTTGATTTAAAAAGGAAGTACCCTTGAATTTTTTTGAAAATAGCTCTGCAACCTCTGAACTAAAGGGTTGTGGTAACAATGTCAGGTAGGTCTTGTCGAACTTTAACGAATCGGTTATGGCCAATTGGTAATCTTCCTTCATTTCCGAACTAAACTCGGGAGCATATGCGATAAAGTCATTCTCAAATTCAAAGGGCTGTTGCTTCCTATCAAGGAGCAACAGGCTATAGTTATACGAGATATTGTATTTTGCCAATAGGCTTTTGGTCGCCAACTCATTAAAAGAATCGATTTTTTCGGGGGTCAGAAGTTCAAAACTGAGGTTAAAAAGCTGGGCATCAGGATAAATAATAACATTACTGTTTTCAATATGCCTTTCAATGGGTGCCCATACTTGCTCGTACAATTTTTTCAGCATTTGACCGGTCGTGCTATCAAATTCGTAACGGTTCAATGAGGAAATTTCATCTTTTTCCTTATCGAAATCGAGGGCCTTTAAATGCTGCTCGTTTTTGTCGATTACATAGGCATAAAGTTGGTTTTCAACGAAGAAATATCGAACAACGGTGGTTCCTACCGGAATATTTTCTTGTAACTTGTTTAAAGGCTGCAGAATGGTCGCATACCGCATTTGATAATAGTCCGGGTAAAAACGTTGAAGCGAGTCCAACAATTTTTCCCAAGTGCTCGAAGCCTTTAAAAAGGTATCGATATCATCGACCGATTTTCGCATTTTTGAGCGGATATCTTCTTCTTTGTCCCGTATATTTTTTGGCAGACCATAGAAGACCGAATTGTCCCTAATGCTCAATCTTGAGCGGATACGATTATATATCGATGATTCGTGCAGCCCGATCAGCTTGGTCAAGTAGGCTCCATCATTGGTTTTTTGGTACAGTTCAAGGTTGATTTTTTTGGCAAAATCAAAGGCTTCCGCATTTTCCGAGAGTAGGGCATTTACATTTTCCTTTGATTCGATGAGCGCCTTTCTTTTTTCCAAGACCGTAATCGCTTTGTCCAGAGCGGAATCCAAACCAATTAAAAATTCGACTTCTTTGGTTTCCTCCAAGTAGTATTTGGCCTGTGCGTTCAAGGTAATTGCTTCGGCTTCAAATTTTTTGCTGGCCTTGTTCGGATGTCCTTTAGAGTTCCTCCGCAAAAACCCATCAGTTGCGTTCAAAGTAACGCTATGGTCGCCCAAAATATTGGAAACCCGTGCTTTTGTAATCTGCAAAGCATCAAGAAGCCTGGCAGATCGGGAAGTTTGCATCTGATGGTCATACGCATTTTCCAGTAGCGCATAGGCTTCCTTTTTCTTGCCCGATCGGGCGTAGCACATTGCCAGATTGATAATCGCAAAAAGGCCATCGCTGCTATACGATTCGTTTTGGGCCTCATAGTGTAGCTTATTGCTAAGTTCATAGGCGTTTTGGGCCTTTTCAAAATCTTTTTTGCCATAAAAGGCGGCACCTAAAGTTGCATAATAATTGGCTCGCAACAGAGGGCCGCCATTTTCCATAATATCCAAGGATTTTTTGGCTTCATCCAGGACTGAAATGGCACCATCAAAATCTTTCTTCGATATTTTGGTCTCTGCCAATAAAGTAATTGCGGAAAAATACTCCAATAGTTGTGGCTGAAACTCTGATTTTGCATGTCGATAGGCAATCAGAGCGATTTGATGTGCCTTGTCATAATCCCCAAGTTGTTCGTATAGGGAAGCAAGGTTTCTATAGGCGAGGGAGAGGTTGCGTTGGGATCTGAACCTTAAAGGATGTTTCTCAGATACCTTTAAAAAATTCTTGTTCAGGGCGATACATTCTTCGGCCAATTTCATGGCCGTCGTAAAATCATTCTGACTTTGTTTCAACAGTACCAGATTTGCCTTGATGGCTGCCGGAAAATATAATCTGTTTTCCGTGTTGTCATCCATGGAATTTATTTTTTTAAGCGCACTTTGGTAGTAATAACTGGCGCTATCGGGTTTCGAAGTGAAATACATAATGGCCCCCATGTAGTTCAAGATACGCGCCGAAATCTTAAAGTTTTTATTGGGATTGTCGCTCAGTATCCGGTGTCCTTGCTTGATATTTTCAAAAAAAGATTCGATGTTGCCCGATCGTAAATCGTATTCGCCTAAATAATAATAGCTATCGGCAAGTGCCTCAATATTTTTAGATTTGACCGCGTATGCTTTGGCCTGGTCGGCGACCTTTGAAGCTAAGGATAAGTTTCCTTTTTCATTATGCAATCTGGACAGGTCAAGATCGGAAAGGTGTAGCACATAGGGGTCGGAGGTCCCATTGGATATGTATTCTGCTAGCTCAAGGGTCTTCGGAAAGGACTGTTCCTCGTTCGTCGCCAATTCTATTTTTCCAGACCAATAAACCAGCTTGGCAAGCGCCTCGTATGAATGGTTGGATTTGTACACTTGAATTGATTCGGACAAAACGGAATCGGCTTTCGCATAGTCGCCTTCAAGAAAGAATCCCTCAATTACCGTAATGTTTGATTTGGAAGCATCGTCTTGGGCATTTCCAGAAAGCAGTGCTAGAAAAGTAATTGCTAAAATCGTCTTTGTAAGTGCCCTTTGCTTCATGAAAGGAATTATTCGATTTCTGATAATATTTCGCTACTCATTTTGTTATTTCCCTTCTCCAATGCTTTTTTTGCCTCTGAAATTTCGTCGGTCTTTAAAAAGGCAAGTCCCAAATAAGTGTTGGCATCACTGAAAAAGATAGAATCTTCATCATTGCCAACGGGCCGAAGATAGTTTATGGCCTCTTGGCTGTTTCCGTTGACCAGATGTGAAACGCCCAAAAAATAATTCAGCGTATCGTTTTCAGGTTTTGTTTGAAGTAATTCTTCCCATTTTTCAATGGCAATACCATAATGGCCCTGTTTATAATCGACCATGGCCTCATAAAAAGCATAATCGTCATTGTTGCCCATTACTGTTGGCAGCCCGGGGTCAGGGGTAAAGTACGTATCGTAAAGTTTCTCGTTGGGGCTTTGCCGAGTGAAGAACCAAAGGCTTCCCACCGCTAACAAAATGGCAATAGAAGCCACCATACGGTAGTTGAATCTGGGTTTGCGGAAGTCCAGTTTTCTGACAGGATTGTTTTCTTTTCGTTCGTCGAACTTGTGAAAATCTTCAAGTTTGTCGCGAAGTCCTGCTTCTTCGACAGTTTCAAAAAGCAGTTTAAACTCTTCGAACGATTTTTGAAGGTTTCCGTTTTTGGCCAGATCGGTCTCAAATGCCTTTTTTTCCTCAAAAGGCAGTTCGTCCATCAAGTACCTTTCAAAAAGCTCTTGTTGTTCTTGTGATATGTATTTGGGGCTATTGTCCATTGTTCTGTAATTCGAGCGATAACTTTCGCAATTTTTCCATGCAACGGTATTTCTGATTTCTGGCCGAAGCTGAAGCCAAATTCATTTCCTCGGCGATTTCGTTCATCGATTTCCGTTCAAAATAGAACTTGTTCAACAGGTTTTTGCAATTATGTCCCAGTTGCTGTAATGCCAGATTCATAGTGTTTCTATGTTTCTCTTGCAGGTCTTCGTTGATTTCCGGATCATCATCGGCCTTTGCAATGTTTGTAATGTCATTGTTCAAAACCATTTTTTTTCGATTTGAGGAACGCAAATAATCGGTCCATTTGTTTTTTGCTATCGTGAACAAATAGGCTTCCACGTTTCCGTCTTCGGATAATTTATCGGCTTTTATGTTTCTCCAACAGGCAATAAACGCTTCTTGAAAGATATCTTTTGCCTGTGCTTCATTGCCGCTGTTTTTTAAAATGTAGGCCTTGACCTTAGGGAAAACACTTTGGTATACCCGTTTAAGAACCGTATCATCGTTCTTTCTGAACCCATCTATGACCGCATTGAGGCCTTTTTTTTGTATATCCTCCATACTTTTTTGAAAGCATGGGGAAATTACAGATTTTCAGCTTTTTACAAAATATCTTAAGGCCAAAGACCGTATTTTATAGATAGGCTGCTACTGGCTTATTGCTTTTTTTATGATGCTACCTATCTAATGATTTCATTTTCGGATATTTCAATAATCTTCCCAGACCTTGCTCCAATCGGTATTGTTCAGATTGGGATCGGCATTGGGGTCAAAGAACAGGTCGTTGCTGTTAATATAATTTCCATCGTTGTCCATCCAGGTTTCCTTGGCGCCGGAATCAATTTGATACGTGTTTCCATCGCCAGGGTTGTAAACGGTTTCCTCACCATGTATCATATTGACGAAGTTGTTCTGCGAGGCATCACTGCCGGCACCGAAGTTGCGATTCATAAAAGAGGCATGGCTGGCATCTTGGGCCGCCCAAATACCTTGCATTTTTTGCTGGTGGGCATTGAAACTTGCTTGCCGCTGTGCCATTCTTTGTTGATGGGCCAAGGCCGACTGGCGCATACGGGCATTCGATGCTTCGGCTTGTCGTCTGCTCTCTTCTTGTCGCTTGGCCGTAAGGTTGGTCATATAATTGTCCCATTCGGGGGTTGGCTCACTTTCTAAACTTGCCGTTACAAAATCGGCAATGTTGGTATCGAAATCATTTTCCGTGGAGATGAGCACATCCGTTGAGTACATCCATACTATCATGGTCTGGCCGTCTGCGGAAGGCTGTGACATTTGGGCATGATTGAGAATCACCAATGCCTTTTGTCCGTTATTGTTCCTCCAAACAGTACCGCTCACGCTGATGTCAATCGGCGATGTCGTATTCTTGCGCGCTTCTTTGAATGCTTTTTGTGTGAGTTCGGGAAACGCTCTTTGGCTTTCAAAAGAAAACCCTTTTCCCTGTAGTTTCGGGGCTATTTCCGATTGTACCAATTGCTGCGGGGTCTTGAGGCTTTTGACATTTTTCATGCCATACTGGCGCATCATTTGCTCGTACTGTGGATTCGTAGCGGCATAATGCATTTTTAAAGGAGTATTGAAGGCTTGCATACCATCCGCATCTTTGATTTGGTAGCGAAAGGCCGGAATAATGGGGTCGATTTCGTATTCCGCCTTGGTAACGATCTGCCAATCAGCGGGATATTTTGCCGTAGATACCAAGAGGCCGGATTTTGGATCCTTGAACTCATAGGTTTTCTCCGATTTTCCGAAAAAGGAGAATGAACCATTTTTTGAATCGTTGTCGGCGGTATTCCGGTTGTCAGTGCCACAGGCTTTTAAGATGATGGCCGCTACAATGAAAAGGGCTAATTTGAACGTTTTCATGGGTTTTCTTTTAAGGTTTATATTGGTATATCGCAGAAAAGAAAAAATGTCATCATGAAAATTTTTTTGATGACAATCTTGAACAGTATCGATAAGTATAAAACAGCAAACTATACATTATGAAAACTACCCGATTATTTTTACTAGCGTTTCTGTCCATCCTGTTGGTACATTGTAGCAAAGACAGTTCAGATGGCCCTCAAGTTCCTGTTGACCAAACTGATGATGACCCTGTGGTTCAGTTGTCATCGGCCAAGGAATTAATTTCATTTTCTATCCGAAAGTCGGATAATCCGGAATTAAAAATCGATGCCGATGTTCAACAATCGGGAACCTCGTTAAAGGTCTTTTTTCCTTTCGAAACCGACATTTCCGATATGGTCGTTTCGTTTCAAGTTTCGGAAAAAGCATCGTTGAGCATCAATGGTTCTCAAATGACCAGTGGCAGTTCGAAAGTTGATTTCACATCTTCTTTGGCGGTTACGGTGGAGGCTGAAGATGGTTCTACGAAAGACTTCACAATTACCTCCGAATCTAATTTTGAAACCTTGGATACCGCAATTCAACAATTGATGTCCGATAATAATGCGCCGAGTATGCAGTTGGCCATCACCAAAGGGGAAAGATTGGTATATCAGGCACAATATGGTTTTGCAGATATAAATAATACGGAGGCCGTAAGCGTGAATTCAGTATATCGTCTGGCCAGTGTTTCCAAAGTCGTAACGGCTATCGCCATTTTAAAAATGAAGGATGATGGACTTTTGGATTTTAATGATACTGTTTTTGGGATAAATGGAATATTGGAAACTGATTTTGGATCGACTCCCTATGGCGACAATATTGAGAATATAACGATTCGTCATCTTTTGGACCATACCTCCGGCTTTGCCAATAATCCGACCGATCCAATGTTTCAGAATTTAGATTGGACGCATCAACAGATAATCGATGATGTTCTGAATAATCGACAATTGGCAACCGTACCTGGCAGCACCTACTCGTACTCGAATTTCGGTTATATCGTTTTGGGAAGAGTCGTTGAGAAACTTTCGGGAATGTCGTACGAAGATTATGTCAAACAAAACGTCCTGCAACCTTTGGGCATTACAAACATGAACGTGGCAAGAAATGGTATTGATGAAAAATGGCCCAATGAGGTGGAATATTTTTCCCAGGGAGATAATTTAGGCCCTTACCAGTATAATGCGGCACGTTGTGAGGCAATGGGCGGTTGGACTGCCAGTGCAACTGATTTATCAAGATTTCTGGTCGGTATAGACAGACGTGGCGAGGTCGCAGATATTATATCAACAAGTTCCATGCAGGGTATGTACTTTGAATTTTTGGAATGGGCCTTTTGGGGTTCCTTACCCGCTACATCGGCAGTAATTTCAAGATTGGACGACGAGTTTAATTTTTCTGTCGTGACAAATACAAGGGTTATACCGATTACCTTGAACGAAAAGATGCAGAATACCTTAAAAGCCGAAATTCAGGCTAGAAGCTCTTGGCCCGAATATGATTTGTTCGATACAGAATGATTGTTGTTGTATCGGGAGAATGTCAAAGTCAATTCTTAAAGGGCTGGATCAACCAGCTCTTTTTTTGTTTTGTAGTTTTGCAATATGGAAAAACCGCATAGATCAGGCTTCGTAAATATCATCGGCAACCCGAATGTGGGGAAATCCACCTTGATGAATGCTTTTGTAGGGGAAAAATTATCGATCATCACGTCAAAGGCCCAGACCACCAGGCACCGTATTCTAGGTATCGTAAACGGGGATGATTTTCAAATGATTCTTTCGGACACTCCGGGAATCATAAAACCTGCCTACGAGCTACAGTCTTCGATGATGGATTTTGTGAAATCGGCCTTCGAAGACGCCGATGTACTCTTATACATGGTAGAGATAGGAGAGAAAGCCTTAAAAGATGAAAAGTTTTTTGAGAAAATAAAAAATAGCAAGATTCCTGTTCTGCTATTGCTCAACAAAGTGGACACTGCGACTCAAGAATTGCTCGAAGCGCAGGTACAGTATTGGCAAAAACAACTTCCCAAGGTTGAATTGCATCCCATTTCCGCCTTGACCAATTTTAATATAAAGAACGTTTTTGAAAGGATAATCGAATTACTTCCGGAAGCCCCGGCCTATTACCCAAAAGATCAGTTGACCGACAAGCCCGAACGTTTCTTTGTCAACGAGATTATCCGCGAGAAAATATTGATGTATTACAAAAAGGAAATTCCATATTCGGTAGAAATCGAGACCGAGGAATTTTTTGAGGATGATGACATCATTCGAATGCGATCGGTAATTATGGTCGAGCGCGATTCGCAAAAAGGCATCATCATTGGCCACAAGGGAAGTGCCTTGAAACGGGTTGGGGTAGAGGCAAGAAAGGATCTTGAAAAATTCTTCGGAAAACAAGTGCATATCGAACTCTACGTAAAGGTGAACAAAAATTGGCGTAGCGATTCGCGCCAATTGAAACGTTTTGGTTACAATCAAAAATAAAACCTGCCGTTCGGTTTATTGATTGAATGGGTTGTACGGAATCCTTCCTTTTATTTATCCGATACTATTTATCTATCGTATCCATTTATTTTATCGGATTTTTTGTTGGGGCCGTTCAAAAAATCCAACAAAACATTAACACTTTCAAAACTTTGTTTATATTTGAATTATCGATGAAATGCACGATTTTATCGATGAAATGCACAAATCCCTCGAAATTAATGAAAAACATAGTCATTTTCGGAGCTTCAAGTCATGGTAGTGTTGTGTTGGATTGTTTGGAGAAGGAAGGCAGATTTAGAGTTGTGGGTTTTGTAGATTCCTATAAAAGAAAAGGAAGTGTTCAAAATGGATATGAAATATTAGGGACGGAATATGACCTTCCGTATTTATGCGATGTCCACAATCTTTATGGTGGAATAATTGCCATTGGCGACAATTTCCTTAGAAAATATGTTACTGATAAGATTAAAAAGGTCGTTCCTCATTTCAATTTTATATCGACGGTACATCCAACGGCCATACTCGGTAAAGATATTAGCATAGGCAAGGGTGTGGCGGTACTTTCGGGTGTTATCGTCAATACGAACTCAAAAGTTGGCGATTTTTGTATTTTGAATACTAATAGCGTATTAGAGCATGATGGTACTATGCAACCTTATTCGAGCCTTGCTCCCGGAGTATATACGGGCGGTAATTTTAATTTGGGTAGATTTTCGGCGGTCGGTCTTCGGGCGAATATAATCGATAATATTACGATCAAGGAGCATACCGTGATCGGGGCCGGGTCATTGGTTCTCAAGAATATAGGGAATTTTGTAGTAGCCTATGGTACGCCGGCAAAAGTTGTTCGCAAAAGGGGCAAGGGCGAAAAGTATCTTTCGGGAGGAAAAGACAAATATGTTTTTAGTGTTCTGAATTGAGCGTAACGCCTCAAATCGGCTATTCACCCTTGTAATATACAAATCGGTTTTCTTCGATAAAATAGCTTGATTAATACTAACTTTGCGCCTTAATGGAAATTTTATGAGTGCTATCGTAGCCATTGTGGGAAGGCCAAATGTGGGGAAATCTACTTTTTTTAATCGTTTGATCCAACGTAGGGAGGCTATTGTCGATGCAGTCAGTGGGGTCACCCGCGATCGTCATTATGGCAAAAGTGATTGGAATGGTAAAAGTTTCTCCCTGATCGATACGGGGGGCTACGTGCTTGGTAGTGATGATGTGTTCGAACAGGAAATAGATAAACAGGTAGAACTTGCCATTGACGAGGCCGATGCCATAATCTTTATGGTAGATGTCGAGGCCGGGGTTACAGGTATGGACGAAGACGTGGCCAAATTGTTGCGTAGGGTCGACAAGCCCGTTTTCTTGGCCGTCAACAAGGTCGATAATGCACAGCGGGCTGCCGATGCCGTTGAATTCTACGCACTTGGTTTGGGCGAATATTATAACCTGTCAAGTATTAACGGAAGTGGAACAGGCGAGTTGCTCGACGCACTGGTCGAAGTATTGCCTGAAGAAGGGGAAAAAGAAGATGAACTTCCCCGGTTTGCCGTGGTCGGAAGACCGAATGCCGGAAAATCCTCATTTATTAATGCCCTGATTGGGGAAGAACGGTACATAGTAACGGATATCGCCGGTACGACTAGGGATAGCATCGATACCAAATATAATAGGTTCGGGTTTGAATTCAATTTGGTCGATACTGCCGGAATTCGTAGAAAGGCCAAGGTAAAAGAAGATCTGGAATTCTATTCGGTGATGCGCTCTGTGCGTGCCATAGAACATTGTGACGTCGTTTTATTGGTTCTTGATGCGCAACGGGGCTTTGATGGACAAGTCGCCAATATTTTTTGGCTGGCGCACCGCAACAATAAGGGTGTGGTAATTTTGGTCAACAAATGGGATTTGGTCGAAAATAAGGAGACCAATACCATGAAGCAGTACACCCAAAAAATCAAGACGGCCATCGAACCCTTTGTCGATGTACCGATCCTGTTCATTTCGGTATTGACCAAACAACGTATTTTCAAGGCCATTGAGACCGCTGTTGAAGTTTATAACAGTAGGAATAAAAAAATTGTGACCCGAAAACTCAACGACGTCATGTTGCCCTTGATCGAGAATTATCCGCCCCCTGCTTACAAGGGAAAGTTCGTTAAGATCAAATTCTGCACCCAGTTGCCAACGCCCTATCCGCAATTTGCATTCTTCTGTAACCTGCCGCAGTACGTCAGGGAACCATATCGGCGATATCTGGAGAACAAGATTCGTGAAAATTTTGACTTTAAAGGAGTTCCGATTTCTATTTTTATTAGGAAGAAATAGGTTTGTTAGGAGTTAGGAGTTAGGAGTTAGGAGTTAGGAGTTAGGAGTTAGGAGTTAGGAGTTAGGAGTTAGGAGTTAGGAGTTAGGAAAGAATATCTGTGTTTACCAACCCCCAGAGGCACCGCCTCCGCCGAAACCGCCTCCACCAAAGCCTCCGCCAAAACCACCACTTCCGAAGCCGCCTCCGCCGAAACCGCCTCCACCGCCAAAGCCACCACCGGATCCACCGCTACGGCCCATATTGCTGAGAATAATAATATCCCAAAGATCCAGCCCGGAAGAACGCCTACCACCGTTACGTCCTCCTCCGCGTCGATTGCGACTGGAAAGAATGATAAGGATTACTATAAAAATGATAATCGGCAAAAAAGCACTGAAGGGAAAACCGCCATCTGTGTTTTCGAAAGTACGCTCTTCTTTAAACTCCCCGTTCAGCACTTGAAATATGGCATCCGCCCCCTCGCTTAGGCCACCGTAGTAATCATCTTCTCTAAATCTAGGTACGATGACATTTTCGATAATACGTCGTGACATGGCGTCCGTAAGGTTTCCTTCGACGCCATAACCCGTGTTGATGGCGATTTTTCGATCATCCTTGGCCAATAGTATCAGAACACCATTGTCTTTCCCGGCTTGCCCGATTCCCCATTTTTGCCCCCATTGGGCTCCCAAATAGGTGATTTCTTCCCCTTCTGTAGAACTAATAATGGCCACCACGATCTGTGTAGACGTACTATCGGAATAACGGATCAACTTTTGCTCCAGAGTCTTTTTCTGACCTGCGGGAAGCAAGTCGATATAATCATAGACGCTGGTTTGAAGGGTAGGTTTTTCGGGTATTTTGAATTGGCCCAAACCTAAGGAAGGTAGTAAGCATCCTACAACCAGAAAAAAACCGAATACCAAATTTCTAGGAAGCATAATAAATACTGAATTTCTCTTCGTTGAGAGGAATTAGGGAGGGCTTAACCTTTTGATACTTCATCGCTCAGTTCGTTCCGATCACCATGTTGCCATGGAAAATGCGCTTGTAACTCTTTGCCGGCCATCAATATGCCATCGACTATGCCCTTTTTGAAATTTCCTTTTTGAAATTGATTTTGAATAGCATTTTTGGTACTGTTCCAAAAATCCTTGGGTACGACCCGATCGATACCACGATCACCACAAATGGCAAACTTGCGGTCGTTTACGGCCACGTAGATCAATACCCCGTTTTCTTGCTTGGTATTGTCCATCTTTAATTTATGGAAAACCTCCTTGGCCCTTTCCATAGGGTCAAGACGAGTATGTGCCTCGATATGCACACGTATTTCCCCGGAAGTATCTTTTTCGGCCTTCAAAATGGCAAGCACGATTTCCTGCTCTTCTTCGGCGGTCAAAAAATCTTCTACCCTTGACATGCGATCAGTCGAATTCGAAGTTCACATCGGGAGCGTTTTCAGAGCCGGCATCCGCTTTGTAGCGTGCCATTTCTTCAAATCCGAAAAGTCCGGCCAAGAGCTTGCCCGGAAATTTTGTGGTATGCACGTCATAGATATTGACTTTTTCATTGAAACGGTCGCGGGCCACATTGATACGATTTTCGGTTCCCTCTAGTTGGGACTGCAATTCTAAAAAGTTCTGGTTCGCCTTTAAATCAGGATAGCGTTCGACTACGACCATCAGCTTGCTCAAGGCCCCCGTAAGTCCACTTTGCGCTTCTTGAAAAGCGGCCATGTTCTCTGGGGTCAAATTGTTGGCATCGATATTCGTCGAAGTGGCTTTTGCCCTTGCCTCAATGACATCGGTCAAGGTGCCCCGTTCAAAATCGGCCGCGCCCTGAACCGTTTTCACCAGATTACCGATGAGGTCGTTTCTACGCTGATAGGCACTTTCTACGTTCGACCAGGCAGTTTTAGCATCGGCTTCGTATTCGACGGCCGTATTGTTGAAGCCAACGGCCCATTGGTAAAGTCCGAACGCTATCACGCCGAGAACTATCAATATAATCAATCCTTTTTTCATAATAGTGTAGTTTAATGTCCTTCCCACTGATATGGGAATTCCTAGTGTTTATTTAGTGTTCAATTATACATACATTAGTTGATAATTCGGGTAGATCGTTACATCGTTTGGGGAAAAAATTGAAAGAGATCTTACATTTTCACTTTCAAGCATTCAGCGCCCTACCTATAATTGTTCCTTGATCTTGATCAGTTCGGTTTTCACCTTTTCCAACTTCTGTATAATATCAAAATTCGAAAGCGTCTTTTGCCTGTTTTCCTTAAGGTGTGTCTTGGCCCCTTCAAGTGTAAACCCCCGTTCCTTGACCAAATGATAGATGAATTGAAGATTTTTGATATCCTCAGGGGTGAATTTGCGATTGCCCTTGGCGTTTTTTTTAGGTTTTAATGCGTCGAATTCCTTTTCCCAAAAACGTATCAACGAAGTATTCACACCAAAAGCCTTGGCTACTTCACCAATTCCGTAATAACGCTTTTCCGGTAGTTCTACTTGCATTAATCGAGGGATTGGTTTTCCTGGTTGGCATATTTCAACATATTCTCGAACTCTTCAGCGGTCAAACTTCCGTAGTAAAAATTAATAGGGTTGATGCGCTCTCCATCTTTCCATACTTCATAGTGCAGATGGGGGGCTTCAGACCTTCCGGTACTTCCTACAAATCCGATAAGATCCCCGCGTTTTACCTTCTGTCCCTTTTTTACATTGTATTGACTAAGATGTCCATAGAGACTGATATAGCCGTATCCATGATCTATCCGTATGTGTTTTCCGTACCCTGAAGAATTGTTGTCGGCCCTAGTGATTTTACCATCTCCCGTGGCATAGATGGGTGTACCTTTGGGCGCCGTAAAGTCCATGCCCCAATGCATTTTTCTTGCCTTTGTAAAAGGATCGGATCGCCAACCGTAACCGGAGGCCATTCGGGTGAGGTCTTCATTGTTCAAGGGTTGAATGGCAGGTATCGCGGCCAACAATTTTTCTTTTTCCGCCGCCAAAATCGTGATTTCGTCCAATGATTTCGATTGAATCGCCATTTGTTTTTTGATGATATCCAATCGTTTAGTGGTACCGATGACCATTTCCGAATTATTGAACCCTTCGAGTGATCGGTAACGATTTACCCCGCCAAATCCGGCGCGACGTTGTTCTTCAGGAATCGGGTTGGCCTCAAAATACAACCGATAAATATTATTGTCGCGCTCTTCGATATTGGCCAATACCTCTTCGATCTGGCCCATTTTCTTGTTCAGGATCTCGAACTGCAGTTCGTAGTTATTAACCTCGCGCGCCAGAGAAAGTTCCTTTGGAGTATTGATGAGGTTGGTGTTCAATAACAGGATTAACGAGAAAAGACCGAATAGGAAGGAACCCAGAACAAAAAATGCAATATTTCGGTACCGTCTCGATTTTTTGGGTTCTATCTTTCGGTACGAAAGGGTGTCCGGATCGTAATAATACTTTACTTTAGACATGAAGGTATTTTATCCTATTTTTGTGCTTCCGTTTTAACACAACAAACAAATATAAAAATTGTTTCGCTTAAACCGTTAAAATTTACAAAACCTTACCATTTTCTATGAACTCCAAGGAAATCAGGACTCAATTTTTGAATTTTTTCAAGGAGAAAAATCACAAGATCGTGCCCTCTGCCCCGATGGTCATCAAAGATGATCCCACCCTGATGTTCACGAATGCGGGAATGAACCAGTTTAAGGAGTTTTTTTTGGGGAACAGCACCTCAAAATATTCCAGGATCGTCGATACCCAAAAATGTTTGCGCGTTAGCGGAAAGCATAATGATCTCGAGGAAGTCGGAAAGGACACCTATCACCATACGATGTTCGAGATGTTGGGTAACTGGAGCTTCGGCGATTATTTTAAAAAAGAGGCTATAGAATGGGCCTGGGAATTGCTTACCGAAGTATTGAAAATCGATAAGGACAGTCTGTATGTTTCGGTTTTCGAAGGAAGTAATGATGCCGATAATCTCGATATGGACAAAGAGGCTTTTGATTTTTGGAAGGTCATTGTGCCCGAAGACCGTATCATTTTAGGAAATAAAAAAGATAATTTTTGGGAAATGGGTGACCAAGGCCCTTGCGGACCGTGTTCTGAGATACATGTGGATATCCGCCCCAAGAATGAAAAGGCAAAGGTTTCCGGAGCTTCCTTGGTCAATCGAGACCATCCGTTGGTCGTTGAAATCTGGAACCTCGTTTTTATGCAATACAACCGTAAGGCGAACGGACAATTGGAACCCCTTCCATCGAAACATGTCGATACAGGCATGGGCTTTGAGCGTCTCTGCATGGTGCTTCAAGGGGTACGGTCAAACTATGATACCGATATTTTTACTCCTATCATTCGCGAGATTGAGACGATAACGAATTCAAAATATGGTAATGAGGAAAAAACGGATGTCGCCATTCGCGTTATCGCAGACCATATACGCGCGGTCTCCTTTTCCATTGCCGATGGTCAATTGCCGAGCAATACCGGCGCGGGATATGTAATCCGCAGGATTTTAAGGCGTGCCATTCGCTACGGGTTCACGTTCTTGAATACAAAACAGCCTTTTATGTATCGCTTGGTGAAGGTATTGGCCGAAACCATGGGTGCCGCTTTTCCTGAACTGAAAGAACAACGCCAGCTTATTGAAAATGTCATTAAGGAAGAGGAGCATTCTTTCTTGAATACCTTGGAACAAGGTTTGGTGCTGCTCGATACGATCATTAAAAAGAACAAGGGCAACGAGGTGGACGGACGCAAGGCTTTCGAATTGTACGATACTTATGGCTTTCCCATAGATTTGACCTCTTTGATTTTGAGCGAAAAGGGACTCTCGCTCGATGAAGAAGGATTCAACTTGGCCATGCAAGAGCAAAAGGACCGTTCGAAATCGGCTTCTGAGGTTTCCAAAGAAGATTGGGTCGTGCTTTCAGATGATGTTGGGCAGGAGTTCGTGGGCTACGATGTTTTGGAAGCCGATGTAAAATTGGTGAAATATCGAAAAACGACCTCAAAAAAAGATGGAGAACTTTATCAACTGGTATTGAATCTAACACCTTTTTATGCAGAAGGAGGCGGACAGGTCGGTGATAAGGGTTATCTCGAAGTTCCGAACGGTGATGTGGTGTATATATTGGATACGAAGAAGGAGAACAACGAGATAGTACATTTTGCCAAGAACCTTCCCAAACATCCGAACGAAACGCTTAAGGCCGTTGTGGATAAAAAACAGCGTGCGCGAACCGAGGCCAACCACACGGCGACACATTTGTTGCACCAGGCACTTCGCGAGATTTTGGGAAACCATGTCGAACAAAAAGGGTCTGCCGTACATTCGAAATACCTTCGGTTCGACTTTTCACACTTTGGTAAATTGACTACCGATGAACTTCGTGCAGTAGAGAACTTTGTAAATGCACGTATCGAAGGCCAATTGCCCTTACAGGAAAATCGAAATGTACCCATGGGAGAAGCCTTGGCGGAAGGTGCCATGGCACTTTTCGGGGAGAAATATGGCGATACGGTTCGTACAGTCCGATTTGGACAGTCCTTGGAATTGTGCGGGGGAACACATGTAAAGAATACCGGAGATATCTGGCATTTCAAGATCAGGTCGGAAGGTGCCGTAGCTGCGGGAATCCGCCGTATCGAGGCGATTACCTCCGATGCGGTCAAGGACTTTTATTTCGAGAACAACAGAACCCTGTTCGAGATCAAAGATCTGTTGAACAATGCCCAAGACCCTGTCAAGGCAGTACAGACGCTACAGGAAGAAAATGTCAGGCTTAAAAAAGAAGTAGACCAACTTCTAAAGGATAAGGCCAAAAATCTTAAGGGTGATTTGCAGAAAGAACTGGAAGAAATCAATGGCATCCAATTTCTTGCTAAAAAAGTCGATTTGGACGCATCAGGAATCAAAGATCTGTCTTTTGAAATGGGAGGTAATAATGACAATCTGTTTCTGTTTTTTGCTACCGAGCAAAATGGTAAGGCCCTATTATCCTGCTATATCTCAAAAAACCTTGTGGCCAAAAAAAAACTGAATGCAGGGACTATTGTCCGAGAACTTGGAAAATATATTCAAGGTGGTGGGGGAGGACAACCTTTCTTTGCTACTGCGGGTGGTAAAGAGCCAGCTGGGATTCCTGAGGCGCTTGAAAAGGCGAGGGATTATCTCAATCAGTAATTATTGAATATTTAATGGCAATTTCATATTGTTTGGCCACAATATCTTGGTTTTCACTATGTGCGGCACCATGAACCAAATGATATTTTTTTGATGGGGCTTTTATACTGTCAAAAAAGGCGGCTGAGTATTTTTTTGAAGTAAGAATATCAGCTTCTCCCTGAATTATGTGAACAGGAATTTTGAATTCAATGCGAGTGCTCATAAAATTTATGGAATCGGCCATTGACTTTATGCCCAGTTTTGAATGCCCCACAAAGTTTATAAAGGAATAATCATCTCCCATATACCTGTTTTTGGCGTCTAATTCGTTGCTATATTCAGAAGATATATTCCATAGTTCAGGAGTAGGTTTTGAATTGTTTTTTTCATAACGCTTTACAATTCGTAATAATTTTCCAACATTTTTGGCTTCAATATAAGGAGGTGTTCCTAGTTCATCGAGAATTGCGATTGCTTCTTGGTCTTTGGCCTTTTTGGCCATTTCGTAAACGGTTAAATAAGATTCTAAAAGATTTTTGCCAAAATTCACAATTTGAGAATGCCCTATGTAGGTATGAAAAAGTTCAGGTCTTTGCGTTACCATGTTTACCCCAAGAACCGAACCCCATGACGAACCCATCAAAATGATTTTTTTACTTGAAAATGAATTGATTAAGTATTCACAAAGCTGAATACCGTCATTGATCATTTGATTGATGGTAAGTGGATTTTTATTCAAATAATCAACGGTCAACTCTTCTGGAGGGTTATTTCGACCAAAAGTTCGGCCTGCTCCACGTTGATCCCAATTCACTATGATAAAATCCTTTTCCCATCCACTGTACATGGATTTACTATAGGGGCTCATCACACTACCAGGACCGCCATGTAAAAAAAGGATTATCGGTTTCTCAGCATTATCTCCGTGTATGGTAACCCATTGCTCTATTCCACCTATGGTCAAGTAAGTTTCGGTATGAACAGGGTTTGTTTGGGCAGTGCTCAAAAACCCTATTAGAATGAACAATTGACCTAAAACAGTGTTTTTCATAAATTGATATTAGAGGATTGGCTCTTAGTTTGGGTCCATTAATCGACGATTAAGTTTGTATTTTGTAACTAGATTGAATAATTAGCAATGAAACTTCAAACCCAAATATCACTGAAAAAAGCTGAAAATCAAATTGATTATCAAAGTAAACTTTTTCTTTTGGGATCTTGTTTTTCCGATAACATAGGTCGAAAATTCGAATACTTTAAATTTAGGTCGGTTCAAAATCCGTTCGGAATTTTGTTCCATCCTAGGGCCATGGAGAACTTGATTGCCAAATCCATAGTTCAAAAAGAATATTCAGAAGACGATATTTTCTTCCGCAATGGGCAATGGCATTGTCTTGATGCGCATTCCGAGTTAAGCGACACCTCGAAAACCAATTTATTGCGGAAGTTGAACGAGGGACTTGCAAAGACTGCGAGACAATTGGTCGAAGCCACCCATGTTATGATTACTTTGGGTACGGCCTGGGTCTATCGCAGGGCAGACACAGGTCAAATCGTGGCCAACTGCCATAAAGTACCTCAAAAAGAGTTTGAGAAGGAACTGTTGTCAATAAATGATATCACAAAAAGTTTGGAGCATATTATTGGTCAAATCCGATCTGTGAACCAAAAAGCCCGGATTATTTTTACTGTCTCTCCGGTACGCCACTTAAAAGATGGGTTTGTAGAAAACCAAAGGAGCAAGGCACACTTGATTGCAGCGATTCATGATATCCTTGGAGTTCCCCCATTGGTGGTTAAGGGGCTTCCCCCCTCCTTTGGAGGGGGTCAGGGGGAGGCCTATTTCCCCTCCTATGAATTCATGATGGACGAACTACGCGATTACCGTTTCTATGAACGTGACATGGTACATCCGAATCAAGTGGCAATCGATTATATTTGGGAAAGGTTCAAGGAATCCTGGATTTCTGAAAAGGCCTATCCCGTGATGGAACAAGTGGATGCCGTTCAAAAAGGATTGGGGCACCGGCCTTTTGAAGTCGATTCATCCCAACATCAAGAATTCAGGAAATCGCTCGAAGGGAAAATTACGTATCTTAAAGAACATTATCCCCATATGATATTCGATCAATGAAGAAAGTACTGGCAGGAGCATTGATTACCTTGGCGGCCATTTTGGTCTTTCGTTCTTGTTCCGAGGGCAAAGAGGAAAAATCCATACTTCAAGAAAACTCGATGCTGATTCAACACCAGATCGAGAATGTTTCAAAGTTGATTGTTACGGAAGGCCATTTTGCGGAAGTTTACAATTACAAAGATTCGCAGCAGCTTTTTGGTCCGTTGATTACCGCCGATAAAAAGGCCCTGGTCGTTGTCAATGCCGAGGTCACTGTGGCCTATGATTTGTCAAAAATAGATTTTGAGGTTGATGACACCGCCAAAACGTTGCGAATTAACAGTATTCCCGAACCTGAAATAAAATTAAATCCTGATTTTGAGTACTACGACGTAACCGCCGATTATTTCAATCCTTTCAATGCGGCCGACTACAATACCATCAAAAAGCACGTCAATGTTTCTTTAATGCGAAAGGTCGAGGCATCCTCGTTAAAAAGGAACGCTCAAAACCGCTTGATAAGCGAACTTCAGAAGTTTTATATTTTGACCAATTCCATGGGGTGGACTTTGGAATATCAGGGACAAGCAGTCAATGACTTCGACATATTCGGATTGGCCGATTAGTCACCGATTATTCAACGAACTTCTTGGCCCATTTGATATATTGTTCCCAATCGTAATCGGTGACATCATGTATTCCGGTACGAATGTGATAGGCCACCGTATTCTGTATCGGCATATTTACTTCTGGCATTTCTGTCGTACCAATGCCCTTTTTACCGAATAATCCATAGACGGAGGTTGTATAATGGGCGGACAGGAACTCGCCCTTGGGATCGGCCCATTCATCCTCTTGGGCACTTGCCACATATAGCGGCCGTGGCGCTATAAGGGCCAATAATTGATGCTGGTCAACGGGCAACGCCTCTTCATTGTTGTTGTATACATTGAAATTATCGCAGAACCAATGCGGAAAACTCTCGTTGATACGGCCAACGGTTTCACCGAACCGGCGTTTTGAAAGTGCGGCCCCACCACAACCGGAATCATTACTGATTACCGCGGCAAAGCGATCGTCCATCGCACCTGCCCAAAGTGCGGCCTTGCCCAATCTTGAGTGGCCAAATACTATTACCTTGCCCACGGAACTATCTTGAACGAGATAATCCATGGCGCGGCTTAGGCCGAAGGCCCATGCGGCAATGCTTCCCCATTCATCAGCTTTTGGTTTTTCTTGCCCTGCCTCATAAAACAAACTATGCAATCCATCTGAAAAATCATTTTTGTCAGGGTCTATTTCTCCGTAATAAATAGTTGCCAAACCCATTCCGGAAGCAATGATACTGGAAATATCCCAGCGGTTGATTCTGACGCCGCGCGATTTTTCGGTCGCGGTATTGTCCTTGATTCCGAAACCTTCGTTGTTCATCGACCATGCTGAGCTAACAATCACATTTTCATCATTGGTCACCGTATGATTCCCATAAAAATTGAGGCCTAAGAATAAAGGAATTTTACCTGTGGTTTTGGGAAGGTACATCAAGATGGTAAACGACAGCGATTCTGTATCTTTTTTTAAGGTGACCTCCACTTGTTTTATATGGGCTGTTCCGCTAAGGGCATTAGTGTTTTCTTCGAGTATCTTGAAAGAAATATCATCCAAATTTCCAGGAACCTTGCCGTATACTTCATTTTCAAAGAAAGCAAGCAGTTCCGGACGTCTAATTTTGGACCAATCCCCGGTATTCTTGATTTGGGTTCCATCAAAGGAAGTCAACGGATCCGGTACAATGAATTTAGGCACTTTGTTTTCATCGTAATTGGGTTCAAACTGGGCAAAGGCCATGGAAGACATTATAGTAAGGAGATAAATAAAAAGAAATGATTTCATTAATAGCGGCTATTGGATCGTGAAAATCAAATTAGCGTTTCTAAGCTACAAAACTTTTGGCCACCAAGGCCGTTCCATCGTCGATTAAGTGTCCAAACTCAGGGTGGTTCTCTTTGACGGTTTCAAGATGCGATAAGATTTCATTGGCAAATACAATATCGCCGTTGGTCTTGGCCAGTTCATAGAGTTCTACGGGCAACAACCAGTCCAAAGGATGGTTTTCCTTGACTTCTTCAAAGACCTTATGACGTGAGATTGTGGTATTCGTTCCTTCCCGAAACTCCCTAATTTGTTGATATAATTGCTCTAACTTTAGTTTCTGCCCATCTTTTTCGGTCTTAATGGTCGAGCTGCTCAATTTGTGGGTAATCCGATCAAAACTGTTCAGATCGGCAGGGCCGTTGAACGCGGAGACTATCCGTTCGCCGATGGCCATATTATAAAGTTCTTCATTCGATTCGAACAGTACTTTGTCTTTATGCAGTACTTTGCAGTTTTTCATAGTGACCAAGATAATCTGTCCGCTGAGGTTACGGGTACCGGTAATAATATGCCCGGTGACCGTAATCTTGCCTTCGAATTCGAGCGATACCATTTCTCCCTCGTAAATATTATAGGCTTTGAGATCTCGCGGACTCATATCCTCGATTGCGAGGTTAATGCCCTTTAGCTTGCCGATAGGACTACCAAAACCTGTTGAATGTCTTTCAACACTGTGTCCCACCAATTCCTTTTCGCGATAGGCAAGTGCTGTTGGTCCCTCCGTTTGAAAAAATACCGGTCTGCCCTCATGGGCGATCATGCTCTTAAAGTTTCCGGAAATCTGAAGGCCCGTACTTAATTCAATGGTGCCCAGCTCTTTTGAACGGATCAATTTTTCGAGTCCAGAGAATCCGCCTTTACGTAATGCCATGGTATTCGCGAATTCTTCCAAAACTTGACTGAGAAAAGCGAAATCGGGAGTCACGAACAATTGTGGCTGAGGTTTTGTAATATCGAAAGCAGTGCGCGCCGCTTCAATCGAATATGGAATCTTCTTGACTTTGTCGGTCATGCACCAAGCACTTTCACCGATTGAACTCAGTAGCCCGGCTCCGTATATTTTAGGATTTTTAACGGTGCCTATGAGTCCATATTCCACGGTCCACCAATGCAGGTTTCTTATCAAGGCGATCTCACTCGGCTTGCCCATATTTTTTTGAAGTTCTTCTATGTGTTTTTCTGCCTTGTCGATTTCACTTTGAGGTGTGCCTGATGCCTCTTTTATGATGGACAAATGCCTGACGGCCTCATAAAGTTCAAAATCTTTGGCGTTCGAGATGGCCTTGCAGCCGATTTCCCCAAATCGTCTCAAATACTCGGCGTATTCAGGGTTGGCGATTATAGGTGCATGACCGGCCCCTTCGTGTATGATATCAGGGGCAGGGGTATATTCGATATGTTCGAGTTGGCGAATATCGGAGGCGATTACCAGCACATTGTACGCTTGAAATTCCATAAAGGCGGACGGCGGTATAAAACCGTCCACCGCGACCGCGGCCCACCCGATTTCCTTTAAAATACGGTTCATGCCATACATATTCGGAATATGGTCGATTGAGATTCCTGTTTTTTTAAGTCCGTCCAGGTACGATCGATGGGCGACCTTACTTAAATAATCGACATTTTTTCGCATCACGTATCGCCACACGGCCTGATCTATCGCAGAATATTCGGTATAGTTTTGGGGTTTGATATATTGTTTTAAGTGTTTGGGAAGCTTATCTAAGATGGCATTACTTTCGTATGTCATATTCAGTGCATTTTTGTAGACTTAAAGGTACAAAAAAGCCCTGACGCTAACGTCAGGGCTCGTACTTGTTGGGGGAAAACATCTTAGTTGGCCGCCACTGCATTCGGAGGGTAGGCCTCGAGTATCTGTGAGACGAATTCTCGAATTCGTTCTTCTTTCTTTTCGATGTTCGAGGTATTGCTCAAATTGCCCACACCTTTGCCTTGCCACACCAATTCTTTGCTTTTAGAGTCGATAAGATCGATGTAAAGTGAACCTTCGGTACGGGTGCTGACGTTATTTCCGTAATATCCAGGGCCCCATCCGCCCCAGTACCATGGGCTCCATCCCCAACCAAATCGGCCGCCCCAGTAGTTGTTGTATATATCTACTTGTTCTTTTTCCTTAGTGAAAATGCTAATCAATATATCGGGGTTCTCCGATTTGACGAAACCTCTTGAGCTTAACTCTGTGTCGATGGCCCTTAAAATCCTCTTTTTATCCAAATCGGAAATTTGGGCCTTATCGATTCCTGTTTTATAAAACGCGTACGATTTATAGTTGTTGAAATTCGCCTCGCGATCATAATCCGAGAGTACACGCACAGAGGCGCAAGAACTTAAAAATAGCAAGGCCATCATCGGTATTGCCAAAATCTTAATCTTTTTCATAACCAAAGTTTTTATGTAATGGAGTATCTATTTGTTGTAAAATAATTCTCAAAAATCATGCCGAAAAAGCTTTTTTAACCCTGTGTATTGGTCTTCGGATTATACCCATAAGGACAATGCCTACAACCGCTTTCACAACAATAACCTCTTTTTAGATGATATTGTTCGGTAAAGACCCGAAAACCTTCTTTTGACATATAGTAATCTCCTTCTTCAAGAGGAATAAATTCCTTCATACGGCATAAATCTTCTTGTTTAGAATTTCCTAAAATTACTCCAATTCTGTTAATAAGCGTGTTTTGATTTTCTTAAAACAATGTATTTTAGGGGAACAAACCGTTGTTTTAACGATTTGGTACAATTGTTGGCAACATATACGTGTTAGCATCAAACGGGCTGTTTTAACAATTATCTTTGAATATGTCCGTTTAAACACTAGTCTATGGTTTTGGTCTTTAAACATTTCTTCTATAAAAATTACGTAGGGCTTTCGTTATGGCCTTTCATCTTTCTAAAGAACGACGCCCTAAAAAACGACGCTGTACTTGTGAATCACGAGAAGATTCACTTAAAGCAACAACAGGAATTATTGATCTTGCCGTTCTACGTGCTGTATATTCTTGAATGGCTCCTACGTTCTCTTTTTTATTTGGATAGTTATAAGGCATATCAGAACATTAGTTTTGAGCGAGAGGCCTATCAGAATGAAAGGAATTTGAACTATCCATCGGAACGAAGGACTTTTGGGTTTTTAAAGTATCTTTTTTATTAAGTTAAAAGGATAATTTGGGGCCGGGCGAAAACCAATATGTAGAACTACCGATACTTACGGAAAAGAAACTGACCCTTTGCATCAAAAGGGAAGATTTGATCCATCCCCTAATTTCGGGAAACAAATACCGCAAACTAAAATACAACATTGCTACGGCCAAGGCCCAAAGCTCCAACACCCTTTTAACGTTTGGCGGGGCATATTCCAATCATATTGCGGCCACTGCCTATGCCGGAAGATTACATGGCCTTCGGACTATAGGGATAATCCGTGGTGAAGAACTTGAGGAAAAATGGATGGAAAACCCGACTTTGCGACAGGCTTCCGAACATGGAATGTATTTCAAATTTGTTGCAAGGGAGGTTTACCGCAAAAAGGAATCCCACGAATTTTTGAAACTTTTGGAAAAGGAATTCGGAAACTTTTATCTGCTTCCCGAAGGCGGTTCGAATGCCTTGGCGGTAAAGGGTTGTGAAGAAATACTCGGTACCGAAGACTGGGATTTTGATGTTGTTTCTTGTGCCGTGGGTACTGGTGCAACCGTCGCGGGGATTGCCAATTCGGCACATGCCGAACAGCAGGTTTTGGGTTTCCCGGTACTCAAAGGTGATTTTTTAAGTCAAGATATTCGTAAATTTGCCCGTAAGGAGAATTGGAAATTGCTATCGGACTATCATTTCGACGGGTATGCAAAAGTGACGCCTGCACTTGTTCACTTTATCAATGATTTCCGTGACAAGACCCATATTCCCCTTGATTCCGTTTATACCGGAAAAATGATTTTCGGGATTTTGGACATGGTCAAAAAAGACTATTTCTCCCCGAAAACCAAAATTTTGGCCATTCATACCGGAGGGCTCCAAGGTATAGCAGGAATGAACCAAAGATTGAAAATGAAAAACCTACCCTTGATTCACGTATGATGAAGAAATTGCTATTGTCCGTAATATGCGGTACACTTCTTATCGGCTGTAAAGTAAAGCAAAGTGTCTCCATGAACAAGAACAACGGTCATTCGCCCAGGGCGACCGTAAAGAAGTCGGGTCAAAAAACCCATAACACTGACGGACTTTATATTTTGCCCGAAGATTCGGGCGAATTCGTTCGTTTTGAAGTCGCCTCGATTGATGAATATATCGATACTTTTTCCGAGATAGCTCAAATGGAAATGAAAGCTTACGGAATTCCGGCCAGCATTACATTGGCCCAGGGACTACTTGAAAGCGGATTCGGTAGGGGCGAATTGGCCCGGAAGACCAATAACCATTTTGGCATTAAGTGCCATACCGGATGGGAAGGTGATTTCGATCATCACGACGATGACGAAAAAGGCGAATGTTTTAGAAAGTACAACCACCCCATGTATTCGTACAGGGACCACAGTGTTTTTTTATCGGGCCGTAGCCGTTACTCCTTTCTTTTTGATTTACCGAGCGATGATTACAGGGCATGGGCCAAAGGCCTCCGTAAGGCCGGATACGCGACCGATAAACGATATCCGCAAAAATTGATTTCCTTGATCGAGCAACACGGGCTTCACAGATTTGATGTCGATGTGGTCAAGCAGGGCTATGGACGTATTGCCGCGGCCCAGGTTGCCGAAAATAAGCCACGGCCGACAAAAGTCGACACCCATATTGTAAAGCAAGGTGATACCCTATATTCCATTTCGCGAAAATATTCGGTTTCGGTCGATGACCTAAAGCGACTGAACTACATGTACGATAACAACATATCGGTCGGCCAAGAATTAGTGGTAAAGACGGCAAAATTTAATTGATTCCAATGATTTATAAGCGCAGTAGTGCCCTTTTTACAGAGGCCAAGACATATATTCCCGGGGGGGTGAATTCCCCTGTGAGGGCTTTTAAGGCGGTAGGTGGGGATCCGATTTTTGTAAAAGAGGCCAAAGGCGCCTATCTATATGACGAAGACGGTAATCGGCTTATTGATTATATCGCCTCTTGGGGACCATTGATTTTGGGCCATGCATACGAACCTGTCATCAATGCGGTCATTGACATGGCCAAAAAAGGCACTTCGTTTGGGATGCCCACCGCAATCGAAACGGAGTTGGCAAAGCTCGCCGTATCGATGGTGCCCAATATCGATAAGATCCGGTTCGTAAACAGTGGTACCGAGGCCTGTATGAGCGCTGTACGCTTGGCCCGTGGTTTTTCGGGAAAGGACAAGATTATCAAATTCGCCGGATGTTATCATGGCCATTCGGATTCATTCTTGATACAGGCGGGGAGTGGCGCCGTTACTTTTGGGAGTCCGAATAGCCCGGGAGTTACCCAAGGTACCGCAAAAGATACGTTATTGGCCAACTATAACGACCTTGATAGTGTCGAGGCCATTGTCAAGGCGAATAAAGAAGAAATCGCCGCGATTATCATAGAACCTATTGCAGGAAATATGGGGTGTATCATCCCGAAGATTGGATTTATGGAAGGATTGCGGAAAATCTGTGATCAAGAAAACATATTGTTGATCTTCGATGAAGTGATGACAGGTTTTCGTCTAGGAAAAGGCGGTGCGCAAGAGGCACTTAAAATCAATGCCGATATTCTTTGTTTCGGGAAGGTTATCGGTGGCGGTCTTCCTGTCGGGGCATTTGCGGCTCGAAATGAAATAATGGATTATTTGGCACCTGAAGGACCTGTATACCAGGCAGGTACACTAAGTGGTAATCCGTTGGCAATGAGCGCTGGACTGGCCATGCTCACCGAGTTGAATGCACGCCCGGAGATATTCAAAAGTTTGGCCGATAAGACTGAATACCTGCACAAGGGCCTTGACGAAGTATTGAGCACAAAAGGCGTACCCTATCAGATCAATCGTTTCGGAAGCATGATCTCGGTACACTTTACCAAAGAACCTGTCGTTGATTTTCAGACTTCCGCCAAAGGAAATAATGAAACGTTCAAAAAATACTTTCACGGCATGCTGCAAAATGGTATTTACCTACCGCCAAGTGCTTTTGAAAGTTATTTTTTGAACGATGCTTTGACCTATCATGATTTGGATGAGACGATTAGAACCTTGGAACTTTTGGATTTAAAATAGAAAACTGATTAAGGCTTTGTGATGCCCCTCTTTTCAATTCTGTTCTTCAAATGGAATTCGTTACATAACTCTGTCATTTTTTGCGAAAAGGCTTTTTTATAAAACTGTGGCATTTCAGAGCTTTTCATGAAGTAGCTCAAATACTTCTTTTCCAATTCGGGATAATGTTTTTTGATGGCTTTCATGACCAAAGTCTTACTTGCTGCTTTTTCATTGCCGAATAACGAGAGGGTAGCAGGTAAAACATAATCGATATTACTTTCTTTTAAAGTAGAGAACAACAAATCTAGATGCTCGGTGGTATCTGAAATAAAGGGAAGCAATGGCATTAAACTAGCCCCGGTCAGAAATCCTTCTTGTCTGGTTTTGATCATTGCCTTTAGCCTTTTGTTCGGTTTGGTTGCGCCTTTTTCAAATATGTTGGCCACATTTTCATCTAGCGTTGAAAATGAAAATGAAACGATAACCCCTTTGTCCAAACGATCTCCAAGGTCATTTGGCAATATGGCTCTGTTATTGATTCGATGAAGCAGGTCAAAATCACGTGTTATCAGGTCTGATTTAGTAATGATATGTACGGGAAATCTAAACTTATTGATTATTTCAAGAGCGCCACGGGTCATTTGGTACTCCCGTTCAATTTGTAGATATGGATCGGTTGCCGAGGAAAGTACTATAATTCCATATTGTCCTTTTTTGGCCCTATTAAAAAGCTGTCTATCCAATAACTCTAGGGCATTCGTTTTGATAGACAGACTTTCTTCAAGGTTGGTGCCGTATTTGCTACCGCGTATGTAGCAATAAAGACAATTGAATGAACAACTACTATATAGGTTCAAGGTATAATCATCAAGAAACCAATCGTCTCTTCGCCTTGTTTTGTTCAGAACCGATTTAACTTCAATTTTCTTGGGCATCTTCTTGTCCTATGGAAATTTGAGATTAAAAGAAATACGTTTAAGTGACCAAGCTTTTCTAATTTAGGAATTACCATGGAATTTTCAATTGGCCTTAAACTATAATTGATTTTGTTTCAAAAAAAGAAGGTGGTAATATAGAATAACAAAGAGAATCTCATATGTATTTATCAACTACCCGAATGTCGAACAAAAAAAGCCGTTCACAATTCGTGAACGGCTTTTTCATCAACTAACTAATCAACCAACTATTCTTTTATCTTCGGCCTTTTTTGTACTTATTTCGGGCTTCGATTTTTTTACCTTTTTTATACCGACCATAACGATGTGCCATTTTCTGCCATTTATCATATTGTTCGGGCGACAAAATTTTCTTGAACTTTGCTTTTTGGGCAATTTGACGGTCGAGACGTTCATTTTGCATCGTAAAACGCTCTTCTTGTGTTGACTTCTTACGTTCCCCATCCTCTTTCATCGCTTTGAGTTCGTCCATTTTAGCCTTGCGTGCTTTGGCATTTTCAAGATTCAGAGTCTGTATTTGCGATTGTTGGGCTTCGGTAAGGTCGAGGGCCAAGGTCATTTTCTTGGTTTGTAAGGTAGCTATTTGCTCAGGGGTAAAATCTTTCATACCCTTTCGATGAACGTTCCCTTCCCTTTGGGCGAGGCCGGCCACACCGGTCAGTAGTAACATTGCTATTATTATTGTCTTCATAACATAAACTTTAAATGATTTATACCTAAGATGTCCTGATGGGGAGATAGTTTAATCTATTTTATGAATTTGACACTTTTTTAACACCTGCAGTATCGATACCAATAAAAAAGGGCAAGGATGAAAATCCTTGCCCTTTTGGAGGTAGCAGTAGGTCGTTCTTATTGAATATTTTGATTCATTGTTTCTATAGTGGTTTGCTCGACATCGGCTTTTGCCAGTTCGTTCACATCAGAAATTATACGCTGTGAAGCCGATACATTATAATAATAAGTTATGGCGGCAATCACGAAACTTGCGAAATACAGTAAACTTTTAGTTTTATATGACATGACGTTTGGTTTTTAATTCTTCGACTAAATTAGGCATTACCCTAACCCAAAAAAGGGCTTTGTTGCGAAACGGTACTTATAAGATGTCAAATGTACCATTGTTGTGGAATACCGGTTTTTTTTATCGGATTTAAATGCATTTTGACGTAGAACCTATAAAAATGCATGCAATAGATTATTGCGGACGAATCAGTTTTCGAAGTTTCGATTTGATTTAAAATCAATCGGAAAATTCTTTTTTTTTTGAGTTGAACTGTAACATTTTACTTTTTTATCAGTCTTATATATAGAAAATCTCATTTTTCAATTAGCGAATTAGTCAAGATAAAGCTGTCATAAACGATATGGCAGCTTTATTTTTTATCGACCAACTGCAAAAACTTCGATGAACGGTAAATGCTTTTACAAGGTATCTTGGACCCGACAAAAAACCGTAAAAATTTTGGCTGTAAAAGTTTGCCAAAGAACTTCAATAAACATTAATAAAATTTAGGTCGAATTGCGAAGTTGATAACTTCGGTATATTCTAGTTGCGAAATCATCGATTTTTTGATTTTACAGGAAACCCCTTACAAAACACAAAACAATAAATAAAATTCTAGACGTTATACTATCTCATATTTAACAATAGACGTTATGAAAAAAATGGAACTTATTTCTGCCGCGGCGGTGGGATTTTTGTTCGCCTTTGGAGTTTTTGCCAACAATAGCAAACCCGTTGAAAAAGAATTCGATATCAATTCGATTATTATAATCGAAGAAGAGGTCGATATCGACCTAGGTTTCGATACGCAAGATTACTTGCCTGCAGACTTTAATGCCTATGCCTATCCATATGATGTGGACGGTTTCAACTACATTGACGAAAATGATACTGTTATCTTGGATTTTGACCCAAAGGAACATCTACCGGAAGGTTTTGACCCGTATATACAGACGAAGAAGTAAATTTCTTTATTTGAGTTAGTCCAGATAAAACCTCCATTTTCGAATGGGGGTTTTGTTTTTAAAAGAACATCGGAATTACAAATTGGAACATTAATATCAACAACGCTATCGCTATCAAGTTCAGGATTACCCCTACGCGTGCCATTTCACTGACCTTTATATAACCACTGGCGAACACGATAGCATTGGGAGGCGTAGCCATTGGCAACATAAAGGCACAACTGCTTGCCATGGTTACAGGAATTAATAGGTATAGGATCGGCACGTCCAAGCCGATGGCGATGCCGGCGACCACCGGGGCCAGTACGGCGACCAATGCCACATTGCTCATCAGTTCGGTCATAAAGAGCATGAGCGTTATGAGAAGAACGGCGGTCATCAAGATACTGATATCGCTATTGGCTATCGCCCCCGAGACCATATCGACGATTCCGCTTACCGACATACCTTTAGCGAGTGCCAATCCACCGCCAAAAAGTATCAATATGCCCCAGGCCAGTTTTTGGGTGTCTTTCCAGTCGATGATAAAATCCCCCTTTTTAAGATTATAGGGGATGGAAAACATAGCAATTGCCCCCATCATACTGATTATGGTATCGTTTAACTTTAATCCCGGTAAATAACTATTGATGACGGTTCTAAAAATCCAAAGAAAAACGGTAACGCCGAATATAGCCAGGACCATTTTTTCCTTACCGCCCATTGGTCCCAATTTTTGAAGCTCGTCATTGATTACTTCCCTTGAGGCGGCAAATTTGAGTTGTTTGTTGGGGAACATCCATTTGATCAATACAAGATAACTGATCCATATCATTACGGCTGAAAAGGGTACTCCGATGACCATCCATTTCAAAAAAGAGATTTCAATATTGTATTCGTTTTCAAGCAGTCCGATCATTACCGAATTTGGGGGCGTACCTATCACTGTCGCAATGCCGCCTGCATTGGCCGAGAATGCAATACCCAACATTACACTCAGGGCAAAATTTTTATCACTTTTGGTAAATCCGTCTTCGTCGTTCACCAACAGACCGATGACCGACATGGCAATGGGCAGCATCATTACGGTGGTCGCTGTATTGCTGATCCACATGCTCAATGCCGCGGTCGCGATCATAAAACCCAAAACGACCTTATTGGGGGCCGTTCCCGTTAATTTAATGATACTTAGTGCAATGCGTTTGTGCAGATTGACCTTTTCCAAGGCCAGGGCCAGTATAAAACCACCAAAGAAAAGAAAGATGATCGGACTTCCGTAATTGGCACCGACATCACCGATATCCATAATTTTTAGGATAGGAAAAAGCAATAATGGTAATAAGGCCGTGACCGATATCGAGACAGCCTCGGTAATCCACCAAACGACCATCCAAACGGCAATGGCTATGACCGAGTCACCTTTTTCAGAAACCATCTCAAAAGGTAGGTTGGTGAGGACCAAGAAAAGTATCGGTCCAAGAAATAGCCCCGCTTTTTTACTGAAATCCATTTATAAAGATTATCGGCCCTAAACTATGTTTTTTCTTTTTGTTTTGGAAATGAAAAAGTCAGATGTCCGATGCCAGTGTGCGAAGTGTACAGGACATTACACATCCAACATCCAAATTTTTTTAATAAATAATCGAATCTGAAGGGATTGGCGGCAACTCGTAGTTGCCATAATCTATGGTTATCTGTCCATCGTTCAATGTCCTTATTCCCTTGGATTCGGCTTTGGTTTTATAGAGATAGATTTTTTTCAATTTTTTAAAGTCGGAAAAAGCGGATAAATGGGCTTCCTCGAATTTAGAGGCTGTAAGGTTTATCGATTTTAAATGTTGCAGCGATGACAGTTGTTTGATGTTTTGGCCCGTAATCGAGGTATTGTCCAGTTTCAAAATTGTTAAATTCGGAAGTTGTATTAATTTTTCGAAAATGGCATCGGTCACTTGGGTTCCGCCCAGATCCAATTGGGCAATCTGTGGTGCTATGGAAAGCAGATTCTCGAAATCGGAATCGGAAAAAGCGGGTTTGTTGATGCAGGAAACACTCAAAAAATTCGAGGATTCGCTGATAGGATCTACATGTACGCCAGTCTCTTCAATGATTTTTATACTGTCTTGTGAAGCGGCGATTATTTCAATATCGGGATAATCATTGTCCGATTTTTGGGGAAAGAAAGCAGTGAATAGATCTTTGGCCAATCCATTTTCTTTTATGGTGCCTTCAAACGGGTGTCCGGCATCGATCCAGGCAGCAAGCAATTTTATCTCCTCTTTTGTCGGTTGTCCTTTACCTTCGGGAGGCATATGACCGTCGTCATCCAGCGGTAGCTTCATACGCGTGAACACTTCACTTCGGGAGGCATCGTTGGCTATGACTACTTCTCCGTTTTCACCTCCGTTTAAAATACCTTCCTTGGAATGCAAAAGCAGTTCGCCCTTTGTCTTCTTCGGATTGTGGCAACTTACGCAATTATTGTTCAGGATCGGCTTGACCACATCGTCATAAAGCAAGGCTTCCTCCCAATTGTCTTCATTGAGTTCGATTGGTTTTTCCTCGAAGGTTTCGAAACCCAAGGCCGATTTAATGTTATTGGGTAGGGGTTCGACAAGATAGTCCTCCCCGTGGGTAATATTTCCGCCTTGATGGCCTGTGTATGAGATCAAAATGAAAAATACTATTGACAATGCCACAATAGGAATGCGCTCAAGAAAAGTAAAAGCCTTTGTTCCTCTTGATTTGGCGTACATTAAAAATGAAAATAGAGCTGTGGCTACACCGCTCCATAAATGCCATTTTACGGTATCGAAGGCATAGCCTTCGCCCGTATATTGCAGATATCCGGTAACGCAGGCCATAACTGCGGCAATGCCTCCCCAGAGATACGCTATGGGAATCAGTTCGCCATACGTCTGTCTTTTTCGGTCGTACCATTGGAGTAACAATCCAAAGACGATGAATCCAATGGGCAAATGAACTATGATAGGATGAAGCCTCCCCAAGAGTTGTTTTAGAACGTCCATGATACCGTAAACTTATTCAATGTTCAAACGTTCTTTTAATGCCCGCATCATATAAGTGTTGGCTTTCCATTGATCTGCAACGGGTACGCGAGTATAGGGCAGGGTGGGCATATAGTCTGCCGGGCCGAATTCCGTGGTTATGGTAAAGATGTCGCTGGTTTTCCATTTTTGACGAATGATTTTCTCCCAGATATCCAAATGACGATTAACGGCCTTTTTCCATTCAGGAGCCTCGGGATCGTTCACCTGTGGCCCTTCTGCATGGCCGACCCTGGCATGGATATGGTGTGAACGGTCTACAATTTCCTCTAATTCATTATCCTGATTTTGCAATAACGATTCGTGCACGACCATCCAATGGCTGATATCCAGGGTCAACTTTAGGTCAGGAATCGTTTGCACATATTTTTTCGTATCCGGAAGATTGTAACTAAACCGACCACGGTGGGTTTCATGGTAAACGGGAATGTTGTTTTCTTTGGCAATTTTATTGGCCGCTTCGATAAAGGCCCTATTCTGTTCAAAGGTGAAAAAGTCGCTACCCGTATGGCAATTGATATAGGCGGGTTTCCATGAGATCAAGGTCTTGAAATGCACGGTATAGGCTTTGAAACTTTCTTCAAAGGGAAGCGATTTGTTGGTACCGTTCAAAAATCCGACTTTGAGCTCATACTTCTTTAATGCCGCCTTTAGTTCTTCTTGGCTTTTTTTATCGGAAGGAAACCAGGTTTCGAGTCCGTCATATCCCGAAGCTTTTGTTTTTTTACAAAAAGTATCCCAAGAAATATTCCGGCCCCAATCGGTCTGGAAGAATTGCAATTGTTTTTTTTCTTGGGAAAAAACGGTCAGGCAAAAGAACAAAAATGTGAAGCGTAAGAGTTGTTTCATTAAGTTGGTTTTGATTTTTTGAGCTTGGCTTTTTAAACCGATTCGTCCTGACAACAAAAGGTAGACACTTTCATGTTCAAGGACAACGGTTTAAAGCTGTCAAGCCAAAATTTCTTTGATTACCTCGCCCTCTACATCGGTCAAGCGAAAAGGTCTTCCCTGAAATTCATAGGTAAATTGTTCGTGGTCGAAACCGAGTAATTGTAAGATCGTGGCATGAACGTCGTGAACCGAAACCCGGCCTTCAACACCCGAAAATCCGATGTCATCCGTTTTTCCGTACGAAGCACCTTTTTTAATACCGCCACCGGTCATCCACATGGTAAAGGCATCGCCATGATGATCACGGCCTTTATAGGCCATTTCTTTATTGCCCCTGTTTTCCTGCATGGGCGTACGGCCGAATTCGCCGCCCCAAACGATCAGGGTTTCATCCAACAGTCCCCTTTGTTTCAAATCGAGGATCAAAGCGGTTATCGGTCTATCGATTTCACGACATTTGTTACGAAGGCCCATATCGATGGAGCCTTCGCGAATGTTACCGTGGGTATCCCACCCCCAATCGAACAATTGTACGAAGCGCACCCCGTCTTCGACCAACTTTCTGGCCAAAAGGCAATTATTGGCGAAGGATTCCTTGCCCGGTTCGACCCCGTACATCTGTTTGATATGCTCAGGCTCATTATTGATGTTCATAACCTCGGGTACAGCGATCTGCATGCGATATGCCATTTCGTATTGGTTGATCCGTGCCAAAATCTCAGGATCGGCATATTTGGTGTATTCCTCTTTATTGATTTTGTTTATGGCATCGATGGTACTTTTTTTGAGATTGCGCGAAACCCCTTTAGGGTCTTCAATGTATAAAACGGGATCTCCCTTAGATCGACATTGCACGCCTTGATAGACCGATGGCAAAAATCCGCTGCCCCATACACTTTTTCCCGCATCGGGGGTGTTACCGCCCGAAGTCAGTACAACAAAACCGGGAAGGTTTTGATTCTCGGAACCCAATCCGTAAGTTGCCCAGGCGCCAATGCTTGGTCGGCCCAGCCGGGCACTGCCCGTATGCATGAACAGCTGTGCCGGCCCGTGATTGAATTGATCGGTGTGCACAGCCTTCAAGAACGCGACTTCATCGATTACCTTTTTGAAATGGGGCAGAAAATTCGATACCCAATTGCCCGACTCGCCCTCTTGCTTGAATTCGGCCTGCGGCCCCATCAACTTAGGCGTACCTTTGATAAAAGCGAATTTTTTTCCTTCCAATAGCGATTGCGGACAGTCTTGTCCATCGTATTTATGAAGTTCGGGTTTATAGTCGAACATTTCCAATTGGGAAGGAGCTCCGGCCATGTGCAGGTAGATGACCGATTTGACTTTTGGGGCAAATGGAGGGGGCAATGTAGCCAAAGGATTTAGGTCACGTTCGGAAAATGCCATCTGCATTTTCTTTTCGGGCTTGCTCAACGGATCGCACCCCATAAAAATGGAACTCAAAGCGAGTCCGCCCATACCTTGGGCACAACTTTTTATAAAATGCCGTCGGGTCTTGGCCTGCACCTCACGTGCCAATTTTTCTTGGATCAGTCTTTCGATTTGGTCTTTCATCAAGCTTTGGTTAAAAATTCATCCAAATTCATTATAGCATTGGCCACTATGGTCAAAGCACTTAATTCCGGGGTTGGTCGTTCCTCTAAATGCAGGAACATTTCCGTTGCTTTGTTATTTTTATCAAACTCGGCCAACGAATTTTGATACAAATCATTCAGTGCCTTCAAAGTCATGGGTTCGATTGCCGAAAAAGTAGCCTTTTCATAGGTTTGGGCAATGCTCTTTTCGATATTATCGGCGACTTGTGAATTCTTTGCCAATTGGTAGGCGGCCTCAAGGAATACGGGGTCGTTGAGGGTTACCAAGGCCTGTAAAGGTGTATTGGTCGGCGTTCTTCGAATCATACACACCTCGCGACTGCCCGCATCAAAGGTCAGGAAAGAAGGGTAGGGGCTTGTTCGTTTCAAATAGGTGTAGACACCCCTTCTATAACGATCTTCGCCTTTGCTCTCTTGCCACTTGGCACCGTTGTAGACTGTTTGCCATACGCCTTCCGGTTGCGGCGGCATAACCCCCGGACCGTACATTTTATTGCTCAATAAACCGGATACGGCCAGGGCCTGGTCGCGAATGGCTTCGGCGCCCAAACGTATTCTCGGTCCTCGGGCATACAATTCGTTCTCCGGATCTAATTGGTACATTTCAGGAGTGCTTTCCGAGCTTTGCCGATAGGTACCCGATAGGGTTATTTCCTTCACCAGCGATTTGATGCTCCAATTATGTTCGTTCATAAACCGCAACGAAAGCCAGTCCAATAGCGCGGGATGCGAAGGCGGTTCGGATTGCGACCCGATATCCTCTATAGTCGAAACCAAACCTCGTCCATAAATCTGATGCCAGACCCTGTTGACCAGTGTACGTGCGGTCAAGGGGTTCTTTTTGTCAACGATCCATTTTGACAACCCCAGTCGATTTTTAGTCCATTCTTCATTCCATACGTTCAAACTTTCCGGCGTGCCCGGTTGTACCGTGTCGGTCTTGTCCAAAAAGCTGCCCCGATTGAAAAGTTGCGTCGTCCGTTTCATATAATCTGGATTCTCGGACATAATGGGTACGGTTTCGGTCTTTGCGTTCAAAGCATTCGTAAACATGGCGTTAATGCCGGCCCATCCGGGTTGGTCCTTGCCGGGAATGTCTTCGATAAAACCTACCCAATAGAGATTGAGGATGTTGACCTCTTTCGCAATGGCGTCGTTTTGGGTCTCTAGATAGAGGTTGGTTTTCTTGTCTATTTTTTTAAGAGGAAACCGCGAAGTGACCAGACCATCGGATTTGTTCAATGTGAATTGCGCCAAGATGTCGCCTTTCTCATCGTTTTCACGAATGGTCATTTTGGTTCCGTTGTAATGCGAGCGATAGTTCAGATATACAAAACCGGCATTTTGGGTATGGGCATCTTCCATGATGAGGTTGCCGTCGTCCCAAAAAACTACCGAAGCGTGGTCGTCATATACACTGTTTTTGAACTCCTTGAAAAAATGCGATTTATAGACCGGTTCGGTAAACCATAAGAAATCTTTATAGGTTTTCAAAGATTTTTCATTGCCATGTTTCGCGACCCATTCGATAACCTTATCGACTTTCCTTTGTTGTTCAGGGGTATAGAATTTCAACAAGGGTGATTCACTTGGGGTGTCCTCGTCCCGGGTATTATTGAAAAAGGCCATTAGATTGTAATAGTCTTCATGCTTAAAGGGATCATAGGGGTGGCCATGACACTGCACGCATTCCATAGTCGTACTCTGCCATACCGAAAAGGTCGTATTGATACGATCGATAACGGTAGCTACGCGGTATTCCTCGTCGTCGGTACCGCCTTCGTCATTGTTCATCGTATTTCTATGGAACGCCGTAGCGATCAACTGATCCATCGACGGGTCGGGCAAAAGATCTCCGGCCAGTTGTTCGATCGTAAACTGGTCATAGGGCATATCTTGGTTGAACGCCTTGATGACCCAATCGCGGTATTGCCATATCGATCGGCCCATATCCTTTTCATAACCTTTTGAATCGGCATATCGCGCCAGGTCGAGCCACCAGGTCGCCCATTTTTCGCCATAAGCTTTTTGTGCCAAAAGGCTATCGACATAGGCTTCATATGAAAGATTGCCCTCTTCAAAGCGTTTTAATAGATTAGGATTAGGTGGCAACCCGGTAATATCCAATGCGGCCCTTCGGGCGATAATATTTTTCTCGGCCGGAAGGTTTGGAGTCAACAGCTTTTCATCCAATTTGGCCAAAATGAAATTATCGATATCGTTTTTCAGGAAGTCGGAAGCTTTTTCGGGGGCAAAGCCTGCTTCGGCGGTAATTGCCGGAACTTCAACTTTTTCGGGAAGCGAATAGGCCCAATGCTCGCCCCATTCGGCACCTTGGTCGATCCAGCGGGTAAGCAAATCTATTTCCTCGTCGGATAATTTTGGATGTTCATAAGGCATGCGGAGTTCCGGATCCTCTTCATGCAATCTTTTGATCAATTCGCTGCCCGAGGCATCCCCACGTATTATGGCAGGCTTACCGGATTTGGTTTCCGCGAAGGCTTCTTCTTCAAAAAGAAGGCTAAAGCCACCATTCTTTTTGACCCCGCCATGACATGAAATGCACTTATTATTGAGAATAGGTTTTACCTGGGTGCTGAAATCGACTTTTTTAGAGGAAGAAGAGCAACTTTCCGTCAAAATGATTGCCAGCAAGCAAGCAACACTAAAATAACTTTTTTCAAGAAATTTGTTTTTCATCACGTACCTGCATTATGCTCTGGGTTCAACCTATAAATATAGGGAATTTAAAAGGTATGTGAAACCTGAATCGGTCCGGTCGAGCCAAGAATTCGGCCAAAACCAACAAAATGACCAAATAGTGTTCTAGTCTTTTAGCTCAAATGCTATTATTTCGTTCGGTTCCGTTCGTATCGAAATGATGGAATCACCGATCATTTCAAACTTGGAAGTACATTCAAAGCCCGTATCGAGAAACGGATTTTTCAATTTCAATATTCCACCTCTTTCAGATCGGATCATTATCTTTTTGACAACACCGTCTTTTAAAGCGGCCGAGACCATAAATGCACCTTCCGCCCTTAAATTTTCAAAAGAGGTATCTTTCCAATCGACCGGAACGGCTGGAAAAACATGGATCATTCCCGTATGGCTCTGTAGCAACATTTCCTGAAGGCCGGCGGCAAAAGCAAAATTTCCTTCCAAGGTAAAAGGGCGATAAGTAAAATCGGAATACCCTTTTCCGGACTGGTCGCCGTTGACATGAAAACTGTTCGGTAGGCAAAAACTCGTCGCGAATATTTTTAAGGCTTCCGCCGCACCGTTTCCATCAAATGCCCGGGCCTTCATATTCGCCAGCCAACTAAAGGAGTAGCCGACCCATGCCGAAGAACCTTTTTCATCCAAAGTGTTTATGGTCTGCAGAATGGTTTTCCTGTCATTTTCCCCTTTCGAGAAATCAATGATTCCCAAGGGATGGTACCCGATCTGGTGCGAAAAATGCCGATGCGATTCTTGATAAGCGGCTCCGGGTGCAAACAGGAGTCCAGATTTATCGTCAGTGGCCAACGAGGGCCATTCTGCGTATATTTTTTTCCATTTATCGGCATCTTCATTTTCCCCTAGTTCTTTGGCAAGTTCCGCCGCTTTTTCGTACGTCCATAGAATCAAGGCCAAATCGAAATTGGTGGTTTCGCCGAACCAAGCTTCCCTACTGTTATTATGGATTTCAGGACTCGAACTTATGGGCAATTTGCGTTGTCCATTTTCGCCCCTCTTTGAAATGGCATCGAGGTAAATGGCGACATCTTTTATCCAGGGATAAGCTTTTTCCTTTAAAAACCTCCTATCCATGGAATAACGCCAGTGCAGGTAAAAATGATGTGCGAGCCAAGCCGACACGGTAGGCCCGAAGGAATATTGAATCCATCCGCCCATAGGGTCTCCGGTCAAGGTGGTCACACCGGGCACGTTGAGACCCTCGGCTTCATAATAGTCGGAAGTGTATTTTTTAAAGGTATCGCGACACTTCCATAGCCAGTTTATGAAGCCCGTTTCCTCGGTCAGGTGATTGCCCGAATAGGCCGGCCAATAACTGAGTTGCGTATTGAGATCGTGATGGAAATCGCCTTTCCACGGGGGCAGTTTTCCATTGTCGGCCGTCCAAACCGCCTGCAATGAAATAGGAGGTGCCGTAGCACGCGCTACCGAACCAAATTTGTATTGTTCGAGGTACCACTGTTTTTCTAAAATTTCATCGGGAATTGCCAAAGATGATTTTGACCAGAATCCATTCCACCAAGCATTATGGGATTTAAAGGCATTTGTAAAATCTTGTTGTTTTTGTTGAAGAACGATATCCACGGCCCGAGATGCTTTTTCGGACGGATATTCGGCACTGATGCTCCAAATTCCGGTAAGGGATTCCGGCTCCATTTCCTGTGCCATATGAACCTGATATTTGAAGCCGCCCCATCCCTCTTGAAGATAAGTTGCGGAATTGTCGTTTTTTGAGCTTTTTCCTTGGGGATATTCTAGCCTTCGAAGATCTTGGCCGGTCACAGGATTGTCCTCAAGACTTTCTCCCGGGGTATTATAGACTGGGGGAACCAATTCAAAGGGTAGGGATTTCGTAAGACCCTCAAAACGATACGATCCAATGGGTTCGGTGGCATGAACGAAGGTCAAAAGGCGCACTCCGTTTTTCCACTTGACCTCGCAAATGGCATTTTTTATGTACAAATGTACATAGGCCACTTCTCCCAAGGATGAAATATCGAACTCCAAGGCCGCTCCCGGAATTTTCGACGGGGCCGGACTTTTATCGTAGGGTACATCGAACCGATCTTGAACTTCTTTGTAGGTGTTATTTTTCCATTGTTCGTATACCCAACTGTATTTCCATTCTTGGGTTTTGAGATTTTCCATGGGGCGAAGGTCCCAAAGATCCGCACGATCTAGTGAAAAGCGGAGTTTGCCTTCTTTTTTCCAAATGAGGGCACCCAACATACCATTGCCCAAGGGGATGGCCTCGTCCCAAGTGTCGGCCAAATTTTCAAAGTGCAGGTCGTGGGGCGATTCTTGAAGATCGATCGGGGTTTGACCAGACAGATTATAGGTAACAATAAAAATGAATAGGGTCAGAATTTTGCTTAGGTAGTCCATGCCCTAAACTAATGACAATTTGCGAAACCGCAAATACTTATTGTGCTATTGTTGGACGGTAATTCCTCTTTCTTAGGAACAATAACCCATTTAAGAACCAAGTTCTACAAAAAGTCCTTCATCAGTCTTTTCAACCTTGGCCAAATTGTTCTTGGTCAATTCTTTAATGGATTTGTCCCATTTTTTATTCGAAAGTCCGGACTGTTCCTTTAAAGCGTTCAAAGGAAGTTTTTCGGCTTTTTTCAAAGATTCAAAAACTATTTTGGCGTCATCGCTAAGATCTATTTGTTTGCGCTCGGGTCGCATCTGCGGGAAGAACAATACCTCTTGTATCGATGAATTATTGGTCAATAGCATGACCAAACGGTCGATTCCGATACCGATTCCGGAGGTCGGTGGCATACCATATTCAAGTGCGCGAAGAAAATCCTGATCGATGAACATGGCCTCGTCATCTCCTTTTTCCGAAAGTTTCAATTGTTCTTCAAACCGTTCGCGTTGATCGATAGGGTCGTTCAGCTCTGAATAGGCATTGGCCAATTCCTTACCGTTGACCATCAATTCGAAACGTTCAGTCAATGAAGGATTCGAGCGATGCTCTTTCGTCAACGGACTCATCTCCTTAGGGTAGTCGATGATAAATGTAGGCTGAATGTAGTGGTGCTCACATTTTTCGCCAAAAATTTCATCGATGAGCTTACCGACACCCATACTGTCGTCGACTTCGATGCCCAGATTTTTGGCCGTTTCCCTTAATTCGTTTTCACTCATTCCGGATACATCGATACCCGTATGTATTTTGATGGCCTCCAAAATAGGAACCCTCGGATATGGCGCCTTGAACTCGATTTCATGTTCACCGACCTTGACCTTGGTACTTGCGTTGGCATCGATGGCCACCTTTTCAAGCAATTGTTCGGTCGTGTCCATCATCCAATTGTAATCCTTATAGGCCACGTAGAGTTCCATTACCGTAAACTCGGGGTTATGGGTTCGGTCCATTCCCTCGTTGCGGAAATCCTTTGAGAATTCATAAACCCCATCGAATCCGCCTACAATCAACCGTTTCAGATAAAGTTCGTTGGCAATGCGCAAATACAAAGGAATGTCAAGCGCATTGTGGTGCGTTAAAAACGGACGTGCCGCGGCACCTCCGGGAATGGGCTGTAAAATCGGTGTTTCGACTTCTAGATACCCCCTTTCATTATAGAATTCGCGAATACTGTTGGTAATCTTGGTCCGTTTGATGAAGGTCTCCTTGACCTTCGGATTGACGATCAAATCCACATAGCGTTGGCGATATCGCAATTCCGGGTCATTAAATTCATCGTAGACGTTTCCTTCTGCATCTTTTTTAGGCAATGGCAATGGCCTGAGCGATTTGCTCAGCAGCGAAAAACTTTTGACCAAAACCGTTTTTTCCCCGACTTGGGTCGTGAAAAGTTCACCCTCGACACCAATAATATCACCGATGTCGAGCAATTTTTTATAGACTTCGTTGTATCGGGTCTTGTCTTCCCCCGGGCAGATTTCGTCACGGTTAAAGTAGACTTGAATACGGCCTTCAGTATCCTGCAATTCGGCAAAAGAGGCTTTTCCCTGAATCCTACGGGACATCAATCGACCGGAAATAATGACTTTTTTTCCTTCGGAATAATCATTTTTGATACTCTTTGAAGTGGCATCTACAGGGTAAAGCGCAGCAGGATATGGATCGATGCCCATTTCCCGCAACTTGTTCAATTTCTCCCTTCTTACGATTTCTTGTTCCGAAAGTTGCATTTGATGTTAAATTAAGGGTGCAAATATAGGCAGTCTCGGTCAATCTTTCAATCTGGTGGAAATAATAGGGCCAATTCTGTCAACAAATAATTTATAGGCCTCTTTGGAAGGATGCAATCCATCGTTGGCAACCAACTCGGGTCTTTCAATGCCCTCACGGGAAATGTCCGTAATATTTACAAAATGGACTTGCGAATCTTCGGCTATTTTTTTGGCGAACGCATTATATTCATCGATTTCCGAAGATATTTTTTGCCTGTCTTGATTTTGTCCAAAGGGCGTAAAACCCCAATCAGGAATGGAAACTACAATTACCCTTGACGAATTGCCATTGGCCAATCTAAGGGCATATGACAACAGCTTTGGAAATTCTTCCTCATACCTAACGAAAGGAATATCCTGATACTGATTGTTCACACCGATTAACAGCGTTACAAAATCATAGTAAGTGTTTAAATCAGCTGCTTCGATAGCATCCAATAGATTATCCGTTCGCCAACCAGTTCGGGCCAAGATTTGGGTTTGGACCTTGACACCCAAACTTTCCTCAAGACTTTTTTCAAGTTGTTTTGGGAAGCTTGATTTTGCGGGAATACTTTCACCGATCGTATAACTATCTCCGAGTGCCAAATATGAATAGGTCGGCCTGTCCATCCCAAGATTATTAAGGTTTTCATGAGGAATTATAGAATCGGCGGACTTCGAGCAGGAGAAAAAAACCAATATTGAGAATAATAATTTGCCCATTATCTTATCAAAGGTATTTGAATTCAGATACACTTACGTAATTACCCGCGAAGGGTTTGCATTTCAGCCAATTGAACCTTATCAAAGATAAGCGATTGAAAGCGTAACAAAGCGAATGATTTTGCGTCATATAAATACATCAATCATCAAAATTCCAAATCAATGAGTTTTATACGAGTTCTACTAGCTATAATTTTTCCACCGCTATCGGTAATTGGCAAAGGGTGCGGATCATTTTTGATCGTTCTTTTATTGACATTTTGTGGGTGGGTTCCAGGGGTTATCGCTGCACTGGTTATTTTGAACAATCCGAATTAGGGTTTGTATCTTTGCACCGATGAACAAGAAGGTGCATTTAGAGGATTTAGGCCTTAAGGACTACCAAGAAACTTGGGATTACCAAGAATTGCTTTTTCAACGAACGGTCGATCTTAAAATACGAAATAGAAGGGAGGCGGAACAACAAGAAACCCCCAACCATTTTTTGTTCGTAGAGCATCCACATGTGTACACTTTAGGAAAAAATGGGGATATCGAGAACCTTTTGGTCGATGAAAGAGTTTTGCATGAAAAAGGAGCCAAATTCTATAAGATCAACCGGGGAGGCGATATTACGTACCACGGGCCGGGACAGATCGTGGGCTACCCAATTATTGATCTTGACAATTTTTTTACCGACATTCACAAATACCTTCGTTTATTGGAGGAAATGGTCATTTTGACCTTGGCCGAATATGGACTTAAAGGAGAGCGTTCGGAGGGTGAAACAGGGGTTTGGCTTGATGTAGGCACTCCCTTTGCCAGAAAAATCTGTGCGATGGGTGTACGGGCAAGTAGATGGGTTACCATGCACGGTTTTGCATTGAACGTAAATACCGACCTGGGCTATTTTGATATGATGATTCCCTGTGGGATCAAGGACAAGGCGGTAACTTCCTTAAACGTGGAATTGGGGAGAAATAAAGTTGATTTGATGGAAGTCAAACAAAAGTTGTTATATCATTTTGAAGCCCTTTTTAAAGCGAAGATCATAAAAGAAAAAAACCTGGTCTGAGCCGGGTTTTTTTCTTTTATGGCAGCATGATTATTTACTGAACTTCGTAAGTTCGGTCGTGCTCATGAGATTTCCATTCTTTTTATAAGTTTCTTGTTTTACCATTCCCACTCCTTCGGCCAACCATAGCTTCGAATTCATTTCTTGGGTGGCTCCCATGGTCTTGGAGCGTGTCGTTTCGGTAATCACATAACAGTCGAATGTTCCTGCCGCCGTTGTAACACTCTCTTTGTTTTTGACCATTCTTTCTGTCTGATTGACCTCCATTTTCATTTTAATACCGCTCATATTCATCGAAACGGAAATATTGGCATCATCCAGCCCTTGTCCGACCGTCAAATTGTTTGGTAATTCGATATCGGTTCCCGAAATATCCATTTCAACTCCCATATCGGTATATTGTTGCATCATTTGAGAAGGAAACAGTGATTGGTAATCGATTTTGACCATATCACCGTCACAGGTGATGTTGTAGGTTGTATTGAATACCTCTTTTCCTTTTTTGTCAACGAGTTTCACATCGAACGTAGCATTGGTGGCACTGCCATTTTGTGAAACGTCCGATATCGTATAGCTCGTTATGCCTTCGGTCTTTCCTTTTTTATCGGTATTGGTATATTCAAAGGTGGTGCCTTCTATCATCGGATAATACTTGCTACAGCTATCTTGTGCCGTAATCGAGATTGTTCCTAAAATCAGTGAAAAGATCAGTAATGCTGTTTTTTTCATTTTTTTAATTTCAAAAAAAGGTTATTGCTTAATAAATTCTACCCGTCTATTTTGGGCTTTTCCGTCGGCGGTGCCATTATCGCCCACAGGTTCTGATTCTCCTTTACCAGCTGTTGTCAGTCTATCGGCAGCAATGCTATAAATTGTGACCAAGGTATTTTTGACGGCTTCCGCCCTTTTTTCAGAGAGTTTCATATTAGCAGAATCTTCACCTTCCGAGTCGGTATGCCCCACGATTTTCAACTTCATGCCTTTTTCCTGTGCAAGAACCTGCGAAATCTGTCTTATTATTCCCATGGATTGAGGTTGGATATTCGCCGAACCGGAATCGAAAAGAATACCGTTTGTGGATATTTTACCTTCTGAAATAAGTTTTCGCCTAAGATCTACACCGCCCTCGGCAGCTTTTAGGTTTTTTAGAAAGAGCCGTTCTTTTCTGTCCTTAAAATTGATGACTTCAAATTTTAGGGAAGTAGGTGGGGTCGCCGTGGGAATCATCCTGGGAATATCCACATATTTCTTTTCGTTCACCCAAAGGCGAAAACGCTCTTTGTTCACGGCTATGGAAACGTGAGGTTGGTTTATAACATCCTGACGAATATCTCCTTGGATATTATTATTGATGTCTCCCCTTTGATTCCGCACATGAAAACCGATTGGGTGATATTGACAGAAGGGGATATCCACACTGGCGAAATTACCTTTTTTAAATAGATTGTCGTCGGTAAGAATAACCCGCAGAATGGCCGTGGAAGCTGTTTTTTTATCAAGACCGGTGGCCATTACGTCAAATTCTATCGTGTACTCTTCTGGCAAACTAGGTATGTCTGGAACGTAATATGTGCTGTAGCCGGGTACTAGGGCAAACCACTTCTCCGTACCTTGATTGATGGTTACTACTTCACCGGAACCATTGGTGTTCCATTTACTCGGAAAGTCCCCGATAAAGTCATTTGAGAAGTCGTCGAAAAATAGTTGCTTGTCACCGGGCACAAAATCAAATTTGCTATATACCGAAATTGTTTTTGGATTATCGGTTGACATTGGTGCCGTTGAACCTCCAGGGTCATTCGTATCGGTGTTCTGTCCATTACCACTAGGTCCTTTGGTCGAAGTTTCATTTGGGACAGGATTCTTTTTTTGTTTTTCCCCTTCGGACCCAGGTTCAAGAATACTGTCTAGAACTTGATCTGTTTTTTCGGTGGTCTCTTTTTCAACGCGCCGCTCAACGGCCCGTTCCGCAGCTTTCTCGGCACGTTTCCCTAATTTTTTCAAAAACTGGCCATTTGCATAGGGGGCAAAGCCACATATAAAAATCAAGGGAAGGCCGATTTGCAATAATCGGATAATTTTTTTCATAAATACTTTTTAATATCTATTCGATAAGGCCGTTCCAAATTATCGGTTTCGAACTGCGTCCGATACTAAAATGAAGGCCTAACTTGTTTTGGTATTTAATATCCCATACGGGCATACCTTTATTTCTAAGTTAATTTTGGTTCTCTTAAAATAGTAAAAATGGCCTGATGAATTTGCGATTCATGTATCAGTTGTCGCAAATTTTGTACAGAGTGCACCATTCCATATGTAATCAGTCCATTGCGTAAATTGTCAAAGAATTGGTTTGATTTTTGACAACGACCTCCAATCTTCTATCATTGTCGATGTCGGTCAAATCGATCGTGGAAGTCCCGAATATAGGAAAATTGGGGATAGGCTTTGCTTGACTGTCGAACAGATAAACCTTTTGGTTCTGTATATCGGTAACGCTAACATATATTTTGTCATAGATATAAAAAATCTTTGGCCTACTGTAGACTCCGAGATCAAGCTCGACCTTTTTGCCTTTAATGCTCAATATGTTGTCGTTCATGTAAACTAGAGTGTTCAGGGTGGCATCAAGACCGTGGTCGGGGTTTAGGCCGAGGTTTGTTTTTTCAATATTTCCTCTCGAATTTATTTGATGTAAAACCCCTTTCTTATCGGTGATGGTGAATTTGTTTTTATAAAGGAAGATCCCGTTTTCGGAAAAATCGATTTTGTCTCTTACCCTGACCCTTACATCGCCGACCCGATTCAGGATTTTTAAGATGCCACCTTCCAATTGAAAGACCAAATGATCTTTGTTGCCGATGACAATATGTTTTGGAGTACTTATAATAGGCGCCTCGGCACGTGTATATTTGAATCCTGTTACAATTTTGGCTTTTCGATCGTACATAAAAACTTTTTCACCTTGTGTAACTACGAACCGGTAATCCTTTTTGCCCTCGTAATCGAAAACTGCCAAGGGATTGAGGTTGCCACCTTCGTATTTTAAAGTAAAGAGACTTACTTCTTTACCATTACGGTCAAGGATCAGAAATTGGTTGTTGGTAGTGAATGCCAATTGAAGACGACCGTTCTTGTAAATATCGACCTGATGTATTTTTCCTTGTATTTTTCCTTCTAATTGTTTTTTCCACAGAATTTTTCCGCTTGAAGAAATCAAATAGAGTTTGTTCCCGACATCTTGCACCACTACCTCTTTTCGCTTGGTATTATGGTTCGTTACGAATTGTGGTTCGTTCGCAAGTGTCGAATCCAGGGCAACATTGAAAATCGGCCTTATTGTCTTGATGTTACTAGGGGCCGTTATTTTTTGGGCGGAAAGATTCACATGGTAAAAGTCGCCGCCGGTAATTACTTGGGCCCCGTATGCATACCCATCAAGTTTGGGATTTTTCAGATTTTTATGGAGATCACCGCTGAAATTGTCTTTCAATACTTGTTCGATTTTATCCGGGTTCGAAATGAAAAGTATGTTGGCCGAGGCCCCCAGGTTTTTACTTGCGACCGTATAAACAGGATTTTTATCGAAAGTGCTTCCTTTTTTATAATTCGAAATGATGGTTTGTACTACCTCCTTTTTCTGTGCAAAAACAAAGACATCGTCCAGTACGGTGCAAAATTTGGCATTGAAATCATTGACCAAAGGTTCAAAGGCCGTAGTCAAAAAATCACCCTTGTTGAGTTCTTGAATACCGTTGCCCTGATAATCGACAACATTATTTTGTAAGGTCTCTAAATATCCTATAAGTTCTTCTGAACCATAGGTCTTGAGCAATACTGCTTTTTCAGTATTCAAATAGACGATGCCGATTTCTTCTACCGTATTAAAAACAGTATCATCCGTGGCGGGTTTGTTGAGGTAATTCAATCGGTTGGTTTCAAAAATGGCGGGGTTGTCAAAAGTATAGGATAAAATGCCACCGGATTCAAGGGGTGCAATGAAAGGAGTAATATTGGGAAGGGCTTCGGTTCCCTTAAAAAGGTTAAGGTGATTCGGTAACGAGTCATTGGCAATGGCAATGCCATTTAAGGCAAGTAACTCACTGCCCATATCGACATCAAAATAGATCCAGTCGGCAAAATCGGAAACCGAAATTCTTGAAGCTTCCAAAGTAATCTGGGCTACCAATGAATCATTTTGGTCAAGATTGAAGAATATGTTTAAAGGCTTTTTTTTGTCGGCTATGGCATACAAACGCTGAAAAGTAGTGTTCGGTCGGCGATTTTGTACGTCTTCCAAGGTTTCGTTCAATAAAGAGGCCGAAGAACTGACAAAGAGCATGTCATCCGCCAATGTACTGAATACGGCCTTATCGTTCATGGTATATCTATGTATTGTCCGATTTCCAAAACTCAGTTTTTCGGCATATTTGCCGCGTAGACTGTCAACACTGAACATGTCCGACAGACGTTCTGAAACGAAAAAAAACTCAATACTGTCTTTTTCAGGTTCCGAAAAAACTAACATTCCTGTTGATTCAGCGTCTATTTGTTCCAGAAAGGCAACTTTATCGACAATGGATTTATAAGAACCAAGGTTTTCAAATCTTTTGATAAAATCGTTGATTTCAAGACTGTCGCGAAGCGAGGAAAGATCGTTGATTTGTATTGCAGCAAGGGCATTTGTGCCGACATACGCAGATAAAGGAATATTTTTTTGGTTTTCACGAGCGCAGCTAAAAATCAATAAAGTGAATAGAAGAAGTAAGCCCTTAAGCTTCATAATGGGTATTTTACGCCAAAATTATGACATTAACTTTGTCATATAGAGCCACTATAAAAACTTTATAAACCGCAATATCAACTTTTGAACAGGCTTACAATAACGTTCGCACTTATAGGTCAAGCGAAGTTTGCAGAGGTAACTGCCTAAAACTTTTTCTGTGGTGCTTGGTCAATCCGTATTTTCGAATGGCATTGCGATGTTCTTTGGTCGGATAGCCCTTGTTTTTCTTCCAATTGTACATAGGGAATTCTTCGTGCAAACGCTCCATGTATTCATCACGATAGGTTTTGGCCAAAACGGAAGCTGCGGCAATGCTCATATACTTGCCGTCTCCTTTTATGACGCATTCATGAGGAATATCTTGAAAAGGCTTGAAACGATTGCCGTCCACTATGATGAATTTTGAACGTATCTGCAATTGGCCAATGGCCGTATGCATGGCCAAAATGGAAGCGTTCAAAATGTTGATTTTGTCGATTTCCTTAGGAAAAATATGGGCCACTCCAAAATTCAAGGCCTTTTTTTCAATGATCGGACGGAGCAAAGCTCTTTTTCTTTCCGATAATAATTTCGAATCATTGAGAATATCATTTTCAAAATCTTTCGGTAAGATCAATGCAGCTGCGGTTACGGGACCTGCCAGACATCCCCTTCCGGCTTCGTCGGTTCCTATTTCATCTATGTAAGTGTGAAAAAGTTTCAGCACGGATCATGGAAAATTGATGGATACGAATATAGGCCAAACAACGGCGATAGAAAAGAACAGGTTTCCGAACCATTATGATACTCTTGCCAAAACTTTCACATTTGGTTAGCAACAAAAAAATTAACTTTGCCGGTGATGATTTTATTTTGACGCTTTGCCGTAGGCAGTTGCCAAAATAGATGATCGAGTTAATCACGCCAATGGGCGTGACCTGTATAATGCCAATTTTGTAAGGCCGTCATTCGTTTCGATGAGATATTTCCTCCTACCGCTATTTGTTCTGATGAATATTTCGCTCTTCGCTCAGGAGGATTCAATTCCTAGAACTAGAGTAAAGGATACATCCGAAATTTTTGAAAGGAAAAGACAACTAGGGAATAAAAATAAACTACCGGGCAATGAAATAACCATTAAGGATTATAAGATTATTTCTTATGCTAGGGATACCACCTACCTTGACACCACGTTGACCATTCAAAAAGAATATAAGTACAACTATCTCAGAAGGGATGATTTTGAGCTGATGCCCTTTTCGAATGTAGGGCAACCTTATAACAAACTGGGGGTTGATTTTGAGCGAGTTACCATATATCCATCCCTAGGAGCATCTGCCAAACATTATAATTATATCGAGGCAGAAGAAATAGCTTATTATAATGTGGCGACTCCCATGTCGGATCTCTTTTTCAAGACCACTTTTGAACAGGGTCAGATGCTTGATGCCCTGTTGACCTTCAACACATCGAGACGTTTCAACTTTTCAATAGCCTACAAAGGTTTTCGTTCGCTGGGGAAGTATCAGATCGACCAAGCGCAATCGGGCAATTTCAGAACCACATTGAATTACGAGACCAAGAATACGAGATATAATCTTAGGGCCCATATTGCCGCTCAGGATATCGAAGCTGAAGAAAATGGCGGGCTACCGAACAAAGAATTACAGTTTGAATCTGAAGAATCGAATTTTAAGGACAGGTCGAGAATCGATATTCGATTTGCCGATGCCGATAACAAATTGCTTGGCAAACGCTATTATATGGATCACCGGTATAAGTTGATCAAAAAGAACAAAGATTCTTCGAACGTTGAAAAAACGTCATTGGCCCTAAGCCATCGATTTAATTATGAGACCAAGTTCTATAACTTCACGCAGACAACCGCAAATGCTTTTTTTGGAAGTTCCCTTGTTTCATCAATTGATGATCGAATGAACTTAAAAACGATGAACAACGAGTTCGGCCTGACCTTTTATAATGCAGTTCTAGGAAGACTTGAAGGAAACATCAGTCTCTACAATTACAACTATTTTACGAACAGCATATTGATAACCGAAACCCAAACCATTGAGAATAGGTTAAAGGGAGAGGAGGTTGCCCTGGGCGCCAACTACTCAAAAAATATCAAAGGATTCAATATTGAAGGTGCGGTAAAGTACACAATTTCGGGTAAGCTCACTAGGAGTATCTTAGATGGGTCGGCGAGCTATCAAATTAATGAGGGAAACAAACTTCGGGCCGCGATACATTCTTCGTTTAGAATGCCAAACTTCAATTTCTTGATGTATCAAAGTGATTATACCAATTATAATTGGCAGAATACAGAAACTTTTAAAGAGCAAAGTGTAAATAGTTTGCAGTTCGAAATCGATTCGAAGTTTTGGGGAAATTTCGTCGCCAAATATTCAAGATTGGGCAACTATACCTATTTTAAGGCAGATACCGATATACCTATTGAAGAGGGAAGGGAAGGAGCCAATATTAAGCCGTTCCAAGAAGGTAACGGGGTGAATCATCTAAAGGTAAAATATAGCAAAGAATTCAATGTCGGCAAGTTTGCATTGAATAATACAGTAATGTATCAGGCCGTTTCCCAGACCAATGACGTGTTGAACGTTCCGCAACTGGTAACGCGAAACACGCTGTATTTCTCTTCGGATGTATTTAAAAAAGCCATGTATTTGCAAACGGGCATTACCTTTAAATACTTCACTTCTTATAATATGGATGCTTACAACCCGGTGCTTGGGGAGTTCTACACCCAGAACAATGAAAAATTAGGAGGCTATCCACTTCTGGATTTTTTCATTAATGCAAGAGTCCAACAGACCCGTATTTATTTAAAGGCCGAACATTTCAATTCTTCGTTTGGCAAGCCTAACTACTATGCCGCTCCTGATTATCCGTATCGTGATTTTGTGATTCGATTTGGCTTGGTCTGGAATTTCTTTTCTTAATAGTATCCAGTATTGACCATTTGACAATATAAATGGTATTGAAAGTTGATTTAGTCCGGTAGTACGAGGTTCGATACAATTTATTTAAGGTAGCATTCTTAACTTATGGGCGGTTATCATTTTTGCCGTAAATCGAACCTTTGGCGCTATATTTTACAAAATTTAGTTGATAAACAGAGAGTTGTGTAAGGTGTCTTTGACGATATGGTAGCTAATATATCGAAATCAATCAGGTAATGAGTTTGGATTAAAGCCTTGATTTTGCTCCAAATCAAAAAAATAACTTGTTTTATCATATTGATTTTCAATTACTTGAAAAATTTATTGTTAAGAACTTCAAAAAAAAATATGTATGTATTGTGTAAGCGAAAAAACCGTCCTATATTTGCACCCGCTTTGGGGCCGATGGGTTGATGCCGGCAGGTTTCCCGGGGCGGATCGCGAGGGGCTTTCGGTCCCCTTTTTATGAAGTTCATTGACATACTGTGGAGACGA
>JAUIDI010000016.1 GCA_030428705.1 Bacteroidia bacterium
AGGTGCCGTATGCCTGCCAAATGCCTTTTCCAGGGCGCTACTTATTTCGCCCAATGTCGCCCTTGACCTAGCGGCTTCTATGGCCAAAGCTAACAAATTTCCTTTTAGAAGCTCGGTATCTTCTTTTGAACTGGAAACCATTTTCAGTCGGGCAGCCTCTTCCAATTTTTTCAGGCTGGTACGGACTTTAATGTTGTCGCGTTTATTTTTCAAAGAGTTCAATCGCTCGATTTGCTGTCTTCGTACCTCATTATTGTCTACTTCCAAAATATGAAGTTCATCTTCTTCCTCAAGTTGATATTTATTAAGGCCGACGATTATATCACGTCCACTATCGATTCTGGCCTGTTTTTTTGCCGCGGCCTCCTCGATGCGCATTTTAGGGATTCCGGCCTCGATAGCCTTGGTCATTCCACCAAGTTCTTCGATCTCTTTGATGTGGTTCCAAGCTTTTTGACAAAGCTCATCCGTTAAAGATTCCACAAAAAAGCTTCCAGCCCATGGATCGACCGTCTTTGTTATTTTGGTTTCCACCTGCAAAAAAAGCTGGGTATTTCGGGCGATACGTGCCGAAAAGTCCGTTGGAAGGGCTATGGCCTCATCTAGGGCATTGGTATGCAGGCTTTGTGTTCCGCCGAAAACCGCGGACATGGCCTCAACGGTCGTTCTGGCCACGTTGTTAAAGGGGTCTTGTTCGGTAAGGCTCCATCCGCTGGTCTGGCAATGGGCCCGTAAGGCCAAGGATTTTTCGTTTTTAGGGTTGAATTGTTTTACAAGTTTGGCCCAAAGCATTCTTCCGGCACGTAGTTTGGCAATTTCCATAAAATGGTTCATGCCAATACCCCAAAAGAAAGAAAGACGTGGGGCGAAACTATCTATTTCCATACCTGCTTGCAACCCTGTTCTGATATATTCCAATCCATCCGCCAAAGTATACGCCAATTCAATATCCGCTGTGGCTCCAGCCTCGTGCATGTGATATCCGGAGATACTGATACTATTGAATTTGGGCATTTTCTTGCTGGTATACTCAAAAATATCGGACACGATCTGCATTGAGGGCTTTGGGGGGTAGATATAGGTATTGCGCACCATGAATTCTTTGAGGATGTCATTCTGTATTGTCCCGGCCAGGTCTTTTGGCGATACCCCTTGTTCTTCGGCCGCTACGATATAAAAGGCCATAATAGGTAATACGGCACCGTTCATGGTCATCGAAACTGACATTTCATTTAAGGGGATGCCATCAAAAAGAACCTTCATGTCTTCGACGGAGTCGATAGCAACCCCAGCTTTACCTACATCGCCCGTTACCCGTTCATGGTCGCTGTCGTACCCTCTATGGGTCGCAAGATCAAAGGCTACCGAAAGCCCCTTTTGTCCTGCGGCCAGGTTTCTTCTGTAAAAAGCATTGCTTTCCTTTGCCGTTGAGAATCCTGCATATTGTCGGATTGTCCAGGGGCGACGAACATACATTGTGGAGTAGGGGCCGCGGAGGTATGGAGGTACACCGGCAGCAAAATCGAGATGTTCTGTTTGCACAATATCGGCTGCGGTGTACTTGTTTTTAATGCTGATGCCCTCGGCGGTTTCAAACGTCCGACCTCTTATTTCTATCTCCTTTTCAGTATGGAGACCTGCGTTATCGGGGTTGTTTAACTTGATATGTCGGACGTCTTTTCTACTCATCCCTTAAACGTTTTTGCTCCAACTTTTCGGCCAATCTTTTTTCAAGAATGGGTTCGATAAGGGTTTTACGCTTTTTCGTTTTGATAAAAGGATAGAGCTCCATATCCTCCTTCATCCGGTCGCCTTGATTTTGATATTTGTTGGTTCCCACCAAAATTTCCTTTTCATTATCAAAAAGAAGTTGTTCCCTTTGGGCACTTTCCCTTATTTTTTTCTGGATGGTATGGTTTTTCAACTGTTTTAAAAACCCACCGCTCGCTTCAATATCCTTGAACAGTGCCAATGCTTTTTCCGCCAGTTCTGAGGTCAGCGTCTCAATGTAGTAACTTCCATCAGCGGGATTCCCTACTTTATCAAAGTAGGATTCGTTCTTTAAAATCAATAGTTGGTTTCGCGCAATGCGCGTTCCAAATTCATTTTCCTTATGGTAGATTTCGTCGTAAGATGAATTTACTATCGTGTTGGCCCCTCCTAAAATCGCAGACATACATTCGGAGGTCGTGCGCAACATATTCACATTGTAATCGTATAGTGATTTGTTTCTCCTTGAAGGGCCTGCAACAATGTGGCAGTTATCCAATAACGTATATTCGCTTGCAAGTGTTTTCCAGAGCATTCGCAGGGCCCTTAATTTAGCTATTTCAAAAAAATAATTCGACCCCATAGCCATTTTGAAAACGATTCCTTGGCCGGACTTTACGAATCCACGGTTCAAATATTCATTGGCATGGGCCAAGGCATAGGCCAATTGTTGTACCATATTGGCCCCTGCATTTTGATATAGGGCTGCATCTACACTGATAGCAGTATTCTGTTCGGCAAGAGAAAATCCGGAAACTAAGCGTTCAAGAATTTCATGGTCTTTTCGTAGGTCATAAAACCAATTCCCACTTCTGGCCAAGTGTCCTATGATGTCTAGATTTAGGTGGAATTGTACCGTTGCCTTTTTTTGAAAGCCTAGTATTTCATCGATATATTCCCAAGAAAGAAACCGGAGATTGAAATGAATGGGGACAATGTTCAAGTCAATGTTTTTAAGCAGTTCCGTAACTTTGATTTCTTCGGTAGGAATTTCAAAAACCAAGCTTTCCGCTCCTCTTTGCAGAACATCAAGTGCCTTGAGGTTGGCAGTTTGGGCGCTGGTCGCGAAAATTTTCTGGCCTATCTTCCAAGAGTTGCTTGTTGTGATTTTAGTTTGTTGTGAGTCTTTGAGGTCTTCGCTATGATAAAATGGTTTGACCTTGATGCCTTCGGGAGAATCCCATACCAATGTTTGGTTATAGTCCGCCCCTTTGAGGTCGTATTGGATTTTTTGTTTCCAAGCCTTGGCGGATACTTCATCGAATTCGTCAAACAACCGTGATGCCATATACAAAGGTAACCAACTATTGTATGAAGTAAAACTGTGGAAATATTCAGATTTATCAATAGACATTTAAAAAGTGGCCAAATTGATGTGCAAAGTTTAAATTTGAAGAAATGAGAAATAGATTTTGCCTTTTTATTCTGGTGTTTTTGACGTGCATATCAAAGGCGCAGGACCTTTTGCCCCCCATACACAACTACAGCCTTATGGAATATAGGGGCGGAAGCAAGAATTGGGGTCTGGCCACAAATGAAAATGGAGAGCTTTTCGTGGCCAACAACATGGGGCTGCTCCATTTTAATGGTGAGAAGTGGACGCTCAACAAATTACCGAATAACACCACCATACGTTCGGTAGCTTGTATCGATGACCGTATCTACACCGGTTCGTATGAAGAATTAGGCTTTTGGGAAAAGGACGAGATAGGTTCGTTACAATATACCTCGCTCACGCATTTGATAAAGGACCACACTTTTACCAATGAGGAGTTCTGGGAAATATTCTTAGATGGCAAGACGGTTATTTTTAGATCTTTTTCGGCATTTTACATTTATGAGGACGAACAGATCAAAGTAATCGATCCTTTCGAATTTATTTCAGATATGATTCCTTATCAAGACCTCCTTATAGTTGCGGGAGGCAATAATGGATTGTTCGAACTAAAACAGGATAAACTCTTCCCTTTGATCGGCACGGAAACGTTTTTTGGAAAAACGGTGACCGATATGGTCGAATACGAAGGAAATTTGCTCATAGGAACAAAACTGAACGGATGTTTCATTTTTGATGGGAAATCCATTGAACCATGGAACGCAAAGCTCAATGATAGCCTTAAACTCCATCAGCTGAATAAAATCGAAAAGTTGAATAATGGCCAATTGGCCTTTGGCACTATCAAGAATGGTCTTTATCTATTTGATTCGGAAAATGGCAAAAGCGTCGTCATAAACAGAAAATCTGGCCTGCAGAACAATACCGTACTTTCGATACTTCCATTCAAAAATCAATTGTGGTTGGGGCTGGATAACGGAATTGCCCGAATAAAACTTTACGACCCCGTTACTTACTATACCGACAACTCGGGAGCTTTGGGAATGGTATACGATCTGACATTTCATCAAGGAACACTTTATTTGGGGAGCAATACCGGCGTATTTTACTTTCAAGACGGTGAGCTTCAATTTGTAAATGGGTCGCAAGGGCATGTCTGGGATTTGGAAGTGGTACAAGGAGACCTTCTTTGTGGGCACAATACGGGTACGTATAGAATTGAGCATAACGATTTTAAAAAGGTGTCCCCTTTTTCGGGGGGATATGAAATAAAGAGAGCACCAGAGTCGGACGATACCTATATACAGGGTACTTATACCGGTCTTTCGAAATTTCGATTGAATGCCGAAGCGGAGTGGGCGGTGGAAAAGATTAAGGGAGGAGGGGTCGATTTTCCTATAAAGCAATTGTGCTTTGAAAAACCTCACGTGTTGTGGGCCGCACATCCATACAAAGGTCTTTACAGAATTCAGTTGTCCGAAAATTATGGAACGGTGGCCAAAACCGAATCTTTTGGCATTGAAGAAGGCCTTCCTAATGAGTACAATATCAAAATCTTTAACATTGAAAATCAGATGGTCTTCAATAGCGAAGGTGATTGGTACAAGTACGACCCCATTATGGATAGTATCGTTTCTTTCGGCGAATTTCAAAAATACAAGGACAAAGAATTGTTGTTCTATGACAACTCCCATTTTTGGTTCGTAGGGGGTGAAGGTGAAAAATCACTTGTACGTACCGATTTGAAGAACGATAGCCTCTGGATTTCCAACTTGACCTTGCAAAGACGTTTGGCTCCAGATTCGCAAAGAATGGTCAAAATAAACGATTCAACTTTATACATTACCTTGAATGACGGGTTTGCCAGCATCGATCAATATGGTATCGAGAAACAATTGACAGGTCTCAAACTGCCAAAACCTATGATCAATGTGTTGCGTTATGCAAACGGGGCTTCACCCGCCAGCCCCCATGGGCTTAAACTTTCATACAAAAATTCGCAAGTACTAACTTTTGAGGTATCGGCCCCCGAAATCATAAGGGCGCGGTTTCAGTACCGATTGTCAGGACCAAAAGAACACGTCGGGTATTCAGAAAATGGTTTTATCGAATTTCAGAACCTGCCTTACGGAAGTTATCGTTTCAATGTCCATACGGTTGGGATTGATAATGCATTGTCGGAACCAAATTTCATGGAGTTTGAAATAGCACCGCCCTGGTACATGTCGATTTGGGCAATAGTACTCTATTGTGCCCTCGCTTTAGGGGCCATATTTTTGGTCAGGGGCTATAATCGGCTTAAGATCAAAAAAAGGCACAAAGAACTGGTATTGCGTTTACAGCGGAAACAGGAAGAAAAAATGGCGGAGCTTGAAAAAGAAAAATTGGAAAAAGAAGTCAAGCTCAAGCAGAACGAACTTGCAAGTACCACTTTGAACATTGCGAGAAAAAATGAAATGATTCTTGAACTTAAAAACATGTTGATAGTAAACAAAGATAAATTTTCGAATTCGCAACGTTACCGTTCCTTTATTAAAAAATTGAATAGCTCTGTTGAGGATACAGAAGATTGGAAACGTTTCGAGGTCAACTTCAAGGAACTGCACGAAGACTTTTTTGAAAGGCTTTTGCAAGAATTTCCAAAGCTTACTCCCAAAGACCTAAAATTATGCGCATACCTAAAAATGAATCTATCTTCTAAAGAAATTGCACCGTTGATGGCTATCTCAACACGCGGAGTTGAAATACATCGCTATAGACTTCGAAAAAAACTGGATTTGGATAGTTCGGAGAACCTAAACAACTACTTAATAACCTTTTAGAAGTCTTTAATCCGTTTCTTGATTTTAGCATTGTATAGATTGTATACTACATCAAAAATACATCACAATGTTAAATTTTATTTCTCAATAAATCTTCTTTAATCATACAAAGCTACAAAACACAGGTATTTGCCCGACCAAATGGGCGTGATGTAGTTTTTATGTAGGCTCTTTCTTAACATTCAAATAACACTATTGATAATTTAGCAATTAAATAACTCAATTTTTATCTAACTATGAAATACAAAAGCATTTTATTGTCAATTCCGTTGATATTGTGCTCTTTGCTAACATTTGGGCAGGACAATATTACGGTTTCGGGAACGGTGACCGATGAAGCCGGTGGGCCGTTGCCGGGAGCCAGTGTTGTGTTGCAGAACACGACCAATGGTATCCAGACAGATTTTGACGGAAACTTTACGCTTTCCAATGTACCGGTTAATGGTACTTTAGTCTTTAGTTATGTGGGCTTTGCTTCCCAAGAGATTCCTGTCAACGGGAACACGACCATAAATGTGGTATTACTGGAAGATGCCCAGGCCTTGGAAGAAGTAGTGGTAGTGGGCTATGGTACCCAGAAAAAAGCCGATTTAACAAGTGCAATTGCCACAATTGCTTCCGAAGACCTTCAAAAGACACCTTCGGCACAAGTGGTACAAGGTTTTCAGGGAAAAGTGGCCGGGGTCCAAATCAATAGTGCCGGGGCTCCAGGTGATACTCCAGAAGTGAACATCAGGGGAATAAATTCGCTTTATGGGAATTCGGCACCATTGTTTGTTGTAGACGGTATGTTCTATGATAACATAGACTTCTTGAATGCTTCTGAGATAAAGAACGTATCTGTTTTAAAGGATGCTTCGGCTTCAGCAATTTACGGTGTGCGTGCTGCTAACGGCGTTGTTTTGGTAACGACAAAAGGAGGCAGCTTTAATAGAAATGCCGAAATTCAGTACTCCACTTATTATGGTGTCCAGCAGGCGCAGAATGTCCTGCAGATGGCCAATGCCGAACAGTTTACGGGATTTGCCTATGAATCAGGTTCAGAATCTGAAATTGCCAGTATAGAACAGGCAATACAAAGGTTTGGACGCAGTAGGATCAATCCTGACATTCCTGATGTCAATACAGATTGGTACAAACAAGTCTTGAGAAAGGCAGAAATACTGAACCATGATATTCAAGTCGATGGCGGTTCGGAGAGTGTTGCATATTCGGTTGGTGGAAACATCTTTCATCAAGATGGTATTTTGGATATGAAAAATAGTTTTAAGCGTTTCAACCTGCGGGCCAAAGTCGATGCCAAGGCGACCGATTGGCTTACCGTAGGTGCGAACATGCTGTATAGTAATTCGGTTAGATATGACGACGAGGGAGGCGCTTGGCAATTGACATATTACGCCGTTCCAATATTACCTGTTTTTGATAATGCTTTCACGAATGCCGATCCTACGCCATATTCAGATGCAAGAGAAGTCGGCTACCGAGACAGTCAAAACCCTTTTCCTTTGTTGGATAATTCGGATAAAAGAAGAGATAGAAGAAGGACCACTTTGAATTTCTATGGTGATTTCCATATAATTCCTGAACGATTGAATTTCAAGTCCACCATCTCATACAATTATCGAGCCGATAACGAGCGCAATATTTTGTTGCCTTATTATGTGACGGACGACTATCAACGGTCGGTTGAAAATTCGACTATCTCGAACAATAATAGGGTTAGGGAAGATTATATATGGGACAATGTATTGACCTATAATAAAAATTTCGACGACCATGACCTAACCTTGATGGCCGGTACCTCTTTTCGAGATGAACGACAGAATTATTTTGGCACAAGGGGAAATTTTGACCCCAGTGGAGCTTTTGTTCGGGACAATGAAAAAACATGGTACATCGTAAATACGGCCGAAGACAGTAGGGTTTCGTACAATAGCCCTAATAATAACGATTTGGGTGAAAACTTTCAGTTCTACGGCTTTTCCTATTTTGGCCGGGCATCGTACAAATACAAAAATCGATATATAGCCTATGCTACGTATCGTTCCGAAGGTAGTAACAAATATGACGAAACCTATGTTCATTTGCCGGCATTTGGTCTGGGTTGGGTAGTTTCGGAGGAACCCTTTTTCAAAGGGGGCGATGTTGTTGATTTCCTGAAATTACGGGCAGGTTGGGGTCGATTGGCCAACGACGCCGTGCCTGCGAGCATACCTAAGAGTGCTGTCACGGTAACCAGCATCTTTGATGACACCCAGGTCACGGGGTCACAATTTTCAACGGCATCGGATGACCTTGGTTGGGAATATACCGAGGAAATGAACTTTGGTCTATCTTCTACATTGTTCAATAACAAATTGTCGCTTGAAGCGGATTATTTTATCAAGGACACCGAAAATTTGGCTATTCCAGTACTGCCGCTTATTGGTACGGAGGTTAGTTTCCAAAACGTGGGCAGTGTGCGCAACAAAGGGTTTGAGGTCAGTGCATCATGGAATGGTAAGATCAGTGAAAAATTCGGATACACGCTCTCAGGTAATTTTAGTACCATAGACAATGAAGTGACCGATCTTTTAGGGCAACCTTTCATCAATCGGGGAGTTGCCGAATTTAGGCAACGTTTGGTTGTGGGTCAGCCCATCAATGTCTTCTATGGATGGGATTTGGACAAAGTTTACCAAAATGATGCTGAAATTGCAGCAGATCCTGTAGCGCAGGCAGCCATAGCAGAGGGTACGGAGATAAAGCCGGGATACTTCAAGTTTAAGGACAATAACAATAATGGTGTCTTGGATGCCGAAGATCGATCCTATTTGGGGTCACCGGTTCCAACCTATTATTATGGGGGTAGCTTGGGACTCAATTATAGCAATTGGCAGCTTTCGATGGATTTTTACGGTCAGGGAGGCAATGTAATCCTCAATAGGAATCGAGCTGAGGTAATTCGTACCCAAGGAAGAAATATTGATGCCGAATTGGCAAAAAACCGTTGGCATGGTGAAGGCACTACCAACGAGTTTCCATCGTCGGAGGGGTATCGCCAACTTTGGAATCAAAGGATGTCGAATTTCTGGTTGGAGAAAGGTGATTTTTTCCGTATTCAGAACATTCAGTTGGCCTATACATTGGCAGTTGACAAGTTACCGGAATTCAGGTTCACCCTAACTGCCGATAGGCCATTTATGTGGACAAGGGACTTTAACGGTTTCAATCCGGAGGTAGGGTTCGATGGGGTCGATTTGCAGACATATCCCATTGCTTCCGTGTATTCTTTTGGGGTAAATGTGAAATTTTAAAAAAAAGCCATGAAAAATAAAATTCTAAAAATAACTTTTATAGCGGCCATAACAATTATTGCAGGCTGTTCCAGTGAACTGAACGAAGACCAGGAATTGGTCGTCGAATCCGGTGAGATTGATTATTCAAGTGCTGAAGGGGCCTTGGGAGCCTTGGTCGGTGCCTATGAAAAATTCCAAAACGTGGGATGGGAGCAAATACCGTTACTTTCCGTACGGGGCGATGATGTAAATGCCGGAGGGCTTGGTGATCAAGCAGGCTTTGATGATACGGATAGCTTCATCTATGACAACACCTATTGGATGTACAGGGTATTTTGGGAAAATTGGTTTCAAGATGCCTTGCAGATAACGGCACAGATGGAGCAATTGGAACGTTTTAGGGAAGAAGGGGTCGATTCTCGCCTAATCGACCAGTACATAGCCGAATGCAAGACATTACGGGGATATATAACACTACAACTTTCCAAAATGTACGGTGATGTATTTAAGGTAGAAAGTACCGACCAAACGATCCTTGAGGTATTGCCCAAAAACGAAATAGTGCAATGGGTGTCCTCACAGATGGATGAGGCCGTACCGATGTTGTTGGATATGCACCCCAACCAGCGTACTGATATCCCGGGGGGAATGACCAAGTATACTGCGCTGGCAGTCAAAGCTATGGCCAACTTGGAGTTGGAAAACTATCAGGCCGTCGCCGATGCCGCGGGCGAAATCATCAACTCTCAAAAATTTGAACTCTTTCCAGATTTCTATGAGTTGTTCAATATTCCCGGAAAATTGTGCAATGAAAACATCCTCGAAATTCAATATTCCGATTTCGGGCAATCTTCAGGAGAAAACGTAAGGCATTTGTGGAACTTTTATGCCCCTCAGGGATTTACACCGGCAGTGGCAGGTGCCGATAACGGCGGTTGGGGTTTTTACGAACCCAGCATGAAGTTCATTAAGTTTATGTTGGATCGGGGCGAGTCGATACGATTAGAAACCAGTGTTTTGTTCACCGATAGGGGAATCACTGAAATTCAGGCGGATCCTGCATATACCGATTTACCATCCTTTGTATCGAACACCACCCGCGATGGTGATGTGATAAACGATTATGCCAGGGCGCTTTTTGCCAGTGGCAAGCACTTTTTGCCAACGGTACAACTTACTCCTGGCAGAACCGATATCGGAACCAATAATAATTATACCGTAATCCGCTATGCGGAGGTATTGCTGATGTACGCGGAGGCATTGACTCGGGGAGCTTCTGGAAGTGCTGGTTCGGCCGATGATGCCGTAAACCAGATCAGACTTAGAGCGGGTATGGATGCGTTGAGCGGCGTAACAAGTGAAGATGTCATGGACGAAAAACTTGCCGAATTGGCCATGGAGTGGGGTATTCGATACTTCGATATGGTACGTTTGGGTGAAACTGGGGAATTGGCCTACGATGGTCGAAATTTTGATGCGGATAAAAAATTCTTGCCTTATCCACAGGATGTACTTGACCAAAACTATATTCTGAGGGAATACTATGAAAACAACAATTAAAAAAAGTATGATGAGAAAAGGTCTAAAAATATCAACATTTTTTTCGCTGCTGGTCTTGGTCTTTGCGGCATGTGAAAATGATTATATCGATCCAATTACCAAGGTAGCGCCAGGGGCCGATGCTTCGGCTCCCCAGGTAACCATTAATTCGCCTACTGAAGGCAGTACGATAAAAGTATTGGAAACCACTACTTCTATTACCGTCGATTTTGAGGTTACCGATGATATAGAGGTGGGTACAATACAGGTAACCCTTGACGGACAGACAATAGCGAGCTATAATGGGGGATACATCGATTATCGTCGCGTTCTCGTCGACGATTTGATTTATGATGGCTTGACCGATGGTTCCCATGAGCTTAGTGTTACCGCAACCGACCTTGACGGAAAATCGACCACATCATCAGTCGGTTTTGCGAAAGAACCACCGTATACCCCAAAATACAATGGAGAAATTTTCTATTTGGCATTTGATGGGAATTATACTGATTTGATAAGTTTTCAAAACCCGACTGTTGAAGGTTCTCCTAGTTTTAGTGAAGATAATGTAAACGGCCCCAATTCATATATGGGGGCCTTGGATTCATATCTGACCTATACCGGGGATGATTTAAAGAATTCTGCATTCAGTGCGATTTTTTGGCTCAAGATCAATGCCGTACCGGACAGGGCCGGTCTCTTGGTCATGAGCCCACCTATGATCGATGGTACGAACAACGACCTTACTAAAGGCTTTCGCTTTTTTCGAGAAAATGCCGGGGGTATGCAACGCTTTAAATTAAATGTCGGTTCAGGAGATTCGGGTCATTGGTTCGATGGAGGAGAAGCCGCGGATGTGAATCCAACTTCCGGTGAATGGGTCAATATGGCCTTTACCCTTTCCGGATCCCAGGCAACGGTATATATTGACGGACAAATTGTTAGTCAGGGAGATTTCCCCGGAATCGACTGGACGGATGTCAATGTACTTTCGGTAATGTCCGGGGCACCGAATTTTACCCAATGGAACCACTGGTCGGACGAAAGCCTTATGGACGAACTTCGAATCTTCGACCGGGCGATTACACAACAAGAAGTACAACAGATTATGGCCGACGACTCCGGTGAATTTGTTTCTTCCTATACACCTTCATTTGCTGGTGAAATGTTCTATATGCCTTTTGACGGCGATTATAAAGAATTGTTTAGGGATACCGAGGTCACAGCAGTCGGTAGCCCTGGTTTTGCAGGGGAAAGCGCAAGCGGCGATGATGCCTATGCCGGTGCGACCGATTCATACCTGACCTTTCCTACCAACGACGTGGGGCCGATTACCACGAATGAATTCAGTGCCACCATGTGGTATAAACTTAATTCGGACCCGAACCGTGCCGGTATTTTGGTAATGGGTCCGCCTATGATCGATGACGATGGTCTAAAGAATGATTTGACCAAGGGATTTCGCTTCTTTAGGGAAGATGCAGGCGGTATGCAACGTTTTAAACTAAATGTAGGGTCGGGC
>JAUIDI010000004.1 GCA_030428705.1 Bacteroidia bacterium
AGCAACTAATTCATTCCGATTCGATATTACACTAAACGAACAATCTCCTTCGCAATCACAGTCGCAAGCAAATGAGTTGAAAGAAATCAACATCATTGTCAGAACTAATATTTTCTTTAGATACGGTTTTTTCATAATTATTGCCAACGGTCTCGTATAACCGTCAGTTACGGGATTAAAGTTAATAATTTTCGGTTAAGAACTGGCGTTAGCAATTCCGAGTGGATTCGGACGTAGTCGAATCCGCCGTAATTGCGGTTATACATTGTTAGGTGCAGTTTTTATTTCAGAGTTCGATTATTTTATTTAATAGTTCATTCATTCTCACTTTCCCTAATTCACTTAATCCTCCAAATTTCATATTCGGTGAAAATGGTCGAGAGTTAGCCATTCCACAACTTTCCATACAAAGCCAAACCTTTCCGATTTCTACATTTTGTTCATCGTAAAAACGGAAAATATATTCCGATTCATTTATTGACCAAGTCGTTTCTCCCCAATCAAAATTCTTTGGATTGTTAAATAGTTCTATGATAAATTCGATTTTGCTTTTTTTGGTTATTGTCTTTGAAGTCAATCTACTTAAAAGAGGAATGTTATTCTGAATTTTTATCATATTCACATTACTTCGAGGAAATTCATATTTCGGGTTTCCAAAATTCCTGCTGTAAAGTTCTTTTGGATATTGATTATCATTATTCTCATCTCCGAGACTATATTCGTTGTCTATAAAAGTCATATGAGAAAATTCAATTCCATCGTTAGTCAGTCTGTCATTTAAGTCAAGAAAATAGATTACTGTAATCCCAATTAGTATAAATGATATTATCAAAAGTTTCTTTTTCATATTGGAATTTCCAAATTGCACCTAACGTAGGAGTATAGATCATTAATGATCTATATATCTTATATATGCGGAACTAAGATAGGAGATCTTTGATGTTATTGAAGGAAGTTTCGGCCACATGGGTATAAATCTCCGTTGTCTTGGTGGAACTGTGCCCCAAAAGCAACTGGATATACCTTATATCGGTGCCATCCTCCAAGAGATGCGTGGCAAAGCTATGTCTCAACATATGTGGGGTAACCTTTTTACGGATTCCTGCCCGAAGGGCCGCCGTTGAAATGAGCTTTAGTACACTTGAGGCAGAATACGCCTTTTGTCCCGGTCCTTCGAAGAGAAAATTCTTGGGTCTGTATTCTTTGTAATAAGCCCTCAGGTCTTTCAATAACGTAGGGCTTAGAACGGTCATCCGGTCCTTGTTGCCCTTAGCTCCCTTAATCGTGATCAACATCCGTTTGCTGTCGATATCGGTGGGTCTTAGTTCGAGCAACTCGCTCCTTCTCAGTCCAGCTGAATATAATAGGGAAACGATACATCTGTGCTTCAGGTTGTTGGTATTCCCTATGAGGTTTAGGACTTCCTTTTTCGAAAGCACCTTTGGCAATCGTTTGTGTTTTATGGGCCGTTCAATATCATAGAACCGGTTGGGCATCCCCAGAACCACTTCATAATAGAACTTAATACTGTTCACCGCCTGATTGAGATAGGAGCTGGAACGTCCCTCCCTTGAAAGTTTTTGGAGATAGAGACGTATCTCGTTTTCCGTAATGGCATCCGGTCTTATCTCCCTGTAATGGTTTATGAAGGCCTCGAATTGGTGTACATAGGTCTTCACCGTGTTCTCCGCATATCGCCTAAGTTCCAATTTGTCAAGATACTCGTCCGGGCATCTTTTAATACCCTTTTGTAATTTCCTTGTCCTGTACCAGGAAACGTTCTTTGGTCGGTCCTCGTTCAGTTCCTGTCCGTTCTCAAAGAAATAGTTGCCATTGACCCATACCTCCCCACGGAAGGTATTGAAGATAATACCTAGATTCTTTTTGTTGTTGTGGATATGGTACATGCCGAATTCGTCGTTCCAGCGTACTTCCGGTAATTTTTCGACCAATGCCTGTACCACCTTATCCGATTTGAACTGGAGCCCAATATGCTTTTTCCCATCGATAAGTAGATGTCTGAGCGTTATGTTTCTGCCCTTGAACATGATTTTTTTTGCCAATTTCATGTATTCGAACGACTTAACCGTATCTTAACCGAATAATGTTCGCATAGACATTCGATTAATTTCCTGGGAAAACATGGACCAAAAAAACTGCCTATACTGCGGCGAGGCCCTTAGGGGTAGGAGCGACAAGAAATATTGCAACCTGCACTGTAAGAGTGCCTATCAATACGAAAGGTCCAAAAACCTTCCGGAACGGTTCTTCGATAAGGTGTATAACCAATTGCGGTTGAACCGAAAAATATTGAAGGGTTTCAATAAGGGAGGCAAGGTTACGGTAAGGAAGGAGCTGTTGACGGACCTTGGTTTCAACGACCGGTTCACGACCCATACTTGGCAGAACAAAAACGGGGATGTGTACCATTTTGTATATGAATACGGTTATCTAAAAAGAATGGAAAACGGTAGAGAAAAGTACGTTCTTGTAATTTGGCAGGACTACATGGAAAAATAAATCAGCTCCGTGATTACTATTTAAATACCCCTGGGGGAGCCTTCTTCCCGTTTGTAAACGGACCGGTCCCCTCGTTTCCATGGAAATTCCTAACCGGTCGAGGACCGTTTAGGACTTTCCTTCCCCTTTCCACAAAAAATTCCAAGTAAGGTGATGCAGTTATACTTTAACCAATAGGGTCATTTTAATATTCATTGTTGCTTAACACTTTGTTTGATTGCCAAAAAAGTTGATTTGCCATAAGTGATAAATTGAAAGGTAAATTTTCCACAAAAAAGGTATCCGTGAAACGGATAGCAAGTTATGTTTTGCGGGTCGCAAAACTGTCTACTTCTTCGAAGTGAAAATTCTAGGATCTATATTTTTTGGGCATGGGACTAAATTTACAGGGCCAATGGTAAAAAATGAACTTTACAAAGGGGTAATTGTATTTACAAGAAGCGTAGGAAGAATTTAAAGTATATTCAAATAGGCAGTTTAAGATTATTTCTTGGATATAAAATCCTTTTGTGGATAGGGGAGAAAAGAAATAATTACCAACATATTTCATTATTCGGTAATTATTTGATTTATCCTAGGGTTGGATTTTTTGAGGAAATTTAACATAAATAGTTTTAGGTATGTTTTAGGTAGAAAATGAAAAGGGCCTTCAATCTCTTGAAAGCCCTTTGTTTGCTAGTAGCGGGAACTGGACTCGAACCAGTGACCTTCGGGTTACAGAGCTGCATGATGCGTTCAGCCTCATCATAATGGCCTTGAACGTTCTTGTCGTTTCGAGTGGCATTGACCGTGATTCCCCTAACATCGAAAACATTACCGTTAAAGAGCATATAAGCTATGGCGAATTGGTCGTCAAGTTCATTGTTTGCATCAGTATCGAAAATGACCTTTATTTTTTGCCGTGTCGCTATTTTTGTCGCTTTTGGAGACGTTTCGAGAATTTCCTTTTTTGTTTCCTTACAGGAAAGCATTGAGAAAATAAACGAAAGGAGGAGAAGCGTTATCGATGATTTCATAGAAGTACATTTTAATCTACTTCCTTGAAAAATACGAAATTAACCCTAACTACTATGGATGAAGGGGTTAAAAACCTTAGCGCTTTAAAAAGAATATAAAGTATATTTTCTTTCGAAGGCGTTGTAGCTTCCTAAAATATAGGAATCGTTTATTTTGAACACGGTTCTCCCAATAGGTGGTATCCTGTTTTCTTCCTCGTAGGTTTCGATACGATCGAAAATATTTTCATCGATTTCACCTTCTAGATGTTCAAAACTCGAGTTGAAAAGCGCATCGACCATAAGTGCCTTCGTATTCGTATATGACTGGTAAGCAAAAAACGTAGGGTTAAAAAATACGGTCACGGCACCCGCCGTAGCAATAGGTATGCCGAAGCCTGGCATCATCATGCCGGGATTTGAATTATTTTCGATTACCCCACCATATATCATGTGGTATCGATCTCCTTCCCTATATACGGCCAGCCCGGCCTTTCCGCGCCTTACTTTTCTTAATAAGGTAGCGGTATCCTCAAATTCCCTATAATTGGCGAAAGTTCCCCCGGTCTGCACGATAGATGAGTTCTTAAAGGGAATTTTTTCGTCGACGTTCGCACTATATTCATTGATGATATCCCCTGTGTCATAGTTTTGGGCTCTTAAGTGAAATGTTCTTCTTGTGGTAACAATTTGGTACAGCCTATCTTCGCAAAGGAACGAATTGCTGTTTTTTTCTTTATATGCCCAATTGGTCAATGCCTTTGAGACACGTTTCGAGTCGCCCATTAACGTTTCTAAATTGATCTCAACAACTTGGGTCATTTCCTCATTGCTATCGAAAGTAAGTATTATCAATTCATCTTGTTGATATAATTTGGTCGGGTTGCACGCCACTTCAAGTGATGTGGGGTCCCCGCTATTGATCTTTACTAAATCAACCGATTTGCCCAGACCACTATTGACCGTAATCATTTCATACAGGTTCACTTCCTTTTGTTTTTGGTCCAAAAAGGTGTAACCAGAAAAATTTATCTGAAACTTATTATAGGAAATAGCATCCTCAAACCGATATACATTGATCAATGCCGTTTCAGGAGTAATGGTAAGTACATGAAACTTGTTGTTATAATCGGCCGTCTGTAAAATTTTCTCGTTGCCCAGATCAAGCTCCAGTTCGTTGAACTCAATCTTATTCTCGGGAAATGAAAAACGGGAAGACGCAAACCTCTTTCGGTTATTGTTTGTCATAAAGACAACGAAATCACCATTCTTCGAGACTGTCTTTCCCAAGATTTGTTTGTATTTGCGAGCCTTCTCCTCCGAAACAAGATTGCTTGTCATTTGGTTTGACTTATCAAACAAATAACCTTTGATTTCCTTTCCATTAAAGAGTACCAGTGCAAAACGTTCCCCGTCTTCGTCAACAAGAGACACGGCCTCGTCGGGCATCATTGCACGGCTCACGTATACCCCATCGATGTGGGCTATTTCCGTTTGTCCAAACCCATGACCGAGATAGAATATGAAAATTAGGCAGTGAAAGTAATGTAGTTTTATTTGGGATGTCATTTAATGACTAACGAACCGGATGTCATATTATTTTACAATTTCTATTTGGTTCATACACAAGAACCAATCTATAATAGAGAGGAACTATAACAACTTGAAATGCGAACGATTCAATGAAAATGAACTTTCCAAAAAATAAGACTATCTCGGGTACGGGATTAAAAAACTGCAACTATTGCCTAGGCAACTTTTTTGATCAAATCGAAGCAAGGGCAGTTACCGCATCTTTTGTTTTCGCCCTTTTTGTATTTCTTACAGCACTTGCTTTTGACCTTGAAATCCTTGGTCGAAGCCTTAGCGGCCCTGCGTTGAAGCTTTAGGACTTTTTCTTGTCGCTTTTTTTCTTTTTTGGCCGCTTTTTTCTTCTTTTTTGACACCTTGTTCGGTTTTGAACGGAATCAAAAATAGTTATTTTAATTTAATCTAAATAAACTTTGTTGTTAAATTATTCCCCCAAAGTATCGGAGGCGGCACTTTCTACCGAAATCTGTTGAACATCGCGGTCAAAAAGATAGAGTCCGCCTTTGTCGTTGCCGATCAGGTTTATTTTGTCCAATATGGTTCTGGCAAGGGCTTCTTCCTCGATTTGTTCGGCCACATACCATTGCAAGAAATTATGCGTGGCATAATCTTTTTCCTGTAAGGTCACGTGAACCAGATCATTGATACTTTTTGATACGAATATTTCGTGCTCGTACAATTCTTCGAACATTTTTTGAAAGGTTCCAAAATCGGTTTTAGGCGCTTTAAGGTCTGAAATCATGGCATGGCCGCCACGTTCGTTCACATACTTTACCAATTTTAGCATGTGCAGACGTTCTTCGTCGGAGTGACCGTACATGAACTGGGCGATACCTTCGAGCCCTTTGACTTCCGCCCATGAGGCCATTGATAGATAAACCTGGGATGATTCGGCCTCTATCTTTATCTGAGCATTCAACGCTTTTTCAAGTTTTTTCGATAACATAGTAGTAGTTTTGTGTAAAGTTACGAATTGCCTAGGGTCAATGAAAAGGCCATAGTCAATAATTGATTCCGACTTTGCCGAATCAACTTATCGTACTTCCATTGTGGGCCCCGTCTTCATCAGGGTTGATAAATACCAACTTGCCATCCGCTCCTTCGGCCAAAAGTATCATGCCTTGACTTTCAGTACCACGTAGTTTTCGCGGTGCCAAATTGACGAGTACCGTAACTTTTCTACCGACCAGTTCATCGGGGGTAAAATGCTCCGCTATACCGGAGACTATAGTTCGCTTATCAAGACCCGTATCGACCTGCATGACCATCAACTTATCGGTTTTGGGCATTTTTTCCGCTTCGATAATGGTACAGACCCTCATATCGAGTTTTGAAAAGTCATCGTAGGTAATCGTATCTTTTTGTGGCATGATTGCTATATTTTTAGTTGGTTCTCCATCGGAGGCATTCGATTTTTTGGTAGCCTCAAGTTTATCAAGCTGCGCCTGGATTTCCGAGTCCTCGACCTTTCTAAAAAGAAGTTCCGCCTCGCCTATTTGATGGCCAGAAGGGAGGAGAGCTTCTTTGGTGGAAACCGAGGCCCAAGAGGTCTCGACTGCGCCCGACCGAACATTTAGAATGGTTTTAAGCTTTTCGGAAGTAAAGGGCAAAAAAGGTTCGCTCAGAATCGCAAGTCCTACTGTAATCTGTAAGGCAACGAACATAATCGTCCTTACCCGATCCTCGTCTTCCTTGATGACTTTCCAAGGTTCTTCGTCAGCCAGATATTTATTGCCCAAACGGGCAAGGTTCATCAATTCTTGGCTTGCTTCCCTAAAACGGTAACGCTCAATAGAGCTTGAGATGATTTCGGGATATTTTCGAAGTTGGTCCAAAGTCTCTTTATCAACATCCGATAATTCTCCGGCCACGGGCACTTTTCTGTCATAGTATTTATTGGTAAGTACTACGACACGGTTAACGAAATTGCCAAAAATGGCAACAAGTTCGTTATTGTTGCGGGCCTGAAAATCTTTCCAGGTAAAGTCATTGTCCTTGGTCTCTGGTGCATTGGCTGTCAGGGTGTATCGCAATACATCTTGCATATCGGGAAACTCCACCAAATATTCGTGCAACCAAACGGCCCAATTCTTCGAAGTGGATAGTTTGTTGCCTTCGAGATTCAAAAATTCGTTTGCAGGAACGTTTTCGGGCAAAATATAATCCCCATGTGCCTTTAAGATCGAAGGGAAGATGATGCAATGGAATACGATATTGTCCTTCCCAATAAAATGGAGCAGTTTGGTGTCTTCATCCTTCCAATAGGGTTCCCAATCCTTGCCCTCACGTTCGGCCCATTCCTTGCTAGAAGAGATATAACCGATAGGAGCGTCGAACCAAACGTATAGCACCTTGCCTTCACCGCCCTCAACGGGCACGGGAATACCCCAATCAAGATCTCGGGTTACGGCACGGGGCTCGAGCCCACCATCGATCCATGATTTGCATTGGCCGTAAACGTTGGGTTTCCAATCGTTTTTATGGCCTACAAGAATCCATTCCCGTAAAAAATCTTCGTAGCGATCTAAAGGCAAAAACCAATGTTTGGTCCTTTTTGTTGACGGAACAGTACCCGTAATCGTCGATTTCGGGTTTATAAGATCCGTTGCATTCAAAGAAGAACCGCAGTTTTCGCATTGATCTCCGTAGGCTTCCTCATGACCGCATCTGGGACAGGTGCCCACCACGAAACGATCGGCCAAAAACTGTTGGGCCTCTTCATCGTACAATTGTTCGGTGGTTTCTTCGATGAAATCGTTTTGGTCGTAGAGTTTTTTGAAAAAATCCGAAGCGGTTTTGTGGTGGATCGGTAACGATGTTCTCGAATAATTGTCAAACCCAATTCCAAATTCGACAAAGGATTTTTTGATAATCCCATGGTACTTATCGATAATTTCCTTTGGGGAAACCCCTTCTTTTTTGGCCTTCATCGAAATCGCGACGCCATGCTCGTCACTGCCGCAAACAAAAAGCACATCTTTGCCTATCAGGCGCAGGTATCTGGAATAAATGTCGGCGGGCACATAAACCCCTGCCAAATGTCCGATATGGATCGGGCCATTGGTATAGGGCAATGCGGCCGTTATGGTATAGCGTTTCGGACTCGTCTCTTGGGCCATCAATCTTTTAATTAAGGCTCAAAAATACAGATTTTTGCCCATGGGGACTTAGAAAAAACAAGAATGGCCATCAGGTCGAAATAAATCGAGGCTTACAAAAAAACCAAAGCCCCTGGTGTGGCCATAGAACACTACCAGAGGCTAAGTTACATAGTGGGGAAACTCTTAGGCGACCATAACCGATTTACTCATCTTTTGGTCTTGCACCTGTATTCTATAAATATATTTTCCCGCGGCCAAATGTTGTGGCATTCGCTCACGGATATTGATCTCGGTCGAACCCTCGGTCATCATCTCATTGTAAATGGTGCCCACTTGCTGCCCGAGAATATTGAACAACTTGATATCGACATGGGCGGTAAAGGCCATTTCCAAATAAATATGGGGCATACTGTCCGTTGGATAAAAGGGTTTGTGTACGATGGCTCCCAGCATTTCGGGCGTTGGCTCCGTTGGCTCCGGTTGCGTAGGTATCGTAGGCTCCCCATCACTATATACGATATCGGGAAAATCTATACCGCTACAATTGAAACCAAGATTTACAGGGGCATACGGATGATCCAATAAGTGCTGTTCGACCAAAGGAATATCCACACATAGCCATTCGGCCAATACGGTGGCATAAAGGTCCCTGAAATCCATGGTATACTCCAAGTTGCCACGCCCATCGGGATTATCCAAGGTAGGATGTTCCCCGACAAAAGCACTACCGTTCAATCCTGCTCCAAAGAACAGTGTCGGAGCGGCCTTGCCATGATCGGTACCGTTCGAACCATTCTCGAAAATACGTCTTCCGAATTCTGAAAAGGTCATGCTCAAGACCTTATCATCTTGTTGTGTAAAAGCCACATCATCATAAAAATTGTCTATAGCCACCGAAAGGTTCGTCATCAATTGCTCATGGGCCAAAGGCTGGTTACCATGGGTATCGAACCCGCCCATGGAAATCATATACACCTTGGTGCCCAAGTTACCCTTTATTAAACGTGCCAAAACCGCCATTTGTCTTGCGAAATAGTTGTCTTGGTATTCAACTTGGTTCGATCCGCGCATATATGCCTCATGGATCTTACCGGCATATTCGTTGGTAACGTTGGAAACCCCTCTCAAAAACTTGATCTGGTCACCGTACATACAGGTGTCGTCGACACCATCTACATCATATTGGAGTCCGGTTTCGGCAATCTGTTCCAACTGGTCGATATTGTTCGTAACAAAAGCGTAATTGGTCTCTTCACCTTCAAAAACCAAACTTCCGTAGTTCCCGACCTGAATGGCGGCAGGACCTTCGGGCCTGCTCCCCGGAAAATCGGAAAGATAATCGGGATACAGGTACTCGAAATGTCTTCCCATCCAACCCGTATTCAATCCTGAAAAACCGGTGGTGGTCAAATCGGTGTTCGCAAAAATATCAGATCCGGTAAAATGCGAGAGGCTCTGGCCTTCGTAGCCTACACCATGCACTGCCTTAAACTGCCCTTCGGCCCACATGGGTTGCAACGCCCCCATGTACGAGGGTACCCCGAATTCGTCGGTAAGTTTCAATACTTTACTCTCAGGGATATAAATATTGGGCCTAGCGTTCGCATAGGTGTCGTATTGTTCTATCGGGATTACGGTACTTAAACCATCATTACCTCCAGATAGGCGAATAAGGATTAAAATATTATCGGTCTCGGCAGCTGCGATGGCCGAGGTCAATGGTGATGGTGCCGAAGCAGTCAAAAAGTGGCTTCCGAGCATCATGGACCCAGAACCTGCGATGCCCAATGCCTGTAAGAACGAACGTCTGCTCCATTCTTTATGTTCGTCATTGTGACCTTCATGTTCGAGGCCTTTATATGGTGTATGAGGTATATTGCACATAATCGTAGGTTTTATTTTAGTTGAAACTCGGGTTGTCTTGTAAGATGCCTTAATAATAGTTGCACTTGAAGCGGAACCGATGGGTAGATGCTCAACACCCAGGTCGAATTCCCCCCAGGATGATAATCCGGACTGTAGTATTCCATTGGAACATCCTCGATTAAAAAGGCCGACATGCAATTGTCAAATTCTTGTTGCGTATACATGCCCTTGGGGGTGATTTTATCAACAATGGCCTGAACCACTATTTCAGGGTTACTTGTATTGCTGTTCGCAGGCCCGACCGCGGCCATTGCGAATGCCCTGAATTGTTCGTCATCATTTTGATAGAAGCTATCGACGATAGCTTCCATAGTCAGCCAGCGCCCGATCATGAAATTGGTATTGATCCATTGACGGTCTCTTTGCCATCCGGCGACATCGACGGGGTCGAACATTTCCTGGCCCAACATGCCACTATAATTTATGGCCGTTTCTACCGTGGTATCGCTATAGGCAAAATCCGTTTCCTTTACGAAATTGAAATACAGATCATAAGGACTCTTGATAATGACCCCAATGGCCTCGTCATCGAAAAAGTGCTGGCTTTTGAAAAGTTGCGACAACACTGGCGCGATTTCAAAGTTGTTCGCTACAAAGGTCGCCGCCAAACCAGGTATTATGGTCGAGTTCACAAAATCTTCCTTCGAATCGGGGTGTACGAAAAACTCGTATAATTTTCTACAGATAAACTCGGCTATCTCATTGGCGCGCTGTTGGAACAAAATGTCAATGACATCATCATAGCCCCAATTACCGGTCTGGCCCAGAATGGTCTTGCTGCCGGCATCATGCTTGGTAGGGTCATAGGTGACCACTTCGCAGCCAATTTCTCCCCGTTCCACATAGCCCGAAAGTGCCTTCGCAGTTTCGATAATATCTTCTTCGGTATAAGCATTGCCCTCCCCAAGCGTAAAAAGTTCATATAATTCGCGGGCATAATTTTCATTAGGATTGTTGCCATTGTTATAAACACCGTCCAAATAATAGAGCATCGCATCGGTAAGCCCGATCTCGCTCACAAAGGTTTTGAAATTGCCGATGGCATTACGTTGAAGGCAATTGATGTATTTATAGAGAAACGAATTGCAATTATAAATGTCAATTTCGGTTACAAAATGGTTGCTCCAGAAAAAACTAAGACGATCCCTTAGATTATTATTGAGAAGAGCATTTCCATAGGTAAGTCTCCACTCGGCGCGTTGGGCATTTCTCAGTTGGTTCGCCGCATCATCATCTGCCGGGTAATTGCTATTGTTCCAATTGGCCCATGTCGGAGCTGCAGATGGAGCCATGCCAATGGCCTGATTGATAAGGGTGTCGACCAAGGGGCCGGCTTGCGAATTTTCGGCAGCGTTGACGGTATCTACCGAGGCGCTGAACCCGAGTCTTCTGTACAAATGCGCAGCCCTTGATTTATCCAAAGGGGTTGTGTACTGCGCTAATGTAGAGGTATTACAATTAACGAAATATTCCATAGTTTTAAGGTTAAGAACAGTTCATGTGCGTAGGGGGCAGATTCTTAACGCCTCAAAGTTTTGGATAGTATTCTATTGCATCTATTTTCGTTGAATGGTGCGCCAATTTAAGAAGTACGGTTCGAATATGCCGTTCAATTACGTATTTTTTCGATGAAATACACAATTGGGCCACAATATTTTAGAGTTCAATGGGGAAACATAATGAGTTCGGAAAGGAAGGGGAACAGATTGCCGTTGACTATTTGATAAAGAAAGGGTACCAAATAAAATGCCGCAACTATCGCTATTTAAAATCTGAAATCGACATCATTGCCCAAAAGGAAAAAATTCTGGCCATTGTCGAAGTTAGGGCGCGAAGCAATGACCGAATAATTTCAATTGCCGATACGATTACGCCCAAGAAAATAAAACTGCTGGTCGCAGGTGCCGATCACTATATCACCGAAGCGAATTTAGATGTGGAGGCACGCTTCGATATCATTACCATTCTAAGGAACAACAAAATCTTCAAGATCGAGCATTTAGAAGGTGCTTTTTATCATTTTTAGTATTTGTTTTATTTGTAACAATTTGTTATTTTTGATGATTCATCGAATCAACTTATTCAACAAATGAAAACCATCTCTTCAGTAGTAGAGCAGTACATTAAAAAGAAACCTTTTCTTCAAAGTGCCCTGGCGCAAGGAATCATCAACCTTACGTCGTTGTCAAGAATAGTCAAGCCCGAGATCGAACATGAGCTCGGAAAGGAAATTCGCAATGGTGCCATAGTAATGGCCTTGAAGCGTCTTTCCGATGACCTCGAGTTTCGGGCGACCCATAAAATCATCAAAGTATTAAAAAATATTGGTGAAATCACAGTACGTTCCTCATTGACCGATTTTACTTTTCTGGTCTCCGATTCCATTTTGGAGAACCAGACCTTATTATTGAAAGAAGTGAACAAGAACAAGGATGTTTTTTACACTTCTTCGCGCGGGGTGAATGAATTGAATATTGTGGTCAGCAATATTTTGGATGATACGGTAGAGTCTCTTTTCAAGGCGGAGAAATGCACGCAAAAGGCGGAGGAACTTTCTTCGATTACCGTAAAGTTACCTGCCGAAAATGTTTCGGTCCCCGGAATCTATTATTTTATTTTTCAGCGTCTTGCTTGGGAAGGTATCGTGCTGTACGAAGTCATTTCGACCACGAACGAGTTTACAATTTTGGTCAATGACGATCAGGTCGATATTGCCTTCAAGACCATAAAAGACCTTAAAACACTCTAATTATCTTTAGTTATTAAGAAATTCAACCAGTGACCTGTCACTTTGGGGATTGGCGAGAATACGTTTGTCGCTATCTAAAACATAGTAGGTGGGCGTACGCTGAATGGCATACGTTTTGACATACTCGCTATCCCATTTTCCCAATGCCAAGGCATGTTCAAAATGCCCTAATTTGGACGATTCGGTTTTCCATGTCGAATCATCCGTTTCCAAACCAACGGCAAGTACTTTGACCGATGGATAGCCGGCCAATTTTTTATGAAGAGGCGGGAGTTCCCTCAGGCAATGTGAGCAGGTGCTGCTCCAAAAAATGACTACATAGCACTCGGCATCTTCCAAATCGCTCAGGTGTTTGGTTGTTGCACCATCTCTCCATGTAATTTCGGGGGCTTTCGCACCTACCCTGAGACGGTTGTTCGTTTCGATGTCAGTGATTATTTTTTGGTTGTTCGTGGCCGTTGCCAAATCTTTCAAATAGGATGTGAAAATGAAATCGGCCGTATCGTCAAAACCATTCGATGTAGCTTTGTTCCATAACGTATGGAAAATATGCGTCTGATAGAGCGGGGCGGTTTCGTTGAGTTGCCCATGCACCGTTTTAATGTTTTCCTGTAATATTTTTTCAGTTGCAGCCTTGGATACTTTCTCCGTACTTATCGGGGTGAACACGTAACTGGTCAATTTATCCGTCAGAAAACCCGAAGCTTGCAACACCGTGTTCTTTACATCAAGATGTTCAAAAAAATTCTCTTTCTTGTGTTGCCAGTACGATTCGGTCGTTTCATATTCCGTTGGAATGTAAGGGCGATTGGCTTTGACAAAATTGTGCACTATCATACCTTCGGTACTCTGTTCATACGAAGTTTGGACGGCCTCTAATTTTTCCGCCAATTTGCCGTAGACCTCCTTATCTGTTTTTCCGCTTGAATAGAAATCCATCAGCTCTTGTTTGACCCCGGTCACTTCCTTGAAATACGAATGGAAAATCCTGTTTTCCTCCGATGCCATAAAAGAAATACCTCGTTGCGCGTCGAAGGCCAGTTGAACACTCTCTTTTCCGTTGTAGATAACATCGAAATAGAATTCTTCCTGCGGAATGGCATAGACCAGTCGATAGGTGCCGGAAGGCGCATTCGCAGGGAGTTTAAGGGTGAACTCGCCATTTTCGACGGCAGTATCGGCAATATAAGCCTGAGTGCCGGGCTTAATTTGATAAGCGATTACCCATGTAAAATCCTTGGCGGGCGAAAAAGTACCGGAAATGGTATGTTGGGCATTGAGAAAAGATGCAACAACGACAAAAGCAAACAAAAGGATGTTCCTCATAAGACGATGATTCGATTAAGGCTTCAAATGTAATGTTTTCAGTCGGGGTTTGCATCGAAAGGGCCATAAACCGCATCACGGAAGCTTTTGTGCAGCCCGATACCATCATAGGGCATTAACTGTACAAAAAGTACAGCGGTCAACTCGTTGACCGGATCCACCCAGAACAAAGTACTTGCGGCACCGTCCCAAAAGAATTCCCCGACAACCCCATTGTTTTCCTCGGCATTTAACGGAGGAGCTACTCGAACGGCAAAATCGATACCGAAACCTACCTGTCCCTTGCTAGGCAAAAAGTTTCGTTCGGTAATGCTATCCGCCAATTGATTGGTCGCCATCAATTTTACCGTTTCAGGTTTTAAGACGGTTATTGAATCAAAAGTGCCTTCATTGACCAACATTCTAGCAAATTTCATATAGTCGTCCAAGGTCGATGTGAGTCCGGATCCACCTCTGGTCATTGGCCATCTTTCGGTATAATTGCCATAGGTAACGGTATCACGTTCCAACGTACCTTCGCCTTTTCTTCTGTATAACGCCGCGAAGCGGTCGCGGTCATTTTCGGGGATAAAGTAACGTGTTTCTTCCATGCCGAGTTTGTCAAGCACATGTTCCCGCACATATTCCCCAAAGGGTCGGCCCGAAATGCGCTCGACCAAAAAGGCCTGCACATCGACACAGGGGCCATATTCCCATTGTGCGCCTGGCTGGAACCAAAGCGGTATCCGGCCCAATTTTTCGGCCAGGTCGGCCAGCGTAGTTTCACGGTCATAAATGTTCGCCCGGGTACGCAGTTCGCTCAATCCCGGAATGCCATCACGATTCAAGAAGCCAGCAGTGTGCCTGGTCACATCCCTGATCGTCATAAGGCGATTTAGGGGTTCCGTCAAAACTTTGCCATTTTTATCGACTCCTGTATAGACGGTCATATTCGAAAATTCGGGAGCATACTTTTCAATGGGGTCGTCCAAATCGAATTTACCCTGCTCGTACAACGTCATTAAGGCCGTACCCGTAACAGGTTTGGTCATTGAATAGATTTGTACGATGGTATTGCGGTCCATCGGTTTTTCCGCCTCGCGATCGGCATATCCGAAGGCATTGAAATAAACTTCCCTGTCTTTTTCAAAAATGAGAGCGGAAACCCCCGCTATATTGCCGGAATCGACAAAACCTTTCAAAACGGAATCGATCCGCGACTTTGCGGTTTGGTCTATAACCATTTGGTTGACCGATTCGGTTACTTGGACTTCTGGTTTGTTTTCCTTACAGGCAAAGATCAAAAAGAGTAGAAAGGCCAGTGGATAAAGGGTTCGAGTTTTCATTATGCGATTTTGTTTCGAGTTCAAATTCCTTTTAAATGATTGTTTCCACCGGGTTTTTGATTATGGAAGCGGTTTATGCCTTACCCCAAGGAAACTATAAATTAGCTTGTTGCCAATAAATATAATGCAATAAGGAAGTTTCTCGACATCGTCGAGCATATATCTTAACTAAAAACAGGAAGAAATCGACCGGGTCTGGCCTTTTATTCTGCCTTTCTCACACCTTTAACATGGCCTATTGCCTTAATGATGCGGGAAATCAGAGCCGTTTCTTTTTCATGAACAAAGCCGTCGGCTATGGCAATTTCATCCAAAATTTCCGTCAAGGCTTCTTTTTTCTCAAAAGGCATATTCCGCATTATGGCCCTGCCCTTATCAGGTTCTATGGTCCGTGCTTGTAGAATAAAGTTGCTGTCAAAATCGATACGCTTCATAAGCTGCCGTAAGGCATTGATTTCTAACGAATGAACGATTCCATCTGCAAGAATAAGGGAGTCTACGGTCTGTACAATGGCTAATTTTTCGACTATGTTAAAGTCGGTGGTCAGTGAGGTCATAAATTTCTAATTGTGGGTTAGAAAGTGCCAAATATAGCAATTATTGCCTAAGGTTATAGGTTGACGGGCGATAGTTGTCCACAGTTTTATTAAGACGCGGGTATTCATTTTATGGTTTTCTTAGTCAAACCCAACCAAATACCAAGGTTCTTAATCATTGATCATCTGAACCAGTTTCATTCGACTGTTGATACCAACTTTGTTGTAAATTCTATGTGTATGATCCTTCACAGTCTGCAAACTAATGAATAGGGTGTCCGCGATCTGTTGATTGGTTTTGCCTAAACATAGCTGTTCGATGACCTCGCGCTCACGGGCTGTTATACCATATTTTTGGTATAGTTGGTTTTTCTTCATTGTATTAGGCCGCTCGGCACTTATGGGCTTGAACAAATTATCGGATTGCCCTCGCAAATACCACAAAGCCATAAGGTGAGAAAGAAAATATAACAAGATCAAGGGCGCCAACGCCCATAATTCTACAAAATAAAAAATCAAGGAAACCCCTCTAAGGACTAATCCAACGAAAAGTAAAATTGCAAATCGCCAGATTATCTTTTGGCTTTCTCGCCTTACCTTTTTAATATACTTTATCACAATGCCAACAAAAACCAGCATTTGGATAAATTCGATACAGAAAACCAAGACCACAATATAAAATGGTACCGATTCTATGGATAAGGTAGATTCTTTATTTTCAAAATAAAAAGCACCGACAATTATCGGAACCAACAAAAGTAGTATCAGGAATAGGTAAAGTGTATTATTTTTTTTTGAACCATCAATCAGGGCGAACCCCATTTGAATGAACATGACCATTGAAATTATCAAAAAAGGTGTTCCAAGAATCGATATAAATGTACCTATAAGTTCTTCAATTTCGCCAGTATTTTGAACCGTGGTCAACAGGGTTTGTATTCCGATTTGACCCCAAATGGCATAAACGGAAAAGACATTGAAAGCAATAAGATAATATAGATACAAACGAAAAAAGTTGTCTTTATAATTGTTTGCCATCTCATGACCGATCAACACGTACATCACCGCGATAGCAAAACACAATACAAAAACAACAATAAAAACTAGGCTTATCAATGCTTGGTGATTTATACTTTAAAAGTATGCAAATGGACTTAATACGATCCAATACCTTGGTAGTGATTTTGAAAATCACTACTTAAGTTGGAAGCATTTTTCGAAGCACTCCATTACATTTACGAGAAATAAAACACCAGTCATGACAGATCATGAGCAAAATAAAATTCCTATTGCAACGACAATTGGAAGTTATTCATACGGATGGCAACAGTTGATGAAATACTTTTTATACTTCTTTGTCATAACGTTAATAGTTGCTATCGCAGATTCACCTTTTTCAAAGATCCGTGAGATGGAATGGGAAAATAGCCCAATAACTTATGGGCTTCAAATATTAGGTATGGCCTATGGCATATTATTCTTGCCCGTTATCAAATATGGCGGTGACCTACTTATACTTCGGGGCATTCGAAACGAGGAGTTAGAAATTGGGGAATTGGTCGCCGGTTTTAAAAAGAACTATTTCAATATAGTACTTGCCCATTTGATAACTACTTCATTAATCATAATCGGATTTGTTTTTTTTATTATTCCCGGAATAATTCTGGCCTGTCGATTGGCCTTTGTTTCTTATTTAGTAATGGATAAAAACATGGATCCCATGGCCGCAATCGAAAAGAGTTGGGCCATGACCAAAGGCCATAGTTGGCGGATTTTAGGAATGGCCTTACTGGCCATCCCCATAATTATTATTGGTCTAGTCTGTTTTATTATTGGCGTGGTAGTATCAATTATGTGGATCCATTCGGCTTTTGCCGCTTTATATCATGCTATCGATAGTAAAGAAGAGGACGTTTTAGCGGGAAATTGAATACAAATTAATTCGGCATCATTACATTGGCTTTCGACCCAAATGGGGCAAGTGCTTTCAGTGCTTTTTCTACCGAAGCAATGTCTTCAAAAATCAATAAGAGGCGCAGCCCATTTCGGGTCTGTTTTTCTTTTATCTTACACTTTTGCGGGTTCGATTGCACGAATTGCAACACTTTTGTAAAGGCCTCGCTTTGATAGAACTCCGATTGTTGGTCGCTGATAAAGTACCCGATCAACTTGCCTTTTTTCATGACCACTTTTTCGAGTCCGATATCATTGGCAATCCATTTGACCCGAACGGAGTTCAACAAATCTTCGGCCTGAGAGGGTAGTTCCCCAAAACGGTCGACCAACTGTGCCTCGAATTCTTGCAGGCTTTCCTCGTCCTTGACTTGGTTCAATTCGGTGTAAAGCGTTAAACGCTCCGTGACATTATTGATATAATCATCGGGAAAGAGCAGCTGAATATCCGAATCTATTTGGGTTTCCTTTACGAAGACTTTTTCCTTATGCCCCTCGACCTCGTCGTACAGTTCCTTGAATTCGTTTTCCTTGAGTTCCTCTATCGCTTCTGAAAGTATTTTTTGATACGTCTCAAATCCGATTTCATTGATAAAACCGCTTTGTTCTCCCCCCAATAAATCGCCCGCCCCACGTATTTCAAGGTCTTTCATGGCAATATTAAAGCCACTGCCGAGGGCCGTAAATTGTTCAAGGGCCTCGATGCGTTTTCGGGCATCAGGGGTCATGACGTCGTACGGAGGCGTAATGAAATAACAAAAGGCTTTTTTGTTACTCCTTCCGACACGGCCCCTCATCTGGTGCAAGTCGCTCAACCCAAAATTATTGGCATTATTGATGAAAATAGTATTGGCGTTGGTCACGTCGAGCCCGCTTTCGACAATGGTCGTCGAAACCAATACGTCGAATTCACCGTTCATAAAACCGAGCATTAGCGATTCCAATTTCTTGCCCTCCATTTGGCCATGACCGATACCAACTTTCGCATCGGGTACCAACCGTTGTATCATTCCGGCAACTTCCTTGATATTCTCGATCCGATTATGGATGAAAAACACCTGCCCTCCCCTTTGAATTTCGTAGCTGATGGCATCGCGAATGGTAGCCTCGGTGAAACGAATGACTTGGCTTTCAATCGGATAACGGTTCGGCGGCGGGGTATTGATTACCGATAGGTCGCGCGCGGCCATCAAACTGAATTGCAATGTTCTTGGAATAGGCGTTGCGGTGAGCGTTAACACATCGACATTTTCCTTGATCGATTTCAATTTATCTTTAACGGAAACTCCGAATTTTTGCTCCTCATCGACAATCAACAATCCAAGGTCATTGAACTTCACATTTTTGTTGACCAACTGATGGGTGCCTATAATGATATCGACTTTTCCCGAAGCTAAATTTTCCAGCGTTTCGCGGCGTTCTTTTGCCGTACGGAAACGGTTCAGGTAATCTACGGTAACGGGCATTTCATTCAAACGTTCCGAAAAGGTGCGATGGTGCTGAAAGGCCAAGATTGTCGTCGGCACCAAGACCGCCACCTGTTTGCCATTGTCCACCGCCTTGAAAGCGGCACGAATGGCAACCTCGGTTTTTCCGAAACCGACATCACCGCAGATCAATCGATCCATGGGGCGTTCGCTTTCCATATCGCGCTTGACATCTTCGGTCGATTTGCTCTGGTCCGGGGTGTCCTCATAGATAAAGGAAGCCTCCAATTCATTTTGCAGATAACTGTCGGGGGTATACTGAAAACCTTTTTCCAAACGCCGTTTGGCGTATACTTTGATAAGGTCGAAGGCGATTTTCTTGACCCGTGATTTCGTCTTTTGCTTTAGTTTTTTCCAAGCTGCGGAACCCAATTTGTATATTTTGGGTACGGCACCATCCTTGCCGTTGAATTTTGATATCTTGTGTAAGGAATGTATGCTGACATATAGGGTGTCGCGATCGCCGTACATCAATTTGATGGCTTCCTGCTTCTTTCCTTCTACATCGATTTTTTGTAGTCCGCCGAACTTTCCGATACCGTGGTCGATATGGGTCACATAATCTCCAATTTCAAGTTTGTTGAGTTCCTTTAACGTAATGGCCTGTTTCTTGGCATAGCCATTTTTCAAGTGGAATTTATGGTAGCGTTCAAAGATCTGATGATCGGTGTAACAAACGATTTTTTGGTCATCGTCGATAAACCCTTGGTATAATGGAAACACAACGGTCTCATAATGCACCTGTTCATTGGCATCCTCAAAAACGGCATGGAAACGTTTCGCCTGTTGCTCGCTGGCACAGCATATGTAATTCGCGTAGCCTTGGTCTTTGTAGCCGTTGAGGTTTTCAATAAGTAAGTCGAACTTTTTATTGAAAGAAGGCTGGGGTTTGGTGCTAAATGTGACATCGACCGCAACAGGGATTTCGTCCGATTTTGGGCCGTTCTGGGTGATTAGGACAAAATCTTGCAGTTGTTCTTTAAAAACTTTTGAATTCAAAAAAAGTTCTTCGGGACGCGCGTGTTTGATGTCATTGGATAATTTTGAAAAGGCCTGTTCGGCCTTTCGGAAAAAATCATCCAACCTATCGAAAAGCAGGTCGGCATTTTTGGCAAAAACTACTGTCTTGGCCGAAATATAGTTCAGGAAGCTTTCCCTTTTCTCTTCTATGAACTTATTCGCCACATTGGGGATGATACTAATTTTTTTGACCTTTTTGGTAGACAGTTGGGTCTCTACATCGAAAGTTCTAATGCTATCTACCTCGTCCCCGAAAAACTCGATGCGATAGGGTTCATCGTGAGAAAACGAAAACACATCGACAATACCGCCGCGAACGGAAAACTCGCCCGGTTCGGTAACGAAATCGACCCGTTTGAACCGATATTCGAAAAGCACCTCGTTGAGAAAATCCAATGAGAGCGTATCGTCAAGTTTTACTTTAAGCGTGTTCTTTTCCAACTCTTTACGGGTGACTACTTTTTCGAACAGCGCATCAGGATAGGTCACGATAACCGCAGGCCTCTTGCGCGAATTGATTCGGTTCAGTACCTCGGCACGCAACAGTACGTTGGCATTATCGGTTTCCTCTATTTGGTTGGGTCGGCGATAACTTCCGGGGTAGAAAAGCACATCTTTCTCACCGATCAGTTGTTCGAGGTCGTTAAGGTAGTAGGCCGCTTCTTCCTTATCCTCGAAAATCAAAAGGAAGGGCTTGTCAGAATTTCGAAAGGCATCCGATAATACAAAGGAAAGCGATGATCCGGTCAATCCCTTTAATTGAATTGTACTGGAGCCTGAGGAATCCGATCGGGCAATAGCATCCTGCAGTTTCCGGGTTTTCGGAGACCGTGAAAACAGTTGCTGGATTGTAGATTGCGCCAACCGTTATAATTTGAGGTGCAAATATAACCCTGTGCTTCGACCTATCCCAAAAGGTCGTATTAAATTTTTATTATGTCGTTTTCGACGATGGCGAATATCTCGTCATGTTTTTTGTGTTTTACAACATGGCTTCCAGTGAACTCGCCAAAGGCCGGTAAGATCATTTGCCGTCCCCTTTTGAAGAAACAGGATAATCGTAACGATTGCCTACCGTTTCCGCGCAATTTTATGGCGGGATGAACGTGTCCCGAAAAATTGAACAGCCCCTCCCGTTCTTCGGGATGATGGGTCAACAGAAAACCTTCCAGTTCGATTTCCGAAATCACGTGAATTCCTATTCTATGATATTTTAAGGGAGAAATAATATCATGGTTGCCCGAGACCAAAATAATGTCCCCGGCCGTTCTTTCGACCCATTTTTCAAAAAGCTGCCATTCGGCGTTCAAAGAAGAGTGAAAGAGATCGCCCAAAAAACAAATCGTTTTTGGCGTAAAATATGAAACCAGTTCGTCAAGCAGGTCAAAGTTTCTTTGAATCGCCTTTTGTGGTACGGCCGCCCCGAATTTTCGAAAATGCGATACCTTGCCCAAATGCACATCGCTTATCAAGAGCATCGCTTTTTCTTGCCAGAAAAGCACCCCAAAAGGATGCATGACAAAGGTTTGGCCCTTGATTTTTGTCGATCGGGTATTCATTTGATCCAAAGGTACTAAAAGCCCCTTTGCTTTTGTGGCTCCTAATCGCTACTTTGTAACAACAATTCCGACCTGAAACGAAATGCCAAAAATTGTAGTTGTTGGAAGTTCCAATACCGATATGGTCGTCAAAACTACCCGGTTTCCCGAGCCGGGCGAAACCATCATCGGCGGGGATTTTTTTATGTTCCCCGGAGGGAAAGGAGCCAATCAGGCGGTGGCAGCCTCCCGTGCCGGAGGTTCTATAGTTTTTATCTGTGCGGTCGGCGACGATGTTTTTGGCCAAAATGCCTTGGAGGGATATCGCGAGGAAGGGATCGATGTCGATTCTGCCAAAATCGTTAAAGATGCGGCCTCTGGGGTCGCCCTGATTACCGTAAACGAAAAAGGCGAAAACGAGATTGTGGTCGCATCGGGAACCAATGCCAATCTTTCCGCAATTTATGTTTCAGGAATTGTGGAGGAAATGGAAGACGATGGAATATTTCTTACCCAATTGGAAACACCGATCGAAACCATTGAATATTTGGCACATTACAGCAAGCTGACCGATCAGCCCTTGATTATAAATCCGGCCCCGGCTCAGGAACTTTCAAATGCTATCTTGGACGGACTTTTTCTTATCACACCGAACGAAACCGAGGCAAAGATCTTGACCGGGATTTCGATAGGAGATGAAGTTTCTATACAGCACGCTGCACAAGCCTTGCTACAAAAAGGGGTGCAAAACGTAATCATCACTTTGGGAGATAGGGGAGCCTATTTCATGAACCATGAAACACATTTTTTGGTGCCTTCATATCCGGTAAACGCGGTCGACACTACGGCCGCCGGAGATGTTTTCAACGGGGTTTTGACCGTTTGCCTTTCCCAAAACATGAATTGGAAAGAAAGTATCGAATATGCCAACAGGGCCGCAGCGCTTTCGGTGATGAAAATGGGGGCCCAAGGGTCGGCACCCTACAAAGAGGAAATCGACAAATTCAACTGATATGTTCATTATTGAAACGTATACGCTAGCCGTTATTTTCTGTGTGATAACCATGTTCGCATGGGGCTCTTGGGCCAATACCCAAAAGTTGGCCGCCAAAGATTGGCGCTTCGAATTGTTCTATTGGGACTATGTTTTCGGAATCGTTTTGTTCGCCGGGCTTTTTGCACTGACCGCCGGCAGTACGGGCGATGGCGGAAGACCTTTTTTCGAAGATCTGTCACAAGCGGACAATGCCAGCATTTGGTCCGCTGTTCTTGGCGGAATTCTGTTCAATGCCGCGAATATCCTTTTGGTGGCCGCCATTACCTTGGCGGGAATGTCAGTGGCTTTCCCCGTCGGAATCGGATTGGCATTGGTCATCGGGGTCATTGTGAATTATATCGATGCGCCCGTAGGAAACGCCACCTTGCTTTTTGGCGGTGTGGCCCTAATCGTCTTGGCCATTTTGCTGAATGCCAATGCCTATCGCAAACTTTCGGCACAACAACAAAAAGTGCCCACAAAAGGTTTGGTATTGGCAGTTGTAGCCGGCCTGCTCATGGGACTTTTTTATAAGTATGTCGCCAATTCGATGTTTCCCGATTTTGAAAATCCGATTGTGGGGAAATTGAGCCCGTATACGGCGGTATTCCTTTTCGCTTTGGGAATCTTAGCCAGCAACTTTGTCTTCAACACCGTTTTGATGCGTAAACCCTTTGAAGGTGTCCCGGTCGGTTTTAAGGATTATTTTTCAGGAAGTCCCATAAGTCATTTAATGGGCATTTTGGGCGGTATCATCTGGTGTATCGGTATGTCGTTCAGTATCCTGGCATCCGATAAGGCCGGTCCGGCCATTTCTTATGGATTGGGGCAGGGAGCTACCGTAGTTGCCGCACTATGGGGTATTTTTGTATGGAAGGAGTTCAGGGGAGCCCCCAAAGGTGTTGGCAGTATGCTTAATGCCATGCTATTGCTCTATATTGTAGGATTGGGATTGATAATCGCTGCCAGATAGTATTATTTCTTGGTCAGTATCGCCGCCATTTTCTTGATGCGGTCCGCCAATTTCTCACTTGTCAGTTTCTCGCGTAACCTATCTGTAATTATCGGAAAGGAAAACGGAGTATGGCCCTTGCATTCCTTCCAGATGATTTTTTGCGTGGCGATTCGTTCTAGGGCAATGCGCAACCGGCCTTCTTCCAATTGATGTTCAAAAGTCTCGGTAAAGGCTTGTTGAAACAACAAATTATCGGGTTCGTAATCACGGAATACGTTGAAAAGTAGGCCCGAGTTACTTTGTAGATGTTTCATTTTGATTCCCTTGTGCGGATATCCAGTAAAGACCAGGCCACTGATTACGGCAATGTCGCGAAACTTTCGCCTTGCCATTTCGGTCGAGTTCAAACTTTTTTGCAGGTCGTCCAATAAATATTCCTTGGAGAATAGATTGTTGTCGATGACTTGTTGCATATCGATTTTTTGATCGGACAGCAGTTCGAATCCATAGTCGTTGAAAGCTAGTGAAAAAGTAATGGGGGAAAGCAAGCTTATACGGTAACCCAATAAGCTTCCCATGGCCTCATGTACAAAACGACCTTCGAAAGGATAGAAAATATGGTGATGGCCATCATCGGTCTCAAAGGTTTCGATAAGAAATTCGTCGGGTTTGGGCACGATGCTCTCAGATCGTTGTCGGTCAAACAGATGTTTTAATGATTTTATTTCGGGCGATTGGTCCTTCTTATTCAAACTGGCCGAATACAGTTCGTTTCTTAGAAGTTCAGACATCTGTGCCGAAAGGGTCAGACGTCCGCCCATCCAGCTCGGTACCTTGTTTGTTTTTTTGGTCGATTTGCGAACGTGCACCTGCATATCCTTGATACGTATGAATTCGAGATTTCTTCCCGCAAACGTGAATACGTCACCGGGTGTCATTTTAGAGACGAAAGATTCCTCAACGGTACCGATATACCCTCCTTTTTGATATCTGACCGTTAAATTGGCATCCCCGACAATCGTACCGATTTGAAAGCGATGCCGCATGGCGACCGTTCGGCTGTTGACCCTGAACATGCCTTTTTCATCAACCTCGACTTTTTTGTATTCATCATAGCGTTGAAGACTTTGGCTTCCTAAAACCAGGAAGTTCAACAGCCATTGCCATTGGTCTTTTGAAATGGCTTGATAGCAGAACGTTTGTTTGACCTCTTCAAAGATTTGATCCGGATGGAATCCATCAGAAACGGCCAAGGTAGTCAAGTATTGGAGCAATACGTCGAAACTGTTCAAAAACGGAATTCGGTCTTCGACCGCGTTCTGCCTTACGGCCTGTTGCAGCGCAGAGGCCTCGACCAATTCTATGGCATGTGTAGGCAAAAAATAAATGACGCTCTCCTTGCCAGGTCGATGTCCGCTTCTTCCCGCTCTTTGCAAAAAACGTGCAACGCCTTTTGGACCGCCAATTTGCACCACGGTTTCTACCGGGGCGAAATCGACCCCAAGATCTAGGCTTGAAGTACAGACCACTGCTTTTAGACTTTCATTGCGGATGGCCTGCTCTACCCAGATTCGGGTCTCTTTATTGATGCTGCCATGATGCATGGCGATTTCCCCTGCAAATTCCGGGTGTTTTTGCAGGATTTTTTGAAACCAGATTTCGCATTGGCTACGGGTATTGGTAAAAAGCAGGGTCGTCTTGCTGTTGTTGATTATGGGAATGACATCTTCCAACAATCGAATACCGAGATGCCCACGCCATGGAAAGGTTTCCATAGCTTTAGGAATGATGCTCTTGACCGTTATTTTTTTGTCGATGTCCGCCTTGATCAAAACAGAATTCTCCAAAGCCGGCGAATTTGGCCCCAACAGTACTTGTTTAGCCTGTTCCAAGTTTCCTATGGTGGCCGAAATACCCCAAATGTGCAGATTTTTAGAAACTGCTTTGAGACGCGACAGCCCAAGTTCCATCTGTACACCACGTTTTGTACCCAACAGTTCATGCCACTCGTCAACGACTATAGCGGAGCAATCTTTGAACATTTTGTCATACCCTTTAGAGGCCAAAAGCAATTGCAGACTTTCAGGTGTGGTGATCAAAAGGTCGGGCATTTGTTTTTTCATTTGTGCCCGTTCTTTGGTCGAGGTATCACCGGTGCGTATTCCGACGGTCATCTGTGTTCCCAGATCGGTCGTGACACGCTCGGCGGATTGTTTGATTTCCAGGGAAAGCGCCCTTAAAGGAGTAATCCAAATGGCTTTCAACCCTTTTTTGTGCTTGATCCGGAATTGTGGATTCTTATTAATGTAATTCAATACGATAGGAAACCATAGCGCATAGGTCTTGCCACTGCCGGTCGGTGCATTCAACAGTCCATTTTTGCCCTCGAGAAATGCTTTCCAGGTTTTTTTTTGAAAAGGGAAAGGCCTCCAGCTCTGTCTCCCGAACCAATTCTCGGCAATATTAAAAAGCTCTTTTTGGGTCATTTACCACTATTGGGTTTTTGGAAAGTTACTGATAATAAATAATCAATATGATTCTCGAAATAACCTTCAAAAAAATTATCTTTGCAGCCGATAAAATATCAAAATATGTCCATCAAAGATCTTTATAACAGCAATTCATCGAATAACAACCTTGCCCATTTTGGAAGCCTTGCCAGTTTGGCCGCGGTCGACGGTAAGATCGGAGATGATGAAATGGCGGTTTTAAAGCAGTTTGCCCATAAACTACAGATTACCGATGCGGAGTTCAAAGAAGTGATGAAGCAGGAAAACAAATACCCGATCAATCACCAGGTAAGCTATGAAAAGCGATTGGAACGTTTTTATGATCTTATGAAAATAATCATTGCCGACCATGAGGTCAACGACCATGAAATGGTACTTTTGAAACGATATGCCATTGGGCTGGGTTTTCCGAATGACAAAGCGGACAAGCTTATCGAAAAATCGGTCGCCATCTTTACCGGAAAGATCGATTTTGAGGACTTTATGTACTTGGTAAAATGATGACCGTAAAAGGTACGTACAATAAAGAGAGAGGCTGTCTAAAAAGTCTTGATTTATGTCATATTGAGCTTGTCGAAATATATCAACTTATTGATAATCAATATTAGTTTCGACAGGCTCAACCTGACAAATTAAAAATAAATGACTTTTTAGACAGCCTCTTTTAATGGTATTTATCCAAAAACTCTTGAAGTTTTTCCACCATTTTTCGACTTCCACAGAAAAAAGGTACCCTTTGATGTAGCTCGGTAGGTTCAATGTCCAAAATCCGGCTTTTGCCACCTATTGCCATTCCATTTGCCTGTTCGGCAATAAAGGCCATGGGGTTGCACTCGTATAGCAATCGCAATTTGCCGCTTTCGGTAATACTGCTTTTCGGGTACATGTAGATACCGCCTTTGATCATATTTCTATGAAAATCGGAAACTAGCGATCCGATATATCTTGAAGTGTAAGGCCTATCGCCCTCTTCTTGTTGACAATACTTGATGTAATCTTTTACACCTTGGTGAAAATGTATGTAATTGCCTTCGTTGACCGAATAGATTTTTCCCGTTTCCGGAAATTGCATGTTCGGGTGCGATAGGTAAAAAGTACCGATCGCCGGATTCAGGGTGAATCCGTTGACCCCGTCGCCTGTGGTATACACAAGCATGGTCGATGTTCCGTAGACCACGTAACCGGCAGCAACCTGCTGGTTACCCGGTTGCAGGAAATCTTCTAGGGATACCGGAGTGCCCACAGGAGTAACGCGTCGATATATTGAAAAAATGGTGCCGACGGAAACGTTGACATCGATATTCGACGATCCATCCAAGGGGTCGATCAAAACAACATATTTGTTCTGATGTTGTTCATCGTTGCTGTTTATGCTGATAAAATCATCCTCTTCTTCCGAGGCTATTCCACATACGATTTCCCTATTCTTTAAAGTCTGTATAAATTTGTCGTTTGCGAGTACATCAAGTTTTTGTTGATCTTCGCCCTGAATATTGGTATCGCCGGCATCGCCCAGAACATCGACCAAACCGGCTTTGTTTACCTCGTGGTTAACGACCTTGGCGGCCAATCGAATGGCATTGATCAGTTTTGATAATTCCCCTGAGGAGTACGGGAAGGACGATTGGTTTTCTATAATAAATTCCCCCAGGGTCTTATTTTTTTTATTGATCATATACCGATTGTTAATTTGCATACAAATATCGGGTATTTTGTGAAACTGCAATATTTTCGACCTTAACCCATTTTTTAAATTTATAACTTTGTGTTTTATTTGTAACAATAATGGATTATAAAATTCGCGAGGCCACGGTGGCCGATATGCCCCAAGTTCTCAAACTGATTCAAGAGCTGGCCACTTTTGAAAAAGAAGGGCATGCCGTTGAAGTAACGGCGAAAGATTTAATCAACGATGGTTTTGGCGATAAAAAATTGTTCCATTGTTTTGTGGCGGAATATGATAGTGAAATAGTCGGAATGGCCCTTATATATCCAAGATATTCAACCTGGAAAGGCCCAATCATCCATTTAGAGGATTTGATCGTTACCGACCGTATGAGGGGCAGTGGTTTGGGTACGGCTTTGCTGAACGAAGTGGTAAAGTACAGTGCCGGCCTTGGCGTGAAACGTATCAATTGGGAAGTCATCGATTGGAACGAACCTGCGATAAACTTCTATGAAAGTAAGGGGGCCAAAGTACTGCGCGACTGGGATGTCGTACAGTTGGACGAAACGGGAATCAAAAATTACCTTAAAAAAATATGAGGATATTTAAGTTCGGCGGTGCATCGGTAAAAGATGCCGATGGTGTTAGAAATTTGGCCAAGGTCTTGGATCAAGTGGGCCATCAAAATACGTTATTGGTCGTCTCGGCCATGGGAAAGACGACTAATGCCATGGAAGCCGTGGTCAATGCCTATTTTGAAGATGGGCAAAGTTTGCCTTCGGCCTTACAAGATGTAATCAAGTACCATGAAGACATATTGAACGGTCTTTTCGAAAATACATCCCATCCCATTTATGACAAGGTAAAATCGTTGTTCGATGAGGTCCAAGGGTTTTTGGCTTGGAACAAGTCCCCAAAATATAATTTCGTCTATGATCAGGTCGTCGGGTATGGTGAATTGATCTCGACCACCATAATAAGCGAATATCTCAACGGATCGGGAGTACCGAATACCTGGCTCGACGTTCGAAGTCTTATCAAGACCGATAGCAGCTATCGCGATACGACGGTTAATTGGGAAAAGACCCAGCAAAACGTTCAGGCAAAGGTCGATTGTAAAAAATTCAATATTACCCAAGGATTTTTGGGTAGTGACGATAATAATTTTACGACAACGCTGGGCCGTGAAGGCTCCGATTATACTGCCGCGATCCTGGCCTATTGCCTCAACGCTGATTCGGTGACCATTTGGAAAGATGTTCCTGGGGTGCTGAACGCGGATCCACGGTACTTTGACAAGACACAACTTTTGAACAAAATATCATACCGGGAGGCGATCGAATTGGCTTTTTATGGGGCTTCGGTCATACACCCCAAAACATTACAGCCTTTGCAACAAAAAGAAATCCCGCTTCGCGTCAAATCTTTTTTGAGTCCTATGGACCCGGGTACCACAGTCGGCAAAGGAATCGGTATCGACCCCAAAGTACCTTGTTTTATCGTAAAAAAGAACCAAGTCTTGATGAAATTGTCCTCGTTGGATTTTTCCTTTATCGTAGAGGACAGTATAAGCGAGCTTTTTAAAATGTTGCACGATCATAAAATGAAGGTCGACCTGATACAAAATTCGGCAATCAGTTTCTCGGTCTGCGTTGACAATCGGTTCGGCAGGTTAGAAGAATTGCTTACGCTTTTGAAGGGTAGGTTCAAAGTGGTTCATCATGAAGGGGTGTCTTTATATACCATTCGTCATTTTACCAACGAAGCAATCGAAAGCCTGCTCAACGGACATGATGTTTTGCTCGAACAACGGGGCAAGGAAACTTTGCAATTGGTGGTCAAATAGCTCTTTTGCCCAAATGTTAAAATGGGCTTGAACTCTAGTGTTTTTCCTATCTTAGCCTTTATCTAATTTAAAAACTGGGTATGGGTTTAGTGACCGCAAAAGAGGTGTCCAAGGCGATAAATCTTGACAAGTATGGGCTCTTAGGCACTTTTTTGGCGTGGGTATTGATGAAGGTCACAAGAATATCCAGTATCAATCGATTTTATGATAAAAACAAACATTTAGAAGGGCCTGAATTTCTAGATGAGATCTTAAAACATTACGAAATCGATTTTGAGATTCCGGAGGATGATTTTCGACGTCTTCCGAAAGAAGGCCCCTACATAACCATTTCAAACCACCCCTTAGGAGGAATCGATGGGGTTCTCTTGTTAAAGCTACTGGTTGCCCATAGGCCTGATTTTAAGATAATCGCCAATTTTTTATTGCAACGGATCGGGCCGATGGCCCCATATATAATGCCTGTCAATCCGTTTGAGGATCGCAAGGATGCCAAAAGTAGTCTGGCCGGGTTCAAGAGTGCCATTCAGCATATTCGTGACGGCCATCCACTGGGTATTTTTCCTGCCGGGGAAGTCTCGACCTATAAAGACGAAAAGTTGATTGTCGATAAACCTTGGGAAGAGGCCGCATTGAAACTTATAAGAAAGGCCGAAGTTCCATTGGTACCCATTTATTTTCACGCAAAGAACAGCAAACTTTTTTATCGGTTATCAAAGATCAGCGATATCTTTAGAACCGCGAAGTTGCCCAGCGAGCTCTATACACAGCGTAACCGCCCCATTAAGGTACGGATCGGCCAACCTATTTCCGTTGACGCCCAGAAAGAGCATGAGACCTTGGAAGATTTCACCGAGCTTTTGCGCAAAAAAACATACATATTGGCCAATGCCTATAAAAAAGAGCGGTTGATCGATCAAATACCGGGCACCCTTAAAATTCCTAAGCCGCCGAGAAAGATAGCTACTGCCGTACGTACAGAGGTCATACAGGGCGAAATAGAAAAACTTCGCGAAAAAGACTGCCGCCTCTTGCAAAGCAAGAACTACGAGGTTTTTTTGGCACAGGCCCATGATATGCCCTTTATATTAAAGGAAATAGGCAGACAGCGCGAAGTGACCTTCAGGGCCATTGGCGAGGGCACCAATAACGCGATAGACCTTGATATTTTTGATGAATACTACCATCATCTTTTTCTTTGGGACGATAATGAAAAAACGATTGTAGGAGCCTACCGAATGGGTATGGGGTCCGATATTTTCAAACAATACGGCATCGACGGATTCTATTTGCAGGACCTGTTCCGTTTTGAGCCCGAGCTTTTCCCCATGATGGAAAAATCGATAGAAATGGGTAGGGCCTATATCGTTAAAGAATACCAACAAAAACCGATGCCCTTGTTTTTGCTTTGGAAAGGTATCGTACATACGACCCTACGCCACCCGGAACATAAATACCTGATCGGGGGCGTAAGTATAAGCAACCAATTTTCGAACTTTTCAAAATCATTGATGATCGAGTTCATGAAAAGTAATTATTGGGATCCCTATGTCGCACAATACATTCGACCCAAGAAAGAATTCAAGGTAAAACTGAACGATGCGGACAAGGAATTCGTATTCGATGAAACCGAAGCAGATTTGAACAAGTTCGATCGGTTGATCAATGAGGTTGAACCCGGCGATCTGCGGTTGCCCGTGTTGATCAAAAAATACATCAAGCAAAATGCCAAGGTGGTCGCTTTTAATGTTGACCCCCTTTTTAACAATTCAGTGGACGGGCTTATGTATATCAAGATTTCCGATTTGCCGGAAAGTACCGTAAAACCAGTTATGGAAGAATTTCAGGCCGAACTCGAACGTAAATTTACCGAGGCCCAAGACAGTACCGGTACTTAAATATGTTCGTTTTCCAAAAAGTTTTTGCAGAATTCCTTTATCTGATTTCGGGCCTGTAAAAACGCCGCATGTTTTTCTTCGTCACTTCCCTCGACTTTTGAAGGATCGAAAAAATTATGGTGAATGCGTTTCGCATTTTTCGAAGGGATAAAAGGGCAATTTTCCTTGGCATGGTCACAAACGGTTATGATAAAATCCCATTCGATTCCTGAATATTCATCGACGTGGTTCGAAGTATGCCACGAGATATCGATATCGTCTTCGGCCATGATGTTCACCGCGCCAGGATTCAGACCGTGGGTTTCGATACCGGCGCTATAGATTTTAGCCTTTCCGTTGGCCAACTTCTCCAAATAACCATGGGCCATTTGGCTTCTACAAGAATTGCCGGTACAAAGCACTAATATATTTTTCATCGATACGATTTTAGTAATTCCCGTGAAGGCGGGAATCTTTTTAATTGGTTTTCAACCTTGTTTAAAAATTGCGAACAGGATGACATTAAATTCCCACAATCGGACTCCTTCGTTCATAGAGCAGATTGTCTCTCCAGACACCGTCAAGATTTCCAACCCGTTCTCTTTTACCAATATATCGGAAGCCCACCTTTTCATGTAACCGAATGCTTCCCTCATTTTCAGGAAATATTCCTGATTGCAAAGTCCATAGTCCTTCTTTTTCACTTTCCTTTATCAAGCTTTCCATTAATAATTTTCCTACCCCCATTCCTCTACTATCCTTTTCGATATAGACACTGACCTCGCCAACACCCCCATAAACGCATCTGCCCGATACCGGCGAGAGTGCCGCCCAGCCCAATATCTCGTCTTCTTTGACCGCAACCAACCGGCACGATTTCATATGGTTTGCGTCCCAAGATCCATAGTCCGGAATATCTTTTTCAAAGGTCGCGAAACCAGTGGCAATGCCCTCGGCATAGATTCTGGAAACCGCATCCCAGTCACTGGCCATCATTTCACGTATCCGCATTTCTTACAATTTAGCAACACCCACTACCAGGAGCACAGCATTCTTCCGATACAGCCTCTTTTAACACGGGAGCACCGCAGACTTCTTTCGCCTTACAGTCCGTTTTTTCGACGCCTAGTTTTACTACTAGTCTATCTTCCGACAGACCATAATCATTGACGAAAAGTTGGGCCGTATGAAAATCAGGATTGCTATATTCGAATTTAACTTCGACATCCTTTTCCATGGGTTTCATTTTGTCAACTTTGTTCAAAATACCCAATGCCTTAAAAGTGGACATATACTCTCGTTTATCCTTTTCTGCAGGACTTTCCCATAATTGTATTACAGTCTCTTTCCAATGATCGGTTCGCGCGCCGCAATCGACCGACTCGATGGTAACGTTCTTAACTTCGGTAATATGATAATTGGCCCCAACGTAATGCCCTTCCTTATATTCAAAAATGAGGCTTTTGTTCGGGTTTTCCTTTAATAGCAGTAAAAATTCCTTTGTATTCATAATGATGGTTTTAGCAACAATTAAACTTAGTTTTGTCAAAAAAAGAATTCAAAAGCCCCTGAATCTCTTTCCATTTTGTGAGGTTGATACAGTAGCAAATTTTTTTGCCCTCGATTTCACCTTCGATCAAGTCAATACTTTTCAATTCTTTTAAATGTTGAGAAATAGTGGGTTGCGCGAGGCCGATTTCTTCTACGATATCATTACAGATACAAGAAGGCTGTGTACTTATGTACTGTAGAATCGCAATGCGACCAGGATGCGCCAATACCTTGAAAATGGCCGCCAATTGGTTTTGGTCCGTATCGAAAATCTGTGTCTTGGTAACTCCCATTATTATATTTATATATTGCAATATTACGATAATAAATTAAAATAAAAAAAGCCGGATGCGAAAATCCGGCTTTTTTTTTAAAACCAAGGTTTTCTGCCTACCTGATAAGTGTTGTAAAACTCTTCGTCAGATTTGGTCAAATAGATGATGCCTTCTATGAGGCCGATCAAACCAGGAATCCATACAAATAGGAGTCCTAACCCAAAAAAGCACATCAATAGATAAGCGGCCAAAGTTATTCCCAAAAGGATAAAACCCTCTTTTTGATAGCCTAATATAAATTTATGTACCCCTAACGAGCCTAAAACTATGGCAAGGATTCCTGCCAATATTTTCTTGTTTTCCCCTCCGGCACCGCCAAAAGCCTCTTTGGCGCTTTCTGTAAATTCATTGGCCGTCTTTTTGGCCTCTTCAGCAAAATCGCTGGCCGCCTCTTTGGCGTCTTCGGCAAATTCACTCGCTTTCTCCTTGGCATCGTGCGCAAACTCTTTGGTAGCCTCTTTGGCCTCCTCGAATTTTTCACCGGCCTTATCGCCTAGGTCCTTTGCTTTTTCTTTGGCGCTGTCAAATGCATCCTCGGCCTTATCCGCCAGGTTTTCAGCCCCTTCTTTAGCACTGTCCATAGCATCATCTGCCATGTCGTCCAAATTTTTATTGTCTTCTGACATCTTTCTTGATTTTGGTGGTTAATACAGTACTAAATGTAACAAATATTCAGGTTCTAAAGAAACGCCTTGTCGATTGGTTCCCAAAGTTCAAGTTTATTGCCTTCAGGGTCTAGAATCCAGCCAAATTTACCATACTCGTATTCCTCGATTTCGCCAACGACCGTTACCCCTTCTTTTTTCAGAACATCAAGTAGTTCAATCAAATTTTCGACTCGAAAATTCATCATAAACTGTTTTTTACTCGGATTGAAATAGGAAGTGTCCTCATTCATCGGACTCCATTGGGTAGAACAATCGTTACCTTCTTTGTCTTTCCACCAAAAGGTCCAACCATATTGATCTGTAGGAATGCCCAAATGCGTTTTATACCAGTCTTTCGTTTTGTTCGGGTCTTTACACTTGAAGAAAAATCCGCCCAGTCCTGTTACTCTTTTTTTCATCTATTTAAAAATTTGTATTAATCTGAAAATGACTATATAAAAATTTTCTGCATAGATCAACCACTGCGCTTTCGCGTAAAAAATTTAATTATTTCGGTTGGTACACAAAAAATTAAATTTGTTTATGCTCATTTCATACTTATTACTATTCGCTCCCGAAAAGTCGGAAACCGTTATTTTTTCTTTATATTTTTTTCATAAAGCCCCACCCAATCATCGACAGTCATTTTGGTGCACAACTCCTTTATCAAGTCATAAGGAATATCATCCATAGCCTTAAAACGGATGCAACTTTTGCCCATATCTAATTTGCGCTTACAGTGTTTGGGGTACTCCCCGACAAACCAGTCATACAACTTCGGGTCCGCATAAATACCTGAATGGTAGAGGGCCACAAAATTCTTTTGTGAAGCCAAATTCATAAAGGGCAATGGTAATTTGGTGTCACAGTGATATCCGTCAGGATAAATGGAATGTGGCACCACATAGCCCAACATACCATAGCTCATCTGCTCTTCGAACCCTTTAGGGATATTTTCAAGGATGATTTTTCTGATTTTCGAAATCACGGGTCGCCGTTCCTCTGGAAGTTGGCTCACATAATCGTCAGGTGAATTTGCCTTGTACTGCATGTTATTTCTATTTGCGTTGTAAAATCAATGCCGAAAGCAATGAAATTATAAAACCTATGACAAAAACCATCATCGACATGATGAAAAAATGGGCCAGCGGATTCGAGAACATTTCCTTTTCCGATGCCAATTCTTCTTTTCGAATCTCAAACTCCGCTGCAGGTAAGGACCGGGCCTGCTCAAGCATTCCATCATAATAATCGGTCATAAAATCAGGATTAACGAACTTAACATAGATAACATCCAAAAGGCCGAAAGCCAAGGACGCCATTAGACTAATAAGAATACCTATCAAAAGGGCCTGTGCAAAACTTACCACACCATTGTTTTCCTTATCACGGAAATGCCTTATGCCAAAATACACGAAGAGCAACGAAACGACCATTGACGAATAGCCGATGATTTCACCGAGTGTGTTATCAACAATATCGATAAGGGACCAAATAATAACCGATAATGCACAGATGGTGATAACGCCAAAACCTCCGTAACGCAGAATTGCATTTTTCATTTCAATGTATTTGGATGATATGGATAAATATAAACGAGCTACCGGAAATTAAGCTCATACTAAAGTACCAAAATGACAATTTCGGTCAAATTAGTCGCATTTCCTTGGCCTTTTGAATGGCCTGGGTCCTCCGTTTGGCGTCAAGTTTAACGAACAGATTTGATACATGGGTCTTGATCGTACTTTCTGAGAGGAAGAGTTTTTCACCTATTTCCTTATTGGACAGCCCGGAGGCAATGCCATTCAAAACTTCGAGCTCACGTTTGCTCAGTCCAAATTCCGTAATTTTCTTGGAATCTATGTTTTTTGGTTGGGAAGCATCCTTTGAAAAACTGTTCTTGTTAAGACGGATGCCGATGAAAAAAAACACTACGGCGATTACGGCAATGATCAATTCAACGGAAGCATCGCCTGAGGCATGGGCATATTTGCTTAGTTTGAACAGGCAAAGTAACGCGATTACCAAAGCGGCAAAGACAAAAACCGTCTTTTTCATGACTAAATTTAGCAAAATTCCACTTTGATCTTGTCAACTATGGTCCGTGCCAGTTTTTCCAGACTTTCCACTGTCCAGCCGGCGACATGCGGCGAGAGTATTACGTTTTCGGCACGGATCAAGTATTTAAAGGCCTCGGGGAGTTCATTGTCGGCAAACATGTTTTCAAAAGACGATTTCTCATATTCGAGGACGTCCAGTCCAGCACCGAGAACCTTGCCCGATTTTAGGGATTTGACCAAGTCTTCGGTAACTACACATTTACCTCTAGCCGTATTCAAAAGCCAAATCGGTTTATGGAATTTCCGTAAAAATCCTTCATCGACCATGCCTATGGTAAGCTCGGTTTGTGGAACATGCAAGCTCAGCACATCGGTCTTTTGGTGCAGTTCCATAATACCGACTTGCCGCGCATTTTCATCTTCGACACCACCAATGATGTCATAACAGATAACCTGAACATCGAAACCTCGAAGTTTTTTGGCGAAAGCCTTGCCCATGTTTCCATAACCGATAATTCCGACGGTCTTTCCATCGAGTTCGATCCCTCGATTACCTTCGCGATCCCATTTTCCCGAACGGACTTCCCTATCGGCTTTGTTCAATTTGTTGAACAGGGCGAGCAGCATGCCCAACGTATGTTCACCTACCGCATTGCGATTTCCCTCAGGGGCGGCGGCCAGAAAAATATCTTGTGATTTGGCGTACTCCACATCTATGCTCTCAAGCCCGGCACCGAGCCGTCCTATAAATTTTAGGTTGACGGCTTTTTCTAAAAAAGGTTGATCGATCGAAAACCGACTGCGGATAATGAGTCCGTCATAGTCATGGATTTTTTCCTCGATTTCCTCCTTAGAGGAAACATAGTCCTCGTGGTTTTCAAATCCCAAAGAATCGAATTGTTCAATGATCAGTGGGTGGTTAATATCGACATGCAAAACCTTCATTCACAGTTATATTTTCGGATAATGGGTTTGCGTCACTTCGTGTTGTACGTTGCCGGTATGGGCCGTATCCTGTTTTTCGAAAAGCAATAGGTGCACTTCCTCGCCGTCTTTGGTCATGGGGTTATGTTCCACACCTTTGGGAACCACGATTATCTCCCCTTCCCTTACGACCTCCGTCCGGTCACGAAATTGCATGTATAATGTGCCTTTTATGACCTGGAATAATTCGTCCTCATTTTCATGGGCGTGCCAAACGAACTCGCCCTTGATCTTGGCCAAAAGCACTTGCATATTGTCCACCACCGCTATTTGGTGCGGATGCCATTGCTTTGTAAACGCCGCGTGTTTTTCTTTAATGTTTATCGGTTTCATAGGTTCGTTATAGGTGAATTGGATTAAATTCCCAAAATCAACTTTGCGATCAAAAAGTAGATAAGAATGCCAAAGATATCATTGCTGGTCGTGATAAAAGGTCCTGTCGCAATGGCGGGATCAATTCCTCTTTTGTGAAGAAAGAGCGGGGTAAAAGTGCCTATAAACCCTGCTACGATTATCACTGCGATCAATGAAATTGAAATGGCCAAGGCGGTTAGAAAGCTCCCTTTCCAAATCCAGGTGAAAAGTAGGAGAATGGCGGCCAAAATCAATCCGTTCAATAGGGCCAGTAGCATTTCTTTAACCAATCGGTTACCGATACTGCCCTTAATATCGTCGTTGGCGAGACCTTGTACGATGATGGCGCTCGATTGCACCCCTACGTTGCCTGCCATGGCGGCAATCAATGGGGTAAAGAGAAACAAGACCGTATATTTTCGGAACATTTCTTCGAACCCACCCATGATTACCGCTGCCGCCGCGCCGCCGAAAAGCCCTAGAATCAACCAAGGCAAGCGTGCTCTTGTCAGTTCCCAAACGGTATCGTCGGCTTCTACGCCTTGCGAGATACCTGCAGCCAATTGATAATCCTTATCGGCTTCTTCCTTGATTACATCAACAATATCATCGATGGTAATACGGCCTACCAATCTTCCGATCTCATCGACTACCGGAATCGCCTCCAAGTCGTACTTGCTCATAATTTTGGCGACCTCTTCTGGTTTTTCGTTCACATTGACCGAATCGACTTTCGGAATGTAAACTTCACTGATATGGGTTTTTGTCGAAGTGGTCAAAAGGTCTTTTAACGAAAGCCTTCCCTTCAGCTTATCTTCGTTATCCACCACGTAAATAGAGTGCACCCGGGTAACATTCTCGGCCTGGGCACGCATTTCTTTCACACATTTAAGAACATCCCAGTTTTCGTTGACCTTGACCAGTTCCTTGGCCATAAGTCCACCCGCGGAGTTCTCATCGTAACGTAAGAGATCGACGATATCCTTGGCATGTTCCTTATCCTCAATTTCCGAGATAACCTCCTGAACTATTTCCTTGGGTAATTCGGCGATAATATCGGCCGCATCATCAGTGTCCAATTCTGCAAGTTCTCCGGCAATCTCCTTGGAGGACAAGTTGGCCAAGATAGCTTCCCGAACATCTTCATCGACCTCGGTAAGCACGTCGGAAGTCTTGTCACTATCGAGTAATTTTATAAGATAGGTGGCCTTATCGGTATCCAGTTCATCGATTATCTCTGCAACATCGGCAAAATGCACCTCATCCATGAGCGTCACCAAACTGGCATCGCTCTGGTTTTCGATCAGCTGTTCGATTTCAGCCAAAAGCTCGTCTGTGAGTTTAAAGGGTGTCATTCGCTATTTTCTTCGCAAGGTCGATAAAATCGGCCACTGGCAATTGTTCTGGGCGAAGGGCAAAGATAGCATCTTCTTTGAGAATATCGGAAAGCCCGAATATTTTTAGGCTATTGCGAAGGGTCTTTCGGCGTTGGTTGAACGCTGTTTTGACAACTTTGAAGAACAGGTTTTCGTCACAGTCCAACGTAAAATTTTCCTTTCTGACCAGGTGGATAACACCCGATTCTACTTTAGGGGGGGGATCAAAAACGATAGGCGGTACGGTGAACAAATACTCGGCATCGTAAAATGTTTGGGCCAAAACCGAAAGAATTCCGTAGGTCTTTTTTCCCGATGCGGCACAGATGCGTTGGGCCACTTCTTTTTGGAACATGCCGGAAAATTCGGGTATCCGGTCTTTGAATTCCAACATCTTAAAAACGATCTGGGTAGAGATGTTATAGGGAAAGTTGCCCGTTATAGCGAATTGTTCATTACCAAAAAGTTTGTTCAAGTCATAGTTTAGAAAGTCGGCTTCAATAATCTTAAAATTGCTATTTGAATTTACGGCTTCAGGATGTTCTAACGGAAAATTGTTTTCGAGGTAAGCAACGGATTCGGAATCGAGATCCATGGCCACAAGATCAATGTTTCGCTGTAATAGGTATTTGGTCAAAACACCCGTGCCCGGGCCGATTTCGATAACGTTTTTAAAGCCATTTAACGAAAGGGTTTCGGAGATTTGTCGTGCAATGGACTCATCTTTCAAAAAATGTTGACCAAGGTGTTTTTTGGCCCTTACAGGTTGCTTTGCCCACTTTTCAGAACCCTCACCCGAAAAATTGCCGCTGGCTCGTTTTCTTTTTTTTGCCATACCCAAAGTTAAGGGTGTTTCGCAACATACAACCAAGCTTTTTTACCCGATTTTAACCCAACCCTGATCCGTCGGTACAAATCTCCTTCATAAGCATCCGCATTTACTAAATCGGTTTCCGTAACCTCATATACTATTCCCGATATGCGATTTGATGGATTGCCGGTCTTCAAGAGTGCTGGATAGATTCCGTACGCCTTTTTTGGTGATAGGGCAAACCCCGTTACTTCATCAGGATGACCCGTTAAGGTTTTTTGAAAAAGTGCAATTTGCACGTCATGTTCCCGTAGCGTACCATAAGAGAAGAGGTACTCCATTTAATGTTCACTGATGATTTCAAGTTCCGTACGGAACGAAACAAATTTACCTGCGAAAAGGCGTTGCGCATCTTCACGAAGTCCGGGCGCATCTTCGACATAATATTTGCCCAAGGTTTCCTTGTCTACCGTGGTGAACTGTACCGAATAAGTAATGCCTCCCATTTCTTCTTCGACGAGAACCTTGCTCATTTTTGCACCGAGAAATTTTCCCGTTGCCAACACATCGGGTATGTGGGTTTCTTGCATCCATTTCAGCCATTCATCATGAACGGATTCTTCAATATTGGTAGTTACATTGTAGATGTACATTTTTTAAGTTTAAGTTCAAAAAGCAGGTTCAAACACAATTTTATAATCCATTCTTGACCTTTTACTTGAACTTGGGTTTGTTTTAATTAATGGAATCCCCCCTGAGTCTCCTGAAATTCTTACGCGCTTGTGGAAAATAATAACTGTCCTGATAATTATAGATTATTTTTTCATAATGCGTCTTGGCCTTTTCGGGTTCGTTCAACACCTTGCGATAAAGTTCGGCCATTGCAAAGTGGGCATCGTCGGCCAGAATGCCGTTACCGTAGAATTCCGTAATCTTTTGATAATTGAACAGGGCGGCCTCATAGTCTTTAACGCCTTCTAGCAGTTCACCTTGTTTGAGAAGGGCCTCGTCCTCGATTTTTTCGCCCTTGTGATTCTGCAAAATGACCTCTAATTCATCTATGGCTTCCTTTGTTTTATTTTGGTAGGCCAACAAATCTGCACGGGCATATTTTTTCAAAGCCGTCTGTGTGGAATCTTCCAACGAATTATCGGAAATCAAAAGGCTCAATTGCATGGCGTCGTTCGCTATCAATTGGGAGGTAGAACTTCTCAGTACTTTCAACTGGGTCAGCGCCCAATCGAAATCACCTTTGTAAAAACTGGTCTGTGCCACCTTATATCGCGCATTTTGGCCAAGCACATCATTTTTCAATTTTTTCTGTATCTGCGAAAAATAAATCAATGCCTCATTGAATTTTCTATCGAAGACCAAGATGTCGCCCAAAGCCATTTTAATATAGGCCAGCCCTCTTTCGTTTAAAGGTAGCTCCAAACTATTCTTCAAAATCTCGATTGCAGGTTCGGGCGTATCTTTTTTAAAGGTCAAAAAATTGGCATAGGCCACTTGCAATTGCAATGTACGGCTCTTATACCCGTGGATCTCGACCAAGTCTTCATACTTTTTCTCGATTTTGCCCAAGGATGCACTATCGGAATTCATCAACTCGATATCGATCAAATTCAATTGGGCGTTGAGCTTGGTAACCTCATCATTGCTGTTTTCAACGATGAATTCATAGATTTCGGTCGCCGCTCGTACCTCGTTCTCTTCTAAGGCCAAATCGGCCAGTCGTTCCAGCCTTTGTACCGAATTGCCATCAGTGCGTTTGAAAATGGCCTTTTCTTGGCGAAATGCACTTTCATATTGCTTTTGTTGTACAAAAAGCCAACTGAGAATGTCGTTCCATAATATGTTCGGGTTCCGCTGTGCATTCTGCAATAAAATACGCTTTAGCTTGACATTGTTCTCGTTTTCAGGGTCTGACGAAATAAAGTCATCGATACTTCTGAGAATATTCGATTTTGAGACCTTGCCATCTCCGATAAGTTTTAGGTATGCCTCGTACATTCTGGAGATATCGCCCTGTTCACCATAAATTCTGGCAATCTGATAATTATAATCCAACTTCGGATTTAATTCCATCGCACGCTTGTAGGCTTTTAGTGCATAATCGAGAAGGGCATATTTTTGAAATTTAAAGCCAAGCCCGTAACCAAAATTCGGATTCTCTTCGATCTTGGCAAGGGCCTGGTCATAAAATTCATTGGCCTTATCGGGGGTATCCTGTAAAGTATAATTATACCCCAGTTCGACAAGCAACGTCGGATACGGATTGCCCATCTGTATTCTATCCATTAAGAAATTCTCGGCTTCCGAATAGCGTTCCAGTTGTTGATAGCAGGCAACCAGCCCCTCGGCATAATCGGAACGCCTTGGGTCTTTTTCGACCAATTTTTCGTAGAAAACGACCGCTTTTTCAAACTCGCCATCATTGAAATACTGTTTTGCCAAGAAATCATCTTGGGCCAAAGTGGAAGTTAGAAGTACGAGGTACGAAATAAAAAGTACAATGAACCGCATTGTCCAAAGATAACGTAGAATAGAGGATTTTGGTGTTAAGGTGGTCTTAATCAATCATATCGAATCCACAATAGGGCACCAAAACTTTTGGGATTTTTATGCCGTCGGCCGTCTGGTAATTTTCCAAAATACCCGCCAATACCCTTGGAAGCGCCAAAGAGCTGCCATTGAGCGTATGGGCCAATTGGCTTTTTCCATTTTCGTCTTTGTAGCGTAATTTTAAACGATTGGCCTGATAGGTCTCAAAATTGGAAACCGAACTGATTTCTAACCAACGGTCCTGAGCGGTCGAAAAAACTTCGAAGTCATAGGTCAGGGCCGAGGTAAATCCGAGATCGCCCCCGCATAATCGTAGAATTCTATAGGGAAGTTCAAGTTCACGGAGTATGTTTTTTACATGTTCAACCATGCCGTCAAGGGCCTCATATGAATTTGAAGGATGTTCCACACGGACGATTTCGACCTTGTCGAATTGGTGCAGACGGTTGAGTCCTCGAACATGGGCGCCATAGCTTCCAGCCTCACGTCTAAAACAGGGAGTATAGCCTGTATAACAGATCGGAAAATCTTTTTCGTTTAAAATTTCGTCACGCAACAAATTGGTGACGGGTACTTCAGCCGTCGGAATCAGATAAAGATTGTCTTCGCCGACATGGTACATTTGACCCTCTTTATCCGGCAGCTGCCCGGTACCATAGCCCGAGGCCTCGTTCACCAAATGCGGCACCTGCATCTCGGTATAGCCTGCCGCCGTATTCCTGTCCAGAAAATAGGCGATCAAGGCGCGTTGTAACCGTGCGCCTTTACCTTTGTACACAGGAAAACCCGCCCCGGTAATTTTTACGCCCAGTTCAAAATCGATAAGGTCAAATTTTTTGGCCAGTTCCCAATGTGGCAGTGCATCGGTATTCAAGGTAGGTATATCACCTTCCCTAAAAACTTCTTCGTTGTCTTCTTCGGTATTTCCGGATGGCACAAGTTCATGGGGTACATTCGGTATTTGGTATAATACCTCTTGTAATTCTTCGGCCGTGGTGTTCAGCTGTTCCCCCAATTGCTTCGATTCTTCCTTTAAGGCACCCGTTTTTTCCTTTAGGATGTTTGCTTCGTCTTTTTTTCCGCTTTTGAACAATCCGCCGATTTCTTTTGACAGTTTGTTGCTTTCCGCCAGAACGGTATCAAGACGTGCTTGGGTCGAACGTCTTTCTTCATCAAGCCGTAATACATTGTCCAACAATGGGGCCGCATCAATGTTCCGCTTTCCCAGCGCCTTGATGATTTCATCCTTATTATCACGAATGACCTGTAACTGTAACATTGGTATTTGTTATTTGAAGGGCAAATTTAAGGTAATCCGATGATTTAAGGCTTATATTTATCCTTCATGCAGTCAAAAAGAAAACACTTATGATCTTTGAACATTTTGCACTCAACGTCGTGCATATTGACGAGGTAGTCAAATGGTACATTGAAAATCTGGGGCTAAAAGTTGTGGCCCGACAAAATGAACCTCCATTTATGACATTTTTGGCCGATTCTTCAGGCCGTGTAATCATGGAATTATATCACCGGCCGGATGAAATGATAACGGATTTTGCTAAACAACACCCGCTCACGTTTCATGTGGCCTTCGTTTCTGAAAACGCACAAGAAGATAAGATCCGATTAGAAAAACAAGGTGCTTCGTTCTTTGAGGAAGTCAAAAAAGAGGACGGCAGCCATTTGGTGATGCTTCGCGATCCCTGGGGCATGCCCTTGCAATTATGTCAACGGGCGGTCAAGTTTTGAGGTGCTAATCCAATTTTGAGGGTAAAATCCATTCATTATGGCTAAAATACTCCCAACGGGTATTGGCCAAATCGACTTTTGGATCGATAAATTGTTCATAGGGCCTGCCATTGATACTCACCTTTGATTTTGCATGAACCGCAATATTCTTGCCTTTTTCGGCATAATCTTGTTTTAATCTTTGAGCGAACTGCCAAATAAAATCAGGGTAGGCCTGGAGCCTGCGCTTTTGCTTTTTTGTGACGTAGGCATCCAGATCAATATTGTGGGTTTCGGCGGTTTCTGAATCCGTAACCATGAACTCGGTCACTCCGCTTCTACTCCTCAACATCATACGCCAGCTCAAGCGATGGCCTTCTTCCGTCCATAATACATTGTCTTTTATAAAATGATGCCTTAGGGGCAATAGAAATTGGACAAGAAAATAGCTTCCGCCCAACAAGATCGCCATATTCTTATGGGACGGAACCTTAACCTCGTTCAATACGTAGGCCTCTTTTTTCTTGAAGAAAATCTTCCTTATGGTTTCAGGTTCAAAAAAGAACACCGTAAAGGCCAAAGATAGATACGGGAATATCCCTATTTGAAAGACTATCGAATTGAACAAATGAAAGAAAATCGAGATTATGAAAGCGATTTTACGAGTTGGTTTCCAAAGCAGTGCGGGAACGATCAAAAGATCGAACAAAATACCGAATACACCGATTATTTTATGTGCCCAAGCTTCTTGCAAAAGCGGCCCTATCAATGGATAATCGGCCTTGTTCAGCATCAGGATCTTTATGATACCGAAGTCGAGCCAGTCGCCGTACAACTTTGCTATCGATGCGTATGTATAAACAATGAACAACTGAAGTACGATTACCCATTTAACATAGCTGAACATAAAGTTCCTTTTCAATCGAGGTCGGTGTTTTACATCTATAGAATATCCCCGATGCGCAGGAAAGAAGCACATGAACAACGAAATCAAAATCAAGAGGTAATAATGGTTGTTATACGATGATTTCTGCATGAGGTAAACACCTGCCCAAAGTACGGTAAAGGCAATAATGCTGAAACGATATTTATAGCCCAAGGCAACACAGATACCCAAAGTACCCATGACGAAAAAATAGAAGTACATGCCCCAACCCGGAAGCGGTTGTAACCATTCAAACCCGATAAATGTAAAGGTGAACTCGGGTTCTACCAGTGTACGCCTTATCCATCCGGTCAATATCGCGCCATAACATTCGAGTGCGATAAGTACGCCGAAGAAAATTCTAAAAATAAGTAAGGGGGCATTGTCAATTTTAGTGAAAAGCAATCGATTCAACATCACTTTGAAATTAAAGTGAACGCGTTTTCCTTGTCTTTGATAAGCTGTTCTCGCAGGGCCTCAACAGATTTAAACTTATGTTCGTCCCGAAGACGATGTACTATATTGACCTGAACTTCTTGCCCGTAAAGGTCCGCCTCGAAATCGAAAAAATTGACCTCTATACTTCTATGCTTATCATCTGCGACGGTCGGGTTGAAGCCTATGTTCATCATACCGTGAACCCGTTTTCCGTTTAAAAGTGCTTCGATTACGTAGACCCCGTTCTTGGGTATCAACTTATAGGGCTCCGCAATGTGCAAATTAGCCGTTGGAAAGCCGATCTGTTTGCCAAGTCCCTTGCCTTTGATAATCGTTCCGGTCAACATATAGGCATATCCCAAATATTTGTTGGCGACCCGAACGTCACCATTTTCCAAGGCTTTTCTGATTTTTGTAGAACTTACCGAAACGTCGTCGATTTCCTGTGCCGATATTTCTTCGACCTCAAAACCCAACGTATTTCCAAAAGCCCTAAGATCATTGATATTGGCCGTTCTATTTCTACCGAACCGGTGGTCATAGCCAATGATGATTTTTTTCATCCTGAGCTTGTTGACCAGATTATCGCGAACAAATTGGGTCGCCGTCAACCTTGAAAACTCTTTAGTAAACGGATGGATTATAAGGCAGTCGATACCTAACTCGGCTAGAATTTTGGCCTTTTCGTTTATCGTGTTCAGCAGCTTTATATCCGAATCTTTTTGCAGCACCATTCTTGGGTGGGGAAAAAAGGTGAGAACCGTCGATTTCAGCCCAAGTGCCGTTGCACTCTTTATCAAACGGTGCAAAATTTCACGGTGTCCTACATGCACTCCGTCAAATGTGCCAATGGTCAGCACAGTGGAGTGCCGTTCGTCGAGTTTGGTAATGCTTTGGACTGTTAGCACGTAATCGGGATAATAAAAAAGGGTTATATTTGATTTTGGCTAAAAACCCCTTAATGGCTACAAAACTACGTCTTGTTTTCACAATTACCATGGTATTTTTTTCCTTTTACGGGTATTCGCAACATGCCTATTGGAAAATGGAAACTAGCCAAGCAAATTTCGAAAAAGGGTTTTCGGAACGTCTGGATGTCAAGAGAGGAATCGTTTTTACATTTGAGGAAACCCTTTTTAAGAACGAATTGAAATCGATATCATCGGCTCAAAAAGGGTCTAAAGTTGTATACTTCCCCAACGGAGAAGGGAAACTTATGGCGTTCAATGTGGCAGAAGCTTCGGTAATGAGCCCGGAGTTAGCGGCAAAATTTCCAGAAATCAAATCTTATGTAGGCCGTGGATTGGAAAACGATGGTTCTAAGATGCGTTTCAGTGTTTCCCATAAAGGCATACAGGCTATGATGGTCAATACCGATGACAAGGGCACTGTGTTTTTGCAAAAGATCGGAAATAATAAATATGCCGTATACAAACGTGATAAAAGTACCCTGAAAAGCGACTTCGTATGCGAAACCGAATCCTTGACCGAAAAAACGATAAGGTCGTCGGCATCAAAACCGGCAGTACAGAGAGTGCTTCGAAAATTCCGTCTTGCAGTCGCTGCGTCGGGGGAGTACACTGCGTACCATGGTGGATCTGTTGTTGATGCCATGGCCGCAATCAATGCCACGGTGACGCGAATAAATGAAGTATACGAGACTGATCTTGGTATATCTCTTGAGCTGATCGCCGAAAATGATGATATCATCTATACCAATGCAGCGACGGATCCTTTTGGCGGCAATTTAAATACCGAGATACAGAATACATTAGAGGAAGAGATAGGTGCCGAAGATTATGATATAGGGCACTTGTTTCACAGAGGAAGCAATGATGGAAATGCCGGTTTTGTCGGTTCGGTGTGTATCGATAATAAAAAAGGAAGTGCCTATTCGTCAGGAGTGAACCCGGAAGGTGATATTTTCGACATCGATTATGCAGCACATGAAATGGGCCATCAGTTCGGTGCCAATCATACATGGTCATTTGAATCTGAAGGTACCCTTGTACAGGCAGAACCGGGCAGTGGAACCACGATTATGGGTTATGCGGGTATAACCGGGGTCAACAATGTTGCCCCTAACGGCGATGATTATTTTCATTACCACAGTATTGTCCAAATTTCAGACTATCTCCAAACACATAGCTGTGGCGTCATTGTCGAAGATTTGATAAATGTAACACCTGAGGCTTCCGATGTTGGTGACTTTGTCATTCCGAAGTCCACGGCTTTCGTACTTGAGGGATCCGCCACCGATGCCAATACCGAAGATATACTTACCTATACGTGGGAGCAAATCGACAACGGAGTGGTCACCCAGGCGACTTTTGGACCTACCAATCCCGTTGGGGCGAACTTCCGCTCTCAAAAACCTTCCGATTCGCCCATAAGGTATTTTCCGAATTTGAACAGTGTGCTTCAGGGTAATCTCACCCAGACCACCCCGCCTATCAATTCGGCGTGGGAAACGGTTTCAGATGTGGCACGTGATTTTAATTTCGCTTTCACTGTGAGGGATAATGCAGTCGGGGGGGGACAGGTGGACCATGATCTCGTTAAGGTCTCGGTTGTAAACGGTGCTGGACCTTTCGAAGTACTGTCGCAAAGCGAAAATGAAGTCCTTTCGGCCGGAACGACCCAAGAAATTACATGGGATGTGGCCAATACCGAAAAGGCACCGGTAAGCGCCTCTATGGTCGATATTTTTCTATCAACCGATGGAGGACTTACTTTTCCGATTATTTTGGCCCAGAATACGCCCAATGATGGAAGTCATCAAGTAGTCTTTCCCGGAGAGGCCACTACTCAGGCAAGAATTATGGTCAAGGCCAGTGATAACATATTCTATGCGGTCAATGCAAGTGATTTTACCATTGAGGCTTCTGAAATCGTATTGAACTTTTCGGAATTGGAATATGGGATCTGTCAACCTGACAATCTTATCGTCCCATTTAATTACGAGACCTATCTGGGTTTCAGTGAAGAGGCCACATTTAGTATTGTTTCAATCCCGCCGGGACTGGATATCGCTTTTTCTCCAGAAACGGCCATCGATACCGATACGCCTGTAGAAATTACGATTTCCAATACACAGAACCTGACCGAGGGCAACTACACGATAAGGGTTCTTGCCACGAGCGCTACCAAAACACAACAAGTTGAGCTTGACTTGAACATTTACGATAGTGATTTCACTGACATAACCCTGATTTCACCCGTCGACGGCCTTCAAGATTCATCGACCACCCTCGGTTTAGAGTGGCAGGGCGATCCTACGTATACTTCTTACGATGTGCAGATCGCAACCGATCCTGCATTTGCAAACATCATTGATGAAGACAACGTTATCACCAACAACTATCTACCCAACAACCTTCAACATGAAACTACCTATTATTGGAGGGTACGACCAAAAAATGCATGTGGGGACGGATCTTTTGGAACGGCCTTTAGTTTTACGACTATTAGCTTCAGTTGCGAAAGTAGATCGCCCGATGACCTGCCGTTGGAAATATCGGCTACCGGTACACCGACTATTACTTCAAAGGTTACTTTTCTTGAAGATCTTCTTTTATCCGATATCAATGTGAATCTAGAAATTGAACATACTTTTTTATCGGATTTGGTGGTTAGTTTGACTTCGCCCACCGGGACGACGGTTGTTCTAATATCAAGTTCGTGTGGCGAATTGGCGAACATTGATGCGACATTTGACGATAACGGTGAAAGTTTTGTATGTGGGGGTGACCCGGCAATAAGCGGTACGGTAAAACCCTTGGGTTCATTGAGTGCTTTTGAAGGCGAATCGATTTTAGGAGAGTGGATATTAAAGGTAGAGGATACGGCAGCCTCTGATGGTGGAGCATTGGTCGATTTTTCCCTTGAAGTGTGTATTGAAGGTGAGTTTAGACCTGATGCCGACAAGGATGGGGTTTTCGATGATGGGGATGATATATGTCTAGGAACTCCGGAAGGAGCCGAAGTAAATGCAGAAGGTTGTCAGGTCTTCAGGTTTCCTGCAAATAATTTTTCAGTGGCGCTTACAAGCGAATCCTGCCGAAATCAGAATGACGGTGCAATTGATATTTCCGCGACATTACCCGTTGATTATACCATAACGATAACAGGTCCCGGTACTGATCTATCGGATGATTTTACGGGTTCGTTTTCTTCTTCAAACCTATCATCGGGCACTTATGATGTCTGTATCACCGGTTCCGACGGCAGCAAGCAATATGAGCCGAACTGCTTCGAGGTTATCATAACCGAACCCCAACCAATAGGGGTAAGCTCCAAAACCGATTTGAAAAGCGAACAGATTACATTGACTCTTGAAGGGGCCGAAATCTTTTTTATTGAACTGAACGGAGAATCGATTCAAACACAGGCAAAGGAAATAACCCTTGGTTTGAAAAACGGATTCAACAAATTAAAGGTTTCGACCGCCCAAGCATGCCAAGGCATTTATGAAGAAGAGTTTTTCATTTCAAGCAAGCCGTTGATATACCCGAATCCATTTGAAGAATTCACGAATATCTTTGTGCAGTCAGGCCTTAAAGATTTAAAGGTGAGTATTTTTACCTCAGATGGAAGATTAGTGAAAAGCACTATTTTTTCAGGTAATGATACAGAAACAGCCCTGAACTTTCAAGGCTTGCCTTCGGGTATGTATTATGTGAAATTCGAGGGGCCGGATATGAAAGTCGCCACTAAAGTGATAAAGCAATGAGGATTTTTTCATTCATTTTGATGGGAATCCTTCTTATCGGCTGTAAGAAGAAGGATCCGCCAAAACCACCGGAGAGTGCCAAATTGGTGTTTCCTCAAACCAATTCGGAATGTACTACCGGGGTAAGCTTGAACGAGACGACAAGTCGGGTAGAATTCCAATGGTTGGCGGCCAATTTTGCCGAAACCTATGAACTAAGAGTAAAAAATCTAAATACGAACATCACACAGACTATAAGCACACAAGGGCTCAGTGCCCAACTACCGATAGAAAAGGGAGCTCAATTTTCGTGGTTCGTAAATTCGAAAAATTCGCAGGTTGCGCAAGCCACTGCGAGCGAGACATGGCATTTTTATAATGCAGGATCCGAAACTACCCATGCGCCTTTTCCTCCCGAAATTTTATCCCCGAAATCGGCAGAGTCCGTTTTTAAGGACATCAACAATGAAGTTACCCTTGACTGGCAAGGTGCCGATTTGGATAATGACATTATTGGTTATGATGTCTATTTTTCAACCGAGAACCCCCCGGAAACAATGGTTACTACAACGAGTCAGAACATCACCAGCTATAAGGTGACGGTAACCTCAAATACGGTTTACTATTGGAGAATAGTCGCTAAAGATCAAGAGGGGAATACGGCCGATTCGGGAATTTTCAGCTTCAAAGCGTTGTAATCGACCGCTACGTGTTGTTGAATTCATTCATCGTATTTTTTACTCCTGAAAGAACGAATGATTTTATCACTTCAATTGATTTTTTAAGGCGCTCATCGAGTGCCGATTTCTCTGCGGCATTCCATTCCCCAAGTACATAATCGATTTGTCTTCCCTTTGCAAAATCGGAACCCACCCCAAACCGGAAACGGTTGTATGTTGTTGTTTGAAGTAGGCTTTGAACGCTTTTCAGTCCGTTGTGGCCGCCATCGCTTCCTTTGGTCTTTAAACGAATAGTACCAAATGGAAGGTTGATATCATCCGTAATTACCAAAAGGTTTTCCAAGGGTACTTTCTCCTTGTCCAACCAATATTTTATCGCTTTTCCGCTCAGGTTCATATACGTTGACGGTTTTATGCAAATAACAGTTCTACCCTTGATCTTAAAACTGCCTAGATCGCCCAATCGACCTGGTTCAAAATTGAAATCTTGCGCGTCGCTTAGCACATCCAATATCTTGAACCCAATATTATGGCGGGTTTCTGCATACTCATTTCCAATATTTCCAAGGCCTACGACCAGATATTTTTTCATGGGATCAATTTCTTCCCCAATGGTTTTGTTTCCAATAAAAAGGGATTTCAAAAATTCGAACATAATTGAATTCGCATTTCCTAAAAATACAAAAGCATCCTGAATTCCGATTTACCTCGAAACAGGATGCTTTTCTATTATTTTTGGGGAGATTATTCTTTGCTTTCCCCTCCTTCGGCGGATTCTGCCGCAGGGGCTTCAGCACCTTCGCTCGCTCCATCGGCCGTTGCACCTTCTTCCAATCCTTCTTCATCCTCATCCTCATCGACCGTAACGGCGGCACGCGCAGTTTTCACCTGCACTACTACCGTGTTGTCAGGGTGTAAGATGGTGAAATCGTCGCTCAATAATGATTCGACGGAGATGTTATCGCCGATTCTCAACTTAGAAATATCAACATCGAAGAAATCGGGTAATTTATCAGGTAATGCCTTAATGGCAAGTTTTCGTTTTCTGAACAATAACCGACCACCGTTGCGCACTCCGGGAGAATTGCCCTGTAAGCGTACGGGTATGTTCATGGTTATTGGTTTATCGGCGAACAATTGATAAAAGTCTATATGCAAAATACTATCCGTGACCGGGTGGAACTGGATGTCCTGCATTACTGCATCGATCTTAGTGCCACCTTCCAAGTCAATCGCTACCGTGTGCGCGTTTGGGGTGTACACTAAGTTTTTGAACGCTAGTTCATCCGCTGAAAAGTGTAATGGTTCTTCCCCTCCGTATATCACGCAAGGAACCTTTCCAGCATTACGTAGGGCCTTCGTTGCCTTCTTGCCCACGCTTTCTCTTTCTGATCCTTTAATTGTAATTGACTTCATAATATGGTTTAAAAAATTAATAATCTTTTGAATACAGGCCCGATAACTACATTAAGAATTTGGAAGCTATCGAAGTATTGTGATGTACCCGGTGCATGACATCTGCAAATAAAGGGGCACAGCTCAATACTTTTACCTTGTCACTATCTTTTTTAGAAGGAATCGAATCGGTTATGATCAACTCCAACAATTTCGATTTCTGAATTCTTTCGTATGCCTGGCCCGAAAGCAAGCCATGGGTGGTAATCGCCCGAACGCTCAATGCGCCCCTTTCCATCATTAAATCTGCAGCCTTTGTCAAGGTGCCAGCGGTATCGACCATATCATCGACAAGAACTACATTCTTTCCATTGACATCACCTATGAGCTCCATGTGCGAAATTACATTGGCCTTCGCCCGTTGCTTATAACAGATTACCACATCCGATTCCAGCGCCTTTGAATAGGCATATGCCCTTTTTGAGCCGCCCATATCCGGTGATGCGATCGTCAGGTTTTCGAGATTGAGTTTCTTCAAGTATGGAAGAAACAGGGTAGAAGCAAAAAGATGATCCACAGGTTTTTCAAAAAACCCTTGTATTTGATCTGCATGCAGATCCATCGTGATAATCCGCGTTGCCCCTGCCGCCTCTAACATTTTTGCCACTAATTTGGCCGCAATGGGCACCCTTGGTTTGTCTTTACGATCTTGTCGTGCCCATCCGAAATAAGGCATCACAGCGGTTATGTGCCTGGCCGACGCGCGTTTTGCCGCATCGAGCATCAACAACATTTCCATGAGATTTTCGGAACTCGGGTTTGTCGATCCGATTATGAAGACTCTCGCGCCCCTCACCGATTCTTCGAACGATGGTTGAAACTCACCGTCGCTATATTTCGAAAAGATAACCTTGCCCAGTTCGGTACCGTAAGCCTCGGCAATTTTTTCTGCCAATACCGTACTTTGCGTACAAGCGAAAATTTTGGGTTCTGGCACGGTATAGGACATGGTTAACCTGTTGTTTTTTAGTTTATTGTAAGCCCTTTTTATTAGCGAGGTGCAAATTTAAAAATTAATTTGTGTTGGTAAAGGAATAATGTGGTTATTTTCGATGGTAAAAAGAAAATATTTTTTAGTTTTGCAGTCCCAATTTTGTTTTGCTCGAGTGGCGGAACTGGTAGACGCGCTGGATTCAAAATCCAGTTCCTTTGGAGTGTGGGTTCGATTCCCACCTCGAGTACTTTTCAAAACCCTAAAAGTCGAAACGATTTTTAGGGTTTTACTATTAACCTAATGTGGATATATTTTTATTTATACTTCTTGGTACTATCAATTTGATTGTCAGATGAATCTTTAGGAGGTTCAAGTCTTGTTTCTTCTTATTTCATCCTTATTAGGGTATTGCTAAATCTATCCATTATTATGTAAAATGGAGTACGGTTTTAGTATTGACCGGTGGGTTTTTATAATCAATTAATTTTCCGTTTTCTAAACCAAATATCTTCCAAACTTAGGTTAAGGGAAATCAAGTGGTATTTTTCCCTTATAAGAACATTTTGTAATTGACCTTTGGCTCCGTAACTATATGATAGGTTCATTAGTGAATTACTTACATTCCCCATTGGTATACCGATACCGGCCGTAAAATTAAAACCGTCAATTTTTTTGCCGTTTATAGCCAAATAACCTGTGTCGTAGTTAAAACCGGCTCGATATCGGATGCGTTGACCGTATTTAAGGCTCTTTGCATTTTTCAAATATTCGATACCAAAGGCAAAGATGTCTTGATCCACGTATTGGCCAAGGTTTTCGGTCTGGCCGGTAGAATTCCAATAGTTTTTCTTGTAGTCCGCATTAACAGTATACGATTCAAAAAAATCAACACTAAAGCCAATACCCAACTCCAAGGGCATGTTAAAACTATCCGCACTGCCTGAACTATTATTTTCGGCAATAATCTCAGAACCATCCAAAGTTTTTACCACAGAACGTTTCAGTCTGCCGGTCAAATCGGTGGGAAACTGAACCGTGCTGCCGATGGTAAGATTTTCCAATAAATCGTATTGCAGTCCAAAACCTACACGAACGCCACTATAATTGGTGGTCTGGGTAGATTCGAATGCATTACCGTTGACTTCAAAAGACTCGTTCTCTTCGATATTGCCAAATAGCAAAGAAGTGCTCAGACCCAATCGAAGTCCACCGACAATACGATACCCAAGATTCAGGCGTAGATCGCTCAGCCCCCCCAAACCATCAACATTACTTTCGAAGGTATCTGTACTTCCCTCGATATTACTTTGCATACCTACTAACGTGTAGCCTACATTACTGTATGGAAGCATGACAATGCCGGCCCCGAGCCCATCCGTTATTCGAAAGGCCAATGCCACGTTAGAAAAATTCACGTTGGTCCTTCCTTCGGTACTTAGCGAATTATTATAGGTGTTGTACGCAGCGCTGACACCGACATCATAAAAAAAGGAATTTTGTGGAATCAAGGCAAAGTTGGCAGGATTCAAATTATTGATCTCCCTATCGGTCTTGAGACCGATACCACTATAGCCAAGCCCATTGGTTTTTCCGATGCTAGCTTGATTGATGACCCCTAACCCATAAAGGGAATAAGGAGAACTTGTAAGGCCCTCGGACTGGGCGAGACCGACAGCCGAAATGGAATACAAGATAAAAATGGAAACTATTTTTTTATTACTCGGTCTCATCATAAATTGAATAGATTACCTCTAGAACAGTTCCGTTTTCGGCGCTTCCCTGAAGCACAAAACGGTCAACGATAGAATTATAGTTGTCTGGAAAGAGAATCAGGGCATTTTCCGTATTTCCTTCCGTTAACAACAAACTTTCTAAATATGTGGCCAGCGGCAGTTCATAATAAATTTCATTGAACTCTTGGTTTTCACGATTTAAAATTGCCAAAACAGGAGATGTGTCTGGGTTACGCAATTGTTGCGTAAGATCATTGTTTTCGTCGACGATAAATACCGATAGACTATCCTTTAAAATAAGCCTGTCGTTGTAAGACTGTTGAACGGGTTTTATTTTAAGAACGGCATCAAGCAATGTACCCTTGCCCTGAATATCATATAGGCTTTTGATATAAGGAAATCGGATCCGGGTGGCTATGCCCGTACCGGATTGGACAAAACTTTGGTTCTCGGCATCCGAACTTTCAAGGTTAACCTCCTCGTCAGTAAGCGTTTGCAAATAGGAAACGGGATTCACAGCGCTTATACGATTGAAAAAAGGTATGGGTGTACTTGTAGTATTGAAGTTGAAGTCAATATACTCTTGCACACGTTCATCTTCTTCGGCAATACTAAAATATAGGCGTATATAACTCTTGTCGGCATCCAATGAAAACCCTATAATGGATCCATCATCGGCCACATCCGGTTGTACGGCAATCCCTTTAAAATATTCCTTGAATTCATCCGAGGTGGTAATCTGCTTTTCCTGTAATCTCGAAAAAAAGTCCAACCCTAGACTATCGGAAAGTGTAATTTCCAACGAATCGGCCTGCAAGGGTCTTGGGCTATATGAAAGAGCGCCCATATTTTCCTCGTAAAACCGAACCGTACTCGTATTATAGAAATAATCCCCATTTTTTGGCACCATGTTCTCGCTCAACCGCTTTATATGGATCGTGTTGGTCTGAAGGGTGTCATTGTAGTAGTATTTATCCGGTGCCAAATAGCATACAATGCTATCAAATTCAGCTTCACTATCGATAGTGTATGAGGAAGGAAGTATTTCTAAATAACTTGAAGTCTCAACCACACCGAAAATCGGATCTGTGTATTTTCCGACCAAAATTCGGTCAGACTCCGAAGTAATGATACTGTCGAACTTCATGGTCGATGTTTCTACGGTAATCGTATCAATTAACATTACCCGAATGTTACTGTCGGTAAAAACACTGCCGGCTACAAAATCGGAGTCGTTGAATCCTTCATCACTACACGAAAAAAATAATAACACCATAAAAAAAGCTATTGCTAGCGGGATAAGAAACCAAGCTGTTTCTTTAACTATTTTTTTCATTCCGAAAGTAAATTTGAAATCAAAAGTATATGTCGTGCGGCTAGGCATTACTGCACAATAGACGAATACGTATTCTTAAGGGATCAATAGGCGAAAAATACCGATGAAGCCTTTCAGGGGTTTCGTAGATCAAAAAGTACTATTGGTCTGTTAAAACCCATCGTTTATATATTCTGTTTCTCCGTCGAAAAATCACAAGTTAGTTTTGGACAATAGTTTGATATTTCAAATGAAACAACTTCGATATGCAACGTAACCCGTACAATTTTAAAATAGCAGGCTTTATAGCTGTGTATATACTTTTCTTCACAGGTTGTTCAAGCGACGATGAGGATGCCGATGATTTGGGCAATTGGGTGAACAGGTCTGTCTTTGATGGTAGTCCGCGCAGTGGAGTGTCCTCTTTCACTGTGGGTAACGTAGGTTATATCGGTGTAGGTTATGACGGTGACGATTACCTTGCCTCCGTTTGGGCATACGATATAGATGGGGACTATTGGTCGCAAAAAGCCGATTTTCCTGGAGTGGCCCGAAATGCTGCCGTAGGATTCGAAGTAAACGGTATGGGTTATATAGGATCCGGGTATGATGGGGTGAACGAATTGAACGATTTTTTTACGTATGACCCAAATACCAATACGTGGTCGGAAATAGCCCCGTGCCCGGCAACTGCAAGGAGAAGTGCCGTTGCCTTTGGCGCAAACGGTTTTGGGTATTTTGGAACCGGCTTCGATGGTGACAACGATAGAAAAGATTTTTGGAAATACGACCCCACTTCCGATACATGGGCAGAGCTTGTTGGTTTCGGGGGCAATAAGAGAAGAGCGGCCGTTACATTTACTATCGGCGACAAGGTGTATTTGGGCACCGGGGTTTCAAATGGGGTTTTCCAAGATGATTTTTGGGAGTTCGATGCGCTTACGGAAAGTTGGACAAAAAAGTTGGATCTTGATGAAGAAGATGATTATCTGATTGCGAGAAGCAATGCTGTCGGGTTTACCCTCAATGGGTATGGATATATTGCCTGTGGCACCAACAGTGGTACCTTGACCACCGTTTGGGAATATGACCCTTCGACCGATAGCTGGGAGTCTAAAACCAATTTTGAAGGTACCAACCGTCAAGATGCCGTTGCATTTTCAAACAATACCCGTGCCTTTGTCGGACTCGGTAGAACCGGGTCGTTGTATTTGGACGATTTGGACGAGTTTTTTCCTTTCAACGAATATGATGATGAAGATTGATTGTTTTACTACTTGTATGTTAAAAGGGGTTCCATGCTTATGTGGAACCCCTTTTTAAAAAATCTGATGGGTTATGAAAATCTTGAGAAGTTTTTCCTTTGTCTTTTTAGGTACATTTTTTATTGCATTTCTCTCGTTCTATTTTTTTTCAAAAAAGGAGGACAAAGCTTCATTGACCACCCAAATTATTAAAGTCGATTCTGGCTATGGCTACCAGATAAAAAAAAACGGCAAACCCTTGATACGGCAAGAATTTATTCCTGCAGTACCGGGCCAGCGGTCTTTTGCGACCTCAGAAAATGCCAAGCACATAGCGGAGTTGGTAAAGCAAAAATTGTTAAGGGGGCAAAGTCCGGTGATAAGTATTGACGAATTGAAAGAACTGAATATAAATACCGGTCATTGACATGGCACGGGTTACCGACATCAAAAGATATCCGTTCCAATTGTTCATGCATCTTTTCGTGTGGGCGACATTTTATGGAATAATGTTATATCCGATAGTATTGGAAGGTAGGTCTTTGCCATCAGGCACGATCGCAAGATTATTTGCGGCAACGGCGTTATTCTATCTGAACTATTTTTTTTTGGTCCCCAAGTTATTGCTCAAGAAAGATATTTACATTTACGTTTTGGTATCGGTAACACTATTAATCATCGTCGGTGCTATTGTTCAATTATCGTTTCCCCCCGATTTTCCTCCAAGGCCCATTCAAGATTTTCGGCCCAGAAAACCTCCCGTCGACAAAAACTGGTTACGCCTTCTTTTTGTGCCTGTTATGGCTATCGGAATCCCTTATGCGATCAGTGCCGTTCTACGTATGTATAGGGAGTGGAAGAAAAACGAAGACCTTCGAAAAAAAGTCGAAAAAGAAAAGATTCAATCAGAGCTTCAGTTTTTGAAAACACAGTTGAACCCACATTTTTTGTTCAACTCGTTGAACGCCATTTACGCCCTTTCCGTCAAGAATTCAAAGGAAACATCCGAAGCCATTATCAATCTGTCGGAAATGATGCGCTATATGCTCTATGAAGCGGACAAAGATATGGTTCCTTTGACCAAGGAATTGGAATACATTAAAAGTTACGTGCAATTACAGCGTTTAAGATTGGCGGATAGCGAGAACGTGACTCTCAACATCTCCGGGGAGGACAAGAACAAGGCGATTCCCCCGCTGTTGTTCATATCGTTTATTGAAAACGCGTTCAAGTACGGAACCGATTATCAGGGCAGGACCACCGTGAAAATAAACCTAATCATAGATGATGACTCAATCCATTTATCGGTAATGAATTTAATCGGCATTCATAACAAAGAAAAGAACAGTTTCGGGGTCGGACTTGAAAACGTTCGCAACCGTCTAAAATTATTATACCCCAATGCACATGTGCTAAAAGTAAAAAACGATGGCGAAACGTATTCGGTAAACCTGGTCTTAAACCAATAAATCAATTCTTATGAACTGTATTATTATTGACGACGAACCCTTGGCCATAGAAGTATTGCAGGGCTATTGCGAGAAAATGGACTTTATATACCTTATAGGTACCTACACCAATCCTTTGGAAGCCATTACGGCCATAAAGGAAAAAAAGATAGATTTGATTTTTTGTGATATTGAAATGCCGCAAATAAGTGGTATCGATTTCATAAACTCATTGGACAACAAACCTTTGTTCATTTTTACGACCGCTTATAGCCAATATGCCGTCGAGGGTTTTGAACTCAATGCCGTGGATTATCTGGTCAAACCGATACCTTATCCAAGATTCATCAAGGCCATTTCAAGGGCCAAAGAACTTTTGGCCGATAAAAACATCCCTGTTGAAAGCCATATTTTTCCATCACATGGAGAAAAAAAAGCACCTCAGAACTTCATCTTTGTAAAGGCCGAATATGAAAGTATAAAGATCGATCTAGACGATATCGAATACATTCAAGGCTTAAAGGATTACCTGAAAATCCATATTACAGGTACCAACAAGGCCATACTTACGCTTATGAGTTTTAAGGAAGTGTTGGAGAGGTTGCCAACGAACCAATTCTTACGCGTACATAAATCTTTTGTTGTAAACGTAAATTACATCAAAACGGTACAGCGCAACCGCATCGTGATCAACGATGTTAGAATACCTATTGGGGAAAGCTTCAAGACAGATTTTTTTTCCATATTGGGCCTGTAAAGCCTACCGAATTTCCCTTGGACATTTTTGTAAAAAAACAAATCGGCAAAAAAAGGGCGTTCGTCTATAAAATTTCGCCCCCAGTATATTCCGTTCGTAACGGAACATCGGTATATAGGAACTTCGTATGGAATTCAAATAGCCATACACAATGCAAAAGTTTTTATTTAGTGCCGTTTTTCTGATTTGTTGCCACGGTGTGTTATGGTCACAGGCAATTGGGACTGTGGAAGATAAAATATGGACCCTTCAAGATTGTATCGCCTATGCCATCGACAACAATATCTCGGTTCTCAATGCTCGGTTGACCTTGGAAAATGCCGAAATCGATTACCGGCAATCCAAATCGGAACGCCTGCCCAATCTTTTCGGCAATGCTTCGCAAAGCATGACCAATGGCAGCAGTATAGATCCCATTACCAGTGATTTCGTATCGGAGCAGATCCATTCCACCAGCTTGGGCCTTAATACGAACGTACCCTTGTACCAAGGCGGTGAACTGAACCATCGAATAAAGCAGAACAGACTTTTAGCCGATCAAAACTCCCTGTATGTCAAAGAGGCCGAAAACAATATCATTCTAAGCATAGCGGAAGCCTACCTACAGGCCCTCTATGGCCACGAGGCCTTAAAGGTGGCCGAGAACAACCTCATGGTTTCCGAAAAGGAAATGGAAACGGCAAAGATCCGTTACGAATCGGGCAGTACCGCCAAAAAGGACTATTCGGATGCCATAGCCCAAAAAGCCACCAACAAATACAATCTTATCGCGGCGCAAAAAGATTACGACCTTCAATTGCTCACATTAAAGCAAATGCTCGAACTAGGCCCGGAAACAAATTTTCAGATCGAGAATCCCGACACCAGCTATAACGGGGTATACCCGATAGAAGATAAAATGATAATCTATGAGGCCGCCCTCGGCACGCTGCCCGAACTGGATGCCAGCCGAATGGACATCGATATCTCGGAAAAAGACCTCGATATCGCCAAAAGCGGGTATTTGCCTTCGCTTTCCCTTTCCGGAAGTTTGGGTACGGGCTATACGAGTACCCGGGAACTGAGCTTCTCGGACCAGTTCGACGTGAACTTCAACCAACGAATAGGTTTGTCGCTCAATGTTCCCATTTTCAATAGAAACCAGACAAAGGCACAGGTGCAAAAGGCACAGATCAATATAGAAAAAAGCAAATTGAATTATAGGACCGAGGAAAAGGAACTCTATAAAAAGATAGAAACGGCATGGCAAAATTCAATCGCCTCGCAAGAACAGTTGTTGGCAGCACAAGCGGCGAGCGATGCGGCGAAAGCATCCTATGAACTTGCAAAAAAACAGTACGACCTGGGTGCGCTCAGTACCACTGACCTCGTTGTAAGCCAAAACACCTACACCAATGCCCAACAGAACTATTTGCAATCAAAATACCTGAGCATTCTCTATGCCCAATTGCTCCAGTTTTATCAAGGAAAAGAAATCAAAATTTAATCAAGATCAAAGATGAAAAACAAAAAACTCAAAACGATCATTCTAGTAGGTGTTGTCATCGTACTTGCCCTTGTCATATATGTTTTCTTCGGAAGGGCCAACGAAACAAAGATCGTCGCCGAAACGGTAGCGGCCAAGACAGGGAACGTAACCAAGACCATTACCGCAACGGGTACTGTGGAACCTACAAACGAAGTAGAGGTAGGCACCCAGGTTTCCGGGGAAGTAGAACGAATATATGTGGACTTTAACAGTAAAGTGACCAAAGGGCAATTGATCGCCGAACTCGACAAGACCAATTTAAAGGCGACGCTCTTACAGGCACAGGCATCGTATGACAATGCCAAGAACGAGATGAACTATTTGCAGACCATTTACGATCGACAAAAAAAATTATATGACAACGAAGTGATAAGCCAGGCGGATTTTGAAAGTGCTTCCTACAACCTGAACAATGCGAAAAGTACGGTAACCCAGAGATTATCCGATCTGCAAAGGGCAAGAACCAATTTGGGCTATGCCGAGATATACTCCCCCATAGATGGCGTGGTCTTATCAAGATCTGTGGAAGAGGGGCAAACAGTGGCGGCAAGCTATAGCACCCCAACATTGTTCACCATAGCACAAGACCTTAAAGAAATGCAGGTAGAGGCCGATGTTGACGAGGCCGATATAGGTCAGGTAAGCGAGGGGCAACGTGTCACTTTTACGGTAGATGCATACCCTGACAAAGAATTCACGGGCTCGGTAACGCAAGTCCGTTTAGATCCTACCGTAGAATCGAACGTGGTTACGTATACCGTGGTCATCAAGGCCGACAATCCCGACCTTTTGCTCAAACCGGGCCTCACCGCAACAATTTTTATCTACACCTTGGAATTGAACGATGTTCTTACCGCAGAGGCCAAAGCGGTTAATTTTCGCCCCGATGCGCAACTGGTAAGGATCTATAACGGCCAAAACGGTTCTTTGGAAGGTGGGCAGCCCCCGATGTCCCCTTCCGCTGAACCTAGTCAAGGGTCCATTGTTTGGGTGCTGCAGAACAATACCATTATTTCCAGATCGATCAAAACGGGAAGTAGCGATGGCATGAACGTTCAAATCCAGGAAGGATTACAGGAAGGGGACGAAATGGTCTATAACATCAAAAGTGTGGGCAATGGCGAAAATGTACAGTCCAATGGTGGTTCGCAAAGTCCGTTCATGCCTAAAAGGCCTGGGGCCGACAGGGACAAAAAGAAGGAAAAAGAATGAAGACGATCATCAAAATAGAGAACCTAAAACGCGACTTTGCGATGGGCGATGAAACGGTGCACGCCTTAAGGGGAATCTCGCTTGACATCGAAGAGGGCGAATTTGTTACCATTATGGGATCGAGCGGTTCCGGTAAAAGTACCCTGTTGAACATTCTTGGTTGCTTGGATGTACCGAGTACGGGTACCTACCTAATCGATAATGTAAACGTAAAGAACCTCGGCAGGAACGAATTGGCCATGATACGCAACGAAAAAATTGGCTTTATTTTTCAATCGTACAACTTATTGCCGCGCACCTCGGCCGTCGACAATGTAGAGTTGCCCCTTTTGTACAACGGAAAGGTTTCCAACGGAGAAAGACACGACCGGGCCTTGCGCGCCCTTGAAAAGGTCGGTCTAGCGGACCGTATCTCGCATACCCCGGCACAACTCTCGGGCGGGCAGCAACAACGTGTTGCCATAGCCCGTAGCTTAGTGAACGATCCCGTGGTCATTCTGGCCGACGAAGCCACTGGGAATTTGGACACCAGGACTTCGTACGAGATCATGTCGCTCTTTCAAGAATTGAACGCACAGGGAAAGACCATCATTTTCGTGACCCATGAACCCGATATAGCGGCATTCAGTAAACGTACCATCGTACTCAAGGACGGGGATATTATTGAAGACCGATTGAACGATGATATACAAATGGCATCCGAACACCTTGCGGCCTTAAATTGAACACATTATGAAACTTTCGAATTTGATAAAGATCGCATGGAAGGCGATCGTGCTCAACAAAGCAAGAACATTACTGACCATGCTCGGTATAATCATCGGCGTAGGTTCGGTAATTGCCATGTTGGCGATAGGCGAAGGCTCGAAGGAAAGCATCAGGACCCAAATATCGAGTATGGGATCCAATATGATCACTATCCGTCCCGGTGCCCAGATGATGGGCGGGGTACGTAGGGGTGCCGACGAAATGCAGTCTTTGAAATTGGATGACTATGAGGCCTTAAAGTCGGAAACCAGGTTTTTAACCGATATTTCCCCCCAAGTACAGGGTAGCGGGCAGGTCATTTCCGGATCCGAAAATGCCCAGACCAGTATTTATGGCGTGGCGCCTGAATACTTGAACATCAGGGTACTAGAGATGGTAAGTGGCAGTATGTTTACCGAAGCGGATGTAAGATCGGCGGCAAAGGTAGCCGTCATCGGGGAAACCGTTGTTGAAAACCTTTTTCCCAATGGAAACGACCCGATAGGCCAAATGATAAGGTTTAAAAGTATTCCCCTTAAGATTATCGGGGTACTTGCCCCCAAAGGGGAAAATACCTTCGGCCAAGACCAAGACGATGTTGTTCTTGCCCCCTACACCACGGTACAAAAGCGCATTCTGGCCGTTGATTATCTGCAATCGATCGTAGCTTCCGCAACAAGCGAGGACGAAGCCCCCGATGCGGTCGAAGAAGTTTCCGAGGTATTGCGCTCACAGCACGATATAGCCTCGAATGCAGAGGACGATTTCAGCGTTTTTTCTATGGAAGAGCTTATTTCCACCTTCAGTTCCACAAGTGAAATGTTGACCGTTCTATTGGTCGCGATCGCAAGTATTTCACTTCTGATCGGAGGTATCGGCATAATGAACATCATGTACGTCTCGGTAAAGGAAAGAACACGTGAGATAGGATTGCGAATGGCAGTTGGCGGAAAGGGGAAGAACATTTTGATGCAATTTTTGATAGAATCGATATTAATCAGTGTAACTGGTGGTGTCATTGGCGTGATCTTAGGTTTGGGGGCGACTTTCTTCATTGAAAAAGTACTCAGTTGGCCCACGAACGTAACCTTATATTCATTGGTCATTTCGTTTGCCGTTTGTGCCGTTACCGGTATTTTCTTTGGGTGGTATCCGGCGAGAAAGGCATCGATGCTCGATCCCATAAATGCGTTGCGTTACGAATAGCCGAAATAGATGAACATCAAAAAGAACAGATCGGTCATTCTTTTGCTCCATATTATGGTTTGGTCTATGCTTTTTGGCATGCCCTACCTACTATCGGGAAACAATATCGATATTTTGCGCATTGTCAAAAACTCATGGATACCCCTACTCTTTTACGCACTTCTTTTTTATACGAACTACCTGTACTTGATCGATAGGTTTTTTTTCAAAAAGAACAATACACCCTTTTTTCTTATTAATTTGACGCTGATAGCCGCATTGGTGTTTCTTAATTATAGACTTGCAAGCGTTTTTTTGGAAAACAACTTTCCCCCATCCAAAAATATAGGAAGGCCCCCTAGGACGTTCTTCATTTATTTGGACAGCGTTCCTTTCATCGTACCGGTCGTCTTTTCGATAGCCTTGAAAATGTTGGAACGATGGAAAAAATCGGAAAGCGAAGGGCGTGAGGCCGAAAAGGCCAAACTTGAATCGGAACTGAAACATTTAAAATATCAGGTCCAGCCCCATTTTTTCTTCAACTCCCTGAACAACATCTATGCCTTGGTCGACAATTCCCCCGAAAAGGCAAAAGAAACCATACACCTTTTAGGAAAGATAATGCGCTATCCCCTTTATGAGACCGGTAACGCATTTGTACCGTTATCGAAGGAAATCGATTTTTTAAAAACGTACATTAGTATGATGGAAACGCGCTTATCCAAAAATACCAAGGTAGATTATGATTTCCCCAAGGTTTTGAATACGATAAAGATAGCCCCCCTGTTGTTCATAACATTGGTAGAAAACGCCTTCAAACATGGTGTTTCGGCATCAAGGCCATCCAAGTTATATTTCGAAATTGCCATTAAAAACGGATTTGTGGTATTTGCAACCAAAAACACGTATTTTCCAAAGGGGCAAGACGATAAAAGTGGATCGGGAATCGGACTCGATAACTTGAAAAAAAGATTAGATCTATTGTATAGTAACGAATATGGTTATGCCCAGGCAACACAAGAAGATATGTATTATACTACTTTGTCCTTGCCTATCAGGTAACCCATCCAATTATGAGCAACGAATTCATAATATCATGTTTAGTAGTCGATGATGAACCCATAGCCCTTGACCTAATCGAAAGCTATGTGGCAAAAACCCCTTTTCTGAAACTGCATGGCAAGTGCAATAGTGCCATCGAGGCGCTGAACAATTACGATTTTAACACCATAGACCTGATTTTTTTGGATATTCAAATGCCCGATCTTTCAGGTTTGGAACTCTCGAAGATCTTAAACAGATCTACCAGGATCATTTTTACCACGGCATTTGACCGTTATGCCTTGGATGGCTACAAGGTAGAGGCGCTCGACTATTTGCTGAAACCCTTTAGCTATGCCGAGTTTCTTATTGCGGCAAACAAGGCGCTGGAATGGTTCAGCTTGAAGCGGGGCAATATCGAACAACAGCCCATGACGTCGAATTCTTCTGAAAAAGATTTTCTCTTTGTAAAATCAGAATACAAACAACTGAAGGTAAAGTTGAACGACATCCTTTATTTTGAAGGATTGAAAGATTATATAAAAATCTGGATACAAGGTCAATCGAAGGCCATTCTGAGCCTGATGAGCCTGAAATCTTTGGAACAGGAACTTTCGCCCAACAACTTTATGCGGGTGCACAGGTCGTATATCATCGCGTTGGACAAGATCGACGAAATCGAACGGAGCCAGGTCATTATTTCAGGGAAAAGAATTACCGTTTCGGACCAGTACAAAGAGAATTTTCAAAATTATATTTCAAGAAATTCGATAGGGTAATCGTTCGCGTTTACCATGATTTTTACCGCACCCTTATAGGAATTTACCGCATTTTTTTAGACAGGCATCTCATTTCCTTTAATTTTGGTACAAATACGACCCTTAAGATAAACCATTGAAAAACAGTAATATTCTTATCAACATACTGATCGGCATAGCCTTTTTGAGCTTTCCCATTTTAACATCACCGGATTTCGGTACGGGTTCTTTGTTAGAGATCGGGGCTTTTAGAAGAAGTTTCGCGAGCTATGTATTGTTGTTGATTTTCTTTTTTGTCCATTATTATGTGTTGGTACCACAGTTTTACAACAAAAAAAAATGGTGGTTGTACGGTGTTTTCCTAATAATCGGTTTTGCCATTGTTTCCTATATGCCCTCTCTTCTGTTGAACGAGGGGCTACCTCCGAATATGCCAAATGGTCCTGGTAGGAAGAATTATCCCATGCCCGTAGGTCGAAAGGGGCCTCCTTTCAGCCTTTTCAGGTTTCGCGACACATTTATCTTTCAGTTTATTATGGTCGTGGTATTGTCGCTATTGCTCCGGTTGGACAATCAATTGAAAGAAATAAAAAGCGAAAAACTAAAGGCCGATGTCTCATATCTAAAGGCACAGATCAACCCCCATTTTCTGTTCAATACGCTCAATAGTATTTATGCCCTGACCTTGACCAAGTCAGACAAGGCCCCCAATGCCGTTCTGAAGTTGTCCGATATGATGCGCTATGTGGTCACCGAAAGCGATACCGAAAAAGTACCCCTGAAAAAAGAGTTGCAATACATTACCGATTATGTATCCCTGCAACGATTGCGTATGGGCGGTCAGGTAAATTTTACATTCGATATCAAAGGAGATGCCTCCGGAAAAAAAATAGCCCCGATTATCTTGATCAATTATGTTGAGAATGCATTCAAGTATGGCATAAACCCCGACAAGCCCTCAAAAATCTCTATTTTTATTACGGTAGATGACAAAGGGATAAGGCTCATCACCGAAAATGATATCGTGGTGGATAAAAATACTAGCCTCTCTAACACGGAGGAAGGCGCCAAAAACACGGAACGGCGGCTTGAATTTCTTTATGGGGGAAAATATGAACTTGATGTAATTGAAACAAGGGAACATTATAAAACGAACCTGTATATCGACCTTTCATGATCAAAGCAGTCGCACTTGACGATGAACCACTGGCCCTGGAAGTAATCAGGGCCTACTGCGATCAAACCCCATTAATCGATCTGGTACAGACCTTCGCCGAACAGGACAAGGCGATACGGTACCTCAACAAATTCGATATCGACCTGTTGTTCTTGGATATACAAATGCCGAAGCTCAACGGGCTCGATCTGTACAAATCGTTAAAACAAGAGGCCAAAGTAATCTTTACAACCGCGTATGGCCAATATGCCGTTGAGGGGTTTAACGTTAACGCTAGCGATTACTTGTTAAAGCCCATTTCGTTCGAACGTTTTCTAGTCGCCATAAAAAAGGTAAAAAAAGAAATCGATCTCGAAAGCAAGAGCGTCGTTGAGAATACACATTTGGCCCTCCGGGCGGATTTTAAGTTGCACAATATTCCCTTTGACTCTATTTTATTGATAGAAGCCTTGGACGATTATCTACAAGTCCATTTAGATTCCGGGAAAAAGATAGTTACCCGATCTACCATGAAGGGCATATTGGAAAAACTTCCGGACACCAAATTCAAAAGGGCCCATCGCTCGTTTATCGTTCCGTTGCGAAAAATTGAATCGGTATACAAGGATACCGCTAAAATAGGGGATTTTAGAATTCCGTTGAGCGCTACTTATAAGCACGAAATTTTAAAAAACCTTAACATTTAACACGGTTTTACCGCACTAATTTCCTTGCTTACCTCAATTTTTTTCACGCAGCCCGTCACCTCCTTAGCTTTATTCCATATTCATATAAATCAATGATTATGAAACGAAAGGAATTTTTAAAAGGACTTGGGCTGGCAGGTTTGACCGTCACAAGCTTGACCGTTCTCACTGCTTGTTCAACCGACACCGATGGCACCATTTTCGATGACACCAACACGGATAGCGGTACCGATACTGGAACCGATACCAGCACAGAAACGGGAAACGACACAGGTACCGATACCACTTCCGGCGATTGTTCGGAGACCCCTAGCGAGACCGAAGGCCCTTTCCCAACCAAAGACCCCAATAGTCTTGAGCGTGTCGACATCGTTGGTGACAGAACCGGTATTGTGCTTGATATCGACATTACCATCCGAAACATCAATGATGATTGTAATTCGTTCGAAGGCGCGATAGTAGATATTTGGCATTGTGATAAAGATGGTAATTATTCCGAGTATGGTGGCACAGGAATGCAATCGACCGACTACACCAGCAACCATTTTCTACGCGGGAGACAAGTTTCAAATGCTGACGGACTGGTAGAATTTTCAAGTATATTTCCTGGTTGGTACAACGGTCGATCCACCCATATTCATGTCCATATTTATAATGCCTCAGGAAATTCCCTACTGGTCACACAAATTGCCTTCCCCGAAGGAGATAATAGTGCCGTGGTGCGTGTGAACGCGGCAAGCGATGAAGGCTACACCAAAGGAATGTCAGGCTACACCTACCATGCTCAGGACAATGTGTTCAGTGATGGAGTCGAAGAAGAACTTTCAAGTGTTTCCGGTAGTAATTCTGAAGGTTATGTACTTACCCATGACATTTACGTAGATGCTTAATTGAATTAATATAATTTCAATCAAATGATAGCTCAAAATCCGGCACATATTTATAAGGCAGATACAAGGGTTATGGAATTCTCTGAAGATTACCGATGTCTATCCACGTTCAATGATCATACGAAAAAAGAAGAGAACGAGGCCTCGTTCGGTACGCTAACAGTATTCGAAGACGAAACCTTGGCTCCCGGCAAGCGACGATTCTATTATATGCAAGAGGATGCTCTTGTCTTTTTAATGCCCTTGGTCGGTCTTATCGAAATCGAAGGATCAAATGATACTGGTCGCCAATTGCTAATCCCAGAGGAAATCAAGGCCATGCATCTTAAAAAGGGGCGGTCATTCCATGTATCCAATCCATATGAAAAGGATTTAGTCAACTATTTACAAATCCGCATTAAGGGTGGAGGTCTATCCTGTAAAAAATCCTTTGGAAATTATGGGAACAACACAATGTTCCCCATTTTAAAACAGGAAGGATGCCATATTCATTTTGGTGTTTTCGACGGGCGACAAGAAGCGGTCTACCGACTCCAGAGCACCAAAAACGGAGTATTCGCCTTTGTAATCAATGGAGCGTTCGAACTAGAAAATCGGCTGTTGGAAAGTCGCGATGGGCTTACCCTTTGGAATACAGAAACTGTTGAACTGGAGGCACTTTCTGAAAATGCGATTCTTTTATTGCTCGAAGTCCCACTTGAAAAGAAATTATAATTGCAAATCTTTTTTATCATGAAAACAATATATAAACTTCTGATGACGACTTTTTTGTCACTTACGGTACTGGGCATATTTATTCAATGCAGTAGCGATGCTTCTGAAATCGATGCCGGAAACGAAGGCGATTCCGTGTCAAGTGAGAACGTATCTGTCGCTGAATTTATCACCAATGAAAATGCCGAGACAATAGATGATGAAAATATCGTTGTTGCCGATACCCATGAAACATCCGATGATTATGAATGGGATGTCGCTTCGACCAACGATATCGTTCTCAATGGCAGCACCATAACGACCATTGCAACTGGCGTTACCATAGAGGGTGCAATCGCCACCATTACTACCGCCGGCACATATCGAATAACCGGTAGCCTTTCCGATGGCTCGATCATCGTGGACACAGAAGACGAATCAACGGTAAAATTAATTTTAGATGGCGTAGACATTACAAGCTTAAGTAGTTCCCCCTTAGCCATCATGAATGCCAAGAAAGCCGTTGTCATACTTGTCGACGGAACGGAGAACTATCTCACCGATGCCAGTACCTATATTTATGCGAACGTTGATGATGATGAACCCGATGCGGCCTTGTTCAGTGATGATGACCTCACCATTTATGGAAGCGGATCACTTACCGTCAATGGTAATTACAATGAAGCAATTAAAAGTAAGGATGGCCTTATAATTAAGGATGCCAATATAACCGTAACCTCGGTCGATGACGGAATCCAGGGAAAAGATTATCTGGTCATCGATGGCGGCAGCTATAATATTACCGTAGATGGTGATGGCCTAAAATCGAACAATGATGAAGATGCAACGTTGGGCTATATAGAGATTGCGGCAGGTAATTTCAGTATTGTTTCAGGGGCAGATGCCATTCAGGCAGAAACCTTCTTGATCGTATATGGAGGCGATTTTGAACTGAATTCCGGTGGAGGAAGCTCTGTCAGTCTTTCCGATGATGATTCCGCCAAAGGGCTCAAGGCCGGTAGCAAAGTTATTATCGCCGAAGGCACTACTTTCGATATCGATGCGGCGGATGACGGTGTTCACTCGGACGACCAAATAGCTATTTATGGCGGAACCTTTACAGTGGCCACCGGCGATGACGGTGTTCATGCAGATGGAGAGCTAAACATCGATGGAGGCAATATTACAATAACCGAATCGTACGAGGGTATCGAGGGAGCAGCGATAACCATAAACGCAGGTGAAATCCGTTTGGTCTCTAGTGACGACGGATTAAATGCGGCGGGCGACACAGGATCCACCTTCACGATCGACATCAATGGCGGTTATATTTTCATTGACGCCTCAGGTGACGGCATCGATGCGAATGGCAGCATTACCATGACCGGTGGTGCGGTAATTGTAAACGGCCCCACGGGAAGGGGCAACGGTACCCTTGATTTTGATCGCTCTTTTGAAATTTCAGGCGGCTTCTTGCTGGCGGTGGGTACTAGCCAGATGTTGCAGTCCCCAGACAGCTCGTCCTCACAGTACTCATTAAGGGCAAATCTGGGCAGTCAATCCGCAGGCACATTGATACATCTTGAAACAACCGACGGCACTTCATTGTTTACCTTAGCCCCTACCAAAAGCTACCAATCGGTAATTTTTTCCGCCCCTTCATTGACCAACGGAACATCTTATGGACTGTATCTTGGTGGTAGCTCAAGTGGAATGGAAACGGACGGGCTTTATGAAGATGGAACCTATACTTCGGGAACGTTGTACGGCTCCTTTACCGTCTCCAGTATAGTTACTACTTTGAACTAAGGACGGCCTGAAAAGACTCCACGACCCCACCCGTTCCCGTGGGGTTTCGGAGTTTCTTTCAAATCAATTTTTCAAAGTGGCTTTTCGACAAGCCTGCCTAGTCGTCAGGTAGGCTCGAACCAACAATGGAATATTCCTGCACTTTGAATTCTTAATCGCTCATCATTGCATTTTTACGGTACGTATACTTTGTACGGGAATCATCACAACCTATATTCATTGTTTTATTTCCATTAGGGGTTATGTCATTTTCCAAGTTTGGGCACTATAAATCGATATCTTCATCGCCATCGGCTTTGTGAAATATCAAATCTTGTTCTTCCATGGCCACAACGACGAGTTTCACATAATCCTCCACCGTTTTTTCGATATCGTTGGGGTCCATAATATCGATACTTCCGCGCCAGATCAATGAACGATCCTTGCCCTCGCATATACAATATAAGGAGGTCTCCGCATGGTAAACCGTATATCGTTCATAGTACTCTTGATCGTAATAGATGTCTTGATGCCGCCTATAATCTTCTTTGAAGCCGTCATTATAGTTGTTCAGATCGGCCATGGTCTTGCGAAAAGACTGCCGACTCTCCGAACCGATGATCTTGGTGAGCAGAATTGCGTCAAAATCCTTATCGAGAAGGCTCCGTTCCACATCATCGAGCTCTTTTTCAGTACGTTTCGAATTTGTAAACCGAACATCAAAAAGATCGACGCTCCGCATCGATTCTATGTTTCTTTCATCGAATTCAGCTTTTAAACGCGTTTCAAAATCGATTCGAGCATCCTCATTTTGCGTCATACCGACCAACAAAACTTTGGAGGCGTCAAAAATAACGATATCGGGATTTTTCCAGTTCTCGACAAGTTCGGCCGAAGAACAACCCATTAGGATCGGGATTAGTAAAACAAGTAATTTTTTCATGATATCGATATTTAGTTCAGTAATCTTTTTTGTTTATCCTTCTTAATCAATCGGCTTATCATTTTGAAAAGGGCGACCTTCAAATTTCTGTAGTCGACCATATAACGTTCTATCTTGTCGGTCAACTCCCAATGCGTCTCCAAATAGGCCTTTTCCATTTTTAGTTCATCGACATCGTTGACCATTATTTCGAGTAGGTTTTCGTGCGACTGTACTTTCTTCATCAATGTAATGACCTCTCTTTCCGCCTTTGATATTCTTTCAATAATTTTTTGGCTTTTATTGAATACCTCACTATCTATTAGTTGCAACGTATATGATTTTACCAAGTCGTTTAGAAAGAGTTGTTCATCTTTGATGAAACTCAATTCAGACATCCATTTTTTACTGGCTTCATGCATTTCTTCGGCACTGAGCCATTCGATATAACGGTATTTTTGTTTTCTAATTTCCATGATTTCCAGGTATTTTTTGTCATTTCATTAGTACGGTAATCAACAAGTGTATTCACAATGACCAAAAGCAACTTCTTTAACCAAAAAAATTTGTGCCGATCAAGAAAAAGAGGAAACCAACGGACATCTGTTTGTTGGGTCAAGCAACTTCGATTTTTCTTTTAGCCTTTCGTTCACCTTCTTCTTTTTTCATAAGTTGTAGTTTAAGGATGCCATTTTCATAAGTGGCCCTGACATCTTGTGAATCGTCTACCGTTTTGGGTAGTTGTAGTGCCCGCCTGAAAGAACGATAGTTGAATTCTTTTCGGGTGTAGTCATCATCATTTTCCTTTTGTTCGGCTTTCCTTTCGGCCGCTACTTCAAGAATGTCATCCTTTAAAGTGATCTCAAAATCTTTTTCGTCAAACCCTGGCGAAGCCAGTTCGATTTCAAAATCATCTTCGTGCTCCTTAATATTCATAGCTGGCAGGGATTTCTCAAGATTGAAGAAATCGCCATCGAAATTAGCGTTGCGTTCGAAAAAATCGGTAAGGCCGTAATTCCATGGCCATCTGTTGTTAAATTTTACAAGTGACATAGTGTTCGATTTTAGGGGTTAACCTTAATTATTTTTAGTCTTCAATTTATAATGACATCTAAGACTCTGAAATGATTTTGGTCAGGTTCGGTACATTATTTTACGATCAGGGCTTTCTTTTTTTTAAGATGCCGCCGGCATAATTGAAAATTTCTCCCTTTAGGTTTTGAAACCCTTCTGCATATGCCACAACTTCCGCTTTGAGTATGTTGTGTTTGTCATAAAAAACGAGGTCGCAGGTTTCGTTCTTGCACTCCATCATTCCCCCTAAATTGTTTTCATGTTCCGAAATTTGCCGAATCACGTCTGTTCTCTTGTTTCTTACGATTTTCAATCGTCCTTTATAGTTTTGCAGTCTTTCGAATAAATCGGGTGTGTCTGGTTCAAAGGCATAAGAGTTCAACAAACGATCAATGAACAGAATTTCGTCTCGAACAAGTTCCAAGGTCGATTTCCAATATCGGGTATCTCTAAGGAGTTCATCGATTTTTCGTACCTGTTCGGTTTCATTAAAGGGTATGGTCTCATTCACGGCAATGGCATTTCTTATAAAAATACATTGCCCTTAAAGTTTATGAAATGATTTTGGTCAGTACGATCAATGGACTAAGTTGATATGGGAATTTCAATTACCTCGTACAATTTTGGAATATGTACATACCAACCCAATGTGTCCTTTATTTTAACACGAAAAACATCTAAGGCCAAAGGTTCGCCATGTACCAAGAATACTTGTTCGGGATAGTTCTTGATTTCGCCCAACCAGTCCAAAAGTTCAAATTGATCGGCATGGGCCGATAAACTTTCCAAATGTTCGATTTTGGCCTTTACCGGAACATATTTTCCGAACAGCTTGATTTCATGGGCACCTTCCAATAATTGTCTGCCCCTTGTGCCTTCCGCTTGATAACCTACCAACAAAACAGTTGTTGAAGGAATATCGATCAATTGTTTCATATAGGTCAATACCCGACCTCCTGTAACCATCCCGCTTCCCGCGATCACAACTTTGGGCCTTGGGTCGTCTATCGTCTTCCAAGTGTCTTTGTAAGAAGTGATAATATTAAAATGTGAACACATTGCGAGGCACTCTTCATGTGCCAATTTGTGCCAATCGGGGTGATTTTCAAAAACGGAAAGCACATTGTTCCCCATTGGGCTATCAACGAACAAAGGAATATTGGGAATGCGGTTCTTTCTATATAATTTCCACAGTACGTACATCAACGATTGCAGCCGTTCTACGGCAAATGAAGGGATGATCAAGCTGCCTCTCTCCCGTACGGTATTTTTGATAAGGTCGACCAATATCCCTTCCACATCTTCCTCAGGATGCAGTTTATTACCATAGGTACTCTCCAGAAAAAGATAATCTGCCCATCTAGGACGTTCGGGCGGTGAAAGCAATAGGTCTTTTTTTCTGCCCACATCCCCCGAAAACACGAACTGTTTTCCAAAGATTTCCAATTCTATAAACGTAGCTCCAATGATATGGCCATTGTAGCGAAACCGAAACTTAATATTTTCGGAGATTTCGATCCAGGCTTCCTTTTCTTCGGGAACGAACAAGTCAATGGCATGTTCGGCTTCCTTTACCGTATAAAAAGGCAAGGCAGGTTTGTGCTTACTATAATCTTCCATATTGGCACGCTCGGCCTCTTCTTCATGAATTTTTGCACTATCCCTTAAAATGACCGATGTAATCGATAATGTAGGCGGAGTACCGATGATCTTACCTTTAAAACCTGCTTTGACCAATCTTGGTAAGTAACCGGTATGGTCCAAATGTCCATGGGTTAGAAGTACCAAATCGATTTTTTTTGCATCAATGGGCAACGGCTTCCAATTCATTTTTCGCAGTTCTTTGAGACCTTGGAACATCCCACAATCGACCATAATGTTTTGTTCCGGTGTTTCCAAATAGAATTTAGAACCGGTTACAGTGCCCGAAGCGCCCAGAAAATGGATTTTTATTTTGTTCATGAATTAGTGTACGGCATTCCTTATTGTTCGCAGAGCATGTTAATCTCTTTCAGAATTTTTTCTTTTCTGGTTTCCGAAATACCGAGATGGTCCAAAAAAAATCGATGTTTAATGAGTTGCCTGCACAGCACGATATCCCTGCTCAACAGAAATTGTTTTTCACGGTTTGTCAAGAGATGCGAAACTGTAATCGGGTAGAGTCTCAAACGATCGATTCGATCTTTCAATCCGTTTTGTTTGGGGTAGTCCCAACTTAACAGATCCAATCCTACACATACGCCATATGTTATTGCATCTTTGGTAAAACGGGTATTCGTAACGACACCGCCAGGGTTCATTTTTTTTGCCCTATCGCTACGTTCTTCCCATTTTTTCTTGACGTCCTCATATCTGGAATTTATGTACAATGGTACTTTTACATTACAATTACGCCCTTCCTCACCATGAAACTTGCATTCGATAATACTTATGGTTCCATTCTTTTCGGCAAAAACATCGATTTCGTGAGATACGCAAATACCGGGCATCACTTTGCCGACTTCGGTTCTATAACCAGAATATTCTAAAATGGCCGCCACGAATTTTTCAAAAGGAAACCCTGTCGGACCCAGTTCATAAATGGCCTTCTTCAATTTGTATTTGGAAGCCAATACCGATTTCTTGTTCTTCAATAGTGCAAATGCACGGTTGTATATTTCTTTTGTCGAAATACCCTGATAGAGTTCATCGCGAACCGTATCGACGATCTGTTGTACCAACTCGTCGTCGGCCCCACTATGTCGTAGGGAAGCGCGTAATTTTTCTATGGAGAACCGGGCTTTTTCCCCGGAAGACTTTAAGACTTCAATGGTCTTTTCTTTCAATGCGTTTTCCTTTTAAGATTTATATCCACTTCAGGGATTTTCAGTAGTTGAAGTGTCGTGGATGCCAATGATACTTTGCCTTCGGTATTTAGAATGGACCGTGCTATGCTCTCGAACAAATTGTGTTTGGTAGCACGCCTCAATTTATAATCTGTGATATACCTTAGGTTGAGCTCAATCCAATTATCGGTCAGACGAACGGCCACGGTAGGGTTTAAAGTTGCATTTTCTATATAGTAACGTTCTACCAATTTAGCCCAATTTGCCTTTGAGTTTTTGATATACGCGGAAAGCTCTTCTTGAGCACTTTCGAGTACCTTTTTTTTACCAAGTTCAATGTCTGAGCCATGGGTTATAAGAATATTGAGTTCGTCCCAAACGAAGGGAAAATCCATAGAATAGTTCTTGATCGCCCCTTTAAAAACGAAAGCATTGCTGATCTTTACGATTCTACCTGAATAATTGTCAGTGCTTACCCATTCACCCATTTCCATGATTGTAGTATAAATGCTGTCGATATCTATTACATCTCCTTTGATACCATTTATTTCGATACGATCTCCCGGCTTATAGACCCTGACCAGAAAAATATAGAACGAGCCAGCTATACTCAATATCAATTCTTGTAAGGTAAAGGTCAAACCTGCCGTAAAAAGACCGATGATTATAGTATAGTCTTTGACATCATCTATGGTAAACGATATAAGCAACAGGATAATAATAAGTATGTAACCTATAATTTCAATTCCCTTTTGGGCCTTGTACCTGATCGTGGCATCTTCGATATGTCGCTTCAGCAGCTTACGTAAAAAACCTATGGCGAGCAGGATAATGACCAGCCATAGCAAAAGCCTCAATATCTTGCCCGCCATGGGTGTTTTCAATAAATCAAGTAGTTCCTGCATTCAGCTTTTTACTTTGTAAAAATCCCTTACCAATGCCTTGATCTGATTATCGGTCATGCTGTCCGCCTTGGTTACTGTTTTGACCTTGCCGGCCAAAAGTCGATGGTTCTTGACCAATTCGGCCCTGAATTTTTCCGCCGTATCGGCGGGACCAAAAAGGGCAAGCTCATCGGTGTGCTTTACCATATCGGCCAAAGTGTGGAAATATTCCCGAAACTGGTGTTTTTCACGCTCCAGATATTTACTGTCCTGTACTACATCCTGTGGGGCCCACTTGGTCTTGGACCGTGAACCTCCTTTAGGATGATAGGTCTCCACATTGGAATAAAAAGTGTGCATTTTTTCGGCTCCGTTGGTCAAGACAACGATATGCGCTTTTTCCTTGTCCATCCAAATTCCTGTCTTTTTCATTGTCAAGAGATATCATGTAAGGTCAATACCGGAATTTTGGAATGGTAACCCATTTCTTTTACAAGCGGTTTTGAAAAGAGACTGCCAAAAAAGCTGTGCCTTCTGTTGACAAAAGCTATCATATCACTTTCACGGCTCTCAATAAAGGCACTGATGCCCGATTGTACTTTTAAATCGCTCAGCGTATGAAAACTGTGGTCCATATTTTCGAGAATGGTTTCCAACAATTCTTTATTGCTCTGTTGTTCGGCACTTAGTTCCGATTCTTCGACAATATGCAAAATGCGAATAAAAGCCTTGTGGTATTGGGCAATCTCGAGCAAGTAGTTCAGCTCTTTTCGCTTGAAAGCGGTTTTATAATCCGTAGGGAAAACAATTTCCTTTGGTACATTGAAACGCGCATTTTCAGGAATGGCCAATACGGGCGTTTCCGTTACTTTTTCCATTGCATCCACGGTATTTGTACCGAACACGATGTTATCGGCCCCTGTTGCTCCTTTAGTTCCCATGACCACGATGTCGATGTCCTTCTTGGCAATGACATCCTTGATTGCAAAAAGTACCGAGTTATAGGTCGATATCGTGTGAAAAGCATGTTTTGGGTTGTCGCCGTGTAAGGCCAGTATATCCAACAACTTGGCGAGTTCATTTTCAGAAGCACTTTTGGTAGCCTCGTAATTTTGTTCGCCAGGTTCGGGTACCATCATATTATCTATCGAATATCCATCAACGTTAAAGGCGTTCAAGAGATAAAATTCACAACTTTGATCCTTGTAGAGATCAAGGGCGTACCGAATCGCATTCAGTGAGTTCTTCGAGAAATCGGTTGGCAACAATACTCTCTTGTCCATAACAATTAATTTTAGGGTTATGACATAAAGTTAAATGCAATTGTCGCGATTCGGTATGACGAAGGTCAGTCGGAATATGGAATGACCAAAAATGGGATTTTGTTATCAAACCCTACACGCTTGATGACGGGTTCCCGTGTCATTCGGTCCAAAAAGCTGTGTTGGTAATTGACCATGGCCAGCATGTCGATATCAAGCTCTTCTAAAAAAGTGTCGATGGCGGTCGCTTTGCTTTTGAATAGGGGCATCCAATGAAATGAATGTTCAAAGGGCAAAAGATATTCCAAAAGAACACTTTTATTCATTATTTGATGATTGTTCAAAACCTCTTCTTCATTGATATGCATGACCCTTATTTTCGACTTGTACCTTTTTGCTATGAAGAGAAGCGGCTGCAAGAGTCCTGCGTCATACGGATGCTGATAATCGGTCACGAACGCAATTTCGTTAGGTGATGCAAAATTTATCGCTTTGGGAATCGTCAAAACAGGGCAGTGTTTGATCTTACTTGTTACATCAAGTGCATTGCTGCCCATAAAAATGGCTTCGATCTCGGCACGCCCACTATTACCCATTATTATCAGGTCGATTTTTTCCGGTTTTACGATTTTCGAGATTTCATCTACCAGGTTCCCACGTTTTGAGATGGTTTTGAAAGTATGCTTCGAATCCGCTTCATCGAGTCTTATACGGTGGCTGAAACTTCGGAGTCCTTCAAACGACTCGTCTTCCAATTGCTCTGAAAGCTCTTTTCCAACGTTTTTGGCCTGTAGGGGAGTAAAGCTGTTATAAACGTTAAGAATGTGAAATGTGCAGGGTTTGCCCTGCATCAGTCTTGTTGCATGAAAAAGGGCATTATACGAGTTATGCGAAAAATCGACCGGAACAAGAATATGTTTCATTTGGTTCATTTTTAATTATGTGGAATCACCATAAAGGGAATAGTAACATGGAATCCTATTTTTTTGATTATGGGTTCGATGAACAGGCGTTCAAAAAAAGTATGTTTATTCTGAACCATGGCCAAGAGGTTCATTCGTTTATTCAATTGAAAACTATTGATTGCCTCGATGACTCCTTGACTTGGCAAATCGTATGACCGATAGGCAATCTTTGAAAATATGGAATCCAATTTTTGTTGGTTTTTCACTTGATTTTCCGATAGCTCATACCCTGTAGAAGCATGAATAACCTCAATGCTACCTGCATTGATTTCGGCAATGTTCAAAAGCTGTTGTAACTGTTCTTTTTGAAAATCGACTTCATAATCCGTTGGAAATAAAATCTCCTTGATAGGTTCATATTCAAACCCGGAAGGTATTGCTATGACGGGGCAGGTCGCTTTTTTTATCACGTGCACAGCGTGCGTGCCGAACAGTATTTCTTTTGCACCTGTGGCTCCTTGCGTACCCATGATGACCAGATCGGCATTTTCGTTTTCAATGGTCTCCAAGACCTCGTCCACCAGGGTGTTGAAGGCCGAATGGAGCATATAGGTATGCTTAGGATTTTTGAATTCATTCTCGATTTTCGCTTTTACCTGTTTCAGATTTTCCAATGAGTTTTCCTGATAGATATCACCCAACCCTATTTGAGCCGGACTGTGCAAGACATATTCGGATTGATACACGGCCGGGGTATAGGTGTTCAACAGGTAAAAAGTGGTCTCAGTGTCCTTAAATAATTTCGCCGCGTAGCGAACCGCATTGTACGCATTATCTGAAAAGTCGGTGGGAAGGATAATTTTTTTCATTTTTCAACTATGGTTTATCGCGCTACGTTCTGTAGCACCAAAAAAGGTATTTTAACATGTAACCCTATATTGTCGATGGTTGACCGATGAAGGATTTCTTCCATGTAGGAATGTCTCGAATTCACAATGACAAGCATATCGATGCTCTTATGAACAATATATTTCGTTATTGCGATCGTTTTATCTTTTTCATCGGAAGTCTCAAAGATTAAATTCGGCTTTTGCAGGCAGTCCGTTAAAAATTGTTTGTTGTCCTCTTGCCTATGCGATAGATTTTTCAAGGGATCGATGTACAAAAGATGGATCGTGGACCGGAAAGAACCCGTCATCTCGCATAGCAGTTTCAATTCACGACGCTTATAGGGTAACATATAGTTCGTGGGGAAAAGCACTTCCCTAGGAGCATGGTATTCATAACCCTCGGGAATGGCCATAACCGGACAATGCACATATTTAAGAACCTGCAGTGTATTGCTACCAAAAGTAATGGTTCTATCGTTGGTCTTTCCACGGGTGCCCATCACCACAATGTCCATATTTTCTTGAACGACCATATCGTTCACCTCGTCTATCAATGAACCAAAAGCCGAAATTGTTTTATAGGTATGTTTCGGGTTTGGCGAATAGAGTTTAATGGCCAATCGTATTTTTTCCAATTGTTTTTCAGAGTTTCGAAAAATAGCTTCTTTCAATTCGTCGAAAGAACCGCGATCCTTTGATCCGTTTTGATGATACACTTCGTCGGCATAGGCATGTACAATGAAAAACTCGCTCCTTTCATATTTAAAAATCTGACATGCATATTTCAATGCATTGAAGGCATTTTCCGAAAAATCGGTCGGTATTAAAACCTTTCTCATGGTATTATCTTTTTATCGGGATATTCCAAAGGTAGCTCCATTGCCATTCCAATACCATGATATATATCAGTCTTAAAAAGAGGAAAAATAATTTTAAGGACAAGAATGCCCATCCACAATAAGGTCATTCTTTACAAAAAGATTCATTATTTTTAAAAGATTCAGAAATCCTAATCCAAGTTATGTAAACCCGACCAAATGAAAACTACTTTGACCATCTTTGCATTTGCATTATTTTCTTTTGCAATTACTGCCCAAACGAATTCGATAAAAGCTTCCCTTCCACTTTCTGAAGCATCACCCCAAGAGGTTGGAATGTCACCGGAACGCCTTGGTAAAATCGATGGTATGTTACAGGAAGCTGTGGATCAAAACAAGATTCCCGGTGTGGTCGCATTGATTGCCAGAAACGGTAAAATTGTTTTCCATAACGCGTATGGCAACGCGAATGAAAAAGGTGAAAAACTGGCCAAAAATTCCATTTTCAGAATCGCCAGCCAAACCAAGGCCATTAGTTCGACCGCCGTCATGATGCTTTGGGAAGAGGGAAAATTCAGGCTCGACGACCCCATTTCAAAATATATTCCCGAATTCGACGAAGCACAGGTCTTGGACACCTTCAACGAAACCGATTCTACTTATACCACCAAACCTGCCGATAATCAAATTACCATCCGCCATTTGATTACACATACTTCCGGACTGGGATATGGGGTCATCGATGGTGACGAACGCTTTAAAAAGATTTATGCCAAGGCAGGTATCACCGACTTGTTTACTACCAAGAATATCTCGATTGAGTCAAGTGTCAAGAAGCTGGCAAAACTACCCTTACATCACAATCCCGGCGAAAAATTTACCTATAGCGAAGGGCTTGATGTTCTGGGATATTTTATTGAGGTCGTTTCAGGAATGCCCTTTGACCAATTTTTGAGAAAGCGGATCTTCGACCCTTTGGGAATGAACGACACCTGGTTTTATCTTCCCGAAGAAAAACATGACCGCCTAGTGGCCGTTCAGCACCAGGTCGATGGAAAATGGAAGAACTATCCGGTTACTTTTTACGATACGGACTATCCTAAAAAAGGTGCACAACGGTTTTTTTCGGGTGGGGCCGGCCTCTCAAGTACTGCAAAGGATTATGCCACTTTTTTACAGATGTACCTGAACAATGGCGAACTCAACGGGGTACGTATTTTGAGCAGGACCACGATACAAAGTATTATGGGCAACCAAACAGGAGACAAGTTCGGCGAGGGCAAGGAGCATTACGGGCTTGCATTCGGGGTCGTGAGCAAAAAGGGCCAAGATGCCGGTGGTCAAGGCAGTAAGGGCACCTTTGATTGGGGCGGTTATTTCAATACCCAATATTTTGCAGACCCCAAAGAAAACGTTATCGGTGTTCTTATGAAACAGACCCAAGGCAAGGTCGATGACCAAACAGGTTGGAAGTTTCGACAAATGGTCTTTCCTTCCATTGATGACTAAGGTGTTTTTCCTACGAGTCAAATAATTTTCCCCCTTTGGCGTTAAGAGATTATGATTCTCAAAATATCGTTAAATACATTAAAGATGAAAAAATACCTCGTACTTACCATTTTGCTCGTATCTACAATGGCCTTCGCCCAAAAAATAAAAATCAAGGAAGGCAATTTCGATTTTCTCAAAGGTCAAAAAGGAGTCAATGTCGAGTTTGTTTATGACAATATGAGCCTGTTCAAGAAAAATATATCCGAAACCCAATATATAGAGGAGCATTCGACCGAACTGGAAAAAAAATCAAAAGGAAAGGGAAAAATCTGGGAGAAAAAATGGGCGTCGGCCAAAGAACTTATCTGGCAACCCAAGTTTTTGGAATTGATGAACCGTTATTTTTACGAAGACCATGGAATCAGTTTCGAAGAAGGACTTACCGATGCACAGTATACCTTGATCGTTGAAACCGTATGGATGTTCCCCGGGTGGGATGCCGGGGTCATGAAACAACCCGCCAAAGTAACTACCCATCTGAAATTCGTTGAAACGTCGAATCGAGAAAATGTATTGGCCAAGGTTACCAGTGAAAATGCACCCGGCGATCAATGGGGCAGTAGTTTTAGCGATGAAGACCGATTGGGTGAAGGTTATGCCAAGACCGGTAAATCGTTTGCAAAATTGATACTAAAAAAGGCCTTTAAGTAAAACCTAATTCTTCCCTTCTTTTTCAAGCTCCGCGATACGGGCAACTGTCTTTACCAGACGATGGTGGTTTTTGACAAAAGGGTTGGTTTTATCCCAGACATAACCTGCCAATACTGCACAGATCTGTGCTTTGATAACCGGATTGTCGTTACTTTCGAAAAAGATGGTCTGTAAATTGCCCGTATACCACTCTTTGACATAGGTGGCAAAAACATTGACCCCTTCTTTCATATGATGTACATAATCGGTTTCCCAATCCACTTTTTCTCCCTTAAGCTGACGCGTGATCAGTTTGGAGGCCTGTAAGGCCGACTCGGTCGCAAAGGTTACCCCCGATGAAAATACAGGGTCAAGAAATTCGGCACTATTACCGGTCAAGACAAAACCCTCGCCATGGAGCTTGGTGACCGATTTTGAAAAATTCATGATCGTCTTAGGTTCGAACTCATAGTCCAGACCTTCAAAACGATTGTGGTAATACTTCGAAAGCTTCATCATTTCCCGCAATTTTTGGGTATTATCCCCTTCCAGCGATTTCAGATAGTCGGTAGGGGTCACATAACCGATACTCGTATAGCCATTGGAAAAAGGAATCACCCATAACCATGTTTCAAGGCTGATAATATCAAAAGTGATAATGGTGCCTTCGTGGCCTTCGGGTCGTTTCAAATCCTTAACATGGGTAAAAATAGAAGAATGTTTGGGTATGTCAGAAGGTTTGTCAAGATTCAACAACCGGGGCAAGACCCTTCCATAACCACTTGAATCAACAATAAAGTTGGCCGATATTGTTGAGAGATTTCCTTCGATATCCTTTATGGTAGTGACAGAGTTGCTCCCATCAAACTCGACCGCGATTACTTCATGTTCAAAAGCGATATCGACACCCCGGTCGATCAGTGTGTCGGTCAAAGTCTTGTCGAAATCGGCACGCGGTACCTGCCACGTCCAGTCCCACCCCTCTGTGTATTTTTTACTGAAATCGAAATTACATATCTTGTCGCCTCGCATGAATCGTGCTCCGGCCTTGACCTCAAAATTCTGCGCCTTAAGAGCGTCCAATAGGCCTACTTCCTCAAAATGTTCCATACATCGCGGCAACAAGCTCTCTCCGATCACGAACCGCGGAAATTTGCTTTTCTCGACGACTTTTATGTTCAGTCCCTGACGGTGTAGATATGCTGCAGAAACCGCTCCCGAAGGGCCTGCACCAATAATCAGTACATCGACATTTTCATTCTTCATTTACGTTCGATTTTCGAAATATTCAGATGGCTTGGGCCGCCCAATAGCACCAAGTTGCGCACGCCGCCTTTGTGTTTGCCTCAATTACAGCGTAAAAATAAGGTATTCCTTCCCCATTTATTATAAATTTGCATGTCAAAATCCCTATTTTTACCCCCTGTTTACAGAAATTATTGCGATAGAACCGACCACAAATGCCAAAAATTAAAGGAAAGCTAGGAATTGAGGAATTTTACAGTATAATTTTTGACGGAGAACCTATTTCGATCGATGACGAAATTATAGCCACGGCACGGAAAAGTTTCGATTTTCTAAAAGAATTCGCCAGAAACAAAGTCATCTATGGCGTAAATACGGGTTTCGGTCCGATGGCCCAATATAAGATCAAGGACTCCGAAACCATACAATTGCAATACAATCTTATTCGCAGTCATGCTTCGGGTACGGGAAACCCGATTCCTCCTAAATATGTCAAAGCAGCGATGTTGGCCCGATTGAATACCTTGAGCCTTGGCAATTCAGGGGTACATACTTCGGTCATCGAGACCATGACCACTTTGATTAACAAGAATATAATTCCGCTTATCTATGAACATGGCGGTGTAGGTGCCAGTGGAGACCTTGTACAATTGGCCCATTTGGCCCTTGTGCTGATAGGTGAAGGAGAAGTCTTTTACAATGGGGAAAGAAAACCGACCCAAGAGGTATTCGAAAAAGAAAATATCAAGCCCATTCATGTAGAATTGCGAGAAGGCCTTGGGCTTATAAACGGCACGTCGGTAATGACCGGTATCGGTGTGGTAAATACCATTTATACCAGACGATTGTTGGAATGGATGATTGCATGCTCGTCGGCCATCAACGAAATAATGGAAGCTTACGACGACCACCTCTCAGAAGCTCTCAACATGACCAAAAAGCATAAGGGACAACGCGAAATCGCACGCTCTATGCGCAGTCATTTAAAGGATAGTTCGTTGACCCGTAAGCGCGAGCACCATTTATATACCGATACCAACGGTGGGGTTCACGTATTTGAGGAAAAAGTACAGGAGTATTATTCCATTCGATGTGTTCCTCAAATTTTAGGGCCGATTTTGGATACCCTAGATGATGTTGAACGCATTCTCATCGAGGAAGTGAATTCGGCGAACGATAACCCCATTGTCGATGTCGAAAAGAAAAATGTCTATCATGGAGGGAATTTTCATGGTGACTACGTCTCCCTTGAAATGGATAAGCTGAAGATTGTTGTGACCAAGATGAGTATGTTGGCAGAAAGACAACTGAACTACCTATTGAATTCAAAATTGAACGATATACTCCCCCCTTTTGTGAACCTTGGGACATTGGGCCTGAATTTTGGCATGCAGGGCGTACAGTTCACTGCCACTTCCACCACTGCCGAAAATCAAATGCTGAGCAACCCCATGTACGTACATAGCATTCCCAATAACAATGACAACCAAGACATAGTAAGCATGGGTACCAATGCCGCCCTTATTACTAAAAAAGTTATCGAAAATGCTTTTGAAGTAATGGCCATAGAAATGATAACGATCGTACAGGCCATTGAATTCCTTCAGTTTCAAGATAAGGTCTCTTCAAAGACCAAGAATATGTACGATGCCGTTCGTAAAATAGTTCCCCCGTTCAAAGAGGATCTGGCAATGTATCCTTTTGTCAATGAAGTAAAGAACTATATTATAAATCATCAAAATAAAAAATGACCATGAAAAATATTTCTTTTTTGCTAGTATTTTGTTTTGTTCTATTTCAGACTGCTGCCCAAGAGTTGGCCTTGGTAGTGGACGATGGCAAGGTTGCCTATATCGATACCTCGGGCAAGCAGATCATAAAGACCGATTTCAAAAAAGCCGCCAGTTTTTCGAATGGGCTGGCAGCGGCCCAAGAAGGAAAAAAATGGGGGTTTATCGATTCTTCGGGCAAATGGGCGATTGAACCGCAATACGATAAAGTGAAGGCATTCAATTCGGGATTGGCCCTGGTCTCCAAGGATGACCAATGGAGCTATATCAAAACTTCCGGTGAGACATTGGCAATCGATGCCCCTGATAAGTATTTCGATTTCAACGATGGTGTTGCACTGTATCGGAAAGGAGAAAAAATAGGGCTTCTCGGTACTGATGGAAAGCTAATTCTCGAACCTACGTACAAAACGATTAAAAATTTCTGGGATGGCCATGCCAAAATCAGCAATGGGGACCTTTGGGGGTTGATAAACACAAAAGGGGAAGTCGTGATTCCTGCTGAATACGAAGAAGTCGGAACTTATAATAAAAATGGTATTTGGGGAAGAAAAGGTAACGATTACGGCGTCTTTATCAATTGGAAATTTACCCCGGTCCCCGGAGCGACCAGAATTTGGGATTTCAATGACACTTCTGATTTGACCTATGCACAAAAAGGTGAAAAAATCGGCTTTATAAACAATCAGGGGAAGTGGGTAATCGATGCCTCGTTCGATAAGGCCCGGGCTTTCTCAAACGGATTGGCCCCTGTAATGAAAGATAAAAAATGGGGATATATTGATGGCAAGGGTACCCAAATTGTCGGTTTTCAATACAAGGATGCCGAAACTTTTTCATCCGACGGTCTTGCACCGGTAAAAGAAAAATTATGGGGCTTTATCGATTCTACCGGTAAATTGGTCATCCCCATGGAATATGACATTTCAGTAGGGTTTTCCTTCTTTCAAAAAAATGCCGAAAAAGGTTTTATCAACGGCCTGGCCCGGGTAAAGACTAAAAAGGGTTGGGGGTATATCGATAAAACCGGTAAACTTCTAGGCGACAAATGGTACAAGAATGCGGAACTTTTTGTCAACGTTAAATAGTTCATGCCATTAAAGATTCAATGAAGGACGAAAAAGCCGAAAAGGTAAAGTACGCTTTGGTAACTGGCGGCTCAAGGGGTATTGGCCGTGCCATCTGCGTGCAATTGGCCAAAGACCTCAATTATCGCATACTTATCAATTATAACGGCAATAAAAACGCCGCAGAAGAAACTTTGGAACAAGTTGAAGCTGTTGGTGGAAAAGGTGAAACATTACAATTCAATGTTGCCGATGCCGAAGGGGTTAAATCCACTATCGAGACTTGGCATGAGAACCATAAGAATGCCGTTATAGAAGTCATTATAAACAATGCGGGCATCACCAGAGATGGACTCTTCATGTGGATGCCCCAAGAAGATTGGACGTCGGTCATCGATACCAGTCTCAATGGGTTCTACAATGTTACGAATACCCTGATTCAAAAACTGCTGGTCAATAAATATGGAAGGATTATCAACATGGTATCCGTTTCGGGGTTGAAAGGCACCCCCGGCCAGACCAATTACTCCGCGGCAAAAGGTGCCGTTATTGGTGCGACCAAGGCCCTTGCCCAAGAAGTTGCCAAAAGAAACGTTACTGTGAATGCGGTCGCTCCAGGATTCATCAAAACCGATATGACCGAAGAACTGAACGAACAGGAATTGAAAAAAATGATTCCGGTAAATCGTTTCGGCACCGCTGAAGAAGTTGCCCACATAGTTTCTTTTTTGGCATCGTCAAAATCTTCCTATATTACCGGTGAAGTCATTAATATCAATGGTGGCATTTATTCTTGAAACTTTAGTATCTTAGGTATAGCTGCAAAATCCACGGAGGAACAATGAAGCGAGTAGTAATTACGGGCATGGGTATTTATTCATGTATCGGTAAAAATCTTGACGAGGTTAAAACCTCGCTTTATGAGGGAAAGTCGGGTATCATCCATGACCCGTCTAGAATCGATTTCGGATTTCGTTCACCACTTACCGGAATGGTAGAAGACCCCGACCTGAAATCAATGTTGTCGAGAAGACAGCGAATCAGTCTCAGCCAAGAGGGCGGATATGCCTATTCCGCCACCGAGGAGGCCTTGCAAATGGCCCGTATAGATCAAGACTTTTTGGACACACGAGAAGTGGGCATTCTATACGGTAACGACAGTACAGCCAAATCTACCATAGAAGCGGTGGATACGGTGCGGGAGAAAGGCGATACCACCCTTGTCGGTTCAGGAGCCATCTTCAAAGCGATGAATTCGACCGTAACGATGAACCTTTCGACCATCTATAAATTGAAGGGTATCAACCTGACCGTGAGTGCGGCCTGTGCCAGCGGCTCACATTCGATCGGTCTTGCATATCACTTGATCAAAAGCGGCCTGCAAGATTGCATCATCGCCGGAGGTGCCCAAGAAATAAATCCTGAAGCAATGGCAAGCTTCGATGGCCTTGGCGTCTTTGCCACGAACATTGAAAATCCCGAGAAGGCTTCACGCCCTTTTGACAAAGACAGAAATGGGCTCGTACCAAGTGGTGGTGCGGCTTCCGTAGTCATTGAGAGCTACGAATCTGCGATAAAGCGCGGGGCGACCATTTTGGCCGAAATCATTGGGTACGGCTTCTCGTCGAACGGTGATCATATTTCGACCCCCAATGTCGAAGGCCCTGCCAAAGCCATGAAACTTGCCTTGAAAGGTGCCGACCTACCCCCTTCCGCAATCGACTATGTCAATGCCCATGCCACCTCTACCCCGGTCGGCGATGCCAATGAGGCCAAAGCCATTTTTGAAGTGTTCGGCAAAAATAATCCCTATGTGAGTTCGACAAAATCAATGACCGGCCATGAATGTTGGATGGCAGGGGCCAGTGAAATAATCTACTCTATTTTGATGATGCAGAACTCCTTTATCGCACCCAATATCAATCTGGAAAATCCTGATGAAAACTCCTCGAAATTAAACCTTGTCAACAAAACCCTAAATAAAAAAATTGACGTATTTTTGTCGAATTCATTCGGGTTTGGAGGAACAAATTCCGCACTGATCTTAAGAAAGCCGGATTTGTCTTGACTTTTACACTGAATGATAATTTTTGGTTCTTGTTTCCAATAAATTAGCCTAAATTTTGTTATAGAAAAGGTTTAACAAGTTCAAAACAAGCGAAAAATAGGATGATGACGAAAGAAGTTATTATTGAGAAAGTAGATGCCTTCCTCATCGATGAATTTGAGGTCGAAGAAGAAGTATTGGTGCCCGAGGCCAATCTAAAGGATGCGCTTGACCTTGACAGTCTTGACTTTGTCGATCTGGTGGTAGCGGTCGAGAGCAGTTTTGGGGTGAAATTAGTAGGCGAAGACTTTGTAAACGTAAACACACTTCAGAATTTCTACGATCTTATCGAAAGAAAAGTCAGCTGACCAATTGCCGGAACCACAAATAATAGAGACCGAATGGAAAGGCAGGTCCAGAGGCACCCTGCTGGGCTATAAAATTTATATTTTCGTTCTCAAAAACTTTGGCCTGAATGTCGCCTATTTATTGCTCCGAATAATTGTTTTTTACTATTTTCTGTTTTCATACAGAAGCTCGAAAACCATTTATCCCTATTTTAGAAAAAGACTTGGTTATTCGAGGCTTCGTTCAATTGTCAGCATTTATAAAAACTACTATCTACTAGGGCAAACGTTGTCGGATCGTGTTACCGTATCGACCGGCTATCGTGATGTTTTCGATTACACCCATGATGGAATCGAAAAAATAGACCATCTATTGAAAAAGGGGCAGGGCGGTATTTTGATCAGTGGTCATTTGGGTAATTTTGAAATTTCCCATTATTTTTTGGAAAATCGGTATTCCAATTCAAAAATAAGCATGGTAACGACCCAGACCGAGCAAGAGAACATTCAAGAATATCTAAATCAAGTGAGCACTGCCACTAGTTTGGAACTGATTTTGGTCAAAGAGGATATGTCCCATATTTTTGAGATTCATACTGCATTGGACAAGGGCGGGCTGGTCGTGATAACCGGTGACCGGTTTATGGCGGGCAGTAAGTATCTGACCGAAAACTTATTGGGCGCTCCTGCTAAATTTCCCCTTGGACCGTTCCAATTAGCCTCGCGCCTCAAGGTACCCGTTCTTTTCGTGTATGTAATGAAGGGCAAAAAGAGAAGTTACCGCCTATATGCCAGAACTGCCGATACCAATGCCAATACTCCACAATTGTTGTTAAAGGAATATACCAAGAGTATGGAATGGATATTGGGGAAATATCCGTTGCAATGGTTCAACTATTTTGATTTTTGGGGAGATAACGCTAGAAAATGAAAGAAGTACTCGTAATACATTACTCGCAAACCGGTCAACTAACGACCATACTTGAAAATATCGTAGCCACATTGCATAGCGATAAAATCAATATTTCCTACTATGAGATAGTGCCGGATCCAATTTTTGAATTCCCGTGGAAAAAAGAAAAATTCTACGACGCCTTTCCTGAAACTTTTTTGCAGATCCCTTCTAAATTCCATCCCCCAAAACCGGAAATACTTGATAAAAAATATGATTTGGTCCTCTTTGGGTATCAGGTCTGGTTCTTGACGCCATCCATCCCCATCAACTCTTTTTTAAAATCCGATTTTGCCAAGCGGTTGTTAAAAGACACCCCGGTCGTTACTATCGTGACCTGCCGAAATATGTGGATCCAGGCACAGGAAAAAATGAAGCGGCTTTTGTCGGATGCAAGTGCGAAACTTGTGGGCCATATCGCTTTAGTAGACAGACACATTAACCATATCAGTGTAATTACCATCGCACATTGGATGTTCTCCGGAAGAAAAGACAGGTATTTGGGTATTTTTCCAAGGCCGGGGGTTTCGGATGATGATATCGCCAATGCCGAAAAATTTGCCCATCCCATTGAACAAGCATTATTGTCCAACAATTTTTCAGATCTTCAAGAAAACCTCCTGAGGCTCGATGCGGTTCGCATCAATCCATTTTTGGTGCGTACCGATGAAAGAGGTAATGTTTTGTTCTCGAAATGGGCGAACCTGATCATTAAAAAGGGGAATCCGGGCAATCCCAAACGACTTAAATGGATTGCTTTGTTCAAATATTATTTGTTATTTGCCATCTGGGTCATAGCACCAATAGTTTTTGTTGTATTTTTGCTGACTTATTTGCCCATGACCTCGAAACGGAATAGCGAGCGAAAGTACTATTCCTCGGTGTCTTTAAAGGAGAATTGATGAAGGACGTTTATATCACGAGAATATCCAAATTTTTGCCCAATAAACCTGTTGAAAATGAAGAGATGGAGGAAAAACTGGGCGTTATCAATGGCAAGGCTTCAAAGGCAAGGCGCGTAGTACTTCGCAACAACCGCATCCAAAAACGCTACTATGCCATAGATGAAAATGGCGAAGTAAGCCATAACAATGCGCAATTGACCGCCAAGGCCGTCGAAGAACTGTGCGATAATGATTTTACCGTTCAAGATATCGAGCTATTATCCAGCGGAACTTCTAGCCCCGATCAGATATTGCCTTCGCATACGGCAATGGTACACGGTTTTCTAAAAAACCGCACTATGGAGATCAATTCGGCATCCGGGGCCTGCTGTTCTGGTATGAACGCCTTGAAATATGGCTATATGTCCGTAAAGACGGGACAGGTGAACAATGCCGTCTGTACAGGATCTGAAAGAACCTCATCATGGATGAAATCCGATGTTTTCGAAAACGAGGTGGAACATCTTCAACAATTGGAAAACAATCCGATTCTCGCTTTCAACAAAGAATTTTTGCGTTGGATGCTTTCCGACGGAGCGGGCGCTTTCTTGCTTGAAAATGAGCCTAAAGGCGATACCCCTTTAAAAATCGAATGGATACAAGGATTTTCATATGCCCATGAAATGGAAACCTGTATGTACGCCGGTGGGGAAAAACTGGAAAGCGGACAATTGAAACCTTGGAGCGAATACCCCGCCAAGAAGTGGGGTGAAATATCGCTGTTTGCCATGAAACAAGATACGCGCCTTCTCGGTGAGAACATCTTGAAGAAAGGCGTAGCAAGTTTAAAACTGGCCTACGAACATCATGGTATCGGTCCCGATGATGTCGATTACTACCTGCCACATATTTCATCATATTACTTCAAGCAAGGACTCTATGACGAAATGAAATCGCAAGGTGTCGAAATGCCCTGGGACAAGTGGTTCTTGAACCTGGATCATGTCGGAAACATCGGTGCGGCCTCAATTTATGTGATGCTTGAAGAGCTGAAGGCCTCCGGCAAACTAAAAAAAGGAGACAAAATATTGTTCCATGTCCCTGAAAGTGCGCGTTTCTCCTATATGTATGCCTATCTGACCGTTTGTTGATGGCCAATTCGGGAAACATAATCGCAGATGGGGAATTTCTAAGAAGCTTGATTCCACAAAAGAGTCCGTTTGTAATGGTCGATACGTTGACCGAGTATACCGAAAACCGAATCGTATCCGAATTCACCATCCCAAATAACAATATTCTAGTCGAAAAGGAACATTTTTCCGCCTCGGGACTCATTGAGAATATGGCCCAAACGGTTGCTCTCCATACGGGCTATAAATATTATATTAAAAAACTGCCCGCTCCGATAGGATATATAGGTGCCATTAAAAAAGCCGAAATCATCGCATTGCCCCAAATCGACCAAAAATTGGTGACTACGGTGGAAATTTTGCATGATATCATGGATGTGACTTTGGTACAGGCCAAAATCGAATGCGACGGGTCGTTGTTGGCATCAGGTGAAATGAAAACTATCTTGGCCAGTTGAATGAAAAAACCGCGTTACGATATCAACATCGAGAATTTTCTCCCGCATCGAGAACCTATGTTATTGGCTACCGTAACATCGTATATCGATGAGGTTTCGGTCGTTACGCACTTTAAGATTCCTGAAGATTGTATTTTTTTGGATAAGGATGGGAGACTTTCCGAGGCGGGCCTGATCGAAAATGCGGCGCAGGCTTCTTCGGCAATAGTCGGCCAAAGCTACTTCGATGATGATGACCTTGAGGGAACCGGCAACAAACTGGTCGGATACATCAGTGCCATAAAAAGAGCGGAAGTCTTTACATTGCCCAAGATAGATGAGTTACTGATAACCAAAGCGAAATTGGTTTCAAGATTCGATACGGGCACCATGAGTATTTGTACCATTACATCTTCCACTTTTAGAAACGATGATTTAATCGTAGATTGTAACTTCAATTTTCTAATCCATGAAGTTGATTAGAAAACTTGAGTATACAGGTCGCATTCCGACCTTGCCGTTAAAAATCAAATAATCGGGCAACCTAACGAGAAAGTCGATGAAAAAGAAAGAAGTGCCACAGGACCACAGTAATCTGGCCTCTGCCAATATCAAGGATATGGTCTATGCCGTTGATGAAAATGGCGAATACACGACTGAACTAAGTACAGGGTGGGAACCCAAGACCATTGCCCTTGACAATGCCATTAAAGAAATCGAGGCGCGTGTCGAGGATGCAAGACAGCGCGTGCTAAAAAAAGAAACCAGTCCCATTGAGTATTATATGGAACTTCATAAAATGGACCTCCCTATTTTGGCCAGTTACATAGGTCTTTGGAAATGGCGGGTCAAAAGGCATTTCAAACCTTCGGTCTTTAAAAGGTTAAGTACCAAAACACTTCAAAAATATGCCGAGGTATTCGAGGTGACCGTCGAACAATTAAAGCATTTTGAATCATAATCCATGCAAATAGATTTTACGCACAAACAAGCCGCCCACTGCGAAAACGGGGTAGTTTCAAACTTGATGCGCCATAACGGTTTTGAAGTTAGCGAACCTATGGTCTTCGGCATTGGGTCGGGGCTATTATTCAGTTACCTTCCCTTTCTAAAAGTGAATTATGCGCCGGTATTTACCTATCGTGCAATGCCTGGTTTGATTTTCAATCGTTTTGCGAAACGTACGGGAATAAAGGTGAAAAGGGAAAAGTTCAAGAACCCAGTGGATGCAAAGGCCAGGTTGGATGCCAATTTGGAAAAGGACAACCCGGTCGGGCTACAGGTAGGTGTTTATAGCCTGCCCTACTTTCCAGAAGAATATCGCTTTCATTTCAATGCACACAACATGGTCGTTTATGGAAGGGAAGGAGATACGTACCTGATAAGTGATCCCGTTATGGAAAGTGTCACCACATTGACTGCCAAAGAATTGGAAAAAGTCCGTTTTGCCAAGGGAGCTTTTGCCCCAAAGGGGCACATGTACTACCCTATTTCTTTTCCTGAGACACTGCAATTGGACAAAGCCATCGAAATGGGAATCAAGCAGACCAGTCGAGATATGTTGGCTCCCGTGCCTATCGTCGGGGTAAAGGCAATGCGGTGGGTCGCGAGCAACATTCGCAAGTGGCCAAAAAAAATAGGTCCTAAAAAGGCGAACCATTATTTAGGACAGATTGTTCGCATGCAAGAGGAAATCGGTACGGGCGGTGGAGGTTTTCGTTATATCTATGCCGCGTTCCTGCAAGAATCCGGTCGCGTTTTGAACAATGCAAGACTATCTGAACTATCTCAGGAAATGACCGAAATAGGTGATCTTTGGCGTGATTTTGCGTTGGATGCGTCCCGTATTTACAAAAATAGAAGTGCCCAATCCGATGGATATAATAAGATAGCCCATCAGTTGGAAACCATTGCCGATCGCGAAGCGATTTTTTTTAAGACCCTTAAAAAGTCGGTCTGATCGATGGCCGGACATCTTACGATTATCTGAAGGATTTTATGATATGATCCAAATCAACAACCTTTCCAAAAAATACAAAAACGCCGATGCCTATTCGGTATATAATATCGATTTGGTTATCGAAGAAGGAGAGATTTTTGGCCTTCTGGGTCCCAACGGTGCCGGCAAAACGACATTGATATCGATGTTGAGTTCATTGCTGAAACCCTCTTCGGGAAGTTTTTCGATAAATGGTCTTGATTATAGATCGAACAGGAACGAACTTAAGCATCACATAGGTATCGTACCCCAGGAATATGCACTATACCCGACACTGACCGCTTTTGAAAACCTGAGTTATTTTGGTAGCATGTACGGTCTAAGCGGCAAATCGTTAAAAGAGGGAATCGAACAAAATCTGGAAATTCTCGGGCTATCCGATTTTTCCAATAAAAAAATAAAAACATTCTCGGGAGGAATGAAAAGGCGTATCAACCTGATAGCCGGAATTCTTCATAAGCCTAAAGTGTTGTTTTTAGACGAACCCACCGTAGGTGTCGATGTACAATCAAAAAATGCTATCATCGAACATTTGCTTACGCTCAACAAAAAGGGTACGACCATTTTTTATACGTCGCACCATTTGAACGAAGCTGAACATTTTTGTACCCGCGTTGCAATTATCGATAACGGCGAACTGATCGTTATCGGAAGACCTAGAAAATTGATCGATGATCAAAAGGGGGCTGCCGATCTCGAAGACGTGTTCTTGATCCACACTGGAAAAGCATTACGTGACCATGCATAAACTCTTGGCCTCGACATACAAGGAATTTCTGCTTTTGACCCGTGATATCGGCGGAATTGCAGTCCTTTTTTTGATGCCACTTCTTTTGGTCATTACCATTACCATTGTCCAGGACGGTACTTTTAAGACCTTGAAAGAAACAAAGATTCCGATATTGCTCGTTGACAATGACCATGGGCAAGTTTCCAAGAAAATTCGCGAAACATTGAAAAATTCAGATCAGTTCACAGTCGAAATCCGTTCTGACGAAAAAAAAGTACAAGAATCGATACAGAATGGAGAATACCAATTGGCCATCGTGATTCCTGAAAACCTATCTAAAGACCTAGATTCAAAAGTTTCGGAAAATGTAGCATCCATTTTGGCAAAATTCAGTGGGGAGGACGATATTTCCGAAAGAAAATGGAAAGCGAACGCCAAAGAGGTCAAACTCTATTTTGATCCGGCTACCCAATTTTCATTCCGGAACTCGATCAAAAGCGGTATAGACCAAATGGTTTCTAAAATAGAATCCCAGACCATTTATAAGGCTTTTCAAGAAGAACTTACTGATGACCCATCCGAAGAAATTTTCGATACGGAACCCTATATTCGATTTACTGAAATCGTTCCGAGCAAAGAAGGGAAGACGGCTGTGATTCCAAATTCCACCCAGCATAACATTCCGGCATGGTCGCTTTTTGCTATTTTCTTTATCATATTACCACTGGCCATTAATATGGTTAAGGAAAAAAATCAGGGGACTTTTGTCCGCCTACGAACACAACCTGTTTCGTATGCTACGGTTTTGGGCGGAAAGACCTTGGTTTTTCTCTCGGTAGCCTTAATTCAGTTTACCCTGATGATTTTGGTGGGTCTTTATTTGTTTCCGCTGATCGGTCTGCCAAAACTCGATGTCGCCGGACGGTTGCCCCTATTATTCGTAGTGGCCTTTTTTGCAGGTTTGGCAGCAATCGGATTAGGATTGCTTTTAGGATCCATTGCCAAGACCCAAGAACAGTCCGCACCTTTTGGTGCGACCTTTGTAGTCATACTGGCTGCCATTGGTGGTGTCTGGGTTCCCGTTTTCGCCATGCCCGGGTTTATGCAGACACTATCGCAGCTATCACCCATGAATTGGGGACTAAGTGCCTTTTATGATGTATTTTTGCGCAATGTCGGAATGGGCGAGATTCTTCCGGAGATTTCACTTTTATTCGGGTTTTTCATACTGACCGTCATTGTTGCCATAATCTATAACGAACGTAAAAATGCCGTCTAAAAAAGAAATCAGTTTCACCAGCAAAGTGCGTATTCGTTTTGCTGAGGTCGACCCGCTCGGTATCGTATGGCACGGCAATTACATTCAATATTTCGAGGATGGCCGGGAAGCCTTCGGGCGTCATCACGGTATTTCATATCTTGACCAAAAGGCAAATAATTTTTCCACCCCGATCGTAGAATCACATTGCGAACATAAATTGCCTTTGACATACGGTGATGTAGCTACCATCAAGACTACCTACGTCGATTCGGAAGCGGCTAAAATGGTCTTCAAATATGAGGTTATGAACCCCAAGGGGCAAGTTGTTTGCACGGGTAGAACGGTACAGGTATTTGTAGAATTAGAAGGCGAACTTTCCTTGACCATACCCAAGTACTTTAAAAAATGGAAACAAAAAGTGGGCCTTTTAAATGAGTAAGGCCTACCTCTCATATAATTCCATTGTTTCTTCCTACGGATTCGACTCCCTTTCGGCGATCGAAAAGATAAAAAGGGAAGTGTCAAGCCTCCAGGTATTTGAAGACAAAGACATTCTTCCTGATCGTTTTTGTGCTTCCCGAATTTCAACGGACGAACTTGAGGAAGCATTTGACCGATTAGGCCCCAAAGAACCTTATACCAAACTGGAAAAAATGTTCATTTTGACATTGAAAAATTCGATTTCGGCATCCGGACTTGAACTAGACGATAGGGTCGGTTTGATACTTTCGACCACAAAGGGCAATATCGATGTGCTACAGGAAAGCGGTCCTTTTGCCAAAAATCGAGTTTATTTGAGTGAAATGGGCCGAAAAATAAAGGATTTCCTTGGTTTTCAAAATGACGCCATTGTACTTTCGAATGCCTGTGTTTCAGGCATTTTGGCGATTGCCGTGGCCAAGCGTTTAATCGCGCAAGGTAAATTCGACCATGTCTTTGTCGCCGGTGGCGATTTGGTGACCAAATTCATTCTTTCAGGCTTCAATGCCTTCCAGGCTTTGAGCAACGAGCCGTGTCGTCCCTATTGCAAGACCCGTTCGGGAATAAATATCGGCGAAGTCGGTGCCAGCGTGCTCGTGACCAAAGACATTGCCGAACTAAATGATACTTCGGTTGAAGTACTGGGTGAATCTTCTTGTAACGATGCCAATCATATTTCAGGGCCCTCTCGAACTGGTGAAGGACTCTATCGAAGTGTAATTTCGGCGATGGGGCAAGCCCAACTCTCGCCTTTGGACATCGATTTTGTTTCCGCCCATGGAACCGCTACCCCTTTCAATGACGAAATGGAGGCCATTGCCTTTAACCGTGCCGGATTACAAAAAGTACCGCTCAATAGCCTAAAAGGTTATTTTGGACACACCCTTGGGGCATCGGGACTTCTCGAAACGATTGTCGGCATGCATTCCTTACATCAAAACACACTTTACGCTTCGAAAGGATTTCATGAGATGGGGGTTTCCAAATCCTTGAATATTATCGAAAAAACAAAATCGGCATCCTTGAAAACCTTTCTAAAAACCGCATCAGGATTCGGGGGATGTAATACCGCTGTGGTTTTTCGAAAGGTGGCGTCGTGATTAAATAAGACCGTAAAGAAGTGTAGAGAGCCATGTTTTAGGCCTATTGAAAACAGTCCGAAGAAGCTCATTTTGGCCATTACCCAAAAATTGCAAGCTAATCCCTAAATTTGCGCTCTACAGAATTCGTCGAGAATGCCAAAAAAACCGATCAGAGCCGTTCATGCGCTAGAAGAAGCCCAAAGAATAGCTTTCGCACCCTTTGTTTTTCAGGCAACCATCACCCTCAAAAGAATGGGGGTATTGAACTACATCTTTGAAAACTGCAATAATGGCGGTGTGGATCTCGATACAATTGCGGAAGCATTGTCGATAAGTGATTACGGCTTGGGCGTTTTGATGGAAATTGCCGAGAGTTCGAATATTGTCTGTAAAAATGAAGGGGACAAATATGAATTGACCAAAACAGGGTATTTTTTGACCTGTAACAAAATGACAGGAATCAATCTGAATTTTACTCAGAATGTTTGCTACCAAGGCCTTTTTCATTTACAGGAAGCCATTGAAACTGGAAGACCGGCAGGATTGAAAGAATTGGGTCATTGGCCCACCATCTACGAAGGCCTATCTAAAATGGCACCCGATACACAGCAATCGTGGTTCGATTTTGATCACCATTATTCCGACGGTATCTTCGACGAGGCATTGAAAATAGTTTTTGGGCATGCGCCTAAACTACTTTTTGATATCGGTGGAAACACGGGCAAGTTCGCAATTCAATGCTGCAATTATGATTTGGAGGTACGCGTCATGATTTTTGATCTTCCGGGTCAATTGTCAAAGGCACTTGAAAATGCCAAAAACAAGGGATATGAAAATCGAATTTCAGGTCGGGAAATAGATTGGTTGTCCCAAAATACCGAGATACCCCAAGGAGCTGATATTATTTGGATGTGCCAGTTTTTAGACTGTTTCTCCAAGCAAGAAATTTTGAAGATATTGACCTCTTGTGCCGCTTCGATGGATATAGATACCCGACTATTGATCATGGAGACCTTCACCGACCGCCAAAAATTCGACAATGCCCGTTTCATTTTGGAAGCCACCTCGCTATACTTTACCACCATGGCCAACGGGAACAGCAAAATGTACAAGGCCGCCGAGTTAATCGAACTTATCGATCAAGCCGGTCTTGAAATCGTTTCCGATATCGGTGTCCGGGAATTACATACCTTATTCGTCTGTAAAAAAAGTAACCGAAATTGATCAACGATCTGTTCATAACGGGCCATTGCCACATTCGAGACAATACGGTTTTCTTGAACGGGGCCGTTGTGCACGAACAAAAAGGAACGGATTTTCCAACCTTTGCCAAATCGGTGTACCAAAAGTTCGGCATCGATTATTCAAAGTTCTTTAAAATGGATAATCTTAGCAAGTTGGCGTTTTTGGCCGCCGACTTGCTTCTAAAGGGCAATAATAGCAAGGAAGAGCGAAACATAGCACTGGTGCTATCGAACCGTACTTCGAGCCTTGACACGGATCGCAGGCATCAAGAATCGATTACCAATAAAGACTCATATTTTCCGAGCCCTGCCGTATTCGTTTATACATTGCCCAATATATGCATGGGTGAAATAAGCATTCGGCACCAACTCCATTCAGAAAATGCTTTTTTTATCTTTGAAAAATTCAATGCCGAGTACCTGCATACCTATGCAGAAAGTTTGATACTAGATAAAAAAGCAGAGCAAGTATTATGCGGATGGATCGATGTTGACAACGAAAAATACGAGGCGTTTTTGTACGTTGTGGGCAAGAGTGGTACTTTTACACATTCTATAGCGCAAATAACAAGATTATATCAGAACAAATGACCGAATTGAAATTAGAATTGAAGGAAAAAATTATCGAGCAACTCAACCTAGAAGACGTATCGGTTGACGATATTGCCGACCAAGACCCCCTTTTTGGTGAAGGTCTGGGTCTTGATTCGATTGATGCATTGGAGCTGATCGTTATGCTCGATAAAGACTACGGCATCAAATTGGCCGATCCTAAAGAAGGTCGTAAAATTTTCGAATCGGTAGAAACCATGGCAACTTACATCACCGAGAACAGAAGTGCCTAAACACTTTGTGTTCTAGATGGATTTCCGAACATTTCCCCTAAAATTACTTTCGATCGTCGGAGCGAACAAAAAACCTTTTAAGTTAGGATATTCGTACTTTTAGACTGATGCTATAACAACATCGAATTCGATATGGGCGCAGGTGTAGCAATAACGGGTATGGGAATAATTTCGGCCATTGGCGACAATGTCTCCGAGAACTACAAATCGTTGATATCGGGCAAAATCGGTATCGGTAAAATCACCCAAATCGACACCGTACACAAAGATGAGATTATGGTAGGGGAAATAAAGGACGTCAACCCCTCCCTGGAAAAGCGGCTTAAATTTCATGAAAACCAAAATTCGCGTACCGTTCTTATAGGATGTATCGCCGCCCAGGAAGCCGTCGAACAAGCAGGTATTTCAGATATCAATGACGTTCGCACAGGGTTCATCTCAGGGACCACGGTCGGGGGAATGGACAAATCGGAACAGTATTTTTATGACTATTTTGACCGCCCCGATGTTCGGCAACATATTACAGGGCTCCATGCGGGGGATTCCACAAAAAAAATCGCAAACCATATCGGTCTTAAAGAAAGTTTTGTCACCACGATAAGCACGGCATGCTCGTCGGCGGCCAATGCCATTATGCTGGGTGCCCGCATGATAAAATCAGGGCAATTGGATCGGGTCATCGTTGGAGGCACCGATAGTCTTTCGAAATTCACGATCAATGGTTTTAAAACACTGATGATCCTATCGGACACGTACAATACCCCGTTCGATGATGAACGTAAAGGTTTAAATTTAGGCGAAGCCGCAGCCTACCTCGTACTCGAATCGGATGCTATCGTAGACAAGGAAAACAAAAATGTACTCGGTTACTTGAAAGGATATGGCAATGCCAATGACGCCTATCATCAGACAGCTTCTTCAGACCATGGCGATGGGGCTGTTTTGGCCATGCAAAAGGCACTTGAAGTTGCAGAAATGGATCCCTCTGAAATCGACTATGTCAACGCCCATGGCACGGCCACTCCGAACAACGACCTTTCCGAAGGTAGGGCTCTCATTCGATTGTTCGACGGCAAGGTGCCCGAATTCAGTTCTACCAAGGCCTTTACCGGCCATACATTGGCGGCCGCTGGCGGTGTCGAAGCCGTTTATTCGATATTGGCGCTTCAAAACGATGTTATTTTTCCGAATCTGAATTACAAAACGCAGATGAAGGAGTTCGACCTGAGTCCGGTTACCGAGGTCAAGAAAAAACCATTGACCACGGTACTTTCCAATTCATTTGGTTTCGGGGGCAATTGTTCAACACTTATTTTTTCGAAGGCGAAATGACTAGACCAGTCTACATAAATGGTATTGGGTCTGTTTCTGCCCAAAAGACGTTCGACAATGCTTCCTTTTTGGAAGATATTACCCATCACAGCGATACCGTTTTAAATGTTATATCGCCCGACTATAAAACCCATATCCCTCCGGCCGCGGCCCGAAGAATGGCCAAGGGAATCAAAATGAGCATGGTAAGCACCAAAATTGCACTGCAAGAGGCCGATTTGGAGGAAAATAAAATCGATGCCATTATCGTCGGCACGGGATTGGGTTGTATCGGAGACTCCGAAAAATTCGTGATGGACATTATCGACAATAACGAACAGTATCTGACCCCCACACGTTTTATACAATCGTCGCATAATACCGTAGCGGGCCAAATAGCACTGGGCATGGGTTGCAAAGGGTATAATTTTACCTATGTGCATTCCGCTATTTCCTTTGAGTCGGCCATACTCGATGCAAAAATGCAGCTTGAAAATAAAGAGGCCGACTACATCTTGGTTGGAGGAGTCGATGAATTGGTAAATCATCATATTGACACCCACCGATTGATCGGGCATATCAAGCAAGAACCGGTCGAGACCATGGCCGTATTAAAATCGGGTACCAAAGGGGCCATTTTTTCAGAAGGGGCGCATTTTTTTGTGCTTTCCAGTGAAAAAAGCCCTTCTTGCCATGTCGAATTGGTCGCGGTCAAGACATTTAACAATTTGTCAAAAAACCAGGTTTCTGGGAAAGCCCAAACCTTTTTGGAAGAAAACAACCTGACTTCCGATTCGATCGACCTAGTTATTTTGGGATATAACGGCGATATTGAATTCGATGACTATTATGACGAATTGGCAAATGGTCTTTTTTCAAATACCGCCCAGGTCTATTACAAACATTTATGCGGTGAATTCGATACCGCCTCAGGATTTGCATTTTGGCTAGGAAACAAAATAATAAGACATCAGGACATACCTGAAGTTTTACGCCTGAATTCTGTCGAAATTTCCGAACCCAAAACGATTCTGATCTACAACCAATATCGGGGAGAAAACCATAGTTTCACCCTACTCCGTAAATGTTGAAAAGAAAATCGGTCAATACCGTTGCGATCATTTTACTGTTGGCCTTGACAGGGATGGGTTTTGTTGTTACCATTCCATATTGGTCGTATGCATTAGTTTTATTCGTGTGGTTTTCGCTTACCGTTCTTGGCTCTTTTTTTATTCAGTGGAACTATCATTTGAAATCGTACCATTCCAACAAAGACATCAACGAAAATTGGATTTCGATAACTTTCGATGATGGCCCAAATATGGAATTCACCCCAAGAATTCTTGAAATCTTGAAAGAGAACAAGGCCAAAGCGACCTTTTTTTGTATCGGAAAGCACATGGAAAAGTATCCGGCCCTGATCGATCGGATCATTGAAGAAGGGCATACCTTGGGCAACCACACCTATTCACATTCAAGGGCATTCGGTTTTTTCGGTACGTCAAAAGCTGTGGAAGAACTTAGGAAAACAAAATCCCTGATAAAAGAACTGGCCGATAACTATACGGATCTTTATCGTCCGGCATTCGGGGTGACAAATCCTTCCATTGAAAGGGCCGTAAAACGGCTGGGTTTAAAATCCATTGGATGGAATATTAGGTCTTTGGATACCACCTCGCGCCCAGCAAAAACCGTTTTGAAGCGTATCACTTCAAAAGTCTCCAAGGGCGATATTATACTCCTGCACGACACTAGCGAAAAAACGATAAAGGTTTTGGAACGGTTATTGGTATTTTTGCAGGAGAAAAATCTAGAGTCCGTTACCGTAGAACGATTGTTGAACATCGATAAGAATGCATAAGTTGTTTTACTTATTAGTTTTCATGGTCGGAGCCTTAAAAGCCCAGACCAAGATGACCTCGACCGAAGCCGATAAGCTGAGGACAATGGTCAAGGAACAGGCTGAAAAGACCAAGGCCATTACAAGTGACTTCACACAGTACAAGCATCTCGATTTCTTGGCGAACGATATCGAATCGAAGGGTAAGATGGCCTATAAGTTCCCTGACATGGTAAAATGGGAATACACGGAGCCCTTTGCCTATTCCATCATATTCAAAAACCAGGCACTCTACATCAATGATGATGGAAACAAGAGCAATATGGATGTTAGCGGAAATAAAATCTTTGAACAGCTTAACCATTTGATTACGGCCAGTATTCGAGGAGATATGTTCGATGATGCCCAATTTGATATTTCCTATTTAGAAAAAGACGGAAAAAGTATCGTGCATTTTTTACCCAAAAATTCGCAGCTTACCGATTTTATCGAAGCATTCCATCTTACCTTCAATAAAAAGGGGGAAGTAGAAGCGGTTAAAATGATAGAACCCTCTGGAGATTATACCCGAATTGTACTTGGCAACCGACAAACGAACCAACCTCTGTCCGATGCGGATTTTGTTCATTAGCCTTTGTATTTTTTTGGCAACGGGATGCGCATCCTATCCTAAAAAAAATGGATTCGTATTGCCAACACCGGCACCTATCGAATTGCTTAATCCCTATTTTTCAGATGTTTCAAAAGATTATGTTTACAAAGCCAGAATAAAAGCTTTTGACAAATCGTTCGGAGGCATTTTCATTGTAAAAAAGCTTGGAGAAGACCATCATCGAATCGTTTTCACTACAGAAATGGGCAATACGATCTTTGATTTTGAGTTTAAAAATGAAAAATTCGAAATCAACCGAATTTTGCCCGAAATGGACAAAAAAGTACTCAAAAACATACTAAAGCGTGATTTTTTAGCCCTAATCAGCACAAAACCGGATATTTTTGAAATGTTTTCCAAAGCCGAAAACACACTTGTTGCAGCCGAAATTCTATCTAAAAAACACTATTATTGGTTCACAGGTGAACAACTGACAAAAATCTCACGCACCGCCCGCGAAAAAGAGAAGGTTACTTTTTTGTTCTCACGAATTAATAATAACATTGCAGAAGAAATACGGATTACCCATCAAAATGTCAAACTCGAAATCACTTTAACCCTATTATAAATGTGCAGGACAAAGGTCTTCTTTTTGATTTTGGCATTGTCTTATTTGGGCTTTTTGCAGGCACAGGTGAGACCGGGCATCAAATTGGGTTTGAACAGTTCGAACATCAGTAAGACCAGGCTCGATTCAAAATCAGGGCTATATATCGGTGCCTTTGTAAAAATCCCCATTTCCGATTATTATGCGCTGCAACCCGAGCTGCTTTATTCCAATCAGGGCGGCAAGTCGAATTCAGACGAATATGGCGATGTGAACATCAATTACCTGTCCATCGGTATTCCAAACAAATTTTATGTCAGCCCGAAAAATGGATTCCATTTTATGTTGGGGCTCGGTCTTGATGTCAATCTAAAAAACAATTTTGTCGGTTTGACCAATTTCGACTTTGATGATGAAATATCACCGGTCGATGTGGTTGCGTTGGGCGGAATAGGTTTTGAATTCGATTTCGGACTGACATTGGAAGCGCGATACAAGCAAGGCACCATAAGTATCGATTTCTTGGGAGAAGACAATCTTTACGAAGAACCGGGCAGCAACCTCAACGGTGTTTTTCAAATCGGCGCATCGTATAAATTCAAACTCTAAGACCCATGCTGATCAAAGACCTTTATTCCATTCAACAATTCAGGTTTGAAGACCGGACCGTTAAGGCAACCCTGCAATTGAACAAAGACCACAGGGTATTCGAAGGTCATTTTCCGGGCAATCCGGTAATGCCCGGTGTTTGTATGATCCAGATCATCAAGGAGCTTACCGAAAAAGCCCTCGAAAAAAAACTGTTTCTATCCGTAGCATCGAACGTGAAATTCATGGCGATCATCAATCCTGAGAAGAACGGTATTATACAACTCGTTTTGGATATTACGGAAGAGGATGCGATCGTTAAAGTCAAGAATACAACTTCCTTCGAGGATACCGTGGCATTAAAATTGAGTGCTACTTTCAAAATTATGTCGTAATCGGATGAACCTAAAACTCGTATTTCTTTTTTTGGGGTTGCTATTGACGGATGTTTCGCCCGACTTGGCATCGGTACGCAATCAATATCCCAAGGCTTCGAACAGCGAGGAGGCAGCAAAAAAATTGCACAACGAGTTAATTTCAGTGACCAAAAACGATGTTCCGGTACTATTGGCGTACAAAGGAGCGGTAAGTACAATGATGGCCAATTATACGCAACGTATTAAAGACAAAAAGCTTTTTTTCAAGGAAGGCAAAGAATTATTGGAACACGCCTTGCAAAGCGATCCGAACAACGTCGAGATCCGATGTATTCGGCTGAGCGTGCAGGAAAACGTACCAAAAATTACCGGCTATCACAAAAACATGGATGAGGACAAGAAATTCATACTTGCCAACTATGCCGCTATGACCGACAAAGATGCACGACTTTTCGTCAAAGGTTACGTGACCCGATCCGGTTCCTTCACCGATAGTGAAAAGCAATTGTTTTAGGCATTTGAATCGCTATCTTTGCCATGAAATCCAGCTTCTTTTTACGAAGGTCATTAATTGATTCATAGTGTCGGTCCCTACCCCGTTTGTTCAAGAAACCATGCAAAGGCTAAAATGTTGCATGCTGGTGCCTACGTACAATAACGCGGGCACTTTGCAAAAGATGTTGGATGGGATTCTTAAACAGACAGGGAATATCATCGTTATCAATGACGGTGCTACCGATGGCACGAAAGAAATATTGGATGCCTATCCCCAAATCCAAAAAATACATCTCCCGGACAACAAAGGCAAGGGGACTGCACTTCACTTGGGATTCAGGGAAGCCGCAAAACAAGGGTATGAATTTGCAATTTCCATTGATTCGGACGGGCAGCATTACCCTGAGGACATTCCTATTTTTTTAGAAGCACTTGAAAATGAGGAGACCAAAAACGTACTTTATATCGGGGCACGTAACATGGAACAATCCGATGTACCTGGAGGCAGTAGTTTCGGGAACAAATTCTCCAATTTTTGGTTCTGGTTCGAAACGGGTACTTGGTTAAGTGATACACAGTGCGGTTTTCGATTATATCCGTTAAAACAGATAACCGAACTAAAACTCCATACGCCTAAATTCGAGTTCGAAATAGAGGTAATCGTAAAAGCGTCATGGCATGGTACACTTGTCAAAAATGTTCCCGTGCAGATTTCATATGATGGGGAAGAACGCGTCTCACATTTTAGAAAAGTATCCGATTTTGCACGTATCAGTGTGTTGAATACATGGTTCGTAATCGTGGCCATCTTTTATATCAAGCCGCGTGATTTCTTTCGTCGCGTAAAAAAAAAGGGACTCAAAAAGTTTTTGACCGAAGATGTGCTCGGCAGCAATGACTCGCCGCGAAAGAAAGCACTTTCGATCGCTCTAGGTCTTTTTGTAGGGTTGAGCCCTTTTTGGGGCCTGCACACGCTTCTCGTTTTGGGGTTGGCATTCATATTCCGGTTGAACAAGGCAATTGCCTTTGCCTTTTCGAATATTAGCCTACCCCCTTTCATCCCCTTTGTAGTATATGCAGGAGTACAAACAGGGGTTTGGCTCACTGGGGAAGAGCACTTCTTTTCTTTAGAAAACATTACGGACAACCTCGTAACCCTGAAAGGCCTAAAAACCTATGTGGTTGGAAGTCTGGTTTTTGCTACCCTGATTTCCATCATATCCGGATTGGTGGGATATATGGCTTTAACGCATCTGGCAAAACGCAAAATGGCCGTTGAAAATGGCTGATTTTCTTTTACGTGCATATCAAATCATAGCTAAAAACAGGTGGTGGGCACTTTTGACATTATTGCTCCTGGTCACGGGACTGTTCTTCACGGCCCGGCAAATCGAGTTCGACGATGACATTACCTCTTTGATTCCCGCCACTAAGGATACCGAACGTATTCAAAAAGTACTTAAGTCAATCGCTTTTACCGATAAGATCGTAGTCAATATCAGAAAAGACACCAATGGTTCGGTAAATGACCTTATCGCCTATGCCACCGAATTTCTCGATAGTATCGAGACAAGCCAAGCGAAATTCATCAAGAAAATACAGGGCAGGGTCGATTCAGATGATGTGCCCAGAACATTGGATCTTGTGTACGAAAACCTTCCCCTATTTTTGGATGCTTCCGATTATCATATAATCCAAAATAAATTATCCAAAGATAGCATCGCCCAAATAACCCGGGCCAATTACAGAACGTTACTATCACCAACGGGAATCGTCGCCAAAAAGAATATCCTAAAAGATCCTCTGGGGCTTTCGTTCATTGCCCTGAAAAAATTACAACAATTAAGTCTTGGGGAAGGTTTCAAACTTAAACAGGGATTCTTGCTGAATGACAAAGAAGAGAATATCTTGCTGTTTATCACACCGAAATTCGGCTCTAACGAAACAAATCAAAATTTACCGTTCGCGAACGCCCTGTACGAAATTCAAAATATTCTTGACGCCAAATATGGATCGAGGGTCAAAAGCGAATATTTTGGGGCTGCCCTGAGTGCGGTCTCCAATGCGAAACAGATCAAGCGCGACATCCAATTTACGGTGGGCATAGCCCTGACCTTGCTTTTTTTGGTTCTCATTCTATTCTATAGAAAATTGCTGTTGCCGATAATTCTGTTCACGCCGACCCTTTTCGGAGGTTTGTTGGCAGTTGCCTTTCTATGTCTGATCCGAGCCAAGGTTTCCGCACTTTCCTTAGGCATAGGATCCATCTTACTTGGTGTCACCCTGGATTATGGCCTCCATATTTTGACACACATCCGTAACGGAAAATCAATCAAAAGTCTCTATCAAGAGGTTGCCCCTTCGGTTTTTATAAGCAGCCTTACTACTGCGTCCGCATTCTTATGTCTTCTCTTCCTCGATTCGCAGGCCCTTCAAGATCTAGGTATTTTTGCCGCGGTTAGTGTATCGGGGGCCTCGGTTTTTGCATTGTTATTTATTCCCCAAGTCTATAAGAAGAGGGAGGTTGACGCCAAGAATACCTTTTTGGACCGTTGGGCTAGCTACGACCTGCACAGGAATAAATGGGCGATTTCGGCCCTTGCTGTCCTTTTTATCATCAGTCTCTTTACTTATAACAAGGTCGTTTTTGACCAAGATATCGCCAAACTCAACTATGAGACCCAAACATTGCTCGATGCCCGTGCCCGTCTTGAAAAACTGACCGATATCGGTTCGAAATCCATTTATGTGTCCACCTACGGAGATAATCTGGAACAGGTACAGCAGCAAAACGACAGCCTGTACCAAAAACTGGAACTGTTAAAGAAGAACGATGAAATCGTCAGTTTCTCTTCGATTGGGGCCTTGATAAAATCGGAGCGTACCCAACAGCAAAAAATCGATGCATGGAACCGGTTTTGGACGCCCGAAAAAATAGATTCCCTTAAACAAAATTTAAGCGATAGTGGTTCCGAACTGGGATTTAAAGAGAATACTTTTTCGCAATTCCAAGACCATCTGGAAAGCAAGTTCAGAACGTTAGAACTCGATGATTTCAAAGCAATTAAATCCTTTTCGATGGACGATTATCTGGTCCAAGACCCAAGCGGAGTGACCATCACATCGTTGATCAAGGTCGATGATACAAAAATAGACCGTATTTACGAGCATTTCGACGGGGCTGCCAATACTCTGCTCGTTGACCGCCAACATGTCAACGAAAAGTTTTTGGGTAATCTCAAAAATGATTTTAACCGCCTGCTGGGATACTCACTGGTCGTCGTTCTTTTGATCCTGCTTCTCTATTATCGGAGTCTCACCCTGACCTTGATTACCGCCTTACCGATTTTTCTGACCTGGTTTATCACGGTAGGTATTATGGGGCTTTTGCACATTGAATTCAATATCTTCAATATCATAATCTGTAGCTTCATTTTTGGACTGGGAATCGATTACAGTATTTTTATCACGAACGGATTGCTGATAAAATATCGAACCGGTGAACAGGTATTGCCTACGCATAAAACCTCGATACTGCTTTCGGTCATTACCACGATTGCCGGAGTCGGTGTTTTGATATTTGCCAAACATCCCGTGCTGTTTACGATTTCAACGGTATCGTTGATAGGTATTTTATGTGCCGTACTGGTCGCTTTTATAATCCAACCGTTGCTTTTTAGACTGTTCTTGGGCGATATCGACAAAAGACCAATACAACCAAGAATTCTGTTGCATTCTTTATTTTCCTTTGGATATTTCGACCTTGGGGGCATACTATTCGGTATCTATTCGTGGTTTCACCTAAAAATAGACCCTAGCGCAAGATTAAAACCTCAATCGGGTCTTCATTACATAGTTTCAAAATTTATGAAATCGGTGCTGTACACAAATCCGTTTTTGGCAAAGAAGATCATAAATAAACACAATGAAACCTTTGACAAACCGGCCATGTTGATTGCCAATCATACTTCCTTTCTTGATATTTTGGTCATGGGGATGTTGCATCACAAATCAATCTATCTTGTAAAAGATCATGTTTACAACTCCAAAACCGTAGGCTATGCTGCCAGATTGCACGGATCTTATCCGGTGTCCGGAGGAATCGAAAACGGCGAAGCCTATCTTAAACAGAAGATCGCACAAGGATTTTCGTTGATAGCCTTTCCCGAAGGTACCCGTTCAATAAACAACAAGATAAAACGCTTTCATAAGGGAGCATTTTATTTAGCGGAGCAATTACAACTCGATATCGTTCCGATATTGATCCATGGATGCTCCGAAGTCTCCCCTAAAGACAGTTTTATTATCCGTGATGGGGCGATAACGGTGGAGCTTTTGGAAAGAATCCCTTATGACAACACTAGGTTTGGAGCAAGCTATTCGCAACGCGCCAAACAAATCGGTGCCTATTTCAGGTCTGAATTCAGAAAACGCCGTAATGACCTTGAAGGCCCGACCTACTGGCATAAATTGATCTTGGAAAATTACCGATATAAAGGCACCTCCATTTACAGGTCGGTCAAATCGGATTTACAGAACAACCAGGATGCCTATAAGACCATTTTAGGTTTTGTCGATGAAAAGACCGCTATTGTTCACCTATCCGAAGATTTCGGCCAATTGGACCTGCTCTTGGCCTTAGATTCCATTGATAGAAAAATAATGTCCTATATAGATAATGCCGAGGCTAGGGCCATACTCAAAAATAATTATCTGACCCACCGATATAGCAAGATTACCGTGGTCGATGCTATCGATGACGCGCTAGACTATCCCGCGAGTGTGTTTGTTTTAAATTTAGAATCCTTTACTGTGGAATCGATTCCGAATCGGATAATGGATGAAATTAGTATCTTGATACTATTGAAAGGCAGTAGGTCGAAATCACTTCCCCCAAGTTTCGCTACCATCCACCAAAATGATAACTTTATAGCTTTAAAAAGAGGTTCGCAACAAAATGAAGGAGTATTATGACGTCGTGATTATTGGCAGTGGAATGGGCGGATTGGTCGCGGCCAATATCTTGGCACGTGAGGGCAAATCGGTCTGTGTACTCGAAAAGAACAATCAATTCGGTGGCAATCTACAGACTTTTGTACGTGACAAAACTATTTTCGATACCGGTGTACATTATCTGGGCGGGCTCTCGAAAGGACAGAATCTTTACCGTTATTTCGATTATTTGGACATTCTTGACGGACTCCAATTAAAAAAACTGGATAAAGACGGTTTCGACCTCATCACTTTTGACGATGACGACGAGGTTTACCCCCATGCCCAAGGTTTTGAGAACTTCATAAACAATCTTGTCGAAAAATTCCCTGAGGAAAAAAAAGCCATACGTACCTATTGCAATAAGTTAAAGGAAGTCTGCAAAAAATTTCCGCTATACAATCTCAAAACGGGAAAGCCTTATCACGAAGATGCCACTTTGTTCGGACTAGGGGCAAAAGCGTACATCGATTCGTTGACCGCGAACGAAAAATTGAAGGCGGTACTAGCAGGCTCGAATATGCTGTATGCCGGCGATCCGGAAAAAACCCCTTTTTATGTCCATGCCCTTTCAGTCAATTCGTTCATTGAAAGTGCCTACCGTTGTGCCGATGGCGGTAGCCAAATAACCAAATTACTCGTTCGAAAATTGAAAACTTTCGGCGGTGATGCGGTCAAACACCAAGAAGTAACCCATATAAATGTAGCGGACAACCGGGTAACTTCGGTTACTACAAAGAAGGGCAACGTCGTTCATGGAGGACTTTTCATATCGAACATAGAGCCCAAACGCACCCTAAAACTAACCGACGACGGGCATTTTCGAAAGTCGTTTGCACGACGCATCGAAAAAATGGAAGGTACCATTTCCGCATTTAGCGTTCACCTCACATTGAAACCAAAATCGTTCAAATACCTCAACCATAATTATTATCATTTCAAGGACAAAGAGGCCGTTTGGAATGCTCCACAATACACACAGAAAAATTGGCCCCTTAGCTATATGGTCTCCATGGGCACGAGAAAAAATCAAGACAAATGGGCAGATCAATTATCGGCTATCGCTTATATGCGTTTTGAGGAAGTCGCGCCTTGGGCCGATACGTTCAATACCGTAGCCAATAAAAATGATCGGGGCGAATCTTACAAAGAGTTTAAATTGAAAAAGACCGAGATTTTCCTTAACGAACTCGAGAAGAAATTTCCCGATATTCGCAATTGCATCCATGCAATATACACTTCAACGCCCTTGTCGTATCGTGACTATATCGGTAGTGTACAAGGTTCCATGTACGGTCATACGAAAGACGCTAACAATCCCTTGAAATCATTTATTTCTCCGCGCACGAAAATCGAAAACCTCTTTTTTACCGGTCAGAGCCTCAATATGCATGGCATTTTAGGGGTGACCATAAGTGGCGTATTGACCTGTTCCGAAATTTTGGGCGGGAAATATTTATTGGATAAAATCGTAAATTCGAAGAACAAAGTACCGGAAAAAACAAGGGTGTAATGGGGAAGTTCAAGACTACGGCCATAACACGCGTAGCGAATATTTCAAAACAAGATTTTGTCGACAATTACTTTCGTCCACAAAAACCCATTGTGATGACCGGGCTGACCAAAGATTGGCCGGCGTACGACAAATGGAACCTTGACTACATACGTGACCGGGCGGGCGACCAAGTGGTTCCTTTATATGATAGCGAACCGACCAAGGGAAGGCAAAATTCGGCCGTGCCGGTCACCGAAATGAAGCTTTATGATTATTTGGAACTGCTTAAAAAGCAGCCTACCGATCTTCGCATATTCTTCTATAATATATTGGATAAGATGCCCGAACTTTTGGACGATTTCGAATTTCCCGATATCGGGTTGAAATTTTTCAAAAGGCTTCCTGCCATGTTCTTCGGAGGTGCAGGTTCACAGGTTTTGGCACACTATGATATGGATCTGGCCGATTTAATCCATTTTCATTTCCACGGAACAAAGCGCGTAACTTTGTTTTCCCCTGGGCAATCGAAATACCTGTACCGCGTACCCTTTTCGGTGCATAATCTGGAAACTATCGATATGGCGAATCCCGATTTTGAAAAGTACCCTGCCCTAAGAAATGTAGAAGCGCTTCAAGCTACTTTGAATCATGGCGATGCTATCTTTATGCCAAGTGGCTATTGGCACTATATTCAGTATTTGGATGCAGGGTTCTCCATCACCCTAAGGGCGTTGCCTACCAAGCCGCGCACTTTGATGAAAACAGCATACAACGTCATTTTTATGCGGAATTTTGAAAATCTGATGCGTAGGAGCATAGGGCAAAAATGGATCGATTACAAAGATCGCCTTACCGTTAGAAAGACAGAACGCAATTTGGTCAGTCGTGTTGGGAGTTAGTTTTAAACACATTGCTTTCGTTCACTCCGAAAAGGAAAACATAAAATAAACGATACGGAAATTGATATTCAAAACGGTACATAGACCTTGGGCAACTAGATTGGCATCGGCAACGGCATTGCTCGTTCTTTTCACTGCCTGTGGTGTAAAAAAGTCGCTCCGTGATATGCCCAATGTTGGGCAATACCGCACTGAAATTCCCGATAGGGTAAAAATCAATGACTCGACTTTTACATTGGGGGATAATTTTCTAACTAAGAACAAACAAGGCCAATGGGAACTTTTCGTAGATGGTAACCCTTTGGAACTAGGCCTAAAAACAGGAAAACTCACCCAAGAACTTTTTAATCAACAGGAACACATTTTTGTAAAAAAAATCGATGAGCTGGTTCCTTCGGAAGGAAAACAAAATTTACTACGTAAGTTTTTGGCATGGTTCAATCGCAAGATGTACCTTAATATAGATGAGCAATACAAGGCGGAAATTTACGGTATGGCCCAATACGCCTCGAAAGATTTCGACCATATCGCCGAGGCCTACCCCAGGGTCATGTATTTTCACGGGGCCCACGATATCGGGCATGCCCTTCAAGATCTGGCCTTGGTCGGCTGTTCATCGTTCGCAGCTTGGGGCGACCAAACCGAGGACGGACAGCTAATAATCGGCCGCAATTTTGATTTTTACGCTGGTGATGAATTTGCCAAGAACAAGATCATCGCCTTTGTAGAACCCGATAAGGGCCACAACTTTATGTCGGTTACCTGGGGCGGATTTATCGGTGTACTCTCGGGCATGAACGATCAGGGATTGACCGTGACCATCAATGCGGGCAAATCGAATTTCCCGCTGGTCGCTAAAACACCCATTTCACTGGTTACCCGTGAAATACTGCAATACGCATCGACTATCGAAGAAGCTATTGCCATCACCAAAAAACGCGAAGTTTTCGTTTCTGAATCCATTTTTGTGGGAAGTGCAAAAGACAAACGGGCGGCCGTTATAGAGGTCTCACCCAAAAATTTTGGGGTGTACGAAGTTCAGAATTCGAACCACTTGATCTGTTCGAACCACTTTCAAAGCGCAGCTTATGCCAACGATAAAAAAAACCAAAAGCACATCTTGGAGAGCCACTCAAAGTACCGTTATGAAAAGATGGAAGAACTATTGGAAGAAAATCCAAAGATTACGCCTAAAACCGCTGTCGATATGCTAAGAAATAAAGAAGGGTTGGGTGATACTGAAATCGGTTATGGTAATGAAAAGGCGTTGAACCAACTTTTGGCACACCATGGTATCGTTTTTAAACCGGAAGACTTGAAGGTCTGGGTTTCATCCAATCCCTATCAATTGGGTGAATTCGTTGCCTATGATCTGAAAAAAATATTTGGTGAAAAGCAAAGACCTACCTCTTACGAGTCTCTAGCGGACGAAACCCTGAATATCGCGAAAGACCCTTTTTTAGGTTCGGAAGCCTATCGCGATTATGAGAAATACAGAATCTTGAGAAGCAAAATAAACGATGCTTTGGCTTCTGAAGTGCACCTTGACCAAAACTTGCTCAGAGCGTTCGAGCAGAGCAATCCTGAATTTTGGGAAGTTCATTATTTAATAGGCTTGTACAATTATAAAAAGGGATACGATATTGTTGCGCTCGAAGCCTTTTTGAAAGCGGAAACCAAAGAAATTACAACGGTGCCCGATCGAGAAAAAGTAGAACGTTATATTCGCAGATTAAAACGAAGATTGAATAGATGAAGATTCCGGAAATAGAAAGGGCATCGGCTACTGAGATAAAATCCTTCCAGGAAAAAAGACTTCAAGAACTCTTTGAATACCTGAATACAAAATCGCCTTATTACCGCCGTTTGTTCAGAAAATATAAAATAAGTGCGGATGCCGTTCAAACCTTGGATGACCTCAAACGAATACCCACAACCTCAAAGGAGCAACTGCAACAATACAACGACGATTTTTTGTGCGTTCCAAAAAATAAGATCGTCGATTTTGTGACCACTTCGGGCACCTTGGGCGAACCTGTGACCATTGGCCTTACCGATGCCGATCTTGATCGCTTGGCCTATAATGAGGCCGTCTCTTTCGCATGTGCGGGAGTCAATGAAAATGATATCCTTCAACTGACCACAACGATCGATCGTCGCTTCATGGCCGGACTCGCCTATTTTTTAGGAGCCAGAAAACTAGGCGCGGGAATTATCCGGGTCGGGGCCGGAATTCCTGAACTACAATGGGACACTATCCTGAAATTCAAACCAACCTATTTAATCGTCGTTCCTTCATTTCTATTGATATTGATAGAATATGCCGAACATCACGGCATCGACGTGAACGCTTCGGGTATCAAAGGAGCTATCTGCATCGGGGAATCGTTGCGTGAGCAGGATTTTTCATTGAACACCTTGGGAAAGAAAATCAAATCGGCATGGGATATCGAACTCTTTTCGACCTACGCCTCTACCGAAATGAGCACCGCTTTTACCGAATGTTCCGAACAACAGGGCGGGCACGAACACCCCGAACTTATCATTACCGAAATATTGGATGAAAATGAAAATCCCGTTCCGCCGGGTAACGAAGGCGAGCTTGTGATAACAACACTTGGGGTCGAGGCCATGCCTTTATTGCGCTTTAAGACCGGCGATATGGTCATCGCCCATGAGACCGCCTGTAACTGTGGTAGAAACACAAGACGTTTAGGTCCGGTCGTAGGGCGTAAAAAGCAAATGGTGAAATACAAGGGCACTACCCTCTATCCCCCGGCCATGCACAATGCCTTGAACGATTTTTCCCAAGTGGACAGCTTCGTCATCGAAATCTACCATAATACCATTGGCACGGATGAGATACGGATCAAAATCGCCTCAAAATCTACTTCCCAAGATCTGTTGCATGATATTAAAGACCATTTCCGTTCCAAACTACGGGTAACCCCGACCATTGAATTCTGTTCGAAGGAAGAAGTACAAAAGCTCCGTACTTCCAAATTGGGGAGAAAACCGGTGAGCGTCATCGATAAAAGAAGTTAGATTAATTTTGAAAAAAGCATTTCTCATATCACTAATACTTGTTCTAATTCTTGTCTACGGTTGCACCGATTCAAAGTCGGATTTGAATGGACTTTGGGTAAGTGCATATCAAATTCAAACAGAACCGAATCGGGCAATCTCGGATTCCAAAAAATTCTTGCGCATAGATGGAGATAGTTTGTTTTTTAGAACTACAGGAGAACCCAAGATGGCGTTTACTCCATTGAATATAAAAACCATATTTAAAAGGACCTCTGAGGGAATCGAAAACGAGGACGAATATTTTTCCAAAATATATATTCACGAAATATCAAATGATAGTGTTGTAGTAAGTTATGAAACCGAAAACAGCACCAAAGAGGTTTTTAAGAAGCAAAATCAACCTCAATCCAAAATTCGTTGGAATCCGGAAAATAAATCATATGAATTTGAAGGTAATAATGGGTTGGTAAACATCAAGTTTTTGGAAAATGGACTTTACGTTGATTGCCTTCCGGGAAAAAATGATGTTTCCGTTGGACATTGGCATACAATTGAAGAAAAAAACAATTTGTTTATTGTTCTTGACAATATAAATGTAATTGCTCTAGCTGTCGATTCTTTAAAAAATGATAAAGTATTCTTATCCATTCACGATAAGGCCAAGTTTGATTACACATTGGCGGAACAGAGTTTAGAAATGCCACAAAACCTCTTGGGCGATTGGATTTTGGTTGGTTCCGATTACCACAATGGGTTTAATCCTCCACCTTTACCAAACGGATTTGAATGGCCCACTATTGAATATTTAATAATTAACAATGACTCTGTTGTCATCACTAAAAATGGCAGTACCTCCTCTAAGAAATGGATTTTAGGCGGTAGGAATGATTTAATAATTTTTCCAAACGAAACGGCCAAAAAAAATACTATTTCGAACGACACTTTAACCCCAAGGGAACGCCGCGTACGAAGGAATATTCTGAAAATAGATAGTCTGTCCGATACCGAGCTGATTTTATTAGCCGAATATGAATTCCAAGCATGGAATGGTTTTGAAAGAAAATTGAAATTTCGGAGAGGAAAAACTAAAGCTGACAAAGCCCATGGCAAATAAGGCATAAAGTCTTAAATTTAATGGTTTGGGTCTATTTACCGACACCACCAAATCTTTTGGGTCTGGTAACTAAAAGATAAAAACAATTGCAAAACAAAAAGCTCTGACCCCAATCGCAGACGGAAACGAAAATGTTTACTTATCGCCCTACTTTCCGTACCACGCCGAGGAAGTTATTCTTTTCATAGGCCGTTTCCGTTTACCACATCCTCTCCTTTTATCCTTATATTAGTTACCGCTATTCAACTAACACTTAAAAAATGAAAAAACTATTACTCCCAAGTTTCCTGTTGTTCATCTGCATAAGCCTTGTCTCGGCCCAGACAACCGAAGAAATCGTGGCCGCAATTGAAAAAGAAGCCAATGAAAATTCGCAATTGGAACAGCTGGCCCACGAACTTATGGATGTCATAGGTCCGCGACTGGTCGGAACGCCACAAATGAAAATAGCTCATGAATGGGCCGTAAATACTTATAAAAAATGGGGCATCGAAGCAAAAAATGAGGAATGGGGCAAATGGCGGGGTTGGCAAAGGGGCATTACCCATATCGACATGCTCGAACCACGTGTCGTGACCTTAAGCGGCATGCAATTGGCTTGGAGCCCGAGTACGGGGGCCAAGGGCATATCGGCCAACCTTGTAACCTTGCCCACAGTACCCGATTCATTGGCATTTGCAAAATGGCTGCCCAATGTAAAAGGAAAACTGGTCATGGTTTCCATGGAACAACCTACCGGGAGGCCCGAATACAATTGGGAAGAATTCGCTACCGAAGAATCTTTGGAAAAAATGAAAAAGGATCGTGATACCAAAGAGGAAGCTTGGCGCCAAAATTTTAAGAATACGGGCTACACAAGTCGTACCATTAACGAGGCACTCGAAAAAGCGGGTGCGGTCGGCATAGTCCAATCGCGATGGTCAAACGGTTTCGGCGCCAACAAAATTTTTAGTGCGGGCACGAAAAAAATTCCCGTGGTCGACCTTTCATTGGAAGATTATGGCATGCTCTATCGGATGGTCGAGCACGGAGTCAATCCGAAAATCAAGATAGTGGCCGAATCCAAGGAATTGGGAACTGTTCCCACTTTCAATACGATCGCCACCATTCCGGGCAAAGAATTGCCCAATGAATATATCATTCTTTCGGCACATTTCGATTCTTGGGACGGGGCCACCGGCGCCACCGATAACGGTACAGGTACCATTACCATGCTCGAAGCGGCACGGATTCTCAAAAAGGTTTATCCCAATCCGAAACGCACGATCATTGTCGGGCACTGGGGCAGTGAGGAACAGGGATTGAACGGTTCGCGGGCTTTTGTAGAGGACCATCCCGATATTGTCGACGGCCTTCAGGCCCTTTTCAATCAGGACAACGGCACTGGACGCGTCGTCAACATATCCGGCCAAGGTTTTTTGCATTCCTATGATTATGTCGGCAAATGGCTCGAAGCCGTTCCAAAGGAAATTACCCAACATATCGAGACGAACTTTCCGGGGAATCCCGGTGGCGGAGGTTCGGATTACGCTTCTTTTGTGGCGGCCGGAGCCCCAGGTTTCTCTTTAAGTTCCTTAAGTTGGAGTTATTGGAACTATACCTGGCATACCAATCTCGACACCTATGATAAAATTGTCTTCGACGATGTACGTAACAATGCAATTTTAACTGCAATCTTGGCTTACATGGCAAGCGAAGACCCCAATAAAACTTCTCGGGAAAAAGCGGTTTTAGGACTCAACCCAAGAACCGGGGAACGCCGAACCTGGCCCAAACCGCGCACTCCGAACCGAGCAGGCGGATTGGACAATTAATACGATAGTCATGAGAACCCTTTTTTTATTTCTTACCCTGTCGGGAATATTCCCGGCCGTTCATTCACAAACTACGGTCGATCAAGACCGTTTGGAAAAGCGAATTTTTGATCTGGCCAAATTCGGACTTCAGGAAAATGGCACCACGGAGAGAGTGGCCTTTAGCGATGCGGATATCGAGGCCCGAAAATGGGTAATTTCCCAATTACAGGAAATGGGCCTGAAAACTTCGATAGACTTTGCGGGAAACATTATCGGCATTCGCGAAGGCAAGAAATCCGGTTTGAAACCTATTTCCTTCGGAAGCCATATCGACCGTGTTCCCAATGGCGGCAACTATGATGGCTGTGTTGGGGCAATGGCCGCATTGGAGGTTATTCAAACCTTGAACGAAAATAAAATCAAAACAAAACACCCACTCGAGGTCATCATTTTTCCCAATGAAGAAGGAGGTGTCATGGGAAGTAGGGCCCTATCCAGAAATTTGGGCAAAGAAGCCTTTCCAGTGGTCAATTCCACCGGTTATTCCATGGGCGAGGGAATTATGCGTCTGGGTGGTGATACCACAAGAATTGCCGAAGTGCGACGCAAAAAAGGCGATATGGCCGCTTTCTTGGAACTTCATATCGAACAAGGGGGTATTCTTGACAAGGAAAATCTGGATATCGGTATCGTAGAGGGCATCGTAGGCCTTAAATGGTGGGATGTGGAGTTCACGGGTTTTGCCAATCATGCCGGTACTACCCCAATGAATGCGAGGCAGGATGCACTTTTGGCCGCCGCCAAATTTATTGTTGCCGTCAATGAAACGGCAAATAGTATTGAAGGTGCTCAAGTGGCTACGGTAGGGAGGATCAAGGCCGAACCGGGTGCCCCAAATGTAATTCCCGGTAAGGTAACAGCGAGTCTCGAGATACGTGACCTATCTTCCGAGGTAATCGAAAAAGTCTTTCGAGCAATTAAGGAAAAAAGCGCAAAGATTGCGGAAGATTCCAATGTGCAAATCGAATTCCATCCATTGGATACGACCGCCAATCCCGCACTCACCGATCCGATTATTCAGAAAGAAATTGAAAATTCGGCCAAAGAGCTTGGGCTTTCCATCAATTATATGCCCAGCGGGGCCGGTCATGATGCTCAGGATATGGCCACCATTGTCCCTACCGGGATGATTTTCGTGCCCAGCAAGGACGGTATCAGCCATTCCCCAAAAGAATTTACCCCTGCCAAGGATTTGGCCAATGGCACCAATGTATTATTAAAGACGATCTTGGCCTTGGACAAAAAACTTGATTAAGACCAATAGAATTAAAATACCATCATCTCATGAAAACCCTGAAAATAGTACTCGTCATTATACTTGCAATTCCTCTGACGATCAATGCGCAGCTCAGAAAAAAGAATACTTCCGCACCCATCATAATGATTCAAGATTCAATGTTCCATGGTTTGAAATGGCGTAATATAGGGCCCTTCCGTGGCGGGCGCAGTGTAGCTTCCTCAGGCGTCGTGGGCCAGCCGATGACCTATTATATGGGAACCGTGGGCGGAGGTATTTGGAAAACTGTAGATGATGGCATCACTTGGAAGAACATTTCCGACGGACAATTGAAAACCGGTACGGTCGGTGCGATTGCCGTTTCAGAAAGCAATCCGAATATCATTGTCACGGGTATGGGCGAACATGCGGCCCGTGGAGTGATGACTTCGATGGGCGATGGGGTCTATAAATCGACCGATGCCGGAAAAACCTGGAAACATATCGGGTTGGACCACACACGACATATTTCTGACGTTATTATCAACCCGATGAATCCCGATATCATTTTTGTCGCTGCACAAGGAGCCCAATATGGCCCATCGCAAGACCGCGGAATCTATCGTTCTACGGATGGCGGCTCAAAGTGGGAAAAAGTTCTTTACGTGAACGATGTAACCGGTGCTTCCTCGCTTTCGATGGATATGAAAAATCCTTTGATTCTTTATGCGGCCATGTGGGAACACCGACGGTATCCTTGGACGATGGAATCTGGAGGGCCAGGATCGGCACTCTACAAATCTACGGATGGAGGAACGTCTTGGGAAAAGATGAAGGAAGGCCTTCCCAAAGAATTCGGAAAAGCTGGCATATCGGTCTCAAGGGCCAATCCTGATCTCGTTTTTGCGGTCATAGAGGCCGAAGGTGAGAAAGGCGGTGTCTACCGTTCCGACGATGCCGGCAAAAAATGGAAGCAGGTCAACAAAGATCGTATCAATATTGCCCGTTCGTGGTACTATATGGAAATATTTGCAGACCCTCAAAACGAGAATATCGTTTACGTACTGAACGCCCCGGTTACCAAATCGATAGATGGTGGCAAAACTTTTAACCCGCTACCCACCCCCCATGGCGATAACCATCATCTTTGGATCGATCCGAACGACAACCAAAAAATGATAAACTCGAATGACGGGGGTGCCAACGTTTCGAACAATGGTGGCAAAAGTTGGAGTACCCAGCAAAACCAGCCTACATCGCAATTCTATCGTGTAATTACCGATAATCTAGTCCCTTACAATGTTTACGGGGGCCAACAAGATAATTCGGCCATCGCCATTGCTAGCCGTACTAACGATCAAGGTATCGATTGGAAGGATTGGTACTCTGTAGCAGGTTGTGAAAGTGCTTTCTTGGCCTTTGACCCCGATAATCCCGAAAATGTCTATGGAGGTTGTTATCAAGGAATCATCGAAAAATGGGTAAAAGCCTCCCGTTCGGGAAAACCCATCAAAGAATATCCTGAACTGGCATTGGGCAATGTACCGAAAGACTTTAAATATCGCTATAATTGGAATGCCCCTATAATCAGTTCGCCGCATGACCGAAATACGATATATCATGCCGGAAATGTCGTTTTCAAAACATCGGATGGTGGGACCACTTGGCAGGTCGTGAGTCCTGACCTAACCCGAAACGATAAAAGCAAACAAGGCCCGGGAGGTGGCCCGTATACGAACGAGGCCGCAGGTGGGGAGAACTACAATACCTTGGCCTACCTTGTCGAATCTCCACACGAGAAAGGCGTACTGTGGGCCGGATCGGACGATGGATTGATTCATATTACAAAAGACGGGGGGCAAAATTGGGAGAACGTAACCCCGCCGAACCTTGGTGAAGGTATCGTCAATAGCATTGAAGTTTCGCCCCATGATGCTGCAACGGCATATATGGTACTAATGCGGTACAAACAAATGGATTTGAAACCTTATATTTTCAAAACCACCGATTATGGCCAGACCTGGTCGAAAATCGTAAATGGCATTACCAACGAGCACACTTTTGTACGCGTAGTACGCGAAGACCCCAAACGCAAGGGGTTGTTGTACGCGGGTACCGAAACCGGACTCTATATTTCATTGGACGATGGTCAAAATTGGCAGCCCTTTCAATTGAATTTACCTATTGTACCCATCAACGACCTGATATTTCAGACCAATGACCTTGTGGCCGCAACTGCGGGGCGATCGTTTTGGATACTGGATGACGTAGGGGCCATTCAAAATTTGGGCAATCCCAGAAAAGCTTTGGAAATATTCAGGCCCAAAAACACCTATCTATTTTTTGGGGGCAGTACTGACAAGCCTGTTCCTGGCTTGGGACAAAATCCAAAAAGCGGTGTTACGATGGACTACTACATCGAAAAAAATGCAGATAGTCTTGACCTGAAATTGGAGATTTTGAGAAGCGGACAAGTAATCAGAAGTTATTCCAATAAAAAGGACAAGGACTTCAAATCGTGGCCGGGAGGCCCGCCTCAACCCGAGACCATTCCATCAAAAAAAGGTTATAATCGTTTTACATGGAATTTCAGGCGTGAAACATTACCGGCAGTCGAAAAAGTATTCGCCTATGGCAGCTATGCCGGGCCAAGAATTGGCCCCGGCACCTATACATTGCGCCTTACCTTGGACGATTTGACTTCGGAAACCGAAGTAACGGTACTTCCCAACCCAAATGTAGCAGGTTCCGCGGCAGATTATTCCGAACAGCAAAAATTCTTGAATCAGGTGACAGGCGCAATTACCAATATCCATGAATCGGTAAGCCGGATGCGGTCCGCCAAAAAACAGTTAAAGACTTATGAAAGCCTACTCAAAGACAATGATAATGCCAAAGGCCTTTTAGAAAAGGGTAAAGCTTTAATAGAACGGATAGACACCTGGGAGACCAACCTGATACAACCCGAACAAAAAACCTTTCAAGACGTAATCAATTATCATAACCAATTGAACGCCGAGTTCATGGAACTGAAGGATTATGTGGATACCGTCGAACCCAAGGTAACCGAAGGTGCCAAAGAACGATTGACAGATCTCTTATCACAATGGAAGAAATTCGAAACTGAACGCGATGCAATCGTGAATACCGAGATGGACGCCTATAACAAACTGTATCAAGAACTTTCGATTCCGGCGATAATTTTAGAGGACTGACATGGGTTTGAATTTCGTGGGCGACAAGACCTTCAAAGGCCAAGACTTTACAAAAAATCGACTCCCCAAGGCCGAATATGAGAATTGTATTTTCGAAGGATGCGATTTTTCAAATTCGTATTTGGACAATCAAAATTTTCTAGAGTGCGAGTTCATCGACTGCAATCTTAGCAATGCCAATATCACGCATACTACGTTCAATGAGGTATTATTTTCCAGTTGTAAGATGATAGGACTCAAATTTGAAACCCTTAACGATTTTTTGATCGCTTTCAGGTTCAAGGACTGTACCATGAACCTATGCTCTTTTTACCAAATGGAATTAAAAAACCAGCAGTTCGACCACTGCAAGCTCATAGAAACGGACTTTATCGAGACCGATCTCACCGCTTCCGTTTTTGACGCATGTGATTTGCAAAATGCCAGGTTTGAAGATTCCAATTTGGAAAAAGTCGATTTCAGAACCTCATTGAACATTGGTTTCAATCCAAATAAAAATCACATCAAAAAAGCCAAGTTTTCAAAAGAGAATGTGCTGGGGCTGCTCAATGATTTTGATATCATCATTGAATGACCCTTTTATTGGATTCACTTGGGTTAGTCGTTTGTAAACGGATAATTCGTATCTTGTCTCCTTCAGAAACATCCCCATGAAAAATATTATTGTATTACTTCTGTTCATTATCATTGCCTGGGGTTGCAAGGCTCAAAACACTATGTCCTTCAAGGAAGGAAACGCTTCACCTAAAGCCAATCTATCCCAAATTGCTTGGATGGAAGGCCATTGGAAAGGCGAGGCGTTCGGTGGAATTACCGAAGAAATATGGAGCCCTCCACTTGGCGGCTCGATGATGTTCTCTTTTAAACTGGTTTCGGAAGGCAAGGTACAATTCTACGAACTCGGCCATATACAACAGGTCGGCGAAACATTGTTATTGCAACTCAAACATTTTCACGGCGATTTAAAGGGTTGGGAGGAAAAAGACGAAACGGTGGATTTTAAGTTAGTCAAAATAGAGGGCAATAGGGTTTATTTTGATGATTTCACCTTTGAAAAAGTCGATACCGACGAAATCAATCTATATGTGGTCATCGGGCATGAAGATGGTTCCCAGGAAGAAGTAAAATTCCATTATGAGCGCCAATAATGCCGAAAGACAATGTTTGGAATGTGGTGCCCGTATCGTCGGCCGGGCCGACAAAAAATTCTGTTCCGATGGTTGCCGAAATGCCTATAACAATAAGGTCAACAAAGACAGCAAAAATCTCATTCGCAATATCAACAATCGCCTGCGTAAAAACTATAGGGTTTTGGACAGCTTCACACTGAAAGAAGGAAAAACACGTACCACCAAGACCCGGTTAATCGATAAAGGTTTCGATTTTGACTTTATAACCAATCTGTATACTACAAAAAAGGGCACGGTCTACTATTTCGTTTACGACCTGGGATATTTGCCTTTGGAGAACGACTACTATATGATCGTCAAGAGGGAGTAACGTAGCTTAGGTATAAAAACAAAAACTGTCTAAAAAGTAGTTGTTATCGTAAGTGTCCTGTTGAACCGGTCTGATTCGAATTCGTATCCGATACTGCAACAGACTCAATAGACTACTAAAACTTTTTAGACAGTTTTTTTAATTCCAATTTCATCGAAATACTACTTCCAGTTGTGTCCGCTAAGCTTCAAAGCCGCCACCACGACATCCTTACGGCTTATTTGGCCTACCAATAGTCCGTCTTGCATAACCGGAAGCCTTCTCCTATTATGCTTGTCGAACACCCCGGCAGCATCAAAAATACTGATATCATGTGGAATGGTCTCCACATTTTTGCTCATGTATTTCTCAACGCTTTTATCGAGGATGGGCTGATTGAAATAGCGACTTTCCGAAATCTGTTTCATACAGTCGGCCTCAGATATAATGCCGACCAAAAAACCGTCGTCATTAAGTACCGGGCCACCGGAAATATTGTATTTCGTGAATTGTTCCATGACCTCCAAAATCGACTGGTCAGGTGAAAAAGTGACCAATTTCTTTGTCATGTAATCAGATACCAAAATAGGGGCATCAAATTCCTTTTTAGAAGACTTTCGTATGCCTTGAAAACTCTTGATTCCCATAATATTTCAGTTTAAGCCTGCCCGTTACGGCAGATAAGGTTAATCTTAAATATAACGATTTCCCACGAATTATTCAAATTTTTCGGACGAAAAACCGCATTGGTTTTGGATTTTATATCTTTAAATATGGAGTTGATTCTTATCGACATAATCTTGCTATTTAATACTATTTTGTCCTTCATCAGAGCAGAATTTGATTGACAATGGCATTCTTAAAACGAGATTTTGAATAAAGTTATAGGTGTTCTAGGGTGTGGTTGGTTGGGTTGGCCCTTGGCCAAATCCTTTATTTCGGATGGATACCATGTTCATGGCAGTACCGCTTCTGCTGAAAAGGTGCAAAATCTCGAAAAAGATGGAATCAAGGCATTTTTCATTCAACTTAAAGAAGATGGAATCGACGGCGGTATTGTAGAATTTCTTCAAGACATTGACACTCTGATCATCAATATTCCACCAAGACTAAAGGGAAGCAAAAAAGAAAACTATGTGAAAAAAATGGAACAATTACGTAGCGAATTAAAAGCTTCCCGTGTTAAAAAAGTGATTTTTGTGAGCAGTACGGCGGTCTATGGCGACATAGAAGGGGAAGTTACCGAAAAAACAACGCCCCGGCCCACCACCGCATCGGGCAAACAGCTTTTGGCAACCGAAAATATGTTCGGGAATGATCCCAATCTAGAGGTAACCATACTTCGATTTGGCGGACTTATAGGCCCTAAAAGGCATCCTGTTTCAATATTATCAGGCAAAACCGGACTTTCGGATGGAAACATCCCTGTAAATCTTATCCATTTAAATGACTGTATAGCCATCATTAAGTCCGTTGTATATAATAATTGGTGGGGTGAAATTTTCAATGGTGTATTTCCCGACCATCCCAAGAAAAAAGAATATTATTCCGCTGAAGCAATTAAAAAAGGGCTTCCAACACCCGATTATAGCGTTGAAGGCGATAAAAAAGGTAAGATTATCACCTCTTTTAACCTCATAAATGTTAAAAAATATCGATTTATGACCCCAATTGTAGGGTAATACACCACATTAAATGCGGTTTTCACAACAAAAATGACCATATTCTGTTAATTACATCGTTGATTTTAAGCTATTTATCGATGAAATGCATAACTTTAAGTAAACATTTAAATCGATTGCCATGGAAAATTCAACAGTAAAAAGGAAAATCGCCAAGGAAATTGAAAACTTGATTTCCGAGAGTTGTAACAGCCAAAAATCGACCGACCAATTTAAAAACCTGCACGAGGCAATACTCAAAAAGTATTATAATGCCGCAGATGTATCAATTGATTACCACAGAAAAAGAGTTGCAATGGACATTGTAATGGATGATACCTATTACAATCCGAGAAAGGTCAATACCTATTTACCAACATTGCACGCCAACCTGATTTTCAAGAATTTGAAGGATTTTTTGAAATCTTGTATTGAAAAAGACCCTAAAAGTATTGGTTTCTATGCCAGTCTTTTGAGGACTTTCACTAAAAAAGATGTGCCATTGACCGTTGTTTGAGAGGTTCGGTCATAATCAATATTTAAGAAGGATGTTTTTGACATCCTTTTTTATGCCTTGATTTTAAGGCTTTCATTAACAGCTTGCCAACAATATTTTTTTTAGCTTAGCGCACCAAAATTGAACACAATGAAAAATTTCGTTTTATTATCGATGTGCGCTATAGGTTTTATCGGGGCGGCACAAACGAATACCGAACTGCAAAAACATTACGAAGCTTTCTATAAGCAAATGCGCCTACAGGGTGATGTAGATGGTGTAATAAACGCCATGACGCATTTGAACGTACTTTCCCCGTCAATAGAACGAAGGGATACCTTGGCATTCATCTATGCGAACGACGGACAACATTTACAAGCATTAAACACGGTCGGAATCGAGAAAAATGCAAATGATTCCGATTTGGCCGTACAGGTCAAGGCGATTTCGTTGAAGGCCTTGAACCAACCGAAAAGGGCCTTGGAGCAATTCGAGGTATTGAATGCGCGAACGCCCAACCCTTACCTAGCCTATGAACTGGCAGACTTAAAAATACAGACGGGCGACAACGATGGCGCGGTCACCCATATTGAATATGGCATTGCAAATGCCAAAGATGATATGAAATATGCCTTTTATGAACGCCAACAGCCCTATGAGGTAGCTTTGAAGGCAGCCTTCATACACCTTAAGGCACTTGTACAATACAACAAGGACAAGGAGAACATCGATGCGGCGGTCACCCTTATCGACGAGGCCCTGGCAATCGATCCAAATTTCAATTTGGCCAGTTTAAGCAAGCAGGCCCTTGAAGCACGCAAAAACCCTCCGGCAACAACCGAAACAAAGGAATAGTATAAAGCTTCCTGGGGTTCGCACAACAAATTGGACAACCATATTTTAACGAACGAAGAAACTATCTGAATTTCTGTTTGGGGAAGAACGATTTTGGCAGCACCTATTCGTCCAATATGAGTTTTGTATCCAAAGTATTGTTCACGACAACATTGAACTGATTTCTAAGGGCGTTGTAGGCTTCAATCGTTTCGAGTACGGGTTCTTCGGTATCCAATCGATATTCAAGATTCCCTTTGATCTTCAAAAAAAAAGTCTTGAATACTTTCAATCGACTTTTTATTTGCGGCTTGTCAAATAGCACGGGGTGTTCTGAAGCCTCTAAAAGTTTCTGTTTCTCGATCAGGTCTTCGACGATCAAAATCAGATCCTCGCGATTTTCGACCGTATACAAAGCGTCAAAGCTGGTATCCAGAGCCTTGTACTCGGGCCACTCATTCAAAACAAGTTGTGCCTTGGGGCTCACACTTGATTTTTTAGGCCATTTCTCAGTGGTAATCAAAAATGTCGAAGTATCGTCGATCTGGTCTCCGTCTTTGTTTTGATTGCATCCCAAAACCAGAAAAACAAGTACTGGAATAAACAATAATTTGTTCATGAAGCGAATGTACAAATTTTAATTAGGGGTATATTTGCAGTCGATTTCTTTAACTTCATTTTAATGCAAAAATCCATTCTTATTTTGGGTGCCTGTGGTCAGATCGGCACCGAACTGACATTTGCGCTACGGGAAAAATATGGGAACGAAAATGTAGTGGCCAGCGATATTCGTGAGGGAAACGAAGATATAATGGCATCGGGACCGTTCGAGATATTGGATGCCACAAATTATGAGGCCATCGAAGATGTGGTCATGCATTACGAAATCGAAGAAGTGTATTTGATGGCGGCCATGTTGAGCGCCACGGCGGAGAAATTCCCGATGCGGGCTTGGAACCTGAACATGAATTCACTTTTCAATGTCCTGAACCTTTGTAAGGAGAAAAAAATCAGTAGAATATTCTGGCCTTCTAGCATTGCGGTCTTTGGTCCGAATACACCGAAGAAGAACACTCCCCAAAATACCATTATGGAGCCCAGCACCGTTTACGGTATCAGCAAACAATCGGGCGAAAGATGGTGTGAATATTATTTCAAAAAATATGGGGTGGATGTACGAAGTGTTCGTTACCCTGGTTTGATAAGCTGGAAAACCCTACCTGGTGGAGGCACTACCGACTATGCCGTTGAAATCTATCACAAAGCACTCTCAGAAGGTGCTTATGATTGTTTTCTTCAAAAGGATAGTATGCTGCCTATGATGTATATGGAAGATGCTATTCGGGCTACATTGAATTTAATGGACAATCCTTCGGAAAACTTAAAAGTTCGCTCATCGTACAACTTGGCGGCAATGAACTTCACGCCCGAGGAAATTGTCCGAAGCATTCAAAAGCATATTCCAGATTTCACCATTTCTTATGCCCCGGATTTTAGGCAAGCCATTGCCGATTCTTGGCCGAACAGTATCGATGATTCACAAGCACGACAAGACTGGGGCTGGAAAGCGGAATACGATTTGGAAAAGACCACGGAAGAGATGTTGAAAAATTTACGATAGCTTTCTCAAATACTGAACTTTAATTTCTTCTCGATCGCCATTATCATCGTATTGGCAATATCCTTGCCCGTAGCGTTCTCAATACCCTCTAGCCCAGGCGAAGAATTTACTTCCAGCAAAAGAGGCCCCTTGTTGGAGCGGATGATATCCACTCCGGCAACGGCCAAGTTCAATACCCTTGCAGCTTTTAAGGCCAATTTTTTTTCCTCGCCTGTTATTTTGATCATCGAAGCGGTACCCCCTTGGTGGATATTTGCCCTGAACTCGCCTTTCTCCGCCTGACGCTGCATGGATGCCACTACCTTATTATTGACCACAAAACAGCGAATGTCCTGACCATTGGCCTCTTTGATAAATTCTTGCACCAAAATATTGGTATTGACACTTTTAAACGCGTTGATGACACTTTCGGCGGCCTTGTTGGTCTCGGCCAAGACCACGCCTTTTCCTTGGGTGCTTTCCAAAAGTTTGATTATCAAGGGGGCGCCATTGACCATTTTGATAAGGTCTTTGGTATCCATCGGTGATTTGGCAAAACCTGTTATAGGAATATGAATGTCGTTTTTCGAAAACAACTGCGACGCGAATAATTTGTCCCTAGACTGTGAAATGGCCTCGGCCGAATTGAGGCAATATACCCCAAGGTTATCAAATTGGCGGATCAATGCACAGCCATAGAAAGTAACGGCAGGCTTTATTCTTGGAATAACCGCATCGAATTCCTTCAAAATGTTACCCCCGCGGTACCTGATCTCAGGGGAGTGGGCATCGAGTTTCATATAGGCCAATTCAACGTTCAGAAAAACGATTTCATGCCCCCTGGCCTCTGCCGCCTCCATAATCCTTTTATTGCTGTATAGCTCGGGGTTACTGGCGAGAAGTGCAATTTTGAGTCCCGTTTTTTCCTTGAAATAAGGTGCGTATTTCTTGTTGATCTCATCATCGGAAAACCCTTGTACCTGATAGTTCAATGCGGGGTTGACCATATAACGCCCGTTGATGGCTTCCCTTCCCAAAAGCATACGGAATTCCATAGTATCACGATTGGCCAGGGTCAACTCGATCTCAAAACTGTCTTTACCCAACGTAACCGGAGTTCTGACCACTAGTCGTTCTTCCGAAATACCCGAAGAGCTTTTGACCATACGCCGATCGATCAGACGTGCGTCGCAGCCAATGGCAATGCTACGGTTTTCCTGCAAGGGATTGACCTCGAATTTGACCCATTCTTGTGTACCTTTATTATATATCTTGATGTTCGATGCCTGAATCGAAGATGTTTTCGCACCTGAATCGACCCTTGCCTTTATTGCGGGAATGCCCAGTGCTTCAAATACACACCATTCCTCACTCCCAATAATATGGAGATTGTTCAATTCTGTTTCTTTTTTCAATGTAAAATGTAAATTGGCTCGTTTCTAAGAGCGGTAAAGAAATGAAGAAGTACTCTAGTCAGAATCATTTTCATCGGCCAAATCTTCTGGGTCTGGCTCAACCACTGCTTCCGGATCATCATCGTCGAAGTCTTCGTAATCGTCTTCGTCGTAGTTTTCCATGGTATATTCAAGCTTGGCACTGATCTTCACAAGGTATTTGGTATCCTCCGTCAATACTTCTACCGCTTCGATACGTTCGCCTTGGGCATTTTTGAAGGAAATGATGTTGCGATCGTCATACCCATCGGGGTAACGCTCGACCAAAAGCTTAAGTACCTCTGGGGTCAATTTCTTAAAATCGACAATGACTCTTTTAAGATGTGGGTGTCTGTCCATAGTTACAAGTCCAAAAGATAAGCAAAAATTAAAGGTGCAACAATGGTGGCATCACTTTCTATAATAAATTTTGGCGTATCGATATCCAACTTCCCCCAAGTAATCTTCTCATTGGGTACTGCCCCGGAATACGACCCATAACTTGTAGTACTATCGCTAATCTGGCAAAAATAGCTCCAAAAAGGCGTGTCGGTGCGTTCCATATCCTGATAGAGCATCGGTACGACACAAATCGGGAAATCACCTGCGATACCGCCACCTATTTGAAAGAACCCGATTCCGTTCTTTGAATTATCGGTATACCAATCGGCCAAAAAAGTCATGTACTCAATACCCGATTTCATGGTACTTGCCTTCAACTCTCCTTTCAGGACGTAGGAAGCGAAGATGTTGCCCATGGTACTATCTTCCCAACCGGGGCAGACTATCGGGAGGTTCTTTTCGGCGGCGGCATACATCCAAGAATCCTTTAAATCGATTTCATAGTATTCTTGCAAGACCCCTGAAAGCAACAATTTGTACATGAATTCATGCGGAAAATAACGTTCTCCATTGGCTTCGGCATCTTTCCAGATTTTTACGATATGCCGTTGTATCCTTCGGAACGCTTCCTCCTCCGGAATACAGGTATCGGTCACTCGATTCAGTCCTTTTTCCAACAAGTTCCATTCATCTTGAGGCGTAAGATCCCGATAGTCAGGCACCCTTTTATAATGCGAATGCGCAACCAGGTTCATAATGTCTTCCTCAAGGTTTGCTCCGGTACAGGAAACTATATGTACCTTATCTTGACGAATTATTTCGGCGAAAATCTTTCCCAATTCGGCCGTACTCATGGCCCCCGCCAACGACACCAACATTTTGGCACCGTTATTCAATTGTGCCTCATAGCCTTTCGCGGCATCAACAACGGCCGCAGCATTAAAATGCAAGTAATATTTCTCGATAAATTTAGAGATCGCCCCCTTCGTACTGGTCATCTTTGAGTTTTAAAATATTGTTATTCGATTTGTAACCTTTTCTGTAAGTGTTGTCATGATCATCCTTGGCATCTTCATTTTTGAATTTGTAGCTCAACATCTTATAATACAATTTGGCGGCCAGAAAATCGGATGATCGGTCGATGTCATTCGGACATAGTTCGACGATATCGAATCCGACCACATTTCTTTCTTCAAAGACTTGCTTCAAAAACTCCAGTGTCTCGTACCAAAAAAGTCCGCCAGGTTCCGGTGTTCCCGTAGATGGCATAATGGAAGGATCCAAGGCATCAAGATCAAAAGTAATCAAGACATTATCGGTCAAAAGCTCGATGACCTTCTCCATCCAAAATTCGTCGTTGACCATATCATGGGCGAAAAATACCTTTTCCTCATCCATGAAGGTCTTTTCGATCGCATCCATCGAACGGATACCTACCTGCACCAGGTTTGTGGTTTGACTTGCCTCATGAACGGCACAGGCATGATTATATTTAGTACCATTATACGATGCTCGTAGATCGGCGTGCGCATCGATATGCAATACGGTCAGATTGTCGAAACATTCGTTAAAGGCGCGAATGGTCCCTATCGAAATGGAATGTTCGCCGCCAAAAAGCGTGACAAACTTATTGCGCTTGATATATTCTTTGGAAAGTTTATGTACGGTATTCACCATCGATTCCGGAGAACCTTTTTCGGTTATCGGATCGGCGAGATAGATTCCCTGCTCATATACTTCGCTATCGGTTTCTATATCGTAGAGTTCCATGTTTTCGGAAGCTTTTAGAAAAGCCTGTGGCCCTTTATCGGCCCCTTTGCCCCAAGTGCTCGTTCCGTCATAGGGTACGGGAATCAGCACTACTTTTGCCGTTTCCAACTGTGCATGTTCGTCGGGAATACCCGCATAATTCTTCGTACTCATCTTAAAAATTTCGTTTTGTGGGTTTCTTATTTATAAGGTCAGTGCTTTTTCTTGCTCCAATGATTCCAAGCCGTTTTTCTTTTCACCATAGCCCAAGACCCTAAGAAAATCTTCTACTTTTTGCTGTGGACTGAAAAGCGTGGTAATTATATTTCCTTTCGGATCTTTGTCGATCAATATATGCTTGGGTTGCGGAATGAGACAATGTTGCAGTCCACCGTAACCCCCGATAGTTTCTTGATAGGCCCCCGTATTGAAAAAACCGATATATAAGGGTTTGTCACGTTTGTATTTGGGTAGGTAAATGGCGTTCATATTTTGCTCGCTATTGTAATAATCGTCGCTATCACATGTCAATCCGCCCAAAAGCACCCGTTCATATTCATCGTTCCATCGATTGATCGGCAACATGATGAAACGCTTATTGATGGCCCAGGTATCGGGCAAGGTCGTGATGAACGATGAGTCGATCATATTCCATTTTTCACGGTCGTTCTGTTGTTTCTGGTATAAGATCTCATAAATGGCCCCACCACTTTCACCGACCGTAAAACTTCCGAATTCGGTAAAAATATTTGGTACCGGTACGTCCGCCTCCTTACAGGCGATATTGATCTGATTGATAATCTCATCGACCATATACTGATAATCATATTCAAAGGCCAGTGAGTTCTTAATGGGAAAGCCTCCCCCGATATTCAGGCTGTCAAGGCTCGGGCAAATCTTTCTCAGACGAACGTATACTTTAAGACACTTTATCAGTTCATTCCAGTAGTACGCGTTGTCACGAATACCAGTATTGATGAAAAAATGGAGCATTTTAAGCTCTACTTTGTCGTTATCCTTTATCTGATTTTCGTAGAACGGTACAATATTCTTGTAGCCAATGCCCAGTCGCGAGGTATAGAATTCGAACTTGGGCTCTTCTTCGGAGGCGATTCGTATGCCTACTTGAAAATCTCCTTTAATCGCATCGGAAAGCAAATCGATTTCTTCGTAATTGTCAATAATAGGAATGCAATTTCGATGCCCTTGATTGATCAACCGACCGATGTTCTGTATGTACTGATCCCGTTTGAAGCCATTACAAATAACATAGGTATCATCTTTTATCTTTCCAGATTGTTTCAGGCTTTCAACGATATCGATGTCAAAGGCGGATGAAGTCTCGATATGGATATCATTTTTAAGGGCTTCGTGCAATACATGTTGAAAATGTGAACTTTTGGTGCAGTAGCAATATTTATAATCCCCCTTATATTCATGCTTTTCGATCGCATTCGCAAACCATGTCTTGGCACTGGTTATGTTTTCCGATATCTTCGGAAGGTAAGTGAATTTCAAAGGGCTGCCGTATTTGGCCACCAAACCTTTCAGGTCAATATTATGAAAGCGTAGGTTCTCGCCATCAAGAGTAAATTCTTCCTGTGGAAAAAAATAGGTTTGATCGATCAGATCAATATATTTTGTGTTCATTATTTTAAGTGACTAGATTGAAAATTTAATCGTAACGGTTATACTCAAAAAGTAGTTGAAATGATTATCGTTTCAGATCAGATATTGCCGTTCGGTCGTAGGAATGAAATAATAGTCATGCTGACTGCTGACTATGGCGAAAGTTCCAGAAGCTAGCTTTAAAATCCGGTTACCCATCTGATGGGCTACCATGGGGTCTGACTTCTTAATTCCCCATGGTCCGAACATAGAAACATGGTTCAAAATGTTCAGCTAAATACGTTGTAAAAGAAAACATTTTTTTTCAAAAAAAGTGTTTTTTAAGAAAATTTGTTGAAACGTTTTGGCCTACCTTGAAACGAAAACGGTGAAACACATTTTATACACTTCAAAACATTGATTATAAACATTTTAATAGTTATTTTAGAAACGTAAAACATTTGATCATGATTTCTAAAAAATGCCTGACAACGTTAAGTTTATATTTATTGATCGTTATTTGTTTTCCGGTCAATGCGCAAATCGATCCTGGAATCTATATTTCCGATGTGGATAATGTACGCCACGAATTGAAAATAACCGATGGCTATTTGACCCATTCGGTCTTTGAAAGCACCCCGGCAAAATTCATCAAAACCACTGGCGGATTCTATACCGTAGAGAATGGCACCTTAAATATCAAACTTGAATTCAATTCGAACTTCGAAAACGATGGCCAAAAGGAATTATCGATTCCTTTCTCGATGGACAAGGGTCAACTTACCTTGAAAGGTGACTCGCCTTTGGTCTTTATTCAGAGCGAGCCAATGAAACAAGAACTTGACGGACAGTGGCTTTTTGCCACTCGGGGACCGGACACGGGGCAAGAAAGACGGGGTGACGAAAATCCGCGCAAAACCTTGAAATATTTGCAAGGCGGCCGTTTTCAATGGATCGCCTACAATACGGAAACCTTTAAATTTCATGGTACTGGTGGTGGTTCTTTTTCTTCGCAAGATGGAATCTATATCGAGAAAATAGAATATTTTTCAAGGGATGATTCTCGTGTAGGGGCCGAATTGAAGTTCAATTACGAATTGAAAGACGGTGACTGGCACCATAAAGGCAAAAATAGCAGGGGCGAGCCGATGTACGAGATATGGGCCTTAAGAAAATGAACGGCAATAAGAAAGCAGTAGCTAGATTCCCCCAAATAAAAAAGTAGCCCTGACAAGAATCGAACCTGTCAGACGAATTTGTTCGGGCAGGGTTTAAGAAACCTGCCTACCAGAGTGGCCTCACCAGGACTCGAACCTGGATCTAAAGTTTAGGAAACTTCTATTCTATCCCTTGAACTATGAGGCCGATAAATTAAGGATGGCAAAAATAAAGTTTTTTTCGGGAGTCATGAACACCCAACGCCCGTAATTTGATATATTTAGGTTTAGAACCTTGCATCCAAACACTTTACAACAATGACCAAGTCAAAAAATTCAAGAAGAAGTTTCATTAAAAAAACTTCCATGGCCTTTGTGGCTGGTAGCTTTTTACCGCAATTCAGTGCCAAAAGTTATGCGAACATCATTGGTGCCAATGAAAGGCTGAATGTCTCGGTAATGGGCGTCAACAGTCGCGGAAAAGCCTTGGCACAAAACTTTGCCTCACAGGAAAATTGTATGGTCGCGCATATTTGTGATGTTGACAGCAGGGCCATTGCCAATTGCCTTACCGTTTTGAAAGATCGCCAGACCACAATACCAAAGACTTTTACCGATGTTCGAAAATCATTGGAAAGCAAAGATATAGATGCCTTGGTTATCGCCGCACCCGACCATTGGCATGCCCCGGCCTCGCTTATGGCAATGCAGGCCGACAAGCACGTATATGTCGAAAAGCCCTGCGGTCATAATCCGAACGAAGGTGAAATTCTCGTCAAGGCGGCAAAAAAATATAACAAAGTAGTACAAATGGGCAATCAACGCCGTTCATGGCCGAATGTTATCGAAGGCATCAATGCCGCCAAAGATGGGGCAATCGGTCGCGTGTATTACGGTAAGGGATGGTACACCAACAATCGCCCCTCTATCGGAATCGGCAAAAACGTTCCCGTACCCGATTGGTTGGATTGGGAACTATGGCAAGGGCCTGCCCCGAGAAAAAAGTTCAAAGACAATCTTGTACATTACAATTGGCATTGGCACTGGCATTGGGGTACGGGTGAAGCCCTGAACAATGGCACCCATATGATAGACCTGCTGCGCTGGGGTATGGAGGTCGATTATCCGTCAAAAGTAAGCTCGAATGGTGGAAGATATCGTTACAAGGACGATTGGGAAACCCCCGATACCCAGATTATCAATCTCGATTTTAACACCGGCCAGACCATGACCTGGGAAGGCAGAAGCTGTAACGGGAAAGGTATTGAAGGAAGTTCCGTAGGAGTGGTATTTTATGGTGAGAACGGTAGTTTATTGATTCCTTCGGGCAATAGTTACACCCTATTCGACTTGAACGGAAAAATAGTAAAGGAAGTTAAAAACGAGCAGCAAATAGATGCAAGGGACCAAAGCAATCCTGCCGAAAAGCTGGATGCATTGCACATACAGAATATGTTCGAGGCCATCAAGAAGGGGGGCAGTTTGAATTCGGATATCGATTCGGGACACAAAAGCACCTTATTGGTACAATTGGGAAATATAGCCCAACGCGTTGGACGTTCCTTGGAAATAGACTCTAACAACGGTCATATTTTGAAAGACCGGGAAGCCAAAAAACTTTGGAGCCGCACATACGAAAAAGGATGGGAAATGAAACTATAAATGACGAGGTTGTGGATTCTCGAAGAAAATTTTTAAAAAGGCTTGGTCAAGGCACCGTTTTTTCTGCGGTAACTTTTTCAACGCCGTTACATAGCTCTGCCCAATGGGCAAAAAACGAAAAACCGACCGACAAACTATTTAAGATAGGTATCATCGGTGCCGAGAACTCGCACACCGCGGCATTCGGTAAACTTTTCAATATCGAAAAGCAATTTCCGGGCATGGAAGTAAAATATGTTTGGGGAGAGACCGAAACCTTTGCAAAAAAAGCCATGGAAGCCGGTCAAATACCCTTTCAGGTCACACATCCAAAGGATATGTTGGGTAAAATCGACGGATTGATCGTTGACCATCGACATGGAAAATTCCATCTGGAGCCGGCCGTTCCCTTTATCGAGGCGGGAATCCCAACTTTTATCGACAAACCTTTTTGTTACCGGGCCAAAGAGGGCAAGGCTTTTCTTGACTTGGCCAAAAAACATGGAACCCCGGTGACTTCCTTCAGTTCGATTGCCCATAGCTACGAGACATTTGCCATCCGAAATCGGTTAAAGTCCATGGGTGAAATCAATCAGGTAGTCTGCTATGGGCCGGTGGACCTCAAATCGAAATATGGCGGTGTCTTCTTTTACGGGGCACATATCGTTCAACCCCTTTTATACCTTTTTGGCGACAACGTTGAAAAGGTGCAGGTTCACCAAAATGGGCAAAATAGTAGTGCCAGTTTGGTTTTTGGTAATGGAATGCTGGCCACCTTGGTCTTCACAACCAAGAAATACGGTTGGCAGACTTTTGTTGAAACCGACGAAGGCATTGTCGAATTGAAATCGGATATCAAGGAAAAAAAACCAAATAAAAATGATGTGGATATGGTACAAATGTTCAGAACGGGCGAAGAACCCAGAACCCATGAAAGCATCCTTCATGGTGTAGCGGTACTCGAAGCCCTGGAAAAGTCCGTCTTAAGTGGAAAATGGGAAAATGTCGTGCCGAACGTTCAAATTTAAGAACCGATATGAAGACATCCATCCTTTGCTGTACCCTTGTATTTATGTTTGTTTTACCCTCGCTTTTTGATGACGAAACTGAAGTATCCGGATTGTTATACGCCGATGACCAAGCTGTTGAAATTATCCTTAAAAATGGAAAAATCGCCGGGATCAATCCATTAGGGGCATCCGGCAAAAAACCAAAAACATACATTGCCCCGGGATTGATCGATGTGCAGATCAACGGTTATATGGGCGTCGATTTTTCAGGTCCCGATTTAACCCTTGAAGGTATTCGAAAGGCTACAAAAGCCCTTTGGAAAGCTGGGGTGACCTCATATTTTCCAACGGTCATTACCAGTGATATCGAATTGATCAAAAAGAATTTCAGAATTTTGGCCGAAGCCAAAAAAGACCCTGAAATCGGTTCGTCAATTGCCGGATTCCATTTAGAAGGCCCGTACATCTCCCCCGTAGCTGGCTTTAGGGGAGCACATCTCGAAAAATATATCAAACCCCCGAATTGGGAAGAATTTCAAGAAATTCAGAAAGCAGCCGGCGGTCATATCAAATTGATTACCCTGGCACCGGAGTTGGAAGGTGCGATCTCCTTTATTAAAAAATGTGTGGCAAGTGGCGTAACGGTATCATTGGGGCATCACAATGGTTCTGCAGAACAAGTAGAACACGCCGTAGCCGCCGGTGCCAAAATGGCCACTCATTTGGGCAACGGTTGTGCCAATGAGATCAACCGCCACAACAACCCCCTTTGGCCACAATTATCCAATGACGCGATTACGGCCAGTATTATCGCTGACGGTTTTCACTTGACCAAAGAAGAAGTACGCACTTTTTACAAGGCCAAAGGTGTAGAAAAAACTATTTTAGTATCCGATGCGCTGGATCTTGCAGGACTCCCTCCCGGGGAGTATGTCCGAGGCGAACGAACGCTCTTATTGACCCCCAACGTTGTCAAACTTCCAAAGGAAAACGTTTTGGCCGGTGCGGCCTCTCCTATCAGTAAGTGTATCGAAGTGGTGATGGACTTCACCGAATGTTCATTGAAGGATGCCGTTCAAATGGCCAGTACCAACCCTGCTGAAATGTTCGATCTTCATCAACTTGGCAAGGTCGAAGAAGGAAAGCGTGCCGACCTTATATGCTTTACCTTTGATAATAATAAGATTGTGATCGAACGGACTTTTGTAAGCGGAAAATTGGTCTATGCCAAAGAATAATACCTTGAAAAACACTTCCTTTCGAAAAAAACTGATCTTGGCCCTCAGTACCGTCGGGCCGGGATTGTTCCTCATCGGGTACAATATTGGTACAGGTAGCGTTACCACCATGGCAAAAACAGGTGCAGAGCATGGCATGGGTCTTTTTTGGGCCTTAGTACTCTCATGTATTTTTACTTATATCTTGATGGTCGCTTACGGTAAGGTAACTTTGGTCACTGGTAAAACGGCTTTGTATAATTTCAAGTCTGAATTCAAAGGTGGATGGCTACTTTCACTTTACATCATCGTTGCCCTGATAATAGGGGAACTCTTGGCGCTGATGGGCGTAATGGGCATCGTGGCCGACCTCGTACAAGAAGGGTTGCGCCTTGCTTTCGACGGGCAGGTCATCGGCAGGTTTTGGATTATCCTTTTTTTCAATATAATCCTCTTCATTTTATTGTGGTACGGTCGGTACCAAATGTTCGAAAAGGTTTTAACCGTTCTGGTCATTCTAATGGGGCTGTCTTTCGTATTGGTCTTTTTTATGGTCAAACCCGATTTCTCCGCACTCGCGGAAGGATTGCTACCGAGTATTCCAAATACCCCAGGTGCCCTCGGCCTTATAGCCGCCATAACGGGAACTACCTGTTCGGCAGCGGTTTTTATCATGCGCAGCACGGTAGTTGCCGAAAAGGGATGGGGCATCGGCGACCTCGGCACCGAAAAACGCGATGCTTTTGTTTCTGCGACGATGATGCTTCTTTTGAGCGGTGTCATAATGGCCGTCGCCGCCGGAACACTTCATATATCCGGTCTGAAATTGGAAAACACGGTCGAAATGATCGAACTGTTCAAGCCTTTGGGAGGAAAGTGGGCCGCTTTTATCCTTATAATCGGTATAACCGGAGCCGGGCTTTCGACCATTTTTCCAATTGTATTGATCGCCCCTTGGTTGCTATCGGACTATACCGGAAAGCCAAGAAATATCCATTCACGGCAATCACGTCTTCTAATTTTTGCTGCTTTGCTTTTTAGTTTCGGAACGGTTTTCTTGGAAGAACGTCCCCCGGCACTTATGGTATTTTCACAGGCATTCCAAGCCTGCATTTTACCTGCCGTAGCCATCCCTATCTTTATACTGATCAACAAATCGAAACTGATGCAGCAATACAAAGCCAATCGAAAATTCAATATTGCCATTATCGCGGTCATTCTATTTTCATTGATCACGACTTGGTTCGCGCTGGCCGAATTCTTTGAATGATTTTAAACCCTAACTTATGACAACGACCTTAGCAATCGATAAACTTCAGATATCAGTTTATAAAGACCCGGTAATCATGGGGCATGGAGCCGCCGATTATGTGGAAGAAAAACTTAAGGAAGCCATCCATAGAAAAGGTTTTGCCAATCTCATTTTGGCAACGGGTACTTCCCAGTTCCCGTTTCTTGAAGCCTTGAAAGAAAGGGATATCGACTGGAAGAAAATCACCGTATTCCATTTGGACGAATACAAGGGTATTTCCGATCGGCATCCGGCGAGCTTTCGCAAGTATTTAAAAGACCGTATTCTTGATGCCGTTTCCCCAAAAGAAATTTACTTTTTGAACGGCGATACGGAAAATATCGAAAAAGAAATGGATAGATACACTTCGGCATTAAAAGAACATGACATCGATATCGCCTGTATCGGTATTGGCGAAAATGGCCATATCGCCTTCAACGACCCCCCAGTTGCCGATTTTGACGACCCTAAATTGGTAAAACTGGTCACCCTCGACGATGCCTGTAGAAACCAGCAATTGGGTGAAGGTTGGTTCCCCACCCTGGCCGATGTTCCCGAACAGGCGCTTACATTGACCATTCCTGCAATTATGGCATGCAAGGCAATAAGTTGCGTGGTACCCGACCAACGTAAGGCAAAAGCGGTCTATGATACTTTGTATAATCCCGTTGGTACAGATTGCCCGGCATCCATTTTGCGCACGCACCCAAAGGCCAGACTTTTTCTGGACCAAGGTTCGGCCGCCCGAATCGACCATTGATCTTATATCAAAATCAATCGAAAAAAGACTTACTCTATTTTTTCCGTCTTCTCCCTGACAAAATTCAATAATAAGGGAACTGCCGGGTAAACCATATCATGTCCATAACCGTCCAATTCCATCAGTTCGATATCGGGATGTTCCACTACTCTCATCATACGATAAAAATAGGCCGTCTCTTCGTACCTGCCCAAAAGTTCTTTTTCACGGTTGCCGGTAATGAGCAACATTGGCGGGGCCTCTTTGCGTACATGGTATAAGGGCGCATATTTGTCAATGATAGGTTGGGTACCCTCAATGCCCATTTCTTTTCTTATGGTAAAGTGGGTTATGGTATGTCCGCTAAATGGAATCAACCCTGCTATTTCATCGGCATCGACACCATGTTTGTTCAAATAGCTTTTGTCCAACCCTACCATACTCGCTAAATATCCGCCCGCCGAATGGCCCGTAACAAAAATCTTTTTCGGACTACCGTTATATTTCGTGATGTTGTTAAAGGTCCAAGCAACAGCGGCAGCGGCATCTTCGATATATACAGGATGTTTTACCTTCGGATGCATGCGATAATTGACCGTAACCACGATTACCCCTTTGTTCAACAACCCTTCGGGAATGTGTTTTTCGCCATTTTCCAAACCCCCGCCGTGAAACCAAACCACCGTTGGAGCCTCAGAACCATTCTTTGGAAAGTAAACATCCAATTTGCAACGTTCCTTGATATAGGCATCCGCATTTCGGGAAGCTTCATCATAGTACGGAAGGTTTTCCACCAACTCATAGGTGGTTTCTTGGGCGGAAGCAGAAACGCTTACCAAAATAAAAATGATAATTACGGTTCTAAGTTTCGACATTTTAGTTCGATTTTATTTGAATGGTTCCTTTTCGATAGAGATCCAACGCCATGTTCAGGATCAGGTCAATATCCCCGATGGGCAAATCCGCGGTCGGATCGACCCTGAAAATTTTCATTCGCGACCGCTTCCCTGTTTCCAATTGCGGATGGTGTAAATGCTTCCCCTCTACCCATAAAAAATAGGGCTCGCTACTTTTCTTGTCCTCCCAGAGGTAGCAGAACATCTTTCCCTTATAACAAAAACAGGGCATTCCATATTTACGGGTCTCGGTAATGGCTTCATCACAATTAAGTAGGATATCTCGCATGGCCAAGAAACAACTTTTGTTCGGCTCCGTTTTATCCAAATAGAAATTGTCCAAATCGCCCATTTTATGGAATAGTTGACGAAAAATAACGATTAATCCATAAACAATTCAGGAAGCCACAAAGAAAGACTTGGAAACAACGTTACGAGCACCAACACGACGAGACTTACCAACAAAAACGGAAAACCGGCCTTACTGACAGCCCCGATCGATATTTTTCCAATGCTCGATGCCACAAAAAGACAGACCCCGACCGGTGGTGTCGTCAACCCGATGATAAGGTTCAAAACGGCAATTACCGCAAAATGAATCGGATCGACCTCAACGGCCACGGCCACTTTCAATAAAATCGGGAACAATATCAATAATGCCGCTATGGTTTCCATAAAAGTACCCACAAGAATCAACAAAAGATTGATCAATAGAAGCACTACATATTTGTTCGTGGTGAAGCCGAGGATTTCGTTGGAGATGGTCTGCGGAATCTGCTCGGTAATCAAAATATAACCGAAAAGATTTGCAAAACCGACCAAAACCATCAGCGAAGCAGAGGTTTTCATACTGTCCAACAACACGACCTGAATATTCTTGAAGTTTAACTTTTTATAGACGAACAAACCGATGACCAGCGCATAGGCGACCGCTACGATCGAAGCCTCGGTAGGGGTGAATATTCCACCGATGATCCCGTAAAGTATGATAAAGGTCATCAACAATGCCCAAAAAGTATCGACGAAGCCATGAACAACCTCATTTAAGCTGCTCCGCTTATGCTTGGGATATTTTTTTCTTTTGGATATGATATAGGCCGTGAACAACAATCCTACACCCAATAACAGCCCAGGCAATGCTCCGGCCAAAAACAACTTACCAACGGACAAGCCACTTAAAGTGGCCGCAATGATCATAGGTACACTTGGTGGAATAATTGGGCCCACGGTGGAGGATGCAGCGGTTACGGCACACGAAAAATCAACATCGTAACCTTCCTTTTTCATGGCAGGAATCATGATAGATCCCATACTCGCGGTATCGGAAATGGCGGTGCCGGAAATTCCGGCAAAAAGCATCGAAGCACCGATATTCACTAAAGAGAGTCCGCCCCGGATATGCCCTAACAAATGGTTACAAAAAGAAATAATCTTATCGGTCAGGCCCCCGTGGTTCATTAGGTTTCCGGCCATAATAAATCCCGGTACGCTAAGTAGCACGAACACGTCGATTCCCGAATACATTTTTATAGGTATTATAATCAGGGGAATGCCCTTGACCACCAAATAGGACAGGCAGGCCAAGCCCAAGGCAAAAGCAATTGGAAACCGGAGCACCAAACCTAGCACGAATACGAGAATCAAAATCCAGATCATCGGCCCGGTTTTTTAAAATTTCGAATGATCCTTAATCCAAGATAATAGCCGATCGATACGGACATCACGAACATGCTAAAAAATGCCACGCCCATATTCAAGCCCATACTAGGCGATTTTTCAGTCAGTCCAAGTATTATGAATTCCATGGAATAAATACCCATCACGGCAAATAATAAAAACGTAATTACCGGAATCACTTTTGTCAACAACTTCTGTAACCTTGCCGGCATATGTTCGTAGAACATATCCAAATGGACGAAAAAGTCATTTTTCATGGCCAGTCCTGCGGCAAAGGATATTGCATAGATAAAACATATCCGTGATGCTTCCTCCGTCCACGACGGGGTGGGGATCGGCGTGAACCGGCAAATGATCTGGATCAAAACCGTACAGATCAAACCCCAGGTGGTCAAAAGGGTCCCAATCTTTAATATACGCCCGACCAGCTTACGCATCTTTTTCGGTTTTTAATCCATCGTATATCTTTTTCATTTCAGGGGATAGGCTTTCGTAAATAGCTTTTTCGCATTTCTCCTTGAAGGCCTTTTTATCTACTTCAATAAATTCCATTCCTTTTGCCTTCAATTCGTCTTGAACTTTCTTCTCATTTTCCATAAAAAGTTTGCGCTCATAGGCCTGCATGTCTTTGCCGGCCTGCAAAAAAATCTCCTGAAGGTCAGGTGGCATTTTTTGAAACTGCTTTTCCCCCATAACGGCATATACCCAGCTTACAACATGGCCTGTAAGATTTACATACTGCTGTACTTCGGCAAAGCCCGCATTGTTAATCATCGCAAATGGGTTTTCTTGGGCCTCAATGGTACCCGATTGCAAAGAGGTAAAAACTTCTGAAAAAGCCATGGGCGTTGGTTTTGCACCCAAGGCATCCCATGTGGTAACAAATGAAGGCACATTGGGTATACGTATGATGAGTCCGTTTAGATCATCGGGATGCCTAATCGGCCGATTGGATGTCAAATGCCTTGGTCCCCTCTGAAAATGGGCCACGGCCCGCAAACCTGCCTTTTCGATCATTTCTTCCTCGATTTGCCTACCTAAAGGCCCATCGATATATTGCTCCATATCCGAAGAATCCTCAATAAGAAATGGCAATTCACAAAAAGTGGCCACTTCGAACCAATTGGTCAAAGTCGAACCCGTCGTGGTCATGTCGATGACTTCGGCCTTGATCATTCGCAGTGCCTCGATTTCCTTGGCCAATTGTTCAGAGGGATACAACTGCATCTTGATCCTTCCCTTCGAACGCTCCTCCAAAATTTCCTTGAAATAGGCAAAAGCCTTGTACCAAGTATGGTCTTCTTTGACCAAAAGCGCCGTGCGCAAAAGAAATTCGGGTTCGGGTTCTTTTGATTTGCAATTAAGTAGAAGAAAAAAAGTCAATAGGAGCAAAAATGCTTTTGCGGTTAATTTCGCCAATTGCCCTATTTTACCCATTGGTCAGTCTTGCACCTCAACGATCATTTCAATTTCAACGGCAATATTACTTGGCAAGGAACCCATACCAACGGCGGCACGGGCATGCTTGCCACGTTCGCCGAATACCTCGACCATCAAATCGGAAAATCCGTTGATGACTTTCGGGTGATCCGTAAATTCGGGCACCGCATTGACCATACCCAAAACCTTGACACATCTTTTCACTTTGTTGAGATTACCCAGTTCAGCTTTTAATACCGAAAGCTGGTTGATTCCGGTAATACGTGCGGCCTCATAACCCTCTTCTATGGTCAAATCGGAACCGACCTTACCTGTTATGTTTTCACCATCGGCCTTAAGCGGGCCTTTGCCGGACAAGAAAATCATGTTTCCGACACGAACGGCATTGACATAGTTGGCCACAGGAGCCGAAGGCGTGCTCAATTCGATTCCCAGTGCTGCCAATTTTGCTTCCGGGTCATAATCCGGGTCGATTTTTTCAGTGCCTTGAGATTCGGTGACCTCTTGTTTTTCTCGATCAGCGTTTGTATTGCATGCGATCAAAACAAGAACGGCACCGGCAATCAACAACTTTTTCATTCCAATTCGACTTATACGTTCGACAGTACTTCTTTTACTCTTTGCGCCACGATCCGCTCTTGACCGGGTTCCATCATCCATGTAGTGATACCCACCTGTTCCTTGTTTCCAACGGTTTCAATAGACGGATGCCCGTCGCGCAATCTTTTTCGCATTTCGTCTGTGGAAATTCCCACAACTTTTTCATCCCATCGAATAGTAAGACTTGGCACATGATTGGCATGGGGCGGTACATGAATTTCAGTTTCGACCCCTTTCACCGAGGCTGCACTATCACTGATCAATTTAATCTGATTTTCCCAAAGCTCCCATTCCTTTTTGTGATCTCTTGCCAAGTACAGTTCCAAGGCTACCATCATACCCAAAACTTCCTCTTTGTTGACTTTCATCCCGCGGGCAATCGTGGTTCCCCTTGGTGGTGTATGCAATCTTGCTGCCTCGATGTATTTTCGTTTCCCCAAAAGTAGCCCGGCACTCTGAGGGCCTCGGATTCCTTTGCCGCCTGAAAAACAAACTAAATCAAAACCTAATTTAGTAAACTTAAAGAGATTTTCAACCGGAGGCACATCGGCCGCACAGTCGATAAAGGTAGGAACGTTATGCTTTTTGCCCAAGGCAACGAATTCCTCCCATTTGATTTGACCCTGTTCCGTGTTGGCGTTTAAGAACCAGAGCATGGCCGTCTTATCATTTATTGCTTTTTCTAGTTCTTTGGCTGTCTCAATCTCTACGATTTTGGCCCCTGTATTGATCAATGCATGTGTATACCCTATCGAATGTGCCTTTTGTACAATCACTTCGTTTTTCAACCCCTTGGTATCCGGAAGTTGCGCTACTTTCTTTTGATCCATGCCGCACATTACACCGGCCAACCCAATGGTCATTGCGCCAAAAGCACCTGAAGAGACCGTGGCGTATTCACAGTCCAATAACTCGGCTATCCGTTCCCCAACCTTGTCATGGAGCTCATCTAAATTCACAAATTCGGTAGCTCCATAACTTATGGCATCGGTAACTTCTTTGTGCATCAACGATCCGGTCATCGAGGTATACGTGCCCGCCGCATTGATGAACGTACGCAGCCCCAGTTCCTTAAAAAAATCACGGGCCACCGTACCACTGACCGGAAGTGTAGATTTGGCAATGGTCTCTTCTGCAGCCTTTGCGGCCAATATACTCGGGCCAAAAATTCCGCCTACAAACGGAATCGCCGATAATGTTTTCAGTGCTTTTCTTCTTGTGCTCATCATTCCAAATTTTATAGTTTCTTTAATCTACCGCTGCTATACAGTCCATTTCTACCAATGAATTTCCCGGAACGCCACCATATGTGGCTACCGTGGTTCTTACCGGTGGATTCTTTCCAAAACGTCCCCTGAAGACTTCGTTCATGGCTTTATAATCCCCTAAATCGGCCAGATATACGTTCACTTTCAAAACCTGCTCCATGGAAGAACCGTTTCGTTCGAGCTCTTTTTGCAGCTCTTGTAATACGATTTCGGTATGAGCCTTTATTTCAAAAGGTTCGACATGGGCTCCCTTACCAGCAATATACAAGGTGTTACCGTGTCTAACGGCCCCCGAAAAAAGTGGAATGTCTTGATCGGTAACGATATCGCCCACGACCTCTTTCTTCGCCTGCTTTTCTTTTTTGGCCATTGCGTTGGCCGAACTTATTCCAAAAAGTGCTGCCAATCCCATTCCTATTTTTTTGAAGGAAGCCCTTCGTGTTGTTTTTTGTTCCATATTTCCAATTTTTGATTTTATCATTATCGAGTTCGTTTTTTATAATTGTCGTAGCTGCACCATGGTGCGGTATATTTTCCTCTCTCAATCTTGTAATTCTAAACAACCCATATAAAAGGATTGCCATGGAAATTACAACAACTTTTTCGGTTCAACATGAAGGGATATAAAACATTCTTTCTACTCCAGAATCACGCTAACCTTTATACTGTTGCGGCTCGCTGTTATTCTTTTTATTTATCCCAAACTTCCGCGGCCAAACCGTTGAGGTCATAGACCACCTTACCATCCCTGATCGTCAGTTCGCACTCCAACTTTTTATTGCCTTTCATCTTTTTGCCTTTGGTGTCTATAAAACCGAAATCGCCTTCGCGTAAGTTCAGAATGACCACGTCGGCCACCGCGCCAACTGAAAGATGCCCTAAATCCTCACGCTTGATCGCTTTCGCAGAACTCCATGTGGTCGCCTCAATTACCTTTGAAACAGGCATGTTCAGATTCAAAAACTTGGACATTACATTGACAATATCTTTCATGCCACCGTTCATACTACCTGTATGCAAATCGGTACTAATGGTATTCGGTATAAATCCTTGTTTCATAGCCGGTACGACCTGCTCGAACAAAAAGCTTCCACCTCCATGGCCAACATCGAAGATAATTCCTCTTTTTTGCGCCGCAAAGGCAAAATCCTCGACCTTGCCCTTTTCGTTTACCAAGGGAGTACGCCCATTGACATGCGCATAGGCATGCGTGAAAATATCACCGGGCCGCAATTTTTCCATGAACAAAGTTTTAAGGGAAAGTTCTGGATCACTTCCCCCAAAATCGATCATTACCGGAATGTTCGCTAACTTTCCGGCCTCGACCGCACGCTCGGTCGGAGTCCAATCAAAACCTGAGTAATGCGCCAATTTTACGCCGACCACATAATCAGGGTATCGTTTGGCGACCATTGCGGTGAGCTTGGGATCCATATCGCCCTGGTTCTGTTCAATTGCCCCACCTTTCATTCCTGAGCCCACAATGTTCAAAAAGGAGAGTACCCGCGTCTTGGAACGGTCTATTACCTGTTCTTTGAACTGTCTGAAATTTCTCCAGCCTGCTCCCCCAGCATCCACAATCGTGGTTACACCTATCCTTAGACTAAATCCATCCGGTGGAAGTGCCGTAAAACTGTTACTTAGATAGGCATCAGGTTCGGTTCCGTGAAAGTTGTGACTGTGAATGTCGATTAGACCAGGGGCAACATAAAGTCCTTTTGCATCGATTGTCTTTGCCGCCTTCGATTCGGAAATGTTAGAAGAAACTTCGGCTATCTTTCCCTCCTTTATAGCAACATCAAGAACTTTGTCGATTCCGTTTTTGGCATCAATTACGTGGCCACTTTTTAAAAGGAGATCATACTCTTGTGCGCTGGAAAACAAAACACAGCACATTAAAAAAAGCGTTGTTGCCTTAAATCGTTCCATTGGTCTTTTCATGATTGTATATTAAAATGTTATTCAGTGGTCACCCTAATAGGTTCTACGGGCAACCCACTTTCTTCTTGGGCTTTTCGCAATTGGCTTACTTCGGTTTCCGATACTCCGGAGGCTTCGTTGCCAAAACTCGAGCGTATAAAGGTCAGCACCTGTGCAATTTCTTCATCTTTCAAGAAACTGTGCTGTGGCATTACTCCATTGTACACTTCGTCATTGATTTTCAAACTACCTTCCATTCCCTGTAGCATGACCTGAATCAGCCTTTCCTTGTCACCAGTTACCCAATCGGTATCGATCAATGGTGGAAACCTTCCGGATGCGCCCCTACCATTCATTTGATGACAGGCACTGCAATATTGCTGATAAATCTTTGCGCCACCGACCAAGTTTTCCGGAAGCAAGTTGTCTTTGACTTCATCGGGGCTTCTAATATGTGACAACTGCTTTCTGTCTTCCATCGCCAACAGTTGTTCCTCCTTGAATTCCGATTTATCCCCATCGTAGGTAATCTTCCATATCTTTCCTTTGACCGAATCTGAAATGTATAGCTCGCCATCGGGTCCAACCGCTAGGCCCATAGGTCTATAGTGGGCATCCTTAACGCTTTCTATTGGGTCAACAACTGCAAAACCATCGGCAAAAACTTCATATTCGCCACTTGGTGTTCCATCTTTAAAAGGAACAAAGCCCACAAAATAACCCGATTGCGGATAAGGCGCCCTATTCGTGGATCCATGAAATGCGATAAAAGCGCCATTTCTGTAACGCTCAGGAAATTGGTCTCCTTGGTAAAACAATAGGTCATTCGGTGCCCAATGCCCCGGGAAACCGATAATCGGGTCTTCAAAATCGGCACATCGACCGATTATTTCCCCATCGCCCCCATATTCGGGTGCAAGTACCTTTTTCCCTTTTATCTGATCGTAGTAGCAGTAGGGCCACCCAAAATTAGAGCCTTCGGTAATTCTCATAAATTCTTCAGAAGGAAGCAATGCGCTTTCGCGTGGTGTGTAGCGATCGGGCCAAAGTCTCAATAGGTCGTCGCGACCATGCATTACCGCATATAATTCCCCGTCAACGGGATTCCAGTTCATTGCTACCAGACTTCGTATGCCCGAGGCATATTTATAACCGTCTTTTTGTGTTTGGTTCAATTTATTGGCATCGAAGCGCCAGACGCCACCATGATGTTCCAATTGAGGGCAAGGATCCATTCCCGCAACGCCCGGCGTACGTTTTGGATCTTGACAGGCATTCGAGGGCGCCCCGAAAGGAACGAATATATGACCCTCATTATCGAACGCTATAGGTTTGCCAATATGTTCGTGCTTACCATGTTCGTGATCATCGATTACCACTATTTCGACCTCCCCTTCGGGGACTAACGATCCGGGTTTTAGTTTTTGTCGGTAAACCACCAGGTCGGAACTGTAATAAATATACCCGTTATAGATTCTCATGGCTGTGGCATAACTCCACTTTTCGACTTCGCTGGTACCGAACCTTTCCATATTGTCGGCCCTACTATCGCCATCGGTATCTTTTAATGCCATCGCAACACCTTTCTGGGTCGAATTTCTCAACTTCGCATATAGGATATTGTCATCGGTGACCGCCATATGGCGTACCGTCTCTTCAATGCTATCGATGACCACTGCCGAGCTGAAACCTTCAGGAAGATAAAGTCCTCCGTCAGTGGGGGTCTTTTTACATTGTACGAACAATATGGCCAACAAGAAATACTTCGGAAAATTCTTTAAGCCGGGCAATGACTTCATGCTAATCGTAGCTTTTTGGATTGGTATTGTGCAACCCTGTCAAGGTAAAGTTCTTTTGAATAATAAGCAAGGGAATGAACCAAAATGTGTTCGAACACATTTTTGCATCCAATATTGAATCCCTCCCTAAATTCCAATAGGAAATCGACTTAAAAACTTTAGGGGACTATTCGAAAACAACCTGGCCAAAAAACTCAGGCCGATGGAAGTCGGGGCGATCGGTGCCGACGGGATTCCAACTGATATAATGTGCCTCGGCAGTTTTATTCCCGCATTTGTAGAAGTTGGCACTAGTCGTAAGCCCTTTCAATCGAATATCCTTGTCATGAACCAAACTTGTAGCTGGAATAATGATCGTCATTTCCCAGGTATAATCTCCCGATTTTTCTTTAAAGGATTGGTTTCCCAAAGAGGAGGTTACCTTTATTTCTTCTTCAATAATTTCAGGGCTTACAAAAGTACGGTCAGCACGCCCAGGCCCATAGGCCAAATGCGTGACCCCTACACAGTTGAACTCGAAATTATAATAATTGCCATTCGCTTTCGGGTCAAAGAAAAATTCTACGCAACTGTCATTCGAAACACCACCGTTAGTCTCGGCAACCTCCGCTAAAATACTTTTCTCCTTCACGTAATACTTCAGCCAAATTTGATTGTCGTGATGCGCAATTCTGAACTGTACCTCGGGCAAATATTGAAATTCGTCCCAATTGAGCAGATTGATCGCATGAAGTTCTGCTTGTTCTTCCAATAATTTTGAAACAATGGCCAAATCGATTTTTTTATCCGTTTTGATTTCTTGTACATGCAGGGTTTTGGGTTTTTCCATTTGGGCAAAGCAACTTATAAAGGACAAACATAAAAACGATGTCAAGATAAGTCCTTTGATTTTTAAACCGAGGTCGTGAAACGCTTTCATCCTAATCGAGCAATTATGCATTCGCTACTAATTTACCTTATTTTTAATTGACTTGGATTCCACTCCTAAAGATTGGCCCTATATTTTAATACCTTTATCAAATGAACAAACTACCCATACTTATCGCGGTTACGATTTTTTGTATCTCATGCGGCAATAAAAAAGAACCTATAATAGAAAAACCTAATATCGTTTTCATCTTCGCCGACGACCTGACCTATACGGCCATCAACGCCTTGGGCAATGACGAGATTCAGACTCCGAACCTGAATCGATTGGTACAAAACGGTACGACGTTTACCCATGCGTACAATATGGGGGGCTGGAACGGTGCCATATGTGCGGCTTCACGTGCGATGATTATTTCGGGGCGCAGTGTCTGGGCAGCCAATGCCTTTCGCCAAAGATGGATCCAAGGCCTGGATATGGACAAGACCTGGGGCAAACTCATGGAAGGTGCCGGATACGAAACCTATATGACCGGCAAATGGCATGTCGATGCTCCCGCCGATAGCGTTTTTCAAAATGTCGTACATGTCAGGCCTGGTATGCCAAGGGATTCTTGGAGCCATCACGGCACCATACCCATTGTAAACGATATGTTGGCGAAGGGAGCGACCAACGAAGAAATCAGGGCAATCGGCTATAATCGGCCGTTAAGTGAAAATGATACAACTTGGTCGCCGACCGATAAAAAGTATGGCGGTTTTTGGCAAGGCGGCAAACACTGGAGCAAAGTATTGAAAGACGATGCGCTGGGTTTTATCGCTAAGGCCAAGGAAAGCGACAACCCATTCTTTATGTACCTCGCCTTCAATGCGCCACATGACCCAAGACAAGCACCACAGGAATACTTGGACAAATACCCTTTAGAAAATCTAAGCGTTCCTGAAAGTTTTCTCCCCATGTATCCTTTTAAGGACAGCATCGGCAATGGCCCTGGTTTAAGGGACGAGGCCTTGGCACCTTTTCCCAGAACGGAATACGCGGTCAAAAAACATAAACAGGAGTATTATGCTCTCATAACCCATCTTGATGATCAGATAGGAAAAATTCTGGAGGCTTTAAAAGCTTCTGGAAAGATGGACAATACCTACATTATTTTCACCTCCGACCATGGATTGGCCGTGGGCAGGCATGGCCTGCTCGGAAAACAATCGCAATTTGACCATAGCATTCGACCTCCATTTATGATTGTCGGGCCCGATATTCCTGAAGGAAAAAAAATCGATGCGGATATCTATCTGCAGGATGCCATGGCGACAAGTCTTGATTTAGCGGACATTGAAAAACCCGATTATGTATTCTTCAACAGTATTCTTGATTTAATCGATGGAAGCCGGACAGAAAGTCATTACGATGCGATTTATAACGGGTACATCGATTTTCAACGAATGATTCGCAAAGATGGCTTCAAACTAATCGTCTATCCGAAATTGAAGAAGATACTACTGTTCGATATGGAAAAAGACCCCGAAGAAATGAACGATCTGGCCGAATTGCCCGAATATCAAGAAAAAGTGGATATGCTATTTTCTGACCTTTTGGTGCTACAAACTGAACTGAAAGACCATTTGGATATTAGTCATATAAGACCGGCAACAATCCTTGATTGAAGCCAACAAAGATTACAGATTATAGAATTTGATTGCGTTCCCGCCCGTAATGGTCTTCTTTTCATCGTCGCTTAGCGGAGCAATGAAATCGGCTACCAATTGCTTAACCTGCCCATAATTTCCTGCCACAAGACAAACCGGCCAATCGGATCCGTACATGATGCGGTCGGCGCCAAAAGCGTTCAGTACCCAATCCATATAGGGTGAAATCTGTTGGGGAGTCCAAGTTTTATAATCGGCCTCGGTAATCATTCCCGATAGTTTGCAGTGGACATTTTCGTGTTGGGCGATTTCCTTCATCAAGACGGCCCATCCTTCAAAAAACCCATCTTTGATGTAGGGCTTGGCGATATGGTCAATAACAAATTTTTGGTTCGGAAACTGTTTTACGAATTCCAAAGCAGCTGCTAATTGATGCGGAAAAACAAGAATGTCATAAACATAACTGTATTTTTCCAATAATGAAATACCCCTTAAAAAATCAGGCCTCATCAAGAAATTATGATCGGCTTCACCTTGTACGATATGGCGCCACCCTTTTAGCTTTTTCTCTGAGCTATACTTTTCCAATACCCCGTCAACGTCGTCCGATCGTAGATCGACCCAGCCCACAACACCTTTGATAAAATCATTTTGATTGGCAAGGTCGAGCAAGAAATCGGTTTCGGCCAAGGTTTGATCCGCCTGAACGGCCACACAGCCATCAATATCGTTTTCTTGATAGACTTTCTTTAAATCTTCCGGCAGGAAATCACGACGGATAACCGCCATTTCCTCATTGATCCAAGCGTGTTTTACAGGTTCATATTTCCAGAAATGTTGATGCGAATCAATGGTCATCTTGTCGGTTGTTTAGCGGTTTATATTTTTAACGAACATATTCTACAATGAAATTCCTCTTTTCCAAGGAATAAAATCCTCTTGCCCCAACCTTACCGCAGCGGTAACGGCCTCGCCACTTGCCACTTTTATGATATAATCCAGTAATTCGGCCCCTTTCGTCTCGATCGTATCCTCACCGGTAATGATGCTTCCGGTATTGAAGTCTATGATGTCGGGCATCCGTTCCGTCAAGGTATTGTTACTTGACATTTTGATTACAGGGGCAATGGGGTTTCCCGTCGGGGTGCCCAATCCTGTTGTAAAGGCAATAACGTTACATCCGGAGCCCGCGAGTCCAGTGGTACTCTCCACGTCATTGCCCGGGGTACACAATAAATTGAGTCCTTTACGGGTCGATTTTTCGGTATAATCCAGTACCTGGGTCACGGGTGATGTTCCTCCTTTTTTTGCGGCTCCAGCTGATTTGATGGCATCCGTAATCAGGCCATCCTTGATATTGCCGGGCGAAGGGTTATTGGCAAAGGCCGATCCCAAGGCCACCGCCCTTGCGGAATACGAATCCATAAGATTGGCAAATTTCTTCGCCTCGGTTTCCGTCGCACACCGATTTATCAGTTCTTGTTCGACTCCGTTCAATTCGGGAAATTCGGATAGAATGGTCGTTCCGCCGAGCGCGACCAACAAATCGGATGCACAACCCAATGCAGGGTTCGCCGAGATTCCTGAAAACCCATCGGAAGCGCCACATTCAAGTCCCAAAGTCAAATGGGCCAGCGAGGCCGATGCACGTTCGATCTTGTTCGCCTCGATCAGCCCTATAAAGGTTTTCTTTACGGCCTCTTCGATAAAGTGTCGTTCGCTTTCACTTTTCTGTTGCTCTAAAATATAAAGCGGCTTCGAAAAGTTTGGGTCGCGCGCCTCGATTCCTTTCAATACATTCTTGACTTCGGCGTTTTGGCAGCCCAAACTTAGAATCGTGGCACCTGCAACATTCGGATTGGTAATATAACCTGCAAAAAGGTTACATAGAGTTTCGGAGTCTAGACGGAAGCCGCCACACCCTCCTTCATGGGTCAGAAATTTGATGCCATCAACATTCGGGAACAACCTGTTTTGTATAATTTCATCAGGGCCCTGAATAATTTTGGACCCCATTAATTCATCTTCGCTTGCCCCATTTTTATATCGACTTACCAAGGTCTCGGTGTCAACGATAAAATCGCTGGTCGTATAATAACCCAATGATTTTAGCAAAGCCGATTTCATCACTTCGACATTTCTGTTCTCACAGAAGACCATGGGAATGACCAACCAATAATTGGCCGTACCTACGCTACCGTCGGCCCTATGATAGCCGTTAAAAGTTTTGTCTTTCCATCGGGTAACATCCGGTGCCGACCAATGCAATTTTTCTTTGCCGACCGCATATTCCGAAGAGGCATGAACCACATTTTCTGTGGTAATCGCCTCACCCCTTGCAATCGGTTCGGTCGCCCTGCCCACCAAGGCCCCGTACATGATTATTTCATCATTGACCGATAGTTCGGAAACAGTAAATTTGTGTTTCGCCGATACGTTCGTGGCCAATTCGAAATGGACATCGTTATGATCGATCAACGTGCCTTTCGGCAAATCTTGAAGGGCGGCCAGTACATTGTCTTTGGGGTGTATCTGTAAAAAGCTTTTTGACATATCTTAATTTAAATAGCCTTATTTTGGTAGACAGGATTTCCTTTTGAAAAGGAAACAACTAAAATAACCATCTTTTTAAGATAGTTGATCTTAGATTCTCAATAAAATGTGGCTTAAGAAGGCATTTCAGGGAGGCCCCATCCATTTTGATAAGTATGGCGAATAAACTCGGTCGCGGATTCGAGTGCATTGAATTCTTTCCGTTCTACATTCCAAGTCGGCGACCCGTTCACCATTTCAAAGCCGAATTTTTCAACGACCTGCATGGTTTCGTTGGCTCCAATATTGGTGAACTTCATATTTTCCCCGTCCCATTTCAACGTTTTGTTCAATCCTTGAAGCCGAATTGCCAGAACCCCTAACAGTACCATTTCGTTAAATGGCCCCGAATAATCAAAACTTGCAGATCCATCCACTCTATTTTCGGGGGATTCCTTGCATGCCCTAATCCAATCCTGCTCGTGCGGCCCGTCGATATAGCCTACCGCACCCGGTATCCTTTTTAAATAAGGAACGACCTGGGGAACGCGACCAGAAAGCAATCTGGGATTGAACCCCCCGCAGTCGCATATCAATGTATCTTTAGTACCTACAAGCAAACATCCTCCTAGCCCATCCCTTATCAAAGGAACGCCGTCTTTAAGGAGTTCGGGCCTGTCGGGCAGGAATCCTCCATCATACCAATGTACTTTTACCGGCGGCATTTTGACTTTTTCCAAAGCCTCCCTTTCAGGGAAATCGAAACGTACCTTTTCTGCGTTCGGGGCACTTTCGGTATTTACCGTGGTCGAACTGCCCGAAATCGCCTCCGGGTATTTCAGTTTCAACGCCCTATAGATCGGATCCATTACATGACAAGCCATATCACCAAAGGCTCCCGTGCCGAAATCCCAAAACCCGCGCCAATTCCATGGTGTATATATTTCATGATACGGACGCATAGGTGCCGGACCTATGAACAAATCCCAGTCAAAATTCTTCGGTATTTCCATCGCCGTTTTCGGGCGCTCCAAACCTTGCGGCCAAATGGGTCGGTCGGTCCATGCATGGGCTTCGACAACCTCACCGATCTCGCCATTCCAGACCCATTCACAAAGTTGGCGTACTCCATCACCTGAATTTCCCTGATTTCCCATTTGGGTCGCGCCGTTATATCGTTCGGCCAATTTTGTCAACAACCGTGATTCGTAGACTGAATGTGTGAGGGGTTTTTGGCAGTACACATGTTTGTCCATAGTCAAGGCCGTGGCCGCAATAGCGGCATGGGCATGGTCGGCGGTCGCGACCATAACGGCATCCATCGAGTCTCCTAGTTCATCGAACATTTTTCGCCAATCATAGTATTTCTTGGCTTTAGGAAAGGTGTCAAAACATTTTTGGCTATAATTCCAGTCGATATCACAGAGTCCGACGATGTTCTCGGTATCCATGGCTTTAAGATTGTTGAACCCTTTGCCTCCGACACCCACACCGACTATGTTCAGGGTATCACTGGGCGGTTTATGGCCCAACCCACTGATTACATGACTGGGCACGATCGAAATACCGATTCCGGCAGTGGTCGTTTTTTTTATAAATTTTCGGCGGGAATTCGATTTCATCATTTCGATTGGGTTATTTTATGTGACAAGGAGAAGAAAGATAATGAAAAAACATGCTTGAAAGCATTATTTACAAACCCTTTTATTGTATTGCGTATTTGAATATTCAAGTCCTTGGCACTAATTTATTTTTCTTACATTGTATTCCATATCAATTTGAATCCTATGAAACTTAAAATCATTGCCCCGCTGTTCATGTTCGCATTTCTTTTAACGGCTATAAGTTTTGGCCAAGACTCGCATGAAAAAGATAGAAACGGTTGGATTTCTTTGTTCAACGGAAAAAATTTAGACGGATGGAAAGTGGGCAATAACGCCCAAAGCTTTTCCATCGAAAATGGCTCGATAAAGGTCAACGGCCCCGTAGCCCATTTGTTCTATATGGGCGATGTGGGGAATCATTCCTTTATAAATTTCGAATTCAAGGCTTCGGTCATGACCAAACCGGGGTCGAATTCAGGAATTTATATGCATACCCAGTACCAGGAAAGCGGATGGCCCAAATATGGCTACGAGGTACAGGTCAACAATTCTCAAGGAGATTGGAAACGCACCGGAAGTTTGTACAACATAGTCAATGTCAAGGAAACTTATGTAGATGACAATGAATGGTATACTGAATATATCAAAGTCGAAGGCAAACGAATAATCGTGAAAATAAACGATATTGTGGTCGTTGACTATACCGAACCTGATGATCCGGTCAGGGGCGAGGGCGAAGTCGACAGGGTTTTAAGCAAGGGAACCTTCGCACTTCAAGGCCATGATCCGGGCAGCACTGTTTACTACAAAGATATTATGGTCAAAATGCTTCCTTGATTCCTTTGTCGGACCTCATTTGCGACCTTTGAATTTTAGTTCAAATGCATATGTTGACTTGTTGTAAGTCATACCTTCTTTGAGAAGTAGCCAAAAGGTTGTGCTAAAATTTTAAATAACGAAACTTAGCTCAATTTTTGTGATGCAATCCATGGTATTCCTTGTCAGGATTTTAAAACTTATATTTAAGTCCTGCCCTAATAATTTGCGTCTCATAGTAATTCTCATAGCGGGCGGTAAAACCATTTCCCGTTATATTTTGCCTGATACCGAAGTTATTGAAGATATCGGTTGCCGCTAAAGTCAATTCGGCCTTTTTGCCCCAAATATTCTTCTTTAAACCAAAATCGATTGAAGAACGTCCTAATTGTTTCCCTTGAGGGATATTTCTTTTTGAAAAGTAGACTCCTGTCAATTGTGCCGATACCTCCCAAGGTAGCTTTATTTCATTGGTAATTTTGGCGTCCCAAGCTTCGTCGCTAGATCTTTGAAGTGAATATTCCCGATCGAATGGGAAGAGCAAAGTAGCTTGATAAGCATCAATAGTATTTATATAGCCATTAAAACTGGCCGACAATTTAAAAGTTTTGTTGATATCTTGACTGAACAAAAATTCGATTCCTGAATTGGTCGCATTTCCCGTATTCTGATAAATACGGTTTATGATATCATAATCGGGATTGGAATTATCGACACTAAAAATACGCGTATATTGGTCTTTTATCATCCGATGATAAATTGCCGAGAAAAACGAACCGGTAACCCATGAATATTTGTGAGCGATTTCGAAAGCATCGGTAAATTGCGGACGCAAATATGGATTGCCTACTTTCAACAGTTCAGGGTCGTCATATTTAGGAAAAACACGTAGTTCGGGTTCTCCGGGACGATCTACTCGACGATTATAAAAAGCGGACAGCTTATTGCGATCGTTCAATTTAAAGGTATAGCGAATACTTGGGAAGAGCTCAAAATAATCGTATTTGTCGTTTACAGGATAATATGCATTGACAGGGTCAAGGTCATAAAATACATCGGTTTGCTCGACACGAAGTCCTGCTTCGATATCAAATTTTTCCTTTTCCAAAAGATAATTGATGTATCCCGCATATAGATTTTCGCCCCAATCGGAGAATGTTCCCAAATCAGGATAAATTATCGATTGATTACCTGATGTAATCGTATAATCCACGGGTAATCTTCTGATGCGCAATTTGGCACCCATTTCGATTCGACCACTTTTAAGAGGCCGTACATAATCCGTTGAAACGTTAGTGGTGTTTTCGATAGCCCGAATATTTGTTTTGTCCCGCCCTATTCGCACCGCAGAGCTGTCGTTCAACGAATAGGTTTCGTCTTCCAATCCTTGGGTATACTGTACATTAGCGCTTAGCGTGTGACCCGCTTGTTTAAATTTGTGATTGTAATTGACCATCACATTGATGTAGCGGGTCACTTCTTCTTCCTGCCAACTGTAGAATCTATTTCTAGTGTTATCGTTCAAATCTATAAAAGCCACTTGTGCCGTATCGATATGTTTTTCACGGTCGTACAGTCCTGAAAAGGTAAAACTGTTGCTCTCGTCCAAATCGTAATCGATGCCTCCATTGACAATAGCGCGGAACTGTTTTCTGTTCTCGGGAACCTGTGAGATGATGTTCTTTCCATCGGCATAATTTCGGGTCGTGAATTCATTGTTGGGTAGTGCTTCTTGAAGAATGAACTCCGATTGCATGAAATAATTCACTTTTTCTCTTTTATAGTTCAGGTTCAAGCTCGGAATCAACTTAGGGTTGATCGAAAAACTGCCCAGATCGGTCGGGGTATCTTCCTTGCGTTTTCCCAAAGCGCCCAATCCGAAGGAAATACCTACATCTCCATTGAGCCCCGTCTGCTTTTCCTTTTTATAGACAATGTTCACGATACCCGCAAAGCCATTTGCATCGTATTTGGCAGATGGATTATTGATTATTTCTATTTTTTCGATATTCGATGCAGGAATGTTCGATAGTCCTTTTTGATTTCCAAAACCTGTAAGACTGCTCTGCCTGCCATCTATCAGCACGACCACTTTATCGCTTCCCCTCAGAACCACTTTTCCTTCTTGGTCAAAGGCAACTCCTGGCATGGTCTTCATGGCGTCCATGACCGAGCCCCCTGATTGAGCGATATTCTCTGCCAAACTGAACGTTTTTTTGTTTAGGTCCGCGTTGGTGGTCGCTTGTTCTCCGATTATCTCAACTTCTTCCAAAGTCTCAACGGAAGGTTCCAATTCTATTTTTCCAAAATCGAAAATCGTATTGAGTCCTTGGGCTACCAAGACTTGTTGTATGCCTGTATAGCCCATGAACGAAAAATGGACATTGTATTTACCAAAGGGGATTTCCTGTATCTCGAACCTACCATCCGCATCGGTAATGGTGCCAGTAATCAGGGTATTATCGGTAAATGAATTTATGGTAACATTAGCAAAGGATAACGCTTCTTTGGTCTCGACATCGAACAACCGACCACTAACTGTAATCGTTTCCTGTGAACGTAGCGCCGTGAGTACTGAAAACAATAATAACAGAACTATGATATCTCGCATATTGGATATTGTTTTTCCATCGCCATTTCAAAAGTAGAACGAAAAACCGAGGTGATCAATAAGGATCCTATTGAATAAACATTTTTAGTTCGCATAAAAACCAGCCAACTAATTCGAAGTCGAAGTCGTACACCTAATTCAGAATTACCCCCTCCGTTAAAATGATAATATTTCAAAAACACGCCGAAAACAAAAAAGGCAGCTACATATTTCAATGTAACTGCCTGATTTTAAGGCTCCCCCTGCTGGGCTCGAACCAGCGACCCTCTGATTAACAGTCAGATGCTCTAACCAACTGAGCTAAGGAGGAATATATATATTGCCAAACTAACGTTTTAGCGGCTGCAAATATAAATGTTTTTTCAAAACACTCCATAAAAAATGAGTTGTTTTGATGTGTCAATCATAAATTTCCGCAATCGTTATAAAAACCTTTTGATGATATTCCAGATATCGTTGCCAAAAATTATGGCCATAAGCCCCAAAATAAAAACAAACCCAATAATCTGGCCTGTTTCAAGTACCTTTTGACTTGGGGGCCTACCCGAAATAATCTCATAGAGCAAGAACATGACGTGCCCACCGTCAAGCGCCGGTATCGGTAACAGGTTTACAAAGGCCAACCAGACCGAGAACATGGCGAGAAAACTCCAAAAAAAGGTCCAATCCCAAGTAGGGGACATCATTTCAACAATACCGATGGGTCCTTTCACCTGTTTATAAGCCTCGGTTTTCGTATTAAAAATCACCTTGAACTGACGTACTTGGTCGGTCAAGACTTTAATCGTTCTTTTAAAACCGGCCGGTATTGACTCCAAGAAACTATAAGTATCGGTAACCCGAAGGTCTTCGATACTCGGATAAATACCTATCTTTCCCTCTTCGGGAACAACCAGTTCAACATTGGTCTTGCCGTTGTTTCTGTTGACCTCGATATTCATACGACCATTGGGTGAAGACGATATCAACCCTGTTAGTTGATCCCAATAATCCACAGGTTTGCCATTTACGCCCACAATTTCGTCACCTGCCACGATTCCTGCCCTCAATGCCGCCGATTGGGGAATCACGCTATCGACTATCGCTTTTTGACGATAGCTTAGAAAATTTCTACCCTGTAATTTGAATACAGTAGCCTTACCTTCATCGGACAACGGAATGACAATTTCTTGCCCCTCTCGTTCCACGGTCACTTCATCCCCCAAAATTATCTGTAACACGGCATCCCTGAACGTCTTGGTTTTCTTTCCATCTACCTCTAATATCTTGTCGCCGGTACGTAATCCTAATTGCTCACCTACCGAATCGACAAGGATTCCATATTTCAAGCTATCGGCAGGTATATAGGTATTCCCGTTGTTAAAAAGCAACATGGAATAAACTATCCAGGCCAGTAAAAAATTGACCGTTACCCCGCCCAACATAATAATCAAGCGCTGCCAGGCCGGTTTGCTCCTGAACTCCCATGGTTTGGGCGGTTCTTTCATTTGCTCGGTATCCATGCTCTCATCGATCATACCGGCAATCTTGACGTAGCCGCCCAAGGGCAACCACCCGATGCCATATTCGGTTTCTCCGATTTTCTTTTTGAACAATGAAAACTTCCAATCAAAAAAGAGGTAGAATTTTTCGACCTTGGTCTTGAAATATCTTGCCGGCAAGAAATGTCCGAACTCATGAAGTATCACGAGTATGGATATGATAATGACAAATTGTATTATCTGAATTGTTATTGTCATCTACGTTCTTTTGATTCTTAAAACGCACAAAAGTACATCTTTAACAATTCTTAAAAAAAGAAACTCATAAGGTGCCTGTTTTTTTATGAAAGTTTAACAGCACTGTAGGTTCGAAGGTTTGAAAGCACCACTTTGCTGATGTACCTTTGCAAAACGATTATGAGAAAGTTTTTTGCCAGTTATCGGTTGTTCGCGTTCGTATTCCTTGCGCTGTCGTCGGTCATTGTCTATCTGTTCTACCAGGCATTGCAACCGAAAGAAACCTTGCCCGTTTACCAACCTTCGATGGTCAATCCCGAACTTGTCGATAGCACGATTCAATATGTCAAAAAATACCATACCATAGGAGACTTTTCCCTAACCAATCAAAACGGTCGAACCGTTACCCAAGAGGATTACAATAACAAAATCTATATTGCGGATTTCTTTTTTACCACATGTCCGACCATTTGCCCCATTATGACCATGAATATGGCCGACATCCAAGAAAAGATAAAGGACGATGCCGATGTGCTACTTTTGTCGCATTCGGTGACGCCGGAAATCGATTCGGTGGCACAGCTTAAAAAATATGCGTTGGAAAAAGGGGTGGACGACAAAAAATGGAATTTGGTCACCGGAGATAAAAAACAGATATATGAGCTTGCGCGTAAATCGTATCTGGCCGTACAGAACGATGGCGATGGCGGGCCATACGACATGATCCACACCGAAAATTTCATTTTGGTGGATAAGGAAAAACGTATCCGTGGATTTTACGACGGAACCAAAAAACAGGAAATCGAGCGATTGATGGAAGACCTTAAAATATTGAAAGCTTCGTATTTAAACTAAGCCACCAATACCATTTTTTAAAATTTTGCCTTATCAGTTCGGTTTTTTCCCTTATTTTTGCCCTTACTTATAATCAATCTAAATAAAAATTGATAGTAACCGTTGCACAGTTGAAACGAGGTCAAAAGGGCATTATCAAAGAATTTGCCGAAGATATACTGCCCATCAAACTACTCGAACTAGGGTGTCTTCCCGGCAACGAAGTCGAATTAGTACAGGTCGCACCGCTCAAAGATCCCATCTACATTAATGTCAACGGTTCACATATTGCCATTCGCCGTGCGGTCGCACATCAAATAGAATTGGAACTTGTAGAAGATAATAACGCACTATGAGCAAACAAATCAACGTTGCGCTCATAGGCAACCCCAATACCGGAAAGACCAGTGTTTTCAACCAACTCACGGGTCTTAATCAAAAAGTGGGTAACTACCCTGGCATCACGGTCGAGAAAAAGGAAGGCATCTGCAAACTGCCAAGAGGCGTTAGGGCACATATATTGGACCTTCCGGGAACGTATAGCCTGAATACGACTTCTTTGGACGAAAGTGTAGCCGTCGAACTGCTGCTGAACAAAAAGGACAAGAACCATCCCGATGTGGCCATTGTAATCTCGGACGTCGAGAACCTTAAAAGAAACCTGCTGCTCTTTACCCAGATAAAAGACTTGAAGATTCCCTCCATTCTAGTCATCAATATGGCGGACCGAATGGATAAAAAAGGGATTGCCCTTGACATTCCGCTTTTAGAGGAAAAGTTGAACACTAAGATTGCCTTGGTAAGTACTAGAAAGGGTACGGGTATCGATTATCTTAAAGAATTGATTGCCGACTACAAGAACATTCCCGTAGAACAAAATGTCGATATTACAGTAATCGAACCGGACTATTTCGACCGGCTGAAAACGACCTTTCCCAATCAAGATCTTTACAAGCTTTGGCTGGTCATCACCCAGGATGTCAATTTTATGCCGATCGAGAAAAACTTGATCAAAGATGCCTCCTCCTTTATCACAAAATCAAAATCGGAACTAAAACGCCTGCAGCAAAAAGAAACCATTTTGCGCTATCAGTTCATCAACGGCATCTTAAAGGAAACTTATAAGATAGATGTAAACGCCGCAAAGGGATTGAGGGCTTCCCTCGATAAAATCTTGACCCATAAAATATTCGGGTACCTGATTTTCTTTGTCATACTTCTAACCATCTTTCAGGCCATTTACGATTGGAGCAGTGTTCCACAAGATTATATAGACGAATTGTTCGTAAAGGCCAGCGGATGGATCAAAACCACTTTGCCCTCCGGTATCTTTACGGACCTGATCGCCGAAGGCATCCTTGCCGGAATCGGCGGAATCGTGATTTTCATTCCGCAAATCGCCTTTCTGTTTCTTTTTATCGCCCTACTGGAAGAATCGGGGTATATGAGCCGTGTCGTATTCTTGATGGATCGGTTGATGCGCCCTTTCGGACTCAGTGGAAAGAGTGTAGTTCCATTAATCTCGGGCACGGCATGCGCTATTCCCGCAATTATGGCCACCCGTAATATCGAGAGCTGGAAGGAACGTTTGATCACTATTTTGGTAACCCCGTTTACGACCTGTTCCGCACGATTGCCTATTTATTTGATCATCATCGCCCTGGTCATACCCGAAGGACGCTTTTTAGGCCTGAGCTACCAAGCGTTGACCCTGATGCTTCTTTATCTCATCGGTTTCGCGGCGGCAATCGTCTCGGCAATGATCCTGAACAAGATTCTAAAGATAAAAAGCCGCACTTTTTTTGTGGTCGAAATGCCCAATTATAAGCTCCCCCTATTAAAAAATGTTGCCTTCACGGTTTGGGAAAAAACCAAAAGTTTTGTTTTCGGGGCCGGAAAAATCATCTTGGCCATCTCCATTATATTATGGTTTCTCGGTTCCAACGGGTATTCGTATGAATTTGAAAATGCGGAACAAATCGTAAAAAGTCGCATTGAAACCGAAGGACTTTCCATTTTCAACCAAACGACCATCGAAGAAGAAATATCCCGCTATCGAATTTCACTTAAAGACGGTGTGGCAAATAATAACTATGACATTTCGGAATCGCTAATTGCCGATTCGCTTACCTTGCGAAGGTCAGCACTTGTAACAAAGGCCATCGATCAAGAAATTTCCAGTTTCAAATTAGAGAATTCGTATATCGGTACTATAGGAAAAACCATTGAACCCATTGTAAAACCTTTGGGTTATGATTGGAAAATCGGGATTGCCGTTTTGACTTCTTTTGCCGCCCGGGAAGTATTTGTCGGTACACTTGCCACGATTTATAGCGTAGGCAGTGATGAAGATGAGACGATCAAGAACAGAATGGCCGCGGAAATCAATTCAAAAACCAAAAAACCCTTGTTCAATTTGGCCTCCGGTATTTCCTTATTGTTGTTCTATGCTTTTGCCATGCAGTGTATGAGTACCTTGGCCATCGTCAAACGTGAGACCAATTCTTGGAAATGGCCTTTGACGCAATTGGTATTTATGAGCCTTTTTGCGTATATTGTAGCATTGTTCGCTTATCAAATTCTTAAATAAATGAGCCTTGTACAACCCATCTTAGCGTACCTGACATTAGCCATGGCAATCGGTTATTTGGTGTTTAAATTCTTTGTTCCAAAATCTATCCTTAGTAGGAACAAAAAGAATCAAAAGGTATGTGGCGAGCATGATTGTGGTTGTCGATAGCTTCCTATGGTCAACTCCTAAAGCAACGAATCGATTCTTTTCAGCGTCTTCTTTTTATAGGATTACCCTTATTTCGTTAAAAAAAGAATAAATCCATATTAAGAAAAACAAAAAAGAAGGGGCCGGTCAAAAGGCTATTGCTTTTTTTGTTTCGAAAAACCATTCAATAACATCATGCCTAAAATTATCGTCAAATTGCTCTCCGTTGGCCTACTTATGGCAGCATGTATGGGCAACGCGCAAACATTGACTTCCAAAGTTTTGGATTCAGCGACCCAAAAACCGATTCCGTATGCTACCGTCTTATTGAAGAATAAGGGCATGATTACCAACGAAGAAGGCCGGTTCACTTTTCTAGTGGACAAAGACGTCAAAGCTACCGACTCGTTGATCATATCTTGTATCGGTTATGAAACCATCGGGAAACCCATCAACCAATTTACCGAGAAAACCATTCTATTGAGCCCTAAAGCCATTGAACTCAAAAATGTCATCGTTTCCAACAAACAATACACCGCAGATGAGATTATCGATCTCGTCAACGACAATATCGAGAAAAACTATAGCTCGGACCTTACCAAGAAAAGGCTGTTCTTTAGAAAGTCATCCTTTCAGCGTATGAATAAAACGGACTATACGCTCAAAAAATCAACGATAGCGGCGTTCAACAAAAAATTTATCGATAGCGTTATCCAAACCGTGCCAAAATCGAATAGTTACTATACCGAAGTACTAGGAGATCTATATGGCAATTACGACAACGAAAAGCAAAAATTCGACCTGATAAAGGCTTCCGAACTCTATGATAAAAGCATGGAGGTCGATTTGGAGAAACTGGAAGAAAAGTTCAACAAAATAATCAAGGAGAACATAAAGACCGACTCGTATTTCAAGATCAAATCGGGTTTGTTCGGCACCAAGGTCGATGCCGATGAGCTTTTTGAAAGTGAGGTCGATTCGACCGATGTCGCCGCACTGAACAAAGAACTGGAAGATAAGAGAAAGAACGAAGAGGAACGCAAAAAGAACTTTGCCCGATACCGACGAAACACGTTGGGCGATATTTTCAATAGTCTGCCTATCAGGAAGGACACCTATCTGAATTTCCTTTCAAAATCGCGCAGGTACGAATTTACGTTGAAAGATTTTACCTATTTGGGCAATGATGCCGTCTACGTAATCGATTTCAAACCAAAACGCTCCGAGGATTTTAGGGGCACCTTGTTTATAAATTCGGACGATTTTGCCCTGGTTCGCGTCGATTACGAAAATGTGAAGTCGGTAAAAAGTTTCAAACTTCTCGGGGTATCGATGAACACTTATCTCTCAAAAGGGAAAATCATTTTCCAAAAAGAGGCCGATAAACCCTATGGCCTGCGTTATTTCGAATCAGAAACAGGAAGTAGAATGGGCATCAAAAGACCCTTGAAGATCATTGAAAAGAACCGGCATGTAAAGGGCAGGAACAAGCAAAACGAATTGTCCGGCAAAATCGACCTTGCCTTTACGAGTATTGACAAGAACGAGGTCGTCGTTTTTGAAACGGAACAGATTACCCCGACCAATTTTGAGGCGTTTGAAGAAAACAATTCAATACTGCCTACCTATATGCCCAACTACGATCCCGAATTTTGGAAAGGTTACAACATCATGGAACCCAATACGGCCATCAAGGAATTTACTTCGCAGGGTGAGTCCGTAAAATAGGGGTTCCTTACTTCGAATATTTGCATCTCAAAGAATCGCTTTTTAAACAATGGAGCGATTTTTTTATGTGTTGGTGTAACCTTTTGTAATTTCCTGACTATATAACAATGAACACCAACTAAAAACAGCCGCTGTTGAAAGAGCTGACCGACGAGAGCCTTATGGCCGAAGTTGCTGAGGGTAAACTTGACAATCTCAAGATCTTGTTCGAAAGACATCATGTGCATGTGTACAACTTTCTATACAAAATGTCGAGAGACCGCATGTTGAGCGAAGATATCACCCAAGATGTCTTTTACAAGTTGATGAAATACAGAAGTTCGTACAATGGTGGAAATTTTGTTTCATGGATGTTCACCATCGCACGGAACAATTTGAAAACACATTATAGAAGAAATCACGCGGACAATGAAGATTTGAGCGTTTTGGAATATCGGGTAACCGATAACAATGAGGAGAAAACCGAGGACTATTCACATTTACAAAAAGCCTTGGCAAAGCTCGATGCCTCGGATCGTGAGTTATTGGTCATGAACCGCTTTCAAGAAATAAAATATGCCGAGTTGGCCGAAATAATGGGCAGTACCCCCGGGGCGATAAAAACAAAGGTGAGCCGGGCCCTAAAAAAATTAAAGACAGTTTATTTTGAAAATATATAATGATGAAAAACAAACATGTCATCGAACTTTTACCGGATTATTTGGACGGTCTTTTGGAAAAAAACCTAAAAGCTTCGGTAGAATCACATCTAAAAGAATGCGAGATATGCTCCCAAGAGTTGTCGCAATTCAAAGAATTGCTGAACGCCTTCAAGAATGAAGAAAGTGCGGTTCCCCCATCGAGTATCGAGGCAAAGTTCCTTGAGCAATTGAAAGAGGAAAAGCAGATGGTATCGAAGGTCGTCCCCATCAATTCATCTGCGAATGGTAAAAGAAATTCTTGGGCCGTCAATCTTTTAAAAATAGCCGCCAGTGTTGCTTTATTGATCGGGGCCTTTTTGACCGGTAAATATCAAACGGCGTCAAACGATAACAAAGAGATTGCACAATTGACAGCAGAAAAAATAGAATTTCAGCAAATGGCAATGCTTTCGCTGATGGAAAACGAATCGGCAAGCAAACGCATTCAAGGCGTCAATTATATAGACGGATTCAAAAATCCCGATGAAGCTATCGTTAAGGCACTGGCCGACCGAATGCTACATGATAAAAACACCAATGTGCGTTTGGCCGCCGTTGAAGCCTTGGGAAACTACACAAGCTCAGAAACCGTCAAAAAAACTTTTATCGAAGCCTTAAAAACGGAAAAAGACCCTAGTATTCAGATTACCATAATCCATACTTTGGTGAATCTCCATGAGAAAAAAGCCATCGAACCCATGAAAAAATTATTGGAAGAAGAAGAAACACAACCCTTTGTAAAAAGTAAAATCGAATTTTTATTACCTAATATTATATAAACATCAAAAAAGCGAACAGTCATGAAAAAACTTTCATTATTCTTATCTACTTGCGCAATTGCCTTAAGCATTCATGCGCAATCGGATTACAGTAAACAATTGAACGGAATCGAATGGGTCAAAATCGAATCAAAATCGGAAATCGTTCTAAAGACCCATGATAAAAACGAGTTATTGATCAAGGTTTTTAACCTAGAACCTGTACCTGAAAGGGCAAAGGGACTGAAACTCGTCGGAGTAGGTGGCGAAGACAATACCGATGTGGGTTTTAATGTCGTACAGTCGGGCAACAACTTGATCGTTCAAGATGTGAGAAAATCGGGAGGTGCCGAAATATATCTTCCGAAATCACAGAACGTTTCGGCCACTAACTCTTGGAACGGCGATATCAGCATAGATGGTTTTTCTGGCGAGGTTGAGGCCAATGCCAACTTGAACGGCGGTCTGACATTGACTAATATATCCGGACCGGTGACGGCCTATTCACTGAATGAAGGGATTCGTATCGAGTTCAAAGAAGTCAAACCGGGTTCACCGATCGTATTGAGTACCACCAACGGCGAAATAGACGTGACCTTGCCCGCGAATGCCCCTGCCGATCTTAAATTAAGTTCTTGGAACGGCGACATCTATACCAATTTTGATTTGAAAAGACCCGACAAAGACGGGCTTAAATCGATTTCTGGCAGGAGTATAAAAGGTGCCATAAACGGAGGCGGCGTCGATATCACCCTAAAATCGGTCAACGGAAATATTTATTTAAGAAAACAATAATCCATATCGGCAAAAAACGAACAGTCATGAAAAATTTAGCGATCATACTAACGGCGGGTCTCATCAGCCTCGTGGCCAATGCCCAAAAGGTCATTGAAAAGAACATCGATTATAAAGATCAGTATATCGATATCGAATTGAAATTCGCTTCCGAAATCGAAGTCAAGACATGGGATAAATCAATCGTCTACTTCAAGGCGGATATTTCGACCGAGGATGGTGAATATTTAGATTTGTACACCCTTAATTTTGTCGAAAGCAATTCTAAAATCGGCATTTATTCGGAACCGGAAAAGCTTTTTAAAAAGTTATGGCGGGAGCGCGAAAAGAAAACAGGCAAGACCGGGGATTATTTTGTAACCGGTGAAGAATACGAATTCAACTATACGCTGTTCATTCCAAAGAATGCCAAATTTAAAATCAGCAGCATTAACGGAAGCCTCAAATCAGAGGTTATCGAGGGTGATTTTACGGCCGACCTTATCAATGGAAACATTAAAATCGAAAAATACGCCGGAACCCTTAGTCTCAAAACCATAAATGGAGAAATAGACATGGAAATGACCAATGCCGATCTGGTCGCAGAAACACTTCATGGGGATATTTATGCAGATGAAAAACTGAAATTCGATTCTGAGCATCGAAATGTCGGACAAAAAATTGCCGGTGTCACGGGTCAAGCCTCCAACCGTCTAAAATTGAACACCATCAACGGAAATATCTATTTAAGAAAACAATAATCCATATCGGTAAAAAAACGAACAGTCATGAAAAATTTAGCGATCATGTTAACAGCGAGCCTCATCAGCCTTGCGACCAATGCCCAAAAGGTCATTGAAAAGAACATCGATTATAAAAATCAGTATATCGATGTCGAATTGAAATTCGCTTCCGAAATCGAAGTCAAGACTTGGGACAAATCTTCCGTCTATGTCAAGGCCGACATCTCTATGGAGGAAGAAAAATATGAAGATATGTTTGAATTGAACATTGACGAAGGCAGTTCTACCATTGAAATCGGCACGAATTCGGAGAAGATTTTCAAAAAGATTTGGGACGATTATGAAGAAAAATATGGTAAAAAGAAGCGCTATTTTAATAGGGGCGATGAATACGAGTTCAACTACACCGTCTATTTGCCAAAGAATTCCCGTTTCAAGGTAAGCAGCATCAACGGTAGCCTTAAATCAGAGGTCATAGAAGGTGATTTTACGGCCGATCTTATCAATGGTGATATCGATATAAAAGCGTATAAAGGCAACCTGGACCTCAGCACAATAAACGGGGCCATCGACCTTAAAATGATAAATGCCGATCTTGTCGCAGAGACTATCCACGGAAATATCTACGCCGATGAAAAGCTGAAATTCGATACTACCAACCGCCACGTCGGGCAAAAGATATCGGGTCGCACAGCAGAGGGCAAAAATCGGCTTCGTTTAAATACCATTAACGGTAACATGTACCTGAGGCTATAGCCATTGCCATTGGTTTAAACAGTTTGTTTTTTGGAGCAGAGGATAGTTCCATTGAGATTGGTCCTTTATGGCTGTCTTCTGACCTCCAGTACCACCTAAATCAGGAAACCATAGACCGTTTAATGGGCTCAAACGACATTCTTGATAAACAGATACAGTAGTAGTCCCCACCCGAATACCAAAAGCAATCCGCCAAAGGGAGTGACCGGCCCTAGAAATTTTAGTTTCCTGCCCTTTGAGGCACTGAGCGTAAGACCGTAAATACTGAATGAAAAGAGAAAGGTGCCGACCATAAAACAATAGGCCATGCCCTTTTCCAGGGTAGTTTCCAAATTAAAATTGAACCCGATTACCAAAAGTAACAGGGCATGGTACATTTGATATTTTACCCCGGTCTCAAAACTTTTAAGCTGCTCTGCAGTAAGTAATTTCTGAAGTGCGTGGGCGCCAAAGGCCCCAAAAATGACCGCCAACAGGCCATACAATGCCCCTACAAATTGTACGAGAAGAACCATGTTTTATTCCAATCTAAAGTTTAAAAAGTCGACCCAAAAAAGTAAGACATATTGATTATGGCAAAGGGTTATGCCCCAGGTTCGTCATAAAAAAACTGTTCTTTTACGATCTTGCCATCTTTGACTTGGTATACCGCGATTTCAGAAGTTGTAGAGCGCATGCCCGACGGCTTATGCGTAGTATCCATTTCAAACCTTACCGAAAACCAGTTGTCGGCCACGATGGGTTCGGAAACATTGGTGTCATGTACCTCGAAATTTTCCTTCCACCATTCGCCTTTCTGTTGGATTCCTTCAAAACCTTCTACCCGGCCGCCTTCACTTTTACCGTCATTCTCGATACTTATTATTTCAGGACTGTACAGCTCTTGATAGGGTTTTTCAAAATCCCCTTGTTTGCACCATGTGACCAATTTGTTCGCGATTTCCTTTGTTTCCATTTTTCGTTTTTTAATTGATTGGATTTAAAAGGAAAAAGTACGATTTATCGCGCTAATCGGCAAGGGGTCTTAAAAACACATTTGATATTGACCAAAATAAAGGCCCTTTGATGAACCTTTATTACTTCAATGCCGTGCTTTCTTCCATTTTAGTTCGCAGGAATTGAAAAAGATCGGCCGTTTTCGTCGAATCCTTCAAATTGACAAAAAGTTGCGAGGCATCCTTTTTGACCAATCTTATTTTTTGGTTCGAAAAATTATCGACAAAAACATAGACTTTTTTATCGGTAAGCGAATCCTTGAATTCGCGATAAATACCTTTTCCCTTGTCGAAAGCCGAAAATCCGTTCAACCTTTCCATCGGAGGGATGCGTTCTACCATCAATACACTATCAAGATCCGAATACTTTATATCCCTGTAGTAAAATCCGGAAAGAATTTGAAGATTATCGGGCTTTACCTTGGTCCAGTTCTTAAAATGGGCCAACAAGGCCAATAAGCATACGACGACCGTAACTACCGCCAAAATATTCCATAGCCAATGTCTTTTTTTAGTTGCCATATTTTAATTTGGATACATCATCATAGTCAAAACACCGATATCTGTTATACAAAAGTTCAATTTTGGCACGACCGATTAAAGATACTGAAAACGACATATCCAAAAGTTTAATCGGTATACAATTACTAATCCTTATGGTAATATTTGAATAAAGAATATACTGCCTTAACGGAAGTTTTTGTAAAAACCGTATCTTTAAATGTATTTTTTATGACAAAAATAGTCTCCATATCGGTTGCCCTGCTCATCTTGATTCAGAGTTTCAACGTTCATTTCAGTGATATTGTTGAACTTGATGAATTGATAGAGCATGCCCAATTTCATGCCGAGGAATATGGTGATAATTTCTTTGTTTTCGTCTCGAAACATTATGGCAAGCTTAAGGCCGAACATAGTCAAAAACACCAGGAGGAAAAAGAAGATCACGAGCAGTTGCCTTTTCAGCACCAATGTCAGACCGTATCGCTATCCGTTTTCGTCTTGAACCAAATAACACAGTATCCCTTGGAAATGGTCTCCGTGCCCGATACTAGGTCAGATTACTTTTATTTAGCTTCTTATCACTCGCTTGCCCAAGAAGGGCTTTTTCAGCCGCCCCGGCATATATAATCCACTTTAGGTTTTTAGTCCACGGCGCTTTCGCGTACCGTGTTTTCTTTAATTAATTTCTATGGATTATGTTGTCGAACATTATCAGTTTCAGTATTCGTAACAAGTTCGTTGTAATCTTGTTAACCGCTTTTATAGTAGGGTTTGGAATTTATTCGCTGACCCAGATTTCCATTGGGGCTGTACCCGATGTAACGAACAATCAAGTACAGGTCATTACGACCTCTCGAAATCTTTCCACACAAGATATCGAGCAGTTCATCACCTACCCCGTGGAACTTGAGATGGCCAATTTGCCCGGAGTACGGGAAATCAGGTCTATTTCCAAATTCGGACTCTCGGTGGTTACCGTTGTTTTTGATGACGAATTGGGCACCTATCTGCCGCGGCAATTGCTTGCAGAAAAAATCAAGTCAGCTTCGGAAAGAATTCCCGAAGGCTTTGGAACCCCCGAAATGGGACCCATCACTACCGGCCTCGGGGAAATCTATCAATATACCCTTGATGTAAAACCGGGCTATGAAGACCGTTATGACGCTATGGAACTCCGTACGATCCAAGATTGGATCGTGAAAAGACAGTTATCCGGTATTCCAGGCGTGGTCGAGGTAAATACTTGGGGCGGATTTTTAAAGCAATACGAGGTTGCCATAAAGACCGAAAAATTAAATGCCATGGACATAACCGCACAGGAAGTGTTTACGGCTCTGGAAAAAAACAACAACATTGCTGGGGGTGGTTATATCGAAAAGGTAAACCAAGCGTATTTCATCAGGGGGGACGGATTGGTCGAAAACCTTGAAGACATCAAAAATATTGTCGTGACCACCAAAGAAGGTATTCCCGTTTATATCAAAGATGTTGCAGAAGTAGGTTACGGCAGCGCTACGCGATTCGGTGCCATTACCGGAAATGGAGAAGGTGAAAAGGTACTCGGCCAGGTCATGATGCTTAAAAATGCCAACTCAAAAAAGGTCATTGATGCGGTAAACGAGCGGGTGGCCGTCATTTCTAAAACATTACCCGAAGGTGTTTTTATCAATGCCTTTTTAGACCGAAGCGAACTTATCGCAAAAACGACCCTAACGGTTGCCGAAAACCTAATTTTAGGGTGTCTCATTGTAATTTTTGTGGTAGTGCTACTTTTGGGAAATCTCCGATCGGGGTTGGTGGTCGCATCGGTAATCCCATTATGTTTACTATTCGCATTATCCCTCATGTATATTTTCGGGGTCGACGCCAACCTGATGAGTCTGGGCGCTATCGATTTTGGTATCATCATCGACGGGGCGGTTATTATTGTCGAGTTCATTGCTTTTCAGATTACATCAAAAAGTGAAAAACTATCGAAATTATCTGCAGGCGAACTGCAGGCAACAAAAGATTCGATTACCATCGATAGTGCTTCAAAAATGATGAATTCGGCCATTTTTGGCCAGTTAATCATCCTGATCGTCTTTATTCCTATTCTTTCCTTAAGCGGTGTCGAAGGCAAAATGTTCAAACCGATGGCATTGACATTCAGTTTTGCGCTGATCGGGGCAATGGTCTTCTGTTTCACCTATGTTCCTGTTGTGGCCTCGTTATTCCTTAAACCAAAAAGAACCTCGGGAAAAAACATTTCCGTCCGTTTAATGGATTGGCTCAACGCCCGTTACGCCCCGATAATCGGTTGGGCCATGCGAAGCAAGAGATTGGTACTTACGGCGGCCACGTTACTACTGATTTTGACTGTTTTTCTTTTTTCGAGGATGGGAGGTGAATTTGTTCCGACCTTGGATGAAGGGGATTTTGTAATACAACCGGTATTAAAAACTGGCACTTCCTTGGAAAAGACCATTGAAACCACGACCCGGATCGAAAAAATCTTGTTGGATCAATTTCCCGAAGTCAAACAGGTGGTAACACGAATCGGCGCGGCCGAAGTACCGACCGACCCCATGTCAATGGAAGAAAGCGATGTCATCATTGTTTTGAAACCGAAACGCGAGTGGGTCTCGGCAAAGAGCAAAGATGAACTCGCCAATAAATTCAAGGAAGCTTTGGCCATTATCCCCAATATGGAGGTCGAATTTACACAGCCAATTGAAATGCGCTTCAATGAACTGATTACCGGGGTGCGGGCCGACATTGCCATCAAGATTTTCGGGGAAGACCTTGGCATTTTAAGTAAAAAGGGAAATGAGATCAAAGAACTTATCAAAGATGTAAAAGGCGCGGCCGACATCTCCGTAGAGAAAATCGTGGGCCTTCCGCAGATGAACGTGAAATACGATCGGGCCAAAATCGCCCGTTACGGACTCAATGTGCAAGAACTGAACCAAATGGTCTCCATGGGATTTGCAGGACGTACGGTAGGCAACGTTTTTGAAGGTGAAAAAAGATTCGATATGGTCGTACGCCTAGATCAAGAACATCGCAAGGATATCGAAAACCTAAGGAATCTGTACGTGGACGTACCATCAGGAGGAAAAATACTCCTTAGCGAACTTGCCGATATCAGTTATCAAAAAGGAGCGGCCAAAATTTCACGTGACGACACCAAACGAAGAATCGTAGTGGGTATCAATGTACGTGACCGCGACCTGCAATCGGTCGTTGACGATATACAACAATTGGTAAACGAAAATATACAACTTCCCGTGGGCTACACGATTACTTATGGCGGACAGTTCGAAAACCTGCAAAGTGCAAAGTCGCGTTTGTTGACCGCTGTACCCATTGCCCTGCTGCTCATCTTTATTCTACTTTATTTTGCCTTTAATTCCGTTACCGAAGCATTGCTTATCTATTCGGCCATTCCGTTGGCCGCCGTGGGCGGGGTATTGTTGCTTTGGATCCGAAATATGCCCTTTAGTATTTCCGCCGGGGTCGGTTTTATCGCCCTATTTGGTATCGCCGTACTGAACGGTATCGTACTCATCGAACATTTTAAAGAACTCGAAAAAAAGCATTTCGACGATATGGAAGCCTTGATCAAACAAGGAGCGCAAGATCGCCTGCGTGCCGTGCTGTTGACAGCGTCGGCAGCGGCTTTGGGTTTCTTGCCAATGGCGATTTCAACGAGTGCCGGCGCCGAAGTACAACGCCCTTTGGCGACTGTGGTCATCGGCGGGTTGATTACCGCAACGTTCTTGACCCTAGTTGTACTTCCCGTTTTGTACGCCCTGTTCAAAAGGCAAAAAAATTACAGTTTTAAGCTAAAGCCCTTAAAAAATATGGGGATGTTTATGATATTGGCTGCATTTGTCCTACCCATGGCAAGCATGGCCCAGGAAAAAGCGTTGGGCCTAGAAGAGCTTATCGATCTCGCCGTAGAGAACAATGCGGGATTGAAAGCCGAAAGCCTGAACTCAGAGCATGCGAATGCGTTGATCGGAAGCGCCTTCGATTTCGATAAGACCGCGCTATACTATCACTATGACCAGAACAATCTCTCGGTCGGCAATCTACCGTTGAACGTTTTGGGCGTTCAGCAAGACTTTTTGTTTCCTACGGTTTACTTCGCCCGTAAAAAAGTAAACAAGGCCAATCATGCCATGGCATCGAGCAGTTTCAAAATAATGGAAAAAGCATTGAAGCGGCAAGTTACCTCGGCCTACTATCAGTATCGATACGCTATCGAGAAGGAAAATAGCTATCGGCATTTGGATAGTCTCTACCAAAATTTTGCGTTAATGGCCAAACGTCGCTTTGAGTTGGGGGAAACCAATTACTTGGAAAAAATAATCGCTTCCTCAAAACAACGACAACTTCAAATCGCCTTGGAACAGGCACGGCAAGATGTCGCCGTAGCATACAACAATCTGGTGGCCAAAATTCAAATACCGGATGGTATAAATATTGTAAACGCTCCAATGGACAAAATACGGTTAAATACCATAAATATTGAGGAAACCGTAGAAATGATCTATTCGAAAAATACCATAGACCTTGCCCGTGCCAAACGACAACAGGAAACCCAAAAATTGTTGCCCGATATCAGCCTTAATTACTTCCAAGGGACGAATAGCGCGGTCAATGGAAGTTTGTACGGCTATCAGGCCGGACTGAAAATTCCTTTGTTTTTCGGGGGAAATGCTTCCAGGATCAAGGCTTCAAGAATCGAGGAAGAAATGGCAACAGCGCGATCCGAAGAATACGAAGTGCAACTCAAGGCGCGTTACGCAGAACTTCAAGGGCAATATCAAAATTATACCAATGCCCTTGATTATTATGAAACCGAGGGCAATGAACTATCGGACGAGATTCTAAAAACCGCCAACGGAAGCTTTAAAAATGGCGAAATCGACTTCTTTCAATATATACAAAGCATCGAAAATGCCTATGAAATAAGGCTCGATTGGCTTGACAACCTAAATCGATATAACCAAACGGTTATTGAACTCAATTATTTAAGTCTGTAAAATGAATTATCATGAAACGAATATTAAAAATTTTAAAAATTTCTTCACAAAAGGAGATGTTTAAAATTTTTAATGCGAGAACGGAGCGCAGCGAAGTGGTTGCACACGTTCTCAATTTTTTAATTATCGTAAAATCACTTAATTATAAAAATTTAAACGTGTGAAAAAGTATAACAACATATCCATTGCCCTTTTATTGGCAATACTGCTTATGAGTTGCGGTGAGGCTGAAAAGAAGAATGCCGAAATACTATCTGAAAATACAGCAGAATCATTCGATGGTATTCAATTGACCCGGGAACAATTTGAACAAAACGGCATGGCCCTGGGTACTTTGGAGGAAAAATCGTTTCCGGTAAGTATCCAAACGAACGGTATGATCGATGTACCCCCTGAAAATAAGGCGGTGGTCAGTGCCAAAATGGGCGGCTATATCAACAAAACACCCTTACTTATCGGTGACGTTGTAAAAAAAGGACAGGTTTTGGTTACGATCGAAAATCCTGAATTCGTTATGTTGCAACAAGAATACATGGAGGTAAAACAGCAAATGGCCTATCTACGATCGGAATACGATCGCCAAAAAACCTTAATGGACGAAAACATTACTTCACAAAAAAGTTTTTTGAAATCAGAAAGTGATTATAATACTGCCAACGCCAAATACAACGGATTGCGAAAACAACTGACCATGCTCAATATTTCTCCCTCGGAAGCAGAAAAAGGGAACATCACCTCGATCGCTACGATCTATGCGCCCATTAGTGGTAGCATCACCAAAGTGAACGTGACCAAAGGCACCTATGTCTCACCTGCTACGCCAATATTGGAAATCATCGATAACAGTCACATTCACCTAGAGCTATCGGTCTTTGAAAAAGATATCATGAAAGTCAAAAAAGGGCAGGATATCCGGTTCAGAATCCCCGAAGCCTCAACAGATACCTTTGAAGCCGAAGTACACTTGATCGGCACTTCCATCGAAGAAAACCGAACTATTAAAGTACACGGACATCTCAAGAACGAATCGGAAAACAACTTTTTGACCGGTATGTTCGTCGAGGCCGAAATAGCAGTGGACAATATTACCGCAATGGCCCTTCCTTCCGAGGCCATAGTGACAGTGGATAATATCAACTATGCGCTCGTTCTGGACAAGGAAGAAAACAACATGCTCTATTTTAAACAAATTGAAGTGGAACTTGGTAATAATTTCGGGAATTTCAGCGTTATCGAGAATATACGACAGGGGTCAGATCAAACTAAATTTTTAACCAAGGGAGCTTTTGATTTGCTCGGGGAATAGTTCTTGTAATAAACGGATTATGCAATGGATCATGAAAACAATTTCAATGTCAGGTCGAGCGCAGTCGAGACCTCGTTTTATATTCGTTAATTGTAATAACTTCTCGACTGCGCTCGAGGTAACAGTACAATATAATTGAATACGGATATTCAAGCCATAAATCCTTTTGAAAGTAAATGGCACTATTCTTGACCAAAACATGCCTATTGAAACGGAAACGAAATATGACAACTAAGTTTTTGACCTTTCTTTTATTTGCCATTTGCGCAATAAATATGGGCAATGCCCAAGATTGGCAGACCGATTTCAATTCGGCAAAAACCTTGGCAAAAAAAGAAAACAAAACCTTGATCCTTGTTTTTCAAGGTTCCGATTGGTGTGCGCCTTGCATAAAACTGGATCGCGAGGTATGGGGTACGGATACTTTTAAAAAATATGCCAAAGACCATTTTGTGATGGTGCAGGCAGATTTTCCAAGAAAAAAAGCAAATGTCTTGCCCGAAGCCCAAAAAGCGGCCAATGCCAAACTGGCCGAAAAGTATAACCAAAGAGGAGTGTTCCCTTTTGTGGTCGTCATGGACCATGAGGGAAATGTTTTAGGTGAAACCAGCTATAAAAAAACCACCCCTGAAAAATATATAGCGCTTTTGAATTCATTTACCGATTGATTTGAAATACTTCGTCTGTTCGCTCTTTTTACTTGCTTGGGCACATTGCAGCCCACAAGAATCCTTTAAACGGGTGTTCAAGGCTATGGGCAGTCGGTTCGAGATTACCGTGACCGCGAAAAATGCCGAAATCGGCAATTCATATATTGATACGACAGTATCTGAAATCCGTCGCATAGAAAAACTTATCTCTTCATGGGATTCCGATTCACAAACTTCAAAGATTAACAGAAACGCCGGGAAACGTCCCGTTAAAGTCGCCCCTGAACTTTTCGATTTGATCGAACGGGCCAATGGCATTTCAAGACTGACCGATGGCGCCTTTGATATTACTTACGCCTCAATGGACCAGATTTGGAAATTCGACGAATCGATGACCAAAATGCCCAGTGAAAATGATATCAAGGCTTCCGTAGCTCGGGTGGGCTATGAAAATATCGAACTTGACAAGGCCAATGGTACCGTTTTCTTAAAATTTGTGGGGATGAAAATTGGTTTCGGTGCCATCGGAAAAGGGTATGCGGCAGATCGGGCCAAGGCCCTATTGATGAAAAAAGGAGTAGCTTCCGGTATTATAAATGCCTCCGGGGATATGAATACATGGGGAAAGCAACCCAATGGGGAAGCCTGGCAAGTAGCCATTACCAACCCCATGAACAAACAGGAAGCTTTTGCGTTGCTCCCAATTTCTGAGGGAGCCGTGGTGACTTCGGGCAATTATGAGAAGTTCGTCACGTTCAATGGAAAAAGGTATTCCCATATTATAGACCCGAGAACGGGATATCCCTCAAGTGGAATTTCGAGCGTCACGGTCTTCGCCCCCAAGGCCGAGTTGGCCGATGCGCTGGCCACTTCGATTTTCGTCATGGGAAAGGAAATAGGTCTGGACAGGATTAATCAGATGCCAAAAATCGAATGTGTAATCATCGATGACAAAGGCAACATTTTTACATCCAAAAACATTAAAATTGCGAAACCATGATGAAACGGATTTTTATCGCTTTTGTAGCCACATGTTCCCTTGGAAGCTGTGTCGTGGTCAAGGAATATGAAAAAGTAAACCTCAATGACCCTGATATGACCCTTTCCGAGAAATTGTGTGACCGCAACGTAACCATCGCGCACTCGTACCGCGAAGCCGCCGTAGGTGCCAATGGAGGAAAAACCGGAGGTGGCTGTGGCTGTAATTGAAACGAATATTGAATGTTTACAATTGTACCCGTTTAATCTAAAAGTTGAAAAGATAACGTTTTTGTCACCTTGAGCTTGTCGAAAGGCGGACAAAAACATCTCTACAAGCACGATGTGACAATGATTTTATTGAAACCGGAACAATTGCATGGAATCATAAAGAACATTATACGAATGAAATTAACAAGAACACTGTTTTGCACATCGTTCCTTTGGGTAGCGTTAATGGGTTTTTCCCAGTCGGATCGAGATAGTTCTGAACAGACCTATAAAAAGCGCGTGCTAGAAACCGCCGAGATCGATTTTCTGTCAAGTTATTATACCCAAAATGGCGACAATGCCGCCGTAAGTGGTGGAGTGGGCAACGAAGAGCTGACCGACCTCGTTGGTGCCGTTGTACTTTCCATTCCCTTGAACGAAGACGATGTCTTGGCCATCGATGCCAGTATTTCCGCTTATACTTCGGCTTCGTCGAGCAATGTAGATCCGTTCGACGACCGCAATCAGGCCGACCCTTTTGTGGCAAGTTCCGGGGCGTCGCAGTCGGATACTTGGGTCAACTTTACCGGTAGTTATACCCATAGTTCAGATGACAGAAATAATATCCTGTCCGCAAAACTTTCGGTATCCTCTGAATACGATTATTTCTCTGTGGGCTTTGGAGGGAGTTATGCCAAACTCTTCAATGAAAAGAATACTGAACTGAGCATCAACGCCAACATATATCTCGATAAATGGAATGCCATTTATCCCATTGAACTACGTCCTTTTGGCAACAATGGTATCGGATTTTTTCGTCCCGATGAGATTACCGGAAATGTAAATTACAATCCCAACTTTAGCGAGTTCGACGACGAAAACCGTAAATCATATTCGCTTGGCCTGGGGTTTTCACAGATTCTGCACAAAAATGTTCAAGGCTCGTTATCCCTTGATTTCGTTAACCAGACCGGACTGCTCTCCACTCCCTTTCAACGTGTCTATTTTAATGATGTAGCCGACTCGTTCATTGAAAATTTTCATTTGGCCGATGACATCGAACGATTGCCCGACTCAAGGTTTAAGATTGCCTTGGGCGGTCGACTCAATTGGTTTTTGAACGAAACCATAGCATTGAGAAGCTATTACCGCTATTACTTTGATGACTGGGGCGTTAGGTCTCACACAGCCAGTCTCGAAGTGCCCATAAAATTGTCGGATCAATTTACGGTTTACCCTAACTATCGGTTTTACAATCAATCGGCGGCCGATTATTTCTCACCTTATGAAACGCACCTGTCAACGGATGCGTTCTATACTTCAGACTTTGACCTATCAAAATATACGGCAAACCAATTCGGTTTGGGGGTTGCGTATACCGATATATTTACAAAGTTCCATATTTCGAAGTTCGGTCTAAAAAGTATCGATTTAAAGCTTTATCGCTATGATCGTGACACCACTTTTGGTTCCTTTATCACAACCTTGGGCATAAAGTTCGTTATGGACTAGATCTTTCGTTTTTGTTTTAAATCGGATTTTAACCCAATCCCACGTCCAAGGTCATCATAATGATAAAGCCACCGATAAAGCCCATGGTCGCAATGTCGGTATATTTATCCAGTTGTGTTTCGGGTATCACTTCTTCGACGACCACAAAAATCATGGCACCGGCCGCAAAAGAAAGTGCATAGGGTAGAATCGGCTGAAAGGTGAGTACGGCCCATGCGCCAAGGACGGCGGCAATGGGCTCAACAATGGCGGAAGCCTGCCCGTAAAGAAAACTTTTCCAGCGGGTAAGACCCTGCCTACGCAAGGGCATGGCCACGGCAAAACCCTCCGGGAAGTTCTGCAACCCGATTCCTAGGGCCAAGGCTACGGCGCCCCCGATACTGGCACCTTCGAAACCCGCGGCCACACCCCCGAACAATACCCCGACCGCCAATCCTTCGGGAATATTATGCAAGGTTATGGCCAAGGTCAAAAGGGTAGTACGGTGCCATGGCGTTTTGACGCCTTCGGCCTCGCTCTCTTTAAAATTGATATGCAAATGCGGTAATATCTTATCCAACCCGAAGATAAATGCGGCCCCCAGAAGAAATCCCACCGCTGCCGGAATCACTTTTACGAATCCCTCGCCCGGACTCATCTCGATACCGGGTGCCAGAAGGCTCCAAAAACTTGCGGCTACCATTACGCCGCCCGTAAAACCCAACATGCCATCGAGCACGGCACGGTTCATCGTTTTGAACAAAAAGACCAGGGCCGCACCGGCCGCTGTCAACCCCCATGTAAAGAGCGTAGCATAAAACGCCGCCAAAATGGGGTCGATAGATTCGAAATAATCGATTATTGGTTCCATGTTATTCCGTTATTTTTAAATATAGATTGGTCGCTATGAGATTCGATATATGAATGTTGGTTTCCTTAATCCGAATGTGCAAAGATCCATCGAACTCTTCTTTGTCCATCACGGTAATTGAATCTCCAAGCGCAATTTTATTCTTGTCCAAAAACTTTAGAAAAGGTGGTGATGAATCTTTCACCCCGACACAGATTCCACTTGAACCGATAGGCACCTCGTTCAACAGTTTTTTGACCGCTTTCTTGAACTCGCCCTTTTTAGAGGGAATAGGATCCCCGTGCGGGTCTACCTGCGGAAAGCCCAAATGTCTGTCAAGGCTATCTATCAGTTTCTCGCTTCTGATATGTTCCAACTGTTCGGCGACCTCATGTACCTCATCCCAGGAGAAATCAAGTTTCTCGACCAAAAAAACTTCCCAAAGCCGATGCTTCCTAACGATTGAAAGTGCTGTTTTTTGTCCGTATTCGGTCAAACTGACCCCCTTGTACGGTCTGTAATTGACCAATCCCTTATCCGAAAGTTTTTTGACCATGTCGGTAACGGATGAAGGTTTGGTTTCCATCTGCTCGGCAACGGCATTGGTCGAAACGGTTTTATTCTCCCCTTTCCCCAAGTGATAAATAGCCTTGATATAATCTTCTTCCGAAAGCGTCATATTATTTTTTTGGTTTAACAAAAATACATTTTTATATCTAAAAACAAATATTTAGTTTTGTCTAAAAATTAATTTATGTTAATCTTAAAGAAAAGGTCCTTGGCAATATCCTGTTCGTTCTTCGGTATTGCGATACTGTTTATGGGGTCTTTTCGCCTACATGCCCAGGAGGCCCGACTTAACGGAAACATTTTGGAAGACGGTAATCCCGTACCCTACGCCAACCTATTTTTAGAGGGCACCACGTTAGGTGCGGCAACCGACGAAAACGGCAATTTCTTATTGGATGGAATTCCGGTTGGAACATACACCTTAAAAGCAACTGTGCTCGGATACCGTCCTTATGCCAAAAAAATTACCCTGGTTTCCGGTGAGACGAAGACGATTCACATAAACTTGGAAGCGGCTTCGGAGCAGTTGGAAGAAACCGTAGTTACCGGAACCCTAAAAGCGGTACGACATTCCGAAAGCCCAGTACCGGTAGAAGTGTACAGCCCTACCTTCCTTAAAAAAAATCCTACTCCGAATATTTTTGAGGCTCTGCAAAACGTAAACGGGGTACGGCCCCAGATCAATTGCAATGTTTGTAATACGGGCGACATTCACATCAACGGGTTGGAGGGTCCCTACACTCTGGTTTTAATCGATGGTATGCCCATCGTCAGTGGATTGGGCACAGTATATGGACTATCCGGAATTCCCAACTCGCTCATAGAACAAATAGAAATCGTGAAGGGACCGGCCTCAAGCCTTTACGGAAGCGAAGCGGTAGGCGGCCTGATCAATATCATTACTAAAAGTACCTCGGAAGCCCCGGATTTCTTTGCCGATGGTTTCGCGACCGGTTGGGGCGAATACAATCTTGACGTGGGCGCCAAAATAAATCTGGGAAAAAAAACCGATTTGTTATTGGGCGTAAACTATTTCAATTACGATACGCCGATAGATAACAATGGCGACAATTTTACCGATCTTACCCTTCAAGATCGAATTTCGATTTTTCAAAAATGGAATTTTAAACGCAAAAACAGTCGTATCCTTTCCCTTGCCGGACGCTTTTTTTATGAAGACCGCTGGGGCGGCGAAATGCAATGGACTCGCGAATTTCGAGGTGGCGATGAAATTTACGGGGAAAGCATCTACACCAGAAGATGGGAGGTTTTAGGGAAATACCAACTTCCTATCAACGAAAAAATACTGTTTTCTTTCTCCTATAACGACCATAACCAGAATTCGGTCTATGGTGATACCCCCTATTTGGCCGACCAACGAATCGGTTTTGGGCAATTGACCTGGGACAAAAAACTGGGTGGCCATGATCTTTTGTTCGGCTTGGGCTTGCGCTATAATTATTATGACGATAACACGACCGCAACGGTTTTGGCCGATGAAGTAATCATACCGAGCGTATTTGCACAAGATGAGATCAGCTTGGCCAAAAGGCATTCCCTTTTACTCGGCATGCGGTACGATTACGATAAAAGGCATGGTTCGATAGTCACCCCAAGATCCGCATACCGATGGAAAATGACCGATAACGATATTATACGTTTAAATGCCGGCACGGGTTTTCGTGTCGTCAACCTGTTCACCGAAGAGCATGCCGCACTTACCGGGGCACGCGAAGTCGTGGTTACCGAAGCATTGAAACCTGAACGATCGTTCAACCTGAACTTGAACTACCTGAAAAAAATCTATGCGGACAACGGTACTTTTGCAAGTGTGGATGCTTCCCTTTTTTATACCCGTTTCAGCAATGCCATTTTGCCCGATTATGATACCGATCCCGATTTGATTATTTATGATAATCTAGACGGAAAATCGGTTTCCCAAGGGGTAAGCGCTAATCTCGATGTCATGTTCCCATCGGGATTCAAGTTCTTGATCGGGGCCACTTTTCAAGACGTACGCCAAACCGAAAATGGTATCTCTCAGCGCCAAATTTTGACCGAGGGCTATACCGGTACCTGGAATCTGGGGTACGATCTAAGAAGTTTGCACCTAAGTATCGATTATACCGGAAATATTTATGGCCCCATGCGCCTACCAACCTTGGGCAAAGCTGACCCTAGGGATGAGTATTCGCCAGTTTGGAGCATCCAAAACGTTCAATTTACTTATAAAGGACTAAAAAACTTCGAGGTCTATGGCGGTATCAAGAATTTGTTGGACTGGACACCGAATAAAGGAAATCCATTTATCATAGCCCGTGCAAACGACCCTTTCGACAAGAACGTAAGCTTTGATGACAATGGCGATGTGGTCGCTACGGCCGACAACCCTTATGGATTGACTTTTGATCCATCATATGTCTACGGTCCCAACCAAGGCATAAGAGGTTTTTTTGGAGTGCGCTATCTCTTGAACTGAACTAGAAACACCGAGTGAGTTTATTTTCGGGTAGGCACCGCCTGATAAAGATTCTTTCCAAAAAACATTAGACCGAATTACGTCGAAAGAGCTGCAATGGCAATATCCTCTGAATCTTCTTAGCAGTCTTTACAAAGTTTGCGGCTATTTTCGCCATTTCGTTAAAATTGGTCGATATTGTTGTGATTCCACCAAAGACGATTTGCTTTGAGACATTATCATCGAATGAAAGGATCCCCAAATCCTTACCCAGTTCATATTTTTTTTCAACGCATTCCTTTAGAAAATACCAAAGCATCGAATCGTCTTTAATAAAGTACAAGGTGTCTGTGTTAAGTTTACCTGGCACATATTGATTCATAATGGTGCCATCTATCTTATGGTCGGACAAGAACCTATTGAATGCTTTTTTAATTCCGATCGGTGAATAATCATTTTCGTTATCAAAAAATAATACCATTTTCCCATATTTATTTATCTCGGGTAATAGTTCTATCAAACATGAATAGGTAGCTTCTTCAAATTCTTGACAAATAAATGAATAACTCGGCCCCAAAAACAAGTACCTATCGACCAATAATAGTCTATCGGGCGGTATACGTCTTAAAATTGGGGATACGGCCTTATTCTGTATAGGCGCAATAACATACATTCCGTATTTTCCGATAATATTTGAAGTTATGGTCTCGAATAGTGATATATTATCATGATGGAAAAAAACATCGATTTGATAATTATCATCCAAGGAACTTCTGAAAGTATTATAAAAATCCTCTTGAAAGCTCTGAAATGCAAAAAGGAGAAGCGCTACCCTTATCTTAATATTCGTGTCTTGGCCGACTACGTAGTACCCTTTCAGTTTAACGGACTCTATTAACCCCCTATCCTTTAATTCTTCATAGGCCCTGACAATCGTTTTTCTTGCATACCCTACTTCGAGCACCATCTTATTAATGGATGGAAGTTTTGCCCCAATAGGAAGGGTTCCGTCCTCAATGGCCCAAAGTACGCTCTGAACCAATTGCTCATGTTTTGAAAGACTATGGTCTTCCTTTAATTTCAATACTTTATCAATAATCGATATCATTGACTATTCCGTTGTCTTGTTTAGGCCCATCGTCACAATGTTCAGCCAACATATGTTATCAACCTGACATATGCTCGGTCAAATTGTTAAATTATCAATTAATTGTTAATAAAAATTTTTATAATCTGCTTTTAATTCTATTTTTGCTATAGTAGCATAGTGTATCATAGCATTAAAAAATTTACGACATAATATTACGATATATTTACTATATTTAATATCTCTGATTTTCTTAACTAACAACCTAAACTATATGAAGAACCAACCTGTTCCTAAAAAATGGCGTGTTTTTCGAAAACGTGCCCTTACGACTTTATTATTATTTTTTGGGGTGATTTTAATCTCCGCAACCTATGCCCAAAGTACCATAACAGGTACTGTTACAGATGAAACCGGAGCACCTTTGCCCGGTGTAAGTGTGGTCGTGAAAGGCACCACCACGGGTGTGTCAACCGATTTCGATGGACTATATTCAATTTCGGTCGATGATTCGAACGGCGTTCTTGTATTTTCCTACATTGGATATTTGACCCAAGAATTGCCTATAGGAGGAAACAGTACCTTAGATGTGCAAATGCAAGAAGATGTTCAAAACCTTGACGAAGTCGTCGTCGTTGGATATGGTACTCAAAAGAAAGCTACTTTATCAGGCTCGGTTGCTTCGGTCGATGGCGAGGACCTCGAAAAATCATCATCCCCGAACCTCGGAGCCGCTCTTGCGGGTAAAGTGCCTGGATTGTTTATCGATACGGGGCAGGCCATTCCTGGTGCGGATACCCCGGCAATTAGGGTACGTGGTACCAATACATTTAACAATTCGGGAGCCTTGGTCGTTATCGACGGTATTCCTGCCCGTGAAGGTGGTATTGCCCGTATCAACCCAGCGGATATCGAAAGTATCTCGGTCTTGAAAGATGCATCCGCAGCGATTTATGGTGCGCGTGCCGCCAACGGGGTAATCTTGGTAACAACCAAACGTGGTAAGGTCGGTGTACCTACCATAAAATTTACATCCACTTACGGGCTACAAAATTTTACCTCCAAACCCGATATGTTAACTGGAGCTGAATATATGGATTTGGTAAACATCTTGAACGTATATAAACTGCCCGTTGGGGAATGGGATTCGGCGCATGCCGGCAGAGGTGCCCCTTATACCCGTACGGATAATGGCGAAGTGGTCAACCCTACCTTTACCAATGAGCGAATCGCCAACACGGCTGCAGGTAATGACCCGTGGTTATATCCCGATACGGATTGGATGGAGGCAGTTACCACAAAAAGTGCTCCTATTTCTCGTCAGAATATTCAAGTCTCCGGCGGTACCGAAAACGTACGTTATTTAGCGTCTTTGGGCTATTTAAAACAAGCGATAAACTTTAAGAATGCCCCAAAGGGATATCAACAATATGATTTAAGGGTAAACCTTGATGCTACGATCAGTCAATCGTTGAGTCTTGATGTAGGACTTTATAGCAGACAGGAAGATAACTATAGGGCTACGAGGGATGCCAATGGCATTTTTGATGATTTGGTTCGCCAATACCCTTGGTTCCCTGCGTATTGGCCGACTGGTGAGTTTGGTCCCGATATCGAAAACGGAAACAACCCGGCCATCAGGGTAACCGATGGCCCTGGTTATAGAGACACGGGTAATACCTTTGTACAGAGCAATATCGGATTGACCTACAATATACCGGGAATCGACGGCCTTCAATTACGAGGACAAATATCATACGATAAGGCCAATTACGATTACAAGGAATGGAACCGTCCATGGACGCTTTATACTTGGGACGGGGTCAATCGTAATTCTTCTGGCCTTACTGCCGCACAAAGGGGGCCAGGTGATCCAAGTCTACGTCAAGAACATACCACAAAGACAGATATTACTGCCATGCTAAATGCTTCGTATGAAAAAGAATTCGGTGACCACTACCTGAAAGTATTAGGTGGGGTAACACGTGAATCGACAGAGCAACAATTCTTCGGTGCCTTTAAACGGTTTTTCTTATCCAGTGAATTGGCCCAATTAGATCTCGGAGGTACCGCTGGCCAAAATAGTTATGGAAATGGTTATGAAGAAGAGCGTTTGAACTACTATGGCCGTTTGAACTATACTTTTAAGAATAAGTATTTGTTGGAGTTCTTGTTCCGTTATGATGGTTCGTATCTTTTTCCGAAAGAAAATCGCTTTGGGTTCTTCCCCGGGGCTTCGGCCGGTTGGGTATTGAGCGAAGAACCTTTCTTTCAAAAAGCCCTACCTTTTATAAACTATTTCAAACTTCGGGGATCATATGGGCAATTAGGTAACGATAACGTTCAACGTTTTCAATATCTTAACTCTTATGAACTTTCCCAAACTGGTTTGGAAACAGTGGTGACCACGGCATACGAAAGTAATGTAGCCAACCCCAATATTACCTGGGAAACCGCCATCTCACAAAATATCGGATTTGACCTTAGAACCTTGGACAACAAGTTGAGCATAGGTTTCGACCTTTACAAAAATTCTAGGGAAGATATCTTGACCGTACCTTTGAAAACGTTACCGGAATATAGTGGTATCAGTGCCCCTGCGGTAAATATCGGTGAATTTGAGAATAAGGGTTATGAAATATCTTTGGGTCTAAATGGAGGCAACGAAAACTTCAATTACAGTTTCTCCTTTAGTTTTAGTGACTCCAACAACAAACTGGTGTTCTTTGATGAACCAGCCCTTGAGGATCGACCATGGCAACGCCAGACCGGAGGTGAAATTGGTCGCCCTTTACTGTACCGTTTTGATGGCGTATTTAGGAGCCAAGCCGAAATCGATGCCGAAACCTTGGATTATAGTGGGGTAACCCCGCAACTAAAACCAGGTGATGCAAGAGTAGTCGATATTAGCGGTGATGGGGTTATCGGTCCTGAGGATAAAATAAGGACTGGGGGCAGTGCCTTTGCCGATACACAATATGGCTTTAACACCTCCTTAGGTTACAAAAACATTGATTTTAGCATGTACTGGGCTGGTGCCGCCGGAGGTTATAGCAACTATGAGTGGAGCTTTATGTCAGGAACTTTGGCTAACGTACAGCGTGACGTTCGCGATAGGGCATGGTCTTTGGATAATCCAAATGCCCCCCTACCGCGTCTGGCAGATCGTGGCGACCAATGGTATTCCGGTCAAACTGATGGGTATCTACTTAAGCGCAACTATGCACGACTTAAGAATTTGGAATTGGGTTACACCTTTGATACCGGCATTATTGAACAAATTGGGGCTGACAACCTACGCCTTTCAATATCGGGTACCAACTTGATAACCATTACTGAATTTCCTTTCGATCCTGAAGTTTTGCAAATCAGTAATTCGGATTTATCGAACAACGGGGTCGGTCAAGATGACTCGACCCAAGGTATCAGTGGTTCACGTACTGCCAATGGGGGAATCTACCCCATGCTAAAAACGATTAATATGGGATTGCAAATAACTTTTTAAATTGTAATGAAATGGAAAAGAAACTAATAAAGTTTACAGTTCTAACGGTGTTTACACTGTTAATTACCGGCTGCTCCGAAGATGTTTTGGAAACACAGCCGTTGAGCCAAGCCTCGGAGCCTTCTGTATGGTCTGATCCAACACTTGCCCAGGCGGCCGTTCTTGATTTGTACCAGGGAACCTGGGCCGGGACTTTAAGTAGGGAAGAAACTACCGATGCCTTTACGGATCAAGCGGTATTTACCCATCCGGGGCGTGGTGTTGACGGTTATACGGAGGGAAAGATGAACCCCGCAGGAAACTATATGGTCATGTGGTGGATGGACTGGCCTAGTTTATATCCTTTTATCCGTTCCGCGAATGTTGCTATTAAACGGTTGACCGAAAATGAGGCCGGTTTTGATCAGGCCTTGGTCAATCAACTATTGGGAGAAGCTTATTTTATGCGGGCACACTTTTATACGCAGTTAATGCGGCAATATGGTGGTGTACCGCTATTGACCGAGCCTTTGGAATTGGATGCCGAAGCCAACAACCCCCGTGGTACTTTTGAAGAAACGGTAAACTTGATCCTTTCCGATTTAGATCAAGCCGAAGTACTCTTGGCCGATGCCCCTGCAAGTAAAGCCCGTGCCCATAGAATTACCGTTTTAGCACAAAGATCGCGTGTATTGACCCATGCGGCCAGTGACCTGTACGAACCTTCAAAAGCCTCCTCGGTCCCTTCTATTGCTTCCTATAGTAATCCTGAATTGATCGGGTATACAAGTGGTTCGCAAACTTCGAGGTGGGAAGCTGCAAAAGCTGCTTCTAAGGCGTTATTGGATGCCACAACTGGATATAAATTGGATTATTCCGCTCCGGCCTCCCAAGAAGAAGCCATGCAGAATTATGACGATATTTGGCTTCAGGGCGATCAAAATCCAGATTTTATCTGGGGCCGATTGGTAGAGGAATTCGGTTTTGGATCCCGCACCTATGCTGGTGGTGATGAATGGTCTCAAGGCCCCGGCATGGTGGCTTTATATCATGGCCCTAATGGATATCATGAGTGGGCGGGCACAACCCCTACCGAAGCTTTGGTCTCAAAATATACCTTTGCCGACGGTACCGAATTCGATTGGGATAATCCAGTACATGCGGCCGCACCCTATGATAATCGTGAGGCGCGTTTTTATTCCACTTTTCTCTATGATGGGGCTCCGTGGAAACCACGTACGGACGATGTAGTCAAGTTCGATAATTTCAACGAAATACAAACGGGCTACTACACCCTTTCCGACGGTACCATTATCAATGGTGTCGATACACGGCAAGGCCCTATCGAGGACTGGAACGGCTCGAGAACCGGTTATTATTTCAGAAAGTTCATGGACTACAATCAACCAGCTTCTTGGCCCAACAACCTACAAAAGGTAGATTCCCCCTATTTACGGTATTCCGAAGTCTTGTTGAACTATGTAGAGGCCTGTATCAATACCAACGATGAAGGTGAAGCTAAGGCATGGTTGAACCGATTGCGATATAGGAATGGCCTTCCGGCGGTTACGGCCAGTGGTTCTGAACTCTATGAAATCTATAAACGGGAAAGGGACAAGGAACTAGTAAACGAAGATGCACGCCTGTTCGATATGAGACGTTGGCTCGAAGGGCCCTATTCACTAGACAAACAGGTTCAACAGATTTTGATCCAGGCTACCCAAAAACCGGGCACCACGGTAGAAAACTATCGTAAGGATACTTCGACGTTTGATTATATCTATCAACCGACCGATATCGTATTGGAAAATAGACAATGGCAAGACCATGTTTATTTCTTGCCTATCAAACAAGAAGAAATCGATAAGGATCCGTCGCTTATACAGAATCCGGGGTACTAGTCCTGAAGGATTTTATATGTAAATTTGAATAACCCTATGCTTTTGGTTTAGGGTTATTCTATTTTATGATTAGATGAGTTGTATGAAGAAGAGAAATTACTTATCAGCTACTTTACTTGTTGGGCTATTGTTTTGGTCTTGTGAACAACAACCCAAAACCTTGTTTACCAAACTGGATGTTTCGGACACCAAAATCAATTTTGCAAATAAGCTTACCGAAACGCATAAGTATAACTATTTTACGTATCCGTATATGTATCTCGGTGGAGGGGTCTCCACAGGTGATATCAACAACGATGGCCTTGAAGACATTTTCTTTGCGGGCAATATGGTCGCTAACAAATTATACTTGAACAAGGGGAACTTTGAATTTGAGGATATTACCGAAAGTGCTGGAGTAAAAGGCGACGATAGATGGTTTATGGGAACCACCTTTGTAGATATCAATCAAGATGGCTATTTGGATATTTACTGCTCGGTAAGCGGTAAAAACCCGCCCCACAATAATGTATTATTTATCAACAACCAAGACAATACTTTCACCGAAAGGGCAGCAGAATATGGTATCGACCATGATGGTCATAGTATGCAATCGACTTTTTTCGATTATGATAAAGACGGTGACCTAGATCTCTATGTGACCAATTATCCGCCTACAAGCTTTATTGCACCAGTCGAGTATTATGCGTATATGTTAGAAAACCATACCTTGGAAGATTCTGATAGATTATTCAGAAATGATAGCGGACATTTTACCGATGTGACCCAAGAAGCCGGGTTAAGTAATTTTGGTTTAAGTTTAGGTGTTGTCGCTTCCGACGTCAATAACGATGGCTACCCTGACATTTTTGTCTCCAATGATTTCAATGCGCCTGATTATTTGTTCATCAATAATCAGGATGGTACGTTTACCAACCAGATAAATACCAGTCTTCAACAAATTTCATTTTTTGGCATGGGAGCCGATATCGCCGATTTCAATAATGACGGTTATATGGATATTTTTCAGTTGGACATGTCCGCTCCCGATCATTTTCGTTCAAAAGCCAACATGTCGGCCATGGATACCGAAGCCTTTTATAATTCGGTCAAGTACGGCCTACACCATCAATACATGCAGAACTCATTGCAAATGAACAATGGCAACGAGCCCGGTGAATTGCCCTTATTTAGTAATGTTGCCCGATTGGCCGGGGTCGCCTCTACCGATTGGAGTTGGGCAGGCCTAATTTCCGATTTCGATAACGATGGCCTGAAAGACTTGTTCGTGACCAATGGTATACGCAGGGATGTCAACAATAAAGATTTCTATGCCGAACATCGGGCCTTTTTTGATAAAATGGAAAATGACCCCGAATATAAAGGCCAAGAAGAAAAGGTTGGTCTATTGAATTATCTCGAAAAATTGCCTTCCGAAAAATTGAGCAACTATATGTTCAAGAACAATGGCGACCTGACTTTCAGTAAAATGTCAAAAGAATGGGGATTGGACGAAAAAACCTTTTCTAATGGCGTGGCCTTTTCCGATTTAGACAATGACGGCGATCTCGATCTGGTCATTAATAATCTAGAAGATACCGCCAGTATCTATCGTAACAACGCCGAGGGTAAAAATTATCTGGCAGTCGACGTAAAAGGGAATAATAAAACACTGCCAGAAGGCACCAAGGTAACAATTTATTCGCCAAAGGGCATGCAATTACAGGAGTACAATCTGGTTCGTGGTTACCTCTCTTCGGTAACGCCCCTACTTCACTTTGGATTGGATGAAGATCAGCAAATCGACAGCCTATTGGTTGCTTGGTCCAACGGACGGACCACCAAACTTACCAACGTTGCGGCTAACCAAAAGCTAGCTATCACCTATAACGAAGCCGATTCTTACCAGACCCCTTTACCCAGAGCGGTAGCCTCAAGTCAAAAAAAGTTCGAAACGGTGAACATGTCCAATCCTTTTAAACATCAAGAAAACGATTATCCCGATTTCAAACAAGAAGTATTGTTGCCCCATAGAACCTCTACCTTCGGCCCTGCCTTAGCTACGGGAGATCTGAACGGCGATGGCACCGAAGACTTTATCGTAGGAGGTGCGGTAGGTCAAGCTCCCGAAGTATACATACAGGATGGTGAAGGCAATTTCGAACAGTTGGTAATACCCGAACTGGCAGAAGAGAAATATCATGAAGACTTAGGAGTTTTAATCTTTGACCCGGACAACGATGGAGATCAGGATTTTATTATTGTGAGCGGTGGTAACGAGTTCAAACCCGGTTCTTTGGGTTATGAAGACCGGTACTATGAAAATATCGGGCATAACAGTTTTCAACGAAAGAGGGGTGTATTCCCACCCTATATTAGAAATAGCGGTCTGGACATTTCGGCTTCCGACTATGATCACGATGGTGATCTGGACTTATTTTTAGGTGGACGCCTCGAACCACAAAAATATCCCTATCCCGTCAATTCTTATTTGATGGAAACCAGCACTGGAACCACAGGGGCCAAATTTATGGACGTTACGGACGAAAAGTTGCCCGAATTGAAAGAATTAGGATTGGTAACGGCATCCGTTTGGGTAGACTTTGACAGTGATGGTTGGGACGATCTTGTCGTCGTAGGTGAATGGATGCCCATTAAATTTTTTAAGAACAATCACGGAACGTTCGAAGACGTGTCCGATAAAATGCTAAGCGGCAATACGCGCGGTTGGTGGTTTGCCATTGAAAAGGGAGATTTTGATAACGATGGCGACCAAGATCTTGTCCTTGGCAATTTGGGCAAAAATTACAAATACCAAGCCAGCGAAGAGGGACCGTTCAAAGTCTACCTCAATGATTTTGATGGCAATGAAAGTTCCGATATCGTATTGAGCTATAAAAAAGGAGATACCGAGTTTCCGGTTCGTGGACGTCAATGCTCTTCACAGCAAATGCCTGCAATCAAATCAAAGTTCAAGGATTACAACTCTTTTGCCAGTGCCAATCTAAATCAGATTTATACGACTAAACTTTTGGACGAATCCTTAAGTTATGAGATTACTTCGTTTGAAAGTATTTATCTCGAGAACGACAATGGAACGTTTAAGAAACGCGTTTTACCCCAGTTGGCCCAACTTTCGGGTATCAACCAATTTGTCGTCGATGATTTCAATTCAGATGGCAATCTCGATGTGGTCTTGGGAGGAAATCTTTATAACGCCGAAGTTGAAACACCAAGGGGAGATGCCAGTTTTGGGCTTTATCTACAGGGTAATGGTAAGGGTAATTTCGAGGCCAAGACCATGATGGAATCAGGGCTTAAAATCGTTGGTGACGTTCGAGGCATGGAAGAGATAATAGTTAAAGGCAAAAAACATCTTTTGATTGCCAAAAACGATGATTTTATGCAATTGGTAAGGGTAAACTAAGCTCCTTTTTACCGATTTAATTCTATACGTGTCTTGCCATAGGAAATTCTTTGTGCGTATGTCAGTACTAAACAAGAGATTCTTTTTAAATGGTGGACTTATATTGATGGCTATAGGTGTTACAACCTTTGTTTACCATTGTAAAAACCCAAAAATAGAATCCGAATACTACAGTCCAAAAGTATTGGCTACCCATTATAATGGAGAAAATTATGCTGGCTCCGAAACCTGTATGGAATGTCATGCAAATATCTATTCCGACCATTTAAAAACGGCACACCATAAAACCTCGGCACCAGCGAGCGAAAAAAACCTCTTGGGCAGCTTCGAGCCTGGTTCCAATATCTTAGATCTTGAATATGTCAAATTTACGATGGAACGTCAATTAGACTCGTTCTATCAACATACCGAATACAAGAATAGGCTTAAAACGACTCCGCCATCTTCTTTTGATGTCGTTATTGGTTCGGGTGTTAGAGGGCAATCGTATCTTACATGGCAAGGTGATAAACTGTTCCAGCTACAAAGTTCTTTTCATAAACCGGCAAATAGTTGGGTTAATAGCCCAGGGTTCCCTACACATGCCATTGAAAGGCCCGTTAGGGATGGGTGCATCAAATGCCATGTTACTTTTGCCAAAAACAAAAATATAGGTGAAGGAAACCAGTATAACAAAGACCAGATCATCTATGGAATAGACTGCGAAAGATGCCATCGCCCAGCAGCAAAACACGTGGCCTATCAAAGAAAAAAACCGGAAGCCAAAGAAGCTAAATTCATGTTGAAGATAGATTCACTTTCTCGACAAAAGCGACTCGATGTCTGTGCCCAATGCCATTCAGGTCCACAAGACAATCAATTGAAGGGGCTTCCCTTCTCTTTTCTGACCGGTGAAAATTTAGATGAATATTCCCAAAACAGTTCCCCGATCAATCCATCCGGACAACTTGACGTACATGGCAATCAATATGGTCTCCTTACCAGTAGCGAATGTTTTAAACAGACCTCGACCATGGATTGTACCACATGCCACGACCCCCACAAGAATCAAAGAGGAAATATCGCTTATTTCAATCAAAAATGTATGGAATGCCATTCAGAGGATGTGGCGACCTGTTCCGCGGAAACCCTGCAAACCGAATCAATGGGCAACGATTGTATTGCCTGTCATATGCCTAAAATGCGATCAAAATCGATTTTGGTCAAATTAAATCAAAAAGACAGTATCGAATCGTCTTTTAAAATACGTACCCATCTTATAAAAATATATGATGAAAAAGATTGGTCGAATAACCGATCTAACGAACCTGAAGCACAATAGCATCATTTCCTTTCCTGAAACTCCCCGAAACATTTTCAAGTCCATGATCGATATACTGTGCCTTGAGCACATATACTCCTTTTCCTTCAGTATTCTCAGGGGTTTTAAAAACACCTTCTATCCCCGAAACATAATTGAAATCGAATCTTGAACTATTTTTCAAAATCCAGTTTAGCACCTTTTTTACTTCATCCGATTTTAGATTTGGCTGTGCCGGCATTATTTGGTCTCCCCAGGTTCCTGTAGTGCCATTGGCTACTTTCTGTGCCAGATATTCCAAGGCATCTGTCTGATTGCCATAGCGATCCGCAATCTGCGAAAAGGATGGGCCTATTAACTTGTCCTTGGCGCTGTGGCAGGTAAAGCAGTTCGACAATCCCATCCATGAAAGCACATCTAAATCAATCGACTCATCATCATGTAAATATTTTGTAACCTGAGAAGAATCTGGCAGGTATTGAACGGTAAGCACAACTTCATTGGCAATTATCTCGTCGTATTCCGAATTCCCATCCTCGTTATCGGTTACGGCAATTCGGAATGGAATCCATTCATTCCATGAAAATTGGGTATTCTCTTGCGGAGCTACAATCTTTACGACAGGTGCCTCGTTTTCTTGGTACGGAGTCAATGCGGCAAGAAGGGCGAGTCCTAAAAAGGAGATAAAAATTGATAGCTTATACCGCATTTCCTAAAAAATCAGGCTTCATCGATTTCCTTTGCTACCCTATTGGCTGATCGTGTCGCAGCCTCGGTTCCCCAGTTCAGGTTATCGGCATACGCACCGGCAAAATGAATACGACCCTCGGCTTTTATAAGTACAGGCCAGAATTTTTTTAATTCCCCAATAGGGAAAGCCAATCGCTCACAGGTCGGTGCATACTTTTGCTTCGTCCAATCCCTTCCAAGGGCTTGTTCTATCGTATCCTTTTTACCGGGATACACCTCTCGAAAAGCCGCAAGCGCCCTTTGCGGGGAAATACCCCCTGGACCCGTTCCCAAAATAATAACGCGATGGGTGTCGACTTCATCCGCCGAGCGCCAAACATCCCAAAGATCCGGATGTCCAAAATCCATATTGATGGTCTCAAAACCATCTTCGCGCCAAAATTCGGAACCCGCCTGAAAAACAAAACGTTGGTACGAATCATAAGCTATATTATCAAGGGCATAGCGCTTTTCGACGGAAATCTCAGGGGTAACGGGAATCTTTTTAAAGGCCGGGGGAGGGATACAATTCACGTAATAATCAGCTTCTATGGTTTTCGTTTCTGCATGGTTGGCGTAGGTGACTTTTACCGTATCCGTCCCATTGTTAATGGAAGTAATTTGGTGGTTTAACCATACCCTTGGGCCCAATCGCTTTGCAAAGGCATTCGGAAGCATTTGGTTACCATCCTTTAAATGGTAGACGTCTAAAGGATAATTAGCCACTCCCCTCATTTTTAAAATAGCGGAATACCAAAGGCCGTACAAAGCTGATGAGTTTTTACCCCCCAATAGTTCCAGAGCTCTTGGCGATGCCCCTTCTTTTTTATAGATTTCGGCCATAGGCATGTCATCGTAATGATCATAACCTACGCCAAAAGGCTGGTATTCATCCTTAAATTTTTCAAGATAAGGTTCAATGTACAACGACTTCAATTCGCCCCATGGATGAACGGCCAAAAAATCGATTTCCCTTTGATTGAACCCCATACCCTTCAATACCGATGTATCATGCAGCATTTCTTGGGAATAAAAGGTACCGTTAATATTTCGGAGCAATTTTTTTCGACGATCGTACGGAAGGGCCGTGAGGTCGAATTCATCGATATAGTTCCAGTAAAGCTCGTAACCCGGTTTGGTAATATGTTCCTGGCCGCCATCACCATAAAGCCCATCGGAAAGCCCGTCATGAACCGTAAAAACATGACCACCATGCCTGCCAGAAGCTTCAAGCACAGTAACATCATGCCCAAGTTTCATAAGCTCGTATGCCGTACAGAGACCGCCTATGCCCGCTCCGCCGACCACAACTCTTTTTGGGTTGGCGGCTTTCTTGATTCTAAGGGGTTCGGTCTTTCCTTTCAACTGTTCAATGGGTTGCGCCATATTGAGCAAGGGAATACTTGCCCCTGCACGAAGGGTGTTCTTGATAAATGCTCTTCTTTTGTTTTCTTCCATGGTCTTAGCGATATACTTTCTTAAATTTAAACAATTAAGCCCATGTTTTGTAATCGGTGGAAGCTAAAAGATGGCAGAGCCGATGTTTAGGATATTTAAACCTCCCTTCCCATCAGCCCCTCTCCGAAGTTTCGAAGTACTTCCTTTTTATCTTTTGAAATATCAAGAGCGTCCAAAACGGCAAAAGCATTATGGGAATAGGCTAAAATTGCCTTTTTGATGAGCTCCTCTGAACCACTCTCTAAAAAAATCTCTTTGATGGTTTCGATTTTTGCAGAAGGGTCTTCAGGATGTATCGAATACATATCCAGTAGTTCCTTTTTTTGCCGGGCCGACCCTACCTCCAATACATTGAGATACAAAAAGGTTTTTTTATTCGCTATAATATCCCCGCCCACTTGTTTTCCAAAAGTCTCGGGTTCACCGAAAGCATCTAGATAATCGTCTTGTAATTGAAATGCGATACCAAGGTTTCGGCCAAATTCATAGATGTTATGTTGCTCTTGTTCGCAAGCACCCGCAATAATTCCGCCCATCTGTAATGCTGCGGCCACCAATACGGCGGTTTTATATTCGATCATCTTCAGGTATTCGGGTTTGGTTACATCGTCGCGGGTCTCAAAATCGATGTCGTACTGTTGCCCTTCACAAACTTGTAGTGCCGTCTTACTGAACAATTGCGCCAATTCACGAAAAGTATCCCCTTTATAACTCTCGAACAAGCGATAGGCATAGATGAGCATAGCATCGCCCGAAAGAATTCCGGTATTGACATCCCATTTTTCATGTACGGTCACTTTTCCCCTACGCAACGGGGCACTGTCCATAATATCGTCATGCACCAGCGAAAAATTGTGAAATACCTCGACCGCCAAGGCTGCATCCATGGCCTCTTTGTAATCATTCCCAAAAATATCCGTGGACATCAAGGTTAGTACGGGCCGTAACCGTTTTCCTCCCAAACCCAAAATATAGGTCATGGGGGCATAAAGGTTTTTTGGTTCCTTGGTCTTTATCCTCGATTCAAGATGGGCAATGAAGGCCGATCGATATTCTTCTATGGAAAGCATGCATGAATTTTACCCAAAAATACATCCATTTTAACAAATGGCATTTATGGCTTTTTCCCTATTAAATGAAACAATCTTAAAAATAAATCGTCTCACAATGCAATAGCCTTGAAAAGTTTCGTCTATATAATTGAATTACCGACACAAATAGCCTTTAAATGGTTTCTGAAGAGGAAAACTACTTAAAACTAAACACCTTTTTTAAAGAAGAATACAATTCTTTGAAAGGTTATGTGCGGTCTAGAATCGACAATACGGTCGATCGAGATGCCGAGGATATCGTTCAAGAAGTAGCCCTCAAATTGTTCTCGAGAGCGGACAGCTTATCGCCCATCGATAACATTGCCGGGTTTGTCTATAATTCCGTCCGTAATAAGATTATCGACCTGATGCGAAAGAAAAGGAAGGAAACGAGCCTCGAAGAAGATATGGAAAAACGCCTGTTCGAATTTACCGAATTGTTATATGGAAAAACGGACAATGGTTATTCCGAGGAAATGAAAGAGGAGCTCAAAAAAGCCATCGGCAAGCTGAAGCCCATGCACAGGGAAATTATCATTGCAATAGATTTCGAAGGCTATACCTACAGGGAATTGTCGAAGGAAATGCAGGTTCCACCGGGGACATTGATGTCCAGGCGGCATCGTGCCCTATCACTATTGCTTAAAGAACTAGAAAATAAAAAACAAATTATAAACTAAATTTTAGAAATATGGAAGAGTATATGGAACATCGGGTCAAAAGCAAGGCGGAAAAATTTTTTCGCGGGTTCTTCAAAGTATTGTTCATAATCATCGCCGCAATCCTATTCATATTATTATTCGGTTATGGATTCATGTTGCTATGGAATTGGCTCATGCCGGATGTCTTTGGATTGCCCGTACTATCGTACTGGAAAGCAGTCGGAATCCTTGTTATGGCCAAAATACTTTTTGGAAGTTTTGATGGAATGGATTCCAAAAAAGGGCCAAAAACAAAACATAGACATTTTAAGGAGAAAATGCGTGGCAACTGTCGAAACGACTTTTCGAAATGGAAATTCTACGATGAATTCTGGAAAGAAGAAGGGGAAAATGCCTTCAATGCCTTTGTGGAACGAAGGCAACAAGAGAAAAAATGATTTTTATAATGACGATATGTTAAATAATCGTAAAACTTTGGAAACTATTTAGGTTTTTAAAGTTTCCTGATTTACTTTTGTCGCCCTTATGAAAGAAAAAATTTTAGACAAGGCTATCGATATGTTCTTGAACCTCGGCTTCAAAAGCGTGACCATGGATGACCTTGCCAATGAAATGGGCATCTCGAAAAAAACCATTTATACGCATTTCGAGAACAAGACAAAATTGGTCGAGGCAAGTACGAATCAACTTTTTTGCTCCATATCACAGGGCATCGACCATATTTGTTCTTGGCACAAAAACCCTATTGAAGAACTTTATGAAATAAAGAAGTTCGTAATGGTCCATTTAAAAGATGAGAAATCGTCACCTCAATACCAGTTGCAAAAATATTATCCGAAAATATATGGTTCAATGCGCGCACGACAGTATGAAGTAATGCAGGAATGTGTCGTAGGCAATATCAAAAAAGGAGTCGATCAGGGTATTTATCGCGAAAATCTAAATGTCGATTTCATAAGTAGAATCTATTTTGCGGGAGGCACCAGTCTTAAGGACCGTACGTTATTTCCGGCAGATAAATTTCCAGCGGAAGAATTAATGGACAACTATCTAGAATACCATCTTAGGGGAATCGTTACCCCGAAAGGAAGAAAAATATTGAATTCGATCATCAACTCAAACCAAGAATAATGAGGAATCATTTTGTACTATTTTTAGCAACTTTTGTAATAAGCTTGGGTTTTGGCCAAGAACAAGTCGCTGAAAAATCGAGCTTCACCTTGGATGAAGCCATTGCCTTTGCACTTGAGAACAACTACAGTGCCATTAATGCGAATCGTGATATCATAGACGCCCAAAAGCAAAAGTGGGAGACTATCGCAACAGGGCTGCCCCAAATCGACGGAAATGTTAGTTATCAAAACCAATTGAAACAACCAATTTCCTTGATTCCGGCCGAATTTTTTGGAGGAGAGCCGGGAACATTTCAACCCATTACTTTTGGTCAGCCCCAACAAGCAGTCGCAACAGCAACCCTTCGCCAACAAATTTTTGATGGATCATATATCGTCGGCGTTCAGGCTACCAAAGCATTTTTGCGCTATAGTGCCAACAATAAGGAAAAGACGGATCTCGAGGTCAGAAAAGCGGTAACCGAAGCCTATGGCAATGTCTTGTTGGCCCAAGAAAGTGTTGCCATACTCGAAAAGAACAAAGCGACTTTGGAGAAAAATCTATTTGAAACGCAAAAACTATTCGAAAACGGATTGGGTGATGAAGAAAGTGTCGAACAATTACAGATTACACTGTCTTCCGTCGATAACCAACTTAAAAATGCCGTTCGCCTGAACAATATTACCCTTCAAATGTTGAACTTGGTCATGGGCATTGCCATCAATGCACCGACACAATTAAGTGAAAATCTTGATAATCTAGCACAAAAACAGATTGACCTACAATTGTTGGAAACTGAATTCAACATCGAGAACAACGTAGACTACAAATTGGTCGAAAACCTGAACGAGCAACGGTATTTTGAACATAAATTGGCCAAAAGTAGGGCCTTGCCCACATTAAACGCCTTTGTAAATTATGGTAGTTCGGCCTTTGCAGATAATTTCAATTTCCTAAATGGTGATCAAGAATGGTTCGATTCCTCTGTTTTAGGATTTGACCTCAGCATACCGTTGTTCAGCTCTGGAAAACGAAGTGCCAGTACGGCAAGGGCCAGGATTGCAATGGAAAAGGCCAAAACTGAAAAACAAGAAGCCGAGGAACAGATTCGTCTGCAATTGGAGAATGCCAAAAGTGAATATCAACTGGCAGTTGAAGAGTACCAGACCTCAAAAGACAATCTTGGGCTTGCGGAACGTATCGAAAACAAGAACCAGATCAAATATTCCGAAGGTATCGCCAGCAGTTTTGAATTGCGTCAGGCACAGACCCAACTTTATGATGCACAGCAGGGCTATCTACAATCAATGGTAGAAGTCATCAACAAAAAGACCAATTTAGAAACCATATTGAACAATCCATGATCTCTCAATCAACACATCAATATATAAATATCGCCACTATGAAAAACATAATGTATTTGCTAATCGCTTCGATTCTTTTGGCCTCCTGTGGAGGAAAGCAATCGCAATCGGTCGAAGATTTGGTCGCCCAAGGCGATTTGGAAGCCATTCGTGCCAAAAAATCTGAAATTTCGGAGCAACAAAGACAACTTGAGGCCAATATCAGATTATTGGATTCAGCTATTGCCATGAAATCGGGAGAGGAAAAAATGCCCCTTGTGACCACCATCACTACGGAAGCGCAGAAATTCGAACATTTCTTGGAATTGCAAGGCAATGTCCAGACCAAACAGAATGTGCTCATTTATCCTGAAATGGCCGGCACGCTGCAACGAGTCTATGTCAAGGAAGGTCAACGTGTTGCCAAAGGGCAAATTCTCGCCTCTATCGATGATGGAGGAATGGGTAGCCAATTGGCCCAGTTAAAGACCCAGGCAGATTTGGCCAAAACGACCTTCGAACGCCAAAAGCGGCTATGGGAACAGAAAATCGGTTCCGAGATCCAATACCTACAGGCAAAGAGCCAATACGAATCTACGGAAAGTGCCGTAAAACAAGCGGAAAGCCAATTGGGAAAATCGACCATAAGGGCACCTTTTTCTGGTATCATCGATGATGTCATCAAAGATCAAGGTACCGTAGTATCTCCCGGACCGGGTTCCGAGGTTTTCCGAATAGTAAATTTATCGGATATGTATATCGAGGTAGACGTACCCGAAACATATATAAGCGGAATCACGAAGGGTAAGGAAGCGATCGCTTACTTCCCCGTCTTGGGCGATACCGTCCGCACGAAGATTCGACAGACCGGTAATTTTATCAATCCGAACAATCGGGCCTTTACGGTAGAAATTCCCGTTCCTAACAAAAAAGGAAATATAAAGCCAAACCTTACGGCCAAGGTCAGTCTCAACGATTATTCAAATGATGAAGCCATTGTTATCCCCCAAGGGATTATATCGGAAAATGCCGAAGGACAACAATATGTATACATTGCCGAAAAATCAGATGACCCCAACAAGGCCAAGGTCAGAAAACAGATTATCACCACGGGCAAGACCCAAGGTAGCGTTGTCGAAGTGCTTACCGGTATCTCGAACGGGGACGAACTTATCAGGGAAGGCGCCAGAAGCGTAAAAGATGGTCAAAACGTTGAGATTTTAAATCAGTAATTAGACGGTAGACGATAGGTAAAGTAAAAACTATTTAGTATGAAAAACATCAAGTTTGCCTTTGAAGATTTAAATGTCTACGAAAAAGCTCTTGATTTTGTTGATCTGGCCTATGAAACTACTACCAACTTCCCAAAACATGAACTTTACGGACTTGTATCGCAATTAAATAGAGCAGCCGTTTCCATTGCCTTAAATATAGCCGAAGGTTCTGGGGATACGAATCCCCAATTCAATCGTTTTCTTCAAATAGCCATCAATTCAGTCAAAGAATGTGTGGTTTGCTCGACCGTTGCAAGAAGAAGAAAATATATAAGTGTAATAGAGGACAACGAAATAAGACAAAAGTTGGAGGAATTATCCAAAATGGTAACGGGACTCCAGAAATATCTAAAAAATAAATGAAATAAAGTTCTGGGAGGAAATACTAACGTCTAAGAACTATCAACTACATACTAATCATGAGTAGACAGAAAAAAAACGCAGACAAAGAGTTCGGATTATCGTCGTGGGCGATAGATAATCCGTCGGTCATTTATGTAATGATCGCCATCTTTCTATGGATAGGGTTCAAGGGGTACCAATCCATGCCACGTGAAGATTTTCCCGAAATCGTAGAGACAAAAGTCTATATCAGCACTCCTTATCCGGGAAATACTGCCGAAGATGTTGAACGCCTCATCACGGATCCACTGGAAGAACGCTTGAAAAATGTGAGTAACGTAGTTGAGGTTACTTCTACCTCCCAAGAAGATTATTCGATAATAACGGTGGAGTTCGATGAGGAAATTTCAGTAGAATCGGCCAAACTAAAGGTCAAGGACGAAGTAGACGGCGAAAAGGCGAGCGAAGATTGGCCGACTTTCAACAATGCCAAGGTCGAGCCTAACATCTTTGACCTGAACCTTTCGGAATCCTTTCCGATAATGAACGTGAATTTCACAGGGGACTATCCCGTAGAAAAATTGAAGGAGTTCGCCGAATACATGCAAGATGAAATCGAGGACCTGCCGGAAGTCAAGGAAGTAAGCATTCGTGGTGCCCAGGAAAAAGAGGTCGAAGTGGCCGTCGATGTCTATAAAATGATGGCGGCAAAAGTCAGTTTTCAAGATGTATTGGGAGCCATTAGCAACGGAAATACGACGATGTCGGCGGGCAATATAGAATCGGGCGGACAGCGCCGTACCATTCGTGTTTTGGGAGAAATCGAAGACCCCAAGCAATTGGACGACTTTGTGGTAAAATCCGAAAATGGTGCAATTTATCTCAAAGACATTGCCACCGTAAAATTCCATGAAGAAGAAAAGACTACCTATGCCCGTGAATTTGGGCAGAGCGTGGTAATGCTCGATATTAAAAAACGGTCGGGCAAGAACATGATCGAGGCCACTACCAAGGTCAGGGAACTTGTCAAAGAGGCGCAGCAAAACTACTATCCGGCCGACCTGAACATAACGATTGCCAATGATTCCTCCGGTAGGATTTTGAACCAAGTAGACGATTTGGTCAATAACATCATCTTCGGGATAATTTTGGTGGTTACCGTGTTAATGTTCTTTTTGGGTTTTCGAAATGCCCTGTTCGTTGGTTTCGCCATACCCATGTCGATGTTCATGTCGTTCATGATCTTGAACAATCTAAGTGGCTTGGTCGATGGCATGAGCTTTACCCTCAATACAATGATTCTTTTCGGAATGATTATGGGTCTAGGGATGATGGTCGATAACGGTATCGTTGTGGTCGAGAATGTTTACCGGTTGATGAGCGAGGGCATGTCACGCACAGAGGCGGCCAAAAAAGGTATTGGTGAAATAGCCTACCCTATCATTATCTCAACAGTAACTACTGTTGCGGCCTTTGTTCCGCTTGGGCTATGGCCCGGAATTTTTGGGCAGTTCATGATCTATTTCCCGATTACCCTATCGGTCGTATTGGGCTCATCGCTTTTTGTAGCGATTTTTATGAACTCGATGCTCGTTTCACAATTCATGGAATTGGGCGAAAAAGAACTGACCAGAAAACAATTGATACGTTTAAGCATCATTCTTGGCGGTTTCGGATTGTTCATACTTATCATCGGTGGCCCCATGCGAGGTATGGGAAGCGTAATGATCGTGACGGCCATTCTATTCTGGATCTACAAGTACGTCTTGAAAAAATGGGCGACCAAATTTCAAAAAAATACCATCGTACGTTTTGAGAATTGGTACGAGCGTCGCATAAAACATTCCCTGCGCGGCAACAATGTATATTGGTATTTCGGGGTTACTTTTTTCTTGTTGATCGCGGTATTCATGCTTTTCGGAATGTCTTTGGGCAGTGGTCGCACCAAAGTAGAGTTCTTTCCGGATAACAAGCCTAATGAAATCTATGCCTATATCGAATATCCACAAGGCACTTCGATAGAAAAGACCAATGAGTTGACCAAAGCCATTGAAAAAAGGGTATATGAAGTCGCAAATCAGGATAAGTACACCAATGGGGAGCATAACTATTTGGTAGAGTCCGCCGTATCACAGGTAGGCGAAGGCGCCGGAAACCCGATGACCGATGGTGGTTCAGCGGCCGAAATGCCACATCGCGGCAAAGTGACCTTATCGATGCGCGAGTTCAAATATAGAAATGGCAGGGATACCGAAGAGTTGCGGGCCGAAATACAAGAGGCCCTCACGGGAATCTATCCCGGGGTGGCTATTTCCGTGGAAAAAGAGGCCAACGGACCTCCAGCAGGTTACCCGATAAATATCGAACTCGAAGGCAAGGACTATACCGAACTCATCAATACTGCCGAAGACATCCGCAATTTTATCAATACCAAGAACATAGCCGGTATCGAAGAATTGAAAATCGACGTAAACAAGGGCAAACCGTCTATGCAAGTGGTGGTGGACCGTGAAAAGGCTGGTGAATTAGGGGTTTCCGCTGGTCAAGTGGGCCAACAATTGCGTCGATCCGTATTCGGCGAAAAGGCAGGTGTCTATAAGGTTCACGGAGACGACTATGATATCAATGTCCGTTTCAACGAGGATATCCGTTACAACAAAAGTGCGCTCTTTAACCAGAATATCATTTTTAGGGATCCGGCCAATGGGCAGATAAAGGAAATTCCGGTTTCCGCAGTAGCCTCCCAGCGAAATTCCTCAGGCTTCAGTGCCATCAAACATCGCGACAATAGAAGGGTCGTTACCGTATATTCACAATTGAAGCCCGGTTTTAGCGACGCGGGGGCCATAGTTGCCGAGATACAAAAGGAAATGGAAGAATACAGAGGGCTTCCGGCCGATGTAAAAATAGACTATACCGGTCAGATCGAAGAGCAGAACAAACAAATGGCGTTCTTGGTAGGTGCCTTTTTTTCAGGCCTTGGATTGATTTTCTTGATATTGATCTTTCAGTTCGGAGGTATTTCCAAGCCGTTTATCATCATGATCGCCATTTTTTTAAGTTTTATCGGGGTCTTCGGTGGATTAATGATAACAGGATGGTCATTCGTCATCATGATGACCATGATGGGTATTATATCCTTGGCGGGAATCGTGGTCAACAATGGGGTCGTTTTGCTCGACTACACCCAAATATTGATCGATCGCAAGAAAGTGGCTTTGGGTATGGATGATAAAGATCTCTTGACAATGCCACAGGTTACCGAAATTATTACCAAAGGAGGCAAGGCAAGGTTGCGACCAGTAATCTTGACGGCCATCACAACAGTGTTGGGGTTGGTTCCTTTGGCGATAGGTCTGAATATCGATTTCTTTTCGCTTTTCTCCAATTTCGACCCAAAAATATATATGGGCGGCGATAACGTGGTCTTTTGGGGACCTTTGGCCTGGACGGTAATCTTCGGATTGCTCGTGGCCACTTTCTTGACCTTGATTATTGTTCCCGTACTGTTCAATATTTCGTATCGTATGAAAATTTGGGTAAGAAAAAATCTGGGCAAAAAGGTCACCGATCAAAAAATCGTAGAGCAGGTAGCTTAACTTGACAAAAGCATTAAAATTGGAATCGCCCCAAATTACCCTGTAGGGTAATTTGGGGCTTCTTTTTTGAAAAGCATAAAATCTACTGCCCTACTTACCATGTACTCGCGCAATACTTCTTAAATTTGCCGACTAAGCAAATTGTTCTATGTATAGAAGCCATACTTGTGGAGAACTCAGGGAAGCGGATGTAAACAAAAGTGTAACACTATCGGGTTGGGTGCATAAGATACGCGACAAAGGTTTTGTGGCCTGGGTCGATCTAAGAGATCGATACGGAATAACACAGCTCGTTTTCGATGAAGACCGCACTTCATCAAAACTTTTGGAACAGGCTAGAACACTTGGCCGCGAATTTGTCGTTCAGGTACAGGGAAAAGTCATTGAACGTGCTTCTAAGAACCCCAACATTCCTACCGGAAATATTGAAGTATTGGTCGAAGAACTGACCCTGCTTAACAGTTCAAAAACCCCACCCTTTACCATAGAGAACGAAACCGACGGCGGTGAAGACCTTCGGATGAAATATCGCTACCTCGACATTCGCAGGAATCCGGTCAAAGACAACCTCATCTTTCGCAGTAAGGTTACCATGGCGGTTCGAAAGTATCTTTCAGAGGAAGGCTTTATCGAAGTGGAAACGCCATATTTGATAAAATCGACGCCCGAAGGTGCCCGTGATTTTGTAGTGCCGAGCCGCATGAACGAAGGGCAGTTCTATGCCCTGCCCCAATCGCCCCAAACGTTCAAGCAATTGTTGATGGTCGGCGGTTTGGATAAGTATTTTCAAATCGTAAAATGTTTTAGGGATGAAGATTTAAGGGCAGACCGACAACCCGAATTTACGCAGATAGATTGCGAAATGGCCTTTGTCGAACAAGAGGATATTTTGAACGCTTTTGAGGGATTGACCAAATATCTTCTTAAGGAAATCAACGGGGTCGAGATAGATAAATTCCCGAGAATGACTTTCGACGAGGCCATGAAAAGATTTGGCAACGATAAGCCAGACATACGTTTTGGAATGGAATTCGGCGAATTGAACGAGGTTGCCCAGCATAAAGATTTCAATGTATTCAATTCGGCCGAACTGGTTGTAGGCATTGCAGTACCCAGCGGGAATTCGTATACCCGAAAAGAAATCGATAAATTGACCGATTGGGTAAAACGTCCACAGGTAGGTGCCAAAGGCATGGTCTACGTGCGGTGCAACGAAGACGGAACCTACAGATCGTCGGTCGATAAGTTCTACGATCAAAACGATCTGGCCAATTGGGCGAAAAAGACTGAAGCAAAACAAGGCGATTTGATCTGTGTACTTTCTGGAGATGCGAATAAAACAAGAACACAGTTGAGTGCCTTGCGCATGGAAATGGCAGAACGATTAGGATTGCGAAAGCCTGATGAGTTCGCTCCATTATGGGTAATCGATTTTCCATTGTTGGAACTCGACGAGGAAACCGGAAACTATCATGCTATGCACCATCCATTTACGTCGCCCAAACCCGGACAACTTGAACTGCTGGAAACCAATCCCGGGGCCGTGCGTGCCAATGCATACGACCTAGTCTTGAACGGAAACGAAATCGGAGGGGGATCCATTAGGATCCATGACAAAGAAGTGCAGGGCATCATGTTCAAACACTTGGGCTTCACACCTGAAGAGGCAAAAGCCCAGTTCGGTTTTCTGATGGATGCCTTTCAGTATGGTGCACCGCCCCATGGCGGAATCGCCTTTGGCCTTGATCGGCTCGTTGCCATTTTGGGCGGGCAGGAAACGATTCGTGATTTCATCGCCTTCCCAAAAAACAACAGCGGCCGTGATGTGATGATTGATGCGCCTGCTCCCATTGATAAAGAGCAGTTGAAAGAGCTGAACCTGAAACTCGATATCCAGTCTTAAATTGCCAATCCCGCTTTTCAGCGGGATTTTTTAATACTTTTAAAGAAGAACAATGTCTTAAATGCCGACCGCCCAACAAAAACGCTTCACCCAATTTATCAAATGGCGATATAAACATATCTCCGACAAGACCTTTACCCAAATTATGGCGGTGGTGGTCGGCCTACTTGCCGGATTGGCCGCCGTAACATTGAAAAACCTTACTTATTTCATCGAATCCTCATTGGAGAGTGGTATCGTTTTTTCAAGCAATCATCTATACTTTATATTACCGATTATTGGGCTGACCTTGGTCTATCTTTATGTGAAATTCGTGCACAAAGAAAAACTGGAGCATGCGATATCTTCCATTTTGTTTGCGCTCTCCAAAAAGAAAGGAGTCATTGACCTGAAGAAAATATATACGCCTCTGATTACGGCACCGTTAACGGTAGGGTTCGGGGGTTCGGTCGGGTTGCTAGGTCCAGCGGTAGCCTCGGGCTCTGCGATTAGTTCAAACTTGGGAAGGCTTCTTCACATCAATGCCAAGACACGTTCTTTATTGATCGCCTGTGCCTCCGCCGGGGCCATTGCCTCTATTTTTCAATCGCCCATTGCCGCCATCATTTTTGCCGTAGAGGTTTTTAGTATGGATTTTACCATGCTTTCGATGCTTCCCCTGTTATTGGCTTCTATATCGGGGGTGCTAACCTCTTACTTCTTTCTGGGCAATGAAGTCTTGTTCAATTTTTCGTTGGCCGACAGTTTTGAGATAAAGGATACCTTGTTCTATATTTTATTGGGCGTCGGTACCGCCTTTGCTTCGATCTATTTTACCAAAATGTATTTTGGGATACTCAAATTGTTCGACCCTTTGAAAAGCCCAAAATACCGGTTATTGGTTGGTGGATTGGCCATAGGGATTATGCTATATTTCATCCCACCATTATATGGGGAAGGTTTCGGCTTTATCAACAACCTCTTGGAAGATAACCACACTGCCGCTTTAGGAACGACTCCTTTTGATGCATACATGGACAATATTTGGGTCGTTATCGCCCTATTGTTCGGGCTGACCATTTTCAAGGCAGTGGCAATGACTACTACGTTTGCAGCCGGCGGTGCCGGAGGGATTTTTATTCCTACCATGGTCATGGGCAGTGCCTTGGGCAATGTTGTCGCCAAGGTCATTAACCATTCGGGGTTAGGGTTCACCGTATCGGAGAGCAATTTCACATTGATCGGTATGGCCGGTCTAATCGCTGGAGTACTGCATGCCCCTTTGACAGCGATATTCCTGATTGCCGAAATTACCGGAGGCTATGAACTCTTCGTTCCCCTAATGATAACGGCGGCCATATCATATCTGATTACCAAAAATGCAATAGACCATACTATATATACTCGAGAACTGGCGGAGCAAGGTGCCTTGCTAACCCATGATAAGGACGAAAACGTCTTAAACGTTATGCAGCTCGATGATGTTATAGAACAGGATTTTAAGAAGGTGCGACCAACGATGTTCTTGGGCGAGATGTTGCACGAATCCGTTTCGAAATCGACACGCAATCTATACCCTGTAGTAGATCAAGAAGGTATTCTTGTCGGTATCGTGCTGCTTGACGACATCCGTGAATTCATGTTCGATACGGCGCTTTACCGCACCACAACGGTATCAACATTTATGCACCAACCACCAGAGGTTATTCTGTATGGTGAGGATACGATGCATCAAGTAATGCGTAAATTCAAAGTTAGTGGTGCATGGAACCTACCCGTTATTAAAGATGGGAAGTACCTCGGTTTTGTCTCGAAATCAAAACTGTTAACGGCCTATCGGCGTGAACTGATCAATTTTACCAAATGAAGTACCTCATCCTCTTAGTTGTAGTTGCGTCTTTTATATCCATCATCTACGGATTCACTTTGTCAGAGGGGGAAACAGTCTTGGCCGACAAATTTATCGGAGCTGGAACGGTCGGACTTTTTTTGGTCGCCATGCCCCTTTTCTTGTTTACATACAGCAAGGGAAAGAAAATGAAAGACTATATGCTCACCGATGAAAACATTCGAAAAATGAGAGGCGAAGATGCTGAAAAGCCTGAAAATCAATGATATTGAAAACATATACTATCATTTTTTCTACCAACTTTCAACAAAAAAACATAAATTAGTAGTGACTATTAGTAATTAATTTTTATTGGAATGACTGGAACAGTTAAATTTTTCAATGAATCCAAAGGTTACGGGTTCATTACCAACGACGAAACCGGAAAAGACATTTTCGTTCACGCCACTGCGCTCAACGGAACTGAGCTTAAGGAAGGCGACAAAGTAGAATACGTAGAAGAAGAAGGGCGCAAAGGAATGGTAGCTGCACAAGTGCAGGTAACCGGATAATAAGTATCTTATTTTGAATGATTACCAGACCCTGGCGAATTGTCGGGGTTTTTTGTTCCTACTCTTTAAACATTCCCGATCAATTCAAATTTCGTTTTTGCACAAAGAACCTTTTTAACAAATCGGAAGCTTCATCCTCTAAAATACCGCCAAAAATCTTTGTCTTTGGATGTAGTTTCGTACCCATTGCCCCACATCCGCGTTGTAGATCCTTGGCCGCATATACAATTTTTGAGATTTGACTCCAATATAAAGCCCCGGCACACATCTGACAGGGTTCCAAAGTAACGTACAATGTGCATTCATGCAGGTATTTTCCGCCCAGAAAATTTGCTGCCGCGGTTATGGCCTGCATTTCGGCATGGGCGGTCACATCGTTGAGTTGTTCCGTTAAGTTATGTGTCCGGGCGATTATTCGATTTTTTACCACTACGACTGCCCCAATTGGTACCTCTCCCTTCTCAAAAGCGGCTTCGGCCTCTTGGAGGGCTTTTTTCATAAAATACGAATCGTCAAAAGGCAGTACCATGAGGTCAAAAATACGATACTGGAACGACTAATCTTTGAAACAAACAGGTGAAAAGCAAGTATCAAGAAATTCAAAAAATACTAGCCAAAAGTTCTTTTCCGATTTTTAATGGCCATTTTATACACATCCAAGTATAACAAAAGTTCCTGAAGGTCGGCACATCCCGCTTTCCTATAAACATTTTTCTTTATTGTGTCCACCTTCTTCTCTGTGAACCCCAATAGTTTTGCCAGCACCAAACTTCCCAATTGATATCGCATCATATCAAGTACGAGTATTTCTTCTTGGGTAAATTCAATAGTATGAACATGTTCTTCGGTTTCGATTTTATTGAAGTGAAAATTCGGCTCCATATACAATAAACTAAAATTGGTTTTAAAGATGGGGAGTCTTCCGCCGTTCCCCCCGAAACATTGAAAGACCCCTCGGTACTAACTCAAACTTATCCGCTAATCGAACAATTCAAACTATTTATAAGAATAGCTTCACAATTGTCAAGCGGATAGAAATTTTCATCTGCAATCAATCGCTTCTAAATAATCATTTCATCAAACTTACCCCAACCTATCCAATAAAAAAATACCCTATAGTGGGTATATTTCATTCAAACAATGCAACAAAATTTTGTATGCATACTTTTCTTCATATTAAGCTTCAAGAGTTGATCCCTACCGAAATCAAGGCCTGATCTTTGACGAATTATGAATCTTATCAATAGTATCCTCGGGAATACTCTTAAATTTGCCAATTGGAAATGCAGTTATTAAAACATATCGAATGTCCAAAAGATCTTCGCAAACTCAAGGAAGAAGATCTTCCCATACTCGCCAATGAACTCCGTGACTTTATTATTGATATCGTTGCCGTCAAAGAAGGTCATTTAGGGGCAAGTCTTGGTGTCGTAGAACTGACCATTGCCCTACACTATGTTTTCGATACTCCGAACGACAAATTGGTTTGGGATGTCGGCCATCAGGCTTACGGCCACAAAATATTGACCGGGCGAAAAGAAATCTTCGATACCAATAGACAACTTGGCGGCATTAGCGGTTTTCCGAAACGGACCGAAAGCGAATATGATGATTTCGGTACAGGGCACAGCTCTACTTCGATTTCGGCCATTTTGGGCATGGCAATTGCCTCTCAATTAAATGGTGAACCCAAAAGACAGCATATCGCCGTTATCGGTGACGCTTCCATAGCTAGCGGAATGGCTTTTGAAGGACTCAATCATGCCGGTGTGACCAATGCGAACATTCTAATAGTCCTGAACGACAATGCAATTGGAATCGATCCCAGTGTTGGAGCGCTGAAAAAATACCTGACCAACGTGAAAAAGGGCGTTGCCAAGGATGAAAATATCTTTGAATGTCTCAATTTCGATTATTCCGGCCCTGTTGATGGCCATGATCTAAATGCCTTGCTCGGTAAACTCAAAAAGCTAAGATCTGTCAAAGGTCCTAAATTGCTTCATGTTATCACCACAAAGGGCAAAGGCCTGCAACAGGCCGAAAAGAATCAGGTTACCTATCACGCCCCTGGAAAGTTCGATAAGAATACAGGGGAACTACAGAAAAAATCAGCCGATGGCCTACCCCCCAAATACCAGGATGTATTTGGATATACAATCGTCGAACTGGCCCGACTAAACAAGAAAATTGTAGGGATTACACCTGCCATGCCCACGGGTAGTTCGCTAAAGTATATGATGGATGAAATTCCACAACGCGCATTCGATGTAGGTATCGCCGAACAACATGCGGTTACTATGGCTGCTGGAATGGCCACCGAAGGCTTAGTGCCCTTTTGCAATATTTACTCTACTTTTTTGCAACGGGCCTATGATCAGGTCATACACGATGTGGCCATTCAAGATCTACCCGTTATCTTTTGTTTAGATCGCGCTGGTCTTGTAGGCCAAGACGGGGCCACACATCATGGTATGTACGATCTTGCGTACTTGCGTTGTATACCGAACCTTATTATTTTTGCTCCCTTAAACGAAACCGAGCTCCGCAATATCATGTATACGGCCCAAATGGGATTGGAACACCCTATTGCGATACGCTATCCCAGAGGTCGAGGGGTCATTGCGGATTGGAAATTACCTTTTGAAACAATCGAAATCGGAAAAGGGCAAGAATTAAAAAAGGGTTCGAAGATAGCAATATTATCCGTCGGTCATATCGGTAATATGGTTTCCAATTTAACCGAACAGTCGGATTTCAAATCGCTTATCGGACATTACAATATGAGATTTGTCAAACCCTTGGATAAGGTTTTATTGCAAACGGTTTTTGACCGATACGATCATATCGTCACAATAGAAGACGGATGTAAAATTGGTGGGTTCGGCAGTGCCATTTTGGAATGGTCCAACACCGCGGGCCATAAAAAACATATTAAAATATTTGGGGTCGAAGATGTTTTTGTTGAACATGGTACCGTGGAAGAACTTCGCCAAGTTGTAGAAATGGACATCTTGACCATCAAAAATTATTTAAACTCCCTTGTCAATAAATAGCATGCACAGAAAAATTGTACTGAGTCTTTTTTTATCACTTTCATGGATTACCATATCGGCGCAAGATACCATTCCACCTCCCAAGGAAGCGGATACGATCTTAATTGAAAGAGATATTGACTCCATGGCGATAGATACCGTGGTGGTCGATACTTTGGTCATTAGAAGGCTACAGGAAAGAATCAAGGATATCAAAAAAGGGGTTACCCTGAACACCTCGGTCATCTCCTTCAAAAAAACGAAGCCCTTGGACAAAGAATATAAAAAGTTTCAAGTGCCATCGTTCTGGCAAAAAATCAACCTTCTGGGTCTTAATTTTAGCGAAGTGGCGTTTGTCAATTGGAATGCAGGAGGAAACAACTCCGTCTCCGCCTTGGCAAATGTCCGTTTCGAACGAAATTACAAGTTTCGTTACATTCAATGGGAGAATTACCTCGAAATGCGTTATGGACTCAATGCCCAGGACAACCAGAAACTCCGAAAGACTGATGATGCATTGCGTTTTAGTTCAACTTTTGGCTACCGCAGGGATACCATAAGCAACTGGTACTATTCTGCAAAGGCCAATTTCAATACCCAATTCTCGAACGGTTACAAATACCCAGATAGAACCGCACCCATTTCACGGGCGCTGTCACCAGGATATTTCTTTTTGGGTGCTGGTACCAGTTATATTTCGGAAGGACGAAAATTCAACCTTTATATTTCGCCATTGACGCAAAAAGCGACCCTTGTTCTTGACCAAGACCTAGCCGATAAAGGCGCTTTCGGTGTCGAAAAAGCGGTTCTCGATGCAGATGGCAATGTAATTCAAAATGGGAAGAACCTTTTTCTCGAACTTGGGTTTCTTGTCACGAACCATTGGGAAACCCAAGTTGCCAAGAATATAGCCTTAAAACATCGAATAAACCTGTATACCGATTATTTGCGGAAGTTCGGTAACATAGATGTGGACTGGGAACTTAATATGGACCTACGAGTGAACGAATTTATCGTCACGACCATTGGTACACATTTGATCTATGATGATGATATTCTTTTCGATCCCGTAAAAGATGCCGATGGCATTGTAATCGATCCCGGGGAACCGCGAATTCAATTTAAGCAATTATTGGGGGTCGGGGTTTCGTATAATTTCTGAGATTGCACAAAATAACGAAAGCCTTCCCGAAGGGAAAGCTTCCGCTTTTCATAGCAATTTCTCTCTTTGGCCCGAGAGCAGGGCTACTAACAGTCTAAAACTTACTTCAATTTTGTTTCGCCTTTTTTACTTGAAAGGCCCTTGAAATATTGAACCCAAAATGGATATCTCCATTAAAAAATCCACCATTGGTTTCAGCAATGAATCCTTTTTCGATCATAGATACTGCATTGGTAAAAACCAGTTGGAATATGTGCCCTCCAGTCTCTATATCGACCCCAAATGCAATTGAGTTCTTTACATCAATGGATTCAAACGGATTCAAATTATAATAATACTCGCCGTTTATCGAGACACGTTGGCTTATTTTAATACGTGTACCAATGCCAAGTGCGACCATATCATGCGGGTCATTATTCTCGGGTACCGTATTGAAATGAATGAACGTGGGCATCAATTGTAACGAAACGTTCGGACCGAACTTTCTGGCCACTAATATTTGACCGGTATAGGTCAACCGTTCACTAAAGGTGGGCTTATTCTCTGGCAAGTAATCTTTTATTGTCTTTGCCGTTGCGCTACCAAAAAGTGTCATGCCAAAAGGAAATGGGTTTTCGCCCGACTTTTGTTGTAGCAGGCGATATTTTCCGTAGATATCAAAAGTCTTTTCGAACGAGCTACGCCCAACTGCCAAGGTGAGCCTATTGTTCAGGGCATATTCGAAACCGAATCTAATGTTCGAATCGTCAAGGCCAAAGAGTTGGTCGAAACCGGAATTTATCCGGCCGAAACGATGGGAAATCAAAAATTCCAAAACTCCCGTTTTACGGGTCTCGACCGAGTGCCCGTTCAACAATCGCGTACCATTAAAAGTACCGGAAACAGTCAAAGTTGTGTCCGATGCTTCTTCCTCTAAAATGGATTCCAAATCTTGAGCCAAATTCTTGAAAGGCAACATCAAGACAAAAATGAATAAAAGGAGATAATTCTTCATACGCTTATTATTCATAGGGTTTGTGATGTAATTCAAAAGAAACCTTAATGGTCTTTGCAATATTGTTCGCCACTATGGAGGGAATCTTGATTTTAAAATCGGCGACATCTACCTTAAAATCCCCCTTTAAAACAATTTCATCATCCATCATTCTTATATCCACCATTGTGCTGATTTCCTTTTTCTCTCCATGAACCGTCAACGTACCCACTATTTCGGTTACCGTATTTGTGTCATCGATTTCATCGAGGTTCGTTATCTCACCTGAGAAAGTGGCCTTCGGATACTTGTGGGATTCCACATAATTCTCATTGAAATGCTCTTGCATCAACGCCTTTTCGAACATGAAGGAACGCATCAAAAGCTGAATGGCAATCTTACCTGTGGTCGTATCGATTATACTCAAGACTTGATTGTTGTCGGCCTTGATATCTTCTACAATCGAGTGGGAAAAAAAAGATACGAACCCTTCCTTGGTAAGAAACTTGTCTTGGCCACTTGCTATATTGACTACTAATAACCAAAAAAACAATCCAAAAATTTTTGCCATAAGCCTCATTCTACTAAAGTACATCTTACCATGATTACATCAAGCAAATATCCCGTGCAGATGCCCTTTATACCGATATCCTGTCCAACTTTCAAACTCAAAACCTTTCCATTTTCCTCAGGCAACAAATGACAGATAATACTAGATTCTGAATTGTCATCCTTTAATGTAATTACACTATTTCCCTTTAATGTAGATACCTCAAAAATCTTTCCTTTTACCAATATTACACTTTCGGAGTACTTTTCATTAGTGGTCGTTTCATTTTCTTGATACTCTTTAATCAGGTTCTGCGCAGTCAAAACATATGCCGCTTCCGATTTTTTGACATCCAAATGGGGTTTGTTGTACATATAAATCGAGGCCAGTAACAACGGTATTACCAATAGTAAAAAACCCAGTATTAGTTTAAATCTTCTACCCTTCAAATCAATCGCTTTTTAATTGTTCATGGCACCATCTTCCACCCAACACTTTATAGCAGTTATTTCGGCAATGGTCAAACTACCCTCTTTGGGCATTACCCTTGACTGTGTGACATCTTTTATCAAACCAGCGATACCGGCAACACCATTGTAAGTCGTAAGATTTGGAGCAAAAGGTTCGCTACCATCCCCATTATGACAGGGCATACACTTCGAATCGATCAAAGGTCTAATCGTTTCCCCGTATAGCACCGGGGTTTCGCATTCAGCATCAGCCTGTACTTCGTCATTTTCGACGTTATACTCGCAGGACAATACCGTAAATGCCATTGTGAATACTGTTATTCCCTTAAGTATTGCTCTTCTTTCCATATAGGTTTAAAGATAGAGATTAGTCCGTTAGTGGGACGGTATCCGTATTAAGGATCGGCCAAACCCCGGGGGAAGGGAAACTGATTCCTTTATTATCTCCACGTGCTTCGTCTTGTCCGAAATAATATAATGGCCAACCTTTATACGTTAACTGGGTTCTACCAAAGACATCGATAGTACCAAAATCGGCAGCGTCGAGTATGCTTGGTATTTTGTCCAAAGTGATTTCAGCGATGGGCCAAACCGAATTGTTAGAAAAATCAGGATTTGTAAAATTATTGGTGTCTTTGGTATCATTGATGAACCCATAAAGTGTTCTTCCCTCTATGTCGGTTATATAAAATGTCGATCCATCGCCGGGGGAATAATCCCCTAAATAATTTATTCCATCATGACCGACCAATTGCGCACTTACATACATTAAGGAGTAATCGGGCTTGGCAATATACCATACATTGTTCACTGCATCCCCATTTGTGTCACCTGCAGCTGAATCACCCACAAAATAGTACAAAGGCCAACCTTTATATGTTGTTTGTTTCGAACCGTCAGATCGGTCGATTGTCGCAAAATCATCACTATCCAACCCGCTATCAACCACGATATCTTCACTGTAAAACACGGGCCATGTGCTCAAACACCCATCAATGCATTGCGATGTATCTTTGGTGTCCAACGAAAAAATGTAAAGCGACATGCCTTCGGCATCGGTCAAAATACTTCCGAAACCGGGATCCTCTGCAAGTTTAACCGTGCTCGGCGGCTCAGGTGCCGTTTCTGTATTCAAATTCGATATGGGCCAAACCCCCGGAGCCGGAAAACTTATTCCCTTATTGTCTCCTCTCGCTTCATCTTGTCCGAAATAATATAATGGCCAACCTTTATAGGTCAGTTGTGTTCGACCAAAAACATCGATCGTACCAAAATCGTCAGCATTTATAACACTTGGTATTTTATCAAGGTCGATTTCGGCAATAGGCCAAACGGCATCGTTCGAAAAATCAGGATTTGTAAAATTATTGGTGTCTTTTTGATCATTTATAAAGCGATACAAGGTATTGCCCTCAATATCGACAAGATATGTAGTTTCGCCATCGCCCTGCGTATAATCCTCCAAATAATTATTGCCATCATGGCCGACCAATTGGGCACTGGCATACATCAATGAATAATCGGGTTTGGCAACGTACCAGATATCGTTGACACCATCACCATTGGTATCTCCTTCGGCAGTATCGTTGGCGAAGTAATACAGGGGCCAACCTTTGTAAGTGGTTTGTTTGGCTCCGTCGATTCTATCTATGGTAGCGAAGTCCGAAGTATTCAACCCTGCATCGACGGTAATGGTTTCTTGATAGAAAACTGGCCATGAGCTTAGACAACCGTCCAAACATTCCGAAGTATCCTTTGTGTCGCGTGAAAACAAATAAAGCGATTTTCCGTCGGTATCGGTCATGATTTTTCCAAAAGTGGAATTATCAACAAGCCTTATCGAATTAGACGTCGGTTGAGGATCATCCATTTGCGAATCGTCATCTATTATTGGAGGATTGGGAGCGTCATCCTTACTACATCCAAAAAGCAAAAAAACCATGGTTAGCATTAAAAAGCCTAGATTTTTCATAATTTGTGTTCTTTACGGTTCTATTATTGCCATAAATTAAATCCGTTCCCTCGCGTGTATCAAATAAAAGACTGTGAACGTGAAAAAATCATGCTTGAAACGGAATTTTTAACCTTAAAGCGCTTTCTCTTTGAAAAAAGATAATTTATATCTGTTCACCTTGCTGGCCATCTCGATCATCGTTTTCATAATCGGTTATTTTAGCATGGCCTATATGGTCAAGGTGAGTACGAATCAATTGTTGGAGATTCAAATTGAGTCGAGCAAGCGAGAAGCGCGCGAATTTGCCGAACTCGTTTCGTCACAGCTGGCGAACGGTATACCTCGCGAGGTGGTCATCGATAACATTCAGCAAAGTATTGAAGGTACCGACATAGAAACAGGTTTTGTGTGCATGTTCGATTGGTCGGGAGTAGAAATATGCCATCCGGACCCCAATAAGATCGGGCAACAGACCAACCCGAACGAGTCATATGTCAGGTCTATAGAAGACCAGATAAACTCGGAAGATTTCTATGACCTCTTGACCAATAAAAAGTCGCTTGGCGGAATCAGGGATTTCCCCAATGCAAATCGAAGTTCCGAGATTATCTATTTGTACCCGGTCAAAAATTCGGATTGGATCATTGCGGCCCATGCGAACATTACCAAAATCGAGAAACAAATCAAGCAATTGAAGTTCAATTTTATGTTGGTCTATCTGTTGTCGAGTGCCACTATTGTGCTATTATGCCTTCTTATGGTCCGTTTCTTAGGAAGTTATTACGAAAAGACTTTAGAGACCAAAAATGAAAAACTGGCGGAGGAGGTTGTAAATCTTTCGAAATTGAATACCGATCTTGGCAATTACCGTAATCGTATCGCAAAAAAGATGAAGGAGGAAAATCAGGAAGAAAATGATAATTCAGAAGACCCTGTCAAAATTAAGAATCGATTGTTGACTTATTCGAAAGATAAATTGATAACTATCAAGGTAGACGAAATCGCCTTCATCGGTACCGAAAATTCGATTACCTGGATTACCTCTCTAGACGGTAAACGCTATAGCAGCAATTCTAGCCTTGATGAACTTTACAGCAGCTTGGATCCCATGCTTTTTTTCAGGGCCAACAGACAGCATATCATCTCTGTAAAAGGTATCGATGAAATCTTAAGATACGGAAACAATCAACTAAAGATAAGGTTGGACCCCCCTTCAAGTGAGGCTATTATTATAAGCAAAAACAAGGCTTCAGAGTTCAAAAAATGGTTGAATATGTAGTTTGACAGTGTCATTTTCAATGTCAAACAAAAGAAGTTCAGCCTTAAAAATTCCGATTTAACCCTCGATTTTTCCTCTTCACATAGTTTTGTTTGAGAATTGGAACAAAAATTATTCCCTTTACCCAGCAGAATAAAAGGTGGTTCCCTACTATTGCCATTCTTCTTTTTGTAAAGCTTTGAGGTTATTGTTAATGTCCTTTTAGGATATTTCAGAAACAAGAAGTGAGCGAGATTATGACGGTATTTAGATCATTGAATCTCCACATGGGACAGGTAATATCCTTATGTTTCCCGTACACAAAAAAAACTTTCCTAGCCGCCGCATTGATTGTTCGACTTTCGATGGTATCGACAATAAAATATCTTAACCATATTAAAATGCAATGCAATGAAAAAAAGGAAGTTATTAAGTACAATTGGAATTATAGGGCTTATGATAACATCGTGCTCGGTAGATGACAATGGATTGAACGCTGCAAATCTTAGAACTGATATCGATGAACTTAATGGAATTACTACCTCAGGTTCTTGGAAGGTATCGAATTTCTTGGAATCGAACGACAACCATACCGGTGACTTTGTAGGATATGACTTTTTCTTTGAAACCGATGGTAGCCTATTCGCTATTAGTCAAACAAACAATGTCAGTGGCCGATGGTCGTTAACATTGGATGAGTCGGGAGAGGATTTTAGCGCGAACGATGATTGTGCTAATTGCACGAATTCACACCTTCTAGACGTTTTAACGGCCTGCACGGAATGGTACGTTGATAAATTGGAACGTGATGACGAAGATTTGGAAGACAGTCTTTCGGGATATCGGTTCAATTTTTCGGCAGATGGAACATTTAGTGCCAAAATGGGTTCGACCGCCTATTCGGGAAGCTGGGAAAGCAGTGGCACAGGCAATAACATATTAGTGGATATTACCATTTCGGATATTCCTGAAATCGAAGAAACTTGGCGGCTTCACGAAATAGAACTTGAAAATGGGGAAAGCAAAGTCGATTTACGAATTGGCGATGACAGATTGCGTTTTAAAAATGATTGTACCCGAATAGATTTGGCCAACGGAAACAACGGTGAAAACGAAGTCGATTTCAACATTTTCTTTGAAAGTCCGACAGCTTTTAATCGTCTAAGTGAAGATTGGGAAATCATTTCATACACTAGTTCAAAAATTGAATTAAGGCATATCAGTGGCGGTAACGGGGATACCGACTTACTGACCTTTGAAAAGAACTAACAACCTACCACTATGGTCTAAAATGTGCCAGAATTGTTTGGTGTTCATTGATAGAACCTTTTATGGGGAAAATCCTGCTATGAAAAAGCGAAAGGTTCTTGACAAAACCGCTCCGGGTCAGATCGGAGCGGTTTTAAAACATATAGCCAATACGCGCACGTATGATCAATGGAAGTCTATACCGGTAATTTTAGAGTGCAGATGTATCGCCGCCCTATCTGACAGGCTGGCCACATAACAACAGGCGTTCAATAATATCCGGTACATCGAGGTCTCATCCTCTGAATAAAATTCAGGTAGTATTTTTAAGATCAATGTATCGTATTTTGATGCCTCTCCCCGCATCTTGTGTACCAAAGCGTTGGTCAAGACTTCCAAAATATCGAAAATGACCTTATAGCCGGCAATTTCTTTATCGATTACTTCCCTCGAATTATAGATCTTATCAACACTTAATGCTATGATATCCCTGATCTGGGCCTGATACTTGCTTTTGTCCAAAAGGGAAGTTTCAAATGTACCATTAAGTATTTTATTTTCATTGGCAACAAATAAATCCACTGCATCACCGATAAGCGTGTTGATGGCAAGTGCTCGCAGGTAGCTCAACCTATCTTCTTTATACCTTAAGGTATTATACTTTTTGGTATTTATTCGGTCTTTTACAAGGTTAATCAAGTATTCAAGGGCGAAATCCTCGGAAATCAATCCGAGATTGATTCCATCCTCAAAATCGATTATGGTATAACAAATATCATCGGCCGCTTCGACCAAATACGTCAACGGATGTCTCGAAAACGAAACATCGGTTCCTTCCCTTGTTCGAATCAAACCCAATTCTTCCGCCACTTCTAAAAAGTCTTGTTTTTCTGACTGAAAAAACCCGAACTTTTTATCGGCGATATGCCTGCTCGGCTTTTTTGGCAACGATTCTTTGGGATACTTCATAAAAGCCCCTAGCGTGGCATAACTAAGGCGTAATCCACCATCCACCCCTTCGCGTGATTCTGTCAATAATCTAAATCCGTTGGCATTGCCTTCAAAATCGATTATATCTTGATATTCTTTCTCCGACAACTCTGACCGATATTTTTTTCCGTTTCCCGTTTTGAAATATTCTCCTATGGCCTGTTCGCCGCTATGGCCGAAAGGTGGGTTCCCGATATCATGTGCCAGTGAAGCAGCCGCTACTATAGCTCCGAAATCGTTAAAGTGATAACCATGAATTTCCGCTAGGTAGGGATGTTTTTTCAAAATTTGCTTTCCGGCAATCCTCCCTAGGCTTCGCCCGACTACCGAAACTTCAAGGCTATGGGTCAAACGGGTATGCACAAAGTCGATTTTTGAAAGCGGTATTACTTGGGTCTTGTCCTGTAAGCTGCGAAAAGCCGATGAAAAGATGATGCGATCATAATCGACCTCAAAACCCAAACGCGTCTCATCTTGCTCTTTTCGTAGTCGTCTATGGGTATCGCCATGACGTTTTAGCGATAATAATCTTTCCCAATCCATGGTTCTTGTTTGCGCCGCAAGATAGTCCTTTTTCAAATTGTCGTTCTGCGATAGTTCGGGAGTTAACATTTGATTAAGCTCATAACATTTAAGTAACAATATCACAATATCGATTTAATAAACACCTAACACACGCTTTACAACGCCTCGGTTTCTTTGCAGCGGTATTTAAAAACATAGTAAAATAAAATTAATGAAACATTTTTTTCTAAGCCTGCTCTGTTTAGCGGCAATGCACTTAAGCGCTCAAGAAACCGGTAGTATTGCCGGTACAATAACCGATAAAGAGGTAAACAACGAACCTCTGCCTTTTGCCAATATTTTAATTAAGGGAACGACCAAGGGAACCACTTCCGATTTTGACGGACTTTATGAAGTAGCCGATTTGGAACCGGGCACCTATACCGTAGTTTATAGTTTTGTGGGTTACGAAACCGTCGAGCTGCCGAATATAGCTGTTGAAGCAGGCAAGGTGACCACCATCGACTTGGGTATGGCCGCCAATGAAGGTGTATCACTTGATGAGGTCGTTGTTACTACGGTGGCACGTAAAGATTCTGAGGTAGCCTTGTTACTCGATCAGAAAAAAGCGGTCGAAATAAAAGAAAGTATCGGGGCCCAGCAACTGGGTAAGATAGGTGTGTCAGATGTTGCTACCGCAACCACTAAAATTTCCGGGGTATCTAGTAGTGAGGCATCAGGAGATGTTTTTGTTCGTGGGCTTGGAGACAGGTACCTAATTACTACACTAAATGGCCTTCCCGTACCTTCCGATGATGTGGAGAAAAAGAATATAGATCTAGGCCTTTTCCCCACTAGGGTAATTCAAAACGTAAGTGTAAGTAAGACCTATTCTGCACAAACTTCGGCAGATCAATCCTCGGGTAACATCAATATAAGTTCTCGAGAGCTTTCGGGTTCGAGCGAGTTAAGCTTTGGCTTACAAACGGGAATCAATACCAATGTTGCACAAAATGGTGTCTATGACGACTTTAAAGTATCACGGAATTCTACGAATACCGATTTTGGCTTCTATGCCCAGAACCGTACAACCCAAGAACTAATAACGCAGCAAGGTTGGAACACCGTACAAAAGGAAAATCCAATCGATTACAGCTTCAATTTTGTGGCCGGGAAAAAAATCAAGGAACGGTTCGCCGCCCTTTTAACGGCATCGCACAATACTTCGCATACCTATGGCCAAGGTCTTTTTAGGCAATTCCGCTCTAACTTTATCGATGATACCATTACCGATGCGACCAATTTTAACAGAAGGTCTGTTACCTCTGCATTGCTCGACCTTACCTTCTTTGCCAACGACAAAAACAAACTAAAATCATCCACCTTCTTTATCAATACTACCAACGACGAGGTTTATGAAGGAGGACGTAATGGAGAAGGAACCATTTTTGAGGAGACTGATGTCAATGAGGCCTTTCAGTTTGTCCGAGATCAAAATATCAAGCAGACGCGTTTATTAGTGACCCAACTTTTAGGTACACATACGCTTGGCGAAAAAAACAGCCTAGAATGGGCGGGTGGCTACAACAGCGTAAATGCCGACGAACCGAACCGAATACGAAACGAAGTCAATATTATGAATGATGACGGCCGTATTCAATTGGGAAGAACTGGTGGATTTCAACAGCGAAAATCGAAACAAGAAATAGCTGACGTAGAATTTAGCGGTTATCTAAAAGATGTATTACAGCTGATCGATGAAGAAGAAAAATCCTTTAAGGTAGAACTTGGAATCAATTACCGAAACAAAGAGAGAGATTTTTTCTCTCAGTTCATAGGGGTCGAAGAACGAGCTACCGATGTGATCAATCCGCCGTCGATAGATAATTTGGGAAGCATCTTTCAGCAGGGCAATTTTGATAATGGATTGCTCGAGTTCAACATTTTACAGCCTGACCTCTATAATGGGAAATTGATTTCTCAAGCAGCCTTCGCAGATTTCAATGTAGGATTGGGCAAATGGAATTTCAATGCCGGACTCCGTTACCAAAAAGATGAAATCAATGTCGGTTTCGATGTGGGCAACTTTCCAGGAAGGATTGGTGAATCGGTCAAGGAATATAATAACCTTTATCCAAGTCTTAACGTAAAGTACGACATTAACGAGAAAAATGGCCTCAGATTGGCCGTTAGCCGTACGATTACCTTACCTGAGTTCAAGGAAATATCACCATTTGAATACGTTTCGCAGACAGGACAAGTGACTCGTGGTAATCCCGACCTAGAGGCATCTCGAGATTTGAACTATGACCTGAAATGGGAATATTTTCCATCCAATGGACAATTGATTTCGTTAGCGGCATTCTATAAAGACATTTCCGGCCCTATTAACAAGGTCCAAGATAGAGGTTCGGCAGGTGTGTTTTCTTTTTTCAACTCAGGCGAAAAAGCAGAAATCTATGGATTCGAAGCGGAAACAAAAATCGACCTTGTTTCGCCAATAACCAATGAAGAAGATGGAAGCATGTCGGGTTACGGCCTTAATCTAGTCTTTAACGCTACCAGAATGTGGCACACGCAAGACTTGAAGGAGGTACGTGACGAAAATGGAAATTTCATAAGAACCTTTAGATATAAGGGGCTTACGGAAACAGGACTTCAAGGAGCTTCCGATTGGATCGTCAATACAAGTTTGAACTTCAACACGGCTGGAGAAAATTCGTTTAACGCATCGTTAACCGCAAACTATGCCTCGGATAAAATCTTTGCACTAGGTGCACCGGAAATACAAAGTCAGAGCGAAACCTTTTATAATGATGCAATAATAGAAAAAGGGTTTGTTGTTCTAGATGCGGTGATTAGCAAAGAATTTGGCAAACATTGGAGAATTCGTCTGATCGGCAGAAATCTCCTTAATCCTGAAATCAAGAGAACCCAATTGGTCAAACCGAGCACTACGAATATTGAAACCGACGAAATCGTACGTTCCTATACAGCTGGATCACAGCTTAGATTAGGACTCAATTATAAATTTTAGGGAACCCACAGCTATTAATTTAACATTTAAAAACAGACAATTATGAAACTGAAAACAATCAATTTTTTTTCAATGTTCGCTGTTGTGCTTGCACTTACCTTTGTAGGCTGTAGCGGCGATGACAACTCACCTGATCCAGGCCCGATTCTACCAGATGCCACCTGTGATGATGGTGTTCAGAACGGCGATGAGACAGGTGTTGATTGCGGTGGAAGCTGCAGTAACGCCTGTGATACCCCGACCGAGGGTACTGAACTAAGTGGCAGCCAAACTGATGATTTGACCTTAGATCCGACCAAGACCTATACTTTAACGGGTACTTATAGTATCGAATCTGGCGCTACTTTGACCATTCCTGCTGGAACAACGATTATTGCCGATTCGGGAACCGACATATATATCGTGGTCAAAAAAGGTGGGAAAATAGATGTACAAGGTACCTCAGCTGCGCCTGTTGTGATGACTTCGGCAAATGAGACCCCTGGGGATTGGGGTGGTTTGGTCATCGCTGGTAATGCGACTACGACAGAAGGAGTTGATGCCGTTGCCGAAGTAGGCGGAATCGTTTATGGCGGAACCGACGATACTGACGATTCTGGGGCCATTAGCTATTTGGTCATCAACTATGCCGGTGCGCAGATTAATTCTGAATCTCAGTATAATGGTTTGACACTATACGCCGTTGGTTCAGGAACCACAATCGATAATGTCGCCATTTTGAACGGAACTGACGATGGTGTCGAATTTTTTGGCGGTACCGTCAGCGCAAGTAATTTTTATTTGGAAAACAATGAGGATGATGCCGTCGACTGGACGGAAGGATGGAACGGAACTTTGACCAATACCTATGTTTTGCATACCAATGCAGGCTTCTCAACTGCTATAGAGGCCGATGGGGCAAACAACAACCCGACCATAGTGAACTTCACCGCTGTTTCCACACAGGGCGGAACTGCACTACAGTTCAAAAAAGAATCGGGTGCAACTATAACAGGTCTCTCTCTGACCGGATATGAAATTTCGGTCGATATGAAAGATGATGGTCCATTAACCAATGTTCAAATCGAAGGAGCCGATGCCGATCCTGCTTTGACCTATCTGGCTGAAGCCACTGTTGATGCATCTGGATTTTCATGGGTAGACACTGAAAATCAAGTGACTATAATGTCTTTGGAAGGTATATTGACTGAAGACATGACCTTGAACGCAAACACCATTTACAATCTGAACGGAAGCCTCAGTGTTGAAAATGGTGCAAAGTTGACTATTCCGGCAGGTACTGTCATTATCGCCGATGCCGATAGCGGTACAGAGACTGACACCTATATCGTAATCAAGAAAGGGGCTCAAATAGATGTACAAGGTACGGCCGCCGACCCCGTGGTAATGACCTCAACAAATCAAAATCCTGGTGATTGGGGTGGACTTGTAATCCTTGGTGACGCAACGACCACCGAAGGTGTTGACGCGATTGCAGAAGTTGGTGGCTTTACCTATGGTGGAACCAACGACGAAGATAACTCAGGTAACATCAGTTACTTGATAATCAACTACGCCGGAGCTCAAATAAACTCGGAATCACAGTACAACGGGCTTACACTGTATGCCGTTGGATCAGAAACTACCATTGAAAACGTAGCGATTTTGAACGGTACGGATGATGGTGTCGAGTTTTTTGGCGGTACGGTAAGTGCATCGAATTTCTATCTGGAGGATAATGAAGATGATGCCGTCGACTGGACGGAAGGATGGACAGGCACTTTGACCAACACTTATGTGTTGCACGAGAATATCGGTTTCTCTACGGCTATTGAAGCCGATGGCGTCGATGCTGCAGTAGGTGTCCCCACAATTGTCAATTTCACCGCAGTATCTACAGCCGATGGTACCGCACTCCAGTTTAAGAAAACAACTGGGGCCACAATGACCAATGTATCACTTTCGGGATATGCCACCAATGTCGATATGAAAGACGGTGGGCCTGTAGGTAATATTACCGTTGACGGTACAGCCATGACCAGCGTCGATGATGATGTATTTAACGGTACTGTAGTTGATATTACTATGTTTGATTGGGCCAACGACTAAGGGTCGGGTTTAATTAAATACCACTGAAAGCCCTGCCAATTGGCAGGGCTTTCTTTGATTTAATAATTCTGAAAAACAACTGTTCCAATCTCATTTCCTATAAACACAGTTTATGATTTAACCTTAACCTTACCAATACATAATTTACGCTTAACATAAACTTTACCTTGCATAGTTTTATTTGCACTCGGAATATTATTTGGAGGTATGAAAAATTTGGTCCTTTTTTTAGTTTTGTTGGTTTCCATCGGTCTGTCCGCTCAAGACAAAGGCACTATACAAGGCAAAATAATGGATTTGGAGGCCAATAATGACCCATTGTTAATGGCCGAAGTTCAAATCAGGGATACCGAATTCAAGACTAGAACAAACTTTAACGGCAATTTTGAGATTGACGGAATCGAACCTGGTTCATACACAATGACAGTAAGTTTCTTGGGTTACGAAAGTATTGAGCTTCCTGTTGAGGTAGCGGCAAATGAAACCGTACGGATTGAGAGTGGCCTCAAAGCACAAACATTGGATCTAAGTGATATCACGGCATTGATTTCGGAAGACACGGAAGATTCTTCTGCAGTGGTCAGTATTGAAAAAGAGAATAAGAAGTAAAGTATTTAAACCATATAAAAAATGCCTCCCCATTTGTCTGGGGAGGCATTTTCATTTTTAGCAGTTATTATTGAAGAATCAGTCTTTGGTTACTACCTTCGACTTACTTTCTTTATCGATAACACTTGCAATTATATTATCATTGAACTCAACTTCTTTCATCTTGCCATCTTCCCAGAACAACCACTTTCCGGTTTTGACCCCTTTTACATAGGTACCTTCCGAAGTCTTGTCGCCAACTTCATTGTAGCTTACCCAATCACCATGAAGCTTACCGGCCAAATCAAAAGTACCCTTTTGGCTCACTTTCCCATTCTCATGATAATAGGTTGCCTCAATAAGATTTGTTTCCTTGTTCAGCTTAACCTCCCTATCTTTTTGAGCATATGAAAATGCAGCAACAAAGACGAATATAAATATCAAAGTAATCTTTTTCATGGTCATTCCCTTTTAATTATGGAACAAATATACAACTAATTTACGTTTAAAAAACTATTTCTTAACATTAAATTTACATTGAAAACGTTTTAAATATCTTTTTATTGCCGGGATGCATAAATAATCTGGGTAGTCCCTACCAATAAATCCCACGTATTTTCAATTCAAAATGGCATTTTAAAATAGAAATCCATAGCATGTCTTTTGGCTGGTTACATGTAACCGGTATAAGCCGTCAAACCCGCTTTCATAACCTTATTTTAACTTAGAAGCCAATTTATAGTGGCATTTTTGTGCTTATTTGCATTTTGATGGGAGAAAGTATCTACGTGTTTATGATTGCTGCCCTGGCAGTCTTGGCGATAACCGACCTTGTGGTAGGCGTCAGTAACGATGCAGTTAATTTTTTGAATTCCGCGATAGGTTCCAAGGCCATTTCATTCAAAACCATTATGGTCGTTGCCAGTATAGGTATCGCCTTAGGGGCCATTTCTTCAAGTGGAATGATGGAAGTCGCCAGAAAGGGCATTTTCAATCCCGGTGAATTTGTCTTTGCCGAAATCATGATCATCTTCATGGCCGTCATGATTACCGATATTTTACTGCTCGATTTTTTCAATACCCTAGGCATGCCCACCTCTACGACAGTTTCGATTGTCTTTGAACTGTTGGGGGCCGCGGTGGCCATCTCGCTTTTGAAAATGACCGCAGCCGATGAAAGTCTATCCCTTCTTACAACCTATATCAATACCGAAAAAGCCACAGAAATAATCATCGGCATTCTTCTCTCGGTTGTCATCGCCTTTACGATAGGCGCATTGGTACAATTCGTTTCGAGGATGTTGTTGACCTTCGAATTTGCAAAGAAACCCAAATTATATGGAGCTATATTTGGCGGCTTGGCCATAACCGCCATCATACACTTCATAATTGTTAAGGGATTAAAAAGCGCAGCACTTTTCAATGGTATGTTGACCGAGTTCATAGCGACCAACCAAAGTATTTTCGTCATCGGAAACTTTATTGCTTGGACCTTTATTTCATGGGCGCTTACCAGTATACTGAAAATCGATATCTACAAGGTCATAATCGTACTAGGAACGTTTGCCTTGGCGATGGCATTTGCAGGGAACGACCTCGTAAATTTTATCGGTGTACCTATAGCTGCGCTCCAATCTTTTCAAGATTGGCAAAGTTCTGGCATACTCGCCGCCGACTATACCATGGAAGGCCTTGCCGCCGCAGTAAGAACGCCGACCCTTTTACTGCTCTTATCAGGTGTGGTCATGGTGGTAACCTTATGGTTTTCCTCAAAAGCCAAAAATGTAGTCAAGACAAGTATCGATCTATCACGTCAAGATGAGGGTGAAGAAAGGTTTGAACCAAACTTTCTTTCCCGACAAATCGTAAAATTTTCAATTGCCGCCAGTGAAAATCTAGTGGGTGTCGTTCCCAAAAATTTTGCAAAGAAGATCGATCAAAGATTTCACAAGCCCTATGTCTATATTCCCAAAAGTATGGCGCAGAACTTACCAGCTTTTGACCTTGTGCGGGCTTCCGTAAATCTTATGGTGGCTAGTGTTCTTATTTCATTGGCGACCTCGATGAAACTTCCGTTGTCAACAACTTATGTGACGTTCATGGTGGCTATGGGCTCATCATTAGCCGATAGGGCTTGGGGGCCTGAAAGTGCCGTTTATCGGGTCGCAGGGGTACTAAACGTCATAGGCGGCTGGTTCTTTACCGCGTTCAGTGCTTTTGTCGCTGCTTCCTTAATTGCGGTAACAATATACTATGGCGGTATTTATGCCATAGTCATATTATTGATTTTGGCGTTTTTGCTTATCGGTAAAAATTATATCTCCCATAATAGAAAGATAAAAGAGACAAAGCTCGAAGAGAGATTGGAAAAGGCCGAGAGCAAATCCATTCAAGGTGTTATTGTCGAAAGTGCCGTAAATATAACTATGGTCGTATATCGCGCAAATAAGATTTATTCGCAAAGTATAGACGGTCTTTCAAAACATGAAATCGAAACGCTCAGAAAGAGTAGAAAAGGCATTAATAAATTGAACAAAGAGGTCGAAGACCTTAAGGACAATCTTTTTTATTTTATAAAGAATCTAGACGATCCCACTGACAGCACAAGTAACTTCTATATTACCATATTAAGCTATCTGCAAGACATTACCCAATCTCTGGATTATATTTCAAAAGCGAGCCACAAGCATGTTCACAACAACCATAAAAAACTGCGTTTCAACCAGGTAAAGGATTTGAAAGAAACGGATGAATATATCATTAGCGATTTGCTTTCGAGAATAAAGTCCATATTCGAAAACAAGGATTTTGAAGACCTTACATCCTTGATTACGGGCAAGCAGGAATTGTTCGTCAAATTGAACGACAAAATACAAAAGCAGGTAGCCCGAACCCGGGCTGACGAATCAAGTCCGAAGAACACCGCATTGTATTTTAGCATATTGCTTGAGTCACGGGATCTTCTCGTAGCCGTTATGAATCTTTTGGAAACATACGACGTTCATGCCAATAAGGCCTTGAATGTTTAGCCACGCCAACAAAAAGTCAAACAAAGCTCATGAAATATTTATCTTCCATTTTAATACTTGCTTCCTTTACCTCTTTAACATTTTCCCAGCAATTAACGGGTGAAGAACTCTTGAACAAAGCTATTGAATACCATGACCCGCATGGTAACTGGGACTCATTTAAAGGGATGTTACAAGTGACCATGACAACGCCGGATGAAAAACAAAGGATAAGTGATATCAAAATCGATTTGCCCGGACAGATTTTTCAGTTGGAGTTCGACCAAGAAGGCGATAGGATTTTTCAACGCATCGAAAAGGACAAGTGTTCACTAGCCTTGAACGGAAGTAGTGCAATAGCCAATGAAGCTATCGAAAAACATAAATTGACATGTGAACGGGCCAGCCTGATGAAAAACTATTATACCTATCTCTATGGCCTTCCCATGAAACTAAAAAACCCAGGAACGGTAATCTCGCCAAAAGTCGAGCGCAAGGAATTCAAGGGAAAAGAATATTTGGTGTTGAAGGTAAACTATGATGAGGCCGTGGGAAAAGATATTTGGTATTTCTACTTTGACCCGAAAACCTACGCCATGGAGGTCTATCAATTCTTTCATGACGAGGCAAAAAATGACGGGGAATATATTTTGCTCAGCGACGAAGAAAATGCTTCCGGAATCAAAATGCCCAAAACAAGGGCCTGGTATTACAACAAGGACGACAAATATTTGGGCACGGATGTTTTGACCAAGACCTCTTCACTATAACTTTCCAAAGCCTTTCTTTTCGATAAATGGCAAAGCCGTTCATCGAACGATTATATCGATTTACCGAATCTGCGCGTTAGTCATAAGACAACCCAAATCTTATTGCTATATGGTCCGCTTGTGTATGGTTTTTAAAAATTCCTTATTCCTCTTTATGGTAGTATCACTATTCATGATCTCTTGTTCCAAGGATGGGGAAACCAATACTGCCAATTTTCAGGAAACACCGGTGGACGAATCCGCAAAACTCGCCGCGAAAGAGCTTTACAACGACTACTACCTCACTTCCGCCAGTAACAACAATGATATGGATTGGACAGGGAGCGAGCCTTCTTGTGACCCTGGAAGTATTCCTCAAAGCGTAAGGGATAAAATACTTATGCGGCTGATGTATTTCAGAAAGGCCGTTGGGCTAAATAATGAAATTGCCGAGAACTTGACGAAAAGCGAAAAAGCACAACATGCCGCACTTATGATGTACGCCAATAACCAATTGGATCATTTTCCTCCAGAAAATTGGAAATGTTACTCTGTCAAGGGTAAAGACGGTGCGGGCAATTCATTGCTTGCCATGTCAAAGAATGCGGAAGCCATTGATACCTACATACGCGACCAAGGCGCAAACAATGGCCCAGTCGGTCATCGAAGGTGGTTGTTATGGCCCAGACTTCAGGAAATTGGGGTTGGTAATACCGAAGCCTCTAATGCCCTTTGGGTCTTGGGCAATCCTGGTAATCCTCCATCCGATACTCCCGATTTTATTTCTTGGCCTCCTCAAGGTTATGTCCCGAACAAATTAGTCTATCCAAGATGGTCCTTTTCGATTAAGGATGCGGACTTCACGGAAACCCAACTGAGCATGAAAGACTCCAACGGTAATCCCGTTACATTGTCGGTCGAAGAACTCGACAATGCTTATGGGGATAGAACCATAGTCTGGATTCCCGAAGGGATAAATAATAATTCCACTAAAGACGAATTGTACCAAGTTACCCTCGAAAATGTAAAAGTCGATGATGAATCGAATGATTTCGAGTATTCGGTCATTCTATTCGATATTGACGGTTAATCGACTTTTTCATCCTTTTCGACCTCTGTATTTTAAATAAAATCGGCCACTTCTTAGCTTTCGAAAATATTTATTGCACTAGCCCTTTTTTCCTTCTTAACAAATTGTATCTTGTTAGGGTAAATTGAAAATGAAAGCACCCCCCCCGACACAGCAAAAGTTAATTCTTGAGCATAGGCTTGATATTGGTAGGTTTCTGTTCTACACGAATATGGTCGTCGGTGAATTTGATGAAGGGGTTCATGTAACCAAGCGCAGTGCAGCCGAAGCTATTGAAATCGCCCTCCAATTATATGCCGGTCGTACATCGATAATTTATATTTCGCATAGGCTTAATTCGTATTCGATGGATCCTGTAGGATATGGAGAAGTAGTGAAGATGTTTCCGAATTTTATCGGCTTTGCCGTTGTCTCCCAAAATAGATATCGAAGAATGTTAGCGGCAATAGAAAAATTGTTCATTAAAAAGCCGGTCGGGGTTTTCTATGACCTTGAGGCCGCTTTTACATGGGCCGAAGATTTGCTTTTAAAACCTCAAGAATAAGGTCTACGTCCGGTAAAAATTCATCTCGTCCATATATTTCCATACGGCATCCGGCAGCATGGGGCGTATATTTTTTCCTGCCTTGTGCTGTTTTCTGATAAAGGTCGATGAGATTTCCATTATCGGGGCATCTATCCTGTGTATTCTCGCATGGTTCTTGAACCGATCTTCTGTGGTTCCTTCTGAAATACGTGGATACACATAAATGTCGTGATGTTCCAATATTACGTCATAGTTCTTCCACTTGTGAAAGCTTTTCAAATTATCTTCTCCCATTATCAGCGAAAATTCATAATCATTTTCATAAGTGTCGAGCAAATGTGCCAGTGTGTCGACCGTATAATTGGGTTGGGGAAGGTCGAATTCTATTTTACTCGGCTTTAGCTTCGAAAATTCTTGGGTGGCCTCGAAGACCATTTGATAGCGGTGGTGATTGTCAAGTAGTGTTTTCTTTGTCTTGAATGGACTTTGAGGTGTCACTACAAACCAAACCTCATCCAAATCGGAAAACTCGACCATATGATTGGCCAACACCATGTGCCCGACATGTATTGGGTTGAAGGTACCGAAGTAAAGCCCGACCTTCTTCACTTGTTAGTTCTCTTTTTATCTGCTTTGGTCGGTTTTGCTACAAAGTCTTTGACCAGTCCATAAGCCTCTTTTAAAGCGGTGTCGAGATCATAATTCTTGATAATGGTATCGAATTGGGGTGCGGTGGCCATCTCTACCGAAGCCTTGGCAATGCGCATGTTTATCTTGTCGTCACTTTCGGTACTCCTTTTCTTCAAGCGTATTTTAAGCTCATCAACGCTCGGCGGTTTTACAAATACGGCCAAAGTCTGTTCCGGGAATTTTTTTTTGATCCGCAGGCCTCCGACAACATCAATATCAAAAATAACGTTCTTACCTTCGGCCCAAAGTCTTTCTACCTCACTCTTTAACGTTCCGTAAAAATTATCGCGGTAAACTTCTTCCCATTCCAAAAAATCATCGTTCTTGATATGTTTTTTGAACTCGCCTACCGTCATGAAGTAATAGTGTTCCCCATTTTTTTCCTTGCCGCGGCGGGGTCTTGAGGTCGCCGATACCGAAAAGGCCAAATTCAGGTCCGGCTGCTCCAAGAGGTGGCGTACAATAGTGGTCTTACCGCTACCCGACGGGGCCGAAAATATGATGAGTTTACCGCCTTCCATTAGAGTACGTTCAACATTTGTTCTTTGATTTTTTCCAGTTCGTCCTTCATCTGCACTACGAGCTGCTGCATTGGGGCATAGTTCGCTTTTGATCCAATCGTATTGATTTCACGGCCAATTTCCTGAGTAATGAATCCAAGTTTTTTTCCGTTTGAATCCGTAGATTTCAAAGTTTTTGAAAAATAATCGAGATGATTGGCCAAACGTACCTTCTCTTCAGTGATATCGTATTTTTCGAGATAATAGATCAACTCTTGTTCAAAACGGTTCGCATCAACTTCCGCTTGAATATCCTGAACGGCTTTTTCCAAGCGTTCACGAATGGTCGCCGTGCGATCCGGATCCATTTGCAATACTTGCGACAATAACTCCTCAAGATTCTCTATTCGTTTCGTGAAGTCTTTTTCAAGAACATGGCCTTCGTGCGAACGAAATTTGTTGATTTCCATCAACGCCGCCTTAAGCGCGGACCGAATCGCTTCATATTCTTCTTCGTCCAAATCTTCGCGCTCGGTCTTAAGTGCGTCCGGCAATCGCAAAGCCATATCGAGTAAACGAATATCGTCTCCATCTGCAATCGTTTTCAATTGCCTCATATATTGACGAACAACACCTTCGTTCACTTGGGCCGAGGTCTCGTCACCGGTCAGTTCAACATATAGGTTGAAATCAATTTTACCTCTCACCAGTGACTTGGCAATCTCTTTTCGAAGCTCAAGTTCTTTTTCTCGATAGCAAGAGGGCATTCGAGCGTTAAGGTCAAGGCTTTTACTGTTCAAGGACTTTAATTCTACCGTTATTTTTTTTTCGGGAAGTTGAATTACATTTTTCCCGAACCCTGTCATGGATTGAATCATACCTCGGTTTTGTTTCGACGTAAAGGTAATTAAAATTAGGGCGTGTTCTTTGGGGTACCGTTTTTATCAAATCGTTTGTCCAATTGGGTTTCACACCAAGTGAATCATAAAAAGATACTCAGCAATAAAATGAAAGCCGATACAATAAGAATCGTTTCTGGGCGACCGTCATAACAATATAAAACCTAAAAGGATAAATACCGAACCAATCGCGTTTGAAACGAAGAAATCAGAAGCCAATGAGCAACTTTACAACTCACGCACCCAAATATTACGATAGCTTACACGGCTATTATCGCCATGGTCTTGAAGCATCAAAGGCCCTTTGCCATGGGGGTCGTTCTTGGGCCAACCAATATAGGGCGTGGTTCCCTTGATCTCGGTATGATCTTGAATCAATATACCATTATGGAGAACAGTTACCGTAGCGGACTTAATCTTATCGCCATCGGCATTGAATTCGGGCATATGATAAATAATATCATAAGTGTTCCATTCACCGCTGGGTACCGAGGCCATTGCTAAAGGAGGCCCCTGCTTGTATATCGAACCTACCTGACCGTTTACATAGGTATCGTTATCATTGTTGTCCAAAACCTGTATCTCATAAATACCGTTCAGAAAAATACCGCTGTTTCCTCGGTGCTGCCCCTCCATACTGACTTCTGCCGGTGATTTCCATTCGATGTGCAATTGTATATCGCCAAAATTTTGTTTGGTCTGTATGTTTCCCGTTTTATCCTTAACGGTCATACTTCCGTTCTTGTTCAAGTGCCAAGGGGCAGCGGTGCTATCATTGGAGCTTATCCAGGCATCAAAATCGCTTCCATCGAAGAGCACTATTGCATCACTTGGCGCGGCACCTTTTCCATTCGGGGTAACAACAGGTACTTTTGGCTCATAATACTCGGTTTCTTCGGGAGTGGTCGGTTCGGTGCCCGAATATTCTTCATAGGTGATGACGGGCACTTGTTCTATTTTCTCGGCGACATCTTCGGTCATTTCAGGTTTTGGTGCTTCCTTACATGAAAAAACAAAAGTCGTTAGGGCCATCAGGCAAAGTAATCGCTTCATACTAATTCGATGTTTGGTTATTTGGTTTGCGCTTATTTTAATTCCTTAATCTTAATGTTACGAAAGGCCACGACATCACCGTGGTCCTGCAATGCGATCTTTCCGGTCTTGAACTTTGCAAAACCATCCCAGCCATCAAATTTAGACCCTTTCAAAAGCTGATCCAATTCTGGCCCTTCAACAGGAAAAGTTGCCACCTCGACCCCATTGAGAACCGAACTGCCCTTATTGGCGACATGGTCAACAGTTATTTCAACGGAATTCCATTCGCCGACCGGTTTTGTAGCGTCTTCTGAAGGTTCGACCAAATCGTAAAGGGCACCTGCTTGATGGGTCGTGCCATTTTTGGCATCGGGATGTTTCTCGTTGTCCAATACCTGAATTTCCAATCCGGTATGATAAGGTTCCTCGTATTTATCATCTTCGCTTACGCCCCACATGATACCGCTGTTACCGGTATCCGATATCTTCCATTCCAAGGAAAGCACAAAGCTCGAATAGTCATTTTTGGTGACAATATTAAAGGATTTTCTTTCGCCATCTGGGCCCATTCGGGCTTCGGAACTTGGTGGATGAAACACAATGGCCCCATCTTCTTCTTTCCAATATTCGGGTACAGGGCCACCCTTAAAGGCTTGCCAATCATCTAGTGAAAGTTCGGTCCATTCATTCTTTTCCGACATTTTCATGTCCGTCTCGGCCGCGGTCTCGGCATCTTTATCCGTAGATGTTTCTTTGGTATTCTCTTTACATCCTAGAAATGCCAAAACCATAATGGCAACAAGCGATAATTTTTTCATTGATTTCATTTTAAGTTCCTAGTATCTTTTTTAACACGTCTTTGTCTATTTCGGCACCGGCAAAATCATCAAAAGTCTTTTCGGTCGCCTCGATGATATGATCTTGTATGAATATGGCACCTTCGCGCGCACCTTGTTCAGGGCTCTTGATACAGCATTCCCATTCCATCACGGCCCAAACGTCACAACCATATTGCGTCAATTTTGAAAAGATGGTCTTAAAGTCGATCTGTCCATCACCGAGCGAACGGTATCTTCCCGCTCTATCGCCCCAGTCATTGTATCCGCCAAAGGCGCCTTTCTTTCCGGTAGGGTTGAATTCCGAGTCTTTTACATGAAATGATTTGATGAACTCATGATAATGGTCGATGTATTCGATATAATCAAGTTGCTGTAACACAAAATGGCTAGGGTCATAAAGAATATTCACTCTTTTATGGTTTCCCGTAGCTTCTAAAAATCGTTCAAAGGTATCGCCGTCGTGCAAATCCTCTCCAGGATGTATCTCATAACATACATCGACACCCTCTTCATCGAAATGGTTCAAAATCGGCATCCATCGTTTGGCAAGTTCCTCGAAGCCCATTTCGACCAAGCCAGCGGGCCGTTGCGGCCATGGGTGCCAGGTGTGCCATAACAAAGCACCTGAAAATGTAGCATGGGCTTTTATACCAAGCCTACGGCTTGCAGTCGCCGCTTTTTTCACAACATCTACCGCCCATTCGGTTCGTGCCTTGGGATTGTTCTTCACCTTGTCGGGAGCAAAATTATCGAACATCAGGTCATAAGCAGGGTGGACCGCCACCAATTGGCCTTGCAAGTGCGTTGACAATTCGGTAATCTCCAATCCGTATGAATTTACCTTTCCCTTTAGTTCATCACAGTAAGTCTGGCTTTCAGCGGCCTTGTCCAAATCGATGAGAAAACTTTCCCATGTAGGGATCTGAATCCCCTTATACCCCAAGTCGGATGCCCATTTGCACATACCGTCCAAGGTGTTGAACGGTGCCTTGCTATCTACGAACTGTGCCAAAAAAACCGCTGGCCCTTTTATTGTCTTCATTATAATACTTTATGCGTGTTATTGAAAATTGGTTCTGATATCCTTAAAGAATTATACCCTATATTTAGAAACCCAATTTGAATGAACGGCTTCCTTTCGAGTGAAGTCATAAATATAGCAAAAGCCTAATGATTAAAGCAAGAAATATAATACGAATTGAATCAAGGCATCACTTAAGACCCAATCGAAGCCTATTGGGAAATTGCACCAAATCACCGATACACACAGGTAGAACTGTTGGCAACTGAAAAACGGAACATTTACGTGACGGCCAATAAACAATATAAACCAAACCAAATACGTTTTAGGAGACATGGACAATGCTTCAGCTAGAAATATGTGGGGAGATTATTTGGACAAGCATCTTGAGGATGCTTTTCACGAAGCCCCTAATACCATTCATTTTTGCGATAATCAAGAAGATGCCAATACTTGTGTCGCCTTGGTCAAAAAGGGTATCAAAAAGGCGACTTCGGATTCATTGCTGGGTCTACAATATAGAAAGGAACGACTACCAAAAATCGGGGATTTCACTGTAATAACAAATTGGGAGGGAGAGGCGCAATGCATTGTCAAAACAACCAAGGTAAGGCTCAAACCCTTTTTCAGTATCGATGAAGAATATGCTAAACTTGAAGGGGAAGGAGATAAATCACTAGACTATTGGAAAAAAGTGCATTGGGATTATTTTACCCGCGAACTTGAACCGTTCGGACGGGTACCAAGGGACAGTATGATCGTTGTCTGTCAGGAATTCGAAAAAGTATTCGAAAGATAAAATAAAGGGGGCCGCATAATGCGGCCCCCTTTATTTGACATAATTTAAGAATCCCTTAGATTCATTTTTTCAATTTCACCCAAACATTTCCGTTTTTATGAGAAGCTACGGTGGCCTCGATGAAATCCATCCCGCGAACGCCATCGGTCATGGTCGGAAACTCGCCGTCATTGTATTTTCTACCACGAATGGCCTTGGCCGCCCCCAAATAAATATTGGCCATCGAATCAAAGATCCCTTCGGGATGTCCCGGAGGCAACTTTGTACCGTCCAAGGACAATTTAGAATTATAGGCATGGCCCGGTTTATAGACCTGGGTAGGCTCGGAGTCACTTAATTTATAAAGAAAATTCGGGTTTTCCTGCTCCCACCTAAAAGCACCTTTCGAACCATAGATGGCTATTGCCAATCCGTTTTCTTCGCCTGTGGCAACCTGACTTCCGCGAATGACGCCTTTAACATAGTCGTCCATTCGGATCAGTACAGTACCATCGACATCCATCTTATTATCCTTATACAAATAATTAAAGTCACAGAGCAATGATTTTACCTGAAGACCTGTAGTATATTCTATGAGGTTGAAGGCGTGTACACCGATATCGCCCATGCAAGAGCTTATTCCTGCTTTTTTTGGGTCGAGCCGCCAAACGGTAGAACGTTTTTTCTTATCGTGAATTATTTCATTGATCCAACCTTGATAATAGCGTGCATCCACCTTATGAATTTTGCCCAAGGCCCCGGCCTTTATCATTTCGCGCATTTGGCGCACCATAGGGTAACCTGTATAGGTATGTGTCAGGGCAAAAACGGTACCCGCTTTATTATGGGTCTTCTGTAATGTTTTTGCCTCTTCATAAGTAGTTGTCATCGGTTTTTCGCAGATGACGTGAAAGCCATTCTCCAATAACTTTTTGGCCATGGGAAAGTGTAGGAAATTGGGAGTCAAGACCGAGCAGACCTGAATACGTTCGCTTTCAGGCAATTTCATCTCTTCTTCGATCATAGTGTCGAAGTCCTCATAAATTCTGTCCAGAGGAACATCGATCTCACGGGCAAAGGCTTTGTTGGCTTTAAAATCGGGATTAAAGACCGCCCCTACGATTTGATAGTTGTCGTTAATCTGGGAGGCTACCCTATGTAGTACCCCGATGAGGGAATCCCCTCCTCCTCCTAAAACTCCTAATCTTATTTTTTTTGGCATAATCAATTATTTAATACGTCGGAATTATCAATGTTATCTTCCGTCAGTCAATTTATAAATTTTCTAGGATTTATATTCGATTTTTTCGTTTTTGAACAATAGCGCATACAGCACCAAAACCCCGCCTGCAAATGCTGCGGGATAAATCCAAATTGTTTTCCAATCATGAGCGCCATCGCCGAGTAAATAGGCATCGGTTATCTGTCCTGCAATCCAAAATCCGATGAGCATACCGATACCATAGGTCGCCAATGTAATCAGCCCTTGTGCGGCGCTTTTATAGGTAGCCCCTGCTTTTGTATCGGTATAGATCTGGCCAGAGACGAAGAAAAAGTCATAGCAGATACCGTGCAGGGCAATACCGATCAAGATGAGCAACGACAGTTCCCCGGCATTGCCATAGGCAAATGAAAGGTATCGAAGCCCCCAGGCCAACATGGCGATCAGTATCGTATTTTTGAACCCGAAACGCTTAAAAAAGAATGGTAGCAAAAGCATAAAAAGAATTTCGGACCACTGCCCAATGGTCATCTTTCCCGCGGGATTGTCAACTCCTATTTCCCCCAAAAACTGTCCGGCATGCTGATAGTAGAAAGCCAAAGGAATACAAATGAGAACCGAGGCCAAGAAGAATATCAAGAAATTCCGGTCTTTGAACAACGCTAGGGCATCGAGCCCCAACAACTTTGAAATCGCTACCTTTTCATTACGGTTGGCCCGTGGCGGGGTTTTGGGCAAGGTAAAACTGAAAATTCCCAAAATTGCCGAAGAAATAGCGGCCATTAAAAAAGTGTTGCGGAGAATACCTTCTGAAATTCCTTCCTGTGAATCCCAGTTGAGATAGCTGATCAACGACCCTGCGGCAATCCAACCAAGTGTTCCGAAAACGCGAACAAACGAAAACTCTTTCGCCGGGTCTTTCATTTGGTTGAAAGAAACGGAATTGACCAGGGCCAAGGTCGACATGTACAAAATCATGTAAGACAACAAAAAAGGGTAAAACACGGTAAAATCGGTCGCCGTATAAAGCAGGTACATCAATACCGCCCCTATAAGGTGCAACATTCCCAAAATGCGTTCTGCATTGAAATAACGATCTGCGATAAGACCAATTATGAAAGGGGCCAAAATCGCACCCCATGATTGCGTGGAATAGGCCTGAGCAATTTCGGCGCCTCCCGACTCCAGAGTATTCGGCAGGTAAATTCCCATGGTCACGTACCAGCTTCCCCAAATAAAGAACTCAAGAAACATCATGAGCGAAAGCTGTGCACGTACTCCGTTATTCATATCGGAAAAAAGTTCTAACGTTTGTAAAAAATATAATCCAAAGACAACGGTTCGATTTCGTTATTTCTAAAGTTCATCGCAATCTGTCCTCTATGATGGGTCGAGTGGTTCACCACATGGAACAAAATGTCCTGCAACGTATTCGTGAATGACCGGCCCTTGGAGTTTTCATAGTCTATGCGTTTTTCAAAGTCATCGGCATTCGTGATAATCTCAAACGAACTTCTTTGGTTCTCATAGTGGATATCTCCCCATTGCCTGATTTCGTGTATTTGCCAGACCCCGTGCTCGGGGGTTTTACCCAAGATCCGTGAATTCCATATATGATGGGCGTTCAAAATATGGCTAAAAAGTTCGACACTCTTTTCCGGGACAGAATCTATGGTACTGCAAGCTTCGATCAACTTTTTGTTGCAATAAAAATTGTAATCGAACAGTTGATTAAAAAACCCCTTCATGAAGCATTAATCGATTTAGTTGACCGATGTGGAGGCTTTGATCAGTAAATCACGGGTAGCGATAATCCCTTCTTCCTCGCCAAGTTCATTGCCTTCGTACTCGACCCCAATGTATCCGGTATAGCCTGCATCCTTAACAATCTGTAACATTTTTGCATAATCGATATTGACCTCGTCGCCGTTTTCGTCAAATACGTTTGATTTGGCACTGACCGCCTTGGCATAGGGCATCAATTCGGCCACACCTTTATAGATATCGTACATCTCTGCACACTCCCAGCTATCTTTTTTTCTGGTTATACAAAAGTTACCAAAATCGGGTAAGGTGCCACAGTTATCCATATTTACCGCTTTCATAACTTCGGCATGCATTACACCATTTGATGATAGTCCGCCATGATTCTCAACTATAATATTAATGTTTTTATCCTTGGCATAAGTGGCAAGTTGTGTCAAGCCGTCAATGGAGTTTGCCTTCCATTTTTCAGGATCACTCTCTCCATTTAGGTTCACCCTTATTGCATGACAGCCCATTGCAGCAGCGGCATCGACCCATTTATAATGTCTTTCTACGGCCGCTTTTCGTTCATCAGCATCACTGACAGCTAGATTGCCTTGCCCATCGATCATGATCAACACATTTTGAAGACCGTATTTTTCGGCCTCCGCATTCGACTTTTCAACAAAGGCTTTCATGGCCTCCTCGGAATATTCGTTATTCTCCAAATCGGCAGGATATAGTTGGCTGACATACTCCAATCCCGAAAACCCCCAATTTTTTGCCTTTTCCGCAAAACTATAGGGGTCTACACTATCGTTTCTAATCATTTTATGAATGGACCATTGCGCAAGCGAAAGCTTAAAAAAAGGTTCTTGGGCCTCCGTCATGGCCGCTTCGGTGTCCATTGTTTCGACCTCTTTTTCTTTTTTGTCCTTACAGGACGAAAACATCACCGTAAGAACAACCGATACTAATAATAAATAACGCTTTGCAAGCATATAGTCTTTTTTCATTTGTTTGTTTGTTGATTATTGAACCTTATAAAATATACTTAATCGATATAGTGCAGTGCAGTCTCGAAGTATAAGGTTTAAATGTAGAGAATTAATTTTATATTTAATAAATTTAGAGGCTAAACAATTTTATACATGAGTAAATTCTATTACAACGAAGAGCAGGAATCGTACGATGCGATTGTTGTAGGAACTGGTATCAGCGGAGGCTGGGCGGCCAAAGAATTATGTGAGAACGGTCTAAAAACCCTGGTTTTGGAACGCGGTAGAATGGTCAAACATATCGAAGACTATGAAACCGCGAATATGGATCCGTGGGATTTCCCCAATGCCGGGCAACCGACAAAGGCCGATATCGAGAAACAGCCTAAACAGAATAGAACTGGTTATACGACGAATGCCGCCAGTAAAATGTGGTTCGTAAACGACCTTGAGCACCCTTACAACGAAATCAAGCGTTTTGATTGGATGCGTGGTTACCACGTCGGCGGACGTTCGCTGCAATGGGGGCGCCAGAGCTATCGTTGGAGCGATATCGATTTCATGGCCAACCAACGAGAGGGTATAGCTGTGGATTGGCCGGTACGGTACAAAGACATTGCCCCTTGGTACGAAAAGGTCGAAAACTATATTGGCGTTAGCGGGGAAGCTTTGAACCTGCCCCAGTTGCCCGACAGTAATTTTCTGCCCATGATGGAACTTAACTGTGTAGAACAGCATGTAAGGGAAAAGGTGGCCGAACATTTCGATGGCAGGGTAATTACTGCCGGACGTACCGCGCACATTACCGGCACCAAGGAATTTGAAGGGCGCAGCAAATGCCAGTTCAGGAACCGCTGTATCAGGGGTTGTCCGTTTGGCGCTTATTTTAGTAGCCTTTCGTCGACATTGCCGGCGGCCGAACGTACCGGAAATATGACCCTAAGGCCTGATTCCATAGTACATGAAGTAATCTATGACCCCGATACCAAGCGTGCTACGGGTGTAAAAGTTATCGATCGGGTCACCAAAGAAGCTTTTGAATTCAAGGCCAAGGTCATCTTTCTCTGTGCCTCGGCCATTGCATCGACTTCCATATTGATGCAATCAAAGTCAGATCGCTTTCCGAACGGAATGGGGAATGATTCCGATCAATTGGGAAGAAATATCATGGATCACCATCTCGGAGTCGGGGCGTCGGGCAAGTTCGATGGCTTTGAAGATAAATATTACAAAGGAAGGAAACCCAGTGGGGTCTATATTCCAAGGTTTAGAAATCTCGGTGGCGATTCCGACCGAAAAGACTATAAACGAGGCTTCGGTTACCAAGGCGGAGCCAGTCGAGGCAACTGGGAAGATACGGTCGCCGAACTATCACACGGCAAAAGCTTGAAAGAGGCCATTTTGAAGCCGGGTGGTTGGACAATGGGTATCGGTGGTTTCGGTGAGGTATTGCCTTATGAGGATAACCGTATGACCTTGGATTACGATAAAAAAGACCAATGGGGCCTACCAACGGTTACTTTTGATGCCGAATTCAAAGAGAACGAATGGAACATGCGCAAGGACATGCAAGAATCGGCCATTGAAATGCTCGAGAAAGCTGGACTCAGGGATGTCAAGGGCCATGATCGTCCCGGTGCATTGGGCCTAGGAATACATGAAATGGGTACCGCCCGTATGGGGAGAAATAGAAAGACATCGGTCTTGAACGGCAACAATCAAATTCATGATGTGCCCAATGTTTATGTAACGGACGGGGCTTTTATGACCTCTGCAAGTTGTGTCAACCCATCCCTTACCTATATGGCCTTTACGGCAAGGGCTGCCAACCACGCAGCACAAGAACTCAAAAAAGGAAATATATAATGGATAGAAGAAAAGCACTTAAGAATATGGGGTTGTCACTGGGCTACGTTGTGGCAACACCAACACTGATCGGCATCGTACAAAGCTGTAAAGAAGAGAAAGTATTGGAGTGGACACCTGATTTCTTTTCAAAGGACGAAGGGGCCGTATTGACAAAACTTGTAGATATTATTTTGCCCAAGACCGACACCCCTTCCGCATCTGAAGTACAGGTCAATATTTTTATCGATCGTTTCGCGGATCAGGTTATGGAGGCCGAACAGCAAGATTTTGTAAAAATGTCAATGGGCAAATTTTTGGATAAAGCTTTAAAGGATTCTGGAAAAGAAAAAATCGCCGATCTTACTTCTGAAGATTTAGAACCGGTTCTTGCTTCGGCCCTGAAGGTAACTAAGGAAGACCGAGTAAAATATTACGAAACCATCGATTCGTACAAAGAGGCCGTTGCAGAAGGTGAGGCAGCACAGATGGATGACAATGTTGCTCATTTCGCCTTTGCCGATAATCTAAGAGGCCTGACCATCTGGGGTTATAAGGCATCTGAATATGTCGGTGAGGAAGTATTGGCCTATCTACCCGTACCAGGCGAATATATCAGCTGTGGAAATCTTCAGGAATTGACCAGCGGAAAAGCTTGGTCTTTATAAATCAAATCAATGAAAAGAAGAAGTTTTATTCAAAAAGCGGCGCTAAGCACGGGTGCCCTTACTATGGGCGGTGTTCTTGCTAACACGAACAAACTTTCAACTCCCTTAGCACCTCATAAGTTCAATTTAAAATATGCCCCGCATTTGGGTATGTTCAAAAATCACGCCGGGGACGATCCTATCGATCAATTGAATTTTATGGCCGAGCAGGGTTTTACAGCTTTTGAAGATAATGGTATGATGGGCCGTGATGTGGCCTTGCAGACCAAGATGGGAGAGACACTCGCAAAGCATGGTATGACAATGGGTGTTTTTGTCGTCGACAAAGGTGGCAATATGGCAAACACCTTGGCGGCAGGTAAAAAAGAACATATCGATATTTTTTTGGATGGTTGCAGAAGGGCAGTCGAAGTTGCCAAACGCGTCAATGCCAAATGGATGACCGTAGTACCGGGCGGATATGAAAGAAAACTACCGATCGGCGTTCAAGATGCCAATGTTATCGAAGCTTTAAAAAGAGGCGCGGAAATTTTCGAACCCCATGGTCTGGTAATGGTATTGGAGCCACTTTCGGACTCCCCTGATCTGTATTTGCAAAATTCCGATCAAACCTATATGATCTGCAAAGGAGTGGACAGTCCGTCGTGCAAAATATTGTACGATATCTATCATTTGCAAAAAACGGAAGGACATCTAATTCACAACATGGGACTTACTTGGGATGAAATCGCTTACATACAGATTGGTGATAATCCGGGTCGAAAGGAGCCTACAACAGGTGAAATCAATTACAAAAATGTATTCAAATGGATCCACGAAAAAGGTTTTGATGGGGTTCTCGGTATGGAACATGGCAATTCAAAACCCGAGAAAGCCGGTGAACAGGCCGTTATAGATGCCTATAAAAAAGTGGATGATTTCTTATAGGTTTTTGAAAGGTATAATAAAAAAGGCCTCTACAATAGAGGCCTTTTTTTAATTTTCCCTTCGTCCATACAGATCGGTTGCGTGTCATTCATCGGATCCTAAAAAAATTTATTGCCATTCATCGAAAATTTAACCCCTTTTCGATATACTACACAATAATGGGGTAAGATATTGCCTACAATGTTCGTTCTTTATATTATGACCCCGTATTTATACCTACTTATCAGTTACATTGCATTACTATTGGTCTCGAGAACAGCATATCGACGCTTTTTCAAAAAGTCACGTCGATTGAGTTTCGAAGATTGATAATTTTAAGATGGTAATCAAAATTAAAAAGTATCCCCCATCCTATTAAATGCAACATGACACACATGGGCCGTTTCAATGACTGGTCCATGTGTGCCATTTTCCATTCTTCCTGAAAACCATTTTTGCCAATTTTTCGGGTAATCTCCAATTTTTTGTTATTTTTTTGATAAATTTTAAAATTTAAATAATCTTTTTGCGTTGTTTACTCGTATATTAAAATACGTTTAGTATCCGGGGCATGGACAAGTATCTTATTATTCTTATTATTTACGCAATGGCATTTGTTTTCTCAAGTGCACTTCGACCCTACTTCGAAAAATAGTGTCACATCCATTTCGTAATTCTTTTGCAATTTGTTTGTTGTGCTAATTGCAAGTGCTATTATTTCTTTTAATTTACCAATTTCTCTTTGAATAAAGACCGATAATGGCAAACAAAAACCCTGACTTATGTAGCCAGGGTCGAAAATTTTGTTTGAACCAATATTTAAGATCCGCACATCAGGCAATCGTCATCGGCCTGGCCTTCTTTGGCCCGAGCTATCATCTCTTTCATCTCTGCAGGTGTCATTGGCTGTATATCCAATTCTTGTGAAGCCACAGGTGTTGGCCGAACCTCCATTGTTTTTGCGGCTTCAGGGTTTGGTAATGTTCCAGCGGTCGCCTCAGCCTCTGCCGCCACACTTACGGGCATTTCTTTTTTCTTGGTATTGTCCAACGTAAACTTAATAGCGTCTACGGCAGCTTTGGTACGCAGGTAATACATTCCTGTTTTAAGTCCGCTTTTCCATGCGTAGAAGTGCATCGAGGTCAGCTTCGCATAGTTCGCATTCTCCATGAACAAATTCAATGATTGGCTCTGATCGATGAAGTAGCCCCTATGTCTTGACATATCGATAATGTCTTTCATGCTCAACTCCCATACGGTCTTATAAAGATCTCTAATATCTTGCGGTATTGTCTCAATATGCTGAATCGATCCATTGGCACGCATCAACTCTTGCTTCATATTTTCGTTCCACAAACCTAATTCTACCAAATCTTCCAACAGATGTTTGTTAACCACGATAAACTCGCCACTCAATACCCTTCTTGTATAGATATTGGAAGTATAAGGCTCAAAACATTCGTTGTTTCCTAAAATCTGTGAAGTTGATGCCGTGGGCATCGGCGCAACCAAAAGGGAGTTGCGAACACCGTTCTTCTTGACGTTCTTCCTTAGTTTTTCCCAATCCCATCTTCCGGAAAGCTCTTCGTCCTTAATCCCCCATAGGTTATGCTGAAATTCGCCGTTCGAGATGGGCGAGCCCTCATAACTGGAATAAGTTCCTTCCTCTTTGGCCGCTTCCATCGATGCGGTGACCGCGGCATAATATAATGTTTCGAAAATGTCTTGGTTCAATTTCTTGGCCTCGTCACTGGTAAACGGCAACCGCAGCATAATAAAGGTATCGGCAAGGCCCTGTACCCCTAGACCGATCGGCCTATGGCGCATATTCGAGTTCTCGGCCTCTTTCACCGGATAATAATTTCTATCGATAACCCTGTTCAGGTTCTTCGTTACACGTTTGGTTACCTTGAACAATTCTTTATGGTCAAACTCGCCATTTTTAACGAACATAGGCAATGCTATCGAGGCCAAGTTACAAACGGCCACTTCGTCGGATGAAGTGTATTCCATAATCTCGGTACAGAGGTTCGAGGAACGAATCGTACCCAAGTTCTTTTGGTTGCTCTTTCGGTTAGCCGCATCTTTGTACAACATATAGGGTGTACCGGTCTCAATCTGCGACTCTAGGATCTTCTCCCAAAGCTCTCTGGCCTTTACCGTCTTTCTGCCTTTTCCCTTAGCTTCGTAGCCCAAATACAATTTCTCGAATTCCTCACTATGGTTCGTGAACAAGCCTGGACATTCATTAGGGCACATCAATGTCCAATCTTCATTGGCCTCCACCCTTTTCATGAAGAGGTCGGAAATCCACATGGCGTAGAAAAGGTCACGGGCTCTCATTTCTTCTTTTCCATGGTTCTTTTTCAAATCAAGGAATTCATAAACATCGGCATGCCAAGGTTCCATATAGATCGCGAAACTTCCTTTTCTCTTTCCGCCACCTTGATCGACATATCGTGCCGTATCGTTAAAAACCTGAAGCATGGGCACGATTCCGTTCGAGGTACCGTTCGTACCTGCAATATAAGATCCCGTCGCCCGAATGTTATGGATAGATAGGCCTATACCGCCCGCCGATTGGGAAATCTTTGCCGTTTGTTTCAAAGTGTCATAAATACCGTCGATGCTGTCTTCTTTCATCGCCAAAAGGAAACACGAGGACATTTGCGGTTTTGGTGTACCCGAATTGAACAAAGTCGGCGTAGCATGCGTGAAATACTTTTTTGACATCAACTCATAGGTCTCGATGGCCGAATCGAGATCATCCAAATGAATGCCCACGGCAACACGCATCAACATATGTTGGGGCCTTTCAGCGATCCTACCGTTCAATTTAAGTAGATAAGACCGCTCAAGCGTCTTAAAACCGAAATAATCGTAGCCAAAATCACGGTTGTATATTATCGTCGAATCCAAACGTTCAGAGTTCTCTGAAATCACTTTATAGACCTCATCCGACAATAACGGGGCCTTTTTATTGGTTCTCGGATTTATGTATTCATAAAGATCCTTCATCGTTTCAGAGAAGGATTTTTTAGTGTTCTTGTGCAAATTCGATACGGAGATACGTGCCGCTAGCTTTGCGTAATCAGGATGGGTCGTGGTCATAGTAGCCGCAATTTCGGCAGCTAGATTGTCCAGTTCCGAGGTAGTCACACCATCATAAAGCCCTTCGATTACCCGCATGGCCACTTTTAACGGATCGACAAGCCCATTAAGGCCATAACATAATTTACGGACCCGAGCGGTGATCTTGTCGAACATCACCATCTCTTTTCTTCCATCTCTTTTGATTACATACATTTGCTACGGTTGTTTTTGCGTTTATTACTTTGGTTGTCTTTCTATTTTGATATTCTACCTGGTTTAAAAAATCTTGAAGGCTATGCTAAACCAAGACTAAAAGTCAGCGTCAAAACTGATTTTTTGCGCATCCTCATCTTTTTCTTTGTTCAGTACCCCGGCTTTTTGATACTCAGAGACCCTTTTTTCAAAGAAGTTGGTCTTGCCCTGAAGCGAAATCATATCCATAAAATCAAACGGATTCGTAGAGTTGTAAACCTTATCGCATTCAAGTTCCACCAAAAGTCTATCGGTTACGAACTCTAAATATTGGGTCATCAATTTCGCATTCATCCCGATCAAGCTCACGGGAAGTGATTCGGTAATGAACTCGCGTTCGATATCAAGTGCATTGGTCAAAATCTGTGTAATACGTTCTTTGGGCACTTTGTTCATCAAATGCTTGTTATGCAGGTGCACCGCATAATCACAATGCATGCCCTCATCCCTTGAGATCAGTTCGTTCGAAAAAGTAAGACCGGGCATAAGACCTCTCTTCTTCAACCAGAAAATAGAACAAAAAGCCCCGGAAAAGAAGATGCCCTCGACCGCGGCAAAAGCGATCAGTCGTTCGGCAAAACTTGGAGATTCTATCCAGTTCAACGCCCAATCGGCCTTCTTTTTAATAGCGGGAAAGTTTTCAATGGCCTTAAAAAGTACGTTCTTTTCTTTTTCATCCTTCACATAGGTGTCGATTAAAAGCGAATAGGTTTCCGAATGGATATTTTCCATCATGATTTGAAACCCGTAGAAGAATTTTGCTTCCGAATATTGTACCTCGCTTACGAAATTTTCGGCCAGATTCTCGTTTACAATCCCATCCGAGGCGGCAAAGAACGCCAATATATGTTTGATAAAGTAGCGTTCATCATCGTTCAACTTGTTGCTCCAATCGTTTAGATCTTCATGAAGGTCGATTTCTTCCGCCGTCCAAAAACAAGCCTCACATTTTTTGTACCATTCCCATAAATCATGATGTTGGATAGGAAATATTACAAATCGGTCTTCATTTTCTTCAAGAATAGGCTCTAATGCTGTTGACATAATGTTGTTGTTTTTTAATTCGTTAATTCCGTAATACGCCCAAGAATCGAATCATACCTTGATATCTTCTTAAAGTCAATTGAATCCGAAAATTTCTCAAAACCGAGAAAAAGACCATTGACATGCGTAAATGATGCTAATTTTTGATAAGCAAGGTGAAAACTACCTTACTGTCGGGATGAACAAAGATGGAAAAATGTGAGCGTTCAAAAAAGGTGATTTTGGCAAAACGATCACAAAGTTTTTAACACGATGTGTTGAAATGTAGCTTCACTGGTGATGTTCATTGACCTTTCGAAATTATCTCTGATTTTGAGGATTTTCCAAAAAAATGGCTATCAAAAAAATAAACCAAAAAGTATATAATAAACATACTTTTTGGTTTAAAATTTGAGGCAATTTCAACAGTTTATGAACAGCTATTTATTGATTCTAAGATTCAAAAGTGCTTGGTAATATCTTTTAAACGATTTGCCTCAATCCTGCAATTGTCGCCGCGGCCTTTATACCAGCCATATTTTAAATGTCTTCCACTTTTCATCGATCCACTTTAGACCAAATGAAAATTTGGAAACTACCATTAATATCAAAAGTGCCGTCATTACGATTATAGACAAAGTTCTACCTTCCATGGCTAACTGTTTTAGTAAGGTTCGTCTCTATTTCAGACTCCAATTCTATATTGGAAATCAAAGAATCGACTTCGGCAGTTCTTAGGTTCGTACCATCACTTTCCGTAGGGCTTTCATATTTATCGCAATCACCGGTTTGAATACAGTCCGCGAGTTTTTTTGCCTGACATGCGTTACTTATCATCAGCATTAGCAAATAGCAACTTATATAAAGAAGACTTTTTTTCATGACACATGATTTTAGGGTTAATGATTTTATTGCAAGGTATTCCCATATCGGGCATTGAACAAGAGGCATTTGTCCTTATTCCAAAGGGGGAAAGACCCCCTTTTGAAAAGGGGGTCTTTCGCTTCTATTTATCTAAAAGGAAAAGAGAACAACTTGAAGCTTAAACCTGGTATTTGGTTTCAATATTAACCCAACCTATGGTGGCTTTCCTGTTTGGATTCGGGGCAGTTTTTAGGAAATTATGGAAAAAGTCCTGCAAATATAAAGACGCCTTAAACTTGCGGTAAAGGAGTATGATTTTCTCCTTTGGCCCCTTTCAAATAGACACCTCGAATTCTCCGGATAAGGGTACTGTCTTTCCATTGCCGTCAATGGATTTTCCAATTCCTTTGAATTTGGCGGTGACCACCCCATAAATCAAACTGGCATGGAGCGATCCCTCGAAAACATAGGTATCCCCTTCCAGCTTGATATGAAAGACAATCGGCTCTCGCCCATCAACTTTATTGAAGGCCGGAAGTTCAAATTCATAGGTGCGGATCGCACTCCATCGTTCGATGGTCGGAAATTCAAAAACGATGACCGGTACATTGGCGGGATGTAGTTCGAGCCATACTCCTTCGTCATAATGTATCCGGCTTTTTTCGCTATCGATGGCATCATAACTATAGGTATTTCCATCGATGGATAACGTACCATTGGCGACCGAGGAGGATTCTTCTGGACTATCTTCCCCATTCTTATCGGACTGCTGGTTCATTTGCTCTTCGAACTGTGTCCCCAAAGCCTCCATCTGTTCCATTACCTGTTTCATAGCAGGTGAGTTCATGAGGCTATCTTGCATCTTTTGCGCTTCTTCAATCTGTTTTTGTTGTTCAGGTGTCAACTGGGCATGAACTGTTATACCAATGAACATGAACAAAAGCAATAACTGTTCTCTTACATTTTTCATCTTATTCAATTTTTAGGTTCATACTTCCATTTATGGGGAAATATTCTGGTTCTATTATACCGTTAGCGCTATGGTTTTCATGATTGAAAGTCTTCGTCGCAGTCAAGTTCTTGTAGTTGAACCCTGCTATCATCAAGAGCCTTGGCATAAGCTTCTCTATTTGCGGGCACTACACATTCTTCCATATCTTCGAGTACCTCGATGTAATCGAAAAGGGCCGTTCGAACATTTTCGCAAGTCCCCTTACTTGGTGAATTGGAAAAAGCAACAGTAGCCTCTGCCAAAGCATCGGCCTCAGCTCCTGTCCGTTCGCTCCAAGATTCATTACCACATGCGTCGAATTCAGACAAAACATCTCTTGGATCACAGTTGAAACCCAATAAAGCCACTGCTAATAACATTACTGATTTTTGAATCGTTGTTTTCATGATCTTTGGTTTAAATTTTATTCATTTTCATTATCATAAAGTCATCCCATTATGGTCAATATTCTTTATATGTGACATACGATGTCTTTCGTTTTCGCGATTATCGATATCGCTGGAGTTATTAATGAAATACCTCCCTGCTATGATTTGCCGGCTAAAAAACGACCTGGTTATGTTGTCATTCTTTAGCCTTATCTAAATTGTATGGGGGGGAACATCCCTTTTTGAACTAAAAGGAATATATATCGGACTTCAAAGCGTTGTAAACGCCCTTGTTCAAGTCGAATCAGCCTACTTTTGTTATCAGTACGGTACCAATCAACCAAAGGGCTACCAACATGATTGAGACGAACAACAGCGTAACTTCATCCCACTTCCAGATGGTGTTCTTTGTATTCAAAGTCGATGGGGATCTTCTAAACAGTTTCATTTTATAGTCATTCTACTCTTACTATTAATTCTCCTTTTTGGTTCGATATGACTTTAGACTTGGCCTCACCCAACCTATAATCATCACCTACCTTAAGTTGCGCTTTGGACAAAGAACTCTTGCTCGGAAAAATGCGCTGTTCGGTATAAACGGTTATGATCGTCCCCGTTGTCGGGAATACAAGATGGTCTTCTTTCAGCTCATATTTTCCTTTAAGCAACCCCTTATAAAATTCGTGCTTCGGGTAAACCCTAAGAATATCTTCGACGGTTCTTTGCCAAAAATCATTCGACAATTCTATGCCAACGAGTTGATCGGATTCAAGATTCGTCACCAGTACTATGGGCATGTCATTGGTTGTACGCGCTTGTGCCCTTATCTGCGCTATAAAAATCATTGTAATAAAAAGAATACATATGTTCTTTATAAAACAGATTTTGCGAATCATAATCTCGAAACTGCGCAACATTATTATTACCCGTGCAAACAACTTTAAGGTGTTGTATAATTTTTTTATTCGTTAATCGTTCGTTTTTCGATAACCCCCAACTTAAGTGTTGGTTATTGTCTGACCGGAAGTTTTGAAACAGCCTCAACAGAATCAATTTGAATTTCTAAATGTTCGGCATTCTCATCTATGCAATCTTCCGGATTACCAGCACAATACGCAGCGCAATATACTGGGTCAGCGGCACAACCTTCAGGATCTTTACAACCATATGTGCCAACGAACATCGTCATACAACCTAAAATCGCTACAATTTTTAAAATCATGTTTTTCATAGTGGCTCGTTTTTAATGTAAGTAATTATTAAGATTATTGCTAAACTACAGTTAAGCTTTTAGTAGTCATGCCACGTATGTAACAATGTGTGCAAGAAATGTAACAAGGGGGCCGAAGGCCCTAATCCGTTGTTTGAAGATATTCCGAAGGAGTGTTCCCGTAGACTTCCTTAAAGCACTTGATGAAATAAGAAGGGGTGTTGAACCCTACGGTATAGGCGACCTCATTGATAGAAGCATCTGAGGTTTTTAGAATATTGACCGCCTGTTTTAGGCGCTGCGAACGAATGAATTCGGTGGTGCTCAAACCGGTATAGGTCTGTAATTTGCGATGTAATTGCATACGGCTCATGCCCACAGCTTTACAAAAGATAACTGCATTGAATTCGGGGTCGGATAATTTTTCGTCCAAAATCTTCTGTACCCGGTTCAAAAATAGCTCATCGGTCGGCGTTATGGCAATATCCTTAGCTTTTAGTACCACTTCTTGGCTGTACCTGCTGCGAAGAATCTTACGGGTCTCGATCAAGTTCCCGATGCGCTTCTCAAGAATTCTCAGTTTAAACGGCTTCTCGATAAAATCATCGGCTCCCGATTCCAGTCCCTGCAACTCTTGCTCTTCACCAATTCCTGCGGTAAGCAAAATAATAGGAATGTGGCTGGTGCGTTGATCGGTCTTGAGGGTATTGCAAAGTGTTATGCCATCGCATATGGGCATACGTACATCGGATAAGATGAGGTCAGGTACCTCTTTCAAAGCTTTCGCTATACCCTTTTCTCCATCGACAGCCTCAATGACCCTATACTTGTTCTCCCAAACGGAAGTAAGAAATTTGCGTACCTCTGCATGGTCTTCAACAATCAATAAAATGGGAAGCTCTATCTGTTCCTCGGTTCTAGCTGTAATTAATGTCCGATTCTGTTGGTCGATAAAGCTTTCTTCCGTATTCCCTATTTTGGAAGAATTGGCCGACTTTTGAGTGTTTTCGGTCAATCCCTTTTCGAGCGGAAGATCTATCTGGAAGTGAATAACATCGTCATTTTCAATACTGACATGAACATTCCCTTTATAGAGTTTTACGAGTTCGCGTACCAATGAAAGGCCGACGCCCGCTCCTTCGGCGTAGCCGTCGAGCTGATAAAAGCGTTCGAACAATTTATCGACCTTTATCTGCCCTGGTTCCTTGACCGTATTCCGAACACTCAAGTTCAACCTGCCTTTTTTTTCGTTTGCTTCAAAAGAACACTTTCCGCCAGATGGGGCATATTTGAATGCATTCGACAAGAGATTGGTTACTATTTTTTCTAAAGCATCCTCATCGTACCAACTATTTTCCAGATTTTCGATTTTCACCTCATAGGCTATGTTTTTTCTTTCTGCCAGATATTCAAAAGAAGTCGCCATGGCCCTCAAGAAAAGTCCCAGATTACCTTGAAAAAGGTTTAAGCGCAATTTTCCCTTTTCCAATTTGGCCAAGTGTAGCAACTGGTCTACGAGTGCCATTAATCTATCCGTATTGCGTTTTATCATCGAGAAATTGGAAAATTCCGAACGGGTCAAACGCCCTTTGGCCAGCTCGGCATCAATAGGGCCAGAGATTAAGGTCAACGGGGTTCTGAACTCATGGGAGATGTCGGTATATAGTTTCGATTTAAGGTCATTGAGTTTTTTGAGCCGTAAGGCCTCCTCTTCCTTTAACTTAAGATCGAGTCGCATTTTCAATCGCCATTTCATATACTGATAAATGGCATAAATCGTGGAGAAAAATAAAATTAAATAAATGAACTTGGCCAAAGTCGAGAGATACCACGGGGGGGCGATATAAAACTTAAAAGTTGCCGGATTTTCATTCCAGATTCCGTCATAATTACTCGACTTCACCTGAAATTCATATTCCCCCGATGGTAATTGGCTATAGCGTGCAAAATTCACATTACCGGCGTGAACCCACTCTTCATCATAACCTTCAAGACGGTACTGGTATTTATTTTTTTCCGGAAGTGAGTACTGAAGGCTCGAAAATGTAAAGGTCAGCGTATTCTTGTCGGAATCAAGCTTGGTATACGACAACATTGGAAAAGGTTCTTCGAAGATTTGAAGGCCAGTAATGGTAGTTCTCGGCATTATATTGTTTTCCTTTATTTCCTTTGGATTAAACCAATAGATCCCATCCAAACCTCCAAAATAAAGCCCCCCCCTTTCGTCTTTGTAATAGGCCCCCGTGTTAAATTCCGTGGCAAGCCCGTCATAATTGTCATAGTTGACTATTTCGGGGGATTCTTTCAGATCTTTGGGTGGTGTGAACTTCGTAATTCCTCTATTGGAACTGAGCCATAAATTGCCTTCTTGATCGGGAAGAATCGCGTAAATCACATTATTGGCAAGACCATCCTCCATGGTATAGTTATAGAATCGCCTGTCTTCAACGTCAAAAGCACTTAGACCCCCTCCATTGGTACCTATCCATAAAATAGCTTTGGAGTCGTAATGAAGGGCTTTGATTCCGTCGTTAGTCAAAGAATTAAGACCGTCCGTTTTTCTGTATGAGATAAACTGCTCGTTTTTTGTATCGAAAAATACAATACCGTTTGACTCCGTACCTATCCATATATCGCCAGTATCATTTTCGGTGATCGCCCTAATATTATTACTGGAAAGTCCTTTTTCATCATCGGGGACGGAAACATATTTTCTCACTTCCCCTTTTTTCCTATCAAATTGTATTATCCCTTCTTCGCGGGTACCCAACCATATGCGATTTTTCGTATCCTTATAAATGGTCCATATCGTATTCGCCGAAAGTTTTGGCTTCGAGTTTAACGAAAAATGCGTCATTTTTTCGTTATCGTCCAAAACCATTAAACCCCCGCCTTGGGTGCCAATCCACAATGAATTTTCATCATCGACCATTAGACTCATTATCCTATCAGAACTTAGGGCCCGATCATTGTCCAAGTCAACATTGAAAGTCCGCCAGCTGTTGGTCTTAGGTTCATATTGGGTCAGTCCCTTTCCTGACGTTCCTATCCAAACCGCATCTTTCTTATCCACCACGATAGAACGGACTACATCGATATTGATATCGTCGGGAGTTTGATAGTTTTTTATGGAATTGAATTTTTCGAGATACTCATCATAATAACTAAGTCCTCCACCGTCTGTTCCGAACCAAAGTGTTCCCGAATAATCCTCATATATGCAGAGCACATCTTTATAGTGTAGGGCTCTCGGATTATGTTTTTCTACATTAAAATGATCGATTCTCATCGTCTCGAAATTGATCATATATAGCCCCCTGCCATAGGTCGCTACCCATAACCGCTCTTTTTTATCGATATAAAGGTCAAGGATATTCAAATCAACGGGCAAGGCATTTATAAATGGAAGGGAAGAGATTCTGTTCAATGTATTTTCATTGCCATCTTTAAAATAAAGTCCGTCACCAAAGGTTGCGACCCAATGTCGATTGCGACCTGATTGAACAATATCACTGACAATGGCTTCTACTTTATTGCCTCCAGCCGTTCGGACGTCCATTGGCTGAAAATGGTTTGTTTCCGGTCTAAATTCTATAATGCCCTTATCGGTCAATAGCAAAAGACCTGCATTGTCTTGATTTGCCTGAACAATCTTAAAGATGGTTCCGGTGAAATTCGGAATTTCAATCTGGGAAAACGTCCCAGTTTCGGAATCGAATCTGAAAAGGCCTCTTTCGCGTATGCCCAGCCAAATATTCAATGCCGAATCTTGATAAATGACGCTGGCCCTCTCTATATCGTTTATTGGTTCAAATCTTTGATGAACGACATTAAACCTATAGAGCCGTTGGTCCAAGGGAATAATCCATACGGTTCCCTCCCTATCAGTATAGACCTGTCCAAGATCACTATAATCGGGTTTTGTAATATCCAAAAAAGCATAAGGAAACTTGGTGAAGTTTATTCCGTCATATTTGTTCAGGCCATCTTGGGTAGCGATCCATAGATAACCCGTGCTATCTTGAGAAACTGAAATAGCACTGTTCTGCGAAAGGCCATTTTTTACGGAAAGTTGTCTAAAGGATATCTGTGATTGGGAATTGACAAATGACGCATAGGTCAAGCACACGATAAGTGCAAGAATATTCGCAAGCCTCTTTGCTCTTTTTCTATTCACTTTGCATTCAAGAATGGTACCATTTTAAGGTACAAAATATAAAGAGTCGATACTATCAAAAGCTAGAAAGAAAATTAGACGCCAAGAAATAGGATTTTTCCACAAAGTCTGGGAGTGTAGAGTTTTAATATGATACCGCCAAACCGTACGGTCCTTCCGATGCATCACGAGTGATGTCTTCTTTGTTTGGTGTTGACTCAGGTAGTTCCCCCGAAACCTTATATCAAACATGACACCAAAAACCAACTCGTTGGTCAGGTGCCCAAACTTCAGAACTTCATCAGACGGGCCTGTTTAAAACAGAATACGTTCTTCTCTTCAACGTACTTCCTTAGGACCGTACCTTTTCGGTATGGCAGTTTCATAAAATATATTACTCTCTATACTATAATATTGGACATAAGTGCTCAAAAAAATATCGGCTTTATTAAAAACCCGATTGAAAGCACGCATATAACGGGGGGAATAATAGTAAAAATAAGGAATTTTCACTGAAAACACCTTATTTTTACTATATTTAAAATTCATGCATTTATTTGATAACAAAGTAGTTATGCCATCAAAAGTTCTCATTGACACCCGTGGACGTAATTCCTCGATCAAGATTGACCATTTCAAAAACATGTCTCAAATTTTACTATCCATCCCATCATATCAGTTATTCGTTTCGTAGTCCGCCACTAATCCTGAATAGCCTTCACCTAATACCAATCGAGCATCCGGATTACTTTCACTTTCCTCAAAATCTTGTGTTAAACTAGCTATCAAAAGCGTTACAACAAGAAGAACGAACATTATGATACATTTTTTCACGGCGTTGTAGTTTACAAGTTCCTAAAATGGGTGTTGATTTTTTGGGGAACCTAACGAATGTTACGAAGTCGAAACTAAGTCAAAAACTGAAAATCAAAATTTCGTTATGTATAAATGGTATTGAATACTGTATAAATGGTTTCCCCATACCCATTCTGAAGTCCTGAAATTGTCCGATTAAAGCATACGAAAATCCATAAACCATTCTTAGGTATTTTCATACCAACTGTACTTAAATTACGTCTATCGATACATCTTTTCAATCTTTCTAGGGCCTTTAAAGCTATTTTTGGTTAACTTTCTTAGTTTAGAACCTTATTTATGATTGAAGCCGTTATTGTAGATGACGAAATGAAGGCTCTTCAGAGCCTGTCTTGGGAGCTCACTAATTTTAGTGATGAAATAAAGGTCGTGGCTTCTTTCACCGACCCTTTTGAAGCTCTGAACCATTTAGAGAAAAACACGCCCGATTGTCTCTTTTTGGATATTGAAATGCCGACTATGGATGGTTTTCAGTTCATTCAGAAATTAAAGAACAAGGACTTTCCGGTGGTTATAACCACTGCGTATAACCAATATGCCATCAAGGCCTTAAAAAATGAGGCGATAGACTATTTGTTAAAACCCATCGACACGGACGACCTTAAGGATACAATCGTCAAAATCAAGAAACACAACGCCAAGAATTTTACGTCTGAACGACTTGAAAAGATTCTTTTGAACTTCAATTCGAATTCCCTTGATAAAAAAATCATGTTCAACACAGACGGTAAACTTCTGTTCCTTGAAAATGATGAAATCCTCTATGCTGAATCCGATGGAAACTACAGTACGATTTTTCTGTCCGATGGGCAAAAAATCGTGCTGACCAAAAAATTGAAGGAAGTCAATGAAATGCTACCAGAAGACTCCTTTTTTCGAATACATAATTCATACATTATCAATCTGAACAAAATCAAGGAGTTTCTGAAGACCGATGGTTATGTTGTTTTGAAGTCAAATCATAAAATACCGGTTTCAAGACAGAAAAAATCGGATTTTCTAGATATGCTATAGGCTTTTTATGAAATTTTTCGAGCCATATATAATTCGACCGTGGGCATCCATGATTTCAAGTATAAGATGTTTTGGTCGTTTTTCTTTTTTATTGGTCTTGCCCTTCACACTTTCTTCCCAAGAAATCACCGAAGCATTCAAGAACAAGGTAGATAGTCTCATAAGGGTCGGCCCAAAAACGTATAGTGAAATCGATAGGGTGGTAAAACCTGAACGTAGAGACACGCTCTACATGCGCTATTTTGCGGAACAAGCTTCGGCAGAAGATTATTTGGACGGAGAATCGTATGCACTAAGCCAATTAGGCAGGACATATCGTGATAAATCACAATTTTCAAAGAGCCTGGCATTGCATCAAAAAGCTTTTGAAGTCGCCGAACAAGCTGAAAATCTAGAATTCGAGATTTACAATCTGAACATGATAAGCGTGGTATTCAGAAAGACCGATGCAATCAAATCCGCACTTGATTATAGCCAAAAAGCGCTGGCCTTGGCGGAGACGGTCAAGAACCCGTCAACCGGCATAAAAAGGAGCATCAATGTATCGTTGAACAGCATAGGCAATATCTATCAAACACTCGAACAATATGATTTGGCCATAGAGCAATTTCGAAAGTCGTTGCAGCGAGAAGAAGAACTCGGAAATAAATTAGGGCTGGCCATCAACTATCAGAATATCGGTGAATGTTACGAAGCGCAAGGCAAACTACAAGAGTCGCTGGAAAACTACCAAATCTCTCTGGCCTATAATGAAGAAATCGATTCTGATAAAGGACGTATTATATGCAAGAGCGGTATTGCCCATGTATATGTACACTTAGAAAGGACCGAAGAGGCACTTGATATTTATAAAACAGTATTACCGGAAGCCGAAACACTGGGTGACCAAGAAATCATCGCGATGATCCATATCAATATGGGATGGACCCTGATCAACCTAGATAGACCCAATGAAGCAGAGCAACATTTGTTCAAAGGCCTTGAGTTGGCCCAGAAATATAATTTACCCTCCGAAATATCAGAGGCCAACAGGTTTCTATCGGACTTATTTTCAAAAAAAGGTGATTATAAGAAATCGCTTGAATATTACCGTACTGCAAGACATTATGAAGACGAGATATCCAACGATAGGAATCTTCGTTATGTCAACGACATGATCGTTCTTTATGAAGCCGAAAAAAAGAGTAATCAAATAGCGGCTCTGGCGAAAGACAACGAAGCCGTGAAACAGCGACTTGCCAAAAACAAAACCACTTTTTTAATCAGCGGAATCGTTTTGATTTTTCTCGCAGGACTTTTTTATGTACTCTATCGTCAATATCAGCTCAAAAACGATAAAAAATTACTGACTTTGGAGCAGACCATGTTGCGAAGCCAAATGAATCCGCATTTTTTGTTCAATTCTTTGAACTCTATTAAGTTATATATCATAAATAATGAAAAAAAGAACGCGGTACACTATCTCAATAAATTTTCGAAATTGGTCCGTAAGATATTGGAGGCCTCATCTTTAAAAGAAATTCCTTTGGCCGAAGAACTTGAGACCATCGAACTGTACATGAATATCGAGAACATACGGTTTTCGAATGAAATCGATTTCAAGATTACGGTCGATGAGGGCATCGACACCCAACTAGTCAAGATTCCTTCTATGATATTGCAGCCCTTTCTTGAAAATTCGTTATGGCACGGCCTGTCGCCAAAAGAAGGCGATAAGAAAATAGAACTCCATGTCAGTCGTGACAAAGACGGTTTTATCAACATTTCAATTACCGATAATGGCGTTGGCCGACAGGCGGCCGAAAAAATCAAGGAAGGGAAAGTGTTGAAACGGAAGTCGGTCGGCATCGACATTACCAAGGAACGGTTGGCCAATTTCTCGCGAGATTACCAAAATTACTTCAACGTAGAGATTTTAGACCTGTTCGACAAAGTGAACAAGGCCGCCGGAACCAAAGTAGTACTTCATATTCCTACGGTCTGATGTGTTCCTCGGCAACCAGCTCCAGTTCGGTGTACCAAGAATGCCCAAATTTACGTATCAAGGCTTCCTTGACAAATTTATAAATCGGCACTTTAAGCTCGGACCCAAGTGTGCATGCCGGGTCACAGATTTCCCACTTGTGATAGTTCACTGCGGTTAGTTCGGTATATTCGCGCACCCGTATCGGATATAAATGACATGAAACGGGCTTTTTCCAAGAAGTAGCTCCTTGGTCATAGGCCTCTTCCAATCCGCATTTGGCCGTTCCTTTTTCATCAAATACTACATAGGCGCATTCGCTATCGTTGACCAAAGGGGTTTCCCATTCACCATCTTCCCCTTTTACAAAAGCTCCTTGTTTTTCAATGGCGGCAATGCCCTCGGGTCGAAGAAAAGGTTTCACATCGGAATAAACATCGACCAAAATTTCGGTTTCCTCATCTTCAAGGGGAGCACCTGCATTGCCGTCAATACAGCACACACCCTTACAGGCCGAAAGGTTACAGACAAAATCATTTTCCAATATTTCCTCCGATATAATAGTCTTTCCTATTTGGAACATAATTAAAATCGATTCAGCGGACAAAGATAGTTTTTAAGATTGAACGTCGCTTTATTTTTATTTATCGTAAAAGCATCCGATACCGTTGTTTTAAACGTAAATTTGCCGAAATTTTAGAACTAGTATCCGTGACATTTAATTTTAACATCAGGGAAATAGCTACCGCTACCATGGTCTTGTTTGCGGTAATCGATATTTTGGGAAGCGTTCCTATTATCATCGGTCTTCGAAAAAAGGTCGGCCATATTCAATCGGAAAAAGCATCTATAGTGGCCGCTATTATAATGGTCGCCTTTCTTTTCATAGGTGAGGAAATCTTGAAATTAATCGGTATCGATGTGAATTCTTTTGCTGTGGCAGGGGCTTTGATCATCTTCTTTCTTGCCATCGAAATGATCTTGGGCATCTCACTCTATAGGGACGACGAACCTGAAAGTGCTTCGGTCGTACCCATAGCTTTTCCTCTTATCGCGGGTGCCGGTACACTGACCTCGATTTTATCCCTACGTGCGGAATTCCAAGTCGAGAATATCATCATTGCGATTGTGGTAAACACCGTTTTTGTATATCTTGTATTGAAATCCTCGAAAAGAATCGAAAAGGTTCTAGGCAAGAACGGGGTGAATATTATTCGAAAAGTTTTTGGGGTGATTTTAATGGCCATTGCGGTCAAATTGTTCACGACCAATATCAGTCAGTTGATTGGCAATTAACCAATTAAAACATGAGCAAAACACTTTCATTTGTATTAATCGCACTTGGCATTGCCTTGATTGCCTACAATGTTACCTTGGTCGATTTCAAAGATCCTTTAGAAGGTAACAGCATTATTGCCATTATCGGCATTTTGGCCTCTTTATGTGCTATTGTACTGTTATTGATCTATATAACCTCGAGAAAAATCCAAAAAAAGCTGAATGAAGATTAGTTTTTAGCCTCAATAGCTTCAGCCTCACTTTGTCGTATGACCGGATTATCAAGCTCCAAAACCTGTTGTAACATCATATCTGCATCACTTTTTATTTTGGCATGCACGTTCGGGCCAAAAAGCTGTTCGGCAATCGCTGCCTTTAAATAAAGCTTTATCGAATCTTCATAATCGTAAAAATCCATTTTCAGTTTCCTCTGGATGCAATAGTCCACAAATTTTTCGAACAGTATATCGTCGACCCGGAAATCGGCTATGAACTCTTCTTCCGAAAATCCCTTATAGCGATTACGGTCTTCCTCTAAATGCTCGAATATAAAAAAGGAAATGAACCCAACACTATCCATGCTTTCGACAGCTTCTTCCTCATTCGTGCCTATGGGCACAAAAACATCGGGGATTATTCCTCCGCCGCCATAGACCACCTTGCCTTTGGGAGTCGTAAATTTTAAAGAATCGGCCACTTTGATGCTATCTACGGAGACCATTTCGCCGTTATGGTATCGATCGGTAAACTTTTTATAATAGTCCCGGTTACCCTTATCATACGATTTTTGGATCGAACGACCCGTTGGGGTATAGTACCTTGATACGGTCAGTCGAACGGCCGAACCGTCCCCCAATTCCATTTCACGCTGCACGAGACCTTTACCAAAAGAGCGACGGCCAACAATGGTGCCTATATCGTTATCTTGAAGGGCTCCGGCAATAATTTCACTGGCCGAGGCCGAACGTTCGTTTATAAGCACATACACGGGCTTGTCTTCAAAATCTCCTTTATCCGTAGCATAGATTTTATCGATCTTGCCTTTTTTGTTTTTTGTGAAAAGTATCAGTTTGCCATCCTCCAAAAATTCATCGGCCATCTGTTCCGCAATGCCTAAATATCCCCCAGGGTTGTCCCTGAGATCAAGCGTCAACTTTTTTGCCCCTTGTTTCTGCAGCTCCTTAAGGGCCGACTTGAACTCTTTGAACGTCGATTCGGCAAATCGGTTTATCTTGATATAACCCATATCATCCGTCAACATATAGTAGGCCGTCACACTCTTTATTGGAACCACATCACGCTTGACATTAACGTTAAAAATACGATCTTCGCTTTTGCGATATACCGTTAGCCGGACGTTGGTTCCTTTTCTGCCCTTTAATTTTTGAACGACCGAGTCGTTAATAAAATCACTGCCGTAAAGCGTATCATTATTGGCTTTTAGAATACGGTCTCCAGGTTTAATACCCTTTAAGAAGCTTGGGCCGTTCTCAATCGTTCGAATTACGGCTATCGTATCTTTATACGGATAAAAATTAATGCCGATACCGACAAAGTCGCCCTTCATATTCTCGGAAACCTTTGCCATCTCACGTTTGGGAATATAAACCGAATGCGGATCCAATTTTTCGAGAATATTGTTGACGGTTACGTCAACGATGCTATCCGTATCAATTTCGTCGACATATTCATAGTCGATGTAATCGATCAGGCGATTAAGCTTATCTTTTTTTGAATTGGTGGTGAACAGCTTTTCAGGGGTATCGTTGAAATGCAATTTGCCCCCAACGAAAATGCCCAAAGCCAGCACAGCGGCAAGAATGAAAGGCCCTAAGTAACGGTATTTCTTTTTCATATGGCTTTTGGAACGCTATTCTAAAATGGTTTCGATTACAGGTATGTGTACCAGTTCGACCCCTGCTCTGTTTAAAAATCTTAATCCTGAATCATCTTTGTAGGCGATTTGGTATACCACACGCTTAATGCCGGATTGATGTATCAACTTACTACATTCACGACATGGCGATAACGTAATATAAAGTGTCGCACCTTCACAGGACTGAGTAGATGACGCTACTTTTGAAATGGCGTTGGCCTCGGCATGCAAAACGTACCATTTGGTATATCCATCTTCATCTTCGCAAATATTTTCAAACCCAGTCGGCGTACCATTGTATCCATCCGAAATAATCATTCTATCCTTCACAATGATCGCCCCTACCTGTTTACGCTCACAATAGGACAATTTACCCCATTCCTGAGCCATTCTCAAATAGGCCTTGTCATATTTCTCCTGTTTTCGATGTTTCATTCAATGAACATGTACAACTTTACGAATTTACCGGATTTAAAAGACCCGAACACGCTAATATGGTTAATTTTAACATTGGTCCATTACCATGGGAACGTCTCGATCAACATAGGTATTGTAACAAGTACGATCAAAATCGAGCCAACGACAACAAAAATCGTTTGTTTGACCTTAAAAATCGTTTGAACGAGAAAAGCAAGGGCCAAAATCGAAAGAACAATGATCAATTGTGAGATTTCGATTCCCGTGGCGAACCCCAAAAGAGGACTTAATTTTTCTTCCTCGCCCGACATCAACATATTAAAATAGTTACTGAACCCGAAACCATGAATTAGACCGAAAAAAGCGGTCGCGATCAGGTGTAACAGAATAGTCTTGTGCCCATCGGCCGACTTCATATAGATCAGGTTGAAAAGTGCGGTCAATAAAATAGTCAAAGGGATAAGGAATTCAATTAGACCAACATCCATGGCAACGACCCCATAGACCGAAAGGCCTAATGAAAGACAATGGGTTATGGTAAATACCGTGGCCAGCAGCAATACTTTTTTCCAACTCTTGAACGCAAAAGGTATCGCCAAGGCCGATAGAAACAGAATATGGTCATAGGCGCTAAAATCGAGCACATGGTCAAGGCCTAGTTTTATGTAAAACCAAAAATCTTGCATATTGTTCTGTATTGTTTTTTATGAATTTTGAAAATAATCTATTGATCAGTTGATACCCCGTTCTTTTTGTAGCTGTTCGTAAGCCTTCTGAACTTCCTTGAACTTTTCTTCGGCACCTTTTTTTATGGCCTCGTTTTCGGTATTTACACGATCAGGATGGTATTTTTTAGCCATCTTACGATATGCTTTTTTAATCTCATCGTTGGTTGCCGTCTTTTCGATTTCCAAAATTTTATAGGCATTGTCGGCGGCTTGTACGAACATGGCCATAATACTTTCAAAATCGCGCAAAGCAACCCGAAGGTATCCTGCGATTTCACGAATTTTATCTATCTCAGGTTTGCTGACATGGCCATCCGCCTGTGCGATACCAAATAAAAAATGCAACAATTGTAGCCGAACTTCGTAGCGTGTTCGCTGGTTAAGATATGCACATATTCGTTGCGCTGAAATCTCATGCTTTTTGTTTATTTCGTTAAAAGTCCTGAAAATGGCATTCGCCTTTTCTTTTCCATACGTACTTACAAAATACTGCTGCACATAATCCATTTCTCTTCTACTTACCGATCCATCAGCCTTGATTACGATAGAACATAAGGAAAGTAGGTTCAGCTCGAAATCCGCAGGACTTACGCTTTGACGTGTGAAGTCCCCTAAAATTGTTTGGGCCCTGCCACTGCTCCCGGTCAGATTATCGACAAAGCTCCCTATTAGAAAGCCCAATATGGCACCCGGGAACCGAAATAGCGAATACCCCAATATGGCCGCCAACCACTTGATCATGCGTCTTTTGTTTTCACCAAAGATAAGCCCCCATCAATTGCCCTACAAGCAACAGGGCGATTACCTCAACGAAACGTTAAGGTCTTCATATAAAATGCGACAAAACCCGTATCTTTGAAATCCATTAAATCATAAGTTTATGTATCCTGCAGAATTAGTAAAACCGATGAGAGATGACTTGGCCATGGCCGGGTTCGAAGAATTATATACGGCCGAAGCGGTCGAAAAAGCCATTAATAGCGAAGGTACAACGTTGGTAGTAGTGAATTCGGTCTGTGGCTGTGCTGCGGCGAATGCTAGACCAGCTGCTAAAATGAGCTTGATGAACGATAAAAAACCGGACCATATCGTTACCGTTTTTGCCGGTGTCGATACCGAAGCGGTAGATGCGGCGCGTAATTTAATGGTTCCGTTTCCGCCTTCTTCGCCCAGTATGGCTCTGTTCAAAAACGGAGAACTCGTGCATATGATCGAACGTCACCATATCGAGGGAAGGCCCGCCGAAATCATCGCCGAAAACCTGACCGAAGCCTACAACGAGTTCTGTTAGGCCACCAAATTGCCTCTTGATCTTCAAGGGTAGAAAAGAATTTAAAAAAACCGTTCTTAATTGAGTGGTTTTTTACTTTTGTATCCACCTATGCAAAAACTGCTCGCATATCCTTTGTCCTTCATCTACCTGATTTTGTTCGGGCTTACCTTGGTAGTATTCCACCCGATACAATGGATTTGCCTTAAGCTCTTTGGTTACGATGCACATCAAAAAAGCGTCGCACTGCTCAACCTCTGTTTGATACGCTGTACCCATGCATTGGGCACTACCTATTCCTTTAAGAATTCTCAAAATATTCCTGAAGACCGACCACTGATTATCGTGCCGAACCACCAAAGTATGCATGATATTCCGCCCATTATTTGGTATATGCGCAAGCACCATCCGAAATTTGTAAGCAAAATCGAATTGGGCAAAGGTATCCCCAGCGTCTCGTTTAACCTAAGACATGGTGGTTCCGTTTTGATAGACCGCAAGGATAGCAAACAAGCATTGACCGAAATAGCCAAATTGGGCAAGTATATCGAAAAGTATCAACGAAGTGCCGTGATATTTCCAGAAGGTACGCGAAGTCGCACCGGACACCCTAAAAAGTTCCAACCGACGGGGCTCAAAATATTGATGAAATATTCTCCTTCGGCACTTGTGGTTCCAATCAGTATCAACAATTCTTGGAAAATGCTGAAATACGGAAAATTCCCGAACGGCATCGGTAATCATTTGACCTTTGAAGTGCACGAACCAATTGAAATTTCAGATAATCTAGATGAAATGGTCGCACTTACCCAACGTGCCGTAAATTCAGGAATACAGATCGAACCATGACCGATACCGAACTTGTCGAAGAAACCATCACGTTTGTAAAAGAAACATTGCAAGGAGCAGAAGGTGGTCATGATTGGTTCCATATTCAGCGTGTTTTCAGAAACGCATTGCTAATCGCAAAGGACGAACAGGTGGATATCAAAACGGTTATCTTGGCGGCACTGTTACACGATATTGCCGATGCCAAATTTTATGATGGGGACGAAACCGTCGGACCTAGAATCGCCAGGGATTTTCTCAAATCCCTCCCCTTAGATACAAAAACAGTAACCCATGTGGTAAAAATCATCGAGAACATATCGTTTAAAAACAGTTTGGACAAGGGGTCAAAAACCCGTTTTGATTCTCGGGAACTACAAGTGGTACAAGATGCCGATCGCCTGGATGCCATCGGAGCTATCGGAATAGCAAGGGCTTTCAACTATGGGGGATTCAAGAACAGGCAAATCCATAATCCTGAAATTGCCCCGAAATTGACCATGGAAAAAGAGGAATACAAAAAGTCAAACTCGCCTACAATAAACCATTTCTACGAAAAATTGTTATTGCTTAAGGATAAAATGAATACCAAAACCGGAAAAAAACTGGCATTGGAACGACACCAGTTCATGCTCGATTACCTTGAACAATTCTATAAGGAGTGGGAAGCCAATTGATCAAGGGAGGAACAGATAATCATTCTCTCGATTCAAGGAGTGTCAATTTCTTTTTCAAATGCTGCCTTTCAAGCTCATTATTGGTCGATTCAATAGCCGTTTTCAATGTTTTTATTGCTTTCCCCCAATCTTCCAAATCGTTCAAAAGTTCTGATTTTATAGCATAAAACAACGTATTGCCAATAAAATGCGGACTCTGTTCAAATATTTGAAGTTCTTGCATCGCTTTTTCCGCACCATGTACTTTAAGAAAAGGAACGATCCTGTTCAATTGCACAATCGGGGAATATTGTCTTTGCAATTGCAGGTCGTATAAAGCCAAAATACTTTTCCAATCGGTATCGGAAAACTTTTTTGCGATACAATGGTAGTATGAAACCGTAGCTTGCAAATGATAGTCGGAGAAGGTTGAATCGACACTTGCCTGTTCCATCTGTCGAATACCGTTATTTATCATTTCGGCATTATACAATCGTCGATCTTGATTTTCAAGATCTACCATTTCTCCTTGGGCATCGATCCGGGCATCGAACCTTGCGGTATGAAAACACATTAGTGCTATCAATGCATGTACTTCCGGGAGTTTACAGTATTTGTTCCTGGTCAACAATTGAGCGAGCCGAATGGCCTCTATGCAAAAATCCTTTTTTATCATGGTTGTTCCCGAACTGGCCGCATATCCTTCGGAAAACAGTAAATAGATGACTTTAAGAACGATATTCAGCCTTGACTTTAAGCCAAGTTCTATGGGTGTATCAAGGGTTTTCACATTTTCTTTCAGCCTTTTTTTGGCCCTAGTGAACGACTTGGCCACCGTTTCTTCTTTTTTTAGCATCGCCTTTGCAATCTCGGTATTTCCAAAACCAGCTATCAACTTTAGGCTCAATATAATCTGGTATTCGGGCGATAGGGAAGGATGGCAACAGGCAAATATCATCTTCAATTGACTGTCATTGATTATTTCCTCAAGCTCAATTTCCCTGGGAATCGATACGGTTTTGTTCAAAAGTGGTTCAAAATCGGTATCTACCACTTTTTTATCTTTGCGAAGTCTATCGATCAATTGATTGTTCGCAACTCTTAGCAGCCAGGCCGTTGGATTTTGTGGAGCTCCATTATAACCCCATACCTGCATGGCCTTGATCAAAGCATCTTGTACGGCATCCTCGATTCTTTCAAGGTGGGTCGGGCCGAATTTATGGGTAAGCAACGAAATTATTTTGCCATACTCATGTCGAAATACATATTCTACCAATGTTTCTTTCTCGGCTTTCTGCATGCTATAAAATTAAAAAGTCCGATTGTGATATCGGACTTTCAATTGTTTTAATCGACCGGTTACATATTCATAGACATGATTTCTCGTACCTCAACATTACCTCCATGCTCGAATATTGGGCAGCCTTTCGAAATCTCAACAGCCTCGTCCAACCCATCGGCGGAGACAATCAAATATCCGCCTACGACCTCGGCTCCTTCCGCAAATGGGCCGTCTGTAATTATCTCTCCTGCATTTTCTACCACTTTGCCATCTCCCGACAATGGCAACCCGTCTACCAATTTGCCTTTTTCCTTCAGACCTCCCATCCATGCACCCCATTTCTTCATGTGTGCTTCTACCACTTCAGGTGCTGCTTGTTTCCAATCTGGATCGCCACCTCTAAATAAATACAAAAAATTGCTCATAATTATGTTTTTTAAAAGTTCAACTTAAAGACGTATTTCGAAATACCAATTGGACAATTTTTGCAATTTAAGTTAAAACAATCGCATTTGTCCATCTTTAAATGACTCGTGCAGTTCTGTGTTCAATTTAGGAAAAGACCTGTCCTTAAAATAGGTATGTTTGGCCAATCGCATCAAATCATGTATTTGGGTGGCAATTTTACCTTCTCCGCGACTTCGGATCCCGAAGCGGCTATCGTTCAAATTTCCGTCATGGCACGATCGGATCTGACCCAATACTCTATCGGCACGATCGGGAAGTGCTTTTTTTATCCAATCCGTAAAAATTCCGCCTATCGCCCCATTGAGCCTGACTACCGTGAAGGCCACGGACAACGCTCCATTTTCGGAAGCTGCCTTGGCCAATTTCATAATCTCATGACTGTTAATACCGGGAATGATAGGGGCCAACATGACATTTACAGGAATCTTGTTTTCGGAGAGCACTCGAATGGTCTCCAATCGTTTTTTGATTGAGGCCGTTCTCGGCTCAAGAATGCGTCTGGTATCTTCCGATAATGAAGTCACCGATATATTCACTCCCGTCAGACCATCCTTTTGAAGTGCCCTCAAAAGTTCCAAATCCCTAAGGATCAACGCGTTCTTCGTAATAATCCCCACGGGATGCCTATATTTTAAAAATACCTCTAAACAACCCCTTGTTATCTTGAACCTTTTCTCGGCAGGTTGATAGCAATCCGTATTTCCCGACAGGATAATAGTTTCCGCCTTCCAATTTTTGTGCTTCAATTTGGCCTCCAGCAATTGGGGCGCACTTTTTTTGACCAAGATTTTACTTTCAAAGTCCAAACCGGGGCCATAGCCCCAATATTCATGGGTATTTCGTGCATAACAATACACACAACCATGTTCACAGCCCTGATAGGGATTCATGGAATACATCATACCAACATCAGGACTCGTGACCTTGTTTACGATGGTTTTTGGGAATATGGGAATATATTGTGTCTTGTTTTTGGAGGCTTCTTCGCCTTCAATCCTGCAGAATTCTAAAAAATCATCCCGCATCTCGTGGATGTGCGCTTCGAACCGGTTATGTACTTTTTGTTGGGCACCCCGACCTTTTAAGTATTTTTTGCTTTTCAATTATTAGGATTTATTCCAAATTTATGGATTATATCCAATAATTGAATATCCTTCTTGTTAAAGTTTCCCATTGAAACAATCGGCTTATGGTATTATTGGTCCTATCTGATTTGCGCTTGACAAACCAGTTAGTCCGTGTACCTTGCCTTTAAACTTCAAAAATCGATAATACTACATTTCATCGAAAACATACCAAACTTTGTCGGGCATCGATTATGTCAACGAAGAAGAGCGTTTGGCCTTAACCGACCTATCGGTCGGAAACGCAAATTTTGAAGAAAAGTGAAAGCTTATTGTATTGCGACTTTGACCAATTGCTTCTTGGTACCTCTTTTGGCGTAGAATAGTAGATTGTCATGTTCGGTATCGACCAAAGGAGTAGAAACCATCAAAGGCAAACGGGCGTCTTTATCATCGATGAGCTTTTCAAAACTGATTTTGCCATCCGCATCCAATTGAATGGCGAAAACATTTCGATTACGGCTCAGACCCTGTTTGAAGAGCAAGCGCTCACCGCTTAACAACTGTGGGTTTTCCGCCGCAGTACTGATAAAGAAATAGGTCTTTCCGTTCTTGCAATACGAACTATACGAGGCATAGGCCCCATCTCCCTGTGTAACCTCGGCCTTATTGATATTTCTGATCCACTCGACATCGCCCGAAGTGTTCAGTTTTGCACTGACAATGTCATTATGGTGAAAACGTTCGATCTTGACCCTGCCACCACTAGAATTGGCCTGTACACTGGTCGTAACAAAATATTCTTCGGCGTTGTACAATATTGAACCATCACCATTTACGGCAACATTTTTGAAAACGAGGTTCTTGATCTGCTTGTCGTCCTCGCGGCCGAATTTATCCATCATAAACTGATCCGAAAATGGATTGTATTTTTTGGATTTTAAAGTCAAGTCCGAAGGATCTACCTCGAAATAGGATAGTCCATTATATCGATTATCCTTGCGATCGGCGTAAAATCCGAGGCATAAAAGCTTGTCATTGGCAAAAACAGGTTTCAACGCTTCCGAATACTTGCCAGGGTCATCAAACGTCTGAATTTGTGCCCCTGCCGATGATATTTTGATCATCTCATATTGAAACTTCCTTTCGGTTGCTTGAAAACGCTTCTTCTTAAAATAGGCCTTACCCACGATATAGGCGCTACGAAGGTCTTTTGAAAAAGCGATGTTCTCGAAAGAGTAGTTCTTTTCCTCGACCTCGGCTGAAAAATCATGGGTAATCACTTTATTCAGACTTGTATCAAAAAGATAAATAAAGTGTTGATTGTTCTTGCCTTTTTTGAAATGTGTACTAATTACAAAAGCAGATTTCGCATCATCGAACAGTACTGAAGTGGTAAAACCAGATGTGAAATTGCGATTATAGTAGTTTCGGTCCAGAGGTTCCCTTACTTCGTCGGAACGGATCGAAAGAATTGTTTCCTGGGTGAAATTCATATCCTCCATGGGGCTTCTATGCATCACGTAGTCATAGGAGAAAGTATCGTAATTATAATCTAAAAACAACAAATATACCTGCCCATTTCGCACATAGCCGTCCACAAAATTGCCGTTTTTGAGCTTATAGTTGTATTCATTCACTAATTGAAGATTTTCATCATAGGTCTCGATAAAATAACCCTTGGGGCGTAAAATCATGCCCGTATAGTAGGCACGCACCAGTATCGTACCCCCTTTTTCGTTATCGGATATCGTGAGTAGGTTGGAGTATTTATACCTATCGTTATATTTTTCCCCTATCGTATGTTTTATGGGGATTTCCTGAGCCTTTACCACAATAAAAGCACAAACGGAAAAAAGCAGGAAAACACTTTTTTGCAAGCTCATAAGTAGGTTTTTGGGGATTCGCTATTTGCCTGGGAAATCGGCCTTACGTTTTTCCAAAAAGGCGGTGGTGCCCTCTTTGAAATCAGCCGTTCCAAAGCAAGTTCCGAAAGCTTCTATTTCAATTGCAAATCCGTTACTATTATTCTTAAAACCCGCATTTACCGCTTTTATTGCATGAGCTATAGCAACAGGTGAATTATTACTTATTTTGGCGGCCAGCTTTTCACAAAGCGGAAGCAATTCTTCCTGTGGTACAATGTAGTTGACCAATCCTAATTTTTGGGCTTTTTGGGCGTCGATCATACCAGCGGTCATAATCATCTCCATGGCATGGCCCTTTCCGACCAATTGTGGCAAACGTTGGGTACCGCCGTATCCCGGGATTACGCCCAAAGAAACTTCCGGGAGTCCCATTTTTGCATTGTCGCTTGCCACCCTAAAATGACAGGCCATGGCCAGCTCAAGGCCCCCACCTAACGCAAAGCCATTGACCGCGGCGATAACGGGCGTCGAAAGATTCTCGACAAAGTCGAATAACAGTTTTTGACCTTTCTTGGCCAATTTACCGCCTTCTTTTACCGAAAAATCGGCAAACTCGGCGATATCGGCACCGGCGACGAAGGCCTTTTCCCCACTTCCCGTTATGATTATGGCTCGTATCTTATTGTTGTTGTCAAGTGCCTTAAATGCATCGTGCAGTTCTTGAATAGTTTCCCGGTTCAAGGCGTTTAGCTTGTTCGGGCGATTTATGGTAATTATGGCCCATCGGTCCTTTTGATCAACTAGTATGTTTTTGTATTTCATAGTCTTCAAATTAGCGTTATGCCAAAGGATTTTTATTGTTCTTCTTTTGGGAACTTTACCGTAAATACAGTACCCTTGCCCGTTTTCGATGTAAAATTGATACTTCCTTTGTACGTTTCGACAATGTTTTTCACCATTCCCAAACCAAGGCCCATACCACTTGACTTCGTAGTGAATTTGGGTTCAAATATCTTTTCGGCGAAGTCATCGGGAATACCAACGCCATTGTCGGCCACAGAAATTTTAACGTAATCATCTTCGGAAATGACCGAAACCAGTATTCTTGGTGATTCTACCTCAGGTACCGCTTGAATGGCATTTTTCACAAGATTGGTCACTACCCGTATCAATTGGGTGCGGTCAAGTTTCGCAATGATTTCTTCCTCTTCCGAAATGAAATGAATATAATCTTCATTAAAGATGTCAAGCGCGAGCTTCACAATCTTGACTACGTTCAAGGTCTCGTTCTGCTGGGCGGGCATTTCGGCAAAACTTGAAAATGCCGAGGCGATGCTGCTCATCGTATCGATCTGTTGGATCAAGGTTTTGGAATATTCTGCCACTTTTTTTTCAATATTGGGATCCTTGGGGTCGAATTTTCTTTGAAAACTCTGAACACTTAAACGCATCGGTGTCAAAGGGTTCTTTATTTCATGGGCCACTTGTTTCGCCATTTCGCGCCATGCCTGCTCGCGTTCGCTCCGAGCCAACTTTATGGCACTTAGTTCAAGTTCGTCGATCATGGCATTATACGAATCGATCAATTTGGCAATTTCCTCACTTGGTTCCTCGATATATATTTTCTCGTTTCGTTTGGTCAAGTCCGTTTTCGACATCATATCGGATACGGTCTGCAAAGAGCGGGTGATATATTTTGATATAAAATAGGCCAAGCCTATGGCTATCAAGAGCATTAAAAAATAGACCCCGGCCAAACGGGTCAAAAACTCCCGCAATTCCTTATCATTAAAAGTATTGTCCTCAAAATAAGGCATGTTGACAATGCCAATGGGCTTGAACTTGCCATCGGTTATATAGGAGTAAGAGGATTGATACCTATCTCCGGCCGCTGATTTTTCTTCGACATAACGTTTGTCTACACTGCTCTGAAGATTGTTGAGCACCTCGGCGTCCAAACAATTTGAAATGGAGTCATTTTCGAATTTAGGCCGAGAGCTTTTTATCAATTGTCCTTCAAGATCATAGATGTTGAAATTCTTGTTCTGAACATCTGCGATCTGGTAGATTTCATCCTTGAATATCAACCCTAAATTTTCGGTAGTGGGCGGATAAGTGGTCCTACGAATGGTATAGTCAATGCTCTGTTTGATCTGCTCCTCCTTTCGTTCGAGCCGATCCTCGTGGTAATCCCTCAATTGTTCGCGATATTGGTAGACCGCTATTGCCGATATCAATACGGATGATATCAATACCAACAAGATCATGGCAAAGAATATGCGAAACCGTAACGATAACTTCTTGAACAACGAAAAGGATTTTGTATTCAAAGGTAGCAAATATCAGGCCACCCTGACGAGATAATATATCGTTGCAACTGGTAATCGGCATGAGAAATCGGACTATTGTAGCCCTCTCATTTTCCCGGGTTTTTTTCCCGAAAACGTTTGTACAGTTTAATCCCCAACATGAGCAGAATGCCCAATACGATAATTCCGACAACGCCGAAAATCCAGCTTATGGCACTTTTCAAAATTACCAAAAAGACGATCGCAAAAAGAACAATGGTCGCGACCTCATTCCAAATACGCATATAATTCGACGTATATCTAACTTCATTTCTTTGCAATTGATTGAAAATCAAATGATTCCTAATGTGATAAATAATTAGTAAGGCAACAAAGGCCAATTTTACGTGCATCCAGGGCTGTTGTAAAAAAGCAGGTTGCAACAACAAAAGCCAAATGGCAAATAATGTGCATAAAATAGCTGATGGCCATGTTATGATATACCAAAGCCTTTTGGTCATCAGTTTCAATTGTTCGGTCAATATTTCCTTTTCGGGCGATGGTTTTTGTGCGGCTTCGATATGGTAGATAAAAAGCCGTGGTATATAGAACAGCCCGGCAAACCAAGTTACCACAAAAATGAGATGCAGGGCTTTGATGTAATTATAGTACTCGACCAAGGTAGTTTTGGATTTCAAATTTAACTGAAATCAAATAATGCTTCGACAAGCTCGGCATGACATCGACATTCCAGTTAAGGCTAATTTTAAACTACAAAGTTACAAAACCTGTAACCCCAAACTTTAGAATTGAAGCTTTTTAAAGGCGTATCGCACCGATACCTGCTTCCCAAAGCTTTTTATTGAAGTTCGGAATGGCCATATTCATAAGTTGCTCACCCTCTTTTTGCAAAACGTTCCATTGGGCATCCAATTCGGCCTTACGATCTTTAGAGGGCCGGTTGACCCTTGGAATACTACTATCGGTAGCGTTAATCAAGAACAAATACTCTGCCGTGAACTTATTCGGAAAGTTCTCTACATCATCATAGGCCTTTGACTTGCGTTGTACCATTTTTTGGTCCCAGACATCGATTTCATTGGCAAGTTTTTTGCCTTCCGATTGCAAACCTTCATCCTCGATATCTTCCAATAATTCCGTTAGTTGCTCTTTTGCCTCATACAATGAATTGACCATATCGTGCATTTTGGTCAGCTTCCGTTCCATATCGTACATTATCGTATGGTATTCTTCATATTGAGCTGCTGTGGTACCAAAAGTAGGCATGGGAACAATCTTACCTTCAGTACTTACCGTTTTTCCATCGACTTTAAGATTAAAGGTGTAGTCGCCCGGAGGTGCTTTATGTCCCCTGAAATTGGCTTCGATATAAACATCGGGAATACCGGGCATAATGGGGTGTTTCATGTCCCATACAAAGCGATTTAATCCTTCTTTTTTTGAAAGTAGCGGAGCCGGCGGGGCACCGCCCCCATTATGTTTTTTATATTTTTTATCCTTTTCGGAAGTAAAACTTCGTACCAAATTGCCTTTTGCATCCAAAACATCCAAGGAAATCGCCGTGGAGTCTTTGAGCTTGGGGAGGTTGTAGTACAGCACCATACCGTTTGCCGGATTTACCCCTTCAAAAGCATCCGCGCCATCAAATTCACTTGAATCTCCGTTCAATGGGCTGCCCCACGAGCCGTTCAGCACTTCATTTGGAGCGAATAGGCGAACCCCTTTTTTCGTATCATCATATTGACGTATTATCGACAAGTCGTCTAAAACCCAAAAAGAACGCCCAGAAGTCGCGACTACGAGATTATCTTGATGTACTTTTAAATCGGTTATCGGTGTTTTGGGAAGATTAAGTTGAAAAGGTTTCCAAGTTTTTCCTCCGTTCCAAGAAATATATATCCCTTTTTCCGTACCGGCGTATAATAAATCCTTTCTGTGTTGATCCTCGCGAACGACGCGGGTAAAGGCACCATGGGGAATTCCTGAACTGATGTTCGTCCATGTTTTGCCATAATCCGACGACTTATACAAGGCGGGGGTGTAGTCGTTGAACTTATATTTGGTCGTCGCAATATACACCGTGGCCGGATCATGTGGCGATACTTCTATTGCATTCACCAAGGTTTCCCCTAGATTTTTTGGGGTAATATTCTGCCAAGAAATGCCCCCATCTTTGGTAATATGTACATAACCATCATCACTACCAGTATAGAAAATGCCTTTTTTATGTGGTGATTCGACCATATAGGCAATGGTACCATAATTCTCGGCACCAACGGCCTCATTGGTATAAGGTCCGCCTCCTTTGCCTTGTTTGGCATCGATATTACGAGTAAGGTCCGGCGAGATTTCTTCCCAAGTGACGCCCATATCCTTGGTTCGCAGCACAAGCTGTGCACAATGGTAAAAGGTGTCCGGTTCGTGTTTAGAGCCAATAATCGGCGCATTCCAATTGTATAGGTATTTCATATCGCGGGCATCCCTTCCCAAATACTGAATGGGTGCCGCCATAATCTGGGTAGATGCTTTTGAATGGGTATCGAGTACTTCGATAGTTCCCAGATAACTCCCTCCTAGAACATACCTTGGGTCATCGGGGTCAAAGGCCAAAAAGGCACTTTCGCCTCCGGCCGAATCGCTCCAATCCGATTGTGAAATACCACCACTTCCGGGAGAGAAACTTGCAATCTTTACCGAAGTATTATCCTGTTGACCCCCATAAATATTGTAAGGGAAAAGATTGTCCACACTGATACGATAAAACTGTGCGGTGGGCATATTATTTTGGGTTGACCAGGTCTTTGCATGGTTAAAACTAATAGCCGCCCCACCGTCATTTGCGATAACCATATTGTCGGAGTCATCAGGATTGATCCACAGGTCATGGTAATCGCCATGGGTTCCGGTAATCCGTTCCCAGGTCTTGCCCCCATCGATGGAGCGCAATGCGGGAGCACTCAGCACATAAACCGTATTCTCATTGTTCGGGTCGGCAAAAACCTCGATATAATACCATGCCCGTTGCACCAGACGGTTATCGCCACTTACCATATTCCACGATTTCCCCGCATCATTCGAAACAAAAAGACCGCCCTTATCCGCATTACTGTCACTTTCGATAAGTGTATATACCTTGTTCGAATTCGCTGGGCTCACGGCTATAGCCATCTTGCCCTTCTCTTCCGGTAGGCCTTTATGAATTTTTTCCCAGGTCTCGCCAGCATCGACCGACTTATAGAGTCCGCTACCTTCGCCCCCACTAATGACAATATTCGGTTTGCGCTGATGGTGCCACATGGCAGCGTATAATATATCGGGAGCGTTCATGTCGATAGACAATTCGGAGCAGCCCGTAAGTTCGTTGACGAACAGTACTTTTTTCCAGGTTTCGCCACCATCGATCGATTTGTAAATACCCCGGTCTTCCGTTGGGCCGTAAATCGCTCCCTGTGCGGCCACATAAACGATATTGGGGTCTTTAGGATGGATAATAATCCTGGAAATCTGCTGGGTTCTTTCAAGTCCCATTTTTTTCCATGTCTTGCCCGAATCGATAGATTTATAGACCCCATCCCCATAAGAGGTCATGACGCCCCGTGGGGCATGTTCCCCCATACCGCAATACACTATATTAGGGTCGGATGTCGAAACGGCGACCGCGCCTACCGAACCCATTTCAAAAAATCCGTCGGAGATGTTCTCCCATCGTTGCCCTGCGTCGGTCGTCTTCCATAGTCCGCCCCCCGTTGTGCCCATATAATAAGTCAAGGGGTCACCGACCACCCCGGTCGCACACACCGACCTCCCTCCACGAAAGGGGCCAATATTACGATATTTTAAAGGTTTGAAGTAGTCTTCGGCCGTTTGCGAAAAAACCGAAATCGTTAACAAGGCCATTATAAAAGAAAGTGATTTTTTCATCAGGATGTTGGTTTAATGCATGCAGTTATCATATTTTCAATCGGAAATCCGTTCCAATTCGACCCAAAAAGGAAAAATTCTTTTTGATCCGGAAACATAGAAAGGTACAAGGTCTCCAGTCATATTGGCCAAGAAAACATTTTTCATTTCCAAAATATCGATTCCCGTTCGATTATTTTCAAATTGGTTGATAGTCGTTCCGGTTTCGAGAAACATTCTCCCCTTTTCGGTCAGAGGTTCTATAAACCTGAACTTAATGTCATAGCGTCCTTGATCGATCTGTACCGCCCATTTGCCATATACTTCTTCTTGGGCCCAAATCCCACGTTCGCCCCCTGCATCGTTTCGATTCAAGAACACAGGGTTTTCATGCTCGGTCCCGATATGGATGCGGGGAGGATCTACCATATTATGGGAAACGGTCAATTCGTTATAGTGCGCCTCCAGTTCCACCATTAGGTTTGAGGCGATGTCCGCATTTTCGACAACGATATTTTTCTGCTCGTAGGGATCTGTATCCAAATCAAAAAGTTCGAAATCCTCAGGTTTTGCATCGTAGTTCGTATGTCCGACAAGCTTAAAATTGCCTTTTTGTAGCGATATATTATGGTATTTTTCAGGATAATGTCTGGTCCAATACGAAAAAAAAGGTTTCTCAAGCCACACTTCGTTTTTCCCGGTCAATAACGGCACAAGGCTTCTACCATCGATTTTTCGATCTTGTGGCATTTCTATTTTACAAATTTCCGCCAAGGTAGGAAGTATGTCGATATGGGCGGCCAAAGGCTCAATGTCACGATTGCCTTTTATGAGTTTTGGATATTGTAGATAAAACGGTACTCGAGTACCGCCACGGTAAACGCTGCCTTTTCGACCGCGCATACCAGCAACATACCTTGTTTGTTGAGGGCCATTGTCGGTCATAAAAATGACGAGTGTATTATCGGCAATGCGTAGTTCTTTCAGTTTGTCGAGCAGCTTCCCTACGTTATCATCGATATTACTGACCATGGCGTACACCTTTCTGGCATCTTCCTTGTCTTTTCCGCTCATTTCGGCAAAGGGCCTTCCATCGTCAAACCCTGTAGCCGGGTCGCTATTTTTGTACAAGTCGTAATACTTCTCGGGTACCTGAAGTGGTGTATGCGGCGCATTGAATGAGAGGTAGCAAAAGAATGGAGCGTTTTTATTCTCGGTTATGAATTTCAGTGCCTCATTCGCGAATATGTCACTGCAATACCCTTGATAGGGTTCTTGTTTCCCATTGTGCCATAACACGGGGTCAAAATAACTTCGATCGCCCTTAAACCAAGTCGTGAAATCACCTACCTGCCCCATACCCCCGGAGAGGTGGATGACCGATTCATCAAAACCTTGGTCATTGGGCCGCGAAGGGTAGCTGTCTCCCAAATGCCATTTTCCGAAAATACCCGTGTGGTAATCAGCCTGCTTTAAGAGTTCGGCTATGGTCACTTCAGTAGTTGCCATGATGGCCCCTCCATTGTAGGTATCCCTTATTCCTGTACGCAATGAATAACGGCCCGTCATCAAGCTGGAACGGGTAGGGGCGCAGACCGGGGATACATTAAAATTATTGAATCGAACGCCGGCTTTGGCAAAAGCGTCAATATTTGGAGTTTTTACATGGGGATTACCGGTAATGCCGAGATCCCCGTAACCTTGATCATCGGTTATGATAATGATGATGTTCGGTCGATCAACTTGCTGTGCCAAAGCAGTAAACGGGATTAGGAGCGCAAGAAAAGCAAAAACTACTTTACGCGTATTCTTTCCGCTCTTAATCCCTTTTTTCATACTGCAAGGGTAAAGAAAAACCTGTATATTAATTTAATCCTCAACGGATAGATATTTCAATTTCAAACTATTGAAAGCTTCATTGAATGCCCCAATTTCTTGATCGACAAGCTCATCGAAAGATTTTAACTGGGCATTGATTTTCGAGGTCAGTTCGTTTTTAACGGCAATATCTTGCGCCGTAGGCGGAAAATCATCCAAAGCAACCAAACTGTTCAGATGCCCAATTTTATTGGTCAATCGAATCGGGAAGTTCAAGGGATCTTGCCCACTTCGGTTCTTGGTCTGATACAGCGCCTTCTCAACTTCGCCGAATTTTTCCTTCATCTTTTTGGCCTTCTCGACAAGATCTTTCGTACGGTCATCATCCTTATACTGTTTAGTAAAGGCATCAAGCTTATCGTTGATCTTACGGATTTTTTTGATAGACTGGTGCGCCTTGTCCACCGTGGCATTTACCTCGGTAACGAAATCATATTGCTTCTGCATATCTTCGACGGTCGCTTCTGCCCGCGGATCTGGAACAATCTTGAATTCTTGGGCCTGGTCCGTTCCGTTAATGTTCAAAGAAACCTTATAACTACCGGGCACTGATTTGGCGCCATTAAAATTGGCCCACCAAAATATCATCCCGGGAAGTTTTTCGGCACCCTTGCCCCGTGTATCCCAAACATGGGTATTACCGCCTTTTTTAACCTTTAGCTTTTTATCCTTGTCCTTTGACGCATTACTGAAAGAGCTCAAAGTATCGCCCTTCACGTTAAAATAAGTAAGGCTGATACTGTCTTTTTCAGAAAGATCCTTAAGATAAAAATGGGTCACTACCCCGTTCGGTGGATTTTGCCCTTCAGTCTTCGAAGGCGTCTTTCGAGCACCTCCTTTTGTACGATAGGCATCCTTGGGTTTATACAAAATAGCATTGGCACTTTTGTCCGCCTTATCGGCTTGATGAATAACGGAAAGGTCATCGATCATCCAAAGACTTCGGCCTTGGGTAGCTACGATCAAACTATTCTCCTTGATTGTCAAATCAGTTATGGGAACTATCGGAAGGTTCATCTGAAACGGACTCCAACTAGCTCCATCATCGAAAGAAATATACATTCCGGTTTCGGTGCCGGCATAAAGCAATCCCTTTTGTTTTGGGTCTTCACGAACGACTCGGGTAAAATGTTCCGATGGTATACCGTTCGTTATTTTTTTCCAGGTCTTGCCGTAATCGGTCGTTTTGTACAAATAGGGTTGAAAGTCACCTAACTTATATCGGGTAGCCGCCACATAACAAGTGCCCTCCTCAAAAGCGGATGGTTCGATGCTGTTGACCATATTCCATTCGGGCATGATATCCGGGGTCACATTTTCCCAAGTTTGGCCTCCATCCTGTGTCACATGGATCAAACCATCGTCACTACCGACCCAAAGCAATCCTTCTTTCAACGGACTCTCATTGGCCGCAAAAATAGTACAGTAATATTCAACACTAGTATTGTCCTGCGTAATCGGCCCACCACTTGACACCAGTTTATCGGGATCATTGCGTGTAAGGTCTTCACTTAAAAGTTTCCAGCTTTGTCCTTCATTTGTCGAAAGGTGTACATGGTTCGAAAAAGTGTAGAGTTTTTTTGGATCATGTTTACTGAACATAATGGGGAAATTCCATTGAAAACGGTATTTCATTCCTTCCGCACCATAGCCCATCGGGTTGTCAGGCCACACATTGATCCCACGCACGGTTCCCGTTTTATGGTTGACACGGGTCAGAAAGCCGCCATAGCTTCCACCATATACAATATCGTCATTGGCCGGATCAACGGCTATATGCGCTGATTCTCCGCCGGCCGTCGATTCCCAATCGTCTTCACTGATTCCAAAACCATCACTTCGATGATTGATCCTGAGAGTCGAATTGTCCTGCTGGGCCACATAAATTCTATAGGGCGTGGCATTATCGGTGGTCACACGGTAAAATTGTGCGGTAGGCTGGTTATAGTAGGTACTCCATGTTTCGCCTCCGTCATACGAAATCTGTGCGCCCCCATCATCACCGATAATCATTCGCTTCCCATTTTCAGGGGCGATCCAAAGATCATGATGATCCCCGTGCGGGGCATTGAACGTATTAAAGGTCTTACCGCCATCGGTCGATTTATGATAGTTCACGTTCAAAACATAAACCACATCCTCGTCTTCGGTATCGGCGTACACGCGGGTATAATACCAAGCCCTTTGGCGTAATTTTCGTTCGCTATTAACCTGTGTCCATTTTTTACCCCCGTCGTCACTGCGATACAATCCTCCTTTTTCCTTATTCTCGACGATTGCCCAAACTCGATCTGAATTCTTGGGCGATACGGTGACTCCGATGATGCCCAAGGTGTCTTTTGGAAAACCCTCGTTCTTTGAAATCTCTTTCCAGGTTTCACCGCTATCCGTACTTTTCCATAGGGCACTTCCGTCTCCGCCGCTACTTAAGCTATAAGGTGTGCGTTTCGCACGCCATGATGAGGCATACATGATTCTCGGGTTGTTCGGATCCAAGACGAGATCGACAAAACCGGACTGGTCATTGACGAATAATTTTTTCGACCATGTTTGGCCTCCATCGGTACTTTTGTAAATACCACGGTCATCGGTCGGTTTGTAGATATTGCCTAAAACCGCTGCATAAACAATATTGTGGTCTTTCGGATGGATACGGATCCGCGGCACATGCCTGCTATTCTTCAACCCGGCCGAAATCCATGTCTTTCCGGCATCTTCGGTTCTCCAGATTCCATACCCTGAGGATACATTGCCTCGAAGTGTTTTTTCGCCTCCCCCGACATAAATGACGTTCGGATCACTTTGGGCGACCTCAACAGCACCGATACTTCCCCCGAAATAGCCGTCGGAAATATTCTCCCAGGTTCGGCCTCCATCGGTCGTTTTCCAGACGCCACCGCCCGTAGCCCCGAAATAAAAAAGGTTCGGTTCGCCAGGCACTCCCGTCACGGCCGCGGAACGACCCCCTCGAAAAGGGCCGACCAAACGATACTCCAAACTGGAGTACAGGGCCTCGGGCACCTGCGGAACCAGCGTATTTGTTTTTTTGCGACGTTGTGCATCGGTATTTATTGGTGTAAGCAAAAAGAAAAGCAAACAAAGGCTTGCCCAAGTGTAGTATTTTCTCATTTAAGTTTGAATTAGCGTTCTAAATTAGTCAAGCTTAAATGTAAAAATAAATTCCCGCACTAGGGAATTTTAAGCGGTTAATATCAAGGCGTGAAAATCTTATTGCGTATGGCGTACAGTACGAGCCCTATTCTATTCTTAACATTCAATTTTTCATGAAGGGAATCGCGATAGCCCTCTATGGTCTTCGGACTTAAGAACATCGCTTCGGCAATTTCCTTGTAGGTCATTTCGGTACAGGCAAGTTTTAGAAATTCAATCTCACGTTCTTTCAATTGTGCCTCGTTCGATTTTTGGTGGAGCGTTCCCACCAAAATCCGTGTAACCGTGTTGGTATGGTAATACCCTTTTTCAGCGATTTGTGTCAAGGCTTCCTCAAGAATTTCCCGTTCGGTATCCTTCATAAGATATCCCCTGGCACCGGCTCGCAACATTTGCAGAATAGTATTTTCATCTTCTTCAATGGAGAGTGCCAAAACTTTGATATCGGGATAGTCTTCCCTTAATATCTCGGAGGTCTCGATACCGTTAAGAATGGGCATATTGATATCCATCAGCACGATATCGGGAATGTTTTTGGGGTCTTCCAATTTATCCAAAAGCTCCTTGCCATTTTTACAGATGTAAAGCGATTTGAAGCGATCGAAACTTTGCACCAGGCTACTGATCGCTTGGGAAAGCAAAGTATGGTCATCCACAATGGCTACGGAATACTTCATTTTATGGCTAGCCGATTAGATGTATGGTTAAAATTATAGAGCAACCGCAACATAGTGCCGCGACCTTTTTCCGATTCGATCTGCAGGTCGGCGTTGATCAAACGTGCCCTGTTCTTCATGTTTTTGATCCCGATACCTGAAAAGTCGAGACTTTCGTCAAACCCTATTCCGTCATCATCGGCAGTGATGGTCAAGTTACCATCCATATAATCGATTCCGACACAGAGTGTTGAGGCCTTCGAATGTTTTATGGTGTTCGAAAAAAACTCCTGTAAAATGCGAAAGATGATGACTTCTTCCTTTGGATTCAAAGGTTTCGGTGTTCCATCGACGGTCAAGGAAGCATCAACAAATTGCAGCCGGTTGAAACGCTCGATTTCAAGCTCCAACGCTTCTTCTAGGGAGAGGTTTTTCAGGGCCTCGGGATTGATCAATTTCGAGAGTACCCGTAATTCCCTTATGGCCTTTCCGATGGTATCGGAAGCTTCTTCAAGGTTTTTTGACTTGCCAGGTACCATTTGAACCTGAATCTTCGCCAAAGTCATGAGCTGACCTATGTTGTCGTGCAATTCCCAACTGATATTCCGCAGGGTTTCTTCGCGGATCTCGATCTGTGTTTCCGAAAGTTCGCGCTCATAGGTTTCCTTCGCCTTGGCCTGTTCCATAAGCAGCGTATTCTTCCTTCTTAGAAAAAGAATAAACAAGATGACCACCGTAAGTGCCAAGCAAATAGCAATTACGGAAAAAATTATCAGAAACGATTGTACTTCTCCTTCGCCCATTGAAATCCGATTATATAACAACCATACAAGATGGCATTCAGACTTATTATCGTAATCAAATAGTATCGATTTGTTACAAAATCAAAGTAATCCGATAATAACATCAATGGAATCATACCCATATTAAAAAGTAATAATCCCGTTGAAATCCAAAAACTCAATTTATGCTTTAAGATAAGCACCTCATCGCTATACAGTAATTGCCTAAAATGAAACACGGTACATATCATAGTCAGAAACGCCCCTGTTACGAATGTATATTCTTGATAACCCGGTTCTTCGTGAAGATTAAAATCCCAAAAAACCATACAGAGAAAAATCACCGCAAAAATCAGTACTGTTCTTTTTAATGTTTTCGACCTCAATATGTAATAGTACCAATAAAAGAAATAGAGAAAGCTGACTATCATATATAGATTATAGACCCAATACGATTCTCGGTGAAAAAAATCAGACAAAAGACCGGCCAATACCTCTATAAATACAGTGAACCAAAGAAAGTGCAGAAAATACCGTTCATTTGAGTTCCAATATTTTTTACTATGGATGGTCGCCATGATGGCAGCTGCCAACTCAAATGCATAAATAACAAAGGTAGGGTTGGCAATATCCATTTAAACTATTCCACGTTTTTCGGAGGTCGGCCACCTTGACCATAGTTCAACGCATTTATACCTCCTGCAGTTTCTTGAACGGGAGGCATTGGGAAAAAACCATTACCCATGGAAGGTTTGCCTTTGGTAGGTACCAAAACGACAGTCGAATAGCCAGGATCCGCTCTTGGATCCCTACTATCTTGAGGATAAGCGGCATAAAAAATACGGATGCCCATATCTTTATAGCCTTTCTTCTCACCTTCACTTTTTACGTAATCAATATATTGCTCCATAGTCTCCAAAGAAAACCAAAAATCACGTGTGTCGACCTTATCTAACATCGTATTGATGCTATCGGCACGTGTTCTTACATATTCTTGCTGCAGTTGAGCCGCAATTTTTATATCGATAGCTTGTTCTGGCGGTGCAATTTCTTTGCGAACTTTTTGTTCATCATCTAATGGTCCACGAAACATAAAGGCAAAAATGAGCAGACCGAGGATAATGGCCGCCATAGCGCCAACGAGGGTGTTGTTGTTTTTGTTGTCTCTCATAATATAGTTATTTAGATTATTGGTTATGGGGAACTTGCGTTACCGTAATTTACGAATGTTTGGACACAATGCACAAAAAAGCCCAGCGACGGTTTTTTATCGTGGGCATTGTTAGTTGTATGTTACAGCTATTTGCATTGGGGAAATTTTATGGTCTAGTCGGTCATGTTCAAAAGGCCAATGATAAAAAAGACTATCCCCAAGGCCGCCATACCCAATAATAAGGCATAGTGAATGGTTTGGATCAATTTTTCGCTAAAGTGGGTTTCCATAGGTTCTCTAGTTTTTGGGTTTAACACTACGAATATACTCGATTTGAGGCCCCAAAAAACATGACCTTATTTGTCCTACAAACACTTTTTTAATACAACTATTTCATAATCAATGTGTTATGATTTTTTCTTACAAGACTTCGGGCCATGAAACGGGGCAAAAAGGGGTATTTGCCCCCTTTTGAAAAACCAGCCTTCAAAGGGTCGTTTAGGTATTCTATTCTTTTGACTTGTTAAAATGGTAGTCGTCATCCCTTAATCAGAACATCCAAAATTTCCCTTACTTTTTCGCTATTCCAATCCGTTGCCCCGGTCTCTTTGATGATAATCTTGCCATTGGGATCGACAACATAATTTGTAGGGATACTGCGCCCGTACAACTTTTCGGGCGGAGCCATTCGCGGTATGTAAACGGGTAGGTTATACTGCCTTTCTTTTAAAAACGCTTGCACCACATCGGGGGCTTCATTTGTTAGCAATACAAAATCCACTTGATTTCCATAATCGTCGTACAATTCTTGAATACTAGGTAGTTCGGCGATACAGGGTGGGCACCATGTTGCCCAATAGCTGATAAAAACAGGCTTGCCCCTACCAATTTCAATTGTTATCGGTTCTTCTCGAAAATCTTGTAGTTTATATGTAAAGGGTTTCAATCGGGTTTGGTCGTCCTCATCCAATATCGAGGGGGAAAACAACTGTACCCTGACCTTGCTCATGGCCACCTGTATTGTACTTCGGGTCTGGGGGATTATCAGCAAAACAATAAAAATCGTGAATATGATATTTGATGGTGCGAGTGTTTTCTTTATCATTTTGAAAATTACTTATTTCTCCGTTGTTCTCCTTGCTTTCTGTCCATTTGGTGTAACAAAATGTCTTATTTCACTACACATTAATACAACCTTTAAAAAAATGCCATGTCGGGAGGAGCAGGACATATGTTGCATGCCATTAAATCGCTGAAGGCGAACCGAGCGTTGCTGAAAAAAAGAAAACGAAAGACCAAAGCGGATGTCTATGGCAAAGAAGGTGTGACCAAAACGATTCACAAGCTAAAGGCAACTCCCGAAGAAATGGAGGCCATTCGCAAGAAAATCAAAGCCTATAAACGACATGAACGCAGGATATGGACTATTACTCTCGGTATTGCCGTACTGATTATTTGTGGGCTATATTTTTGGTTGCGTTCTTAAAAGGCTATTTCACAAAGCCTTAACACCATATTTCAACAGAAAACACTACTTTGAAGTCCATCTCCCGATAACTATAGGGAAAAAACCGATCGTGATGAACTATTCCAGACGTGAAATCATACAACTCTACGGATTAGCAGGTTTGGGGATGACATTGACACCTTCGTTATTTTCATTTTCTCAAACAGAAAAAATGGGGCAACGGACCATTCCCAGTTCAGGCGAAAAATTACCCATGGTCGGTCTGGGTACTTGGCAGACTTTCGATATCGGTAATTCAAAATCCGAACTGGAGATACGAAAACAGGTATTGGCCCAAATGTACAAGATGGGGGGCAGCGTAATCGATTCCTCCCCCATGTACGGTAGCTCGGAGACCGTTGTCGGCGATGCCACATCACAACTTGATAGTCAAGACGGTTTCTTTTATGCCACCAAGGTCTGGACTTCCGGCAAACAGGCCGGCATCGATCAGATGAATTCCTCTTTCCGTAAAATGAAGGTCAAAACCATGGATTTAATGCAGATCCATAACCTTGTCGATTGGGAAACACATAGCAAAACATTGCGCAACTGGAAAGAACAGGGAAAAATACGTTACTGGGGTTTGACCCATTATGTTGATTCGGCCCACGATACATTGGAGCAGATTATCGCCGCTGAAAAACCTGATTTTGTACAGTTCAACTATTCAATACGTTCCCGGAATGCCGAGAAATCCCTTTTTGATACCTGTAAAAAACATGGTACGGCCACCATAATCAACCAACCCTATGAAGGCGGATCTCTTTTCCGAAAAATAAAAGGAAAAGAACTACCGGCCTGGGTAGGTGACCATAATATTAATAGCTGGGGACAGTATTTCTTGAAATTCATTCTTTCGAACGAGGCGGTCACTTGCGTGATTCCGGGCACTTCCAATCCAAAACATGTCATCGATAATATGGGGGCGGGTTATGGAAGGTTGCCCGATGACAATACGAGAGAGAAAATGGCAGCCTATTTGGAGTCGATTTGATGATTCGCCTTAAATGCCTTTCTGTAACAAGTTTAGTTTTTCCAATACTAATACTTACAAATAAACTATAAGAATGGGAAGCGCAAGTCAACCAATGTTGGTTATCAAGTTTAATAGGGCTTTGCTTAAGAAGCGAAAGTTAAAGGATATCAAAAAGTTAGTGCTTGAGACCTCAGGAAAGACCGAATTGGAATTTAAAAAAATCTCCCCTAAAGAATTGGAACGCATTAAAATGGAAATTCGAGCTAAAGCAAAAAAAGAAGCCCAAGTCCAATCATTTATCTACTTGGGCTGTACTATTGTGGTTTTAGGGTTATTTTATTGGCTCTTTTTCAGTTAACATAAACGGCTTTGTGCATTATAAAAAACTATAATGGGAACCAGAATTTTCACATGATGCTTGACTATTTCAATAGATTTCCCTCATTCAGACCCAAAGTACTTCTAACCTCTTTCCTCAAATAAAAACCGGTTACGATCGTCGCCAGTATATCGGCAATCGGAAAGGAGATCCAGATGCCAAGTTCGCCCAAAAAATTGGGCAAGATCAATATCAAGGGGATAAAGAAAAATCCTTGACGCAACAGGGTAAGCAAAAGTGCCGGTACGGCCTTTCCAATGGCCTGAAAATAGGCCGCCCCTATCAATTGCAGTGCTATAATCGGTGTAGCCGCAAATACCCAGCGCATGGCATTCGGGGTATGTTGCAACACAAATGCATTTGTGGCTAGCTCCATTTCCGAAAGATCGGGGCGATTGCTTAAAAAGAGCCCGGCGATCTCCGCCGGAAAAATCATTAATCCGACAAATACGATCGTTGCCAAGATAGAGGCGTATTTAATTGCCGTGTATATGGTTTTCTTGACGCGATCATACTTTTGGGCACCATAATTGTATCCCGCGATGGGCAGAAACCCTTGGGTCACCCCGAACACCGGAAAAAGTGCAAACATGAGCATTCGCCCGATAATCGCATAGACGGCCACCATGGCCTCTCCACCCAGTCCGAACAGTATATTGTTCATCAATAAATAAATGATACTGACCACTGCCTGTCTCGACAAGGTGACAAAACCCAACGAACCGATTTCCTTGAGAATAGGCCTATCAAGACCAAAATGTGACCAATTCAATTTCAGTTCCGAGTTTTTCGAAAGAAAAAAGTAGGCCACATAAGCACAACACAGAAAATAACCGATAGTCGTAGCCCATGCTGCACCATGCATGCCCCAATCGAGCACATAAATGAAAATATAATCCATGAGCAGATTACCCACCGAAGGAATTATCATGGCAATCATGGCAAATTTGGGCTTGCCTTCGGCCCGAATCACCGTATTGCCCATCATACAAAGTGCCAATAAAGGCACACCGTAGAGCACAATTACATAATAGATTTTCGCTGGTTCGAAAATGGCACCCTTTCCTCCAAAAGCTGGAATCAACGAATCGACAAAATAAAGGCCCAAAACGACCATCGATATCGTAATCAAAAGGGTCAGGGCAATCTGGTTTCCGAAAGTCTTTAGGGCCTTTTCCTTATTGTTCGCGCCCAATGCCCTTGAAATAATACTTGCCCCCCCAATACCGATGGCCATGCCCAACGCACCGATGAAGAAGGATACAGGCAATACTACGTTGATGGCGGCAATAGCAATAGAACCAATCCAGTTGCCCACGAAAATACTATCGACAAGAACATTGAGCGACATCACCAGAATACCGATGCTGGCCGGTACCGCTTGTTTTACGAGCAGTTTTCCGATGGGTTCGGAACCTAATTGATCCGCTGAAACTTTTGCCATGCGTATTTCACGATTTAAACCTGTCCGGCCGACCTGAACGATTCAATAGGGCTAGACCGGAAGCACTCCGCTTGTTTCCCAATCATTGACCCATTTTGCCATCACCTCGACCCAGGCGTCATCATCGTTCAAACAAGGTATATGTATGTAATTCTCGCCGCCAGCTTCTTGAAACTGGTTTTTGCCTTCCATGGCGATCTCTTCCAAAGTCTCTAGACAATCGCTGACGAATGCCGCAGTGACGACGGCCAGGTTTTTCTTTCCTTCCTTGGCCAACCGTTCGAATTCAAAATCGGTGTACGGTTTTAGCCATGGATCGTTCGGCAAACGGCTCTGAAATGAATTACTGACCTTATCTTCGTGAAGATTCAGATAGGCCATAACCCTTTTTGTTGTATCAAAGCACTGATGGCGATAACACGTATGATGCGCCACGGAATTCGTACTGCAGCAATTGCCATCGATCTTACAATGAAATCGCGTAGGGTCGTTTTTTCTGATATGCCTTTCGGGAATGCCATGGTACGAAAAGAGCACATGGTCATAATCAAATCCTTTCAGCCCTTCGGCAATACGATCCGAAAGTACTTTGATATAGTCTTCGTTCTTATAGAAAGCAGGTAATGTCGTTATTTTGATTTTGGGAAAATGCTCTTGTTGCTCCTCCATTGTTTTAACCACCACCGTCTCATAGCTTGACATGGCATAGTGCGGATACAGGGGTACCAACAAAACCTCATCGACCCCTTTTTCGCTCAGTTCCTGCAAGGCCTTTTTAATCGTCATCGACCCATAGCGCATCCCTAAGGCCACGGGCATTTTGGTCAGCTTTCCGAATTTTTCGGCAAAACGTTGTGAAATCACGATCAGAGGCGAACCTTCTTTCCACCATATTTTCGCATAGGCCTCAGCCGATTTCTTGGGCCTCGTACGCAAGATGATACCGCGTACAATGATATTTCGCAACCATCGTGGTGTGTCGATAACCCGTTCATCCATCAAAAACTCGTCGAGATACGGTTTGACATCCTTGGGCGTCGGGCTGTCGGGCGAACCTAGGTTTACAAGAAGTACTCCTTTCATTCTTTTAGTTTGTTTGTCGCTTTGATAGCGGTCGAAAGGCCTTTCACGGCCTTAAATTCGTGAAGTGCAAAAATACTACTTGCAACGAAACTGCGTTAGCAATACTCGACCCAATATCAATGACACCATAGGTATTCCCTATCTTTTCGATACCCAATAGCTGTGTCAACAAAAAGTTAATTGGCAGAATTCATTTTTGAAGTTTTGAATTTTAAGCCAACTTTATATAATTAGCGGAGCGTTTATGCGGATATTTTTACTACTATTCCTTCTTTGTTGTTCGGGGCTATTTGCCCAATCCCCTGACCCTTCACGGAACGAATCCGTAAACAGTCTTCTTTGGGAGATATCGGGCAATGGCCTTCAAGAATCGTCGTACCTCTATGGTACCATGCATGTAAGCAAGCGGATTGCCTTTCGCCTTGATGATGTCTTTTACGAAGCACTTGATAAAAGTAGCATTATCGCCCTTGAATCGGATCCCGGAACGTGGCTTGAAAATTCCGAAAATCTTGACTATATGGGATATGGGCAGGGAAATGGTTTTGTTTCCAAAGGATTCTACACCTATCCTTTCCAGATGAAGAATCCTAGAACAGAAGAATTGGCGGCCTACCTTGCTTTTGAGGACAGCCGGGTCAACAATATTCTCTATCGTACCGATGAATACGCACAGAATTTTGAGGAAGAGACCTATCTCGACATGTTCATTTACCAGGCGGGCAAAAAATTCGACAAACCGGTCATAGCACTTGAAGACCTCGAAGAATCATCGGCGCTGGTCGGTCGTGCCAGCATGAATGCCATGAAGCAAAAGCCCGACGAATGGCTGCAGAAAAAAATGCAGCAACAAGATCCTATGAGCTTGTTGCAAGATGCTTATCGTAATCGGAACATAACCCTGCTCGACAGTATCGACAAGGCCATGTATACTGAACACTATCTGAAGCACATGCTATTTATACGCAATCGGAACATGGCCGAAAAGCTCGATTCTATCATGCCCACGGGCAAGGTGTTTACCGGAATCGGGGCGGCCCATCTGCCGGGAGAGCAAGGGGTCATCGCCATGCTCCGCGACAAAGGCTATTCGGTAAAACCCTTGGTATCACAGTCGACCTCAAAGGGGAAAAGACTGAAGGCTAAGTTCGAGCAAGCAATACGCGATAATACATATTCGAACGTCGCCCCAGATGATGAATTCTTTAGTATTTCGCTCCCAAGTGCTTTGTACCCGGTCGCCGAGTTTACGAACACTACCTATATTTCACCCGATCTTGCCAATGGAAGTTATGTCATGGTCAATCGTATCCCGACATTTCAATTCCTAAAACAGGATAACACTTACACTCTGGACGCCCTCGACAAGTTGTTGTTCGAGAACATTCCCGGTACTATTTTGGAGAAGACACGAATCAACAAAAACGGATTTGAAGGACTCGACATTAAAAACCAACTAAAAAACGGGGACCATCAGCGCTATCAAATCTTTGCGACTCCCCTTGAAATACTCATTTTCAAAATGGGGGGCGAAGGCGATTATGTGACGCAACATGCCGACACTATTTTCAACAGCCTGGCCTTTCGAAGGCCCGAACAAAAATTTACGTCGGTAAAATCAGGCTTCGACGATTTCGAGGTCCGTATGCCCTCGTATTATACTTACACCAATAAATATCGAAATGGGGACAGGCTATTGCAGGGATACGACTCCATCACCGGTAGTTACTATTTTCTTAAAAAAGCTACCCTGAACGATTTTAATTTCTTAGAAGAGGATAGTTTTGAACTTAAACAGATACAGAAACGCTTTTATCAAGATTTAAAGTTAGAAGCCCTATACGATACCCCTGGACTACATGCCCAGACTTCAAGGGCTATCATCGATTCGACCAACGGGAAACAGCTGTTTCTTAAGACTACCTTGCAACAAGGGGATTACTACCTATTGGGTGTTGTAACGCGATACGAAGAAGAAGTGGAATCTTTTTTCGATTCATTTAAGATCAGGGCGGCAAATTGTGGGCCAGGGTTCCAAAAAGTTCGCGATACAGCCCTTTTCTTTAGTACCATAAGCCCGGTAAAGCCTCCCAAATTTGTTGAGAACAGCAATAATTATTACAACGGACGTACTAAGCCCAAAGATTATAACGCATTCAACAAGAAGACCATTTACCAGAACAAGAACAACGAGGCCATCACAGTAGAGGTGAACAAATCACACGATTTTTTGATGTTCCCAAGCATCGATTCCGTTTGGGCCTTGCGAAAGAAACTCCTGGCCGATAAGAAATTCAATATCCTGAAGGAAAAGGATAGCAGTTATGCCGACGGGCACCATGAATTGGATCTGATCTTGGGCGATACCGCAAGTACCCGTGGCATCTGGGTCAAGAATATAGTCAAGGGCAGCCTACTTTATGAAGTCAGGACGACCATCGATACCCTGACCGCCCCAAGTCGTTTTGCTCAAGATTTTTTTGCTAATTTCTCCCCAAGCGATACACTTATAGGAAAAAGTATCCTGGCCGATAAGGCCCCTGCATTCTTTGCCGCGTTGCGAAAGAACGACAGTATTTTGATCGATGGCCATCGTTTCGTACAATTTGGGGAAAAACATCTCGACTCCTTAAAATATTATATTTCGGAGTTCGACTTTCCCTCGGACAAGAACAACATTCAATCGCATCTTATTCAAAAGCTTGGTCAAATGGAAAGTCCCGAGGTATTGCCATTTTTTCAGGAGTTTTATGGAAAATCATACAACAACTCATATGCCCAGGCCAAAATCCTTCAAGCGGTCTCAAAAAAGACCGATGAAGCATCCGTATCATTGCTATTGGACCTGCTCTCAAAGGACCTGCCATTGGTATCGAACAAATTCGAGATCCATTCCATATTCAAACCATTTATGGACAGTCTCCCCTTGGCCAAAAAACTCTATCCCGAATTGTTGGATTATAGTGCAATAGAGGAATATAAACCCCCTATTTTTTCGATGCTGGCACAGCTGGTGGCCGAAAACCACATCAAGCCCAAAATCTATAAAAAGTATCGCAAACAGATGCTCAACGATGCCAAAGTTCAATTGAAACGGCAATTGGGCGTATCGAATTACCGTCATTTGAACCGCAATCGGAACAACAACGGCAATCACAATGCCGGTCGCGAACTTTTGGAAGATTATGCCGTATTGCTCTATCCGTTCATACAAGAAAAAGAAGTCGGGCAGTTTTTCGAACGTTTGCGACTCGTTCAAGATGAAAAAGTAAAAACCACCTATGCAACACTTCTGGCCAAAGCCAACGTGCCTTTGCCATTGGGCTTCATAGATTCGTTGGCGGCCGACATTAATAGTCGAAACCTACTCTTTAATAAATTCAAGAAAATCGGCAAATTAGACCTGATACCATCCCATTATCGCACCGAAAAAGCCTTGGCCGAAGCCTTGTTGTTCGAATTCAAGGACTATGATGAAAGACGCCATTCTTCCATCTTTTTGGAGCAACGTTCCTTGCAATACAATGACAAAACGTTTACCGGTTATTATTTTAAAACCCGGGACAATCAAGACTACGACAAGAATTACAAAATGCACCTTATCGTATTCGAAAATGGAAAAGCACTGTCTACCTTGCCTTATTTTCAAAACGATGGACTACGTATCGAAGACACTGATACCGATACCGAAGTACTTGAATATGTAACCGAAGCGTTCTTGCTTAAAGACCGGCCTAGGGCACAGGTGTATCGCCCGAATAGTTTTGGGGCGTATGGGTTTCATGGGTATTAAGCAACCTCTTGTCGTAAAACACCCTCCAAAACGTATCAAAATACTATTTTCGCAAATAGCTAAGTGCCATTAATTATGAAAATCACCTATTCTCTTACCCTTATTTTCATCCTGTTTTTGTTTGCCAATTGCTCTAAAAGCGAAAATCCCAATCCAAAACCAGATGATGAAATTCAAATCGATTCTATTACGAAAGAACCGAAATCAGAGGTTTATTTTACATACAATGTAGATTCCAAAGTCGATACATCCAATTCTGAAAATTGGATTATTGTTCATAAAGATAATGGAGAACTATTGGACTTTAGACCCTATGAAGGGGGCGATAAATTAGTGTTTGAGACCTTGGAAAACCAGCTAACAGAAAATTTGATGATTACCACATTGTTGGTAAACGATAATAATGACAAGAAAAATTATTTCCATAGAACCTTTATGGAAATCCCTAAAGGAAGTGTATGGACAGCGGTTTCGCAAACATGGGAAGAATCTACAAGGAATCCAATTACTGGTAGTTTTAATTTGACAGTTACCAACGCACCAATAATCTTAAACTTAGTTGTTTCGGACTCCAATGGATTGTTGGCTTCTTGTCTATGTAACAATAATTCGACTCCAGTTTATATTCCAGATTCCGTTGGTGAAATTTTAGTGACAGTAAACTATGTAGATGGTAATACCAGATATGCCGTTATCGATGATATTCAACAAGGTAGTAACGTTATATTGGATTATGGAAGTTTTACCCCCTTGGATAAGAAGTTGGAAGTGTCTTTTCCTCCGAATGGCCGTGCTGAAGGCTATATTTTGGCATTTGAAGAGGAACAAAACCCAAGCTTGCTAACTGGAAATTGGTTGTCGGGTCCCTTAGATTCGCAAAACGGCATTATTAATTATAAGTTTAATATGGGATATTTAGATCGGTTCAAGAATTATATCACACATTTTGAGTTTAGCACTGACGAATATTCATATAATTTTAATATGCTCGGTGAGGAGATTCAAAAAATTGAGATTCCGCAAAATTTGTCCATATCCATACAGAATTATTCCATCGAATCCTTTCAGTTTTCGACCAATGCTACTTACAAAAAAAGAATTAGTTATTGGTCTTCAAATAATGAAAGTGCATACGTATCTTATCGTGTCTTTTCCTCAAATACTTTCTCCGGAAAAATTGGTGAAATTCCCCAAGACATAATAGCACTATATCCTGATATCGATATAATACAACTTCAATATGACCAAACAACTATATTGCTTGATAATGAATCCTATTCTGAATATATTGAAAAATTGTTCGTAACCCATGAAGGCTTTGGCAATGAACAGGCTTACACTTTTTATAAACAAAACTAATAGATGAAAACTTTTTATTCGATTTTCTTTGTAATTTTTGTAAACTATTCTTTCGCCCAACAAATCACCTGCTCGCCTGCCGATAAACAGGCCTTTGAAGACAGGACCATTGAAATTGACGGCTTACTTGAAAGTGATTTTGGTAAAACCTTGACGGCCATAGGCAAAACGTTTATTGGTATTCCGTATGTGGCCAAAACCCTGGAAATCGGCGAGACCGAATCTTTGGTCGTCAACTTGCATGGACTCGATTGCACCACATTTGTCGAAAATGTATTGGCCTTTGGTCTTTTGTTAAAAGAAGGAAAATCCGATTTTGACTCCTTTACCGATATTTTGGAAACCATTCGGTATAAAGATGGTAGGCTCGATGGTTACGGTTCCCGGTTACATTATTTTTCGGAATGGATCTCGAACAACGAACAAAAAGGTTTGTTAAAGGAAATCACCGCTGAAATCGGTGGTATCGAGATCAATAAGGAAATCAATTTCATGGGTACGCATCGCGACCTTTACCCTTTCTTAAAAGACGATGAAAACTTCAATAAAATACGCGCGACCGAAATGGCCTTGAAAGAAAGAACATTCTGCTATCTGCCGCAAGAGCAAATCGAGGCGAACGAGCATTTGATCAAAACCGGGGATATCATCGCTCTGGCCACTTCCATTGATGGTCTTGACGTAACCCACACCGGGATCGCCACTCGCGAAAAAGATGGGCGCATACACTTGTTACATGCCTCGACAGGGGCTATGGAAGTCGAGGTCACGAAACTTCCTTTGGCCGATTATCTCAAGAAAATAAAAAAGAATACGGGCATCATGGTCGCAAGACCCCTCTAACGCCCAAGACAATACAAGATTCCCCCGAGCAAGTGTTTTTTGAAGTTAGGGTCGTCATAGGCTTCATGCGTATGGCCTAACCCCGTATAAAAGGCGTGGCCCCCATCAAACTCGTGGTACCAGGCAATAGGGTGGTTACCATTATTTTCGCCACCTTCATAACTACTTTCATCCAGTTTCATAATGACGTTCAAATCTGGGTTGATGTCCTTATAGTTGTACCATTCATCAAAATGCATCCATGTATCTCCTAAATGTTGTGTTGCGGCGTGGTTTCTGTCTACCACATCAATTTTGGCTTCCTGTTGCTTCGGATGGCTCAAAAAATAGGCCCCCACCAATTTATTGTACCATGGCCATTCGTATTCGGTATCGGCAGCCGCATGTACGCCCAAGAAATTACCTCCGCCCTTGATATACTTCTCAAAGGCTTCTTCCTGTTCGGTTCCCAAAACATCTTGTGTAGTGCTCAAGAAGATTACGAGGTCGTACTTTTTTAAATTGTTACTATTGAACGCCAAGGAATCTTCGGTATGGCTCACCACGAATTTGTTCTGAAGGCCCAAAGCCTTAATAGTGGCAACCCCTTTTTCTATCGATTTATGGCGATATCCATTGGTCTTGGTAAAGACCAGTACCAAATCGGTATCCATTTTCAATAACGGGCTTGGAATTTTTGCAACCGCTTCTTGTTTGGGCACTGTAATCTCCTGCTCTACCTTGGTAGCCCCACAGGCCATGAATAGTGAAAAAAACAATATGATGAAAGTATTCTTTAGAAATATGCGCATACCTAATTTGATTTTACCATACCCAATAACTGAAAAAGAAATCAATTGACAATGGACATCACATATTTTTTTGGCGTGGTGCCATACTTTTTCTTGAAGGCCGCGATAAAATGGCTTGAAGTACTATACCCGACCTTGAGGCCGATCTCATTGACGTTGTGTTTGCCCGCTTCCAAGAGCTTACGGGCGTGTTCCATTTTATAATCGAACAAAAAGCCATAGACCGAATCGCCATAAATTTGTTTGAACCCTTCCTTAAGTTTTTTGAGCGGCAACCCGATTTCTTTTGATAATTCTAATAAAGTTGGAGGTTCGATCATTCTTGAAATCATGATTTCCTTGGCCTGCCGTATGCGTCTAACGTTGTCCTCATCGACTAAAAACGGACATTGTTCTATATCGGCATCGGTACTTTTATTAAAGTAAAGTGAAATCAATTCGTAAACCTTGCCCTTGATGTAAAGTTCTTTGATAGAGGGATGCAGTACATAATTCATCAATTGGCTCAGCACGACCGCGATTGCCGGAGAAACACCTTCTTGCGAATAATATTTTTTCTCTTTGTTGTCCGGACTCAAAAAGGGAATATAATCGGCTTCCTTTGAAAAAAGCGAATGAAATTTTCGAATGGTCATTACTATTGATACCATCCATGAATTTGGGGCGAGTTCAAGGTTCATGGGTAAATCCAATTGCGTATTGTACAACAGCAAAGAGTTCTCTTCACTTACCTCAAGCGCATATCTCCCCTCGTTAAAAACAAACTTGGCCCGGCCCTTAAGGCAAAAATGGAATTGAATAAAGGAACTATCTATCTCTCTTGTAATCTTTTGTATTTCAGCACCATCGTTCTGAATTTTAAGCACAAAGAACCCATCTTCGATAAGTATCTCGTCGAACGAACCTTCAGCGACATTTTTTTTGTTCATTTTTATACTTGTTATGTTCTTTTTATTTAGAAACGTTCTAAATAAAAATGTTCCAAAGCCTAATATTTACTATAAATTTATCGATTTTTATATATACAATGTCGAAAATGGCCCTAAAAGTCATAATTCGATACTTATTGTTCCTCTAGCGTTGTTTTTATCGAATTCTTACGTTTATTTTTGCCTTCGTTCGAAACTACAGATGAAAGATTACCATATTTCGAAGCACAGTTCGTTTTACACTATAGGTCTTAGTTATAAGAAGGCAGATGCCGAGGTCCGCGGTAAATTCAGTCTTGATGACGCTGGCATAGAAAACGCATTGGTTCAGGCCAAAGCACAGGATATCGATGGGCTCTTAATCACATCGACATGTAACCGCACCGAATTGCACGGCTTTGCGCAGCATCCCTTCCAGTTGATCAAATTACTTTGCGATAATACCCAGGGCACTATCGAAGAATTTCAAGAAGTGGCCTATGTGTACAAAAACAACGATGCCATTAATCATCTGTTCCGTGTGGGTACGGGTCTTGATAGCCAAATTCTGGGCGATTTTGAAATAATCAGCCAGTTGCGTCAAAGTTTTAACCGTTCTAAAAAACATGACATTGCCAATCCGTTTATCGAGCGGCTATGCAATTCGGTCATTCAGGCAAGCAAGCGAATCAAAAACGAGACGGAAATCTCATCGGGTGCCACTTCGGTCGCCTTTGCCTCGGTACAATACATCTTGAAAAATGTTTCCGAAATCTCGGAAAAGAACATTTTACTGTTCGGTACGGGAAAAATCGGACGAAATACCTGTGAGAACCTAATCAAGCACACCAAGAATCCGCATATAACCTTAATCAACCGAACCAAGGACAAGGCCGAAAAAATTGCTGGAAAATTCAATCTTACGGTAAAAAATTTCGGTGATCTTCAGACCGAGATACGCTCGGCCGATGTACTCATCGTTGCAACAGGGGCACAAACACCAACGATTTCAAAAGAATTGATCCATACCAAAAAACCGCTACTCATATTGGATTTATCGGTGCCGAAAAATGTTTCCGATGACATAATGGGCCTGGACCATGTTACCGTTGTCCATCTCGACCATTTATCACAGATTACCGATGAGACCTTGGAACGCCGAAAACAGTCCATCCCCCATGCAGAAACGATTATCGAAGAAATAAAAAGCGATTTCCTTCAATGGTTGGAGACCAGAAAATTCGCTCCGATCATAAAGGCCCTTAAAAAGAAATTAAAGACGCTGAAGGATGAAGAACTGGACTACCAGTCAAAAAGAAATTCAAACTTCGACCCCGAACAGGCAGATGTCGTCTCGAACCGTATCATCCAAAAAATCACCAAACAATTCGCCAACCACTTGAAAGATACCTCGACCGATGCCGATGACAGTCTCGAACTCATACAAAAAGTCTTTCAACTCGAAGTGAATTCGCAATGAGCAAGGTTATGCGCATTGGTACCCGCGATAGCGAATTGGCACTATGGCAGGCGAATACGGTAAAATCCAAATTAGAGGCGTTGGGCCATCAGACAGAATTGGTACCCGTTAAATCGACAGGAGACCTGGTATTGGACAAGCCACTTTATGAACTTGGAATTACAGGGATTTTTACCAAGACCTTGGATATTGCCCTATTGGAAGGAACGATCGACATTGCCGTGCATTCCCTAAAGGACGTGCCGACCGTTCTTCCAAAAGGTATCGTTCAGGCCGCTGTTCTGGAACGGGGAAATTATTACGATATACTCGCCTATAAGCATAATCAGGAATTTTTGGCGCAACGGGAAGCTACCATTGCCACCGGAAGCCTCCGCAGAAAGGCACAATGGCTTAATCGCTATCCGACACACACTGTGGTCGATTTAAGGGGAAACGTAAATAGCCGAATCGAAAAACTGGCCGAGAACGATTGGAACGGGGCCATTTTCGCCGCGGCCGGGCTTCAACGTATCGGCATCGAACCTGAAAACACCATCGGCCTTACCTGGATGATTCCCGCGCCAGGCCAAGGAACGGTCATGGTCGTTGCCTTGGAAAAAGACAAGGGAACATTGGAAATATGTGCCGCTTTGAACCATAAGGAAACCGAAATCTGCACTACGGTAGAGCGTAGGTTTTTAAACATTCTTGAGGGCGGATGTACCGCACCAATAGGCGCATTGGCCACTATCGAAGATGGAGAAATAACCCTTAACGGCGTGTTGCTCAGCAAGGACGGTAAAAAGAAATTAGAGGTTGCCAAAACAATGGCCTTGGAAAAATCGGATGATTTGGCCCAAATCTGTGCGGAAAGCATTTTGAGCCGTGGAGGACGAAGGTTAATGAAAGACCTGCAAGCACCGAACATGGTCCCCGTTATCTTTTCCACGAAAAAATTGACCGCCGATCAACTGCAATTATTCAATGCCAATACTCGCGTAGCTTCCGAAGATTTTATAAAAACCAGCCCTTCAAGGATTGCTCCCGCCCTATTAAAGTCGCCTATCGAAAATGTGATCATCACAAGCCAAAATGCGGTGGAGTCCTTATTAAAAAATAGTGCGGCGAATTCCTTAAAGTTCAAGAATATCTATTGTGTCGGGCGACGAACCAAGCGTTTGATCGAATCACGTATCGGTCCGGTAAAACATGCTGCAGGCAATGCCAAAAAATTGGCGGAATACCTTGTGGAATTTATGGAAGGGGTCGAAGCGACTTATTTCTGCAGTAATCGTAGATTGGATGAACTACCCGATATTTTGGAAAAAAACAATATAACGCTTAACGAAGTGGAAGCCTATAGCACCAAGCTTGTTCCTACAAAAATTCCGGATGAAGTAAAGGCAGTATTGTTCTTTAGTCCTACGGGAATAGAAAGTTACCTCATCAATAATAAACCCGATGTAACGGCCTATTGTATCGGAGAAACCACCGCCGCAGCTGCGAGAAAGTACTTTAAGAAAGTTCAGGTCGCCAAGATTCCTACGGTTGAAAGTGTAATCGATTTGGTGAATATGGATTATGGTGAATAGCCGTTGGCCGTTAGCTGTTGGAGTTTGGTTGAAAAATAAAATATGAGGGATTTTAGAAAACTTGATATTTGGAAGAACGGTATTCAAATCGTTAAAGAGATTTATGAGTTGTCCGATAAATTACCTTCAAACGAAAAGTTCGGGTTGCGAAGCCAAATTACAAGGGCGGCTGTTTCTGTTCCGTCAAATATCGCCGAAGGATGTAGCAGGAATAGTGAAATCGAGTTCAAGCGGTTTTTGGAAATTGCCATCGGCTCACTTTTTGAAATAGAAACACAATTAATAATAACCAAAGAATTAGGCTTTATTTCAAAAGAGGATTTAAAAAACCTATTTAAGCTTCTCGATAAAGAAGCAAAAATGATCAATAGCCTGATCAATAAAATAAAATACAGCTAACACCCAATAGCCAGCAGCCAAAGGCCAATCACCAATAGCCAAATATGATCAAAAACGACTTATTCCTTAGGGCCCTGAAAGGCGAAACCGTAGACCGACCACCTGTATGGATGATGCGCCAGGCGGGCCGTTATCTTCCCGAGTTCATGAAAATCAGGGAGCAATACGATTTCTTTACCCGTTGCCAAACGCCTGAACTGGCCTCCGAGATTACGGTACAGCCTATCCGTCGATTCGGTATGGATGCGGCCATATTGTTTTCCGATATCCTGGTCATCCCACAGGCAATGAACATCGAGGTACAGATGAAGCCGAATTTCGGCCCCTACCTGCCCAACCCGATTCGCTCGAAAAAAGATTTGGACTCCGTCATCGTTCCCGATATAGACGATTCGCTCGATTATGTAATGCAGGCCATTAAGGCCACTAAGGAAAAGTTGAACGATGAGGTTCCGTTGATAGGTTTTGCCGGTTCCCCGTGGACGATTCTATGCTATTGCGTACAAGGGCAGGGCAGCAAGACTTTTGACAGGGCCAAAGAACTGTGTTTTACGCAACCTGTCGTTGCCCACGAACTGTTACAAAAAATCACGGACACGACTATCGCCTATTTAAAGGCCAAGGTCAAAGCAGGCGTAAACGCCATACAGGTCTTCGATTCGTGGGGGGGCATGCTTTCCCCAGTAGATTATCAAGAGTTTTCATTTCAATATATCCAACAAATCATCGATGCGCTAAAAGATGAAACTCCCGTAATCGTCTTCGGAAAAGGCTGTTGGTTCGCTTTGGGCGAGATGTCCCGATCGGGGGCTTCCGCTCTCGGCATCGATTGGACCTGTTCCGCGCGAAATGCCCGTTATCTCACCGGTGGAAAGATTACGCTTCAAGGCAATTTTGACCCGGCACGGTTACTTTCGCCTCCAACGGAAATCAAAAAGATGGTGGTACAGATGATCAACGAGTTCGGTAAGGATAATTATGTTGTCAATCTCGGGCATGGTATTCTACCGAACGTACCCCTTGAAAATGCAAAAGCCTTTATCGATGCGGTAAAGGAATACACCCCGTAACCCCAAAGGGGGAATCAAAGCTTGCCCAGCAATCTGAGAACGTATGTTAATCGAGTTTGAAGAATATCTAATTGACCCTATCCACGAAAAATATGCTTGGCGTATCTGCGATTTCGTTGTCTCGAATGCTGAGCGATTGAAACGCTTCTTTCCCAAAACCCTTGAACAAAATCTAACTCCCGACCTGTCGAAATATTTCGTCGAGAAAAAGCTAAAACAATTCAAAAGCCTAGAAGAATTCCTTTTTGTGCTGAAGGAAAAAGAAAACCGCACCGTAATCGGATTGGTCTATATCAAAAAAATCGATTGGGAAACTAAGGAGGCCGAACTTGCCTACTGTATCGGTTATCAATATGAGGGTAAAGGGTATATGACCAGGGCGGTACAATTTCTAACCGATTATGCCCTAACGGAATTAAGCCTCAAAACCTTGAAAATAATCGTCCATAAATCTAATTTGGCAAGTATTAAAGTTGCGGAAAAATGTGGGTATCTTTGGAAAAGAACACTACCCAACGAACATAAGCCCCCGAATGAGAATCCTTTGGATATGGAACTATACGTACGCACATGAAAGACCGGTTCTACGCTTACATTCAAAAGTTGCAGGACGGCATTACCTCAAAACTTGAGGAAGTCGATGGTATTGCCCAATTTCAAGAAGATATTTGGAAACGCCCGGAAGGTGGAGGTGGTAGAACACGTGTCATCGAAAACGGCAACGTATTTGAAAAAGGCGGGGTCAATATTTCAGCGGTACATGGGGCGCTTCCCGAAAGTATGCAAAAGTATTTTGGGGTCAAAGATGCCGATTTCTTTGCCTGTGGGTTGAGTTTGGTACTTCATCCGAAAAGCCCAATGGTAGCTACGGTCCATGCGAATTGGCGTTATTTTGAAATGTATGACAAGACAGGGAATATCATTGATCAATGGTTCGGTGGTGGTCAGGATCTAACCCCCTATTATCTTTTTGATGAAGATGCCGTACATTTTCATTCCGTTTGCAAAAAAGCTTGTGATGCCCATAACCCTGATTTTTATCCTGTTTATAAAAAGAAATGCGACGCTTATTTTTTCAATGCACATCGAAACGAAGCACGGGGAATAGGCGGGTTGTTTTTTGACTACTGCAAAGAAACCGAGGAAATGTCGATGGAGAATTGGTATGATTTCGTGACCGAAGTCGGCAACAGCTTTTTGGAAGCTTATGTTCCAATAGTGGAAAAGCGAAAAGACTTGCCCTATTCCAATGAAAACCGTGATTGGCAGGAAATTCGTCGAGGCCGTTATGTGGAGTTCAATTTGGTACATGACAAAGGTACTTTGTTCGGCCTGAAGACCAATGGGCGCATCGAGAGTATCTTGATGAGCCTTCCGCCCCGCGTACAATGGCGTTATGACCACAATCCTGAAAAAGGAAGTGAAGAGGCACGTTTGATAGAAGTTCTGCAAAAACCAAGAAAATGGGTCTGAAAAACATCTTGTCCTGTATTTTTTTATTGTACGGCCTTAGCTGCCTCCCACAGGATGTAGAAGATTACGTTCGAACGTTTCCGGAAAAAATAACGGCAAGGATCGGTCTCACGAACACCTCAAACAGTTTTGAGCTTACAGATATCGAGACCGGACAAATCCTAGATGTCGTTCCGAACGATAAAACCTATCTGGGTCTTTCGTTATTGTTCAGGTCGATCGAGGTCGATCTCGGCTATGCCCCGAATTTTTTTTCGGAAAATCGGGACAACAAAGGCTCTAAACTCTTCACATTGAACTTTCGCATGTTTTTGGGACAATGGATGCAAACTTTGGATTTCTACAATCAAAAAGGATTTTTTGCCTCGATAGAAAATGAAAACATACCCCTGCCAGAGTTGGGCACTTTGAAAATCGGAGGTTCCACCAGTTATATATTCAATAAAAGATTTTCGTTCAGGGCCGTAGGTTTTCAAAATGAATGGCAAAAGAAAAGTGCCGGAAGTTTCATTCCGAGCTTTACTTTTTATTACACACGGTTTCGTCTCGAAGAAACCGATTCGCAAAGCAACGACCATTCGTATGACATTGCCGTCGGACCCGGCTACTATTACAATTTGGTTATCGGCAGGCACTTTCTTATAGGGGCCGGGGGCACTTTGGGCGTGGGTGCCAATTTTACCCGCTCGGAAGGAGAAACGACTTCGTCGGCATTGTACCAGGTCGTTCTTCGCACAGCGATCGGCTATAACTCCGAGCATTTTTTTATGGGAATAAACCTCAATGCCCAGGTATTGGACCATAATGACGAAGCGACTGCGAGATTGGCCGATTTCATCTCTTTTGGGGAATTTTATCTCGGATATCGGTTCAATGCCCCGAAAAAGTGGGTTCAAAAAGCCGATGATTTCAACAAAAAATATGGCCTTGATTGAAAAACACTTTTAAAATAGCCACACTGATCATTTTGTTATTTGTTTTTGGATGTACTTCCAAAAAATCAAAAAGCGATCTCGACATTGCCTTTACCCAAGACACCCTAAAGGTCGGTTATACCTATTGGTGGCCTGAATCAGGACCCTTTATCAGCGAATGTAGCGATGAACTTTCACTGGTCTTTATCGGGTCGATCAAGGCCTTGAAAGAACCCAACGATAATCCCGGTCCGTTATATACTTCGCAAGAAGGAATTATCGAAATTGACAGGGTATTTAAAATCAAAGCATTGGGCGAGAATACGTATGCCAATCAAAAGTTCTTTGTTACCGATTGTTTTGATGGCCTAGAATTAAAAGTAAACGATCACGTCTTGGTCTTTTGTTATGATTACGAAGGTGATTATAGTATTCCCGGAGGCAAATCCATATTGAAAGTTTCGTCGTTAGACGACCCTTTGGTCCAATCAATAAGGAAATACATTGATTTAGATGAAAATCCCTTGGAACTAAAAGATGATATGGCACTTTGGGAAAAACAGAGACTTGACAAACAATTGGAGCACTTTATTGCATGTTGGGAAGATCGCTATGATGCGGAATAGTTCAGGGGATACTCAAAACCTTATAAGGAAAACTTAACTTTGTACTCGATTAGATAACGAATGACATTGACCTTATTTCAGATTGACGCCTTTGCCGATACCGTTTTTACCGGTAACCCTGCGGCCGTATGCATTCTTGACAATTGGTTGGACGATAAGATCATGCAGGGCATCGCCATGGAAAACAATTTGGCCGAAACCGCTTTTACCGTTAAGAAAGGAGCAATATACGAGCTAAGATGGTTCACTCCAGAGATCGAGGTTGACCTATGTGGCCACGCCACTTTGGCTACCGCCTATGTGCTTTTTGAGCATTACGAGCCGACTGCAAGATCAATCGAGTTTTATTCGCCAAGAAGTGGAAAACTTGTTGTTGATAAAGGTGATGATGGTTTTATGGTTATGGATTTTCCAAGGGACAATACCGAAGAAGTTGGGGAAAACCAAACCATAAACAAGGCCATAGGAACCCCTGCGATTAAAACGATTAAAGGCAAGACCGATTATTTACTTATTTATGATTCGCAAGAACAAATAGAGCGTATTTCTCCAAATTTTCATCTTTTGAATCAATTGGATTGTCGGGGCGTCATCGTTTCGGCCCCGGGGAACGATGTCGATTTTGTATCACGGTTTTTTGCTCCGCAATGTGGTATTCCCGAAGATCCTGTGACGGGATCGGCACATACCACCATGACGCCCTATTGGTCAAAAGTTTTGGGTAAAACTAAATTAACGGCCAAACAGCTATCTTCGAGGGGTGGCTATCTTCGTTGTGAAAATCTAGGCGAAAGAATAAAAATATCGGGGAAAGCCGTTTCCTATTTGAAAGGCGAAATCGAATTCTGATCAGAAACAAAATAATTATGTATCCACTCATTAGAAATAGAAGACTACGCGCTACCGATCCGATCCGTAGATTGGTTCGCGAAACGGCCATTACGCCCGACGATTTTTTGGTCCCGCTTTTTGTAGTGGAAGGAAAGGGCGTCAAAGAAGAGATTCCATCAATGCCCAATTATTATAGGCTTAGTCTTGATAATTTGGAGAAAGAGGTCAAAGAACTTTGGAGTATGGGTCTTCGTGCGGTACTACTTTTCGTCAAAGTGCCCGACAACCTAAAGGACAACAAAGGTTCAGAAGCCCTGAATCCAAACGGACTCATGCAGTTGGCGATCAAGCATGTAAAAAATGCCTGTCCTGAGATGTTGGTCATGACAGATGTCGCCTTGGATCCTTATTCTTCCTATGGCCATGATGGTATCGTCGAAGACGGCCAGGTATTGAACGATGAAACCACGGAGGTCCTGGCCGAAATGAGTATTTCACATGCCCTGGCCGGAGCCGATTTTGTGGCCCCCAGTGATATGATGGACGGTCGTATATTAACGATACGCGAAGCCCTTGAAGAAGAAGAACTCTACAATACGGGTATTATGGCCTATAGTGCCAAATACGCCAGTGCGTTTTATGGCCCGTTTCGAGATGCCCTTGATTCGGCTCCGGTAGACAAAAAAGATGTGCCCAAAGACAAAAAAACCTATCAAATGGATCCTGCCAACCGTTTCGAGGCTATCAAGGAAACACAAATGGATATCGAGGAAGGGGCCGATATCGTAATGGTCAAACCGGGATTGTGCTATTTGGATATCGTTCGTGAAATACGGAACGAGGTCGATGTTCCTGTTGCAGTATACCAGGTTTCTGGTGAATATGCCATGCTAAAGGCCGCTGCCGAAAAAGGATGGCTCGACCATGACACCGTTATGATGGAACAATTGGTCGCGATAAAAAGGGCAGGGGCGAACATTATCGCCAGCTATTTCGCCAAGGATGCGGTTAGGCTAATGCAATAATTTATCCCAGACCGCAACCAAAAAAGAGAATCATGAAAATAATATTTACAACTTTCATTGGAATAGTACTCTTAGCGGTTGGGTGTAAAAAAGAAACAATTGAAGGTGACCTGACAATCAAAAACGTCAATATAGTTGATGTACAGTCCGGTGAAATTCTTACCTCGCAAGATGTTGTATTAAGAGCCGATACTATCTTTAGAATAGAACCTCATGGTTCGACAATACTTCATGCTCCGCAAATCATAGATGGCAGCGGGCAATACCTTATACCTGGACTTTGGGATATGCATGTTCATAATTGGTGGGGATACCAGGACTTTTTCCCTTTGCTGATTGCCAATGGGGTAACCGGAATACGTGAGATGTGGGGCAACATGCCTGAAATTAATAGAATACGACAACTGGTCGAAATGGATTCCATAACCGGCCCCGACATGATATCTGCAGGGGCAATAGTAGATGGCAATCCCCCTGCATGGGAAGGCTCGGATATTGCCGATACTCCCGAAAAAGGAAGAGAAATTGTAAGGAAACAAAAAGCGGAAGGAGCAGATTTTATCAAGGTTTATTCTCTACTGGAAAGAGATGTTTATTTCGCAATAGCTGATGAATGCAAAAAACAAAATATTCAGTTCCATGGGCACATTCCCCAAAGAATTACATTGCCGGAGGCCCTAGAAGCCGCTCATGGAAGTATTGAACACTTTTACGGGATTCTGGAATTTTCCTCCTCGAAATATGAGTACCTAACGCAAGTAATGAAAAAGGGCGTTGAAAAGGATACTTTAATAGGATTCAGAAACTGGTACAAGCTTGCGGACTTTTTGGTTGACACCTATGACCCGACTAGGGAGCAGGCCTTGTTCGAACTTGTAGAGACATATAAACCATGGGTATGTCCGACCTTGGTGGTTTGGATAGGGGCTCAAAGAAATTTTGACCCAGATTATCCCTATGACACTCGAATTGACTATGTACCTCCCTATTCCATCAATAATTGGCGATTAAAAAAGGAGGATAAGCAAGATTCAATCTCCAAATTGAATTTTCAGACAGAAGTAAATAGTTATAAAATAGTTGAAAAACTTCTAAAAAATTTAAAAAATCATGGTGCAAAATACCTAGCCGGGTCTGACTATCCAAATCCGTACACTTTTCCCGGCTTCAGTATTCACGAGGAATTGGAGTTGTTCGTTGCTGCCGGTTTTTCACCCCTGGAAGCCCTTCAAACAGCGACCATCAATCCCGCCATCTTCCTTGGTATAGAGAATAAGATAGGCTCAATTCATGTTGGCAAAAAAGCAAATATGGTCTTGCTTGCAGAGAATCCGTTGGACAATATTAAAAATACAACCAAAATAGATGCAGTGATATTAAGGGGAAAATATCATCAAGGCCAAGTGTTAAGGGAAAAAATTGAGGCTATAGCTACCTATAATCGCATACCTAAAATCAAAGACGTATTGTTCCCTGTGATTTTAAATCAAGGGATTAAAGCGGGTATTGATAGGTACTATGAATTGAAGGCCGCAAATCCGGAAAAATACAATTTTGATGAAGAACAGTTGAATAGTTTAGGATATGATCTACTAGAGGAGAAACACTTTGAGGAGGCCATAAAAATATTCGAGATGAACGTTGAAATTTTTCCCGATTATGCAAATGGTTTCGACAGTCTTGGCGATGGTTATATGGCGGTTGGGGATAAACAAAAAGCAAAAATGGTATGGCAAAAAGCCGTTGAATTGGGGAATGTGGTTACGAATGATAAACTCCAATTACTCGACTAAAATAGGAAGGTTGCGACCCACAAATAATTTTAGCAATAAAAAATGAAAAAATTATATTTTATACTTTTCGGTTTATTTTGTTTTACGGCAAATGCGCAGGAGGACGCTTCCAAAGTCCTGAAAATTGGTTTGGGGGACGAACTTTCTTATGCCTCTCCGACCGAAGTTGGTCTTGATTCCATATATATCCATACCAAAGTCGACTCCATAATAACGAATGGTATAAAACAGGAAGCGTTTCCGGGAGCCCAGGTTTTAGTGGCTAAGGAAGGTAAGGTCATATTTCACCAAGCATATGGGTTTCATACTTATGATAGTATTCGACCCGTTGCCCCCGACGATATTTACGACCTGGCATCGGTCACAAAAATTATGGGGCCAATGCCCGCAATCATGAAATTGGTCGATGAGGGAAAATTGGATCTGGACAAACCTTTTAGCAACTATTGGAAACGTTGGCAAGGCCAAAAAGACAAAGAGAATTTGACTTTACGTGAAATCTTGGCGCACCAGGCCGGTTTGACACCCTACATTGTCTTTTTGAACGAAGTGATCAAAAAAAACGGCAAGGTTAAAAAACGCTTTGTAAAAAATAAATCAAAATCAGGATTTGAGAATCAGGCTTACCCCGGACTTTTTGTCAAAAACCGTTTCAACCGTAAGATGTACCGCATAATCGACCGTTCAAAAGTATCGGAAAAAAAATACCGCTATTCCGGGCTTACCTTTTTAATATTTCCTGAATTGATCGCGCAATTGACGGGAGAGTCATACGAATACTATCTGGAAAAGAATTTTTACCTGCCCATGGGCGCAACAACGATGGGGTTCAAGCCAAGTACAAAAGGTTTTTCGAACAATATTGTACCGACCGAGGTCGATACCCTTTTTCGGCATACCTTGACCCATGGTTGGGTACACGATGAAAATGCCTCGCTATTGGGCGGAATATCGGGAAATGCGGGACTTTTCGCCACTGCGACCGACCTTGCCAAAATGATGCAAATGTATATGCAGTTCGGCACCTATGCCGGAAACCGTTATATCTCGGAAAAAACGCTCAGGGAGTTTATTCGAGTGCAGTACCCCGAAAACGAAAACCGAAGAGGATTGGGTTTTGACAAACCCCAATTAGGTAATGATACACTCGATTTAAAAGATTCGTACCCCGCCCCCGAGGTAAGTCCACAAAGCTTCGGACATAGCGGTTTTACGGGTACTTTTGTTTGGGCAGATCCAAAATACCAATTGGTCTATATATTTTTGTCCAACAGGGTATATCCTTCAAGGGAACATTCCAACATTTATAAATTGAACATTCGCTCGGCAGTACAACAAGTCTTCTATCAAGCAAATCTTGCTTCCGACTAAATACGCCATTCCCGTTGAATTTGTATCTTAGTGTCGTAAAAACCGATACATGGGGCTGCTCATATTCTACGCGCTTATTTCAATCTTTTTTTCTTTTCTATGCTCCATTTTAGAAGCTGTGCTTTTAAGTGTGAACCCGACTTTCATCAATATCAAGAAAAAAGAGGGTAAGGGCTACGCCGAAACTTTGGAGGAACTTAAAAAAGATGTCGATAAGCCCTTGATCGCCATTCTGACCCTGAATACCATAGCTCATACTGTGGGCGCTATATTGGTAGGTGTGCAGGCAAAAATCGCATACGCGAATCTTTACGGCAGTAACACAAGGTCTTTTTTTGGCCTTGAATTTACCGAAGATCTTATGGTGGGGGTCGTATCCACGATAATGACCATCCTGATTCTGGTCGCCTCGGAGATTATCCCTAAGACCATAGGGGCCACCTATTGGCGCCAATTGGCCAATTTCACGGCAAAAACCTTAAAAATCATGGTCTTGGTTCTCAAATGGACCGGACTACTTTGGCTTTTGCAACTTTTTACCAAACTGGTCGGTGGCAAAGGTCACCATGGCAGTGTTCTGAGCCGCGAAGATTTCACGGCTATGACCGATATCGCTCATGAGGAAGGAGTTTTCGAAAAATCGGAATCTACCATCATCAAAAATCTGCTTCGATTCGATGAAGTATTAGTGAAAGATGTAATGACCCCAAGGGCGGTCATGAAAATTGCATCCGAAAAGAAAACGATCGGTGCATACTTCGAAGAGAATCCAAAGATGCGTTTTTCAAGGATTCCAGTATATAGCGAAAAGATGGACCATATCGATGGTTTTGTACTCAAAGACAATATTTTGGAAGAAATGGTCAACGACAACGGCGATATTCCTTTGTCCGAAATTAAGCGACCTATTTTGGTTACAGAGCGAGACACCCCCATACCCAAACTTTTTGATATTCTCATCGGCAAACGCGAGCATATCGCATTGGTAATCGATGAATATGGTTCAGTAAGCGGACTTGTAACCATGGAAGACATTATCGAAACACTTTTGGGCCTTGAAATAATGGACGAGAGCGATAATGTGGCGGATTTGCAGGAATTGGCCAGAAAAAACTGGGAGACCCGCGCCCAACGTGCCGGAGTAATCGAAAAACCTTCTAAACCCAAATAATGGAAACGGCATTTATAGAAACTCCTTTGGGTATCGCCAAAATCGAGGGTGATACCCATGGATTAAACGCTATTACGGTTCTTGATACATCGGAGGAAATCACGGAAATAATTCCTGAAGTGCTCGAAGATGCCGTTTACCAATTGCAGGAATATTTCAGGGGAGAAAGAAAATCTTTTGACCTTACCCTGAATCCGGACGGTACCGATTTTCAAAAAAAAGTTTGGGAAGAACTTTTAAATATTCCTTTTGGAAAGACGATGTCATATTTAGATCTGTCGAAAAAATTGGGTGATGTGAAAGCGATCCGGGCCGTCGCTGCAGCCAACGGAAAGAATCCGATATGGATCATTATCCCCTGTCATCGCGTCATAGGAAGTGATGGTTCCTTAACTGGCTATGCCGGTGGATTACACCGTAAAAAATGGCTTATTGGGCATGAAAGTCCTATAAAACAACAATCCCTTTTCTGATTTTTACCGACGCTCCAGTCTGTTTTGTTCAGTATTTTGGGGAACAAAGGGATGATTTATGCATTTCATCGATAAAAGCCTATTCTACAAGGGTATACCAAGCTATTTGTATGCGTTCTTCCGGTTGAGCAACCGACTTGATGGTCGGTCGGGCCTTTTTTATAATATTTTAGGGTATCCCATTAAGCATTCTTCAAATCCTCCATTTCCTAGCACCCGAAATATCCTCATTAGTTCGTATATTGGATTCTCCCACATTCTTAAAACCAGTATTTCAAAAAGACTCTTCAATGTTGCAAAAAATCAATTTAGAAGATATCCTGTTTCTCGATATTGAGACCATCCCCGAACATAAGGATTTTGATGCCCTTGACGATGAGAAAAAGGAATTGTGGGAGCAGAAATCACAATATCAAAGAAAAGATGAAATTTCTACAGAGGAATTTTATGAACGGGCCGGGATTTGGGCCGAGTTCGGAAGGATCATTTGTATTTCGGTGGGTTACTTCAATCTAAAAGGCGATAAACGGGAGTTCAGGGTAACTACCTTTCATGGCGAGGAAAAGAAACTGCTCGAAGATTTCAAAAACCTGTTGAACTCGCATTTTGGACATCCCAAAAAATTGCTCTGCGGGCATAATGCCAAGGAATTCGATTTTCCGTATATCGCACGGCGTATGCTCATCCACGGCATTTCACTTCCTCACAAATTAAATCTCTTTGGCAAAAAACCTTGGGAAGTTCCCCATTTGGATACCATGGAACTCTGGAAATTCGGCGATTATAAACATTTTACCTCCTTAAAACTGATGGCCAATGTATTGGGCATTCCCTCGCCCAAACAAGATATCGATGGCAGTATGGTACGTGATGTGTACTACAACGAAAATGACCTTGATCGAATCATAACCTATTGTGAACTCGATGTGGTGACGACTGCCCAAGTTTTCCTAAGATTGCGAAATGACGATTTGTTGGAAGAAAACGAAATCAAAAGAGTATAGCCCTACTCATTATACTTCAATTGAATATACACCGGAAAATGATCACTGTACCCGCCAAGATATTTTTTGCCGGCAAAGGTTCTAAAAGGGCTCCCCTTGTATTTTCCCGTATATTCCTTTAAAAATCGGTCATCGAAAATATTGGCATGGGCGAAACTATGGGTTCCTTTTTCATAATTGAAAAAATTATGCGAAACCATTATCTGATCAAAAAGGCTCCAACTACGTTTGTGCGTAGTACTTCCCCTCTCGAAAGGGGAATGCAACTTTTCCATTGGGTTATACAAGGCACCAGACTTCATTAAGGTTTGAATGCTCGCAGATTCAGGGTTGTCGTTAAAATCGCCCATGATGATATAATTTGGGCCGTCGTACTTTGATTCAATTTTCAGCATGAATTTGCGAACGGTTTCGGCTGCCAAAATTCGTTTATATTCGGTTTCATCGGTCCCCTCCCTCCTCGAGGGCCAGTGATTGACAAAAACATGCACCTCTTCGCCATTCATTTTTCCGTGTACGTAGAGAATATCACGGGTCATATCCCTTTCCCCGTTCAGATTGGTCACGTACAGGGTTATAGGTTCGGAAGCCAGCACCTCAAAAAAATCCTTATGATATAGAAGGGCAGTATCTATGCCCCGTTCGTCGGGCGAATCGTAGTGCACATACCCATAATCGGTCTTGCGCAATGGTTCGGAATGTATCAGGTCCCGAACGACTATCTCGTTCTCCACCTCTGCCACCCCAATCAACACGGGCGGTTTCTGCGTCGATTTCAATCCTATTTCAGAAATGGTGCGCGCCAGTTTGAAAAGTTTTCGCTTGTAGCGTTTGGCGGTCCATTTTCGCATTCCCTTCGGTGTAAAATCATCATCCAGGGTATCGGGGTCGTCAACAGTGTCAAAGAGGTTTTCCAGATTATAAAAGGCAATCGTATATAAAGAATTACTTTTTTTCTTCTTTAAAAATGGAAAAACCATGGTATAGTTAAATGGGACAATAAATTTACAAAATAAGCTAGTGCCGTAATGTTTAAATTTGCACTTTGATATAGGAAATGCTAGAAAGAAAAAATACAGATTACGAAAGGGCGATACTTATCGGTGTAATAAATCGTGAACAAAACGAGGAAAAGGTTACGGAATATTTGGATGAACTGGAATTTTTGACCTATACCGCGGGAGGCGAGGTTGTCAAAAGATTTGTACAGCGCATCGAAGTTCCCAATCCGAAAACACTGATCGGTAGCGGAAAGATGAAAGAGGTGCAAGAATACGTTGAGGACAATGATATCGGTTCGGTCATATTCGATGATGAACTCACCCCGGCACAACAGAATAATATCGAGAAGATATTAAGGTGCAAGATTATCGATCGTACAAGCTTGATCCTAGACATCTTCGCGCAGCGGGCACAGACCAGTTATGCCCGTACCCAAGTTGAGCTTGCCCAATACGAATATTTGTTACCGCGATTGACCGGGTTATGGACCCACTTGGAACGTCAACGCGGTGGAATCGGAATGAGAGGACCCGGTGAGACTGAAATCGAAACCGATAGGCGAATCGTCCGCGACCGGATTTCACTTCTCAAGAAAAAGCTATTGAAAATAGACCGCCAAATGGAGACGCAGCGCGGTAATCGTGGCGCGTTGGTACGCGTGGCCCTGGTCGGCTATACCAATGTCGGTAAGTCGACCTTAATGAACGTGATCAGTAAAAGTGAGGTCTTTGCCGAGAACAAGCTTTTCGCTACGCTCGACACAACGGTTCGAAAAGTCGTCATCGGCAATCTCCCCTTTTTGTTAAGCGATACGGTCGGTTTCATTCGCAAACTGCCTACACAATTAGTTGAAAGTTTTAAAAGCACCTTGGACGAGGTTCGAGAAGCCGATATGCTTTTGCATATTGTCGATATCTCGCATCCCCAATTCGAAGAGCAAATCGATTCGGTAAATAATATTTTGGGGGAAATCGACTGTGCCGATAAAAAAACTATCATGGTCTTTAACAAGATCGACCGTTATGAACATGAGACGATCGACAACGACGATCTGACGACCGAGAAAACCAAAAAGCATTTCACAATCGAAGAGTGGAAAAAAACCTGGATGCAAAGGGTCGGCAAAGATGCCATCTTCATCTCGGCCTTGAACAAAGAAAATTTGGATGAATTTCGCAAACGTGTCTACAACGAGGTTCGGGAAATCCATGTTACACGATTTCCGTATAACAACTTTCTTTACCCAGAGCATTTAGACCAATATTAAACTTGATAACAGGTCGTTCATCGTATTTTTTGACCGTTCATATTTTTCACAACATTCTGTGCTTGGTTCACAACAATAATTTACCGGAATCAACTATCCGCCATACATTTACATTGTAATTAAGTGATAGTGTTGACCCCAAATCGAACTATGTGCTTGACCTTAACAAAGTGAAGTTTCCCCATAGCCGATCTTTGAACCTACAAAAGCTAACCCGATAGTTATCGGAACCAAATTTTACGAAATACCTACTTAACTAAAAAATTGCCCCGCTGTTGCGGGGCTTTTTTTGTTCATTGAGGCTTTCCTAGCATGGTAGTTCGTCGATCATACAACACATTTTAACGTATTTCACAACATCTTTTAAAAGGTTCACAACAAAAATTTAGTGAAGCGAAAGTGTAAAATTACATTCGCCTTGTATTTATTATTTAGTGTTTTGTCCCATATCGAAACTTAACTGGAACATAATTAGTATTTGGTTTTACCCAAATCTGTACTTGACCTAAAAAGTTTAATTTTTGACTGTTTAACCAAATTTAACGAATCCTACTTAAAGAAAACGCCCCGCGGTTGACGGGGCGTTTTTAGTTGCTGACTTTTTAGTGTCCTTCTAGAAGGCGTAGTTCAGACCAAATAACCAATAGCTTTGTGTTTTGACATCGATATTGTCAAAGGTCGGCGTAGGCGTAATGGCTGGTTCCTGTGCCAAGGCATGTGCCAATTCTTCTTGTTTATTGTTGCGAAGGCCGAACTCAAAACCAAGTCCGATATTTTTCCAGAGCGTATAGCCAAAAGAATTGATCCACGTCCAATTTGATAGGTCGCTACTTTTGTAGCTCTGAAAGGTCGAGAAATTCGTTTTGAAATTGACCGCCCCGATCTTTTTGGTATAGTCAACTACGATCTTGGCCCCTGTTGAAGATTCATAGGCCGTATCGTCTTTCGCAAAAACAAAGTTATAGTTTAAAGGATGGATAACTACCACCATATCGGTTATGGGGGTCCAGGTCGCACCGATTCCCAGATCCAGATATCCAGGATCGTTAAAATTATTGATGATGGAAGTACGATATTCACCCAAGGCGGAAATCGCAAATTTGTCGCTCAATTTATATCCATACAACGATGTAATATTGAAGACATCGGTCGTACCGTTGAAACTGTCATCATCGGTATCAATGTCCTTATTGTCCAACTTGACCCATTGTAGGTTGATGTTTCCGGCGTTTCTCCAAAAGAATTTCTCCCTATCAAGGTTGGCAAAGCCGTTAACCGAAACACCAATGTTTCCGGACGAATTGTTGGGCGTGCCTTGGGAATACCAATTTTTAGAGCCAGAAAGATTGGCGCCAAGAGTTCCAAAAACGCCTTTTTTCCATCCGGGAAAAGCATCGATTTGACCTTGCAACGCATCGACCCTACCCTGGATTGCGGCAATGGAATCCTTTTTCGCAGCTTGTTCGGCCTTTAATTCGTCCAATGTTTGCGAAAACAAAGGGGTTATCGCAAACAGCAATACAAATACTAGAACTAAATTTTTCATAATGTTTAGTGTTTAATCAATGTTTATGAACGGCAAATGTAAGAATTGTTGGTAAAAATTAACAAGGTTATCAACAACTATTTGCTTTTGAACAATGGTACCGAAGAGCAAGCCTCACCATACATAAGGCTCTTTACAATGGGAAGTAATCTATTGGTTATCAACAAATAGGCGTTGGATGGTACCGGTTTATCGCTACACCCTTTAATAATGACCGGCCTATCTTCGAATTCGGACAAGTCGAGATGTTCCAATATGGATTGATATAATGAAGTTTCAAGCATTTCCAGGTTGCCGTAAACAGTTCTCTTGGCATAAGGCTGTAATTTAGTCGCAACCAGCATATATGCCCAACCGGGAACAATGGCATCGGTAGAGCAATGTAATGCCACATGGGCATTTTGGTATTGCTTCCAACTATGTTCGGCAACATGTTTCCTGAAATCCTTTTCCCTTAAGATATGGCCTTCATATAGCCAGTCTTTTATATCCAGAGAAATACGCTTTCCTTCGGGATAATAATCCTCAAGATCAAAGGTGACCAATTTGCTCTGAGCAACACGATTTATGATTTCATCGGGCATTCAAGTATTGCTTTAAAGTAATCCTAATTCCAATTTAGCCTCTTCGCTCATAAGGTCTTGCGTCCAAGGTGGGTCGAAGGTGATTTCGACCTCGGCATCGGCGACCGAATCCAAAGATTTTATTTTTTCCTCTACTTCCACTGGAAGCGTCTCGGCCACAGGACAATTGGGCGACGTCAAGGTCATTAAAATCTTTACTTCATTGTCCTCATTGACAAATACGTCATAGATCAATCCTAGTTCGTAAATATCCACCGGAATCTCCGGATCATAAATGGTCTTCAAGACCTTTACTATTTTTTCGCCCAATTCTTGGGTATCAATAGTTGTAGTTTCTTCGCTCATTTGTTTCTAATTTAATTGTGTTTGATAGGCAACCGCGTACAGTTTCAACTGCTTGATCATACTTACCAAACCATTGGCCCTTGTCGGAGACAAATGTTCCTTTAAACCGATTTCATCAATAAAATCAGTATCCGCATCAATAATATCCTGAGGTTTCTGATTGCTAAAGGCCCTTATCAAAATTGCGATAATTCCCTTGGTAATGATAGCATCGCTATCGGCGGTGAACACCAATTTGTCATCTTCCAAATCGGCATGGACCCAGACCTTACTTTGACAACCTTTAATAATATAATCATCGGTCTTGTATCGCTCGTCGATCAATGGCAATGATTTGCCCAATTCGATCATATATTCATAACGCTGCATCCAATCTTCGAACATTGAAAATTCATCTACGATCTCGTCTTGTATTTCTTTTATGCCCATGTAATTGAATTTATACAAAAATACGATAAGTCAGTGTGGATTTCAATGCTTTAAGGGAATGATAACAAAAGCCTATGCCAGCATGTTTTTTGCCTTACGAACTCCTTCGGCCAAAATATCGACCTCCTCTTTGGTGTTATAAAAGCTAAAGCTGGCGCGTACTGTACCGGGAATTTTGTAGAAATCCATTATCGGTTGTGCACAATGATGGCCCGTTCTCACGGCGATTCCCAATTTGTCCAAAATAGAACCGATATCGTATGGATGCAAACCTTCGATATTAAAGGAAATTACCGCTGTCTTATGTTTTGATGTTCCATAGATCCTGAGTCCCTCGATAGCCAATAATTTTTTCGTGGCATAGTTCAAAAGCTCGCGTTCATAGGCTGCAATGGCGTCAAATCCAATGGCATTCATATAATCCAATGCGGCACCAAAAGCGATTCCACCACAAATATTGGGCGTACCGGCCTCAAATTTATGGGGCAAATCGGCATAGGTCGTCTTTTCAAAGGTAACGTCGGCGATCATTTCGCCTCCGCCCTGATACGGTGGTAACTTATTAAGCCATTCTTCTTTTCCATAGAGCATACCAACTCCTGTAGGGCCACACATTTTATGGGCGGACGCTACATAAAAATCGACGTTCAATTGTTGTACATCCGCCTTGATATGGGGTGCGGCCTGTGCCCCATCGATCAATACGGCCGCACCGACTTGATGCGCCGCTTCAATGATTTGCTCAATTGGATTTATAGTCCCCAATGCATTCGATACGTGGTTGCAAAAGACCAATCTGGTATTTTCGGACAATACTTCTTGATAGACATCCATCAGCAGCTCCCCTTCATTGTTCATCGGAATGACCTTTAAAATAGCCCCCGTACGTTCACAAAGCATCTGCCAAGGTACAATGTTCGAATGGTGCTCCATGGCCGAGACCAAAATTTCGTCCCCTTTTTTCAGGATGGAAGAAAAACCGTTTGCGACCAAATTGATTCCGTGGGTCGTACCCGATGTGAAAATGATTTCATGGGGCTTGTCCGCATTGAAATGCTTTTGGATTTTTTGCCGCGCCTGTTCATATTTGTCGGTCGCCTCCTGCGACAAGGCATGAACGCCACGATGTATGTTGGCATTATAATTTGAATAGTAATCGACGATACTGGCTATGACCTGTTTCGGCGTTTGCGAAGTGGCCGCATTGTCAAGATAGACCAAGGGTCTACCATTAACCTCTCGATCAAGGATAGGGAAATCTTTGCGAATCTTTTGAACGTTGAACATAGCAATTACAATGAATTGCAAAGATACCGAGTATGGCTCAAATAAAGCCCTTAGAGGAAGATGATTTATTTTTTGGAGAAAATATAGCCGAAAGACAATTGTATCGCTTTATTGTAATTTTTGTAGTTGCCAATATTACTGAACCAAATATCGGCAATTCCATGATAGTACCTTACCTGAAATACTATTTTCTCGCGAGAAAAACAGATTCCCAAAACAGCCCCATAATCAAGCTTGAAATCACCCGGATATGAATTTCTATCATTAGTGCTCTCAAACCCTTGATAACTTTTCAATTTGCTTACAGAATTGAGTAAAAAGGATGCTTGAGGCCCAAATTCTAAACCAAATCTTGAACTAAAATTGAGCTTTAAGGCCATTGGAACACTTAGATAGTTTGAGCGCTGAGCCGACTTAAAGGACATATCTCCCATATTCGGTTCATCGAAACTTTCAAAATTTTCAATAGAGGAATTCAAAATATACCCCATGGAGTTGTATATTATTTCAGGTTTGAATGAAAGCTTATTAAAAACTTTAATTTCAGTGAACCCTCCAAAATGATACCCGATTCGGGGATTATAATTCTCTGTTAAATCACCTGTTACCGTAGATAAATTAGGTCCAATTTTAAGGCCAAAATCAATTTTTTGGGCCTTTAAAGTGAAAACAAAAACGAAAAACACACATACTAAACAGAAAAAGTTTCTCATAACTCAAAGAATCACATTTCTAACTTGATTCTGTTGAACGGGTTCACGAGGCTTTTATTTTAGCTTAAAACAAGAACATTGGTCGAAAGTGGGAAGAAAATACTTCGAATCCGAAGCTCTAATAAAATTTGTCTCTGGTTTTAATTCCTTATAAATCAAACCCCAAATTAACCCCCAATTTTTTTGCTATTAACTTATTGATTCGGGTCTTAAGTTCCGGAATGCGAACACTTGCCAAAACGTTGTTCGCAAAGGCATACATCAAAAGTGCCCGGGCCTCTTTTTTAGGGATACCGCGCGATTGTAGATAAAACAAGGCCTCCTCATCCAATTGTCCGATGGTACAGCCGTGCGAACACTTCACATCATCGGCAAAAATCTCTAATTGAGGCTTTGTATTTATGGTAGCCTTATCACTGATAAGAATGTTGTTGTTCTGTTGAAATGCATTGGTCTTCTGGGCGATTTTATCAACGATGATCTTTCCATTAAAAACCCCGGTAGAATTCTCCCCATAAATACCTTTATAATCTTGGTGGCTTTCGCAATTAGGCTCGATATGGTGTACCAAGGTATGGTGGTCAACGTGTTGCTTTTCCCCCAATATGGTCACACCTTTCATCGTCGAGTCGATATACTCGCCGTTTTGATAAAAATTTAGGTTGTTCCGGGTCAATTTTCCTCCAAATGAAAAAGTATGCACCTTAACAACACTTTTGTCTTTTTGATCGATATAGGTGTTATCTATCAAAGAAGCCGTGCCTACGTTATTCTGAACCTTATAATAATCGACAATTGCATTTTTTGCTGCAAAAATCTCCGTGACCGAATTGGTCAACACTTCGTTCGAAGTAAGGCTTTGATGTCTTTCGATAACCTGTAGTTCGGCATTTTCCTCCACCACTATCAAATTACGCGGTTGCAACATCAACGTCGATTCGTTGCCGGTAGCAAAATGTATGATCTCTACTGGCTTTTTGGGCATTTTGTTCTTGTATATGTAGATAAAGGCCCCCTCTCTGCTAAAAGCCGTATTCAAAGAGGTCAACGAATCGTCCTTGGAAGCTGTTTTATTGAAATACACATCGATTACGGGCTTGTACATCGGCTTTGTCAATGCCGAACTCATCAAGCAAATATCGACCCCGTCATGGGTCGTTTCAGATAGGTTCGAACTATAAATACCATCGATGAAGACAATTTTATAGGTGTCAATCTCATGGATGAAATACTTCTTTACATCCCTATACTCCAAGGTGTTCTCCTGCTTTGGAAAAATACTGAAATCGACCTTTTGCAAGCTGTTCAAGGAAGTATATTTCCATGCTTCTTCCTTTTTGGTAGGAAAGCCTTTTAACTCAAAATTTTTCATCGCCTCGGTACGTAAATCATGCACCGGATGATCGATATCGACATTGTTCTCGAACATCATGAAGGATGAAATCAATTTATCTTTTAAATCCATAATAATCTTCCTCTGCCGTTAGACCGTAATCTTCTGCTTGATCCAGTCGTACCCTTTTTCTTCAAGTTCCAATGCCAATTCCTTGCCTCCGGACTTTACAATCTTGCCATCGTGCAATACGTGTACAAAATCAGGAACGATATACTCCAAAAGTCTTTGGTAATGGGTAATTACGATGACGGCATTGTCTTTACTTTTCAATTTATTGACCCCATTGGCCACGATCCGCAAGGCATCGATATCCAAACCGGAATCGGTTTCGTCCAATATGGCCAGTTTGGGCTCCAACATGGCCATCTGAAAAATCTCGTTCCGCTTTTTCTCCCCACCTGAAAACCCTTCGTTCAAAGAGCGGGACAAAAATTTCCTGTCGATTTCAAGCAGTTCGGACTTCTCGCGAATGAGCTTCAACATCTGATTGGCGGGCATATCGTCGAGGCCCCTGGCCTTTCTTGATTCATTAATGGCCGTTTTCATGAAGTTGGTCACCGAAACCCCGGGAATCTCCACTGGATACTGAAAGGATAGAAAAATTCCCTTATGTGCCCTTTCCTCTGGGGATGTATCGTCCAAATCCTCCCCATCGAGCTCGATCGCACCTTCGGTAACTTCAAATTCTTCCTTTCCGGCAATTACGGAAGCCAAGGTACTTTTGCCCGAACCGTTCGGTCCCATAATGGCATGTACTTCCCCTGCCTTTACCTCAAGGTTGATTCCGTTCAATATTTCATTGCCCTCTACCCCTGCGTGTAGGTTCATAATCTTTAGCATAATCTTTTCTATTTTAAATATTCGGGTGCCTTTGGCAGTTTATCAAAATCCTCCTTTGAATGTTGTAGATATACTTTTGCATTCTTCTCTTCGGCAAAAGCCTCGAACTTATCCATACTCTCATTGGTCTGCTTTACATCGTAATTGAAGATCGGAATTCTTCTGAATTCCCTATTTTCAGCGAAATGATATAAATCACCGGACAAAAGTAACGGGCCGTGTTCCGCCAAATCCAAATACAACACTTGATGTCCCGGAGTATGCCCCGGCATTGACTTGATGACAACAGTGCCATCCCCAAAAACATCATGGTCGCCATTCAATTTTTTGATGTTGGTCAGCTCTTTAATGGCATTATAGATATCCGCATTGTTCTTTTGGGTCTCTTCACTGGTAATGAAATCGTATTCAGCTTCTTGTACCAGCCAAACGGCATTCTTGAACTTGTTCGCATGTCCGCTATGGTCAAAATGGGTATGCGACAACGCAATGTATTTGAAATCTTCTGGAGACAACCCAATGGATTTCAACTGATTTACAACCGAATCTTTTCGTGATACCGTAAAAGCCCCGCTAGGGTCGGTATAAGGCTCGGGCATCTGAATCAATTGTTCAGGTAGACCTGCATCCCACATGAGATTGCCCATGGGGTGCTTGATTACGTAGAACGCATCTGCGAATACTTTGCTTTGGCCTTGATACGTAGTGTCTTGCGAGAAGAGCTGCAATTGATTTACCTGAACGGTTCCGCCATCAAAAGCATATAGTTTAACCTCGGTTTTTACTTTATTTTCAGCCGCTAAGGCTGTTTCAAAATTTTCTTTTTGAGTCTCTTTGCAAGCAAGGAAAGCAGCTAAGCCTACTATTGTTAGAATGTACTTTTTCATTTTACTATTGTGTTCCAGCACGGTAAAAACCTTTTGGAGACCTCTCGCCCGCGCTCGAGAGGGTACCTTTGAATTTAGCCGACCGAACCTTCTAAACTGATTTCCAATAATTTTTGCGCTTCGACGGCAAATTCCATTGGAAGCTTGTTCAAAACTTCCTTACTAAATCCGTTTACTATCAAAGCGATTGCTTTCTCCGTATCGATACCGCGTTGGTTGCAATAGAATATTTGATCCTCACCAATTTTACTGGTGGTTGCCTCATGTTCTATTTGGGCGGTCTTGTTTTTCGCCTCGATATAGGGGAAGGTATGCGCGCCGCATTCATTACCCATAAGCAAGGAATCACATTGCGAAAAATTTCGAGCGTTCTCGGCACGGCTGTTCACCTGTACCAAACCACGATAACTGTTTTGGGATTTTCCTGCGGAAATTCCCTTGGATATAATGGTACTTTTCGTGTTTTTACCTAAATGAATCATTTTAGTACCAGTATCGGCCTGCTGAAAATTGTTCGTAACGGCGATGGAATAAAATTCCCCGATCGAATTATCCCCTTTTAGGATACAGGAAGGGTATTTCCAGGTTACGGCAGATCCGGTTTCGACCTGTGTCCACGATATCTTGGCGTTTTTTTCGCACAAACCACGTTTGGTCACAAAATTAAAAACCCCGCCTTTACCTTCCTTGTCTCCTGGAAACCAGTTTTGTACCGTTGAGTATTTTATCTCGGCGTCATCAAGGGCAATCAGCTCGACCACAGCGGCATGAAGTTGGTTCTCATTACGGGATGGTGCCGTGCAACCTTCCAAATAGCTGACATAACTACCTTCATCCGCGATGACCAAGGTTCTCTCAAATTGCCCAGTACCCGCCTGATTGATCCTAAAATAGGTAGAAAGCTCCATCGGACATCTTACACCTTTTGGAATATAACAGAAACTACCATCGGAAAAGACCGCCGAGTTCAATGCGGCATAGAAATTATCCTTTTGGGGCACTACGGTACCGATATATTTTTTGACCAGTTCGGGGTGTTCCTTTATGGCCTCTGAAATCGACATGAAAATAATGCCTTTCTCGGCCAGCGTTTTTTTGAAAGTGGTCGCCACCGAGACGGAATCCATCACGATATCTACGGCCACCCCGGCCAATTTCTTTTGTTCTTCCAAAGAAATACCCAGTCTTTTGAAGGTATCCAACAACTCGGGGTCTACCTCATCAAGACTGTTGTACTTGGGCTTTTTGTTGGGAGCTGAGTAATAGGAAATGTCCTGAAAATCAGGTTTTTTATAGGTGACATTCGCCCATTCGGGTTCTTCCATTTCCTTCCAATACCGAAATGCCTGAAGGCGCCATTCGGTCATCCAGTCGGGTTCTTCCTTTTTTTTCGAAATGGCAATGACGATATCTTCGTTCAATCCCTTAGGAAGGGTATCGGACTCAATATCGGTATAGAAACCATATTCGTATTCCTTGGTCTCGAGCTCTTTCTTTAATTCCTCTTCGGTATATGCCATGCCAATATTTTAAAGGGAAAAACTTTCTCCACAACCACAGGTACGTTGTGCATTCGGATTATTAAACACAAAGCCCTTACCGTTAAGTCCACCGGAATATTCCAAGGTCGTGCCCACTAGATATAGGAAACTCTTTTTATCGACGATGATGCGTACATCATTGTCCTCAAAAATCTTGTCGGACTCCCCTATCTTATCATCAAATTTGAGCTCATACGAAAGTCCGCTACAACCCCCGCTTTTCACTCCCACACGCACATAATCCTTGGTAGCGTCGTAACCTTCCTCAGTCATCAAACCGATGACCTTCTGCTTTGCCGTTTCAGAAACTTGTATCATTATTTGGTACGATTCTAAATAGTTTACAAATATACAGCATTAGTAGGGTTTTACCTCATTTACTAACATTATTATAACGTATTGAAATATAAGATTTCGTTATGGAAGTAATCCCCTAAGGGAAAGAATGTGCCTTACCTGATTTTCATTACTATCAGGTCGGACTTCCCCTTGTTCTGCAGATCAAGAAAATCGGAGCTGGAGGTTTCCCCGACAACGATAATACTTTTGTCGGCATTTTCGAAAGTGTCGAACCCAAAGTCTATTCCCGAACCTCCAAAGGTTTTTTGCCAAACCATATGCCCTTCGGAATCGGTTTTCACAAGCCAAATATCGTTTTCTCCCTCATTCTGGATTAAATCGACATCATTGCTTTTTGAATTTCCGGTGACCATAAAGCCCCCATCGGAACAGGTTCTTACGCTTTGCGCAGCATCAAACAACGTTCCTCCAAAGGTTCTTTCCCAAACAAGATTGCCTTCATCGTCGATTTTAATCAGCCAAATATCAGATTCGCCATTGTTCTTCGCGATATCGGTATCATTACTAAAAGTGTTGCCCGTTATAACGTAACCATTGTCGCTTGTTTTGGCAATATCCTGTGATATTTCGATACCGGAGCCGCCAAAAGAACGTTGCCACAACAAATTGCCATGGACATCAATCTTTACGACCCAAAAATCATAGCTCCCCTTGCTATCGCTTATATCAAAATCGACGCTCTCGGAAAAGCCTGCCATTACAAAACCCCCATCATCGGCCTGTACCACGGCATGGGCCCTATCGTTGTTAGAACCCCCAAAATAACTTCGCCATTCGATATTTCCCTGGCCATCGATCTTAGTCCCCCAGAATTCGCCCACCCCATGGCGGGTAAGCGAGTTTCTTTTTTCATTGTATCCGTCCGCCCTGGCCAATGTTATATCCAAAAATCCCACAAAGAAAAATCCGCCATCTTCTGTTTGCAGGACGTCGTAGGAGTGGTCATGGCCCGAAAAACCATAACTTTTTTCCCATTCGATATCCCCTAGGGCATCCAACTTTATTATCCAATTGTCATGAAATCCTTCATTGTTGCTCCCGTCCCCGTCCGCACTTTGGGCATAGCCGGTCAAGGCATATCCTCCATCGGATGTCTGTACCAGACTTTGACCAAGATCTTGGCCGCTTCCGCCATAGGTTCTGTTCCATTCAAGATTACCTGCGGCGTCGAACTTTAGCAACCAATAATCGTCGACGGCAAGGTTTTTGAAATCAAGGTCGCCATCAATGCTATTGGTAAACCCCAGAACGGCAAAACCACCATCCGTGGTTCCTATTATCTTCCGCGGGGTTTCTTCGCCTGAACCGCCAAAATTCTTGACCCAATCAAGCTCCCCGATAAAAGCGACCTCTGAACGGCCATCAAAATTTTCGCCATCGGTAGAACAAGAAATCAACGTAAAAAGTAAAGGGATGAAAAGGCGTTTGTTCATCAATTCGACTTTTTGATTACAAAAAGGCCCCGGTTGATATCACTGACAACGATCTTACCGCTTTCAAAATAAGGATACACACTCCAAACACCATTAAAACCTGCGGTGTTAGAGGTAGGGAAGGTATCGAAAAACCCGGTTTCCGTAATTGATTTTGCCCCAATGTTGGAAATATCGAGTACACGAACCCCTGCCGTGTAGTTGGCCAAATAAAACGCATCGCCCTTCACATAACCATTATGGTCGATCGCCGAGACCGGGCCAGTATATTCCGTGTGCAGTACGGGATTGTCCAAATCGGTAAAATCAAAAACCAAAGTACGTGAATTGGTGCCAAAGTTTATTTCATCAAGTTCGTCACCAAGGATAAAGTAACGTTGGTCTTCGGTAAACCACCCTTGGTGTGTATAGGCCCTGTTTCCGTAGGACAAGGAAGAAATTTCGACAGGATTGTCCTTGTCGGTCACATCGGCGATTATTACATTGGTCTCGTTCGCCCCTATATAGATTTCAGAGCCTGTATAATCGGTATCCGGGCCATTATAAGTAACCACTTGTGCATCGTGCGAGTATCCGCTGGCACCATAGCCCCCGACCCCAATGGGATTCTTTGGGTCTTGAATATCGATGAAATGTGCCCCGCCCTGAAAGGCATCTCCCCGATTGGTCCCGACCACATAGGCATAACCGGTATCTTCGTTGATAACAATATTATGGGCCCTTCCCAGGCCGGTATAATGTGCATCGGCGTCAAAAGTCTGGGGCGGGTTTGCCACATCGCGCAAGCGGGTCAAATCAAATACTTGTACGCCATGGGCATCGTCACCGACATTATTGTCCGCAACAACAAAAGCATGGTCTTGATAAACTTTAATGTCTCTCCACGTATCGGAGACCGTGGCAGTGGGCAACTTACCCAAATAAATCAGATTTTCAGTATCGGAAATATCAACAAAGACGGTGCCATTGTCGAGACCCATCAAGGCATATTCCTTTCCTGTGGTTATATCGGTCCAGCCCCAAATATCGTTGCAGGCCTGGGCGCTAAAATCGGCCAAAGGAATCTGTGCCAAAAGGTCGAAACCGTTGCAGGGGTATTCCCCTGCCATACCATTATCACAAGGTTTGAAAGCCGTTTCATCTTGATTAACATCGCCCTGTATAACATTATCGTCCACAACAGGATTTTCTTGGTCATTGGAGCATCCCGACAAAAAAAACAGTATTACGACCGGCAAGACAATGAATCTTTTCATCTATTTAAAAATTTGTATTAATCTGAAAATGAGTAAAATAAAAATTTTATGCATAGATCAACCGCTGCGCTTTCGCATAAAAAATTTAATTATTTCGGTTGGTATGCAAAAAATTAAATTTGCTTATGCTCATTTCATAGCATTGAAATTGAATTCGTTAGGTCAAAGATAACGATTCGGCTTTATTGGCTTCTAAAATTTTAGTGCTATCTACCTTCAATCCAATAGAATTGCTTATCTTGAACCTCACTTTTTTAAACTGTAAAACCGTATAGCTTTATGCCTAAAAAGAAGACCGAACCAAGGAACAAATCACGAAGAACTTTTGTCAAGAATTCAGGGCTGGCCGCCGCCGGATTCATGATCGTCCCAAGACATGTATTGGGAGGCCAGGGTTTCGTACCCCCGAGCGATAAACTGAACATAGCCGGTATCGGTGCAGGCGGTAAGGGAACAAGCGATATCGCATCTTTTGCGGAGAGTCCGAATGTCAACATCGTAGCACTTTGCGATGTCGACGACAGACAGGCCGTTAAGTCACGCGAATCTTTTCCAAAGGCGAGCTACTACCACGACTTTAGAAAAATGCTCGAAAAAGAAAAGGACAATATCGATGCGGTATCGGTGTCTACACCTGACCATAACCATGCCGTGGCCGCCTATCAAGCGATGGCGATGGGCAAGCACGTTTATGTTCAAAAACCGCTTACCCATGATATATGGGAGGCCAGAATGCTAACGGAGGCCGCCAAAAAATTCAAGGTCGTGACCCAAATGGGTAATCAGGGCGGTTCCGGTGATGGCGTGCGAAAAATGAAGGAAATCTACGATTCAGGAATTATCGGCGATGTACACACCGTAAAATGTTGGACAAATCGCGCCATTTGGCCACAAGCGTTGCAAACACCAACGAAAAAGAATAAAATCCCAAAAGGTTTGGATTGGGACCTATGGCTCGGCACTGCCAAAATGAGAGATTACAACGACGCCTATTTACCATTCGACTGGAGAGGTTGGTCAGATTTCGGTACAGGCGCCCTCGGTGATATGGCCTGTCATATTATGGATCCCGTATATCGAATACTTCCTATTCTCTATCCAAATAGTGTGGAATGTAGCGTCTCTGACTCTTTTATCGGTAATTTTCAGTATAAGGAGTATCCAGGAAGTTTTCCGAATTCAAGTAAGATACATTTGAGCTATCCGAGAACTGACGGAATGGGCACTGTAAAGGTTACTTGGATGGATGGCGGACTACTTCCCGAGCGCCCCGACGAAATGGGCGATGACGAAGCGTTGGGCAACTGGGACGGCGGTGTACTTTTCATAGGCACAAAAGGAAAATTGTTGGCCGACTGTTACGGGGCCAATCCCCGGCTATTGCCTTTGACCCTGAACGAGCAATTCGAAGTCGAGGAAACCATCGCAAGGGTTCCCGAGGGGCATTATTTACAATGGGTAAATGCCTGTATCGCAGGTTATGGCAACGCCGAGACCAGTTCGTCATTTGATTATGCCGGACCTTTTACCGAAAGTATCCTTATCGGCAATTTGGCGTTAAAAGCCTATTTCGAAGAAGATCCCAGTATCGAAAACAAGGGCTTCTGGGGAAGTGGTGCGCGCTACTACGGTAGAAAACGCCTTCTTTGGGATGCCGAGAATATGAAAATTACCAACTTCGAACCTGCCAATAAATATGTAAAACGCAGTTATAGGGAAGGTTATTCCGTAGGATAATCCCTTATGATCAAAACTATTAAAACCGGTGATTGACGTCTCCGGTTTTTTTATTTCATGAATTTTGTATTTACACCTTACTTTTGTGCCATGTTAGAAGACAAAAATCAAGAGCGTACCTCTTTGGAAAAACTGGGCGAATTCGGACTTATAGACCATCTCACCCAAAATTTCGCCATTGAAAACGGCTCTACATTGAAAGGTGTCGGCGATGATGCTGCCGTACTTGATTTTAAAGGCAAGAAAACTGTAGTTACTACCGATCTGCTCATCGAGGGAATCCATTTTGACCTCAGCTATATGCCCTTGAAACATTTGGGCTACAAAGCCGTAATGGTAAATCTATCGGACATCTACGCCATGAACGCCCAAGCAACGCAGATTACGGTGTCAATAGCAGCTTCGAACCGCTTCCCGCTGGAGGCTTTGGAAGAATTGTATGCGGGAATTCTGCTGGCCACCAAAACCTACGGTATCGATTTAATCGGTGGCGATACTACATCGTCACAAACAGGATTACTAATCAGCATCACCGCATTGGGGGAAACATCCGACGAAAAAATAACCTATCGAGAAGGTGCGAGGCCCAATGACCTGTTGGTCGTTACAGGCGACCTCGGCGGAGCTTATCTAGGCTTACAGGTATTGGAACGCGAAAAAGAGGTTTTTAAGGTAAACCCCAATAACCAGCCCGACCTTGAACCCTATTCGTACATTGTCGAGCGACAATTAAAGCCCGAGGCCCGAAAAGATATGGTCAAACTTTTGAACGACCTGAACGTCAAACCCACGGCGATGATAGATATCAGCGACGGACTCTCTTCAGAAATCTTGCATCTCTGCAAAAACAGTAAGTTAGGATGTAATTTGTTCGAGGAGAAAATTCCATTGGATCCCACGGTCATTTCGGCCTGTGAAGAATTCAAGATGGACAGCACAACAGTAGCGCTGAACGGTGGCGAGGACTACGAACTGCTGTTTACCATCGATCAAAGTGATTTCGACAAGATCAAGGGCAATCCGAATTTAACGGTAATCGGGCACATGACCGATATCGCCGATGGGGCTCATTTAATCACAAGGGCCAATACTAAAATACCGTTGACCGCACAGGGATGGAGTTCTTTCGGTTCTTCTAAATAGGGTAAAAATGGAAAGGTTTCCAAAAATAGTCCGTTTTACAAGCGTTTTGCTTTTGATTTTATCGATTTTGGGCTGTGCATCGATTCCCAAACTCTCAAAAGAACAGAAAAAAGCAATCAGATCAGTACTCAAAGCGGCCCCTCCAGAAGTCGTCAAGGGGGAAACCGGTTTTGCGGTCAACGACGGAAACAAAATATGGTACGAACGAATACCCCCAAAAGTTAATAAAAAGGGTACGGCGCTTTTGATTATGGGCAACGGGCAAGACGCCCTGGCCTGGCCCCCTAATTTTTTTTCAGCTTTTACCGATGCCGGCTATCAGATTATTCGATTCGATCACCGAGGAACCGGTCTTTCCACCTATGGGAAAAAATGGAAGAAGTTAGACCCGTACACCTTGAACGATATGGCCAACGATGCCATTGCCATACTCGATACACTCGCAATTGAAAAGGCGCACATTGTAGGTGCCTCAATGGGCGGTATGATCGCACAGCTAATCGCCATCGAACACCCCGAACGGACCGCTACCCTCACATCGATAATGTCATCGGGCAACGTTGTGGATGACAATCTTCCCCCCATGTCTGACGATGTACTTCCGAAAATGATAAGCACCGTACTGAACCATGGTTTTTTTGGAAACAAGAAAGGACAGATCAAACGCCAAATCATTCAAAAAAGAATATTGATGGGCGAGGCAACCGGTGAAATCGATGTCAAGACCTTGTCAGAGGTCGCATATTATAACTTAAAGGAGCGGGACGGTTACAATCTAATGGCTGCCAGACATCATTTTGCGGCAATTCTATTATCAGGTTCGCGGTACGATCAATTGAGCAAGTTGAAAATTCCCGTATTGTTGATCCATGGGGAAAAGGATCCCGTAATGCCCATCGAACACAGTAAAAAGTTGGATTCGATCATACCCGGTTCAACACATCTGTGGATTGAGAACATGGGGCATGACCTGCCCGATGAAGCGATGCCGGAAATAACGGCCGAGATAATTTCGAACTTTACGCGAGAGAAAGATTAAGCCACCAGGGCAATATATCTTGAGGGTCGAACATACTCCGACAAAAAAATTCCCGAAAATCAAGGGCAATCCTAACTTAACTATTGTGGGGCATACGACAGTTGAGAACGAAGGTGCTTTCTTAATTTCCAGGAATAACTTTTGAATTCCGTAACGCTGGTTAACCGAATTCCTCTATTGCCAGAGCATAATTAGGCCGCATTGCCAGCGGCTTGATGTCTCTTTTGGTATATAATCTCCAATGTTTTGTTGATATCCTGTAGTTCGGGGGTCAGGGTCGATAAATGTCCGCCGACATCGGTGGTCACTTCCCTTCCACAATGGATGCATTTATATTCTTTGATGTGTGAGGTAACTTTCTTTGACACCGCGTAGTGGTGGCCAAAAATATTGCAAAATACTTTCTTCATGATGTAGGTTTTAGATTGCACTTTCGGGATTTGGGGGCCGTCGATGCAACAAACAAAAAATCAGTTTTCGGGTTCGAAATGGTTCATGTCACATTTCTTTTTCAAGAACGCCTCCTTACTGTCTTTTATTGGGTCTTTCGCAGTGTTCCGTCCATATTTTCGATGAACGGCATTTTTTTCGATGAACTGTGCCATAACGCCGATGATGGACACATATAATTTTTGTATGAAGGAATAAGGGCTCCCGCGCTTGATATTATTATTTATCTTCCGCAATGAAACGCGACCGAAGATGTTCAAATCGAAAGATACCCTGGTTACCGCCTTTGCCCTTTTTTCATTGTTCTTCGGAGCCGGCAATTTAATTTTACCGCCGCTACTGGGTTTCAAGTCAGGGGGCTTTTGGTGGCTGGTCACTTTCGGCTTTTGCCTCTCCGCGGTATTGGTACCCATTTTCGGAATATTGGCCCATGCAAGATTGCAGGGTACGATGTTCGACTTTGCCAAAAAAGTCTCTCCCACTTTTAGTATCGTTTATTGTTATATCGTATATGCCATTTCGATAAGCCTTCCTTCGCCACGTACCGCTTCGGTCACCCATGAAATGGCGGTACAGCCAATTTTAGGTTCGCCTTCCCTACTGACAAGCGTTGTTTATTTTGGGCTGGTCTTCATTTTTGTAATCAACCGTTCGAAGATCCTCAACATTATCGGCAAAATCCTGACTCCGGGTATTATTTTGATCTTGTTCTTGATTATAGGCATTACCCTATTCAATTATGAGTTCGCTTTCGGGGAAACGGTTTTTGCAAGTGCCTTTACCGATGGTATTCTCGAAGGCTATCAAACTTTTGATGCCATTGGTGCGGTAGTAGTCGGTGGGGTCATCATCATTTCGATCAATATCAAGCACAAAAAAGCTTCTTTTGAGGCGAAGAAACAATTGATCCGCCGTGCCGGATGGTTGGCCGGATTCGGACTCTTTACCATCTATGCCGGACTCATATTGACCGGAGCCTTGATGGGTACCGAATTCGATTCGGAAATTTCAAGAACAGCCCTTTTAAGTGGCATCTCTGCAAAAATCTTGGGCAATGCCGGAAACCTCTTTTTAAGTATTTTGGTTAGCCTTGCCTGTTTTACCACCGCCGTAGGTATCGTCACCGGAACCGCCGATTTTATCAAACACCGTTTTGGCGGTTCGCAACAGGCCTATCTGATTACTGCAATTATCGGCTGTATTCTTGGCGTGGCCATGGGACAATTCGATGTGCATTATATCATTGCCGTTGCCGTACCCGCCTTGATGTTTATCTACCCGATTACGATCATATTGATCTTGTTGAACGTGGTGCCCGAACGTTTTGCTTCCGAAAAAGTATTTCGCGCGGTCATTTTAACGACCATACTTTTTAGTATTCCTGATTTTTTAGGGAGTATCGGGTTGGGAGAATCAACCGCCGGTCTACAGAATTATATTCCGTTAGGTAAGTATAGCATGGGGTGGGTGTTGCCAGCGTTGGTGGTTTTTGTTATTATAAATGGCATGGAATATTGGCCTCGTATCAAAAACAACTCCTAAGGTCTTTTAAGGTCACCCTTTTCAACTAAAACGATTTAAGTATCTTAGGGTATATAATCAATGATTGTATACAATTGTTAGCTGAAAGCCGAAAGCGAACTCAATTAAAAACATGATTAAACATATAGGAAATAAAGCTTTATTACTATTGGGTTTATGCCTATGTTTAATAACTGACTGTAAGAAAGATAATACCTTAAAACTGCCTATTACATACCAAAAAGGGTTTGGGCCTTTCGAAGCGTCTGGCGGAGGTTCAATTCCACTATATAATGATGATGATAGTAATCCATGGAAAAAAACATTTTTAAAAGCTTCTGGAGTACCAGAAAATTGGACTAATGTTAAAATTGGAGATATTAATTCAGATATTTACCAATATGTTTATCAAAACTACCATTTAGGCAATATTTCAAAAGAATGGTATGATGAGCTACAAAAAATGTGGAATTGGGAACCAGACACATTGAATTTGTCCAAAGAGCCAATAAAATGCAGGGCTGCTTTTGCAGTTGGAAATGATTCCATAGGAAATGCAATGGTTGTTGTAGACGCAAACAATAATTATGATTTCAGTGATGACGAGCCTTTTATACCAATTGAATTTAATGCCAATTTAGATTGGGATTCTTTGGCAAACAATAAAGCAATATATGTAACTTTTGAACGCCTATTGAATAATGAAAAGATACAGTTTAAAACACCTCTCTTAATCACCACTCTAAATCAAGATATATATTTACTATGCAATTTCGCTCAATACGGTACCGCAAAATTAGGACATCACTTAATAAGCATCCAATCTCCTAGATTTAGCGACTTAGCATATAAAAATGCAGGAATAGCTAGCAATCAAAGCTTCAATGAAGAAAAACTAGAGTATGAAAAATTAGTTTTCAACAACGAATATCTTGAAATTGGGAATAACTTATATAAAAACTTGGGAGTAAAGAGAAATAAAGACTATTTACTTTTAGAAAAAATCGATTTGCCCAAAAATCAAATACGCTCTACTCAAATTGGATTTAAAGCATTTGATTTTTCAGGAAATCAGTTCAAAAAACAAACTACCGTTTCACTAGATAGTTTAGAAGGGAAATATGTACTTCTCGACTTTTGGGCTACTTGGTGTGGTCCTTGCATCCAAGAGATCCCAAATCTCAAAACATTATATAATAAAACAGATAAATCAAAATTTGAAATTATCAGTATTGTTGGTGACAGTCCAATTCAGGCTTTAGAGAAATTAACGAATAAGCATGGAATAACATGGCCTCAAATCTTATCCGATGATTCTAACAAAATCAAAGAGAAGTTCGGGATAGTAAGATACCCGACAACGTTTCTAATCAGCCCTGAAGGAATAATTATTGCAAAAGATTTGAGAGGAAAGGAGTTGGAGACCAAAATAGAAAGTTTAATAAAAAATAAAGCCAGCAGGTAATAAAGATCTGAGTTAAAAAAATTCTTTTAGTTCAATCTCGATACATTGCTTCAACCATATGATATTCTACTCAGAGTCTCTCCCATTCATCGAACAATAAAACGAATAGGCTCCCATAATCAACACCACAAAAGGAAGGTAAGTGCCAGTGGCCGCACCGATCCTATAGATCTATTTCCAAACTAATCGGGCAATGATCGCTACCCATGATTTGGTCATGGATATCGGCCGATTTTACCCTGTCCCAAATAGCCTGGTCGACCATAAAGTAATCGATACGCCAGCCTGCATTTCTAGATCGGGCACCAAACCGTTGGCTCCAAAAGGTATATTTGTCAAAAGTATCGGGGTGTAGTTCACGATAACTGTCCACAACGCCGAGCGTATCGATCAAATGGTCCAGCCCATCGATTTCAACTTGCGTGAACCCCGATGTTTTGTTGTAGTTCGGTTTCGGGTTGGCGAGATCGTTCTCGGTATGGGCCACGTTAAAATCCCCGGTAATGATCAAGGGTTTATCCTTTTGCAATTGCAAAAGATATTGGGTAAAGTCCACATCCCAAATGGCACGGTAGTCGAGCCTTTTTAACCCATTGCCACTATTCGGCACATACACATTGACCAAATGGAATTTTTCATATTCGGCATGGGTAATCCGACCTTCGGTATCATGTTCGATCTTGCCCATATCACGGTCGAATGTAACGGGATTTTTCCGCGTCAAAATGCCCGTACCCGAATAACCTTTTTTTTCAGCGCTATTGGTAAAGATTTCATATTCGGTAATATCCTTTAACGCCTCCTTTACCTGATCGTCCTGCGCCTTGGTTTCTTGAATACAGAAAACATCCGCGTCAAAGTCGGCCACGACATCTTCAAATCCCTTTTTTACAGAAGCCCTGATTCCATTTACGTTCCATGATACCAATTTCATACCCTAGTCTTTTTTAATAGTATAAATTTTCCTTTTAACTGTTCATCAACGCCTCGATCTCTTCGACCTCGATCGGGATATTCCCCATTAGATTGAAAGGTTCGCCAGTTGGCTGAATCACAACATCGTCTTCCAAACGAACGCCCATTTGTTCATCGGGGATATAAATGCCCGGTTCTACGGTAAAGACCATATTGGCCTTCATCGGGGTCTTGAGCTCGCCGTAATCGTGCGTATCCAAACCGATATGGTGGCTAGTGCCGTGCATAAAATATTTTTTATAGGCCGGCCAGTTTTTATCCTCGTTCTGAACATCGGCCTTGTCGAGAAGTCCTAGGCCCAAAAGTTCCGAGGTCATGACCTTGCCGCATTCTTTGTGGTATTCGGCCCAAATGGTTCCGGGCACCAACATTTTTGTGGCTTCGTTCTTCACACGAAGTACGGCTTCGTAAACATCTTTTTGGCGTTTCGAAAACTTGCCGTTTACCGGAATCGTTCGCGTAAGATCACTGGAATAATTGGCGTATTCCGCAGCGATATCCATCAAGATCATGTCTCCATCCTTACATTGCTGGTTGTTCTCAATATAGTGCAGTACGTTGGCATTGTTGCCCGAGGCGATAATCGGCGTATAGGCAAAACCTTTCGAGCGATTGCGCACAAATTCGTGCAGCAGTTCGGCTTCGATCTCGTATTCCCAAACCCCGGGTCTTACAAAGTTCAGCAATCTGCGAAATCCTTTTTCGGTAATGTCACAGGCTTTTTGCATCAACTCGATTTCCTCGGGCTCCTTGACTCCACGGATCTGCTGTAAAATCGGATTACTCTTGGCCACCCGATGTGCGGGATAATCCTTTTTGACCTTCTCGATAAACCGTGCCTCACGAGTCTGGGTAGTGACTGCTTGCCTATAATGTTCGTTGGTGTTCAAATAAATGGTTTCGGCCTCGGTCATAAGGTCGAAGAAAATCTTGTCAAAATCGGACAGCCAATATATGGTCTCGATACCTGAAACCTCGGTCGCTTTTTCCTTGGTCAGTTTTGCGCCTTCCCAAATGGCGATATGTTCATTGGTCTCGCGAACGAACAATATTTCCTGGTGTTTTTTGTCCATTGCATCCGGAAACAAAACCAAGATTGTTTCCTCTTGATCTGCCCCGCTCAAATAAAAAATATCGCGATGCTGCTCGAAGGGCATGGTACTATCGGCACTAATGGGGTAAATATCGTTCGAATTGAAGACCGCAATGCTTTTGGGGACCATCTGGGTCATAAATTTTTGGCGGTTCTTCTTGAAAAGGGAATTCGGAATTTGTTCGTATTTCATTATTATCTGATTTGTTGCCTAAATGTAAGAATTACCTATAGTTTCAAGTCGGTCGGCGCATAACTATTTTGTAAATTTAGGAGCTATTCAAATAATCTAAGGAACACTATGCAGATAAAACTTCGTTTCATTGCCTTACTTCTTTGCATTCCCCTCTCCCTTACTTCACAAACCGACCCTTCCATCTTCGAAAACCTGAAATTCCGTTTTATCGGACCGGAGGGAAATCGCACCATTGCCGTTGCCGGGGTTCCCGGTGACCCCATGGTCAATTATATCGGGGCGGCCTCTGGTGGACTCTGGAAAACTACCGATGGTGGGTTGAATTGGAATCCAATTTTTGATGACCAGGATGTTTCTTCCATCGGGTCTTTGGCGATTACTCCGACTAATCCGGATATTGTTTGGGTCGGTACCGGCGAGACATTTGTCATTCGCCCTGCGCATGCCATGGGCGACGGTATCTATAAATCTGAGGATGCCGGAAAGACCTGGAAAAACATGGGGCTTAAAAAAACAGGGCGCATCGGGCGGATCATCGTGCATCCTACGAATCCCGATATCGTCTATGCCGCCGCCCTTGGCCATACCTACGGACCTCAACAAGAACGAGGAATCTATAAAACCACCGATGGCGGCAAGACATGGAAACGCATCTTTTTCGTGGATGAGAATACCGGTGCGGCCGAGCTGGCCATCGACCCAAAAAATCCCGAACGGCTTTTGGTCGGCATGTGGTCCATCCATATCAATTCGTGGGGGCTGAACAGCGGCGGCCCCGGTGGCGGGGTCTATCGCACGACCGATGGGGGCGGGACTTGGGAGCCGCTTTCAAAATATGGCCTCCCCGGAGGAAAGGACAATCCGGTCGGAAAAACGGCCGTCGCCATTTCATATTCCGAACCCGATGTTGTTTATTCCTTGTTCGAGATTGAGAGTCCGGCATTATATCGTTCCGAAGATTTCGGAAATTCTTGGACGCTCCAGACCCGTAACCACGATATCGGGGAGCGGGCCCCATACTATATTCGCATGGCCGTTTCACCAAGCGATCCCAACGAACTTTATTTTGCCAATGTAAAGTTCAGTACCTCAAAAGATGCCGGAAAGACCATAAAAGGCGGATATAGTGCAGGGGGCGACAACCACGATATTTGGTTGGATCCCACCAACGCCGACCGTATGATGGTGGCCCACGACGGAGGTACCAGCATTACCCTGAACCACGGCAAGAGTTTTCAACGGGTCGTCTTGCCCATTGCCCAGATGTACCATGTTTCGGTCGATGATCAAATACCGTATAATGTCTACGGAAACCGCCAAGATGGCTATTCCTATAAAGGCCCGAGCAACAGCAGACAAGGTTACATTCCCCTTGGGCTTTGGTCGGATGTAGGCGGATGCGAAAGCGGTTTTGCCCAACCCGATCCATTTGACAACGATATCGTTTGGTCGGGATGTTACGACGGCGGATTGGAACGTTTCAACGCCAAAACAGGCCATGCGCGCGAAGTGCGTGTTTGGCCCGAGGCGGCCTACGGTTGGGAACCCGGAAAGCTGAAATACCGATGGCACTGGAATTTCCCTTTGGCCTTTTCGCCCCATACAAAACATCGGGTCTATGTGGGGAGCCAATTTGTGCACAAAAGCGATGACGACGGGCAAAGTTGGCAGGTCATCAGTCCTGATCTGACCCTCAACGACAAAACACATCAACATAGCTCGGGCGGTATCGCCATCGACAATCTGATGACCTTTGATGGATCGGTACTCTTCAGTATTGTAGAATCCCCATTGGAACCCGGACTTATCTGGACGGGCAGTAACGACGGACAGGTACAATTGACACGGGATGGCGGCGCAAATTGGACGAACGTAACTCAGAACATTCCCGATCTGCCGAAATGGGGCACGATCGCCAACATCGAAGTTTCCAAATATAAAAAGGGAACCGTCTATATCACGGTCGACTTGCACCAAATGGGCGACTTTGACCCTTACGTTTATAAGACAGAAGATTATGGACAACATTGGAAATTGATAAGTGGAAACGTTCCAAAATCGGTACATAGCTTTGCCCACGTCATCAAGGAAGACCCCAAAAGAGAGGGCATGCTTTATCTTGGTGTGGATAATGGAATTTATATCAGTACGAACGACGGCGAAAGTTGGATGCGCCTGAAGAACAATCTTCCTCCCGCACCAGTGTATTGGCTAGAAATCCAAGAGCGATTTGACGATTTGGTCGTTGGCACTTACGGTAGAGGTTATTACATCTTGGACAACATTTCCCCATTGCGGGAGTATGATCCTGACGCCAAAGGCAAGGATGCCCACCTTTTTAGTCTTCGCCCTGCTTACCGTTTCCAAAATGTTCAAAGCATCAAGACCGACGGAAGGAGCATGAATTCGGGAAGGAATCCCGCGTATGGTGCCGAGATCAATTATTATCTTAAGGACAGTACCGATAAAAAATTGGAAATTCAAATTCTGTCGAAGAACGATGAATTGATCCGTACCTTGAAAGGAAAGAACGACCCCGGTGTCAATCGGGTCATGTGGGATTTGCGTTATGAGCCTACCTTTAAGCCCAAGTTACAGACCGCCCCTCCCGGAAGGCCCTGGGTACAGCTCAATGGTGAGGGCTGGCGCCCTTTGGTCACTTGGGACCTTGATCTGATGCGGGGCCAATACGGACCAAAAGTGGTTCCTGATAGCTATAAAGTCAAATTGGTCATCGGCGAAGATGAATATATCAGGGAGGTCGAAGTGCTGAAGGATCCCACGACCGAAGGTACTTTGGAAGACATCAAAAAACAGGTCGCCTTTTCGTTGGAACTTCGCGATGCTATGAACTTGGCGGTAACGATGATCAATGATATCGAAGAGATTCGTGCCGAACTTGAAGTGCTCATTCCCAAATTAAAAAACAAAGGGGATGTCAAAAAAGCGGAGGAACTTCAGGTTTTAGCGGAATCAATCGCAGGCTCTTTGTATGACATCCATTTAACGGGCGCTCGGGAAGATGCCTTTCGGTCACCGATGAAACTCTATGGGAGGTTAAGTGCCCTTGCCAGCGATATAACCGGGAACGGTATCGATTTCAAACCCACCGACCAACAACGGGAAGTTTATGCCATTTTTAATAAGCGTTTGGAAGATGTGGACAAAAAGTTCAAAAAATTCATGAGCGTAGAGGTAAAAAAATTGAATGCCCAGCTTAAAAAGAGTGAATTTCAAATAAAACTGGATAAAAAAATCAAATCATAAACCATTGAATAAAATATGAAAAGAATTACGCCATTTTTAATCGCACTATTACTTGTATTTTCTTGCACCGAAACCAAAAAAGAAGAAACCCAAGCGGAACTTTTTGCAAGGCTCGATACCGAAATCAAGCAAAATTCCAAAGCGTATACCACTTTGGAAGAGGCAACAAATACAATCGGCCATCGTCTGACCGGTTCGGAAAACGGGGCCAAGGCCGAGGAATATACCTATAACAAATTCAAGGAATACGGTTATGAGGATGTTGCCTACCAAACTTTCGAGGTCGAAGCATGGGCCAGGGGCGACGTCTCCCTAAAAATAAATGACACGGATGTGAAGGTGGTCACCTTAGGCCATTCTCCCGTGGAAGCAAGTGTTACCGGCGAAATTGTCGATATGGGCAATGGATTGGATGTGGATTATCAAAACAATCCGGATGCGGTGAAAGGTAAGATATCCCTAGTCTATATTGGTATTCTGGAGGGAAGCGAAGAAGGACTTACCAATCTGCACCGAAGCGAAAAAACCGCTCTGGCGATTAAATACGGGGCAATCGGAATTATCATCATCAACCAAGTCGACAATGGTGTTCTATTGACGGGAACCGCATCGGTAACCGGGGAATTGATTCCGATTCCCGCAGTCTGTATCGGCAAAGAAGACGGAATGACATTAAAGGAGTCCTTAAAAAGCGGTAAGGCTACGGCCGATATAGCAATGACCAATAAGAGTGACATAATCAAGGCAAGAAACGTTATCGCCACCTTAAAAGGCAGCGAACTGCCCGATGAGGTAATCGTTATCGGGGGGCATTTAGATTCTTGGGACCTGGCCACAGGAGCTATCGATAACGGTATCGGTTCGTTTGCGGTACTCGATATCGCACGGGCTTTCAAAGCCAATAACTTAAGCCCCAAACGAACCATTAAATTTACGATGTTCATGGGTGAAGAGCAAGGACTTCTAGGGTCAAAATATTTTGTCAATGAAGCCATCAAAGACGGGACCATTGACAATATAAAGTATATGATGAACCTTGATATGTCGGGCAATCCTATCGGGATGAACGCAGGCGGAAAGTTGGATGATGAAGCCTTTTTCAAATCTTTGGGCGCGGCCATTCAACAACAGGACTCTATCTATAAAAACGATTTTTCGAACCGATCCGGCCTGCACAGTGACCACCAGCCTTTTATGCTCGAAGGCGTACCCATCTTATCGGTACATAGCAACCTTGACCGTTCCATTTACGGGTGTTACCATTCCGATTGCGACGATTTTGATTTGGTCAATAAAGAACATATAACCAATACGGCCCGCTTTGGTACCATGATGCTTTATGGCCTCGCCAATGCGGATGAACTTCCGGCGACCAAAATGGATAGTGAGACTACCAAAGAGTTCATGATCAAGAACAATCTCAAGGAAAAGCTGATCATTGGCAATGATTGGAAATGGGAAGAATAAAATGAAGAAATTCTAGATTTCATGAATAGGATTTTACTTGGTCTTACGGTATCCATTCTCGGAATTATAAGCTGCTTCGGCCAAAACAAAAATACCGAAGAGTATTTTGAATTGGTGCGACCATTGTTTACGGGAGAATTGGCCTATGAAACCGTAGATTTCGTAGAGAAATACTGGCGGGTTGCCGGTAATACGGGATTCAATAAAACCGTTTATAGAATTGCCGAAAAATTGGAAAAAGCGGGCTATGTTTTAGAGGAAAACGCCACGCAGAATGACCGACTGACTTATCGTATCGAAAAGAGGACCATGGAAAACCCTACTTGGGAACCTGTAGATGCCTCTATGTCCATAATAGGTCAGGACACGGCCCTCTTAAAATATACGACGAACCGAAATATGATCTACCTCAACTCGGTTTCGACCCCATCGGAAGGGGTAACGGCCGAGGTCGTACATATTAAAAATCCCGAAGAAATCGAAAATCAAGATGTAAAGGGGAAAATAGTCTACGCGGAACTTTCGGCCCATAGCATTTTTGAGAAGGCTATCTTAAAACAGGGAGCCTTGGGTATTATAACCTATAACAATCCCAAGTACCTACAACCCGAAAAGAATACGACCTCGATCCAATTTAGAAGCTTTTCGTATCAAAAGGAATCCGAAGCATGGGGCATTGCACTTTCTTTCGCTGCAAACGAAAAGCTTAGAAAAGCCTTGACCAAAGGAAAAGTAACACTTTTCGTAAAAGTCGAAACAAAAATCTATCCTTCCGAAGAACTTACTATTGTTGCCGACGTGAAAGGGAGCAAGAATCCTGATGAACGCTTGGTATTCAGTGCACATATTCAAGAGCCCGGGGCCAACGACAATGCCTCGGGTGTAGGCGCACAGCTTGAAATGGCGGTTTTGACAGCGAATTTGCTAAAAAACAAGAAAATCGACTTGAATCGTACCTTGACCTTTTTGTGGGGCGATGAAATAATTTCTACCCATCGGTATATTACGGAGGATGTAGATCGTGCCAAGAAAATAAAATGGGGTATTAGCCTCGATATGGTAGGAGAGAACACCGCAGTTACCGGAGGTTCTTTTTTGATTGAAAAAATGCCCGACCCCAGTGCCATTTGGACGAGGGGCAACGATAAACATAGTGAATGGGGCGGTGAGGTCATGAAACTTTCGGATATGAAGCCCCACTATCTTAACGACTTTATATTGACCAACTTTGAAAAACAAGGGGATTATGCCGATTGGGAAGTAAATACCAATCCCTTTGAAGGGGGCAGCGACCATATGCCATTCCTAAAAGCCAATATTCCGGGGCTGTTGCTTTGGCATTTTACGGACCAGTTTTACCATACCGATAATGATCGTATCGACAAAGTTTCACAAGAAACCCTGAAAAATGTAGGTACAGGCGCATTGGTAAGTGCATTAACCTTGTTGAATTCAGACACCGATACCGCTTTGGGCCAATTGGCCAATTTAAAAAAGGTGGCGGAAAACCGAATCGAAGAAGAATCCAAATTGAGCCTTGAAAATATCAGGGCAGGTGCTAAAATTGGGCAAGAAGTACAAATTATCGAAGCTTGGCGAGATTGGTATTTGAAGGCGATGCAAACGTTGACCGATATGGAAAGTAGCCCAAGTGGAAAATTGGCACAGGCCATCGAATCAGCTCAAAAAGAACTTAAGGCTTCTGTAGAAAAAAGAATCAAAAACTTGAAAAAAACTAATTGATTACTGCATATTCCTTAAGGTCTTTTGCCTTCATTTCAATGATATTGACGTCCAACGAAATTGGAACCAACGGCTCATCGATTGTATCGCGGGGTACATTGACAATGGCATCCACCACATCCATTCCCTTTATCACTTTACCATATACTGTGTAATCACCATCCAAACGGTGCTCACCATTTTTATTTTGCACAATATAAAACTGGCAACGTGCCGAAAGTTTTTCGGGATTTCCATCCCTGCCCGCGCCAAAGGCGCCATAGTCGTGCAATAGCTTCCCGTTAAATTCAGGGGCCAAAAGATATTCAGGGTCATTGAACCCTTCAGGGGTATCGGGGCAACCGCCCTGGGCAACAAAATCGGGGATGACCCTGTTGAAGGTCAGTGAATCCCAATATCCATCCTTGGCCAATTGGATAAAGCTTTTCTTATGGTTTGGCGTTTCGTCGTACAGCCATACCAAAATCTCTCCTTTTGGGGTTTTAATCTGGCCGACCTCATAAGACTTATCGTCGGGACACGATGTCAGCAATAGCAATAATAATGGCAGGAATAATTTATACATCTGAACAATCTATACGGCGAAGATAAAAAAAGAGGCCCATTTAATAGGGGCCCCTTTCCAGTTTAAGTTGGTCAATTTAGTTTTTGCCCATTGCATTTTTTATGGCACCAATGATAGCCATGAGAACGCCGCCTCCAACACCTCCTCCGGCAATACTGCCAAGAATGCTTGAAAGATCCATTCCTCCGGCCGCATCGGCAACTGCTGTGGCGTCACCTCCGGCCCCAAGGCCTAACATCCCCAAAAGATAGCCTCCAAGGCCACCTCCCAAAATTCCGGAAATAGAGTTCCCCAACGTTCCGAGGGAAAGATTCTTTAATAATTTTCCGGCTACGTTACCCCCAAGGGCACCAGAAATTAATTGAATGATTAACGGTAAGTACTCTTCCATTTTTTTGTGTTTAGTTGATTACATAACAATAAATTAACAAAATTTTAAGTTACTGTGCAATATAAAGTACGGTTATTGTGAAATTGACAATCTCTAACTTAGATCGAACATCCCAAATTATTCTGGGCAATACTTCATTTCAGTGGGCAAATTCTATCGAAAAGTCGGGTAATTGAAAAACTGCCTAAAATTGGCCAAACCGACCTATAAGTCGGTTTCTGACTTTTGTCTTTTTTACCGAAAATCATTCCTTCACGTCTTAAGGACACCATACTTCGTTGAAACGCCAACATACTTCGGATAAGAGTCTAAACGGATAGAAGAACAAACCAAATAGTTTCTAAACTTTCACAACGACCATTGCCCAATATATGGGAAGTCCTTAATTATAAGTTTCTCTTTTTCAATTCGGATATTGCATAGTTCGCGGCGCGTGCCGTAATGGCCATAAATGTAAGAGTCGGGTTTTGGGTACTTCCACTTGTCATACAGGCACCATCGGTCACGAAGACATTTTTGCAATTATGCAGTTGGTTCCACTCGTTCAGCAAGGATGTTTCAGGGTCGCGACCCATGCGTACACCCCCTACTTCATGAATATCGGAGCCTGGTAACGAATGCGTATCCTCCGCCTCAATATCCTTAAATCCTGCCTTCTCGAACATCTCTATTGATTGTTCCACAAAATCTTGGGTCATCTTGTCGTCGTTTTCCGTCCAATCGCAGGATACTACGATCTGAGGAATCCCATATTTATCCTTAAGCGTATCGTGCAACCTGATGTGGTTTTCCTCGATAGGCACACACTCGCCCATCATCCAAGTGCCAATGTGCCAATCATCCCATTCCGGCTTAAGAATAGTATCCCTTAGCTTATCACCGATAATATCATCGGTTTCGACTTTTTTTCCTCTTCCGCCAGAGACCCCTATCGCATAACCCCTCAAAAAATCGGTTTCCTGTTTAAAAACATTCCTGAATCTCGGCATGTAGCCATTGCTCGGATTGCGTCCGTCCGTCTTTCTGTCCTTGAAACCATCATATCGGGCCTTGGCCTTGCCCCTATAGTTGTGCCAAGTGATGTATTTGCCCAACAGACCGTTATCATTGCCCAACCCATTGGGAAACCTTTCAGACTTTGAATTCAGAAGAATGGCGTTCGAATTAAAGGTGGAGGCATTCACAAAAACGACTTTGGAATAGAACTCGATCATTTCGCCGGTGTTTGCATCAATTACGCGAACGCCGGTCGCTTTTCCCCTTCTGCGTTTTTTGTTGTTATGAATAATCGAATGTACGACCGAGTGGGGCCTCAAGGTCAAATTTCCACTCTTTTCGGCCCAAGGAAGTGTCGATGAATTGCTACTGAAATAACCCCCGTAAAGACACCCGCGATAACACATCTTTTGATGCATACATTTTACCCGGCCCTGTGCCTTATGCAATGCCTGGGGATCCGTCAAATGTGCACACCGGCCTTGAATCAAATGTCTTGTGCCTCCATAATTTTTTTGAAGACTTTCTTTATAATATTGTTCAATGCAACTCAGTTCAAATCCGGGTTGGGTAATACTGTTCGGCAATTCTGCTAGATCGTCATTACCTCCGGCGATTCCGGCAAAACGCTCGACATGATCGTACCATGGAGCCAAATCTTTGTAACGGATTGGCCAATCTACCGCAAAACCATCTCTTGCGGGACCTTCAAAATCAAAATCGCTCCACCTTTGCGTTTGACGCGCCCAGAGCAATGACTTGCCCCCAACATGATAACCCCGATACCATCGAAAAGGCTTTTCTTGCACATAATCTTGTTCGCCATCTTTGAACATAAAAGGGGTCATCCCTTCAAAGAGGAATCTCGCATTCTTGAAATTGGCCCTTTTCTCTAAGGGAACGGTTCCCCGATAGTCAAACTGCCATGTTGCCATTGAGGCCGCCGGGTAATCTTTCCCATGTTTCACATCACGACCTCTTTCAAGTACCAAGGTCTTTAAACCCTTCTCACAAAATTCTTTTGCCGCCCAGCCGCCTGTTGCACCGGAACCGATTACGATTACATCGTATTTTCTTTTCTTTTTCGAATCAATTGCCAAATTAGCCATAGTAACCCTTAACTGTTTACATCAATGCAGCCATGGTAAAACCCAGGTGCCATTACATAGTCATGATATTTGACCATCACTTCTCTCGAGGTTCTAAAACCCCGGATGGTTTCGCTCTTTACCAACTCAAAAAAATCTTTTTGGTCTTGATCTTCCGAAATCGACATTGGCAACAAAAGTGCTTCCCTTTCTTCTTGAGTACACAATGTAAAAGATTTGTCGTGCGTGGTTTGGGCAGATTGTTCCAAGGCAAGCAACTGCACCTTGATATTGTTCTGTACCTCAACTTCGTAACAATCTGCAAAAAGGCGCTGTAAAAATTTATCGGTCTCAACGGAAAGCGCCCCAATTGCGTCACCGGCCGGAATTATCGTATCGGCCACGGCTGCGAGCACTTCTTGCTCAACATTCAAAAAAAGCGAGGGAAGAATAATTTGTTCGGCTTTCCATCCGTTGGCCCAAGCGGGCAAGGAAACCAAGCCCATGGAAGCCACGGCCAGTTTTTTAATCGTACTTCTCCTGTTCATCGTAACGGTTATTTATTAGAAAAGAGCTGGGATAGTTTCCGTCAAACTTTCGGCCAAAAATTCGACAAACCCCTTTTGTCGTAATAAATGTAACAAATTGTTTTTCAAGTCACTAATAAAACAGTATCAGGTTTGACCGTTCCTATTCTCGCTTCCCACATGAAAAAGAGCGTCTCCTTGATTAACAACTGCTTGGTGGTTTATGCAGCAGACAAAACCATCGAAGGGGGCTTTTACTTTTTTTGTTTTTTTTCCAAAAGTATCGGTCACCGTTCCCATTACTTGGCCTTTTTTCAATTCACTGCCGTTGGTGACCTTGGGAATGAACATGCCCGCGGTGGGAGCCCGAAGCCAGCGCCTGCCCGCCAAATGAATACTTTTCATGCGCTCAACATATTTGGGCTCGATTTTGTCGATCATATTGAAATGCCTTAAGATGTTCAAAATACCCTGCATACCCTCCAAAATAGAATAATCATCGAACCGCATGCTTTCACCGGCTTCAAAAACGATTGTCGGCTTGCCCATACGGTAAGCAGCATTTCGAAACGACCCCCGAATCAAACGCGCCGAGAAACTAAAAGGGGCGTTGAAAATCTCGGCCAGTTTTGCGCTATTTTCATCTTCATCCGTATACCGTATCTGTGGAAAATTATGCCGTTGCGCCCCTCCTGTATGCAAATCGATCCCAAAATCTATTTGAGGAAGGATTTCCGAAGTATAGTGATAAGCTATTCTACTGGCCATTGAACCCTTTTTGGAACCGGGGAAACTGCGATTGACATCTTTTCCATCGGGTACGTCCCTGGAAAAATGGATAAATCCGAAAATATTCAATATCGGAACGGCGATTACCGCACCCTTGTTGATTTTAAATCTTTTTTCCTGCAGCATGCGCCGCACAATCTCGATTCCATTTATTTCGTCGCCGTGCAACCCCGCCTGAACAAGTAAAGTAGGCCCAGGTTTTTTAGAATTAAAAACATACACCGGAATATCGATCAGTGTACCCGTAGGCAAACGATCGATTGCGATATTGACAAGTTTATCCTGCCCAGGGCTCACTGTTTCACCTCCGATAACGATAGCTCTATTTTTTTCTTTTTCGACCATTGCGTTCAACGAATAAAATAATCTCCTTGGCAATATTCACCCCCGTTGCTGCTTCTATGCCCTGCAGCCCGGGCGACGCATTGACCTCAATCAACAAAGGCCCTTTTTTTGAACGGATCAAGTCGACACCTGCAACACCCAGACCAATGTGCTTTGCCGCATTCAAGGCGATATATTGTTCTTTTGCGGAAAGCTTTACCTTCTCGGTACTACCGCCACGATGTACGTTCGAACGAAATTCATCCAATTCGCTCGTACGCTTCATACTAGCTACGATTTTATTGCCCACCACAAAAATACGTATGTCTTCACCATTGCTTTCCTCGATATATTTTTGAATGAGAATACTGGTATCCATCTTGTAAAAGGTATCGATTATCGATTTGGCCGACTTTTTGGTCTCGGCCAAAATTACCCCCAAACCTTGCGTGCCTTCCTGAAGCTTGATGATAACGGGAGGGCCGCCTAAAATCTCAATCTGTTCTTTTATGTTGTCAGGATTAATAGCAAAAAGGGTCTCGGGAATAGGAATGCCTTTGCGCGCCATGATCTGCAAGGTCCTCACTTTGTTTCTGGCCCTTGAGATACTTAGGGAACGGGCGGTACTAAAGATACCGTTCATTTCGAACTGCTTTACTATTGCCGCACCGTGCCGGGTAACCTTGGTACCGATACGGGGTATTACCGCATCGAAGTCATTGGTAATATTATCGCCGTGATAGAAAATTTGGGGTTTCCCTTTCCCAAGTTTGACGACACATTTGGTATGATCGACTTGTTCGATAAAATGGCCCAGATTCTCCGCTTCTTCTACTATTCTACGCGTAGAATACACATTCATGCTTACTGAAAGAAGGCCAATGTTCATTATAAAAATCGGTTAGCGTCGGATTTCGACCATGAATATCGGCAAAAAATGGAGTTTGCTATCGTTTTGCTCCTTTTTTTTGGGTCTTTCATGAAAAATATCCCGAGCCGAAAACCCTTGATCAAAATCCTTCTAAATACACTACTTAAGTTCTTAAAAACTTGTTAAGAACTCGTCTGTGCCGTAAATTTGTATTCAAACTTTACCACCTATGAGCGGATTTTTTAAATCTTCGATAGGCAGAAAGGTTGCCATGGCACTTTCCGCTTTTTTCTTGATGATTTTTCTACTTCAGCATTTCATCATCAACAGTCTGTCGGTCTGCAGTCCTGACAGTTTCAATGAAGTGTCACACTTTATGGGCACCAATTGGTTGATCCAATACCTGCTACAGCCTGTTTTAATTTTCGGAGTCGTTTTCCACTTTGTTATGGGATTCGTACTGGAGCTTAAAAACAAGGGTGCAAGAAATGTAAAATACGTGCAGAACAAAGGTGCGGCCAACTCTAGCTGGATGAGCCGTAATATGATTTGGAGCGGTCTGGCGGTACTTGCTTTTATCGTGCTTCATTTTATCGATTTTTGGTTTCCGGAAATAAATACCAAGTACATTGTCGGAGACACCTCAGGACTGCTCCCGAATGGGGAGGGCTTTCGCTATTTTGAAGAATTGCATCATAAGTTCGAATCTCCGTTACGTGTCGGGGCCTATGTTTTGGCCTTCGTGTTTTTGGCCTTGCATTTAATGCACGGCTTTACTTCGGCATTTCAATCGATAGGTGCCACCGTCGGCAGAAAAAAGATTATGAAAAACTTGGGTATGGCCTATTCGATCATAATTCCGTTAGGGTTTATTATCATTGCGCTTTACCATCATTTTAACCACTAATAACGACTTTATCTATGTCTGTATTGGACTCAAAAGTACCCAAAGGCCCATTGAAGGATAAATGGACAAGTTACAAAGACCATATCGACCTTGTAAATCCGGCCAATAAGCGATTGATAGATGTTATCGTCGTAGGTACCGGCCTGGCAGGAGGTTCCGCCGCCGCTACGTTGGCCGAACTGGGTTACAATGTAAAGGCATTTTGCTATCAAGATTCTCCTCGTCGTGCGCATTCGATCGCGGCCCAGGGAGGTATCAATGCCGCAAAAAATTATATGGGCGATGGTGACTCCGTGTACCGCCTTTTTTATGATACCGTTAAAGGTGGCGATTATCGTTCGCGCGAAGCGAACGTATATCGTTTAGCGGAAGTTTCGGCGAACATTATTGACCAATGTGTCGCGCAGGGTGTTCCTTTTGCACGGGATTATGGAGGACTGTTGGATAACCGTTCTTTTGGCGGCGTTTTGGTTTCAAGGACTTTTTATGCGAAGGGCCAGACTGGGCAACAGTTATTGTTAGGGGCCTATTCGGCCATGAACCGCCAAATTGCTCGGGGAAAGATCCAAATGCACAACCGCCACGAAATGTTGGATGTTGTCATAGTAGACGGCAAGGCCCGTGGTATCATAGCACGAAATCTGGTTACCGGAGAAATCGAAAGACATTCGGCACATGCGGTCGTGATAGCTTCCGGTGGTTACGGAAATGTTTATTTCCTATCCACCAATGCCATGGGGTCCAATGCCACGGCAGCCTGGAAAATTCATAAGAAAGGTGCATTTTTTGCCAATCCCTGTTATACGCAGATCCATCCGACCTGTATCCCAAGATCAGGAGATTACCAATCGAAATTGACCTTGATGTCGGAATCGTTGCGTAACGATGGGCGCATCTGGGTACCCAAGCGAATGGACGATGTAATCGCCATAAGGGAGGGACGGATCAAACCGACCCAGTTGGGCGAAGAAGAACGTGATTACTATTTGGAGCGGCGTTACCCCGCTTTCGGAAACCTTGTGCCCCGCGATGTCGCCTCTAGGGCCGCCAAAGAACGATGCGATGCAGGTTTCGGGGTCAACCAGACCGGCGAAGCGGTCTATCTTGATTTTAAATCGGCCATCGAACGCTACGGAACCGAACAGGCCAAAATTCACGGTATCGATAATCCATCCAAAGAAAAAATCATTGAATTGGGCGAAGCAGTCATCGAAGCAAAGTATGGCAACCTGTTTCAGATGTACGAAAAAATCGTGGATGAAAATCCGTATAAGACACCTATGATGATCTACCCGGCGACCCACTATACGATGGGAGGCGTCTGGGTCGATTATAATTTGATGACCACCGTACCCGGACTTTATTGCATCGGCGAGGCGAACTTCTCCGATCACGGTGCCAACCGATTAGGAGCCTCTGCATTGATGCAAGGTCTTGCCGATGGCTATTTTGTTTTACCCTATACTATAGGCGATTATCTATCCGACGATATCCGAACAGGGCCGATTTCTACTGATACCGAAGAATTCGAACAGGCCGAAAAAGAAGTAAGCGAACGTATCGATTTCTTTCTCAATAACAATGGAGAACATTCCGTCGATCATTACCATAAGCTTTTGGGCAAAATAATGTGGGACAAGGTAGGAATGTCGCGAAACGCTACCGGACTCAAGGAAGCCATAAGCGAAATTAAAGCGTTACGTGAAGAATTTTGGAAAAACGTAAAAGTGACCGGAAAGGCGAACGAATTGAACCCAGAATTGGAAAAAGCGGGCAGAGTGGCCGATTTCTTGGAGCTTGGTGAACTCTTTGCCAAAGACGCATTGATGCGCGAGGAATCCTGCGGCGGTCATTTCAGGGAAGAGTCGGTAGAACTGGATGGCGAACAAAAAGGAGAAGCCAAACGAAACGATAAGGATTATGCCTTTGTCGCGGCATGGGAATATAAGGGAGAACCATCCGATGCCATATTGCACAAAGAGCAGCTAGAATTCAAGGACATTGAATTGAAACAACGATCTTATAAATAATTTTATGAAGCTAACGTTGAAAATTTGGCGTCAAAAAGATGCCAGTGCCAAAGGTCAGATGGTCGAATACCACGTTAAGGATATCTCGGAGCATATGTCATTTTTGGAAATGATGGATGTGCTCAACGAGCAACTTGTCAACAAAGGTGAAGATCCCGTTGCTTTTGACCATGACTGTCGTGAAGGCATTTGCGGTATGTGTTCGATGTATATCAACGGCGAGGCGCATGGCCCCGATCGCGGTATTACCACATGCCAATTGCACATGCGCATGTTCAATGATGGCGACACCATTACAATAGAACCGTTTCGGGCGAAGGCCTTTCCGGTCATCAAAGACCTTGTGGTAGATCGAACCGCTTTCGACCGAATTCAACAAGCCGGGGGATTCATCTCGGTAAACACTTCGGGCAACACGCAAGATGCCAATGCCATTCCCATATCGAAACATGCGGCCGACGAGGCTATGGATGCCGCTACCTGTATCGGTTGTGGTGCCTGTGTCGCAAGTTGCAAGAATTCATCGGCAATGCTTTTTGTAGGGGCAAAAGTTTCGCAGTATGCGCTATTGCCACAAGGGCAGGTCGAAGCCGCGGATCGCGTTCGCAATATGGTCGCCCAAATGGACCTCGAAGGTTTCGGTAACTGTACAAACACCGGAGCTTGCGAAGTTGAGTGCCCCAAAGGCATTTCCCTGGAAAATATCGCAAGAATGAACCGGGAGCTAATGAAGGCCACGGTCAAAAGTTAAAAAATCCTGAACATCTATCTGTGAAATAGATAGGCGATAGCGATGTCAACAAGGAATTTTCCAGATTCCATCTACCCCAATAGTAGATGGAATTTTTAGTATATTGGAATATGCCCAAAAAATATTCCGAAGAACGTATAATCGTCCCTCGCTTCAACGAAGAATCTGGATTCTACACCACCCCTGAACGTTCAAAGATCATGGGCAAGATACGGGGGAAAAATACAAAACCAGAACTTGCATTCAGAAAGGCATTGTATCAAGCGGGCTATCGTTATCGAATCGATTATAAAAAACTTATCGGTAAACCCGACATCGCCCTTAAAAAATACAAGACTGTCATCTTTATTGACGGGGAGTATTGGCACGGCCATAATTGGAAGGAACGGAAACCCAAGGTCAAGACCAACAGGGAATTCTGGATTGCCAAAATCGAACGCAATATGCAACGCGACCGAGAGGTAAATATCGAATTGGAGCGATTGGGCTATCGGGTTTTTCGGTTTTGGGAAAACGAAGTCAAGAAAGAACTGCAACAATGTTTACAGAAGGTAATCGAACATTTGGAAAATTACAAGTAACTAGTATGTCATTCGACCTGTCTTTTAATGACCTTATACAATTGTTTTACCTCATCTGTATTTAGTTCAAAATCTGAATATTCAGGGGAATTGTTCAGGCTATGACATTTTATAATTTTTCTATTCTTATCGATTGCCGTAATTTTTTTGCACATAATACTATCGGAATGAACGATAATCCATAACATTTTTGGGTCGTTACCCACTGTTTTGGCCATTTTACTCGAAGGTACAACCTTGCCCAGAACAATAGATTTGTCCGGTAGGCCTTCGACCGTTCCGTCATCCATTGAATCGTTCGAAATCTCAAAAGCCATATACTTGCCTACCGAAACCTGATCGACGACAAAACCAATTTTAGGCAACGAAGCAACAAACGTGTCATTTTCGAATGCATTAATATATTCTTTGCTTCGCGTTGTTATGACAAGCGGGGCGGACACCAAATATTTTCCAGGCGCCAACTTAACGATGGAATGTCCCTTTCTTGCCTCGATATCTATATTTTCATATTTCGCCCCTAGTTCATTGAACTTTTCATGCGAATAGAGTTCCGCAATGCTCACATCAAAATAATGGGCAATTTTTGTCAGATTTTTAATTGGAATGTTGGCATCCTTTTTTTCATAAAGCTGAATCGTGCGCAAACTGACGCCGATAATCTCGGCCAATCTCGTTTGACTGATATTTTTTTCACGCCTCAATTGCTTCAATATAAACATAATATTGTATTATTGCGTAATAATCTTACATATTTTGTTGTATACGCAATTTAAATGCGTTATTTGTAATTCATTTACAAACAAATATAACAAAATGTGTAACCTTATTATATATAAATCAGCTTTTGAAGTGCATCGGTCATATCCTTTTGTGCACAATATTAAATACGAACACTAACCATTAATTCTGTGCCTTCTATGTTAAGCGAAGACCATTACGGAAAACCTATCAATGAAAAACTATCCATTACCCTTAGAAGAAATACGACCAAAGATGATTTTGCCAATATAGCTGCATCTACTAATGTTAGCTTTTCAACCATCAGGGACGTTGTATATCGAACCAATAGTCTGACCAAATCAAACTCTAAGGCGATCAAGGCACTTGTTAAAGTGGCCTTTGACAATTCATTGGCCAAACAGCTACAAGCAGAGGGAGATAAAAAATTCCTGAACGGGCTGTTATAGTATTCATCTAATATCTTGAATTAGAAGACAGGGTTTAATTTGTTACTTTTAATGCCATGGATTCCGCAATGGTATTTTCGAACGATAAGTTTCAATCAAAACTCCCCAATGTCAAGACCACAATCTTTACTACGGTCGGGAATCTTGCAAGAAAACATAATGCCATAGACCTGTCACAAGGTTTTCCAAATTTTGAGGCCGATACCGAATTAATGAATCTAGTGACCCGAGCCATGAAAGCGGGCCATAATCAATACGCCGCTATGCAAGGTTATTACGGACTTCGGGAAATCATTTCCGATAAGATCGAAAAACTGCACGGAAGAAAGTACAATCCAGAAAATGAAATTACGGTCACAGTAGGCGCCACCCAGGCCATTTTTACGGCAATTACGGCATTTGTGCATCCGGGCGATGAAGTTATCGTGCTCAAACCCTGTTACGATTGTTACGAACCTGCCATCGAAGTCAATGGCGGCATCGTTGTTCCGGTACAATTAAGGCTAGGGGACTATAAAATCGACTGGGAGGAATTCAAAGGCAAGATTACCTCAAGAACCAGAATGGTGGTCATCAATACGCCCCATAACCCCAGCGGTCATATTTTCACTAAAGAGGATATGTTACAACTTCAGGAAATTCTGCGCCCTACCAATATCATTCTGGTCAGTGACGAGGTGTATGAACATATTATCTTCGACGGTCAAGAGCATCAGAGTGTTTCCCGTTTTAATGATTTGGCTTCCCGTAGTTTCGTCTGTGCCTCCTTTGGAAAAGCCTTTCATGTAACCGGTTGGAAAATGGGCTATTGTGCCGCGCCCGCAGAACTTATGAGCGAGTTTGTCAAGACCCATCAATTTGCAGTTTTCTGTGTGGATCATCCTACCCAAAGGGCTATGGCCGAATACCTCAAAAACGAAGAACATTATCTCATGCTCAATAATTTCTATCAAGAAAAGCGTGATTTCTTTCTGTCGCGCCTTGAGAATTCCAGATTTAAATTCACGCCTACTCAAGGCACTTATTTTCAATTGTTGGACTATACCGCTATTACCGATGAAGATGATGAAGACCTTGCAAAACGCTTGATAATCGACCATAAATTGGCCAGCATTGCCATTTCTTCATTCAATCTCGATAACCGCCAAGATGGGGTGCTACGTTTTTGTTTTGCCAAGAAAAAAGAGACTTTGGAACAGGCCACCGAAATTTTAAATACGCTCTAGTCAACAGGCAGTTTGGGTATATTGCTATAATTTGGCACATATGTTTCCCCTAATAGAATTGCCGCCATGTCCTTTTCCAAAGACTCGACCGGCGATTCAACGATCCGGTTTACGGCCTTGCCATTTTTATAAAAAATGAAGGTGGGTACTTTTATGATGTTCAGGCCTTTTTCTTCCCCGCCCGGACTTTTCTTGTACTGATCCTTCTCGTAGTCCAAGGCTACAATGGTAAGTCGATCCATGGGGTAATCGGCGGTTTCCAAAATTTTAAGAAACCGTGGCACCTCACGTCGGCTATCACCGCACCACGTACCCATGAATATGGTAATGTTATGTTCGTTCAGTTCGTTTTTGATTGATTTAATGGGTTGCGAATCTACCGCATACGACTCGAACTGTTTTTCGAACCAAGTTTTATAACCGCCTTGGGTCAAACCGTTTTTATTAATTTTTCCCAAAAGCATTTCATTACCCCTGGCATCGGTCTTGGTTCGGTTGATTTCCTGTGATGATGAAAAATGAAGTGTTAACAGTAAAAGAAAGATGGAATAAACGGTTCGTTGGGCCATGATGCTCTTTTTTGGAATTTGTCCAAACCTAGGGCACTTCCCTCGCCAAAGTAAATATATTGTGCCATCGCTTAAAAAGAAGATACGAAACGCCTAGTGTCAGGTATATTCGGTCAATCGGCCCTTTTTGGTCGTTCGTATCGACCAAACCCATGTTCATACATTTTTTTTGACCTATCGTTTTATTATTGGTATTTTTTAAAACTATTTTCCGCCAATGAATATCTTGAGCCATCGGGTTTCCAAAATCTTGATCCATCTTTTATTTTGGGCATTGTTCATATTTATTTCGCTCTTTGTCTTTCCTGAATATCACTGGAAGGAAAATCCTTTTTTACAATATTTCTTCATTCTTTTGGTACTAGTGTATGTGAATAATGAAGTGCTGCTTCCTTTTTTTATCAAACGGAAAATGTATTTATCATACATGCTGCTCATTGGGCTTATCGCTTTTTGGGCCACCCAGTTGTACTGCAATTATTTTGCGCAATGTGGCTGTTCGATAATAAAATGTTTGTCGGACTATCTATGGCAGACCTTGGTACCGTTGGCATTCTTTTCATTTATTTGGATGTTGTTCCGCTTTTTAGAAAAACAGGACGAAATCGAACTCATCAAGAAAGAACATACCGAAATGGAACTACAGTTTTTAAAGTCACAGATCGATCCTCACGTACTTTTCAACAATCTCAATACCGTTTACTCGTATGCCCTGGAGAAACCGCAAGAAACCCCGGATCTTATCTTGATGCTCTCCGACAATCTAAAGCATGTAATCTATGAAAGCGGCGCCCCAAAAGTGCCTTTGGAAAAAGAGCTGGAATACATCGATAATTATATCGCATTTCAAAAAATAAGAACCGAGAACATCAACGAAGTCGTCTATAAAAAAGATATTGAGAATCACGATTACGAAATTGCGCCCCTTTTGCTCATTACGTTGATTGAGAACGCCTTTAAGCATAGTACCGCGAACAGCAAAGTCGAAGTAACCATACAGGTAAAGGATTCCATTTTGCGATGTGATTGCAGCAATCACATAAAAACTCCTGTTACTGAAAATGGGCATCCCAAAATAGGGTTAGAAAATCTCAAAAAACGTTTATCTCTTTTGTATAAGAACAAACACGAACTGAAAATTACGGCAAATGGAAAATTCCATGTCCACCTTAAATTGGAATTGTCATGAAGTGTATCATCATCGAGGATGAAATTCCTGCCCAACGGATATTGTTGAACTATATCTCCAAGATTCCAGATTTGCAATTAAAGGGAAGTTACCAATCTGCCTTGGAGGCGAATTCGACCTTACAAAAAATTGGGATAGACGTAGTTTTTTTGGACATCAACCTTCCTGATATTTCGGGAATTCAATACATAAAGACTTTGCCAAAGCCCCCTGCCATTATAATGACGACCGCTTATCACGAACATGCCGTCGAAAGTTTCGAATTGGATACAATTTGCGATTATCTGGTCAAACCGTTTTCTTTTGAACGTTTTTTGAAGGCCATCAACAAGGTAAGAAAACATGAAAGTACCATGGTTGCCAACACCAAAAGTATCGAAAACTCAGCTGAATCGATTTTTTTGAACATTGACAAGACTTTGCACAAAATCAATGTTAGAGACATTCTTTACGTCGAATCGGACAAAAACTATGTTACGGTGGTCACCAAAAATGGAAAGTATTCATACTTGGATTCCCTTAAAAACTGGATTCAAAAATTACCCGAAACACATTTTATACAAGTTCATAAATCGTACGTCATCAATTTTCGTGAAATTGAAAAGATTGTCGGCAATATTGTTTTCATCCGAACGGAAAAAATTCCGATTGGTCGAATTTATAAATCAATATTCTTGAATAAGTTAAAATTCGATTGAAGTTTATTTCAAGGCCGTATTTACCTTGGTCATAAACTCTCCTATTTTATTGGGTTCTAACCACCGCGTGACGACAACCAAGTCATTTTCCTTATCTATTACTATAAAGTTGCCACCGAAACCTGCGGCATAGTATATATCTTCTGAAAGTCCTTCCCAATGGCGGTCACCTTTCTTGTTGAGCCACCACATATAACCATAATTGATATTCGGTTTTGAGGGTTCGATTGCTTTTTTGATCCATGATTCACTGATCAATTGCTCCTTTTTCCATTTACCATTATTCAGGAATAGAAGACCGAACCGAGCCATGTCCTCGGTGTTGATAAAGAGTCCGGCTCCCGAATGGCCGCCCCCGGTGACCGATTTTATTTGAACGCCATCGATTTCGACCCAAGCATGATCATAACCGTGCCAGCGCCAAGTAGTCGAAGCTCCGATTTTGTCCATAATGTTTTCCTTCAAGACCATTGGCATCGGTTTGCGCCAAACATGGGTAAGGGCATAGGCCAAAACATTTACCCGCACATCATTGTATTCCATCACAGTGCCGGGTTCTTTGGGTTTTTCAAATTTCCAATCGTCTATTCCACCTTCTCTAGGAGGGCGATCGGCCCAATCTTTACCGCCCCATAATTCCCCCGACCAGGCCGAATTCTGTTGCAGTAAATGTTCCCAGGTAATTTTGGAATTATGGGCTCCGTCAAAAGTGCCGTCCCAAACATAGTCGGACACTTTATCATGTGTGCTGGCAATAAGTCCTTGATCTTCTGCCAGCCCAACCATGGTGCTCAAAAAACTCTTGGTCACACTAAAGGTCATATCGACCCTTTTGGTATCACCCCATTGGGCGATGACATTACCATTTTTCAGAATCATTCCAGCGGGTCCGCCACGTTTTTTGGTCGGCCCTAATATTTTATGAAAAGGCTCGCGTTCAAAACCTTTGAGAATGGCAATACGCAGGTCACGCGACCCTGAATATTCATTTGCTTCGGCAAAATCGACCGCTGCCTTTAATGCCTCGGTGTCAATTTTAAAGTCGGTTGCTGTTTTATGTTGCCATTCGCTATTTCGTTCAGGGAAATAGTAGTCTTGGGCGCTTATACAAAGACCACTGAAAATAAATAGTAGGGTAACGATTTTTTTCATTTCAATTAGTTGTATAATTCTTAAAAATTAAAATAATAAAAAATAGCGATGTAAAAACTATATTATTTTTTGATTATTATTTCTTATTAATTCTGTAAGAATTAAATATTTTATTGTAATTTAAAGATTACAATCTTAAATTTTTTTTCATGAAAAAATATTACTCACTAATAGCGCAATTTATTCCAGCTCTTCTACCTCGTAACGGACAAGAACATTATAGAGACACTCAACATATAAAGAATTATAGTAGGTTAAAAATACTAGTTTATATATTCCTTTTTCTTCTTGCCTTTAATGGGCATGCACAAAAATCTGTATCTACTTTGTTGTCCGAATATCAAACATTATGGGCTGCTGACAAAGGTGAGCCTGATATGAACACCAATATTGATAATTTCGGTAATCAAGGAATGTATTATGCTTATTGGAACCTTATAGGACTTATTAGAGCATGGCAGGCTACAGGAGACACCGCATTGTTTCAAGATATAAAAAATGCTTGGACCAGAGTAATGAGTCATGCAAGCCCAATGTCAGGAGTATCAACAGGTTATATGGGTTTTCCTGCAAGCGGAAATTATGATCCCTATTATCAGCAAAATGGTGTGTCGCTTTGGGAATCTTATCATTTTAGGGCATGGGCGCATTTAGTTAGGGTTATTCATCAAAGCCCGGTATTAAAGGCTTCTGAACTTACATGGTTCAATGAGATGTTAGATTTCATAGAAGATGATGTATGGAACCGGTTTTCCAATCAAGGGGAAGAACATTATCTATATAGAGAAAATAGATATATGACAGCGCTATGGACCACCATTGCGATGGATTTGCACATAGTAACGGGAAAAGCTAAATATCTTACTTTCTTCAATAATTCATTGACCGATGGTATACCGCATAGTTATCAGAACAATGATTATATAATGAGTGGATTTAAAGCCCACCCAACAGTTTCAGGAGGAGTTGATGCTGCTTCTGCATGGAATAGTACGAGTGGAACAACTGATTGGGGCCATTATACGCATTATACGTTATTAATGGTAAGTGGGTATGATGAAGGTTATTATTTCGATACTCGACAGGATATCATCGATGGTACATTGTTGAGTTGGCTTGATAGTTGGGATAATCGTCCTAATTCAACATCAGAAGGAAATGTCGATGGGACTAGTGATGGTGTAGGTGATGACGACGGAGAGTACGGCAGTAAACCAGTAAGTCAAGGAGAACAGGCTATGTGGGGGCAATGGGATGAATCTTTTCAATTGCAGATGGAACAGTATATTACTCCTTCTGATGGCCACTTTAATAAAGCCATGCTTGCTGGAATATTATTGTATAATCGAAAGATATTGAATGACGGCTATCCGGTATATCCTGAAAATTATACTCCTTTTAATAATAACATTTCAGTAACGGATATTTCGATTGTCGAAGAATCTGTTGTATTGAACATTGGCAACAGCAGCACTTTGACCATTCAAATCTCCCCCTCCAACGCCACCGACCAGGGCGTCGCGTGGTCCAGCAGCGATGCCGCCGTCGCGACGGTCGACCAGAACGGGACCGTAACCGCGGTGGCCGTGGGGAGCGCCACCATAACGGCGACCACCGACGACGGGGGGCTTACCGATACCGCCACCGTCACGGTGGGGGACGACAGCTGCCCCGATACCATCGCGAACGAGCACGCCTCGGTCTCCCTGGGAACGGCCACCGT